>JAWLAG010000001.1 GCA_041395505.1 Steroidobacteraceae bacterium
GTTGTAGATGTGCGGTCCATGCCTTGTAACACTAGCACGGCGCCGGATAACACCAGTTGAGTACGTACTGCAACCGGCCTGATTTGCGGCCAAAAGGCGGTTGTAGCTGTATGCATATACAGTTATATTGGTTTCGTGAAAACAGGCGCCCGCCCATCGTTGCGCTCCACACGTCTGCTCGATCAGTTGCGCGAGCGCGTGCGTTACAAGCACTACAGCTACCGCACCGAGCAGGCCTATGTTTTCTGGGCACGGCGCTTCGTCAGGTTCCACGGGCTCAAGCACCCGCGCGATTTGCACGCGGCCGACGTCGAGTCTTTTCTCACGCACCTCGCGGTCGAAGCCAAAGTTGCGCCGTCAACGCACAGCCAGGCGTTGTCGGCGCTGCTCTTTCTCTATCGGGAGGTGCTCGATGTCGACCTGCCCTGGCTCGATGAGATCGGTCGGCCCAAACGGCGCGCGTATCTGCCGGTGGTGCTGTCGCGCGAGGAGATAATCAACCTCCTGCGTCATGTGGACCCGCATTTCCTCTGCATCGCGCAGCTTCTGTATGGCGCCGGCCTGCGGTTGCGCGAGTGTCTGTTGCTTCGCATCAAGGACCTCGACTTCGACCGGCGCGTTCTGATTGTTCGCCAGGGCAAGGGCGGCAAGGACCGCGTCGTCATGTTGCCCAAGTTGTCGGAGTCGTTGCTGCGCAGCGCGATTTCTCGCTCGCGCCATCTCTGGCACCTCGACCGCGAAGCGAGTGTCCCCGGCGTCGAACTGCCCGAGGCGCTGGCGCGCAAGTATCCACGCGCGCCTGTCAGCTTCTCCTGGCACTGGCTTTTTCCTTCGCCCACGTTGTCGGTCGATCCGCGGACCAGACAGCTGCGTCGACATCACCAGTACGAGCAGACGGTCGGTCGCGCGCTGTCGCGTGCGGCACGGGCGGCAAACATCGACAAAAAAGTATCCGCGCACACCTTGCGGCACTCCTTTGCTACCCATTTGCTCGATGCCGGTGTCGACATCCGACGCGTGCAGCAACTACTGGGCCACGCGGATGTCAGCACGACCATGATCTACACCCACATCCTCAAATCCTCCGCCGCCGGTGTCGCGAGCCCGCTTGATCACCTGCCGCTTCGCGTCGAGGACGGCGGTCCACTCACCGCCTATCGAGCGGGCACTCCAGATAGACCGCATCGCGCAGCGGGTTCGGGTAGTACGCGGCAATGCGCCGAAAGCCGAGCCCTTCGTACAGCCGAAGCGCCGGCGTCATGTGCGCAAGCGTATCGAGGCGCATGGTCCGATGGCCGGCCGTGCGTGCGATCGCCATGATCTCCAGCGACAATGCGCGCCCGAGTCCATTCTGCCGCGCACTCTGGCGCACCCACAGTCGCTTCATCTCGCACACGCCCGCTTCGAGCGGCCGCATGGCGACACAACCCGCCGCAGCCTGCTCGCCATCGGGCTCGCCGTGGCGCGGATAGGCAATCAGGAAAGCACCCGCGGGCTCCGCGTACTTGCCGGGCAGCGTCGCCAGCTCCTGCTCGAGCCCCTGGAATCCGAGATCCTCGTTGAGCCATCCGGCATATTCCACGATCAATCGGCGCAGCTGCTCGATCTCCGATGCAGCAGGACTGACGCCGCCGCGACGCAGTTCGAAGCCTCGCAGCGGCGTGTCCGACAGGATCAAATCTGGAAGTAGCTGAATATGGACCAGACCGAGGCGATCGCGATGATCAGTGCCGTGCCACCCGCGCCAACCAGCCGGAGATAGCTCTTCATTGAATCGGCTTTCAGCCCCAGTGCGTGGCAGACTCTTGCGACCACGAGCCCAGCGCCCAGGCCGTGGACCCAGCGCGTGTCGACGCCGCGCATTTCCATCAGCACGATCAGTATCAGCGCAATCGGTACCCACTCCGCGAAATTGGCGTGGCGACGCATGGCAAGCAACAGCTCCTTGTTGCCGCCATCACCGATGGAAATATCCAACTTGCCACGCAGTCCTCCGGCTTTCGCGCCGAGGACAATAGCCAGCAGGCCGAGCAGGCCGGCATACAACGCCGTAATCATGATGTGATCCCCCGTTCTCGTATTGTTATGGACGGCACAGCTTGCGCTGCCCGCACCCGGGCTGGCAAGCGGCGACGCCTGGGCTGGGGACCGGCGCGGGATCAGCGTTCGGTCAGCTCGACTTGCACGGTCCGTGGCGCCCCGCCGCGCTCGATGCGAGCGGTTACCCGGGTTCCCGGCTGCAGCGGTCGCAAGGCATCGGCAAAACCGCGCAGCGATTCGATTCGCGTCGTATCGATCTGCAGCAACACATCACCCGACTTCAGGCCCGCACGATCTGCGGGCGAGCCCGGCACGATCGACTCCGCCCGCACGCCGCGACCCTGGAATGCATAATCCGGAACGAATCCAAAGCTCACGCGCCGCGGACTGCTGCTCGCCCCGCCCCCGCCAGCCGCGCCGCCCTCACTCGCGGTGCGCCCGGCACCGGCCGATGCCGCGCCATCGATCGTCACCGTGAGCGGTTCGATGCGCTCGGCCAGATAGACAATCGTCTCCTTCGCAACCGTTGCAACCTTGACCATGCCGGCCGAATCGATCTTGTCCGCCGTATCGGTCGGCCGGTGGTAATCGAGATGCGCGGACGTAAACAGCTGCACCCCCGGGATGCCCTTCTCGATGAAGCTCATCTGGTCCGACGATTCGGCGGCTCCCGGGATGCTTTCGATCTTGATGCCGGTCGTAAAACCAACGCCACGAAAGACATGCACCCATTCGCTCGCGGTTCCTGTGGCGAGCGCCTTGATCGCCTGGTCGCCAAGCCGCCCGACCGTGTCAAGATTGACCACGGCACGAAGACCCGACATCGGCAAGGGTGTCGGATGATCCGCATAGTAGTGCGAACCGACGAGTTTCCATTCCTCGGCAGAGAAACCCGCGAACACGATGGTGCGCGGCAACGGACCACCCGCGGCAAGGTTTCGCGCGAGTTCGAGCATCACCGCAACGCCGCTGGCGTTGTCATCCGCACCCGGATGCACGCGGCCGAGTTCGTTCACCCGCACGCCCGGGCCCGAGGTACCCAGGTGATCGTAATGCGCCGACAGCAGCACCCACTGGCCAGCGAACGCCGGATTGCTCCCCGGCAGCACGCCGATCACGTTGCGGGTACTGAAGCCCTTGGCGCCTTCGCGCGCAGCGACATCAAAGGGCTGGAAATAGCCGCCATCGACACCACCTGGTTGCAGACCCATCGATTTCATCCGCGCGGCGACGAAATCACCGGCGGCTCGAAGGCCCGCACTGCCGGGGCCGCGTCCTTCGCGTGCCGGATCGGCGAGCCATTCGACATCCGCCTTCATCGCCGCGGCATCGAACACCGCGGGCAACTCGATCAACGCCTTGCGCCGAGCGCTCGCAGGCAACGCCGGCACCGCTTGCGATGTATCGCCGCGCAGATCGACCCGCAGCGGTGAATCCACCGCCGGCCAATCACCCTTTACCTTGTTATCACCTGCATCCCCGGCGAAACCAAGATAGGAATACTTGCCATAGTGCGGGAGCTTCCGTGCAACCGCGGCACTCGCCGCCGGCGATGCGGTATGTATGAATCCGATGGCATGGGTGGGATCGGCGGGGTGTCGCCGCACGATCACGGCCGAATGGCCCTCGAAGGCGATACGCTGGCCCGCCGCACTCACGCCGCCCGCATCGCTGTCGAGCCCGATGGCGGGATCGGGCGCAAGGAGCGGCGCTGCGAAGCGATTGCTCCGGCCGATGATCCACACCGAGCGATCGGTGGGCAATTGTTGCAGCGAATCATCGTTCACCACCGTGATCGAGTGCTCCGGGCCCTGCCAGAATTTCAGCATCTCGCGCCAGGCGCCGAGTTCCGCCGCGCTCGCATCGGCGGGTAATATGGCGGTGATGGCCGATTCACCGAAAATCATGCCCACCGAAGGCGCGGTTTCGCGCGCATCGAGTGCGCGGAACAGGTCGAACTCGGGATCGAGCTCGACCAGGAGCGGCGCAGCATCGGTTGCGTATTCGAACACGGCATCGCGCCCGTCCATGTGCAGCACTTCATCGCGCACGCCAGAGGCGGTGTGGATCCGGATCAGAACATCGAGTACATAGGGCTCGGCTTCCTGCAACTGGTGCACATGTCCATAGACGCGATGCGTGCCGTCGGCATTGCGCCGCGTCGGCGCCACTTCGAGCGACAGCTGTGGCGCGCCGGTGCGCGTCACCCACTGCTCGAAGAATGCGGCATCCGCCTCATGCGCCGCACGCAGGTCATCGAAACTCGCGCGCTGTCCTTTCTTCTCGCGATAAAAGCGCGCAAGTCCGCGGCGGTAGGCGTCATCGCCCTGCTGGCGACGCAGCATGTGAAAGAGCATCAGGGCCTTGCCATAGCCGACCGCCTCGGTCGCCGGACTGTGACGCGACCGAAACTCGGTCAGCGGAAAGTCGCGCGCGCTGCCCACGAAGTCCCGGTAGCGCTTGAGCGTGTCGCGCCGGTATTCCGCGCCCTGGCCTTGTTGCTCCTTGATGAGGTGATCCGCCAGATAGGCGGTGAGGCCTTCGCACCAGTTGCCGCTGCCGTAGTCGACGAAGACCGAATTGCCCCACCAGTTGTGCAGGATCTCGTGCGGATAGGACGAAGTCAGGATAAACGGGAAACGTATGATCTGGGGGCCGAGCAGCGTGAACGACGGCATGCCATAGCCCGTCTCCCAGTAATTCTCCACCAGCGCAAACTTGCCGTAGGGATAGGGCCCGATGAGCTGGCGGTACATCTCGAGGTACTGTGCCGTTGCTTCGAGGTATTTGTTGGCGAGCGCGTTGTCGGGCTTTGTCAGGTACACCAGTGCCTCGACGTTGCCGGCGGCGCGGCTGTAGCGCGTCAGCGGACCACCGACCAGGTGCAGCTCATCGATGGGTAGCTCGGCGCTCCAGTGCGCACGGCCCTCGGCATCGCGCGACGTGCCGTTGCCCGGGCTGATCAGCTGCCAGCCATCCGGTACCGCTGTCTTCAGGTCAAATGTGAACAACTGCTCGCCGAGGTAGGGATACCACAGCGTGCTGCCGGCGAGATAAACGCCCTGCTCGCCGATCTGGCCGGCGGTTTCGCTGAAGCCGCGGGCGTATTCCTGCTCGGGCGTGGTCAGCGGATAGTTGATGACCCCGCGATAGCGCAGCGTGAATTGATTTACGCCCTTCGGCAGCTGCAGACGATAGCGACGTGCGTGGCCCGACTGGGTGAGCGCCGCACTCGAGCCGTTGATGCCGCTGAAGCCACCGGTGGTTGCCGCGGCGAGTGCCGTGGCACGCGGTCGGCTCGAGTCGATCTTGAGCGGCTCAGCGAGCAGGAATTCCACACGCTGTCCCGCCATCGCCGCGGGCAGCGTGACGGTCGCCTGCACGGTGATTTCGTGACTTGCCGGCGCGAGCGTTGCGTCGATGGCGATATGCGGCCAGGTATCCGTCGTGTTGATCGCGGCAGCGACAGCCATTGGGTTCTGCGCGCACAGCCATGCGACGAGCACCGCGGGCATGCAGCGTAAAAGCATTCTCATTCTGGCTCCTTAATGTGCGGCGGGAGTTGGTCGACGAAACACCAGCTCCAGCGTCCGGGTCTCACCGCCACGTTCGATCACGACGGGTACGGCTTCGCCCCAGCGATAATCGGCACAAACGCGTTGCAGCGCGGCGTTCGAGTCGATCGTCTGGCCGCCGAGCTTGCGTAGGATGTCGCCCACTTTGAGACCCGCCGCAGCGGCGCTGCTGTTGCGGTCCACGCGAATGAGTTTGGTCGGTTCCTTGCCGACGCTGCCCATCAGCGACACGCCCAGCTCCGGTAGTCCCGGGCCAGCGGTCGGCGGCACACCCCAGACGTAATCCGCGTAGGACGCGCGCACCGATGCGACCGGCGTGCCATCCTCCTCGCGCACCCATACCGGGATCAGCGTCGCAATACGCTCCTTGAAGTGCGGCCGGATCTGGCGGACGGAGCCGAGGCCGAAGGCCACGTGGCCCGAGCCGATGAACACCACCATGATGGCATCCTTGCCGCCGTGCGCCTGCAATGCCTTCATGGCATTCCAGGCCATCGCGCCGTCCCAGGTCGTCTGCGCCTGGTACATGCCTTCGAGCGCCTCGGGCGACATCTGGCTGTGCAATGCATCGTCTTCATCGAAATAAGCGCGAAACAACTTGCGGTGATCCGCGCTGGTGATGTCGATGTGCGGCGGCATGTGTTGCTGGGCTTCCGACTCGAGCGCAGCAAATCCTTTTGCGCGTACCGTGCGCACGACCTCGCGTGGCACATTGATGCCATACATCGGAATGTGCTGGTCGCGGGCGTAGGCGAAGATGTCGCGGTAGTAGCCCCACTGGTGCGACCAGACTTCGTACCATTTCGATTCCGATGGAAAATCCGCGAGTGCGATTTCACCCGCATTCCAGCGATCGAGCATCGCCTGGTCGGTATAGCGGAACATCTCGAGACCGATCAACACCTCGCGGCCCGCCTCGTGCAAGGCGCGAATGACTTCGAGCTGCACGCGATGGAACTCGAAGTTAGTGTGTTCCTCGCCTATGAACAGAATGCGCGCGTTGGCGAGCGATCGGGCGAGACCCGCTGGCGAGAGTGACTCGCCGCTGTCGCTCGCCGTGATGCCATCGAGCTGCACGGGTGCCAGGCGCTGCGCCCGGTCGGGATCGCCGAGACGCATCTGGTAGACCGGCTCGCGCGCCATCGCGAGACCGGCCAAAAGCAGCGCGCCCGCCAGTGCCAGGCACTGACGGGCGCGATTGCATTTCCGCTGGCTTCCCTTGCGGGAATCGTTCATCGCGTCAGAACTTCAGACGGAAGGTCAAGCCATAGGTCGTCAGGCGCGGATGCGAGACCGTCCAGCGGAACGGGAAGAACGTGCCGCCAGAGTTCGCGCCGCTCGGCAATGTGTTCGTGAAATATACATCGCGGAACGCTCCTGTTGGCGCATCCTCGTGAGTAAGATTGCGGCCCCAGAGTTCGACCTGCCAACGTTCGTTCTCCAATCCCAGTGACATGTTGAGATTGAGCGAGGACGGCACAATGGTCTGGTTCGAGGCATCGGCGAACTGCTTGCCGCGATAGGCCAGATCGCCGCGCACGTACCAGTCGGTCGATTCGTTCACAGCGAAGCCGTAACGCGCCGTACCTGTCGCCTGCCAATCGGACTGACGCAGGACCTTGTTGCCGGACACATCGCCGGTCGGCGCATAGGTCGGGAACTGCGTGAAGGTGGTGAGCGCCGCACGGTCATAGGTCGCGTCGATATAGGCCACACCAAGACCCAGACGCAGGGTGTCGATCGGCCGGGCGTCGATCTGGAACTCGAAGCCCTTGATGGTGGCATCACCCGCGTTCACGCTGAATGCGGTGGGCGTGATGATGTCCTGGCCGTTGACTTGCGACACCACTTGCGGAATGACGATGTCCTTCCAGTCCATGTGGTAGACATCGATCTCGGTGTTGAAGCGCCCGTCGTTGAACTCGCCCTTGAAGCCGATTTCGGCGCTGACCAGCTTCTCGGGATCGAACGATCCGGGAATAAATACATCCACACCCGGATTGCTGACGAACTGCACCGTCGCCGAATCGAAACCGCCGGACTTGTCAGAGCTGGCGAGTGCCGCGAACCAGCTCATGTTGTCCGTGGGCTTGAAACGCACGAACCCACGCCAGCTCACCAGGCCCCAGCTGTCTTTGAAGTCCTCGGCCGAATCGCGGTTGATGGAGCGGCGTTCTTCATCCGTGTAGCGCGCTTCGATACCGCCCGTCCAGCGGTCGCCGAAATCGTACTCGGTCTGAAAGAAGCCCGAGATTGCCTGTTGCTTGCTGATGAAAATATCGGCATAGCGCGACCCGCCGGCCGGGTCGGTGAACCACTCCAGAAACGTCGCATTCCCCGCGAAAGGTGCAAAATCGACAACTGTCGTGAAGGTTGGTGGGAACGCGACGCACACCAAACAAAATGATCCAAAATTGGCGGGCAATGGCCGTGTTGCGATCACGCCATCCTCACCGGCCTTGGACTCGGTATCGTAATAGTACGCACCCAATGAGTAACGGAAGCGCTGCTCGCGATCGCTGTTGAAGCGCAGCTCCTGGCTCAGCTCCTTGGTGTGCGAGCCGCCACCGATCTGCAGCAAACCGGTGGTAAATTGTTGAACTGGGCCGGAGACCGTACCCCCAAAAGTTGGGTTGAACGGCGCGGGCGCCGGCTGGTAGGTGAAAATTGTCGTCTCGCCCGAATTGCGCGAACCGTCGACGAAGAACGACTGGTCGAGCTTCGAGTAGCCGGTCAGGGCATCCAATGAATGCGCGCCGATGTTCCAATGCAACTTGAGGTGCGAACGAATGAGATCACGATCTTCGCCGGTTGCACCGGTTACAGCATTCAGGCTGTCGGAATTCACCGTCGGCAGCTCGCCACAGTAGTTGAGCAAGCGGCTGGAGAGGGTCGGCACGGCATCGCGCCGGTTTTCGCAATTCGCTGCAACGGCGGACAACGCCGAATTGTCGATCTGGTCATCCGACAGGTACAACGAAAGTTCGCCCTCGAAGGTTTCGCTCGGCGCAAAGACCAGCATGCCCTGGGCGGTCTTGAACTTGGCACCGCCGAGATCAGCACCGTTTGGGTTCTGGTTGTCGTAGGAGCCATCCCAGTCGTCGGCAAGCAGCGCGACCCTGCCACGAAGGGTCGATGTAAGCGGTCCGCTGAACGAAACGCCCATGCTGCGCTTGCCGCGATTGCCAACCGTGAAGTTGGCCTTGCCCTCGAACTGCTCGCTCGGGCGCTTGGTCACGTAGTTGATGGCGCCGCTGAAAGCATTTCGTCCATAGGCCGCTGCTTGTGGCCCCTTCAGGACCTCGATGCGCTCGAGGTCGAGGAAATTGAAGTTGATGCCCTCGCGTCCGGAGACATAGACACCATCGACGAACACCGCTGTGTTAAGTTCCGCAAGAATGTCGATGGGCGCTACGCCGCGTATCACCGGCGCCGGCAGGAACTCGCCGATGACGTTGGAGAATTGCAGGCCGGGCGTCGCGGCAGCGATGTCATCGAGGTTCGCAATGCCACGCGCTTCGATCTCCGCCGTACCAATGGCGGTCAAGGCCGCTGGCACGTCGATGAGTTTTTCCTCGACGCGCCGGGCCGTCACGACGATTTCGGTCAGACGGTCGAGCTGGTCCTGGCTTGACTGCGCCCCCGCAGGCGTCGCCACAAGCGCCGCCACTGCGGGCACTGTTGCGAACAAGCAACGAAAAATCCCCCTGCTGTTCATAAAGGCCTACCTCTTTAATGGAGTCTTGTTGGGCAAGTCTTACAACATTACATCCGGTCCAGGCAAAGTGCCAGCATTGGCGCCCTGTTTGTCTGCGTCGCAACCACGGCGTGGCGACGTTGACAGAATCTCGTCCCCGGACTGCCATTGCCAGCTGCTTGCTGATAAAAAAGCAACATCTGACGTTGGGGGATAACACCATGCCGAGGCGAAGCTGCGAGTCATTCTCATTGTGTACCGTTTGGGTCCTTGCGAGCCTTGCGGGCTGCAGCGGCATGGAGACACAACCAGCCGCCGAGTCCACGCCGGCGCCGCTCGCAGTTCCTGCGGGCGCGAAGCAATTCACGGCTGAAGGCGAACTGCCATCGTGGGAAATTCCGAACATGCCGGAAGCGGCGGAAGCCTATTACGGTCCAGACAGCCAGCACCTCATCGCCCAGGTGCAGAGCGACAAAGCCATCAAGAGCGCCCGCGGGAGCGCCGGTTTTCTTACCCAGACCTTCAAGGATGACGGCACGGACATCGTGCTCGTCAACGACCATGGCTGGGATGCCTGCTCGTACTTTTTTCCCGACGGGAAGAAACTCATCTGGACGTCCATCAAGGATCGCCTCGACATGGACATCGGCAGCTGGTCCGACTGGCGTCGCTACCCGCAGGGCTCGGAGCTCTACACGTCGGACCTGAAAGGTGGCCACGTACGCCGCCTGACCAACAACGAATACTACGAAGCCGAAGTCACGGTATCGCCCGACGGCAAGTGGATCGTGTTCGGCCGGCAGATCAAGGGCAACATGGATCTGTGGCTCATGCGATCGGATGGAACCGATGAGAAGCAGCTCACCTTCACGGACGACTGGCAGGAGGGCGCGCCCTATTTCCTGCCCGACAGCGAGACCATCATCTTCCGCGCCTGGAAGGCGAGCGAATACGGCCAGCGGCCGACGCCGATGACCATCTTCACCATCAAGCGCGACGGCAGCGGACTCACACCGCGCACCTTCACCCATGACATGAACTGGGCACCCTATCCGGCGCCCGACGGCCGCCACTTCGTCTATGTGCGCATCGTCGATGGCAACAACTGGGAAGTATTCATGAGCGATATGCAGGCGGGTGAAGCCGATGTGCCGAAGCGACTAACCTTTGACCCCGGATTCGACGGTTTCCCGTCGATCTCGCCCGATGGTCGCAAGATGGTGTGGACCACTTCGCGCAGCGGTGGTGGCAAAGGCTTCATGCAGGGTCTGCGGTTGCATGTCATGGACATCACCTCGCTCGGCGTGGGGCCGCGCACGAAATAACGCCGATTCAACCGGGCAGCAACTGTCTCAAGGAGCACGCCATGTCGAGTGCCGCAATGAAAGCGAGCGCGAGCCAGCGCATCGAGGTTCGCCCGCTTACCGGCGCACTGGGCGCGGAAATCTTCAACGTCGATCTTGGCGAGCTGGACAACGAGGAATTTGCCGTCATCCACAAGGCCTTCCTCGATTACCAGGCGCTGATGTTCCACGACCAGGAACTGACGCAGGAACAATTCGCCGCGTTCGGCAAGCGCTTCGGCAAACTCGAGGAAGAACCCTTCCTGCCGCACAAGGCCGATGTTCCTGGTGTCTATTACCTCAAAGGCGCGCCGAAGGACGCGAAGCAGCTTTCGACGCAGAATCTCGGTTGGCACGCCGACCACACCTACCAGAAGAATCCGAGCCTCGGCGCCATGCTCTATGGACTCAACGTGCCGCAGGCCGGCGGCGACACGCTCTTTGCCAGCAACTATCTCTCCTACGACGGCCTGTCGGAACCGATGAGGGCTTTTCTGGATGACAAGATCGCCATCCACGACGTGCTGCAATATGGCCTGAACTCCGGCCATCATTCCACCGCGACGGCGCGCGCACTCGGGATCCTGACCGCGATGCGCGAGAAATTTCCGCAGATGGAGCATCCGCTCGTCTGCAAGCATCCGGAAACTGGCCGCAAGATGCTCTATCTCAACCAGGCCTGGACGACGGCCATCAAGGGCCTGCACCACAGCGAGAGCCAGGCCCTGCTCGAGATGCTGAAGCGACATTCAGTGCGCGACATTTACTGTTGCCGGTTCCGCTATCGCAACAAGTCGCTGATGCTCTGGGACAATCGCGCAGTGCAGCACAGCCCCAATTCCGACTACACCGGCGAGCGTCTGATGATGCGCCTCGCCATACACAGCGACTGGCAACCCGGCAGCTAGCCGGACTCGCCAATGACCGGTCAGGCCGGCGCGCGTTTCGGACCCATTGCGCTTGCGCCCGGCGTGGCTCCGCGCCATGTCGCGACCAAGCTCGCGGCATCGTTCATTACGATCGGCGCACTCAGCGGCATGGCGATCCTGCAGAGCTACATCCTGAGCGAGCATCTGCATGTGCCGCGCGCCATCCAGGGCCGGGTATCGGGCGACCTCGCATTCTGGACCGAGGTCGTCGGTCTCGCGTTGTTCCTGCCTTTTGGCATGCTCGCCGATCGCATCGGGCGTCGGCCGGTTTTCGTCTTCGGCATGCTCTGCCTCGCGGCAGGTTGGGCGCTCTACCCGTTTGCGACCTCGCTCGATCAGTTGCTCGCCTTTCGCCTCGTATACGCCGTGGGAGCCGCGGCGACCGCGGGCATGCTCGCGACCCTGGTCAACGACTACCCGCTAGATCGCTCGCGCGGCAAGCTGATCGGCTTCACCGCGGTGATGAATACGCTCGGCACCATGTTCGTCGCTGGCGCCATCGGCCGCTTGCCGGCGTGGCTGTCCCAGCACGGCTATTCCGGTGTCGACAGCGGTACGCTCATGTACCTCGTGGTCGCGGGGCTGTGCCTCGCGATGGCCATCATCGCTGCACGCGGCTTGATGGCCGGACGGCCGCCCGGCGCGGGCCAGCGACCGGACGCCAGCGAACTCGCAGCAACGGCGGCGCGCGCGCTTCGCAATCCGCGCATTGCGCTCGCCTATGCCGGCGCCTTCATCGCGCGCTCGGATGTCGTCATCAAGGGCATGTTCCTGGGGCTCTGGGCCGTGCATGCGGGTCGCGACAGTGGCATCGGTGCGGGCCGCGCCATGGCTGCGTTTGCCACCATGGTGCTCATCATGTATTTCGTGTCGCTCATTTCGGCGCCCTTGTTCGGCTGGTTCATCGATCGCGTCAATCGAGTCACCGCCATGATCGTCGCGCTGGCGATAGCGTCGGCCGGTTATCTCGGCATGCGCTGGCTCAGCTCGCCCATCGACATGCAAATGACTCCGCTGCTGATACTGCTCACACTCGGCACCGGCTTCGTGGTGAAGGCCTCGATGGCACTGATCGGCCAGGAGGCGCCGCCGCGTGAGCGGGCCACGGTGATCTCCGGCAGCAGCATCTGCGGCGCCGCAGGCATCCTGCTGTTCACGGCCATCGGCGGCAGGCTTTTCGATGCCTGGGGACCCTGGGCGCCGTTTGTCATCGCCGGCGGCTACCAGGCGTTGCTGCTGCTCGTTGCCATTGCCGTGCGCCTGCGCGCGCCGGGACCGCATTGAGCTGGTGGCAACAACACTGGAGCGCGGTGGCACTGCTGTCGTTCTATGCGCTGATCATCTTCTGGCACGGCATCGCGGGCTGGCGACGATCACACAGCGTTGGCGATTACTATGTGGGCGGCCGTCGGATGAGCGGCTTTGCCATCGGCATGTCCTTCTTCGCGACCTATCTCAGTACCAATACCTTCATCGGACTCGCCGGCCAGAGCTATAGCTACGGGCCCTGGTGGTTGCTGTTCACCGTGTTCTTCGTGGGCTTTTCGCTGATTGCCTGGTTGTTGCTCGCCGAGCGATTGCGGCGCATGACCGATGAGCTCGGCGCCGTCACCGTCGCGGATTTCATCGGCCTGCGCTATGGCAGTGAATCCGCGCGCTACGTTGCGGCTATCGTGATCGTGATCGCGAGCGTGCTTTACATGACGGCGATCTACAAGGGGATCGGCACTGCGATCGAATTTTTCTTCGACATCCCCTACACCAGCGCGTTACTCGGCATGCTGCTCGTGACCATGCTCTATACCGCTGTGGGCGGCTTCGTCTCCGTCGTTCGCACGGACGTCGTGCAGGGCATCATCGTCATCATCGCCGCGGCGGTCATGTTCAACGGCGCCGCGGAAGCCGCTGGAGGCGTTGCCGCACTCGCGGAGCTTCGCGGACGCGAAGGTGGTGAGCAGCTGTTCACCCTGGGCGGCCCGGTGCCGGCCCCGGTCATGTTCGGCATTTTCATCGCCGGTGCCATCAAGTTCCTGGTAGACCCACGGCAATTGTCGCGACTATTCGGAATCGCACCAGGGCGCGACATTCGCATCGGCATGTGGATCTCGACCGCGGGGTTCCTGATTGCATTTGGCTTGTTGTTGCCACTCGGTCTGTTCGGCCGGCTGTTGCTGCCCGAGAGCGGGTTGCACGACACCGATCGGGTGATACCGGCGCTGCTCGCAAGCGGCATCTACAGCGCGCCGGTCGCGGGTTTCCTGCTGGTGGCCCTGATCGCCGCCGCCATGTCATCGCTGGACAGCGTCCTGCTGGTGACTGCAACCACGTTTTGCCGCGATCTCCTTGCCAGCGCGGGTCGTAGCCACTGGAGCGATGGACGCATGATCGGCGCGACGCGCGCGGCCGTCATCGGATTTGCCGTGATCACCGCAGTCATCGCCTGGCAACCACCGGCCAGTATCGTGCGCCTGACAACCTGGTCGGGAAGCCTCTTCGCGGCCTGCTTCTTTCCGGCCATGCTGTTCGGCCTGTATTCGCGGCGTGGCAACGGCAGGGCCGTAGTCGCATCCTATGTGGCCGGGGTTGCCGTGCTGATTGCCTGGGGAACGAGTCCATGGGCGAAATGGCTGCACGAGATTTTTCCAGCCGTTGCGGCCTCGCTCCTCGCCTTCGCAGCATTCACGCTGGCGCCCGCCAGGCAGTCTATTCCAGCGCCCACAGAGTGATCGGCGCGCCACGGCGCAGCCACAGCCCCATGCCCACTTCGCGAAAGTTTCGCTCGAGCCGGCTGCGATACCAGGACGCGGGGCGCAGATTCACATCGCCATCGGTGCGGCTGCGGTCGCAGTTGTGGCGCCAGTCCTCGCGGGTGAGCGCGCTGAAGTAGAGCGCGCCGCGGGTCAGGCGCGCGAGATTGGCAAGTGCGCGAGACGCATCGCGCTCACCGAGGTACTGGAGCACGTCGTAGCAGATCGTCAATTCGAAAGGGCGCGCATTGCGATAGCTGGCGATGGAACCGCGCTGCCAGCCATAGCGTTCGCAAAGATAAGCGCTGTATTCGAGGCCGGTGTAGTCGGCTCTTGGCAACGCGCGCAACAGGGGCTTGCGCATGAGCCCGATTCCGCAACCGGCATCGAGAATGCGCCGCACCGGCAAACCCGCGTGATCTGCCCAGGCGGCGATGAAACGGGCGCGCGCGCGCATCTCGGCGCCGGAGGTTACCGCGCTGCGCGGATCGAAGTAACGCTTGCGGTAATAGTCGCGATCGAATTCAGTCATTTTTTCGTCACGTATTTCGTAGCAGCTTGGCGACAAAACAAAACGTTGTCCATCAAGCACCTGCGCGAAACCCTCTCTGGGATGTCGGCATTGACGCACATGTCGGCAAATCCGCACAGCGAAAATCCCGCGGAAAAGGCCATGTCGGCGGAAGTTGCGCGCTGGCACGCAATTTGCTCCATGCCGTTGCGGTACCTACAACGATCCTTGGGGTTTCACATTGTACTGTTCACGCCTCACAGCGGTGGCGCTGTGTGTACTTACGCTCAACGCTTGCGGAGGTGGCGGCGACAGTACGACGAACGCTCGCGTCACCAAGCGCTTGCCGGGCGACAACACGATCTACGCCACCCATCCGGCGCAGCCGGTCGCGCCGACCACGCCTACAAAGACACCTTCGGCCACACCGACGACGACAACGCCAGCTACCGGCGGCGCACCGACCACCAACAATCTCCCCGGCGCCGGCACGGGATCCGCGACGCTTAGCTGGCAACCCCCGACCACCAATACCGACGGATCAGCGCTGACCAACCTTCGGGGTTACTACGTCTATCAAGGCAACGCGCCATCGCAACTTCGCGTGCTGGTCCGTCTCGACAATCCGGGACTGACGCGCTACCAGATCGACGGACTGGCGCCTGGCCGGCACTATTTCGCGCTGACTGCGATAGGCGGCAACAGCGAAGGGGTACTGTCAGCCATCGTCTCGAAACTCATCGAGTAGGGGCGCGCCGCAGCAACCAGGCTGCCAGCGCGCACAACACACCGAGTACGGTCGCAACGGTGACCCCGAGCGCGGCCGCTGCGAATTCGCCGAGCCGCGCAACCTGCGGCGTCGATGCCAGATACCGCACACGCACTGTCGAACCGATGGCGTAAGGCTGACCGGGCAAGGTCAGCTGCCCTTCGAATTCGTGAATCGAACCGTTGCCCGTCGTGAAACGCACGCGCGGTGTGAACAGGTTGCGGCCATCGCTGGCGCGACTCTCTCGATAACCAACGACCTCGCCCCGGCCCTCGATGACGTCGGGTGTCAGATACAGGGATTGCCTGGCCAGGTAAGCGGCCAGTACAAGCGAAACGATCGCGAGTACTGCGAGCGCACTACCGGCGATACCGAGAATGCCGTGGGCCAGTTTCATGGCCCGGCACTATATAAGGATGCGCCGGGTCTGCCCAAGCACCCCAAGCATTCTGTTGCGGTGCGTGGGCCCCACGGTTAGGCTTCACTCGGCGCAACGGGTCGCCGTCCGGCGGAAGCTGGCCCATGAACATTTTCGATGCCGTCAAAGCACAGCTGAGCGATCAGGTCGTCGGCGCATTGGCTACCACCATCGGTAGCGACGCGACGAGCACGGGCCGCAGCGCAACTGAAGCGGCGTTGCCCGCGGTGCTCGGCGGACTGGTCAGCAAGTTCGCCGGCTCGAGCGGCGCGGCTGCCCTGTCGGATCTGCTGCGCAATGGTGGATTCGACGGCAGCCTGCTCGACAATCTTGGCGGAGCACTGTCCGGCGGTCGCCAAACCACGCAGCTCATGGATGACGGCAAGGCGCTGACCGACAACATCTTCGGCGCCCGTTCCGACGCAGTGACGGAATTTCTCGGCGGCTTCGCCGGACTTGGCCGGCAAGGTGGCAGCAAGTTGCTGTCGCTGATCATTCCCGTCGTGCTGTCGGCGCTCGGCCGCGAAGTTCGCGCCTCGAATCTTGGCGCAAGCGGCATTGCGGGCATCATCGGCGGGCTTGCCGCTATGCTGCCGCGCATATCCCCTCCCGGCCTCGCCGCCGCGCTCGGTCAGGGTGCCGGCGCAACCGAAGCGCAGGCTGCGACCACGGCTGCATCGGCCGTGGACCGGCGCGCCATCTGGCCCTGGATCATTGTGCCGCTCATTGCATTCGCGCTATTCCTTGTCCTGCGCAAATTCTCACAGGTGCCGGCGCCTGCGGTCGAACCGGCGCCCGCGCCCGGGATCGAAGCACCCGCGCAACCTGCGCCCCAGGAGGAAACGATTGTCCCGCCCGCCGACGAGCTGTCGACAACCCAGGCGGTGGACATCAGCGACCTGACCGCTGGCATGCCTGCCGATTCAGTTGCCTTCGAGCTGGGGCAATATCTCGCGGATCCGTCGAGTGAAGCCGGGCGCAGCTTCGTTCTAGCGGGACTCAATTTCGATAGTGGCACGGCGGTCCTGCAGGCCGGATCCGCTGCAACACTCGATGATGTCGCGCGGATACTCGATCGTTTCGGCGACGTGGAACTATCGCTCAACGGCCACACCGACGCGAGCGGCAACGAATCCGCAAACCAGCGGCTGTCCGAACAACGTGCCAACGCCGTCATGCAGGCGCTGGTCGAGCGCGGTATCGCTGCTTCGCGCATGAGCGCGGCAGGACTGGGCTCGAGTCAGCCCATCGCCTCGAACGATGATGCCGATGGTCGTGCGCGCAACCGGCGCACGGAACTCATCGTGACTGCGCTCAAACCGGCTGGGTGACCGGATTGTAGGCGAACAGTCCGCGGCCTTCGTCGGCCGCCCGGTTGCGCGCGCGCTCCGGGTAGGATTCCGGGTCCGCGGCGTGAAATTCCTTGCCCGCCTTGCGCGACTCACGGACCACATGCGACGCCCGTTCGATGCGCGCGTCCTGGAAACGCTGCAGCGCTTCTTCGGGTGACTCGGCCGCCTGGAAGGCGCGCGCCAGGACCACGCCATCTTCGATGCCAAGCACGGCGCCGTGGCCGAGGAATGGCAGAATCGGATGCGCGGCATCGCCCAGAAGTCCCACGCGGCCACGGTACCAGTGCTCGAAGGGCTCGTGATCGAACATGCCCCATTTGAACAACTGATCCGGCGGTGTGGCCGCCATGAAAGTTAGTACATCGGAATGCCAGCCTTCGAATTCGCGCAGGAGTTCTGCGACCGTCGAATGAATTGACCAGCCTTCGGCCGTCCAGGCCTCGCGCTCGGCAAATGCAACGAAGTTGAGGAGCGTCCCGTTGCGTACCGGGTAGCGATTGACCATGTGGCGCGGTCCGATGAACAAGCCCGAGGGCGGATCGAGTATGTCCGGCGGAACGCGATCCATGGGCACGAGGCCGCGCCAGGCGATATAGCCTGTATACACGGGCGAGCTTTCGCCGAAAAGACAAGTGCGCACGACCGAGCGCGAGCCATCGGCGCCGATGAGAACATCGGCATTGATCGTCTCGCCATCGGCGAATCCGACTTCGACGATGCGCCCGCGTTGTGTGACCGAAACGCAACGCCGATTGACGAGAATAGCCTCGGGATCGTTGGCGCGCACGGCTTCGGCTAGCGCACCGTGCAGGTCGGCACGATGAATAACATAGTAACGCTCGCCGTAGGCATCGAGCAGCGCCTTGCCGCGATTCACCCGCTGCAGTACCCGGCCGTCCTTGTAGTGGCGCACGGCCTGGTCATCGGGCTTGTAGGCCTTTTCCTCGAGCATGGGCTTCAGGCCGAGATAGGTCAGGGCATGGGCGGCGGTTGGGCTCAGCGACAAGCCGGCGCCGACCTCGCCAAGCTCGGGCGCCTGCTCATAAATACGAACCTTGAATCCGGCGCGCTGCAAGCCGAGCGCGGCACTCAATCCGGCTATGCCGGCTCCCAGCAAGGTGACTTCCATCGTTTGCATCAGACCCGCCTAGTTCGACTCGACCCCCGTGACGGGCAGTCTAGGCGGAGCCCACCCCATGACCGTTAGTGTGTGCGGTGCTTCGGTCCAATGAGCGGACAGTCACTGGTGCGCCCGCACGAGGGTCCCGCTACCATGCGCGCCATGCCACAGCGAGCGCCCAGCGTTGGATTCGTCAGCCTTGGATGTCCCAAGGCCCTGGTCGATTCGGAACGCATCATGACGAACCTGCGCCAGCGTGGCTACGCGCTCGCTCCGGATTATTCGCAGGCGGATCTGGTTGTCGTCAATACCTGCGGTTTCATCGATTCGGCGATAGAAGAATCGTTGCAAGCCATCGACGAAGCGTTGAACGAAAGCGGACGCGTGATTGTCACGGGATGCCTCGGTGCCAATGCAAAGCGCATACGTGAGCAATTCCCTGCGGTCCTCGAGATCACCGGACCGCACGCCTATGATGAAGTGACCGCAGCGGTCGACCGGCATCTACCCATGCCGCACGATCCCTACACCGACCTGGTACCGCCGCAGGGTCTCAGGCTTACGCCGAGACATTACGCTTACCTGAAGATTTCGGAAGGCTGCAACAACCGCTGCAGCTTCTGCATTATCCCTGCCCTGCGCGGGCGCCTCACCAGCCGACGAATCGACGACGTCATGAGCGAAGCCGAGACACTCATCGCCGCCGGCGTGCGCGAGCTGCTCGTCATCTCGCAGGACACGAGTGCCTATGGCGCGGATATCCGGTACGCCCAGGGCCGCTGGCGCGACCGGAATTACGACAGCCGGATCGTCGATCTCGCGAAGGCGCTGGGCGAGCTTGGCGTCTGGATACGACTGCACTATGTGTATCCATACCCGCATGTCGATGAGCTTTTGCCGCTGATGTCCGCCGGGCGCATCCTTCCCTACCTGGACATTCCGTTTCAGCACGGCAGCCCTGCGGTACTGAAACGTATGCGACGTCCGGCCCATTCCGAGGACACGCTGCGGCGCATCGCCGACTGGCGGTCGGTTTGCCCGCAGCTCAGCTTGCGCAGCAGTTTCATCGTTGGCTTTCCGGGCGAGACGGATGCCGAATTCGAAGAACTCCTGCAGTGGCTCGAAGCCGCGCAACTCGATCGCGTGGGCTGCTTCCGCTACTCGCCGGTCGATGGTGCAGCCGCCAATGCGCTTGGGGCGCAGGTCGATGCGGACGTGGTCGAGGAGCGATATGCGCTTTTCATGCAGACGGCGCAACGAATCAGTCGCGCGCGCCTCGCCCGGCACATTGGCGAGCGCATCGAGGTACTGGTCGATGCACATGAAGGCGATGACGCATTGGCACGAAGCCGCGGCGATGCGCCGGAAATCGACGGCATCGTTCGCATCGTGGGTGGTGCGAGGCTGCCGGTTGGCGAATTCGCCAACGTCGAAGTGACCGCCGCCGATGACTACGACCTGCTGGCGCGTCCCGCCAGGGCGAATGACAGCAACAAAAAAAGACCCCGGCGCAGGCCGGGGTCGTGATCGAATGACGGTTGTTATTCGCGATTAGCCTGCGGAACTCAAACCAAGCAGCGACATGACTTCCTCGCCCTTGGCCTTGACGGCTTTGGCGCCATCGATGGCGGCAGTGAAATCGCCCGATCCCGCAGCAGCGCTGGCGTCGGCCCACTTCGAATTGATCATCTCGAGCCCGGCCTTGGCGGTATCGAAGGATTCCTTGCTGATATTGGCCGGCAGCCGGCGCGACTGCGACAGGATATCAACGCGGCTCTTGATGGCATCGACCATCATCGGCAGGTTGCTCGAGTAGTCGGTCCAGGTCGCCTCGAGCTCGGCTTTCTTGGCAGCGATGGCATTCTTCAGGCCATCGATAGCCGACGTGGCCGCCGGCGCGGCCTGCAGCACCTTCGCGTACTCGCCTTTTGCGAGCGAGTCCTTGAGCTTGGTGATGGTGTCGTTGACGCCTGCCACCTGGTCCGGAACGTACTTGTTGGCTTCGTCCTGGACGGCAGCGAGAGCCGCCTCGACACCGGCCACGGCCTTGGTGGCGGGTTCTTTCTGACTTGCGCAGGCGCCGATGAGCAGAGCGGCCGTGAACGCCGCAAGCCACGCGGTTTTCTTGAGCATGTTCGATCCCCTGTTAGCGGTGTTTAAGGAATTCTGAGTTTCTGACCCGGCTTGATCCTGTTCGGGTCGGAGAGAATGTCACGATTGGCATCGAAGATTTTCGGGTACAGCATCATGTCGCCATAGTAGTGTTCGGCAATCTTCGACAGCGTGTCGCCCTTCTTGACGACGTGGTACTGCGCGAAAGGATTATCCACCGGCTTGCCGTCCGTGGATTTAGCGTCAACCATGTGGCCTCCTTAGAGCCGCCGCGAAAAGCGGGTAGGCTAGCAGAGTTGACGGCAGGCGGCAGCTGCTGCGGGAAATCGCGCTCCGAGCGACCCGTGGCGACCGAGATGTCGCAGGTCGGATCTCTCGTAATTTATTGTTTTTCAAGGCTATATTCGGCCTGCAACCCTGCCCTGGAGTGATGCCATGAGAATCGACGGCCGTTGCCTTTGCGGATCGGTGACCTATGAGGCCGAAATCGACCCCGCCAAGGTGCTCATCTGCCACTGCAGCGACTGCCAGAACCACTCCGGCAGCGCCTGGCGGGTGGTGGTCGGCGCGCGAGCGGACAGTTTTCGCCTGCTGAGCGGCGAGCTCAGGCACTTTGAAAAGATCGCGGACAGCGGTCGCTTGCGCTCGCGCAGCTTCTGCCCCGTTTGCGGTACGAACATCTACGCCTGCACGCCCGGCGATGACCGCCAGTTCTTCGGGCTGCGTGTCGGCACGGTCAATCAGCGCAAGGCGTTGCGCCCGAGTTCGCAACTGTGGTTGCGTTCCGCGTTGCCATGGTCCTGCAACATCAGCGATCTACCCGGCGTCGAGCGTCAGCTCGATCTGACACGCTAGTACCGCGCCGCCGTCGCCTACCTGTTCCCTGTCGCCAGCAGGTCGGCATAGCGGCGCATTTGCAGCTGCATGCGGCTGGGATAAGGGTCATCCAGGCGGCGCGCCTTCGTATCCAACTGCATCAGCACCGGCCGCTCGAGACGATGGGCGGGCCATTTCGCTGCGCCTGCCAGGCCGGGTTGGCCGCTTTTGGCGAACTGCACCCATATCGCGCGCAGTTGATCCCCCATGCGACGATCGGCAACGCTTGCCGTCTCGCCGCGCCACTCGGTGCCAAAGATCCGCGGCGTCTCGGAACAATGATAGGCGCCTGGATTGCTGCCACGCTGCGCCTCGTTGATGTATGTGTATTCGTAGAGATAGCCGCGTTGGCCAGTGCGAGCCATCTGCGATGTCAGGAAATACGCCGAGGAGAGAAACAGGTTGTCTCCGAAGAAGACGTCCTTGAAATGCTTCTCATCGGCAATCCGGTAGGCCGCTTCCGCTTCGCCACGCGGGATACCTGCCAGAATGGCCACAAGGGGCAGATTGAAAGCCTGGATGAGACTTGCCTCGAAGCTCGCAGCGCCCGACATGAATGGCACAGGTGCCTGTTCGCCGCGCGCAAAGACTCGCGCGGGATCATCGACGATCAACCTGCCGTCGACCACGGGCTGCATGGAGAAATCCTTCCGCGGGTAGGAGATGACCTCGTCCGCGGTCAAGGCACGCAGTTTTGCGGCCGTGTCCCGGTCTTCGGCGATCCCGAAATGCGCGGCGAATTCCCGGCCGTCCTGCAGGAGCGAATCGAAACGACCGACCTTGCGGTCGATGCGCCGCTCCCCTTCCGGCACGACCGATCCGCTCTGCGCGATGGCGCGCTGGAAAAGTCCGCGCGCGCCCGGCGCTGCCATCAGAAAGTCCACCGACACGCCGCCTGCAGAGCAACCGAAAATCGTTACCCGCTCGGCATCGCCACCGAAATCCGCGATGTTCTGTCGGACCCACTGTAGAGCGGCAACCTGGTCCAGCAACGCGTAGTTGCCGCGTGCCTCATCGCCCTGCGATGGGTAGAGCGCGGGATGTGCGAAGCGTCCGAAGCGATCGAGGCGGTAGTTGATCGCTACCAGGACCACGCCGGCACGCGCGAGCGCAGCGCCGTCGAAGGCCGGGTCCATCGCGCTGCCCCAGCGAAAGCTGCCGCCGTGGATCCACACCATCACCGGCAGCGCCGTGCCGCGCTTGGCCGTGGCAGGCGTGAACACATTGAGGTAGAGGCAATCTTCAGAGGTGCCTCGCGGGAATCGCTCGGCGCCGCGCACGAGTTGCTGCGCACATGCCGCGCCCGGCGCGGTCGCGTCGCGGATACCGGGCCAGTTCGGCGCGGATTTCGGCGCGCGCCAACGCAATTCGCCGACTGGTGGCGCTGCAAATGGAATGTTGTAAAACACCCGGGTCGACCCACGGACGGCGCCGCGCAACTGACCTTGTGGCAGCGTGACCACCAGCGATGCCGCAACAGCGGTCTGGATGGCCGTCAGCAGGACAACGGCCAGACAGCGCACGAGGCCAGACGGCGTCATCCGCGCACACTTCCAGCCGCCAGGTCGCAACCAATGCTTGTACGCAATCGCTCGAGGTCCGCGTATCGGCTTGGGATGTCGCTACGATCCGTCGCGGCACGAAGGTCTGCGAGTTTGCGGAGTGATTTCAGCAACACCGGCAAAGGCGGACCGCTCGCGGTCATGTCTTTCTGGTTCGCGAGACCCTTGTTGAGTGCCGGATCCTCGATGAATTTCCTGACCAGTTTCTCATGGTGCTGCAACGCAGCCTTGCCATGGGCCGCGCAGACCTCGAGGAAAAGTCGCGTGTTCCTCTGGTACCACTCGCTCGCCGTGTCCGTACCTGCGTATTCGAGCAGGCTGTCGAGGAGGCTCTTGCGGCGCATGCAGTCGCGCAGCACCAGCTGATCCTCGGGGCGCATGAACAGGAACTTGTCGATAAGCAATTGCGAATAGAACGCTTCGTCCGCGCGGCAAACGCCGAGCAGCAGGTCGATGACATTGATGCCCGCGAAATCGCCGGCATTGGCGCCGCGATACTCGTGCAGACCGACACGATGCGGCTTGTAGTAGGTGCGCACACAGTGAAAGAAGCGCTCCATGTCGAGTTCATCGAACAGCTTGTCGTTGGAGCGATAGACATCCTCGAGCGCATCGCGAGCGGCGATGAGCAGATCGGCCGTGACCGGATGCGACACGCCAAGCGGCAGGACGTGCAGCAACGACTCGGCCGCCCGGATGTAGGCAAGTGCCGCCCGGGTGTTATAGGCGATGAACAATTGCTCGTCGCGCAGCGATGTGAAGGTCTTGAAAACTCCGTTGATCGCAAAGTTGTGCGTTTCGAGGTGCGAGGAGACGAAACGTGGCACCATGCCGATCGATGCGCCGACCTGCATGGCGAGCGCCGAGGCCTCGATGAGCGGCGAGCGCGTCTCGCGCGTTGGTTCGGTGATGAGATGGCGCCGGCAAGCCGCCATGTACAACCCGATATTGCCCATCAGGTTGAAATTCGCCTCGAAGCCCTCGTCGGTGTTGCCTTCTGCCAGCAACGCTACGATGTGATTTCGTCCCGCATCGACCAATCGGCGCTTGAGATCGGTGCCCACCGACTCGATGTCCTCGCGATCATCGAGCGCGAAGTAGAGCTCCTCCAGTTCCGTATTGAGGGCGACGAAGTCGGTTCTGATCCACCCGTCGAATTGGCTGGCCCTTGCGGTCATCACTCACTCCTCGCGTGAATGGAACGCAATGTTAGCCGTGCGGATCCGGTGACGCTATTCGACGGTGACGCTCTTGGCAAGATTGCGCGGCTGGTCGACGTCAGTGCCCTTCAGCACGGCGACATGATAGGCGAGCAACTGCAGCGGAATCGTGTAGACGCAGGGCGCCTGGAAGTAACTGATGTGGCGCGGCATTTCGATCACGGTAACGCCATCGCTCTCTTCGAAGCCGGACTCCGGATCCGCGAATACGATCAGTTCGCCGCCGCGGGCACGCACTTCCATGAGGTTCGATTTGAGTTTCTCGAGCAGATCGTTGTTCGGCGCGACGGTGATGACGGGCATGTCCGCGTCGACGAGTGCCAGCGGCCCGTGTTTCAACTCACCCGCCGGATAGGCTTCGGCATGAATATAGGAAATTTCCTTGAGTTTGAGCGCGCCTTCGAGTGCCACGGGATAGAGCGCGCCGCGACCGAGGAACAGGGCATGGTGTTTTTCGGCAAATCGCTCGGCGAGCTTGTGTATGACCGGATCGAGTGCCAGGGTTTTTTCGATGAGACCGGGCAATTCAACCAGTCGCGTAACGAGGCCGCGTTCGCGTTCGGCATCCGCGCCGTGATGCTTGGCGAGCGCCACCACCAGCATGCCGAGCGCGGTTAGCTGGGTAGTGAACGCCTTGGTCGAGGCGACGCCGATTTCCGGGCCCGCCCGGGTCAGCATCACGAGGTCTGATTCGCGGACCAGGGAGCTCTCGGGTGCGTTGCAGATGGCGAGCGAGGCGAGGTAGCCCGCCTCCTTGGCAAGGCGCAGCGCCGCCAGCGTATCGGCGGTTTCGCCCGATTGCGAGATGGTCACGAACAGCGAGTTCTTCGGCACGACGGCATTGCGGTAGCGGTACTCGCTGGCGATCTCGACCGTGCACGGCAAACGGCAGATCTGTTCGAGGTAATAGCGCGCCACGGCACCCGCGTGGTAGCTGGTGCCGCAGGCGACGATGCGCACGTGCTCGGTGCGCCTCAGGATTTCCGTTGCGGCGGGCCCGAAGGCCGCTTCCAGCAACCGGCCGTTGGCGACGCGCTCGAGCAGCGTGTTCGACACCGCGCGCGGCTGCTCGTGGATTTCCTTGAGCATGAAGTGCCGGTACTGGCCCTTCTCAGCTGCATCCGCGGACAACTCGCTCTCGCGGATTTCGCGTTCGACGGAATTGCCCTCGACGTCCAGTACCTTGATGGCGGTGCGGCGCACCTCGGCAACATCGCCTTCTTCGAGGAACATGAACCGGCGCGTCACCGGCAGCAGCGCAGCAACGTCGGAGGCAACGAAATTCTCGGCGACACCGACGCCGATGACCACCGGGCAACCCTCGCGGGCGAGAATCAGGCGGTCCGGATCGGCTTCACTCACGACCGCAAGCGCATAGGCGCCTTCGAGTTCGGCAACCGTTGCGCGCACGGCTTTGAAGAGATCGCCGACGCGGCCCAGGTGGTAGTGGATGCGATGTGCGATGACTTCCGTGTCGGTCTCGGAGCTGAATTCGTATCCCGCGGCGATAAGCTCGGCGCGCAGCTCGGCATGATTTTCGATGATGCCGTTGTGCACCAGCGCGATGCCGTCCCGGGAAATGTGCGGATGCGCATTGCGTTCGCTCGGCACGCCATGCGTTGCCCAACGCGTGTGTGCGATGCCGAGCTGGCCATGGGTGGGCGAAGCTGCAATGGCGGATTCGAGTTCGCGGACCTTGCCCTGCGTGCGCAGGCGTTTGAGTTTGTCGGTGCCGTTCAGGACGGCAATGCCGGCGGAGTCATAGCCGCGATACTCCAGCCGCTTCAGGCCCTCGATGAGAATCGGAACGATATTGCGCTCTGCAACCGCGCCCACTATGCCGCACATGGCTTCGACGTCCTTCTGGTATCGCCGGCGCCGCCGCACCGGCGGGGCGGGGACACCTGATTTGGCGCGCTAGTTTGCCTCAACGGCGCCCCGTCTGCCGCGCCGGAGCGCGCAATTCGTGACGCCACTCCGGGGTCCTGGTCGGCACCTGGCATGTTATGCTGCAATGCAGCAAAATGCCCGGTCAATCCTTGATGGCGGCCCGGATGCTGGCCTGGATGCCTTCCGCGGCAGCGCGGGGATCGGCCGCATCGCGTATGGGCCGCCCCACGACGATGTAATCGGCGCCGAAATCGAAAGCCTGCTCGACCGAGACGACCCGTTTCTGGTCATCGACAGGACGATTGTCGACCGGCCGGATGCCGGGAGTTACCACGAGCAGCCGCGCATCGATGTATGCGCGCAACTGACGCGCCTCGAGTCCCGAGGAGACGACACCGTCGCAGCCCGCCTCGAGCGCCCGGCGCGCGCGCGAGAGCACCAGCTGCTCGACATCGCAATGAAAACCGAGGTCATCGAGGTCACCGCGATCGAGGCTTGTCAGTACCGTTACCGCGAGGATGCGCACGTCGCCCTTGGCGGCAGCCGCAGCCTCCATGATCGACTGGTTGCCATGCACGGTCGTGAAGTAGACGCCCCGTCCCTGCAGCTGGCGAACGGCTGCGGCGACTGTCGCCGGCACGTCGAAGAACTTGAGGTCCGCGAATATCTTCTTGCCCCGCGCGGCGAGCCAGTCGAGCAGTTGGAAATACTGCCCGCTCATCGCGAGCTCGAGGCCGAGCTTGTAGAAGGTGACGGCCGGTCCGAGCTGCTCGACCAGTTGGCGAGCCGCATCGACATCGGGTACATCGAGGGCGAATATCAGTCGGTCTTCAGGGGCGATGTTCTTGGCTGGCATCGAGCGGCTCTCAAACGGTCAGGAATGATTTCAGATTCGTGCACCGGGCTCGAAGATTCGGCGATGCTCGAGCAGTGCATAACGATCGGTCATGCCGGCGATGTAGTCGGCGACGATCCGCGCCTTGCCTTCATCGCCTTTTGCAGCGGCCGCGGCGAGCGCGGCCGCGCGATGCTCGTCAGGCATCAGCTGCGGCGTTGCCATGAAGACGCCGAACAGCTCCTGCACGACCCGTGCTGCCTTGGAGGTCATGCGCAGCACACGATAGTGCCGGTAGAGATTTTCGCGCAGGAAGCGCTTGAGGGAGCGGTGCTGCTCGGCAATGGTCTCGCTCATCGCCACCAGCTCCGGCAGCCTGCGTACCGCGTCCATGTCCTCGGGCGCGGCATCGTCGATGCGGCGACTGGTCTCCTCGATGACGTCGGTCACCAGTCGATTGATCATGCGGCGGATGACCTCGTGCAGCGCGCGCTTGCCGCCAAGCTCCGGGTAGCGTCGCCTGACCTCCTGGTGTTCGCGCTCGAACAAGGGTTCGGCGGCAAGCGCCGTCACGTCGATGAGGCCAGCGCGCACACCATCGTCGACATCGTGATTGTTGTAGGCGATCGCATCGGCGAGATTGGCCAGCTGCGCTTCGAGGCCGGGTTGCTGTCGATCGAGAAAGCGCTGCCCGACATCACCCAGTTCGCGCGCATTGCGCACCGAACAGTGCTTGAGGATGCCTTCACGGCATTCGAAGGTAAGGTTCAGACCCGGGAAGTCGGCGTACTTTTCCTCGAGCTCGTCGACCACGCGGAGCGATTGCAGGTTGTGCTCGAAGCCGCCGTAGTCGCGCATCGCGTCGTTGAGCGCATCCTGCCCGGCATGGCCGAAAGGTGTATGCCCAAGGTC
The DNA here is from genome assembly GCA_041395505.1 of Steroidobacteraceae bacterium. Classification (NCBI taxonomy): domain Bacteria; kingdom Pseudomonadati; phylum Pseudomonadota; class Gammaproteobacteria; order Steroidobacterales; family Steroidobacteraceae; species Steroidobacteraceae bacterium. The sequence continues at coordinate 27,909 of JAWLAG010000001.1, forward strand.
GTGCGCAAGGCAGATCGCTTCCGTGAGCGGCTCATTGAGGCGCAGTGCGCGCGCGATGGATCGCGCAATCTGCGCCACCTCGAGCGAGTGGGTGATGCGGGTGCGGTAGAGATCACCCTCGTGATTGACGAATACCTGGGTTTTGTAGACGAGGCGACGGAAGGCATTGCTGTGCACGATGCGATCGCGGTCGCGCTGGTATTCGCTGCGATTGTTCGGCGCCTCCTCCGGATAGCGCCGGCCGCGGCTGCGGCTGTCGTGTGCGGCATAGGGCGCGAGGTCGCGTTCCGTCTGGCTCATGCGAAATGAGCGCGCACGGTCGCGCGCAGGGAGGCAGGGGGATAGTCGTCGCTGATGACCGCCTTGCCAATGCGACGCAACAGAATGAGTCGATTGCGACCATTCTTCACTTTCTTGTCGATGCGCATCAACTCGAGTGCGCGGGCAGCACTCACCTCGCGGGCGGCGGTTGGCAATCCGGCCCGCTCCAGCAGATTCACGATGCGCACCGCAGCGGCCGGCGACAGTCCCTGGGTTCGCACCGATAGCGCAGCTGCCATGGCAAGGCCTGCCGCCACGGCTTCACCATGCAACCAGCTGTCATAGCCGGTGGCGGTCTCGATGGCATGACCAAAAGTGTGGCCGAGGTTGAGCAAGGCGCGCTCGCCGGATTCCCGTTCGTCGCGACCGACGATCGCGGCCTTGATTCGGCAGCTGCGCCGGATGGCCGCCATCAATGCTTTTGGGTCGAGCGCCAGGAGCGCATCGAGATTGCGCTCGATCCAGCCGAAGAAATCCGCGTCGGCGATCAAGGCGGACTTGATGACCTCCGCGAGTCCCGCGCGCAATTCCCGGCTCGGCAGCGTGGCCAGGGTGTCGACGTCGGTGATGACCGCGCGAGGTTGATGAAAGGCGCCGATGAGGTTCTTGCCGCCCGGGTGATTGATGGCCGTCTTGCCGCCCACGGACGAATCGACCTGCGAGAGCAGCGTGGTCGGCAGCTGCACGAAGGACACACCGCGCTGGTAGCTCGCGGCCGCGAATCCGGCGATGTCGCCGACCACGCCGCCGCCCAGGGCAATGACACAGGCGTCGCGGCTGAGCCGATTGCTCACCATGACATCGAGAATGCGCAGGTACATCGCGGCGCTCTTGTGCGCTTCGCCGGCCGGCAGGACGATTTCGACGATGCGGCGGCGCCCCAGCGACCGGCACAGCCGGGCCAGGTAGAGCGGCGCGACATGCGTGTCGGTGATGACGGCGAGGTCCTGTTGCGGCACGTGGCGGCGCAGCAGCGCGCGGTCGGCCAGCAATCGCGAGCCGATCAGGATGGGATAGGAGCGGGAACCGAGATCAACGCGCAGTCGTTGCACGACTTGAATTATACGTGAGCGCCGTGGCTACTGCTCTGCGGCGCCGCCGTCGGCATCGCTCGCGCGCAGACGCTCGAATATCGACTGCGCGACGGTTGGCACGCGCCGCCCGTCCGTGGGCACGACGATATGCGCGGTGTCGAGATAAAGCGGCTCGCGCTGTTGCAGAAGTTCGGTCAGTCGTTCCTGGACGGGGCGCCCGGCAACCATGGGTCGGCTGGCGCCGTCGCGAACGCGCCGCGCCTGCTGTTCAACGGAGGTCTGCAGGTAGACGACCATGCCACGCTCGCGAAGGATCGCGCGGGTTGCGGCGCTCATGATCGCGCCTCCGCCGGTGGAGAGCACCGTATGGTCAAGCTGCGAGAGCTCGGCGATCACCGCCGCTTCGCGGACGCGAAATCCGCTCTCACCCTCTTTTTCGAAGATGAAGGGAATATCGACGCCTGTGCGACGCTCGATTTCGGCATCGGAGTCGAGGAACTCCCAGTCGAGCAGGCGCGCGAGACGCTTGCCCACGGCGGATTTTCCAGAGCCCATCGGGCCGATCAGAAAGACGCGTCGCATGAACCCTGATGATAGCGAAATCGCGCGATCGTGCCCGGCGCCGTGGCTCAGCTGCCTGACGGGCGCTGTGTGGTAATGGCTGCCGGTTGGCCCTCGCTGGCCGACTCCAGTTGCCGCAGCAAACGCAGCAGGGACTGGCGTTGTTCGGAATCGCGTGATTTGAGCACGGCCTTTTCGATGTGAAAGCGCGCCTTTCCGAGATTGCCCTGGGCGGCGTAGATCCGGTAGGCGTCTTCGCGCAACAACATCGAACTCGGCAGGATTGCCAGAGCGTCCTCGAGTTGCGCGAGCAGCCCCGCGGGTGCGGAATCGTTCGGATAGGTCAGAGCGAGCGAATGCACGGCTTCGAAATTCGCCGAGTTGACGGCGAGCGCACGTTCATAGAGCCGCCTGGCCTCGAGCGGATGATCGCTCACCAGTTGCGCGTCGCCGCATAGCACCAACGCCTTGTCATCAGCAGCAGATTGTTCCGCGAGCGTCACGCAGCGGGCGAGCCAGGGCACTGCCGGCGATCGGGAGCCATCGGTTTTGACGGCCAGCCAGGCCTCGAGCGCAACGCGTCGGGGCGGGAGTTCCGGCGAGTCGGCGGGTAATGGCTTGCCCAGTAGCGCCGCAGCTGTCTCCAGGCTCTCTTGCCCACCGCGACGTGCCAGCATGAGCGCGAGTTCGTACTTCGCTTGCTCGTCGGACAGAGTCTGCAGTTCGACCGCGGCCTCCGGGGGGCGCGATTTCAAAGTCAGATAGGGCTTTGAACGGCGGTCACTATAGGATTTGAGGTTTCTCTCGAGCTGATCGAAGGTTGATCCCGGAAAGACCTGCTCGAGCGCTTCGCCGACCGACAGACCTGCGTCCTCGAGCGCCAGCAAATGGCTGAGTCGGCCAAGCAGTTCGGGTTGAGCAATGGTTGCGTAGTGCATGAGCAACCACGATTGCGCGACAATGGCATCCGAATAGCCGTCCCAGACATCGCCGTTGCTGGGCCGCACTGCAGCGAAGACTTCGCGCATGGGTCGCCAGACCTGTATCTGCAGACTCTCCCAACGCAACCTGTTCGGCAGTCCAACCAGCACCTTTCCGTTCAGCATCTGGGTGGTGGCAAACAGTTCCGCTGTACCTTCATCGTACCAGTAGGGGAGAGCGCTATCGCTTGCAAGGTGTAGATAGAAATGGGTCAACTCATGCTGCGCCACGAATTGCCGCGAAACAGATTTCGATCGATCAATGAACGCATCGGCCGAGAACTCGCCGCGTCTGACGAACCCCATGAAGGTGCGCGACCGGGTCCCAAAGCGATCGAAATAATTCGGCGTCAAAACAAAGATGGTTGGCCGGATTGGCGCAGGCTTGACCAAAGTGGGCTGGGTCTGGCCGAGCGCATACCGGTAGACGTGGATGCTTTCGGCAATCTTCCGGGTCTCGTCGGAAGTACCGTTGCTTACGATGCGGAAATCATCCAGATCGACGAGGTACCAGCTTTCCGCGGCCGGCAGCAGGGACGGAACGAACAGCAGTAGAAGTGTCAGCCAGCGAAGAGGCACGTCCTGCACCTGATTTCGGCCTCGAGACAAAGCCAAAACTATCGCAGCTTGTCATTGCCGACAAGCTGCGATGACTGAGGACAGCGCTGGATGAGGTGCCGCCCGGCCGGATCAGGCCGGGCAGCACCGCGTCTTAGTAGACGTTGACACCTTCACGCAGGATCTTCGGAGTTACGAAGATCAACAACTCGTCCTTGTTGTTGGTGTCCTGCGTGGTCTTGAACAGGCGACCGAGCACGGGGATGTCGCCGAGGTAGGGTACCTTCGTCGAGGTATCCCGCCTTTCGGTTTCTAGAATGCCGCCGAGCACAACAGTCTGGCCGTCGTTGACCAGCACCTGGGTCGTGATCTCGCGCGTGTCGATCGAAGGCACGTTCACGCCGCCCGAAGCCACGACCACCTGACCGACGCTGTCTTTCTTGACATTGAGGTCGAGGATGATGCGGTTGTCCGGCGTGATCTGCGGGGTGACCTTGAGCGAGAGCACGGCCTTCTTGAAGGAGATCGTGGTGGCGCCGCTCGACGCCGATTCCTGATACGGAATCTCCACACCCTGCTCGATGCTCGCCTCTTTCTGGTTCGCGGTGATGACGCGCGGCGAGGAAATGATTTCGCCACGGCCCTCGGATTCGGCCGCCGAGAGCTCGAGGTCGACCACGTAGTCGGAGCCGAGCACCATGAACGCGAGTCGTCCAGCCGGATTCGAGACCGGCAGGTTCACGTTGTAGCGGTTCGTGGCGCCGGCACCGGTCGGAATTTCGATTGGATAGGGCGAGGTGCCACCATTGTTCTGCAGGTTGTCGAGTGCCGAGGCGAGGCCGACGTCGGTTGCCTCCAGCGAGCCCGAGGTCTGGATGATGCCATCCGAGCCATTGTCATGGATCGCGGTTACGCCGGCGCGCACGCCGAGTTCACGCTCGAAGTCGTCGTTGACGATGACGATGCGCGCTTCGATGAGCACCTGTCGCACCGGAATGTCGAGGTTGCCGACCAGGCGGCGTATATCGGCGAGTTTCTCGGCCGTATCCTGCAGCAGCAGCGTATTGGTGCGCTCATCGACCGCCACGTTGCCGCGGCCCGACAGGAGCGATCCACCCTGCGACTTGATGAGGTCGGCGAGATCCTGCGCCTTGGCGTAGTTCACCTGCAGGTATTCGAAGCGCAGCGGCGCGAGTTCCTCGATGTCCTTCTTGGCGGCGAGGTCGGCTTTCTCGCGTGTTGCGAGCTCGTCGGCCGGCGCCACGATGATGACATTGTCCTGCTTGCGCTTGTCGAGACCCTTGGTGCGCAGCACGATGTCGAGCGCCTGGTCCCAGGGAACGTTCTGCAGGCGCAGCGTGACGCTGCCGGAGACCGAATCGCTCACTACGATGTTCTGGCCGCTCGTGTCGGCGAGCAGCTGCAGCACGGCGCGGGTCTCGATGTCCTGGAAGTTGAGCGTCAGCCGCTCGCCCGTGTATTGCGGCTTGTCCTCGTCACGCAGATCAGCCTTGCGGGCGGGCTGGATCTCGACGACGTACTGATCGTCGGATTGATAAGCAAGTTGCTCGTAATCGCCGGTGGCGTTGATGACGATGCGCGCATCGCTGCCGACGCGCATCACATCGAAACCGCTCACGGGGGTTGCGAAATCCATGGCGTCGTAGCGGCGTACGAGGCTCGAGGCGACCTCCGCTCCGGCGAAGTCGAGTACGACCTGATTGCCGAGCTGACGCAGGTTGATCGGCGTGCGCGGATCGGTCAGGTTGACGACCACGCGGCCGGCGCCGCCGGTGCCGCGACGGAAATCGATGCTCTTGATGGCGCGCGGACCACTCGGTGCCGCCACGCGTCCACCCGACGACTGCGCGGTGCTGACGCCGGCGGCCGAACCGCCACCATCCTGCACGCTCGTGCCGATGGTCATGACGATGTCATTGCCATTGACGACCGTCTTGTAATTCATCATGTGATCGAGGTTGAGCACCAGGCGCGTGCGGCCTGCCGCTTCGGCGGCGAGTATGCTGTCGACGCCCGCGGAGCTCACGTCGATACGTCGCGAGGGCAACGCCAGCGCGGTATCGGCGAGATCCATGGAGATGCGCGCCGGGTTGTCGATGGTGAAGGTCAACGGCTCGGGCGCGGCAGCGGCCAGATGCAAGGTCACCTGCACCTGCTGGCCCGGCAGCGTCTGCACGTCGACGGACTCCAGTTTGTTGGTTGGATCCGCGGCGGGCGCCGGCATTGCTGCGAAAAGCGCCAGCAAAAACGCGGCCACGAGCCACTGGCTGAGGCTCGGTGTAAGGTTGGCGACGCTGATTCGTTTGCTCACGATGATCTCCCTGCCGAAACTAGTTGCTCAGAGCGAGCGACGCGGGTCGCTCCATGTATCCACCGAGCCCATCCGGCACGATTTCTACCAAACTGATTTGCGATGACTGGATCTGGGTGACACGGCCATCGGCCTGTCCCATGTAATTGCCCGGCAATACGCGATGCACGAGGCCGTCCTTGGTCTGCACCAGGCCGAAGTTGCGGCCGCCCAGGTTGAGCGTGCCGACCATCCGCAATGTGTCGAGCGAAAATTGTTCGAGGAATTCGCGATTGCGCTTGGAATCCGGGCGCAGGCCCTGGTTGGCGCTGTTGCCACCGGAACCACCGGGCACGAAGGGCGAGCGCATGAATTGCACCGCGTAGGCAAAGCTCTCGTAGGGCTTGACCTCGGGTAATGGCTCGACGCGACCACCCGGCGACTGTTTGGTCGTGGCGATGAACTGGTCGAGCTCGGAGTCGCGGCTGGAACAACCGGCCAGCGCCGCGAGCGCGCCAGTCAGCACGATCGCCGCGGCCAATTTTGGATGAATCGACTGGAACATCTTGCGCACCTGTGCCTGCCTTGCCCGCTCAACCCTGCGGCCGGCGCACGGCCGACTGCTGCTTCTGGCGCTCCGCTTCGGCGGTCGCGATTTCTTCTTCGTCCAGGTAACGATAGGTCTTGGCGGTCAGATCCAGCGTCAGCTGGTCGTATACGTCCTTGGAGTCGGGTTTGATCTCGATGTTGTGCAGCGTGACGATGCGCGGCAGCGCCGCGATGCCGCTGACGAAAGCGCCGAAGTTGTGATAGCTCCCCGTGAGCGTGATCTTGATCGGCAGTTCCGCGTAGAAGTCCTTGCGCTCTTCGGCGCCCGGCTGGAAGAGTTTTTCGTCGAGCCCCGCGGCCAGACCGGTCTGCGAGATGTCAACCAGGAGGTTGGGCACCTCGGTGCGGCCCGGGAGCTGGCGCAGCAAGGCACCGAAGGAGCGCTCGATGTCGGCCAGCTGCTGCTGGTAGACCTCGAGGTTGACCGCCTTGCTGTGCTTGGCCTGGAAGGTTGCGCGCAACTGCTCTTCTTCGCCGCGCCGTTGCTCGAGTTCGGGTTTCTGGTTGTTCCAGACGATGACGTAGAACAGGATGATCGACAGCAGCACGAAGGTGGTCGCTACGGCGCCGATGCGTATGGGCAGCGGCCAACGGCCCGGGTCGCTGGGATCGAGGGAGCGCAGTTCTTCGATGACGTTCTTCATGATTGCTCCGCCCTCAGCGCGCCGCGCTGGCGACGCGCGTGGCTGTCTGGCTGGCGTCCCCGCTGTCGTCCTGCACCGTCGAGACCTGCTCCGCGTAGAGCGTGAAAGTCGAGCCCAGCAATTCGCCCTTCTTGGTGGCGACCACCTCGAGCTCGGGGTTCTTGAGCCACTCGCTGCCGTCGATGGCGCGCATGAAGGCTGACACGCGCGTGCTCGACTGGGCGACACCGGTGATCTTCAGCCGCTTGTCGGTCTGCTTGATTTCGGTGAGGAACACGCCGTCGGGCAGCGTCTTGACCAGCTGGTCGAACAGATGCACGACTTCGGGGCGCGAGCGCTGCAGCTTCTCGATGATCTGCATGCGATCGATGAATTTCTTTTTCTGCTGCTCGAGGTCGTTGATCTTCTCGATCTGTTTGTCGAGCTCGGCAATTTCCATCTTGAGGCGATCGTTGCGCGACTCCTGGCTCGAAATCATCGAACTGAACGCGCCGTAGGAGGCGAGCGTGACGACGCCGGCAGCCACTGCGGCGCCGCCCAGCGCCACCAGGAACTGCATTTTTCGTTCGCGCCGTTGCTCCTCGCGCCACGGCAGTAGGTTTATGCGAGGCATGTCAGTCGAAGCTCCTTAGCGCGAGTCCACAGGCCGTCAGCAGTGCCGTGGCGTCGCGCTGCACGGCCTGGGCCTTGGAGCGCGACGAGAGTTTCATCTGGCCGAGCGGATCGCCCTTCTCGGCGGCGATACCGACGCGGCTCGCGATCACATCGCCAACGCCTGGGATGTTCGCGCAACCGCCGCAGACCAGGATCTTCTCCGGCTGCTCGCGGCCCGAACCCGAGGCGAGGTAGAACTGCAGCGAGCGGCTGACCTGCTGGGTCATGTCGTCGATGAAAGGATCGAGTACTTCGGACTGATAGTTACCCGGCAGGCCGCCTTCTTTCTTGGCGCGGCCCGCTTCTTCCATGGACAGTCCGTAGGTGCGCATGATCTCTTCGGTGAGCTGCTGGCCGCCGAAGGGAAAATCACGCGTATAGATGACGCGAAGATTGCGCAGCACGCTGAAGGTGGTGCTGCTCGCGCCGAAGTCAACGACCGCCACGGTGCGATCGATGCCGCCGTCGGGCATCTGGTGGGTCATGAGTTTGCAGGCGTTCTCGAGGGCGAAGGCCTCGACATCGACCACGCGCGCGTTGAGACCCGCTGCCTTGACCGCGGCCTGGCGCTGATCGACGTTCTCGGTGCGCGTTGCCACCAGCAACACGTCGTTGGTGTCTGCGTCTTTCTCGGACGGCCCGAGGACTTCGAAATCGTAGCTGACTTCGTCCATCGGGAAGGGGATGTACTGATCGGCCTGCATCTCGACCTGGGCTTCGAGCTCGGCATCGCGCAGGTTGCGCGACATCTGGATGACCTTGGTGATGGCCGCATCGCCGCTGATGGCGATGGCGACTTCGGTGGCGCGCGCGCCGGCGCGCTTCGCGGCGCGGCGTATTGCCTCGCCGACTGCTTCGGCATCGACGATGGCCTTTTCGTTCATGGCATTCAGCGGGGTGGGTTCTGCAGCATAGGACTCGACGCGATACTGACCGCCGGCCATCGCCAGCTCGATCAGTTTCACCGACGACGTGGTGATATCGAGACCCAGCATGGGACGGTACTTACGTGCGAATAGGAACATTAATTATCCTTTGCTTTTCAGTAAGATACGCCCAAAAGCCGCAATTGCATGCAACCACTCGGCCAACTATATATCAGTGCACGGTTAAATTGAACGTGAGAACTCTCACGATTCACAACGAATCTGTAATTTGCCCGACCGATGCCACAAACGGACGGTACTATGCATAGCGGCTCTGGGGCCTGCAAGCTCATGAAAGTGGTTCTGTGAAACGCCGATACATTTGGCTTTTCAGCGGCCTGGCTGCGGGTGTGATCTGCATCACAGTCGCGGTCCTGTATGCGCTGATCTGCGCCTATCTTTATGTCGCACCGAACCTCCCGACGGTCGAGGCGATGCGCAATACCGAGTTCCAGGTGCCACTGCGCGTCTACGCAAGAAGCGGCCAGCTGATCGCGCAGATCGGCGAGCAGCGGCGCATTCCCGTCAGTGCCGCGGAGATTCCCGATCTGGTGCGCAAGGCGTTCATTGCGGCCGAGGACGACCGTTTCTTCAAGCACAGCGGCATCGACTACCTGGGTGTGCTGCGCGCGGCGCTGGTCAACCTCGTCTCGGGTTCCAAGACGCAGGGCGCGAGCACGATCACCATGCAGACTGCGCGCAACATGTTCCTGACGCTCGATCGCACCTACAGTCGCAAGCTCCAGGAAGTGTTCCTCACGTATCGCATGGAGCACGAGTTCACCAAGGACGAAATCCTCTCGCTCTACCTCAATGTCATTTTCTTCGGCCAGAGAAGTTACGGCGTGGCTGCCGCCGCCGACGCCTACTTCGGCAAACCGCTCGACAAGCTGAGCGTCGCCGAAGTTGCGACCCTCGCCGGGCTCCCGCAGGCGCCGTCGCGATTCAATCCGATCACCAATCCCGAAGGCGCCGGTGCGCGGCGCGCCTATGTGCTGCGCCGCATGCGCGAACTGGGTTACATCGATGCCGAAACCGCAGAGGCGGCAAGCGCCGAGCCTGTCAAGGTAAGAGCCGGCGCCCGCAGCTTCGATGTCGAGGCACCCTATGTCGCCGAGCTCGCGCGCCTCGAGCTGGTGCGTCGCTTCGGCGCCGCCGCGCAGAACGAAGGCTACAAGGTCGTCACGACCATCGACAGCCGCCTGCAGGCGGCCGCCAACCGCGCCGTTCGCCTCGGGCTCCTCGAATACGACCGCCGCCATGGCTGGCGCGGCCCGGTGAGCCAGGTGAGTATCGAGGCGAGCGCGACACCGGCGGGTTTCGAGGAATTGCTGGCGGAGTTCCCGCAGGTGGGCATGCTGCGGCCGGCGCTGGTTACGGCGGTCGCTGGCCAGACCGCCAAGCTGTTCGTCAAGGACCTCGGCCGGCGTTCGCTCGAGTGGGAGGCCATTTCATGGGCCCGGCCTGCAGTCGGTGAGGTTGGCGTCGGCCCCGAACCCCGGAGTGCGGCCGATGTCCTCGGGGTCGGCGACGTGGTCTATGTGGTGGCGAGCGACAATGCCCGTGTTGGCGCCGAACTCGTACAGGTGCCGGAAGCGGAAGCGGCACTGGTGTCACTCGATCCGCGCGATGGCGCCGTCGCAGCCATGGTGGGCGGCTTCGATTATTTCGACAAGGCGCAGGGCAAGTTCAATCGTGCCACCCAGGCCGAACGCCAGCCGGGTTCCTCGTTCAAGCCCTTCCTGTATTCGGCGGCGCTCGAGGACGGCTTTACGCCCGCGAGCATCATCATGGATGCGCCGGTGGTGATGGAGGGCGACAATCTCGAAGAGGATTGGCGACCCGTCAATTCCGGTGGCCAGTTCTATGGCCCGACGCGATTGCGCGAAGCGCTCGTGCGCTCGCGCAACCTGGTCTCGATCCGCATCCTGCGTGATCTCGGCATTCCGGCTGCGATCGATCACGCCACGCAATTCGGTTTCGTGCGCAGTACCCTGCCCAACAACCTGACGCTCGCGCTCGGCACGGTGCAGATCACGCCGATCAACCTGGCGGCACGCTTCGCCACCTTCGCCAACGGCGGTTATCGAGTCGACCCCTATTACATCGACCGCATCATCGCGCCCGATGGCAAGACGGTCTGGCAGGCCGAACCGCGCATGGTTTGTCCCGATTGCGAGTTCCTGCCCGAGAAGCAGCGCGCCGAACGCGCGATCAGTGCCGCCAATGCCTGGCTGATGGACGACATGATGCGTGACGTCGTGCGCCGCGGCACCGGTCGGCGTGCCATGGCGCTTGGGCGCAATGACGTCGCCGGCAAGACCGGCACGACCAACGAGGCCAAGGACACCTGGTTCAATGGTTTCACTCCGGATGTCGTCACGTCGGTGTGGGTCGGCTATGACCAGGCGCGGCCACTCGGCGCGGGCGAGGAAGGCAGCCGTACGGCGTTGCCGATCTGGATCGAGTACATGCGGGAGGCGTTGCGCAACCTCCCGCAGCACTGGCCGGACATGCCGGGAGGCCTGGTGCGACTGCGCATCTCGCCATCGACGGGTGCGCCAGCGTCGGAGGACGACCCCGATGCCATCGTGGAGACCTTCCTCGAAGGGCATCTGCCGAATGGCGAGCAGCCGGTGGAAGGTATGCCGCAAAGCACCGTCGGCAGTGGCAACGATGGCGGCTCGGGTGAACCCATTTTCTGATCGACGGACCGGCGCATGGTGAAGCAGCTATCGCCCCGCAGCGCAAATCTCAAGCGGGCGCTTGCCCAGGAAGCGGCACGCATCATGATCGAGCATGGCATCGCGGACTTCCTGACCGCCAAGCGCAAGGCTGCGGAGCGTTTCGGTGTCAGCGACCAGGGCGCATTGCCCAAGAACCGCGAAATCGAGCTCGCACTCGCCGAGCACCAACGCCTGTTCGGTGCCGCCGAGCACGAACGCCAACTGCGGCACAAACGCGATACGGCGGCAACGGTGATGCGGCTCCTCGAATCCTATCAGCCGCGGCTGGTCGGCGCGGTGCTCGCCGGTACGGCGAGTGCCCACTCGGTCATCGAGCTGCACCTGTTCGCCGAGCGCGCGGAACTCGTCTCGATCGCGCTGCTCGATGCAGACATTGAATATGAAGTCGTGACCCGCAGGATCCGCATGGGCGGGGATCATCAGGCCGAGGTTCCGGCGCTGCGCTTCGGGTTCGATGACGAGGAATTCCTCGCGCTGGTGTTTCCGGTCGACGGGCTACGCCAGGCGCCATTGAGCGCAGTGGACGGCCGCCCGATGCGGCGCGCAGGTGAAGCCGAAGTCACGGCCTTGCTCGCCGCGGCGCCGGCCGCGCTGTGAGCAACGCGCAAGCTGATGAGTGGGCCTGCGCGTTTTGGCCTATTTCCAGGATCGTGCGCGCCAGGGATGGATTTACGGCGGTCCTGGAAATAGACCGAAACGTGCAGGCCCGCGCATTATTGCGCGGGCGGTCGCCGCGAGAATCGCGGGCTAGCGGCGAGCGCCGACCGCGACGTAGTCGCGGCGAGTGGCTCCGGAGTACAACTGGCGCGGCCGCCCGATCTTGTTGGCAGGGTCCGCGATCATCTCCTGCCAGTGCGACACCCAGCCGGCGGTGCGCGCGATCGCGAACATCACTGTGAACATCGAACGCGGAATCCCGAGCGCGCTGTAGATGATGCCCGAGTAGAAATCGACGTTCGGGTAGAGCTTGCGCGAGACGAAATATTCGTCCTTGAGGGCGATTTCCTCGAGGCGCTGCGCGAGTTCGAACAGGGGATTGTCGCTGCGCCCCATGTTGGCGAGCACCTTGTGGCACATTTCGCGAATGATCTTGGCGCGCGGATCGAAATTCTTGTAGACGCGGTGACCGAAACCCATGAGCCGCACGTTGGAGTTCTTGTCCTTGACCTTGTCGAGGAACTTCGGCACGGCTTCGGCGGAGCCGATGCCCTCGAGCATCTCGAGCACGGCCTCGTTGGCGCCGCCATGTGCCGGCCCCCACAATGCGGAGACGCCTGCGGAAATGGCCGCGTAAGGATTCGCGCCGGTGCTGCCGGCTAGACGCACGGTCGAAGTGCTGGCGTTCTGCTCGTGGTCCGCATGCAGGATCAGCAGCAGGTCGAGCGCCTTGGCGGCGAGCGGATCGACTTCGTACTTCTCGCAGGGCACGGCGTAGAACATGTGCAGCAGGTTGCTGCAGTAGTCGAGGTCGTTGCGCGGATAGACATAGGGCTGGCCGAGCGCGTGCTTGTAGGCCGCTGCGGCGATGGTCGGGATCTTGGCAATGATGCGGTGCGCGAAAATCTCGCGATGGCGCGGGTTATAGATGTCCATCGAGTCGTGATAGAAGGCGGACATCGAGGCGACGATCCCCGAGACCATGGCCATGGGATGCGCATTGAAATGAAAGCCATTGAACATGCGCAGCAGCGACTCGTTGATCATCGTGTGCCGCGAAATGTTGAGCGTGAATTCCTCGAGCTCGCCGCGCTTGGGCAGCTCGCCATTCAGCAACAGGTAGGCGACTTCCAGGAAACTCGATTTCTCGGCCAGCTGATCGATCGGATAGCCGCGGTAGAGAAGAATGCCTTCGTCGCCATCGATATAGGTGATCTTGCTCTCGGTGCTCGCCGTCGCCATGAAGCCCGGGTCGAAAGTCCACACGCCGTGGTTCTTGTTGAGCGCGGCGATGTCGAGTACATCGGGACCGATGGTGCCGCTACGCACGGGCAGCTGTGATTCCTTGCCCGTGGCGTTGTCGGTGAGTTTGAAGGTCTTGGACGTCATGGTGGCAGTGCTGTAGCGAAATGGATCAGGCAGAGCGTTACACGGCGGCGCAGCGGAATCAAGGCGCTGCCTCACGCAACGCCTTGCCGCAGGTCCCAGATCCTGTTATCGGACGCTACTCGACAGTCTTGAACAACTGACCGGGCTTGAGATTGCTGTCCGGGTAGACGCCGTTGATGAGCTGCAGCTCTTCTTTCTTGTATTTCTCGACAGGCACGTCGCTGGCGTATTGGTCGATGCTCTGTGGACCATCGGCGGCGCGGATCTTCAGCCGGTAGGGTTCGGCCAGCGGAAACTCCGAGGGCTTGAGGCTACGCAATGTCTGCGCGACCGACACGAACAGGCCATCGGCTTCGGGACGGCCCTGGTTCGCCGACTTGCTCGCGCCGCCGAACACGAAGGCACTCTTGTCCCTGTAAATGACGGTCCAGCGCACCGGCCCCTGGCCATTGTCGAGCGGCGAACCCGTGCGTGCGAGCAGCGTGTAGCCGTCCATGCCATTCGAGCTGATCGCTTCGCCGCCTGCGAGACTCGCGCCTTTGAGTTTCTCGAGCAGGAACTCGCGCGGCGCCTTGTTCTCCGGGCGCACCTCGGACGTCAACTGCATGACGCTGTCCTTGTTGACGGTATAGGCGAGCAGGCGATCGCGCATGTTCTCCACCGTCCAGCCCCTGGGGAAGGCGAGCGTGATGCCCATGCCGGCGTGATAGAAGCGATTTTCGCGCACGATGCCCTGGGCGCGGCTCGAACCATAGGGCATGCCATCGAGCATGCGCAGGTAGCGGTCGTGGTTCTCGACCCAGCCGCCTTCGGGTGTCCCGCCCTGGAAGGCCGCGGCGCCCTTGGCGGCTTCGAAGGCGCGGGAGTCCGGCGCCGGATGGGAGGAGAAAACCCCATGGTAGATCTGCGGCTCGCGCCCTTCCTCACGGGCACGATCGCGTTCGAAGCGCTCCTGCGCCTTGAACATCTCGAAGGTGCGCGCCATGGCCTCGGGCTGGTAGCCGGCCTTCGCCGCGTATTTCAGTCCATAGCGATCGGCTTCGGCTTCGCTCTCGCGTCCATAGCCCTGCACCCATGCAGCCGCGCCGATGTTCGCCATTTGCGCCACGGCCTGTGATCCGGTGGCGATCGCAGCGCCGACCGAGAGGATCGAGGCCAGCATGCCGCGTGATTGGCGGCGGGCCGGATGGCGCAACGTGACGTGCGCGATCTCGTGGCCTATGACCGACGCGATCTCCGCTTCGGAATTGAGGTGGGTCAGGAGACCACGGTGCAGGTAGACATAGCCACCGCCGGTCGTGAACGCGTTGACGGACTCGTCGTCCAGCACCACGAATTTCCATTCCTCATCGGGCAGGTCGCTCTGCCTTGCCACGCGCTGGCCGATTTCGTTGATGTAATCCTGGACGGCCTGGTCCTCATAGGCCCCGTAGAACTTGATGATTTCTTCATAGGCGCGTCGCGCGGACTCGCGCTCGCTTTTCATCGAACTGAGCACGACATTCTGCTTGCCGGTCGCCGGGTTGGTGGCGCAGCCGGCCACCGCCACGGCGGTCAGCAGCATCAGGACGAATTTCTGGATCATGCGCAACTCCCAGCCGATAGGTCGCAGCCGGCCCCCATATTAAATGGTAGAGCCGGGCCGGGCAGCTGAAGTTCCGGCTAGCGGGCGCCGGTCTGCTGGGCGTACTTGCGACGGAACTTGTCGACGCGACCCGCGGTGTCGACGATTTTCTGCTTGCCCGTGAAGAACGGGTGGCAGTTGGAGCAGACTTCGACGGCCAGGTCCGTGCCCAGGGTGGAACCCGTCTTGAAGGTATTGCCGCAGCTGCAGCTAACGGTAATTTCCTTGTAATCCGGATGGATGCTGGCTTTCATGGCGGTCCTGCAGTGGCTGGTTCGGCTAACGGCGACCCCAGGGTCGCGGGGCCGCGCAGTCTAACGGGACAGGCGGCCCGGCTCAAGGGTCGGCCGTTATCCACAAAATCTGTGGATAACTCTGTGGCTAACTCGAGGGCCGGGGTCGTTTGCGGGCCCGAAAAAACCATAATTGTTGGCTTGGTCAAAAAATGACCAAAACATTATATATATATAAAACAATCGGTTACGTGACTCTCATTGTGTCATTTGGGTTAAATAGGATGTAACCCGCTCATTTTCGCTCGCCGGCCGCGAGCTGTGCATAAACCAGCGGCGGTCCTCGCGATTCGAGCTTAACCCACGGTCTTTTCTTGGTTTTTTTTCGCCGTGTAGGGGCCATGATCGTCCGGCAGAAACGGCAGCAGCGCGTCGTTCAGAAAACCAAGGCCTCTGGCAGTGGGGCGAATCCGGCCATCTTCCCGCGCAACGAGGCCGCGCGCGGCCAACATGGACCATTGCGCGTCACAGCTGCCGAGCGCAAGCCCGGTGCGCGCGGTGAACAGCGGCTCCTCGAAGCCATCGACCAGTCGCAAGGCATTCAGCATGAACTCGAACGGCAGCTGGCGACTGTCAACCGCCTGCTCGTCACGCCAGCGCTCGACGCGCGCGATGTAGCGACGCGGGTCACGCACCCGGGTACTGCGGTGCACGGCGAAGGGGTCGAACCCGGTCCGCTTGCCATGCGCGCCGGCACCGATGCCGATGTAGTCGCCAAATTGCCAGTAATTGAGGTTGTGCCGGCATCGCGCGCCTTCCTGCGCATAGGCGGATACTTCATAACGAACGAGACCCGCCGCCCTGAGCCGGTGCTGGCATTGCGCCAGCATTTCATCAATCACGGCCTCATCGGGCAACCGTGGCGGATGCGCAGCGAACACAGTGCCGGGCTCGAGGGTCAGTTGATAGTGCGACAGGTGTGGCGGTGCGTAAGACAGCGCGGTTTCGATATCCCGAAGCGCCGCTGCCGTGTCCTGCCCGGGCAGGCCATACATCAGATCGAGATTGAAATTGGCGATACCGGCGGCGCGAATCTCGTCGATCGCGAGCGCAGTATCGAGCGGTGAGTGAATGCGCCCAAGCCGCTCGAGCGCGCCGGCGTCGAAACTCTGCGCGCCGAGCGAGATCCGGTTGACGCCCGCAGCAGCGTAGTCGGCGAAACGGCCTCGCTCGACAGTGCCCGGGTTGGCCTCGAGGGTCACCTCGACATCATCGGCGAGAGCGAGTGCGGCGCCTGCTGCCGCGAGCACGCGCTCGATGCTTGCCGCACCGAACAGGCTCGGCGTACCGCCGCCGAAGAAGATGCTCTGGATCGCACGCCCGCCCGCCTGCTCGGCGCTCCTCGCGAGATCGTCGATCAGCGCATCGACATAGATGCGCTCCGGCAGGTCGCCCTTGAGCGCATGTGAGTTGAAATCGCAGTAGGGACATTTGCGCACACACCAGGGCATGTGCACGTACAGGGCGAGCGCCGGCAGTGCATTCACTGTGTGGCGAGCCAGGCGGGCAGCCGGGCGGCCAGCTGCATGAGCGCCAGCGCGCGGTGACTTTGGCGATTTTTCTCTTCGAGCGGCAGTTCGGCGGCCGTGCGGCGATCGCCCGCCGGCACGAACAACGGGTCGTAACCGAAGCCGCCCGTGCCCCGCGGCGTTTCGAGCAGATGTCCTTGCCAGCTCGCTTCGCAGACGAGGGGCGGAACCCCGCCGGGCGCTGCGCAGGCGATGGCACAGTGATAATGCGCCGCGCGCGCGCGCGTCGGCACGCCGGCCAATTCCTCGAGCAATCGCCGGTTGCGCCCGGCGTCGTCGAGGCCGGCGCCGCCGTAGCGCGCCGAGTACACGCCCGGCCGCCCCTGCAGGGCGTCGACACACAGTCCCGAGTCGTCCGCAATGGCGATGAGACCACTTGCGTCGGCCGCATGGCGGGCCTTCAGCAGGGCGTTGCCGGCAAACGTGGCGGCCGTCTCCTCGGCATCGTCGATGCCGAGTTCGCGCTGGGGCAGCAGGGTGTAGGCCGCAAGCGCGGGCAGTGCAGCGAACTCGCGCAATTTGCCCGCATTGCTGCTCGCGATCACGATGCGCCGGCCCGGCGGACGGTTCAAGCGCTCGTGGCGCGCAGTGCCGCGCGCTGCAAGGCGCAGATTTCCGTCGTGCCCTTGCCCGCGAGTTCGAGCAGGCGCTGCAGTTCATCGTGGCGAAACGCGTGGCCTTCCGCCGTGCCCTGCAACTCGATGTAGCCGCCACCGTCGTTCATGACGACGTTCATGTCGGTCTCCGCCTGTGAGTCCTCGTCGTAATCGAGGTCGAGCACCGGCTGGCCCGCGAAGATGCCGACGGATACCGCGGCGACCTGGCCATGCAGGGGATCGCTTTGCAGGACGCCGCGCCGGCGCAGTGCGGCGATCGCATCGCAAAGCGCGACATAGCCGCCGCTGATCGAGGCCGTGCGTGTTCCGCCATCGGCCTGCAGCACATCGCAGTCGATGGTGATGCTGCGCTCGCCGAGGGCACGGAGATCGACCACGGCCCGCAACGAACGACCGATCAGGCGCTGGATCTCCTGTGTGCGGCCGGATTGCTTGCCGCGCGCTGCCTCGCGGGCCGAGCGCGTATGCGTCGCGCGCGGCAACATGCCGTACTCGGCCGTGACCCAACCCTGGGATTTGCCGCGCAGGAAAGGCGGCACGGATTCTTCGACGCTCGCCGTGCACAGGACCCGGGTGGCGCCGAACTCGACCAGAACCGAACCTTCCGGGTGACGGGTGAACTCGCGCTGGAAGCGCACTGCGCGCAATTCATCGGATGCGCGTCCGCTCGGGCGCCGCCACGGCGATGCGTTTGAGTGCGTCATGGGCCGAGCCAGCGCATTACGACGGCTGAGGTATTGTCGCTGCTGGCGCCATTGGCCTCTACCGCACGTTTGGCAAGGCCGCCCAGTTGTTTCGCGAGCGCGATGTCGGTGGTTGCGAAACTCGCTGCGACGTCCTCGTCCTTCAGCGAACCCCACAGGCCATCGGTGCAGGCGAGCAGTACATCGCCTGGTTCCAGCTTGCGCCTGCCGCTGGTGCTCATCTGCGGCAACAGGGTTTCGCCGCCGATGCAGGACTCGACGAAATTTCGCATCGGGTGCGCGGCCGCCTGCGCCGGCACGATGACCCCTTCGCGCAAAAGGTTCTCGACATGGCTGTGGTCGCGGGTACGCGCGACTATCGCACCACCTCGAATCAGGTAGACGCGGCTGTCGCCGACATGGGACCAGTAGGCATTGCCGCGTTGCACGAGACAGACCGCGCAGGTTGCACGCGGGCGCTGCTCCATCGGGCGATCGCGGCCATAGCTGACCACGGCTTCGTGCGCGGCGCCGAGCGTCAGGTGCAGGAAGCCGATCGGATCGAAAGCGGGCAGCGGCGTGTGCCAGAACGCCTCGATGAGTGTTTTCTGCGTCAGCTCGGCTGCGCGCGCACCGTCGGCATGGCCGCCCATGCCGTCGGCGACCAGGAGCAGCGCGGCTTCCTCGGCGACCGCGACGGCAACGCGATCCTCGTTGCGCTCGCGCGAACCGATCAGACTGATTTCAGCGTATTCGACCCGCAATTCGAGCCTGGCCCGGTGGTTGCGCTAAACTGGGCTGTCTTATATCACAGGCCGCGTCGCCGCCGGATCGCCAGGTTGCGGCAGCGCGGAAGAATTCAAGCCGACGACACCCCGCCATGATCCTCAGCATGACCGGCTTCGCCCGCCGCGAAGCCACCGACCGCTTCGGTACCCTCGCCTGCGAACTGCGCAGCGTGAATCACCGCTACCTCGAAATCAGCCTGCGCCTGCCGGAGGAGCTGCGCTCGCTCGAGCCGCAATTGCGGAGTCGCCTTGGCGCGAAGCTCAAGCGCGGCAAAATCGACTGCAGCTTGCATCTCAAGCGCGGCTCGGGCGCAGCCGCCTCGCAGGGAGTCGACGCCGCCACGCTCGATGCGATCATCCGGCAAGTCACCGAGATCGCGTCACGCTTGCCCGCCCCTCAGACCCGCATCGACGCCATGGACGTCCTGCGCTTCCCGGGCGTCATTCGCGAAGACGAAAGCGCCGTCGATAGATTGCGCGCGAGCTTCGATGAGCTGTTCGAGGCGACTCTCGACGAACTCGTCGCGGCCCGGCAGCGCGAGGGCGAGCACCTGCGCGGCGCGATCCTGCAGCGCTGCGAGGCGCTCAGCGAGCTTGCTGCAGGCGTCGAGCAGCGCCTGCCGCAGCTGCGCCAGGAGCAGCTGCAGCGCTTGCGCGAGCGCGTCGCAGAGCTTGCCGCGGAAGTGAACGCGGAGCGGCTCGAGCAGGAAATCGCACTCGTCGTGGCGCGCAGCGACGTCGCCGAGGAAATCGACCGGCTGCGCGGTCATGTTGCCGAGGTCCGGCGCGTCGTCAGCGCCGGCGAGCCCGCGGGCCGGCGGCTCGATTTCCTGATGCAGGAACTCAATCGCGAAGCCAACACGCTTTCATCCAAATCGCCCGATCTGGAACTGACCCGCTGCGCGGTCGAAATGAAAGTCGCCATCGAGCAGATGCGCGAACAGGTGCAGAACATCGAATAGGCGGCGACCAGGACTCGAGGCAATGGCGCACCCCTCCGCAAAAAAATTGTTTGTGATCGCAGCGCCCTCGGGCGCGGGGAAGACGAGCCTTGTAAAGGCGTTACTCGCGCGCCGGCCGGGGCTCGCCGTGTCGGTCTCGCACACCACCCGGCCGCAGCGCCCGAGTGAGGTCGCGGGCCGCGATTATCATTTCGTAACCGTCCCGGAGTTTCTCGCCGAACGCGATGCGGGCGGCTTCCTCGAATACGCCGAAGTGTATGGCAACTACTACGGCACGCATCGCGCCGAGGTGGAGCGCTCGCTCGCCGAGGGCCGCACCGTGATACTCGAAATCGACTGGCAGGGCGCCGAGCAGGTGCGGCGCAGCTGGCCCGGCTGCACCAGCATCTTCATCCTGCCGCCCTCGCGCGCCACTCTCGAGGCGCGGCTGCGAAACCGGCGGACCGACAGCGACGAAGTGATCGCCCGGCGCCTGGCGGTGGCCGAGCAGGAAATGAGCCACTTTCACGAATTCGACTGCGTCATCGTCAACGACGATTTCGAGCAGGCAGTCGAGCAGCTGCTCGGGGTCCTGGACGGCCGGACCGCGGACCTGGGTCCGGACCGGGCACAGCTTGCGCCCCTGTTGGCCGGGCTTCTGGCCGGGAATGCCGCAATGCGCTAAAATGGTCGGCCCTGTGGCGAGGTTTCCATGGCACGCGTAACCGTCGAAGACTGTCTGCACAATGTCGATAACATTTTCCAGCTGGTGCTGCTTGCGGCCCAGCGGGCGCGTCGCCTCGCCAACGGCGCCGAAGCAACCGTGCCCTGGGAGAACGACAAACCCACCGTCGTCGCCCTGCGCGAAATCGCCGAAGGCACCATAACGCCGGAGATGCTGGCCGAGCCCGAGCCGACGCCCGAGCTTGCCATTCCGGATCCGGACAGCGATTCACTGTTTCGCGCCCCCCAGTTCGGCCTCGACGACTAACCGGGCCGCTACGCGGTACCATGGCTCGTCGCCATGGACTACGCGTCTTCGCTTCGCACCCTGTTGCCAGCCCCCTGGCGTACGCCAGGTCAACGTGCATTGCTGCAGGAGTGCGCGAAGTATCTGCCCGAGGAGCAACAACAGCGCGTGCGTTCGGCCATCGATTTTGCAATCGATGCGCACGAGGGGCAGAAGCGTCTGTCCGGCGAACCCTACATCGCCCATCCGCTCGCGGCCGCCAACGTGCTGGCACAGCTGCGCGCCGATCCCGACACCATCATTGCCGCCATCCTGCATGATGTCATCGAAGACACGGCCATCGACAAGGATGCGCTTGGCGAACGTTTCGGCGCGAGCGTCGCGGAAATCGTCGACGGCGTAACCAAGCTCGACCAGATCCGCTTCCGCAGCCGTGCCGAGGCGCAGGCGGAAAGTTTTCGCAAGATGGTGCTCGCGATGGTGCGCGATCTGCGTGTCATCCTGGTCAAGCTCGCCGACCGCCTGCACAACATGCGCACGGTTACGGCATTGCCACCGCGACGGCGCATGGCCATGGTGCGCGAAACCCTCGAGATCTACGCACCCATCGCCGAGCGGCTCGGCCTGTACAACATCAAGCTGGAACTCGAGGACCTGGGATTCCAGGCAGGTTACCCGCGCCGCTACAAGGTCCTGCAACGTGAATTGCGCCGCGCGCGCGGCAACCAGAAGGAATTTCTCGGCAAGATCACCACGAGCCTGCGCGCCGCATTGCAACGTGGCGGCCTCGAAGCGACGGTCGAGGCACGCGAGAAGCACCTGTACAGCATCTACAGAAAAATGCGCCGCAAGCGTGCGCCGTTGGGCGAAATCGTCGACGTCTACGGCGTGCGCATCATTGTCGAATCGACCGACGAGTGCTACCGCGCGCTCGGCATGGTGCACTCCGTGTATCGGCCGATGCCGGGACGATTCAAGGACTACATCGCCATTCCCCGCGTCAACGGTTACCAGTCATTGCACACGGCGCTGTTTGGACCGAATGGCATCCCCATCGAAGTGCAGATTCGCACGACGGAAATGCATCGCGTGGCCGAGATCGGCATCGCAGCGCACTGGAAATACAAATCGGGCGAGGGCGAGTCGGGCGGCGGCGCGGACCGCGCACGCGAGTGGCTCTCGAGCCTGGTTGAGATCCAGTCCGGAAATACCTCGGAGGAGTTCCTCGAGAGCGTGCGTGTCGACCTGTTTCCCGACAAGGTCTACGTGTTCACGCCGAAGGGCGAGATCATGCGCCTGCCGCGCGGCTCGACGGTGATTGATTTCGCCTACGCCGTGCACACCGGCGTCGGCAATCGCTGCGTAGCCGCGAAAATCGACCGCAAGCTCGCGCCGCTACGCACCGTGCTGCGCAATGGCCAGACGGTCGAGATCATCACCGCCAAGGGCGCACGGCCAAACCCTGCCTGGGTGAGTTTCGTAGCTTCGGCCAAGGCGCGCGGCGCGATTCGCCAGTATCTCAAGAGCCTGCGGCGCACCGAAGCCGTCGAGCTAGGGCAAAGACTGCTCGAGCAGGCGCTCGCGGAACTCAAGCTCTCGCTCGAGACTGTCCCGGAGGCAACGCTGGCGCAGATCATTGGCGAACTCGGCATGCGCGATCGCGACGAACTGCTCGAGAAGATCGGGCTCGGCGAACGTCTCGCGCCGCTCATCGCACGCCGGCTGCTGCCTGCGGAGCGCGGCAGCGACACAGCCGGCGGCATGACGCCGCTCGCGGTCGCGGGCACGGAAGGATTGCTCGTGACCTATGCGCGTTGCTGCTATCCGCTCCCGAACGATCCGATCATGGCCTACCTCTCGACCGGTCGCGGTGTCGTGATCCACAGGGAAACCTGCGTCAACGTCGAAGACTACCGCAAGCATCCGGAGAAGTGGCTGGCGGTTCGCTGGCAGGAGGGCGGCGAGCGGCGCTTCACCAGCGAGCTGCGCGTGGAGGTTGCCAACCGCATGGGCACGCTCGCCAAGATCGCCGCCGCGATTGCCGATACGCAGACCAACATCGACCATGTGCTTTTGCAGGAGCGCGATGGCGGCACGTCGGTAATCACCTTCCAGGTACAGGTACTGGATCGGCGGCAGCTGGCACGGGTCATGCGTGCGATACGCAGCATTGCCGACGTCAGCCGCGTCTCGCGTACAATCGCGCGTCACGTCAAGTAGTCAGGCCGCCATGGGTTCCAAGCAACGCCAGTACATCAACACCAGGGATGCGCCGCAGGCCATCGGCACTTACTCGCAGGCCGTGCGCATCGGCGACACCGTGTACGTATCCGGGCAGATCCCGCTCGATCCGGCGACCATGCAGATGGTCGCCGGCGACATCGATGCCGAGATCCGCCGCGTGTTCGACAACCTCGTCGCAATCTGCAAAGCCGCCGGGGGCACGCTGCAGGACGCGGTCAAGGTGACGGTCTTCCTGACCGACCTCGGCCACTTCGCGCGCGTCAACGAGATCATGGCGCAATACTTCGCCCAACCGTATCCGGCCCGCGCTGCCGTCGGGGTGCGCGAGTTGCCGCGTGGCGCTCGAGTCGAAATGGAGTGCGTGCTGCAGCTGTCGTGACCGCGCGCGATGAGTCCGTGGCGCCGGCGGCGATCACCAGCCTGCCAGGTGTCGGCGCTGCGCTTGCGGCGCAACTGGCTGACATCGGCGTGCACCAGATCGAGGACCTGCTGTTCGTGCTGCCGTTGCGCTACGAGGATCGCACGCGCTTGAGCCGCATGGGCTCGCTCGTTACCGGGCAGCGGGCGGTGGTGAGCGGCGAGGTGCAGCTTGCCGAAGTCGTGTTCCGCCGCCGCCGGCAGCTCCTGGTGCGCATCGACGATGGCAGTGGCAGCCTGACCTTGCGATTCTTCTATTTTTCGAATGCGCAACGTGACGGTTTCGCCAGGGGCAGCCGCATTCGTTGCTATGGCGAGGTGCGCCGCGGTCCTTCCGGCTTCGAGATGGTCCACCCCGAGTACCAGCGCCTCGGCGAGAATCCGCCGCCCCTGCCCGATCGTCTGACGCCGGTCTACCCGAGCGTTCCCGGCATCGCGCAGGGCCGTTTTCGTCGCCTGATCGATCTTGCGCTGCAGGCGGTGGCTCGCCGTCAGGTGCATGACTGGCTGCCGGCCGAGATCAGCGCTCCGCTCGAGTTGCCGGGTCTCGGCACGGCGTTGCGCGAATTGCACCACCCGCCGCTCGACCTGTCGCTCAACGAACTCGCTTCGGGCCGCCATCCCGCCCAGCGGCGCCTCGCATTCGAGGAATTGCTTGCGCAGCATCTCGCCCTGCAGGGCATCAGGAACAGGCTACGCCAGCGCAATGCGCCCGCCCTTGTGGATACTTCGCAGCTCGCCGCGCGCCTCGCGCGGTCGCTGCCATTTTCGTTGACTGGCGCCCAACGCCGGGCACTCGATCAGATCTGTGCCGACCTTCAGCTCAACACGCCCATGGCGCGGCTCCTGCAGGGCGATGTCGGCAGCGGCAAGACGGCGGTCGCCGCAATCGCCTGCGCGCAGGCGATTGGCAGCGCCGGCCAGGCGGCGCTCATGGCGCCGACCGAATTGCTCGCCGAACAACACTGGCAGACCTTGCACGACTGGTTCGCTCCACTCGGTGTCACTGTGACCCTGGTCACCGGCACGTTGCCAGCGGCGGCGCGGCGAAAAGCGTTGGCCTCGATCGCCGACGGCAAGAGCCAGCTGATCGTCGGCACGCATGCGCTTTTTCAGCAGGGCGTGGCGTTTGCCCGGCTTGCCCTGGTGATCGTGGATGAACAGCACCGATTTGGCGTCGATCAACGCTTGCAGCTCGCCGAGAAAGCTGCCGCCGATGCCTCGGTGCACCAGCTGATCATGACGGCAACGCCCATCCCGCGCACACTGGCGATGACGGCCTATGCCGATCTCGATGTCACGGTGCTCGATGAGTTGCCGCCAGGGCGCACGCCGGTGCGTACGGTCGTGCTGCCCGAGACCCGACGCGCCGAGGTCGTCGAGCGCATCGCCGCGGCCTGCGCGGGCGGCAGCCAGGCTTACTGGGTCTGCTCGTTGATCGAGGAATCCGAGGAACTCAAGGCGCAGGCCGCGCAGGATACGGCCGCCGCCCTCACCGAAGCCCTGCCGCAACTGCGCGTCGCCCTGGTACATGGACGGCTCAAGCCGCGTGCCAAGGAGAAGGTCATGCGGGAGTTCAAGGCGGGCGAGATCGAGCTTCTGGTTGCGACGACCGTAATCGAGGTCGGCGTCGACGTGCCGAACGCCACGCTGATGATCATCGAGAACGCCGAACGCATGGGGCTTGCGCAGTTGCATCAGTTGCGCGGCAGGGTCGGGCGCGGGCGACGCGAAAGCAGTTGTGTGTTGCTCTACCGGGCTCCGCTTGGCGAGACCGCTCGCGAGCGCCTGAACGCCCTGCGCGAGACCAATGACGGTTTCGTGATCGCCGAGCGCGATCTGCAATTGCGCGGCGCCGGTGAATTGCTCGGCACCCGGCAGACTGGCCTTGCGCAACTTCGGGTCGCCGATCTTGCCAGGGATGTGGCGATGCTGCCGCAGGTGCAACGCGCGGCAACGGTCATGAACGAGCGATTTCCAGGATCGATCGCACCGCTGGTCGCGCGCTGGGTCGGCGCCAGCGCGCAGTACGGTCGCGTTGGATGAACGACATCGGCGCCAATCGCTGGATCGACGCCGCGCAGCTGGCCGAGCACTGCGAGGATGCGCGGCTTCGCTCCTGGCTGCTGACGCCTGGACTGATGACCGAGCGCATTCGCGCCGCCTGCGGCGAGCGGTTTCGGTTTCGCCTGCGATCCCAGACGGTCGCCGCCGAAGGTCTTGAACGGGAAATCGAGTTTCGCCATGGCCACGAACTTTGGCTGCTGGCGCGCACCCGGGTGCCGCGCGTCATGCTCGATGCCGAACCCTGGCTGCTCGAACTCGATGCGAAGCCGCTCGGCGGTACGCTGGCCGCACATGCCGGCGTGCGCCGGGCGCCACCCGATTTCAGCCTTGCCTCCCCCGACGATCCGCTGGCGAGGCACGCGCTTGCAATTGCCGCCCTCGCCCCGCAATGTCTGTGGCAGCGACGAACACGTTTCGTCATCAACGACCACGCCATGATCCTGATCGAGGTTTTTCTGCCAGCCATCGGGCGCGAGGAACCGCTTTGAGCCGGGGTGCCCTGGACATGCGACCCACCGATCCGTGGTGGGTGCGGCGCTGGCGCGATTCGATGCAGCTGATGCGCTTCGACAAGCCGATCGGGATCTGGTTGCTGCTCTGGCCCGTGCTCTGGGCGCTGTGGGTGGCGGGCGAGGGCCATCCGAACGAGACGATATTCGTCATTTTCGTCGTGGGCGCCGTCGTGATGCGCGCCGCGGGCTGCATCGCCAACGACCTGACGGATCGCAATATCGATCCCTTCGTACGCCGCACCCGCGATCGTCCGCTCGCCGCGCGCAGGCTCTCGCCGTATGAGGCGATGTTGATGCTGGCGCTCCTGGGCGGCGTCGCGTTGTATCTCGTCGCACAGCTCGATCCGCTCACCTTGCGGCTCGCCTTCCTGGGCGCGGCGCTGACACTCGCCTATCCGTTCTTCAAGCGCTTCTTCCCGGCCCCGCAACTGGTACTCGGCGTCGCCTTTGGCTATGGCGTACCGATGGCGTTCGTTGCGCAGTATGGCAATCTGCCGCGCGTCGGCTGGCTGTTGTTCATCGCCGCGATCTTCTGGGCGCTCATCTACGACACCGAATACGCGATGGTCGATCGCGATGACGACCTGAAGATTGGCGTGCGCTCGACGGCGATCATCTTCGGCGATCTCGACCGCCTCTTCGTTGCCGCGTTGCAGCTGCTCATGCTGACGACGCTATACCTGGCCGGCACCAGCATGCGTTATGGCCATTGGTATCAGGCCGGCCTGGTCTTCGCCGCCGGTTTTTTCGTCTATCAGCAGTGGTTGATCCGCCGCCGCGATGCCGAGGGCTGCTTTCGCGCCTTCCTCAACAACAACTATGTCGGCATGTGCATCTTTGCCGGCCTGTTGCTCGAGTACAGCCTCTCGGGCTAGCTGCGGCACGCCGTCCAGGTCCGCACCGACGCGGCGCCCGCACCGAGGAGCGCCTGCGTGCAGGCGCTAGCCGTCGCACCGGTGGTATGGACATCGTCGACCAGCGCCAGTGTCTTGCCACGTACACTGCCTGCGGCCGCGAACGCGCCGGCGACATTGTGCAGGCGTTCGCGGGCTGCCAGCCGCGTTTGCGCCGGGCTATGGGTGACCCGGCGCAGCCAATGCGGACGCACCGGGCGATCTAGCAGCAGGGCGCATTGGCGCGCGATCAGCAGCGACTGGTTGTAGCCGCGCTCGGCGAGGCGCCGCGGGTGCAGCGGCACCGGCACCAGTGCATCCGGCAGCCGATCGCCCGCCGCCAGAACCGATCCCGCGAGCAGCGTGCCGAGTAGCCTGCCGGCCACGCGGTCGCTGTTGAATTTCAGGCGCCGCACCCAGTGGTCGGCGGGGAAGGCGTAGCCGAGCGCCGCGATGAGCGGCGTGCCAGCCTGCGCCAATGGCTGCAACGGCAGTATCTGCAGGCAAGCGTCGCACAGATCGAGCCAGGGATGGATGGCCCGCCGCCGGCAGATCACGCAGATGGGCGGAAACAGCCACGCCGCGAGCGCGAGATCCATGCCGTGGCGCAGGGGCGAGATGGGCCTGAGGCCGTGGATGATTGTCAACCAGAACGCCATGGGAAAAGTTGACAATTCGCGGCTCCGCACAACACCATGCCGGGCAACAGCATGCCCGCAGCGGCCCCGTCCGGCAGCCGCCGAAAGCGTGTGTATTCGCAGGAAATAGCGACAGCGAGGACTCGCCATGACCGAGTGCAGCAGCAACGCGGTGCGTCACGACTGGAGCGCGGCAGAAGTGGCCGCACTCTTTGATCAGCCGTTTGCCGATCTGATCTTCGTGGCGCAAACAGTGCACCGCCGTCACCATCCAGCCAATCAGGTGCAGCTTGCCACGCTGTTGTCCGTCAAGACCGGCGGCTGCCCGGAGGATTGCGCCTACTGCCCGCAGAGCCTGCGCCATGACACGGGCGTCGATCGCGAGCAGACCCTGCCGCTCGAACTCGTCCGCGAACGCGCCAGCGCCGCGAAGGCAGCCGGTGCGACCCGATTCTGTATGGGCGCGGCGTGGCGTTCGCCGAAGAAGAAGGACCTCGAGCAGATGTGCGCGATGATTCGCGAAGTGCGCGCGCTCGGTCTCGAGAGTTGCGCAACGCTCGGCATGCTCGATTCCGCGCAGGCGCAGCAGCTGAAAGATGCCGGGCTCGATTACTACAACCACAATATCGACACGTCGCCGCAGTTCTACGGCAACATCATCACCACCCGCGATTTCAGCGACCGCCTCGATACTTTGCGCGCCGTGCGCGCGGCCGGCCTCGGCGTCTGCTGCGGCGGCATCGTCGGCCTCGGCGAATCGCGCGGCGATCGCGCCGAAATGCTGCGTACGCTCGCCAACCTCGAGCGTCATCCCGAGAGCGTGCCCATCAACCAGCTGGTGGCGGTACCGGGCACGCCGCTCGCCGATGCACCGCCCGTCGACCCACTCGAATTCATTCGCACCATCGCGGTGGCACGCATACTCATGCCGGCAAGCGCGGTGCGCCTGTCGGCAGGTCGCGAGAATATGTCGGACGAGCTGCAGGCGCTCGCCTTTCTAGCCGGCGCGAACTCCATTTTCTATGGCGAGAAACTCCTCACGACGGGCAATCCGGATGTTGAGCGTGACCGCGGACTGCTCGCGCGACTTGGCATGCAGGTCGCCGGCCAGACTGCGGCCGAACATGCCGGAGCGCACTGACGAGCTGCAGCGCTCGCTCGCCGCGCTGTCCGGCAAGGGGCTGCGACGCGAGCGCGTCATCGCCCGGCATGACAGCACGGGCGGATCGAAACGGTTGCGTGTGGACGGCCGCGACTTCGTCGCTTTCTGCGACAACGATTACCTGGGGCTCGCCGGCGATCCGCGACTTGCCATCGCATTTCGCGAGGCCAGCGCACGCACCGTGGGGAGCGGCGCCTCCCATTTGATCACCGGCCACGGCCCGGAGCACGCCGCGCTCGAGGCCGAGCTCGCCGCCTGGCTCGGACGTGAACGAGCGCTGCTCCTGTCGACCGGCTACATGGCTAACCTCGCGGCACAGTGTGCACTCGCCTCGCGCGGCAAGTTGCTCCTTGCCGACCGGTTGAATCACGCCTCGCTGATCGACGGCGCGCGTTTGTCCGGCGCGCGATTGCGTCGCTATCGCCACCTGGACGGCGCCCACGCCGCGACACTGGCCGACGCGGACAGGGCGCCGCTGCGACTCATCGCGAGTGACGGCTTGTTCAGCATGGATGGGGACATTGCACCGGTCGCTGAACTCGCGACACTCGCCAATCGCCATGACGCGTGGCTACTCATCGACGATGCCCATGGCCTCGGGGTGGTAGGAGATGCAGGGCGAGGCACACTCGAAGCGGCGGGTTGCGAAACAGCGGCGCGCTCACTCGTGCTGGTCGGTACGCTCGGCAAGGCTTTTGGCTGTTTCGGCGCGTTCATCGCCGGGGAAGCCGCGATGATCGAGTGGCTGGTGCAATCGGCGCGCACCTATATCTATACGACAGCGTTGCCGGAAGCCGTGGCCGCCGCCGCACGTGCGGCGCTCAAGCTGATCATCGACGAACCCTGGCGACGTGAACGACTGCAGGCGCTCACCGCGCGGTTTCGCCGCCGCGCCCTCGCAGCCGGTTTGCCCTTGAGTGCGAGCACAACTGCCATACAACCGCTCATCATCGGCTCCGCCGCGCGCGCGGTCGCTGCCAGCGCGGCATTGCGCGAGCGCGGCTATTGGGTGAGCGCCATTCGACCACCCACCGTGCCGGCAGGCAGTGCGCGCCTTCGAATTACGTTCGCCGCGACCCATCGCGAGACGGATATCGACGGTCTCGTCGATGCCCTTGCCGAGTCATTCGCCGAGCCGACGAACGTATGACGACGCCCCTGGTACTGCTGCACGGCTTCGCATTCAACCGTTGTGTTTTCGACAGTTTGTGCGCGGAACTCACGCCCACACGCACCTGCCTTGCACTCGACCTGCCAGGTCATGGCGGGCGCAACGGCGACGCGCTGCCGCGATCGATACACGCACTGCAAGGCGACCTGCAGGAATACCTGCCACCACAGTGCGATTTGCTCGGTTGGTCACTCGGCGGCCAGGCCGCGCTTGCACTTGCTGCCTCGTGCCCGGAGCGAGTTCGCCGTCTGGTGCTGGTCACCACCACGCCTCGATTCATCGCCGGGGACGATTGGGCATGGGGCATGGCCAGCGAGGTATTCGCTGATTTTCGCCGCCGCATGCAATGCGATCCCGAGGCGACTGTGCGTGACTTTCTCGACCTGTCGTTGCGGGGGAGTCGCGCCGCATCCGCCCAGCGCGCCGAGCTGACCCGCGCCTTGCGCGAGGGCGGACAGCCAGGCGCGGAGACTCTTGCGGGCGGGCTCGACTTGCTGGCACGGACAGACCTCGCCGCGCTCTGCCCGCGCATTGCGACGCCAGCGCTCATCATCAGTGGCGAGTACGATCGCATCACGCCCAGCGCGGCCAGCCGATGGCTGGCGCAGAACCTCGGGTCTGCGCGTCATCTCGAGCTCGCGCGTGCTGCACACTGTCCATTTCTTTCGCACGGGCGCGAATTTCTCGGCGCGCTCGAGGCGTTCCTCGGGGAGCGGGATCTTGCTGCTTGAGCGCCAGGCCATCGCCAGGCGCTTTGGCAAGGCCGCGCCGGCCTATGCGGATCATGCGCAATTGCAGCTAAGTGTTGCGAAGGAGCTCCACGCGCGATTGCGCAGTTTCGCGCTCAAGCCTGCGCGTATGCTCGATCTCGGTGCCGGCACGGGCAATGTCGCGCAATTCTTGCGCGATGATTACCGTCGCGCCGAGATCGTCGCGCTCGATCTCGCGCCGGCAATGCTGGCGCAGCTGCGCACCCGCTGGCCGCGTCGGCGAATCGCCAGGGTATGCGCCGACGCCGAGCACCTGCCATTCGCCGATCATAGTTTCGATGTGGTGCAGAGCAACCTGATGCTGCAATGGTGCCTGCCGCCGCAGAATGTAATGAACGAGGTGGCACGCGTGCTGCGCCCTGATGGACTGTTCCTGTTCTCGACCTTCGGCCCGGAGACGCTCGGCGAACTCGCTACGTCCTGGGCCGCGGTCGACGACGGACTGCACGTCCATGCCTTCCCCGACATGGCGGATCTGGCGGCCATGCTCTCGGCCGCGGGTTTTGTCGAACCCGTGCTCGATTGTGACCGCCTGCGTCGCGATGTCCCGAGTGTTGCAGTCCTCCTCGGCGAGTTGCGCGGTCTTGGCGCCGGCAACGCGCTCGCGCAACGCCGTCGCTCACTCACCGGTGCGCGGCGCTATGCCGCCATGGTGAAACATTACGAAGCGCTGCGTCAGGGCGACGGACGGCTGCCGGTCAGCTGGCAGGTCATCTATGGCGCCGCGTTCGCAGGTCCGCCGCGGACATTGGCCGGCGAGACGCGCATCGATGCCAGCCGCATCACCCGGCGCCGGCGGGAGGGCCGATGAAGGGCCTGTTCATTACCGGCACCGACACGGGCGTCGGCAAGACCCTCGTTGCGGTGGCGCTCATTCGCGCCTTGGCCGCCCGGGGTCTGCGTGTCGCCGGCATGAAACCCATTGCCTCCGGCGCCGTCGCCACGCCTGCGGGGCTGCGCAATGACGACGCGCTCGCGCTGATGCACGCCGCATCGGTTGCCCTGCCCTATGAGGACGTGAATCCCTATTGCTTTGCGCCGCCGATTGCCCCGCATGTGGCCGCGCAGGAGGCAGGCGTGGTCATCGAAAGCCGCTTGCTTCTGGAGCGGTTGCAGCGAATGTCCGACAGCTGCGATTGGGTCGTGGTCGAAGGCGCGGGCGGTTGGATGACGCCCCTCGGGCCGGACAGCGATTTCGCCACGCTCGCGAGCGCGCTTCGCCTGCCGGTCGTGCTGGTCGTGGGCATGAGACTGGGTTGCATCAATCATGCGCGCCTGAGTCACGCGGCGATCAAGGCGAGCGGTAATGCCTGGCTCGGCTGGGTCGCGAGTTGCATCGATCCGCAGATGGCCGCGCCCGAGGCAAATCTCGCCACGCTCGAGGCCGCGCTCGGTGCGCCGCCGCTCGGTGTTTTCCCATGGCGTCCGCGCAATGCCGACGCGCATGGGGCCTGCGCTGCGGCGCTGTCGGAGCGGATTCTGGTCACGGTCTAGGTACAAACCCTAAGTCCATGAGTTGTGGGAAAAAATAGCGGTCTGATACCATGCGGGGCTGGTCAGGCTGCAAGTACTGCAACGATCACCTCAATGACATCCGCCGCGTCCGTGCAGATCCGACTGGCACCGCATTGCTCGCTGACGCCGCGGCAGGCCTGGTTTTTCTTCGGCACACTCGGGCTCACGACGTTCGCGTTGGCGGGTTTCGTCGCTGCACAGGGCTTCTGGTTGGTATTGCCCTTCGCCGGATTGGAAATCGGCCTGCTGGCGCTGGCCGTCAGGTGGAGCTTTCAGCGCGCCGCGCAGGTCGAGACGATCACGCTGACCGAAGCCGACATCACGATCGACATAACGGGCGGGCGGGACACCCAGCAGTGCGTATTTCCCCGGCACTGGACGCGGGTTACACTGCGCGCCGGCGTTTCACCGCTGCACCCGCATGAATTGCGCTTCGAGTCCAAGGGACGCAGTCGGGAAGTAGGTCGTTTTCTGACGGAATCCGAAAGGCTGGGGCTTGCCCGCCGTCTCGGGGCCCTGGTCGGGCGCATAGACGAATCGCCGGTACTTTGATGTTTTAAGGAATCAACCTGGTGCTACCGATGCAATCGAACTCAACGCCTCGCCGTGTCCTCACCGTGCTGGTCGCCACCGCGCTGGCATTCACCCTGCCCGCCGCAATGGCGGCCGACTCCGGCTGGCATCTGCTCAACATGCCGGTTGGCGTCACCGAACTCAGCAGCCAGATCTACGGCTTGCACATGACCATCTTCTGGTGGTGCGTCGCCATCGGCATTTTCGTTTTCGGCTGGATGATTCTTGCCCTCGTGCGCTACCGCAAGTCGCAGGGTGCGGTGCCGGACACCAGCATGGTCCATAGCACCAAGGCGGAGATCATCTGGACCGTGATCCCGGTCGTTATCCTCGTCATCATGGCGATCCCGGCGGCCCGGGTGCTGGTCGAGATCGAAGACGCGACCAAGACCGACCTCAACATTCGTGTGACCGGTTATCAGTGGAAGTGGCAATACGAATACGTCGGCGAGGACGTGAGCTTCTTCTCGACACTGCATCGCGACAGCGACGCCGCGCGTCAGCTCCAATCCGGCATCGACCCGAATTCAATCCCGAACTATCTGCTCGACGTCGACAACCACCTGGTCATCCCGGCCGGCCGAAAGGTTCGGCTCCTGCTCACTGCCAAGGATGTCATCCATGCCTGGTGGGTGCCCGCCTTCGGCATGAAGAAGGACGCCATACCGGGCTTCATCAACGAACTGTGGATTCGCGTCGACCCGGCGAAGACCGGTATCTACCGCGGCCAGTGCGCGGAGCTCTGCGGACGCGACCACGGCTTCATGCCCATCGTGGTCGAAGTGAAGAGCCCCGAAGAATTTGATGCCTGGCTCGCGAGCCGCAAACCCGCGCCGGTCCCCGCTGCAGAACCTGCGGCCGAGGCGACCGTCGCAGCCGCGGCAGCGACTGAGCCCTCGCCGCAAAGCTGATCGAAATCGTTGCAACGCCAAACCGTATAAGTTCAAGCGCAGGATCCACCATGTCTCACCACGAACACACCGCCGCGGCCCACGACGACCACGACCACAAACCCCACGGCTGGCGGCGCTGGCTGTTTGCCACCAATCACAAAGACATCGGCACGATGTATCTCATCTTCGCCTGCGCGATGTTCTTCCTGGGCGGCGCCATGGCGATGGTCATACGCGCCGAGTTGTTCCAGCCCGGGTTGCAGTTCGTCGATCCGCAGTTGTTCAATTCCATGACCACCCTGCATGCGCTGATCATGATCTTCGGTGGCGTCATGCCGGCCTGGACGGGTTTCGCGAACTGGATGATCCCCATGCAGGTGGGTGCGCCGGATATGGCGCTGCCCAGGCTCAACAATTTCAGCTTCTGGATACTGCCCTTCGCATTTACGCTGATGATCCTGACCATGTTCGTGCCGGGCGGCGCGCCAGCCGGTGGCTGGACGCTCTACCCGCCACTGTCACTGCAGGCAGGCGACGGCTTTCCGCTCACCATATTCGCCATACACCTGATGGGTGCCTCGTCGATCCTCGGCGCCATCAACGTCATCGTCACCATCATGAACATGCGCGCCCCGCAGATGGGTCTGCTGCGCATGCCGCTGTTCGTGTGGACCTGGCTGATCACCGCCTATCTCCTGATCGCGGTGATGCCGGTGCTTGCGGGCGCCGTCACCATGCTGCTCACCGATCACTTCTTCGGCACCAGCTTCTTCAGCGCTGCCGGCGGCGGCGATCCGGTCATGTTCCAGCATATCTTCTGGTTCTTCGGCCACCCGGAAGTCTACATTCTGATTCTGCCCGCCTTCGGCATCGTCTCCGAAGTGATCCCGACTTTTTCGCGCAAGCCGTTGTTCGGCTACGAGTCGATGGTCTATGCCTCGGCGTCCATCGCCTTCCTGTCGTTCATCGTCTGGGCCCACCACATGTTCACGGTGGGCATGCCACTTGCGGGCCAGCTCTTCTTCATGCTCTCGACCATGCTGATCGCCATACCGACGGGCGTTAAGGTCTTCAACTGGTGCGCAACCATGTGGCGCGGTTCCATAACCTTCGAACCGCCGATGCTGTTTGCACTCGCCTTCCTGTTCCTGTTCACCATCGGCGGTTTCTCCGGCCTGATGCTCGCGATCACGCCAGCGGACTTCCAGTACCACGACACCTATTTCGTGGTCGCGCATTTCCACTATGTGCTGGTGCCCGGCGCGATATTCGCCATCATGGCAGGTACCTATCTGTGGCTGCCGAAGTGGACCGGCCATATGTACAACCAGACGCTCGCCAAATGGCACTTCTGGCTGTCGGCCATTTTCGTGAACGTGCTGTTCTTCCCGCAGCATTTCCTCGGCCTCGCCGGCATGCCGCGGCGCATCCCGGACTATGCCGTGCAGTTCACCGACTGGAACATGGTCTCCTCGATCGGCGCCTTTGGCTTCGGTCTGTCGCAGCTCCTCTTCCCCTACATCATCTGGCGCTGCGTCAAAGGCGGCGAGGCGGTCAAGGCGAAGGTCTGGGAAGGCGCACATGGCCTCGAGTGGGAGCTGCCCTCGCCGCCACCCTACCACTCCTGGGAGACGCCACCCTCTGGTGCGGTGATCGCCCGCGGAGCGGAGCATTGATCGACGTCGATGCACAACGGACCCGGCGCGTTCGTCGCAACGCGATGCTGCTCGGTCTGCTGGCCTTCGCTTTCTATGCCGGCTTCATCCTGCTGATGATGGCGCGCGCGCAACCGTGAGCGAACGAACCAATCCGTCGGTGCGCAAGGCCAACCGCCAGTTGCTGGCGCGGCTCCTGATGATGACGCTCGGCAGCTTCGCCTTTGGTTTCGCACTGGTGCCGCTCTATAGCGTGCTTTGCGACCTCACCGGCTTCGGCGACCAGACGCAACTTGCGCAGGCGGCGAATTCGCCTGTGGCCGGACGCATCGATGAGCGTCGCGATGTGACGGTGGAGTTCATGACCCAGCTGCCGAGCGTCGGCAATTTCGAATTCACGCCGGTGCAGAAGTCGATTGATGTGCACCCCGGCGCGCTCAACGAAGCCGAGTTCATCGTGCGAAACCTCACCGGTCAGGACACTGTCACCCAGGCAGTGCCCAATATCACGCCCGGCCTCGCCGCGGGCTATCTGCGCAAAACCGAGTGTTTCTGTTTCACGCCGCAGCGATTCGCAGCCGGCGAGACCCGCCGCCTCAAGGTGCGATTTTTCATCGATCCGGCACTCCCCGATTATCTGGATCGCCTGACGCTCTCCTACACGCTGTACGACCAGTCGACCCTGATGGGCGCGGCTGGCAGCAATTAGTGCTTTCGTAAAGGGAAATCTACATGGCTGACGCTCACGCACACGACCCCAACAAGTACTACATACCGCACTCGAGTCCCTGGCCGATCTTTGGCTCGGTCACCCTGTTCGTGTTGATGCTGGGCGTAGTCGGATTCCTCAACGAATGGGCGGGTGGTTCGCCGTGGCTGATGCTGCCCGGACTCGCCTTGCTTGCGATGATGTTCTTCGGCTGGTTCTCCACGGTGATCGACGAGAACGAGCGGCACATCTACAACATGAGCGTCGACCGCTCGTTCCGCATGGGCATGATGTGGTTCATCTTCTCCGAGGTCATGTTCTTCGCGGCCTTCTTCGGCGCGCTTTTCTATGCGCGGCAGCTGTCAGTGCCTTGGCTGGGCGGCGAGGGCACGAAGGTTCTGACGAATCCCTTCCTCTGGCCAGGTTTCGAGAACGCCTGGCCGACCAATGGCCCGGCGACGGTCGGCGGTAAGGCGGATGGCTCCTTCGAGGTCATTCCCGCGTTCGGCCTGCCAGCGCTCAACACCCTGATCCTGCTCACCAGCGGTGTAACCGTGACCATTGCGCACCATGCCTTGCGTGCCGGCCACCGCGGCGTACTCAAGATCTTCCTCGCGCTGACCTTTCTGTTGGGTTTCCTGTTCGTCGGACTGCAGGCAAGCGAGTACGGTCATGCCTATCACGAACTCGGTTTGAAACTCTCGACCGGCATCTACGGCTCGACGTTTTTCATGCTGACCGGTTTTCACGGCGCGCATGTCACGATCGGCGCCATCATGCTGCTGGTGATCTGGCTGCGCACCATGAAGGGCCATTTCACGCCGCAGCGCCACTTCGCCTTCGAGGCGGTCGCCTGGTATTGGCACTTCGTCGATGTCGTGTGGTTGGGGTTGTTCGTATTCGTTTACTGGGTCTGACCTCGACCCGGCCGTAGCCCCCGGCGCGCGGCTGCTTGCAACGCAATCCCCGCTCGGACCGGGGCATCTGCGACGCTTGCGGCGCTAGCCGCCAAGTCCATGCGGCTTGATGTACCCCATTGCCCACGCAACCAATAACAGGATAAAAAGCCCCACCGACAGGCTGATGCGCAGCGTGAGTGCGCGCAGCATCTTGCGTGAGTCACCCTTGCCACTTGCCAGGTGGTAGAGCGCGCTGCCGAGGCTCGCCACGATGCCGATCAGCACGGCAATGACAAATAGCTTGATGAGGTCCATGGACCTCTAGTATAGGGGCAGGTAGCGTCGTGCGTATCGATTTGGGCAAGCGGATTTTCTCGCCGTCACTCGCCATGACGGTGCTGACCATTGCCGCTGTTGCGCTGTTCATCGCGCTCGGTCGCTGGCAGTGGCATCGCGGCGAATATCACCGCGCGCTCCGGGATCAGTTCGCGCAGCAAGACAGGCCTGCGGTCGAGATCGGCACGCGCAGCCTCGCGAGCCTGCCGCGTTTCTCGCGTGTGTTGCTCCGCGGGCGGTATGTACCACGCCAATTCGTCCTCGATAACATGAGCCACAACGGCCAGCCAGGCTATGAAGTACTGACGGTCTTTGCGCTGGCCGACGGTCGCGAGGTACTCGTGAATCGCGGCTGGTTGCAGGCGAGCGGCTATCGGGACCGACTGCCCGGGATCGACCTGCCGTTGCAACTGACCACCGCAGCGATCATCACCGGCCGGCTCACCGATCTGCCGGTTGCCGCGCTCGAGTCGGGGCGCGCACCGCCCACGCTCGATGCGCGCTGGCCCAAGCTCACCAGCTTTCCGCGTTGGCTCGAACTCGAGGCCGCGGCGGGCCATGCTCTCGAGCGCCAGCAGGTGCTGCTCGATGCCAGCCAGCCGGGTGGATTTCTGCGAGAATTCCGTCCCCCGGGTATCGACCCCGAGCGCAATTTCTCCTACGCCATCCAGTGGTGGGCGTTTGCACTGCTTGCGATCGTGCTCTACCTGGTCCTCAATCTGCGAAAGGTGACGCGATGACGCAACCCGCCCGGCGCAATTCGCTAGGCACCCTGCTGGCGTTGTTCGGATTGTTCTTCCTGCCTTTGCTGGCAGCGTTCTATCTGTATTACGTCGGCGGCTGGCGACCCGCCGCCGCCACCAATCATGGCGAACTGCTGCGCCCGGCCATTGCGTTGCCTGCCGTCAACGGACTGCTGCGCGAGCGCTGGACGCTGGTCTATGTCGGCGACGGCCGCTGTGATGACGACTGTGAGCGAGCGCTCTGGGTCATGCGCCAGACCCGGCTCTCCCTCAACAATGACATGGCGCGAGTTGCGCGCCTGTTCCTGGCCACCTCGAATTGTTGCCGCGAGCAATTCCTGCAGCGCGAGCACGCGGGTCTTGATGTCGTCGCGGCCGACTCGGGCGATGCGGCAGGGATTGCAGCGCGCTTCCCCGTTGAAGCGCGTGGCAAAAGCATTTTTCTGGTCGATCCACGCGGCAACCTCATGATGCAGACCAACGCCGGCGACGATCCCAAAGGGTTGCTCGAGGACCTGAAGAAATTGCTCAAGCTCTCGCACATCGGCTGACCATGAGTAACGATATGTGGATTCGGCGTTTCACGGTGCTGGCAGCGATGCTGTGCCTCGTCGTCGTGGTGCTCGGTGCCTATGTGCGCCTCAGCAACGCGGGCCTCGGTTGCCCGGACTGGCCGGGCTGCTACGGTCACGTCACGCCGGCCGCGGCGTTGCGCAATGCCGAGCAGGTCGCGCGCGATTATCCGGGGCTCAACATCGAAACGGGCAAGGCCTGGCGCGAGATGATCCACCGTTACGCCGCCAGCACGCTCGGCCTGCTCATCGTCATCATCACTGCACTTGCCTGGCAGGATAGGCGACGGCGCTCGATGGCGTTTCATTTCACGTTGCTCGGCACGGTCGTCGCGCAGGGCGTGCTCGGGATGCTGACCGTCACCTGGTTGCTCAAGCCCCTGATCGTCACGCTGCATCTGCTGGGAGGCCTCTCGACGCTCGGTCTTTTGTTGTGGCTCATGCTCGGCGAACTGGGCGGCGGATCGGTCACGCTGCCGCCTTCAGGTTCCGATCGCATGGCGTTGCGCATGCTCCGGCGCGCGGCAGCCGTCGCGCTCGCGGTGCTCGCGCTGCAGATCGCGCTCGGTGGCTGGACCAGCAGCAATTACGCGGCGATGGCTTGCCCCGATGTGCCTCGCTGCCAGAACGCCTGGTGGCCCCCGATGGATCTGGGCGACGCGTTCGTGCTCTGGCGTGGACTCGACATCAACTACGAGGGCGGCGTGCTCGATCATCCAGCGCGGGTCGCCATTCATTTCATGCATCGTCTCGGCGCGATCCTGGCGACACTGGTTCTCACCGCCACCGCACTGCTCGCCTGGCGGCAACGCCGTCATTCGGCGCGCCTGACGCGCGCGGCCGTCCTGGTCGGCGTGCTGCTCGCAACGCAATTGACCATCGGCATCAGCATGGTTCGCAAGGCCTTTCCACTCGATATTGCGACGCTCCATAACGCCGGTGCCGCGCTACTGCTCGTGGCCACGATCTATCTGCTGCATGCGGCCCGCTACCCGCAGGGCCGCAACCCGTGAGCGAGTGGCGCCAATACCTCGAACTGACAAAGCCACGTGTCGTACTGCTGATCGTGTTCACCGCCATCGTCGGCACACTGCTGTCGGTGCCTGGTGCGCCACCACTTGGCGCATTGTTTTTTGGCAACCTCGGCGTCGGCCTTGCAGCCGCCTGCGCAGCAACCATCAATCATGTGCTCGATCACCGCATCGACGAAAAGATGGCGCGCACTCGGCACCGCCCCCTGCCAACGGGTCGCATCACCCACGGCAAGGCACTCGGCTTCGCCGCCGTGCTCGGCGTGAGCGCAATGCTCATCCTGTGGTGGCTGGTCAATCCGCTGACCGCCGTGCTCACTTTCGCATCGTTGATCGGCTATGCCGTCATCTATACCGTCTGGTTGAAGCGGGCGACCTCGCAGAACATCGTCATCGGCGGAGCGGCGGGTGCCGCGCCCCCTGTGCTCGGGTGGGCGGCCGTGACGAACTCAATCGACCCGAATGCGCTGCTACTGTTTCTGATCATCTTCATCTGGACGCCACCGCATTTCTGGGCGCTGGCGATCGCGCGACGTGACGACTACGCTGCGGCGGGAATTCCGATGCTGCCAGTCACCCACGGCGTCGCCTACACGCGACTGCAGGTGCTGCTGTATACCATCCTTCTGGTGCTGATCACGCTGATGCCGTTCCTGACACGCATGAGCGGTCTGATCTACCTGGCCGCGGTATTGGTGCTGAATGGCATCTTCCTGTACTACTCGCTGGCGCTGAAGTTGACCGAACGCGCAGAACTGCCCATGCGTGTGTTCAAATTCTCGGTCACCTACCTCATGTGGCTGTTCGCGGCGTTACTCGTGGATCATTACCTGCCGACGACGCAGATGCAGGTGATGACGCTCTCGCCGTGATGGCCCTCAGTGGCGAAACATCCGATCGGCAACGAAAGGATTGTGCTGCCGCTCCTCGCCAAAGGTCGACATCGGACCATGCCCCGGCAGGAATCGCACATCGTCCCCCAGAGGAAAGAGCTTGTCGCGTATCGAGCGAATGAGCGTGTCGTGATCGCCGCGGGGAAAATCGCTTCGTCCAATTGACCCGGCGAAAAGCACATCGCCAACGATGGCGAAACGCGACGGCATGTGAAAGAAGACGACATGGCCAGGCGTATGACCGGGGCAGTGCAATACCTCGAGCGTCTCATCGCCCACGGTTACCCGATCGCCATCCTCGAGCCAGCGATCGGGCTCGAAAGTCGATGCGGACGGAAAACCGAATTGCCGGGCATGCTCCGGCATGGCATCGATCCAGAACTTGTCCTCGCGCTGCGGACCCTCGATGGTGAGACTGCGCAGCCGCGCGAGTTCCGCGGTTGCCGCCGCATGGTCGAGGTGGGCGTGGGTCAGCAGGATCTTGCGCAGTTTCAGCGCGTTGTCGTCAACCACTTTCAGCACGCGTTCGAGATCTCCGCCCGGGTCGACGACGGCCGCCTCGAGCGTCACGGGGCAGGCAATGATGGAGCAGTTCTGTTCGAACGGCGTGACTGGCACCACGAAGACTTGCATCGCGCCATTATGCCTCGTCGAGCCGCGAATTGCGGGCAGCGGGCAGGCACATGCTAGGCTGGCATGGCGCCGCCCGCGCCTTGCCGTCTAGCTGGAGAGAAAGCCATGATCGTCGAGCGGATCTGGACCAACAACAATTATCGCAATTACAACTATCTGATCGCCTGTCCCGAAAGCGGCGAGGCGCTCGCCGTCGATCCATTGGCCCATCAGCTGTGCCTGTCACGGGCGAGGGAGCGCGGTTTTACCATCACCCAGATCCTCAATACCCACGAACATGGCGATCACACCGGCGGCAATCGCGCCTTGAAGGCCGTCACCGGCGCGAGGGTGCTGGCCCATGCCGGCGCCGCGGAACGCATAGGCGGTGTCGATCAGGGGCTTGCGCAGGGCGATGTGATTCGCATCGGACGAAGCGTCGAACTCGAGTGTCTCGACACGCCGGGCCATACAATGGCGCACATCTGCGTGCTCGCGCACAGCGAGACGCCGGCGCTATTTTGCGGCGATACGCTTTTCAATGCCGGCGCGGGCAACTGCCACAATGGCGGTCATCCCGTCGAGCTTTACCAGACCTTCGCCAGGCAGCTGAATCGCCTGCCCGAGC
Source organism: Steroidobacteraceae bacterium (assembly GCA_041395505.1). Taxonomy (NCBI): domain Bacteria; kingdom Pseudomonadati; phylum Pseudomonadota; class Gammaproteobacteria; order Steroidobacterales; family Steroidobacteraceae; species Steroidobacteraceae bacterium. Next base: position 69,678 of record JAWLAG010000001.1, read on the forward strand.
AGACGCTGATCTACCCCGGTCACGATTACCTCGCGCGCAACCTCGAGTTCACGCTCGATCGCGAACCGGGCAACCAGGCCGCGGCGGCGCGTGTCGATACAGCGCGCCGGCACGACCCCGCCACTGCGGAGATAACGACGCTCGCCGTCGAGCGGCAGATCAATACGTTCTTTCGCCTGGGTGAGCCGCAGATCATTGCGCGTTTGCGCGAGCAATTCCCCGACCTTGGCGCATCACCCGAGGCGCAGACGGTGTTCCTCAAATTGCGCGAACTGCGCAACCGCTGGTGATCACTCCGGCCGCGCCGTAATCGGCCGATGTCGTGGCTGCGCGGCAACCCGTGCGAGCCAGTTGCGGACGGCTGGATAGGGTGCGAGGTCGAGATTGCCTTCGCCGGCAACATGCGTATAGGCATAGAGTGCGATATCGGCAATGCTGTAGCGTCCGGCGACGAAAAACGGCTGATCGCTCAGGTGATGCTCCATCACCGCAAGTGCCTCGTGGCCCTTCGGCAGGCGCCACTCGAGTTCGGCGCGGCGCGCATGATCCGCAGGCAGGTGCCGCAGGATATAGCGCGGTGTCGCGACAAAGGGCTCGTGGCTGTATTGCTCGAAGAACAGCCACTGCAGGGTAAGTGCACGCTCATAACGGTCCGTTGACAGATAGTCGGAACCATCGGCCAGATAGAACAGTATGGCGTTCGATTCGGCGATGATGCGGCCATCGTCGAGTTCCAGCGCCGGAATACGGCCGTTCAGATTCTTGCGCAGGAATTCGGGGGTTCGCGTCTCACCCGCGACGATGTCGAGTTCCGTCCAGGCGAAGGGCTGTTGTAGCTGCCACAACAGGAGGCGCACCTTGTAGCCATTGCCCGAATCGAGGTAATCGTAGACTCGCAAGGTCACAGTTCCACGATGTCGATGCGCATGCCCGCGGGCGTCGTCACGCTCGCCATGCGGCCCTTGCCGAGTATCGATTCGATTGGTCCATGATCGACGATGCCCCAGTTGCGGCCGCGTTCGAGATAGCCCCCGAGGTTGGCAACGACATAGGTCACGGAAAGCAGGCCGCGTGCCGGCGGGCGGGCGCGCGGATAGAGGTTATCGCCAGGCGCGCCCTGGTAGTTGACGAGCTCCATGCGCCCGTAGGCGCTCTTTGCGTTGCCGACGATGCGCACATCGAGCGCCGCGCCGGAGGGCAGCCCGATGGTCTTCTCGACCTCGGGACCTTCGAAGCGATGGTGCGAGAGCTGTTCCATCCCGAACAGGCCCCGGTAAAAGGCGACCTCTCGTTCGTTGTCCGGCGTGATGGCGACGATCTGCGGCGTCACGCCATAGCCCTGTCGGCTGGTCAGCTGCGGCACGTCCGGTTGCTCGAGGAACACCAGGTTGATGCCTTCCGGACCAGGGGCGTGCACTTCGTAGACCAGTACGCCATCCGATTCGAGCGTACCGATGGCCGAGCGGAATTTCATGCCGGCATCGAGCAGCTCCTGGTGGCGCGCCTTGATGTCGCGCGCCGCGATGTCGATATTCTTCAACACCAGGTCCGTCGAACGCGCCCCTTCACGTATCGCGGCCCCCGGTCGTGCGAATTGCACGAGATGCAACCCGCCGTCGAGACTTCCCGGCGTGTTGAGCAGCGCCTGGTCCTTGATATCGTCCGCGGCAATGTTCCAGAGTTTGGCAAGTCCGGCGTCCGCACCGTGCCGTCGCGTGACGACCTCCATGCCAAAGCGCTGTTGCCACAGCTCGAGTGCCTGATCGAGGTCTGCGACACTCAACACGACGTAAGCGAATGAATAGGCGGAATGTCCGGTCATGGCGGGGCTCGGCTCCGGGGTCTTTGCAATGGCGGGTGCGTCACCATGCGCGGCACAGCCCGCCGCCAGCCACCCGGCGAGAAGACAGGCCGTCAGACGAATCATGGAACGCATCGAATGAGTATCCGTCAAAGCCCGGCATCGCGCAAAGCGGAACACGGGCGGATCGACCGAATCAGGCGTGACAATTTCAGGCGGGCAACAGCGACTTCAGCTCAAACGACTCATCGGCAAGCTGGGCCACTTCCGCCCTGGCGTGGGCGGCGAGCAAGCGCTTGCCTACGGCGAAGTCGCCCGTCCTGTTGACCGTATCGATTGCGATGATCTCGCCGTCGTGCAGATAGAAGGCACTGAAGGACCTGCCATTGATGTCACCGCGGATGGCCAGTTGCTCGTAGCCCTGCGAAATACCCACCATCTGCAATTTCAGGTCGTACTGGTCCGACCAGAACCACGGTGGACCGGATCTCGGCGCCGGCTTCTCGCAGATCGCGGCCGCGCAGATCCGCGCCTGTTCGACCGCGCTCGCCACGGATTCCATGCGCAGGCGCCGGCCAAGAAAGCTGTTTTCGTGATTCGCGCAGTCACCGATGGCGAAGATGTTCTCATCGCTGCTGCGGGTGAGCGCATCGACCACGATGCCGTTGTCGACCAGGAGTCCCGCCGCGGTTGCGAGTTCGACATTCGGAACGAGGCCGATACCGACGACGACGATGTCGGCGGGCACAATTGCGCCACCGCCGAGCCGCACGCCAGTAACGCGTGGATCACCGTCGAATGCCTCGACGCCCGTGTGGGTCAACAGCTTGACCCCTTGCTCGCTGTGGACCCGCTCGTAGAACGCAGAAACCTCCGGCGCCGTGACCCGCGCCAGGACGCGGGGCAGCGACTCGATGACCGTGACACCGAGTCCCTTCTTGATACCGATCGCAGCCACTTCGAGGCCGATGTAGCCACCGCCGACCACCACCAATCGCTTGCCCGGCAGGAATTCCTTCTTGAGCCTTTCGATATCGGTGATGGTGCGCACATAGTGCACGTTGGGATGGTCCGCGCCAGGCAACAGCAGCCGGCGCGCGTGACCGCCGGTTGCCAGTACCAGCCGGTCGTAGGACAGTACTTCGCCGTCGAACAATGTGACGCTACGCGCCGCGCGATCGATCGCCTCGACGCCGAGACCCAGGCGAAGCTCGATATTCTGGCGTGCATAACTGTCGGCCGAGCGCAGGTAGAGGCTTTCGGCACTCACCTCACCGGCAAGGAAAGCCTTCGACAGGGGCGGCCTTCGATAAGGAGGATGTGACTCGTCGCCGATCAGCACGATCGGACGCGAGTAGCCCTGCTGGCGCAGGGAAAATGCCAGGCTGCCGGCCGACTCGCCGGCGCCGACGATGATCACTCCAGTCTCACTCGTCATGAACGACATCGTACTATGCCGGTCATCGCGCCGAGAACGGGATTTGCCGCAATAGGAGCGTTGCAATTGCCCGCGGATGCGGGCGAGTATCGTCTGCAGTAACGCGCCGCAGGCAGAGAGGATCGATCATGCCGACCAGTTTCTATCAACGCAGCTTTGCACTCATCGCCATCGCAATCCTCGCCCTGTTGACCTGGCGCATCCTCGAGCCATTCTTCGGTGCACTGGCCTGGGGAGGTTTTCTCGCCTTCGTGCTGCAACCCCTGCAGCGCTGGCTGGCAAGGCGGCTGCGCGGGCGCGAGGGTCTTGCCGCGGGGATCCTCGTCGTGCTGACTCCCATCGTGCTGCTCGGACCGCTGTCCGTGCTCGGCGTCGCCTTTGCGCGCCAGGCGAGCCACCTCGTGCGCACGTTGCAGCATAGCGATTTTGGCGAACTGCGCGCGCGACTGGCTGGTGTGGAGAATTGGCCCGTGATTCGCCAGGCGCAGGACTGGTTCGGCGGCAACATGGTGATGAGCATCGAGCAACTGCGTCAGTGGTTGATCGACAATGGCCAGGGCATGCTGAAAAGTGCGGCGGCTGCCGGCGGCAATGTGGTGTTGGGCGCGGTCGGCACGGTCGTGGGCTTCTTCCTGATGTTGTTCCTGTTGTTCTTCCTTCTGCGCGACGGCCGGCAGATGCTCGAACGCCTCGTGCATCTGGTGCCGCTGCCGGGCGCGAGGCGCACCGAGCTGACTCAGCTCATCGCCAACACCACACGGGGAGTCATCTATGGCACGGGACTCACTGCCATCGTGCAGGGTCTGCTGGTCGGTATCGGGTTCGCGATCCTCAGCCTGCCATCGCCCGTGGTGTTCGGTGTGCTGGCGGCGATCGCCTCGCTGTTGCCGGCCGGCGGTACAGCGCTCGTCTGGGGCCCCGCGCTCGTGTGGTTGCTCGCGGTGGGGCGATATGGTGCCGCGGTTTTTCTACTTGCCTGGGGCATCGCTGTGTCGCTGTCCGACAATTTCCTGCGCCCGCTGCTCATTTCAAGTCATGCACCCGTGTCAACCCTGGCGGTGTTCGTGGGCGTGGTCGGTGGTATCGCCGCATTCGGCCCGATCGGACTCATCGTCGGCCCCGTATTTTTGACCTTGATCGGCGCATTGCTGCGCTTCGCCGAGGAGTCGCTGCCGCGATCCGGCTGATAAACTAGCGGTCAATGGATGTATCGGAAATTCTAGGGCCGCTCAACGACGCCCAGCGGCAGGCTGTTGCCGCCCCGCCGGGCCCCGTGCTGGTACTGGCCGGCGCGGGCAGCGGCAAGACCAGGGTTCTCACCCATCGTGTGGCCTGGCTGGTAGCCACGCAGGCGGCGACGCCGCACAGCGTCCTCGCGGTGACCTTCACCAACAAGGCGGCGGGCGAGATGCGCGCGCGCATCGAGTCGCTCCTCGGTGTGCCCGGCGGCGCGTTGTGGCTTGGCACATTCCACGGCATCGCACACCGGCTGTTGCGCCTGCATTGGCGCGAAGCGGGGCTCGTGCAGTCCTTCCAGATCCTCGACTCCGAAGACCAGTTGCGCCTGGTGCGCAAAGTCGTACGCGCCCGTGAGCTCGATGAAGCGCGTTTCGTGCCGAAGGAAGTGCAATGGTTCATCAACCACAACAAGGACGAGGGCCTGCGTGCAAAGGCGCTGCGCGACAACAATGATCCTACGCGCCACGAATTGATCCGCCTGTATCTCGACTACGAGGAGGCCTGTGCGCGCAACGGCGTCGTCGACTTCGCGGAACTCTTGCTGCGTGCTTTCGAGCTATGGCGCGACAATCCTTCGTTGCTCGCGCATTATCGCCAGCGCTTTCGCCATATCCTGGTGGATGAGTTCCAGGACACCAATGCCATCCAGTACGCCTGGACGCGTCTGCTCGCGGCCGATGGCAACGCGCCCTTCGTGGTGGGCGATGACGATCAATCCATCTACCGTTGGCGCGGCGCGCGGGTAGAGAACCTGCAGCGCTTCCAGCGCGACTTTCCGACCGCGCAACTGTTTCGCCTCGAACAGAACTATCGCTCCACGGGCACGATACTCTCAGCCGCGAACGCGATCATTGCCAACAACAGCGGGCGGCTCGGCAAGAACCTCTGGACCGAGGGCGAACGTGGCGCGCCGATCCGCCTCTATGCGGCGTTCAACGAACGCGACGAAGCCGACTACATCATCCAGCGCATCAAGACCTGGCTGGCCAATGGCGGTGCGCGCAGCGACGCTGCGCTCCTGTACCGTTCGAACGCCCAGTCCCGTGTTCTCGAGGAGGCGCTGCTCGGTGCGCGCCTGCCGTACCGGGTCTATGGCGGTTTGCGTTTCTTCGAACGCGCCGAAATCAAGGACACGCTCGCCTATCTGCGGCTCATGACCAATCGCGACGACGACACCTCCTTCGAGCGCGTGGTCAATCTGCCGGCCCGCGGCATCGGCGCACGCAGTCTCGAGGTGCTGCGCGACCATGCGCGTGGCGCGGGCTCATCGCTGTGGCGGGCCGCGGGCGCGTGCATCGGCGAGAAGCTCGGCGCTCGCGCGAGCGCGAGTCTCGGTGCTTTCATGCAACTAATCGAAGATCTCGCGCGCGATCTCGGCGGACTGACGCTCGCCGAACAGGTTGACCTCGTGCAGAAGGGCAGTGGTCTCATCGAGCACTACCGCAAGGACAAGGCGGATCGCGGCGAAGCGCGCGTCGAGAACCTGGAGGAGCTGGTGAGCGCCGCACGCGGTTTCGAGGCGAACGAATCCGGCGACCTGCCGCCACTGCAGGCCTTTCTTGCCTACGCGGTACTCGAATCGGGAGAGGGCCAGGCGGAAGCGGGCGAAGATTGCGTGCAGCTGATGACGCTGCACAGTGCCAAGGGGCTCGAGTTCCCGCTGGTATTCATGTGCGGCATGGAAGAAGGCCTGTTCCCGCACCAGCGCAGTATCAGCGACCTGGAGGGCCTTGAGGAAGAGCGCCGGCTTTGCTATGTCGGCGCAACCCGCGCGATGCGCGAGCTCAACATGACCTACGCCGAACAAAGACGCCTGCATGGCATCGACAGCTATGGCCAGGCGTCGCGTTTCCTGCGCGAGATTCCCGACGAGCTGCTGGAGGAAATCCGGCCACGCATCCAGCTGTCACGGCCAGCCATTGCGGTGGCGAATCACAAGCGGTTTCGCGACGATGACAGCACCGGCATGCGCCTCGGCGCGCGGGTGCGCCATGGCAAGTTTGGCGAGGGCGTGGTGCTCAATGTCGAAGGTCAGGGTCCGCATGCGCGCATCCAGATCAACTTCGAGCAGCAGGGCACCAAGTGGCTGATGCTCTCCTACGCCAACCTCGAAACCGTTTGATGCGCGTCTGGCGCGCTTGGCCTAGAATCGCCGCTTCATGAAAATCGTCATTCTCGGTGCCGGACAGGTTGGCCGCACGGCCGCCTATCACCTCTCGCGCGAATCCGGCAACGAGGTCACGGTGGTAGACACCAAAGAGAGCGTGCTGCGCGAGCTGCAGGGCCGGCTCGACATTCGCACCGTGGCCGGCAATGCCGCTTACCCGAGCGTCCTCGCCGCGGCTGGTGCGGCCGATGCCGACATCATCGTCGCGCTGACGAGCTCCGATGAAGTGAACATGATGGCCTGCGAGGTTGCCTACACGCTGTATCGAACGCCGACCAAGATCGCGCGCATTCGTGCGGCCGAGTATACCGATCGGCCGGAGTTGTTCAGCGCCGAGGCGCTCTCGGTCGATGTGTTCATCAGCCCCGAGCAACTGGTCACCGAGCATATCGCCCGCCTGATCCGCAACCCGGGCGCCCTGCAGGTGCTCGATTTCGCCGACGGCCGGGTGCGACTCGTGGGTGTGCGGGCGCGCAAGGGCGGACTGCTGGTCGGGCAGCAGATCCGCGCGCTGCGCGAACACATACCCAATACGGATGCGCGCATCGTGGCCATCTACCGCGCCGGGCGCAGCGTGCAGCCGACGGGCGAGACAACCTTGCAGGAGGACGACGAGGTCTTTTTCCTCGCGGCACGCCAGGACCTGCGCCGGGTGATGAACGAGTTGCGGCGCGAGGAAAAGCCCGCCAGGCGCGTGGTCATCGCCGGCGGCGGCAACATCGGCTATCGCGTTGCCGCGGCTCTCGATGACAGCTACCAGGTCAAGCTCATCGAGCGCGACCGCGACCGGGCACGGGCCATCGCCGAGCGCCTCGACAATACCATCGTGCTCGCGGGCGATGCGGCGGATGAAGACCTGCTGATCGAGGAGAACATCGATTCGGCCGACGTCTTCGCGGCGCTCACCAGTTCTGAGGAAGCCAACATTCTCTCGGCGATGCTGGCCAAGCGGCTGGGTGCAGCCAAGGTGATGGCCATCATCAACAAGCCGTCGTATGCCGAGCTGATGGAAAGCCGCAGCATCGACATCGCAATCTCGCCGCAGACGGTGACCATCGGGTCGCTCCTCGCCCATGTCCGCCGCGGCGATGTCGTGCGCGTGCACTCGCTGCGCCGTGGCGCGGCCGAGGCGCTCGAGGCAATCGTGCATGGTGACCGGTCACGATCGCGCGTTGTCGGGCGGCGCATCGAGGAGATACGGCTCCCCGAAGGCGCCGCCATCGGTGCGATCGCGCGCGGCGAGGAGGTCGTCATGGCCCACCACGACACCGTGGTGCAGGCCGACGATCACGTCATCGTCTTCCTCGCCGACCGGCGCCATATCAGCCAGGTCGAGCGCCTGTTCGTCGGCGACAGCCTGTAGCCGGCCGGAGCCGCACTCGTGCTGGCAATCTTTCATACGCTCGGGCTCACGATGGCGCTGTTCAGCGTCAGCTTCATCGCGCCGGTACTTGCTGCCATCGTCTATCGCGACGGCATGCTCGGCACGTTCGTGGCCGCGGGTCTCGCCACCGCGGCTTTCGGCCTCGCAGTTGCCGCGCTGACACGGCCGTTTCGCCGCGAATTGAAAGCACGCGATGGTTTCGCGCTGGTCGTGCTCACCTGGCTCGGCATGTGCGTCTCCGCCGCATTCGCGCTTTTTTTCGCGTTGCCGCGCCTGGATTTTGCGGGCGCGTTCTTCGAGGCGACCTCCGGGATAACCACGACCGGCGCGACCGTGCTGGTCGGGCTCGACAATCTCGCGCCCTCGATTCATATCTGGAGGCACACGCTGCACCTGCTCGGTGGGCTCGGCATCATCGTGCTGGCGGTGGCCATCCTGCCGCTGCTCGGTGTCGGTGGCATGCAGCTTTACAAGGCCGAAACACCAGGACCGATGAAGGATGAAAAACTCACTCCGCGCATCACCGAGACAGCGAAGCGCCTGTGGGTCACCTACGCCTCGCTGACTGTCATCGCCATCCTGTCGTTGCATCTGGCCGGGATGTCCTGGCTCGATGCGATCTGCAACGCATTCTCGGCGATGTCCACCGGCGGATTTTCCACCCACGATGCCAGCATCGGCTATTACAAATCGCCGCTGATCGAAGCGCTGTTGATCGTGTTCATGATCGCCGCCTGCCTGAATTTCGCGCGGCATTTCCTGGTCGCGCGGCGCATTTCCCTGCAGCCGCATTGGCAGGATCCGGAAACCCGTGCCGTTCTGGTCCTGCTGGCAAGTTCGATCCTGCTGATCACGGTCCTGCTCATCGGCTCGGACACCTACCCGCACCCGCTGGTTGCGCTGCGCCACGCGGCCTTCAGCGTGGTGTCGATCGCGACCACCACGGGTTTCGTCACCGAGGACTACGAGCGCTGGCCGATTTTTGCGCCGGTGTTCATGTTGTTCCTCGGCTGTATCACCGCCGGCACCGGTTCGACGGGCGGCGGCATCAAGATGTTTCGCACCCTGGTGCTGTGGCGCCAGTCGATGCGCGAGCTCAAACTCCTGGTGCACCCGTCCGCCGTCCTGCCCGTGCGCATCGGCGGCCAGGTGATCCAGGAGCGTGTCGCTGCCTCGGTGCTCGCTTTCATCTTTTTGTATTTTGCGACTATTGCAGCTTTCACTTTCGCGCTGCTCCTGACAGGCCTCAGCCTGCCGACCGCGTTCTCGGCCTCGGTCGCCTGCGTCAACAGTATCGGACCGGGGCTCGAAGTCGTCGGGCCCAGCGGCAATTTCGCGCACTTTGACACCGTGCAGCTGCTGCTGTGTTCCTCGGCCATGCTGCTCGGCCGCCTCGAGATCTTCACCGTGTTGTTGTTGTTTACACCAACCTTCTGGCGTCGCTGACGGGTCGTACCCGGACCAGTTCATCCCCGAATCGGACCATTCTGTCCCGTGCAACTGGGCTTGGTCCCGGCCGAGTGGTATAGATGGCTCCTGTGTCTCACATTTGGTCCCCGGGATAGCCGACTTTTTTCAGCCAGCGACGAAACCAAATGCCCCTCCCATGCATCTACTCTTGCAAGGTCGCCGCGTCGACCACGAATAATGGGAGCCGGGCCGCTGGATTCCTCCTGCAAACGGTTGGCCGACTGGGGACTTTTCGCCAATCTTTTGAGCCGGTCCGGCTCCTGTTTTCTCTACGCACCGGACCTGGGCGGGAGGGCCTTCGCGCATGAACGCCAGTGTCCTGTTCTCGGCTGGTCTGCCGCTGATCGGTCGCTCGATCAGTCTCAAGGATCGCAACTACCTGTGGCGACTGGTGCTCGTCGTCACCATCCCCTACTGGATCTACATGACGCTCTCGCGCGTCATCGGCTTTCAGCTGATGACCGCGGGCTATCCGGGCATCATCATCGCGCCGGCCCAGGTACGCGTCCTGCAACATCTGTTGTTGCTGCCGCTGCTGTTGGTGTTCTATCGAATTGCGCTCGCTATCGGTTGGCCGGGCGAAGCGCGCTGGCTCGCCCTCACACGCCATGCCGCCATGGCGCTGTTCTTCGCGGTAGTCGCACGACCGCTGCTGTTGTTGCTGGTCGCGCTCGATCGCGACGACTGGAGCCTGCTCGGGAATCTCTTCGTTACGCCGTGGGGGAGCCTGCTGTCGCTCGATATCTGGTTGCAGACGACTTCGGATTTCCTGATGTCCTACCTGCTCGGCCTCGGTGTGCTCCTGTTCGTCCACAACTATCGTGAGCTGAAGTACCAGGAGCTCAACAGCGCCCGCCTGCAGGCGGAGAACAACCAGGCGCGGCTCACGGCGCTGCGTATGCAGCTCAATCCCCATTTTCTCTTCAACACGCTGAATGCCGCCGTTGCGATGATTCCTGCGAGCCCGCAGACGGCCGAGCAGATGCTGGTGCGCCTGGGTGACCTCTTGCGCCGGAGCCTGCGCGATGGAGACATGGACCTGGTGCCGCTGTCGCGCGAAATCGCCTTCGTGTGCGACTACCTCGAGATCCAGCAGTTGCGGTTCCGTGACCGCCTGCGCTACAGCATCCGCGTCGGCGAGGGACTCGAACGTGCGATGGTGCCGAGCCTCATACTGCAGCCGCTCGCCGAGAATGCCGTGATGCACGGCATCTCCGCGGAGGATGACACCATACAGATTACGGTGGAGGCCCGCGGACGTGGTCGCGATCTCCAGCTCGAAGTGCGCAATACGCATTCGGGTCGCGACAGTCACGCCACCGGCTCGTCGGGTATTGGGCTGGGCAATACCCGCGCGAGGCTTGCGGCGCTCTACGGTGAACATTGCTCGGTAGAGCTGGTTCGCGAGAGCGAGCAGGTGATGAGCGCGCGCATCCGCATTCCGCTGGAAGTGCAGTATTCGGCCCTGGAGCGAAAGTCGGCATGAACATCAGAGCACTGATCGTCGACGATGAGCCCTATGCGCGCGAGCGCCTGCGCGAGCTTTGCCGAAATGAGTCGGATGTCGAAGTCGTGGGGGAGGCGGCCCAGGGGGGCGAGGCGATCGAGAAGATCGAGGAGCTGCGCCCCGACCTGCTGCTGCTCGATGTGCAGATGCGCGGCATCAACGGCTTTGGCGTGCTGAAGCAACTGAAGACACCGCATCCCTGGGTGATCTTCGTGACCGCCTACGAGCAGCACGCCGTAGATGCCTTCAGCGTCGATGCCGTGGATTACCTGTTGAAGCCCTTCGACCGCGAGCGCTTCCGCCTGGCCATCGACAAGGTGCGCAACCGCCTCGCCGATCCGCCGGGCAACCGGCTGGCCGATCAGATCACCACTGCCGTGCGCGACACCGTCATTTCGGTCACCGGCCGCGGCAGCAGCGGCGCCGGCCGGCGCATTGTCGCCGAACGCGACGGGCGGCTGTATTTCCTGGCCCAGGGCGACATCGATCTCATCGAGGCCGATCGCAACTATGTGCGCGTACATTGCGGCAGCGAGGTGTTTCGCATTCGCTGGACCATGCAGGATGCAGAAGCCACGCTCGATGGCAGCCAGTTCCTGAGAGTGCATCGTTCGGCCATCGTCAATGTAAACAAGATCAAGGTCATGGAGCGCTGGTTCCATGGCGAGTACGTGATTTCGCTCGCGAGTGGCCAGCGCCTGACTTCAGGGCGTGCCTATCGCCAGCGCATCCAGGGGTATCTGCGCAACGGTCGCTGACCAGTCGCCAGCCATCGAACCTCGCCCGACCGCGGCGCCCTTGTCGCGCATCGCCTGAGACCGCACACTAGCGCCGCATGACGCAGCGCGACCTTTCATCGCCTGGCATTCGCTGGATCGACCAGACCTGTGCGGCCGTCGGTCGCTTCGCCGCCTGGCTGATGCTCTTCCTGGCGCTCACCACCGCACTGGTCGTCATCATGCGTTACGGATTCTCCTCCGGGCGCATCTGGTTGCAGGAGGCCGGCAACTGGATGCACGCGGCGGGTTTCCTGCTCGCCTCGGCTTATGCGCTCGCGAGCGGCGATCATGTGCGCGTCGATGTGTTCTACAGTCGTTTCAACAGGCGCCAGCGCGCCTGGGTCGATCTGATCGGCACGCTGGTTCTGCTCCTGCCGTTGTGCCTTTTCATCCTGTGGTCGAGTCTCGACTACGTGGCCGATTCCTGGCGCGTGCGCGAGGCCTCGCGTGAGGCTGGCGGGCTGCCGGCGCTGTACCTGCTGAAATCGCTCATCCCGATCAGCGCGGGACTACTCATCCTGCAGGGCCTGTCGCTCGCCTGGCAGCAGCTGCGCGCCTTGCGCGAGCGCGACTGACAAATTGGAATTCGCTGCACTCGCATTGTTCGTGGGTATCGTGCTGGCGCTGCTGGCAGGCTATCCCGTTGCGTTCACGCTGGGCGGCGTGTCGCTGTTGTTCGCGTTGCTCGGCAGCGCCTTCGGCTGGTTCGACCTGAATTATCTGCAGGCTTTCCCGAGCCGCATCTTCGGCACCATGAGCAACGAGACCCTGATCGCCGTGCCGTTGTTCATCTTCATGGGCCTGACGCTCGAGCGTGCGAACATCGCCGAGGAGCTGCTTGGTGCATTGGCCCAGTTGTTCGGCCGCGTCCGCGGCGGTCTCGCCTATGCTGTCCTGGTCGTCGGCACCCTGCTCGCCGCGAGCACCGGCATCGTCGGCGCAACGGTCGTCACCATGGGTCTGTTGTGCCTGCCGGCGATGCTGCGCCGTCGCTACGATGCACGCCTGTCGAGCGGCATAATCGCGGCGTCCGGCACGCTCGGGCAGATCATTCCGCCGTCGATCGTGCTGGTGTTGCTCGGCGATGTGCTGTCGTCCGCATTCGCGCAATCGCAACTGAAGCGCGGCATTTATTCACCCGAGACGGTCTCGGTTGGCGACTTGTTCGCCGGCGCTTTGCTGCCTGGCCTGCTGCTGGTCGGCTTGTACCTCCTCTACCTCTTCTTCATATCGCGAGTGCGGCCCGCCTGGATGCCGCTTGGCGAAACACCGCGGGCAAGCGAGTCGGGCGTCGGGCTTGCGACCCGTCTCGGTGCGGCCCTGTTCGCCCCGCTGCTGCTGATACTCGCCGTGCTCGGCTCGATCATCGCCGGTATCGCCACTCCCTCCGAGGCCGCTGCGGTCGGTGCGGTGGGCGCGCTGCTGCTTGCGGGCCTGCGCCGCGCGCTCACGCTCGCGCGCCTCGCCGACATCATGCGCGGCACGGTACGCATGAGCAGCATGGTGTTCATGATCCTGATCGGTGCGTCGTTGTTCTCACTCGTCTTTCGCGGCCTCGGCGGCGATGAAGTCGTGCACGAGGCACTGGCCAGCCTGCCCGGCGGAGCACTCGGTGCCATGCTGATCGTAATGCTGGCACTTTTCCTGCTCGGATTCGTGCTCGACTTCATCGAGATCACCTATGTCGTCGTACCCATCGTCGGGCCACCGTTGATGGCGCTCGGGCTCGACCCGATCTGGCTCGGCGTGATGATCGCGATGAACCTGCAGACGTCCTTCCTGACACCACCCTTCGGTTTTGCGCTCTTCTACCTGCGCGGCGTCGCACCGCCGGAAGTCGAAACCCGCACCATCTACGCGGGTGCCATCCCCTTCATCATTCTGCAACTGCTGGCATTGCTGGCGGTTGCCTGCTGGCCCCAGCTGGCCCTCTGGTTGCCGCAGACCTTCTACGGCAACTGAGTGGCGGCGGCGGGGTGCGTGCACCTGCCCGTAGCCGTCACTTTCTGCCAACGATTTGCCAATGGCTGTTGCCGCTTCGCGTCAGAGGTCCAAGGCGTGAAGTGCGTCAATGCCGCGCTCCTTCCGGCGGCGCAGGATGGCCCGATTCACGTGGGCCGCCATGACCGAAACGCTGCGCCAAATTGATGTCGAAGCCGATCACTTCGAAGTGGTGAGCGATGACGTCGTGCTCGCTGCCGACCTGGCCAACACCTTCGCGGTTTGTCTTTATGACGCGGTCGAGGAACCCGGCGCCCTGCTGCACTTGCGCTTCATCGCCCGTGGCGATGTCCGCGCGGATGTCACCGATCGCACGCTGGCGTCGGACCTGCTGCTGCTCGATCGCTGCATGGAAACCCTGCGCGCCGCGGCGCCGCGCGCGCAGCACTGGCAGGGCAAGATCGTGAGCCATACCGATGGCTCGGAGCACATGCGTCAGGCCGCGGATGTCGTGCTCGAGATGGTCGACGCCTTTCTCACCGATGCGCTCGTCAAGATCATCAGCTGCGATGTCGCGCCGGATGATCGCCGCCATATTGAATTCCGCCCGATGATGGGACAATTGCGTACATAATGCACCTTATTGTATCATTAGCGAATCTATAGCAGCTTGCAGGCGGGCGGACGTCAACCGGCCCCCGACCCCGGCGTTTTGAACTCCAACGGGCAAGTCCCGCATCGATCGTCAATCCCGAGGAGTTCGACATGTACAAGAAGGTTCTGATTTCCGTCGCCGCCGCGCTGGCCCTGTCCGGCCCGGTCTTTGCCGGTACACCGGCGCTCGATCAGCGCGAAGCCAACCAGGCGCAGCGCATCCGCCAGGGCGTGCGCTCCGGCGAACTGACCCGCGCAGAGACTGCGCGCGTGATCAAGGGTCAGCGCCAGCTGCGTCGCATGGAGCGGCGCGCCAAGTCCGATGGCGTGGTCACGGCGAGCGAGCGAGCGCGCCTGCAGCACAAGGCGAACAAGGAAAGCCGCCGCATTTATCGCAAGAAGCACAACGACCGTTCACGGGGCTGATCGTCTCGTTGCGGAACCGCTCGGGCCGGGCGTCGCGAGGCGTCCGGCCCGTCGTTATTGCAGGGACAGGTCCTTGCTGTAGCAGACGTCCATCACGTTGTCATACCAGCCCCTGACCTCGGGTCGCACCAGGTGCTTGTTGACGTAGAAATACACCGGGATCAACGGATGATCTGCGAGCAGCATGCGCTCGGCCTGCTCGAGAAGCGCGCGACGCCCGGCCGGCTCATTCGCCGCCCGCGCGAGCAGCGCATCGTAGGCGGGATTGCCGTAGCGCGTGAGGTTCACACCGAAGCTGCTGTTGAAATACTGCAGGAATGACCAGGCATCGTTGTAATCGCCGATCCAGGCCAGCCGGAACATGTCCGCGGCGCGTATGTCGACCTCGTTCATGAGCGCCTTGAATTCCATGCCACGCAGGCTCACCTCGGCGCCGAGCGCTTCCTTCCACATCGACGCGGCCGCCACTGCAAGGCGCGCGTGCATGTCGCCGTTGTTGTAGAGGAGCGTAAAACGCAGTGGTCGCGATGGACCGAAGCCGGCCTCACGCAGGAGCCGCCGCGCCTCCGCGAGTCGCCGGCTCGCCGGCCAGTCGCGATAATCGAAACTCTGGCTGTCATAGTCATGCACGCCGGGCGGCACCCAGCCATAGGCCGGCAGCTCGCCGGCGCGTGTGACCGACTCGGTGATGCGCTCGCGATCGAGCGTCATCGACAAGGCGCGGCGTATGCCCGGACGATCGCGAAAGGGTTCGCGATCGAGACTGAAGGCGAGGAAGTAGGTACCGAGCTGGGCATGCTGATGCAGATCATTTGCGTAGTCGCGGCGCACTTCGTCGATGCGATTGCGCGGCAGGCTGCCGGTGATGTGCAGGGCGCCGGCGCGATAGCGATTGAACTCCGCGTTGTCGTCCGTGCCGATGATGTAGCGCACGGCGTCGAGCTGCGTCGCCGCGGCGTTCCAGTAGTTGGCGTTGCGCTCGAGAAGGATATAGGAACCCTGCACCCACTCGCGCAGTACGAAGGCGCCGTTACCGACCGCGACGCCAGGCTTGAATGCGACGTCGCCGTTTTTCGCAAGGGTCGCGCGATGCACGGGGCAGGTCGAGGGGTGTGACAACAGGGCCGTGAGGTAAGCAGCTGGCGTTTCGAGATCGATCTCGACATGTCGTTCATCGAGTGCGCGTACGCCGAGCGCCTGCACCGACTCGCGCCCGGCGACGATGGGCAGCGCATTGCGCACGACCGCAATCACTTCGGCATAGGCCGAGGCGACGGCCGGGTCCACCAGGCGCTGCAGCCCGGCGACGAAATCCGCGGCGAGTACGGCATCGCCGTTAGACCATCGCAGCCGCGGGCGCAGCTCGAAGACATAGGTCTTGCCGTCGTCACTGACCTGCCAGCGCGCCGCGGCGCCAGGCACCGGCGCGCCGCTGGCATCGAGTGTCAATAGTGGTTCGCAGATATCGCGCAGCACGGTGTGGGCCTCGAAGGTGCGCGCGCGCTGGGTATCGAGCGAATCGGGTTCGTTGCCGATACCGCGCAACAGGATCTTCGACGCCCCCGCGCCGCCCGCCGGTGCCGCCTCGGCGCCCGGCTGCGCGGATTGCCCGCCGCCGCTGCAGGCGCTTTGCAGCAGGAGGGCGACGATGGCCAGGCCGCGGCGCATCAGGCGGCGCGGCTCGATTTCTTGAGGTGGATGAGCAGCACCGAAATGGCCGCCGGTGTGACGCCCGCGAGACGCGCAGCCTGTCCCAGGGTCATCGGCCGCGCCTGCTCGAGTTTCTGGCGCGCTTCGTTCGACAGCCCGGCAACGCGTTGATAGTCGAGGTCCGCGGGAAGGCCGCGCATTTCATGCTCACGCTGGCGCGCGATCTCGAGCTGCTGGCGTTCGATGTAACCGTGGTATTTGGCGCGCACCTGCAGCTGCAGCAGGAGTTGCTCGCGCAGCCGCGGATCCGCGGGCAACTCGAAACCATCGGTCAGATCGAGCAGCCGCCCGACTTCGACACCGGGCCGTCGCAACAGCTGCCAGGCGTTGTGCACGCGATCTGCAGACTGTGCACCGCTCGGCTCCAGCCAGTCGGCGGGCAGGCGCGAGCTCGACAACCGGCTGCCGGCCAGGTGCCTGACGCCCGCCTCGATCGCCTCGCGCTTGGCTTCGAAAAAACGCCAACGCGTATCGTCCACCAGGCCGAGTTCGCGACCGCGCGGCGTCAGGCGCAGATCCGCATTGTCCTCGCGCAATAGCAGCCGGTGTTCGGCGCGCGAGGTGAACATGCGATAGGGTTCCCGCACGCCCTGTCCGATGAGATCGTCGATCAGCACGCCGATGTAGCTTTCCTGTCGAGTCGGCCACCAGGCTGCGCGCTCCATTGACGCGAGCGCTGCGTTCACTCCCGCGATCAGCCCCTGCGCCGCCGCTTCCTCATAGCCTGTCGTACCGTTGATCTGGCCGGCGAAATAAAGGCCCGGGATCGCGCGCGTCTCGAGCGTCGGCGCGAGGCCGCGAGGATCGAAGTAGTCGTATTCGATGGCATAGCCCGGTTGCGTCATGACGGCCCGCTCGAGCCCGCGGATGCTGCGCACGAACGCGAGCTGCACATCGGCCGGCAGGCTCGTGGAAATGCCGTTGGGATAGACCTCCTCGCTGTCGAGGCCTTCGGGTTCGAGAAACACCTGGTGTGCGCTGCGATCGGCGAAGCGCTGTACCTTGTCCTCGACCGATGGGCAGTAGCGCGGCCCCACGCCTTCGATACGCCCGGTGAACATCGGCGAGCGATCCGACGCCGCGCGGATGATGTCGTGGGTGCGTTCGTTGGTGTGCGTGATATGGCAGGGCCGCTGCGGCGGATGCTCCTCGCGCATGCCGAGAAAGGAAAACACCGGCCGCGGGTCGTCGGAATGCTGCACGGCGAGCTGACTGAAATCGATGCTCGACGCCGCGAGGCGTGGTGGTGTGCCGGTCTTCAGGCGACCGACTTCGATGGGCAATTCCCGCAATCGCGCGGCCAGACGCAGTGACGGCGGATCGCCCGCGCGACCGCCCGCGTGCTGTTCGAGGCCGACGTGGATCCGTCCCCCGAGGAAGGTCCCCACCGTGAGCACGACGCGCGGTGCACGGTGACGAGCTCCACTTGCCGTGACGACGCCGCGCACACGACCGGATTCGATCATGAGGTCCGCGACCTCATCGGCGGTGAGCGTCAGGTTGGGTTGCGTTTCGCAGTGACTGCGCACCGCTTGCCTGTACAGCTTGCGATCAGCCTGTGCACGGGTTGCGCGCACCGCAGGTCCCTTGGCGGCATTCAAGGTACGAAACTGGATCCCGGCCTGATCGGTGGCCCGCGCCATCAAACCGCCGAGTGCGTCGATCTCGCGCACCAGATGGCCCTTGCCGATGCCGCCAATGGCGGGGTTGCAGCTCATCTGTCCGAGCGCATCGAGACGCTGCGTGATCAGCAGGCATCTCGCGCCGAGGCGCGCCGCCGCGAGCGCGGCCTCGGTGCCGGCATGACCGCCACCCACGACGATGACATCGAATGAGCGCGTGGAGTTCATAGGGCCGCGTATTCTAGAGCCTATCGGATCATCGCGCATAAGCCCCGGGAAGACGCGGGATCGGTTCGCCAAATCACGGTTTCAGCGGACAAATCCGCTATTCTTGCGCTCACCCATGCCGGCCCCTACGCCCGCCCTGTCCCGTTTTACCCGCCTGACCGGCGCACTCATCGCGACGGCGCTTGCCCTGCCTGGCATCTGCGCTGACGCGTCGGCACCGGCGGCGATCGCAGCGCCCATCGCCCTCGCGCCCTGCACGCTCAGCGATCCGCTCGGCCTCGGCAGCATCGCGGCGCAGTGTGGCTGGCTCATCGTGCCAGAGAACCGGGAACAGCGAGGCCGCAGTCTGCGTCTGTACATGGCCCGCGTTCCGGCCATCAGCCATCGCAGTCGTGCGGATCCATTGTTCGTGCTTGCCGGTGGCCCGGGCATGGCCGCCACCGAGTTCTATGCCGCGGTTGCGCCAGCGTTCGAGCGCATCCGCCGCGATCGCGACATCGTGTTGCTGGACCAGCGCGGTACCGGCCAATCGAACCGGCTCGATTGCGCCATCGACGACAACGAACTGCTCTCGACCGCCATCGCCGACGTCGTGCGCATCACAACGCAATGTCGCGATCAACTCGCCGCTCGCGCCGATCTGGCGGCCTACACGACCGCCGAGAGCGCGCGCGATCTCGAAGCCCTGCGCGCCGCTCTCGGTTATGAGCGGATCAATCTGTACGGCGCATCCTACGGGACCCGGCTTGCGCAGCACTACGCGCGTCTCTACCCGCAGCGCGTACGCGCGCTGATACTCGACGGTGTCGCGGCGCCGCAGGTCGCGCTCGGTCCGCAGATCGCACTCGATGCCGAAGCGGCTCTTGAATCCGTACTCGATCGTTGCGCCGCTGCCCGGGACTGCCGGCAGGCCTTCGGTGATGTGCACCGCGATTACCGGCAGGTGCGCGCAAAACTCGAAGTTGCGCCCGTCGAGGTGATCCTGCAGCAACCGCTCGCCGATGCACCCGGGACAATCGCCTTCGGACCCGAGCATCTCGCCATCGTCCTGCGGCTCGCTACCTACGCGGCCACGCGCGCCGCGACCTTGCCCTATGAATTGCATCGCGCAGCGGCGGCGGGCGATTATCGACCATTGGCGGCGCGCTTTGTCTTGACCAGTCAGTCACTGGAGCGCGCCATCGCGGTCGGCCTCAACAACAGCGTCGTCTGCAGCGAAGACCTGCCCTATGTCGATCCGGCCCATGTGGATCGTGCAGCGCTGCAGAAAAGCTTCATGGGGGCGCGAGCGCTCGATGCCATGCAGGCTGTCTGCGAGCACTGGCCGCGTGGCCAGGTGGACGACGGTTTTCGCGAGCCACTGGCAGCGGACACGCCAGCGCTGCTGCTCTCCGGTGCGGCCGACCCGGTGACACCTCCGCGCTATGCCGAGCTCGCCATGGAGAAACTGCCGGCGGCCCGGCATATCGTGCTGCCCGGTCAGGGGCATGGCCAGTTGACCCGCCCCTGCATGGACAAACTGATGGCGGAATTCCTTGACAGCGGCGATGCCTCAGCGCTCGATACCTCCTGTCTCGAGCGCGTCGTCGTGCCGCCGTTCTGGCTGAGCCGCGCGGGCCCGGCGCCCTGACGGAAATGCTCGAAGCGCGCGAACTCTGCAAGCACTTTGGCGCCGTAAGGGCAGCCGACCGGATCAGCTTTGCGGCGGCGGACGGCCGCATCACCGGCCTGCTTGGTCCGAACGGCGCCGGCAAGTCGACGGCGTTGCGCATGCTCTACACCGTCCTCGAGCCCGACAGCGGCCAGGCACTCGTCGATGGTATCGATACCCGCGTCGATGCACTCGCTGCGCGGCGTCGCATCGGCGTGCTCACCCATGTCTCCGGTCTTTACGCACAGCTCACGGCGAGGGAGAACATTCTTTATTACGCCGCACTGCAGGGCATGACGGCTGAAGCCGCAGCCGCCTCCGCGGACAAGCTGATCGAGCGACTCGACATGCGAGGTTTTGCCGACCGGCGCACGAGAGGCTACTCGCAGGGTCAGCGCCTCAAGACGTCGCTGGCACGCGCGCTGGTGCACGGGCCGCGCAATATCCTGCTCGATGAGCCGACCAATGGCCTCGATGTCATGGCACTGCGGCATCTGCGCCGTCTCATCGGGGAGCTGCGCGAGGAAGGCTGTTGCGTACTGTTTTCAAGTCATGTGATGCAGGAGGTGGCGAGCCTCTGCGATGAAGTCATCGTCATCGCAGGCGGGCGCGTGGTGCTGCAGGACAGCCTCGCCGGGGTGCGCGAGCGCACGGGCCGGGACAACCTCGAAGACGCCTTCCTGCAACTCATCGGCTCCGGCGAAGGCATCGCATGAGCGCGCCCGTACTCACCGTGGCCCGCAAGGAATTTCTCGAGAACCTGCGCGATCGGCGGAGCCTCCTCACCGCATTGTTGTTCGGCCCGCTATTCGGCCCCATGATGCTGGCGCTGACACTGTGGATCGCGCTCGAGCGCGGTGATCAGCGCCAGGACAAGCCGATCGATCTGCCAGTGATACACAGCGAACGCGCGCCCAACCTGCTGGCCTACCTCGGGCAGTTCAATGTCCGGCCACGCGCGGTCAGGCTCGGTGAAACTGCGGCGCGGCGTGCCATCGAAGAACGTCGCGAACAGCTCATACTCGAGATTCCGCATGACTATGCCGCGAAGCTCGCCGCGGGCGAACCCGCACCGTTACGTCTCTACAGCGATTCCTCCGAGCCCATGAAGGATGCCGGCGTGCAACGGGTCACGGCGTTGATCACCCGCCACGCGCAGGGCATTGCCCAGACGCGGTTGGAACTCGCGGGCATCGACCCGACGGTCGTGTTGCCGATCGTCGTGCAGGATATCGACGTGGCAACAGCCAAGACGCGCGGCGCACTCGCGCTTGGCATGTTAAGTGCGCTGGTGCTGCTCGCCATGCTCGCCGGCGGCATGTACCTTGCGATCGACACCACCGCCGGCGAGCGCGAACGTGGCAGCCTCGAGCCGCTGCTCGCCTTGCCGGTGCGGCGCGAGCACCTGGTCTACGGAAAGATCGTTGCGACCATTGCCTATATGCTGATATCGCTCGTGGTCACCGTAGCCGCCTGCGCCGTGCTCTTTCAGCTCATCGGACTCGAGCGTTTCGGAATGACCGCAAATCTAGGGCCCTGGACGGCCCTGCGCATCGCGCTGGCCGCAGCGCCACTGGCGCTCACCGGCGCGGCCCTCATGACCGTCGTTGCCTCCTTCACCCGCAGTTACCGCGAAGCGCAGACCTATTTGAGTCTGCTGGTGATGTTGCCCACGCTACCGCTCGCTTTCGCTGGCCTCCTCGGCCTGGCACCCACCCGCGCACTGATGTGGTTGCCCTCGCTCAGCCAGCATTTTCTGATCACTGCGCTGCTGCGCGACGATCCCGTCCCGGCGCTCGACGTGGCGATATCCGCCGGGAGCGCGGCGGCGCTGGGCGGCATGCTCGCCTGGTTGGCCGGGCGACTGTACCGGCGGGAGAACCTCTTCAGTTAGGCGGCGTCAGGTAAACCCCTAGTTGTGGGCCAATCCATGGCCGCACTCCGCAGAACCTTGCAACCGGCCCATTGAAGCGCGAAAGTGCCGGGCAACACATTTGCATGAGCCGAGTCGGCCTAAGGAGTTGGGCATGGCTTCTTCGATTGCGATCCACCCCCGGGTGGATCAGGGCAAGGCGCGGGCGAGCGCCAAATTCTCCGGCGGCACTCTCAGTTGCCACTGCAGCAATGCCAAGGTGCTGGTCTTCGTTGCCAGCCAATGCGCGCACAACCATGTCTGTGGCTGTACGCGCTGTTGGAAACCGGCCGGTGCGATGTTCTCGATGGTGGCCGTCGTGCCCCGCGACAAGCTCAGGGTAGCAGTTCAACGCGAGAAGCTCGCCGTCGTCGATGAAAACGCGGTCATCCGCCGTCACGCCTGCCGCGAGTGCGGCGTGCACATGTATGGCCGCATCGAGGACAGCGGGCATCCGTTCCATGGCCTCGATTTCATACATCCGGAGCTGTTCGCGGAAAAAGGCTGGGCGGCACCGACGTTCGCGGCGTTCGTCTCATCGGTGATCGAGTCGGGTACGCCGCCATCGCAGATGAAATCCGTACGCACGCGGCTCACCAGGCTCGGGCTCGAACCCTACGATTGTCTTTCGCCCGAACTCATGGACCTGATCGCGATCCACAACGCCCGCGCAAGCGGCAAGTTGCGCACCGAATAGCCCGCATCAGGCTTTGTGCCCGCCGTCGAGGCGGCTGGCGTGTCGCGCGAGGAGCGCCCGGCAGCGGTAGTGCTCGTCCGTGGAAAACTCACGTGCCTCGACTTCGAAGCGATTGTCCTCGTAGCCACGTCGGAACGATTCGAGGAGATAGCGCCATACCGTCATGTGTCCGGGGCGCCATTGCCTGACCACGTGGAAGAACTCGTGCAGCACCAGGGGAAGATCGCCGAAGAAGTCCTCGGCACTGCCGCGCAGATAGATCCGCCCGGGTCGGGTCGTTGCCACCATGCGCGGGTGGCAGCGCGCGATGTAGGAATACTCGATGACTTCGACGTCGCTGACGGATTCCCCGAATAGGTGCGCAAGCGTCTCGGCAAGCGCTGGCGGTATCGAAACCTTGCGGCCCATGACGGCTTGAGACTAGCATGGCCGACGAATCGCTGCGGGGCGGATCATGGCGCTCGGCGGGGACGCAAGTAGGGCCCTCAGGGCACGACACGCACGAGCCCGAGCTCCGCAGATACGCCATTGCGTATTTCGCCAGCCGCGATGATCTTGCCATCCGGCTGGATCGCAACTGCCCTGGCATCGTCCAGTCCACCGAAGAAATCGATCGACAGTAGTCCGTCGCTATCAAAGCCATTATCCCGTTGACCCAGCGGGTCGTAGCGCGCGATGGCGAAATCGCTGTTGCCTGTGCCGACCACGACGATATCGCCATCGACCTCTAGGGCCGCGGCGCTGCCGTGCACGCTGCCGTAATAGAGACTGTCATCCAGGACTTCGCCGCTGCCGCTCGTGCCGAACAGGTTGTCGCGGCTGCCGTCGCTGTTGTAGCGGCGCATGACCAGACTCGGGACGCCGATTCCGGCATAGCCCACGGCGACTATACGTCCGTCGGGCTGCGCGAGCAGATCGCGCACTTCATCCCAATAGTTGGTCGAATCGATGAGGATGCCGCTGCCATTGAAGCTCGCATCGAGCTGACCGTTGGCACTATAGCGCACGAGGCCAAAGTCCGGATCGGCGCCGCCGCTGTCGGCGACCCGGCCGCCGACGAGAATGCTGCCATCCGCCTGCAACGCCGCGGCATAGGCAAGATCCGTCTGGCCCGCGATGTCGGTCGAGACCTTGCCACCGTTGCCGAAGCTCGCATCGAGTGCGCCCGTGCTGTCGAAACGCACGGCGGCGAAGTCGTTGCCCTGCGCTGCGAGCACCTGCGCATGGCCGGTGGCGACAATCGCGCCGTCCGGCTGGATCAGTACATCCGTTGCCCGATCCGTCGCGAGCGCGAAATCCGTCAACACGATGCCGGTGCCCTGACCGCCGAAGTTGAGATCCGGTGTGCCGTCAGCATTGAGCCGCAACACGACGAAGTCGTCGGTTGCATTGGCGAGTCGCGCCTTGCTGTAACCCACGACGACAATGGCGCCATCGGCTTGCACGGCAAATGCGGTCATGAAGTCGCGGCCCGGACCATTGATGTTAATCGTGGCGTAGCCACCCGTGCCGAAACCCGTATCGAGAAGGCCGTCGGCACCGTAGCGGGAGACCTTGTTGTCGCTGCTGAGTACGAGAACCTTGCCGTCCCCGAGCAATGCAACATCAACGGCACCTGACAAGGCACTGTCGACTGTCTTGCCGGCGCTGCCAAAAGCCGGATCCAGTCCTGTCGATGCGGACAAGGTGGTGCAGGCGACGGTGATGTTGGCCACGGACGCGGCATTGATGGTGCCCGCGCCATTGGTGACGGTGCAGTTCTGCGCCGGATTGTCGGGCTGCGCCGTTACCTGCACGTTGTAGGGTGAACCGTTGCCGAAGCGGCGGGGATAGGTGAAGGCTCCGCTGGTCGCGATATCGAGCTGCTGGCTGGTGATGCTCTCCCACAAGACGAGCCCTGAGCCCGCAAGGCCTGACACCACACCGCCCACGGTATAAGTCTCTGCCACAGCATCATCATCGACGATGACAACCGTGGCCGTCGCCTGGGGACCGATGATGGCGCAACCACCCGGATTGCCGAGCGTCAGGGTCAGCGTTTCGTCGGGTTCCTCGTCCGGATCATCGATGATCGACAGGTCGACGATGCGCGGCGAGACGCTGAAGTCGCCGAAACGAAGCAGATAATCGCGCGCCACATAGTCGATGTTTTCGGCGGCTGAACCGGGCGTCAATGTGACGTTGGCGCTGACGAGGCCGGCCGGATTGCCGCTGCGCTTCACTTTGATCTGGCGGGTCAACAGTTCGCGCTCGCTGACTCGGTACTCGGCAGTGTCGAATTCGAGAATGCTCTTCTCGGCCGCGTTGTCCTGGCAGCCGCCTATCGGCGAGATGGATCCTTCCCCAGGTGCCTCGACGCCGTCTGGTACGTCGAGCAACGCGAGTCCCTCGGCATCGATCAACGCCATGCCGCCGACGCCGGCGTCAGGATCATTCGGATCGAAAGTCGCGGGGTCGCGAAAATAGGCCATGCTGGCGCCGAATTCCTGAGTGTAGGAGTCCCATGCCTGGGTGATGGCCAATGCGTCGACGATGAACTCCTCGCCCACCGCGAGATCCGTGAGATCGATGTCCACCGGTATGGTCCGGACGAGGTTTACAAAACCCGTGCCGCGGCCGAGTGCGTCCTGGTTGGGGACGAATTCGAAGTCGCTCCGGGTCCATAGATCATCAAGGCCGGTATTGGAGACAAAGGCGTCGTAATCCCAACGCGTGCGCTCTGCAATCGGGTCCGCTCTCGCATCGAGAGCGACTGCGCCGCTGTTGAGGTAGAAGGATTTCTGCTCCGGCGCACCGGTTGCGGGGTCGACCTTGTAGGCTTCGAAGACAACAAACGCGCCCGCAAACAGGCTGCCGAATGACGGCTGCAGCCCGTTCACCGGTCCGACATCATTCTCGGCAAAGAGGTTGACGTGAGTCAGGTGGAAAGTCAGCTTGGTCGCCGGCGCTGCCTTTCTGAAATGCCAGGTGGATCTCAGCCAGGCGCTTCGAGACCCGTACCCGGTGCGCGCAGACTCCACGGCGGTCCAGAAAGTCTCGCCGCTTGCGCTCGAGTGAACGGCCCCGTGCGTGATGTCGTCATTGAAGTAGCGCGCAAATATCGGGTTGATGTTTCCGTAGCGCCCTGCGCGGTTGAAGTCCATGCCGCCATCCAGGGCGTTGTTGAAGTCGAAGATGTCATCGACGACGCCACCGGTCTTCTCGTCCTCCCATAGCACAGACGGCGGACCAATCCGGGACTGATCGTTGCCGTAGTACTTCCACGCGCGCTTCGGCTCCGGGCAGATGACGCGGATGTTGTCGACATCCTGGCCAGCAATGTAGCCCTCCGCGTTTTCGATCCTGCAGATCTCGGTCAGGCCGCGGGCGAAACCCTCCGGGGGATTGGTGGGTTGCCTCTTGATGTTGACCTGGTAATAGGCGCCGTCCGGCAGTTGCAGGTCAAATTGGAAAGGGCCGTTCGCGCTGATGTCGAGCAGTTCGACATCCAGCAGCGGTCTCGGTCCGCCGATGGGAGGTGGGTCGGGATCGGCGCTGATGGCGAGCTGCAATCCCGTGCCGGACAGCCCCACTACCGTACCGCCTATGGCGAAACTGGTGCAATCGATGCGTATGTTGGTGACATTGCTGGCAACGATCGTCCCCCTGCCGTCGAAAACACTGCAGGTCTGCGTCGGATCGCCCGGCTGTTGCAGGACGGTAACCTCGTAGGATTCACCGGCCAGCAGGAAAATCTCGGATTCGAACGTGCCGTTGTCGCGGATGTTCGGCTGGTTCAGCCAACCGGTCGCGGGCGCGACATCGACATTCAGTACGAGGATGTTTGCGCTCGAGGCATTCGATTTGGGCACATTTTCGAGGCCCGTAACGACACCGCTGACGCGGTAGGCGTCTTTGCAGACGATCTGGATGTCATCGACGTTTGCACTGGCGATAACGCCGGTGGTGGCACCCGCGGAATTGGCGCCATCGCAACGTTGTACGGGACTTTGCAACGCCAGTGGATCCGGACCGGCCAGGACCTCGTAGAGCGTGCCGGAGGGCAATGCCTTGGTGAACGAGAACGGACCATTTGCGGTCGCGGTAATGAATTCGTTCGATTGGCTACCGTCCGGAAATTCATAGATGGCCAATAGCTCGAGCGCCGGGTTTTTCAGCCCCGTGATCGTGCCGCCGATGGTGTAGGTCTGCGGGGGCGCGTCCTGACCGCAGCCCGCCAGCAGGCAAACCAGCAGTCCAAGGGAAAGGAACCCTTTCAGTCCTGGCGAATTCGTCATTTCCCGCTACCTCCCCGGGGCACGCGGCTGCGCGCGTTTGTCTCCCCCAGGGGTTAGTACCGAATTCGCCCCCGAAACAGCTCACCACGCGTGATGTCCGCGGCCCCCGGAGTGGAAACGCCGATCGACAGGGACGTCAGCGCAGGTCGAAGCGATCGAGGTTCATCACCTTGACCCAGGCTTTGACGAAATCGGCGATGAACTTCTCCCGGGCGTCGTCGCTGGCATAGACCTCGGCAAGCGCACGCAGCTGGGAGTTCGAGCCGAATACGAGATCGACGCGACTCGCGGTCCATTTCTGCTTGCCGCTCTTGCGCTCGATCAGGGCGTAGCGGTCCTTGCGGGCTGACAGGGGGCGCCATTCGAGGTCCATGTCGAGCAAGGTGACGAAGAAGTCGTTGCTGAGCACGCCCGGTCGCTCCGTGAACACACCGTCCGCAGAGCCGCCGACATTCGCGTTTAGAGCACGCAGGCCGCCCAAGAGTACCGTCATCTCGGGAGCAGTGAGCGTCAGCAGCTGGGCACGGTCGAGTAGCAACTGCTCGGCACGTGCAGCATCATCCCCGCGCGCGTAGTTGCGGAAGGCATCAGCGCGCGGTTCGAGTACGCCCATCGCCTCCACGTCCGTCTCAGCCTGCGATGCATCCATGCGCCCTGGAGAAAAGGGCACGATCAGCTGCGTGCCCGCAAGCCCGGCCGCACGTTCGATACCGGCGCAGCCGGCGAGCACGATCAAATCGGCGAGCGAGATTTTCCGGCCCTGCCGCGGTCTGTTGTTGAAATCGCTGCGGATTCGTTCGAGCTGCGCAAGCACTCTTGCGAGCTCGGCGGGTTGATTCACTGCCCAGTTGCGCTGCGGCGCCAGCGCGAGGCGGGCGCCATTGGCTCCGCCGCGCTTGTCTGAGCCGCGAAACGTCGCGGCAGAAGCCCAGGCGGTGGTGACCAACTCACTCACGGTAAGGCCCGACGCGAGGATCGCCGCTTTCAGGGTCGCGATGTCGCCGGCATCGACCAGCGGATGATCGACCGGCGGTATGGGATCCTGCCAGTTGAATTGCTGCGCCGGCACGTCGGCGCCGAGGTAGCGGGCACGCGGACCCATGTCGCGATGGGTCAATTTGAACCAGGCGCGCGCGAAGGCGTCTGCGAACAGATCCGGGTCCTGGTGGAAGCGGCGTGAAATCTTCTCGTAGATCGGATCAAAACGCAGCGACAGGTCCGTTGTGAGCATCGCCGGCGCGATGCGCCGGGATTTGTCATGGGCATGCGGTACCGTGGCTGCGCCGGCACCGGCCTTGGGTTGCCACTGGTAGGCCCCCGCCGGGCTTTTGGTCAATTCCCATTCGAAGCCGAACAGGTGCTCGAAGAAGTCGTTGCTCCAGCGAGTCGGCGTCGTGGTCCAGGTGACCTCGAGGCCGCTCGTGATCGCATCGCCGCCTTTGCCGCTGCCAAAGCTGTTCTGCCATCCGAGGCCCTGTTGTTCGAGATCGGCCGTCTCCGGATCGGCGCCGACGTGCGTCGCCGCGGCGGCGCCATGCGTCTTGCCGAAAGTATGGCCGCCGGCGATCAGCGCCACCGTTTCCTCGTCGTCCATGGCCATGCGGGCGAAGGTCTCGCGTATGTCCCTGGCAGCCGCGATCGGGTCGGGCTTGCCGTCGGGGCCTTCCGGATTGACGTAGATCAGGCCCATCTGGACGGCGGCCAGTGGATTCTCGAGATCGCGCTCGCCCGAGTAGCGGGCCTTGCCGTCCAGCCAGGCATGTTCCGCACCCCAGTAGATGTCCTGGTCCGGTTCCCACACGTCCTCGCGTCCGCCGGCAAAACCGAGGGTCCTGAAGCCCATGGATTCGAGCGCGACATTGCCGGCGAGTATCATCAGGTCAGCCCAGGAAATCTGATGGCCGTATTTGCGTTTGATCGGCCACAGCAACCGTCGGGCCTTGTCGAGACTGACATTGTCCGGCCAGCTGTTCAGCGGCGCGAAGCGCTGCTGGCCGCGCCCGCCGCCGCCGCGACCATCACCGACGCGGTAGGTGCCGGCGCTGTGCCAGGCCATGCGCACGAAGAGCGGACCATAGTGGCCGAAGTCGGCTGGCCACCAGTCCTGCGAATCGGTCATCAGGGCCGTCAGGTCCTTTTTCACCGCGGCGAGATCGAGTTGGCTGAATGCCTCGGCGTAGTTGAATGCCGTGTCCATGGGATTCGACTTGGCGGAGTGCTGGTGCAGGATGTCGAGCCGCAGCTGGTTGGGCCACCAGTCGCGGTTCGTGGTGCCGCCTCCGGCGTGATGCATGGGACACTGGCTTGGCGTAGTCATGGCTGTCGGTTCCTGTGATCGGTGGATCGTTCCGACAGCCACACTACGCAGATTGGCTCAGGAGGTGAAATCGATTGATTGAATCGTTTCGATAGATAGCGTCTATGAGTTCGCGCTACGCCGCTTCGAAAACCTCCAACACGAACCCTTCCGGATCCTCGAGCAGCATGGAGCGGTGCCGACCCAGGAAGGGGCTGCCGTGTTCGCCGGGCGGCTTCTTGACCCTGGCGCCGGACTTGACCGCGCGCGCATGCACAGCGGCGAGATCGCGCGTGGGAAAACTCCACATGACGATGCCGCGGTTTGGCGGTCCTTCGCTCGGCGCCGCTGTCGGGCGGCTCGCCGACCCATGGTCCATGAGGATGAGGTAGCCCGTCCGGGAGCCGGGCGCAAACGCCTGTATGAAGCGCTCGCGTATGCCCGCCGGCAGATAGATGGCCGAGTTCTCGCCGATGTCGAACATCATGTCGCGGCGAATTTCATAGCCGAGTACGTCGCGCAACATGTCGTTGATGGCGTCGGCCTTGGCGACGCAACGCGCGGAATAGGCCGCGCCTCCCATGCCATCGGCCGGGTCGATGGGGCCAACCGGCAGGAAGATCTCCGGGCGCCGCACGGCCAGCAGGAAAACATTCTCCGGCACCTTGTAGAGAATCTCGGCCGACGTGTAGGTCTCGCCGGCGGGGCTCTTGAACTGCAATTCCCGGATGCCGACGGTCGACTCAACGCCGAGCGCCGTCATGCGCTTCTCGTGCGCGGGCATGTCGACCACAGGAAAACTGATCGTGGCACCGCCACAATAGAGACCCTCGTAGCCCTGGCGCACGAGCGGCGTGCTGGCTTTGAGGTCGAAGACGCGAATCTGCAGGTTGGCGCCGACGCCGGCGCGGGTATAGCAGGCGACCCGCCAGCGATGATCGCGATGAAAACCGAGGTAGTCGTTGACTCGCGGCCAGTCCTGCTCGGCAGGCGTCTGCCAGTCCGAAGCCGTCAGATGGTAGCCATCGCGAAACAGCCGGTCGAAGGTCGCGGCATCATGGGTAACGATGCTGACGGTATGCAGCGGACCGACGAGGGCATCGGCGGGCGTGCTCTTGGGAACGAAAATATCTTCCATGGCGGTTCGATTCTACGGTCGCCGCTGGTGGCGATCTACTTGCCGACGCAGAAACTCGCGAAGATCCGCCCAAGGAGCTCATCGCTCGATATCGCACCGGTGATCTGGCCGAGTGACTCCTGCGCAAGGCGCAGTTCCTCGGCAACGAGCTCGCCCGCGCGCGTCTCGCGCAGCTGCAGCTCCGCTTCCTCGACGTGCTGGCGGCAGATCGCGAGCGCCTCGACATGGCGGCGGCGCGCCGATACCGTGCCTTCGCCAGCCGCGCGATAGCCCATGCTTTGCGCAAGATGCATGCGCAGCACATCGAGCCCCTCGCCGGTGCGTGCCGAGAGCGTCACCCGTGGCGGCCCGCTGATGGTGTCGCCGAGCGGCACGCCGCTTGCGAGATCGCATTTGTTGAACACCAGCGTCACTGGCACATCGCGCGGCAATCGCTCGCGCACTTCGGTGAAGGCGCGGCCATCGGGATCCACCGCGGCATCGATCACGAACAGCAGGCGATCGGCGCGCGCGAATTCGGCATGGGCGCGACGCTGGCCTTCGATCTCGACGACGTCGCTCGAGTCGCGCAGACCCGCCGTGTCGAGCACATGCAACGGCATGCCATCGACATGAATGCGCTCGCGCAGGATGTCGCGGGTGGTGCCCGGCACGTCGGTCACGATGGCGGCGTCGTAGCCGGCGAGCCGATTCAGCAGGCTCGACTTGCCGACGTTCGGCCGCCCGGCAATGACTACCGTCATGCCATCGCGCAGTAGCTGTCCCTGTTGTGCGCTGCGCTCGACACCGCCCAGGTGCTCGCGCACCACGTTCAGGCGCTCGAGGAGTTCCTGGTCAGCAAGAAAATCGATTTCCTCTTCGGGAAAATCGATCGCGGCCTCGACATAGGCGCGAAGATCGGCAAGCGCCTCGGCAAGACCATTGACCATGGCCGAGAACTCGCCCTGCAGCGAGCGCATGGCGGCGCGGGCCGTTTCCACCGAGCCGGCGTCGATGAGGTCGGCAACGGCTTCGGCCTGCGCGAGGTCGATCTTGTCATTGAGAAAGGCGCGCTGGGTGAATTCACCGGGCTCGGCGCGGCGCGCGCCGAGCTCGAGCGCCCTGGCGATCAGTGCCTCGACCACCATCGTGCCGCCATGGCCCTGCAGCTCGAGAACCGCTTCACCCGTATAGGAGCGCGGCGGCGCGAAATACACGGCCATGCCGATGTCGATCGGCTTGCCGGCGGCATCGGCAAAGGCTGCGAGGACCAGGCGCCGCTCCTCGGGGAGCTTCCCGAGCATCGCCCCGGCAATGGCCGCGACGCGCGGCCCGGAGATGCGCACGATGCCTACGCCGCCACGCCCGGGCGGGGTGGCCGCCGCGACGATGGTGTCCGCCTCCTCCATCCCGCCAATGTAACGCCGGGGCGGACCTGGCTGCCAGTGGCGCGGCAGCGACGGCTGCAGGTCAACCGAAAGGCTGGTCCAGGGATGGCGCGAGTGCGGTGAACAGCTTCGGCCCCGCCTCGGTCATGTGCAGGCAATCCTCCAGCCGCACGCCGAATTCACCGAAGATGTAAATACCCGGTTCATCGGAAAAACACATGCCCGGCGCGAGCGGCATTGTCTCGTCGTGGACGAAATTCACCGGCTCGTGCACGTCCATGCCGATGCCGTGCCCGAGGCGATGCGACAACCCGGGCGTGCGATAGCCCGGACCGTAGCCCTTGCTCTCGTAGAACGCACGTACGACATCATCGACGCGGCCCGCGGGCGTGCCGGGCGCGGCCGTCTCGAGGGCCAGTTCCTGGCCGCGCTTCACGGTGTTCCAGACGTCGCGCTGCTTCTTGCTCGGCTCGCCAAACACGAAGGTCCGCGAGATGTCGGACTGGTAGTCGTGCACGGAGCAACCGCAGTCCATCAGCACGATGCCGCCTGCCTTGACGACCTGCGGCTGCGCGCTGCCATGGGGATAGGCGCTCGCTTCGTTCAACAACACCATCGAAAAACCGGGCGCGCCGCCGAGCGCCACCGTGGCCTCGTTCATGGCCGTGGCGATCTGCTGGCTGGTCATGCCCTTGTGGATCTGCTTGTACACATGGCGGTAGGCGGCCAGGGTCACGTCATTCGCCGCCTGCAGCAGGGCAATCTCGGCGGCCGATTTGTACATGCGGCAGCCCCGCGTGACGGCGCTGCCGGAGAGCAGCGTGAATTCGGGCGCGGCCTTTTGCACGCCATCGACGATGAAGTGCCGCACGGTTTCCTCGATGCCAACGCGCCCCGCCGTTAGGCCACGATCGGCGAGAATGCCGGCGACGAGCTCGAACGGATTCTCGTGCTCGTTCCAGGTGCGCACGTCATCGCCGAAACTCAGGCTCTCGCGTACCGAGGGCTCTTCGAAGTAGGGCGTGACGACGGCAATCTCGCCTTCGCGTGGAATGACCGCGCCGGTGAACCGCTCCGACCGCCACCAGTGCACGCCCGTGAAGTAAACGAGCGCCGAACCGGCTTCGAGCAGGAGTGCATCGATGTTCTGCTCGGCCATCAATCGCTGCGCCTTGGCGACACGTGCCTTGCGTTCTGCGACCGAAATGGGCGCCACGCCGCTCGTGAGGCTCTGCAGCGCCGGGGTACGCGCGGCGCGCGCCGTCGGCAGTACCGACATCGCCCCGGCCGCACCGGCCAGCACCAGAAAATCGCGCTTGCTCAGTTTCATCTGCGAATCGCTCCTCGGGTATCAGGTCGCCCGGGCTTTTTCCGACGCCTCGATCCGCCGGTTGATATTCCATTGCTGTGCGATCGACAAAATGGTGTTGGTCACCCAATAGAGCACCAGGCCGGCCGGGAAGAAAGCGAAGGTGATCGACATCACGAAGGGCAGGATGGCGAAGACCTTGGCCTGCACGGGATCGGGCGGCGCAGGATTCAACTTGTACTGCACGAACATCGCGGCCGCCATGATCGCCGGCAGGATGAAGAATGGGTCGCGCGAGGACAGGTCCGTGAGCCAGCCATAGAAGGGTGCCTGGCGCATCTCGACGCTCTCGAGCAGCACCCAGTAGAACGCGAAGAACACCGGCATCTGGACCAGCATCGGCAGGCAGCCGGCGAGCGGATTGATTTTCTCGCGCTGGTACATCTCCATCATGGCGCGGCCGAGCTTTTCGCGATCGTCCTTGTAGGTCTCCTGCAGCGCCTTGATGCGCGGCGCCATGGTGCGCATCCGCGCCATCGATTTGCCCGAGGCTTCGGACAGCGGATAGAACGCGAGCTTCAACAGGAACGTAATGACGATGATGGCAAGGCCCCAGTTGCCAAGCACGGAATGGGCCTTGTTGAGTGCCCAGAACAGGGGCTTGGCGAGCACGGTCAGCATGCCGTAATCGGCAACGCGATCGAGATCCGGACCGGTGGCGTCGAGCTGCTTCTGCAACTTCGGTCCCACGAACAGCGTCTCGTGGAATTGGCCGGTCGCACCCGCGGCGATGGCTTTCGTCGGACCCACCACCGACAACTGGTACTCGATGCCGCCCGCTTTCAGGCGATAGGCGTATTCACCTTGTGCGTCCGGAACGACGGCCGAGACGAAATGATGCTGCATGCCGGCGATCCAGCCGCCCTGGATCTTGCGCTCGAGATTGAGGTCCTCTTCCTTGTTGATCTTGAGCTTCTGGTATTTCTTGCCATCCCAATAGGCCGGCCCCCGAAACGCATAACTCTCGACATTGAACATCGAGCGCTTCACCGGCGGGTCCTGGCGCACGATCTGCGCGTAGGACGCGGCGCTCCAGGCGGCGTTGCTGCGATTGGTGACGGCGTAGTCGAGATCGATGCGGTAGGAACCGCGGCGGAAGGTGAAGGTCTTGGTGACCGTCACGCCGCTCGCGTCGGTCCATCGCAACGGCACGCGCAATTCATCGGAGCCGGTCATCAGTCGATACTCCGGCGCGTCCGCCGTGAATGTAGCGATGTGCGTCGGGTGGGGCACTTGCGTCGGCCCGGTAAGGCCGGTCTGCAGCGTATAGGTCGATCCGGCGCCATGCTGGTTGAAAAGCTCGACCGGCTGATCGCCGCCCTTCACCAGCGGGTAGCGCGGCAACTCGGCATTGATCAGCGCCCCGCCGCGCAGACTGATGGTGAGATCGAGCACGTCGGTGCTGACCCGCACCGTGCCGGCGTTGAGTTCCACCTTGCCCGCGCTTGTCTCATCCGCTGCCGCGGCGGCCGGTGCTGCCGCCTCCGGCGTAGGCGCATCGGCAACGACAGGGACATCCTCGGACAGGCTGGTGGTGGATGCGGGGGCATCGGTGCCCGGGTTCGATGCAGACGCTTGCGCAGCGGCCGGTGTGTCCGTGCCCGTGCTAGCCGAGGCGGACTGGCTCGCGAGCTGATCGCGCTGCCAGGTCTCGAAGTTGAACCACAGCGCCAGGCCGAGCAGCAGCCAAAGGAACATGCGAATATTGTTTCTCATTTGATTCAATCAGCCGCTGAAGTCGGGCTTTTGGGTACAGGATCGAAACCACCGGGGTGCCAGGGATGGCATCGGCCCAGACGACGCAAGGCCAGGACACCGCCACGCAGCAGACCGTGTTCCAGGATGGCGCCGTGGGCGTAGTGCGAGCAGCTCGGATAGAAACGGCAGCGTGGCCCAAGCAGCGGACTCAGTGTCCACTGGTAGATCCGGATCAGACCGAGCGCGATGATTCGCATGTTGCCGCCAGTTTCTTCCAAAGACTCTCGAGGCTCGCGCGCAATTGCGCCCGGTCGGCGCCCTGCGCACGGTGGCGCGCCGAGACCACGACATCGACCGCCGGCAGCTGGTGCTGGTTCAAGCGGAACGATTCACGAATCAGTCGTCGGATCCGGTTGCGGTCGACTGATTTCTTGCCGATCGCGCGTTTGGAAATTGCCAGGCCGATGCGCGCTGCGCCGAGATTATTGCTTGTATAGGCCATGGTAAAGAATCCGTCGCCGATGCGCAGGCCTTTGGCGTGAACGACGGTGAATTCGCGCGCAAGGCGCAGCCGGCGCGACGCCGGCAACGTCAGCGGCGGGGCGATCGTCCGCGATTCAGGCAAGGCGAGCGCGCTGGCGCTCAGGGCACCAGGCGTTTGCGGCCCTTGGCGCGTCGGCGCGCGAGCACCTTGCGACCACCACGGGTGGCGATGCGGGCGCGAAACCCGTGAGTGCGTGCCCGGCGGACCTTACTGGGCTGATATGTGCGCTTCATGATGTGTGGGCCCTAAGGTATGGAGAGGAAACGAAAAAAGGGCGCAGAGGGTAAAGAGCGGGCACACGACTGTCAATATGAAGGCTTTAAGAGGCCCGGGGCAAGGTTTAAACTTGCGCCCCTTTTCCTCGATCAACCCGGAACCATCGTTAAGGAGTCGCGGTTTGGACGCGTCGCTTTGGAGCCACTGTGCCTCTACGCTCGCCGAGGAACTCCCCGAGCAGCATTTCAACACCTGGGTGCGGCCGCTGCAGGCCGTCGAGGCCGATGGCACGCTGAAGCTCCTCGCGCCGAATCGTTTCGTGGTCGACTGGGTCAACGCAAATCTCCTGACCCGCATCGGTGAGCTGCTCACCAGCGCCAGTGCCGGCGCAGTGCCTATCATCACCGTGGAGGTCGGCGCCCGGGCGATTGCAGCGGGTACGCCGCTCGCGCCGCGTTTGCCCGACAGCGCGCCACGCCATGCCGAGGGCCTGGTGCTTGGCGCGAGGCTCAATCCACAATTTACCTTCGATGCCTTCGTGCAGGGCAAGAGCAACCAGCTCGCCAAGGCCGCTGCGCAGCAGATCGCGGAAAATCCGGGCAAAGCCTACAACCCGTTGTTCATCTATGGCGGTGTTGGCCTCGGCAAAACCCATCTGATGCAGGCGATCGGCCACGTCATCCGCCAGCGCAACCCGGCGGCACGCGTTGCCTATGTGCACTCCGAGCGTTTCGTCTCCGATATGGTCAAGGCGCTGCAGCACAATCGCATCAACGAATTCAAGACCGCCTATCGCTCGCTCGATGCGCTGCTCATCGACGACATCCAGTTCTTCGCGGGCAAGGAGCGTTCGCAGGAGGAGTTTTTCCACACCTTCAACGCGCTGCTCGAAGGTCAACAGCAGGTGGTGCTGACGAGCGATCGCTATGCAAAGGAAATCGACGGCCTCGAGGAGCGCCTCAAATCGCGTTGCGGCTGGGGCCTCACGGTGGCGGTCGAGCCGCCGGAGCTCGAGACCTCGGCGGCGATCCTGATAGCCAAGGCCGAATCGGCGGGCGTGCGCCTGCCCGAGGACGTTGCGTTTTTCATTGCCAAGCGCATCCGCTCGAACATCCGCGAGCTCGAGGGCGCGCTGCGCCGCGTCATCGCCAATGCCCGCTTCACCGGTCACGCCATCGATGTCGATTTCACACGCGAAGCGCTGAAAGACCTGTTGTCACTGCAATCGAAGCTGGTCACCATCGAGAACATCCAGAAAACCGTGGCGGACTACTACAAAGTGCGTCTCACCGATCTGCTCTCCAAGCGCCGTTCGCGCTCCATCGCGCGGCCGCGGCAGGTGGCCATGTCACTCGCCAAGGAACTCACGCACCACAGCCTGCCGGAAATCGGCGACGCCTTTGGCGGTCGCGATCACACCACCGTGCTGCATGCCTGCAAGCGCATCCGCGAGTTGCGCGACGGCGATCACCAGGTCAACGACGAGTACAACAACCTGTTGAGAACCCTGGCAGGTTGACTGTGTAGTCGCTGTGGACAAAAGGGGATAAAAAGTTGTTCATGACTCATCCACAGGCTGCGCCCGGCATGCACCAGGGTTTGCGTGCAATCACTTGCTGCGCAGATTCCTGATCGTGCACGGTTTTTCGGGTTATCTGCATCATTCACAGGCTCTAACACTGCAACAAGAACTTCTATGAAGATCACCGCAACCAGAGATCAGTTTCTAAAACCGCTCCAGTCCGTCATCGGCGTTGTCGAGCGGCGGCAGACCATGCCGATCCTGTCGAACATCCTGCTCTCGGCACGCAACGACAGCGTGACCATGACCGGTACGGATCTCGAAGTGGAACTCGTGGCGCGAAGCCCGGCGCGGGTGAGTCAGCCGGGGGACATCACCGTGCCCGGGCGCAAGTTCCTCGATATCTGTCGCGCACTGCCCGAGACGGCGGAGATCACCTTGAGCGCAGACGGCGAGAAGATCCAGATGCGCGCGGGACGCAGCCGTTTCACCTTGGCGGGACTCCCGGCGGCGGATTTTCCTGTCATCGAGGACATCAAATCGCGCGAGACCTTGACGCTCCCTCAGGCGGCCTTCAAGCACCTCATCGACAAAACGCATTTTTCGATGGCGCAACAGGATGTCCGCTACTACCTGAACGGGCTCTTGCTCGAGACCGAGGGCAAGACGCTGCGCACCGTGGCGACCGATGGTCACCGCCTGGCGCTTGCGGAGACGGCGCTCAACGAAAAAGCCAGCCATGCCTTGCAGGTGATCGTGCCGCGCAAAGGCGTGTTGGAGCTGCAACGCATTCTGGCGGGTGAAGACAACCTCGAACTGGCAATAGGCTCCAATCACATTCGCGCCCAGATCGGCGATATTCGCTTCACTTCGAAGCTTATTGACGGCAAATTCCCCGAATATGGCCGCGTCATCCCGGCCACGCCACCGCACACGGTGAAGGCGGATCGCGATGTCATGCGCCAGGCGTTGCAGCGCACGGCCATCCTCTCGAACGAGAAATATCGCGGCGTTCGACTCACGCTGGGACCCAATTCGCTCAGCACCCAGGCCCATAATCCCGAGCAGGAAGAGGCCGAAGACCAGATCGAGGTCGAATACAGCGGCGATGCCATCGAAATCGGCTTCAATGTCACCTATTTGCTGGAGGCACTCGCGGCCGTGGACCAAAGCACGGTGGAGATCGGTCTCACGGATGCCAACAGCAGCTGCCTGATCAGCGGCTCAGGCGAAAAAGGCAGCCGCTACGTCATCATGCCCATGCGGCTCTAGCGCCGGGCCCGCGCCGCTTGCGCGCTGCCGATGAAGGCTGGGCCACGGGGCCATGACGGTCAGCCGCCTTGCCCTGCAGAATATTCGCTGCATCGCCTGGGCTGAGCTGGCGCTGGACCCGGACCTGTCGGTCATCTACGGCCCGAATGGCTCGGGCAAGACCACCCTCCTCGAGTCGCTGTTCCTGGCCGGTCGCGGTCGGTCATTTCGGGCCGCGCGCGCGTACAAAGTCATTCGCGACGGTGAGGCTGCCGCCGCGGTTGCGGCCGACACGGAAGGCGAGCAACCCCATCGGATTCGTATCGATCTGACAGTCGGTGAGCCGACGTCCGCTACCCTGGACGAGCGCAGGACCGCGGCGCTCGCCGATCTGGCGACCGCCTTGCCCGTGCAGCTCATCGACCCCAGCGTGCATCGATTGATCGAAGACAGCGCCCTTTGGCGTCGACGGTTCCTGGACTGGGGAGTGTTCCACGTGGAACCTGGTTTTGTTGCAAGAATGGCGCGTTATGGCCGGATATTGCG
Organism: Steroidobacteraceae bacterium; assembly: GCA_041395505.1. Taxonomy (NCBI): domain Bacteria; kingdom Pseudomonadati; phylum Pseudomonadota; class Gammaproteobacteria; order Steroidobacterales; family Steroidobacteraceae; species Steroidobacteraceae bacterium. The sequence goes on from JAWLAG010000001.1 coordinate 108,528, forward strand.
TCAAAGAAACGAGCTTCTGAAACAATCGTCTCACGCGACCGCTGACTGGGACGCGGAGTTCGTGGAACTGGGCGAGGCCATCGCTCTCGCCCGCCGCCGCGCCTTCGATGTCATGAAACCCGCACTCGAGCGCTGTCTGGCTGATGTCCTCTGCGAGCCTGTCACGCTGGAACTCAGGCCCGGCTGGTCGGTGGAGCAAGGACTTGCCGAGGCGCTGCGCAGCGCCCATCGGCGCGACCAGGCCATGCGCACGAGTACCGTCGGGCCACATCGCGCGGACCTCGTCATTCGGCATGCTGGACGACCGGCACGCGAGAGTCTGTCGAGAGGCCAACAGAAGCTGGTCGCGGCCGCGCTGATTGTCGGCCAGCTGGAGTGGCTCCAGACCGAGCGGGCCCTGCGGCCGACCCTCCTGATCGACGATCCTGCCGCTGAGCTCGACGAGGGGCACCTCGGGCGATTACTCGGCCGGATCCGCGCGCTAGACGCCCAATTGGTCGTCACCACGCTGCAACCCGAGACGACGCTCTTTGGCCCCGTTCGGCGCGTGTTTCACGTGGAACATGGGGGGGTCCGCAGGGTATAATTCGCCATTGTCCGAAAGAGCGTTTGCATGGCCAACGACGACACCTACGACTCCAGTAAAATCAAAGTCTTAAAAGGCCTCGAAGCCGTCCGCAAACGCCCCGGAATGTACATCGGTGACACCGATGACGGGACCGGCCTGCACCACATGGTTTTCGAGGTCGTCGACAACTCCATCGACGAGGCCCTGGCCGGCCATTGCGACCGGGTCGTCGTCAAAATCCACGCCGATGAATCCGTCACCGTCACGGACAACGGCCGCGGCATTCCGGTCGACATCCACCCCGAGGAAGGCCGCTCAGCGGCGGAAGTCATCATGACCGTCCTCCATGCCGGGGGTAAGTTCGATGACAGCTCCTACAAGGTCTCCGGCGGCCTGCACGGCGTCGGGGTCTCGGTGGTCAATGCCCTGTCGGACCAGCTGCTGCTCACGATTTGCCGCGACGGCAAGCTCTACCGTCAGGAGTACGGCCTGGGCGAGCCCAAGGCGCCACTCGCGGAAGTCGGGATCACCGAAGATCGCGGCACTACGATCCGGTTCAAGCCCAGTTCGCAGATTTTCACGAATATTACCTTCGAGTACGACACCCTTGCGAAGCGGTTGCGGGAGCTTTCCTTCCTCAATTCCGGGGTCCGCATCGAGCTCATCGACGAACGCGAAGATCGCAGCGATATCTTCGAACATCAAGGCGGTTTGCAGGAGTTCGTGAAATATCTCAACCGTTCGCGTACGGCCATCCACCCCAGCACCCTCTGGTTCAAGACCCAGGACGATCTCATCGGCGTCGAGGTCGCGCTGCAGTGGAACGACTCCTATTCGGAGACGATGCTCTGCTACACGAACAACATCCCGCAGAAAGACGGCGGCACGCACCTCGCGGGCTTCCGCAGCGCGCTCACGAGGACGCTCAACGACTACATCGAGAAGGAAGGCATCGCGAAGCGCGAGAAAGTGCCGACCACGGGTGACGATGCGCGCGAAGGGCTCACGGCAATTCTTTCCGTGAAGCTGCCGGATCCGAAGTTTTCCTCGCAGACCAAAGACAAGCTCGTTTCATCCGAAGTGAAGGGCGTGGTCGAGACGGCGGTCGGCACCAAGCTCGGCGAGTTCCTGCTCGAGCGGCCGCAGGAAGCGAAAGCGATCGTCGGCAAGATCGTTGAAGCGGCGAGGGCGCGCGAAGCGGCACGCAAGGCGCGCGAGATGACGCGCCGCAAGGGCGCGCTCGATATCGCGGGCCTGCCCGGGAAGCTCGCGGACTGCCAGGAGAAAGACCCGGCGCTGTCGGAGATTTTCATCGTCGAGGGCGATTCCGCAGGCGGCTCGGCCAAGCAGGGGCGCGATCGGCGCACGCAGGCGATCCTGCCGCTGAAGGGCAAGATCCTGAACGTCGAGAAAGCGCGCTTCGACAAGATGCTGTCGTCCGCTGAAGTCGGCACGCTGATCACCGCGCTCGGCTGCGGCATCGGCCGTGATGATTTCAACATCGAGAAACTGCGCTATCACCGCATCATCATCATGACGGATGCCGACGTCGACGGCTCGCACATCCGCACGCTCCTGCTGACGTTCTTCTATCGCCAGATCCCCGAGCTCATCGAGCGCGGACATATCTACATCGCGCAGCCGCCGCTCTACAAGGTGAAGCGCGGCAAGCAGGAGCTCTACGTGAAGGACGACAATGAGCTGAATGCGATGCTGCTCAACAGCGCGCTCGAGAATGCGGCGCTCTACGTCAACGCCGAAGCGCCGCCGCTCACCGGCTCCGGCCTCGAGATGCTGGCGCGCAAGTACCAGGAGGTGCAGGCCATCATCCGCCGCTGGTCGCGGCGCTATGACGAACGCCTGCTCGATGCGCTCATCTATATGCCCGAAGTGAGCGCCGCGTCGTTCGAGAACGAGGACTGGCTGCGCGGCTGGTCGCGCGATCTGGATGAGCGGCTGAAGAGCGACAGCGACGGCACGCGCGAGTTCGGTGTCGAGGTGCAGCCCGCGACGGCCTCGCATGCGCTGCGCGTGCAGGTGCACAAGAGCGAGCACGGCACCGCAACGAGCAAGTACCTGCTCAAGGAATTCTTCGAGTCCGCCGAATACCGGCGCATCGCCGAGCTCGGCAAGACGCTCGCGGGCCTCATCGGCGAGGGCGCCTACGTCACGCGCGGCAACGAGCGCCACGAGGTTGCGACCTTCCGTGAAGTCATGCGCTGGCTGCTTGACCAGGCCAAGAAGGGCCAGGCCATCCAGCGCTACAAGGGCCTGGGCGAGATGAACCCCGAGCAGCTCTGGGACACCACCATCAACCCCGAGACGCGCCGGCTCATGCAGGTGCGCATCGAAGACGCTGTCGCCGCGGATGAGATCTTCACCACGCTCATGGGCGATCAGGTCGAGCCGCGCCGCGAGTTCATCGAGCGCAATGCACTGTCGGTGGTGAATCTCGATATCTGATGCGCGGCGGCCATCACTGCCGGGCCGGACGGGGACCCGACAGCGCGAGGATGGCCTCGAACACCTGGTCGAACTGCTTGCGCGTCTCGGCATCGAGGGTATCGACGCGGGATTTCAACGCGGCCACTTCCCGCGCCAGCGTTGCGTTCACGAGGAGTGACTCGCGCATCTTCACGAAGGCACGGACCACGAACACGCTCATCTGTACTGCTCGCGGGCTGTTGAGCACGGCGGCGGCCATGATGGCGCCGTGCTCGGTATATCCCATAGGCGCGTACTTCACGTTTCGGCCTCTGCCAGTCTTCAAGGTCACAATCTGTGACCTTGAACGCGTAACCTCCTGATTTGTAAGCGCGAGCAGGAAATCGTCGGGGAACCTGTTGCGGTTGCGTCGGACCGCCTGATTGAGAGCCTTCGTGGCGACCCCATACAGCTCGGCAAGATCTGCATCCAGCAAGACACGCTTGCCGCGCACCACCAAAATACGTGCCGCCACCTCAGCTAGCGGTTCGAGATCCTCTTTGCCCATGTGGACATCGTGGCAGTGCGGGCAGTCCACGTCGCTTTGAGATTCTGGCGAGACCGCCAAGAAACTCCCCGTGTCGCGCGGGCCCAGGCAACACAACCCTGCTCGACTCTATTGTTACGCCAACAGCGGGCCATGGCGCGCTCCCAAGTCCTCGAAAAGTACTGACGTTGCAGACACACCAAGCTGGAAGAATCTGATCGATCCTGTCGAATTCCGGTCCCGCCGTTGGTGTCGAAGTGTGATTCACTGACAGGACCATGGCTCTCCATTTCCAGCGCACGCGCCTACTCGTGCTCTGCAAGACCTACCCCTCTCCCAGTGCCGGGTATGTCGAAACCTCCTGTGTGGCCGCGATGACCGAGGAGGGTCGCCTGATCCGTCTCTACCCCGTGCCATTCCGTTTGCTGGAGGAGACGGCTCAGTTCAGGAAGTGGCAATGGATCGAAGCCGACATTGCGAAGGCGACTGACGACCATCGACCCGAGAGCTACAGACTCCGCGCAGATACGCTTCGATGCACTGATGAACCCATCTCCCCGCGCAACGACTGGTCAGATCGGCGCTTCTGGTTGGAGAGGCTTCCCATCTACAGATCGTTCAAAGATCTCGATCAGGCGCGAGTCGAGAAGAAGGTGACTCTGGGGATGTTGAGTGGACAGCACGTCGAGTCTCTGCAGATCGCGCCGACGAGAAATCCGGAGTGGACGGCAGACGAGCTGGCCAAGCTCTCTCAGGCCCAGCGCGACCTGTTTTCCGACAACGAAGGCCGAGCGTTGAGGGAACTTCGCAAACTTCCCTTCGACTTTCACTATCGATATCGGCCGATCGATGTGCCCAATGCGATCGCAAGCACGCACAAAATTGTCGATTGGGAGGCCGGTGCGCTGTTCTGGAATCTTCAGCGCAGTCATCCCGAGAACTGGGAATCCCCGTTCCGGCAGAAGTTCGAGCAGGAACTACCAACGAGGGATCTTATGTTCCTGATGGGAACCATTCATCGATTCCCGGACCAGTGGCTAATCGTCAGCGTGATCTACCCGCCTAAGCAGCGCGCCCTGAGGCTTCTCTAACCACTCCCTCAGCCGTGATATGGCTGACACCCGCACCCACCTCCGCGGCAACCGCGCGAGCGACGAATGTCCGGTGGCATCGGTTGAAATCCGCTTCGTAGCAGAGCAAGGCCGTGCGTTGCGTCTTTGACACCGCCGCCAGGTCTTGAATGGCCGACTGCTGCTGACCCAGATGCTTCATGAAGGCCCGTGTGTAGCGCACCCAGTCTCCGTCTTCCCGGTAGGCATCGCGAACCGGCTTGGGGCATCCCAAGGCCCGAATATGGCAGTAGGCAATGCCGGCGCGTTCCAGTGCTGCGGAAAGGGCCGATTTAGAGAACCCCGGCTTGCGCGATATGGGAGCTTCTCGGACATCCACTACCAGACGCACATCTCTTGCACGCAGCTCTGCCAGGAACTCGTCCAGCGTGCGGCCTTCGTAGCTGGCGGTAAATACGGTCACGGGCCGAAGTATGCCATCGACTGCGCGCCTGCGGTAAGGCAGCGTTGCCGATTCCGACCTACGATTTGTCTACGCTATAGAGGGCTATTCACCCACCCATCGCCCAATCCGCGCACAGCAACTCAGCCTGCGCCAGCACCGTCTTCACAGCATCTTCCTGTAGATCCGGCGGATATCCATATTTATTCAGAATCCGCTTAACCATCACCTTGATCTTCGCTCGCGCGCTCTCGCGCAGCGTCCAGTCGATGGTTACGCTCTTGCGCACCTGGGTGATGAGCTCCGCAGCGATCACCTTCAGCTTGTCGTCCCCCATCGCTGTCAGGGCAGACTCGTTGGCGGCCAGGGCGTCATAGAACGCCTTCTCATCCTCCGTCAGCCCCATCTCCTGCCCCGCCTTGGTGGCGGCGTCGAGATCCTTGGCGAGCTTGATCAGCTCCTCAATCACCTGCAGCGTAGAGATCGCACGGTTGTGATACCCGTTGAGGGTCTTCTTCAGCTTCTCGCTGAACACCTGGCTCTGCACCAGATTACGCTTCGAGCGGACCTTCAGTTCATCCCTGAGCAGCTTTTCCAGCAGCTCGGCTGCGACATTCTTGTGCTTGAGCCCGCGCACCTCGGACAGGAATTGGTCACTGAGAATGCTGATATCCGGCCTGGCGAGGCCAGCGGCGGTAAAGACGTCGATCACCTCCCCATCGGTGGTAATCGCACTGCTCACCAGCTGTCGAATTGCCGCGTCAATCTGCTCCGGGCTCCGACCACTGGCGCCGCTGCGCTTGTTCAACACCGCCTGCAGCGCCTGGAAGTACGACACGTCATCCCGAATCTTCGTAGCCTCGTCGCTGGAAGCGCACAGGGCGAAGGCGCTGGAAAGCTCCATCACTACCTGCACCCAGCGCTGTTTGCCGTCTTCCTGCGCGAGGATGTGCTCCTGCCCGGCAGGCAGCAACGCGAGGCGTTCCGACGGCTTGCCGGTGGTCCACTTGTCCCAATTAAATCCGTGCAGCATGTCGCAGGCGATGCCGTGCTTCTCCAGCATCACGGCGACGGCCTGGGCTTCATCCAGCGTCGGGCTGCCGTGGCCGCCGCTCTCGGTATAGGTGGCCAGCGCCTGCTTCAGCTGATCGGCGAGGCCGAGGTAATCCACCACCAGGCCGCCGGGTTTGTTCTTGAACACGCGGTTCACGCGGGCGATGGCCTGCATCAGGCCGTGGCCCTGCATGGGCTTGTCGGCATACATGGTGTGCAGGCAGGGGGCGTCGAAGCCGGTCAGCCACATGTCGCGCACGATCACGATGCGGAATGGGTCTTTGGCGTCCTTGAAGCGGTTGGCGAGCTTGCGGCGCTTCTCCTTGTTGCGGATGTGCGGCTGCCAGTCGGGGCCGTCGTCGGCGCTGCCGGTCATCACCACCTTCACCACGCAGGCCTTGCCCTTCTCGGCCTCCGCGTCGTCGTCCTTTGCGCTGGCCCAGTCGGGGCGCAGGGCGATGATGGCGTTGTAGAGATCCACCGCAATGCGGCGGCTCATGCAGACGATCATCGCCTTGCCGTCCATCGCCTCCCAGCGCTTCTCGAAATGCGCCACCATGTCGGCGGCCACCAGCGCGATGCGCTTCGGGTCGCCCACCAGCGCCTCCAGCGCGGCCCACTTGGACTTGAGCTTCTCCTTCTTCGTCAGCTCCTCGCCTTCGGTGATCTCCTCGAACTCCGCGTCGAGCGTCGGCAGCTCGGCGGCGTTCAGGCTGAGCTTGGAGATGCGGCTCTCGTAGTAGATCGGCACCGTGGACTTGTCGGCGACGGCGCGCTGGATGTCGTAGATGGAGATGTAGTCGCCGAACACCGCCCGCGTGTTCGCGTCCGTCTTCTCGATGGGCGTGCCGGTGAAGCCGATATACGAGGCATTCGGCAGGGCATCGCGCAGGTTGCTGGCGAAGCCGTAGGACATCTTGCCGGTCTTCTCGTTGACCTTACCGCCGAACCCGTACTGGCTGCGATGCGCCTCATCGGCGATGACGACGATGTTCGGCCGCGTACTCAACGCGGACATGGTCTCGCCGCTTTCGGGCATGAACTTGTGGATGGTGGTGAACACCACGCCACCACTGGCCCGGTTCAGCAGTTCGCGCAACTGCTCGCGGCTGCTGGCCTGCACGGGAACCTGGCCCAGCATGTCCGCGCAGCGCTGGAACTGGCCGAAGAGCTGATCGTCGAGATCGTTGCGATCGGTCAGTACCACCAGCGTCGGATTCTGCATCGCCGGATGCCGCACCACGCGCGCGGCGTAGAAGAGCATGGAGAAGCTCTTGCCCGAGCCCTGCGTGTGCCAGACCACGCCGGCACGGCGGTCGCCCGGCTTGCCGCCGTGCATCCGGCCCGCCCAGTAGGTGCCCGAGTCTTCGCGCACTGCCATGCCGCTGGCGCGCACCGTCTCCTCCACCGCCGCGTTCACCGCATGGAACTGGTGGTAGCCCGCGATGATCTTGTGCAGCGCGCCCGAGTCCGGGTCTTCCTCGAAGACAATGAAGTGCTGCAGCAGGTCGAGGAAGCGCCGTTGGTCGAAAACGCCGCGTACCAGCACGTCCAGCTCCAGCGCGGTCTTCGGTGCGTCGCCGTCACCATCGATGGTGCGCCAGACCTTGAACCACTCCTGGTTCGCGGTGAGCGAACCCATGCGGGCGTACGTGCCATCGCTCACCACCAGCGCGGCGTTGTAGTGCAGCAGCGAGGGGATCTCTGCCTTGTAGGTCTGCAACTGCCGGTAGGCTGCCCAGATGTCCGCGTCCTCGTCCGCCGCGTTCTTCAGCTCGATCAGGCCCAGCGGCAACCCGTTGAGAAAGACCACGATGTCCGGGCAGCGGTTGTGCTGCCCCTCGATCACCGCGAACTGATTCACTGCGTACCAGTCGTTGGCCTGCACTTCGGTGAAGTCGACCAGTCTTACGTTGTCGCCGGCGATGCCGCCGTCGGGCCGTGGATATTCCACGGACACACCATTGCGCAAGAAGCTGTGGAAGCCTTTATTTGTCTGAGTGAGCGAGGGTGTCGTGACCCTTAGCACCTTTCGCAGCGCGTCCTCCCGGGCCTCCTCGGGAATGGAGCCATTGAGTCGCCGGATCGCGTCTCGCAGACGACCCACCAGAACGACCTCACCAAACGAATCCCGCTCTGCCGTTGGTTCGCCGGGCGCGATGTGCGGGCCGTGGGCAATCGTGTAGCCCAGCTCATTGAACCATTCGAGGGCAGCATCTTCGACAATGGATTCGTTGAGGCTCATGGACTCAGAAACGGAGACCTAGAAGTGAGCCGCTGACTGTCGCATCGGTCAGCGTTGCCCTAACAAACGCCCGAAGATTGAAGTCTTCCGAAAATTCAGCCCAAGGAACCTCGTCGGAATTGAGGGTGCAAATGTATTGGAACCCACGTGACTCCGCCTCTTTCGCCGCAACCTCTAGCGCCAACGCCCGCTGCCGTTCATCAACGCCATCAAAGATCGCGCTGTCGTGAACTAGGATCTTCGGTGAGGGAGATTTCTCCGCCCATAGAGACGCGATAGTCATGTCGTAGCAGAACACTTTCATGTTTCCGACGCCGCTGCTGCCCGACCTCTCGATTTCGACATCAAACTTGAACCCTGTTGCAGCGACATCGATAGCCAATCGCCCCGGCACGTTGTAAAGGCGCTCAGTAAAGGCATTGAATAGCTCGATGGCTTTTTCCCAAATCCCATGGCGTTCGTCATAGTCCCGTCGTGCCTTCTGCTGCAGGACTTCCTGATCAATCTTCAATTGGCTCAAGCCCGTCTCACAGGCTTTCAAGTTGTCGATTGATGAAGTGACTGAGTTGAGTTCGTTGACTGTATCCAGGTGGCGCTTTTGAATTAGATTGTATTCTTCGAGGGCTCCATGGGTTTGCAACACCGCCATCACAGCCGCCCGCTCGTTACTCTTTTCCTTGATTATGTGTTCACGGCTCACCATGTCTCGCTTTAGCCGCGACACTTCTGCCGCGAGAAACCGGCGGCGATTCTCGATGATGTCATGATGGAACGCCTGCACTTCTTCAATTCGGCGCAATGTCACTCCAGGCAGTGACACGCCAGCCTCAGCGTATAGCTTCTCGATGGCGTTCGGTACCGGAACGCTTCCCTCACTGAGTGCCTTCTCGTAAAGGGACAGCATTCGCTGATCCACGGCGTTCTTGTTCGAAGCCTCATGGATCTCGCCCGTCAGATGATTCGCCTGTGTTCGGATCTCAGTGTATTGGGGGTGGACCCTAAAAGAAGTCAAGTCCGCAGCTTCGGCATCGACTTTCTTTTGGAGTCTCACTCGTCTGGCCTCCAGATCTCCAAGGGACCCGACGAAGCCTTTTACCACGCCAGCACTTGCCGCCTTTTTCAGGCTTTCTAGTCCCTTTTTTCGGTCCTTGAACAGTTGAAGCTCCGAAGCATCCGCCCACGCCAGTCCAAGCAGAAAGGCATTGTGGACCTGCTTATCCCACTCAGCTTGCTTCCTGTGGTGCTCGAAAGGCGTCGAGAATGCATCCTTTCCACGCCTGATGCTGTAGGAGATTAGGCTGCGGAAAGTTGGCTGATATTTGCCCTCCGTGTCGAGCGGCAGCCTGTAAAGAAGGTTTCCCAGGAGCGCGTTCCAGTCGCGAAGACCAAAACCGGATTCCCCGTTCTTCTTCTTCGGCTTAATGGGAAAGTCGCTCGTCTCGCCATCGACGAAAACATTGTTTGGATCATCAACGCAACGCGTGACCGAAAGCGTTTGTCCGTCGACTTCGAAGTCCAGCGTAAACTCCCATCCCTTTAACGCATCGACAAGTAACCCCTTGCCTCTTGAGGATTTCGCGCCAAGGCAAAAGTGAATAATCTCGATCAGCGTCGATTTTCCGAGGCCGTTGCGAGAATCGCGCTTTGTGGACTCCTGCATCCGGTCCGCCCAAACGACATTGAACCCTGCGCTGAACTCGACAGTCTTAAACGACGGATGATTTGCTGAAAGCTTTTTAATCATGGGAGTTCACGCTTAACGATAAGGCCATTGAGCGTGTCGATCGCGCCGATGGCATAGAGAAAATCGAGGACGAGAACGAATCGGCCATACGTTCCAATCTCAGGGGCGTGCTTAGCGTGGTCCCAGATGGCCGTGGGGGTTAGCGGTGCTTCCAAAAGTGAGAGAAGCGCTGCCCCGGCTCCAAGCAGCGACCGATCTAGAGGAACGTGCTTGGTGGGCAGAATCATTTCTCGAACACGTCACACTTTTCGAAGAGGTACACAAGCACAGCCAACCCGGCAGACCGTTGAGATTGCCCCTTCAATCCGCGCTGAGAGAACTCGCACATCAGATCGAAAAGCTCGTCTCCACGTTGCCCTTCTCGTCGCAGGCGAAAATACTCCTCGAGGAAGCCTGCTTTCAGTCTTTCGGGGTACTCTGGATCGATCAACGACTCGTTCTGAACGAATTCTCCTACTAGCCGCGCCACGCTGAGGCCCATCGTAATTGTCACCCGGCTTCCGTTAGTCAAGTCATTACGGCCAATCTTCTCTTCGGGAGCGACCAGAGAAAGGTCAGCCGAATCAGCATCAGGCTGATACTTGTTTACCCATACTGTCGCTAGCTGAAGCTCAGGGAATCCAATCTGTGCGAAAGCAGCGTTCAGTCCTTCTCGAACATTTGCCTCATGCTCTACCTTGAGCCGGTGCAGCGCCTCGATGGTGAAGTGGGCTTCTTGTTTGTCGATTTGCGTATGATGATCGCCGCACAAATAGATCAAATTGCTGTAGTGGTTTCTTTGTTCGTCCGTCATTGACGCATCGAATCGAGCGGCTTTGGGTTGCTCACCGGCAATGTGGGCGGCCTCACCAAGGATTACAGGATCCCCACCAGTAGGAGCATCAATAGTAAGTTGACGCGGGCAGCCAGGGAATGCGCACCGATCACCACTACGGAAAGCTAAGAGAAGCTTTGTTGGGTATGACGCGCTCATTTGAATACTTCTGTTGCAACGCCCAACTCACCGCTCAGCAGCTTCGGCAGCAGCGTGTCGCGCAGGGTGGCGAGGGTGCGGGATTGGTGGAGGTTGGCGGTGATTTGGGATGCAAGGGGCCGTGCGGCTCTCTCGAATGCGATTACTAGTTCATGAGGCGGAAGCACGCATTTCACACCTGCCAATAGTTTCGTTGTCAGACTTCCGCGTGAGCTATGGGAATCGGAAAGCTGGCGGAACTCTTCGTAGCGGCGCGCCAAGTCGAAGAAAAGAAAAAGATCTGACGACACCTCCGGATTTGAAGCTAGTGCAACGACCGACTGGTTAATGTAGCTCTCAAATGTCAGAAGCGAGGTCTGTCCGCGTGTGTGCCCTTGTCCGGCTCCCGCGATGACAGTGCAGCCTGCTCGCGCAACCCGTGCGCTAGAATTCTCAACCCCTGCTTTCGTGATCGTCTTCTCGGTATCAATGATGAATGTGCTTCGCGTCTCGCCCGAGGAGAGCCACGGAATATTACCGCCCCAATAGGTAGCTTCCTTTGTGCTGGGCGTGCCCCCACTGAAAATCGCCTGACAGGTTTCGTCGATGGTAGTGACGCGCCAACCCGCTGGAATGTGGCCCAGTTCGGAGTCTTGGAAATATGCAGGAAAGAGCGCGGCGGTGGCAGGATCGAGGGCTGTGGGGTGGCGGCCATCGAGCTTGGCGCGGACGGGGTCGAAGTCAACGAACCAGCTCAGGAACATCGCCCGCGCCATCGCCTCCAACGTCGCGTTCATCCGCTGGTTTAGTTCGATCTTGTCGTCCAGCGCCCCAAGCACCGCTGCGATGGCTTTTTGCTCGACGAGGGGGGGGATTTCGAGATTCCGAACGTAGACGGCCGATCGCGTTGTGGAAGGTATCGGCGAGCCGTCGTCGATCTCTCCGAGCTTGTGATATTTGATGGCGTAGTAGAGCCATCGGATGTCAATCTCAGACTTCGGTACAACGTAATAGGCCGTATCGATAACGAAGAACGGTGCGGGTGAATATTCGACTCCCCGGTAGGCGCCCTTCCGACCAAGGATTACCCCTGGACCCGGAGCGAGTGCGCTGTCTGTCCAACCAATTGGGCCATTGCTGCCGTATACGCGATATCGCCCATTTGTCTCGTCATAGTCGCGTAGAGACTTGCCGTATTCCAGCGAGATTTCTTGGCCCCATGTGCTGATGCGCCAGTCACCCACCTATGCACAGCCTCTCTAGGTTGGCTTTGATGGATTGTTCCAGCGCCGCGGACTCAGCGAACTGGGCGTGCAGTTCGGCGATAAGCCGTGGCATCTTTTTCTCAAACATTTCGCCGTCGTCCTCGACTTGTTCTGCTCCGACGTACCGACCGGGCGTAAGAACGTAGCCGTGCGCGACGATTTCGGTGGTGGACGCGGACTTACAGAAGCCAGGGACATCTTCGTATGGATGCGCGTCTCCTGCTCTCCGCCAGTGATGGTAAGTGTTGGCAATTTTCTGGAGGTCTTCGTCTGTCAGCTCGCGGTGGACGCGATCAATGAGGGTGCCAAGTTTGCGGGCGTCGATAAATAGAGTTTGCTTGCGGCGTTCGCGGAAGCCTCGTTTGGCGTCGGCGGCTTTGTTTTTTGCTAGGAACCATGCACAGACAGGAATCTGCGTGCTGTAAAACAGCTGACCAGGCAATGCGACCATGCAGTCCACTAGATCTGCCTCGATGATCGCGCGACGAATCTCCCCCTCTCCAGACTGATTCGATGACATGCTGCCGTTGGCCAACACGAACCCCGCATACGCATTCGGCGCGAGGTGATGAATAAAGTGCTGCACCCATGCAAAGTTGGCATTGCCCTTGGGCGGAACGCCGAACTGCCAGCGCACGTCGTCGTCCTTTCGGAACCAGTCGGAGTCGTTGAACGGCGGGTTGGCCAGCACATAGTCGGCGCGCAGGTCTGGATGCAGGTCGCGGCGGAAGGTGTCGGCGTGCTCGGGCCCGAAGTCCGCCTCGATGCCGCGCAGCGCGAGGTTCATCACCGCGAGGCGGCGGGTGGTGGCGTTGCTCTCCTGGCCGTAGATGCTGATGTCGCCCAGTTTGCCGCCGTGGGATTCGACGAACTTCTCCGACTGCACGAACATGCCGCCGGAGCCGCAGGCGGGGTCGTAGATGCGGCCCTTGTAGGGGGCGAGCATCTCGACCAGGCAGCGCACCACGCAACTCGGCGTGTAGAACTGCCCGCCGTTCTTGCCCTCGGCACTGGCGAAGCGGGTGAGGAAATACTCGTACACGCGGCCGAGCAGATCGATGGAGCGGTGCCCTTTCTTGTTGGACGAGCTCTCGCCTTCGCTGGCGGCCGTCAGTTCAATGGTGGCGATGACGTCGATGAGTTCGCCGAGGCGCTGCTTGTCGAGGCCGGGGCGGGCGTAGTCCTTGGGCAGCACGCCCTTGAGGCGCGGGTTGTCGCGCTCGATGGCGACCATGGCGTCGTCCACGATCTTGCCGATGGTGGGCTGGCGGGCAGCGGCCTGCAGGTGCGACCAGCGGGCCTCGGCGGGCACCCAGAAGACGTTCTCGGCTTTGTATTCGTCCGGGTCTTCGGGGTTGGCGCCGGCGTAATCGCCCTTAGCCGAGACGAGCTTGGCGCGGTGTTCCTCGAAGGTGTCGGAGATGTACTTGAGGAAGATCAGGCCAAGGACGACGTGCTTGTACTCCGCCGCGTCCATGTTGTTGCGGAGCTTGTCGGCGGTGAGCCAGAGCTTGGCTTCGAAGCCGAGGGAGGCGGTGGATTTGGGTTTGGTTCTGGCGGATTTGCGGGGCATGAGCGCTTAGTGGGTGTTTCCGGGTAAAGGAGATCGATTGTCGACATTTCCGGGGGAGCCCGCGAGCGCAGACTCCGGAACATGACCGACTTGCCGGATGTCGACGCCATCGAGGGCACGATCCACGTGGTCCGCGCCCGGCGGGTGATGCTGGATGCGGATCTGGCCCGGCTGTATGGCGTGAAGACCGAAAGGCTGAATGAGCAGGTACGCAGGAATCAGAATCGCTTTCCCGCGGACTTCATGTTTCAACTCACGGCAGCGGAGTGGCACGGTGGGAACCTGTTGCAAATTGCAACAGGTTTGCAGCGCACCATCGATGCTCCGAACCGCCCGCAATTTGCGGGAGGTTCCCAGCGGCATCGCGATCCTGCGCGCCCTCCGCTTGCCTTCACCGAGCACGGCTGCCTGATGGCAGCCAATGTGCTGCGATCGGGTCGCGCGGTAGAGGTCAGCGTTCTTGTCGTAAGGGCGTTTGTGCGCATGCGCTCGGCCGTTGCGGCGAATACTGCACTTGCCGCTACCGTGGACAAGCTGGCGCGGCAGGTTGAGCAGCATGGCGGCAAGCTGGCCACGCATGACGAGGCCATCCTGAAGCTTCTGGCTGAAATCCGCCGGCTCACCCGGTTTCCCGAAACCCCCCGTCGGGGCATCGGCTTTACGGCCGAGTGGTCCGAGCGCGAGTAGCGATGTGGTGGCGCGAGTCGTCCTGGTCACCCCTGATCCCTGGCAATGGCCTGCCCCTGTATTTTTTGTCGGTGGGGCGCTTGGGACTGTGCGCGAGAACTCGTTGCACATCAAGGCAATAGTGCCAAACCCGGGATGTCGAGGCACTGTGTGCTTGTGGCTGTGGCTGGGTTGTCGCGCTGGATCCGCTCCCGTGTCCGCCGGGAGACACCGCCGTTTGCCAGCGCTGCAGCTTTCGTTAACCTATAAAAATCAGTTAGTTGCGGCTCCCGCCAGGCTACAGCCTGGTATTACCGCCATACCACCAGGTCATACCCTGGCTTTCGAACTCAATCCGTCGCAAACCCGTGGCAGTTGACCCACATGTGCGAAAAAGACCTTCTCAAACTTGAACAATTTGATCGCGCGTCGGCCAACTACCGAGACCACACCCAGATCGTCGCGGTGTTTTGCCAACCACGTTGCCGCGGAAAATTGGCAATACGAAATAGATTTTGACCTATGAACTTGCATGCCTCGACAGCATGATGTCGGCACTCATTCAGCGCTGTATGTCAGGAACGGCATCTGGAAGGAAAGTGGCCTGAATGTGTGCGCAGACGCCGCTGTAGTTACAGATGCGGCGCACCAGGACTAGTCGGACAAGTCGCTCTCATGAGGAGCGAGTTATGCTCGACGGCCTCGCGGCGTCCAGATTCCGGTCAGGTTAGGCAAGCGACTGCGCGCCAGCCAATTTGGCCAACGGGCGCCTCTACTCCAGAGGCTCAGAGAGATTGGTCACGAAGGCATCTGTGACACCATTGGGACCAGGTACCGAACAATCGCCATTAGGGCGTATGCAGACCCTGTACACTTTTTCGGCGACAGCCGTTGGCTTGTAACAACCCCCGGTTGCGCGCATCTCGAACGAAATCTGAAACCCGCCTTGGCTGCCGTCGAACGGTTTGGCCATCTTCGCTGAGCAAGGCGAGAACAGCTGTGCCTCGAGTTCAGCGTCATGCTCTCCGGTCACGGGCAGCGACACCACCCTTTGAAAATTGCGAATCGCCCTGGCGGTGCCCTTACCCATGACACCATCCGCTGCGCCCGCGTCATAGCCCAGCGCATTGAGGCGCGCTTGCACGTCGGCGAGACGTTTGGTTGGCGCTTCGGCGGTCGCGATACTCGCGGAAAGCATGCCTATCAATAGCCAGCCACTCTTTTTCATTGTGGTCCCCCTGGCAAATCTGCAGAAGATGTCGTGACGTGGAGCATACCACGCAGGCCAGCCCGTCACGCCAGACGGATCCTCTGCAGTAAATCAGTGCCGCTTGCGTGCGCCAAATCGGTTGAGCCACGTACGCGTCGCGGCGGCCTCGTCCAGCACCCATTGCTGGAAAGCCCGCAGCTGCGGCCAGGCCATTTTCCGGCGCGGAGTTCGCATCTGGAATGCGAAGCGCGTCCACGCGCCGGTCGCACGTGCGAAGGGCAGGGCCAAACGCCGATTCCCGATCTGTTCGCGCAGCAGGGCAATTCCGCAGAGCAGCACACCTGCATCGGAGTCCACCGCAGCGATCGCCGGCGTCAAGCGCTGGAAACGCATCCCGCGCGCGGGCTCCGTGCGCTTGAGGCGCTGCGTCTCGAACCACGTGGGCCAACGCAGGGCCGCCGGATCATCGCGGTAGACGTCCACATGCAACAACGGAAACCCCTCAAGGCGGATGCGACGCGGCATCTTTGCGATGCGACGCGCATTAGCAGGCGAAGTGACCGGCAATACGAAATCCCGAAACAGCACCGCGCTACCCTCCGCGCCAGTCTCTGGGCCGAAGTAGATTTCGCAATCCGCGCGGTCGCTGCGATAGGGGACATCGCCCTCGCCATTGATGCAGAACGCGAGGTGGGGATGATCGCGTTTGAACCGCGCGAGCCTGGGTGTGAGCCAAAGCTCTGCGAGATCACGATCAGCTGCTACGTGAATCTGGTCCCTTCGCTGCAGATTCAGTTTTTGCGCCGCCAATTCGAGTTCCTGAAAGCCTCTCCGCAGCGGCTCGACGGCGCCCTCGAGCGCTGGTGTGATGTGCAATCCAGCGCGGCCCCGCAGGATGAGATCGATGCCGAGATAATCCTCGAGCGCCTTGATCCGCTGCCCGACGGCCGCGGGCGTGATGGCAAGCGCTGCCGCTGCGCGCTGCAGGGACCCGAGTCGTACCGCCGTTTCCAGGGCCTGCAGCGAGCGCAGATGGGACAGGGCGGTCATTCCACCTATACTAAATATTTTCTTTAACCTCGAAAAGAAGTTTTAGCTTTCCTGTCCGGAACGGTTCGCCAACACTGTTGCCGAGCGAAAGGAGTCTGTGATGAATCAGTTGAAGCGGTATCTGGTCGAGCGGCAGATCACGGGCATCGGGGGCATGTCGATCGTGGAACTCTGCGGCGCCGCGCGCGCTTCGAACCATGCCATCGATCGCATGCATCCGGAAATCCAGTGGCAGCACAGCTATGTGGCGGCTGACCGAACGTTCTGCGTCTACCTTGCCACCAGCGAGGAAGCCATACGTAAGCACGCGGAACTCGCGGGCATCCCGGTCACCCGTATCACCGAGATCCCCCGTGTCATCGACCCGCTAACCGCCAACAACTGATACATCCCGCGCCGTCCTCTCGCTCCTTGCCTACGGGCATTCCATATCTGAATCCCCAAACCTGGAGTACACAACGAGATGAACACAAGGACAGTCAAAACACTACGAGCGCCCCTGGCCGGCACCAGCCTCGTGCTGGCCTACGCCATGTTGCTGTCGAACCCGACCACCGTCGTCGCTGACGGCAGGCATCAGGACCAACCCGGCGTGCTGGTCGAGAAAGTTCGACAGGCGACGGCGGGATACCGCGACATCAACTATGCGACCCAGCAGGAGGGCTGGGTTCAGGCCACGCCTTGCGTCAGCGGCCCGGATCGCGGCGCGATGGGCGTGCATCTTGTGCAACCTGCAAGGCTGGGCGACGGCGCCGTCAATGCCAACGAGCCGGAGGCTCTCATCTACGAGCCTCAACCCGATGGCCGCATGCGCCTCGTGGGTGTCGAATACATCGTATTCGCCGATGCCTGGGCCGCCGCGCATCCCGATGGCTCGACGCCCTCGGTCGACGGGCACCTGATGCACCTTATCGGCGCGCCCAACCGATATGGGTTACCTGCATTCTACGAGTTGCACGTCTGGGCCTGGCGCGGCAATCCGCTCGGGAGCTTCGCCAACTACAACACGCGAGTGACTTGCGACCATCAAGGCTGAGCGCCCGACACATCAGTACGATCCGCGCGATTGCCGGCGCCCGTCCGTAACGGTAACGGCCGGGCGCCGGTCCATGAACCCTCAAGTACACCCCGCCCGCCGCAACATCGCATGCAACAGCGTATTGGCACCCGCCGCGAGGTGTTCCGGCAGGGCACTCTCCGCCTCGTTGTGGCTCAAGCCCCCTTTGCAGGGCACGAAGATCATCGCGGTCGGCGCCACGCGCGCGACATTCATGGCGTCGTGACCGGCGCCGCTCAGCATATCCATGTGCGAATAGCCGCAGCGGTCCGCTGCATGGCGCACGCAGGCGATGATGTCCGGCGCGAAATCGACCGGCGCCTTGTCGATCGTGCGCTCGAATTGCACCGAAAGACCGCCTTGCGCCGCGACGTCACGCATCGCTCGTTGCATTTGCTGGTCCAGGTCGTCGAGCGTCGCCGCGTCGGGATGTCGCAGATCGCAGTTGAACACGACCCGCCCCGGTATCGTCGCGCCCGAGTTCGGTTCAACCTGCAGTTTACCGACAGTCAGGCGCGCAAACTGGTCGCGCGCGCGCGCGATGCGATTGAGCGCGACGATCATTTCCGAAGCGGCAACCAGCGCGTCTTTGCGCAGATGCATGGGCGTCGTGCCCGCGTGTCCGTCCATGCCTTCGACCGTGACCGTGCTCCAGCGTATGCCCTGCACGCGCGTCACGACACCGATCACGCGCTGCTCGGCTTCGAGTATCGGTCCCTGCTCGATATGCGCCTCCACGAAGCAATCGAATCGGCGCTCACCGGGTGCCTCATCGCCGAGGAATCCATGGCGGCGCAGGTCTTCGCCGACCGTCGTGCCATCGGTCGTACGCGCGGCATGTATGGTCGCGACCGGCACCGATCCGGCGAACGCCGATGATCCGCCGAGCGGCGGTCCGAAGCGCACGCCTTCTTCATTGGTCCAAACGACGACATCGATGGGCGCACGCGTTTCGACACCGGCATCGTTGAGTGCGCGCACCACTTCGAGTCCGGCGAGCACGCCATAGATGCCGTCGAATTTGCCGGCATGCGGTTGTGTATCGAGATGGCTGCCGGTTGCGACCGCCGCGCGGGTTGCGTCGCGACCACGCCGGCGTGCAAAAACATTGCCGACCTGATCAAAACTGACATCGCAGCCTGCATCGCGGCACCAGCGTATGAACAATTCGCGGCCGGCCTTGTCCTCCGCGCTGAGTGCAGTGCGACAACAGCCGCCGTTCGGCAGTGCGCCGATGCGCGCCATGTCCATATGCGTCTGCCAAAGCCGCGTTTCGTTGACCCTGACGTCTGTTGTCTTCATGTCTTTCGGCGCCGTTGCGGCGGCGCAATCAGCCGCTGTCCGGAAGCACGCAGCTGCGCGCGAGGCGGGTCCTCGAGAAAAATCGCACGGTACCACATCACGGCAAGTGCATCGGCGAGTTCATCGGGCCGGCCAGCGAGTTGCACGAGATCGGCCGTATGGCGAATCAGCGCCTGGTAGATGACGCCTTCGGTCATCGCGCCCAGCATGAATGCCGCGCGTCGGGCCCGCGCGCGGTCATAGCCGGCATCGCGCGTGAGGAAGCGCGCAACCTCGAGGTTCCAGCGATGGGCATTGCGCTTCCAGATCTCATCGAACTCCTCGTAATCGCCGGCCAGTCCGAACAGGCAGGCGAGCATGCCGGGGTTGGCTGCGAACTTGGTGGTGACGTTGCGCAGGGTCGCGACGATCCAGGCATAAGGGTGCGCGGCTTTGACCGGCTGCGCCGCTGACGCATGCAGTTCCGCGAAGAAGTCCTCCGCGAGCTCGCCGACGATTTCCCTGAGGTCATGGAAGTAGCGATAGAACAAACCGGTCGCAACGCCGGCACGCGCCGCCACATCCTGTACACGCAACGACGGGTAACCCTGTTCGTTCAGGACTTCGCGGGCGGCTTTCTTCAGGAACTCCCGGCTGCGCAGCCCGCGCGCCTTGAGCAATTCGCGCGGTCGTACCGAGAGGCGCTTCTCGGTACGACCCGCGCCGGACTTGCGAGCGGGCATCGAAGGCAGATCAGAACTTGTATTCGAACTCGACGCCCCAGGTGCGCGGTTGCCCGACCACGATTTCCGAGAACCCGAGCGCGAGCGCCAGATCCTGCGCCGCAGAGCGATACTCCTCGCCGGTCAGGTTGCGCACCCAGGCGGCTACCTGCCACGGACCTTCCGGTCGCAGCAACGTGACCCGCGCATTCGCCAGGAAATAGCCATCCTCCTCGAGATACTTGCGATTGTTGGGCTCGAGGAAATGGCGACCGACATGGTTGAAATCGGTCTGCAGCGCGAGTGCCAGCTGATCGCCCACCGGGAACTGGTAACGCAGCCGGCCGTTGAAGGTGAGCTTCG
This sequence comes from Steroidobacteraceae bacterium, assembly GCA_041395505.1. NCBI lineage: Bacteria > Pseudomonadati > Pseudomonadota > Gammaproteobacteria > Steroidobacterales > Steroidobacteraceae > Steroidobacteraceae bacterium. The sequence goes on from JAWLAG010000001.1 coordinate 128,760, forward strand.
GCGCGTTTGGAATCTCATTGCCCTGAATGGTGGCATCGGGACTGCCGTCGAGCTGCGCCAGTACGACATTGGTCTTGACGATCTCGCTGTCGAGCACGCTGACACCGGCGCCGATGGTGAGCCCACTCACCGGTGCCCAGTCGAGCGTTGCATCGAGACCCTTGATCTCCACATCGCCGGCATTCTGCAGTCGCGCGCTTGCCTCCGTGGCACGCACGAAGGTCGCCTGGAAGCCCTTGTAGTCGTAGAAGAAAGCGCTGGTGTTGAAGCGCAGCCGCGCATCGCTCGACGACAGCTTCGCCCCGATCTCGTAGGCGCGCAGCGTTTCGGCATCATACGGCTCGAGTGCTTCCTGCGAGAAAATCACCGCCGAGGAATAGCCACCGCTACGAAACGCTTCGCTGATGCTGGCATAGAGCATGGCGTCGTCGTTGGCGTGATACTTCAACACCGCCTGGAAATCCGTTTTGCTCTTCGAGACGCTGGTCGGGAAATCGAGTGGGCCGCCCGCACCCGGATCGCCTGCCGGCAGCGGCAGCTGCGATAGCCGCGGCGCACCGCTCGCATAGGCCTCTGCGAGGTTCGCGAAGGTGCCGACGAAGGTGGCGCCCGTCCAGTCGCGCTTCTCATCGGTGAAGCGCAGGCCGCCAGTGAATTCGAATTTCTCAGCGAACGGGATGGTCAATTGCCCGAACACGGCCCAGCTTCGGGTACTCTGCGTCGCACCGTTGCTGGTCGGAATCGCGAGCGCCGACAGATCGATGGTCTGGAACCAGTCGACATCGGTCTTGCCGTAGTTCACGCCGACGATCCACGGCAGCTTGTAGCTATCCTCTGACGCGAGGCGCACTTCCTGGGAATAGCTCTTGACGTCATTGAACGTGAAGTTGTCGGCCGAAACGCTTGGCGAAGCGTCGATGTCCTGCGACTGACGCTTGGAAAAATCAGCATAGCCGCTGATCGAAGTCAGCTTCGCGCTGCCGATGTTCCAGTTGATGGTGAGCGTCGCATCATTCGACTCGAGCTTCAGCATCGGATCGACGTCCGCCGCGCCGTCATAGAAATTGCCATCGGTATCCGAGTAGCCGAGAAAATCGAAGCACTGGGTCGGATCGACCGTGCCGGCGATGACCGGTGCGCACACCGCGCCCGTGGCTGTGCGCGTACCCACCTGCTGCAGCAACGGTTGCTCCGATTCGGAGTCGCCGTAGTTGTACACGAAACGTACGTCCACTGCCTCGCTCGGGTTGTAGCGCAGCTGCGCGCGCAGGGTTTTCGAGTCGACCTTGCCGAGTTCATTTCCGGTGAAACGGTTGAACGAGTAGCCCGAGCTGCTCGACGAATTGACGACATTGGCCGAGAGGCGGCCGGACAGCGTATCCGTCAGTGGTCCGCTGATGGCGCCGGTGAAGGTCGCGGTCTCGTAGCTGCCGTAGCCGATGCGCGCAAAGCCTTCCGGCTCCCGGGTCGGCGCGGCCGTGATGAAGTTGACGGCGCCGCCGGTGCTGTTGCGACCGTAGAGCGTGCCCTGCGGGCCGCGCAGCACTTCGACACGTGCGATGTCGTAGATAGCGAAATTCAGCATGTCGGGCGTTGGCTGGAAAACCTCATCGACATAGACGCCAACCGAGGGGTCGACCGTGCCCGTGAAGTCGTTGATACCAACGCCGCGCATGTAGAAGCCGACGGTGGCGAGACCGTTCGGACCGTACTTGGTCAGCAGGCCCGGTGTCTGGCCCGCGAGATCGCGGGGTTCGTCGATCTTGAGCTCCTGCAGGTCCGAGGCGGAGAAGACCGTGGTCGAACTCGCGACATCCTGCACGCTCTCGGCGCGCCGCGTTGCCGTAACGACGACCTCCTGCAAGCCGCTGCTCTCGTCCGCCCCGTAGCTGACCGGTGCGGCCAGTGCGAGGACCAGCAAACCACAAAGGAATTTCGATGTCATGACTACTCCCCGTTTGGCCAAGCCAACCTGCGATTAATGAGCGCGGCCCGCGCGCGGTAGCGAAATGATGATTGCGCCGCTGTCGTGCACCTGGGCCACGCAGCGCGGCGGTACGACAGTGGTGGAATCGGTCTGCAAGACAATGGCCGGTCCGTCGAAACGGCATCCGGCCGGCAGTTTGTTGCGATCATAGAAAGTGGTGTCGAATTCGCCGAGCACGCCGCCGTCGCGGAAGACCACGGCGGCGCTTCGCAACCGGGCTTCGGCGAGCGAGCCGGCCGCGGGCTTCGCCGGCGCGCCGATCTTCGGCACGCTCGCGATCGCGCTCAGGCGCAGGTTCACCAGCTCGATGGGCGATTGCTCGAAGTGGTGACCATACTCCTGCGTATGCAACCTGTGGAAATCCGCAAGCGCGGCCGCCATCGACGCATCGTCGATCTGTCCGGCCGGCAGCGACAGTCGAAGTTCGTAGCCCTGGCCCACATAGCGTGCATCGGCGGAGCGCTCGTAGTTCGCCTCACCCGGATCGATACCCTCGGAGGCGAGCTGGGCACGCAGACTGGCTTCCATGGAATCGAGGTCGGATGTGAGCTGCGCGGCGTCAATATGGGTCGACACGGCGAACGAAGTGCGCACCATGTCGTATTTGAGATCGGTGGTCAGCAGGCCAATGGCGGAGGTGATGCCGGGGTGGGGCGGCACGATCACTTCGGGAATGCCGAGCATCTGCGCCACTTCGGCGCCGTGCAGGGGCCCCGCGCCGCCGGCGGCGACGAGCGCGTACTCGCGCGGGTCGATGCCCTTCTGCACGGTGCGTGCGCGGATCGCATTGGCCATGTTGGCATTGAGGATGGTGACGATGCCTTCCGCCGCCTCGCGCAGCGGCAGGCCGACGCGTTCTGCGAGCGCCTGCACGGCAGTGCGCGCCGCGCCGGCATCGAGCGCCATGTCGCCACCGAGGAAACTCTTCACATCGAGCCGGCCGAGCACGATGTTGGCGTCGGTCACGGTCGCATCCGTGCCGCCCTGACCATAGGCCGCCGGACCGGGGACCGCGCCCGCGCTTTGCGGACCGACGCGGAAAGCGCCACCGGCATCGAGGTAGGCAATGGAGCCGCCGCCCGCGCCGATGGTATGCAGGTCGATCATCGGCACCAGGATCGGGTAGTCGGCGACATAGGTGTCGCGCGCCGATGCTTCGCCGAAACGACCGTCAGTCACCACACCGATATCGGCGCTCGTGCCGCCAATGTCGAGCGTGATGACATTGCGCCGGCCTGCCAGCTCGCCCACCCAGGCGCCGCCCAGCACGCCCGCCGCGAGCCCCGACATCAGGGTATAGACGGGCAGCTCCACGATGGCTCGCGAGGGTGCAACACCCCCGTTCGAGCGCATGATATGCACCTCACCCTTGAACCCCTCGCCGGCAAGTCCCTTGGCCAGACGGCCCACGTAGTCACGTACCAGCGGACCGATGAAGGCATTCATGGCCGTCGTGGTAAAGCGCTCGAATTCGCGAAACTGCGGCGAGACTTCGTGCGAGCAGGTTACGAAAAGATCCGGGCACTCATCCTGGACGATGGCCTTGGCGCGCTTCTCGTGCGATGGATTCACGAACGAAAACAGGAAACAGATGGCCACTGCCTTGACGCCCGCGTCGCGCAGTTCGCGGGCGGCCTGCCGGACCTGTTCCTCGGCCAGCGGCACGACAACCTCGCCGTTTGGCACGCTGATTCGCTCGTCGACCACCTTGCGATAGCGGCGCTGCACGAGCGGCCGATCCTGCCAGGGAATGCTCTGCTGGATGGAGTAGTGATGTGGCCGCTGATGCCGGCCGATGTGCACGATGTCGCGAAAACCCCTGGTGGTGATCATGCCGGCGCGGCTGCCGCGATGCGTCAGCGCCGCATTGGTGGCGACCGTGGTGCCGTGGTAGATGTGCTGCACGGCGCCCACGGCGACGTCGGCCGAGCCGCAGATCTCCTTGACTCCGCGCATCACGGCACGGGATGGGTCATCCGGCGTGCTCGGCAGCTTGTGGGTGAGCGTGCGGTTGCGCTCCGTGTCCGTGAAGACCACGTCCGTGAAAGTGCCACCGACATCGACGCCTATCAACAACATGCCCTGACCTCAGCCCGTCCGATTCGAGCGAAAGGGTTGACTTTGCTTGTAGCATAACTGAATCTGGCGTCAACTTCATTTTCTTCCTGACGCCGGACGCACCATGAGCACCGAGCCATCGCAATCTGCCGCGACGCAACGCGTCGATCCGGTGACCGCCAGCATCATCCAGGGCGCCCTCGAGAACATCGCGATCGAAATGGGCTACAAGCTCATGCGCATGGCGTACTCGAGCATCATTCGTGAGTCGGAGGACTTCGGCGCCGCGATCTGCGATGCGCGCGGACGGCAATTGTGCGAGTGTTCCAAGAGCACACCATTGCAGTCGGGTCCTATTCCGGGCTATGTGCGCGGGATCCTGCGCGAGATCGCCGCGCGCGGCGAACAGATCCGCCCAGGCGATGTCATTATCCACAACGATTCGTACAACGGCGCATCGCATAGTCCCGACATCGGGTTTTGCGTGCCGATCTTCGTGGGCGAGAAGCTGATCGGATTCTCCGTTACGACGGCGCATCACCTGGACATCGGCTCAAGTCAACCCGGGAGCGTCGGCGTCGTCGTATGCGCAGACAGCTATGCCGAGGGCATACGGCTGCGCGCGCTCAAGGTCTACGACCAGGGCAAGAGGAACGAAATGCTCTGGCAGATGATTCGCGACAACGTCCGGGTCGCGGATCTCGTCATGGGCGACATGGACGCACAGATCGCCGCCTGCCACGTCGGTGCAAAGCGCGTCCTCGACCTCGTCAATCGCTATGGCCTCGATACGCTCGAGAATGCAGCCCTGGACTTGTTCGACTATTCCGAACGCATGATGCGCGCGCAGATTGCCGCGCTGCCGGACGGCACCTATACCGCAACCGGCCACGTCGACGGCTTTCTCGGCAGCGACGATCCGGCGCTGAAGAACCTTCCCGTCGTCATCACAGTGACCGTAGCGGGATCGGATCTGACCATCGACCTCACCGGCACGGCGCCGCAGGTCGCGGGCCACGCCATCAACATGCCGTTCGAAGGCACGGTGGATGTCGCACTCTGGCTAACCCTGCGCTCAATACTTCTTGATACCGAGACCTTCGGCAATGTGCCGCAGAACGACGGCCTTTACCGGCCGGTCAAGATCATCGCCCCGCGCGGCTGCATCGCGAATCCGGTATTTCCCGCGCCAACCATTGCGCGTTTCGCGCCCGGCAATGTCGTGGCCGATACGCTCATGAAGGCACTCGCACCCGCGGTCCCCGAGCGCGTGTCGGCGGGCGTCGCCAACCTCAAGGCAGTAACGTTCTCCGGATTTCGCGGCGACCAGCAATGGGTGCACATCGAGATTTTCGAGGGCAGCTATGGCGGACGCTTTGGCAAGGACGGGCTCGACAGCGTCGACACGCTCTACGCCAATACGCGCAACAACCCCATCGAGGACATCGAGAGCCATGTGCCACTGCGCGTAACCCGCTACGAACTGCGCGAGGACACCGTGGGGGCCGGCCAGTGGCGCGGTGGTCTCAATTCCATCAAGGAGGTCGAATTCCTGACCGACGGCGTGATCAGCGTCGAAGGCGACGGCCATGCCAACGCGCCCTGGGGCTTCAAGGGCGGAGCGCATGGACACACATCCTCGCTCCAGCTCATCAGCGGCACGGCCGCGCCCGTGGAATTGCCCTCGATGCTGGCGTCGGTCAATGTTCGAAAAGGCGATCGCATCCGCGCAGTCGGCGGCATCGGGGGTGGATATGGCGACCCGCATGCGAGGCGCGTCGAGCAGGTACGGGACGACGTGCTCGACGGCTATCTGGGCCCGGCCGCGGCAGCTCGTGATTTTGCTGTTGCGATCAGCGCCGACGGCACGGTCGACACGGCGCGAACTGCTGCCCTACGCGCGGGTCGTTAGCCGATAGAGCAACAGATAGAGAATGAATCCCGCTGGCACGCCCAGGAGCCACGACGTCGACAGAAACCAGATCATGGTGATGATCCCGGGCAGGAAGATCGCAATCACACCGGCGGGATTGAAGCCCCCGCGATACCAGTAAGGGCTCGCCGCGCCCTCGACATAGAGCGTATCGACAGCGAGCCTGCGCTGCCGGATGACGAAATAATCGGCGAGCATCACTCCGAGCACCGGCCCGAACAGGGCGGAGTAATAAAGAATAAACCCGAAGAACGCCTGCTGGTTCGCCATGATCAGCCAGGGCATCGACAACGTGCCGAGAAATCCGGTAACCAATACGCCGCTGTGCCACTTGAGCTTGAAGGTGTTCATGAAAATGAGCGCGGGCGGCAGTACGTTGATCGTGAGGTTGGTCGTGATCTGCGCGAGCAGCACGAACGCAAGCAGCAGGATCATGACCATTGGATTCGGGCTGAGCTTGATCAGCGCCTGCACCGGATCCCAGATGCCAAGCGCGGCGCCCGCGATGATGCCGAGCGAGAGCATGAAGAACCACGGCGGCAGGACGCCGAACAGGTGCCCGAACCAGTTCGCTGCCTGCGACTTCTGCAGATGGCGGGTCATGTCGCTGATGTTGAGCATCACGGTCGCGAGTACGCCGATCGCACCGGCGAGTGCGACCCAGAAAGGCGTGCCCCAGCTGCCGGCCGCGCGCCAGGATTCCTGAATCGTAAATCCATACGTGCCGATGATGTCGGACATCATGTAGATCATGACCGCCGCAATCACCACCGAGGACACGGCGTTGAACCACTTCATTGTGCGTATGCCGCGCCAGGCGAGCGCCGTCTGCAGCGCCTGCAAAGCCAGGAAATAGACATATTTGGCTGCCGGCGCCGTGAAGCCTGTGAGTGCCTGCAGAATTCCATCGAGCGACAGCGCCGCAATCCAGGTGCCGATGCCGTACCACACGATCGCAGGAGCCGCACGCAGGAACTCGACGATGGTCGAGCCCCGCAGGCCGAAGCCCATGCGTGCCTGGATGGAATAGGGGATGCCGTACTTGAGTCCGGCCTGACCGTTCAATGAGAACATGACCACGAACAGCACGACCGCAATCACCATCACGGTGAGCGCCTGTGCAAGATTCAGCTGACCAATCGGCGGCAGGAATCCCTGCCCGAGCGCAAAGGCCTGAATGACGATCAGCGAGGACCACCACATCAATACATAGGACAGTCCGGTGAAAACCCGCGCCTCGCCAGTCGGACGCAGGCTGTCGGCCTGCGATTCATTGGCCGTGGTCACGCTCATGGAACCCCCACGATTCTTATTAGATTGTGACCAGAGCATCGGCGCTCGCCTTGAAAAGGTCAAGCAGTGGTTCGCGGCCGTCCATCACACGCAAGTCGGCGCGCCGGTCTGCATTGCGCATGGCTTTCAAGGCGAACTGCTACAATTCCAAAATGCCCAGGACGACTGAAACGCATCCGTCCGACCAAGCGCACGACGGTTCGCTGATCGAATGGTTCCTGAGTCTCTCTCCAACACAAAGGCTCGCGGAGCTCGAGTCGCGACTCGATTTCTTCACTGCGGCGGCATCGCCGCGGCAATTACGGGCGCTGCTGCCGCGGCGGCTGCGTACCGCGGCCACCCGCTCCCGCGCGGCCACCGCCACGCGCCGGTGCGCCCTCGGCGCCTGCCTTGCGCGCCGCTTCGATGGCGGCCATGCGTTCCTCGGCAGACAGAGTTTTCAGAACGCGCTCCGGCAGCATGTGGCTTCGTTGCACGCCGATGCTGATTCGATGGCCGATGGGCGAGGGCGTTAGCGACGCGCTATAGCCCACCTGGCACCAGCCGCTGGTTGACGGCTTCAGGGGTTCGAATGTGAGCGCGATTGCCGACTGCGCGGGCGAGAAACGACAGCCGCTCGAGTAATACTTGGGGCCGGAAAAGCGCGCGCAAAGCGCTCGGGCCGTATCCACCGGTGAGCTCGTAGCTGCATAGATGTAGCCGATGCCCGATGGCTTGGGGCCGTTTGCGGTGATCAAGCGTGTCACGGTCAAACGGCCGAGCGGGCCGTCCGGATCGGCCTGGGCGGCAAGCATGTCATCGGTCGCGCGATCCTTGTCGAAAATGATCACGTCCTGGTTCCTCGCGGGTGCGAGGCTGCGCGAGAGATCGTGCCAACCGCGCGGGCCAAACACCGCGGCCACCTCCGCGTGGCTACTGGCGATCGTGAGACCTTCGACCTCAAAGCCGCAGAGATCGGCGCCGGCCTTGTCCGCCGCCGCCGAGACCGTCACAGCCAGTGCGCCAAACACCGCCATCCATCTGCTCATCGTCGCTCCTTCAATAGTCTGCCGTCTCACCAATCAGATGACGACCCGAGTCAAGGCTGCGTTGGCGGATCGCTCTCGCGTGCCGCCGTCGGCGCCGTTGATCCTTCCTCCTGCAACGACGGGCGGCCGTTGGCCGCACGAACGAGGTTCTCGCGCAGCTGGGTCAACGACGCGGTTCCACAGGGATGGTTGCGCAGGAACTGCGACAGCATCGAAATGCGCGTGCCCTTGGCGATGGCGTTGATCAGCTGCTCCTTCGAGGCCGTCGCGAAGTTGCCCACCTCCGACGCAATCCCCGCCATCGCCGACGCCACGTAAAACAAGGCGGCGCGGCGATACTCGCCCCACTGTGGTGAGAATCGCGCATCGATCGGCACTTCTTCATAGGCCGTGCGGTAATCGTGCTCCACGTGGCCGTCGAGATACGTCCGGGTGGCGGTGATTTCGCTGTAGGGCACCTGGTAGACGGTGAACTTCGGAATCTCGCTCGTGCACCGGCGCGAATACATGTCACCGAACAGATGGAAGTTCGACTTGTGTGCTGCCGAACCCGCCTGGCCCTTGAAGTCGCCATCGAAAATGCGGCGGACGACGTCGAGCGAGGGATCGTCTTTGTACTGTGCCCAGTAGGCGTCCAGTTTGTAGACAATGCCCGGTTTGCGCCGAGAGGCATAGGCGAAATCCTTCCGGTATTCACCGCGTGCCCGGGCGTCCTCGCGATGATGTGCGGCGAGCGTGGCGCGCGCGCCCGCAAGTGTGAGCAGCGGGTCGTCGAGGCGCACCGCACCCGGCTTGTTGCGGCGCGGATCAAGCTTGAGCACGCCGCCCGTGAGCGTGTAACTGAAGGCGGCGATGGGCTTCTCGAACTTGCGCTCCACATCGACGCCCGCGGGGAAGTGATCGCGATACACATGCGCGACCGTGACGTAATCACGATCGCCGCAGCCCGCGAGAAACGGTGCCAGCGCGCGGTTGAGATTCGCGACATAGGCTTGAGAGGGCAGGCCGCCTTCGAGCGGGATGATCATGGCGTTCGAATCGGCCGGCGCGTGCTGAACGATGAACGGCAGGTAATCACTCGTGGCGGCGCGCTGCGCTTTGTGCTCCGTCTGCAGTTTCGACTGCGCCTCGTACTGGCGCGCGTCCGCCTGCTTGCGCCGCTCGTTGAGCGCCGCGTCGCGCCGCAGCTTCTCATCGAGCGAGATCTGCCGGGTGGTGAAGCTGCGGTAGTTGGCCTTCTTTTCAGCCTCGATGGCGTCGACTTCTTCCTGCCAGCGCTGATGTGCCGCCCGGTTCTGTGCCTCGATGTCCGCGAGCGAGCGACCGCCGGCCTGCGGACGACGGCAGGCGAGCTGACCGCCCTGGGCAACGGCTTCCGGCGTATGGACGGTGAAATCGGCTCCGCGGGCTATCGCAGGGCCGATGATCGCCGCCCTGGCGGCGGGCAGATCCTCTGCTGCAGAAACGGCGCTTGTACGAAATCCAAGAACGCTGAAAGTAACAACGGCCAGGACGCTCTTGAGGGTTCGGCAACAGCAGGCCATCAATTGCTACCGCCCTGTTGTCGCAGGATGGCTTCGCGAAGCTTGCTCCCATAGACGCGGAATGCGTTGTAGGCGCGCTCCGCAAGATTCGCGTCGGTACGGACGACCTTGTAGGCGAACACCTTGCCGGCTGCGTCCAATGACGGCTGCACGATCACCTGCTCGCCGCAAGATTTGTAAAGTGCGAGGTTGGGATTGGGCTTGGATTGCAGCAGTCCTGCGCGGGCGGTGACCTGCCGCGCGTACTCTTCGGCAAAACTGCATTGCGCGCGATCGCTACCCTTGCTGCGCGAAACCCTGCCTGCGCGACGCGCGGCATCGGACAGGAATTGCGCCTCGCTCATCAGACCCTCGTTCCTGCCCTGCGCTCCAGAGCGACCGATCTGCGTTTCCAGTCGATAGATGATCTGGTTGTCAGGATCGTAGACATTGCCAAGCGGATCGCGGGGAAACGCGAGGATAAGAACATAGCCCGGTCCATTGGGTCCGGGCGGATCGGCGATCAGCTGCAACGCATGGCCCCTGAACTCCGGCAGGGCCTCGCTCGAGTGGGAAAATACTTCGAGGTGAATGCCGTCGTAGGGCATGTCGCGAGTGAACTGATAGTCGGTGTTTTCCTTCTTCGGTGCCGGCACCGAAGCGCCATATCGTCGCGCGGCAGCATCCGCCTCGCGCAGCGTCATGCCGGGACGTATGCCGAGCGTGTCGAGCGCCGCAAGGAAATCGCCGCTGATATTGGGAAATCCCTTTGTCGTCGCCGGTGCGGTTCCAAGAGTCGTCCGCGAAACCTTGCTTCGCGGGGTTTGCGCATGGGCTGTGGCGAGGACACATAACGAAACAACGGTAACGATCGAAGAAACGACTCGCTTCAAAAGCGATTCGCATTTCATGACCCGGATTCTCCGTCAGTGAACTTGCGCGACAAACCTGATTCTACAGTCGGCTACTCCAACGCAAGCAGCGCGTGACGCGTCGCGCCCCGCAGCCCATCGATGGCTGCGTCGATCCGCGCATAGGCTTCGTCGTCCTGCCCAAGATGCTCCCAGTTGACCTGCCACACTGCACGCAAATCCGCCGCTTCCGCGCCGACTTCCTGCGGCATCAGCGCCGCCAGATCCGTGATCGTGAGTACGTCCGCCCAGCCCATGCGCGAATCGCCGCGACTGTCGCCAACGGAATAGTGGGCGTAGAAGACAATCTGCTGCAAAGAGCCGAGTTCGCGGATGAGTTCGAAGCCCGCCGTTCGCAAGTTGCGATTGTGCTCCGTCCGCTCGTTGCGCCAGGTGTTGTAGCCGAGAGCGGTCAGCGCCACGACGAGGCTGACCAGCGCAACCGCGTGGCGCTGAATGGCATCTTTCAGGCGGGCCATGACGCATTCTATAGCGAACAGGCGAGTCTCGTGCCTTCGTCGATGGCTCGGGTGGCGTCGAGTTCGGCGGCAAGCCGCGCGCCACCGATCGCCGTGCAGGCGATGCCAGCACGCTTGAGTTCATCGCTGAGCGAATCATCCTTCTCCTGGCCGGCGCAAACGATGATGGTGTCAACCCTTGCGCAATGCGATTCGCCGCCCGCCCGATAGTGCAGCCCCCCCGCGTCGATATGATCGTAGCGACAACCCGTGACGAAGCCGACGTCACGCGCTTTCAAGCGGCTGCGCAGGATCCAGCCCGTGGTCATACCGAGTCGCACACCAGGTCGACCCTCGCCGCGTTGCAATAGCGTGACCTCCCGTCCCACCTGCGGTCGCGATGCGCTACGCAAGCCACCCGCCACCGTAATCGCAGCATCGACGCCCCATTCGTCCATGAACTCGCCTGCAGTTTGGTCCAGGTTTGTTTCCAAAAGGAACTCCGCAACATCGTGCGCGATTCCGCCCGTGCCAATAATGGCAACGCGCCGCCCGGCGACGCGCCGTCCCTCGATGATATCCCGGTAACCTGCAACAAGCGGCAGGTCGATGCCGGCGATGGCGGGTCGGCGCGCAATGGCTCCGGTTGCAACGATGACGTGATCAAATTGCCCTGCCGCGAGTACGGGCGCGTCGGCGCGCTCGCCCAGCCGCAATGTCACGCCCGCGCGGTTCAGGCGCACCCGGAAATAGCGCAGCAATTCGAGGAACTCGCGCTTGCCGGGAATACGCTTGGCGAGGTTGAGTTGGCCACCGATTTCGTTCGCCGACTCGAAGAGCACCACCCGGTGCCCGTGCTCGGCGGCAACGCTCGCGGCCGCAAGTCCTCCGGGCCCGGCACCGACGACCGCGATGCTCTTTTGCTTGCCCGAAGGCATGGCGGCGAATTCCACTTCCCGTCCGGCTCCAGGATTGACGAGGCAAGTCGCCGCACGCTCGGCAAAGATGTAATCAAGGCAGGCCTGATTGCAGGCGATGCACGGAGCGATCGCCACGGCATCGTCCGCAAGCGCCTTGGCCACGAAGGCAGGATCCGCGAGCAGCGGCCGCGCGAGTGCCACGAGATCTGCATCGCCGCGGGCAAGCAGAGCTTCCGCAACCTCGGGCGTGTTGATGCGGTTGGTCGCCACGACGGGAATACCGACAACTCGTTTGAGTCGCGCTGCGGTGAATGACCAGGCCGCTCGCGGCACCTGGTAAGCGATGGTCGGTACGGGCGATTCGTGCCAGCCAATGCCGGTGACCAGCATGTTTGCGCCAGCCGCCTCGATGGCACGCGCGAGGTGGTTGATGTCCTCGCCGACAAGACCGTCCTCGACGAGGTCGAGCGTCGAGATGCGATAGCCGATGATGAAATCATCGCCGAGGCGTGCCCGGATGCGCTTCACGATCTCTACGGCGAAACGGCAACGGTTTTCGAGTGAACCGCCCCAGCAGTCCTGGCGCTGGTTCGACCGTGGCGCAGTAAACTGCGTGATGAGATAACCCTCCGAGCCCATGATCTCGATGCCGGCATAGCCCGCCTCGCGCGCAAGCTCACTCGTTCGCAGGTAATCGCCCAGGGTGCGCTCGATATCGGCTTCTGAAAGTTCCCGCGGCGTGCGCCGGTTGATGGGGGAGCGTAGCGGCGACGGCGCCACCAGCTGGTCGTGCTTGGCATAGCGGCCGGCGTGCAGGATCTGCAACAGCATCGCAGCGCCCGCGTCGCGCACGGCTCGCGTCACCGGGAGATGCTCGGGGATCTGCCCGGCTGACTCGAACACCTGGGCATCTTCCTCGAGCCGCCCTTCCTGGTTCGGCGAATAGCCCGCCGTTACGATCAGGCCGACGCCACCACGCGCGCGCGCCGTGTAGAAGGCGATGCGACGCTCAACCGAATGGTCCAGCGTTTCGAGGCGGGTATGCATCGATGGCATGACAACGCGGTTCGCGAGTTGCAGCGAACCCAGGTCGAGTGCGGAAAGAAGATGTGGATAACGCGTCGTCACGATAATGCGAAGGCCGGGCGACAACCCGGTGAGCGCGACAATCTTAGCGCTTTTCTGGCTATTCGCTCCTAGCTGTCTGTTCGATGACTGTCTCCGCCGACACATACAAGCCATCCGGACGAATACGCAACTCGCCGCCACGCAGTTTCGTGTTCGAACCGATGTCCACGCCGTCCGCCCCCAACTCGATGTTGGCGTGCAGACAGGCGGGGTGCCAGTTGATGATGGCTCCCCTGGAACTCAAACGATTGCCCGTGAGCACACTGGCATTCGATTCGAGCTGCAGCCATAGTGGTTGGTCAGATGCGGTGAGTCCGATCACCGGTTTGACCGTGATGGCCACGAAATGAATCCCGGCCTTGCCGGCATCGAGTAGATAGGCGCCCTCGCTCTGCAGTCCCGGCGCTGGGCCGGCCGCGAGATAGCGTTCCGCATCGAGGGACTCCAGCACGTCCGTTCCCACCGAGAAGCCTTTCAAGACCTCGCGAACGAGCGCGACCGGCATATCGATTACCGCGGACTGCTCTGCGCTCACTTCCACAGCCGCTGCAGCGGGCAAAGGACTGCGCCGCTCACGCCGCATTGTCTCCATGATGATTTTGGCGAATTCAAACTGGTTCTCCTTGACCAGGCCCTTGCCGCCCGGCACAACGCCGGCCGCACCCGACAGGCGTACCAGATCGCAACTTTCCGCTTGCGCGATTGGGCGGAGTTTGCGGAAGCCTTCGCCGACTTCATCGCCGGCAGTCATCGCATCGCCACCAACGAGGATCGCCATCAGGAAAAAGGCAAGCTGCTTCGTGCGCATGATCGCAACCTCGGCGCGTGTCACCGGTACGAGCCTGCGCGCTTTTGCACGGCGAAAAAACCCCGAATCACCCGCCTGGCCGCGATACGGTCACCGCGGCGCGGCGCAACGGCGAGGCGACGACTTGCCAAAAACTTGCGACAATGACGCTACATGGCCGTCGACAATGCATACGGGACGCTGATCGTCACGATCGAGGATCAGGTCGCGACATTGCTGCTCAACCGGCCGCGGGCGCGTAACGCAATCTCGGGCGCCATGCGCGGGGAACTTCGCGACGCGCTCGGGCAACTCATCCGTAACGACGCAGTGCGTGCCATCGTGCTGGGTGGCGCGGGTGGTGCATTCTGTGCGGGCGCCGACCTGGCTGAGGATGCGCCCCCGCCACCCGAGCAGATGCTCATGGAGCACTATCTGCCCATCGTCGAACATATCAGCACCACGGACAAGCCTGTCATCGCTGCCGTCCAGGGCGCTGCAGCGGGCGTCGGCATGTCACTCGCGCTCGCCTGCGATCTGATCGTCATGGGGGAGTCGGCCTTCTTCCTCGCACCCTTTACGCGCATCGGACTCGTGCCCGATGGCGGCCTGTGCTGGCTGCTCGTCCATCAGCTCGGGTATCGCCGCGCCTATGAGGTCGCGGTCAATGCCGAGCGCATCGCGGCCGCGCAGGCACTCGAATGGGGGCTCGCGAACACGGTTGTCGCAGACAAGGAGGTCGTGCCGTCCGCTATCGACTGGGCAAGGCGCCTCGCCACGGGTGCACAACCGAGCCTTGGTCTTGTAAAGCGATTGTTGCGGCTGGCCGTCAGCAGCGATTACGGGACGGTGTACGCAGCGGAAGCGAAAGCACAGGAAATTTGCGGTGCAAGCGAATTTTTTGCCGAGGCTCGAAGCAAGTTCGCGAAGAAATGAATCGCTACTCGAACCTGGCGCCCGTTTTTGCCATCTCGAGCAGCAGTCCTGGCGGCGCAAATCTTGCGCCGAATCGCTTTGCGAGTTCCTCTGCACGCGTGGCGAAGTCCGCCAGCCCGCAAGCGTTGATGTATTGCAGCTGGCCACCGGTGTAGGGCGGGAAGCCAATCCCGAGGATGGAGCCGATGTTGCCATCGGCGACACTGCGCAATACGCCCTCCTCGAGACAGCGCACGGCTTCAATGCACTGGCGATAGAGCACGCGATCCTTGACATCCTGATCGCCGATTGCCTGTGTCGGTTTCGGCTGGACTTCCCGCAGACGCGGCCAGATTTTCTTTTGGCGGCGGCCGTTCGCATCCAGGCCGTACTCATAATAGCCTGCACCGTAGGCTTTGCCCTTGCGATCAAACTCTTCGACCATGCGTTTGATCCAGAGAAATGGAGGCTCGGTGGCAGCCGGATATCCAAGCCCTTGCGCGGCAAAATCCTTTTGCGCCTGGTGTTTGACAAGATAGACGAGCTGCTGCGAGACCGCGTCTATCGATTCCAGCGGCCCTACCGGCATGCCGGCCTGCTGGGCCAGATTCTCGATGCGCGCCGGATCGACGCCGTCTGACAGAAGCCAGGCACCTTCATCGCAACCGCTTGCAAAAACGCGCGACGTAAAGAAATCGCGGCTATCGTTCACCACTATGGGGACTTTCCGCAGCTGTTGAACGAAGTCATATCCGCGTGCCAGCGTCTCGTCGCTGGTCTTCTTGCCACAGATGATTTCAACGAGCTGCATCTTGTCCACCGGCGAGAAGAAATGCAGCCCCAGGAAGTTCTCAGGCCGCCGCGAAGCCTCGGCAAGTCCTGTGATTGGTAACGTTGAGGTGTTGCTCGCAAAGATCGCGTCCGCGCTGAGGACCGCCTCGGTTTCCTTCGTGACGGACGCCTTCAATTCGCGGTTCTCGAACACTGCCTCGACGACGAGGTCGCAGCCAGCAAGAGCCTTCACGTCGGTCGCGGTGACTATGCGGCCGAGGAGTTGCGCCTTGTCCTCCTCGCTCATTTCGCCTTTTTGGATCAGCTTCGTTGCGACAGCGTCCGAATAGGCCTTGCCCTTCTCCGCAGCCTCCTTCGTGACGTCTTTCAAAATCACATCCATGCCGACCCGTGCTGCCGCGAACGCGATGCCGGAGCCCATCATGCCGGCACCGAGGATGCCGAGTCGCGCGACACGCGATTTCTCGACCGTCTTCGGGCGACTCGCTCCACCTTTGAGCTGGTTCATCTGAAAGAAGGTCGTGATCATGTTCTTTGCGACGGACGTCGTCGCAAGATGTGCGAGATAGCGCGCTTCGATGCGATCCGCCGAGTCGAGATCAACCTGCATGCTCTCCACGGCCGCGCTCAAAATGGCTCGCGGCGCCGGATACAAACCCCGATAGCGCGCCTGCATTGCTGCGCAGGACAATGCGACGAAATTCTTGATCTCGCGAGAGTCCATCCCACCGCCCGGAAAGCGGAATGATTTCTCATCCCAGGGCTGGACGGAATTCGGATTGTCACGAATCCATGCTTTCGCCCTGGCCATCAAGTCCTCGCTATTGGCCGCGAGCTCGTGCACCAGACCCATCTGCAGGGCCTTGCGCGCACCGACCTTCTTGCCCTCGAGCAGAAGCGGCAGCGCTTCCTTCAAACCGAGCAATCGCACGAGCCGCACGATGCCGCCACCGCCGGGCAGTAGACCGAGGGTCACCTCCGGCAGACCTACGGCTACCTTTGCATCGTCGATAGCAACACGGTGGTGACACGCGAGACATAGCTCGTAACCGCCACCGAGCGCGGCGCCATTGATCGCGGCCACGGCTGGTCGCCCGAGCTTTTCGATCTTGCGCATCATCGCCTTGGCGCGGCGCACCTCGCTGTAATAGTGATCCACATTCGCCGTCGTCACCGCGACGATCTCATCGAGATCGCCACCGGCAAAAAAAGTATCCTTGCCCGAGGCAAGGACGAGTCCGCGCACGTTGTCGATATCAGCGATGATTTTATCGAGTGCATCACCGAGCACGTCGATGAACTTCGAGTTCATGACATTGACCTTGGATCCCGGCGTGTCGAAAGTCAGTGTTACGATTCCGTCAGCGTCTTTTTCGTACTTCGCATAGCTCATAAAATTCATCCACTCCGGTATCCGTTCACACGCGCTCGATAATGGTGGCAATACCCATGCCGCCACCGACGCATAACGTTACGAGCCCAAAACGCTTCTTGCGGCGCTCGAGTTCATCGAGACAGGTGCCGAGGATCATGGCGCCCGTCGCGCCGAGCGGATGCCCCATGGCAATGGCGCCGCCGTTCACATTCATCTTCTCGTCCGTCACGCCGAGATGTTTCTGGAATCGCATCACCACGGATGCAAACGCCTCATTGAGTTCGAACAAGTCGATGTCATCGATCTTGAGGCCGGCCTTGGCGAGCACCTTTTCTGTCGCCGGCACCGGGCCGGTCAGCATGATGGTCGGCTCGCTCCCCACGACTGCAGTAGCGACGATGCGCGCGCGCGGCTTGAGGCCAAGCTCCTTGCCGACTTGGGAGTTGCCGATCAGCACCAGGGCGGCACCGTCGACGATTCCGGAGGAGTTGCCGGCCGTGTGCACGTAGTTGATCGATTCGACCATGGGGTAGCGCATTTTCACCACGGCTTCGAGTCCAGCATCTCCGAGTGATTTGAAGGCGGGCTTCAGGGTCGCCAAACCAGCCAGGGTCGTGTCGGCGCGGATGTATTCGTCCTGATCGAGTACGGCGAGGCCGTTGATGTCCCTGACGGGCACCAGCGAACGGGAGAAATAGCCGCTTGCCGCCGCGTGTGCGGCCTTCTGTTGCGAGCGCAGCGCGAAGCCGTCGACGTCGTCGCGGCTGAACCCTTCGAGTGTTGCAATGAGATCGGCGCCAACACCCTGCGGAACGAATCCGGTCTTGAAATTGGTCTCGGGATCATCCGACCAGGCGCCGCCATCCGATCCCATCGGCACGCGCGACATGGATTCGACACCGCCGGCGACGACCAGGTCCTCCCAGCCGGAGGCGACTTTCATTGCCGCCATGTTGACCGCTTCGAGTCCAGAGGCGCAGAAGCGATTCAACTGCACGCCTGCCACCGACTGGGACCAATCCGCAGCAAGCACCGCGAAACGGGGCAGCACGGAACCTTGATCGTTGAGTGGACTGACGCAGCCCATCACCACATCATCTACCCTGGACGTATCGAGCGCATTGCGCTCCTTGAGTGCGTTGAGCAGACCCACGACCAGGCTAATGGGTTTGACCTCGTGCAATGCTCCGCTCGCCTTGCCTTTGCCGCGTGGCGTGCGGATCGCGTCGTAAATGAATGCGTCTACGGGCATGGCGGCTCTATCTCCTTGTCGAGCGGTGACCCACACCAGGAACAACGGCCCGTGGCAGGTGCAACAATCGCCATCATACCGGCGTAGAATGCCGCTTTCGCGACTCCGTGAACCGTTCCTCGGGCGCGGAGCGTAAATGTAGCGATGACATATTGAACGATCCTTTCGATCTATCCGGCCGGGTCGCACTGATTACCGGCGGCGGCACGGGCCTCGGGCGCCACGCCGCGCAAGTGCTGGCGAACGCGGGCGCCGCTGTCGTTCTATGCGCGCGGCGGACCGACAAGCTGGAAGCGACTGCCGCAGAAATCCGCGACAGCGGGGCCAGGGCGACCTGCGCAGCGATGGATGTGACCGACGCCGCGCAGATTGCAGCCGCGTTCAACGCAGCGGAGGCTCTTGGAACCGCCTCGATCATCGTCAACAACGCTGGCGCAGTTGCCGATCGGCAGTTGCTCGACGTCGATGAATCGGACTGGGACCGCGTGCTGTCCACCAACCTGAAAGGTCCTTGGTTGGTAGCCCGCGAAGGCGCGCGACGACTGGTGGCCGCAAATCAGCCCGGTACGATCATCAATATCGCTTCCGCTCTTGCATGGGCCGTACAGAAAGGGACCGGTCCCTATTCGGCGTCGAAGGCGGCACTGGTTCATCTGACACGCGTGATGGCCATCGAATGGGCGCGCTACCAGATACGGGTGAACGCCATCGCTCCGGGCTATTTCGCGTCTGATCTCGCGGCGGACTTTCTGGCGACGGAACAGGCGCATGCCATGATCAAGCGCATACCGCAACGGCGTATCGGTGAACTCACGGATCTTACCGGTGCAATTCTGCTGCTGGCATCGAATGCGTCGAATTACATGACGGGCTCGACGATCACAGTCGACGGCGGGCATTCCGTGCCAACGTTTTAACGCCATACCGCTGGTGCATCGGTGGCACCGCCCGCGTCGTCCTACGGCATCTCCTCCCCACCTTCGGCGTCATGCACAGGCACCTGCTCGGCAGGCAGAATCGTGATCGCCTTGAGACGCGCGCGCCGCAATTGACGATTGAGCTCGGGCAATTCCTTCGCTTTTAGGGACTGCCAGGCGGCGACGATGTCCCGCACGCGTGCCGCGCGATCAGCCACCACGGCGCGTTGCGCCGCCGTTGGCGCCCGGTCCGTGCCGCCGACATCCGTGAGAATGCCACCGACCAGCTCGCCGATATCGTTGAGATTGGTCGTTGCTTCGCCATCGCCCTCGACCCAGGCTTCGGTGCGCTCGGTGAGCTCATCGATCATGGCATGCAGCGACTCATTTGCGTTCTGCTGTCCGCGCAGCGAGGCGAGCGATTCGCGGAAAGATTCGATTTCGCGCACCGCGCGCCACGCCTGCTCGAGCACATCGCCTGTCTCCAGCGAGAACTGCAGCGCCGCCTGCAGGTCCTCAGCCACGATGGGCACGCGGGGGTCGGCGATGACCTCGAGCGGTGCCGTGTAGCGTTTGCCGCCGGCGAGCAAGGTGAGCTGGTAGCGGCCCGGTGGGATGAGGGGTCCGCGTGGTTCGATCGGTGTGCCGTGGCTGAGCGAGGTCGAGATGCTGTAGGCATAGACCGGCGCCCGCGGCCGCGGCAGGCGCAGGTCCCAGACAAAGCGATGCGCGCCCGGCTGCGCCGAGAGCTGCGCAGCCGGGCGGATCCACTGCTCCGGGAAATAGCGGGTTTCGGTGACCGGCGCTTCGGGTGGGTCATCGCTCGAGAATCGGCGCAGCAGCCTGCCCGCGCTGTCGTGGATTTCGAGCGCGACGGCTTTCTTCACGCCCGGTCCGATGACGTAATCGATGATCGCGCCATCCGGCGGATTGACGCCGAGCGGTGTCTCGGCCGGTAACGGCGTGTCCTTGTTCTGGTTGCTGCGCACACGCACCGTCCTGCTCGGCGCAAACAGCCGCGTCGAGTCCAGCGCGCCGGGCTCCAACTGCCGAAGCCGCGCAATGTCATCTAGGATCCAGAGCGCGCGCCCTTCGGTTGCTACGACAACATCGTTCTCGTGCACGAGAAGATCGGTGACCCAGGCGGGCGGCAGATTGAGCTGCAAGGCCTGCCAATGGGTGCCATCGTCGAAGGAGACCTGCACACCGATATCGGTACCCGCATACAGCAAGCCCGGCCGCACCGGGTCGGCGCGCACGACACCCACGAACCGACCCGCTGGCAGGCCGGCGGAAATATCCATCCAGGTCTTGCCATAGTCCCGTGTGCGATAGACATGTGGTTCGTAGTCGTTGATACGATGATTATCGACCGCCACATAGGCGACTCCGGCTTCGTGGCGTGACGGCTCGACACGACTGATTTTCGACCACAACGCGAGGCCCGGCGGCGAAATGTCGCTCCAGTGCTTGCCGCCGTCACGGGTCAATTGCACACGACCGTCGTCGGTGCCTATCCAGATTTCGTCATTGCCAAGTGGTGATGGCGCGATGCTGAAAATCACGCCGTAGCCGCAGGCCTTGGCAGCCTCGAGCCCGAGATCACCGTCGCAGTCCGCCATGGAAGGGTCATGGTGCGACAGTTGCGGGCTGATCTGCTCCCAGGTCCTGCCGCGATCGAGCGAGCGAAACAGTACCTGGGTTGCGAAATAGAACGGGTGCGGGGCGAGCTCACCAAAGGCAATGGGCGTGAACCAGGTGTAGTGGTGCTTGAAATCGGTCGGACGGCGGCCATAGCTGCCGACCGGCCAGGGTGTGATGTTCTGTACTTCGCCGGTGCGGCGATCCCATCGCGACAGCCGGCCGCCGAGCCCGGAACCGTAAACGATGTTTGGATCCTCGGGATCGGGGATGTCGTAATCACGCTCGTCGGCGCCAACCGGCCACCAGTCGCGAAAGCTGATGGCGCCGTAGTCGCTGCGACTTGGCACAGAGGCCGTGCCGTTGTCCTGCTGGCCGGAGTAGACGCGGTAGGGGAATGCATTGTCGGTCGCGAGATAATAGAACTGGCCGGTCGGCGAGTTGTACCAGCTGCTCCAGGTTTCACCACCATTCACGGAAATGATCGTGCCCTGGTCGGAGGCGGCGATCATGCGCTCGGGGTGCTTCGGGTTGATCCACAGGTGGTGATAGTCATCGCCCCCGGGCGAGCCGCGGATAATCGTGAAATTGTGGCCGCCGTCGACCGACTTGTGGATCGACTGGCCGGTCAGATAGACGATGTCCGGATCGCGCGGATCGAGCGTTAGTCGGCTGAAGTACGGATTCGCGACCGCCCGCGCCTCGTTCACCTTCGAGAAGTGCGCGCCGGCGTCGTCCGAACGATAAAGTCCGCTGCCACCCTTGGCGATGACACTGGCATAGACGCGGGTGCCTTCGGCAGTGTGGCCAATCGCAAGACCGATGCGGCCCATATCAACCTTCGGCAAACCCGCACCGGCGATTCGCGCCCAGTTGCGGCCGTTGTCCCGCGACTCATATATATAGCTGCCGGGCCCCACGAGCGGCGTGAAGTAGGACAGCCACGGCCAGTGCCGCGCGGTCCAGGTGCTCGCATAGAGATGGTCGGGATCGGCCGGATCGGCTGCAATGTCCACGGCACCGGTCCGGGTATCGACGAACAACGTGCGCGTCCAGGTCTTGCCGCCATCCTCGGACCGGAATACGCCGCGCTCCTCGTTCTCGCCGAACAGCTGGCCGAGTGCCGCAACCATCACAACGTCCGCATTGCGTGGATCGACATGCAGATCGCCGATGTATCGGGTGTCGGCGAGTCCGAGTGAAGTCCAGCTCGCGCCGCCGTCGCTCGAGCGGTAGACACCGTTGCCAGAGCCGATGTCGTAACGCTGCTCCGGCTGGCCGGTACCCACGTAGATGACTTGCGGATTCGATGGCGCGACCGCAATGGCGCCGATCGCCGCCGCCGGCTGACCATCGAACACCGGCCGCCAGGTCCGACCGGAATCGGTGGTCTTCCATACACCGCCGCCGGCATAGCCGGAATAGTAGGTATCGGGCTCGTCGGCGATACCGCCCGCCATGGTGCTCCAGCCCGAGCGGAACGGGCCAATGAGCCGCCACTGCATGCCGTCGAACGCCGTGGGCGCAATCGATTCGCCAGCGGACTGATCAGCCGCAGAAATACCGCCTGAAAGCGCCCCGCAGGCGCTGATGAGGATCGCTGCAATTCGCTTCTGCATGGTCACTTCCCGTGTAGCGTTGTGACAATCATAGCCGCGCGCTGCAATGCGCGGCGCGAAGTTTGGCAGGCCGGTCGGCCAGGCCTAGTCCATGCGGCTCGCGATTTCGAGCGCAGCGCGCTCTCCCGACTCCATGGCTGCTTCCATCCCGATCTCGAGGCGACGGGTGTGTTCGCCCGCGAAGTGCAGCGCGAGGTGGGGCTGACTCATGCTTCGTACCCACGCGGATGCGCGGCCCGGCACCATCTGGAAACTGCAGCCATGCTGGTAGGGTTCCAGTTCCCATGAGTGCGCACCGACGAATTCGAGCAATCCGCGAGTCGATGGCCGGATACGTTCAATCTCGGCGATGGCAAAGCGGCCCCGCTCCGCCGGGCTCATGGCATCGACTCGCAGGGCATTGTCGCTGAAGGCAAGCGCGCTGAGCAGCTCTCTCGTTCCGTCCGGCTCGATCTGCTGGCGAATGAGATTGAATGCGCCGTCCGTCCACATCGACGCATCGATGCCATCCTTTTCCCAGTAGGGTTCGCGGGTGCGAAGCCAGATCTGGCTCTGGGTCCCATAGGGCATGCGCGAAACCGCATCCGCCTGATCTCCCTGAAGCGCAGGGCTGATGGCAATCCTGCGCAGAACCGAAAACGGTACGGCTGCGACTGCGAAGCGCGAGCGCACCCGCGATCGGTCGCTGCAGCGAATCTCGCAATGGTCCTTGCGAAGATCGATGGCGACCACAGGTTTGTTCAGCTGTACTCGCTCACCGAGCGAGGCCGCCATGGCCTCCGTAAGCCGCGACGTGCCGCCCACGACATGCTGCGAAAGGAGCGACGCGCGCTGATAAAAGTCCTTGCCCTCGAGCAGCTTCGGGTCGACGATCGTTGAACCGAGCTTGCCGCGCGTCGCTTCCTGGAACATGCGCAGGACAGAAAGACTCTCGAGCGGCCGTCCCTGCGAGACGCGTATGATCCGGCGTGCATCGGGCGACGCACCCTGGCGAGTCAGCCAATCCGCCAAAGAAAGGTCGTAAGCCGCCGCATTATCATCGAGCCATGCGTCGGATGTTGCAAACGGCGAGCGCCGCTCAACGAAAAATCCGCCGAGTGCATGGGGCGGGACGGATCGTTCTGCTCCTTCGGTACGATTGAGTGGCGAGTCAGGCCATTCGCTTGCCGAAACCAGGCTGTCGTTGACCACGAACGAGTAGCCGGCATTGACATGCGCGCCCGGCCCGAGCGCAACACCGAGCCGACCGGCGACGTCGAGAACGCGTGCGTAGAAAGCACCTATCTGCACGCCGCCGAGGTCTGGCTGCAGATGCCAGCGATCCATGGTCAGGCAGCGCCCGCCGACGCGCCCGGTTGCCTCCAGCACGACGACCTTTGCACCGAGCTCGGAGAGGAGCATGGCCGTATGCAGGCCCGAGAGGCCCGCGCCAATCACTGCAACGTCGTAGGGCGCAGCTCGCGCGGCCTTCGCGACCCGCGCGGCGGCGATGGTCGTTGCCGTCGCGGCCAGGAATTTCCGGCGTGACCAGGGCATCTGTAACTCCAATCTGCGTGAGCTGAATTCCGTGATGACTTGTCGAGATTAGCGCAATCCTGGCGCAACCACCCACTGTTCTGCCTTGTCGAACAGCCACTGGACAATGAGGGCCAGCAACGCGGCGGGAAGCGCGCCCTCGAGGATGAGCGCCGTGTCGTCGAGGCGGATACCGGTCAAGATGGGTTGTCCATAGCCGCCCGCCCCTACCAATGCGCCCAAGGTTGCGCCACCGACATTGATGACCGCAGCGGTCTTGATACCTGCGAGCAGGGTGGGCATGGCCAAGGGCAACTCGATGCGCCGCAGAATCGTCGACGTCGAAAGTCCCAGCACTTCGGCGGATTCGCGCAGCGGCGCCGCAATTCCATTGATGCCGGCGACGGTGTTACGCAGGATGGGTAGCAGGCTGTAAACGAAAAGCGCCACCAGGGCGGGACCCGCGCCGATTCCGAACAGGGGCACCATGACGACGAGCAGCGCGAGCGCCGGAATCGTCTGGCCTATGCCGACCAATGCGAGCGCCGCCTGCCCAAGGCGCGGACGATGGGCGGCGACGATGCCGAGCGGTACCGCCACGAGCACTGCAGCTGCGAGCGATAGCCACACCAGAAACAGGTGCTCACCGGTACGACGCAACAGCCGCGTGCCAAGTTGTGGTGCGTTGCTCGCCGCGCGCTCGCGGAAGCGCTCGCCGAGAAAACCCGCAGCCGCCTGTGTCTCGGTCTTGCCGCCGAGCTTGACGGCCATGTTCATGGCGATCATCTGTTCGCGATCGATCAGACTGACCAGCTGCCGCAGCGCTGCGACCGCCTGCGGCGAGCGCCGCTCGAGATCGGCTCGATAGAGCAAGACCGCGTCGTAGCGCGGGAAGTAGCCCCGATCGTCATCGAGGAGCGCGAGTTCGTAGTAGGCGATTTCCGCATCGGTCGTATACAGGTCGGTGACGTCGGCATCGCCCGAGGCGATTGCGCGATACGCCAGGTCGTGCACCAGTCCGCGGACGTTCCGTTGCGGGAGCTCGTAGATTTCACGCAGCCCCGGCCAGCCGTCACCGCGATCCATGAATTCATCGCTGAAGCGAAGCACCAGCTCGGGATGCTCGCGAAGATCCGAAATCCTGCGCACTCCGAGCGCCGCTGACCGCGCCCGCGGCATGCCGAGTGCATAGTTGTTCTCGAATCCGAGCCGTCCGCCCTGCACAATGCCGCGCGCCGCGAGCAGCTGCCGCAGTGCCTCGTCGGTCTCCGGGTTCTCGTCCGCGAATATCTCGTTTCGCAGAGTACCGCTGTACTCGACATAGGCATCGATGTCGCCGCTGACCAGCGCGTTGAACACAAGACGCGTGCCGCCAAGACCGCGCCTGTGCGTGGCCGCGAGCCCCGCATCCTGCAACAACAGTCGCCCGGCCTCACCGAGAATCACCGCCTCGGTAAAACTCTTGCTGCCGACGACGATGGTCTGGTCGGCGTGGCTGCAAGAAACGCAGAGCGCGGCAATCGCCAGCGAGGCGGCCGCAATCGATACTTTCATGGCTGGGTCTCGTGAAGCTGCGCGCCGCGCTGCGCGCGCACGAAGTGCGCTGCGAATTCGTCCACCGGTGCATCGAGCAGCTGTCTGGCCGTTCCGGCCTGAACGACACGGCCATTGCGCATCAGCACGATGCGATGGGCGAAATGCGCCGCTTCGGCGAGATCGTGAGTCACCATCACCACGGTCTTCGCGAGCTTCGCGAATATCTCGCGTAATTCCTGCTGCAGGTCGTGGCGGATCATGGGATCGAGCGCGCCGAGCGGCTCATCGAGCAACAGCACATCCGGATTCATGAACAAGCCCCGCGCCAACGCGACGCGCTGGTTCTGTCCGCCGGACAGTTCCCCGGGGTAGCGATCGAGCGCAGCAGCAGGCAGGTGGGTAAGCGAACGCAGTTCTTCGGTGCGTGCGTCGATACGCCCGGCCGTCCAATCCAGCTCTTTCGCAACCAGCGTCATGTTTTGCCTGGCTGTCATGTGGGGAAACAAACCACCTTGCTGGATGACGTAGCCGATGCGCCGTCGAAGCGCAGGCAGAGAGCTGCGATCGAGCGGCGTGCCTGCAATGACAATCCGACCCGCGTCGGGAATGACGAGGCCGACCAGGGTTCGCAGCAAGGTCGTTTTGCCGCAGCCCGATGGTCCCAGGAGCACCGTCGTCCGCCCGGTTGCAAAACTCAAGGTGACATCATCGAGGGCGGCCAACTCGCCGAATCGCTTGCTGATGCCAACGAGCTCGATCATGGCGAGGATAGCCGGCGCGCGGAGCCTGGCTAGGAATCGTTGGCTGCGCGAGCGGCGGTGGCGAGCACGACGCCGAAGCGATGTGCGTCATCTGCCCACAAGTGCACAACGTCGTATCCCGCCTCGCTCAGCATGTCGCGCAAAGTCGTCGCGGTCCATTTGTAGGAGTGTTCGGTACGAAGACGCTCGCCCGCCTGGAACCGTCGCTCGCCGTCGCTCCAGCGTACGGTCAGTGCATGGCGGGCCTGCAGGTACATCTCGATGCGAGCCGCTGTCTCGTTGAATACGGCGACGTGAGACCAGTCGCCTGGATCAAAATTGGCGTCGATCAGCGTGTTGACATGACGCAGTGCATTGAGGTTGAAGGCCGCGGTCAGGCCGAGTGCGTCATTGTAGGCAGATTCGAGTTCCGCCTTGTCCTTGACGAAATCAACGCCCAGCAGCAAGGCGGTCGCGGGCGAGCTGGTACGCATCTCGCGGAGCAGCCGTTGTCGTGTCGGCGGTTCGAAGTTGCCAAGACTCGACCCTGGGTAGAACACCAGCGTGGGTTCCCGCGGAATATCATCCGGCAGCTCGAAACGGCGCGAGAAATCCATGCCGACGCCCACCATCTGGATGTCCGCGAAGCGGCGCTGCAATCGCCCGATCTGCGCGGCCAGATACTCGGCAGAAACATCCACCGCGATGAAGCGCTTCGGCCTGAAGACAGGAAACAGGCGCGCGGCCTTTTCGCAGCTTCCTGCACCGGGTTCGAGCATCTGGAAGCACTGCCCGAGAAGCTCGCGAATCTCTCGCGCCATCTGTGACGCGTACTTCCCGAAAATATCAGCCTCGGTGCGCGTCGGGTAATACTCCGGCAGCTCTGTTATCGCATCGAAAAGCTTGGAGCCCAGCACATCGTAGAAATATTTGGGTGAAAGCACTGCGGGCTGGGCGAGCAACCCCGCGCACAAAGCCTGGCGTTGTGCCGATGAGTCGAGCGTACCTGCCTGCCGGAACTGCTTTGTGGCGGTGGTGCGCGGCTGTCCTTGCGACGATGCAGCCCGTTCGCCCGCCGGTGCGCAAGTCCTGCTCGCCGGAACCGGGTCGCGCGCCAGGCGGATTCCGGAGAACTGCCAGCGTGCCTGGGGCGGGAAGAAGTTGCGGTAGGTTGCGCGCACATGATCGCCCGCCGTTGCGCAGGAGCCGCCGCGCAGCACGTATTGACCGCTCATGAACTTGCCGTTGTACTCGCCCACCGCACCCGCGGCCGGCGCGAAGCCTGGGTAGGGCGCGTAGTCGCTGCGCGTCCACTCCCAGACGTCACCGAACATCTGGCTCATGGCGCCTGCAACCGGACCGCGTGATTGCGCAAGCGGATGGAAGGCACCGCTTTCGAGGAAATTTCCCTGCACTGGTATGGTGCGGGCGAGGCTCTCCCACTCGAACTCCGTCGGCAAGCGTGCGCCTGCCCAGCGCGCGAAAGCTTCCGCCTCGTAGAAGCTCACATGACAGACCGGAGCGTGCGGATCGAGACGCGAGTCGCCATGCAAGGTGAAGCATCGCCATTGATCGCCCGCGCGATACCAGTAACCCGGCGCCTGCCAGAGCGCAGCGCGTGCGGCGGCCCAACCGTCTGACAACCAGAGTTCGGGGCGCTCGTAACCGCCATCCTCGATGAAAGCGAGATACTCGGCATTGGTCACCGGCCGGCTTGCAAGTTCGAATGGCTCGAGCCAATGTCGGTGCGCCGGCATTTCGTTGTCAAAAGCGAAACTCCCGGACACGTGACCGATGCTGATGAGCCCGCTGGGTCCGGCAATCCATTGCGAAGGCGCGGGACGAACCGACGCCAACGGCCAACGCGAGCGGTAGGCGGGCTTCTGCGGATTCTGGGCGAGCAGATGCTTGATGTCGGTGAGTATCAGTTCCTGGTGCTGCTGCTCGTGGTTGAGGCCGAGCTCGACAAGCGCCTTTTGATCATCCGGAAGTTCACGCGATGACAGCAGGCTTGTCATACCGGAATCGACATGCCGGCGATAGTGCATGACCTCGGCGAGAGAAGGCCTCGTCAAGAGGCCACGGCTCGCACGTGGGAACTGCTCGCCGATACTGTTGTAGTAGGAATTGAACAGTCGCTCATAGCTTGCATCGAGCGGCTCATACCCCGCGCACGGCTTCAGCAGAAAGGTTTCGAAGAACCAGCTGGTATGCGCCAGGTGCCATTTCGCCGGGCTCGCATCCGGCATGGACTGGCCCTCGCAATCCGCTTCGGACAATGGTTGTGTGAGTGCCTCGCTCTGGGCGCGAACGCGCTTGTAGTCCGCGAGCAGGGGATACGACGCTGCAGTTGCCGAGACCGTGCGTTTGGATTCGCTGTGGCTCATTGAATCAGGACCGGTGCGCCCGTCACTTTATGGCGCTGCGTCGCGAGCGCGACGCTATTGCACCGCCAGCTCGGGAGGCTTGGGCGGCGTGGACGATTGGCGAGTGAGCCAGTCGCCGAGGCCGCCGAGCTGCAAGGCCTGGACGCTATCGACCACCGGCGCGAATTTGCCGAGGTCGTCCGTGCTGTAGCCACCTGCGCGATACCACAGCGTGATACGTGTGCCGCCTTCCGTGCCCGCAATGCGCCATTCGAGCACGCCACCAAGACCCATGCCCTGCAATGGTCCGAGTCCACCGCTCATCCGCAGCAGCTTGCCTGGATCGACAAACACGACCTGCATGTGCTCGGCCTGCTGCGTCGCCGTCGTTTCGCAGAAACAGCCGCCAGCCCGCGCATCGATGGAGAGCTTCGAGGCCGGTCCCCACCAGGTGTGGTCCTTGGGCCACCACGCGTCCACATCGTTGACCAGCGCGCGCCAGGCAGCATTCGCGTCGACTGGAACGGTGATGACATTCTCGATGGTGAATCCGCCGGGCGCCGCATCGAGTACCGCAGCAGTTGCAAACTGCCCGTTCACGAGGGCGATGCAAGCGAGCGCTGGTGTAGCCGCAAATTTTCTGTTCATTAGATGACTACCTGGACCCACCGGGTCGATGACTGCGGGTATAGTCCGGCCGCGGTCCGCGCAGCGTCAAAACTACTTGACATTTTCGTCAATTATTCACGAATATAGCCAATACTTTCCGAAGGAGCGCCATTATGGAGCCCGCAAAAAATTCTCCGGCCGGTTGGCCGCGCATTTCCTCCGGTCTCTACTATCGCGATCCGGCGCGCATGATCGACTGGTTGTGCAACGCCTTCGGCTTTGTCGTCAAGCTCAAGGTCGAGGGTGCCAACGGGCGCATCGAGCATAGCGAGCTGACCTATGGCGACGGCATGATCATGGTCGGTCACGAACGCGTCGGCGCTGACAATCCCTGGGGCGCCGATTTCAAGAGCCCGCTCTCGGTGGGCTCAGCCAATACGCAGGGCCTGCTGGTGCAGGTCGACGATGTCGACAGCCACTGCGCGCGCTCGCGCGCGGCCGGCGCGGTCATCGTCGATGAGCCACGTGTACACGATTACGGCGAGGAGTACTGGGCCGATCGCAGTTACGGCGCGCGCGATCCCGAGGGCCATCTCTGGTGGTTTACGCAGCGCATCCGCGGCTGAAATGGCACGACGCGGCACGAAAGTCGACTCGAGTTTCGCCGCGCTCGCTGACGGCAAGCGTCGCGCGGTCATCGGCCTCTTGCGCAAGCGGCCCTACAAGGCGGGTGAACTCGCCGCCGCGCTCAATCTGGAACCCGCATCACTCAGCCGCCACCTGCGCATCCTGCGCAATGCCGGTCTCATTACCGATGCGCACCCTGACGACGACGCGCGGGTTCGTCTCTATCAACTGAATCCGCGCGCATTTGCGGATCTGCGCAGCTGGCTCGATGAAGTCGAGCATTTCTGGACGCAGCAGCTCGCTGCTTTCCGGGAGCAGGTCGAGCGCGACAATCGCGGCAATGCATGAGCGCAGGTGATGATCATGCCCGCGTATCGATGCGGATCAACGTGCCCGCCGACGTAGCGTTCAAATTCTTCACGCAGAACATCGAACAATGGTGGCGGCGCGGTCCGCGCTACCGTAATTCGAGCGGCGACCAGGGCATGATATGCCTCGAATCTGGCGTCGGCGGACGACTCTTTGAGTCCGTCACCGTGGCGGGCCAGAATTCGATTATCGAAATCGGACGCATAAGCGTATGGGACCCGCCTAGACGGCTGGTTTTCAACTGGCGCAATGTCAACTTCTCCGCAACTGAACACACCGAAGTGGAAGTGCTTTTCGAGGCGAGTGGAACCGCGACGAATGTAATCGTCACGCACAGCGGCTGGAGCGCAATCCGCGCCGATCATCCAGTACGCCATGGTGCGAAGGTGGAGCAATTCCTGCGTGCCCAGGGCGACTGGTGGGCGGAACAACTGCGCTCACTGGATCGAAAGCTCGGAATGAATTTGTGCCAGGGCCGGCCGGACGAGGTTCACTGAAAAGTTGGCCGATTGCCCAGGCCACCCAGGCCGCTCAGGCCGCCTGCAGCCACTGCAGCAAGGTCGCGAGCTCGTTCATTCGCAGCGGCTTGCCTAGGTGCCCATTCATGCCCGCGTCGGTACAGGCCCTTATGTCGGCGGCCAGCACGTTTGCCGTCAAGGCATAAACCGGCAACTCCGGTCGATGCTCGCGTCGTTCGCGCTCACGTATGCGGCGCGTGGCTTCGAGGCCGTCACAGCCGGGCATCTGCACGTCCATCAGTACGAGATCGAATTCGCCCTCGAACCGGGCTGAGATGGCCGACTCGCCGTCCCCGACGATAGCCACCTCGCAACCCTGACGTCGCAACATCTCGCCGGCAACGACCCGGTTGATTTCATTGTCCTCGACCAGCAGCACGCGCAAACCGCGAGGGAGTCGGGTCGCGCCCGGCGGCGCGCCAGGGGAATCGTCCACGGAGTCCGCTGCGGCAACCTCAAGGGTAAGATCGAAGAAAAAGCGCGAGCCTTCGCCCCGGCGGCTTTCGGCGCGCAACTCCCCGCCGAGCAAGGCCACGACGCGCTGGCAAATCGCAAGTCCGAGCCCTGTGCCGCCATGACGGCGATTCATGCCTTCGTCCACCTGGGTGAATGGCTCGAATACCTTTGCAATATCCGCATCATCGATGCCAATGCCGGTGTCGCTCACCTCGAATTGCGCGGTGACACTTGGCCCGTCGCCGCGCACCCGCCGCACATGCAGGGTGATGGCCCCTTGTTCTGTGAACTTGACGGCGTTGCTCAACAGGTTCGCCAACACCTGATGCAGCCGATAGGCATCGCCCACCAGCCGGTCGGGCAGGCTGTCGTCGACATGTGCCTGTAGCGCCACGCCAGCCTTCGCACAGCGCGGTGCGTAGAGCGTCGTCAGATCCGTGACCAGCTCGCGAAGGCGGAAGCAGGTCTCGTCACGAACTTCGTCCGCTCCGTCCTGAAGCTTCGCGAAATCGAGCACCTCATTGACGACTTTCAGCAATTGCTCGCCGGAGCGCTGAATCGCCGCCAGCTCCTTGTGATGCGCATCTGCGACTCCCGGCAGCATCAACAGCTCGACATGCCCGAGTATGCCGTTGAGCGGCGTGCGGATCTCGTGGCTCATGTTGGCGAGAAACTGATCCTTGGCGCGACTCGCCTGCTCGGCGAGCCGTTGCGCTTCGCGTCGCTCGCCTACTTCGTGCTGAAGCTCGCGCGTGCGTTCGCTTATGCGGGTCTCGAGTGTCGCGGCAAACGTTGCGGCGCTCGCGAACAGACGGCGGACTTCCGCGGGACCGCCCGGCTCGAGACTGACCGGGCGATCGATGCGCAATGCTTCGTCCACCGCGTCGGTCAGCCGCTCGATAGGTTGTACCAGGACGCGCCTTACCCACAGCCACATGGCGAATACTGCCAGCGAGAACAGCGCCAGCAGCGCCACTGCCCAGCCGCGCAACCGGTCGCGCGCACGCTCATACGCCAGCCGATTGCGGTCGACTGCGATCTGCAGCTGTTGCTGTACGAGGCCCAGCGCCTCGATTGCGCGCGGTGCCCGGCTGTCCCACTCCGCCATCAGCGCATTCAACGCGTCATGTTCGGCGGGCGTGAGCACAGCGGCCTGGTCCAGCGCCTCGGCATTGCGCGCAATCAAATCGCGCAGGACTGCGAGCCCCGGCGCCGCATCCGCAGTCAACGGCGAGCGTTCCAATTGGGCGATCAGCTCGAGGGCCAACCTGCCCTGTTCGACCGCACCGAGCTGTAGATAGGTCTCATTGCTCCCAAAGACCAGATCCGACAGCAACGTCCATTGCCTGAGCGTATCTTCAAGACGCCGGGAGTCACCGAGGACAAGGGCGTCGCTGCCGAGTTGATCGCGCTTGCTCTCAAGCCGCGTGAAGTTGACCGCGAGCCAGCCACAGAGCAGGACCGCTCCCAGGCTGCTGACTATCGCACTGACGGTGACGATGCGCCCGATCCGCACAGGTCACCGCAGCGCGACGAGTTCTGGGCCCCAAATCAGATCGGTAATGGCAAGCGTCTTGACTGCGGACCTCGCGACGGTCACGGCTAGCCGCTCGCTGGCCGGGTCGTGCCAGGCAAGTGCGGCGCTCAGGTGGTCCGCCGCGGGGGTCAGCAGGGCGCGGGCACCATCGAGGTTGCGATGCTGCAGGAGGGTCTGGAAATCAACGCTCTCGACATCGGGGCAGCCGCGACCGCGGCAGCGCTGGAATGCGAAGCCGGAGATTCGCATGTCGAGACCGATCGACCAGGCGATCTCGACCAGGCCCCAGTCGCTCGGCTCCGAGCGCACGTGTACGAGCCCAAGCGGTACGCCATCGCGCAATGCGAGATACAAGGTGTGCTTGCCGACTTCGCGTGAATGAATCGAGAACGGCAGTTCGGCGGCGAGGCGCGCACGCGCATTGGCATCCACGGAGCGTACGATCGAGCGATAGCTGGTCGCCTGCGGGTACAGGCGGTAGATCTGCGAAGTCGGGTCCCGCAGTGCGCAAAACGCCTGGGCATTGGCCGTCGGCGTCGCGACGATGCCAGCGAGCAGCAGCAACGCGATGGCCGTGTAGTGCCGGCAACTCATGTGCGATACCGCAGTTGCGCGCTCAGCATGGTCGCAAGCGGCATGCCAACTGGCTGGCGCAGATTGCGATCGAGCTGCAGATCAATCGACCAGTGGTTGTCCGGCGCAACTCGAATGCCAAGCCCCAGGCCGAGGCTGTCGTTGTTCGCGCCGGTCCCCGGGTCTTCGCGTCGCAACCAGCGTGTCTGCAGGAATCCGCGCCACATGCCGTCGCGCGCATCGAGGTCGAGCTCGATCAGCGCGGCACGCACCTTGAGGGCTTCATCCTTACCGGCTGAAAGCTCCGCCTGCAGGCCAATCCGCGGCCCGGTCCAGATGGCATCGACACCGACGCGCCGCCGGCGAGTCGTGAAATCACTCTGCGAACGATCGAAAACACGGCCATCGAAAACGGACAGGCCGACAGCGAATGCGGCGTCGCGCGGCGTACCGATCCGCGCAGCAACGATGTAGGGACTGCCGAGGTTTTCCCATTCGTTACCCGAACCGCGGGTGATGGCCGCTTCGTATTCAAAACGCGGCAGATCGCCGTTGACGCCGAGGCCCCAGTCGGCCTTGACGCCGAGATTGGGCCCATGAATATAGTCGTGCAACGTTCCGTTGGTATTGACGACCTGCTCGAGTCCGAACGGGATCTCAAAGTGGCCGATGCGTACGTTGCTGCGCCCACCGCCGTAGCGGGTCAGGTTGAAGTTGAAGATGCGGAAGACGAGTTCGGTGTCATTGGGTCCGTCGAAGAATGGCGGATACATGGGCATGTCCACCAGTCGCGTCAGATAAGGCTGCAGCGTAAGCGTGCCGATGTCGCCGCGCTCGTCGCTGAAGACCCGGTGCACGTCGAGGCCGAGGAAATAGGCTTGCGCATCGCCACCAAGCGTCTCGTTCCAGACGCTGCGCGCCGCGGTATCGACGCTGAAGCGCCAGTCATTCGCAGCGCCGGGTGCGGCGGCGAGCCGATCAGGCATGGCAAGCATCGCGATGATGCTCGCCAGCGCAGGAATCGCAGGACTCGTACGGCGGAGGCGCATGCGCCATTAACGGCAATTTCCGCCGGCTATTCAGTGTCGGTTATCACGACTGTGCGAGTGGGCCGGATAGCCGCGCGCGAGACCTCCGAAATTGCGAGATCCGGCAATCAGGGCTGCAACAGGATATGTGAAATTCGCGCGGGCGCGCGGTGTTACCGCACGATCAGGCTTTGGTGCTTGTGTAGGGCTTTGAAGGCCTTTTCGATATCCACCGAATTGTTGTAGGCATGCATGGCAATGCGGATCGCGCCGCCACGGGACGTGACGGTCACGTTCTCGCTTGCGAGCGCCGCTACCAGTTTGGACGGATCGTGGCTTGCAACGGCGATCATGGCGCCGTGGTCCGCCGCGTCCGAGGGCGTCAGCATGCGGTAGCCGCAACGCCGGGCTTCGTCCTTGACTTCGGCTGTCAGCTCCCGGACGCGCAACTCGATCGCCGCGAGTCCGGCGCCTTGAATGACGTCGAGACCGGCGCGTGCAACGTAGCCGGCCACGACCGGAGGCGTGCCTGCTTCGAATCGCCGTGCATTGGCGGCGGGTCGGTAGGCCGTGACATCCATCGCCATGATGTCCTCCTGCGCGAACCAGCCCGTCTGCGTCGGCACGAGCGCTGCCTGCAGTTCGCGGCGCACGTACAGATAGGCGACGCCGGCTGTGCCGAGCAGATACTTGTACATGCCGCCGACGACGAAGTCGGCTCCCGCCGTGCACGCCGTTTGCCGTAGCGTGCCGAGTGCCTGGAATTCGTCGATGCACACATAGGCGCCGTGCGAGTGCGCAAGCTTCACCAGCTGCGGCAGATCGAGGCGCGCGCCCGTGAGGTAGTTGACGTGTGAAGTGGTCACCAGCAGCGTGCGATCGTCGATGGCCTTCTCGAACTCATCCATCCGGACCGTGCCGTTGGTGGCAGGAAGCCGGACAATTTCGGCGCCACGCAACGCCTGCGCATACCAGATCTGGCCATTGGTCGGAAAATCGAGGTCGGTGACGATGACCTTGCGTCTCTCACCCTTGAAGCTGAGCGCGCTAGCCAGCGCATTGAACCCGGCGGACGCGGTCGCGGTGATGGCTACCTCGTCCGCGTCTGCCTGCAGCAATCCCGCGACGGCCGCGCGCAGCGCCTCGTTGCTTGCAACCCAGGCGTCCCAGTCGGCGCCGACGTCGATTCGGTGCGCGACGTAGTCTTCGAAGGCGCGCGCGCCCGCGAGTGGCAGCGCACCGTAGGAACAACTGTTCAGGTAGGTCCGACGCTCGAGAACAGGAAACTGCTCGCGCCACTTTGCCCAGTCAATTCGTTGCCCACGGGCGGGCGTCCCGGAAGTGTCGCTCGCGATGGCCATCAATTGATCTTTCTATCCACTACGGGGCCACCGGCCAGTCGTAGCTGACTCTCCTTCACTACCTTTCCGTTCTTGATCACCAATGCGATTCTCTTCGTGTTGTTGATGTCCGACGTCGGATCGGCGTCCAACAAGACCGCGTCGGCCATTTTTCCAGCCTCGATGGATCCCAAATCGCTTTCCTTGCCGAGCAAGATGGCTCCGTTCAGCGTAGCCATGCGAATGATGGCGGCAGCAGGAATTCCCGCGGACTGGAGTAACTCGAGCTCACGGTGCACGGCTGGACCGGACGTCTGGTCCGTTCCGACAACGAGTATCGCCCCCGACGCATAGAGCTTGCGAACATTGTCCTGCGCCACCGGCGTC
Source organism: Steroidobacteraceae bacterium (assembly GCA_041395505.1). Taxonomy (NCBI): domain Bacteria; kingdom Pseudomonadati; phylum Pseudomonadota; class Gammaproteobacteria; order Steroidobacterales; family Steroidobacteraceae; species Steroidobacteraceae bacterium. Next base: position 164,898 of record JAWLAG010000001.1, read on the forward strand.
ATCAACTTCATCCACCATGTCCAGCGGTTGTCCTGCCACTGCGCGCGGCGCTCCGTCTGCAACATGGCTATTTCCTGCTTGCTGAGTGAAGCACGATAGAGCGGTTGGTCAAGATATTCCGGATGTTCAACCAGGCGACTGTAGTTGTCGCCAATGGTCAGCGTGGTAACCATGGGAATGCGCTTGGCGCCCATCAGCTTGAGAAATTCCTCGCTCACCGGCCCCTGTATGACTGGATGTGCCAAGGCATCGACACCGGCAAAAATGGCCTGACGAGCGCGCAGCTCGCTCGAGACGTGGACTACGGTTCGAATGCCGCGGTCATTCGTGTACTCGACTACTTTTCGCATCACGTCGGGGTCGAGCATGGGGATCATGGGCCGATTGCCCCAACCGCGCTCCTCCAGCGTCAGCTTGAGCAAATCGGGTTTTCGCGCCAAATGGGCGTCGAGCGCCGCCTGCGCTTCGGGCCATGCACGCAGGTCGGTAGATCCCGGGCCGCTGCCGTGGCTGCCCGGATAGGTGGCAATGCCGCCGGTGGCGAATATGCGCGGCGCAAGCAGACGTCCGGACCGCTCCGCGTCGCGCAACTCGAATATGAACTCCGGATTATTGCCGGCATCGAATATGCTGGTTACGCCGCTGTACAGGTAGCTGTGCAGCGCGGCGACTCCTTCGTCGCGATTGATCGCGGCTTTGCGCAGTCCTTCGCGCGACAGCTCGATACCGCCGCGCAGATGGACATGCATGTCCATCAGCCCTGGTATGAGAAAGCGGCCGCGTCCGTCGACGTGTACGGCGTCGGAGGCGCCGACGGTTTTGTCGCGACCGATCTGGCTGAATTTCCCGTCCTTGATGACGACGGTCATGTTCGGTTCCGCCGGACCGCCGCGGCCATCGATCAACGTTACGCCGTCGATTACGATGACATCGGCATAGCCAGGAGAGGCCGCCAACAGCAGGGCCAGGCCTGCAGCGATGGTACGGACAAAAGTCATCGACCTGCTCCTTTGAAAACCACACCGTCGCGCATGACGAAATCCACGCCGAGGACCGCATCGATATTCGCGAGAGGGTTCCCCGGCATGGCGACGATGTCCGCTGCCTTGCCGACGCGCAGCGAACCAACATCATCGAGTCCGCCAGCTGTTGCAGCATCAACCGTACCCGCGACCAGTGCCTGCATGGGCGACATTCCGATGTCTACATATTCAATGAACTCATGTGCGTTCTCGCCGTTCGGCGACACGCCGGAATCGGTCCCGAGCGCAATCCTGACCCCCATTTCCCTTGCCATGCGCGCCATGCTCTTCGGCTGATGACCAAGCGCGAGCAGTTTTTCAAGTACGGCCGGCGGGGAGTCCTTGTATGGGCCGGCCAATAGCTTCTCGCGCGTGTCGCCAACGTAAGTAATCGGGTAGATGGTCGGAATGAGCCAGGCTCCGGTCTTCTTGAACAGCTTCATCGTATCCGCATCCGCCCACATGGCATGTTCGATCGAATCGAATCCGGCTCTCAGAGCCGCTTCAATGCCCGCCTTGGCGTGCGCGTGCGCGGTCACCTTGCGGCCGAGCATATGCGCGGTGTCAGCAATGGCACGAAGTTCTTCGTCGGTAAACTGCTGACCGGTGCCTGCGTTGACATTCGACAGCACGCCTCCGGTGGCAGTCACCTTGATTACGTCCGCGCCACGTCTTACGGCCTCACGCACGGCGCGCCGGCAGTCATCAGCACCGTTGCAGACGCCAGCGGCTGGCAGCGCGGCCATTACCTCGGAACGGTAGCCATGCGTGTCGCCGTGTCCGCCGCTCGGTGTAATCGGCGCGCCGGCGGCAACGATCTTGGGCCCGGCGACGACGCCATCGCGAATGGCATCGCGCAATGACAACACCGAATCGCCGCGAGAGCCAAGGTCACGCACGGTGGTGAATCCTGCCATCAGCGTGCGCAGCGCATTGCTCTGCGCGACCAGCGCCATGTAGGCATCCGGCCGGGTCACCAGCACCAGCTGCCGCTCGCCCCCGCTTGCCGACAGGTGCACATGCAAGTCGATGAATCCGGGCATCACGAATGAGTTCTGCAAGTCGATCATGTCAACGGCCCCGCCATCGAGGTGCAGGTCCGCCGGGCTTGCGAGGCCCGATAGCACCGCAGTGACCTTGCCGTCTTTGACGACTACCGTGCCAGGGCTGACAGGCGGTTCACCGGGAACCGCCAGCAAGGTGCCCGCATGGACGATCGTGTAACGGCCGTCCGTCCCGGCGGTGGCAGGCGCTGCGCTGACAGCCGTGACCAGAAGGAGAAGAATCGCCAGGAGATTCGCCATCTTGAAGCTCCTTGTCAGGATCCCATCGTGCGGTTCGTGATCCTAACGGGTCACGTCCCGCTGGCAAGTTGACAGATAATTCACTTCGTAATATATATGAAAATGCATATTTTAAGTAGCCGATCCTTCGGCACGATGCAGGGCGTCGCCACCCGGCCGAAGTAGCTCACTTCCACAATCTGCACGGGGGAGACGAAAGCCAATGAGCACCAAGACACGCACCACGAGCGGTGCGCCTCCAGCGACCATATTGAGTTTGGCGATAGCCATGGGCGGCGGACTGTCGAATCTCCCGTCGACTGCCAACGCTGCCGATGCAGCGGAGCCGAAAGGCCCGCTGCTGCAGGAAATCATCGTCAGCGCACGCAAGCGGGGCGACGAAAAACTGCAGGACGTGCCGGCAACGATCACCGCGTTGAGTGGCGACCAGCTTGCAGCCATGGGCGCGTTCAACTTTGATGAATTCGCGTATCAGGTTCCTGGCCTCACGTTCTCCGATGAAGGCGCCGGCCAGAAACGCTACGTGCTGCGCGGCGTACGCTCCGCTGGTCAGGAGCAGGTCGCGGTCTACTACGACGAGGTTCCCGTACCGGGCATCCAGGGCGCCAGCGGAGACAGCGGCTCCCAGACCACGGATCTGAAGCTGTTCGATGTCAACCGCGTCGAAGTTCTCAAGGGCCCGCAAGGGACCACATTTGGCGCGAACTCGCAGGCTGGTACGGTTCGTTTCGTTCTCAACAAGCCTGAAATGAATGAACTTTCAAGCCTGGTCCAACTTGGCGCGAATAGTGTCAGTCACGGCGACCAGGGCAGTAACGCATATGGCATGTTGAACGTGCCACTGGTCGAAGACCGGCTGGCATTTCGCGGCGTTGCCTACTACGACCGCGATGCCGGGTACATCGACAATGTGCGGCTCAACCTGAGTGACATCAATTGGAATGAAAGCGTTGGCGCCCGCCTTGCGCTGCGCCTGCAGCCGAGCGACAACCTCACCCTTGATCTCATGGCGTGGGCGGAAAACCGCGACAGCGGTGGTTCGAGTCGCTACAACCCGTACGATTCGTTCTCCGCTGACGCAAGCAATCCCGACTTTCGCGCCAACTCCGGGGCGCCACTGACGGAAATCCGCAACATCGCATTCTTCAACACCGGCGATCTCCAGGTTGGCGATTACGTGCGCAGCAACATGCCCGACGACCAGCGTCTTTACAGCCTGACCATGAACTGGGACTTCGCGCGGGCAGCACTGGTCGCGACCGGATCACTCTACAAGCGTGACTTCGCATTCAAGCGCGATTCCACCTGGGTACTGCTGCGTCTCGGAATTCGGCCGGAACCGGTGCTACCAACGGACCCCGCGGCGGTTCGCCCGGACTTCTTCCCCGCACTCACCGATCAGTCGCAGGACATTACTCAAAAGGCCTTCGAGCTGCGGCTGAATTCCAAAGCGGGACCGCGCCTGCAGTGGCTTGGAGGCGTGTTCTATCGCGACCGCGAATCGGGTTTTCGCAGCTATGTTCCCGCTGTCGACATCGACACCGGATATCCCCTGGCGCCGCTGCAACCCCCGACCGGCTACATCGGGCCGGTGCCAGGCACTGGCATCGAGGACTGCAACCCCTGCGTTACCGCGCGCGTCAATGACAGAAACATCAAGGAAAAGGCGGTCTTCGGCGAGTTGTCGTACGCGCTGTCGGATCAGTTCGAAATCATGGGCGGGTTGCGCTGGTTCGAGGCCGAGCAAACGGACCTGGGCCTGACGCTCTTTCCTTTCGCCCTGTTCACGACAGCCCCGCCGCCAGCTGCCGACCCGCGTCGATTCAAGGAAGACAAGGTAATCAAGAAGATCCAGTTGTCCTATCGACCAACCGCCAATCTGCTGTTCTACGCGCTTGCTTCCCAGGGTTTCCGTCTCGGCGGTACGAATCAACAGGGCATCGTCGCTGTGCCGCCAGGCTATGAATCGGACAGCATCTGGAACTACGAAGTGGCCGCCAAGACGACGCTGCTCGACGGCAGGTTGCTGCTGAATGCTGCGCTGTTCATGATCGACTGGAAGGACATCCAGGTATCGGGTCGAGACCCCACCGGCGCATTCGGCTTCCTCGGCAACGCGGGCGCGGCACAGATTCAAGGTGTCGAACTCGAGTTGCAGGCACGGCCAAGCGACGGGCTCACCCTGAGCGCCGGTGCAAGCTGGTTGCCAAAACATGAATTGACCGAGGACCAGATCACGGACCAGGTCGTGGCACCAGGCCGCAAGGGCGACGAACTGCCGTTCATTCCGGAATTCACCGCAAATGCTGCCGCGCACTACGACTGGGTATTGCCGGCGAGTGGATGGGACGCTTTCGTGCGCGGTGAATTTGCCTATCACGGAGAATCGAATTCAGAACTGCAAACTGCCTCCCGATTCAATCGCAAGCAGAACGCGTATGAAATTCTCAATCTGCGTGCAGGCGTCAACAAGGCCGATTCCGGGTTGAATCTGACCTTTTACATCGAGAATGTTCTCGACGAACGAGGAGACCTGCGTGTGCGCGACGAGGACTCGTTGCTAACGTTCAAGTGGACTAATCAGCCGCGGACGGTGGGCCTGGAGTTGAGCAAGCGGTTCTAGGCAAGGCGCGATTTTGCGCATCTGACGGGGATACTGGTACTGTCGGTCTGCATCTGGATCACAGTCGAGCGTACCTATGCAGGGTGACCACTGGCTGCAGGGCTATGTGCCCTATCTTCTCTACCGAGCAACCAACAAGCTCAATATCCGTCTGCTGGAGCGACTGCGCGAGACGCGTACCAACCCATCTCGCTGGCGCGTGCTGAGTGTGTTGAAGGCGCATGGAACTCTCAATGTCGGAGAGATTGCCGATCACACCCTCACGGAGCAATCAACGGTCAGTCGCGTAATAGCCCAGCTGGAACGCGAAGGACGCGTGATACGCAAGACGTCGCGCAAGGACTCCCGCGTCATCCGCGTCGAACTGACCCCAAAGGGGACTGCTACCTTCGAGGCCATCCTCCCCGCCGCCCTGCAGCATCAGCAGGTGGCGCTGCAGGGCATCAAGCGCGGAGATATCCAGGTACTGGTCAGAGTTCTGGCGCAAATTGAGAAAAATATCGACGAGCCGGCGCGTCGCCGCCGGCGGAAGCCAACTTGAACTTCGTCAGTTTTCAAACGATTGACGACATGGCGGTTCCCGCGGGCGGCCCGCGGATCAGCAGAATAATCCCGTTCTACTACTACGAATCCCTTGATGCTGCTGTCGAGTGGTATTGCGAAGTCATCGGCCTCAGAAAGGCATGGGACGGCGATTGGGTGGTTCTGCTCGAGACGACACCCGGCAATTGCATCGGTCTGGTGGACTCGCAACATGGCGCCGAGCGGGCGATTGGCGGAGTCCACAAAGGCGCGCTGCTGGCAATCGAGACTCCGGCGCTGGAACAATGGCACGAGAAACTCACCCGGGCAGGATGCCCGGACAGCGTCGGGCAGATAGGTATCGCAACTGACGGACTGACCGAACGATTCATCGTACGCGACCCCGGCGGCTACCAAGTGGAGTTCTTTCGATGGCGGCAGGCATGGCCATGACCGATTCGCAGGACAGTGCGTCGCCGGCGTGAACGGTCACGCGAAAACCGCTCAATAGTTGATGCTGGGATTGTCTCCTGGGTGGATGAGACCCACCACGTCCATGCCGTCGGCCGAGAGGCATTGCAACGAGTGCAGCTGCTTTCTCGGCAGGAACATCACATCGCCCGGTCCGACCATGGCGCGCCAGTTTTCGGTCCACAGGCAGCCAGTCCCCCGCAGTAGCAGCAGCGCCTCCTCATACAGATGCCGATGCGGCTCGGCTTTCGATAGCGGTATGTGGCCAATGAACTGCGTGGCGATCGTCGAACCCATCCGCTTGTCGACCAGCAACTGAAAATAGCGACTGCCCATCGCATTGCGCTGATCGGCGTCCATGCGCGCCACCCGGTCGGGAAACCCATGGTCGAAGAATTCAGTGTGCCTGTCGGCCCACCGAAGCGAGCCGGCCTGCGGACAAATGGACAGGTACACGCACAGCTTGCCACCTGGCGATGGCACCAGGCTCAAGGTCTCGCCTGGTCTGACGTAAACGCCCTCGTCCGCCTCTACGTCAACAGCGACTCGTCCGATGCGCGCCACGCCGGCACCGCGGAAAACGAATAGCACGACATGGCAGTCAGGGAAGCATATGACCGGCGACTCATCCCCCTGAACCTCCAGATAGAATTGCGATTGGTGCCGCGCCCCGAGCACCTCGCCGATCAATAGCTGATATCGCAACGAGCCGCGGATCTGCGCGGCTGCTCCAACCGAGCGGAAAACATAACAACCGCCGTCAAGTGGTACCACCGGCGAGTCGGCAGGTTCGCGAAGCGCAATGCGCCTGTTGCTCGCGCTGTCCGGGTCGTCTTCGCGATACGCACCCGGGAGGTTATTGTGGCTGCCATCACAAAAGGGGGGAGTGCGCGTCTGCTTGCAACCGCAGAACAGCAGCTCTTCGCCATCGGCGGCGCTGAGGTAAGGAACGGGCCTGAGACCGCTGCCCTGGTGCGATCCATCGCAGAACGGTTGGCGCTGCGATCGTCCGCAGCTGCACCAGAAGTACTTGTCGCCGCGTTGCGCTTCGACGTAGAACGGCTTTGTGCCCGCCACCCTGGGCGTTTCCGTATCGGCAGCTCGCTCGCTCATGAGCCAGCATCCTAGCAAGTCTGCACCGACCATTTGCATGCAAAATCATGCAAACATTGATGCATTAGAAATACAATACTAGATCAAAATAGCCTTTTGAGTCGGAAATCAGCGGTTCGGCGGCTGATTTCGATCGAGCGCCCTTCCGGGCGGTTGGACGTGGTCATCGCGTCGCATGCCCGGCCGGTTGCAACTTTGGACGCCGCTTCCGGCGCCGCCAGACGCATTCGCCGCTTGCGCTATCATCGATGCGAGCGTGCTATTCGGCGCGCGCCGCGCCGCGAGCGCACCCCGGGAGAATGACAATGAATCTGACCGTGCTGCTCTGGGGCATACCGCAGGCCATGCGGGCCGCTCGGCGCCTGTATCCGGAGTATGCGGCGCGCCTCAAGGAGCGGAATCTGATCGCGCAGTTTCGCCTGCGCGATCAGGCGGCAGGCCGCTGGGTCGAGATCAAGGACGGCAGGATCCGCTCCCGCAAGGGACTGCATGCGCGGCCCGATCTCACCATCCACTTCAAGAACCAGGCGATTGCCGAGGAATTCCTCACGCCACCTTTCGATCTGCTTACCCGAGTCGATGCCGCGAAGAATTTCAAAGTCGGACTCGATGGCCCGGATGAACTCGCCGTGTGGTTCATGGCGACGCTCGCGCGCCTCGAGAGCATCACCTGGTCCGCTGGCACCGACATGGGCGATGGCGTCACGCGCTATACCAACGGCACGAACAGCGGGCCGGTTTTCGTCTACGTGAAGAACGGCAGGATCCTGCGCATCACGCCCATCGACTTCGACGATGACGACGCACCTTCGTGGAGTATCACGGCACGCGGCAAGACCTTCGCGCCGTCACGGCGTACCACGGTCGCCTCGCACGCGATTTGCCTGAAGTCGATGGTCTACTCGAAGAACCGCATCCTGCACCCGATGAAGCGCGTCGACTTCGATCCCGATGGTGAGCGCAATATCCACAATCGGGGCAAATCGAAATTCGTGCGCATCAGCTGGGATGAAGCGCTCGACATCGTCGTCAAGGAGATCAAACGCGCCAAGGCCGTGGGGCCAGGCGCGATCTGCGTTGCCAATGGCTCGCACCACCAATGGGGCAATCTCGGTCACTACCTCAGCGCCTTCAATCGCTTCTGGAACCTGATCGGCGTCACCAAGCTCGTGCATAACCCCGACAGCTGGGAGGGCTGGTACTGGGGCGCGATGCATCACTGGGGCAACAGCCTGCGGCTCGGCTGCCCGGAGTTCTACGGCACGGTGGAGGACTGTCTCAAGGAAGCCGAAATGATGGTGTTCTGGTCCAGTGACCCGGACGCGACCTACGGCTTCGATGGCACCGAACGTCGCGAATGGGCCAGACAACTCGGGATCAAGATGGTGCACATCGATCCTTATATGAACCATACGGCCGCGCATCTGGGCGGAAAGTGGATTTCGCCCAAGCCCGGAACAGACGCAGCACTCGCCCAGGCATTGTGTCATGTATGGATCAGTGAAGGGCTTTACGACAAAAACTATGTCGAGAATCGAACCACCGGCTTCGAAGAGTGGCGCGACTACATACTCGGTACGAGCGATGGCGTTGCGAAGACCCCCGAATGGCAGGAGCCGGAAACCGGTGTACCAGCACGCGATGTGCGGGCGTTGGCGCGGGAATGGGGACGCAAGAAAACCTATCTCGGCGCGGGCGGCTGGGGCGTGGGTCTGGGAGGCGCCAACCGCGGCCCGATGGGGGTTCAGTGGGCGCGCATGATGAGCATCCTCGGCGCCATGCAAGGTATGGGCCGACCTGGCTACAACTTCGGCAATCTCCAGTTCGGCGCGCCACTCGATTTCAATTTCTATTTCCCCGGCTATGCCGAGGGCAGTTTCTCGGGCGATCTGCAATACAGTGCGAACTCGGCGAACAACTACCAACGCATGCCGCACATCGTCACCATGAGTTCGGTACGCCAGGCGATCCCACGCATCTGGTTCCCCGAGGCGATCACCCAGGGCAAGGCGATGGGCTATCTCACCGATGTCGGATCGGTGCAGGGGCAGTTCTTTCCCTTCGGCTATCCGTCACCGGGTCATGTACGCGTCGAGATGCTCTACAAGTACGGCAGCGCATCCTTCGGCACGATGGTCGATTCAAACCGCTGGGTCCGCATGTACCAGCACGAGAGCCTGAAGTTCGTCGTGAATCAATCCGTCTGGTGGGAAGGCGAGACGCCCTATGCGGACGTCATCCTGCCTGCCTGCACGGTGTTCGAGCGCTGGGACATCGGTGAGTGGTACAACGTTGGCGCGGGCTACGTGCACCATATGTTCTCGATGAACAACCACCGCGTGATTTCACTCCAGCACAAGGCCATCGAACCGCTGGGCGAATCGAAATCCGACTACAACATCTTTCTTGCGATTGCCGAGCGCCTCGACATGGGCGCGCTCTACAGCGAAGGCGGTACGACTGAACTCGACTGGTGCAAACGCGTGTTCGACTCATCGGACATGGCGAAGCACACGAGCTGGCGGCAATTCCTCAAGAAGGGCTATTTCGTCGTGCCGAACGACCCCGAACCGGCCAGGGCGCCCGCGGCGAACCGCTGGTTCTACGAGGGCCGCAGCAAGGACACGCCGGAACCCTACCCACTGCCTTCCGACTATGTCGCGGGTTTCGGCAAGGGCCTGCAGACGCCTTCGGGCAAGTTCGAGTTCGTTGCACAGACCCTGAAGCGCATAGACGATCCCGACCGCCCGCCGTTGAACAGCTATATGCCGCGCTACGACGATGCCAGTCGCGAGCCGGAATTGGCGCCCTATCCTCTGCAGCTGCTGTCGCCGCACTCACGATATCCCTTCCACGTCATGGGTGATGACGAGGGCAGCAGCCTGCGCGATATTCGCGAGCACCGCATATACAAGGATGGCCACTATTACTTCGTGGCCCGGATCAATCGCCAGGATGCCGAAGCGCGCGGTATTCGAGACGACGACCTCGTGCGTCTTTGGAACCAGCGCGGCTCCGTGGTCTGCGCGGCGCAGGTGACCGACCGCCTCCGTCCGGGCGTGGTCAGCGCATCGACGGGCTCCGCCGAGTACCGGCCCGCCGGCGAGCCAGGTCGCTCGACCGATCTCGGCGGTTGCGTGAATCTCCTGAACCCGAGCAAATCGATCACGAAGAAGTCGCACGGCATCCGTCCGAATACGACATTGATACAGGTCGAGAAGTGGACGGGAGTCGATACCTGGCGTCCGGCGGAGAGTGCCTGATGCCAAAGAAATGGAACCTGATCGTCGACGTCGCGCGTTGCGACAACTGCCGCGTGTGCTTCCTGGCCGTCAAGGACGAATACATCGGCAACGATTTCCCCGGCTACTCGGCCGCGCAACCGGCCCAGGGGCACAATTGGCTCGACATCGAGCGCAAGGAGCGCGGCGAGTATCCGCTGGTCGAGGCGCATTTCATGCCGGTGATGTGCAACCACTGCGATGACGCGCCCTGCATGAAGGCGGCCAGGGGCGATGCCGTGCGCAAACGCGCCGATGGCATCGTCATCATCGATCCGGACAAAGCGAAAGGTCAGCGCCAGATCGTCGCTGCCTGTCCCTACGGCGCCATCTCCTGGAACGAGGAACTGCAGCTGCCGCAGGCCTGGACATTCGATGCTCATTTGCTTGACGCGGGCTACGGGCGCACGCGGGCGGAACAGGCCTGCCCGACCGACGTGTTCCGAAGCCTCAAGGTCGACGATGCGGAGATGCAGAGCATCAGCGCCAGCGAAGGCCTGCAGGTACTGAAGCCCGAGCTTGGCACGCGACCGCGCGTGCATTACAAGAACCTGCACCTGATGACGCACTGCTTTGCCGGAGGCACGGTCGTCGCCATGGTCAATGGCGTCGAGGAGTGCGCGGCGGGCGCCGACGTCGTGCTGAGTCGCGAGGGGCGGGAAGTTGCCCGCACGAGTACCGATACTTTCGGTGAGTGGAAGATCGATCGCCTCGAACCCCATAGCGGCGGCTACGAAGTCAATGTCAGCGCACCGTCGGGACGCGGGTCGCTGCAATTCGATCTGCTGGATTCGAGCCGGTATCTCGGCGTATTGCGTCTCTGCTAGCGGCCTGCGTGCAACCTGCGACCGGACAGGCTGCCAAATCGCGCCCGATCAGGCAACCGACTGACCGCCGTCGATGGGCAGGACCGCACCGGTAACGTAGCGGGCCTCGTCCGAGAAGAGCCACAGCACCGCGCCCGCCACGTCGAGCGATTGACCGATGAAGCCCATGGGAATGCGTGCATCGAGTTTGTGTTCATCGCCGCCAAGCACACGCATGGCCTTTTCGGTCTTGATCAGGCCCGGGCAAATCACATTGATGCGCAGTTTCTGTGATGCATAGCCGGCGGCCGCGGCGCAATACATGCCGATGACGCCATGCTTGCTGCCCGTGTAGTGCGCCTTGGTAGGCAGGTAGCGCAGGCCGGCGATCGAACTGTTGCCGACGATGCAGCCGCCGCCGGAGCGCAGCAACAGGGGAATCTCGTATTTCAGCTGCAGGAAATTCCCGCGCAGGTTCGTTGCGGTCACCAGGTCGAAATCGCTGGTCGCGATCTCATGCAGGAGCCCGGTGCCGTCGGATGTGCCGACATTGTTGAACGCAAAGTCGAGCCGGCCGTGCACGGCACCGATGTGTTCGATCAGCGCCTTGACGTCGGCTTCGTCTGTGACGTCGGCGCGCACAAAGTTCGCCTCGCCGCCCGCATCGCGGATCTGCGCCTGCACGGCTTCGCCCTGCTCAACGCGCCGGCCGCAGAAGACAACCTTGGCGCCTGCCAGGGCGAGCTCGCTCGCGGTGACAGCACCCATGCCCGAGGTAGCGCCAGTCACGAGCGCCACGCGTCCGGTGAATTTTCCACGGACTGCACGGCCTGACGCACTGGCAGCGGCGGCCACAGCACCGACCCCGGCTGTGATCAGATTTCGACGCGTAACACCTGATCGGGTCATGGAATTTCCTCGCTAATCGCGCGCAGTCACGTCGATGATGATCTTGCCGCGCGCGCGGCTGCTTGCCTGATAATCGATTGCCTGCGCGATGTCCTCGAGTGGATAGTGCCGATCGATGACCGGCCGGATTTTTCCCTGCTCGGCCATCTGCGCCAGCATTTCAAGATCGTTCGGCTCGAGGCGCGCCAGCATGAAACCAAAGCCCTGGCTCGAGATGAGGCCAAGCAATCCAGCTCCCGCCGCCCGGGCCATGGGGCCGATCCAGTGGTTCGATTTCGGGCCGCCGATCATTACGTAGCGTCCCTTCGCTGCCAGGACGCGCTTCTGGGCGAGCAAGCCATGATTGCCGACATTGTCGATGATCACATCGTACTTCTCATCGAGCTGCGTGTAATCCTGGGCCGTGTAGTCGATGACATGATCGGCGCCCAGAGATCGCACCAGGTCGAGATTGCGCGTACTGCAAACACCTGTCACCGTCGCACCCATCGCCTTCGCAATCTGCACAGCATAGGTACCGACTCCGCCCGACGCGCCATTGATGAGCACTGACTGGCCGGCCTGCAATTGACCGGAGTCGCGCAACGCCTGCAGAGCTGTGACAGCAGCCACGGGCATCGCGGCGGCTTCGGCGAAACTGAGGCCCGCGGGTTTCAATGCGATACCGCGTGCGGCGCGCGCCAGCACGTACTCACCGAAAGCGCCATTGCCACCGCCGAACACCTCATCGCCCACCTTGAAGCGCGTAACACCTTTGCCAAGCGCTACGACCACTCCGGCGAAATCGGTGCCGAGGCGCGGCTCCCTGGGAGCACCGAAGCCGGTGCCCAGGCGCATCAGATAGGGCGTGCCCGTCATTTCATGCCAGTCGAGCGGATTGGTCGCCGCGGCGATCACACGCACCAGCACTTGATCGTCGGCTGGCGTCGGTCGCTCGAGTGCATCGAGACGCAGAACTTCGGTGCCGCCATAGCAGCGGCGCACGACGGCCTTCATGGGCTCTCCCCCCTTGGCGTCCGCGGCTTCCTGAGGACAGGCCGCATCGTGGCTCATCACGAAGAGGAATGTGGTGAGCAGCAGCGCGACCACCAAACCAGCACCGGCAAGCCATTTACGGACAGCTGTCATGGTTCAGCTCCCTATTTTGCCTTCGCAGGCCAAAAGGTTCAGGAAAGCTTCGTCAGTTGTTCTTCGATGGCGCGACCAAGCAGGGGATCTTTTGGCTCGACGTCGGGCATGAAGCGCGCAACGACGCTGCCACTGCGATCTATCAGAAACTTCTCGAAATTCCACAGCACGTCGGTCTCGGCTGCGGGCTTGATACCGTAGCCTTCGAGCTTGGCGCGAAAATCGCTCCCGGGCTTTGCTTGCGCCTTCGGCTGCGCCTCGATCAGCGCCTTATAAAGCGGGTGACGCGTACCGGAGTTGATCGTGACTTTTCCGAACAACGGGAATTCGACACCGTATCGTGTTTCGCAAAATGCCTGGATCTGCTCGTGCGTACCCGGCTCCTGCGCGGCAAAATCGTTGCACGGGAAACCGAGCACGACGAATCCGCGATCGCGGTACTGCTCGAAAATCGACTCGAGGCCCTCATATTGCGGTGTAAGCCCGCAGGCCGAGGCGACATTGACAATCAACATGACGGACCCGGCGTACTCGCGAAGACTCGCGTTCGATCCGTCAAGGCGCTGCAGCGGAATATCGAGCAATGACATCGCCATGGACACTCCCTCCGGTAGTGGGCGCAGCGGCAGTCCAGATGTTGCGCACTGCGATTCCCGGGCAATGATAAAGGACGCCCGGCCAGGGGTCATTGTTGCCTGAGTTTGATGCTGCCGGCAGCAGACGGCCCCTGGTTAGCGCCCGGCGGTTTGTCGGAAAAGAACTCCTGAGCCACGATCTTGACCAGCGGTCCGAGCTTCGCGGGTTCGCCACCACGGTTTGACAGCGCGACGATGAGCGAATCCTCGTCGCGGAAGCGAAGCACGAAGGCTGCGTGGCTATTGGTCAGGCCCGCATGCCACTGCGCGCGGCGCTCGAATCGCTCGCCGGTCGCCCAACCCGAAGGCCGTGAGACGAAGGTGGCGCTACGTTGGCTCGGATCGGTCTGGATGCGTGCCCAGACGAGAAGATCATCGAGTGTCGAATACATGCCACCGATTGCGGCGATGCCATCGTAATGGTAGGGCGTCGTGTCGGGTCGACCACGGGCGTCGTGACCCACGCTCAGTTGCGCGATGTCCGCATCCAGGGTCGCAAAACCCGTGTGCGCGAGTCCTAGCGGCACGAGGATCGTGCGCTGCACCAGGCTTTCGATCGGCTCGCCTGCAACGCGCTCGAGGACGGCAGCAAGGATCACGTAGCCGGCATTGGAATAGCGGAATCGACCCGGTCGGCCGCGTTTGACCGCGAGCGCCATGGCCAGGACGTCGGCCCGGGACGGCGGGTCGAGCAACAGGCGCTTCCAGTCGGCCTGGGAGAAATCACCGAGTCCAGCCGTATGCTCCAGCAGCTGCCGCGAGGTAATCGTCATGTCCGGGAATTGCGGCAACGAGTCATGTACCGGCGCATCGAGATCGAGCCTGCCCTGCGAGGCGAGATCGTGAGCGGCCGCACCAGTGAATGTCTTGCTGAGCGATCCTATGCGATAACGATCAGCCAATTCATTCGGCACGCCGCTGGCGGACTCGCCGTAGGCCGCCCGCAAAACGACCTGACCCTGTCGAATCACAATCACGACGCCGGAGAACTCGCGCGTGAGGCAGGCCTCGAGTGTCTCTTCTTTACAGTGCGGTGCGCCTTGAACGGCGCTCGAAAAACAGATGACGAGCGCAATCGCAAGGATGCCAAGTCGACGGCGCGTGTGTCGCAAGCTGGTTGCTCCGCGGATAACACAAAATAGACCGGCGGCCTGCCGCAGCGTTCGCCCAGGCGGGTGCTACCGAAGGTCTATTGATTCATATATAGTACAATAAGCGCTGATCTGATGATGATAGTGCGAGAAACCTCGATCCGGACCTGGCCTCGCCTCCATGTATCATGACTGATCGACGCGCCGTCCCCAGCCACATTGCGAAGGTCCGGAGCCGGCCTGGCGTCCACCGGTTTCGATGGTTACTGAAGGTCCGACTGGATGGCGACTACGCCCCCGAATTACAAGAAAACCTCGCTCAGAAAGTGGCGCAGCGTCGCCCGCAAATCCTCTCCCGGCAAGAATCCCGACGCGCTCGGCTGGCAGACGCCCGAGGGCCTGAAATTGAAGGCGTTGTACACGCGTGCTGACCTCAAGGGTCTGCCGCACGCCGATACCCTGCCGGGGTTCGAACCCTTCCTGCGCGGACCGCAGGCGACCATGTATGCCTCGCGGCCCTGGACCATTCGTCAATACGCGGGCTTCTCCACAGCGGAAGAATCCAACGCCTTCTATCGCCAGAACCTTGCCGGGGGTGGCCAGGGCGTTTCCGTGGCCTTCGACCTCGCAACCCACCGCGGCTACGACTCCGATCACCCGCGCGTCACAGGCGATGTCGGCAAGGCCGGTGTCGCGATCGACTCCGTCGAGGACATGAAGATCCTCTTCGACGGCATCCCGCTCGACAAGGTGAGCGTGTCGATGACCATGAACGGCGCCGTGCTGCCGATCCTCGCCAACTACATCGTCGCCGCCGAGGAGCAGGGCGTCGGGCAGGCGAAACTCTCCGGGACCATCCAGAACGACATCCTCAAGGAGTTCATGGTCCGCAACACCTACATCTATCCGCCCGAGCCCTCGATGCGCATCGTGGCGGACATCATCGAATACACCGCGCGGCACATGCCGCGCTTCAATTCGATTTCGATCTCCGGCTACCACATGCAGGAAGCCGGAGCGACCCAGGCGCTGGAACTCGCCTTCACGCTCGCGGACGGCCGGGAGTATGTGCGCGCTGCGCTGGCGCGCGGCATGGATGTCGATGACTTCGCGGGCCGTCTGTCGTTCTTCTTCTGCATCGGCATGAACTTCTACCTCGAAGTCGCAAAGCTGCGCGCAGCGCGGCTCCTGTGGTGGCGCATCATGAAGGGCTTCGAGCCGAAGAATGAGCGTTCGCTCATGCTGCGCACGCATTGCCAGACCTCGGGCTGGTCGCTTACCGAGCAGGACCCCTACAACAACGTGGTGCGTACCGCGGTCGAGGCCATGGCGGCCGTGTTCGGCGGCACGCAGAGCCTGCATACGAATTCATTCGATGAGGCCATCGCCCTGCCGACCGATTTTTCGGCACGTATTGCCCGCAACACCCAGCTGATCCTGCAGGAAGAGACGCACATCACGAGCGTGATCGACCCCTGGGCCGGTTCTTACATGATGGAAAAACTCACGCAGGAGATGGCCGACGAAGCCTGGCGCCTGATGGAAGAGGTGGAAGCACAGGGCGGCATGACCCAGGCGGTTTCGTCCGGCTGGGCGAAGCTTCGCATCGAGGCCTGCGCGGCCGAGAAACAGGCGCGCATCGATCGGGGCGAGGATGTCATCGTCGGCGTGAACAAGTATCGCGTGTCCGAGGAACCCGAGATCGACGTGCGCGACATCGACAACGCCGCGGTGCGAGAGGCGCAGGTTCGTCGCCTGACGGCCCTGCGATCGAGCCGCGATAATACGCGCGTGATGGCCACGCTGGCGGCGATTACCGACGGCGCACGCGGCAACGATAACCTGCTCGCACTCGCGATCGAGGCGGCGCGGGCGCGGGCCACGGTCGGTGAAATCAGCGACGCTCTGGAGGTGGTCTTCGGGCGCTACCGCGCCACGACCGAGAGCGTGAGTGGCGTTTACGGAGCGGCATTCGAAATGGATGAGAACTGGCAGGCGCTCAAGGGCGAGATCGAATCCTTCATGGCGAGCGAAGGCCGGCGGCCGCGCGTGATGATCGCCAAGCTCGGCCAGGACGGGCACGACCGCGGCGCCAAGATCGTGGCGACGGCGTTTGCGGACCTCGGCTTCGATGTCGACATCGGGCCGCTGTTCCAGACGCCCGAGGAAGCCGCGCGCCAGGCCATCGAGAACGATGTGCACGCAGTCGGCGTCTCATCGCTCGCCGCGGGCCACAAGACGCTCGTGCCGCAGCTCATCAAGGCGCTGGCCGACCAGGGCGGTGCCGACATCCGCGTTTTTGTCGGCGGCGTGGTGCCGGCCCAGGACTACGAGTTCCTCGAACGCGCCGGCGTCAGCGGCATCTTCGGTCCGGGATCGGTGGTCACCGAGACGGCGCGCAAGGTGCTGGAAGCGGTCCGCGCGGCACGCGTGACGGCCACGCGTTGAGCACTGCGCAGATCAAGCAGCAAACCGAAGCCATCCGCGGCGGCGATCGGCGCGCGCTCGCCAAGGGCATCACCCTCATCGAGTCCTCGCGTCCCGATCACGCCGGCGAGGCGACCGCATTGCTCGATGCGCTGTTGCCGCACACCGGACGATCGCTGCGCATCGGCATCAGCGGTGTGCCGGGCGTCGGCAAGTCCACCTTTATCGAGCGTTTCGGTCTCGCGCTGATCGAGGCGGGGCATCGGGTCGCCGTGCTCGCCATCGACCCGTCGTCAACGATATCGGGCGGCTCCATCCTCGGCGACAAGACACGCATGGAAAAACTCGCGACCCATGCCAGTGCTTTCATACGGCCATCGCCCTCGGGCGGGGCGCTCGGGGGCGTCGCAGCGCGCACGCGCGAAGCGGGCCTGTTGTGCGAAGCCGCGGGTTTCGACATCGTAATCATCGAAACGGTCGGCGTCGGCCAATCGGAGACCGCGGTCGCCGCCATGACCGACGTGTTCGTGCTGCTGCAGCTGCCGAATGCGGGTGACGAACTGCAGGCCATGAAGAAAGGTATCGTGGAACTGGCCGATTTCATCGTCATCAACAAGGCGGATCTCGACGGTGGCGCAGCCGAACAGGCGCGGCGCCAGGTGGCCCGGATACTCGAGCTGCTGCACGGGCGCAGCGCCGCCTGGCAGCCCGAGGTCATGACCGCTTCTGCGCTCGATGGCCGGGGTCTGGCCGATCTCTGGGCCGCCATTCGGCGCTACCAGGCGGCCATGCAGGCGAGTGGCGAATTCGAGAAGCGCCGACATCACCAGGCTCTCGACTGGATGTGGCAGATCATCGATCATCAGCGACAGCAACAATTCCGCGCGCATCCGGCCGTCAAGGCCGCAATGGAGCGGGTGACGCAGCGCGTCGGTAACGGGGAGATATCCGCCACCAGCGGCGCGGCTGAACTCATCGAACGGGCAGGCAGCTAGCGCTCGGTGCGAGCGAAATCAAGAGACAGGTCTTATGCAGGAAATCATCAAACAGCTGGATGACAAGCGGGCCGCGGCCCGGCTCGGTGGCGGCGGGAAGCGCATCGAGGCGCAGCATGCCAAGGGCAAGCTCACCGCGCGTGAGCGACTCGAGCTATTGCTCGATGCCGGTAGCTTCGAGGAATGGGACATGTTCGTCGAGCACCGCTGTGTGGATTTCGGCATGGCCGAAAGCAAAGTCCCGGGTGATGGCGTGGTCACGGGCTATGGCACCATCAACGGTCGGCTGGTGTTCGTCTTCTCCCAGGACTTTACCGTCTTCGGCGGCGCGCTGTCCGAGGCGCACGCCGAGAAGATCTGCAAGATCATGGACCAGGCGATGAAAGTGGGCGCACCGGTCATCGGCCTCAACGACTCGGGCGGCGCACGCATCCAGGAAGGCGTGGCCTCGCTCGGCGGCTATGCCGAGGTCTTCCAGCGCAACGTAACGGCCTCCGGCGTCATCCCGCAGATTTCGTTGATCATGGGTCCCTGCGCCGGTGGCGCCGTGTATTCGCCGGCGATGACGGATTTCATCTTCATGGTGAAGGACTCGAGCTACATGTTCGTGACCGGTCCCGATGTGGTGAAGACCGTCACGCACGAGAAAGTGACGGCCGAGGAGCTCGGCGGTGCGGTGACGCATACGACCCGCTCGGGCGTGGCGGATCTCGCCTTCGAGAACGACGTCGAGGCGCTGCTGATGTTGCGGCGCTTCTTCAACTACCTGCCGCTCAACAATCGCGCGGGTGCGCCGGTCATCGCTACGCGCGATCCGGCTGAGCGCGAGGAAGCTTCGCTCGACACACTGGTGCCCGAGAACCCGAACAAGCCCTACGACATCAAGGAATTGATCCTCAAGGTTGCCGACGACGCGGAGTTCTTCGAGTTGCAACCCGACCATGCGAAGAACATCGTGGTGGGATTCGCGCGCCTGCAGGGAGAGACCGTAGGCATCGTTGCGAACCAGCCTCTGGTGCTTGCGGGTTGCCTTGATATCAAGAGTTCCATCAAGGGTGCGCGCTTCGTGCGCTTCTGTGATGCCTTCAGTATTCCGGTCGTGACGTTCGTCGATGTGCCTGGCTTCCTGCCCGGCACCGCGCAGGAGTTCGGTGGCATCATCAAGCACGGCGCGAAGCTTCTCTATGCCTACGCCGAGTGCACGGTGCCGAAGGTCACGCTGATTACCCGCAAGGCCTATGGCGGTGCCTATGACGTCATGGCCTCCAAGCACCTGCGCGGCGATGTGAATCTCGCCTGGCCGTCGGCGGAAATTGCCGTCATGGGCCCGAAGGGCGCGGTCGAGATCATTTTCCGCAAGGACATCGGCGACGCGGCCAAGATCGCCGAGCGCACCGAGGAATATCGGCAGAAGTTCGCAAATCCTTTCATCGCCGGCAGTCGTGGATTCATCGACGATGTGATCATGCCGCGCGAGACGCGCAAGCGCTTGTGTCGCTCGCTCGCCATGCTGAAGTCGAAAAAGCTCGAGAACCCGTGGCGCAAGCACGGCAACATCCCGTTGTAACGACGATGTTCAAGAAAATCCTGATCGCCAACCGTGGCGAAATCGCCTGCCGCGTCATCCGCACCGCCCGCCGCATGGGCATAAAGACCGTCGCGGTCTATTCGGATGCGGACAAGAATGCGCGCCATGTGGAGCTGGCCGACGAGGCCGTGCACATCGGGACGGCGCCGTCCAAGGAATCCTATCTCGCCATGGACCGCATCATCGCGGCGTGCAAATCGACCGGCGCCGAGGCTGTGCACCCCGGCTATGGTTTTCTGTCCGAGAACGAGACCTTCGCGCGGCGCGTGGAGGAGCAGGGCATCGTTTTCATCGGGCCCAAGCACGGCGCCATCGCCGCCATGGGCGACAAGATCGCCTCGAAGAAACTCGCCGCGAAAGCGAAGGTCAACACCATTCCCGGGCACAACGAGCCCATCGAGACCGGCGCCGAGGCGGCGAAGATCGCCTCACGTATCGGCTACCCGGTGATGATCAAAGCGAGTGCCGGCGGCGGGGGCAAGGGCCTGCGCGTTGCGTTCAACGACAAGGAAGCGCGCGAGGGGTTCGAATCCTGCCGCAACGAGGCGCGCAATGCCTTCGGCGATGATCGCGTCTTCATCGAGAAGTTCGTCGAAGAGCCGCGCCACATCGAGGTGCAGGTGCTTGGCGATGCGCACGGTCATGTGATCTACCTGGGCGAGCGCGAATGTTCCATCCAGCGCCGCCACCAGAAAGTCATCGAGGAGGCGCCGTCCCCGTTTCTCGATGACGCCACGCGCAAGGCCATGGGCGAGCAGGCGGTCGCGCTCGCGCGCGCAGTCGACTACCAGAGCGCGGGCACGGTGGAGTTCGTGGTCGGCAAGGACAAGTCCTTCTACTTCCTCGAGATGAACACCCGCCTGCAGGTCGAGCACCCGGTGACCGAGTGCACGACGGGGCTTGATCTCGTCGAGTGGATGATCCGCATAGCGGCGGGTGAGAAGCTGACGCTTGCCCAGAAGGACATTCGCCGCGACGGCTGGTCCATCGAATGCCGCATCAATGCCGAGGATCCCTATCGCGGTTTTCTGCCCTCAACGGGCCGTATCGTGCGTTTCCTGCCGCCGCTCGAGGTGGATGGTGTGCGCGTCGATACGGGCGTGGCTGAAGGCAGCGAGATCTCGATGTACTACGACTCGATGATCGCCAAACTCATCACGCACGCGGCGACGCGCGACGAGGCCATCGACCGCATGCGCGCGGCGCTCGACAGTTTCGTGATCCGTGGCGTTGCCTCCAACGTGCCCTTCCAGGCCGCGCTGATGCGTCATCCGCGCTTTCGTTCAGGCGCTTTCAACACGGGTTTCATAGCCGAGGAGTTCCCTTCCGGGTTCAGCGCGACGGCAGTTGCAACGGACGAGCTTTCACCCTTCCTTGCGGTTGCCGCATCCATCCATCACCGCCGCCTCGCGCGTACGGCCTCGATCAGCGGCCAGCTGCGTGGCCATGAGCACACGCCGGCGGCAGAACTCGTCGTGATCTGCGGTGATGATGCCCATGCCGTGAGTGTCGAGGCCATCGACGGCGGCCATGCCGTCACGCTCGGCAGCCGGCGGCTCGACGTGCGCTCCGCGTGGCGTTTCGGCCAACCGCTCTTCACCGGCACGCTCAACGACCGCATCATCGCCGTGCAGGTGGACCGCATTGGCCTCAAGTACCGCCTGAATCACGGCGGCCACCAGGTCGACGTGCTGGTGCTCTCGCCCCGCGAAGCCGAGTTGCAGGCGCTGATGCCGCACAAGGCGCCGCCGGATCTGTCGAAATTCCTGCTCTCACCCATGCCCGGGCTGCTGACAGAGCTTGCCGTCAGCGTCGGCCAGGAGATCAAGGCGGGCGACAAGCTCGCCGTGATCGAAGCGATGAAAATGGAGAACGTCATGGCTGCACAGCAGGACGCCGTGGTCGATGAGCTTCTTGCAAAGCCAGGCGAGAGCCTGGCGGTGGATCAGCCCATTATCCGTTTCCGCTAGTCCAGGCGGCCGTAGAAGTTGCGCCCGGCGGGACTGCGTCACACCTGGCTCATTTGAGCTTGATGAGTAGCTCATTTGAGCCTAGAGTGCGGATTGACCGGAGGACACGCCATGCGTGATGCGGCGGAACAGATTCGCGAGATCCTGGGCGTCAAGCTCAAGGGCCGTGGCATGACGGCGCTTGCCGCGGCCGTGGAGCGCGGTCTGCCACGCCGGGCCCTGGTGCGCGCCGTGGAGCGGGCGGGGCTCACGGGCACGAGGCGCGCGCAGGTGATGCATCGCGTGGTGCCAGCGGCGACCTTCAAGCGACGCACGATTCTCAAGCCCCATGAGAGCGAGAAAACCGAGCGCCTCGCGCGAGTGATCGCTCTGGCCGAGGAACTCTGGGACGACCAGACTGCGGCGCAGGAGTTCCTGAGCACGCCGCATCCGGAGCTGGGCGGACGCACGCCAATCGACTGCGCCAGCACCGAACTCGGCGCGCGCGAAGTCGAGGCCCTGGTGATGCGTGCGCTGCACGGTCTGCCGGTCTAGTACGCCCGCGTCGCGTGTATCTCTACCGGATCGCCGATCGGCGCTATGGCCCGGAAAGTGGCGAGGGCGCGCGGCTCTACGGCGGGCGCTGGAACTCGCCGGGTCGCGCAGTGATCTACGCCTGCACGAGCCTCACCGGCGCAATGCTCGAGAAACTGGTTCACACCGGACGGCAGATTCCGCGGCATCAGGTCTGCGTGACGTTCGAGGCTCCTGCGCGCATCGCGCCGACAGTACTTGACGAGGTGGCTCATCCGGGCTGGGAAGCACCGGATCAGATCGCGAGCCGCGCTGCGGGCGATGCCTGGCTCGCTGCCAGGCGCAGCGCGATCCTGTTGGTGCCGAGTGTCGTCTTCGCGATCGAGCGAAACTCGCTGCTCAATCCCGCACATCCTGACGCGCACGACATTCGCATCACAAGCATCGAGCCGGTGCGCTGGGATGAGCGGCTGTTCGACCTGCCACGACGGCAATAGCGGCATCGACCGCGAGGGGTCGATGGCGTTGTACGATAGACGCGTCGCAGCGACGGGCGGGGTAGCGCATGGCGAGTTACGACATCCGGGAACTATGGAAAGAGTACGAGAGCGTTGCGATGCACTTCAACGATCTGTTGATGCGGCTTCGCACCCAGTCGCTCGGCGGTCTCGCCATCGTCGGTACGCTCGGCTCCTTCCTCGTGCGCGAGAATGTCGAGGCACCGGAGCGCTATGCGTTCCTGGCGCTCCTGATGGCGGCCCTCCTTATCGCGTGGATGGCGCTCGCAGTACTCGATCTGCGCTACTACGATCGCATGCTGATCGGGGCCGTGGTCGCCATTCACGAGCTTGAGCGCAAGAGCGCAACGAGCGAAGTCGTCGATCGAATTGACCTCAGCCTGCGCATCGCGGAGGCCGTCGATCTGGACCACCCGACGGTGCGTTACCGGTGGCTCGACGGTCGGCGTTTCTATTACTGGGCGGTGGGTTTGATGCTGGCGGCCTTCGTTGTCATCTTCACGGCGCTCGCCGTCGTGAGGGGTTAGGGCATTGCCTAAAGTGCTAACTGGTTCAAAGCGATCGCCATGGCCAGTGGTCCCGCAGCTTTGACTGACAACACGCCGGCCCGGTAGCCGGTCACGGTTATTCCTATTGACCGTGCGTCGAAGGTGTTGTGCAGTGCGTTGACAAAATTTGCGGGGACCAGTGCATGTCGAAGCTAGTCGTGGCGGTGGGCATCGTCGCGGTGATCGCTGCGCTTTACGGCATTGCGGTGTGGTTTGCCCAGCCGAAGCTCATGTTTCCGCTCGCGGGCAAGGGAGCGTCGCCGCATCCGATCGATGGTGCGGAGCGTGTGGTGGTCACGATCCGCGCAGGCAGGGTCGAACACCTCGTGCTCAAGCCAGGCGGTGACGGAGCGCATCCGCTCGTCATCTTTGCGCACGGCAATGCCGAGACCGCAGGGGACTGGGTGAACGTGTTAGAACCCCTGCGCGCTGCGGGCATTGCGGTGTTGATCCTCGAATACCCGGGCTACGCCGGTTCGGCGGGGAGGCCATCGCAGCTGAGTCTCGTCGAAGCCGCGCGCGCGGCGCTTGCCTGGGCGATGAGCGATGCGCGCATAGATGCCACGCGCATGGTGCTTTGGGGACGATCCCTGGGCGGCGGTGTGGCAGCGCAGCTTGCAGCGGACTCGCCGGTGGCTGGTCTCATCCTGGAGTCGAGTTTCACGAGTGTGCGGCCGTTGGCGGCTGCGATGGGTGTGCCGTCATTCCTTGTGCGCGATCCCTTCGACAGCGTCGCGGCCCTGCGGAACTATCACGGGCCACTCCTCGTGCTGCATGGTGAGCGCGATGCGATCATTCCGATCGCGCACGGGCGGGCGCTTGCAGCCGCCGTACCTGGGAGTGCGTTCGTCGCAATGCCTTGCGGTCACAATGACTGCGCGCGGCCGTGGGTGGCGGTCCATGAGTTTCTGGAGCGCGTGGGGGCGGGACGGCGGAGGCCAGAGCAGGACACGCGCTAGCGCGGCAGGCTTTGCCAGTCGATGCCGAAGCGGGCATGAACCGTTCAGGGTATGTGACGGTCCGGGTCCATCCGTTCGTGGAATATGCGCACGACATCAATGCCGTCAGCTGTCAGGCGACAGAAAAGTACGTGCGCGCCGCTCGGATGCTCGCAATAACCCGGCCGGATGTCGGCGCAGTCCGTGCCGATGGTGGGGTGCTCGGCAACGCGTTGCAGGTCGCGCCCGAGCTGTCGGAGGTAGTTCTCGGCTTGCGCGATGCCCCACCGCGCCTCGGTGTAGTCCCAGATGGCATCGAGATCGGCCTGCGCGCGCGGCGTCAGGACGAATCGGGCGGTCATCGGGACTTGCGTTGCGATTTGCGAACGGTCTTGCGTTTGCGCGTGATGTAGGCTTCGACATCAAATGGGGTGGACACACCACTCTGCTCGCCTTCGATGAGCGCGGCTCGCAGTGCGGCGATACGCATCTCGCGTTCCTCAAGCAGGCGCAGCGCCGCGCGCATCAGATCGCTCGCATTGCTGTAACGTCCGGCGTCAAGCTGGGCATTCACGAAGCGGGTGAAATGATCGCCCAGGCTGAATGAAGTGACACGACTCATGGCAACCAGCCTCCAGAAGCAAATGTACTAAAGTTTAGTACAAGGGTCGCGGTGTCTGAGGCCGCTGGCGGTGCCGCGGATCTTGGCAGACAAGGCGCAATCGGTGAAACAATGTCGGTAGAGGTGAGGGGATCATGCTGACCATCGAGAACTGCACGTTTGAATTCAAATGTCCCAAGACCTGGCAGTCGCTGCAACCCATCGCGGGGATCGAGGGCGCCCGGTCATGCGAGGTCTGCCATCGACTTGTGCACCGTTGCCTGACGGATGACGAACTGCGCGCGCGTGTCGCGCTCGGGGATTGCGTCGCGATCGAGCGGGCGGATGAGGGTTCGGTGCCCCGGATGCTCGTGGGCGATGTGCGGCCGGACTGGCGTTAAGGCACAACAGGCATGCCGAGCGCGCCCATCCCGGTGGCGTTTCCCCTGCGCGGCGAGTGGACCGCCATGAATACGCCCGGCCATCGGTTGCCAAGTCACGGCACTGACCTGCTGGCGCAGACCTATGCCCATGATTTTGTCCGTCTCGACAGGCAGGCCCGCGGATCGAAGTTTTTCCGCGACAGGAGCCTGCTGCGCTATCTCGTGTTCGGCGTGCCGCTTATGGTGCTCGCCTCGTTCGCCATCATCGGCGCGGCCGTGGAACGGCTGCTGCGATTCGTGCCAGAGATCACCCAGCCACAGCGTGCGCTGCTCGGCGCAGGGGCGGTGCGTTCCTGGCGGTGAACCAGGCGGCCCGAGCGGTGATCGGGCCTAGCGCCCCTTGGGAGAGGTTCTGCGACTGGCTCGCTTCCCTGGGTTCATGACTCAGCGCCCCAGCGCTTCGATCACCGCGGGCGGCGCCTGCACGAGTTCGATGAGCACGCCTTCACCGCCGAAAGGCGCTGCCTCATTGCCCTTGGGGTGAATGAAACAGATGTCATGGCCAGCTGCGCCTTTGCGGATGCCGCCCGGCGTGAAGCGCACGCCCTGCGCGGTGAGCCAGTCGACCGCCGCGGGCAGATCGTCCACCCATAGTCCCACGTGGTTGAGTGGCGGTTCATGGACCGCCGGCTTCTTCGCGGCGTCGAGCGGCTGCATCAGATCGACTTCACAGGCGTGCACGCCGCTGCCCATGGCCGTAATCAACTCGTCGACGTTCTCTCGCTCGCTGACGAAGCTGCCAGTGACTTCGAGTCCGAGCAGGTCCACCCAAAAATGGCGCAAGCGGGATTTGTCCGCCGCGCCGACAGCGATCTGCTGGATACCGAGGATTCGAAAGGGACGTGAATTGCTCATCCGAAGTCACCTGCGCGTATGGCCTTGATCGTCTCCTCGATCCACGTCTGCGCTTCGGCGTTGATGTCGCGTGCCTCGCGGCCTGCCGCGTTGATGGGTTTGCCCACGACAACCGTGATGGTGCCGCGCTTCTTCATGAGCCCGCGCCGGGGCCAGTAGTAACCAGCATCGTGCGCCACCGGCACGACGGGCACGCCGGTCTGGCTTGCGAGCATGGCGCCGCTGGCGCCGTACTTGCGGGTCTCGCCTGCCGGCATGCGCGTGCCTTCCGGGAAGATCAGCACCGAAAGGCCCGATGCGAGTCGGCGCTTACCCGATTCGACGATACGCTTGACCGCCGCCACACCAGCCCCGCGATCGATCGGAATCGAACGCAGCAGTGCGAGACCCCAACCGAAAAACGGAATCCACATGAGCTCGCTCTTGAGTACGATGGTCTGCGGCACGCGGCCGATCACGAACTGTGCCACGGTCTCCCAGCTCGATGCATGCTTCCAGAGCGCAACACAGGGCGTCGCCGGAAAATTCTCCGCGCCTATCACGCGGTAGCGCAGGCCGCAGAGCAACCGCCCAGCACCCAACACGATATGCGCATAGACGCGCGCCAGCGCGAAGCGGCCGCGCACGGGCAACAGCAGGCAGAGCGTGACGAAGACCATCGCGTAGGTGAGCGTGAAAAGCAGGAAGAAGGCCGTGAACAGTACCGAGCCCAACCACTGCAGCACGATGACCGCTCCCTCAGCCCGGCAGACGCGACAGGTCCGCTACCTGCGCGAACGCTTCGCGCAACTGGCCGAGGAGTCGCAGGCGGTTATCGCGCAGCGCCGCATCCGGATCCATCACCATGACCTTGTCGAAAAACCCGTCGATCGCAGGCCCAAGCTCGGCGAGCGTCTCGAGCGCATCGGCATAGCGTCCATCGCGGCTCGCTTCGCGCACCCGGGCGCTGCGTCTCGTAAGCGCCTGATACAGGTCGCGCTCCGCTGCTTCGCGCAACAGCTGCGAGTCGACCGCGCCGGCGGCGGTATCGCCGCTCTTGCGCAGGATGTTGCCAATACGCTTGTTTGCCGCCGCCAGGGTCGCCGCTTCGGGGCGCGCCAGAAAGGCGCCGAGGGCGCGCAGCCGCCGGTCGAAATCGAGCGGCGAGGCGATCTCCACAGCCAGCACGGCGTCGATCATCTCTGTGGTGACGCGCGATTCGCTGCCCTCCAGATAGTAGCCGCGCAGCCTTTCATCGACGTAGTCCTGTACTTCACGCGCTGTGCCTTCGCGTTTCACCGGCTGCAGGGCGACCGCGAGCTCGATCATGCGCTTGAGGTCAAGGTCGAGTCCTTTCTCGATGAGTATGCGCAGCAGGCCAATGGCGGCACGCCTGAGGCCAAAAGGGTCGCGGGTACCGGTGGGCTTCTCGCCAAGGGCAAAGATGCCCGCGAGGTTGTCGAGCTTGTCGGCAATTGCCACGGCGGCAGCTTCCGTCGATGACGGCAGGCGATCGGCTGGGCCCTTCGGCAGGTACTGGTCGCGTATCCCGCCAACCACGGCTGCCGGTTCGCCATCCGCCTGCGCGTAGTGCGCGCCCATGATGCCCTGCAGCTCCGGGAACTCGCCCACCATGGCCGATAGCAGATCGCATTTGGCGAGACGCGCCGCGCGCTCCGCGGCCGTCCGATCGGCGCCGAGCGCAGCGGCAATCTTGCCGGCAAGCGCGGTAATGCGCGCCGTGCGATCAGCGAGGCTGCCGAGGCCGGCCTTGAACGTTACATTGGCAAGACCCTTCGCCATCTGCGCGAGGCCCTGCTTGCGATCCTGGCTGTGGAAGAACTCGGCGTCTGCCAGACGCGGCAGTACGACACGCTCGTTGCCTTCGCGCACGCTTGCCGGCTCGCGGCTGTCGATATTTGCCACGGCAATGAATGCGTTGGTGAGCGCCGTGTCCTTGCCGATCACCGCGAAATACCGCTGGTGATCATTGAGCGTCGAGAGCAGCACTTCCTGCGGCAGCGCGAGGAAGCGCTCCGGAAATCGCCCTGCGATGGGGACGGGCCACTCGGTGAGCGCGGTGACTTCATCGAGCAGCTCATCGGGCATGATGGCGCCGCCGCCGAGATCATGCGCGAGCTTGCGC
Organism: Steroidobacteraceae bacterium; assembly: GCA_041395505.1. NCBI lineage: Bacteria > Pseudomonadati > Pseudomonadota > Gammaproteobacteria > Steroidobacterales > Steroidobacteraceae > Steroidobacteraceae bacterium. The sequence continues at coordinate 193,324 of JAWLAG010000001.1, forward strand.
ACGCTCGCGGCGATCTGCTCACGGCGCGCGGCGAAATCGGCGAGCACCTTGCCCTTCTCGCGTAGCAGCGCGACATAGTTGCCCGGCCGCCCGATGGCGATCGGCGCAGGCGCATGGAAGCGATGACCCCGTGTCGCTCCGCCGGCAGTGACGTCGAGCACGCGCGCGCTGATCACCTCTGTGCCGAAGAGCAGCACCACCCAGTGCACCGGGCGCACGAAACTCGCTTCGCCCGATCCCCAACGCATGCGCCGCGCAATCGGCAGCGTAGCGAGCGATTTCTCCACCATGGCCGGGACGAGCTCTCGTGTCGGCGCGCCCTGGCGCGTGCCGATGAAATAGAGAAACTCGCCCTTCTCCTCCTGCACACGCGTGAGTGCATCGATGCCGACGCCACAGCTCGCCGCGAACTTCTCCGCCGCGATGGTCGGCGCGCCGGCGGCGTCGAAGGCCGCCTTGGCAGGCGGGCCCTTGCGGCGCATTTCGCTGTCCGGCTGCGATACCGGGAGTTCACGCACCAACACGGCGAGCCGACGCGGCGTGGCGAAGGCCTGCGTCGTGCCATGCGCGAGTCCTGCGGCCGCAAGCTCCGCGGTCACCCCCGAGAGGAAGGCCTGCGACAGATCGCGCAGCGTTTTTGGCGGCAATTCCTCCGTGCCGATCTCGATGAGCAGGTCCTGTGCGCTCATGAGCGCCCCCGCTCGACTGCGCGCAACATCGGATATCCAAGCTCCTCGCGCGATGCCTGGTATGCCTCGGCAACGCCGCGGGCGAGCGCGCGCACACGCAGGATGAAGCTCTGCCTCTCGGTGACTGAAATTGCGCGCCGCGCATCGAGCAGGTTGAACGTGTGCGAAGCGCCAAGCACTTGTTCGTAGGCTGGCAGCGCGAGCTTGCGATCGAGGAGCGAGCGGCAGGTGGCTTCATGCTCGTCGAAATGCCGCAACAGCACCGCGACATCGGCGGCTTCGAAGTTGTAGGTAGACTGCTCGACCTCGTTCTGGTGAAACACATCGCGATAGGTCACGCGCCCGTGACCGGAATCGTTCCAGGCGAGATCGAAGACAGAGTTGACCGATTGCAGGTACATCGCCAGGCGCTCGAGTCCGTAGGTGAGCTCGCCCATCACCGGCCGGCAATCGAGACCGCCGACCTGCTGGAAGTAGGTGAATTGCGTGACCTCCATGCCGTTCAGCCACACTTCCCAGCCCAGCCCCCAGGCGCCAAGCGTCGGTGATTCCCAGTTGTCCTCGACGAAACGGATGTCGTGCACCAGTGGATCGATTCCGAGCGCGCGGAGCGAATCGATGTACAGATCCTGCAGGTCCGACGGCGAGGGCTTCATCACGACCTGGAACTGGTAGTAGTGCTGCAGCCGGAAAGGATTGTCGCCATAACGGCCATCGGTGGGCCGGCGCGAGGGCTGCACGTAGGCGGCGTTCCAGGGCTCGGGGCCGATGGCGCGCAGGAAGGTCGCGGTATGGAAAGTCCCGGCGCCCATGGGCATGTCATAGGGCTGTACGATGGTGCAACCCTTGTCCGACCAGTAGCGCTGCAGCGCGAAGATAAGCTGTTGGAAAGTGGCAGGCTGCCCGGCCGGCTTGTTGGAATTCATTGCGCCGGCAGTATACCGGGTGACCTGCGTTGTCCCGCGCGCTGCGGCCGCCTTGCTGAAGTCTCCGAGTCCCTGCACCAAAATAGAACAAAGCCGCGCCGATGCGCACTATAATAGTGCATAGCGGTTGGCCGCGTCGATCATAACCTATTGATTTAAAAGAACTTCAGGCTTGGCACGAATGGTGCAATACCCAGCCATCTGTCGTCCTGCGGCGAGGGTCCGTCGACGCCGGCAGATACCCCTTACTCGGAGGCCGAAATGTCAGTCAAAGAAGTCATTGCTCTAATCAAAGACAAGAGCGTCAAGTACGCCGATCTGCGTTTCACGGATACGCGCGGCAAGGAACAACACGTCACCATCCCGTCGCGCTACATCGACGAGGATTTCTTCACCGACGGCAAGATGTTCGACGGTTCGTCGATAGCCGGTTGGAAGGGCATCAATGAATCCGACATGATCCTCATGCCGGACGCGGCATCGGCGGTGATCGATCCTTTCTATGAAGAAGCCACCGTCAATATTCGTTGCGATGTCATCGAGCCGGCGACCATGCAAGGCTATGACCGCTGTCCGCGCTCCATCGCCAAGCGCGCCGAGGCCTATTTGAAATCCACCGGCATCGCCGACAAGGCGTTGTTCGGTCCCGAGAACGAATTCTTCATCTTCGACAGCGTGCGTCACGGCTCGTCGCTCAATGGTTGCTTCTATGAAATCGATTCCGTGCAGGGTGCGTGGAATTCTTCGCGCGATTACGCCGAGGGAAATCGCGCGCATCGCCCTGGCCTGAAGGGTGGCTACTTCCCGGTCCCGCCCGTCGATGCCTACCAGGACGTGCGCAGCGCGATGTGCGGCGCGCTCGAGGAAATGGGCCTCACCGTCGAGGTGCATCACCACGAAGTCGCCACCGGCGGCCAGGGTGAAATCGGTGTCGGCGCGGGCACGCTGGTGCGCAAGGCCGACGAAGTGCAGATCCTCAAGTACTGCGTCCTGAACGTCGCACACGGTTATGGCAAGACCGCGACATTCATGCCGAAACCGCTGGTGGGCGATAACGGCAACGGCATGCACGTGCACCAGTCGCTTTCGAAGGACGGCAAGGCGCTGTTCGCCGGCGACAAGTACGGCGGTCTTTCGGAACTCGCGCTCTATTACATCGGCGGCATCATCAAGCATGCAAAGGCCCTCAATGCCTTCACCAACGCCGGCACGAACAGTTACAAGCGGCTCGTGCCTGGTTTCGAGGCGCCCGTGATGTTGGCCTACTCGGCGCGCAACCGCTCGGCCTCGATTCGCATTCCCTGGGTCTCGAACCCCAAGGCACGACGCATCGAAGTGCGCTTCCCGGACTCGCTCGCGAATCCCTACTTCGCATTCGCCACCATGATGATGGCGGGCCTCGACGGCATCCAGAACAAGATCCACCCGGGCGATGCCATGGACAAGGATCTCTACGACCTGCCGGCCGAGGAAGCCAAATCCATCCCGACCGTGTGCCACTCGCTCGACATGGCGCTCGATCATCTCGACAAGGACCGCGAGTTCCTCACCCGCGGCGGCGTGTTCAGCAACGACACGATCGATGCCTACATCGGCCTCAAGATGCAGGAAGTGACGCGTCTGCGCATGGCTACGCATCCTGCCGAGATCGACTTGTACTACAGCTGCTGACGGTTCGATGGTGAGCCTGGCGGCGGCCGACAAAGTCAAATACAGGCTCCCGTTCGAATGCGGGCAAGGGGTGCGGGTGACGGTATCCACAGTATGCCGTCACCCGCTTTTGTCTTTGCCGGCGCGCAGGACTATGCTTTCAGACGATGCGCGCGATTGCATTTACCTTAACGCTGGCAGCAGCAATGACGCTCGCGGTCGTTGCCGACGCTGGCATCTATCGCTGGGTCGATGCCAACGGCGTGGTGCATTACTCCGATCGCCCGACCGAAGGCGCGCAAAAGGTCGAAGTGCAGGTGCAGACCTACAAGGCGCCGCCACCGCCGGCGAACGCGACACCTGCCCAGCCCTCGAACCCTGGCGCGAACAATGCGCCGCTCGCGCGCAGCTGCGAAATCAGCAGTCCCGGCGCGGACGAGGCGCTGATCAACGTCAACACCGTCACTGTCGGCGTGCGCATCGAACCCGCACCGCTCTCTGGCCAGTTCGTGCAGATCTACCTCGACGGGCGACGAGTCGATGGCCTGTCACCGACCGGCACCAGCTTCACGCTCTCGCCGGTTTATCGCGGCACCCACACCGTGTCCGCGGTGCTGATGGACGCGAACGGTGGCACGCTGTGCCGCAGCGCGGCCGTGACTTTCCACGTCCGGCAGCCGAGTCTGCTCGCGCCCAACCGACGACCCAAACCGCGCTGATCCTCCGGCGCCCATCGCGGGGAGCGGCCCATGGCGGCTGAACCCAGCGCGCTGCAATTGCCGCGGCCCTTGGCGCACCTCGAGCTCCTCGATTCCATGACCACCGGCGTGGTGGTGGTCGATGCCGCGCTCAACATCGTCACCGCGAACCTCGCCGCCCAGGATGTGCTTGCCGTGAGCCTCAATGCCATGCGCGGCCGGTCGCTGCGCGAACTCGTCATCGACGGTGATGGCCTCATGGCCTCCATCGAGCGCAGTGCCGCAAGCGGCGCAACGCTCAGCGAGCGCGAATTTCGACTGGTGAGCGCCCGCGCGCCTGGCAACGAGAGGATCGTCGACATCGTCATCAGTTCGCTGGGGCCCGAGGAGGCGATGGTGCTGCTCGAGATCACCAATGCGACCGAGAGACAGCGCATTGCGCGCGAGAACGAACTGCTCGCCCGCATCGTGAGCGGACGCATGATGGTTCGTCAGCTCGCCCACGAGGTGAAGAACCCCTTGGGCGGGTTGCGCGGCGCAGCCCAGCTGCTCGAGCGCGAGCTCGCCGATCCCGCGCTTCGCGAATACACGCAGGTGATCATCAGCGAGGCGGACCGGCTCGCCGCCCTCGTCGATTCGATGTCGGGCCCTGCGGCCGCGCCCCGCAAGCAGCTCAGCAATCTGCACGAGATCTGCGAACACGTGTTCCGGCTCGTACGGGCGGAAACCCGCGGTCAGATCCTGATGGAGCGCGACTACGACCCGAGCCTGCCGGATGCCATGCTCGACCCCGCGCAGATCGTGCAGGCGTTGATCAACGTCCTGCGCAACGCCATCCAGGCCCTTGGCGAGCGCGGCCGTGTCATCCTGCGCAGTCGCGCGTTGCCGAACTGCACCATTGGCGCGACGCGCCATCGACTCGTCGCCTGCCTGCAGGTGGAGGACAACGGTTGCGGTGTGCCGGATGAGCTGCGAGACAGCATCTTCCTGCCACTGGTCACGGGACGTAGTGACGGTACCGGCCTTGGACTGTCGCTCGCGCAGGAACTGCTGACACGCCATGACGGCCTGATCGAATTCGAATCCGCGCCGGGCCGAACCGTATTTACGTTGTTGTTGCCGATCAGCCAAGAGGCACAGTCATGAGCAATGCCGAAACAGTGTGGTTGGTCGATGATGATCCTTCCATCCGCTGGGTACTGGAGCGGGCACTCGGGGGCGTCGGATTTGCAACGCGCTCGTTCGATACCGGCGCCGCCATGCTCGAAGCGATCGGCAAGTCCTCGCCGGACGTCGTCATGAGCGACATCCGCATGCCCGGCATCAACGGGCTCGAACTGATGCAGCAGCTGCAGCACGATCATCCGCAGTTGCCGGTCATCATCATGACCGCGCATGCTGATCTCGATCACGCGGTATCCGCCTACCAGGGTGGTGCATTCGAATATCTCGCCAAGCCCTTCGACATCGATCACGCCGTCGATCTGGTGCGTCGCGCCGTTGCCAATCGTAGCGAGCGGGACACCCCCGCGATGCGCAGCGGCGGCGGCACTGGCATCCTCGGCAAGGCGCCGGCGATGCAGCAGGTCTTTCGCGCCATTGGCCGACTCGCGAATTCATCGGTCAGTGTGCTGATAACCGGCGAGACCGGTACCGGCAAGGAACTGGTTGCGAGGGCATTGCACGAGAACAGCCCGCGCCGCACCGCGCCCTTCGTTGCGCTCAACACTTCGGCCATTCCCGCGGACCTGCTCGAATCGGAATTGTTCGGTCACGAGAAAGGCTCCTTCACGGGCGCCGCGAGTCAGCGCCGCGGCCGATTCGAACAGGCCGACGGTGGCACCCTGTTCCTCGATGAAATAGGCGACATGCCGCCGGCGCTGCAGACACGCCTGCTGCGTGTGCTCGCCGAAGGCGAGTTCTACCGCGTCGGCGGACAGTCACGCATCAAAGTCGATGTCCGGGTGATCGCAGCGACGCACCAGAACCTCGATCAACGCATCGCGCGCGGCGATTTCCGCGAGGATCTCTACCACCGACTGAACGTCGTACGCATCGAACTTCCGCCATTGCGTGAGCGGCGCGAGGACATTCCGGACCTGTTGCTGGCCTATCTGCAGCAGGCCGCCGATGAACTCGGCATGCCGTCCAAACAACTGACCGCGGCGGCTCGCGATGCGTTGATGACCTACGCCTGGCCGGGCAATGTCCGCGAACTGGTGAATCTGTGTCGACGTTTGACAGCGCTGGCGCCGGGCGCCCGGGTTACGGCCGAGGACCTGCCCGCAAGCGTTACGGGTAAGAGCGTCGCGGTTTCCGACCATGGCTGGGTGCAGGCGCTGATTTCCTGGGCCGAGGCGGCCGACGCCCGGACGCCTCTACTCGATCAGGCCCTGCCGCAATTCGAGCGGGCACTTCTGCAGGTGGCACTGAAGCGCTGCCACGGCCACCGGCAGGACGCGGCACGGCTGCTGGGTTGGGGTCGCAATACCCTGACCCGCAAGGCGAAGGAACTCGGGATCTAGGCGATCCAGGTGCGCATCGCCTACAGCGGTTGCTGGTTGCGCAACAGCTGATCGCGCATTGCCTGCGCCTTGAAATCCGGAAAGAACTCATCGACCCCGGCTTCGAATGCGGCCAGGCAGTGGTGTGCATGCGTGTGCGGCGAGATCTTCGGACCCGGCGTCTGCGCCGACATGTCCGTGGCGATCGCGCCCGGGTAGATCGCCATCACTTGCGTGCGCTGCGCCGCGAGTTCGGCGCGTACGCACTGTGTCATGGCGCGCGCAGCAAATTTGCTCGCGCAATAACTGCCCACATAGGGCACGGTTGCAACGGCGCCGATCGACAGCACCTGGATGATGCCGCCATCCGCGAGCTGCGGTGCGAACGCGCGTATCATCGCGAGCTGCGCCCAGAAATTCACTTCCATTTCATGACGCGGGCCGTCGAGGTCCGGGCGATCGAGGAATCCGCCGCGTTCGACGATTCCGGCGTTGTTGACCAGGAGGTTCACATCACTCGCCGCGGCACACGCGGCGGCGATGGCTTCGGCATCTACGACATCGAGCGCCATCGGCACGATGCGCTCGCGATCGAGGACGGTCACTGGTGTCAGTGATTCGGTACGTCTGGCCGTTGCGTATACTTTTCGTGCGCCACGCTCAAGCAGTGCGGCGACAAACCCCAGGCCTATGCCGCGATTGGCGCCCGTGACGAGTGCACAACAGCCATTGATCTGCACGTTCCGTTTCCGTATCAGCCGGGGCCGAGAGCCCGCGCCTTGCTGGCTCGCGAGGCTGGGTTGGCACGGCCGACGAGTTCTCGCAGCGACGAGCAGCCGGCCGATTGCAGATACTCGACGAGTCCGGCATTGATCTTCGGCAACAGCATCGGATCGTAGAAAAGGCCCGTGCCGATACCAATCGCCGTAGCGCCTGCGAGAATGAATTCGATGGCGTCCCGTGCATTGACGATGCCACCCTGGCCGATGATCGGTACGCCGTGCGGTGCCGCCACCTGGTAGACCTGGAACACCTTCAGCAGCGCGATCGGCTTGATGGCCGGGCCTGACAAACCGCCCTGCACGTTGCCGAGCACCGCTTCCTGGCGCAGGGTGTCGATGGCCATGCCCATGACCGTGTTGATTACCGCAAGTGCATTGCTCCCCGCCTCGATGCAACGGCGCGCATTCTCGACGATGTCAGTCTGGTTGGGCGATAACTTGGTGATCAGCGGCTTGCTCGTCGCCTTGCGACAGGCTGCGACCACGCGCGCTGACATGTCCGGATAGTTTCCGAACTGTACGCCGCCTTCCTTGACGTTCGGGCAGGAAATGTTGATCTCGATCGCATCGATCGGCGAGTCATCGAACAGGCGCGTCACCTCGACATATTCGTCGATGGTCGAGCCCGAGACGTTGGCGATGAACCGCGTTTCCGTGAAATCGAGTTGCGGCAGTATGCGCTCGACGACGTGGCGCGCGCCGGGATTCTGAAGCCCGATGGCATTCAACATGCCCATCGGTGTTTCGTATATGCGATGCGGTGCGTTACCCGTGCGGGCCTGCAGCGTCGTGCCTTTAAGGACCACCGCCCCGGCGTCGCGATTGGAGAAGCCGGCGACGCGCGTGTATTCCTCGCCGAAGCCGACGCAACCGGACAGGAGCACTATCGGCGAGGAAAATTCCAGGCCGCAGAAATCGAGTGCGATACCGGGCCCGGGCTGTGCGCTCTGCTTTTCCATATACTTGCCGCTGTCGATTATCACCCAACGCCGCTTCCAAGTCGCGCCGGCCACAAGATGTTCGAAATCGTGCTGTTCGAGCCGGAGATTCCTCCCAATACCGGCAATATCATTCGCCTTTGCGCCAATACCGGCGCGCGGCTCGCATTGATACGCCCGCTCGGCTTCGAGCTGAATGCACGTTCGCTGCGCCGCGCGGGTCTCGATTACGCTGCACTTGCGAGCGTCGATGTACACAACAGCCTCGAGGACTACCTTGCGGCGCGTGCGCCTTCGCGATTGATCGCTGTTGAAACCGGACGCGGTACGCGCTACGACGCAATGCGCTACCGTGCCGGGGACGCGTTTCTCTTCGGTCCCGAATCGCGCGGTTTGCCGGAGCAGGTCTGCAGCCTCGATGGCCTGGCCTGCTGCGTCCATCTGCCCATGTTGACGACGGAGCGCAGTCTGAATCTGGCCAATGCAGTGTCCGTCGTCGTCTATGAAGCCTGGCGTCAGATCGGCTTCGTCCCGCGAGCACCGAGCTAGCGTCAGGCTGTTTCCGACTTGATCGGCCGTGTCATCAGGCCGTGCACGACCTCGCGGGCGGGAACGCCTTCGTAGAGCGTGGCGTAGATGCCGTCGATGATCGGCATGGTCACCGAGTGACGGGTGGCGACGGCACGTACGGCGCGTGCCGCGCCATAGCCCTCCACGACCTGGCCGATTCGCGCCAGCGCCTCGTTGGTCGCGTGCCCCGAGGCGAGCAACAGTCCGAAGCGCCGATTGCGCGACAGGTCATCGGTGCAGGTCAGCACCAGGTCGCCGAGTCCTGCAAGACCCATGAAAGTGTCCCGCTCGCCGCCCAGCGCCACGCCGAGGCGCACCATTTCGGCGAGCCCGCGGGTAATGAGTGCAATGCGCGTGTTCGCGCCGAAGCCCAGTCCGTCAGCGAGACCGGCGCCAACCGCGAGCGCGTTCTTGACGGCGCCGCCCACCTCCACACCGATGATGTCGGTGGACGTGTAGGCGCGAAAATTCGGTGCCGCCACGGCCTCGGCAAGTTCGCGCGCATAGGACTCGTCGCGCGCGGCGATGGTCATGGCGGTCGGTAATCCGGCGCCGACCTCGCGTGCAAACGTGGGTCCGGAGAGCACCGCGACGCGCCGATCCGCGCCCAGAACCTCGGCGGCTACCTGATGCGGCAGCTTGCCGGTCTCGTGCTCGAAGCCCTTGGTCGCCCAGGCGAGGCGGGTCGTCGCGCCGAGGCGGGGCTTGAGGCTCTCGAGCGTGCTGCGCAGCGCGTGGCTTGGCACGGCCACCAGCACGTCGCGCGCCTGTGCCAGTGCCTCGTCGAGCGAGTTCGCGATCTGCAGGGACTGCGGAAATCGGGCATCGGGGAGGTAGCGCAAATTGCAGCGTAACCTCTGCATGTCGCCAAGCTGGGCCTCATCCCGCCCCCACAGGCGCGTTGCCTGCCCACTGCGCGCAAACTGGATTGCGAGCGCGGTGCCCCAGGACCCGGCGCCTATGACCGTGATGCCGGGCGGCGTCGGGGAGTGGGAAGTCATTCAGTTGCGCGTCGCGTTGCCGGCCTGGGCAACGGAGTTGGCGTACAGGTTTTCGAAATTCACCGCCGGCAGCAGGAACTGCGGGAAACCGCCCTGCGACACCAGATGCGATACGACTGCGCGCGCATAGGGGAACAACACGGTGGGACAAACGCTTGCCACTGCGCGACGGCTGTCCGCCTCGGTAAGGCCGCGCATCAGAAAGCTTCCCGCCTGTTTGACCTCGACCAGAAACACCGGCTTGTCATTCTGCTGTGCCTTGACGGTGATCGTGAGCAGCACTTCGCGCAGATCGCCTTCGAGCACGCTCGAACCGGTCTGCAGGTCCATCGACACTTCGGGGTTCCAGTTGCCGTCGACACGCGGGCCGTTCGGCGACTCGAAGGAGCAGTCCTTCAGGTAGACATTCTGCAGCATCAGCTGCGGGCCTTCGCCGTCTGCCGTCGACGAAATGGGTTGCTGCGATTCGGCCATCGTGATTCCTCGGGAGTGGTAGGGTCAGTTGCCGGCGGCGAGCATTGCGTCCAGCTTGCCGGATTCTTCGATTGCGAACAGATCATCGCAGCCGCCAACGTGCTGCGAATCGATGAATATCTGCGGTACCGTGCGGCGGCCGCTGCGGGCGATCATTTCATCGCGCAGCGACGCTCCGCCGTCAATGTCGATTTCCTCGACCGCGACGCCTTTGCGCTTGAGGAGATTGCGGGCACGTGCGCAATACGGGCACCACGCAGTTGAATACATGACGACCTTGGCCATGGTCAGGACGCTTTGGTGAGCGGCAGGTTCTCAGCGCGCCAGCTGCCGAGTCCGCCACTCAGGGCGAAGGCGTGCTTGAACCCCTGGGCGACCAGCTGCCTGACTGCCGATCCCGCCAGCCCGCCGGTGTCGCAGTAGACGACAAGCGGCTTGTCCTTGTATTTGCCAAGCTTGGCACCGGCATCGAGAATATCGCCCGCCGCGAATTGCCTGGCGCCGCCGATGTGTCCCTGGCTGAAGGCCTCGCCGTCCCGCAAGTCGAGCACCAGGGCACCATGGTTCTGCAGCCTGATCAGCTCCTGCGGAGATATCGTGGCCTGTTTGCGGTGATAGCGGATGAATTCGTAGATCGCGAGCAGCACCGCAGCTGCCAAGGCAGCAGCGACGAGCAGCGGATGACGGTCGAAATGTTGCTGTAGCGCGTTCATATTATTGGGACCCGGTTGCGGCGCGCATTATAACGGTAGCGGCCGGGCGCTGCGTTAGACTCGCAATCGTGACGGAGCAGGTCCAAATGACATGGCGCTGCCGCTGGCGATCGCTCCTGGCGCTGTTGCTCGCGGTGACGCTCTGCGCTGCCGGCGCTCGCGCCGACACGCGCGACACCGAAGCGCGGCTGCAGGCCTTGCGCGAGCGGATCGCGGCCGTGCGCAAGCAGCTCGATGCCGACAAGGCGGAGCGCAACCGGCTCGCGAGCGACCTACGCGAAGCCGAACAGGCCGTACAGGCCGTGCGTGGCCGCCTGCGCGAGATCAAGGACGAGGAGCGCAGGTTGCGCGCGCGCAGGGATGAGCTTCAGGCCGAGCGTGGCGATGCGCAAAAGCGCCTGGACGCCGGACGCGAGCGGCTTGCAACCCAGATGCGTGCGGCTTACATGATCGGCCGCAGCGATCCGCTGAAACTGATGTTCTCGGGCGGCGAGTCGACCGACACCAATCGCATGCTGCGTTATTTCGGCTACATCGGCCGTGCCCGCTCGGCCGACATCGACAGCATACGCGCGGCGCTCGCCAAGCTCGAGGAACTCGATCGCGAATTGCATCAAGAGGAAGAAAAGCTCGCCATGCTTGCCGACGAGCAAACGCAAAAACTCGCGGATCTCAACGACACGCGCGAAGCACGCGCCAGCGTGCTCGCCAAGCTCGACAGCCAATCCAGCGATCGCCGCCAGCAACTCGCCCGGCTGCAGCGCGAGCAGGCGGTTCTGCAGCGGCTGCTGCGCGAATTGGCGCGCGCATCGCGGGACTTTCCAGTCGACAACAAGAGCCCCTTCGGCAGGCTCGCCGGGAAACTCGCCTGGCCTGTGACAGGCAAACTGGTCGCCCGGTTCGGCGAGACCCGGGTCGGCGGACTGAAATGGGAAGGGGTGCTGCTCGCGACCGATCGCGATACTCCAATCCGCGCCGTGCATCGCGGGCGCATTGTCTACGCAGACTGGCTGGCCGGCCTCGGGCTGCTGGTCATCGTGGACCACGGCGGCGGCTACATGAGCCTTTATGGTTACAACGATCGTATCTACAAGCAGGTGGGCGAGCAGGTAGTTGCCGGCGATACCATCGCCGCCGCGGGCGACAGCGGCGGCCGGTCGCGACCGGAGCTGTATTTCGAGATTCGCCAGGGCGGCAAGCCAGTCGATCCGCAGCGCTGGTTTCGCACCCCGAGTCCGCCCCGCTGAGGCGGTTATGTCAAGTCAGACCTGTGGCACCGGCGGAATGCGCAGTGCATCAACGCAGCCCGGCGTCGATTGACACATCGTTGCTACCTGCCCGCCACGCGGGTCACAGGGATTTTCGATGCCCGCTGCGCTACCTGTCGAGCAATCGACGGACCTCGAATCGCTCGATTCCTATGCGCGCCTGATCAAGGCGCTGCTGCCGCGTGCTGCGCTGGTGGCGCTGTTCGACCGGCAGGGGCAGATGCGCTGGAGCAGCGAGTCCACGGTCGGGCCGGATCTGCTGCAACTCGTCGAGGAAAACCTCGCAAATGTGCGCGCCGAAGACAAGGGCATCATGCGCGAGTTGCACAAGGACGAGGCCGCCTACCTCAACTGGCTGCGTGATCCCAAAGGCGCGCTGAGCGGCGTGATCGTGATCGTCGTGCGCCGCGCGGGTTCGGTGGAACACCGCGGTTTTGGATTCGTGCATTCACTCGTGCGGCCTGCACTCGAGTGCCTGGCGCGCGAACTCGAACTGCACAATGACATGGGTGCATTGCAGAATGCGCTGAGCGCGCGCGACCAGGACGTGCAACTCCTGCTCGACGTGTCGCAGCAGCGAGACGTTGCCGATGGCGCCAACGACCTGCGCACGCTGCTGCAAAGTGCGGCGACACACCTCGGTGCCGCGGTCGGAGCGTTGATCGTTCCTGACAAGAGCCTGGTGCTCATCTGGGCTGATCCGCAAAGCGAACTCGACCGGGGCATCGTTGCGCGCACGCACCGCCAGATCCTCACCCTCGTGCAGTCGCGGCGTGAATCAGTCATTGCCAATCGCCTCGCGGGCGTCGATGGCGAGCGGAACCAGGCGCGCATCATGGGCACGCCGCTGCGCCATGCCAGCGGCCGGGTCGTCGGTGTTCTTGCACTGTATCGCAGCCCGGCAGCGCCGGGCTACAGCGCACGCGACACGCAACTCGGCGAACTCCTGGCGCGCCGCGCCGTTGCATTGATCGAGAGCAGTTACGACGCAACCAGTGGTTTGCTGAGTCGGCCGGCTTTCGAGCAGCGGCTGCGCGGTGAACGTGCCCAGGGCGCCGCGCCGGCGAGCTGGAGCCTGCTCTATGTCGATGTCGATCAGTTGCATGCGGTGAACGAAAACTTTGGCATGCACATGGGCGATCGGGTCATCGCGCAACTCGGCGAGCTGATTCGATCGAAATTGCCACCGCGCGGTCTGGGTTCGCGTATCGCAGGCGACCGGTTTGCGATCGCGGTGCCGAGCAAGGTCGAAGCGGCGGCCGAATTCGGCGAAGTGCTGCGCAGTGGCGCCGAACAATTGAGTTCCGAGCAGGGCGCAGCGCGGCTGTTCGTCTCGCTCAGCATCGGTGTCGCCCCCCTCGAGGAGGGCGATCTGGCACATTGCCTGGCGGAGGCCGAGTCGGCCTGCAAGGCGGCAAAGGATCGCGGCCGCAATCGCGTCGAGCTCTATCAGGAGGCGGACGCCAGCATCGTGCGCCGCTTCACCGACATTTCCGCGGCGGGCGATTTGCGTGCGGCGATTGCAGAGAATCGTCTGCGCCTCGATGCGCAGTTGATCCTGCCAATCAGCGATACGGTCACGCATCAGGTGCATTTCGAGTTGTTGCTGCGCATGTTCGGCGAGGATGGCCAGACCGTCGGCCCGGACCGCTTCCTCTCGGCCGCGCACCGTTACCAGTTGATGCCGAAGATCGATCGCTGGGTGCTTTCCGAGGCGATTCGCCTGTTGCAACCACATGCGAGCGAGCTCGCGGCCGGCAAGCTCGTATTCACGGTGAACATCTCCGGCCAATCGCTGCTCGAGAGCGGCTTCTGCGATGCTTATGTTGCAGCCATCGAGTCGAGCGGCCTGCCGCCCGAGGGCCTGTGCATCGAGCTCACCGAGAGTGCGGCGGTTGGCAACATCGAACAAGCGGAACTTTTCATGCGGCGGCTGCGCGCCATGGGCGTAGGCGTCGCGCTGGATGATTTCGGCACCGGGTTGTCATCCCTCGCCTACCTCCGGTCGCTGCCGGTCACCATGCTGAAAATCGACGGCAGCTTCGTGCGCGACGTGGTACGCGATCCGCGCTCCGAATCGATGGTCCAGGCGATTGCAGCACTCGCCCGCAGCATGTCGCTCGTGACCGTTGCCGAGTATGTCGAGACCGAGGAATTGCGCGATCGCATCGCTTCGCTCGGCGTTGACTACGGCCAGGGCTTTGCAATCGGCCGGCCGACACCCCTCACGGATGTGCTGGCGGATCTTTCCATCTACAGCAGCGCAACACCCGTGACGCAATTGCCGACCAGCGACGAAACCGCGCGCAGCCGGCGCATGCATTGAGCTAAGATCGCCGCACTTGCCCTGTCCGGGCGCCATGCAACGACGCGAACATGGATCTTGTCAGCGGCCTGATCGATTTCATCCTGCACCTGGATGCCCATCTCGTCGAGCTGCTGCGCCAGTATGGCATCTGGCTCTATGGCATCGTCTTTTTCATTATCTTTGCTGAAACAGGATTCGTGGTGACGCCGTGGCTGCCGGGCGACTCGCTGCTGTTCGCGCTCGGCGCGCTGGCAGCCGTCGATGACAGCGGCACACTGTCTGCGCCGCTTCTGACCGGCCTGCTGCTGCTGGCCGCCGTGCTCGGCAACAGCGTCAATTACGCCATTGGACGGTGGCTTGGGCAGGCGGTCTATGCCGGTCACTACCGTTTCATCAAGGTCGCATACCTGCGTCGCACCGAGGAGTACTTCGCGCGTTACGGTGCCATGACCATCGTCATCGCGCGCTTCATTCCCATTGTGCGAACGTTTGCGCCCTTCGTCGCCGGCATCGGCCGCATGGCCTACCTGCGCTTCCAGGCGTTCAATCTTGTCGGCGCCGCCGCCTGGATCGGCCTGCTGCTGTGGGCGGGGTACTTCTTCGGCAACGTGCCGCTGGTGAAGAACAATTTCGGCATCGTCACTTTGCTCATCATCGTCGCGAGCCTCGTTCCGCTGGCATTCGTTGTGCTGCGACGCAGGAGTGATGCGCCTGTTGCCAGGGACTGACCGGCCGATGTGTCGTGCTCGAGTGGAGGTCCCATGAGCCGCTCGCGACGCGGCTACGCGCTCAAGGTCGAGATTCGCGCGGCGCCCGGGCGCGTCTGGACCGCGCTGTCGCAACAGGCGGAATTCCTGCGCTGGTGGATGGAACCGGCAGAGCTCGATCTGCGCGCCGACGGCAGCCTGCGCGCCCAGCTCGACGCCCAGCATGAGATCGACATGCTCGTCGATATCTTCGACCCACCCAAGCGATTGCGCCTGATTCATCTGCCGAGCACGGCCGTGCCGGCATTCGAGGGAGTCGTGGTCGACGACCTGCTGCTTGAAACGGCCCCGCAGGGCACCATATTCAGGATACTGGGATCGGGATTTCCGGCCGAGAAGGGTTTCGAGCGCAGCTATTTGAGACTGCGGCGCAGCTGGGAGCGTAACATGGCCCGATTGAAGGTTTATCTGGAAAAGGTCAGCAAGGAATCTCCATGACGGGTTTCATCCTGCGCGCCATCATTGCAGCCCTCGGGTTGTGGCTCGCCTCGCGCTGGGTCGATGGCATCGCGATTTCCTCGGCGACTACGCTGCTGCTCGCGGGAGTATTGCTCGGCATCTGCAATGCGATCGTCAGGCCCATCGCCGTCATCCTCACGTTTCCGATCACCATCGTCACGCTCGGGTTGTTCCTGATCGTGATCAATGCCGGGATGCTCGCGCTCGTTGCGCTGGTGCTGCCCGGTTTTCAGATCGCCGGATTCTGGAGCGCGATCCTCGCGGCGCTGATCGTCGGCCTCACGGGTTGGATCGGGTCGTGGTTCATCGGTTCGCGCGGGCGCATCGAGGTGCTGCGCAGCAAGCGCAGCTGAGTCGCCCTCAAGCACTCTCGCGGCGGGTTACGAGCACCACGCCGATGAGCACGACGATCGAGCCCAGGATTTCAAGTGTCGTCAGGCGTTCGCCGAGCGCCCACCAGCCAAGCAGTGTCGCAATCACCGGATTGACATAGGCGAAGCTGCCGACCAATGCCGGTGCCGCATTGCGCGCGAGCCAGGTGAAGGCCGTATAGCCGAGGCAGGCGCTGAAGAAAATCATGTAGGCGAGCGCCAGCATGCCCTGGGTGGAGAATTGCCAGTGTGGCAGCTCACCGCTGCTGCTGCCCACGATCAACATCAGCAACCCGCCGAGCAGCATCTGCCAGCCGGTGAAGCTCAAGAGGCCCATGCGCGTGTCGAAATTGCGCTGCAGGATGGCCGCGATGGACCAACCTAAGCTGCCGAGCAGGATGATTGCCATCTGCGGCAGGTATTGATCCGACAGGCCACCGCTAGGCAGAAGGATGAGCGCCGTGCCGACGATACCTATCAGCAAACCAACCAACGACTGAAAGTGCAGCGCATGCGAGCGCGGGCCCATGGTGCCAAGCGCCGCGATGAA
Organism: Steroidobacteraceae bacterium; assembly: GCA_041395505.1. NCBI lineage: Bacteria > Pseudomonadati > Pseudomonadota > Gammaproteobacteria > Steroidobacterales > Steroidobacteraceae > Steroidobacteraceae bacterium. Next base: position 209,992 of record JAWLAG010000001.1, read on the forward strand.
GAAGGCTGAGCTGGTATTCAGCAGCGCCGCCTGGTTCGAAGGCACCCATTGCAGTGCCCAGACATTGGCACCATTGCTGATCAACACGGCGAAGGCGCCGACCAGCAGCGCCTGCAGGAATTGGCGGCGGTTGATGCGCAGCGATTCGCCGCGGTACAACGCAAGTGCGCAAAGGAGCGCACCGGCGATGACGAACCGGACGCCGCCAAAGAGAAAGGGCGGCATTTTCGCGACGCCGAGTTTGTTGGCGAGATAACTCGACCCCCAGACCAGGTACACGGTAGCCAGGCTGATGCCAAGCATCAGCTTGCGGCGCTCGTCTGTCATCGCTCAACGTTCAGCGTGGACGCGTAACGGCGGTGCGGTATAGCCACCAGGCAAGCGAACCCAGGATGAGGAGGCCCAACCACTCGCCAAATCGGGCTGCTTCCGGGAGCGCCAGCACCTCGCCACTCTTGTATACGACAATCGGCACTGCGATCAGTATGCCCATCAACGCCTCACCGGTGATCATTCCGGCTGCGAACAAGGTTCCGCGCTGCTCTACGCGGTCGCGATCCGCCTGCGCAGCCGTGGCGCCAAGGCTGCGCTTGGCAAGCGTCGCGAGCAGGCCGCCCGAAAAAATCGGCACGGACAATTCCAGCGGCAGATAGATACCGACGGCGACGGCCAATACCGGCGCGCGAAAGCTCGCACCACGCGCTTTGAGGACTTCGTCGACGATGATGATGCCGATGCCGATGGCGGCGCCGATGCCGATCATGTCCCAGGGGAGCGATCCTCCAAACAAGCCCTTTGCCACCGAGGCCATCAGCGTTGCCTGCGGCGCAATGAGCGGCGAGGGATGTTCTGCGGTCGGCACACCGATTCCATAGGCATGCGCCAGGAGGTCAAGTACCGGACCCAGCACCAGCGCACTGCTCGCCGCGCCAAGCGCCAGCATGACCTGTTGCCGCCAGGGCGTCGCGCCGATCAGGTAGCCGCATTTGAGGTCCTGCAGGTTGTCGCCGCCAACACAGGCTGCGCAACAGACCACGGCGCCGATCATGATGGCCGCCACGGGCCCGAGCGCTGCGTCGCGTCCCATCAGCCCGAGCAAAACGACGGCTGCGAACATGATGGTCGCGATGGTGATGCCGGAGACGGGGTTGTTCGATGAACCCACGAGACCGGCCATGTAGGCCGAGACCGAGCAGAACACGAATCCTGCCACGATCATGATGATGGTCATCGGCAGGCTCACCAACAGGCTGCCCGCAATACTGTGGTAGAGCACCCACAGTGGAATGGTGAACAACACGATACCGATCAGGATCCATTTCATTGGCAAGTCCCTCTCGGTGTGCGGCAAATTGGCAGCCGTGCCCGCGCGCGCCGCAGCGAGACCGCTACGGATACCGGACAGGAGCGATTGACGCAGCGATATCAATGCCCACAGGCCGCCGACCAGCATCGCACCAACGCCCAGGTAGCGAACCTGTGCCGACCAGATCGCGTAGGCGGCATTTTCCGCGCAATCGCTTGCACTCTGCGCACCGCAGGCTGTGGCTGCAAGCAGCGCCGGATTGCCATCGAGATAGAACTGGCTGTAGATCGGAATCGCGATATTCCAGGAAATCATGCCGCCGATCAGCACCAGCACGCCGACGTTGAGACCGACGATATAGCCGACGCCAAGCAAAGCGGGCGACAGGTTGGTGCCGAAATAGGCGATGGCCTTGTTGAGGAAAGCGCCCGTGGCGGCGGTGTCCGGAATCAGCCGCAAGCCACTGCCCGCCGCGAGTTTCGCGAGGCCACCGCCCAGCGCCGACAGCGCCAGTATGCGCAGGCCCGCCGCCGGGTTATCGCCGGTCTTCAGCACTTCGGCCGCGGCCTTGCCTTCGGGAAATGCCAGCTTCTGTTCGACGATCAGCGAGCGGCGCAGCGGCACCGAGAAAAACACGCCGAGGATACCGCCGAGACCGGCGATGGATACCACCCAGCCGAAACGAAAGTCGCTCCAATAGCCGAGTATGACCAATGCAGGAATCGTGAAGATCACGCCCGACGCAATCGATGAACCTGCCGACGCACCCGTGGCGACGATGTTGTTTTCGAGGATGCCGCCGCCGCCCAGCATCTTGAGGATCGCCATCGAGACGACCGCCGCCGGGATCGCCGATGCGATCGTCAGTCCCGCGAACAGTCCCAGATAGGTGTTCGCTGCTGCCAGAACGGCTGCAAGCACGACGGCGAGCAGAACCGCGCGGAAGGTCAGTTGTGGTGCGGCACCGGTTGTTGCGTTCATCGGCACTCGCTCCCTCGCCGGTTCAGTCGATGCGTTACCACCCGCAGCGCTGCCCGTCGTTCTGTTTCTCGAGCCATTGCATCAGCGGCGCGAAGTACTCGACGATCGCCGATCCATCCATTTCGCGCTTGCCGGTGAGCTTTTCCATGGTGTCCATCCACGGCTCACTCGAGCCTTCGTGCAACATGGCCCAGAATTTCTCGCCGGCGGCCGTGCTACCGAAGATCGAGCACTCATGCAGCGGCCCTGAATAACCAGCCGCCTGGCACAGAGCCTTGTGAAACTGGAACTGCAGGACAAAAGAGAGAAAGTAGCGGGTATAGGGCGTATTGGCCGGAATGTGATATTTCGCACCGGGATCGAAATCAGCCTCGCTGCGGGCAACGGGCGGTGCGATGCCCTGGTACTTCTCGCGCAAATCCCACCAGGCCTTGTTGTAGTCATCGGGCTTGATTTCGCCCGAGAACACCCGCCATCGCCATTGGTCGATCAGGCGGCCGAAGGGCAGGAAGGCGATCTTGTCGAGCGCCATCTTCATCTGCTGGTTGATCACGGCCTCCTGCGAGGGACGCACATCGCCCACGAGGCCGATGCGACGAAGGTACTCGGGCGTCACCGACAGATTCACGGTGTCACCAATCGCCTCATGGAAGCCGTCGTGCGCGCCGCCCTGGAACAGCTTCGGCTGATCGCGATAGGCCATGAAGTAATACACATGGCCGAGTTCGTGGTAGACGGTGAAAAGGTCTTCTTCGGTGGGTTGCATGCACATCTTGATGCGCACGTCGTCGGCATCGTCCATGTCCCAGGCGCTGGCATGGCAGACCACTTCGCGATCGCGAGGTCGCGTCAGCATCGAGCGTTCCCAGAAGCTCGCCGGCAAGGCCGGGAAGCCGAGGGACTGGTAGAAACTCTCCGCTGAGCGCGTCATCTGCACTGCATCCCACTTCTTCTGCCGCAGGCCGCGATCCGCGCTCTCGATGCTGGCAGCCGGGTAGGGTTTCAGCAGGTCGTCATAGATCTTGTTCCACTGCTGTGCCCACATGTTGCCGAACAATTGCGCCGGGATCGGCTTGCCCGCCGGCACCCGGTCCTCGCCATAGCGCTGCGCAAGCCGGCCGCGGGCAAAGCAGTGCAGCGCCGAGTAGAGTGGCTTCACCTGCTCCCAGAGTCGTTCGGTCTCGCTGTCGAATTGCTTCGGCGACATGTCGTAGCCGGCGCGCCACATGACGCCCAGATCGTCATAGCCGAGTTCCCTTGCGCCTTCGTTGCCGAGCTCGACGAAGCGCTGATAGAGCGGACGCATTTCGCGGGCGATGCTGTGCCAGCCCGTCCAGGCCTCCGTGAGTTCGTCATAGTTGCGGCTGGTCGCAAGCGTTTCCGACAGCTGGTCAAGATTGCGGCAGGACTCCGGGCCATTCGGGCAATACTTGCCCGCACCATAGATGGCTTCCAGCCGGCTGCGAATCGTGGCCAGCTCCGCGCGCTTCGCCGCATCGTCGGGTGCCGGTGCCGACACGCTCAGTTTCAGGTTGTTGATTGCGCGAGCGGTCGATGCATCGAGTTTGTCGCCCGCGTACTGCTTCGCTTGGCCGGCACGCTCGCTCACGAACGCCAGCATGCGCTCGTTGGCGCGCGCGTTGAGATGCTCCGTATCGACGTTGATGTAGGTCGATTGCACCCAGTCCGCGGCCTCCAGCTCGCGATCGAGTACGGTGAGATCACGATTGACGTCGGCGACGAACTGTTCGGCGCCAACCTCGGGTGCGGCGGCCGGGGGCTTGGGGCTGCAACCCGCGACTGCCGTCGCCAGCGCGGCACAGATCAAAACCGGTGTTGCGGTTCGCATCAACGCACCTCCCCCATCCATTTGCGCACGAGCGGCGATATCAACAACAGCACGGCGCCGCTGATCACGCCCCACCAGAAGATGAACATGAACTGGCCCGGCATGCTGGCCGGGTTTTCCCAATTGAAGTTGCCGGCAATCTGTCCCGCCATGTTGTTGCCAAGCGCCGTGGCCATGAACCACACGCCGAGCGCCTGACCGACGAAGCGGGGCGGTGCGAGCTTGCTGAACGAACTGAGGCCAACCGGGCTCAAGCACAGCTCACCAAAGGTGTGGAACATGTAGGTGAACACCAACCAGGTCGGCAACACCTTGTCGCCGCCGACGATCAGTTTCGAGGCGAGCACCATCACGTAGAAGCCGACACCCATCAGGATGAGGCCGAGGGCGAACTTGACCGGCGCCGAGGGGTCGAGGTTTCGGCGTCCGAGGTTGACCCATAGCGAGGCAAAAACCGGCGCGAAAATGATGATGAACAACGGGTTCACGGTCTGCAGCGTGCCAGCAGACATGTCCCAGCCTAGAATCATCCGGTCGGTGTGGCGGTCGGCAAAAAGATTGAGCGATGCGCCAGCCTGCTCGAAGCCCGCCCAGAACATGGCGCAGGCGATGAACAGTACCAGCATGACGACGACGCGCTTGCGCTCGGCCGCATCGAGCCCGGCAAAGGCATAGAGATAGGCGAAGTAGACCAGCGCCAGCACGGCGATCACCCAGGACGCAGTGTTCGAAACCGCAACCGGATCGATGGCAATCACGCCCGTGTAGGCAAGTGCCACCACCGCGACGATGATGGCACCGGTAATGCTGATCGGCGTCCAGCTCGCCCGACCATGTGTTCCCTCGGCCGCGGGCGCCGCACCCGCGGTGCCGAGATGCCGGCGCGTCAGCGCGAACTGCACGAGTCCGAGAGCCATGCCGACGGCCGGCAGGGCAAAACCGAATCCCCAGCCGAACTTGCCGGCGACCTCCGGTACGACCAGCGAACCGAGGAACGCACCGAGGTTGATGCCCATGTAGAAAATGGAGAATCCCGCATCGCGCCGCGAACCACCTTCCGGATAGAGCTGCGCGACGATGGCGCTGATGTTCGGCTTCAGAAGGCCCACGCCGACGACGATCACGATGAGGCCGACGAAGAACAACTCGCGTTGCCCGAAAGCGAGCAGCGCGTTGCCTATCATGATGAAGATACCGCCCGACCAGACGGCCTTCTGCGCGCCGATGATGCGGTCGGCAATATAGCCGCCGATGAGCGAGAGCAGATAGGTGCCGGATATGTACAGACCGTAGATGGCGGCGCCCGTCTTGTCATCGATGCCAAGGCCACCGGCATCGATGGCTGCGACGATATAGAGCAGAAGGATGGCGCGCATGCCGTAGTAGGTGAAGCGTTCCCACATTTCGGTCATGAACAATGTGGCAAGGCCCCGCGGGTGCCCGAAGAATTCACGGCCGCTACCGGCCGCCTCCGTCGTCTGGTTCATTGTCTTTTTATCCAGTACTGGCGCCGGCCGTCAGGCTAGCAATGCCCGGAGTTTGGCCCAGCCGCGCCCACGCGGCAAGGCAGGTGGCGCGCTGGATTCAGGCCTCGGCCTGCTCGCTGTCCGTTGCGCCGTCGGCCGGGCGCATACGGCCAACCAGACGGGATAACAGAATGCCGCCCTCGAACAGCATGTACATCGGTACGGCCATGATCGTCTGTGAGATTGGATCCGGCGGCGTGAGGATCGCCGCGATGATGAATACGGCAATCAGCACGTAGCCGCGGTTCGCGGTCAGGCGCTCGAGGCGAACGAGGCCCGTCATGGTCAACAATACCACTGCGATCGGCACTTCGAAGGCAAGGCCGAAACACAGGAAGATCGTCAGGACGAAACTGAGATAGGCCGAGATGTCGGTCATCATGGTGACGCCCTTCGGCGTCGTGTGCGCGAAAAACTCGAACATCACTGGAAAGACCGCGAGGTAGGCAAAAGCGACGCCGACGTAGAACAAGACGATCGATGAGAAAACGAGCGGGACAGCGAAGCGCTTCTCGCGCCGATAGAGCCCGGGAGCGACGAATGCCCAGATCTGATAGAGCACGTAGGGCATGGCGATGAACACGGCCGCGAAGACGGCCAGCTTGAACGGTGCGAGGAAGGGCGAGACGACGCTGGTTGCGATGAGCGTGGCGCCTTTCGGCAATTTGTCGATCAGCGGTTGCGCGACGAACGTGAAGATTTCGTCGGAGAAGTACATGCAGGGTACGAGCGCAATCGCGATCGCGATCACGCCGCGCAGCAGGCGATCGCGCAACTCCAGCAGATGCGAGATCAGCGTGCCTTCGGCGAGCTGTTCAGGCTCGCCGGTCATCACCCTGCTCCACGCCGGGCGCGTCCCGCGACTCGGTCTCATCGTCGTGGTATTCGCGAAACTCGCCGGCGGCATGCGCATGCGAGAAAGTGTCGTCCTGTGCGTCAGGCGTTGTCGTCGTTGCCGCCGGAGCGGGCGCAGCAGGTGCTGCTGCCGAGGTCGCAGCCGCAGAGGTCGGCGGCGGCGTTGAGTGATCGCGCGCCGGCGCGCGCTTCTTCGCCGCTGCGCGTTCCTCTTCCAGGTTGATCTCTTCCTCCAGCTGGTCGCGGAACTGCCGCGCCATCGCGCGAGCGCGCCCGAACCAGCGCCCAAGTTGGGAAGCGACCTTGGGCAGGCGTTGCGGCCCGAGGACGATCAGCCCGAGAACGAAAATCAGGACCAGTTCTGAAAAGCCGACCTCAAACATTGCGCTGCATGGCTTGCGCGCGCGAGTCGGTCAGGCGCGCCGCTCGGATTTGCCGGCCGCCGATTTGGCGGAGTTGTCGTTGAAGTCGGCGTCCTCGGCATCGGCCTTGAGTTGCTTGAGCGGATCCTCGGCTTCTCCCTCGCTCACGGCCTTCTTGAAACCACGGACCGCAGCGCCCAGGTCCGAGCCGATCGTGCGCAGCTTCTTGGCGCCAAATACCAGCAACACCACCAGCAGGATGATGATCAGTTCGCGCATGCCTATGCCCATAACGACCTCTGAAAAATACTGCGGGCGCAGCTATACAATCATATGGCAAAGACCGTTGCCGGAGGCCGAAAGTTCGCACGGCATTAGACGCGCGTCACTAATTTGCACCCGCCCAGCGCGGTTCGACCCCCATGGCAGGCCTTCAGCCTTCCAGCCAGAAGGTTACAGGTCCTTCATTGACGGATTCGACCCGCATGGTTGACCCAAAGCGGCCGGTCGCGACCGGTTGGTGGACAGCGCGCGCCGTCGTGACCAGCGCCGCAAAGAGCTCGCCCGCGCGTTCGGGTGGAGCCGCAGTACTGAAACCCGCCCGCATGCCCTTGTCGGTATTCGCCGCAAGCGTGAATTGCGAAACCAGCAGCAGGCCGCCGCCGACCTCGCGCAATGAAAGATTCATCCGTCCCGCCTCGTCGTCGAATACGCGGTAGCCGAGCACGCGTTCGAGCAAGCGCTCGACATTCGCCGGACCATCGTCGGGGCGTACGGCCACATAGGCGAGCAAACCGCGCTCGATGCGACCGACGAGTGTGCCTGCAACACTGACACTCGCACTGCTGACGCGCTGGATGAGAGCAATCATGGACCGCAAGTTTACCCGTGTGGCGTTGTGCAATACTTGCAACATGGCATCCGGAGGAACGCGCATGAAACGAAGAAGATTCCTTCGCTCGGCTGCGGCCGCGACGGCTGGCGCGGCACTGTCCGCTTGTGCACGGCAGCAGACGACAAGCACCGCGACGGGTGCGGCGCAAACTGAATTTCGCTGGAAGATGGTGACCACCTGGCCACCGAATCTCCCGGGCCTGGGCACTGGCGCGAGCGATCTCGCGCAATATATAGAAGCCGCCAGCAATGGCCGCATCCGCATCAAGGTCTATGGCGCAGGCGAGCTGGTGCCGGCATTCGAAGTGTTCGACAACGTCGCCAATGGCACGGCCGAGCTCGGTCATGGTGCAAGCTACTACTGGAAGGGCAAGGCGGAGGCCGCGACGTTCTTCAGCGCGATTCCGTTTGGCTTCACGGCGAACGAGATGAATGCCTGGCTGCTCTTCGGTGGGGGCATGGAACTGTGGCGCGAGCTGTACGAACCCTTTGGCGTATGGCCGCTGGTTGCGGGCAATACCGGTGTGCAATCCGGCGGCTGGTTCAAGCGCGAGATCAACACGCCGGATGATCTCAAGGGTCTCAAGATGCGCATACCGGGCCTCGGCGGCGAAGTGCTGGCGCGTGCAGGCGGCACGCCGGTTACCTTGCCGGGCACCGAGATCTTCACCGCACTTCAGACCGGTGCCATTGATGCGGCCGAGTGGGTAGGCCCCTATAACGACCTTGCGCTGGGGTTTCACAAGGCAGCGCGCTATTACTATCAGCCAGGCTGGCAGGAGCCGGGACCGGCACTCGAGTGCATCGTCAACCGCAAGGCCTGGGATGCGCTGCCGGCGGATCTGCAGAAGATCGTGGAACTGGCCTGCGGCTCGGTCAACACCCGCATGCTGGCCGAGTACGACGCCCGCAGCTTCGAGGCGCTCGAGCAGATGACGGACGTTCACAAGGTCGATGTGCGCGAGTTTCCCGCCGAAGTCCTTGCACACCTGAAACGAATCACTGCGACCGTGCTCGAGGAGAAGGCCGCAGCCGATGCGGCTTTTGCCCGGGTTTACGAGTCCTATCGTGGTTTCGCCGATGGCATCAACAAATGGACGCGTATCGGCCTCAAGGCCTATCTCGCGACCCGCAGCTAGGCCGCCTGGCGGCGAGCGCCCCGGTAGCAATCCGGCCACATAAAAAGTAAGATGCGCGGCGAATTTTCAGCCGTTTTTCCCGGCAAATGAGGTCGAACATGGCGTTGCGGTGCGTGCGGGTGGCATGGGCGTTGATGGCGATGGGTGCCTTCGGTACGGCAGCGATGGCGGCCGACGCCGCGCGTGGCGAGAAGCTCGCCTACACCTGCAAGGGTTGCCACGGCATCGAGGACTACAAGAATACCTATCCGACCTACAGCGTTCCGAAGCTGAAAGGCCAGAGCGCGACCTACCTGGCAATCGCACTCAAGAGCTACAGGGACAGCGAGCGCGGCCATGCCACGATGCATTCCCAGGCAGCCAGCATGTCCGACGAGGACATGGCTGATCTTGCGGCCTATCTCGGTGGCGAGCCGGTCAAGGCAGAGCAGGTCACGGCGACCGGTACGCCGCCACAGGCGGCCCAGCTTTGCGTTGCCTGCCACGGCAATAACGGCGTCGGCATCGTACCGGAGTACCCGACACTCTCCGGTCAGCATGCGGATTATCTCGCGCGCGCGCTGCACGATTACAAGAACGGGACACGCAAGAATCCGGTGATGGGCGGGTTCATGGGCCAGCTCACGGACGAGAACATCGCGGCCGTAGCCGAGTACTACTCGCGCCAGGCGCCGGGCCTCAGCACCACCGATCGCCGCAAGAGTTTCCTGTCGGCGAAATGACCGCGCCCGTCAGGGCGTGGCGGCGGCATCGAGCCGCTGCAGGAAATTCACGACGGTCTGCTGGTAGACGTCGCGGTTCTGCTTTTTGCGAAATCCATGGCCTTCATCGCGCGCGGCGAGGTACCAGACCTGCCCTTTGTTGGCCCGTACCATGTTCACCAGCTGCTCCGACTCACTGGCCGGAACACGAGGATCGTTCATGCCCTGCACGACGAGCAACGGCTTGGTGATTCTCGCGGCATTGGTCAAGGGCGAGATCTTGCTAAGAAAGCGCCGCATCGCCGGATCACGCTCATCGCCATACTCGACCCGGCGCAGGTCCTGTCGATACGGGGCTGTATTGGTCAGGAAACTGACGAAGTTGCTGATGCCGACAACATCGATGCCGCCCCGCAGGCGTTCGCCGTAATTGACCATGGTGGCGAGCGCCATGTAGCCGCCATAGGAGCCGCCCATGACCACGACGCGCGAGGCGTCGAGATCGGGTTGCGCGCCGACCCATACGAGGAGTGCACCCACATCGCGTACCGAGTCTTCGCGTAGTCGGCCGTTGTCGAGCGCGACGAAGGTCTTGCCATAGCCCGACGAGCCGCGGACGTTGGGAGCCACCACCGCATAGCCCAGTTCGCTGACGACGAATTGAATGAGTGGCTCGAAATTCGGCCGGTATTGGGACTCAGGCCCGCCGTGCAGCAGCATGAGCACGGGGTGCCTGCCCGGCTGGCGCGGCTTGAATACGAACGCCGGCAATTGCCGCGTGCGACCGCCGACCCGGTCCCAGGTTGGAAACTGCACCAGTTGCGGTTCGATGAGATCGCGCGAGTCGATGAGGCCGACCTCGCTCTGGGTGTAGCGCAGCACGCGATTGGCCGCGAGGTCGTAGGCCCAGGCATCGCGTGGCGAACTGAAGCTGTCGATGGTCATGCCGAGCTTCTGCCCGCTGCGGTCGAAGGCGAGGCCGTCGATGCGGCCCTGCGGCATGCCGGCGGGTTGCATTTCCAGGCGCGACTGGCGGTCGACGATATTGAGCTGCGAGTAGCCGCCGACGTTTGCGGTGTAGGCGAGATAACGCCCGTCCGCCGACACGGCGAATTGCTCGATGTCCCAATTCGACGCGGCCGCCAGCATTTCGTGGGCACCGCTCGCAAGGTCGATGCGCTCGAGGTGCAGAAATTCGCTGTCGCGGTCGGTCAGTACCAGCAAGGATGCACCGTCGGGCGAGAAGCGGGCGTCATTGACGGCAACCTTGCCGCCGCCGAGATCGACGGCAAGCGGATTCGGCGCATCGATGTCGACCAGGAACAGATAGGCTTCGTTGATCGATACGAAGTAGCGCAGCAACAAACGCCGACCATCGGGCGAAAAATCGAGTGGATCCCAGCTGCGTTCGCCGGCGCTCAGCAACAAGCGGGGCGGTGCCGCGGAATCGGCCTCCGCTACATAGATATCGTGGCTGACGCCGTCACGACCCGTGCCGTAGAACACGATGCGCTTGCCATCCGGTGACCACAAGGGCTGTCCGTGCAGTGACTTGCCGTCGGTCAGCTCGCGGATATGCCGGTTGCCGAGGTCATACAGGAGTATCTGCGCGTTCTCGTTGCCACCGCTGTCCTTCATGAACGCGAAGCGTGTCGCTCCCGCGACGCGCGGAGCGCTGGCGCGCGCGACCGGCTCGTCGAAGAACGTCAATTGCTCACGTGCACCCAGTGGTGCGGCGAGCCGATGGAGCTGGGCCGTATCGGCGAAGCGCGTGCTGACCAGCATGCTGCCATCCGCCAGGAAATCGACGAAGCTGGCCTCGCGCCCGGCAAGGTAGCGGCCGAGCCGTTCGCTCAAGCCTGTGGCAGGCTCCGGGATGTCCTCGAGTATGAGGCTGCCACGCTCCTCACGGGTTGCGGCGCCGGCCGCGGTGCACAGGAGCGAAAGTCCAAGTACAAGACTCGTTATCTGTTTGCGCATATGTGACTATGGTGCCAAAGCAAGGTCCCCTGCGACAATGTAACTGTTTCACGATCATGTCATCCCTGCTGTCTTTCGATCACGATATCCATGCGGTCGATGCCAATTATCTTCGGCCGCGGCTGGCGGCGGTGCATATCCTGCGCGGCGGCGGACGGGCCGCGCTGATCGATACCGGTACGCAGCACTCCGTCGAGCCGACCATGGCGGGTCTTGCGGAGCTTGGCATCGCGCCGGATGCGGTTGATTACGTCATTCTCACCCACGTACATCTCGATCATGCCGGCGGCGCCGGCGCGCTGATGCAGCGTCTTCGCAATGCGCGCCTCGTGGTCCATCCGCGCGGTGCGGCGCACATGATCGCGCCGGAGAAATTGATTGCCGGTTCCATAGCGGTTTATGGCGAGAGCGCCTACCGGCAACTCTACGGCGAACTCGTGCCGGTGGCGGCGGAGCGTGTCGAGACCACGAGTGATGGCGACCGGATCGTTTGCGGCGGCCGGGAGCTCGTCTTTCTGCATACGCCGGGGCATGCACTGCACCACCAGGTGATCGTGGATCGCAATGCGAGAGCGGTCTTCACTGGCGACAATTTCGGAATTTCGTATCGTGAACTGGACGTCGCGGGAAAAGCGTTCGTCATCCCGACGACGACGCCCACGCAATTCGATCCGGAACAGTTCCTGGCATCGCTCCAGCGCATTTTGGCCGAAGAGCCAAACCATATTTACATGACACACTTTAGCCAGGTCGGAGAAGTGACGCGACTCGGCAGGGAGCTTCGCGACGATGTTCTCGCGCTCGCCGGCTTTGCGCGCGAGCTCGCTGCGCTGCCCGATGCAAAGGCGCGGATCGCCGCTGCCATCGCCGCGCGATGGCGGGAGCGGCTTGCACAGCATGGCTGGCAGGGGGGCGATACGCGCTTTCGCGAATTACTCGGCATGGACATCGAGCTGAACACCCAGGGTCTGCTCGCCTGGCAAGCCCGGGCCCGGGCCGGGTAGCACGCCCGTAGGAGACCGACTGCGATGAAACAAAGATTCAAGGCACTGCGGATTCATCTCGAGAACAAGCGCATCGTCGCGCGCATGGAGGACATCGCGCTCGATGACCTGGCCGCTGGCGATGTCGTCATCCGGGTGCAGTACTCGGACATCAACTACAAGGACGCGCTCGCTGCCACGGGCGCCGGCCGCATCCTGCGCAAGTATCCGCTGGTAGGCGGCATCGATCTCGCCGGTGTCGTCGAATCCTCCATTGATGCGCGCTTCACGGCGGGCGATGCGGTGCTGGTGACCGGCTGCGAGCTGTCGCAGACACATGACGGCGGCTATGCGGAATATGCGCGCGTGCCCGGCGACTGGGTCATTGCCATGCCCGCGACACTCGACACCCGCAGCGCAATGGGACTGGGAACGGCGGGTTTCACGGCGGCCCTCGCGATTCATCGCATGGAGCACAACGGCCAGAGTCCGGACAAGGGTCCGATCGTCGTGACTGGTGCAACCGGTGGCGTCGGGAGCCTCGCCATCGACATGCTTGCCAGTCGCGGTTATGAGGTCGTGGCGGTCACCGGCAAGTCCGACAGCGTCGCTTATCTCGAGTCGATCGGCGCGCATCGCGTGCTGCTGCGCAAGGACATCGACTATGGCAGCAAGCCGCTCGAGAACGCGCAGTTTGCCGGTGCGATAGACAACGTCGGCGGGCAGACGCTGACCTGGTTGACGCGAACCGTCGATTACTGGGGCAATATCGCCAGCATCGGGCTTGCGGCCAGCGCGGAACTCAACGCCAGCGTCATGCCATTCATCCTGCGCGGCGTGAACCTGCTCGGCATCAACTCCTCGGCGACGAAACGCGAAACGCGCCTGGTGGTCTGGCAGCGCATCGCATCGGACCTGCGGCCCCGCCATCTCGACACGATCGTCAAGCGCTGCATCGAATTTCGCGATTTGCCCGATGCATTCCAGAGCTACATTGACGGTGGTGTCGTCGGGCGGACGATCGTGCATATCGGAGACTGATTCCGGCGATGACGGCGCCGCTCGCTGATCGACTCGACGCCGGGCTCGGCACGATGGGCATCTCGGCGTCGGCTGTCGAGCGCGATGCCCTGCTCGCGCTTGTCCATGAGTTGCTTCGCTGGAACGCCCGCATCAACCTCACGGCAATCCGCGATGCCGGGGAGGTCATCACCCAGCATCTGCTCGACAGCTTGAGCATCCTGCATCTTCTGCAAGGCGGGCGCGTGCTGGACGTCGGCAGTGGCGGCGGATTCCCCGGCTTGCCGCTGGCCGTCATGGCGAGTCAAAGGCAGTTTACCCTCGTCGAAGCGAATGCCCGCAAAGCCGCCTGGCTGCAACATGCCGCGAGTCATCTGCAATTGCGCAACGTCACCGTGCGTTGCGCCCGGATCGAGGGCATGGAGTTTCGCGAACCGCCCCAGGACATCGTCGCGCGCGCCTTCTCCTCGCTCGCGGATCTTGCGAGCGCAGTTACGCACGCAAGTGGCGCCGCGACCCGCATCCTCGCCATGAAAGGGCGCATGCCAAAGGAAGAAATTGCTGCGGTGCCACCTCCATGGCGGGTCGAGACGGTCATACGACTTAACGTTCCAGGGCTCGATGCCGAGCGCCACGCCGTCATCCTGTTGCACTCGGCCGGCACGACTGGCAGTACACTGCCGTCATGAAGAAGGTGCTCGCAATCGCCAACCAGAAAGGCGGTGTCGGCAAGACCACGACGGCGGTCAATCTCGCAGCGTCGCTCGCGGCGACACGCCGTCGCGTCCTGTTGATCGATCTCGATCCGCAGGGCAACGCCACCATGGGCTGCGGCATCGAGAAGAACTCCATCGAGCGCGGTACGGCCAATGTGCTCATGGGCGAGTGCGCTGCGGCGGATGCCATCGTGCCACTCGAACAGTCCGCAATGTCCCTGATGCCGGCAAACCAGGACCTGACCGCCGCCGAAGTGCGCTTGCTGACCATGATCGCCGGGCGCGAAATGAAGCTGCGCCAGGCGCTTGCTCCGGTGCAGGATGCCTACGATGTGATCATGATCGACTGCCCGCCGGCGCTCAACATGCTCACCGTGAACGCGCTCGTCGCCGCGGAGGGCGTGCTGGTGCCGATGCAGTGCGAGTACTACGCGCTGGAAGGATTGACAGCCCTGGTGAGCACCATCGAGCAGATACGCGCGACGGTGAATCCCTCGCTCGAGATCGAGGGGATACTGCGCACCATGTTCGACCCGCGCAACAACCTCGCCAATGAAGTGAGCGCGCAGCTCCTGGCGCACTTTGGCGATCGTGTTTTTCGCACCATCGTGCCGCGCAATGTACGGCTTGCCGAGGCGCCGTCCTTCGGCAAACCGGCATTGCTGCACGACAAGGGTTCGCGCGGCGCGCTGGCCTATCTCGCGCTGGCCGGCGAGATGATCCGCCGCGCCGAGCTGCAGGGCGGGCGAGTCGACACGGGCGGCGATGCCGCTTCTGACGATGGCCGGTCCGGACCGTCGCAATAGTGCAAATTCGCTATCATCGCCGCTCATGAGCCAGAAGAAGACCGGCCTCGGACGTGGGCTCGAATCCCTGCTCTCGCAGGTCGCGCCGACGCGCCCCGCTGCAACAGGCGCAGACAGCGCAGCGGGAGAGCAGCTGCGTCGGCTCCCCGTCGATTTGCTGCAGCGCGGCCGCTATCAGCCGCGCCAGGACATGCGTCAGGAAAGCCTCGAGGAGCTGGCAAGTTCGATCCGCAGCCAGGGTGTGGTGCAGCCTATCGTGGTGCGCCCGCTGCCATCGGCAGCGGGCGGCGAGCGCCGTTACGAGATCATTGCCGGCGAGCGCCGCTGGCGCGCGGCGCAGATCGCGGGTCTCGCGGAAATCCCGGCTGTGGTGCGCGAAGTGGCCGACGAGGCGGCCATCGCCATGGCGCTCATCGAGAATATCCAGCGCGAGAACCTCAATCCCCTCGAGGAGGCGCGGGCGCTTGCTCGGCTGATCGAGGAGTTCGGTGCCACCCACCAGCAGGCAGCCGATCTGGTCGGCCGCTCGCGCGCCGCCGTCAGCAACCTGCTGCGTCTGCTCGAGCTAGCGCCGGACGTCGCCACGCTGGTCGAGGAGCGCAAGCTCGAGATGGGACATGCCCGCGCCCTGCTGGCTCTCGCCCAGGCTCGCCAGCAGACGGAAATCGCCCACTTCGTTGCGAAAAAAGGCCTTTCGGTACGAGAAACAGAGGCCCTGGTGCGGCGTATCCAGGCGCCGAAACCGGGCGCGGCCGCGCCGCGGGAGCCGGGCCGTGATCCCAACGTCCGCCGGCTCGAGGAAGATCTGGCCGACAAGCTCGGCGCCCGCGTGGCGATCCAGCACCAGGCAAGCGGCAAGGGCAAGGTCGTGGTGAGCTACAACTCGCTCGATGAGCTCGACGGCATCCTCGCGCACATCCAGTAAACGAGAACGCCTCCCATGGGCCGCGCCAGCCGTCCCGGTAGGCGATGATCGTCGAGTTTCGGTCTGCACGCCGTCCGGCAGCAAATTCAAAGACCCACCTGCGAAAACGCCGTAAACCCTTCCCTGGGGGCTCCGGGCGCGCCGTCCATGGCGCGCACGGTTTCGCAGGTGGGTCTTTGAATTTGCTGCTGGACGACTGGCGAGTCTTGGCCTCGCGATCATTGCCTACCGGCGGCTCACCCCATATAATGCGGCGCCTTCGAATTCCGCGCCCTGTAAGTGGCTGTGGGATAAGGTAAAAGCGGAGCCACTTGCCGCCGGAAGGCTGCAAACGACAAGTGGCTTTTTTGTTGCCCGACAGCAACCAGAGGTACAGCGTGTTTGCGGTGGATCTACCCCGTGCACGCCGATTCGCGTTTGCCATCGTGGCGGCGCAGGCGGCGGTCAGCATTGTGGTCGCCGTCATTGCGGGTCTCGTGTCGGGTGGCAATGCAGCGCTTTCTGCGCTTTGCGGAGGCGCGATCAGCACGCTGGCAAGCCTGGTGATGGCTGTCGTGGCGTTCTGGCGCGGCTCGACGGTAGATGCGGCGCGTATCGCGCGGCTGTTCTATCTTGGCGAAGTCGCGAAGATCGCGGTGGCGATCGCGCTGTTCGTGGTCGTACTGAAGCTGTTCAAGGTCAACCTGTTGGCCCTGTTCGCAGCCTACGTCGCGACGTTTTTTGTTTACTGGCTCGCGCTGGCGAACCTGCTGCCGTCATTCGGCGGCAGGGCAATCTCCTCCGGCAGCCGATGACGGGCAATCAGGCAAGCGGAATCAGGGCGGAATAAAAGCGATCATGTCGAGCAGCGCGGAAACCCCATCGGCCACCGAATACATCGTCCATCACCTGACCAACCTGCGCGGCGGCGAGGGCTTCTGGGCGATTCACTACGACAGCCTTTTCTTCTCGATATTGCTGGCGGTCCTCTTCGGCGGATCGTTCTACCTCGCGGCCCGCGGCGCTACCGCCGGCCTGCCTGGCAAGTTCCAGAACTTCGTCGAGCTGATCGTCGAATTCGTCGACGCACAGGTGAAGGACACTTTCCACGGCACGAACAAGCTCATCGCGCCGCTTGCACTCACGATCTTCTGCTGGGTGTTCCTGTTCAATTTCATGGATCTGATGCCGGTTGATCTGCTGCCAGGTGTCGCGCACGGCATCGGCCTCGAGCACCTGAAAGTCGTGCCGAGTACGGATCTCAACATCACCTTCGGCTTGTCACTGACCGTATTCGCGCTGGTCATCTACTACAGCATCAAGGTCAAGGGCTTGGGTGGTTTTGCCAGCGAACTGCTGTTTCACCCCTTCGGCAAATGGCTGATGCCCTTCAATCTTCTGCTCAATCTCATCGAGCATCTGGCGCGGCCCGTGTCGCTCGCGCTGCGTCTGTTCGGCAACCTGTACGCGGGCGAGATGATCTTCCTGCTGATCGCGTTGCTGACGCTGTCATTCGGTTTTGGTGCGCTCGGCAGTTTTGGCGGATTACTCGCGACCGTCGGGCAATTGCTGCTGGGGCTCGTGTGGGCGATCTTTCACATCCTGGTGATCATGCTGCAAGCGTTCATCTTCATGATGCTCACGATCGTCTATCTAAGCATGGCGCACGAACACCATTGAGCATTCGCAGGCACAGAATTTTTCGAATTTTTCAGGAGGTCAAATGGAAAACATTGCACACATTCAGGCGATGACTGTTCTCGCCGTGGGCATCATCTTCGGCATGGGCGCGCTCGGTACCGCAATCGGTTTCGGTCTGCTCGGCGGCAAGTTCCTGGAAGGCGCTGCGCGTCAGCCTGAGCTCACGCCGGCGCTGCAGGTCAAGATGTTCATCGTCGCGGGTCTGCTCGACGCGGTCGCCATGATCGGCATCGGCTTCGCGCTGTTCTTCACGTTCGCCAATCCGTTCCTCGGCGCCATCCAACAGTAACTGGCGTGGCCGCTGCAACCGCCATGGCGATTGCAGCGCAACGTCGGAGGAGACGAACGTGAATCTGAATCTCACGCTCATCCTGCAGATGCTGGTGTTCGCCATCCTGGTGTGGTTCACGATGAAATTCGTGTGGCCCATCATCCTGGGCGCGATGGACGAGCGGTCGAAGTCGATCGCATCCGGAATCGCTGCCGGCGAGAAAGGTCGGCAGGAGCTGGCGCAGGCCGAGTCGAAGGCCGAAGAGGTAATACGTGCTGCCCGGGAGCGCGCCCGCCAGATCGAGGAGCAGGCCTCGCGCCGCTCCAACGAGACCATCGAGGCGGCCAAGCAGGCGGCGACTTCCGAAGGCGCCCGTATCCTGTCTTCGGCGCGCGATGAAGCGGCCACCGAAACCACGCGCGCTCGCGATGCATTGCGCCGCGAGGTCGGCGGCCTGGTGGTCGCAGGCGCGGCGCAGCTGCTGCAGCGAGAGGTCGACGCCAAGTCCCATGCCGACTTGATCGATCGGCTCGCGGCCGATATCGCGCGCGGAAGCTGAGACATGGCTGAGAACGCCACTATCGCAAGACCCTATGCGCGAGCGGCATTCGCAAGCGCCGTCGCCGGCAACGCTCTGGCCTCCTGGAGCGATGCCTTGCAGGCGGCGAGCCTTGCGGTGCGCGATCCGCGCGTGGCCGGGCTCATCGGCAATCCACGCGTAGCGAGCAGCGATCTCGTGGCACTGCTTGGCGAGACCGGGCATGCCGGTTCCGACACCGGCATCATGAACTTCCTGCGACTGCTCGCTGAGAACGGGCGACTGGCGCTCCTGCCGAATATTGCGGAGCAGTTTCATGCCATGCGTGCCCTGCACGAGAACACGGCCGATGTCGAAGTCGTTTCGGCGATGGAGCTTAGCGCTGCGCAGACGCAGGCGCTGTCGGCTGCGCTCGCCAAACGCCTCGGCAAGACCATTCGCCTGCATCCGCGCATCGATCAGTCATTGATTGGCGGTGCGCTCGTGCGCGCGGGCGATTTCGTCGTCGACGGTTCGCTGCGCGGCCGCCTGGCGCAATTGACCCAAGAATTATCCAACTAGTAATCCGAATCTGTGGTGAGGACTTGCAATGTCCATCAAGGCATCTGAAATAAGCGAAATCATCCGGCAACGCATCGACAAATTCGATGCGGCTTCCGAGGCGCGCAACGTCGGCACTGTGGTGTCGGTAACCGACGGCATCTGCCGCGTGCACGGCCTCGCCGATGTTCGTTACGGCGAAATGGTCGAGTTCCCGGGCGGGTTGTTCGGCCTTGCGCTCAACCTCGAGCAGGATTCGGTCGGCGCCATCGTGCTCGGCGACTACAAGAGCATCCGCGAAGGCGACACCGTCAAGACGACGGGCCGCATTCTCGAAGTGCCGGTGGGCCGCGAGCTGCTCGGCCGCGTGGTCGATGCGCTCGGCAATCCGATCGACGGCAAGGGTCCGTTGAACGCCAAGGCGACGGCACCGATCGAGCGCGTGGCGCCGGGCGTCATCTATCGCCAGTCGGTCGGTCAGCCGGTGCAGACCGGCTACAAGGCCGTCGATTCCATGGTGCCGATCGGCCGCGGCCAGCGCGAGCTGATCATCGGTGACCGGCAGACCGGCAAGACGGCACTCGCCATCGACACCATCATCAACCAGAAGGATTCCGGCGTTAAGTGCATCTACGTCGCGATCGGCCAGAAACAGAGCTCGATCGCGAACGTCGTGCGAAAGCTCGAAGAGCATGGCGCCATGGCGCACACCATCATCGTGGCCGCCTCGGCGTCGGTGCCGGCGCCGATGCAATACATCGCCGCCTACTCGGGTTGCACCATGGGCGAGTTCTTCATGGACTGCGGCGAAGATGCACTCATCATCTACGACGATCTGACCAAACAGGCCTGGGCCTATCGGCAGATCTCGCTATTGCTGCGCCGACCGCCCGGCCGCGAAGCCTATCCCGGCGACGTCTTCTACCTGCACTCTCGTCTGCTCGAGCGCTCGGCCCGCGTCAACCCGGAGTACGTCGAGAAGGCCACCAACGGCAAGGTCAAGGGCAAGACCGGCTCGCTCACCGGCCTGCCGATCATCGAGACCCAGGCGGGCGACGTCACGGCCTTCGTGCCGACCAACGTCATCTCGATTACCGACGGCCAGATCTTCCTCGAGACGGACCTTTTCAACGCCGGCATCCGCCCGGCGATGAACGCCGGCATTTCGGTGTCGCGCGTGGGCGGCGCGGCCCAGACCGACATCATCAAGAAGCTGGGCGGCGGCATCCGCCTCGCGCTCGCGCAGTTCCGCGAGCTCGCCGCCTTCTCACAGTTTGCCTCCGACCTCGACGAAGCGACCCGGCGCCAGCTCGAGCGCGGCCAACGTGTCACCGAGCTCATGAAACAGAAGCAGTACGCGCCCATGTCGGTAGCGCAGATGGCGCTGTCGATCTACGCGGTCAACAACGGCCACATGGACAAGGTGCCGCGCAACAAGATCGTGGACTTCGAAGCGGCCATGCAGGGCTTTGCGGCCTCAAAGCACAAGGCGGCACTCGATGCGATCAACGCCAACCCGAAGCTCACGCCTGAGAACGAGAAGTCACTCAAGACCATCATTGAAGACTTCCTTGCGACCGGGACGTACTAATTGATGCGCCAAGCGAAGCTATCCTGGGCAAGTGTTGCGCGGATGCGCGGGCCTAGCGCCGAAGGCGCCTGGCCGTCGCTCCACGTGATTCGCTTTGGGCCAGGCGCCTTCGACGCTCTCCCGCGCGTCGATGCCCTTGGCCAGCTCGCTTCGCTGGGCAGGAGATAGTCGTGCCGGGTACCAAAGAGATTCGGACAAAGATTGCCAGCGTCAAGAGTACGCAGAAGATTACCAAGGCGATGGAGATGGTCGCGGCGAGCAAGATGCGTCGCGCGCAGGATCGCATGCGGCTGGCGCGGCCTTTTGCCGACAAGATCCGTGCGGTCATCGGGCATCTCAACGAGGCGAACCCGGATTACAAGCATCCGTTCCTGATCGAGCGTGAGCCGAAGCATGTCGGCATCATCGTCATCTCGACCGACCGCGGCCTCTGCGGCGCGCTCAATGCCAACAACTTCAAGCAGGCACTGTATGCCGTGCGTGAGTGGCAGGGTAAAGGCGCGCAGGTTTCGCTTTGCCTGATCGGCTCGAAGGCAACCCAGTTCTTCCGCCGGCTCAACCTCCCCATCATGGCGAACATTTCCGGCCTCGGCGACAAGCCGCACGTCAAGGACCTGATCGGCACGGTCAAGGTGATGCTCGATGCCTACCGCGACGGCAAGATCGACCGGCTGTTCCTGGTGCACGCCGAATTCATCAACACCATGAGCCAGAAGGCGCACTTCGCGCAACTCCTGCCCGTCGTCACGGTCGATGCGGGCGAATTGCAATCGCATTGGGATTACATCTACGAGCCGGACGCCGCCGAAATCCTCGATGGCGTCCTGATGCGCTATGTCGAGTCGCAGGTCTATCGCGGCGCGGTCGAGAACGTCGGCTGCGAAATGGCGGCACGCATGGTCGCGATGAAGAGCGCCTCGGACAATGCCGGGAAACTCATCGACGAGCTCGAGCTCGTCTACAACAAGGCGCGCCAGGCGGCGATCACCAAGGAACTTTCAGAAATCGTCGGCGGCGCAGCCGCCGTTTAACGGATACACGAGAGCAGGGTCAAGATATGGCAACGGGCAAAATCACACAGATCATCGGTGCGGTCATCGACGTGGAGTTTCCGCGCGAAGGAATTCCGAGGATTTACGAAGCCTTGAAGGTCAGCGAGGCGGATCTGACGCTCGAAGTGCAGCAGCAGCTCGGCGATGGCGTCGTTCGTACCATCGCGATGGGACCGTCGGAAGGCCTCAAGCGCGGGCTTGCCGTTTCATCCACCGGCGATCCGATCATGGTACCTGTGGGGCGCGGCACCCTCGGCCGCATCATGGACGTGCTCGGCGTGCCGCAGGACAACGTCGGACCCGTTGTCACCAAGGACAAGCTCCCCATCCATCGCAAGGCGCCGGCTTATGACGAGCAGGCGGGCGGCAGTGATCTGCTGGTCACCGGCATCAAGGTCATCGACCTGCTGGTCCCCTTCGCCAAGGGCGGCAAGGTCGGTCTGTTCGGCGGCGCCGGCGTCGGCAAGACGGTCAACATGCTCGAGCTCATCAACAACATCGCCAAGCAGTACAGCGGCTTGTCCGTGTTCGCGGGCGTTGGTGAACGTACCCGCGAGGGCAACGACTTCTATCACGAGATGATGGAATCGGGCGTCATCGACAAAAACGACTTGAGCAACTCCAAGGTGGCCATGGTCTATGGCCAGATGAACGAGCCGCCGGGCAACCGCCTGCGCGTCGCGCTCACGGGCCTCACGATGGCCGAGTATTTCCGCGATGAAGTACGCGAGGATGGCGGCAAGGGCCGCGACGTGCTGCTGTTCATCGACAACATCTATCGTTACACGCTCGCGGGCACGGAAGTCTCGGCTTTGCTCGGCCGCATGCCCTCGGCGGTGGGCTACCAGCCGACACTCGCGGAGGAAATGGGCGTGCTGCAGGAGCGCATCACATCCACGAAGACCGGCTCGATCACCTCGATCCAGGCGGTGTACGTGCCGGCGGACGATCTCACCGACCCGTCGCCTGCAACGACCTTCGCCCACCTCGACGCGACCGTCGTGCTGTCCCGCCAGATCGCAGCGCTCGGCATCTACCCAGCGGTCGATCCGCTCGATTCCACGAGCCGCCAGCTCGACCCGCTGGTCGTCGGCGAGGAGCACTACAACACCGCCCGCGGCGTGCAGGCCGTGCTGCAGCGCTACAAGGAGCTGCAGGACATCATTGCGATCCTCGGCATGGACGAGCTGTCGGAAGAAGACAAACAGACCGTGTTCCGGGCCCGCAAGATCCAGCGCTTCCTGTCCCAGCCGTTCAACGTCGCGAAGGTGTTCACCGGCCAGGACGGCAAGATCGTGTCGCTCAAGGACACCATACGCGGCTTCAAGGGCATCATTGCCGGCGATTACGATCACCTGCCCGAGCAGGCGTTCTACATGGTCGGGAGCATCGACGAAGCGGTCGAGAAAGCCAAGACGCTGCAGTAACAGGCAGCATCCAGTAGCAGCGGGGTTTCAATCGTGGCCGACAGCACCATACACGTCGATATCGTCAGCGCCGAAGGGGAAATCTTCTCGGGCGAGGCGAGCATGGTGTTCGTGCCCGCCTCCCAGGGCGAGGTCGGCATCGCGCCGCGCCATGCGCCGCTCCTGTCGCTGATCAAGGCGGGCGAAGTACGCGTGCAGACGCCTGACGGGGCCGAGCAGCACTTCTTCGTCGGTGGCGGGGCGCTCGAGGTCCAGCCGCGCAAGGTCACGGTACTCGCCGACACGGCGCTTCGCGCCAAGGACCTCGACGAGGCTGCGGCGCTTGCCGCCAAGCAGCGTGCCGAGGAAGCACTCAAGGGCCATATCGACAAGGTCGAACAAGCCGAGGCGCTCGCCGAACTCGCCCGCGCCGCCGAGCAACTGAAGCTCATCCAGAAGTTGCGCAAGATTCGCGGCTAGTCGTTGCGGTCGGCCGCATGCTCGGCCCGCATCCGCCTGCGACGACACACCCGCACATGCGCAGTCGCAACGGCGTTTTCGTTGGTTTCCCGACTTGCCGTCTTTCGTCGTTGCGCCGCAGTTGCTCGCGCGCCGAACATTTGCAGGTCCATTCGTGATGATGAAGGTGCCCGGCCCAAAGCGAATATCGTGGAGCGACGGCCGGGCACCTTCATCATCACGAATGGGCGAGCAACAGCGCACGCGCGAGCAATCGCTCAGAGGAACACATCGCCGCCATTGGGACTGATGCACTGCCCCTGGTAATGTCGCCCGGCCTCGCTCGCAAGGAAAACATAGCTCGGCACGATGTCGGAAACCTCTGCAATGCGCCCGAGCGGAATTGCCGCGCGTATCTGCTCCATGATCTCCTCGGGTACATCGGCCAACATTCTCGTCCGGGTCGCGCCGGGCGCCACGCAATTGACATTGACGCCGCGATTGCCGATCTCGAGCGCGAGGGATCGAGTAAACGCAATGATGGCGCCCTTGGCCGCCGTGTAGTGCGCAAAGCCCGCGGCACCCTTGTAGGCAAGCTGCGATGCGGTGTTGATGATGCGCCCGAAGCCACGCGCATAGAGAAGGGGCAGCACTTTGCGCGTCACCAGGAACATCCCGCGCAAATGCACCGCAATGACACGATCCCATTGCTCGATCGCCATTTCCTGCACGGGTGCGGCGTTGGCGATGCCGGCGTTGTTGACCAGGATGTCGACGCCGCCGAAGTGCTCGCGCGCGGCCTCGACCAGCCGTGCCGCGGCTGCCTCGTTGCTGACATCTGCTTCGACGGCCTGCGCCTCGCCGCCGCCCGCGCGGATCTGATCGACGGCATCGTGAGCGGCTTGCCGCTCGCCTGCGTCGGGATAGTTGACGATGACCCGCGCGCCTTCCGCCGCGAAGGCGATGGCGACGCCCCGGCCGATGCCAGCGCTGCTGCCGGTCACGATCGCGATCCTGGATTTCAACAGCATGCGCTGAGACTAGCGCAGCCGGCCGTGCGCTGCACGCGCGCTGTTCAGATTGTCCGCGTGATCAATCCGCGGCTGATTGCGAACGTCCAGCCGAGACCCGCGGCCACCAGCGCGATGATCAACGGGAGTGCGAGATCGGCAGGCGCCACACGGGCAGCCGGGAACAACACGCCGCCGAGTTCGCTCCACAGCTGTGGCCAGGCGCGCGCCAGGGCAAACCCGACGGCCGCACCGCCGAGGAAATCAAGCGCACGTTCGCTGCCAATGCTGCGCCACTCCTCGAGCCACTCGGTCCGCAAGCGCTCGAAGTTCCGATCTGCCGCTTCGCGTGCCGCGGCCACGGTCTCGGCGCTGTTGCGCACGCGAGTGCGTTCGGCGCGTAGCGCCAATTGCAGACGTTCGCGTGCGCCCGATTGCGGCTGCGGCGCGGGCAACAGACGCTGCAATACGGCGTCCAGGGCGATTTCGTCATGCATATCGGTCATGTCGGTTCACTCCGGGAAGTGGCAATGCTGTCGGGCAGAGCTCGGGCGAGACTCTGGCGGCCACGATGCAAAAGTGTCTTCACCGTTCCCGAGGGCATCGCGAGCATTGCCGCAACCTCATCCACGGAACGATCCTGCCAATAATAGAGCTGCAGCACCTGGCGCTGCCGCTCTGGCAAGGCCGCGACGGCTTGCTGCACGAGCCGCTCGTCAACCGCCGACGGGGCCGGCTCGCCTGCCAGCAGTGCGCTGTCATCGAGGCCATCGATCGCAACATTGCGATGGCGGTTGCGATGTGCGGGCCGGCGTGCCGCCGAAAAGCAGGTGTTGCGCACGATGGCATAAATCCAGGTCGACAGGGCGGCGCGGCCATCAAACCTTGGCAGGCCACGCCAGATATTGATGAAACTCTCCTGCGCCGCATCCTCGGCCAGCTGCCTGTCACCGAGCAGGCTGCAGCAAAGTTGCAGCACCCGCCGCTCATAGCGTTCAAATACATGGTCGATCGCCCGGTCCGCGCCACCCGCGGCGAGCAGCAGTCGTACCGCCTGATCATCGTCCTGTGGTTCGGGTGGAGCCTGGCGCTCGGACATATTCACAACAGCATGACGCACAATGACCATTGGACGCGGCAGATTCTCGCCCGGTTTCAGCTCGTACGCTGAAACCGCCGCGGCCCGGGCCGCGTATAAATGGCAGCAGCGGGCATTTGCACCCGCGTACGGAGAGACGACTGTGGGCGAGGACGAACTGGCAATAATGATTCCCATCATCGCGGTGACGCTGTCGCTCGGCATCCCGATCATTGCGATCATCACCGACTACAAGCGCCGCCGCGTGATGCTCGAGGGCATGCACAAGGAACGCCTGGCCGCGATCGAACGCGGGGTCGATGTGCCGCCCATGCCGCCCGAGCTGCTCTCGAGTGTCATGGTGAGGCGTGAAGTCACCCCAGTGGGGTACCTGTTCCGTGCGATGGTGTGGGCTGCGATCGGCTTGACCCTGCTCCTGCCGCTTGCCGACCTGATCGGCGGCCAACGCGTCGCGGCCGTGGGCTGGATGCCACTCGGAATCGGCTTTGCCTATCTGGTGCGGGCCATCATCGAGCACCGCAGCGGCCCGCGCAGGCCGCGCGACGGCGGAAGCACTTGACGCACCGCTGAACGGCTACAATGGCGACCTCTGTGCCGGATGCGCCGAGGTCGCTGGTGAAGCTTTCTATCGTCGTGCTTGCCGCAGGTCAGGGCAAGCGTATGCGCTCGGACCTGCCCAAGGTCCTGCAGCCCCTGGCGGGTCGCCCGCTGTTGCACCACGTGCTCGATACCGCACGGCAATTGCAGCCCACGCAGCTGCTGGTGGTCTTTGGCCATGGCGGCGAACAGGTCCGCGCGGCCACCGTGGGCAGCGATATCAGCTGGGTGCTGCAAGCCGAGCAGAAAGGTACGGGCCATGCGCTGGCGCAGGCCATGCCGCAGATCCCGAAGGACCATCATGTGCTGGTACTCTACGGCGACGTGCCATTGCTTCAGCTGGCGACACTCGAGGCCCTGCTCGGGAAAGCCGGCGCGGGTGGGCTGTCCTTGCTAACCGTCCTGCTTGCCGATCCCACCGGCTATGGCCGCATCGTGCGCGACAAGCGCCGGCAACTGCGCCGCATCGTGGAAGAAAAAGACGCGAGCACTGCACAACGGCGCATACGCGAAGGCAACACTGGCGTGCTGGCAGGGCCCGCGCGGCGCCTCAACGGCTGGCTCGGTAAACTGCGCAACAACAATGCCCAGGGCGAGTACTACCTGACCGATGTCATTGCCATGGCCGTCAAGGAACGCGTCAAGGTGGCGACTCTCCTTGCGGCGAGCGAAACCGAAGTGCTCGGCGTCAATGACAAGCTGCAACTCGCGCACTTGGAGGCGGCCTACCGGGCGAGGCGCAGCGCAGATCTCATGCGCGATGGTGTCACGCTGATCGATCCGCTGCGCTTCGACGTGCGAGGGAGCCTCGATTGCGGCCGCGACGTGCAGATCGATGTCAACGTCGTGTGCGAAGGTAAGGTCGTGCTCGGCGATCGCGTGCGGATCGGGCCCAATTGCGTGCTACGCAATGCGACCATAGGCGCCGATACCGTTTTGCACGCCAATTGCGTACTCGATGGCGCCGAAATCGGCGCGCATTGCGAGATCGGTCCCTTTGCGCGGCTGCGGCCAGGAGCCACCATGCGCGATCGCGCGCATGTGGGGAATTTCGTGGAGATGAAAAAAACCCTGCTGGGCGAAGGCAGCAAGGCGAACCACCTGACCTATCTCGGTGACGCCGTGATAGGCGCCCGGGTCAACGTCGGGGCCGGTACCATCACCTGCAACTATGACGGCGTCAACAAGTGGCGTACCGAGATCGGTGATGGCGCTTTCATAGGTTCTGGCAGCATGCTGGTCGCACCGGTCAAGATCGGCGCCGGCGCAACCATCGGAGCGGGATCGACCATCACCAAGGACGCACCCGAGGGGCAGCTGACCATCGAGCGCTCGAAGCAACTCAGCATTTCGTCCTGGAAACGGCCCAGCAAGAAACCAGGCTGATTCGCGCGGAAAATCACAGGCTTGCCTCACCTGCTCCGTGGTGTCATACGATTGTCATGCAACTGTCGTGAGATCTTAATCCTTCGGCAATAGGCTTCTCCCCAGCGACTTGCCGCGACCGTCAAAACGGGTTCGCCGCAGCGTTCAATAAAACTTCAACAGAGGGATGACGCCATGCAGTTTCGTCAGGGTTTGATTTTGGCCGCGATCGCCGCTGGTATCGGCGGTTGCGGCGGTGGAGATGTCAATCTGAACATTTCCACTGCTGACAATTCGGTCGACAACAGCACCACGACCACCGGGTCGAGCAACAATCCGTGTGCTTTCTATACCGATCCCGCGAGTAACACCGAGCGTCGTGGCTCGTTCGACGGAACCAACTGCACCTATCCATCATCCTTCGTCGGCGCGACCAACCCGCTTACGGTTGACCTGACGATACCGTTCATATCCGGCGTGCACATTTTCCAGGACAGTCTCTTCGTCGGCCAGAACGTGACCAGCGGCGCCGCCCCGGCAAGCGGAACCGGCCCCACACTCACCATCGAAGCGGGCAACAAGCTCGCCTTCAGCAACGCGGGCGATTACCTGCTGGTCAACCGCGGTTCGCGCATCATCGCCGATGGCTCGCCCACGGCGCCGATCACCTTCACCGGGTTTACCGACGTCGTCACCAGGACCGCGGGCCCGGAGGATGTGCAGCTGTGGGGCGGCGTGGTTCTGAACGGCAACGGAATCACCAACAATTGCACCGATTCCGAGCGCACCAGCAACCAATGCCATGTCGTGTCGGAGGGCAAGCCGTCGAACTATGGTGGCAATGACAACGGCGATGATTCGGGCATTTTGCGCTATGTCATCATCAAGCACGCCGGCTTCGAGGTGGCGCCGGGCGATGAGCTCAATGGCCTGACGCTGAACGCCGTTGGTTCGGGCACCACCATCGAGAACATCGAGATCTACAGTGCCTACGACGATGGCGTCGAGTTCTTCGGCGGCGCGGCCAACGTGACCAATCTCATCGCGCTCTATGCGCGTGACGACTCCATCGACTTCTCCGACGGCTACGTCGGCCGTGTCGATCACGCGCTGGTCATTCACTCCGCCACCAACGGCAATCGCTGCATTGAGGGCGACAACATCGGCGCGGGCCGAAGCGACGCGGGCCAGGCAATGGATCTGACGCCGCAAAGCAATCCCACCATCACCAACCTGACATGCATCACGTCGAATTTCGATGCGGGTACGCACGGTGACTCGGAAGGTCCTTTGCTGCGCCAGGGCGCATTGGCCCAGATCGCGGACAGCATCGTGTATGGCGGTTACGGCACCAGCAAGCTCGGCTACAACTCCAACGAATGCCTGGAGATTGAGTCGGACGTGTCGCTCGCAGCCGCACAGGCAGGCGATAGCACTTTTACCAACAGCATCATTGCCTGCTCGGAGGCGACCAAGGGCAGCTTGCCGAACGGCGATACGGTCGGCCAATGGGTGACCGATTCCGCGACCTACACCAACAATACGGGCAACACGATCATCACCGATGCGGCGAATGCGAACGTGAGTCTGCTCGAGCCGGGCACCTTCTACACGGCGACGACGCTGACCGATGCGGCCGGCGCCGCGATCACGGTCGCTCCAGTCAGTGGTCAGCTCGGCGCGGTGACGCGTGCGAACGACTGGACGGCGGGCTGGGCATTCGGCCTGCGCGCCGGCAATCGCGCCGAACCGCTGTGGTTCGAGTAAGCGTCGCCAACGGGGGGATTGCATCATGAAAACCAGAATCGCGATGCCGCTGGTGGCGACACCAGCGGTGCGCCGCCCGCTTGCGCTTGCTATCGCAGCACTGATCTGTGTGCCGGCGCATGCCCAGGAGGCAGACGCCGCCAAGGAAAGCAACAGCGAAGAAAAGGGATCGTTGCAGGAAGTTGTGATCGAAGCGCGCCTCAAATCGGCGGCGACCGATGTCGTGCAGGAGCGCATTGACCAGGTCGTGGCCGCGGATTTTCTTGCGGCCGAGCAGATCAGCCGCGTTGGTGACAGCACGGTGTCGCTGGCGTTGCGCCGCCTGCCGGGCGTTACGCTCGTGACCGACCAATATATCTATGTACGCGGTTTGGGCGAGCGCTATTCCAGCACCACGCTGAATGGCGCCTATGTTCCATCGCCCGACCTTACGCGAAACGTGATTCCGCTCGATCTTTTTCCCGCGCAGATCATCGAGTCGCTCGCCGTGCAGAAAGGCTACACCCCAGAGCAGCCTGCGGCCTTCGGCGGCGGCAACGTCGACATTCGCACCAGGGGTATTCCCGAGCAGTTCACCCTGGGCGTCCAGATTGGTTCCGCCTACGATTCCGAGCACTCGCGCGATCGCATCGTCTATCCAGGCGGCGGCGATGACGCGCTCGGCACGGACGATGGTACCCGCGCTTTGGCCGCCGGACTGCGCAGCGCCATCGATACCTATCAGGGCGATATCAGTCCGAACGGCATTTTCCGCGCACTGCAGCGCGACGGACAATTTCACACATTCGCCGAGGCCGAGGCTATCAATCGCCAGTTGGCCACCGGCCTCAACCGCAACATCGATTTCGAGTCGAAGTCGAGTAATCCCGACCTGTCCCTGGAAGCCGTACTCGGCAACAAGTGGGATCTCGGATCGAGCGGCGACTGGCGATTCGGGTTCCTGGGTCTTGGGGACTACAAGAATGGCTGGCGCAATCGCGATCGCGTCAATCGCTCGGTCGCCAATCCCGATACCGATGTCGTGAATGTCGAACGTTCGACCAATCAGGTGGCGCTTACGGGTTCGCTCAACCTCGGTCTCGAGTTCACACGCGAGCACAAACTCATCGCGACCGGCCTTTACCTGCGAAATACCGAGGACGAAGCGTCGCTCGTAACCGGCAACAATTTCAATTTTCAGCGCGATTCGGGCGATCAGTTTCGAAACTACAAGATTCGCTACGAGGAACGTGACCTTCGCCTGTATCAGCTGCGCGGATCGCATGAGCTGGGCGAAGATACACTCGCCTTGATCGGCAACCCGGGCTGGTTGTCGTTCGCGCGTGACATGCAGCTCGACTGGTACTACTCGAAGGCGCGGGCGCGAACCGACATCCCGAACGAGATCAACGTCTCGGCGGCGGACAAGGTCGATTCGCAAAGCGGCGCGTTGCTGAGCACCGGACTTCGCTCATCGGCGAGCGCGGCGGATTTTCGCTTCACCAACTTGCTCGACGACGTTGAGAGCTATGGCTGGAGTCTGCATCGTCCGTTCGAGATCGGCGAATCATTCATCGCAAAGATCAGCGGCGGCTGGGACTATTACCGCAAGGGCCGCAGCTATGTCCAGACCCAGTTCGGTCTCGGGACCACGAGTTCTGCTGCCACGGGCGCGCTCATCGGCGCGCCGGGTGACGTTCTTGCCGATAGTGCGATAACCGATCCTGCCAACGGCTATGTACTGTCACTCGGCGGCATAGGTACGGAAAGTTACCTTGCAGGCGAAATCATCGATGCCTACCACCTGAGTTTCGACACCACCTGGCGCGACACCTGGCGGCTCGCTGGTGGTGTGCGCTGGGAAGGATTCAAGCAGGCATCCGTCCCGGTCGATCCCTATCAGTATGACCCCGCGGTCGGCAAAGTGCCCGTACCGCAGGACCAGCTGAGCAACCTGGTGCGCGCCGAGGATGGCTACTACCCGGCGCTCGCGCTCACCTACATGCGGCCCGGGTTCATGGACGCGCGGGATTTTCAGCTGCGCTTCGGCGTCAGCCAGACGACGGCTCGTCCCGACCTGCGTGAGGTTTCCGGCGCGACCTATATCGATCCGCTGACCGAGGCGCGGGTGCGTGGCAACCCACTGTTGATCACATCGGAGCTTCTCAATCTCGATTTGCGAGCCGAGTGGTTTTTTGCGGGCGGCGACAACTTCACGGTTTCGGCGTTCTACAAGGACATCAAGAATCCGATCGAGACCATAGAAGGCGCCGGGACCGACGACAATATCTCGCTGACCTTCATCAATGCCGAATCCGCCGAACTGTATGGACTGGAGCTCGAGTGGCTCAAGGATCTTGCCTTCATGGAAGATCACCTCGGCCGGTGGATCGACGGTTTCTTCCTCGCCGGCAATCTCACCTACAGCGACTCCAGGCTGCGAATTGGTCAACAGGCACTCAATCTCACCAACCAGACCCGTCGACTGACCCAGCACTCGCCGCTCGTGCTCAATTTTCAGGTCGGCTACGATGCCCCTGGCGGACGCCATAGCGCGACACTCGTCTACAACATGGCGGACAAACGTGTGTTCTTCGCGGGTCGAAATGGCGCGCCGGATGCCTACGAGCGGCCATTCAATTCGCTCGACGTCGTCTATACGTTCTACGCTACCGACAATCTGAGCGCGAAGTTCCGGGTGCAGAACATGCTGGACGAGGCTTTCGAGATCACCCAGGGTGGTGTCACCGTGCTCGAACAGCAGCGCGGCCGGACGCTGAAGGTGGACGTAAGCTACAAGTTCTAGGCTGCCGTCGCGGCGGTCGCCGGTCGCTCCCCGTCGTGCTGCGCCGAACCAAACCCCCCGGTGGGTCGGCGCGGCGCGGCCGGGGCGCGGCTCATTGCGTAAGGGCGGCGCGCAGCTGCATGGCGAGCGCCTCGAGTTGCCCCGGGTCCGCCATTTGCGTTGCGTGACGCGCCATGGCTTCGCCAGCGCGGCGCGGTACGACGTGGAAATGTACGTGCGGTACCGATTGCCCCGCTGCGCTGCCATTGAACTGCATGATCGTCACGCCATCGGCGGCGAAGGCCGCGCGGGCGGCGATGGCAATGCGCTGGGTCATGCGCATGCAGTCGGCCGCGCTCCCGGGTGAGAGATCGAACAAGGTGACCGCAGCTTCCTTGCTGATGATGAGGCTGTGCCCGCGGCTCTGCGGCATGATGTCCATAATCACCAGCGTCGCGTCATCCTCACAGACCTTCACGCATGGCAGTTCGCCGCGAAGGATCCGCGCGAAAATATTGTCCTGGTCATATGGCGCAATCGCATTCATGGTTCGATCATCCGCTCATCCCACACGGCATAAGTATAGACGCCGGCCATCGCGGTGCGCCGCCCCTTGCGGCTTTTCGCCGTAGTGCGCGTGACGCGCCCTTCCAGCCAGTCGTCGATGCTTTCGAGAAATATCTGCGCCTGCCGTTTGCTGAAGCGGTTGAATGCGTCCAGCTCCGTCGCTGGCAGGTCGCGTACCGCTGCGTGCCGCGCGAGCAACCGCTCGCCAGGAGACTTGCGCAGGTTTCTATGCATGGTCTGCAGGCAATGCCATAGCGCATCGGCGTGCAGGGCAAGACGTGCCGGATCGCTGCCTTTCAGGTGCAGATTACGCTGCCGCGGTCGATAGAGGCCTTTGCCCGCAGGCGCGAGCAGCCGCCATTTGCCGATTCGTGGCAGCACCGCCGCCGCGGCCCGCCCACCGACCGCTGCGCGCAACAGTGCCTCGATACTCGGCGCCGTTCCCCTGAGCGGGATGGCACGGGGCCTCGCATGGTCATCGAGATAACGCCGATCACGATGCCAGCGTGACAGGGCACTCGAGAGAGCATAGATCTCGATCTTCTCGGCTGCGCCGCCGCGCTTGCGCCCCGCACGGTTCACCCGCAATGCCGACGTGACCCATCGCTCGAGCTGCTTGGCGTCGAGGCCTGAGTCGAGCAGGTACCTGATGAATTGAAAGACGGCACGTTCCGCCGGATGGGTGCCGACGTTCTTGGTAATCGTTGTCGTGGATTTCATGCGGATTTTCGTTTGCCGTTGGTGCGCCTGCGATCCGTGCGCGGAATGATCATGAGTGCGACATCCATGCCGTTGGCCGATGGCCGTTTGCGCCCTTCGGCAACGACGGCGGTATCGGCCAGGGACTCGAGAGCGGCGTCAAAGGTCTGCGCAGCACGGTTGCGAAGCCACGCCGCCTCGATTTCGCTGCCGGCAGCGAGGTGTATCGATCGCCAATGTATTGCCTGTTGGCCGGCGCGCACCAGCTGGCTCGCGAGACGCATGGTCTGGCGCAGCGACTGGTCGCGGGCCCGGCTGCGGCGGCGTGGTGCCGGCAACAGATCGACGCGTTCGCCGTCCTGGCGAGCCGCTTCGAGGCGCAGGAGTTCCCTGATGATGACGCGCGGCGGCACGTCGCCGGCGTAGCGGCGCACCAACAGCGCAAATTCGTTACCGCGACCGCGCCAGCGCAAACTGCGAGGACGCCCGGCAGCGCCCCGAAACTGCGGATCGCTGCGCCAACCGGCCTCGACCCGCAGCGCGCGTTGGTATACCGGCGGCTGTCCTCCCGCCGCTCCGCGTGCGAGGCTTCGCACTTCGGCGCGCGTCAATCCGGTGAGCGCGGCGACATGCGACAGATTGACCCGACCGTTCCGTAACCGCGACAGCTCGGCAGCAGCGTCGACGAATGCAACCTTGAGCATGTCGGCGGCGTCGAGCGGCGTGATGCCACGTTCGACCCACAGCCGGGCCAGAGGCCGGAACAGTTCGACGAGCGAGGCCCTTGCTTCGGCCAGTCCCGCGGGCGGCGCATCGGCCGGCGCGATTCGTGGCTTTCTCGGGCTCATGACAGGATTCCCGGTATCATGAAGTGGATTCACGTTGCGGCGGCGGGAGCCGGCTGTCAACCGGCATATATGGCCAAAGAGGGTAGTTTGTCGTCTTACCAACGCAGTGCGCGTGGGCCGCAAAGCCTGGCGCTGCTGGTGCTCCTGGCGTTTCTGGGCACGGTGGCGGCGGCGGATGCCAAGGGCCCGTCGGCCCAACTCATCGCGACGGTCGCAGCGGCCGAGGGACATATCAATGCGGGCGAGCACGCTGCAGCCTACGATTTGCTGCTGCCGCTCGAGGAGGAGGGGCAGGCCGTGCCTCGCTACAATCTCGCGCTCGGCGTGGCAGCCCTCGCATTGCGGCACGATGACATCGCGCTGCGCGCGTTCCGGCGTCTCGAGGCAACCGATCCCGAGCGTGCCGTCGTGCGCTTTGGTCTCGCGCAAGCGCTTTACCAGTCGGGCGAGCTCGATGAGGCCGAGGAGAGATTTCGCGCAATCGCGCAAACAGCCGCGAGCGAGAAGGATCGCGCCGCTGCGCAGAATTACCTCAAGCGCATTGCCGGTGAGCGACGCGCTGATCGCCGCTACAACGTCAACCTCGGGCTCGCAGTCGGCTATGACAGCAATGCCAACTTCGCCACGGCAGATAACGAATATCTCGGTCTGCCGATACGCCCGGAGGATGTCAAGCAGGACACGGCATTCGCCGAAGCGCGCGCCGACCTTGGCATCAGTCATCGCTTCTCGGACGATCGGCAATTGCGCGCCAAGCTGGCTGCCAGTTATCGCAGCAATCCGGATGCACCCTTCGTCGACCAGGGTGTTGCGGGGCTGGAACTCGCCTATGGTTACAGGCTGGGCGCCTGGCGTGGCGCCGTTGTCGCGGACTACCAGCAACGCTGGCTCGACAATACCGAATATCGCGAGGAAATCGGTGGCGAGTTGCGCTTCGACCGCGCACTGCCTCGCGGCTGGCTATTCGGCGTGGTCGGTCGCGCGGCCCGGCTCGACTTCAATGCCCCCCGCTATATCCTGCAGGACGCGAACCGCTATCTGTTGGCGCTGTCTGCCGATCATCGCGACTGGTGGCGCAAAGGATCGGTGACTCGATTAACGTTGTTCGGCGGCGGCGATGAGGTCAGCCGTTTCGGATCGCCCTATGGCAATCGTCGTTTTGGCGCGCGCAGCGGCGTGAGCCTGCCACTCGCAGGCAAGACCCGGTTCAGCGCCGAAGTGCTTTACTCCTGGATACGCTACGACAATGCACGCGGGTTTCTCGGTGAACGGCGGGTCGATCATCTGGGATTCGCGCAGCTCGCGCTCGAGATACCGGGGCGCCTGTGGCATGGCGCAACCCTGGTGCCGAGGCTGCGCTACATCCGCAGCAGCTCCAGCGTCGACCTGTACGACTATGACCGGCTGGAAGCCACGCTGTTTCTGGTGCAGTCGCTCTAGGAAAAACCTGCGCCGATCGGTACGTCCGCGCCCGTGCTGACTGCACAGGGCTTCACCTAGAAGATTCGCCTGCCCTCACCGTCCGGTTGCAGTGAGCGACTCACGATGGGCCGATCATCCACCGCCTGCGCGTTCGCGGCCGGACAAGCGCCACTTGCGAGCCAGTTCAGCCCAGCCGCGGTGAGTGGATCCTGCACGCTGTCCTGATCGCTGGCGAGGTCATCATTCACCGGACAGAACGTATCGGTGTAATTGGCATCCGGCAAGCCGGCGAAATAATCGCCGGTACCATCGCGATTCAGCGTCTGAAACGCGACCAGGCGCAGGCGCAGATCGCAAGCAGGCGCATCGAAGGCATTCTGGCCGACCGGCTTGCCGAAGCTGCGAGCCCCGATCATTGCAACGTCCACATAGGGATAGAGCGAATTGATCAGGATTTCGCTTGCGGAGGCAGTCGAGGCAG
This sequence comes from Steroidobacteraceae bacterium, assembly GCA_041395505.1. Lineage (NCBI taxonomy): Bacteria > Pseudomonadati > Pseudomonadota > Gammaproteobacteria > Steroidobacterales > Steroidobacteraceae > Steroidobacteraceae bacterium. The sequence continues at coordinate 246,191 of JAWLAG010000001.1, forward strand.
TCGTGAGAAACGCGATGCGCTGTGCGCCTATCGCTTCCGGTTCGGCCCGAAAGGTCACTGTTTGCTCGCTGGCCGCCTGCAGCGGATTCAGTCGCGTACGGTAGAGCACTTCCTGGGTACTGCGTTCGGCCGAGAGGAGATTCGCGAGCAGCTGCGCAATGCGCACCAGGCCACCGCCGTTGTAGCGAATATCAACGATGACGTCGGTCACCGAGTTGGCGCGAAATTCCGCGAAGGCGCTGCGTAACTGGGCTTCGGCGGTGCCGATGAAGCTGCGCAGCTGCAGATAGCCGACAGGTGGCAGGCCGGGTTGCGCAATGAGTTGCGTGAACGGCACCGCATTCAGGTCGAGCCGGTCCTTCGCGACCGACCGTTCGACGGTCGCACCTCCCGCTGTCAGCACGGAGAAGATCCGCGTGACGCCCGGTTCATCCGGCCCGAGTGCATTGTTGAGGCCATCGACGCTTGCGAGCACCGTGGCTACCGGCGTGAGCGTCGCGGTGGTCTCGCCGATGGCGAGAATCTCATCGCCGCGCCGGAACCCGGCGGCGGCAGCGTTCGAGCCCTCGAAGACCTGCACGATGAACAGGCGCAGCCCGGGCCCGCGTTGGGCGAACTGCACGCCGAAGGCGACGGTGGCGCCGCCCTCGATGAGATTCAGCTCCCCGGAAATCGTGGTGATGCTGCTGAAGTTGCGGTCGAGACCCTGGGCGCGCGCGGTAGCCGTCAGCGCATCGAGCACTGCTTCACCGCTCGCATACTGATTGACGTCGATGTTGGTAGGCAGGAGTTGCGGGAACAGATAGTTCTCGCGCGCACGGTCAACGATGAACTGCTTGAGTTCCGTCTGCTGGCAGGCATCCTGGCCGCAACCGCCGAGCATCAACAGCAGGGCCGGGAGCGCCGCGCGCCTATTTGCGCAATTCATCGCGCAGCGTCCGCCGCAGGATCTTGCCGACGTTGGTCTTGGGCAGTTCGTCGCGGAAATATACGTGGCGCGGCACTTTGTAGCCGGTCAATTCGTCGCGGCAATGCTTGATGATATCCGCCGCAGTGAGTGCCGGATCCTTGCGCACGACGAACACCGCCACGACCTCACCCGAGCGCTCATCCGGCTGGGCGACTGCGGCGACTTCCAGGACACCGCTGTGTTTGGCGATGACGTCCTCGATCTCGTTCGGGTAAACATTGAAGCCCGACACCAGGATCATGTCCTTCTTGCGATCCTGGATGTAAACATAGCCACGTTCATCCATGCGGCCGATATCGCCGGTCCTGAACCAACCACCCGGGATCATGACCTTTTCGGTCTCGTCGGGGCGTTGCCAGTAACCGCGCATCACCTGCGGACCGCGCACGCAGATCTCGCCGACTTCGCCGATACCGAGCGCGTTGCCAGCGTCGTCGCGGATCGACACTTCCGTGGAGGGTATGGGCAGGCCGATCGAACCGTTGTAGTCCTCGCCGACGGGATTGATGCAGGCGGCCGGCGAGGTTTCCGTCAGACCCCAGGCTTGCGTGAGTACGTTGCCGGTGACCGCCTTCCAGCGCGCAGCAACGGCTTCCTGCACGGCCATGCCGCCGCCGAGTGTGACGGTCAGCTGGCTGAAATCGACCTTGTCGAAATTCGGCGTGTTGAGCAATGCGTTGAACAGGGTATTCACACCACTCACGAACGTCAGCTGGTACTTGCGCAGCTCGGTGACGAAGCCGGCAAAATCGCGCGGATTCGCAATGAGCAGGTTGCGAGCGCCGAGGCGGGTGAACAGCAGGCAGTTCGCCGTCAGCGCAAAGATGTGATAGAGCGGTATCGCCGTCACCAGCGTGATCTCGCGTTCGCTCGCGCGCAGGGCATCGTCAATCCAGGCATTCGCCTGCAGCACGTTGGCGACCATGTTGCGATGGGTCAGCATCGCGCCCTTGGAAACACCGGTGGTGCCACCGGTGTATTGCAGGAAGGCGAGGTCGTCGTGACCGACAGATACGGCCGGCAGCTGCAGTGCCCGGCCTTGCGACAGGACATCGCCAAAGTGCCTGGCACCCGTGATCTGCCAGGGTGGAACCTGTTTTCTCACCCGACGCACGATGAAATTGACGAGCCAACCTTTCAATCCGCCCAGCATGTCCCCGACACCGGTGACGATGACATTGCGTACCTCGGTCGCGTCGATCACTTCTGCGAGGACGTGCGCGAAATTCTCCAACACGACGATGGTCTTGACGCCCGCGTCGTGCAGCTGATGCTGGAGTTCGCGCGTCGTATAGAGGGGATTGGTATTGACGACCGTCAGTCCGGCGCGCAGAGCACCCATCATGACGATCGGGTACTGCAGGATGTTCGGCAGCATGATCGCGATGCGGTCCCCGGCCTGCATGCCGCCGCGGGTGAGCAGCCATGCGCCGATGGCTGCGGAGGCTTCGTCCAGTTCCGCGAAACTGAGATCCCGACCCATTTGCACGTAGGCGGTGCGTTCGGCAAAGCGCGTCAGCGACTCCTCGATCAGGGCCTTCAGCGAGGGGTAGATAGCCGGGTCGATTTCGTGCGGGACTCTTGCCGGGTAGGACTTGAGCCAGGGCTTTTCGATGCCGTCGCCTGTCATTACTTCGCCTTTGCTTTGGAGAGCAATATTTTCAGTTTCGGCCAGGCATTCTGCAGCAACGTGGCCTGAGCCGCTGCCCCGGGGTGCAGACCATCAGGCTGCATCATGCCCGGTTCCAGCGCAACCCCATCGAGGAAAAACGGCACGAGCTCGACATCCGGCGACTGCGCGAGTTCAGCATAGAGCGCGGCAAAGGCATTGCCATATTCTTCGCCGTAGTTCGGCGGCAGTCGCATGCCGAGCAGCACAACTCGCGCGCCGGCGCGCCGGCTGAGCTTGATCATCTGGGCGAGATTGGCACGGGTCGTATCGAGCGGCAGGCCGCGCAGACCATCATTGCCGCCAAGCTCGATGATGACGATTGCCGGGCGGTGGCGTTGCAATGCCCGCGGCAATCGATTGCGCCCGCCCTCGGTGGTTTCACCGCTTACACTGGCGTTGACTACCCGGTAACCGTAACCTTGGGTGCGCAGCCGCGCTTGCAGCAGGCTAACCCAGCCCTGTTCCGCGGCGATACCATAGGCGGCACTGATACTGTCACCCACTACCAGAATTGTCGGCGCCAGCGCCCTGGTCTCGGCGGTGGTGCCAGTCAGGCTGAGCGTGCCGCCGTAAAACCCGAGCAATATGAGCGAAGATAAAAGCGTACTCAAAGCCCTGAACCTCGTGCGTGAGGTTACCAGTCCGGAGGGACCGCTGACCATCGTCGATGATGTTTCGCTCGATATCGCCGCGGGCGAGACGGTCGCAATACTGGGTCCTTCAGGCGCCGGCAAATCGACATTGCTGGCGCTCCTTGCGGGCCTCGACGCCCCGACCAGCGGCGAGATCTGGCTCGCCGGCACGCAATTGACTGCACTCGATGAAGATGGTCGTGCCCGGCTGCGCGCCAGCAAGGTCGGTTTCGTATTCCAGTCTTTTCATCTCCTGCCCGCCCTTACGGCGCAGGAGAACGTACTGCTGCCCCTCGAATTGTCCGGCGCGAAGGATGCACGCGAGCGTGCCCAGGAAGCTTTGCAACAGGTAGGGCTCGAGCGCCGCCGCGGCCATTATCCGCGCCAGCTCTCGGGTGGCGAACAACAGCGCGTCGCGCTGGCGCGCGCGTTCGTTACCCGTCCGGCCATTCTCTTTGCCGATGAACCTACCGGCAACCTCGATAACGCAACCGGCGAGCGGGTTGGTGAGCTCCTGTTTCAATTGAATGCCGCCAGCCAAACGACGCTGGTACTCGTCACTCACGATGCGCCGCTTGCGGCGCGTTGCGCGCGGCGCATGCAAATGCAGTCCGGGCGCTTGTTCGACGATGGGCGCACGGCATGAACTCGCTGCGCTTTGCATGGACCGCGTTGTGGCGCGAGTGGCGTGCCGGCGAATTGTTGATTCTGATCGCGGCGCTGTCCATAGCCGTTGCCGCACTCACCGGAGTCGGGTTCCTGGTCGGCCGCATCGATGCGGCGGTCGCCTTGCAGGCGAGCGAGATCCTGGCCGGCGACCTGCGGCTCGAGTCCACCGAGCCGATCGGCGCGGCCTATGAGCAGGAAGCCGCCCAGCGCGGCATTTCGAGCGCGCGCATCACCCAGACGCTGACGGTCGTGCTCAATGGGGACCGCACCCAGCTCGCGAATCTGTTCGCCGTCGGCGCCGGTTATCCGCTGCGAGGTGTGGTCCGGATCGCGGACCAGGCGTTTGGCGCGGCGCGAATTGCCGACGATCGGCCGGGCGCAGGCGAAATCTGGGCCGACTCGCGCCTGCTCGCGGCGCTCGGCGCCGACCTTCATAGCGAACTCGCAATCGGCCGGGCGCGATTTCGTGTCACCGCCGTGCTCGTATCACGGCCGGATCAGGGTGCGACTTTCTCCGATCTCGCGCCATCGCTGCTCATGCAGGGCGCCGATCTGGCGAAGACGCAATTGATCCAGCCCGGCAGCCGCGTGCGCTATGCGCTTACCTTCGCCGGCACGGCCGGCGCGATTGCGGGCTTCCGGGCCTGGCTGGACGGCGCCCGCGCGCCGCGCGAGCGGCTGCAGGATGTCCGCCAAAGCGCGCCGCAGGTGAGCAATTCTGTCGAGCGCGCCGGACGCTTCCTGAGCCTCGCCAGCCTCGTCGCGGTATTGCTGGCCGGCGTTGCCGTGGCGATGGCGGCGCGCCGCTATGTACAACGTCACCTCGATGCCGTTGCGCTCATGAAGACCCTGGGTGCGACGCGTCGCTACGTGCTGGTCGTGGCGCTGTGGCAACTCATCATCATGGCCGCGATCGCCATCGCGCTCGGTGCCGGGCTTGGGTTCGCCGCCCAGACAGCACTCCTTTATCTTTTGCGCGACTTGTTCGCCACCGCATTGCCGCCGGCAACTCCGGGACCGCTCCTGCTCGGCGCCGCAACGGCCGTGGCCGTCCTTTGCGGCTTCGCTCTGCCGCCACAACTGCAGCTGACCCGCGTGCCGGCGATACGCGTGTTGCGCCGTGACTCGGGGCCGCCGCCGCCCTGGCTGTGGGCGGCGTTCCTGCCGGCGCTTGCGGCCGTGGTTTCGCTCATCTATGTCGTCCTGCGCGATACGCAATTGGCGGCGGGTTTCGTCGCCGGCATGACTGCCTTCGCCCTGATATTGGTTGCCGCGGGGCTGTTGCTGCTGCGCTTGAGCGCCTCATTGCGCTCCCGCGTAGGCATCGCCTGGCGATATGGTCTTGCCAATCTTGCACGGCGACGGGCGGAGACATTGCTGCAGCTGGCGGCTTTCGGCTTTGGCCTGTCGGTACTGCTCCTGCTCGGCATCGTTCGCGGGGAGTTGCTGGAGGACTGGCGTCGCAGTCTGCCAGCCGATACACCCAACTATTTCTTCATCAATATCCCGCCCACCGAAAAGGATGCCCTGCAGGATTACCTGCAATCGGTCGGCGCGCGAACCACACGCATGCTGCCGATGATCCGCGCGCGGCTCACGGCGATCAATGGCGTGGCCGTCGAAGAGCGACCCTTCGGGTCACGTCGCGGAGAAGGCTTCGCTTCGCGCGAGCAGAACATCACCTGGGCGGCGCAGCCGGGCGAGGGCAACCAGGTGATCGCGGGCAGCTGGTGGAGCGAGGCGCAGTTCGCAGCGCCGCTGGTATCGCTCGCCAGCGAGTTCCAGGAAGGGCTCGGCGTCGGCATTGGCGACCAACTGACCTTCGATGTCGCGGGCGAGATCTACGAAGTGCGCGTCGCAAGCATACGCCGTGTCAAATGGGACAGCTTTCAACCCAATTTCTTCATCGTCTTTCCGCCGCGCCTTCTGCAGGATGTCGCAGGTACATGGATGACAAGCGCCTACTATCGACCGAGCAACACGCGTGATATCGCCAATCTGGTCCGGCGCTTCCCCAGTGTGTCAATATTCGACATGGCCGACCTGCTCGGACAAGTGCGCCGTATCATCGACAAGGCGGCGCTGGCCGTACAGGCGGTCTTCCTGTTCACCATGTTCGCGGGATTGACCGTGCTGCTGGCTGCAGTCCAGGCGAGCCGCGAAGAGCGACGATTCGAGGCGGCAATACTGCGCACGCTCGGTGCGAGTCGCGCGACCATATTGCGCGGCGTGCTGGCGGAGTTCCTCACCCTCGGGGCACTGGCCGGCTGTCTCGCGGCCGCTGCCGCCAGCGTCGGCGGCTATGTGCTTGCCCGGCGTATTCTCGACCTGCACTTTCAGTGGCATGCCTGGGTGTGGGTCGCGGGAATCGTCGGCGGGGCCGTGATCGTCGGCGCTGCCGGGTTTCTGGCCACGCGCAGTGCCGTGGCGCGTGCACCGCTCCTTGCCCTGCGGGCCGGCTGAGCGATGAAGCAGGCAGCGTCGTCGCGGCCGAGACCGTCGATGGTCGGTTGGTACGATCCACCCATATTGGTGCGCTCGGCGCTCAATCTCACGCTGGCGAACCTGTTTGGGCGCCACTCCGATACCCGGTTGATCGAAGCACTGGCGTCGCAGCCGCAGGGCTACTTCGACTACCGCCACGATGAAGGCGAGCTGTGGATCGATTACGTCGCCGACATCGGCGATGGCTGGAACCCGACCTGCGGCATTGCGCATGCGATTGCCGCGAAGGAGCAGGCGCTCCAAACCGCTGCCGGCGAGCATATCGTCACCCGCGGCGGGCGACTGTTGATCTTCGGTGGCGACGAGGTCTATCCCTACCCATCACGACTCGCCTACGAGCAACGCACCGAAGCGCCCTACACCGCGGCATTTCAGTCGCACGGGCGCTGGCCGGAGCTCTTCGCCATACCCGGCAACCACGATTGGTACGACTCACTGGTCGCATTCACACGCGCGTTCTGCCGTCCCGAGCGAGGATTCGCGGGCTGCCGTACGCAGCAGACACGCAGCTATTTCGCGTTGCGCCTGCCCGCCGACTGGTGGCTGCTCGGCATCGACCTGCAGCTCGGCGCGGAATTCGATGAGCCGCAGGTGCAGTACTTCCAGACGATGACGCGCGAGTTCAACGAGCGCACTCGCGTCATCATGGCGGTGCCCGATCCGCAGTGGATCTATGCGAACGAGTATCCCGAGTATGCAAGCTACGAGGATGCGACGCTCCGATTCTTCGAGGAACAGGTCATCAAGCGCGCGGTTGACGTGTATGTCACCGGCGATCTGCACCTCTATCAGCGCCATGCCAATGCCGCAGGCACGCAGAAAATCGTCTCTGGTGGCGGCGGTGCCTTCCTCCACCCCACGCATGCACCCGATGCGAGCCATCTCGCCGATGGTTTCGAGCGCAAGGCCATCTATCCGCCGCCCGAGATCAGCCGGCGGCTATCCTGGCGAAACCTGTTGTTGCCGTTGCTCAATCCCGCGAGCTGCAGCATCACGGCTGTGCTCTATTCACTGTCCGCCTGGTTTGCAGCTGCGAGTATCGGACGCGACGATGTCGTGAGTTTTGGCGCGGCGCTGGCGGCGGCGCTCGGTGCCGCCGTGCGCTCGCCTTTCAACGGTCTGTGGCTGATGCTCTTCCTGGCGGCGTTCGTCTTTTTTACCGACACCCATGCACGCTGGTATCGGCTGCTCGGAGGTCTGGGGCACGCCGCAGCGCACCTGTTCGGCGCATTCTGCACCGGCTGGCTCGCGATCATCGTCACGACGCGCTGGCTCGAACTGCCGTTTGGCTCCGCCGCCCAATTCCTTGCCAGCGTACCGTTCACGCTGATCGGCGGCGCATTGCTCGGACCGTTGATCCTCGGCATCTATCTGCTGATTTCGCTCAATGTCTTCGGCCGCCATTCCACCGAAGCGTTCTCCAGCCTACGTATCCAGGATTACAAGCAGTGGCTGCGCATGCGCATCGACGCTGCTGGCAATCTCGATCTGTACGCAATCGCACTCGATCGCGTGCCGCGGCACTGGCGCGAGATGTCGAAGTCCGGAGCGGTTGAACCGGATGATCCGCTGGCCAGTGCGCCTCGGCTTGTCGATTACGTGCGCGTGCCGGGGCGAGCGGGCCGTGGCAACTAGCCGCGAATGGCGATGCTGATCCAGGCCGCCGGGTGGGCCTGGCCTTTCCAATCCAGGGCTTCGATCGTGAAGTTGTAGCGGCCCGGACCGAGCGCCGAGCTATTGAGCCCGAGGCGCAGATGGCCGTTGGAATCCTTGCGCACATTGTGCAGGACCATGACCCTGCCCTGGTCGACGCGATCGACCGTGATGCGAAACAAAGCGGCCTTCGACCACGATACGTCGATCTTGAAATCGGCGAGTTCCGCGCCCTCGGGGCTGCCGATGCTCGCCGCAGCGTGGCTGCCAGGGCCAGTGCGCGAGGGAATCAGCAACATGGTCCGTTTGCGGGTCGCAGGCAGCAGCGGCTGCTCGATGACTTGCTGTTGCAGGGCGAGGATGCGCGCATCGCGACTGTCGACCCGTGTGGTCTGCACGATTGCAACGATGGCGAGCACAAGTGCGAGACCTGCCATCGCGAGCAGTACCGGCAGCTTCTGCCAGGACTTGATCTGTGGCTGCTGCCAGGGTTCGGGCTTGCCGCCCTGTTCGAGCAGGCGCAACCCCTTGTTGACACGTTCGGGCAGGCCGATGGCGTCGAGCAGGTCGGGATTATCGCGACAGAAACGCTCGAAGTCGCTGACCCCACGCGGTGGCAGTCGGCCGCCCAGGTAGCGCTCGACGATCTGATTGTCGCGAATGAAGCCCGGGTCCATCGCGCCGGCGGCGGGCGCAGCTACTTCGACGTCAGGTTGTTCAGTCTTGCGAGTTGCAGCTTCCATGAGGGTTGCGGGGCATCGCGAAATGGTTCCCGTCGCGGGCTAGGGCGTTGCCGGGTGGCTGCAGGTTGCTGCGCCATGCGCGCCAGCAGCGCTGTCCGCCACTGCAGGTTTTTCAGTGGTTCGTACATGAATCGATAATGTTGGTTATGCTGCCCCTGCCGGCGGCGTACTGATGGGTGCTGGCTCACAATTCACCTTTGGACATAAGCCAAGGAACGCGATCTGTCTCGCAGATTGCCGGCTTCGCGCCGCGAAACCCGATTCTGGCAGTGCCGCGTTAAACGCTGATGTCAGACAACAGGACGAGGACACGATGAACTCGAGCAAACGACTACTGGCGGCGGCCTCCGCCGCGGCGCTCGCGATTGGCAATGCGGGAGCGGCCGACGAGGACAACACTGCGATCACAATCTACAGTTCCGCGCGACCGGGGGCGGTTCCTGCCGAGATGTATCGGCCACTGCCAGGCATGGGTTCGCCGAACGCAATGTCGGTGCCCGGATATGCCCTGGTTCGCCAGGAGCGTCCGGTGCATATCGATGCAGGCCGCTCGGAGCTGCGCTTCACAGACGTCGCGGCGTTGATCGATCCAACGACAGTGACCTTCACCTCGCTCAGCGACGCCGATACGCGGGTGCTCGAGCAGAACTTCCAGTTCGACCTGGTCTCATCGGACAAGCTGCTCCTGAAGTACATCGATCGACCGATTACCGTGGAGCGCAATGTCGGGAATCAACCGAGCACATTGAGCGGAACGTTGCTGTCGGCCTATGGCGGGCTCGTGTTGCGCGGCGACGATGGCACGATCCACTCGTTGACAGGCTATTCCGCAGTGCACTTCCCCGATCTGCCGGGCGGGCTCAATACGCGGCCAACCCTGGTGTGGGACGTCTTCTCCAGGCGTGGCGGCGAGCAGCGCACGCGCGTTACCTACCAGACGGGCGGCATGACCTGGTGGAGTGATTACAACCTCATCTTCACGCCCGGCAGGGACGCCAACAGCGGCAATCTCGATTTGAGCGCATGGGTCAGCATCATCAACCAGTCAGGTGCGAGCTACGAGAATGCGCGACTGAAGTTGATCGCGGGCGACGTGCACCGCGCCCAGGCGGTGGCGCCCGCCATGAAGCGGACGCGGGCGATGGAGATGGCGGCGATGGATGCCGCTGCCCCGGCGGGATTCGAGGAGAAGAGTTTCTTCGAGTTTCACATGTACAGCCTGGGACGGCCGACGACGCTGCCGAACAATTCCACCAAGCAGATCGAGTTGTTCGATCGCGCGGCTGCGATTCCAGCACGGAAGATACTGCTCTACTACGGGATGCCCTATCCGTATTACTTCGACTCTCCCTACACGGACCGGGACCTCGGCGTGCAGATGAACAAGAAGGTCGACGTGTATCTGCAATTTCGCAACGACAAGCAGTTCGGGCTTGGCGTGCCGCTGCCTGCGGGCCGGATCCGTGTCTCGCAGCTGGACAGCGCGGATGCGAGTCTCGAGTTCATCGGCGAAGACGTCATCGACCACACACCCAGGGACGAGGACGTGCGTATCAAGCTCGGTTCGGCGTTCGATGTCGTGGGCGAGAGGCGCCAGGTCGATTTCGCGATCGACACCAAGGCGCACTGGATCGAGGAGGAGATCGAAATCAAGCTGCGCAACCACAAGGACGAGGCGGTCGAGGTACTGGTGAAGGAAAACCTCTATCGCTGGAGCAACTGGCGCCTCGTTACGAAAAGCCAGGACTACGTCAAGGAGGATGCGCGAACCATCCACTTTCCGGTGCGGGTGGCCAGGGATGGCGAAGCCACGGTGCGCTATCGCGTTCGCTATACTTGGTAGACGATGTACCGACAGTCCTTCGATCAGGAAAATCTCAACGCAGCGCTCAAGGCGGACTCGCCTTTTGCGCTGGAGTTGAGTCGCGGCGACATCGCGATGAAGTTCCCGTTGCCGCTCGAGAAGGAATTTCGCCTGTTCTTTCTCGAGCGCATACGGCAACGCGCACGTGCCTGGTTGCTGGCCGTTGCGCTGGTGGCGCTGCTGACGACGATCGTCCGCTATGCGATGGGCACGAACTTCGGCTGGAACCTCGAGACCGCCCTGCGTCTCGGCCTGTTGTTGCCGGTAACGGCCTGGCTGGCGGCGGTCGCCTGGACCCGCCGTTTCGATGAAAAATACCTCGCCACCGCGGCGCCGTTGTGGATCGTATTCAATCTGGTCACCGCATCGCTCGTCGCACTGCTCGTGGTCGATGGTCGACCCGAAGCGCTCACCTTCCTGACAACCGCCCTGTTCGGCAGCTTCGTACTTGCGGGGCTGCTGTTTACCGATGCGGTAATCGCGGCGGCCCTCGGAATCCTGGGCTATGTGACCGCGGCGTGGCTGTTCGGCATGTCGATCGGCAAACTCGCGTTTGACAGTGGCCTGCTCCTCCTGACTGGAGTCATCGCGGCCTATGCGGCTTATCAGACCGAGGTGTCGATCCGGCAGATCTTCCTCGAGCACGGCGTGCTCGGCGATCTCGCCGAGCGCGACAGTCTGACCGGGCTGCGTAATCGTCGCGCCTTCGATGATCACCTGCGCAGGGTGTGGCAGCAGAGCCTGCGCGACCGGACCGCGCTCGCGGTGCTGTTGATCGACATCGACCAGTTCAAACTCTACAACGACAATTATGGTCACCAGGAAGGCGATGGCTGCCTGCAACGTGTCGCGGCCCTGTGCCGGCAATTCGCGCGCCGGCCGCTCGATGTCGCGGCACGCTATGGCGGCGAGGAACTCGCCATCGTGCTGTACCAGGTCGACGCGGCGCAGGCGACGCAGATCGCCGACGATCTGCGGCAGGCCGTCGAATCGGCACGAATCGTGCACGAGCATTCCAAGGTCGCTCCTGTCGTCACCGTGAGCATCGGCGTTGCATGGATTCCGCCCGGACTACGGCGCAGTCCGGAAAATGCCATCAAGATCGCGGACGATGCGTTGTATGCCGCGAAGCTCGCGGGTCGTAATCGCGTCGAAATCGCCGGTAACGGGAACCACGATCCGCTTCGCGAGCCGCGTATACTCGCCTGAACCATCTCCCGGGATAACAACCAACGCGAGCCGTCTTGGGCGCAACGTTTGCCGGCAAGGTCGTTTTGATCACCGGCGCCTCCTCAGGGATCGGCGCTGAGCTCGCCCGCGCCCTGGCGGGTCTTGGCGCCGAGTTGATCCTGCTCGCGCGACGACGCGAGCGCCTCGAATCGCTTGCCAGCGGCTTGCGCGCAGCGGGTGCCGCCGTGGAGGTGATTGCCGCCGATGTAACGGTCGATGGCAGTCTCGCCGACGTGGTTTCGCAGCTCGGCTCCCGCGGCAAGGTGCTCGATATCCTGATCGCCAACGCAGGTTTCGGCGTTGCGGGCCGGTTTCAGGAACTGTCGCTCGCCGATTACCGCCGCCAGTTCGAGACCAACGTGTTTTCGGTCCTGCGCGGGATCTACGAAGCGCTGCCGGCGCTCAAGGCGAGCAGCGGCCAGGTCGTGATCATGGGCAGTGTTGCGGGATTCGTGGCGATGCCGGGGGCATCCTGCTACGCGATGAGCAAATTTGCGGTGCGGGCGCTGGCCGAATCATTGCGTGGCGATCTCGCGCAATACGGGATTGCAGTCACGCACATTGCGCCGGGCTTCGTCGACTCGGATATCAGGCGCACCAATAACCACGGAGAACTGCGGCCTGATGCACCGGATCCGGTGCCGGCGTGGTTACGTGTGGATACGGCGCGCGCCGTGCGCGCCATGCTGCCTGCCATACGCAAGCGCAGGAGCGAGGCCATCATCACCGGCCACGGCAAGGTCATCGTCTTCCTCGCGCGCCATTGTTCCCCCTGCTGGCGATGGCTGACCTCGCGACCCGGCGTCCGGGCGCGACGCGAGCCGGGCCGGCAGGCCGCGCCGTGACGACACAGCGACGCGGTGCCATGCTGCACGCGGATGGCCGCCATCGTTGCGCCTGGTGCGGCACCGATCCGTTGTACGTCGATTATCACGATCGTGAATGGGGCGTTGCCGTGCATGACGACCGGCAATTGTTCGAAATGCTGTGTCTGGAGGGCGCGCAGGCGGGCCTCAGCTGGATCACGGTGCTACGCAAGCGCGACGGCTATCGCCGAGCATTCGCGGAATTCGATCCCGATGAGCTCGCGCGCTGGCCGCAACGCAAGCTCGATGCGCTGATGCGCGATCCCGGCATCGTTCGAAATCGCCTCAAGATCGCAGCCGTGCGCAGCAATGCCCGCGCCCTGCTCGCACTCAGGGACGAAGGCCGCAGCTTTGCGGAATTCATCTGGCAGTTTCAGCCGCAGGGCCGGCGCCGCCGGCCGCGCTGGCTCAGCGACATTCCCGGCAAGACGGCCGCGAGCGATGCCATGAGCAAGGCATTGGCGAGGGCCGGCTTCAAGTTCGTAGGCTCCACCATCTGTTATGCATTCATGCAGGCCGTGGGTATCATCGACGATCATCAACTGAAGTGCTGGCGGGTTCGCCGAACCTGAGCCCGCGCAGAGAGCCGCCACCTTGAAAACGCCCGCTGCCTGGCCGACCGATCGCGTCATCTTCCAGCATGCCTGGGTGGTGAACGACATCGAGGCCGCGGCCACGCGCTGGGCGCGCAGCTTCGGCGTCGGGCCATTCTTTGTCGCGCACTACCGGGCCGAGCAGTTCAGGGACAGCAACTATCGCGGCCAGCCTGGTCAACTCAACATGCGTACGGCCATTGCCTATAGCGGACCGGTCCAGATCGAACTCATCGAACCCCTCGATGCCGGCCCCAATGCCTATCGCGATGTCTATGCGCCTGGCGAAGAGGGCTATCACCACCTCTGCCTGTGGTCGCATGACCTCGACGCCGATATCGCGCACTACGAGAAGTCTGGTAGCGCGGTCGTCAATAGCGCCAAGATGAAAGGCGGGCCGCGCTTCGCCTATATGGACGGCCGCAGCCAGTTTGGTTGCATGATCGAATTGCTCGAGTACTCGAAGCCGATCGACGAGATGTTCGCGGGCTGGCGTTCACGTTGCGAAGCATGGCAGGGCGATCCGGTCATGATCGCGCTCTAGGCTTGATCCACCGTCGCGTAGGCGCGGCAGAACATGTCCACCTGGGCCAGAGCCAGCTCACCGATGTCGAGCGGGCGGCAGCGGCTGCCGCCCAGATCGTGCTGGTGAAGGAGTGCAAGGATCAGCGGGGCGAGCAAAGCGAGGGCCGCCTGGCGCAGATCGCATGCCCTCATCTGGCCGCGCGCGACATGCTTCGCCAGGCGCTCCTCGAGCGACTGCAGCGTCGGCTCCAGGATGTCCGTGAGATAGGCGACGCCAGTGCCTGGGTCACGCAGTCCTTCTGCGAGACCGACACGATGCAGCAACCCGACCTGGCCCTGTGTCCAGCCTGTAGCGACGCGCTGCAGGAAGCCACTCAATGAATCGCGAAGCGGCAGTTCGGTGGGGTTGCGGGTATTGCGCAGGTGTTTTTCGCCGCCGGCGAGACCCGCGGCGAATACAGCCTGCACGAGCGCCTCGCGGGAACCGAAATAGTGCCGCAGCGTGGCCACGCTCACGCCCGCCGCCATCGCCAGCTCCCTGAAGCTGGGCGCCTGGCCAGCCTTGGCGGAAAGGCGCATTTTTACCTTGTTAATCAGTTCGTTACGCCGCTCCAGATAATCGCTGTTGCGGGCGCCATGGGTGCGCGGCATGCCGGCTCTCCTCACTGCACTTGATTAATTAGATCATATGATATATTTTATTGCAACGATGAATTCAATGCCTGTCGGAGCGGCCCATGATCGATGAGGAACAACCGGCCTTCTGGTCGCGCCACCGCTATAAATTGCTTGCGGGACTCGTACTCGTATCCGGCGCGGCGCTTGGCTACCGGGCCTTGCAGCCGCAGCCCGTCCTCGCGAGTGCGGTCCGCGAGGGACCTGCCGAGCGCGTGCTCGCCATCACCGGCCGCACGCGACCGAGGCTCACCGTGACCATCGTTCCGGAGCGCAACGGCCAGATCCTCAAGCTCACGCGCGAAGAGGGCGATCGCGTCAGCAAGGGTGATCTGCTGGTCACGCTGGACGCGGCCGCTACGCGCGCGGTGCTCGCACAGGTCGAGCAGGAACTGGCCTCGCGGCGGCGCGCGCTGGTCGAAGCCGAACGCAACTATCAGCGCCTGGCGCAGTTGCGAGCGAGCGGTCTTGCCACCGTCAAGGAATATGACCAGAGCCGCTTCGATCTCGATCAGGCGCGGGTGGAGTTGAACCGCGTCGCCGCGAGCCGGCGCGAAGCGTCCGCCAGACTCGACGAAGCCACCATCGTGGCGCCGGTATCCGGCGTGGTGCTGGCGCGACCGGTGGACGTCGGCCAGGTCGTTTCGGCGCAAACCACCATTTACGAAATCGCGCCGCTCGCCGACGTCGAGATAGAAGCCGACATTGACGAACGGTTCCTTGGCGAACTGCACACGGGGATGAGCGCCCGCATCGTCATCGTCGGTGAGCGCGACGTACGTGCCGCGACGCTCGATTACATCTCGCCCAAGGTGGATGCGCGCACGGGCGGGGCGCGGGTGCGTTTCCGCCTGGCGCAACCTGCGGAGGATCTGCGTGCCGGATTGACAGCCGACATCAACCTGATCGTCGAGACCCGCGGCCAGGCGCTGACCATTTCCCGCAGTGCCATTCTTGGCCGCGACGCCAATGCGCGCGTGCTGGTGATCGAAGGCAAACGTGTCGTGCAACGCAGCATCCGCTTCATCGACTGGCCCGGCGAGGAGGTCATCGTCGAGCAGGGGGTCAAGGCGGGTGAACGCGTGCTGAGCCAGCCGAATCCAGCCCTGGTGGGACACCGGGTCGCCCAGGTCGAGCGACTCGCCCAGGCGTCCCGTGCGAGCGCTCGCCGTGCGCTTTGAAGTCAAGGTCGCGCTGCGCTATCTGGCGGCCAACCGCCTGCAGTCGGCATTGCTGGTCGGTGGCGTGGCCATTGCAGTGACAGTCTTTACCTTCAACGCTGCGTTGATCAACGGTCTCGCCGACTTCCAGATCGACCGCGTCGTCGGCAATTCGGCGAATGTCCTGGTCGAGCCGGAAGACCGCCAGGCCCGGCTCGTGGGCGGCACACAAGCCGTGCAGAGCCTGGTTGCGCGCCAGAGCGCCACCGACAGGCGCGCGCAGATCAAGCAGTGGCGCAGCGTCGAGAGCATCGTGCAATCCATCCCGGGCGTCAGTGGCATCTCGCTCAACATTGTCGGCACGGCGCTCGCGACACGCGGCACGCAGACGTTGCCGGTGAGCATCAAGGGCGTCGAGCCGCACCGCTTGTCGGCGATCGCGCCCATCGAAGAGTCGATCGTAAGCGGTGCGCCGCGACTCGGCCTGAACGACCTGATCATGGGCCAACGTCTCGCCGATGACCTGGGGCTCGTCGTCGGCCAGCCGGTCTATCTGCAGAGCGACCAGGGTCGCGAGCGCATCTTCACGGTGCGGGCGCTGTATTCCACCGGCGTGGATAGCCTCGATGGCCGCCTCGTCTATGCCAACCTGGACACCGCTCGCGTACTTTTCGACCTGCCGCAGGGCTTGAGCGAAATTGAAATCAAGCTGGCCGATATCTATGCGGCGCGCAGCATTGCCAGACAGATCGCCGACGCGACCGGGCTCGAAGCAAGCGCGTGGATGGATCGCAATCAGCGCCTCCGCGAGGCTCTGTCGGGACAGAAATCCTCCGGCAACATCATCAAGATGTTCACCCTGCTCACCATCGTCATCGGAGTCGCGAGCGCCATCATGCTCACGACCTATCGGCGCCGGCCCGAGATCGGCATCATGCGCAGCTTCGGCATCGCAGAAGGATTCGTGCTGCGCGTGTTCCTGCTGCAAGGCGCCGTCATAGGCATCCTTGGGGCCGTGCTCGGATCTGCCCTTGGTTTCGGTTTCAGCGAACTGGTGTCCGCGATTCCGCGTCCGGGCGGCGGGCCGTTGCCGGTCGATCCATTGCAGGGCCAGTACCAGGCCGCATTGTGGCTTGCCGCCATTGCCAGTGTGCTGGCAGCGCTGCTTCCGGCACGTGCGGCATCGCGTATCGATCCGGTCGAGGCCATTTCACAATGAGTGCCGCCCTGCTCGAAGTGCATGATCTTCGAAAAACATTCATCGACCGTGAATTCGAGACGCCGGTCCTGAAAGGCGTGACCTTCGAACTCGCGCAGCGCGAGATGGTCGCGCTGCTGGGTCCCTCGGGCAGCGGCAAGAGTACGCTGTTGTCGATCCTCGGCACCTTGATGCGGCCGACCTCAGGCTCATTGCGCCTCCTCGACACCGACCTGACCCGGCTCCGCTCCGACGAGCTTTCGCTTTATCGCAACCGCCATATCGGGTTCATCTTCCAGTTCCACCATCTGCTGCCGGATTTCACGGCGCTCGAGAACGTGCTGTTTCCCTACGCCGGACGAATCGGCCGCGAGACCCGCCGGGCGCGTGAACGCGCCGGGCAGTTGCTCGAGCAGGTCGGCCTCGCGGATCGGCGCAACTTCCGTGCAACGCGCCTCTCGGGCGGCCAGAAGCAGCGCGTCGCCATCGCACGCTCGCTGATGAACTCCCCGGAGCTGGTCCTGGCGGATGAACCGACCGGGAATCTCGATCGCGACAATGCCGACGAGGTTTTCCGTCTGCTGCAGCGAATCCAGCACGAAACCGGCACCACCTTCCTGTTATCGACACACGATCGCGAGCTTGCGGATCGATGCCAGCGGCGGATCTACATGCGCAACGGTATCGTCGTCTCGGGTGCCAAAGCGGATGAGGGCGAACCGCGTCGAGTGATCGACAAGACTGCGCGATCGGCCGCACCACAGGCCGCCGCCGCGCTTTGCGGCAACTGCCGTTAGGGTTTTGCGCGCAGGGAATCGAGCGGCCGCGACTTCTCGAGCAGATTGCCCTGGGCGAAGTCGACCCCGGCGCCGATCAACCAGTGGCGGGCCATCTTCGATTCGATGCGCTTGGCGACACAATGCTGGCCGAGGATCTTCGCCATCTGCGCGATTGCGACCACTTTGGCCTGGGCGAGCTTGCTGCGCAACGCATTCAGCGTGAGCTTGCTGTTGATCTTGATGACCTTGATGGCGGGACTCGCAAGCAGCGCGACCGCGGCGTCCGTAAGCGTGAAGTCGTCGACCGTCACCGACAGGCCGAGTTTCTCACAGCGCTTGATGAACGCCGCCGCAGCGTCCGGCGAAGCCTGGATCTGGCTCTCGGAAATCTCGAAACCAAGGTACTTGGCGGCGATGTTCCGCTCGCGTAGCTGCCTGATGACGTACTCGGTGAAGGTCTCGTCACTCACGCTATGCGCGGTGACGTTGACGCTGAACACGGCCGGGTCCTGATCCCAGCATGCCTTGTTGGCGCCGAGCCACTGGATCAGCTCGGTAACCACGAATCGGTCTACGACCTTGGCGTGGTTGGCATCAGCGAGCTGCGCGGCAAGTTCCTCGGGCAGGCGATCGCGCGCGTCCGGCCGGCTGCTGCGAAGCAGGACCTCGTAGCGGCGGGTGCGACCGCCAGTCCGCAGCTGGATGAACTGCTGCACGTGCAGGCGCAGCTGCGTGGTGTCGAGCTTGGCAGGTGTCGGCGGCGCGACATCGGTGTGCGTCCGCGCGCCGGGGTGAACGAGTCGCGGCCGCGAGGACGTCAGATCGGATACCGGTCGCGCAGGGCCGGCGAAACGTGCGCCGAAATCCTGCAGCAGTGCGAGCGACTGCGGGTTATCAAGCCAGTTCGCCGGTGCGTTGCCCGCAACACGCTCATCGACAATGATCATGGCCAGCGCGCCGAGCGTACCGGCGAGATTGCGTGCCGCGAGGAAGCAGGCGACTCGGCCATCGCCAAGTGCCGAGCGCAGGCTCGACTTCGCAGGATTGCCGCCGAGCCGGGCGGCAGCCTCGAGCACTGAGCCGTGCTCATCGGGCCCGAGCACGCCCTCGCTCAGGAACAGCGTATCGCCTTGCAGGTCGTGCAGCGACAGGCTGTGGATGCGCACCGTGCCGACCGCCTTGCGCAAAGCCGTGCCGACTTGCCGTGCGTGATCGCCAATGGGTTGCAATTCCTTTTGCGCTGAGAGCGCGGCATTGGACATCTTGGTGACGGGTCCCGAGCGACGAACTATGTGTACTTGCAATGATGGCGCGCTCGGCTGGCAGCTGCCGTGATCACACTCGCGTTATTGGACCGTCCTCGGCGCGTGTTGATTTGCCATATTGGATCGCTCAGCGATCAATGCTCTGCATGCTGTTCGCGTTGTAGCGCGGACCGCTGGCGCCTTGCAACGCATCGAGGCGTGCAATATCCACGGCATTGAGTCTTATGTCCGCTGCGGCCGCGTTCTCCTCGACATAACGGCGCCGCTTGGTACCCGGTATGGGCACTACGTCGCGGTTGTGCTGCAAGAGCCAGGCGAGCGCAATCTGCGCGCTGCTCACGCCATGACGCTCGGCGATCTCCGCCACTGCGGCCACTATTGTCATATTGCGCGCGTGGTTCGCTTCTGCGAAACGTGGATCAAGCTTTCGATAATCGCCCGCCGGCAATTCTTCTGCGGAGGCAACGCCGCCGGCGAGAAAGCCGCGGCCGAGCGGGCAGTAGGCGACGATGCCGACGCCCAGCTCCCTGCAAACGCCAACCAGCTCGTTATCGAGGTTGCGTTCCCATAGTGAATACTCGCTCTGCAACGCCGTGATCGGATGAACCTTGCAGGCGCGACGCAGCGTAGCCGCCCCGACCTCGGACAGACCGAGCCAGCGCACCTTGCCGCTTTTCACGCCCTCGGCCATGGCGCCGACGGTGTCCTCGATCGGCACATTGCGATCCAGCCGGTGCAGGTACCAAAGATCGATCCGTTCACGACCCAGCCGCTGCAAGGAGGCATCCAGGGCGCGACGCGCATTCGCCGGGCTACCGTCCGTGCCCTGGATTCGTCCGTCGTCGCCAATGCGAAAGCCGAATTTGCTCGCGACGACGACCTCGCCTGACCAACCAGCAAGACCGCGGCCTAGCAATTCCTCGTTCCTGTAGGGGCCATAGACTTCGGCGGTGTCGAAGAAGTTGATGCCGAGTTCGAGTGCGCGGCGCAAGGTCGCGAGCGACTCGCCTTCATCGGTCGGTCCATACATCGCGTGCATGCCGGAGATGCCGGACATTCCCATCGTTCCGAGTCCGACCGCCGATACCTGCGGGCCATTGGCGCCAAGTCTTCGTGTTTGCATGCGGGGAATCTTACTCAAAGCTCCGCGCCTTGTCGTTTGCAACGGCGCGGCCCATCCCGTCGGGCGAGCGTCTCGTCCCTTCAGCGGGCGCTTGGTCCCGGCTTAGATGCCGAATTGCAGCAAGTCGCTATTGTCTGTCCTATTGTGTCGACATCCCTGACCCTGGCGCTGCTGGTCGCAGTCGCCTTGCCCAACCTGTCGACGCGTTCGCGTGCTGCGGAACCCGTGGAACCGGGCGCGAATGGCGAGGCGGCACTGTACGCCGCACCAACACGTCTCGACCGCATCGGTCGCATCCTGGTGCCGGTGCATATCAATGGTCGTGGGCCTTATCGTTTCATGATCGACACGGGCGCAAGCCATGCCGCCGTTTCGAGGCAGCTGCTCGCCGAACTCGGACTGACGGCGAGCGACAGCCCGGGCATGGTACTGCGCGGAGTGACTGGTTCGGCCGCGGTGCCGGTCGTGTGGATCGATGAGTTGCGCGCCGGTGCGCTGACACTACGCAGTCAGCAATTGCCCGTACTCGAGTCGACCATACTGGATCGCGCCGCCGGCATACTGGGCGTACAGGGCTTCGCGGGGAAGCGCATCACGATCGACTTCGTCCACGACAAGGTCAGCGTCCGCCGCTCACGCGGCGCTGCACCTGGCAGGGAATTCTTCGCTGTACCGGCGCAGCAGCGCTTCGGCGGCTTGCTGGTGGTCGATGCCCATGTCGGAGCAATCGCCACGCGTGCCATCATCGACACCGGCGCGGAACGCACGCTCGGCAATCGCGAATTGCAGCGCCGGCTGCTGCGGCGCCGGGACGTGACAGACAGCAGCGAAACGGAAGTATTCGGTGCCACCAGTGATGTACGCAGCGGCGACTACCTGGTCGCGCCGACGGTGTCGCTGGGGGAAATCGAAGTCGACGACCTCATCGTCACGTTCGCCGATCTCGAGGTTTTTCGCATCTGGGATCTGGAGCAAGTGCCGGCATTGCTGATCGGCATGGATCTGCTCGGCACGGTGCGCGAGCTCGTAATCGACTATCGCCGCTCGGAATTGCAGATCAGGCCCTGACGCGCTGGCCACGACCATGCTCGACCTTCCGGAAGAAAAAGCGCTCGACAAGAATCGCCTGATCGGTGGCTGTTCGCGCCTTGCGATGCGATTCGACGCCGGCAGGGCGGCGGCGGAGCTGCATGATCTGCCCGCGACGCTCTGGCAGGGCAGTGGTGCGCGCCGGGGTGTCCATCGGGTCGCGGCGGCGATCTTCCTGCGCGGATCGGCCCCCGCGCTCGGAGCGCTGCCGATCGAGGATCAGCCCGTCTTCCTCCAGCTGCCCTACCTGCGCGACCTGCTGATGGGCCTGCCCGGGCGACTGCAACGCTGCCTGCTGGCGCGCCTGCCTGCCGGCGCAGTCGTGCGGCGCCACATCGATCAGGCACCGTACTTCGAGAAGACACTACGCATTCATTTGCCGCTCGTGACCACCGACGCCGTGCACATGTTCAGCAGAGGGCTTTGTTACCACATGAAGGCGGGCGAGGTCTGGGCCCTGAACAATTCCGCCGTGCATGCCGTGTGGAATGCGAGCGGGACGGAGGAGCGCGTGCATTTGATTGCCGACTTCGTACCGGGCCCGCGAATGCTCGAGCTCCTGGCCGCGGCGGACAGCCGGCTCGGTGTCGTTCATGGGGAAGTTTGCGAAAGGCTGCGGCTCGCCGAAGCCGAGGTACAGGGCGCTTGATTGCCACGCCGAAATTCGTATTCCTGCACCTGCACAAGTCGGGCGGCACGTTCGTCAATGAAGCGCTCCTGCATTTCATTCCCGAAGCCGTGCAACTTGGCTATCACCTGCCGCGCGCCATGATTCCCGACTACGTGGCGCACCTGCCCGTGCTCGCACTGGTGCGTAATCCCTACAGCTACTATGTCTCGTGGTACTTCTATCAGTCCGGGCGCGAGCACAAGAACGCGCTCTTCCAGGTGCTGAGCGACGATGGGCGCCTCGGCTTTCGCGACACCATACGCAACATGCTCGATCTTGGCAGCGGCAGCCTGAGGCTCGATCTGCTGCTTGCGCGCCTGCCGCACGGCTATGACAACCGCGGACTGAATCTCCCCGCCGCTGCGCTCGCGCCAATCCGCAATTCGGGCCTCGGCTTCTACAGCTATCTGTACCGTTACATGTACCAGTCGCCGCAGCCGACGCCGTTGCACGTTGGCCGGATGGAATCACTGCGCAGCGACCTGCTAGCCATGCTCGAGCACGTGGCTCAGCCGGTCAGCGCATCGATGCGCAGTTACATCGAGGCCGAAGCGCCGCGCAACACCTCCGATCACCGTCATCATGCGAGCTACTACGATGCGGAACTCGCCGAACTCGTTGCCGAGCGCGATGCGCTGGTGATCGACCAGCATGGCTACGGGTTCGAGATTTGCGCCTCAGAGCCTGCGCAGACGTTGCCAGAGCGGCTGCAGGCCAGGTAGTTCTGCCTCGATGGCCGACTGGTGTACGCGCCATTTGTCCGGCCGCGGCGGCGAGACCGTATATCGGGAAAGAGGCAGATCGCCCGCGAGCAGCTGACGCATCTGCTGCGTGTACGCAACGCCCAGGAAATCACAAAGTCGGCGCAGATTGCCCGCAGCGTCGGCAATGAAATCCGCATAGCTCAAGGCCAACCAGCGTCCGGCCTCGAGCTGCGTCAGGTCATCGAGCGCAATCTGGTTGCTGCTCTGCCATTGCCAGGCAGCGAGCGCGGCAGCGCCGCGATCCCGCTGCTGCTGCCAGCCTGGCGGCAGCAGCAATGACCAGGGGCCGGGCCAGCCAGGCAGGGCGGGATAGGTGACGAAGCGCCGGCTCTGCCAGGCTGCCATGATGCTGGCGATACTTTCACGCGGATCGCGCCACAGGAAGACAAATCGCGCCTCGGGCCAGAGCGCATTCAGAAACGGTACACGCAGCGCGTTCTTCGGCGTTTTCTCGAGCAACGATGCTTGCGCCGTCCTGCCGGAGAAATCGACTTCGGCGAGGCGTGCGGCGGCACGCTCGAGCACTGCGCCGCGCACCTGTGCGCTCAGCTCGGCCGCGCTAAGGCGGTTCGAATCGACGCCCGGCGCGCCGGGTCGCAGCGCGGGGTGCGATTCGATCAACCAGTGCGCTTCATCGCCGAAACTGACCAGGTCCGGCGATTGCTGCAGCGTCTCGAACAGCAGCGAACTTCCGGATCGCGGTGCGGCAATTATGAACACCGGCCGCTCGAGCGCGATCCTCACACGCGAGCGTTTGTCCATCGTGGCACTCGCCGTGCGCCGTGGCTGGTACTGCAGGTGCTGCAACACGCGCGCTTCGATGACCTGCATGGCAGCGACGCCATTGGCCCGCATGACCAGATCCGCCAGCCGGATCCTGCTCTGCTCGCGCCATCGTGCCTGCAGCTCGAGCACGGCCTCTCGTTGCAATTCACCGGTCACATGGCGCGCATGGTAGTCGCGCCACTCATCGGCCCAGGCGGCGAGCATCTGCCGTGCGCCGCCAACCCGCTCGGCAGCGGCCTGCGACGATACGGTCAGCTCCGTCGCGAAATCCTCGAGCAAGCGCTGCAATTCCGATACCGGCATCAAAGGCTCGGGTAGCCGCTGCTCGGTGAGCGGCATCAGGTCGAGTAGCGGGTCGAAATCGAGTCTGCGCGGCATGATTTCGTTCCCGGTGCGCTCGCTCACGAATTGCCAGAAACCATGGTGGCCCTGGGTATCGGCGACAAGGTGAATGCGCGCCCGATCGCTGCCGTTCTCGACGCTATGCCGGCGCCAGTTGTCGAATATCCATGCCTCGCCTTCCGCCATATGCACGCTCTGGCCGTCGCAGTGAAAGGCGACCCGCGGATCGGTCACGATGGGAATGTGCACTCGCACGCGGCTGAACCAGTGGTGATTGATGTCTGCGTGCTCGGGCACGACGGCGCCGGGTGCGAGACGCATCAATCGTGAGCGGCTCCAGCGGACGGTCAGGCTGGCGAGCACCTGGCGCATATAGGGCGATGCGCGCAAATGCTCCGTCGGCTGCATGGCGCCGTCGACCTCGTCGTTCTCCTCGCCATCGACGCTGATCAGGCGCACGCAGCTGTTGCCGGTGATCCGGTTCGGATGATCCGCCCAGGCCGCCTCCGGCAGCGCCGCCACCTCCTCGCGCAGGCGCGCCGCGTCAAATCGAAGTGGCAGGCGGTAGAAGGGCTGTGGCAATCGCATCGCGCGTCTCAGGCGGCATCGACGAGCTTGCGAAAATCACCAATCGCCTCGATGGCTGTCTGCATGGCGTCACGTTCGGACGCCGTCAGGTGCGGATTCCACAAGTCGAAGATCAATACCACGCGATCGCTGTCGCTGCGATTCCACGCTTCATGCAGGTAGGTGTCATCGAACAACACCACTTCGCCTTCCCGCCACCGGTAGGTTTGATCGGCGACACGCAGCGCGCACTCAGGCGGCACGATCAGCGCGAGATGACCGACGATGCGGAGGTTGCTCACGCCGCGATGTGGCAGCAGATGCGTACCTCCCGAAAAGACCGAAAACAGCACTTCAGGCGCGTGCTCGCGTATGCGCGCGAGGGGCAGCCGGTCGATGGCCGCGGCGCTCGCCGGACAGGCCTCGAGCGCCGCTTCGCGGCGCAGACCATGGCGATAAAAATAATGTCCATCCCATTGCGGCGCGCGTCCCGCGCCACGCAGGTTCTCGGCCTCGAGCTCGGTCGAGCCGAATACCCGCTCGGCGGTACCGCCTGTCGCCCGCAGTTGATCCAGTTCGGCGCGGATTCGAGGTGCGGCCTCTGCCAGCGCCTGCACCTGTGGGATCGTTGCGCTATCAATGTAGGGCAGGGAGGGCAGGTCAGGAAAATAGAGAAAGCTCGGGTCCTGGCGCGGATCGGCTCGTCGCGGCGGCTCGGCTCCCAGGTACATGGCGAGGCAGCTCGCCACCCGACCGAGCGCGGCGCGCCCGTGGCGCGCGATGAGTGGCTCGAGCAATGCGGCATGCGCCTTCTGCCTCGTCTCGCGCACCGAGCGGACCGCGTCCTCGACGAACGGCGCGAGCCCGTCGGGTGTCGAGGCGCGATTTCGCCATTGCCCCCTGCGCTGCGCATCCTGCAAGGCGCGCGCATACTGGACGGCAGCCGCCGTGTCCTGTCCTTTGAGCGTGAGCAGGCGACCGAGATACAGGCGCGCGAGATAGGCATCGGGCCGCACTCGCACGAGCTCACCGAAAAGTTCGAGCGCCCGCGATTCGTTGCCCTGGCGCCACGCGGCGAATGCGGATGCGATCACGGCGTCAATGATCGGCTCCATCCAGATCGTATTGCCAGCGCTCGAAATAAGGCTGCAGGAGCGGTGCCAGCGGCCTGAGCCAGCGGTCGTAATTTCGCCAGCCGCCGATCGCGCGCTGCGACACCGGTTCGAGCACCTGCGCATAGCTTGGCGTACTGATGTAGCCGCGCCGCTGCGCCTGCGCGGCCGGCAGCGTCATGGCTTCATGCCACGGCAGGGTCAGGAAACCGGCCAGCGCGCGCATGCCGGTGGCGAAGTCGCCCACCAGGTCTTCGTAACGAATTTCGATGACGGACAGTCGATGCAGCGCGGCCTCGCGGTACCAGGCATCGAACGCGCGGCGGTAACCGAGTGCGAGCGTTTGCAGATCCGCGCACATGGCGGCGAATTCCGGCGCCCGGAAATGTTGCATGTAACAGCTGCGCAGGACGTCAAAGGGATGGCGTAACGCAAGAATGATCTGTGCATCGGGAAAAAGCCGCGCTATGGCCGGCAGCCGCAGCAGGTTGAGTGGATTCTTGTCGAGCAGCCGCTGCCCCGGTTCGATGTGGACACGCCTCGCCACCGACTGCCAGTAACGGTCACGAGCACTCGCAAGCAGGCCGGCGCTTGCGCCCGCCTGCGCCTCGGGATAGGCGAGCCCCGCCTCGAGCAACACATCGATTGCATACTGGAGGAAAGGCTGCTCATCCATCGAAACAAGCGCCGGGTGCGCATCGAGTGCCTGCTCCATCAGGGTGGTTCCGGAACGCGGAAAGCCAAGCAGAAAGACCGGGGAGTCCAGGCGCCCAGGCGCATCGTCGTGCCGCCAGGCGGCGATGTCGCCGCCATTGCCGCCACGTCTCGTGATTGGCAACGGATCGCGGCGTCTTTGCACCGCGCGCGGCGCGATGTCGTGCAGATGGTGCACCTGGGCCTTGTGCGCTCGCTCGAGCTGTGCCATCGCCTGTGCATATTGGCCGCTCGCATCGAGCGCCTTGGCGAGCGGATAGGCGAACAGATGCGCACGCGAGGGCTCGCGATTCAAACGCGCTGCGCGCTCGAAACCCTCGACCGCCGCTTCCTTGTCGCCCGCGCGTGCCGCGAGCTGCGCGCCGAGCAGGAGCCCGTCCTCGCTTGTGGCGATTGACGCATCGATAGCGCGTGCGCGCTGCAAGGCATGCCGCGCATCGGCCACCCGGTTGCTGCGCTCGTACAATTGCGCGAGCTTGAGCCATTGGCTGGCCTGCAAGGTCGCCCCATCGGCTTCCATGTTCTTGACGAGTTCGGCAGCGCGCGTTTGTTCGCCGAGGTTCAACAACAGCAAGGCGGCACGCAGCCGCTGTTCGGCAGTCGCGTTGCATGCATCCATGCGTGCCAGCGCGGCGAGCGCGGCATCGCGATCCATCAACTCGTGCCGGGCGCTCGCAAGTGCGAGCGCAATGTCATGATCGTCAGGTTCTTCGGCGTGCGCAGAATCGAGATGCAACAGGGCCGTGGCGAAATCGCCGAGATCGACGTGCAGCAAGGCGAGGTTGTAGCGAAAGCCGACCGAGCGCTCTCCCAGGGCGGTGGCCTGCACGTAGGCGTTCAATGCTTCGCTGTACGCGCCCATGGCGCGCTGCGCCGTGCCGAGGTTGACGAAGTGCCGAGCCTGGTCGGGTTCGCGTGCGCAGAGCCTGTCCAGGGCGGCGATTGCGGCTGGCCAGTCGCCGCTACGGAGCGAATCGATCGCGACACCCTGAAGGGTCGCCGTATCCATGGCGTCGAAAACAAAAGAACCGGACACCGCCTCGCGGCGGTGCCCGGTCCACGCTGGGACGTCTAGAAGTTGTGCTTCAGCGTCAGCCAATACGCCCGACCTATCGTGTCATACGTGGCCACATCCGTATTGGAGTTGATCACGTTGTTCTGATAGAGGATCGGTGGTGTTTTGTCCGTCAGATTGTCGACACCGACACGGACCGTGGTCTTGTCCCTGAACTTGTAACCGACGGTCATGTCCACATAAGTGAAGGACGGAATCTGCAACGCCGGCTGGATGCCCGGCGCACCGTCCGGATCGTCGAGCCGGATCTTGTCGATGTAGCGAGCCGAGAGCAGGGCATCCACCTCGCGCAGCTTCCACCCGAGCGACAACGTGCCGCGATACTTCGCATAGTTGCCGAACTGACGATCGAAGGTGCCGGCAACACGGGTCGTTGCCGCGCCAGGTGCAGGAACATTGTCGAACTTCGTCAGATGGGTTGCATCGAGGCCGACCCGGAAGGCACCCGCGCGCTCGGTTTCGAAACGGTAGGTTATGCCGAAGTCGATGCCGTCCGTCTCGAGTGTGCCGAGATTGACCGAGGGTTGCTTGATCTGGCGGATCGAGCCGTCCTGGAAGCGGACGATCTGGCCGCAGAATTGCGGGTCGCCCGATACGACGCACTGCTGAGCCGCCGTATTCACATCGAGGGCATTGATGACGTTGTCGAGGCTGTACTTCCAGTAATCGATATTGACCGACAGGCCCTTGAGCATGGCGCTTGGCTCGAAGACGAAGCCCAGTGTGAGCACATCGCCCGTCTCGGGCTGAAGATCGGGATTGCCGATCAATATGCCCGTGATCTGCGAGTTGGGCTGCGCGAACGTGCCGTCCTGCGGAACGTTCTGGCAGGCAAGCGCGAGATTCGGGTTCGCCGTGACTTGCGCGGCCGTGAGACCCACGCAGGGATCATTGAAAGTTGGCGCCGTCGCGGACGGTGCACGGAACAGGTCGACGATCGTTGGCGCACGGAACAGCTCCGAATAGGTGCCGCGGATCAGCAGGTCTGCCACCGGCCGGTATTCGAGCTTGGCCATCGAGTTGGTCGTATTGCCGAAGTTCGAATAGTCGGAGTAACGCGTGCCGAGCGTCAGGTTGAGCGCATGCACGCCGGGACGGTCAGCCAGCAAGGGCAGGAAGATCTCCGCATAGAGTTCCGACACGTCGTAGCCGCCGGCCTGGTCACCGCTGCAGGTCTCCTGCGCCAGCAGGCAGGTGTCGAAGTTCGGCGCACTGGCCTGGGTGAGGAAGTCCGTATCGAAGCTCAGTGACTGGTCACGGTACTCCGCGCCAACAGCCAGCTTGGCGGGACCCGCCGGCATGTTGAACACATCGCCATCGAGTCCGGCACGGGCAATCCGTGTCGCGTAGCTGAATTTCTGCGTATAGGCAGCCGAAATCGTCGCCAACGCCGCCGTCTGCGAGGGGTCCGCCAGATTGAACACGTTGACAGGCGTGCAATTGAGGATTGGCGCTGCGGGCGTGCCGCAGACGGCATTGCCGCTGCCGTCGATGAACGACGGGCCGAACGCCTGTGTTGCCGCCGGCGAATACAGGTATCCGGAAGTTGTCGTCTCCTGTTGCGTGCGTCCGTAGCCGATGCCCACTTCCCAGTTCCAGGCGGATTCGCCGAGATCACCCCGCAGGCCGAGGTTGGTCTGGGACGTGTCCGAGCTGAATTCACTGCCGCGATTGCCGAGTGCCAGCAAGCGCCACAACGCATTCGGGTTAAGCGTGCCATTCGCCTGTGGCCCGCCGCCGAAGTCGATGCCGAAGGGGTTATAGACGCTCTGTGCCGAGATCACGATGTTGTCGTTGCGTGAGTCGAACGGCAGCGCGGCGATCTGGAAGCCTGATCGCGTGGTGTTGAACATCGCTTCGGCGTAGAACTGGATGTGCTCGTTGATGTCGTAGTCGGCGAGCGTGAAGATGCTGCCGCGCTCCTGCGGCGTCATCAGCAGGTTGAAGGGCTGGTAGTTGAAGAAGTCCGAGTTATTGCCCGTTGTCACGAAACAGCGATAGTCCGACAGGCTCGAGCCGCTCGTGCCGTCGGCACGCGTCACCGACGTGCAACCGTACTGGTTTGCCAACGGCGAACCGGCATCGAAGAAGATGCGGCCGGTCGGCGTGCGGCTGGAGCCGCCCTCGAAGACCGAGCCATACAGGTACAGCGCGCTGCGGGAGAAGTCACGATCACCCGCGCTGATCGACTCCTGCTTGTTCCAGGTGCCGCCCAGCATGATGTTGCCGCGCTCACTCTCCGTGCCCCAGGTGAGGCTGACCGCCTGGCGCTGGCCATCGCTCTTGCCGGTCTCGCCGAAGTCATAGGACAGCTCGAGGCCGTCCACATGTTTCTTGGTGATGAAGTTCACCACGCCTGCGACGGCGTCCGAACCGTAGACCGCGCCGGCGCCTTCCTTCAGGACCTCGACCCGCTCGATCATGCTGACCGGAATCGTGTTGACGTCGACCGCCGAGGCGCCGGTGTCGGCGACATTGCTGACGAAGCCGAAACGCCGTCCATTTAACAGAACCAGGGTGCGCTCCGGCAGCAGTCCGCGCAGCTCGACGTGCGAGGCACCCGCGCCGCCGCCGTTGTTGGTCGCCGGGTTGACTGCGGCACCCGAGATCGTCGGGATCTGCTGCAGCAGGTCACCGATGGTGGCGACGCCCGCCTGGTCGATGGCCTCGCGGTCCACGGTCAGGACCGGGCTGGCCGATTCGGCGTCGATGCGCCGGATGCGCGATCCGGTGATGACGACTTCCTCCAGGCTGTCTGCGCTGGCCTGGTCCTGCGCAAGCGCAGTGGCCGGCTGGTAGGCCGCTGCCGATGCAGCGGTTGCCAGCGCCAGCTTCATGGTCGATGGAATCGACTGGGTCATTTTCGAGTACTCCTTTGATGTGTCTGCGGGACCAGTCCCACGCCGGCGGGCGTTTCGAGCCTTGCCATGAGAGCGCGCGGGGACTGCGTCGCGTCCAGGTTGCTAGCAGAGTTCATTTAGTCTTTTAATTCAAACGGTTACAGCTCAGCCCCGTCCCGGAAGGCTTCATCCCGTAGCGGCAGCGGCTCGTCCCCGGATTCAGCCCTCGCGAGCCGCCTGAAATCGGCATCTGTGGCGTGAAGCCCACAGGGCGATGCCGAAAATGCCGCGATATGCGCCACAACCTGCCGCTTGACAGCAAAAGCGCGTTAGACTCATCATTGAAACAATCGAGCGCGGCTCGGTGTGAATTGAGGCGAATATCAAGCCATGTGGTCGGCTGCGCAAATGGCCGTCTTCGCCAAGGTCGTCGACCTCAACGGCTTCACTGCGGCCGCGCGTAGCTTCGGCGTTCCAAAAGCAGCCATCAGTCGCGCGGTCGCCGAACTCGAGGCCATGCTTGGCGTCAAGCTGCTCCTGCGCACCACGCGACGCATCGCGCTGACTCCTGCGGGACGCATGCTCTATCCCGCCTGCCGAAGGCTCCTGGACGAGTCCGAAGGCGTTGCACGCGCCGCGGCCGGCCTGCGCGAACATTCCGAGGGCCCCCTGCAGGTGCTGGCCGATGCCGCTTACGGCCGGGTGCTGCTGAGTCCCCTCGTGCCTCGCTTCCTCGAGAAGTTTCCGCGCATCCCGCTGACGGTGTCGCTTGGAACCGTTGCGACCGAGCTGCCCGTTGGCGGCGAGTCCTGGGATGTCCTGGTGCGGGCCGGCGCGACCCTGTCGACCGAGCTCGTTTGCCGCGAGCTCGGCACTCCGCCCATGGTTCTCTGTGCCACCCCTGGCTATCTGCAGAAACACCCGGCACCGACGCGTCCGGAAGAGCTCGCTGGCCACGCGGTTCTTGCAGCCGCCGACACAGGCGGCGAGCTGCGGCTGCAATTGCGCAAAGCCAGTCAACGGGCCGAAGTGCGGCTGCAACCAAAGCTGGCCGTGAACGATCCGGCGCTCATCCATGCCTCGACGGCGGCGGGGCTCGGGGTTGGACTGATGCCCGAATTCCTTTGTCGCCAGGGCCTCGCGACCCACAAGCTCGTCCGGGTGCTGGCCGAATGGCAATTGCCGGCTGGCGAGCCTTACTGCGCCATCTATCCGGTGCGCCTGGCCGCTGATGCCCGCGTGACCGCCCTCGTCGATTTCCTGGCCGCCAATCTCGTGCCGGCCCTGGCCGGCGCCGACTAAGACGCAGTCCTACGATCCGGCGCGGTCGTGGCGCTAGAATGGTTCTTGAGCTGCGCCTTCGCGCAGGGATGCGATGACGACCATGTACCGAGCACCCACGAGAGATCTGCGTTTCAATATCAACGAGTTGTTGCGCGCCCCCGCCGCCTGGGCCGCGGCCCCCGGTCTATCGGATTATTCGTCCGAAGTTACCGACACGATCATTGCAGAAGCGAGCAAGTTCGCCGAAGAAGTCCTCGAGCCTCTTTATCGTAGTGCGGATCAGACCGGCGCGCGCTGGACGCCCGAGGGTGTCATTGCGCCACCGGGTTTCAAGGAGGCCTACCGACAATATGTCGAAGGCGGCTGGGGTACCTTGCGCGCCGGCACGCGGCACGGTGGCCAGGGTGTGCCGAACAGCGTCGGCACCGCCGTCGAGGAGATGTTCGCGTCGGCAAACCTCGCGTTCAAGCTCGGCCCGATGTTGACCCAGGGTGCGGTCGAGGCGCTCGAGCACCGCGGTACGCCGCAACAGCAGGAGCGCTACCTGCCGAAGATGGTGACCGGGGAATGGAGCGGCACGATGAACCTCACCGAGCCGCAGGCCGGCTCGGACCTGGGCCAGATCCGCACACGCGCCGTGCCGGAGGGCGATCACTACCGGCTGTTCGGCCAGAAGATCTTCATCACCTACGGTGAGCACGATCTCGCGGACAACATCATCCACATGGTGCTGGCGCGCATCGAAGGCGCGCCGGCCGGTACGGCGGGCATCTCGATGTTCCTCGTGCCCAAGGTCCTGGTGAATCCCGACGGGAGCCTCGGCGAGCGCAATGACGTCGCCTGCCTGTCCATCGAGCACAAGCTCGGCATCCACGGCAGTCCCACCGCCGTCATGGCCTACGGCCAGAAAGACGGCGCGATCGGCTATCTGGTCGGCGAGCCGAACCAGGGGCTCAAGAACATGTTCATCATGATGAACGCGGCGCGACTGTCGGTCGGCCTCGAGGGCTATGCGATGGCGGAGCGCGCGTTGCAGCAGGCGGCGGAATGGGCACGCACGCGCGTGCAGGGCCGGCCGCCGGTGGCGGCACCGGGACCCCTGCCGATCATTCATCACATGGATGTGCGGCGCATGCTGATGCTGATGAAATCCCGCACCGAAGCGCTGCGTTCGGTGGCGCTCTATGCGGCGCACCAACTCGATCTCGCCGGCCATCATGCCGATGCGGCGCGGCGAACGGCCTGCCAGGCCCGCGGCGATCTGCTGATTCCCGTGGTCAAGGCCTGGTCCACGGAGAGCGGCATCGAAATCGCATCGCTCGGCATCCAGGTGCATGGCGGCATGGGCTACATCGAAGAGACCGGCGCCGCGCAAATCTATCGCGACGTCCGCATCACCACCATCTACGAGGGCACCACCGGCATACAGGCCAATGACCTGATCGGGCGCAAGCTGGGACGGGATCGCGGCGCGGCCCTCGGCGCGTTGCTCGATGACATCGACAACGACCTGGAAGCCATCATGAAGGGCCGTGAGATCGACGCGGCGATCGCCCGTGACGCGAAGCCCTATGTGAAGGCATTGCGCAAGGCCCGCGAAGATCTGTTGGCGCTGCTTGCCAAGGATGCCGCCAGCGCACAGGCAGTCGCCGTGCCCTTCGTGAGACTCACTGGCGTCGTGCTCGGCGGCTGGATGATGGCGAAAAGTGCCGCAATCGCGCAGGCGTCGCTGGCGGGCGCGGGCGACGACGCGGCTTTCTACCGCGCCAAACTGCAGAGCGCGCGCTTTTACATCGATCACGTCATGCCGGAGGCGTTGGCCGCAGCGGCGATCGTTGCGGGCGGTGCAGCCGCCGTGCAGCAAACTGCGGTCGAGTTGATTTGATGCGGCGCCGCGAGTGGCTGCGCCTCGCGCTCGCATCGGCCGCCACCGTCGTTGGCCGTGATGGCTACGCACATCAGGGCAGCAACGGCGATCACGAGCACTCACCCGATGAAAACCAGCACTTGCTGATCCGGCGCATCCCCTCGAGTGGCGAAGGCATTCCGGTCATCGGGCTTGGCACCTCCGGTCCGTTCGAGGTGGGGGACGATGACACGGTGCGCCGGCAACTCGTCGAGGTGCTCGAGACCTTTTTCGTTGGCGGCGGCATGCTCATCGACACGTCGCCGATGTATTCGACGGCCCAGGCCGTGCTCGGCGATCTCCTGACCGAAGCAATGCAGGCGCGAGCCTTTCTCGCTACCAAGGTCTGGACGCGCGGGCACGATCAGGGTGTCGCGCAGATGAGCGAGTCGATGCGTTTGCTGCGCCGCAAGCGCATCGAACTCATGCAGGTGCATAACCTGCTCGATCTGGATACGCAGCTGGCAACCCTCGCTGAGTGGAAGGCGAAAGGTCGGGTCCGCTACGTTGGCATCACCCACTACACGGTGGCGTCGCAGGATCAGCTGGCTGAAGTCATATCACGCCATCAGGTCGATTTCGTGCAGACCAATTACTCGGCCTTCACGCCCGACGCGGCGCGGCGCCTGTTGCCACTGGCGGCGGATCGCGGTGTTGCGGTGCTCGTCAACCGGGCCTTCGAGGATGGCAAGGTGTTTGCCAGGCTGCGGCAGCAGCCGCTGCCGGGTTTCGCCGCCGACATCGATTGCACGAGCTGGGCGCAGCTGTTGCTCAAATACGTCATTTCCCACCCGGCCGTGACCTGCGTCATTCCGGCGACCGGCAAGGCGAGCCACATGAAGGACAACCTGGCCGCCGGCCGTGGCGCAATGCCTGGACGCAGGTTGCGAAAGCAGATCGCCGACGCCGTGCGTGCCTGAAATTTTTCGCCTGCAGCCACGGTCCAAGTCTGCATGGGAATAACGCGACGGACGGGGTTGGCCTTGTGCCTGGCAATGGCGCTGCCGATCGTGTCGCAATCGGGCGCCGCGCCGCAGGCGCCTTCGTTCAAACTCGCCGCCGCCGATGGCAGTCAGTTCGAATTTCCAGGCCACGGCGATCAACGCGTGACCGTGCTGCTCTTCTGGGCGACCTGGTGCCCCTATTGCAAAGCCCTGATGCCGCACCTGCAATCGATGCTCGATGAGTACGGCAGCGAACGCCTTCGCGTGCTCGCGATATCGATCAAGGAAGATGGCGATCCGCTCGCTTATCTGCGCGGGAGCGGCTATCAGTTCACACCGCTGACCGGTGGCGACGAGGTGGCCATGCGATACGGCGTGACGGGCACGCCGGGTCTCATCGTCGTCGATCGCGGCAATCGCATCGTGTTCGATCTCGCGACGCTGCAAAAGCCCGGCGCGCTCGCGAGCGAAGTCGATGCGCTCGGGGCGCGCAGCGCCAAAGCCGGCCGCCTGGCGCCGTATTGGGCCGCGCAGATTCGCAAGGCCCTGGATCGCACGATGCGTGGGGATACGTCGAAGGGCGGCTAGAACCTGCCCGGCTCGCGCCTCAGGCGCGCGGCGCCCTGGCCCGTCCCGTGTCGCGATGCGCTTTGCGGCCACCCGGCAGGCGCGGTGACCTGCCGAGCGCACCGCCAATGGACAATTCCGCCATCGCGCGGCAGCGCTCGACCAGGCCGGCGGCCGCGGCGCGCAATTCGTCCGATTCGCGCACTTCGCGCATGTTGTTCTCCATGTCCTCGGCGCTCCAGCCGCGCGAGTGCGCGATGAACGGATACTGCGGAAACTGGCAACCGAGCTCTGCAAAGAACATCAGCATCTGGCCGGCGACGGCCTGCACGTTGTCCTGGCCGCCGGTAATGATGAAGCCCACGGCCTTGTTGCCGAGAAGATTGCGGTTGGCGATGGTCTGCTGGTTCTGGATGCAGTTCATGCGCTCCGCCATCTTCTGGTAGAGGCTGCTCGGCGCACCCCAGCGGATCGGTGTCGCGACCAGGATCACATCGGCCCAGTGCACTACCCCTTCGTAGATGCGATCCATCTGGTCGTCGGGATCCATCTGGGTAATGGAGCAGGGCCAGGTGCAGGCGCGCGCGGATTTTGAATAGAACCCCTCGCAATGGCGGAAGTTGAGATCCTGCACCCGGATGAATTGCGTTGCGCAACCGGCAGTCGCGGCGCTGTGTTCGAGCGCATGGCGCAGTAGCGCTTCGGACGTACTATAGCGGGGCTCCATGGCGCTCATCAGCGTGGTCGACAGCCCAAGGACGCGCACCGGGCCTGGCTCGCGCTTCACATCGCGCGCGAGCGCATGCGGCGGGTGCGGCGCACGGCTGCGTTTGCTCACCGGCTGTGCGCTGATCAGCAGATGTCCGTTCTCCTCGCGCAGTGCGTAGGAGGGGACGGCGTCGGCTTCATAGCCTGGTTCGCCGCGCCCGCTCGAGCGGTGGAATTTCCAGTAATGCCATGGACAGACGAGGTACTCGCCATCGAGGCGACCATCGCCCAACGGCCCGCCCACATGATTGCAGGTATTCGATACCGCACCGAAGCGGCCATCGCGGTAACTCAAGGCGACGCGCGACGCGCCGACCGCCACCGTCTGCAGCTCCTGAGTACGCAATGTTTCGACGGGTCCGAGATCAATCCATTCTTCTGCCATGGGCGTTGCCTCGTTGCGCGCCTGCTCGACGCAAAATTATGGCAGCTGCCGGCGCCAGCGGTTGGTTAGAATGCATGCATCAACGTAGGGAGACGAACGATGCGCCTGGCTCTTGTTGCTTTCATCTCGGTCCTGGGCCTTGCCGGTGCCGCACGCGCCGAGATCGTGGTCGTCACGGCCGATCACATGATCGACGTGCAGGGCGGGCGGGTGATCGACAAGCCCGCAATCACCATCGACAACGGGCGGATCACCTCGGTGGGGCAGGCCGGTGCGCCACTTCCCTTCGGTGCACGACAGATCGATTTGCCGGGCATGACGCTGCTGCCCGGCCTGATCGACATGCATGTGCATCTCACCAGCGATCCGACCTATGGCGGCTACCGCTATCTCGAGGTTACCGACAATTTCTGGACCATCGTCGGTGTCGCCAATGCGCGCAGGACGATCGAGGCCGGATTCACCACAGTGCGTAATGTCGGCTCGTCGAACTATGACGACGTCGCGCTCAAACAGGCCGTCGAGGCAGGTTACATCGTTGGCCCGCGTATCGTTCCGGCAACCTACGCGATCGGCGCCACGGGTGGGCATTGCGATACCACCGAGTTTCCGCCATCCGTGACGACACCGAATCCGGCGGTGGCCGACGGGCCCGACGCGATCCGCGCGACGGTCCGCAAGCTTCGCAAGGCAGGCGCCGAGGTCATCAAGTTCTGCGCCACGGGCGGTGTGTTCTCCAAGACCGATACCGTCGGCGGCCAGCAGTACAGCTACGAGGAAATGAAAGCGCTGGTCGACGAGGCACACATGCTCGGCTTGCGCGTCGCCGTGCATGCGCACGGAGCCGATGGCATCAAGACGGCGATCCGGGCGGGCGCCGATACCATCGAGCATTGCAGCCTCGCCGACCAGGAAGCCTTCGACCTTGCCAAAAAGCACGGCACCTACTTCTCCATGGATATCTACAACGATGACTACATACTTGCCGAAGGCGAGAAGAATGGCGAGTTCGCGGAGTCACTCGAGAAAGAGCGGATGATCGGCCTCAAGCAGCGCCAGACCTTCAAGGCGGCGCATGCTGCCGGCGTCAGAATGGTTTTCGGGACCGATGGCGGTGTCTACCCGAATGGCGACAACGCCCGGCAATTCGAAAAAATGGTGAGCTGGGGCATGACGCCGCTCGAGGCCATTCGCGCTGCGACCGTCACGGCCGCCGAGGCGCTCGGCCGCAGCAAGGATGTCGGCGCGATCGAGGCTGGCCGCTATGGCGACCTGATTGCCGTGCGTGGCGATCCGCTGGCGGACGTGAATCTGCTGCGCCAGGTCGCCTTCGTCATGCAAGGTGGCAAGGTCATCAAGGGGCCCTAGCGCAACAGGCGGGACGCTGCCCGCTGCGCGCAGTCAGTCAGGTGTTTGCGACCTGGCGATCGCTCCATGCGGGCGCGTCCTCAGCGGTCGCAGGCGAGGTTTCGTCGTCCTTGGTGCTGATCAGCCGCGGTATCGGACCGTCGGCGCGCAATTGCTGCCGGGTCATTTCCAGCCAGCGTTCGACATGGCGGCAGAATCGCGCCGTTTCGCGCAGCCGCCGGGCGTTGACACCTTCTTCGCCGATGATGCGCTCTTCTGATTCGCCCAGGCGCCAATACCACTTGATGCTGTCGATGCCGCGATCGTTGCGATAGGGCAGCGTGATGGTGAAACAGCGCTTGTCGTTGCGCCGCTCACCTTCGGCGTGGGCAAAATAACTGGCGAGTGGTTCTTCGAGGTCGACGCGTTTCATCAGACAGTGCGTACATCATAGCTTGGATTCGCCGAAAAGGTAGCCATTGGATGGACGCGATGAATGCCGCCGTTCGAGATCGAGCAGAAATTGTTTGCGCCACAGACCTCCGCCATAGCCGCCGAGCTTGCCGTCGGCATTCACGACGCGATGACAGGGAATGACAATGGCGATACGATTGAGGCCATTGCTCTGGCCGACGGCGCGAACCGCGCGCTCATTGGCGATGCTGCGCGCGACGTCCTGGTACGACCAGGTCTCGCCATAGGGGATCTTCAGGAGCGTACGCCACACGCTGCGCTGGAATTGCGTACCCGGGTAGGACAACGGCAGCGCGAATTGCTGGCGCTCGCCAGCGAAGTACTGCTGCAGCTCGGTGCGAAGTTGTGCGAGCAGCGGATTCCTGCCCGGCAGCAGCGGCATGCCAAGCCGCTTGCGCACCGTCTGCAGCTGTGTCTCGAGCATGCGCCGATCGGTGAACTCGAGCAGACAGAGCGCCTTGTCGGTCGCGCCCGCGATCATGGGGCCCACGGGCGTTGCCAACCAGTCGAGGACGACCACGTCGCTGTTGGTCGCCTCGATCGGCGATGCGCCGAAAATGCGTTCGAAGGCACTGCGAAAGCCGCTTTCCGACTCATAGCCGGCTTCGATGGCTGCTTCGCTCACGGTACTCCCCTGTTTGATGATGGTAAACGCCGCGCTCAGGCGCTGCGCCCGGCAATAGGCCTGGAAGGTCATGCCGTAATGCTGCTTGAAAAAGCGGCGCAGGCGCGCCGGTTCGATGCCGAGACGGCGGATCGCCGCGGCGGGCAAGCGGCCATCGCGGCTTTTGAGCTGCGCCTTGATGGCAGCTTGCACCCACGCCGGTATCGTGCCCCCGGATTCGAGCGGCCGGCAGCGCTTGCAGGCGCGGTAACCGTTGAACATGGCGGCACCGGCCGTGGCGAAGAATTCAAGGTTGCCGGCAAGCGGTTTGCGCGCGCGGCAGGACGGTCGGCAGAAGATACCGGTGGTGCGCACGGCGGCAAAGAATATGCCATCGTAGCTGGCATCGCGCGCCATGAAGGCGCGGCGCATCTCTCTAATGCTCGGCGTCGAGGTCATGGCGCCAATGATGGCCGGATTCGCCCCGGTACGGCCACCGAAAAAACGACAACTTGCCCGTGCGGAAAAAACCGCTAATGTCTCGGTGCGGGCTGCAACGGGAGGAGGCTCCGTGAACTGGCTGATTGCGGCAATCGTGGTTGCCATACCGGGGTGGGCGATTTTCGTCTACAACCGCCTGGTGCAGGACCGTAATCGCATCGCCCAGTCGTGGAGCGATGTCGATGTCCAGTTGCGCCGGCGTCACGACCTGGTGCCGCGACTCGTCGAGCTTGTGAAAGGCTATGCGAGCTACGAGCAGGCCCTGCTCACCCAAGTGAGCGAATTGCGCTCGCAAGGGCAACGTCTTTCGCACCCTGGCGAACTTGCCGGCGTGGAGAGCAGTCTTGGTGCGGCCATGCAGCGCGTGGTTGCCATCGCCGAAGCCTACCCCGATCTCAAGGCCAGCGAGAATTTCCTGCAATTGCAGCGCGAACTGGTCGAGACCGAGGATTCCATCCAGTACGCACGCCGGTATTACAACGGCGCCGTCAATCGCTTCAATACCCGCATCCAGAGTTTTCCGGACATGTTCATCGCGCGGTTGATGGCATTGCGCGCGGTCGAATTCTTCGAACTCGACCAGCAGGCTGCAGCCATGGTGCCGGCCGTCAAGCTGCCATGATGGCGCGTTGCCGCGCCTTGCTGGTCGCTGCACTTGCGCTCAGTGCCGCGCCGGCCGCAGCCAGCGGTGGCGAGCGCATCGTCAGTTTCGACAGCAACATCACCATCGCCGCCAACAGCGAACTCGAAGTGCGCGAAACCATCGTCGTGGAGGCGCGCGGCGAGACCATCAGGCGTGGCATCTATCGCGATTTTCCGACCCGTTACCGGCGTGCGGACGGCCAGCCGGTGGTCGTTGGTTTCAAACTTCGTTACGCCGAGCGGGACGGCCGCATCGAGCCTTCGCGCACCGAGTCCCAGGCGAACGGCATACGCATCTACATCGGCGATCCGGAGCGTCTGGTGGCGCCGGGCCGGCACGAGTACGTGATTGTCTATTCGACCGATCGCCAGCTCGGCTTCTTTGCCGATCACGACGAACTTTACTGGAATGTGACTGGCAACGGCTGGGCACTGCCCATCGAGACGGCGAGCGCGCGGGTACAGCTGCCGGCGCAGGTTGCGGCGGGCCTGCTTGCGCTTGGCGCCTACACCGGGCTGCAGGGCGAACGTGGGACAGATTTT
The DNA here is from genome assembly GCA_041395505.1 of Steroidobacteraceae bacterium. Lineage (NCBI taxonomy): Bacteria > Pseudomonadati > Pseudomonadota > Gammaproteobacteria > Steroidobacterales > Steroidobacteraceae > Steroidobacteraceae bacterium. The sequence continues at coordinate 286,237 of JAWLAG010000001.1, forward strand.
TCAGCCGAAGCCAACACCGGTCAGGCGCTGTTCGTCACCACGCGCAGCCTGCAACCACGCGAGGGCTTCACCATCGTGGTGGGTTGGCCCAAAGGTATCGTTGCGCCGCCATCTGCGGCGATGCGAGCACGCTACCTGTTGCGGGATGTCTGGCTTGCGCTCCTCGCCGCGACGGGACTCCTGTCGCTCGCGGCCTACTACTACTACGCCTGGAATCGCGTCGGCCGCGATCCGGCGCGGCGCCTGATCGTTCCGCACTACAGTGCGCCCGAAGGCCATTCGGCTGCGGCGATGCGCTACCTGTGCGAAATGTCCTACGACGATCGGTGCTTCGCCGCGGGTATCCTCAGCCTCGCCGTCAAAGGCCACTTGCGCATCGATCGGACGAGCGGCGGCATGTTTGGCCAGAAGAAAGACTACGTACTGCAGCGGTGCGAACCAGACACGAAGCAGGCCGCCCTTTCGGGCGATGAGCAGCCGTTGCTGGCGGAGCTGCTCGGCGCGCGACCGTCGATTGCGCTGCAGAACAAGAACCATGAGATCCTGCGCATGGCGCGGGATGCGCATGAAGCCGCGCTGCGCAACGCTTACAAGAACAGGTTCTTCCATATCAACGGCCTGTGGCACGGCCTGGGTGTCGCGCTGTCGATCGTCCTGCTGGTGCTGCTTTTCTTCCTCGGTCAGGTCGCTGGCCTCGGTGCCGTCTGGCTTTTTCGGAGCCCCGCCGGCTGGGCCACCCTGCTCGTCGCCGTACTCGCGCTCGCATTGAACGGAGTGTTCGGCAAATTGTTGAAGGCCCCCACGGTCGCCGGGCAGCGCGTCATGGAGCAGATTCTCGGCTTCAAGATGTATCTTGGCATCGCCGAAGGCGAAGCACTGAAGTTGCAGAATGCGCCGAAGATGACGGCGAGCCTGTTCGAGAGCTATCTGCCGGCGGCTCTCGCGCTGGGTGTTGAACAAAGCTGGGCCGAGAAATTCGCCACGCTCCTCGCGACCGATCCGGCAACGGCGTCGGTAGGCACCAGCTGGTACAGCGGCAATTCCTGGCAGGATCTCGGAGCGCAGAAATTCACCGACAGCATCGGCTCGTCACTGACCAGTGCGATTTCTTCCGCGTCGAGTCCGCCGGGCTCGAGTTCCGGCGGCGGCGGCGGCGGATCGTCGGGCGGTGGTGGTGGTGGCGGTGGCGGCGGCGGTTGGTAGCCCGCCCGCGCTGCGTTCCCGCATGTCGCGATAGGCGGCGAGTGCGTCGAGCCGCGATACCCGCAGATCCACGATCGGCGCCGGATAGTCGGTGGCCTTGCCGCCCGGCCCGAGCTGCGGCACCCAACGTCGCACATAATCGCCGCCGGGATCGAATTTCTGCGCCTGGCTGAGGGGATTGAAAATCCGGAAATAGGGCGCGGCGTCCGCGCCGCAACCGGCCACCCACTGCCAACCGAGCGTATTGTTCGCAAGATCCGCATCGACGAGTGTGTCCCAGAACCAGCGAGCGCCGCACAGCCAGTCGAGGCGCAGGTTCTTGACCAGAAAGGATGCAACCACCATGCGCACCCGGTTGTGCATCCAGCCGGTGGCCCAGAGTTCCCGCATTCCGGCATCGACCAGCGGTATGCCGGTCTCGCCGCGACGCCACGCAGCCAATGCCGCCTCATCGCTGCGCCAGGGAAAGTTTGCAAAGGAGGCGCGCAGTGGTTGCGAGGTCGTGTGCGGGAAATGATAGAGCAGGTGATGGGCGAATTCGCGCCAGCCGAGTTCCGTGACGAATCGGCTGTCCCGCCAGTGCGCCGGGCCGAGCCCGCGTGAATCGGCAGTGCTGCGCAATGCATGCCAGATCTGTTGCGGCGATATCTCTCCGAAATGAAGATGAGGTGATAACCGCGAACTGCCTGGCAGTGAGGGAAATTCGCGTTGCCGGGCATAGTCGGCAGCACCGTCGGTGACGAATTCGCGAAGCCGCTGCTGCGCACCGGCCTCGCCCGGCTGCCAGTGCTGCGCCAGGCTCTTGTACCAGTCCCTCGCGGGCATGAGTCCGAGCGAGTCGAGGGTAACGCTCGCGGGCCACTTCGGCGGTGCGCGCGGAACCGGCGCAGGCGTGGCGCGCCCGGGCGGTGGAAGTTGCGACAGCGCCGCACGCCAGAAGGGCGTGAACACCTGAAACGGCTTGCCTTGCTGGGTTGCGAGTTGCCAAGGCTCGATCAGCAGTGCGCTGTTGTGGCTCTGCACGTTGATGCCCTTGGCGCGCAATTGCTGCTTGATCGAGGTATCGCGCGCGATGGCACCGGGTTCGTAACAACGATTCCAGTACACGTGCCGCGCGCCGGTTTCATCGAGCAAGGCCGGCAACACCGACGCGGCGCGGCCACGTCGCAGCAGCAGGCGGCTGCCGCGCGCGAGAAGGTCCACCTGCAGTGCATCGAGCGACTGATGCAGCCACCAGCGGCTCGCGGCACCCGGCGACCAGGGCGCCTCGTCCTCGTCATCCCAGATGAATACGGGTATGACGGCCGAGTGCGCCGCAGCCGCGGCGAAGGCCGGGTTGTCGGCAAGGCGCAGGTCGCGCCGCAGCCAAAGGATAGCGATGTCCACATCGTCAGCCACTGGCAAGGGGCCGCGCTCGCTCACGCCAGATAATATAAAGGCCGCTCGTGATTACGATCGAACCGCCGAGCAGGACGCGCGACGACGGCGCGACCTGCCAGACGAACCAGTCGATCCCCATGCCCCAGAGCAACGCGGAGTACTCGAACGGCGCGATGACCGATGCCGGCGCCGCGCGAAAAGCCTCCGTAAAGAGATATTGCGCCACCGCGCCGACAGCGCCGATGGCAATGATTACCCACCAATGCGATGGCTGTACCGGCGCCCAGGACGGCGCCGCGAGCGCGGCGCAGACCACAGTCATCGTCGCCAATGACCAGATGACGATGCTGCCGGTGCTTTCGCTGCGCGTCAGCCACCTGACCGTAATCGCCGAGACCGCATAGCAGACGGCCGACAACAATGCCGCCAGTGCGCCGAGGCTCACGAGGTTCGCGCCGCTCGGGCGCAACATGGTCAGCGCGCCACAGATTCCGACGGCTATGGCAAGCCAGCGGCGCGGTCCGACCTGTTCGCCGAGCAATGGCACGGACAGTGCGGTCACGATGAGCGGCGCAGCGAGGAAAACCGCATAAGTGTCAGCCAGCGTGAGTTGGCTCACCGCGTAGACGAAGCTCGTCATGACAATGACCATCAGGGCGCCGCGCAGCAGATGCACCGGGATGCGCTGTGGGCGCAGGCTTTGCCAATTGCCGCGCACCAGCGTCGGCAGCAGCAGGAAAGGCAATGAGGCGGCGCCGCGCAGCGCACTGACCTGCAACGGCGAGTAGTCCGCGGCAAGGAATTTGAGCAGCGCGTCCATGGCGGAGAACGCGCCGATCGCAAGCAGCATGATGGCAATGCCGCGAATGTTTGTCGTGTGCATGGAACAGCCGTCGTCAGGGAAGGAGGACGCTGACCCGAATTCGCGGCCAGGCGGCCGTTCAATTGCGCAGCGTCAGCGCCACACCTGCGAATCCTACCCCGTCGAGGTTATCGCCGTCACTCATGCCGCCGGTGAGTTCGACTTCCCAGCGCGGCGTCATGGCATAGCGCCACGACACACTGGCACTCTGGGCTTGCGAACCATCGAGCGCATCCTCGACGCCGCCTATGTCGAAGCGCAGTCCGCTGCGGATGAAACTGCGATCGAGCGTCAGCGAATAGCGCCTGTCGACGGTTGCGCTCAGATCGGTCAGGAGCGATCCGATCAGTGCCGCCAGGCGCGGCCTGCTATCGACCTGCGGCGCGCTCAGGGCTTGCTGCAACCGGTCCACCGTACGGCCGAAGTCGTAACTTGTGTAACTTGCGATCGCTGCCCAGTTCCCGCCGATGTAGGTGATGTTGGCGCCGATGCCGGTGCCATCCACCGCCAGGCGGCGCTCGATGAGCGTATTGGCGAGCGTCAACGAAAACGCCACATCGCTGTGCTGGTCCTCGCCGCGCAAACCGAATTCGAAAGCCCCGGCGCGGAAATAGATCTCCGCCGCAGCGGTGCGTGTCTGATAGTCACTTGAATCAGACCAGCTGCGGATCCCGACTCTCGCGCCCAGGCGATCGTTGTGCAAATCCAGCGCCGCCCGCAATGCACGGCCGTGCAGGTCGGCGAAATCGGCCGATGACGTCGTGTGACCTGCGCCCGCCGACATGCTGACGTGCTGGTTCGGGCGAAAGAGCACATCGACATCCGCGCCATAGCTGCCGGAGGCATCGACGAGGCTGGCGACCGTGGCAGAAAAACTGCCCGCCACTGCCCCGCCAGGCAGCAGCAGCGAAGCTGCCAGCACCGCGTGGCATCGTCTCATCGCATCGCTCCCATCAGACAGGCAACGCATGCCTTGCCCTGCGGTTGACTGCAGGTTCTAGAACAATTCCTTGAGGCGAAATTCCGGGTCACCATAATGTAGATAATCCGCCCAGTCCGTCGAGCCGCTGTCCCGCACCGCGCGCCTCGCTGACAGTACCGCCGTGCCGACAGACCCGCCACCCAGCAGCGACTGGTAGAAGGCGGCGCCGAACGCTGTCGCAGCGGCATCCCCGACTGGCCAATAGGTGCCGACATAGCCCGCAACGCCGCCGCGCAGGAACGCCTCGGCAAGGCCGATGTTGCGCTCGACGTGCGCGACGCGCGCCTGCCCGCTGCGGCGCAGTCGGCCGCTTTCGCAGGCATTGAAAACCGTCAACGCCGGAAGTCGCGCCAGGCGCGCGAGATCAGTGCCTGCCAGCAGCCCGTCGCTGCACTCGATGCCACTGCCCCCGGGTCGTGACGCATTGAACCGCGCATGACCCGCGAAATGCAGCACATCGTACTTACCCGAGCGCAGTTCGGCCTGCACGCGGGCGAGGGTTGCCGCGCGGCCGTTGAGATCCGTCACACGACTCTGTGGCAGTTCGGCGAAAATTGCCAGAAGCCGCTGCCGTTCCAGCTCCGCACCCGGCAGGTCCAGGGTCGTGTTGCTGATCAACAGTACGGACAACTCGCCGTCCTGGCGCCGGGCATCGGTGAAGCGGGCCGGCGCCAGGTTGGTTGCGGCGTAGCGTCGGCTCACGCCACCCGCGAGCGCGGGATAGTCGTTGTCGATGAGCATCGCCTCCCAGGGCAGGCCGGCCGTGGAATCGTCGTGCACGACAACCAGGTGATGCCCGCGCTCGCCGCGCAACGCGCCGCTGATGTCACCGGCCAGGCACAGTGAGCGCAGCTTCGCACCCAGTGCTCGCAACTCGCTCGCGCTCAGTTCTCCGCGAGCGAACTGTCGCTGGAGTGCATTGATCGCCGGGCGCTTGACGGACTGGCTCGCGGTAATGATCGCAGCGGCCGTACCGGAAGTGAGTACCGTTGCGCGCCACTGCTCGCCGCCCGCACTGCGCGATTCGCTGTTGACGATCAGGTAGGTTTGCTGCGGCACCGTCGCTCGCGCGCGGCGCTGCGCCTTCACGCGCGGCCCGATTGCCCCGGAGGCAATGACCCGAAGTCCGGGCGCTTCGCCGCTATCGCTGCCGGCCAGCGACTCGGCGGCGCGCATTGCCGCGCGCCGCGCCGCCTGGCCGCGAACACAAATGACGATGCGATCCAGACCGGGATTGACTCCATGATGAGAGAGCACGGCGAGATAGCCGCGCAACTGGGCCGTAACCGACCGCTCCAGGTCGAAGCCCGAACCTGCGCCCCAGGGCACGGTCGCAATCGAGCGCAATCGCGCCTGCGTCGCGAAACGCATCAGGTTGCGCGCCGCGAATTCGATATCACCGTCGGCAAGGTGCGCGAAGGATCCCAACCCCACGATGAAGACATTGCGTGCGTGGGCGAGACCGCGTGGCGCCGGGATCGCCGTGATGCGCCCGGCATCGCCCGGCAGCATGCGTCGTTGTGCGAACTGGCCAATTACGCCGCCAAGGCGCAGGTCAATTGCCGCAACGGCGCCGGACGGTTGCACGTCGGCGAAAATCGCTGCCGCGAGGGCGTCGGCATTGGCGTCGGAGATGTCCTGGCCGCGCACTTCGACAGTGACTGGATGACTGGCTGGTGACGCGGCCGGCCGCAGGATGGCGGCGCGCTGACGCAGCGGCGGCAGATCGGCGAGGTTCTCGATGAACACCCGTCGCTCGTCGCCCGACAAGGCATTCCAGTCGAGCTTGCCCGTGAACATTGCGGCAAGCTGTGAGTCGCTGAGCTCGAGCTGGGGCGCGCGGACGGCGGGCTGTGCACGTGGCAACCGCTCACTGCCGCCATCGCGCAGAATGTCGAGCGTGGTCTGCAGCACATCGTTGTCACGCTGCAGATTGCTGTGGCGACAGCGCGCATAGTAACAATCGGCACCGTGAAGCTCGGCCGAGCGCACGGCGACCGTGCCATCGCCATCGCGCGAGAATCGATAGCGAAATTCGTCGCCGTCGTTCGTGGCCGCCACAACGGTGTCATGGCCATAACCGATGATGCAGCGATAGCGCGCATCGGCTGCCGCCAGCCATTGGGGCAGCTCCTGCGCCTCGCGCAGCAGTTCAGCATTGGGCCGAGGGCCCGTTATCGGCCAGTTGGCGGGGTCGAGGAGCGACGCCCGCTGCGACCCGTCGTCCCGCGGCAGCATGTCATGAAGCCCGGGAAAGCTCGCGAATACGCTCCGTGTCAGGGTTTCCGCGGAATGCCGCAAGTCGAGCATCGCCACCTTGCGCACCACCGGATAGGTGCCACGCAGGGCCTGTGCCGATGCATGAGTGCCAAGGTTCGGGGTACCTAGCAGCACCACATGCCGTACCGCAATTGCAGGATCGAGCCGCAGCGCCGCTCGGGTCACGAGCCCGCCCATGCTGTGGCCAACGATCGCGAGCGGCATGTCGTTCCCGCCGCGCATCGCAGCCGCGAATTCGTGCCCGAGGTCGCGGATGGGGCGGCGCCAGTCGTAATGAAAGAATCGCGGCGCGAAGCCGGCGGCGCTTAGAGTGAGCTTGAGTTTCAGCCCTGCAAACAGCACGACGCCAAGTGCGCGCACAGCGCTGTTCTCCCGCCACGCCAGTGCGGTGAGCCGTCCGATCGCGATGTCGATCGGATCGAGCCACAGCACGTCGTTGGGCAATGGCGCGGGGCGCGGCAAGCCCAGTTGCGTGGCCATCATGCCGGGGACGATCCAGACCGTGCCGCGGCCTGGTCCACGCGTGGCGCTTTTCTGCGCGAGGCCGCGCAGTTCCTCGTACAGCTCGCTGCCGAAGTAGGCGGTCAACTCCCGTTTGCGTTCGCCGCTCGCCAGCAGCCGCTCGGCTTCGACGTCGCTCCACGCCATACGGTCGTATGGCGTGACGTCATAGCCCTGCGGGTCCTGCTGGGTCACTGTGCCGACAGCGGTCTGACCAGCGCCACCGCGTGAATCGTGCCGTTGCTCTCGGTCAGGAGCCGCAGCGGTATGCGTTCGCCGTCGCGCAACGGCCGTGAGAGTCCCATCAGCATGATGTGCAGGCCGCCGGGTGCGAATTGCACGGAGCGGCCCGCAGGCACGACGACCCGCGGTTCTGGACGCATGCGTGTCATGCCGCCGACCACACTGCTGCGATGAATCTGCGCGGACGTTGCGATGGGCACCTCGACCGCCGTCACGACGATGGGTTTGCGGCTGGTGTTGTGCAGTTGCAGGTAGATGACCGCGATCCGGCCGCCGGGCCCGGCGTTGCGCAGCCAGGCATGGTCGACTCTGAGGCCCGCTTCCGCCGTCAACGCCGTTGCGATTGGCGCGACGAGGGCAAGCAGCAGCAACCCGGTTCGAAGGCGACGAGGCATCGCGGCATTATGCCAGAGCCACCCTGGGCATCGATGCGCCTATATAATGAATGTGATTCGCAGGGAGCCAACTATGTCTGCAGCCAGCAACGCGTCGCAGTGGCGCGGCGTCTTTCCAGCCATGACTACGCAGTTTCGCGCGGATCACACGCTCGATCTGGCCGCGACCGCGCGGCACATCGAGGTCATGTTGAAAGCGGGGTCGGCGGGCATTGTGATGCTCGGCTCGCTTGGCGAGAACCTGGCACTCGAAGCCGACGAAAAAATCGCCGTGCTGCGCTGCGCGCTCGAGCAGGCAGGGAGTCGCGTGCCGGTCGTCGCCGGAGTCATAGAGACCACTACGGCGAGTGCCTGCCGCTTTGCCGAACGAGCGCAGCAACTCGGTGTCCAGGGGCTGATGGTCCTGCCGGCCATGGTGTATCGCGCCGATCCGCGCGAGACCATGGCGCATTACCGCGCCGTCGCAGCGGCCAGCGAGCTGCCCATCATCTGCTACAACAATCCCCTGGCTTACCATGTCGATATCACGCCGGCGATGTTTGCCGAGCTCGCCGACGAACCCCGTTTCGTGGCCATCAAGGAGTCCTCGGGCGACGTGCGCCGGGTCACGGACCTCATCTCGCTCACCGGTGAGCGCTACCAGATCTTCTGCGGCGTCGACGACCTCATGCTCGAATCCGTCATGCTGGGCGCGACGGGTTGGATCTCGGGCATGAACCTCGCGTTTCCGGAGGAAGGCCAGCGGCTGTGGGATCTCGCGACGAGCGGCAACTATGCCGCAGCGCGCGAACTGTACCGCTGGTTCACGCCGCTCCTGCACCTCGACACGCCGATCAAGTTCGTGCAGTACATCAAGCTCGCGATCGCCGAAGTCGGACTCGGCGCCGAACACGTGCGGCCGCCGCGGCTGACGCTCGCAGGCACAGAGCGCGAGCAGATCCTCGGCATCATACGGCGCGGCATGGCTGCGCGACCGGTACTGGCACCGCGCAAATGATCGATACAGTCGCGCGCGCGCGCCGGGTTCGGGTCGTCGATTCGCACACGGGCGGCGAGCCAACACGTGTCGTGCTCGCCGGCGGCCCGCAGCTTCGCGGCAGCCTCGCCGAACGGCGCACCGCCCTGCAGACTCATCACGGCAATTTCATTCGCGGTGTCATCACCGAGCCGCGTGGATCCGACGTGCTGGTTGGCGCGCTGTTGTGCGATGCGGCGGATTGTGCGACCGGAGTAATCTATTTCGACAATGCCGGCACGATCGGCATGTGCGGCCATGGCACGATTGGTGTCGTCGCGACTCTCGAGTGGCTTGGACGTATCGAGCCCGGCAAGCACCGCGTCGCCACGCCCGTAGGTGTGGTTGCCGTCGAATTGCACGGCGAGGGCGACGTGTCCGTGCACAATGTACCGGCCTTTCGCTACCGCAAGGACGTGACACTCGATGTGCCGGGCATAGGTGCGGTCGTCGGCGATGTTGCCTGGGGCGGTAACTGGTTCTTCATCATCGACGATCCGCAGGCAGGCATCGGACTCGAATGCGCAGACTACTGGCTCGATCGAACACGCCGTGTGCGTCGCGCACTCGATGCGAGCGGCCTGACCGGCGAGGGTGGCGCGCACATAGACCACGTGCAGATTGCGGGCCCGGCACGGGGCGATGGCAATGACAGTCGCAACTTCGTGTTGTGCCCGGGCGGCGCCTACGATCGCTCGCCCTGCGGTACCGGTACAAGCGCACGCATGGCCTGTCTTCATGCGGATGGGCGGTTGCGTGTGGGGCAGCCCTGGCGGCAGGAGAGCATCACCGGCAGTGTGTTCGCCGGCAGCGTCGAAACCCGCGACGGACAGTTGCTGCCGACCATACGCGGTCGCGCATGGATCACGGCCGACGCCACGCTGGTGTTCGACCCTGGCGATCCGCTGCGTGACGGCATGCCCGGCGGCGGCTGAATGAGCGATTCCACCGTCGTCGTCATCGGTGGCGGCGTCATTGGGCTTTGCATCGCATGGTTTGCGCGCCAGGCCGGGTTCGAGGTGACCGTGCTCGAGCGCAGCACTTCAAATCACAGCGGCTGTTCCCTGGGGAATGCAGGTCAGATCGTTCCGAGTCATTTCGAGCCGCTCAGCTCACCGGTTGCGCTGCGCCTTGCTGTGAGGTCGCTGTTCGACCGGGCAAGTCCGCTTCGCGTCGAACCGCGCCTCGACCCCGCCTGGTTGCGCTTCAGCTGGCATTTTCTGCGCCATGCCACTGCACGTCATGTAGCGCGCAGCGCACCGCTGTTGCGCGATCTTTCGCTGCTCTCTCGCGAGCTTTATACGGAACTCGATCGGCAGTGGCAGGGCGGCTTCGGCTTCGCGCCGAGCGGACTTCTCAGTCTGTGCGAGTCGCAGGGCAGCCTTGAGGCCGAGACCGCAGCCATCGCACATGCCCGCTCGCTTGGCATCGCAGCGGAACCCGTCAGTCGCGCCGACCTCGCGCGCCTCGAGCCGGAGCTGCGCTATCAGGTCGCCGGGGCGGTGTTGTACAGCCAGGACGCCTGCCTCGAGCCCGACCGCTTGCACCAGCAACTCGAGCGGCGCTTGCATGCGGCGGGTGTGCCGGTGCTGCATGAGCATGAGGCCGTGCAATTTCGAGTCGATCGCGGCAACGTGCGCGATGTCATGGTGCGCTCGCCGCAGGGCGAGCAGGCGATGCGCGCCGCCCAGTACGTGATCGCAGCCGGCGCGTTCTCGCCGGCGCTCGCACGGACACTCGGTGCCCGCCTCGTAATCGAGGCGGGCAAGGGTATCAGTGTCACGCTCGACTCGCCGGCCGTGTTGCCCCGGCACCCCGCAATAATGGTCGACTCGAGGGTCGCTGTGACGCCCATGGGCCGACGTCTGCGCTTTGCCGGCACCATGCAATTCGCAGGCCTCGATTCCAGCATCCCGACGGCGAGGCTCGCGCCTATGCTGGCGGCCGTTGCGCGACATGTGCCGGATATCTCTCTCGAAGCGCTGCGCGCAGTGCCTGCATGGGCCGGGCTTCGTCCCTGCACGCCGGATGGCTTGCCGCTGCTCGGTCGCCTGTCGCGCTTCGACAACGTCGTCATCGCTTCCGGCCACGCGATGCTCGGCGTATCGCTCGGCGCCGTGACCGGCAGGTTGGGCGCACAACTGCTCGCGAGGCAGACGCCAGCCATCGCGCTGCAGGCGCTTGATCCCGAGCGTTTCGGGTGAGCCAGACCGGGATCGACGGGTCGTCGTTGCGAGGCAGTGCTGCGCCGGCCCTGTTTGCGTTGCTGGTCGGTGCATTGGCCATTGCATCGTCCGGAATTTTCGTGCGCCTGGCCGATACCGGGCCGATTGCGACCGCATTCTGGCGGGTCGCGATTTCCGTGCCCGTGTTCGGAGTGGTTCTGCTCTGGCAACGACATCGGGCGCGGGATGGCACAACGAATTTCCGCTATGAGCGCGGTTTCCTCTGGTGCGGCCTGGCTCTGGCCGCCGATCTGATCTTCTGGCACTGGGCACTTATCGCAACCAGCATTGCGCTGGCGACGCTCGAGGGCAACATGACGCCGGTTTTCGTCGCGCTCGCTTCATGGTGGATCTACCGGCAACGTCCCGATCCGAAGCTCTGGCTTGCCATCTTGGTTGCCATGTGTGGCCTCGTTCTGCTCGTCCTGCCGCGGCTCGAAGCCGGTCTCGGCAATCTGCGCGGCGACCTGTACGGCGTCATCACGGCAGTCTTCTACGCAGCCTATCTGTTCATCGTCGCCGATCTGCGGCGACGCCACGCGACCGCCGTGTTGATGTTCTGGACGGCGCTCGTCACGGCGGTCCTGCTATTCATTCCGGCCCACATCGAGGGACTGCTGCCGCACAGTGCCCATGGCTGGCGCATGGTCATAGGACTTGCGCTCATGTCGCAGTGTCTGGGGCAGGGACTCATTGCCTATGCGCTGCAGCAATTACCCGCCACCTTCGGCTCCATCGGGCTGTACCTGCAGCCCGTCGCTGCGGCGGCATTCGCCTGGTGGTTCCTTGGCGAGCAGCTGCATCCCGTGCAGTTCGCGGGCGCGGCGGTCGTGTTCGCGGCAATAGCGATCGCCCGGGCAGCCACCCGGGATGCGGCACGTCGCCAGCGCGTTTAAGCTTGTGCGATTCGATCTTGAGGAGTTGGACATGACGAGCGGATACGAGCGCGGCGGCGCAAACGGATATGCAGCATTCAACTGGGCCAGGGCGGGCGCTTTGCTGGTGCTCGGCCTCGGTCTCGCGCAGGTGAGCGTCAGCGATACGGCAACCCCGGCCATGCGATTGCAGGTCGATGCGACCGACATCGATCACCGGATTTATCGTGTGCACGAGACGCTCGCGGTCACACCCGGGCCCATCACCCTGTACTACCCGCAATGGTTGCCCGGCAACCATGCACCCACCGGTCCGATCGACGCGCTTGCGGGCCTCCAGATCGAGGCGGGCGGTGAGCGTATCGCCTGGCAGCGCGATGCAGGCGACATGTACGCATTCCATGTAATCGTCCCGGACGGTGCGAAGCAACTCGACATCGATCTGCAGTTCGTTTCGCCCTTCGATCGCGCCCAGGGCCGCATCGTCATGACTCGCGAGATTTTGAGCGTGCAGTGGGAGAAGATGCTGCTCTATCCAGCGAGTGTCCTGCCGCGCGAACTCACGGTGGCCGCCTCGATCCGTCTGCCTGACGGCTGGCAATACGCGACCGCGCTCGGCAGTGGGGCCGGCGTAGACGGGCAGGTGGAATTCGCGCCGACCTCGCTCGCCACGCTCATCGATTCGCCGCTGTTCGCTGGCGCGCACTTTCGCAGTCTGGAGCTCACCGGCAATTCGCCGCCGGCGCGCCTCAATGTGCTGGCACAGAATCCGCGCGAACTTAACATCGCCGACGGCCAGGTTGGTGCGCATGCCGAGCTGATGCGCCAGGCACGCGAGCTGTTCGGCGGGCAGCACTATCACCACTATGACTTCCTGTTGGCGCTGAGCGATGAATTCAGTGGCATCGGTCTCGAGCATCACCAATCGAGCGAGAACGCCGTCGCGCCGGGCTATTTCATCAACTGGAACGAGCAGCGCATCTCACGCGACCTGCTGCCACACGAACTGGTGCACTCCTGGAACGGCAAGTATCGGCGTCCCGCGGACCTGACGACCGACAACTACAACCAACCGATGGGTAACACGCTGCTTTGGGTTTACGAGGGGCTGACCGAATACTGGGGATTCGTGCTGGCAGCGCGCTCGCAGCTCTGGGACAGGGATTTTGCGCGTGAATCGCTCGCCTGGGTCGCTGCTGTCTATGGCGCCGACCGCCAGGGGCGCAGCTGGCGGCCGCTTGCCGATACGGTCTATCAGCCGATCATGAGCTATGGCGGCGCCGTAAGCTATCCCGACTGGCAGCGCCGGAGTGATTACTATTCCGAAGGCCAGTTACTGTGGCTTGGCATCGACGCGCGCCTGCGCGAGCTCACCAGCGACCGCCGCTCGCTCGATGACTTCGCGCGTCGTTTCTTCGGTGGCGATTCCGTGGACCTCGCGCCGTCGACCTACGAGTTCGCAGATGTCGTGGCCGCACTGGAAGCGATTGCGCCGGGCGACTGGGCGAACTACCTCGGCGAGCGGCTGCATACAAACAGCGCCGATAGGGTGCTCGAGGCACTCAGCCGAAGTGGCTGGCAGCTGAGCTACACGGCGGCTCTGTCGCCTTATATTGCCGAGCGTGAGAATGAGCGCAAGATCGTCGATCTGTATCATTCGATCGGCGTCGTACTGTCCACCAAGAATGCGGAAGTACAGGAGGTGCGCTGGGGCAGCGCCGCATTCGAGGCAGGCCTTGCGCCCGGGATGACGGTCATCGCCGTCGATGAACGCAGCTATACGCCGCAACTCTTGAAGGCCGCTGTCGCGGCCGCGCAGTCCGACGGCGCGGTCATCACGCTGCTCGTGCGGGTGCAGGATCGCTACCGGAGCGTTGCGATAAAATACTCAGATGGTGCCCGCTACCCGCACCTCGTGCCGCTACCTGGAGCGAAAGACCGGCTGGCCGCGATTCTCAAGCCGCGGGCGACGAGAGAGCGCTCAGGCAGGTGAGGCGATGTGGCCTGCACGAGCGCCATCGCGCAATTGCTCTCGGGTTCGTCTTGCCGCAATGATCCCGACAAAACTCTTGATGCGTGCTTCGGACATGAGCGCATTGAGTTCGTCGTTGTAGCGCCTCGCCACTTCGCTTGCATCGATTCCAGTCTGGCCGGCTATGCGCGCAACGAGTTCGTTGGTTGAAGCCGATGGCTCGGTTTCATTGTTGTTGTCCATCACCTATCGATGCTAATCATCGGCAAGGTCACTCGCAACCGCCGCGGCAAGATCCCTGGCCGCAACAAAACTGTAACAATTCCACGGCAGACCTGCGGCCGAGTTCAATCAGCAGGTTAGGTAGATATCCTGACGATTCCGGCACGAGACCATGTTACATTCAAATAACAGTTGCAATTTTCCGCGACTAGACCCTGGGGGCCACGCGACGTGAACTCATCGAGCTCGGCGAGCGGAAATTCCGTACACGATCGCCATGACCAGAGCGGCTATGTCGTCTTCTGCCGCGATGTGCCGCATAGCGCGACGTTGCGCGAGCAGGCGACGGCCGCACATCTGGCCTACATCGAGACGGTACTCGATGAGCTCAATGTTGCCGGGCCGCTCTACGACGAGAGCGGTACGCGTACGGTCGGAAGTGTTTTCTCGCTGCGCACCAAGAGTCTGCAGAAGGCAAGGCAGCTGATCGAAAACGATCCCTACTACAAAGCCGGCGTATTTGCGTCGGTGGAATATTTCCCCCACCTGCCAGCGGCGGGCAAGTACGTCGGCGGAAAGATCTGGTAAGCGTTACCAGCGACTCAATCGACGCGATTGCGACGCTCTCCCCGGGCGAATGCCAGGATGTTTCCGGCGACCTCGTCGATGCAGCGCTGCCTGGCCTCGCGCGCGGCCCAGGCAATGTGCGGCGTGACGATGAGATTCGGGATGTCAGTGGCCAGCAGCGGATCACCATCGACCGGGGGTTCGCTCGGGAGCACGTCGATCGCAGCGCCAGCGAGCGCGCCCGCCCGCAATGCCCCGGCCAGTGCATGGGAGTCGATGAGCGCGCCGCGCGCCGTGTTGACGATGATGGCATCCCGCTTCATCAAGGCCAGTCTCTCCCGATCGAGGAGGTTCCGCGTCTCGTCTGTCAGCGGGCAATGCAGTGTGAGCACGTCTGCTTCGCGCAACAATTGCAGCAGGGGGATGCGACCATCCGCCGCGGGCGCACCGGCGCGGGCCGCGACCAGCACTTGCATGCCGAGTGCTGCCTCGGCGGCGCGCGCCACAGCGCGCCCCAGCGTGCCAAAACCAACAACCCCGAGCTTGCGGCCGCGAAGCTCGCGGATCGGATAGGCGAGCATCGTGAATTGCGGGCTGTCGCGCCAGCGACCACGCGCGACCAGATCGGCATGCTCCCGAAGACCATGCGTCAGAAGCAGCATGGCTCCCAGCACGTGCTGCACGACGGAGGTCGTGCAATAGTCGCGGACGTTGCACACGGCAACACCACGGGCCCTGGCTGCCTCGAGGTCGATGTTGTTCGTGCCGGTCGCGGTAACCGCGATGAGGCGCAGCGCAGGATTCGCCGCGATGAGGTCCCGGTCCATCACCAACTTGTTGGTGATGATCACTTCGCAGCCGGCTATCCGGGGCGCGATCTCCTCGCGGGCGCTGAACTCGTGCACGGTGAGATCGCCAAGAGCGGCGCGCAGTGCGGCAAGGTCGAGATCACCACGACTGACTGTTGCGTAGTCGAGGAACACACCGCGCATTCGACACCTGCCTTGTTATCCTGTCAGTAGAATAAATGAATGCCGACAGGAATCGAACCCGGTCTCACCGATCTGTTGCATCGCATTCGCGCCTGTACCGCCTGCGCGCAACATCTGCCGTTGGGCCCCAGGCCCGTATTACGGGCAGCCAGCGGCGCGCGTCTGCTCATCGTCGGTCAGGCTCCGGGCACACGCGTGCACACGACGGGCATTCCGTGGAACGATCCCAGTGGCGATCGGTTGCGCGAGTGGTTGGCGCTCGATCGCGAAGTGTTCTACGACGAGTCGCGGATCGCCATCATACCGATGGGGTTTTGTTATCCCGGCAAGGGCCGCTCCGGCGACCTGCCGCCGCGTCCCGAGTGCGCGCCGCTCTGGCACGGACCGTTGATGCGTCACTTGCCGAACCTGCGCCTCGCGTTGCTCGTCGGCAGCTTCGCGCAGCGGTATTACCTGCAGGAGCGGCGGGCATCCACGCTCGGTGAAACCGTCCGGCGTTGGCGCGACTACCAGCCGCAGTTCGCGCCGCTGCCTCATCCCTCGCCGCGCAATCGCCGCTGGCTGAAAATCAATGCCTGGTTCGAAACCGACGTCGTACCGCAGTTGCGGCAACGCGTCCAGGAGATCCTGCATGACTGACCATCCGACCCAGCCGCTTCCGGACCAGCGCCATCTCTCCCTCGAGCAGACGCTTGCGCGGGCACGCGATTTTGCCGATGAAATGTCGTTGCGCCGTACCGTGCGCGAATTCTCGGATCGGTCCGTGCCGCGGGAAGTCATCGCTTCGTGCCTGCGTGCCGCTGCAACTGCGCCGAGCGGCGCCAATCAGCAACCCTGGCGCTTCGTCGCGGTCGCTGATGGCGATATCAAGCGGCGGATTCGCGCGGCTGCTGAAGCCGAGGAGCGAGAGTTCTACCAGCATCGCGCGCCACAGGAGTGGCTCGATGCGCTTGCACCGCTTGGCACCGATGCAGACAAACCCTTCCTCGAAGTGGCGCCGTGGCTGATCGCGGTTTTCATCGAGCGTATCGGCCTCGATGCGGAGGGGCGACGCGCGAAGCGCTACTATCCGGACGAGTCCGTCGGCCTCGCGACGGGCATACTCATCGCTGCCCTGCATCATGCCGGCCTCGCGACACTGACCCATACGCCTAGCCCGATGAAATTCCTCAACGAAATTCTCGATCGACCCAAGGACAGGGAACGACCCTTCCTGCTGCTGGTGGCGGGCTATCCCGCGGCGGACTGCCGCGTGCCGCGTATCGAACGACTACCCTTCGACACCATAGCGCAGTTTCGCTAGAGCGCTGGAGTGTCCGCAGCTTCCCCACGCCCGGGAACGATGGCGGGGGGAATCAGCTTGTAAACGACCGGAGTGACGAGTCGGGCCAGCAGGGTCGAGGACAGCAGGCCGCCGATGATCACCCAGGCCATGGGTGAATACAGACCGATGTTCTGTACGGCCAGCACCATCAGGCCACCGATCGCCGTGGCAGAGGTCAGCAGGATGGGCAGGAATCGGATCTCGCCCGCCTGCTCGATGGCATCATCGAGTGCGACACCTCGCTCGCGCAGCTGATTGGTGAAATCGACCAGCAGTATCGAATTCTTGATCTCGATGCCGATCAGCGCGATGAACCCGATGGTGGCCGTGAAAGAGATCGAATTGCCCGTGAGCAGCAACATCAACAGCCCACCGAAGATGCCGAGTGGCACAACGGTGAGCACGATCAGCGTCGACTTGAAGCTGCCGAATTCGAGTACCAGAATCGCGAAAATGCCGAAGATCGCGACGATGATCGCAGTGCCTATGCCGCCGAATGCCTCATCGCCGGCCTCCGACTCGCCACCCAGGACATAGCTGTAGCCGCGAGGCCACCGCATGCTGTCGAGTTTTCGCACCACCTCGGCGGTCACCTTGGCAGTGTTGAAGCCCTTGGCGACCTCGGAGTCGATCGTCACCGAGCGCTGGCGGGCATAGTGCTGGATCGTGATCGGCGCCTTCTCGAATTTCAGGGTCGCCAATTGCGCGAGCGGTAGCAGCTCACCGCTCGCGCTTGGAATGAGCACGTCATTCAGTACTGTCAGGTCGGCGCGCTCGCCGACGGGCGTGCGCAGCATGATCGGATACTGCTCGCCATCGGCATCCTTGAATGTCCCCGCCGGTATGCCGCCGACAGCGAGACGCACCGCGCGGTCGAACTCGACAGTCGCGACGCCGAGCCGGTTGGCCTTGTCGCGGTCGACATCGAGACGCAGGTTGGTGCGCGGCGATCGCAGCGGATTCTTGACGTCGCGCGTCCCCGCTGTGCCCTTGAGCAATGCCTCGACCTGGCCGGCCAAGGTCTCGATCGTGTCGAGATCGTCACCGACCACGCGCACGGCTATCGGTGCGGTTATCGGCGGACCGTTGACGAACTCCTTGACCTTGATGCGCGCCCCTGGATATTCGTCGAGCTGCTCGCGCAACTCATCGAGTTGCTGCGGTGTTCGACGCGTGTCGTATTCCTCGAGCTGTACGAAGAATTCGCCATAGTTTGCAGAGTCGTTGCGAACGATATGGTTGTAGTAGATCTGCGGATTGCCGTGACCGATGTTGGCGAACCAGCTGCGTACACCCGGCAGGTTTTTCAGACGGCTCTCCACGAAGCGCACGGCGGCGTCGGTCTCCGCAAGGCTCGAGCCATTCGGCGTCGTCACTTCGATCTGGAATTGCGGCGTATCGGCTTTCGGGAACAGGCTGGAGCCGAGTACCGGCACCAGCAGGGCCGACAGCAGCAACGATCCGCCGATGGCGACGGCGACGGTTGCCCTGGGGCGCGCCAGGCAGTAGTGCAGGGCGGGCCGATAGTATCGATGAATCACGTTCATGACCCGTTGCAGGAGCGCATTGCCCTTGGCATCTTCGTGCGCGGCAAGAACGCGACTCGCCAGGAATGGAATGATCAACAGCGAGATCAGGAGCGAACCGACTATGGTTGCGATGACCGTGGTCGGTAGCACCCGTATGAACGTGCCGGCGTTACCAGGCAGGGCCATTAATGGAATGAACGCGAATATCAAGGTCGCGGTGCAACCGAGTATTGCAACGAAAATCTGCCGCGTACCCGCCAGTGCGGCTTCGATCCGCGAGCCGCCAGCGCGCAAATGCCGGGCAATGTTCTCGACCACGACGATGGAATCATCGACCAGCAGACCGAGGGCGACGACGAAACCGGCGATGGACAGCTGGTTCAATGAATAATTCATGAAATAGAGTGCTGCAACGCCGAAGGCGAGCGAGAGCGGAATGGAGAACATGACGATTCCGGCGGCACGCAGTCCGAGTGGCAGCAGCGTCAGCAGCACGAGCGCGATCGCAATGGAAAAGTCGGTGTACAGGCGGTCGAGCCGGTGGGTCACATTGCGCGCCTGATCGAAGCCCTGTTGCAGGCTGATTCGCTTCGGGAGCGTCTTCTGGTAGGAATCGAGCGCCACACGCAGGCGTTCGCGCACGTCCAGAATGTTCGTGTTGTCCTTCTGGTTCGCGGTTACGAATACCGCGCGATGGCCATTGAATCGCCCGATATAGCGATGCGGCTCGTTGTCCCAGCGCACTGTGGCCACGTCGGCGATGCGAATCAACTGGCCCTTGCGCGAAGCAACCACGGTGTCTGCGACCTCGCTTGCCGAGGTGTAGCTGCCCGATGTCTTGAGACTGAAGCTGCGCGGACCGAGATCGACGAAGCCGCCGGGAATATTGGCATTCTCGCTCTCGACGGCGCGTGCGACATCCGCGGCCGTTACGCGCAGCTCCTTCATTCGCTCGACATCGAGCTCGATCCTGAGCTCGCGACGCGGGATCGCCCAGCTCTCGGCCGTGCGTATGCCATCGACCTGCTTTAGCGCGTCCTTGAGGGTACGCGCATAGTGCTCGAGTTCGTTGTACGGCGCGTCCTGCGAGACGAGCGCAAACTGCACCGTATTGACCAGGCTGGGTCCGACCTTGCGAATCTCGAGTAATTGGATTTCCTGCGGCAGATCCGGTCGCAGCGCATTGATCTCGCGGGTGACGTCGTTGTAGATCTCGTCGTGATCGCTCCCGGCCTTGAACTCGACTGCGGTGAATGCGACGCCGTCGGTGATGGTCGTCTCGAGCCGCCGGACATTGTCGAGTTCGGCGATGCGATCCTCGATGGGTTTGGCAACCAGCCGCTCGAGGTCCTGCGGATCGGCGCCCTGGTAGATCGTCGTAATGAAAAACAGCGGCAGCTTGAAGGAGGGATCCTCTTCGCGCGCGATGCTGCGAAAAGCGAATACGCCGACCGCGACCAGGCAGAGGAATGCGACCAGCGTGAACTGGTAGCGGCGGACCGGAAAATCGAGCATGCCCATGCTGGCTCCGGTTGTCAGCTGCGTTCGCCGGACAGGGGAATTTGCGCTTCGCTCTGGGCCGGTGCGACTACGTCGACGATCTCGATTTTCTCGCCATCGTCCAGGAACAGCGCCCCTTCGGTGACGACCGCTGTGTTCGCCGGAAGGCCGTCGCGCAGCGCCACGGCGTCGTTTGTGAAGAACCCGACATCGACATCCTTGCGACGGGCATGATCGCCATCGACTACGAATACGCTGGCACGCCGCCCGACACCTTCGACCACCGCCGCGATCGGGACATAGACCAGCTGGCGCTCCCGCGAAGTCGCCGGATAGATCCGCAATGTCGCCACCAGGCCGCTCGCGAGTCGTACCGGCGCCGCATCCACGGTGACCTCGACGTTGAACAGGCCGCTCGCAGGGTCCGCGGCGCCCGCGATCTCGCTCACCGTGCCCGGCAGAGCCCGGTCGTGATAGGCGTCGATACGCACTTCGGCCGGGTCGCCGATCTTCAGCTGCAGGACGTCGCGGTCCGCGAGCGCTGCCTTGACCACGTAACCGCGCGTGCGCGCTCCGAACAGCAGCACCGGCGCGCCTGGCTGGACGAGTTCACGCTCCTCGATGAGTTTGCGAAGTACGATGCCGTCATCGGGCGCGGTAATGACGGCGTAGCCGCGGTTGAATTGCGCGGCCTTCAACTGCGCACGTGCAACAGTCTGCTGGGTACGCAGCGCTTCGAGCTGATCGAGTGCAATGACCTGGTCGGCATACAGGCGTTCGCCGCGCGCGAGGTCGCGCGCCGCCTTGTCAGCGAGCGCACGTGCCTGGGTGACCTGGGCGTTGATTTCCGTCAGCTCAATCTGCGCAAGTGGCGCTCCCTTGCGCACCGAGGCCCCCTCGTCGTACTCGAAACGGCTCAGTATCCCGGCGACCTTGAACGACAGCTTCATTTCGTCGCGATTGACGATCGCACCATTGCTCTCGATGGGCGGGGCCGCTGGTCCGAGGTAGGCCTTGGCGCTGCGAACGCGCGTTGCCTCAGCCGGCGCATTGGCGGTGCCCGAGCCGCAGCCGGACAGCACCAGGATCGAAGCTGCAGCGAGCGTCGCTGCAATCGAGGTCGAAGCAAGCGGGAAAGTTGGCTTCATCATGTGGAGTCCCTAGGGCGTGCCCTGCCCGGCATCCGCAGTGGCATAGTCGAGATCGGCCTGGCGGGCGATTACATCGAAACGTGTCGCCGCGCGGTTGAGCTGCGCGCCGGTCAGGGCATTGCGAGCATCGATGAACTCAACGAGGCTCGAGACGCCTTCGTCGCGCTTTCGGCTCGCGATGACGAACGCAGCTTCGGCAGCGTCGACGCGAGCCTCGGCGGTTTGCAGCGAATCGTAGGCGGTGCGCAGTTCATCGACAGCCTGCTGCACCTCGAGTGCAATGCTTTGTTCGAGTTCGCTGCGCGCAAGCGCCGCCCTGCGCTCGACTGCGCGTGCCTGCGTGACGGCCGCGCGGCGTGCGCCACCATCGAACAACGACCAATTGAGCAGGAGCGAGGCAATCGCGAAATTCCTGCCGCTGCCGAACTCGTATCGTTCGCCCTGGGTGCCCGCGTCGATGCCAAGCGACAGCGTGGGCCAGCGTGCGGCACGCGCTGCCGTCACGGCCTCGGCGGCGGCGGCCCTGCGCTTGTCGAGCTCCGTCAATTCGGGCCGCCGCTGCAGTGCCAGCTCCCGCAAAACGCCGAGATCCTGGTGCACGCGCTGCAGGCTCGCGTCGATGCCGGCGGCCTCGAGCTCGGTGTCGAGCGAACGGTTGAGGAGGAAGTTGACGTAGCTGCGCGCCTGCTGCTTGCGATTACGCGCTTCGCGCAATTGCTGCTCGACCGCCAGGACTTCCGCCCTGGCGCGCAGGACCCGATCGCGCGTGGTCTTGCCATTGGCGTGCAGCGATTCGTTGACGCGCAGGTTCTCCTGCAGGAGCTCCCGCGAGGCGGCGACGATCGCCGCCGCTTCGCCCGCGCGCAGCCAGTCCGTGTAAGCGACGGTGATATCCCGCGTGAGCCGGTAGGCGAGCGCCTGCCTGGCGGCGCGGGCGGATGCGACGCCCGCGCGGCCTGCGCGCAGGTTGGCACGCAGCGCGGGTGCGAACAGCGGCTGGCGCAGGGTGACACGCGTGTCCTGCTCGCGCTCGCGCAGGAAACCAAATGACTGGTCGCTGACCGGCGCAAATGGTGCTGGCTGTCCCTGCTGGGTCAGCAGATCGTTGAGCGTGGCGTAGACGGGGTTCAACAACTGGCCGAGCGGGAAGTTGATCTGCCGGCCGCCCTCGGCGCGGGAGTAGCGCGCCTCCAGCGCAAGTTCCGGCCAGTAACGTGCCCGCGCCGCATCGAGTACGGCGATGCTGCGCTCGAGTTCGACGTCGGCTGACCGCAATGCCAGGTTCGAGGCCAGCCCGATGGCGACGTAGTCGTCGACGACCTGGCGGATGTCGCGTGGCTCGGCGACGGCAAGACGCGATGCGAACATGAGCAACAGGGCGACAAGCCAGGATAGCGCGTGACAGTACCTCGGCATGGCGGGTCACACAGGCCGTGCCGCTATGCTGCGGCCGGCCAGTTCGATTGCGGCATCGAGTACCTGCTCGCCGCTGAATCCATGGTGGGCAAGTACGGCCGCCTTGTTCGTTGCGAGCACGATGTTGCCGTGCAGGAATCCCCACAGATTGGTTGCGACGAGGCCGGCATCAGGCAGGTCGGAGCGCAAGGAGCCATCGGCCATGCCGGCGTTGATGGCGGACACCAGCTCCGCCTGCACGCGATCGCCGGCCGCGAAACAGGCAAGCGCGTTGTCCTGCGGCTCGGCGCATTGTTGCGCCTCGAAATGCGCCAGCGCATCGAACTCGACACGCTGTTCACGCCAGAACGCGACATAGGCGCGGCCGCAGGCCATGACCTGCGCGTAGCCCGTGCCGCCCGCCCGCACGGCCGCGGCGAAACGCCGGTGCAGCGACAACAGTGCCTTTTCCGCGAGCGCGGACATCAGGTCGTTCCGGTCCTTGAAATAGACATAGAGCAGGGCGCGCGACAAACGCGCACCGGCCGCGACCCGCTCCATGGTGAGAGCCGCAAAGCCCGACTCGCCAGCGATGCGCTCGGCCGCTTCGAGTATTTCCCTGCGGCGGCGCTCTTTTTCCTCCTCGCGGCGATCGGCCAGGTCGTTCATGCGACCATCCTATGCTCTCATTGACACTGTGTCAAAGTTTATACATTTGTCTAGTTTCAAAAAGAAGGTACAAATCGCAGCGACAAGCGCCGTTATAGATGAGAATGATTATTATTTAACCTATGACTCAAACACGCGCACTCGATGAACTCACCGTGGGCGAAACAGCCCTCGTGCACGACGTACTCGAACCGGACAGCGGCGATTCCGAATACCGGCAGATTGCCCGCCGCCTCGGAGAGCTCGGCTTCGTGCCGGGCGCTGCGCTCGAAGTGATCTCCATCATGAAGCCGGGCGGTGACCCCATCGCCGTGCGTGTCGGCGCGACGCTATTCGCCCTGCGCCGGCGCGAAGCGCAGCTCGTGCTCACCTCGACGCAACCGCAGGCGCAGTGACGCCATGGACGCTCAGGTAAAAGCGTTGCGCGTTGCACTCGTAGGCGTACCCAACTGCGGCAAGACGGCCTTGTTCAATCGACTGACCGGCGGGCGGCAGAAGGTTGCCAACTATCCGGGCGTGACGGTCGAGCGCAAGGAAGGCCGGCTGCAGGGCGACACTGGTCGCGTCGTGCGCATTCTCGACCTGCCCGGAACCTACAGCCTGAACGCCGCGACACTCGATGAGGCCATCGCGCGCGATGTCATTTTGGGACGCCATGCCAACGAGCCGCGGCCGGACCTCATCGTCTGCGTGCTCGATGCAACCAATCTTGCGCTGGGCATGCGACTGCTCCTCGAGATGCGCAATCTCAGGATTCCCTTGGTTGTCGCGCTGAACCGCATCGACGTCGCCGAGGCGCGCCACTACCAGCTCGACCGCGGGCGCCTGCAGGCGCAACTGAACTTGCCGGTTTTCGCGACCGTCGCCACTCGCCGTGGCGGCGCCGACGACCTTATCGCCGCGTTGACTGCGTGGGCCTCACCGGAGGCAGATCCTGCGAGTCTCGAGTGGGTATCGCCGGACGCTGCGACGTTGAGCGCAACCCACGCGGAAGTGGCTCGCATACTCGCCGCAAGTGGCTACCGTCCGCCCCTGCGACAGCGCTTTGCCGCTGCCGCGGACGCCGTCGTAATGCACCCGATCTGGGGCATGCTGGTGCTCGGCGTCGTGCTGTTCCTGATGTTCCAGGCGGTGTTCAGCTGGGCCGCCTGGCCGATGGCGTTGATCGACACGGCGGTCGGATGGCTGAGCGATCGCGTCGACGGTTTGCTGGCGCCAGGTCTGCTGCACAGTTTGCTCGTCGACGGCATCATCGCAGGCGTCGGTGAGGTAATCATATTCCTGCCGCAGATCCTGATCCTGTTCCTTTTCATTCTCGTGCTCGAAGACTGTGGTTACCTGCCGCGGGCAGCTTTCCTGCTCGATCGGGTGATGAGTTCCGTCGGTCTCACCGGACGAGCCTTCATTCCGCTCCTGTCGTCCTTCGCCTGCGCCATTCCGGGCATCATGGCGACCCGCACCATACCAACGATGCGCGATCGACTGGCGACCATCATGATCGCGCCGCTGATGACCTGTTCCGCGCGCCTGCCCGTGTACGCATTGCTGATCGGCGCATTCATTCCGCACCAGCGTGTCGGGCTGCTGAATCTGCAGGGACTGGTGTTGTTCGCGCTCTATCTCTTCGGGGTCGCTGGTGCGATGCTGGTGGCGCTCGTGCTTAAGAAAACCATGAATCGCAACTTCTACAGCCCGCTCATGATGGAGCTGCCGAGTTACCAGTGGCCCAACCTGCAGGGCCTGGTACTCGGGCTGATCGAACGCGCCCGGATCTTTCTGCGCCGGGTTGGCGGCATCATCCTGTCGTTGATGATCATACTATGGTTCCTGTCGACCTATCCGGCACCGCCTGCCGGCGCGAGCGGACCGGCGATCAAGTACAGCTTTGCCGGCATGTTGGGCAGAGCGCTCGAAGTCGTGCTCGCGCCCATCGGCTTCAACTGGCAGATCTCGCTCGCACTGGTGCCGGGCCTCGCGGCGCGCGAGGTCACTGTCGGGGCACTCGGAACGGTCTATGCCATGTCGGGTTCCGACGAGAGCGTTGCCGCGGCGCTCGGCGGCAGTATCTCGGGCAGCTGGCCGCTCGCAACGGCGCTGTCCCTGCTCGCCTGGTTCGTCTTCGCCCCGCAGTGCCTGTCGACGCTTGCCGTCGTACGCCGCGAAACCAACACCTGGCGCTATCCTTTGATCATGGCGGCCTACCTGTTTGCCATGGCGTGGATCGCAGCCTTCATAACCTATCGGCTGACGCTGAGCCTGGGCTGAGGAATCATGTTGTTGCAACGTCTCATTGTTGCGGTGCTGGTCGTTCTGGCCACACTTTATGTATTGCGTGCGCTCCTGTCGCGACGCGCGAAGCTGCGGTTGCTGCGAAGCGCCGACAGGCATGCCGGGCAATCCGCGGCCGCACAAGCCCTGCGCCGCCGAGTCATCAAACCCGCCGCGGACAAGCTCGCAGGCGCGAGTGCGGCTGGCTGCGACGATTGTCCCGCCGCGGGCCCGGCGCCGGTACAGAACAAACGCCAGGAACATTGACGCCATGGCGGACAGGTTCCTGTGCCTTCTGCTGCTGATGGGGCAGGCCGTTGCCGCTGCTGCTTCCGGCGGGCGCATCGTCACCGACGACCTGGGGCAACGACTCGACCGTCCCGATCGACCATTGCGCATTGTCAGTCTCGCGCCGGGAGCCACCGAAATGCTCTTTGCCGCAGGTGCCGGCGTGAATATCGTAGGCACGGCGGAGTATTCCGACACGCCCGCCGCGGCGCGCAACATCGCGCGTATCGGCGACAGCCAGGCGCTCGATGTGGAGCGCATCATCGCGCTGACGCCGGATGTCGTCGTCGCCTGGCCCCAGGGCAATCCGGCAGGAGAAATCGACAAACTGCGCCGGCTCGCGTTGCCCATTTATCAGCAGCAGGCGGCCAGGCTCGCGGAGCTCCCGGATTCGTTGCTGCGGCTCGGGGCGCTGGCGGATTCGGCAAAGCCGGCTCGCCGGCGCGCGGCCGTTCTCCGTCGCGAAATCGCAGCTCTGCGAGCACGTTACGCGCATGCCGAACGGATGAAGGTGTTCATCCAGATCTGGGATCAGCCGCTATACACCGTCGGCGGCAGGCATTTCATGAGCGATGCGCTCAGTCTCTGCGGCGCGGACAACATATTCTCCGATCTGGCTCAAAGTGCGCCACTGGTCAGCGTCGAAGCCGTGATCGCGCGCAATCCGCAGATCATCGTCGCCGCCGCACCACAGGGGTCCGCCGAAGGATGGCTCTCCTCCTGGCGTCGTTTTCCCGACCTGGACGCCGTTGCACATGCGCGCCTGGTTGGTTTCGAGGATCAGCGCTTTGGAAAGCTCGCGCCGAGCGCCGTGAATGCCACGGCGGCATTGTGTCAGCGGCTCTCTGCCCTTGTGGCGCCGCCGCTCAGTCCCTGAAGTTCTCGTACTGCAGCGGGCGGTCGAATTCACCGCGGCGCAGCAGAGCGATTGCGGCCTGCAGGTCGTCGCGCTTCTTGCCGGTGACCCGGACCTTCTCGCCCTGGATGCCGGCCTGCACCTTGAGCCTGGCCTCCTTGATGAGGCGGCTGATCTTCTTGCCCGTTTCCTGGTCGATGCCGTGGCGCAGGTTGACGGTCTGTCGCGCCTCGGCCAGGTTGGCCTGCGGCTCGCCCACCTCGAGGCAGGCGACGTCGATACCGCGTTTCGCCAGCCGTGGCTTCAGGATATCCAGCATCTGCTGCAACTGGAATTCGACCTTCGCAGTCAGGGTGACGGCAAATTCATCGAGAACATATTTCGCGCCGCTGTCCTTGAAATCGAAGCGCTGCGATAGTTCCCGATTGGCTTGATCGACCGCGTTGGTCAACTCGTGGCGGTCGATCTGCGATACGACATCGAAAGATGGCACGCTCAAGGCTCCGCTGCGCTGGTCGCCACCTCGCTTGTGGCGGCTGCTTCGTTGAGTAATTGTTCAACCGTGGCGTCGAAGCTCTCGATGAGCTCATCGTAATGCGCGCCGGTTGCAGGACCATCGAATCCAGTGTGGATGCGGCGCACCTTGCCATTGCGATCAATGAAGATGGTGGTGGGAAATGCCCGGACGGCATCCAGCTGCGGCATCTGCCCGGTGGCCAGCTTCTTGTCGGAAGAGCCGGCAACCAGCGTCGTATAGCGAATGTCGTGGCGCTCGCGGAAGCGCTGGATGGCAACCACGGCCTCGCTGAAATTGCTGGCGTTCTCGAACATCAGTGCGATTGCCTCGAAGCCGCGGTCGCGGTTTCTGAGGTAATACGGCGCCAAGAACGCAGCCTCATCGTGACAGTTGGGGCACCAGCTGCCGGCGAGCGTTACTACCACGACCTTGCCGGCGAAACGAGGGTCGCGCAGGTTGACCCGGTTGCCCTCGAGATCGGGGAATTCGAAACCAAAGGCTTCGCTGTCGCTGCGCAGCCTGGTGCTGCTCTCGCCGTCTTCGATCGCAGCCGCATCGTCGCGCCGTCCGAGAAATATCTCCTCGCTGGCAAGACCAGACCAGTACTTGCCTTGCATCAATCCATCCGGACCGATGCGGCCGCGCAGCAGGTAGGCATGTGCGCCGTCGAAAGTCGAGAGAAAGAACTCGTTGTCGAGCACATCACCGGCGAGGTAGCGGAAATCGCCGGTGGGCGTGAGGAATGTGCCGCTGAGTTCATGATGCGACTGCCGGAACTCGCCAACCGCAGGATAGGAATTGCCGTCACTGTCGGTGAAGGTGACGGCCCAGCGCCCGGTCAGGTCGGCGTTGTCCGTGAGGGGCTCTTCGACGAAGCGAAACTTCAGACCATGGCGGGCACGGAAGTCGATGACCTGGTTCTTGCCGTCGCGCTTGACCAGGGTGAGCTTGCCGCGCAACTCGGGGCCGTCGACCTTGGCGACTATACTGTTGACGAACCCCGGCATCACCATGCTGAGCCCGCCATCGGCCACGGTTATCTCCGGCACCCGGACGCGCTCATCGCCGTTCTGCAGATAGGCGACGTAGTTGCCGTCCTCCCGGGCAATGTCGAGGCCAAAAGGGGTCTCGCCGCCCGGGAGTTTCAGCGTCGCGCGGTAGTGCCCGAGCAGCACCGGTTCGGTCATCGGCAATGCCGGACCGCCATCCGCTGGAGCCGGCTCGCCCGCGGATACCGGCTCGCGCTGGCCGCAGCCCGGTAGCGCAGAGGCAGCGATTGCGATGCAAAGCGCGGCAAACAGTTCAACTGCGCAGCGTTTTCTCGAGCTTGTCCGTGGCGTCATTGCCGATTTGTCCGCGAAGGAAATCCAGTATCACGGGTACGAATTTCTGGGCATCGTTCTGGCTCAGGCCGAGCTTGGTGAATCCGGCGAGCACACTCGCGATGATTGCCGTGTTGCTGCCGCCTACGGCGGACATCATGCCGCCGAATAGCTTGCCGACTCCGCCCGTGGCGGGCGCCTTGCCAATCAGATCGGCCACGCCCGGCACACGGTCAAACATCGAATCGAATTGCTCCGCGCCGAGTTTGTCGCGCGCGGCCCGAAACAGTACCGCGGCGCCGCCCGAGGCCTGCCGCTCGTCGACGCCGAGCTTCTCGACCAGCGCGGCTACAAGATCTTTCATGGCTGACTACCTCTGATAGGCCGGAGCCGGGAATCCATCGGACCCCTTGCGGAACGGCATCCACAATAGCGCAATCTCGCCGATTGCAATATCGGATTTGCGCGGCGCAAGCTCCGTGCGCTCGAGCGCGATGGTACTGGCATCGAGGTCAGCGCCCAGGCGGTCGATCTCGGCCGCGCACTCGCGCTCGAGGTCCGCAAGCCGCGAGCGCAGGACCTCGGCGCTTTCACTGGCCCGTGTGACGTCGTCCTTTTCGCGGCCGATGCGCGATGCCGAACGCGCGGCAGTCACCACCCGGCCGATGTTGCCTGCGGTAACGCGTCTTCTGCCGAGCAACGCGCCGAGGATGCCGGCCCCAACCGACAGGGCAGTCTGCATCTTCTGCTGCGTCACCTGGGATTTTTGCACTTCGACCTTGTCCTCGGCGCGGCGCAGGCTGTCCTGCAACTTGCTCGCGCGATCGGCATATTTCTTGCGCAGCTCCGCGACCGCCGCATCGCGCTGCTCGCGTGCCGTGTGGGCAAGCCGTGCCCGAAAATCGCTTTCGGTCTCATCCGGATTGGAATGCTGGCCGAGTTCGCGGCAACCGAAGACAATCGCGCGGCGCTTCTCATAGAGATTCGCGGCGAGGGATTTGCCGTACTGATCGTAGGACTTGCTGCGAAGCGCCGCGGCTGGAAGATCGGCGAAGGTCGCGCCGGTCGTCGGTGCATCGCCGAGGGCCGGGTCGATGTTCGCGGCCTCATCCCACAACGCGTCGCTCCCGTCATCGTTCAGTGGCGCCGCGATCTGCAGCGTCGACCACTGGTCCACGCTGCGTTTCGAATCGACGAAATGCAGTTTGGCGCGGCCAAGCAACATGGGCCTGTAGACGATGGCGCCATCGCCCGGCAATGCACCCAGGAAATACTCCTTCACGCCTGCAGGCACATTGGGGCGCGCAGCGGTGCCCGTCGCTGCGACGGCCGTCGCGAGCGGTGCGGCGATGTTCGCCGCCGCAGCCGGCTCCACGGCGCGTTGACCCTGCATCACGCGCGTGATCTCCGCGCCCGTGAGCGGGCCGCGCAGGTAGGACAGGGCCCAGCGGCTCTTGAACAGCAATGGCGCGTCATCGTGCACGTTGCGCATGAAGAACACCCGCTGTTCGAGCTGGGAGATAAGCGAGTCGATCTGGCCCTTGTCGAATTCGCTGCTGCCGGCGAGCGCGCTTTGCAGACCTTCGACGACCCGTTGTTTGTCGCGCTCGGTCTGCAGCCGCCCTATGAACCACGTGCCGCAGTTGGAAAGGCCCTTGTAGTCGAGGTCCACCGGATTCTGGGTCGCGAGAATGCAGCCAACGCCGAAGGCGCGCGCCTGCTTCAGCAGCGTCAACATGGGCACTTTGGACGGCGGGTTCGCGCTCGGCGGGAAGAAACCGAAGATCTCGTCCATGTACAGCAATGCGCGCAGCGCGCCAGTACCCGATTGTCGGCGCATCCAGGCGATCAATTCGTTCAATATCAGCGTGACGACGAACATCCGTTCCGCATCGCCGAGATGCGCAATGGAGATGACCGCGATGCGCGGCTTGCCGTCCATGCCGAACAAAAGCTGTTGCACATCGAGCGCCGCGCCCTGCATCCACGCGCTGAAGCCGGGGGAGGCAAGCAGGTTGTTGATCGACATCGCAAGCTGCGTGCGCTCGCTGGCGGGGTAGAAGGTTTCGAGGTCGAAGGCACCCACCTTGTCGAATGGCGGTTTCTGGATGCGGTTGATCAGGCTCGGCATGTCGAGCGTCTGGCCATCGCGCCAGCCGGCATCGATGATGTTTGCGATCAGGATATGGTCGCGACTCTGCAAAGGATCCGCGTCGCGACCGATCAGGCCGAGCAGACCCGCGGTCACGCCATTGATGCGCTCGCGAAGCGCTGCGGGATCCATGTTGGCGAGATCCGGCGGTGGCGCGAAGGAGCGCAGCACCGACAGCGCCAGTCCGGTGGTCGCGCCGGGCGTATAGATATCGACCGCAGCCGCGGCGCGGAAGCGTTCTATCCTTGCCGGCTCCTGCTGCCATTCGGCAAGCCCCTCGCGCCACTTCGTCGCAGTCGCAGCGGCGAGTTGCGCAACGCTGACGTTCTTGCGGGCCGCTTCGGCGGCATCGACCCAGGGCTCGAAGTCCTGCGGTTGCAGCTGCGGAAACCGCAGTGCAAGGTTGGCGATATCCCCCTTGGGATCGATCGCAATCGCCGGAATGCCATCGATGGCGGCTTCCTCGAGCATGGTCAGGCACAGGCCGGTCTTGCCGCTGCCGGTCATGCCGACGCAGACCGCATGCGTGGTCAGGTCCTTCGAGTCGTACAACAAGGGTTCTTCGGCCAACCGGCCGGCCGCCGGATCGTAGGCCTTGCCAAGGTAGAAAGCGCCGAGTTTTTCGTAATCGATCATGGCTCGAAGTCCGTTTTCAAAGCGGCAGGGCGGAACGATAGCGGACCGGCGGTGCAAGGGCGAGGGTTGCCGGCGTAGGTCCCGCCTAACGGCCTGTATTTCCTGGAAGTCCCGCCGAGGCGGCGGCCTGGGCGGCTTGCTTGACCTCGCCGCGTGCCCCGGCGATACTGAATTCTATGGCAGCGACCGCAATCATGACCCGACGCTGGTGGTGGCGTGACTCCTGACGGAGCTCGTGCCGGATTGCTGTTCACGCTGAATTCTCGACCCTAGTACTCACTGAACCTCAAAGGCCCGTCTCCGGTTAGCTCCCGGGACGGGCCTTTCATTTATATACGGTGCGGTCTTGCGCAGAAGTTTCGACATAGCAGGTGATCTGGAAACTCCGGTATCGGCCTTCCTGAAACTGGCGGCCTTCGATCCGATTTTTCTGCTGGAGAGCGTCGAGGGCGCCGAGCGCGTCGGTCGCTACTCGTTCATTGGGCTTGGCAAGGAACTCGACGTACGGCTCGAAAATGGCGAGCTGCGCTGCGGGGCCGAGTCGCTGCCGGTGCCCGACTGCGCGAGTCTCCTTGCCGGACTGCGCCGCGCCCTGGCCGCAGTGCCGCACCCGCGGGCGCCTCGGATTTGCGCGCCACTGGCCGGCGGACTGGTCGGCTACTCGAACTACGACGTAATCCGACGGCTGGAGCCGGCAATGAATCCGGCGAACGCACCGGGCATCGAGTTGCACTACAGCGCACCGCGGACCCTCCTGGTATTCGATCACCTCACGCGCGGCATCAACGTCCTGCATTCGGGCAGCGAAGCCGAGCGTCAGTCGCTTTGCCGTGAATTGACCGGCGCATTGGCGGCCGCCCGCCCGAAGCCGCGTCCCGGCCGAGGGGCAAGCGAACCGAGCCAGTCGCTGTCACGTGAGGATTTCTGCGAACGGCTCGCGAGCGTGCGCGGCCATATCGCAAGCGGCGATGTCTATCAGCTGGTCCTGTCGGTGCAGTTCCAGGGACGGCACAGCTGCGATCCTTTCGAGGTGTATCGGGCACTGCGCCTGATCAATCCGTCGCCCTATATGTACTTCTGTCGCTTCGATGAGCAGACCGTGGTCGGATCATCGCCGGAGGCGCTGGTGCGGCTGCAACAGGGTCTGGCGCAGTTGCGACCAATTGCCGGGACGCGACCGCGCGGCGCCCACCCGGCTGAAGATGAAGCCAATGCGAAGGAATTGCTGGCCGATGCCAAGGAGAACGCCGAGCACGTCATGCTGGTCGACCTCGCCCGCAACGACCTGGGGCGTGTGGCGCACTCGGGGTCCGTGATCGTCGATCCGTTCCGCTCGATCGAGCGCTATAGCCATGTGATGCACATGGTGAGTGGCGTGGCCGGGCGGCTCGCCGATGGCCGGGATGCTTTCGATCTTTTCGCTGCGGCATTTCCGGCCGGCACACTCGTCGGCGCACCCAAGGTGCGGGCGATGCAGATCATCGATGAGCTGGAACCGGTTCGCCGCGGCCTCTATGGCGGCACGGTGGGTTATTTCGGCGCGGACGGCAACATGGACCAGGCGATCGCGATCCGCACCCTGGTGTTTCGCGGCGATGAATACACCTATCAGGCGGGAGCAGGGATCGTGGCCGACAGCAATGACGAAGGCGAGTGGCAGGAAGTGCTGGCCAAGAGTGCATCGGCTGCGCGCGCCCTGGCGCTGGGTGCGGAGGGTCTATGACGACACGCCTCCTGCTGATCGACAACTATGATTCGTTCACCTACAACCTCGTGCAGGCCTTCATGGTGCTCGGTGCCGAAGTGATCGTCGAGCGCAACGATGCCATCGATGCCGATCGTGCCCGAGCCCTGCAGCCTACCCACTTGTGTATCTCGCCGGGACCCGGAACACCGGCCGATGCGGGGATCAGCATGAGGATGATCGAGGCGTTCGCCGGCGATGTCCCCATACTCGGCGTGTGTCTGGGACACCAGTGCATCGTCTCGGTATTTGGCGGCCAGGTCGTACGCGCCGCGAGACTGATGCACGGCAAGACATCGCTGGTGCAGCACGAGGGCAGGGACCTGTTCGCCGGTCTGCCACAACCCGTCGAGCTGGGACGTTATCATTCGCTCATTGCCGCGGCCGATTCGATGCCGGATTGCCTTGCAGTGACGGCGCGTACGGCAGAAGGGGAAATCATGGCGGTGTCGCACCGCGAATTCGCGATATTTGGCGTGCAGTTTCACCCCGAGAGCATTTTGAGTCCGGCGGGGCCGCAGTTGCTGGCGAACTTTCTGCGCTACGCCAACGCCCGCAAAGCGCAGGAGTCCTTGTCGTGAGCACTCCCTCGGCAGAGCGCGCCGCCGTGATCGAACGATTGTTCGATGGCGGAAATCTCGACGAACAGCAGGCTCGGCAGCTGCTCATGACGCTGACAGATCCCGGGCTCGCGCCAGCGGTGGCGGGTGCGATCCTCGGGGCGCTGCGCGTCAAGGGTGTCACCGCAGCGGAACTGCGCGGCCTTGCCGGTGGGCTGCGCGAACTTGCGATGCGTCCGCCGTTTGCGGTGAGCGAGGACATGATCGACATCGTCGGTACCGGTGGCGACGGCTCGAGGAGCCTCAATATCTCGACAGGCACGGCATTGCTGAGTGCCGCCTGCGGTCTGCCCGTCGTCAAACACGGCAATCGCGCGATTTCGAGTCGCTCCGGTAGCGCCGATCTCCTGGCAGCGCTTGGCCTGCCCATGCCCATGGACGGCGCAATGGCTGCGCGCTGCCTGCAGGAGACCGGCTTCACCTTCCTGTTCGCTCCTTTCTATCATCCTGCGATGCGCAGCGTCGCGCCCATCCGCGCAGCGCTTGCAACACGCACGGTGTTCAATATCCTGGGACCGCTCGCGAATCCCGCCGAGCCGCCCTGTCATTTGATCGGCGTATACGATCTCGAACTCGCCCGCCTCATGGCCGAAACGCTCTCGGGCATGAATGTGCGACGCAGCTTCGTGATACGCGGCTACGATGGCTGGGACGAGCCAACCACCGTCGGTGAGTTCCATGTATTCGACGTCACACCGGGTCGCGTAGAAAGCAGTGTGCGCGATGCCAGGGACTATGGCTTCGACGTTGCCCGACCCGAACAGCTGCTGGGCGCAGACTCGGCACACAATGCCGACGTCCTGCGTCGCAGTCTGCGCGGCGAGCTGCCAGGCCCGTATCTCGACTGCCTGTTGCTGGGCGCCGGCCTCGCGCTCGAAATAACCGGCCGGGTCGCCGACTGCGGCGCCGGCATTGCGCTCGCCCGACGCGCCATCGCGGACGGTTCCGCCGCCGCTACCCTGGCTCGCATCGAAGGTTTCGCCGCGAATGCCTGACGTACCCGCCGAGGACTTTCTGGCATCGATGGCACGCGCAAGCCGCGAGCGGGTCACGCGCGCGAGCGCGCTGCGATCGATGAGCCAGTTGCGCGAGCTCTGCGCGCGGATGCCACCTCCGCAAGCGCTGCGCCTGTCGAGCACGGGATTTGATCTCATCGCAGAGCTCAAGCTACGTTCTCCGGCGCAAGGACAACTGGGCAAGGCGGCTGATGCCGGTGTGATTTCCGCGCGCGTCGAGGCGTATGCCAACGCGGGCGCAGCCTGCATTTCCGTGTTGACCGAGCCCAGTCGTTTCGATGGCAGCATGCGACATCTGGAAATGGCAACGCGCGCATTGGCTGGCCGCGCAACTGTCGCCATGCGCAAGGACTTCATCGTCGATCCCTATCAGGTCTATGAGGCACGCGCCGCCGGTGCCAGCGGCGTTCTGCTGATCTTGCGCATGACCAATGACGATGAGACCGCGGATCTTCTTGCAAGCGCGGTCGACCTCGGCATGTTCGCGTTGCTCGAGGCTTTCGATGCGGATGATCTGCACCTGGCGCGGCGTTTGATCGATCGCCACTCCGGCGGTGCCGATAACATCCTGGTTGGTGTCAATTGTCGCGATCTCACGAGTCTCGCGGTGGTGCAGTCCCGCCTGTTCGAACTCGCGCCGCTCCTGCCCACTGGCTGTGCGCGCGTTGCGGAGAGCGGGATCGACAACCCCGCCGACGCGGCCGCGGTGCGCGAAGCCGGTTACCAGCTCGCCCTGGTTGGCACAGCACTGATGCAGAGCCAAGATCCGGGTGAGGCTGCGTCGGCCATGCTGCGCGCAGCGCGTGGCGGCTGAGCGCCCGATGTGGATCAAGATCTGTGGCATGAGGGAGCCGCTCGCGATCGATGCCGCCGTGCAGGCTCGCGCCGATGCGCTCGGTTTTGTCTTCGCCGAGTCCGTGCGGGAAGTCAGCCCGCAAGTGGCGGCGCAGCTGACCCGCACACTGCCCGGGCGCATCGCGCGCATTGCGGTCACGCTGCGTCCGTCGCAGCGGCGTATCGATGCCATGCTGCGCGAATTCACACCCGATGCACTGCAGATCGACGTCGCCGATATTGCAGGTCTGCGCTTGCCGCAGGAGCTGGCGCTGTTGCCGGTACTCCGTGATGGCGTGACGATGCCCGAATCGGCACTGCCGGAGCGTGTACTGTTCGATGCGAAAGTCAGTGGGGCCGGCGAGTTGTCCGATTGGTCGGGCGCGCAGCAATTGGCAAGGCGCACGCAGCTCGTGCTTGCCGGCGGGCTCGCGCCCGAAAACGTCGCGGCGGCGATCTCCGCGGTACAGCCTTTCGGTGTCGATGTTTCGAGCGGCGTCGAAAGTGCGCGCGGCCGCAAGGACCCGGAGCGAATAGCCCAGTTCATCGCCGCAGCGCGGCGTGGTGATGGAGAACGAACAACATGAAATTATCCCTCTCGGCCGCGGATACCGCGGCCTGGCTCGACGCCGAACTGCGCGGCCAGTTACCGGACAAACGCGGTCGCTTCGGCGCTTTCGGTGGTCGCTATGTGCCCGAAACGCTCATTCCCGCGTTGGAGCGGCTGGAGGTGGCGGTGCAGCAACATCTGCACGCCGAGGACTTCCAGAAGGAGTACACGGGTCTCCTGCGCGAGTGGGTCGGCCGTCCGACTGCGCTCAGCTTCGCGCCGCGCCTGTCTGAGCGCTGGGGGGCAAGCGTGTGGCTCAAACGCGAGGACCTCGCGCACACCGGAGCGCACAAGATCAACAACGCCATCGGCCAGGCGCTGCTTGCGAGGCGCATTGGCGCCACCCGCATCGTCGCCGAGACCGGAGCGGGCCAGCATGGTGTTGCGAGCGCGGCGGCATGCGCGCGACTCGGCATGCCCTGTGTCGTTTACATGGGCGCCGTCGATGTCGAGCGCCAGGCGCCAAATGTCGGCCGCATGCGCTTGCTCGGCGCAGAGGTGATACCGGTCGAGGGCGGCGATAGAACACTACGCGCAGCCATCGACGAGGCCCTGCGCGACTGGGTCGCCGATCCCCTGGCGAGCTACTACCTGCTCGGTTCGGCGGTGGGTCCGCATCCCTATCCGTATCTGGTGCGGGAACTGCAGTCGGTCATCGGTCGCGAATCGCGGGCGCAATTTGCCGAGCAGCACGGTGGCCTTCCCGATGCGGTGATTGCCTGTGTTGGCGGTGGCTCGAACTCCATTGGCATGTTCCATCCATTCATCGGTGACCGCGATGTCACCATGATCGGCGTTGAAGCCGGCGGTCGCGGCGCGGCAATTGGCGATAATTCGGCGACGCTGTCCTATGGCCAACCGGGCGTTCTTCACGGCAGCTACTCGATGTTGTTGCAGGACGAGCACGGGCAGGTCCGCGAGACTCATTCGATCTCAGCGGGACTCGACTACCCTGGCGTCGGTCCGGAGCACGCGCTGTTGCAGGCGACCGGACGCGTCAAGTACAACTCCGTAAAGGATGAAGAGGCGCTCGATGCACTGCGCGAGTGCGCGCGGCATGAAGGCATCCTGGCCGCGCTCGAGTCCGCACACGCACTGGCGGGGGCGCGTCGCCACGCGCGCTCTCACCCCGGCAGTTCGATCCTCGTGTGTTTGTCGGGACGCGGTGACAAGGATCTCGCAACGCTGTTGCAGGCGGTGGACCATGTCTGAGGCACAATCAGGTACGGCCCTGCGCGAGGCGATCGCGCGACGCAAAGCCGGGGGCGAGCCGGCACTGGTTGCGTTCATTACCGCCGGCTATCCGCGCCGCGACGATTTTCGCAAGCAACTCGAAGCGGTCGGCGCGGCGGCCGATATCGTCGAAATCGGCGTGCCCTTCACCGACCCCATGGCGGACGGCGCGACGATCCAGCGATCGAGCCAGGCGGCGCTCGAGCAAGGCGTCACACTGCAGTGGATACTCGAGGAGTTGACAAGAGCCCGGCACCAGGCGTCGCCGCTGGTTTTGATGAGCTACCTCAATCCTCTTATGGCATTCGGCCTCGAGCGCCTTGCGGACGCGGTCGCCGCGGCCGGCGTCTGCGGTTTCATCGTCCCGGACCTGCCGGTCGACGAGGCCGATGAGCTGCGCGATGCGCTCGATACGCGCCGGGTTGCGCTCATACAGATGGTTACGCCGGTGACGACCGCGCCACGGCGCGCGCAGTTGCTGCAGGCCAGTCGCGGCTTCGTGTACGCGGTTACGATGACCGGAACCACGGGTCGAGAGGTCACCGTGCCGGAAGCGACTCTTGAATACCTGCGCGAGGTTCGCGCGGGCTCGCCGCTGCCGGTCTGCGCAGGCTTCGGTATCCGCAGCAAGGCGCAGGTCGAGCGGCTCGCCGGTGTGGTCGACGGCGTCATCGTAGGCTCGGCGCTCGTCGAGGCGCTGGAGCAGGGGCGCGATCCTCAGGAGTTCCTGCAAAGTCTGCGCTGAGGCGCTACAGTGCCGCCATGGTGACGGGCGTGCATCACATCAATTTCCTGGTGCGTGACCTCGACGCCGCACGCGAGCGCTTCTCGTCCCTGGGGCTGAAATTCGAATCGCCGGTGACGCTGCCGGCGCGGGGAGTCGTCACATCGCGCGCTCGGCTCGGTAATGTCTGGCTCGTGCTGGTGCAGCCGCAATCGATGGATTCGCTGCCCGGACGACGGCTCGCCGCGCAGGGCGAGGGGATATTCCTGGTCTCCTTCGAGGTCGATGATCTCGATTCCGCCGTCGCGGCAATCGGCGAGAACGGTGGCCGTGTCAGTGGCGACCCGCGCCATGGCCTCGATGACTGGCAGGTCATCGATCTCGATCCCACTGCGTTTTGCGGTGCTGCGCTGCAGCTGTGCGTCGAGACATCCCGCACAGTGGCTGGAGCAAGCGGTGTCTGAGGCAGCGCGCTATATCAGCATCGACACGCGCTTTCGTGGCCCCAGCGACTCGGCGAACGGCGGATTCTTCTGTGGCATGGTGGCCCGCTTCGTCAACGGCACGGCCCGGGTCCGACTGCACGCGCCGCCGCCGCTGCGCACCCCCTTGCAGGTCATGCGCGGCGCGGACGGTGCGGTCGAAGTTACCCATGGCGAGCGACGCATCGCGACCGCAGGCAGTGCCGTGCTGGATCTGGTCGTGCCGGCGCCCACCGACTACATGACCGCGCTCGAGTGTTCGCGCCACTATGCGGGCTTCAATGCCCACGCCTTCGAGGAATGTTTCGTCTGTGGACCGGCACGCCGCGCAGGTGACGGGCTTCGCCTTTTTGCAGGTCCCGCCGGA
Source organism: Steroidobacteraceae bacterium (assembly GCA_041395505.1). NCBI lineage: Bacteria > Pseudomonadati > Pseudomonadota > Gammaproteobacteria > Steroidobacterales > Steroidobacteraceae > Steroidobacteraceae bacterium. The sequence continues at coordinate 325,188 of JAWLAG010000001.1, forward strand.
GCGCAGCGCGTAGCTGCGCCGTGGCGACCCGACGCCTCGCTCGCCGGAAGCGATGGCAAGATTGCGGCAGAGTATATGTATGCCGCGCTCGACTGCCCCGGCTATTTTGTGGTCGGCAACGGCGCCACCGTAATGTTGCTTGGCGAATTCACCGCGCATGTCGATCGCGTCGTGCATGTCGATGAGCCCTGTGTCGTTATCGGTTGGCACATCGCCTCGGAGGGCCGCAAGCACCGGGTCGGCACGGCGGTATTCGACGAAGACGGTGAACTCTGCGGTCGCGCTCTGGGTTTATGGATCGCGCCGCGCGCGCCAGCTGCCTGACAATGCGCGCAACAGCGCCATGATTCCGACGGCACCCAGTGCGAGCGCCGCCATGCGGTAACTGGCCGATACGGCCAGCCAGACCGGAGCAGCCAACAGGCAGACGGCGCCGACCATGATCAAGTCGCGCCGCCGGTGATCTTCCCGCAGGCGCGCTTCCAGACGCTCGAGATCCGCCGAACGAACTGCCACAGCGAGGTCGTCATCGCGAGCGCGCTGCACCAGTCCGCGCAAAATGGCTGGAAGCTCGCGCGCCGAGCTCAAAAGCTGCGGCAGCTGCTCGCGCATGTCCTCGACGATTTGCCGGCCGCTGACACGCTCACGCATCCACTCGCGCAGGATCGGGTTGGCTGTCTGCCAGATGTCGAGTTCCGGGTAGAGGTCCCGGCCCAGACCTTCGACATTGAGCAGCGTCTTCTGCAGCAGGATCAGTTGCGGTTGGATCGTCATGTTGAAGCGCCGGGAAATCTCGAATAGCCGCAGCAGTACGGTGCCGAAGGAAATGTCCTTGAGCGGCTTGTCGAAGATCGGCTCGCATACCGTGCGCACCGCAGATTCCATTTCGTCGACGCGCGTATTGCGGGGAACCCAGCCCGATTCGAGATGCAGTTGCGCGACGCGGCGATAGTCGCGGTCGAAGACGGCAAGGAAATTCTCGGCAAGATAATGCTGGTCGGATGGATCGAGCGTGCCCACGATCCCGAAATCCACCGCGGCATAGCGCGGCTTGGCCGGATCGTCCACGAGTACGAAGATATTGCCGGGATGCATGTCCGCATGAAAGAAATTGTGGCGGAAAACCTGCGTGAAGAAGATCGTCACGCCGTTCTCGGCCAGGCGGCGGATGTCCGTACCCGCCGCGCGCAGCCGCGCCATGTCGCTGATGGGAATGCCGCGCACCCGCTCCATCACCATGACGTTCCTGCGGCACAGATCGAAATGCACTTCGGGGACGTGCAGGAGCGGCGAGCCTGCGAAATTGCGCCCAAGTTGCGCGGCATTGGCTGCCTCGCGCATCAGATCGAGTTCATCCAGTATGGTCTTCTCGTACTCGGCGACCACTTCGATCGGGCGCAGGCGCCGCGCCTGGGGCGCATAGCGCTCGGCGAGCCGCGCGAGAACATGCAGTACATCCAGGTCGCGGCGGATCACCTCATGCATGCCGGGCCTAAGCACCTTGACGATGACCTCGCGTCCATCGCGCAGCGTCGCCGCGTGCACCTGCGCGATCGATGCTGCCGCGAGAGGTGCGGTGTCAAAACCCGCAAACAAGGTGAGCGGATCCTCGCCGAGCGCCGCCGCAATGCTCCGGCGCGCCAGTTCCCCATCGAAAGGCGGCACCCGGTCCTGCAACTTGGCGAGCTCATCGGCGATATCGGTTGGCAAGAGATCACGGCGTGTCGAGACCGCCTGGCCGAACTTGACGAAGATCGGGCCGAGCTCCTCGAGCGCCTGGCGCAGACGCACCGCGCGCGGCGCGCTGTTGCGGCGGCGCCAGTTGCCCGGCCACAGCAGGCGCAGCAAACGCAGGGGTCTATATAGATGTGTCGCGCGGACGTAGTCGTCGAGCCCGTTGTGCAGCAGGACCTGCTGGATCTTCAGCAAGCGGCGCGCGACGTCGAAAGTCATGCCGCCTCGTCCAGGCGTTTCATCAGCAGGTCGCAACGTGCCTCCAGCCTGTCCGCATCTTCGCGCAGCGCATCGATGCGCTCGAAGAACTGCCGGGCTTCCTGGATCGGCACAAGATCGCCACTCTCGTGGGCAAGGAACTCGAACACGTTGCTGACAGTGGTGCGCACACCGCGTCTGCCGAAGGCGAGCATACCGCCGGCTGCTCGCGCCAACTGGTGCGCGGGCAGATCGCCGACGATTCGGGCGAGTTCTTCCTCTACGTCGGGACCCAACAACCTCAGCAGCGCCTGGTATTGCTCTGCGACCTCGCCATCGCCGGCGATACGTACGCCCGATGGTGCGCCCTGTGTCGCCTCGCGTCGAACCAATTGCAGCAGCGCGAACACCGTGCCATCGACGGTGACGGCTGGCGGCTCCACGGGTGGTTGCCGGCTTACCCGCAGTGACTTGCCGAGTGATTCGACGGTGACCGCGAGTGCCGTGCCGCGTACTTGCACCCGCATCGCCCGATTGCGAAGCACCCCGAGCAGCTGAATCGCACGCGGCGATTCGCCGACCCGTCGATTGAGGAGATTCTCGATAAGCTCGCTCAGCAAACCATTACCCTTCAGTAGCGCCAGCCGCGATGCAGGGCCACGATGCCGCCGGCGAGGTTGTGATACCGGCAGTCTTCGAGGCCTGCCTGCTGCATCAGCTGCAACAGGGCCTCCTGATCGGGGTGCATGCGGATCGATTCGGCGAGGTAGCGATAGCTGTCGGCGTCGCCCGCCACCAGCCTGCCCAGCCGTGGCAGGACCTGGAACGAATAGGCATCGTAGATCGGCCCCAGGACCGGCACCTTCGGCCTCGAGAACTCCAGCACCAGCAACTGGCCGCCGGGCTTCAACACTTCGCGCATCGCGTCAAGTGCGCGCGCCTTGTCGGTGACATTGCGAAGCCCAAAGGCGATCGTCACGCAATCGAAACTGCGAGCGGCGAACGGCAGTCGCTCCGCGTCGGCGAGGACGGGCACGATGCCGGTTGTCATGCCGGCATTGATCATTCGGTCGCGGCCGCGTGCAAGCATTGCTTCGTTGATATCGGACATGACCACCAGGCCGCTGCTTCCCACTGCGCGTGCAAGCCCCATGCTGATGTCCCCGGTGCCGGCCGCAACGTCGAGGACATGCTGGCCGCGCTGAATGCTGGCAATGTCGAGCATGAAGCGCTTCCAGAGCCGATGAGCGCCCATCGACATGAGGTCGTTCATGACGTCATAGCGGTTGGCGACGGAATCGAAGACCGCGCGGACTCGCGCGCCTTTCTCCCCGGGAGCTACCCGCTGATAGCCGAAATCGGTCAATCCGGAACCTGAACGGTCGTCGGTCATGGGCCGATTCTAGCGGCAGCACAGGGCGCGCGCAGTCGTAATCCGTGGCACGGACCGGCATCGCCCATGCGGCCAAGTCCCGCTGGAAGGGGCGGCCAGGCGGGCTTCGGCGCGATACGGCGACCGCAGCCTGGAACGACGCAGCGTAAATCGCGACGTCGTACCGTGACTTTTCTCAGTCGGCCTTTATACTTATGCAGCCAATGCCAGCGACCTTTTCAAGCTCGCCCGACTTCCCACAGGGTTCATGAAGCCTACCGACACGTCCGAACCGGACTATTTTCACAAGGTTGTCGATTGCCAGTGGGCCTGCCCGGCACACACCGACATCCCCGAGTACATCCGCCTGATTGCCCAGGGACGCTTCACCGATGCGTACATGGTCAATCGCAAGTCCAACGTTTTTCCGGGGATACTCGGTCGCGTATGTGACCGCCCCTGCGAGCCCGCGTGCCGGCGTGGCCGGGTGGAGGACAAACCGGTCGCCATCTGCCGCCTGAAGCGTGTCGCTGCCGATCACAAGGATGCCTTTCTCGATCGGCTGCCGGCCATTCCAGACAGGAAGAACGGCTACCGTATTGCCTGCATCGGCGCAGGTTGCGCATCGCTCACGGTCGCCAATGACCTGATGCCGCTCGGCTACGAAGTGACGATCTTCGAGCAATTCGGCGAACCCGGTGGCCTGATGCGCACCAATATTCCGGCATTTCGCCTGCCGCACAGCGTGCTCAACGAAGAAATCGGCGCGATCGTCGACATGGGTGTCGACTTGCGACTGAATCACCCCATCAAGAGCATGCGCGAATTGCTCGACAAAGGCGGTTTCGATGCCGTGTTCGTGGGATCCGGCGCGCCCAAGGGCAAGGAATTGAAATTGCCGGGCCGCGCCGAGGCGGCGGCCAACATCCATATCGGCATCACCTGGCTCGAAAGCGTTGCATTCGATCATATCGAACGCATCGGCGAGCGCGTACTGATCATCGGCGTCGGCAATACCGCGATGGATTGCTGCCGCACTTCACTGCGACTCGGCGCGAGGGATGTCAAGGTGATGGCGCGCAAGCCGCGCGGCTTTTTCAAGGCGTCCGACTGGGAGCTCGAAGACGCCGAAGAAGAATCGGTGCAGATCATCATCAATCACTCGCCCAAGGAATTCGTGGTCGAGAACGGCCGCCTCGTCGGGATGAAATTCGACCGCATGGAGTACGACATCGACAAGGGTCGAATCAAGAGTGAGCGGATCGTCGAAGAGGTGTTCATACCCTGCGACGACGTCATTCTCGCCATCGGCCAGGAGAACGCCTTTCCCTGGATCGAACGCGATCTCGGCATTGAATTCGACAAATGGGACGTGCCGGCCGTGAATGAAACGACGTTCCAGTCGACACGGAATGGCGTTTTTTTCGGCGGCGACGCCGCGTTCGGTCCAAAAAACATCATCTGGGCGGTGGAGCACGGCCACCAGGCCGCAATCTCCATACACAACTACTGTCAGGGCGTTGCGCTCGAGGACCGGCTTGCCCCTGGCGTCAACCTGCACAGTCGCAAGATGGGCATGCATGAGTGGTCGTACTCGAATGACTACAATCCCGTTGAGCGGCGACTGATGCCGCATGTCTCGCTCAAGGAACGCTTCAAGAAGATCAACATCGAAGTCGAACTCGGGTTTACCGCCGAGCAGGCGGCTGCGGAAGTGGCTCGCTGCCTCAATTGCGACATGCAGACGGTTTTCGACGCGAAGCTGTGCATCGAATGCGATGCCTGCATCGACATCTGCCCGGTCGACTGTCTGACCATCACCGCCAATGGCACCGAGGAGCAACTGAAATCGCGACTCAAGGCGCCGGCAATCAATGCCGAGCAGGCGCTCTATGTCTCGGAGCCGCTCAAGCAGACGGCGCGGGTGATGGTCAAGGACGAGAATCTCTGTGTCCATTGCGGTCTGTGTGCCGAGCGCTGTCCGACCGCGGCCTGGGACATGCAGAAGTCGGTGGTGCATTGGCCGCACGCCGAAGACCAGCCCGCCCCGAAGCGAGTCACTGCCAAAATAGCCTGATCCGGCCGGAGTCCAGATGTCCCCCTCGAGTTCCACAGATCGCATCAACGATCTGGTCATCAAGATAGCGACCGTCAACGGCACGGGTTCGGCGAGTGCCAACGGACTGCTGATGAAGGCGATTTTTCGCAGCGGCGTGCCCGTAATGGGCAAGAATTACTTCCCATCGAACATCCAGGGCCTGCCGACCTGGTACGAAATCCGTATTACGCGTGACGGTTACGTGGCGCGCTCGGGGCGCATCGACATCATGGTGGCGATGAACGCCGAAACCTATGCGCGGGATATCAAGGAAATCTCTCCGGGCGGCTACCTCATCTACGACTCGACCTGGCCGCGTTCCACGATGCTTGCGCGTGATGACATCACCGTTCTTGGTGTGCCGCTCGCCAAGATGTGCAACGAGACCTTCCAGGGCGCACGTACGCGCATTCTGATGAAGAACATCTGCTACGCAGGTGTTCTTGCTGCGCTACTCGACCTGGACGTGGAGCAGATTCGCAAGTCGCTCGCCGAGACCTACGCCAAGAAGCCGAAACTGATCGACGCCAACATGCAGGCCATCGAGCTTGGCTACAACTATGCCCGCGAGCACTACAAGTGCCCGCTGCCGCTGCGGGTTGCGCCACTCGACAAGACGTCGAATCACATCATCATCGACGGCAATACCGCGGCGGCGCTCGGCTGCGTGTACGCCGGGGCGACTGTTGCCGCCTGGTATCCGATCACGCCGTCGACGTCGCTGATGGATGCCTACAAGAGCTTTTGTGACCGGATGCGTGTCGACAAGGCAACCGGCCGCAGGAATTTCGCGTTCATACAGGCCGAGGATGAACTCGCCGCCATCGGCATGGTCATCGGTGCGAACTGGAATGGCGCACGCGCCTTTACCGCAACTTCCGGACCCGGCATATCGCTGATGAGCGAGTTCCTGGGACTGGCCTATTACGCCGAGGTGCCATCCGTCGTATTCGATATCCAGCGAGTGGGTCCGTCCACGGGCATGCCGACCCGCACGCAACAATGCGATGTCCTGCCGGCCGCCTATGCATCGCATGGCGATACTCGCCATGTATGCCTCTATCCATCGAACCCGGAAGAATGCTTTTACATGGCAGTACAGGCATTCGACCTCGCGGACCGCCTGCAGACGCCGGTGCTGGTATTGTCCGACCTCGACATCGGCATGAACGACTGGATGTGCCGCGACCTCAAATGGGACGACAGCTATCGGCCCGACCGCGGCAAAGTACTCGACGCGGAGGCACTTGCGAAAATCGACAAGTTCTATCGTTATTGGGACTACGACGGTGATGGCATTCCCTACCGCACCCTGCCTGGCGTGTCGGCCAAGGGCGCCTATTTCACGCGCGGCTCGGGTCACAGCGCCCGCGGCACCTATACCGAGGACTCCGCCGAGTACCAGGAAGTCCTCGATCGCCTGATGCGCAAATGGGATACGGCCCGGAAACTCGTGCCCGGTGCGCTCATCGAAACCACGGCCGGCGCCCAGGCGGCCATCGTCTGCTACGGCAGCAGCGACGGCGCTGTCCGCGAGGCGCTCGATGTGCTGCGCGCGCGCGGCATCGCGCTCGATTACATGAGGCTGCGCTCCTTCCCCTTCGGTGAGGACGTCGAAAAATTCCTGGCCGCGCACCAGACTATTTTCGTCGTCGAGCAGAACCGCGACGCGCAGATGCGTTCGCTCCTGACCCTCGAGACCGGTGTGCAGAAGCAGCAATTGCGCTCGCTGCTGCACTACAGCGGCCTGCCGGTTTCGTCCGAATTCATCGTCAACGGCGTGCAGGCCGAACTCGCGGGCCGGCCGCGTGCGGTCGCCGGCAAGTCGAGCTGAGAGAACCACCATGACCTACCTCGCCAAGCCCAAGGTCGCTCATCCCTCGCTTGCCAGGAACCAACTTGGGCTGACGCGCCGGCAGTACGAGGGTTCGATGTCGACGTTGTGCGCCGGTTGCGGACACGATTCGATCACCGCAGCCATCGTCGAAGCCTGCTGGAAGTCATCGCTCGAGCCGCATAATGTTGTCAAGCTCTCGGGCATCGGCTGCTCGTCCAAGACAACGGCCTATTTCGTCGGCGGCGGCCATGGTTTCAATTCGGTACACGGCCGCATGCCATCGATTGCCATGGGGGCGAATGCAGCCAATCGCGACCTGCATTACATCGGCGTATCCGGCGATGGTGACACGCTGTCAATTGGCCTCGGGCAGTTCTGCCATGCCATTCGCCGCAATGTCGACATGCTTTACATCATCGAGAACAATGGTGTCTATGGACTGACCAAGGGGCAGTTTTCCGCATCCGCCGACCTGGGATCCACGGCGAAGAAAGGCGAGAAGAACATGCAGGCACCGATCGATCCGGTGCTCCTTGCGATCTCGCTCGGCGCCTCGTTCGTGGCCCGCAGCTTCTCTGGCGACAAGGAGCAACTGGTGCCGTTGATCCAGGCCGGCCTCGAGCATCGCGGGTTCGCCCTGATCGACGTGATTTCGCCTTGTGTCACCTTCAACGATCACGAAGGCTCGACCAAGAGCTATGCCTATACACGTGAGCACAACGAGCCGGTCGTCGCTGCGGACTACGTGCCGTTGCGCGAGGAGATCCGCGTCGACTACGCACCGGGCGAGACAATCGAGGTGGCTCTGCACGACGGCGGCAAGGTGCTGTTGCGCAAGCTCGCTGCGGATTACGATCCGACCAACGCAGCCGCGGCACTGGCCTACGTAAGAGCACGCCTCAAGCTGAATGAATTCGTCACCGGCCTCCTGCACCTCAAGCCGAATGACCAGGAATTTCACAGCCGCAATGGCACGCCGGACGCACCGCTCAACGCCATTGCCTTCGAGCAACTCAATCCGGGCGCGGCAGCACTTGCGCAGCTGCAATCGCGTTACCGCTGAGCAGAAACCACTGGTATCGACAGGACGACTGACCTACACTGCGCACGGGCAGCCGAGGAGCCAATCGAAATGGGCAAGGGTGATCAACGAAGCGGGCGTGGCAAGATCTATCGCGGGTCTTTCGGCAAGTCCCGCGCCAAGGATCCGGCCAAGAAGAAGCGTCGCGCCGCCAAGCGCGCTGCCAAGAGAGGCTGATCGCTCCACCGGACGAACATGGCACAGGTCTGACGCCCGCGACAGGCTCACGCCGGCGGGCGTTTTCTTTCAGCGACTCTCGCGAAGGTCCTGCAGCCAGCTGCCGAAACGGGAGACTTCCTCGTCGTGGTCGGCATCGATCCAGGTTTCCTTGAGCGCCTCGGCGTACCAGGATTGCATGGCGGGCAGTTCGAGCAGACGCTCGCCATAGCGGTTGGCCGCAACCGGAAGTTCGAACCCATAACTTTGCTTTCGAAACGCAACCGGTGCGAAGAATGCATCGACTGCGCTGAATCGGCTACCGGCGAGATATGGTCCCCCGAAACTGCGCAGCCCCTCGTTCCAAAGGACATCGAGTCGATCGAGATCGCGTTTCAGGGCGTTGTCGATCCGATGCAGACGGATGCGTGCGCCACAGTTCATGGAGCATTGCTCGCGCAGCGCCGCGAAGCCCGAATGCATTTCCGCGGCTGCGGAGCGGGCGAACGCACGCGCCACACGGTCGGTGGGCCAGACGGCCGGAAAGGCTTCCGCCAGATACTCGACGATGGCCAATGAATCCCAGACCCTGAGGTCGCCATGGCGCAGGCAAGGGACGCGCCCGGACGGCGAGACTTCAGCAATGGTCGGGTAGCCGGGTTCGGCGCCGAACGGGGCCATGATTTCGCGAAAGGGGATCGCGAGTTCGCGCATCAGTACCCAGGGGCGCAGGGACCAGGACGAGTAGTTCTTGTTGGCGATGATCAGTTCGAACACGGCATCACTGCCTGGACGTATTCGATTCGGCCAGGCACTCGACCGGCAGCGGCGAATTGATGCGCGCAACCGGGTAGAGATTCATGCTCTTGTCCCAGGCGGCATGGCGTCGATAGAAGAAATCGAGCCGCGCTGCCGGGTTCGAGCGAAATGCCGCGTCCGTGGCGAGCCGCTGGTTGAAGGCGTCGCGCACTTGCGGGTCGTTCGCGAGCATCTCGCGCGCTACTTTCTCTGCGACATAGGCTTCCATGTATTCCTTTTGCTCGAACGCGCTGTCGAAAAACCCCCAGCTCACGAGCGAATCCGGCGCGCGCGGCTCGAGCAGCGCCATGGCGAGGCGAGCCGCGGGCTGGGCAATTGGCAGGAAGATCGCGCCCGCTGCGGCATCCACGCTGGCATTCTCCCAGCTGCCGGTGACCGTCAGTGGCACGTGGCCTTCCAGCGCCGTGCTTGCCCACTGGGCGCTGTCGGCGCGAAAGCGCTGTCCCGCAAGACCGGAGCACCCGTGGGTTACGGTGCGCATGACCAGCCCGTGCGCCGCGAGTCGATCGGCAAGACCAGCGTAGGTTTCGGGCAGCAGGTAGCCACCGCCCGGCGCGGTCTCGACGGTCGCCGGTTTGACTTCGTCGAGCAGCGGCACGTGCCAGATCTGCGGGCTCGACGGATCGTAGTGCGTCATCAACGCGCCCGAGATCTCCGACGGCGTCCGGCTATAGGCATAACCGCGAAAATCGATCATCGTGGAATGCTTGGTATTCTCGTAACTCAACGGTACCTGTTGACCCGCCAGCGCGCGCGCGTCCGCCGCGTAGGCGAGTTCCCGCCAATTGCCACCGTCGCGCGCCGCGAGATCGACCATGGCCTCGATGGTCCGGTAGGTCGCCTCGACACGCTGTCCGTAGGGTTTCCATGAGTGCGTTTCGACGAGCACGGCGTAACGGTTGCGCAGCGAGTAGTAGGTCGTCGAGAAACGTGGCGGCGCGACCGCGACGGCAAAACCGGTGGCCGGATCATCGTCGACGAGAAATGCAGGGTAGAACGGCACCGGCAGGGATCCGTGACGCGTCAGGTGCGCAAGGATGTCCTGCTGCAATCTTCTGCCAGCGCTCGCCATCGAGGTATCGCCACTGAGCGAGGGTTCGAGCGTTATGGAGATGTCGTGCTCGAATTGCGCGCCATCCGTCACGTGCAGGTCGGCGTAGAGTATCGGATCCCAGGCATTCAGCAGCGCCAGCATGGCGCGCATCTCGGGCGCATCGGCTTTCGCGTAGTCGCGATTGAGGTTCAGGTTCTGCGCAGTCACACGCCAGCCTGTCTCTTCCGGCCCGTTCTGGTTCGGACGGTTCCAGCGGCCGCGCCTTTCATGCCCGTCGACATTGAATACCGGTACGAACACGATGGTGAGTTGCTTCAATGCGTCACGCGAGACGCGCCCCGTCAGCAGATCGCGCAGGTAGCGGAATCCGGCGTCCTTGCCGTCGATTTCTCCGGCATGTATGCCACCTTGCAGCAGCACGACCTGGCGCCCCAGCGCGCGGGTACGCGCGGCGTCGAATTCGCCATCACCGGCAACCACCAGCGCGAGCATGGCTCGACCCTGGGGGGTGCGTCCGAACTCGACGCAGCTCACGCTCTTTGGATAATGCGCGGCGAAGTCCGCGCACAGTTGCATGACCTCGTTGTAATCGCCCGTGCGTTGATAGCCGCTGCGCTCGGCATCGGTCGTGAGCGCGAGATCTATCTTGCTGGCCGATTGAACGCTTGCCGCGGCGAGCAATGCAAACAATGTTGCGCCGATCACAGGCGGTTGTAGAGCACGCATTGGGACCCCTCGATGACTGGATGTTGTTTGTCGGGCGCTATTCTAGGACGCGTCGAAACTCTCGGCTCGCTGCCAGGCGGGCCGGGCCATGCAGCGCGCCACATAGGCATCGAGCACGGCATCCTGGTCCCGCATGCCGAATTTGCGCATGAAGTGGCAGGACGTGCCGAGGAGCACGTCCGCGGCGCTGAACTTGTCGCCAAGTATCCACGGTCCGCCGCCCAACCCGGCGCGCAATGTGTCGAGCATGAGCGTGAAGCTCCCCCAGCCCGCCGATGCGGAGTTGGGTGCGGCCTTGCTGAATTTTTCCATCATGGCCGGTTCGATGACGGAGTTGGTATACAGAGTCCATTGCAGGAATCGGCCGCGATCGGCGTGACCCACCGGCGGGCCCAAGCCGGCTCGAGGATACTGGTCGGCGAGATAGATGCAGATCGCACCGGAATCCCACAGGCCGTCAGTGCCGTCGGCGAGGGCCGGAACCTTGCCCATCGGCGAGGCGGCACGAAAGGCGGCATTGCCCCGCGCCACCTCGTCGCGGATGTCGATGTTCACGCGTTCATAGTCGAGGCCGGACTCCTCGAGCAGCCAGGCGATGCGAAAAGCGCGGGTGTTCTTGCACCAGAAGAACTTCATGCTTGCCTCCCTTGACGGCCAGGCGCGAACTGTACATGTATACAGTACGCGAGGCAAGCGCGATTTCAGAGCATCAGCCAGCCCAGCACAAAGAGACTGTCGTTGTCCGAGGCGCTGCGCCCGAAGCCGTCGTAATTGCTGACCGCGCCGTTAAAGCGCAGGAAGTGCGTCAGTTGTGCTGAGAATTTCAGATTGGGCAGCGGCAGGAAATCGAATTCCGCCGTGAGCCAGCGGGTGTCGGGTCGGTTGCTGAGGTTTCCCGTGACGGGCGCATCGTCCGCATATAGAAGTGCATCCGCGTCGCCGCCGATATCGCTGTAGCCCAGGGTAGCGCCATAGCGGTGGTGCAGCAGATAGCCCACGTCGAGCTTGAAGCTGTTCAACGATCCGGTGCGTGTCCCGGACAGACCCGCAGCGAAACTCGCATCTCGTTGCTGTCGCTCATGTGTATAACTGGTGTGCGCCGATAGCACCGAATCCGCCAACGTGTACTGCAACTGGCTGTCGAGGCCAATATCGGTATAGCGATCCGTCGGCCCGTCGGTCAGACCGATATCCGGTTGCAGATCCGCGCGAAGAGCGCTGCCGCCGACGGTATACGATGCCGCGCCACTATCGTGCTGCCACAGGACGCGCAGGTAAGGCGCATTGCCATCGACCAGGCTCTCGACCGGATTGCCGAGCGTGAATACGCGCGCCAGCCCCGGCTCGCCATTACGGTAGAGGCCCAGTTCTCCATACCAGCGGTTGTCGAGCATGGCGTACATACCGAGGCCGGCCAGTTGCATGCCGCTATCGAGCAAGGTGCTGGCCGAGGCTCCCGCCGCGACGCTCGAGGCCGCGTACGGAAATCCCCACACCGGCAAGCTGTTCCAGGCATCCGCCATCGTCGGACTGTTATTGGCTGTGATGCCAAGCAGCAGATCGTGGCCGTTTAGTTTCGGATTCCAGACTGCGCGCACATCGAGAAGATCGAGCCCGGTGTGATGTTCGATACCATCGTAGGTGAATTGCGCAAAGCCTCCTGCATGAGCATTGATGCGGCCGGCCACGAACGCGCTGCCCTGCTGGAGAATCACCTGGCCGTCATGCGGGAACTCGTCCGCGACATCGTTCCCGAAGTGTCGTGTCTGTGTAATGCTCAACTGCGCCATCAACGCCAGCGGAAGGTTGTCGAGTCCCTTGCGTTCGGGCTGAGCCGCAGTGTAGCCGTGCAATTTGAACCATCGGCCGTAGGCATTGAGTTCGGGAAATGCCGTGTGGCAGGTCTGGCAGGGAACGCCGCCGAGTTGGCGGGCAAAACTTGGCACGGCGTTCGCGGCGGATTGAATGAGCAACAGGCCAAGCAGCGCGATGTAACGAGTCATACAGGCTCCCTCGTGTCGTGGCTGCTGGTGTGGACTCGCAGATGCGTTGCGAGTTCAGGTAGCGACACTAGGTACTTACCGCAAATCGTATTCACATGCCGGGGAGCGCATACTCCACGATAACGACCGCTTGAACGACCGCCGCAATAGCAATGGCCTTGCAAGTCGGCACGGCTGCCAGTCGTGGTCTTAGGCCTCTGTCAAGTAACAAGAGTGGCGTGGCCCATAGATAGGCGGTACCCCAATGGGTTTCGAGATCGGTACCGAAGAAGATCGCGAGCAGCAGCATCAGAGCAAATGGACCCAGCGCGTGGATTGCAAGCAACGGTCGCGCCTGCGGATGTGGCTGCAGCTGCAGCAAATGCCACCCGGTGTCCTGTTGGTGGGTGCGCCTGAAGAGTCCGGCCAGAAGCAGGAATGCGAGCAGCGGCGCAAGGCGCGCCAGTTGATATGCGCTGAATGACAGTATCCGCCAGGGACGTTGCCAAATCGGCAGGTTTGCGGTGACAAACCCTGCAGCATAGTGCAACGGCGGAAAATCGTGATGAACCAGCCAGAGCAGGTGCGGTGTAAACAGAATCAGAGCTGTAGTTCCGGAGGTAACTAGCGCACGTATGCGATTGCCTGCGCCGCCTAATAGCAATGCAATCGCCGCCAGGTTGCAGATGATCGTGATTGCCATTTGGTACTTGCTGAGCATGCCCGCAGCCCACACGACACCGAGTAACACCCAATCACGCGTTCGATTTCTGGACAGGGCGGTTACCAGTACGAGCAATGCGAAGACAGTGCAGGCAAGCAGCACGCTGTTGTGATTGAAAAAACACAAACGCTTCGAGTAATAGGTTATCAGCGTGCAAAGTAGGACTGCGTACCAGCCACTGCCGTGGCCCAGCAAGTCTTCAGCCAGTCGCCAGCTACCGTAAAGTGTCAAGCAGACCATCACGGCACCGAGCACATAGGTCAAAGCGATGCCAGGTGGCGCGACCTGGCTCGCGAGCCACAATAGCCAGGTCGGCAACGGTGGATGTTTGGTGTAGCCGAGCGCAGGATGTTGCATCCACGCAAGCTGCTCGAGGTTGTCCCCCGGTGGCTCTGTTCGAAGCCAGAGCGGCAGTAGCATCCAGACGAGGACGAACGCCACCAGGTACAACCAAAACAACCACAGTGCCCGATCGCCGGAGCCGCTGATGCTCCCCGGCAGGTCGTTCAAAGTTCTGTCGTGCGAAATGGTGCCAGTGTCAATGAGCATGAGGCGAGCAGTTTTCGCCACTGTTCCGAGCGCAGGTAGAGATACTCCGAGACGCGGGCCGGATTGGCGTCCTGGTCCGGTACCTGCGGGTGACACATGATCAGTCCGCCATCGGCCAATTCAGAAATCCACCGCTTCATTCGAAATGCATATGGCGGGTCGGTCGAAAAGTCATAAACACCCGCAAAATCCTTGTTATGCGCGAGCTTGAATTCGTTGACAGTGCGAAGCATGCGACTACCGCCGAGTTGCTTGATGCAGCTGGCCTTGATGCCGCGATCGATGCCCGGCGCGGTCAGGCGAATGGCGCAATGTTCACCGTAACGTTGGTGCGCCAATTGTGCGACCGACAGGCCGATGCCTGGCAGTTGATGAACGTGACGATGTCCGTCGATGAATTCCGGTGCAAATCCCAGGTCATGCTCGAACTTGTCGAGCTGTGCCGTCAATGCCGCAGCTGCGACGCGTGCCGTCGATACCGGTTGCATATACGCTTGCCAGATCCAGTATTGCAGTGACCGAGCTGCGTTCGATGACTTGTCCGTGCCAAGTCTCTCGGTCAGATTGAAGTGCAAACCAATCGACGTGAAATTGCGCAACTGCCGCAGGGCGGCGGCGTTGGATCGTGTGTGCCGGCTGTCGATGAGAACGCTGATGGCACTGATCCGACCTGACCACGCCAGCTCGATCGCTGCGTCGCAGGCAGGCGCATTGAGGCCGAAGTCGTCGGCACAAACAAAAAACCGTCCTCGTGCATAGGCGTCGTTCATGTGTTTCGCTCGTACGCGAACACCCAGTTTCGCCCCAGAACGTAGGTGCAGAACGCTGCGAGTGCTATACCCGTCGCAAAACTTGCGGTCAGCGACGCGCCCGCATGCCGAGTCATGGCAGCGACCGTTGCCGTTATGGACCAGGACAAGAATGCCACCGCCACGAAGCGTGGCAAGTGACGTATGGTTCTGGTGCGTACCGCAAAGGTGTAACGAGACTGCCCCAGGTAACTCGTCATCACGGCGGCAGTCCATCCCGCCAAATTGGCCGCCTGGAGTGGCAGTTGCAGCCATTCGGCAGCAGCGACGGCGACCGACAGGTGTACCAATGCCGCAGCGCAGCCAATCAGGGCAAAGCAGAATAGCTGGCGCATGCTAGGCGCCTGTCTTCGCGGCGCGCAATGTCTGCAAACCTTCGCGGGGCGAGCCAAGGCCTTGATCGATTTCGTTGGCTGTTACATACAGTGGCCGCTGCTTGACTTCCTCGAAAATACGCGCGATGTATTCACCGAGTATTCCGAGGCCAATCAGCTGTATACCGCCAAAGAAGAACAGCGCGGCTGCGAGTGTCGTAAAGCCCGCGATCGGCTGACCATAAACCAGCTTCTCAAGCATGACATATAGCGCGAACGCCAATGCGACGACGGCCAGCATAGCGCCGGCGATTGACAGCATCCGAACCGGACGCACGGAGAATGACGTGATTGCCGTTATCGACAAATCGATCAGATCGATGATTCGAAACCGACTCTTGCCGGCAATCCGCGGTGCGACGTCGTATTCGATGTCGATACTGCGAAAGCCCACCCAGGCGTACAGCCCTTTCATGAATCTCGAGCGTTCCGGAATGCGCCGCAAAACGTCGACTGCACGTCGATCCAGCAAGCGGAAGTCTCCGGAGTCATGACGAATGCGATAGTGACCGTTATGGTCGACCAGTGCGTAGAAGCATCGCGAGAATAGGCGTCGCCATACGCTGTCACCCCGCCGGTCGCGGCGCACACCGATCACCGCGTCATAGCCTTCGCGCCAACGTTTGATCATTTGCGGCACAATTTCCAGCGGATGCTGAAAATCTGCGTCGATTATGATCACGCCGTCGCCACGGGCGGCGTCGAGCCCGGACTGTATCGCTGCTTCCTTGCCGAAGTTCCGGGAGAATTCTATGTAATGAATCGGCAGAGATTGCAGCAGACCGAGTATACGTGCGGCAGATTCGTCATTACTGCCGTCGTTGACGACCACCAGCTCGAAATCCGGAGTGGTCGCCGACACACTGGCTGCCAATGCGGCAAGGAACCGCTCGATTGAAGACTGCTCGTTGAAGACGGGAACGACACACGATACGCTCTGCCGCCGTCTGCGCGACACCATGACCTCGGTGCTGGCGACAAGCGCCACTGATTGCTGCATCCGCAAGTTCCGTTTTGTGGCCGGTCCTGCGTTCTTGGACGGTCCATCGCGCCATAAATTGCCGACGTGGCGCATTCCAGCGACATTAACTTTCCGTAATCTGCGACGACTTTCGTTCGCGACGGCTGTCACTGTCATTAACAAATGCATTTGCGGAGACACCCGGCGTGCGCATGGCAATGCTGGCAGTCGCCTTGACGTTTGCCTCGATCGGACCCGCGGCCGTAGCGAGCGATGGGGCGGGCGGCGATCCGCTGCAACTCGAACAATTCAAAGGCAAGGTCGTTTATGTCGACTTCTGGGCGTCATGGTGCGCGCCATGTCGCAAATCCTTCCCCTGGATGCAGTCGATACAGCGTGAATTCTCGAATAGCGACTTCGTCGTCGTAGCGGTCAATGTCGATCGCGATCGCAAGTTGGCGGATGAGTTCCTCAGTCATTTCGCGCCGACGTTTGCCTTGCGCTTTGATCCTGTTGGTGACGCGGCCCTGCATTATGACGTTCGCGGCATGCCGACCAGTTTCCTGCTCGACCGTACAGGCCGCATCGTTGCCCGACACAAGGGATTCCGCGACAGCGAAAAGGATAGCCGCTATCGCGAGATTCGCGCCTTACTCGAAAATCACTAAACGATAACCGGAGATCACGCGTGACCAGACCACAAATATTCCGCGCCAGCTGTCTGCTGCTTGGCCTCGCCACACTCGGTGGCTGCAGTTCGCTCGGGGTTCGCGCCTGGGAGCGAGACTTGCTCGCGCAACGTGAAATGTCCTTGGCAGGCGAAGCGGTCGACTCACGCATTGACGACCACCTCTATTTCAGCAAGGAAGCAGCCACCGGCGGTCGTGGCTTCGGCGGTGGAGGTTGCGGATGCAACTGAAATCGACGCACGGCAGCGTACACCTCGGCCTTATGGCCGCTACCTGCGCGTTGTTTGCCGCGCAGTCGCCGCCCAGCAAGGCGGCCGAACCTGGTGAGTGGCAGGTCGACACCGGGCTTCTCTATTACAAGGAGAACAACGATCGGATCGAGACCGTCGAGCCGGTCGTCAACCTGCAAAAGGACTATGGTGATGAGCGCCAGCTCAACATGACGCTCACCTTCGATAGTCTTACCGGCGGATCCCCCAATGGCGCCATTCCATCGCGCCAGCCCCAGACTTTCGCGACGCCCTCGGGCACCAGTCTCCAGCCAGTGCAAGGCGTGCCGCAGACCATTACCACTGCCTCGGGTCGCGTTGTCGCCGCGCTGGAGAAAATCACCCTGTACGATGTGCCTGCGGGCGCGTTGCCACTCGATCCAAACTTCAAAGATCAACGTGGCGCATTGGATCTCGCCTGGACCCAGCCCTGGGGTGAGTCGAATCACCTGAGTGTTGGCGGCCATGCGTCCATCGAACATGATTTCGACTCCATCGGGACGAATGCAGCGCTAAGCCACGATTTCAACGACAAGCTGACAACCGTGTCAATTGGTGCCACGGCCGAATACGATCGCGTCAAGCCTATCGGCGGTGCTCCGGTCGCGGGCTCGGACTACACGCAGTTGTTGAAGGGGGGCAGCGAACACAAGCAACTGTTTGGCGGACAATTTGGGATCTCGCAGGTGCTGGCGCGACGCTGGGTGGCGCAGCTCAACTACACCTATGAACGATCCAACGGCTATCTCACCGATCCGTACAAGATCGTTTCCCTGGTGGACGCGCTCGGCGATGTCCAGCAGTATCGCTTCGAGAGTCGCCCGGATTCCCGCGTACGGCAGGCGCTGTACCTCGGCAACAAGATCGCGGTTGGTCGCGCTGTCCTGGACCTTTCGTATCGATATGCGAAGGATGACTGGGACATCAAATCGCATACGGCGGATCTGCGCCTGCACCTGCCGTTGTCCGACAACCTGTATCTCGAACCGCATCTGCGCAACTACCGCCAGACCGCGGCGAAGTTCTACGATCTGTATCTCGACAGCGGCGCGCCGGTACCGGTCGATCTGTCGGCCGATCCACGCCTGGCGGAATTTCGCGCGCACACCTATGGCATCAAACTGGGTTACAGCTACGCGCGCAATGCTGAATTCAGCCTGCGCATCGAGCAATACGCGCAGACACCTGCGCTGAAGAGCAGTACCCTGTTGAATCTTCAGGGACTCGATCTGAACCCGGACCTCAAATCCATCGTGTTGCAGGTGGGTTGGCGCTTTGCGTACTGACGGCGGCGAGAGCAGATGACGCCTGCAGCTCGAGCGAGGTCTGCGCCAGCTGAGTTATCGCTGCAGCGCCGGGACGGGGGACTTTTTGCGCTCGGCTTCACGGCCATGGCCAGCCCCT
The DNA here is from genome assembly GCA_041395505.1 of Steroidobacteraceae bacterium. Lineage (NCBI taxonomy): Bacteria > Pseudomonadati > Pseudomonadota > Gammaproteobacteria > Steroidobacterales > Steroidobacteraceae > Steroidobacteraceae bacterium. Next base: position 344,024 of record JAWLAG010000001.1, read on the forward strand.
GCGAAGTACTTGTCGAAACCGATGATGCCGACAGGGCAGCTGACCTCGCTGAGATCGCACTGCGCGAGACGCGCCGCATCGAACAGAAGTTCAGTCGCTACCGCAGCGACAGCGAAACCAGTCGCATCAATCAAAGTGGCGGGGCTACCGTCACGGTCGACGCCGAAACCGCCCTGTTACTCGATTTTGCTCAGGAATGTTTCCGGCTATCCGGCGGCCGCTTTGACATCACCAGCGGCGTGTTGCGGCGCTGCTGGCGATTCGACGGATCGGATCGCCTTCCGACGCCGGCCAAGGTACAAGCCACACGGCGCCACGTCGGCTTTCACCGGCTGACCTGGAAAGCACCAAACATGACGCTGCCGCAGGGCATGGAAATCGACTTTGGCGGCATCGGCAAGGAGTACGCGGTCGACCGGGTACTCTCATTGCTCGCTCGATCCCATTCGGGCGCCGTGCTGGTCAACTTAGGTGGCGACCTGGCGGCGAACCGGACGCCGGCGGCAGGCCCTTGGCGCGTTGCCGTGGAGCGCCCCGATTTTGAAGGGGAGGCACGCTTGCTTCTGTCGCTGGAGCATGGCGGCCTGGCAACGAGCGGCGACACACGCCGCTTTTTGCAGCGCAATGGTGTACGCTACGGTCATATTCTCGATCCGCATACAGGATGGCCGGTCAAAGGTGCCCCTCGGTCGATTACGGTCGCAGCAGGAAATTGTCTCGAGGCGGGCATGCTGGCCACATTCGCAATGCTCCATGGGGCCGACGCCGAGCGATTCCTCACTCAGCAAGGCGTCAAATTCTGGGCACTGCACTAGAATAATTGCGTCTTTGCGACGGGATCTGCGGCCAGCGACCGTCTAACTCCCTAATGTCCATTGCTTTGTCAGCCAGGTTCACGGGGCTCATGCGCCCGATTCTTTTGCTCGGCGCAATCACGCTGGGGCATCTGGCATACGCCGCGGACGCGGTGCTGCCCAGTATCACTTCGCGGATGAGTCGTGAGGACTATGCGCGCCCGGCATCAGTCCCCGACGATGCCGCGCTGGTCGCGGCTGGCGCGCGCATCGGCAAGGTCACCGTTCGCGCGCTCAACATCTTCGATACGAAGCGGCCGGAAGAGAACACCAAACTTTTTCGCCTGGCCAACCGGCTGCATATTCGCACCCGGGACCATACCGTCGCCGTGCAGCTGTTGTTCGACGAAGGCGAGCTCTACGATCCGCGCCGCCTCGAGGAATCGGAACGTATCCTGCGCACCACGCGTTACCTGCAGAACGCCTACATCCGGCCGATTGCCTATCACGACAATAGGGTGGACATCGAAGTCATCACCCGCGATGTCTGGACGCTCAATCCCGGCCTGTCCTATGGCCGCAAGGGCGGCAAGAATACGGGCGGCATCGAAATCGAAGAACTCAACCTGCTGGGCTACGGCAGCCAGCTGTCATTCGGATACAAGTCCGGGCTCGACCGCGACTCACGCTATGTGCAATTCGCAGATCGGCAGTTGTTCGGTAGCTGGTGGGGGGTGCGCACGCAGTTTGCCGACAACAGCGACGGGAAACGCCAGGATTTCGCGATCGATCATCCGTTCTATGCGCTCGACAGCCGTTGGGGTCTTGGGATTACTGCGGTTAAGGACGAGCGTGTCGATTCGATTTACGATCTTGGCAAGGTCAGCTACTCGTTCCAGACAGACAACCGCGCGGCCGGCATCTGGGCCGGCTGGTCGGCGGGACTGCGCGATGGCTGGACGCAACGCTGGCGCGTGGGCTACGACTATCAGCGCGACCGATTCGCGACCGATCCGGGCTCCCTCGTGCAACCGGCCGCACTGCCAGCCGACCGCACGCTGTCCTATCCCTGGATCGGTTGGGAGCTGGTGCAGGACGAGTACCGCACCGATCGCAATCGCGACCTCATCGAGCGCACCGAAGACCTGGCCCTGGGCTGGCATGCCGTGGCGCGGCTCGGGTATTCCGCGACCGGTCTGGGTGCAACCGACAACGCAATGATTTTCGACGCCAGTCTCGCCCGTGGTTTCGACCTCGACGAACGTCAATTGCTGCTCAGCAATTTTTCGCTAGACGGCCGGTTGCACAGTGGCGAGATTCGCGATGGCGTTGCCAGCGCGTCGGCCCGCTATTACTTTCGCCAGACGCCGCGCCGATTGTTGTACGTCGGACTTGGCGTCGATTACACGCGCAACCTCGACGTCGACCACCAGCTGTTGCTGGGTGGCGATAACGGCTTGCGGGGCTATCCACTGCGCTATCAGGCAGGGGAGGGGCGCTGGCTGTTCACCATCGAGCAGCGGATGTTCTCGAACTGGTTCCCGTTTCGCCTCTTCAATGTCGGCGGTGCGATCTTCTACGACATGGGCGAGTCCATCGGCGACAACCCGCTCGGCAGCGCACCGCAGGGTCTGCTGCGCGACATCGGTTTCGGCCTGCGTTTCGGCAACAACCGTTCCGCGCTCGGCAACGTCCTGCATGTCGACTTCGCTTTTCCCCTCGACGGCGATTCGAGCATCGACAAATTGCAGATCGTCATCGAAACCAAGAGAAGCTTCTAGATGCGACGAGCCATCTGGTTAATGGCTACCACGCTGGCTTCGGTGCCTGCCGCGCAGGCAGCGCACGACATGGACTTCGCCATCGAACACCTGGCCGAGTCCCTGATGGACGATCGCCTCGCCACCTTGCCCCTGTGGTCGTCCGACGCCGACGGCCACATCGCTGCGTTCGATGTTTCCCTGGGTGGCACCCTGACGCGCACCGGCGGTATCGACGCTGATGGGCCGATGCTGGGCATCGGCGGTGGCCGCCAGTTGTCCGAGCGCATCGGCGTCCTCGGTTTTGGGTTTTACGATCGGGTCTCGGTGAGCGCAAGCAGCGATCGCCGGCCCTTGCAACCGCTTTTCACCGACGCCTTGCCGTTCGCGGCGCCGGTCGATGCCGTCTTCAATGGCAATCGGGGAGAGCTGCGTCAATGGGGCGTGGGTGCAGCGCTCACCGGGCGCTACGAATCGGGGCGCTTCGGCCCATTTCATTGGCGGGCGGGCGCATTCTACGAACAGCTCCAGCTCGCCGCCATGCGCTTCGATTACCAACTATTGTCGGGACCCGACACGGGGCTCAACGGCACGGTGGATTACAGCGCGACCTACCGTCACGTCGTGCCGTTTCTGGGCGTGGAAAAACCATGGCGACGCGCAAACTGGCTCATCTCGCCCCAACTGCTCCTGGCCATGCCGTTGCCGCGCAGGGCAATGGACGGCACAATAACCGGACCGGGGTTCGTGCTGGCCGGCAATACCGAGGCGACTGGCGCGGGCAAACATTTTGGCGATCCCTATGTCGTCTTCGGAGCGGGTATCACATACATGCCCTGGCACCTGACACTCGACGCCGGCGCGCTTGTCGCGCAGGCGGTCGTAGAACCCTTCGTGCACGAGGGGCTCGGCACGCACTGGGTGCTCAATCTCCACTGGCGGCAAGCCGCCGCCAATTGAGCGGCACGCCTCGTCGCGTCGCCGCGTAAAGGACTTCTGCTGACATGCCGTCGCTGCCGCCCGTCACGCGCGGGTTGATCGTTGCCAATATTGCGGTCTTCGTGCTGCAAATGCTCTCGCCTGATCAACTGCTCGGGTCCTATGCGCTCTGGCCTGCGGGCCAGCACTACTTCCCTGAACTCGGCCGCGATGTCGGATTCCAGCCCTGGCAGCTGATTACCTATGCCTTCCTGCATGGCAATTACATGCACATATTCTTCAATATGTTCGCGCTCTACATGTTTGGCCGCGACGTGGAGCTGGGCCTGGGATCGCAGAATTTCGCAACCCTGTTCGCAGCAAGCATACTCACCGCCGGCATCGTGCAGCTGATCGTGGTCACTTCGACAATTGCGAACGGCGTCTATCCCACGGTAGGCGCCTCGGGCGGCGCCTTCGGCGTGATGCTCGCCTATGGCCTGATGTATCCGCAGCGCCAGCTGATGCTGATCTTTCCGCCGATCCCGATGCGCGCGTGGTTGTTCGTCACGCTCTATGGCATTGCCGAGCTCGTGCAGGGTGTGACGGGCACGGCCTCGGGCGTTGCACACTTCGCGCATCTCGGCGGCATGCTGGGGGCCTACCTCGTGTTGCTGCGCGCACGCCGCGCGCGTTTTCGCTAGATCTCGATTACCGCCGCCGCAAAACGTCGATCCACATACACCCAGGCGGCGCGGCCCGAGCGCAGCGTGACCGCGACGCGCTGATAGTCGGCGACTTCGTAGCGGTCCGCCGCCTCGAGCTCGCTGTCGCTGATTTCGAATACCGTTCCGGCCACGACGTCAGTTGCATTGCCTGACGGCGTGACGATGGGATGGTGCGTCTTGCCGCTGGTCGCGATGACCTCCGGATCGGTGATGCGCAACAATTCCTCCCTGTAGCCCGGCAGCGTATCCTCGTAACCGGTCAAGCTGCGCCCGAAGGTGGCAAGCTGCACGTCGGTCTGCTGCAAGGTGCCGTAAGAAAATAACCAGGGCATCGGCCGGCCTCCCGGGTGCGCGTCAATCCGAGAGGTAGTACTCGACGGTCGCGACCACGCGCACGTTCTTGATGTAGGGCGTATTGCTGTCGCGGTCGTTGATGCTGAATTGGCCCTGGTTGGCGCTGCGTATCTTGCCCAGGCGACTGTCGGAGTCGGCGGCGAATTTCTCCGCGACTTCACGCGCCTTGCGGGTCGCTTCTTCGATCATGCCCGGCTTGATGTCGTTGAGCTTGGTGTAGAGGTATTCCGTGCGATGCTGGTAGTCGCCGCCGGCGAAGGCGATGCCCTTCTTGCCAAGCTCCGCAAGGTCGTTCTGGGTTTTTCTCACCAGATCAATCTTGTTCGAATACACCGTGATCGTCTGGTTGGCCGTATAGCGCAGCTGGACGTTCTCGTTGCCACCGTATTGCTGCGCCAGTTTGTCGGTGATGTTGGGCGCGGCAACCGTCACCTCATCGCGCGAGAATCCCCGGGCGATCAGAAAGTCGACGATCTGCTGACTGTCGGTCTGCAGTTGTGTGTAGAGCGCAGTGAGCGCGCTGTTGGCGCCCGAGAAATTGATCGGCCAGACGGCGATATCCGCCGGTACCTCCCGCTCCGAGAGTCCCTTGACGGCAACGAATCGCTCGTATTCCTTGAATCGGATTGCGCTCGATCCCAGGAGATAACCCATGATGGCAAGCCCGGCGCAGATGAATGCGCCGAGGATGAAGGAACTCTTGACCGGACTTTCCATAGGCGAGGGCTCCAGGGCACCCGGGTGGTGCGCTGGAGCCCATTTTATACCGTCGTACGATGCGGTGGAGTACCGGTGGCCGGCTCAATCAGAACTTGCGGGTGGCAGTCAGGATCACCTGGCGGCCAGCACCGTAGGTGCAGCCGGCCGGGCCGCTGCATCGCGCCGTGTACTCTTTGTTGGTGATATTCGAGCCATTGAGTGCGACGCGCCAATCCGGCGTGTCGTAGTGAGCGATGGCATCGAACAAGGTAACCGATTCGCCGAAATAGACCACCGGATTGAACGGTCCCGGCAGTGCGCCGGCGCTCTCGCTGTTGTAGCGCACGCCAAGACCAAAGCCGAACCCCGCCAGCTGGCCGCGCTGGAACGTGTAGTCGCCGAACAATGACCACTTGTTCTTCGGCGTGGTCGGAAGCGGCGAGCCAATTTCCTCCGGCGTGCCGCTCTTCGTGACTTCGCTCTTGGTGTAACTGTACGAACCGTTGATGGAAAGTTGCTCATGCAGACGCGCGACGAACTCGAGCTCGCCGCCTTTGACCTCGACTTCGCCGCTCTGCGTCCCAAAAACCGGCGTAATGGACGGCAGCGTGCTGACGACGTTGGTCTGTATGATCTTGAATGCCGCGACCGTAGCGAACAGTCGTACATCGTCACCAAGGCCACGCGCGTCGAACTTCACGCCCGCTTCGATCTGCTTGCCGCTGCTTGGCTTGAAATCCTCGCCGGTCACCGAATCGCTGCCGAGCACGGGTTCGAATGACGTCGCATAGCTGACGTACGGCGCGACGCCATTCTCCGCGACATAGTTGAGGCCCACGCGGTAGGTGAACTTGTGCTGATCAGTGGAAGTCGCAGGCGCTGCGAGATTGTTGTCGATCTTCACGGAATCGTAGCGTCCGCCGGCCAGGAGATACAAATCGCCGAACTTCATCTGATCCTGGACATAGACGCCGGTCTGCTTCAATGACTCATCGTTGAAATTGAATGGATAGCCGGGTTCGAGCGTTGCCTGAGGCGCGTAAACCGGATCGAAAAGATCGATGGTATTGGCAAAGATGAAACCGAAAGCAGCCACGTTGTCGACCTTGCGGTAATCGACGCCAGCTACCATCTTGTGCTCGACCGAGCCAGACGCGAACCCGAAATCGAACCGGTTGTCGGTCGCCAGGCTGTCGACGTCCTCCGCGTAGCTGAAGTTGAACTGCTGGACTGTACGGAAATAACTCGCTTGCGAGGCGTCCGTGGTATTGATCAACCCGCCACCACCGTAGATGACCGTTGGTGATCGTTCGCGGTACTTGCCCCACTTCAGGTTCGAGTGGAATGTGACAGCCTCGTTGAACTGATGGACAAAATCCCAGCCAACGGCGTACTGGCGTCGCTTGTAGAGATTGTTTGGGTCGCCAAGATTGACGCCGGGGTCGACCCGGCCAATCGGGTTCGGCAGAAGGGTTCCATAGACCGGCAGGAAACCGTTGGTATCGCCCTTGACCTCGTCGTGCTGGTAGTACAAGAGTCCAGTCAACGAGGTATTGGGCCCGATCTTCCAGGTAAAGGTTGGGGCAGCGAGCGCACGCTTGGCACTGACGAGATCGCGCTCGGCGTCGCGGTCGCGGTAAAGCCCGGTAAAGCGTACCGACACCGCATCACCGACCGGCCCGGTCCAGGTGCCGAATACTTGCTTGTAATCGTCTTCGCCGTATTTCAGGCCGATCTCGCCGCCGGCTCGATCGGATGCGCGGCGCGTGGTCTGGTTATAGATGCCTCCGGGGGGCGCATTGCCATAGAGAACCGACGCCGGACCTTTCAGCAAGTCGAATGACTCGAACGCGTACAGATCGAGACCGACGCTGTAGATTGTCGTCGAGATAGGTGCCGCCAGCCCGTCGATGTACTGCTTCGGAGTGAATCCGCGCACCGTCAAAAAGTCGTAGCGCAGGTCCGGACCATAGTTTTCGCCGTGCACGCCCGCCGTGTAGCGCACCGCCTGTTGCGAATCGATGAAATTCAGCAGATCCATCTGGTCGCGAGTGATCACGGAAACCGATTGCGGCGTTTCAATGAGCGGAATATCGCTCTTGTTCGCCGACACGCTGCCTTCCGGAACATAGTGCTTCGCGGTGACGATCACCGTCGTGATGCCGTCGACCTCCGTACGGACGGTTTCGACGGGCGTTGACGTGTCTGAGGCATCAGCACCCTCGGACGTGGTCTGGGCGGAAACCGTTCCGGCGGCCAACCACGGTAGCGCAAGGGAGCAGAAAATGACTCGGCGGATCTTGGCATTCATGGCGACCCCTTTCGCGTATGCGCCCAATTCGGATGAACCGATGCCGATGGATGCTATGCGTCGCAAAGACGCCACGCCTAAGTGAAAGGGTCGCAAGTCATCGCGACCGGGCCAGCGCAGATTGTGGCGTGGGGACTACAGCGACCGAAGTGCGTTGGTCTATTGGCAGGCGTCGGCGGCCGTCGGCGGCCGGTCATCGCAATACCATGCGCGGCCAAGGGGGCGTTGACGAGGCCACTTTTCCGCCAACGTCCCGCCATCGTACAGTCGGCCTCCGCGCATGACCGCCGAGATCGCGAGCGTGTTGCCGATGTCGGTCAGCGGGCTGCGTTCCAGTATGACGAGATCGGCGAACTTGCCCGGCTCGAGGCTGCCAAATTCCGCTTCGCGACCAATCGCCTTGGCCGAACCCAGGGTCGCGGCGCGTAACGCTTCCGCCGGCGTCATGCCGCCCATTACATGCGCCTGCATCTCCCAGTGCATGCCGAGGCCCGGCATTTCGCCGTGTGAGCCCATGCCGATGATGCCGCCCGCTCGCTGCACCGCAGCGGTGCTCGCCGCCACGCGCGGGAAGAGATACTCCGCGAGCTCACGATAGGTGCGCGAGCGGGTCTTGATGTCCACCACGAATCGCGGCGCAAAGCGGTTGAGCTTGGCATCGTTCGCAGGCTTGTCGCGGACGATGAAATAATCCTGCCCCTCGGGACCGCCATTGGTGATCTGTAATGTCGCGGTCCAGGCCACCCCGGATTTGGCAACCAGGTCGATCATGTCGCGATACAACGGTACGGCCGTCAGGGCATGTTCATTGCCCGCATAACCGTCGATGATTTGCGTCATGTCGAGCTTCATGGACAACGCACCCTCGGTGGTCGGATGCAATCCGAGGTCGCGAGCCGCCATGGCGATCCACTGACGGACGTGTCGGTTGCCGCTGCGGTACATCTTGATGTTGCCGAGTCGGTAGGCGTCGCGATAACGACTTAGAACATCGTGCACTTGTTCATACGAGCGGAACTCGTTGAACGAAAACAATGCAGGCCCGGTCGATGCGATTCTCGAGCCCGCCATCAGTCCGGCATCCACCGCATCCTGATAGGCCAGCATGTCGATGCTGAGCGGTGAGGGGTCGAAGGCCGTGGTGACACCGTAGGCCAGGTTCGCGCGCGGGCCCCAGCTTTCGAAATCGAGAATGCCGCGGCGAATGTCGGCGATGTGATCATGCGCATCGATCAGGCCGGGGATAATCCATTGCCCAGTCAATTCCAGGGTGGTCGTTTGCGGCGGAATCCGGACGGTGCCACGTTGGCCGATTGCGGCGATGCGATCGTTTTCGATCAGCAGGTCCGCATCAGGAATGATCTCATCGCCGCGCTCTGTGATCACCGTGGCGCCGCGCAACAACAATCTGCCCTGCGCTCGATCGCGCGGCAAATCGACGTTGGCTTCGAAGACCTGGTCGCTGTCTGCACCCGTAGCCCCAATCGCCCGCCGATGAAAGCGGTTGCCGAGGGACCAGGTAATGCTCTTGCCATCGGTCGACCAGCCGAAGAAATCGGCACCGACCTTGGTGAGCTGGTGGTGTTCGATAGCCGGATCACCGATGTCGATCGTGGCCGCCGACACCGGCACTCGCAACAGATGCAGTTGCTGTGCGATATGCGCAAGAACCCAATTTCCATCAGGACTGATGCGCATGTCATCGGCATTGGCTCGTCCGGCAACAAAATACCAACCGGGCCCGGTGACATTGACGCGCAAGCGGTGGCTGCCATCGCCGGGATCGATTTCGTGTACACCGTCCGGGTAGCGCAGGTACAGAGCCCTCCCGCCGGGCCCGAAATGCGGTTTGCCGCCCAGCTGCCCGGTAACGACGACCTTGCCATCGCCAGCCGTTGCGGCCGTGTGCAGGTCGATTCGCACGAGATCGGCCTGCCGGAACGCGCCGTACTCCATGTAGCTGTGCATGCGGACGGAATGACTCGAACGCAGCACAAATACCGCCGAGTCATCAGGCGCAAATGTCGGCGACGTATAATAGGCGGCCAGGTTGCTGAGCCGCTGCGGCGCGCCGCCCGCCATGTCGATGACCCAGACCTGACCGGCTTCGCGCGCATTCCACGTAACGTAGGTCAATCGATTACCGTCACTCGACCAACTCGGCTGAAAACCGGGCGTCAAACGCTGCGGACTGGATCTGCCATCGAGTGTTTGTACGTAGATCTGACCCAGAGCAGAAAACGCCAGTCGTCGCCCGTCGGGTGACTGCATGGCATCCTGGATCAGCCTTGCCCGCACCGGGCCGGTTTCCTCGCGCACCGTGGCACGGGTCGAGGCCGCGATGGGCAGGCGGGTCTTTACCCTGAAAGGCACCATGCGCATCGCGCCCGTGGCAATATCGATGCGCTGCAACTTGCCGCCCACGTTGGCGAGCAGCTCACGATCGTCCGGTGTGAATACATGGTTGGGCAGCAAATCACGCCAGCCCGATGCCTGCAGCTCGTCCTGTTGCACCGGATACGCAAGCCAACGATCGCTCCTCGTTCCGAGATCGAGCACGCGCAGGCCGGTCCGTCCTCGATCCCTCGCACCATAGACCAGCAATCGACCGTCGTGCGACAACGCAGGGCGAAAGGCCGTGCCGATCACCAGGTCAGGTCGCGGACTGCGCGGTGCAGCGATGAGAACTTCATCCGCGCCGGTCGCCAGATCCCGTCGCACGATCCGCCACTCGGGTAATTTGTCGAAATCGTTCTCACCGTCGTGTTGGGCGAACACGAGGTAGCGCCCGTCGCCTGATGCAACAGCGCCCAATACGCTGGTTTGCGGGATCTGCCCGCCGCTGCTCGCAGCCGGGATCAGACGCTCGCCGGCGCCCGAAGTGACATCGAACCGCCACAATTCAAAGTAGTTTCCGGCTGCGACGTATCGCGAGGCGAACAGGCTCCGGCCATCGGCGCTCCAGCCGGGCGACGTGAAAACCGAGTTATCGTCCTGGTTGCTGATCGGCTGCGGCGCGCTCCCGTCCGCGCGCATGACCCACAGGTTTTCAGCCCCCGAACGGTCGCTGATGAAAGCGATGCGGCTGCCGTCAGGCGAGAACACCGGTTGTGAATCGAACGCCATGCCGCTCGTGAGCGCCCGTGCATCGCCACCCGTCGCCTCGAGCCGATACAGGTCGCCGAGCAGTTCGAATACGATCGTCTTGCCGTCCGGCGACAGATCCGGTGACAGCCACGTGCCTTCGTCGGTGTCGATGTCGATGTATCGTGAAGCCGCGAGCGGCAGCGCGGTCCCGGTTCCACCGGCGAGCAAGGGCCCGCTTGCCATCAGCCAAGTCAGCAGCGCAAGCGCAATCCGGGTCATCGGCTGTGCGGCTGGTAGCGATCCCGCAGCTCCGTCTGCCTCGTGCGCAGCGAAATTTCGCGACCATTGAAGTAGACCTGCCGCGGCGCAGTCGACGGCTCGAGCGGATCGCCATCCCAGACGACGAAACTTGCCGGTGCGCCGGGCGCCAGCACTGCTGCGGTCGCGCCTCGTTCCCAGATCTTTGCGGAATTCTGGGTGAGGATCCGAATTGCAACCGCCGGCGGCAGGCCATTCGCGACGGCCATGCCGGCGCCCTCCCGCAGGGCAGGGCCGAGGTTGTAGCTGAGATAGATGCCCTGCATCGATACCATGAAGCCGATCAACACGCCCGCGCGCTCGAGCAGCGCGGCATTGTCGCGGCGTATGCCGATCATGTCGAAGTTCATGGGCAGATTCTCGAGCGGATCGAGAATGACCGGCACCTTCCGTTCGGCGAGCAAACCGGCTACACGCCAGGCCTCGGTACCGCCCACAAGGACGATGGCGATGTCGAAGTCGTTGGCGAGCGCGATGGCCTGCCGGATGTCCGACTCGCGCTCGGCGACGATCGCGAGCGGCATGCGCCTGCCCAGCACCGCCTGCAATGTTTCGATCTGCAGATGATTCTGGATCTGATCACGCGCCTGTCCGGGGCGAGGCGGGCCGCGCAATGAACGCGCTTCATCCAGTGAAGCGCGCAGCAATCCCCAGCTGGCTGCGCGTGATCCGCCGGCACTGTCGGCTGCGCCGCCGCCTGTCGTCACGAACAACGCCGCGCGAGCAAGATGCAGGAGCGGCGCACCAGGCGCGAGGTCGATGCGTGCGCCCTGGCCGCTGAACAGGCCGCCAGCCTGTCTATCAGGGAACACCATCGCGCGCGCCACACCGGAGCTCCGTGCCTTGCGCAAGGCGGGATTGTTTCCATCGAGCCCCAGGGAGACATCGAAGGCGGCGCCGAGTTCGCCGCCACTGACGCCCCGATCATCGGTGCTGGCATCGCTTGCGATATCCACGAGCCCAATCTGGGTCGCCGCCGCATCGAGCGGCGCAGTGATGACGCTGCCCGTGATGCCGATGAGACGCGCGTCGGCCGGCACGGGCCCGCTCGCGACGATGGAACGGATATGTTCGTCGTCGATGATGACGGTCGCATTCTCGACCGGTTGATCCGATCCATTCGTCCACACTTTTGCGCCGGTGAGCGCAACCGTGTCCGCCCGGCCGATACAACTGACTGCGAAACACAGAAGCCATAACTTCTTCACGGCAGCGGCTCGCGTTGCGCTCGACCCAGCTCGAAATCGCTCACCGGTGGATGCTCACTCGATCGGTCGTAGGCCACAGCGCCATCGACAAAAACGAGATCCGGTTTGCTGTAGATGCTGAATGGACTACCTGACCACAAAACGACGTCCGCATTGAATCCGACGGCAATACGCCCAATGCGATCGCCAAGCTGCAATACGCTCGCCGCATTCGAGGTAATCCAGCGAATCGCTCGTTCCGGCGGTACGTCGAGTCCGGCTCGTCGTCCGGCCGCCGCTGCCTTGGCGGCCTCGAGGGTCAGTAGTCCGCCGAGCAGCGGGATATCCGAATGCATGATGGCGCAGCCGCCGGCCGCGTCAACGAATGCGGCATTCTCTTCGATTCCGTCCTCGGCTTCGCGTTTGAAACCCCACCAATCCGACCAGACCGCTGCGCAAACGCCGGCATCACGGAGGAGCGGTGCGATCTTGTAGGCCTCGGTCGCATGGTGCACGGCGGCAATATGAATACCGAACTCCTGCAGTACGTCGATCCAGTGGGCGATGTCTTCGGCTCGATAGCAGTGCAGGTGAACCGGTATCTCGCCGCGCAGGGCGCCTGCGAGCGTATCCAGCTTGAGGTCAGTCTGGGGTGGATCCTTGGATTGTCCGCTCGCGTATCTGTCCCACTCTGCCTGGTAGCGCTGCGCGGCCAGGAAGGCCGCCCTGACCCCCGCAATCTCACCTTGGCGGCTGTTCGGAAAGCGTCCTCGAGAACCGAAATTCCCGGCCGGATTTTCTCCGCAGGCCATCTTGAGGCCCTGCGGCGCACCTGGAAAGCGCATGTCATCGACGGTCACGGCAGGCACGGTCTTGACCACGATCGAGCGGCCGCCAAACAGAGCGCCGGAACCCGGCAGGATCTGCACGGTGGTCACGCCGCTTGCAAGCGCGCGCGAGAATGCCGGATCGCCAGGGTGCACCGCATGTTCGATCCAGGTATCGGCAACATTGGGGTCACTGTTCTCGATGATGTCGGTCACGCCGGCATCCGCGGTATTCGGTGGCAGCAGAAATGTACCGTAGTGGGTGTGAACGTCGATGATGCCGGGCGTGACCCAGCGGCCGCCGGCGTCAATGACCCTCATGCCTTCGCGCGGCAGATTCCGCCCCACCGCGACGATGTGTCCGTCGCGCATCGCAACTTCGCCGCCATCCATGCGATTGCCGAGCCCGTCCAGGATGATCGCGTTGACGATCAGGGTGTCGAACCTCGGCAAGGACTTGTAGCGGCTCAACGGTGCACGTATAGCGGATTGGGCCTCCCGGGACGCCGTATTGCGCGGCAGCTCCGCCGCGTCGCCATTCCCGGCCACCGCGAGTAGCGCGATGAGCGCGCCGGTCGCCGATTTTCCAGTCAGATCGAGCACTCAGTCGACCCGCTGTCCTGCCATCCAGTCGGCAAGCGCCATGCCCTGAAATCCTGCGACAATCTCCGCGAAGGTCGACGCATCTTCATCCTGCCCGAGTTTGAACCTTGCCTGTGCGCCGCGTACGTGCGCGCGAAAACCAATTATATGCTCGCGCAGCTGCGCATAGCGCTCGCCCATCTGTTCGACCTGCCACGCAGGCTTGGCGTCGCGTTCGAGATGCGCTGCCAGACGGCGCACGGCGTCGTCCGTGCCGGATTCGCAGAATTCGATGTCGACTTCGAAGCGGACGATCGCGTAATTCCAGGTCGGGCCCCATCCAGGCTTCGAAACCATTCTTCCGGATACGTAACCTTGCGGACCGTTGAACAGGGCGAGGGCGCGTGGCCGCTCGCGCAGCGCCGGTAGCTGCGGGTTGCGTTTGGCGATATGACCGAGCAGCGAGCGCACCCCATCCTGCGAGGCTTCGTCAACGATCAACGGCAGCGCGCTCACCTGAAAATCCTGCGAGACCAGCAGCGCGAGCGGATACTCGGCAATGAGCTGCAGGACGTCTGAATGGGCGCGTGGTTCGAATCGGCCGCTCGGCATGGTGCTCAGAGATTAGCCGCCAGCGTCGAACGCAGCCAGTCGGATGTCTGGCCTATGGCGCGATCGGCCAGCGAGGAGATCGCAGCCGCCTCGAGAAAACTGTGTGTCGCACCGCGGCAGGCATTGCTGAGTACGGGCACGCCCGCGGCACGCAGTCGATCGGCCATGGCGAGATTGCATTCGGCCAGTATGTCGCAGCAACCAAAGGTCAGGTTGGCAGGCGGCAGGCCGGTGAGATTGGCGAGAATCGGTGCAAACAGCGGGTTGGTGTAATCACCCGCATTGCGCGCGTAGTTGCGCCAGAAATAATCCATTTCGGCCGTGTTCAGCAGGTAGTCCGGGCCGTCGAAGCGTCGGGATTGAGCCGAGAACTCGGTCGCATAGGCACCATAGTTGAGGACCATGGCTTTGAGGTCCTGCGTGCCCGCGTCGCGCCGTGCGATTGCAGCGGCGATCGCAAGATTGGCACCGGCTGAATCACCGCCGACAGCGAGCTGCCTGGGATCGATGCCATATCGGCGACCATCCCGACCGAGCCAGTCGATTGCCGCGATGACGTCATGCAAGGCCGTCGGGAATCTCGCCTCCGGAGACAGGCTGTAGTCGAGCCCAACGACGATGACCTGCGCCCGGGACGCGTACTCGCGCATCAGCCGGTCGTGCGTATTGATGCTGAACATCGTCCAGCCGCCGCCGTGCAAATAGAGCAGGGCGCCGCGCAGATCCCCCTCGATCGGTGTGTGGATGCGTGCAGGTCGGCCCGCAATCGAAAGGTCGGTCGATCGCCACATGCGCGGCCCACCTTCGGCCCAGGGCGCGCGAACCTGCTCCGCCGCACGCCGCCGCTCGGCGAGTGGCAGCGAATCGAAGTCGGCAAACTGCCGATAACCGTCATGAATCGCCGTGACGAAACGGCGAATTTCCGCATCGACGTCGTCGACCCGAGCTTTGACCAAGTCGTTCATGCAACGCGTCTGACCAACCCGAAGGGGCGCAGTGGATGTGAGCGGATGCTAGCGAAGCGCGGGAGCCCTCCCTGCGCAGAACGGGTCAATCAGTGCCGAGCCCGGGCCTTTGGTTCGCGCAACCGCGTGCGCTTGCGCACGCGACGGAATTGGCCATAATTCAATAAAAGTGCCACTCTTATCGAGTTAAGGCCATGAAGCATAGCACCGATGTGCTTGGCGTTGCGCGACCGGTCATTGCGCTGGACGATGAATATCCGGCGGGCTTCGTCGATCCGATGCATGCCCACGAGCGCACGCAAATACTCTTCGCGTCGTCAGGGGTCATGGCCGTGCGCACTGATGAAACAAGTTTCGTCGTCCCGCCGCAGCGCGCGGTATGGTTGCCCGCCGGTGTCAAGCATGAGGTGTCCTGCCGCCATTCCGTTTCGCTTCGCACCTTGTACCTCGATGCGCGCCTCGGCCGCGATCCAACCCATTGCCGCGTATTCGAGGTTTCCGATTTTCTGAAGGCGCTGATACTCGAAGTCGTCAAGTTCGCGCCGCTCTATGACATCGACGGCCGCGAAGGTCGCATCGTCGCCGTATTGCTGGATGAAATCGACCGAATGCCCAACGCGCCCTACTGCGTCGGCATGCCGAATGACCCGCGTCTGATTCGTGTCTGCCGGGCGATACTCGCCGACCCGTCCGACGGCCGTGATCTCGACGACTGGGCGCGCCTGGCTGGAATGGGACGGCGGACGTTTACGCGCAGCTTCAAGAACGAAACCGGCATGGGCGTGGCGATCTGGCGGCAGCAGGCGCGGCTCATGCATGCGCTCTCGCTCTTATCGGCCGGCCAGTCGATCACCCAGGTTGCGTTCGAAGTGGGCTATGACAGTCCGAGCGCGTTTACGGCCATGTTCCATCGTGCATTCGGGGTACCGCCCAGCCAATTCGCCTTGCGCTGATCAGGCGGCGATCCCGCGCTGCACCCGGCTTGCGCGCCGACAGTACAGCACATAAATAAGTGCGCCCGCCAGGAGATAGAGACCGAGGATGACGGCGAGCAGCACGTCGCCGGCCATGGCCTTGGCAATGATGTCGATCAGCACCGGCCCGATGAGCCCCAGACATAGCAACAAGGCGCACAGCGGAACGATGCCCACCCACACGCCACCGATATGGCGACCACCCAGCGGGACGCGAAATGGCCTGTGCAGCTGCGGATGGGTCGTGCGCAACCACATGACGCTGATGGCGACTATGGAAAATGCGGCTGCCGTGCCGAGGCTGACCAGGTCGCCAAGAATCGAAATGGGCAGCGTTGCAGCAGCCACAGCGGATATGCCGGCGACCACCATCGTGCCGCGATGCGGCGTGTGCCAGCGCGCATGAACGTCTGAGAACAGGCGCGGCAACATGCCGTCCCGCGACATCGCGAAGCAGATTCGGCTGTGACCGTAGGTATTCACCAGGAGCACCGAGGTGAGACCCACGACGGCGCCGCTCTTGATCAGCACAGCGAGCGCCGGTTGCCGGGTCGCATTCATGGCCACGGCTATTGGGTCTGCGACGCCAAGCTCGCGATAGGGCACGAGGCCCGTGAGCACGAGCGCGACCATGATATAGAGCACCGTGCAGATGATCAGCGCGCCCAGGATACCGATGGGCATGTCCCGCTGCGGATTGCGCGCTTCGAGTGCCGCGGTCGATACGGTTTCGAAACCGAGATATGCGAAGAACAGAATGGACGCTGCTCGCAATATGCCGGGTACGCCGAACTGGAATCCGCCTTCATTGGGCGGAATGAGCGGGTGCCAATTGACCGGGTTGACATAGGCAACGCCCACGGCGACGAAAATGAGCAGCACGGTCACCTTGATGACGACCATGACGGCATTGACCGCCGCCGAATGAGAAACGCCGCGAATCAACACGGTCGCGACCGCCGCGAGCATGATCACCGCCACCAGGTTGACATTGCTCGTGAGCGCGAAGCGCGTACCGGTCGGCGTCGTAATGCTCTGCACCATGGGACTGCGCAGGCTTTCGGGCACGATAACCTGAAAGTCCGCGAGGAGGCTCGACAGATAGCCCGACAATCCCACGGCAAGTGCCGAGCCTGCAAGGCCATACTCGAGCATGAGCAACCAGCCGAGACCCCAGGCAAAGACTTCTCCCAGCGCGGCATAGGTGTATGTATAAGAGGAACCAGACACCGGGAGTGTCGACGCCAGTTCGGCGTAGCACAGCGCCGTGAATGCGCAAGCCGCTCCCGCGACGAGAAAGGAGATGGTTACAGCCGGTCCCGCATAGTTGGCTGCGGCCGTGCCGGTCATGACGTACACGCCAGCGCCGATGATGCAACCGATGCCGAGCAACATCAGTTGCAGGGCGCCGAGCGAACGCTTGAGGCCGTGGTTTTCCGTCTCGGCCCTGATGTGCGCAAGGGACTTTTTCGAGAAAACGCTGGATTTATCCAACGACATGCTGCTTGGCCTCGCGAGAGGATCCGTCGCTACTGCTCGAGGCTCTTCAACCACTTGCCGGCTGTCGTCGGGCCGGTCGCAACGGTGTCGGTGTGTTCTGCGATGAATTTGCGAATCTCGAGGAAGAATGCCTGGCCTTGCGGCGCGCCGAGTCGGGTCAGTGCCGCGCGAAACTTGCTGCGTTGTTCGTCGGTCCAGTCTTCGGCGGACTGAATGATGACGAAATCCCAACTTGCTCCGTCCTGGTGTACATAGAGCTGTCGCGGCGGCAGTCCGGCCGCTTCGTTGGCTTCGTCGTACAGTGCGATGAGTTTGAGGAACGGCACCTGCTGGCCCGGGGCAATGCGGTAGATTTCAATCTGGGTCGCCGTGTCGTCGCCTGCGCTCGACGCAACGGACGCCGCCATGGCAAGGACGGCCAGGCCCAGCACGCCAAAAGTTCGCATGGTATTCCCTCCGCATCGGCGACAGCCGCTCTGCCGCACTTGTCCGTGTGGGGATGTTTACCAGAGGCCGGCCATGGATGTCATTTCGAGCGGGTCCAAAGTCGTAGTGAGCGGGCCAGTGGTTCTCGCGCACGATTCCGGAAGCGCCTGGGAGGCGCTTGACGCTAGTGTGCACTCCCGAGCTGCAAACAAGGTGCGCCATGCTGACGCTGTACGACTATCCTCCCTCGCAGAATGCCTACAAAGTCCGGTTGCTGCTCCATCATCTGCAGCAACCGTACCGGACCCGGCTCGTCAGCATTTTCGAAGGCGAAGGGCAGTCGGACGAGTTTCTTGCCAGGAATCCGACAGGCGCGGTTCCGGTCCTGGAGCTCGATGATGGTCGCGCACTACCGGAGTCGAACGCCATACTGACCTACCTCGCTGAAGGAACAGCTTACCTGCCGCAGGACCCCTGGGCTCGCGCACAGGTATTTCGCTGGATGTATTTCGAGGAGGACTACATCCAGAATGGCATCGCGACACTCCGCCATTGGGCCATGACCGGAAAGATCGCGCGGCGCAGCCGGGAGCAGGTGGAAATGAAGCAGGCAGCGAGTCGCAAGGCACTGGGTATACTTGATCGCTGGCTCACGAATCGCGAGTTCCTGACCGATGTCGGCTACACGATTGCCGATATTTGCGTATTTGCCTACGTCAGTCGCGCCGATGAGGCAGGCATTGCGCTACGCGAGTACCCGTCCGTTGCGGCGTGGGTCGATCGCGTTCGCGCCCAGCCCAGGTTCCTGCATGAGGTTGCAGGCTATGCGAGCGACCCACATTCTTGCAGGGAGTTGCCCTGAATGAACGCGCCGGGTCGACGCCGCGGGATCGATTGGCCGCGCACGGTGCAGGCGGCTTGTCGGCTCATCGAGCGCGATGCGCCGGGGCTCGAGCGTCTTGCGGCCGAGCTCACGGTCGGACGCGCGGAACTGCAGCGACAATTCACGAAGCGGCTGGGCGTCAGCCCCAAGGCCTACGCACGGACACTGGCACTGCAGCGCCTGGCACGTGATGGCAATCGTGAGCGTACTGCGCTCGACGCTGTTTTCGGCGCGGGCTTCGAATCGAGTTCGAGTGCCTACACGGCGGCCGCCAGTTCATTGGGGCTTACCCCCGGTCGATTGCGCAAGGCCGTTCGTCTTGGCTGGTGGATGGGATTGTCCGACCTCGGTTGGATGCTGCTCGCCGCATCGTCGCGCGGCATCTGCTGGTTGGCCTTTGGTAATGCACCAGGGGCGCTCCTGCAGGATCTGCGAGTGGCGTTTCCGCGTGCGGAGCTCTTCAACGACGAAGCACGTCTCTATGGCTGGTTCGAGCAGGTGCGGGACTTTGTTCTGCTCCCGCACGAATCGCTGGATTTGCCGGTCGATATCCAGGGTACGGCCTTTCAGTCGCGGGTGTGGCGCGCGTTGCGGCAGATACCGCTCGGCGAAACTCGCAGCTACAGCGATGTCGCGCGGCGCATCGGCCGACCCAGCGCCGTGCGCGCGGTGGCGAACGCCTGTGCCAATAATCGCGTCGCGTTATTGATTCCCTGTCATCGCGTCATTGCGGCCGATGGCAGGCGGAGTGGCTATCGCTGGGGAGCGAAGCGCAAGGAGCAACTATTGCGACGGGAAGGTGAGCGTGCGGTCCGATAATTCGCTAGGCGCGGAAGAAGTACGGCAGGGCGATCAGCACGATGCCGATCATGACGATCGCCGTGCCATTGGGGATGAAATACGGAAACACCATCAGGGCAATTCCGCACAACAGCGGCATACGCTTCGATTGGCGCCGGCCGTAAACGAAAAAGCCGATTCCGATCGATCCGAACAGCAGACCCCAGAGCAGTGCCGATTCGGTCATTGCTGCTCAACCACTGCGACCGCCCTGGAGCGCGCCGCGTCGCGCAGCTTCGATCGCAGCAATGTCGATCTTCTTCATCCGCATCATGGCATCGAAGGCGCGCTGCGCAGCGGCACGATCCGGATCGGTAATTGCCTGGACCAACGCGCGCGGCGTGATTTGCCATGAAAGGCCCCATTTGTCCTTGCACCAGCCACAAGCACTTTCCTGACCGCCATTGCCGATGATGGCGTCCCAATAGCGGTCGGTTTCTTCCTGGTCGACGGTCGACACTTGGAACGAAAAAGCTTCGCTATGCTTGAATATCGCGCCGCCATTCAATCCTACGCAAGGGATGCCAAGCACGGTGAATTCCACGGTGATCACATCGTCTTTCTTCCCGGACGGAAAATCCCCTGGTGCGCGATGCACGGCCGTGACGGCGGAATCCGGAAAAGTCTTCGCATAGAATCGCGCCGCATCTTCCGCGTCGCCGTTGTACCAGAGGCAAATTGTGTTCTTGGCTGGTTGCACCATTTCAATGCTCCATGGAAGTGAAAGCCCGGTAACCCATCATGCCCGAGCGGCGTCGTCGTACCGTTCTACGCGCTCGCTTCCACATGACGGGCGAAATTGTCGAGTATCGCCTGCCAACCGGCGCGCTGCTGTTCAACTGAATGCGTCGATTCGCTATCGAAGGTGACCGTTACGCGCACCCCCTTTGCGGTCTCGGCAAACTCCACCCGGGCTGTGCGATCGCCAAACGAATATTCGATCAATTTCGGTTTCACGATACGTGTATAGGTGCCGGCGAAATCAAACCCCATGCTGCCGTCTTTGGCCTCCATCCGGGACGAGAAATCGCCACCGACGCGCAAATCAACGGTCGCGGAAGTTGTATGCCAATCGTCCGAAGCCGTGTTCCATTTCACGATGTCCGCCGGCGATGTATAGGCACGCCAGACTGTGTCGGCAGATGCGGCGACAATTGTTTCAACGGTGATTTCCATGCTTTGGCTCCGGGTTGTTCGGGTCGGTGCGCTCATCCAGCAGGGCGCTGCTTGCGTGGATCTCTATACCCCAAGCGAACGAATTGACCAGGGTGAGGAGTATATTGACAGCATCACCCGGTCGGACAGTCGATACGATTGTCCTGCACCGCGACAATCTGCCACTTCCCGTTTCTTCTGTGCCAGGTATCCGTCCAAACGAGGCAAACCCGCTCGCGCTTGGCGGCGTCCGTCTCGACCGTCATGGACTCGGCGCCATAAATAACGGCCAGGTCGGTACCGAAGAAATGAACATCCGCGTCATCGAGGCGGCAATCGGTCGACCAGTGGGTATTGGGGTCTCGGGGTGGTTCGCCAGTTGGCTTTCGATAGCGTTTGCCCTTGGGCGACGTGCCCTGGAAGTCGTCCGCGAGTAGCTCGGACAGCACCCACGTTCCGCCGCAAGCCTGCTCGGCCCAGCCGCGAGCCCGCTCGATCATCCATTTCGCCGTTTCACTCTGCTCAGCCGTCATCTCGGCAGTGAGCGCCACGCAGGGGAGCGCAGCGAGGAGCGTTACACACAGTTTGGCCGATAGCTTCGTTTTCATGTGGTCTCCGGTCCCTTGGGGCTTTTCTGTGCGACGGCTGTCGTCAATCCAGGCGGTCATAGACGAGGTTGAATGTCGTTTGCCAGGTTGTGCCGCCATCCGTCGATCGCTCGCCCCGGTTGGAAAAACGCCCATCCGCCAACGGCTCAATATGTTGACGTATGACAATAACGACACCGTCTCGTTCAAACTGGCGTTCATAGACGACCCCGCCATTTTGCTCGGAGCCTTCCGCAACCATTGCGTCGGCCTGGTCTCCAAACCAGTTCTGGATCCAGTGACCACTCGCGGGTTCGAAGCGATGTATGCCAAATCCGTCATAAGGCTTGCCGTCTGCGCCGAGGCCGTTCCAGCGTTCGAGGATTACGCATCCGCCGAGATCGCGGCTGATTGTTGCACGTCCTGCATCGGTGCCCGAGGCGACATCAGTTGCGCGCCATTCTCCCAGCCACCCGTCAAGCGCCGAATAGCCGGCGTCACTGCAAGACGGCGACTTCGTGGGGCTCGGGAAAAGATTGACTGCGCCTGGGGTGGATGCCCGCGCCGCCAGTGAGGCCACCGCAACAATCAGGGCGACGGCAGGTCTATGTCGCATGATTCACTTCCATTAGATTCTCTCTTTGGCCACTGCGGTAAGCGCATCCCCGGTGTTAGGCGTTCCTGCCGGCTCGATCAACAGAATCTGCGCTTCTTCCGCTGCGACGGGGCAGTGTTCGACACCTTTGGGAACCACAAAAAGATCACCGGATTCCAAATGAACATCGTGGGTTCTGAGCCTGATCGTCAGTTTGCCTTTCAACACGAGAAAGAAATCGTCCGTGTCCGGGTGCGAATGCCATGTGAACTCGCCCTGCACCTTGACGACCATGACATCGTGCCCATTGAAGCTCGAGACGATTTTCGGCGACCAGTGCTCGGAAAACGTGGCCAGCTTTGACGACAAATTGATCGCGTTCATGACCATGCTCATCCTGACGTGCTCGTATGACTGACCCTGACCGTAGTGCGCTTGCGATTGTGGGTGCCGGTCAGAACTTTGCACTCGGCGCCATCGTGCGGTGCGCCTGTCCTTCTGAGTGTCGTTTCCAATACTTTCTTGCCCCACGCCCCCCGATGTTCTCGTACCGGATGTGCCTGGTTCCAAGATGCTTCGAGACAGTTGCGTGCTCTAGGGCAGTGTAAAGAATCGATGATGGATCTTCTGTCGCGGCTCGTCGCCCGCCACCCAAACGCCCCAAAAGATACCTGTCGTGGGTGTGGCCAGAATCCTGGCGGAATAACCAGCAAGTTCAGGACGCGTCAGCAAGTCAGTCGGATAAGAACCGCCAACCGGCATCTCGACGCTCCGTCCAGGATCGGCCGGGTTCGAACCCGTGCGCCAGATGATGTTCCAGTTGTTGCGCACAGTATGCAGATAAAGCGACGGCAGAATGTCGATCTCAGCCAGCGTGTCTGCATCGCTGACCGTCGCAGGTGAGCTCCAGACAACGCCGTCAGCGGACGTCGCCCAGAGCACGTCGGTGGATATTTCCCTCAGTGTGTCCACGGCATCCGGGATTGCTGCTTCGTACCGCACCCAGGTCATCAGAAATTGCCCGTCGCTGCGCTGGACGACATACGGGAACACATTACCCGTCCCTGGCGCGTTCGGCCCAACGAGGCGTTGCGGCGTGCTCCACCCCGTGCCGCTGTCGACGGTCACATACAGGTTTTGCGTGAAATCGACAAACTGGACATTACCATTGGCGTCACGCGTCGGTGAGCAGAAGAAGATCAACAGACGGTCTGCTTGGCGGTCGGCGACGATCCACGGCATCTGATCAGCAGGTCCTGCTGCGACCGTGTTTTCGGCATCCGCATTCCAGGTGACACCGTCTGCGGATGACTTCGTGAAAATACTGTACTGGGCACCAGTGCAGGAGTTGGTCGGTACGCAGCCGTCGGGCTGAAAAATCGTGCGCATGCCGGCCAGGTGAAACTGGCCCGAAGCATCCTGTGCCAAGCTGGGATAGAAGGAGTACCGGGGAGTGCGGGTAAGCTGGATCGGTGGATTGGTCCAGCTCCGACCGTCGGTTGAGTGCATGAGAAATATTTCTTTGTCGTCGTAGCCGTCCGGCTGCGTGCCGTTGCGATTGGAATACCAGGCCACAAAGAGACTCTCATCTCGCGCGCGCAGTGTCACCGGGTCCTCGTCCTGGCCAGCCGCATTCCCGGGACTCAATACGGAGTCGTTGGTCGCCACGAGATTCTGTAGCGTCGGAGGCGGGGTATTGGTTGCTCGGCGATTGCTGCTTCCGCCGCTGCAGGCGCCAATCAGGCAAGCTGTAATAGACACGACAACGGCTTGCGAAAGCGTTCGACGATATCCAGTGAACGGCATACGTCCTCGGCAATTCGGTTGCGGCCGGATCGGCCGGCTCCGCGCCATTGTGGATGCGCCAGCCGCGCAAAGGCAACTATTTGTGTGGCTTGACAATAGTCCGACGCGACGTCATACAGCGCCCGCGATCACATCTACTCAGATCGTTTGCTTGCCGGAACAAGGCTGGCGGCCCGGATGCCGGCGGCGGCGCACTCGGCGTCGTCCGCTGGCGCTTCTCCGGAAACGCCAACCGAGCCGATGAATTGTCCGTCCTTCGAAAAGACAGGAACCCCGCCCGGCACGGTTACCACGGACGGCGCGTTCGCGAACCCAGGCGTATCTTTCACTGCGGCCTCCATTTGTCTCGTTGAAAAACGCCATGCGGCGACGGCTAGGGCCTTTTGCACCGCGAACTCGGCGATGCCTGACGAATTTCCGTCCATTCGCAGTAGCGCGATCAAGTGGCCACCGGTATCTGCCACGGCGATAGCGTGACTTTGGTTTTTTCCGTTTGCGTGCATCACGCAGCCATCGATGATTTTGGATGCCTCGCCCGCAGTCAGATCGGCGGCGAAGCTGCCCGATGTTGCGAGACAGAGGCTTAGTAATGCCACTACTGATGAAACATGCATGTCGTCTCCCCGGTCAAATGACCAATGCCGTGATTGTTTCGCGATACCATCGTTCATGTGCCTTGAGATCGTGTGCGAAATCGGCGCTGACGAGGAGATCCCGCACGTCGCGCGACCAGTGATGTTCGGCCAGAGCTAATCCTGTCGCGCCTGACAGCGCAAGTTTGACTGCCGCGAACTGTATGCGCTCAAGATCCCCGATTCCGGTCAACGTAACATCGGTCGAAAAGAGTCGGATCAGTCGCTCACGGACGGGCGCGGCGATGTCCTGTTCGAGCAGGACGCATGTGCGTCGCGTGGGCTCATGTTTCATCGGATTGGACGCTCGGTGGCAGGACCCATGATGTACTCCATGTAAAGCGCATCAGCAGGTGGCTGCGCAAAGCCAAACTTTGCATACAAATTCCTGGCCTCGCCATTTGCGACCAGGGTAACGTAGGCGGTTTCAGGCACATTGCGACGAATCCAGTGGTCGAGCACCACCATGATTCGGGTGCCGAGTCCCCTGCCCTGGTAGGTGGGGATGATGGCGATGTCGACGACCATGAATACGCAGCCATTGTCGCCGATCACGCGGCCCATACCGATGACTTCATTGTCATGCTTCAGACTGACGCCATACAGCGTGTTGGCCAGCCCCCGGCGCGCCGCCGTCTCCGTTCTGGGCGTTAGACCCGCGAGCGCGCCGATGCGCAGGTAGTCATCGACATCGGGAAACTGCTCGACAAGTTGTATGGATTCGTCGGCAGAGCGGTTCATTTGTGTTGTCACTCGTTATAGCGCGAGGGACTGATGTGCCGCGCCTGAGCGCGCCAACTCAATTGCATAGTCAAGCGGCAGTCCCGCGCTTCCGAAGATTGTTGGACCTGCACGGCAGTCGATCATAGCCAACGTCGAACCTTCGGCGATCAAAGGTATCCCGGGTGGGAAAAACTTTACGTCGGCAGCGTCCTTGAAATCGGCCATGTTCTGATACCTGAATACATGCCGCGTAACGCCCGAGCCGGGCGGCCACACGCCTACCTGTAGGGATGTGCACTTTATCGCTGATGACCGCTCCAGTGATTTGTTATACGCACCCAGTACTCCGAGAACGACGCCACATTTCTACCCTGGCGTATAATTTGATCCAGAAGTGCGACCCATGACGAATAAACTAGCACGCTGCTGCATGACTTCAGAAGCCACTATTGCCCAGGGCATTGATTGATAGCGAATTGAGGCCGCAGGTGCACGATAATCTGGCAATAATTCACAAGCCCGCACGTTCTTTTCGGCGACCACGCTCGAGGCGATAAACCGCGTGGCGTCGCTGCAGCCGGCATGCCGATCAAATTGCCATCGATGCACAGCGCATACATGCCGACGTTGTCGTGCTGCATGTGTGTTGTGACGGGCATGTCGGCGCGCGGTAGCTACGGAGTCGCAGCCGAGCCCTGCACCGCCAACATGCCACTGCGACCCGCTACGGTACCAGTGACGATGGGGCAGCGGGGAAGCGTGTTGCGATCGAGCGTTTGCGCGTAGTCCGTCAAGCCGCAGACACGCCGGCCTGCAGCCCGCCATTGTCCAATGAGCCGACCGAAGTCCTCGGCGAACGCACCGCCTTCGAGTTCCGCGTGTGCGGTATAAACCTGGGCAGCCTCGCCAGCGGCGCGTGTTTCCGCCAACAAATACTCGGTCGCATTCTGGCCTCGGAGATCGTCGCGCCCGACCAGTTCATCGAGCGTTGGCAGTGTGGTCGGCAGCTGCGGCACATCGATGACTTTGCCATCGACGACGGGCAGGAACGGCCCGGTACCTCGAGCATCGGAAGCGAGCTTGATGCCAAATTCCTGTTCCAGGCCTGGAACAAACCGATTCATCTGCCAGCCCGCCGCGCCGTGCACCGTCGCCGCCCGCCCAAAGACCTCGGCGAACACATCGAGTGCCCGCTGCAGCTCACGTCGCGTCCAGGCCTCGCTCGCGCCGGCGACATAGTCCTGCCAGCGCACGTGATCGTGCACATGCACGCCGACCTCAAAGCCGCGCGCGGCAACCTCACGAAGAATGGCCGCGCAGCGTCGACCAATATGCGGGCCCGGCAACAAGGTGCCATAGAGCAATGTGCGCAGGCCATAGTGTTGTGCCACTGATGTGCGCCGTACTTTGCCGAGGAATCCGGGTCGAAATACGCGCCGTATCGCACGCCCGGTGTGATCACGTCCCAGGCTGAACAGGAACGTCGCGCCTGCACCGCTCGCCTCCAGCAGATCGAGCAGCCGCGGCACGCCCTCGAGCGTGCCGTGGTAAGTGTCAACATCGACCTTGACCGCGACGCATCCCATGCGCTCAGGTCAGCGCAACGGGATGATTCGCGAGCTCCGCGGCCCAGCGCGACAGGTCCAGCGGTCCGCGGCTATCGGCCGCCGCGAGAACTTCAAGCCAATGGCCGTCGCCACAGCGCGCCAGGCAGCGGCCGCCTTCGGCGTGCAATTGCGGCTCGCCCCGCGTGGCAGCGTTTTGCACAACGCGACTGCGATGAATCCACAATCGCTCGCCGCGCAACTCGCAGAACGCGCCTGGGAAGGGCGGCGCCACGGCGCGAATGAGATTGTGGATCTCACGCGCACTGCGTCGCCAGTCGATGCGGCCATCTTCCGGCCGACGGCGACCGAAATAACGTCCCTTCGACAGGTCCTGGCGGCTGCGCGGCGCGGTGCCATCGATCAGTCCCGGCAGCGAGCGCCACAACACGGTTTCGGCCGCCACGGTCACCTTGTGCATGACGATGCGCGCATCATCGTCCTCCAGTATCGGCACGGCCAGTTGATCGACGATATCGCCCGCATCGGCGCGCGCCGCCATGTAGTGCAGGGTCGCGCCCGTGCGGGTCTCGCCGTTCAGCACGGCCCAATTGACGGGCGCCCGGCCGCGATAGTCCGGCAGCAGCGAACCGTGCATATTGAGCGCGCCACGTCGCGCCAGTCCCAGCATGGCATCGCTCAGCAGCGCGCGGTAATAAAAGGAAAAAATGAAATCGGGCGCAATGGCCGCAATCCGTTGCTGAAGCCCGGGGCTGTCGTTCTCACTCTGATAGCTCACCTCGATACCATGCTCGCGCGCCGTATCAGCCGCGCAGGCGAACCAGCGCTCCTCGGCGGGGTCATCGCGATGCGTAACGAGCAGCGCGACATCAACGCCGCCGGAGACCAGCGCCCGCAGGCAGCGGTCCGCGACATCGTGATAACCGAAGACAACCGCCCGCGGACGGCTCATGCGTGCTCGGCGACGTTGCTGGTGGATTGTTCAAGGACTGCGGCGATGATGTAGCGAGGCCGCTGGCGAACCTGCTCGTAGATGCGACCGACATACTCGCCAATCACCCCGAGGCCGAGGAGGACGACGCCGATCAGGAAAAACGCAATTCCAAACAGGGTGAAGACACCGCCGACTTCCGGACCGACCAGCAGTCGCCGTATCGCCAACACGGCGACGAATGCAAGTGAGACACCGGCGATCGCGAAGCCGGCGATGGTGAAGAATTGCAGCGGCAACAACGAAAAGCCGGTCATCAGGTCGAAGTTGAGCCGCAGCAGGCTGTACAGCGAATACTTCGATTGGCCACCCTGGCGCTCAGCGTGGGCGACTTCGATTTCGACCGGACGGCGCGCGAAGGTGTAGGCGAGGGCAGGTATGAAGGTGCTGACCTCGGAGCAATTGTTGAGCGCGTGAATGATGCTCCTGTCGTAGCCGCGCAGCATGCAGCCCTGGTCGGTGATGCGGATCTTCGTGGTGCGATCGCGGATGCGATTGAGCGCTCGCGACGACCATCGCCGCCACCACACATCCTGACGCTGCATGCGCACGCCACCGACGAGGTCGGCACCGCCCTCGAGCGCGGCGACGATCTTGCCGATTTCCTCGGGCGGGTTCTGCAGGTCGGCATCGAGGGTAACGACATGGCGACCACGCGCATGGGCAAACCCCGCCATGATGGCCATATGCTGGCCGGCATTGCTGGCGAGCAGGATGACCCGCGTTTCGGCGGGCCGGCTCGCGAACTGCTCGCGCAGCAAGGCGCCCGAGCGGTCGGCGCTGCCGTCGTCGATGAAAATCACCTCGTAGCGCCGACCCAGTTGATCGAGCGCGGCATAGAGGCGCGCAAAGAGCTGTGGCAGCACTTCCTGCTCGTTGTATACCGGAATGACGACCGACAGCTCGGGCTGCATCAGGCGGAACCCTCGGCCAGCACGCGATCCACCGCGGCGACGACCCGGTCGACATCGCTCGTCGCCATGCCGGGAAACAGCGGCAGCGTTACCGTCGATGCGCCAATACGCTCTGCATTCGGGAACTGCCCGTCTCGATAGCCCATGGCGCGATAGAAGCTGAACAAATGAATGGCAGGATAGTGCACACCAACGCTGATGCCCGCCTCGCGCATGCGCTCGATGAACTGTAACCGGGAGATTCTCAGCGACGTCAGCGGCAGCAGCGGCGCGAAGATATGCCAGCTATGACCCTGATCGCCCCGTTCCGGCAGGCGCAATTGCGTAGGCCCGGACCAGTGCCCGAAATAGCGCGCGACGAGTTCGCGGCGCCGAGCATTGAAGCGCTCGAGCTGTGGTAACTGGCCGAGCCCGACCCGCGCTGCGACATCGGTCAGGTTGGATTTGCCGCCAGGCACCGTCACGTCGAACTGGTCGACGGCGGGTTTGGTCAGGCCATGGAAACGCTGCAATTCGATGCTGGCAAGTTCATCGGCGTTACCACCAACGATCGCCCCGCCCTCGATGGTCGTGATGTTCTTGTTGGGATGGAAACTGAAGCACACCAGATCGCCAAAGCTGCCGATGCGCCGTCCCTGCCAGGCCGAGCCGATGGCATGGGCCGCGTCCTCGATGACGCGCAGGCCGTGTTTCCCGGCGATGGCATAGAGGCGGTCCATGTCGACCGGTAAGCCCGCAAAATGCACCGGCATGATGGCGCGCGTGCGCGGCGTGATGGCGGCCTCGGTTTGCTCGAGATCGATATTGCGGCTGTCGAGGCCGACGTCGACGAACACGGGCCGCGCACCCACACGCGCGATCACATTCGCAGTCGCAGCAAAACTTAGCGCGGGGGTGATGACTTCATCGCCAGGACCGACACCGCAGGCGATCAGCGCAAGCTCGAGCGCGGCGGTGGCCGAAGTCATGCTGCGTACGGGCCTCCCGCCGACATACTCCGAGAGCGCGCGCTCGAATGCGGCGACATTCGGTCCGGTGGTGATCCAACCCGAGCGCAGCACGTCGACGACGCCCTGAATGGTCGCCTCGTCGATGGTCGGCCGCGTGAACGGCAACAGATCACTCATTATTGACGCCCTTCGGATGTGCTGTCGGCGAGCGGCTGGCGGCGCAGGACGATGCTGCGTCGGTCGCTCGCGATGACCTCGCCGGGTAAACCGGCAGCGCGCAATTCTTCGTACATGCCGGGCTCGATGAAAGCGACGGCATCGGTGGCACCCTGCCACTCGCGCGCGAAGTGCTCGGCGGTCGTTGCCTGCCGTTCGTTGCTCGCGTTCAAGCCATACTCCATCTCACCTGTGTAGGCCTGCAAGTCTAGCGTGCGGCCGAGGTAGGGTGGAATGCTCTGCCGGTACTGACCGACACTATATAAATGTGTACGGGGCCCGATCTGGCTGCGCACCTCATCGACCAGGTGCCGCGCCGTGCGCCGCGGTTCCATTGCCGCATAGCCGCCGAACAGCAGTTGCCAGGCGATCATCGAGCTGCCCGCCAATGCAACCACGCGCCACACGGTCTGCGCCGGGTTGCGACCGAGTCTTTGCCACGCCAACCAACCCAGGGCGGCGACGACGACCGCGGCGCCAGCCCACCACCACATCGGATCGGTCAGCGAGCCACTGCGCCGATGCGCATAGACGATGAGCCCCACGGCGACGATCGCGATCAGCACGAAGTAGCTGGCAGCAGCGCGTCGCAGGGCCCGCTCGTCGGCGGCGACCTGCCGTGCGATCAGCACGGCAAGCGCCGGCATGATCGGCATCACATAGGGCGGCAGCTTCGATTGTGACAAGGAGAAAAACAGGAACACGCCCGCACACCAGACCAGGAGCATGCGCGATCCGAGCCGGTGCGCGGCGTTCGAATCGCGCCATGCGCCGCGCAGGGCCGGCACGACGGATGGCAGCCAAAGTACCAGTGCCAGGAACAGCGTCGGCAGGAAATACCACCACGGCTCGTCGCGCTGATGCACCTTGGTCAGGAAGCGCGCGAAATGTTCATGCACAAAGAAGAACTCGGCAAAGCCCGGATGTTCGCGGCTCATCATCCAGAACCAGGGTGCCGCGATGAGGAGCAGAAGCGGCAGACCAAGCGGCACCTGCCAGCGCCGCCATACCGACGCATCGCGCGCCAGGAGCGAATAGGCAACGATCGCGACGCCCGGCAGCACGAGCGCCACCAGCCCCTTGCTGAGCAATGCGAGCGCGATGGCTGCCCAGGTTACCAGCATCCAGTTGCGCGCGGAGGCCGGAGCACCATCACCACGGCGCGACAGCAGAAACGCGAACACCGCTGCGCTCATGAAGAACGCAAAGGCGCTGTCCAGGATGTTGATATGACCGATGATCGTAAAGAACGGATTGGTCGCGAGCACCAGCACGGCTGCGAGCGCTACGGGCTCGCTGGCAAACCATCGGCGACAGAATGCAAAGACCATCCAAAGGCAGGCAAACGCAAGCGCCACGGACCAGAAGCGCGCCGTCCATTCGCTGAAACCGAAGAGCGAATACATGGTGGCGGTTGCCCAGTACTGCAGCGGCGGCTTCTCGAAGTAGAGGAGACCATTGAGACGCGGCGCCAACCAGTCACCGCTCACCCACATTTCGCGGGGAATTTCCGCGTAGCGGCCTTCGTCCGGCTCGAACAGCGGCCGCATGTCGGTGAGGGCGAACCAGCACAGAGCGAGCACCGCCCAGGCGATCCAGGTCAGCGCGGGCCTGGCCGCGGAGGCGGTCATGCCAGAGAACGCGTCCTGACCGAATCCGCGCGTCGCTCGACGTAGTACTCGATGGTCGCCGCAATGGCGGTGTCGAGATCGGTCTTGGGCGACCACCCCAGCGCTTCGCGTGCCGCCTCGATGGCCGGTACGCGCGTCTGGATATCCTGGTAGTACTTGCCGAAGTATTGTTGTGAGGAAACAGACTCTATCTGTACCTGCTTGGCACGTTCGCGCAAATCAGGAAAGCGCGCGGCGACGGCGAGGATGCGTTCGGCGAGTTCGCGGATCGATACGTTGTTTGCCGGATTGCCGATGTTGAAGATGCGTTGCGATGCGCGTTTGTCCTTATTTTCGATGATGCGCAGCAGGCAGTCCATGGCGTCTTCGATGTAGGTGAACGAACGCTGTTGCGCGCCGCCGTCGACCAGCTTGATAGGCCGCGCGTACAGGACACTCGACAGGAACTGGGTGAAGACCCGCGAGCTGCCTTCCTTGGGTTCGTCGATGTTGTCGAGGTTCGGGCCGATGAAATTGAATGGCCGGAACAGCGTGTAGTCGAGTTGGTGGTGGACGCCATAGGCATAGATGACGCGATCGAGCAATTGCTTGGACGCCGCATAGATCCAGCGCTGCTTGTTCACCGGACCGTAGGCCAGCATGCTGGTTTCTTCATCGAGCACCGAGTCGGGACACAGGCCATAGATTTCGGAGGTGGAGGGAAACAGCAGGCGCTTCTTGTAGCGAACGCAATGGCGCACGATTTGAAGATTCGCCTCGAAATCCAGTTCGAACACCCGCAGTGGATCGACGACGTATTGCGCGGGGTTTGCAATAGCAACAAGCGGTATGACCACGTCGCATTTGCGCACGTGGTACTCGACCCACTCCTTGTTGATGGTGATATCGCCTTCGACGAAATGAAAGCGCGGATGGCCATTTGACTCGACCAGTTTGTGATCCGACAGGTCGATGCCGAAGACCTCCCAATCGCGTTCCCGCAAAATGGCGCTGGTGAGGGCGCTGCCGATGAAGCCGTTGGCGCCCAGGATCATG
This sequence comes from Steroidobacteraceae bacterium, assembly GCA_041395505.1. Classification (NCBI taxonomy): domain Bacteria; kingdom Pseudomonadati; phylum Pseudomonadota; class Gammaproteobacteria; order Steroidobacterales; family Steroidobacteraceae; species Steroidobacteraceae bacterium. The sequence goes on from JAWLAG010000001.1 coordinate 376,589, forward strand.
ACTTTGAGTGACATAGATTTAATGCTCTTTTGCGAGTTTACTTTTGGACGGGTTCTTTTGAAACATTCGTCGCAGCGCGGCGCAATTAGTTACCGCAATCCGACCTGATCTGCTAGCGCGAGCGATCGCGATAATCGCGCACCATCTCGAGCGCGGAGCGGGTCGGGGCCGGTGCCGTATCCGCCACCTCCTGCAGCGGTTTGACACGTTCGCCCCAGCGCAACAGGTGGGCGCAGAACGTCAGGCCCGCACCGAATGCTGGCGTCAGCAACAGGCTGCCTGGCGCGACGCGACCTTCTTCGAGGGCTTCGCACAATGCGACAGGGACGGTGGCCGAGGACATGTTGCCGTAGCGCGCTATATTGACGTATACGCGCTCCATCGGCATGCCCGCGCGTTTGGCAACGGCTTCGATGATGCGCAAATTGGCCTGGTGCGGAACGACGAGCTGAATGCCCTCGCGCGACGTGCCAGTGCGTGTCAGCACGTCGTCGCAGGCACCGGCCATGCCGTGCACCGCCTTTTTGAAAATCTCCTGGCCTTCGAACACCCACTGCGTGATGCCGTAGCGACGTTTCTTGTCGGCATAGGCGCCCCCCATGCCATGCACGCGCAGTATCTCGCGTGATTCGCCAAAGCAACCGAGTTTTTCCGCCAGCAGGCCTTGCTCGTCATCGCAGGCCTCGAGCACTACTGCCGCGGCGCCATCACCGAAGAGCACTGCGACGCCGCGATCCGTCCAGTCCATGAAGGGCGAGATCAGTTCGGCGCCGATGACGAGCGCGTTGCGCACGACGCCCGTTCGAATCATCGCCGTTGCGGTGGACAGGCTGTAGAGAAAGCTCGTGCAGGCGGTGTTGACGTCCATGGCAGCGCAACCTTCGGCGCCAATGGCGGCCTGCAGACCGGACGCCATGTTGGGCACCTGGTCGTCATAGCTGCAGCTGCCGAAAACGATCAGTTCGATCTGTCGTCCCTCGAGCCCCGCGCAGGCCAGCGCATGGCGTGTTGCCTGCAACGCCATCTGACCCAGTGACAAATGGGAAATGCGTCGTTCACGTATGCCGGTGCGCGAAGTGATCCACTCGTCCGTGGTATCGAACAACGTGGACAGATCCTGGTTGCTCAAGCGGGCGGGGGGCATGTACTTGCCCCAGCCGGTAATCGCGGCATGCGTCATCGCGCTACCTTAGGCCAGATCGGTCAGAACCTGCAACGCAGCTGTTTCGGCGGACTCGAGCGCGCCTTCCATGCCGCGGCTCGCGAGCGCGGTATGCTCGCCGCAGAAATATAGCCGCCCGTGCGGTTTCGCCAGATCGTGCGCAAAGGCCCTGACCTGACCCGGCCCGAAGATTGCCCAGTCGCCCGCGGAGAAAGGATCCTGCGCCCAGGATTGGACAGCGGCGACCCGAAGCCTGCCCTTCGCGGCAGGACGCAGGGTTTCGAGCTCCGCGATCACGCGTTGCGATGCCCCTTCCGTGCCGAGGCGATCGAGCGCCAGAGCGTTCAAGCCGCGTGCCCATACCGTGAGGCTCGTGACTTCATCGTCGCGCTTGCCGAAGCGCTGCGCAAGCACCATGCCAGCCGGGCCGTCGGTCCACATCGATGGCGCAAGGCCGTCGTCCTCCCAGAACGGCCGGCGAGCGACAACGTGAAACTGCGTGACGGGTATGTAGCCCAGTGTCTGGATGGCTTCAAGTTTCGCCGCATCCGGCAGCGGATCGATCGCCACATGCCGCAAGGTCGAGAAGGGCAGCGAAGCGACCACTGCGCGTGCACGATATTGGCGGCCGTCGCGGCATTTTACTCGCGTTGTCTTATCGCCAACATCGATCGCAACGACTTCCTCACCAAGCATCAGGTCGCCGCGAAGCGCGCGCGCCATGGCCATCGGCAGGTTTTGATTGCCGCCCTTGATCGCCCCGATGAGCGGCGTGCCCCTGCCGGCGACATCGCGATTCACGTTCTGCCAATAGTCCGCGAAGACCTGCATCAGCAGCGACACGTCGTGCGAGGTCGTGCCGTAGGCGATGTTGGTGTCGTAGCCGAGACGGATCATGGCGTCGTTGGCGCCGATACGGCGCAGGAAGCTGTGCATGGAGATGTCGAATTCGCCGTACTGCGGGTCCGCCCAGCGTTGCAGGTCCTCGAAGGGCCGGTGTGCACCGAGCATGGCCGATGCCCACAGCCAGGGCGGCACCGCGCGCTGCTCGCCCGTGAAGGGATTGGACGGATGATCAGCCCATTGCGCAAGCGGGATATGTTCGCGTGCCAGGAATAACTCGCGCTGCCCGAGTTTGCCCATGACGCGCGGCGCCAGGTTCACGAGTTCGAGTCCATGCCGTGCCGCGGCAGAGATGAAGCGGCCATAGGCATTTGCGCAGCTGTTGCCGCCGGCTTCCGGGTGGCCGGGCAGGTCGAACAAGGTATAGACGCGCCCGCCAACACGCTGCCGGGCCTCGAGGATGAGCACATTCAAGCCTTGTTCTTCGAGCAGCAAAGCGGTCTGAAGACCCGCGAGGCCTGCGCCGATCACGATGACGTCGGTTTCGGGCTGCGCCCGTGTGTGCGCGAACCTCGATGCCATGGTTGCGAGCACCGTGCCCGCGCCCTGGGTGATGAAACGGCGACGGTCCATGGTGCTCTACAGCCGACTCGCCGGCAGCTCGCACAGCAAGAGGCGATGGTCGCTCGGCGATCCAATCAGCAGTCGACTGCCGTAGCGTGCGCCGATGGCGGCGGCGGCGATCTGTGTGCCGTCGTCGAGGTAGACCTCGCTCACACGGCTGGCATCGCCCGGCTCGAGCTGCGGGCGCAGGCGCAGGATTTGAGTCGGTGCGGGTCGCGTTGCATCGCCCATGCGTCGCAACTGCGCCAGGCCCTTCGGTTGCGCGGCGATCCATACCGAACCGTCGGTTGCCACGCTGAGCGCGGCCGGCATGCTCTCGAGCGCGACGCGCTCGCGCAGATTCAGATCGCCACTGCCCGCGGCACGATCGTAGATCGACAGGCGTTTGCCCAGCGCCTCGGCAACATACACGGTGCTGCCGTCGGCGCTCGCCGCGATGCCTGCAGCCGATTTTGCATCGTCCGCCACGATGCGGGTCCGTCCGGCACGATACTGGACGATGGTCGAGCGTCCGCGCCGCAACAACCACTCGGCGATACGCGCCGCCTGGGTCTGTGCGCTACTGCCATTGGCAACATAGAACTCCTCGGCACCGACGGCGACGACTGCCGCTGGGTTCTCGATCAGCGGATCGCGAATGGTTTCAACGTGCTGGAATGCACCGGTTTCGCTTTGCTCGAAAACCTCCACCGCGGCGGCGCCATCGACGGGTTCGTTGACCACGAACAGTCGCCGCGATCCATCGGCCACCGTGTAGAGGCTCATGCCGCGCGGTCGAAGGCCGGGATATTCCGTGGCGAGGGCGGGACGGGGCCGTGGTTCGACCGCCGTCAGATCGAACAGCATGACACTGCCGCTTGAGCCATTGTCTGCGCCCGCGGCATCGATCCATGACAGGTAGGCAAGGCCGCGGCTGCGGTCGATGCGGATATCGGCGACGCCGGCCGCCGTTGCCATATTGCGGCAGCTGCCCGCGAAATGCGGTTCGAGCCGGGCGAATGTGCCGCCAAAACTCAGGACTTCGAAAAGCGAAATTGCGATCATCAGTGCGATGATGCCGCCGACCAGCGCGAGCCACCGGCCCCAGGGTCTTGGCTGTGTGTCTGTGATCGCTGGGGGCTGCTGCGCCATGCCCGTATTATGACCTTTTCGCGCCATACGACTCATGAACTGGCGCCTCTGACCACAGACGTATAGCATGGCCTCCATGAGCGGCCAGGTGCCGATATCCGGCAGATCAGCCCATCTCTATTCCATCAAGGCCGTCTCGCTCGCCACGGGCCTGACCGTCGAGACCCTGCGTGCGTGGGAGCGACGCTACGGGATCGTGCGGCCGCTGCGCGACGATGCAGGCAGGCGCAGCTACAGTGCCAAGGATGTCGCGAGGCTGCGCTTGTTGCGCAGCGCGACCGATCTCGGCCACCCGATCAGCCGTCTGGCGAGCCTGGGCGAGGAGGCCCTCGCCAAACTCGTTGCCGATGCCGGCGGCCGCGTTCGCGCGGCGCCCCGCGGCCAGGCCTATGTCGAACGCGCGCTCGATGCGGCGCAACACTCGGACCCAGCCGGTATCGAGGAAGTGCTCACGACCGCGATGGCGGTTCTGGCGCCGAGCGAAGTCGTGTTCACGGTCGTCTCGCCCCTGGCGCGCGAGATCGGCGAGCGATGGCATCGTGGCGAGATGAGCATCGCCCAGGAGCATATGGCAACGGAAATCACCCGGCGGCTTCTGCTCGGTGTCTCGCGCGCGTATGTCGCTGATGAATCCGCACCGGCGCTTGTTCTTGCCACGCTCTCCGGCGAGCGGCACGAACTGGGACTCATGATGTGTGCCTGGCTCGCCGCGATGCGGCGGCTGCGCGTGCATTATCTTGGCATCGACTGTCCGCCCGTGGAAATTGCCCATTTCGCGAACGAAGTCGAAGCCGACGCCATTCTGATCAGCTGCATCTGCGATGGCGACGGCGAGTTGCCCGTACTCGTAGCGGAGCTTGCGCAGGCGGTACACGGCAAGCGCGAAATCTGGTTGGGCGGTCGCGCGGCGGGCCGCCTGCGCGATGTGCAGATTCCTGAGGGGAGCGTGCTGCTGCCGAACGGCAGCGATCTGGAGCAGCGACTCGATCTCATCGCGCAGCGCTGACTCGCGCGCGTCAAACCACGTCCTTGCACAGCGCACATCTGCGCCGTTGGCGCTAGAGAATGTACCGCGACAAATCCTCATCCTGCGCGAGCTTGCCCAGGTGCGCATCGACATAAGCGCGATCGATGACGATCTCCTCGGTGCCCCGGTTCTCGGCGTCGAAGGACAGCTCCTCGAGCAGCCGCTCCACGACGGTGTGCAGGCGCCGCGCGCCGATGTTCTCGGTACGCTCGTTCACATCGCTTGCGATCTCGGCGATGCGCCGAACGCCTTCGGGCGCGAATCGCAGCCGCAGGTTCTCGGTGGCGAGCAGCTCGCGGTATTGATCCGTGAGCGATGCATCCGGTTCGGTCAGGATGCGCACGAAGTCCTCGACCTTGAGGGAATCGAGCTCGACGCGGATCGGGAACCGTCCCTGCAGTTCAGGAATCAGATCGGACGGTTTGGAGACATGGAATGCGCCCGATGCGATGAACAAAATGTGGTCGGTCTTGACCTGGCCATACTTGGTAGCGACCGTGCAGCCCTCCACGAGGGGCAGGAGATCGCGTTGCACGCCTTCGCGTGACACGTCGGTGCCCAAGGTTTCGCTACGGCGCACGACCTTGTCCATCTCGTCGATGAACACGATGCCGTTCTGCTCGGCATTCGCCAGGGCGCGCATTTTGAGTTCGTCTTCGTTGACGAGTTTCGCGGCCTCTTCCTCCACCAGCAGCTTCAATGCGTCGGCGATGCGCAGTTTGCGCGAACGCGTGCGACCACCGCCGAGGTTCTGGAACATCTGCTGCAGCTGCTGCTGCATCTCTTCCATGCCCGGTGGTGCCATGATCTCGACACCCATCGGAGTGGACGAGAGTTCGATGTCGATTTCCCGATCGTTGAGTTCACCCTCGCGCAGTTTCTTGCGAAGCTTCTGCCGGGTGTCGGCATCGCGCGGCTCACGCGGCTCGTCCGTGGAGAATCCCATGGCCTTGGGACGTGGCAGCAGCGCATCGAGCACGCGCTCCTCGGCGGCATCGGCAGCGCGCTCGCGCACTTTCTCGATGGCCTCTTCGCGAGTCATCTTGACGGCGACATCGACGAGCTCCTTGATGATGGACTCGACATCGCGACCGACGTAGCCGACCTCGGTGAACTTGGTCGCCTCGACCTTCACGAAGGGTGCGTTGGCAAGGCGCGCGAGCCGGCGAGCGATCTCGGTCTTGCCGCAGCCCGTGGGCCCGATCATCAGGATGTTCTTGGGCGTGATTTCCTGGCGCATCGGCTCGGCGACCTGCATGCGACGCCAGCGATTGCGCAGGGCGATCGCGACGGCTCGCTTCGCAGCAGCCTGGCCGACGATGTGGCGGTCGAGTTCGGTGACGATCTCTCTGGGTGTGAGCGCTGTCAATGCAGTTCTTCGATGACGGTGTTGGCGTTGGTGTAGATGCAGATCTCGGCAGCGATCTGCAGCGATTTTTCGACCACGCTGCGCGCATCGAGTTCGGTGTTCTGCATGAGCGCCCGCGCGGCGGCCTGTGCGTAGGGACCGCCCGATCCGATGGCGACCAGGTCGTGATCGGGTTCGATGACATCGCCATTGCCCGAGATCACCAGCAGCTTGTCGCGATCGCCCACCAGCAGCAAGGCTTCGAGCCGTCGCAGGTAACGGTCTGATCGCCAATCCTTGGCGAGTTCGATGGCGGCGCGCGTGAGGTTGCCGTACTTGTCGAGCTTGCTTTCGAAGCGCTCAAATAGCGTGAAGGCATCGGCCGTACCGCCAGCGAAGCCGGCCAGCGCCTTGCCATTGGCAACGCTGCGCACTTTGCGCGCCGTGCTTTTCATGACGGTATTGCCGAGCGTGACCTGGCCGTCGCCGCCGAGTGCCACGGCCCCATTGCGGCGTACGCCGACGATAGTCGTGCCATGAGGATCGAAAATCTGGCTCATTTCCTGCGTGCTCGAGGGTGGGATTTGTCGTAGATGCGGGCGAGATGCTGAAAATCAAGATGCGTGTAGACCTGGGTGGTGGAGATACTGGCATGGCCAAGCATCTCCTGCACCCCGCGCAGGTCCTGGCTTGACTCGAGCACATGGGTCGCGAAGGAGTGGCGAAAGAGGTGCGGATGCACCTTGACAGCGACACCCCGCTGGCGCGACCACTCGGCGACGCGCAGCTGCACCGACCGTGCGCTGATGCGCTTGCCACGGCGCGAGAGAAACAACGCCTGCACGTCGGCTGCGGTCAGCGTACCGCGTACGCGCAGCCAGCGCGTGACCGCCTCGCGCGCCGCTCGCCCAACCGGAACGATACGCGTCTTGTTGCCCTTGCCGGTGACGCGCACCGTACCGTCCTTCAGGTCGACGTCGTTGCAATCGAGTGATACGAGCTCGGCCAGGCGCAGGCCGGATGAGTACAGCAATTCCATCATCGCCAGGTCGCGTTGCGCGAGTGGTGAACTTGCCTCGCCACCCAGGAGCCGGGCCATCTGGTCGACATCGAGCGTTGCGGGCAGCCGCTTGCGATCCTTCGGTGCGCTGATGCCAACCGCCGGATTGTTCGGAATATGGTGCTCGCGCAACAGGTAACGCATGAAGCTGCGCACGGCCGACAGCCGGCGCTGAATGCTTCGCGGCGCAAGTCCGGCCGAGTGCGAGGCGGCTGCGAAGATACGTATGTGCTGGCTGTCGAGGTCGCGCCATCGCTTGAGGTCGCGCCGCTCACAATACCCGCGCAGTGCGTCGATGTCGCGCGCGTAGGCTTCGAGGGTGCGTCGCGAATAGCGCCGCTCGGTGCGCAGCGAGGCGAGGAAACGGTCAATCCAGTCGGTCGCGCCGGATTGCATGGCGCTCGAAGCGGCGGATCAGCGCCGCGACAGGGCAGCGCCAGTCAGCGCGGCGATGCGCGCCAGGAACTCCGTGCTCATGCCGGGGTTGAAGCGCGCCGGGTCGGGACTGCCGAGCGCCAGCAGAGCGCGGCCCTGCGGCAGTATGATCGGAACGAGCGCCATCGAGGCAATGTCCTCGGCCTCTGGGCCGAACAGAAAGCGTCGCTGGCTGTCGCGGGCCTGGCCGCAGCGCGGTTTGCCGGTCTCGAGCAGATTGGCGAAGCTTTGCCAGTCGCGATCCTCCGGCGGCACCAGCTGCACGAAGCGGCCATGATCTCCGGGAACCAGCGGCGCGATGCCCTCGGGCAGTACCAGCGCGGCGTGGAACGCACCGAAATCCTCGCGCAGCGATGCCTCGATGACCGCGACGGTCGGGGCGAAACCATCGGCCCGCAGGAGCCGCAATGTGAAATTGTGGATCTTGTCGGTGAGCTGTTCGTTGGCGCGGGCGACGCTCACGAACTCGCCGATACGTTTCTCGAGAGCGCCATTGCGGTTACGAAGGACATCGACCTGGCGTTCGATCAAGGACACCGTGGCCGTGCCGCGCTGATGCGCGAGGCTCATGCGCATCAAGGTGTTGGGGTGGCGTTCGAAGAAATCCGGATGCGTATCCAGGTAACCGGCGATGTTTTTCTCATCACCCGCCTCGGTGGCGAGGCCGCGTGCCGTATTGGTGCTCATGCGCCCTATTGTACTCTCTCGCGAGCGCGCATTCAGATCTCGACGGAGCCCGTGTAGACAACTTCGGCCGGACCCTCCAGCCAGATCGAGTGGCCTGGTCCGCGCCAACGCACCTGCAGCCGCCCACCGGGCAGGTCAACGGCGACGCTTTCGGAAAGGCGCGCATGGCGTTGCCCGACGGCCACAGCGGCGCATGCGCCGGTGCCGCAGGCGCGCGTCTCGCCGGTGCCGCGCTCGAAGACGCGCAGGCGAATGTGCTCGCGATCGACGATCTGCATGAAGCCTACGTTGACGCGTTGCGGGAACTGGCTGTGTCGCTCGATGGCCGGACCCAATCGATCGACCGGCGCCGTGTCGATGTCGGGCACGGTCAGGACCGCATGTGGATTGCCCATGGATACCGCGCCCAATTCGATTTCCGCGCCGTTGACGTTGACGACATAGACATGTGCCTCGGCGGACGCGAGGAATGGCAATGCGGATGGCGCGAAATTCGGTTCCCCCATGTCGACACTGACGACGCCCGGCGCGATCAGCTCGGCGCGCACGATCCCGGCGGGACTGTCCATGGCCAACATGCCGCTCGCCTGCACGCCGCGCCTGCGCAGCAGCTCGGCGATGCAGCGCGCGCCGTTGCCGCATTGTTCGACTTCGCCGCCGTCGGCGTTGACGATGCGATAGTAGATGGCCGTGTCGGCACGGCGCGGAGGCGCAAGCAGCAGCGCCTGGTCGAAACCGATGCCGGTGTGCCGGTCCGCGAGGCGCTTGAGCACCGCGGCCGGAGGCAGCGGCTCGCCGGATTTGACATCCATGACGATGAAATCGTTGCCGATGCCGTGCATCTTGGTGAACTCAACCCGCATCGGCGGCAGCTCCACTGTGCCCGAGGCGAACCCGGTCCCGCCAGATGCAGCGGTCCATGACCACGAACATGCCGCCCGACCGTGCACGCTCCGTCGCCTCCTCGTCGATGACGCCGTCCTGCAACCACAGTGCGGGAAAGGCGAGGTGCAGGCACTGCGACACGATGTCGGCAACGTGTTCAGGGCGGCGAAAGACATTCACGATATCGATGGCGCCGAACCGGGATTGCGTCGTTGCGGCGGCCGCGAGATCCGGGTAGCAGGTTTCGCCCAGCAGGGTGCCGCCATGAGGTGTCACCGGCACGATGCGGTAGCCGAGCGATTGCATGCCCAGCGCGACCTGGTGGCTCGGGCGGCTGCTGTCGGCGGACAGTCCGACGACGGCGATGCGATGCGCCTTGCCGAGGAGCGAGCTAATGGCATTGAAATCGGGATTGGTAAACATGCGCCGTCCTCGGCATAGTGTAGCGCTCCGGCAGGATGCACCGCATGCCTTACACCATCGTCCTCGAGCCGCTCGGCAGGGAATTTCCCGCGGGCGGTGCCGCCAGTGTGCTCGATGCCGCGCTTGCCGCAGGCATCAACCTGCCGCACAGCTGCAAGTCGGGCCACTGTGGGTCCTGCCGCGCGCGCATCGTCAGAGGCCGCGTGGGCTATCCGCGGACCCGTCCGCCAGGATTGACCGCGCAGGAGGCAGAGGCCGGCATGGCGCTGCTGTGCCAGGCGCGAGCAGAGTCGGACCTGCGTATCGAGGCGCGCCAGATCGAGACGATGAGCGAAGTCGAGATCAAGTCGCTGCCGTGTCGAATCGAATCGCTCCGACCCCTGGCCAGGGACGTCATGCAACTATGGCTGCGCCTGCCGGCCGTCGAGCCATTGCATTTCCGGGCGGGTCAATACCTCGACATCATCCTGGATGATGGCCGGCGGCGCAGTTTCTCGATCGCAAGTCCGCCGCATGATTCGCGGCTGCTCGAATTGCATGTAAGGCGCGCGGCCGGAGGCCGGTTCAGTCCGCAGCTGTTCGGCGAACTTCGCGCCGGTGCGTTGCTGCGCATCGAGGCGCCGCTCGGCCAGTTCTATTATCGCGATGCGACGGCGCCGCTTCTGCTGATAGCTGGTGGCACCGGCTTTGCGCCATTGAAGTCGATCCTGAGGCACGTCAGCGAGACCGGTATCGAGCGCGACGTCCTCCTGTACTGGGGCGTGCAGCGCCCGGAGGATCTGTACGACGGTGAATTCATCGCCGCGCAGCTCTCGAGGGGCAGTTGTTTTCGATTTCAACCCGTATTCAGTGCGGCGGCCGCCGATGGCACGGATCTGCGACGCGGGTTCGTGCACGATGCCGTGCTCGAGGATCTGCCCTCGCTCGAGGAATACGATTGCTACGCCGCCGGACCGCCCGCCTTGATCGAAGCACTGCGACGGGAGTTCCCGGCGCGCGGCCTGTCGCCGTCGCGACTCTATTTTGATTCTTTCGATTATGCGCCGGACGCGGCGCGCAGCTGAAGATGCAAACGGCTGCGCAGGTCGCGCTGCGTCGTGGTCATCGCCGTGATGTCCAGCATCAACTGCCGGTCGGTCAGCGACTGACGTATGCCCAGTGCGTTGCGATGCAGGTATTCGGCAACACGCAGGGCCTGGGCCGAGAAGCCGCTCGCCCATTGTGCAAGCGCGGGATCGACGCTCGCCGCGACGGCGCTTGCGACTGCAACCTCGATCGATAGCCGCGCTGCGTCGCTCGCCAGGAGCTCCCGCGCGGCGCGATGCGAACCGGCAGCGGCGAGCACATGGCCGTACTCGCGCTCGATGATCTGGTCGATGCGCTCGTTGAGCGCGGCGACCGAAGGGCACTCGCAGCGCGCATCGGGGAACAACAGGGCGAGCGGCGCCCAGGCACGCATGGTCTCGCAGGCCCAGCTTTGCACGGCTGCCAACAGGTCGTCGTAACGTGTCAGTTGCGCCACGCGACCGAGCAACTCGCTGCGTTCGGCCGCGCCCATGCCAGGCGCGATGCGGCTCAGTTCGATTTGTGCCGATTCGAGCAGCTGATGGATCAGCGGTCCGCGTTCGGCGGCGCGCAGGGCGGTGGCGGACATCGAGACTCCCAGAACAAGGGCGAATCATCGATGACGGCCGGCGGGCTGTCGTTGATCGTAGTCACAGCTTACCTGTGACCAGATTCTGTCAAATGCGGAACCGTTGCCGCAGGTCGCCCGCCATGCGCCGGCTGACCGCAAGTCGCTGATCACTCCCGCGCAGGCGCACGAAACATCGGCCATCGGCTTCGCGTTCGATGGCCTCGAGCCTGCGTACGTTGACCAGCGCGTTGCGGTGCACGCGCACGAAATCGGCACCGAGTTCCTGCTCGAGCGAACGCAGGGAATCCTCGATCAGGTCTTCCCCGTGGTCATGCCTGACCGTGGTGTATTTCTGGTCGGCGTGAAAATAGGCGATTTCATCGAGCGGAATCAACCGCATGCTGTCGCGGTGGCGCACCGGAATATGGGTGCGCCGTTCGACGAAACGGGCGGCATGCGCTGCCTGGTTCAACTGCGGGCGCGTCAACCTGGCCGCCTGGGCAAGTGCTGCGCGCAGCTTCTCGCTGCGTATGGGCTTGACCAGGTAGGACACGGCCTGCGCATCGAAGGCTTGCAGCGCGTATTCATCGAATGCCGTCGTGAATATCACGGCCGGCGGTTCCTTCAACGCTGCGATGCGACGCGCGACTTCGAGACCGTCGATGCCGGGCATGCGGATATCGAGCAGCACGATGTCCGGCATCACATCGTCGACCAGCTCCAGGGCATCCGCGCCGTTGGCGGCACTGCCGACCAGCTCCGCTTCGCTGATCTCGCCGATCATGCTCGCCAGCCGCTCGCGCGCCGGCGCTTCGTCATCGACGATGAGGACCTTGTAGGTCATGCAGTGACCGGCTGATCGGTGACCAGCGGGAAACGCAGTGTGACGATGTACTGCTCGTCGAACTTGCCGGCTTTGACGGTGGCACGTTCGCCATAGACAAGCGCCAACCGCTCGCGAATATTGGCGAGCGCGAGGCGATTGCCCTCGCGCATGATGGCGCCATCCGGCACGGGGTTACGAACGACGATGGTGATGAGCCCGTTCGCCAGCTCGCCGTTGACGCTTACCGTACCGCCGTCCGGTCGCGGCTCGATGCCGTGATAGATGGCGTTTTCGAGCAGTGGCTGCAGCATCAGCGACGGCACGACGGCCGCACCGGGCAGGGCATCGAGCTTCCACTCGACGCGCAGACGCTCGCCGAGACGCAATTGCTCGATGCGCTGGTAAATGCGCGCGACTTCGATCTCGTCGCGCAGCGTGATCTGGTTGCGCTTGTCCGACAGGTTGGCGCGAAAGAGGTCGGCGAGATCCTGCACGGCATCTTCGGCGCGCGCCGGGTTCGAGCGCGTGAGCGCGGCGATGGTGTTCATGCTGTTGAACAGAAAATGCGGGCGGATGCGGGCCTGCAGGGCGTGCACTCGCGCCTGCGCCTGCAGTTCGACATTGCGGCGCCACTCGTGGGTGATGTAGTAGTAGCGCAGCGCGAGCGCAGTGACTATGCAGCCGATGACCATGTTGCGCACCACGAACGAGGCATGTTGCGCGGGAAACAGGCCGCCAAATTCTGCCGGGCCGACCAGACCGCTGTTGCCGAGTCGCCAGGTGAGCTCGGAGATGACACCGACCAGGGCGGTCATGGCGCCGAGTGCGATCGTGGTGCCGGCGGCCACGCTGTGATGGCGCAATCGCGGCCGCAGCCAGCACAACAGCGCGGCGCCTGCGAGGCCAAGCCAAAGCAGGAACATCGAGGTGCGCGCAAGATCCGTCCAGAAGCCGAGCAGGGTATTGTCGCGGGCGACAGTCAAGGTGAGTGCCGTGACTTCGACAATCAATACCACGGCGAGGACCATGCGACCTGCGCAGAAATCCGGCAGATAGTCGCAACTGCCGGGCTCAGCCGCGACCGGCCGCGGCTTCATGCAGTGCCATCCTCGCCGGGATCGTGGAAGAGCGGTTCCTTGAGTCGATAGAGCGCCGAGATGTCCTCGTCGCCATAACCCTCGCGGATGAGTGCCTGGTACTCGGCCAGGACTTCTTCGACGACAGGCAGTGTCGCACCATGTGCCGCCGCCATGTCGCGGCAGATGCGAAGATCCTTCTCGTGCAGGCGCACGCGAAAACCGGCCGGGTATTCACCCTTGATCATGAACGGCGCACGGTGCACGAAATACCAGGACGAGCCCGCGCCCTTGCCGAGCGTGTCCACCAGAGTTTCGAGCGGCAGCCCTTCGGCACGCGCAAAGGCCATCGCCTCGGCGACCGCGCGGATGATGCCGGCGCACATGATCTGGTTGGTGGCCTTGGCGGCCTGGCCGCTGCCTGCCGGTCCAAACCAGCGCACGGTCTTGCCCATGGCGGCGAGCACCGGCTGGGCGCGCTCGAAGCTCGCGCGATCGCCGCCGGCCATGATCGCCAGTGTGCCAAGGCGCGCGCCTTCCGTGCCGCCGCTCACCGGGCAGTCGAGAAATGCGATGCCGTAGGCGCCGAGCTCGGCCGCAGCACGCACGGCGGTCTGCCGGCTCACCGTCGAACAATCGATGACGATGCCGCCGCGCGGCATTTCCTTCGCAATACGCGCAACGAGCGAGAGCACGTCGCCGTCGCCGCCGACGCACATGACGATCAGTTCGCAGTCGCGGGCCAGGGCCTCGACCGATGCGGCGATGGGGCTCGCCGTTTCCTTGCGAAATTCCTCGGCGCGCGCGGCACTGCGGTTGTAGGCGAGATGCAGCAGGCGGGCGTTGCGGAGGTTATGCGCCATGTGAAAACCCATGGCGCCAAGACCGATGAAACCGACTTTCATGGCGGGGGAAGTGTCGGTGATTCCGAAGGCGCGCGCCAGTGGCCTGGGCGCAGGCACTGGCAGGCGGCTACTTGCGCGATTGCGCGCAGAGGCTGTCGACGTCGGCTTTCGCCTGAAGGCGGACCTTGTCGGCCTCGGCGTCGCTCAGGAACTGCTTCTGGCCATCGGCCAGCGTGCGGTAGATGCGCCGGGCCTGAAGGGACTTCTCGTAGCGCTCACGCGCCTGTTTGCACTGTTCGGCACGCGTGCGGGCGAGGTCGGCCTGCACGGTCTGCTGGGTCTGGCGCTCCTGCAACTGGCCGCCGATCTGGCCGGCCGTTTCGGTGAGTGCGCCGCGATTGGCGGCATTGCGCGCGGCGGCGACTTCCGGGTCGCGGCGCTTGAGGCTCGACCCCTGGACCAGCTCGGCGCCCTCGACGGGACGATCGCTGTAGTGCACGCGGCCGCTGTCGTCCACCCAACGGTAGATTTCAGCATGCACGGCCGATAGCGGCAGTGCAACGCACAGCGCGGCTGCAAGCATTAGCGAACGCGGCTTGATCATGCGCGGAAGTATCACCCGAATTGCCCCGTAACCCGTGGTGCCAAGTCACAGCCATCCGATCCCGGCTGCGAACTGTTGCCATTATGCCAGCTGTTAAATGCTCGTTGCGAGACCGCGCGGCAGAGTGTGCGCCATTTCGCACTATACTCGGCAGATTAGGTACAAAGCGGTGGCGCGCGGGGCATTTAGGCTCCTTGCCGTGGCCGCAGGAGGAGACAGCGCAGATGAAGCCAGGCATCGACGAACTGGCGCGACGACTCATCGAGTCGCTGCCGCCTGCCTTGCGCGACCTGCAATCCGACATCGAGCAGAATTTCAAATCCGTATTGCGCGCCAATCTCGGCCGCCTCGACCTGGTCGCCCGCGACGAATTCGAAGCGCAGAGCAAGGTGCTGGCGCGCACCCGGGAAAAGCTCGAAACCCTGAGCGCGCGACTTGCAGAACTCGAGGCACGCATGCAGGAGCGCGCCAAGGACTGAGTCGCACTAAGCGCCGCTGCACGGCGCGCGGTGATTGCGCCTGAGCGATGGCCATCGCGACGCTCAATTGCCGCGCGCAGGTGGGCCTTGCCGCACCGCCGGTGCAGGTCGAGACCCACATCGGCAGCGGACTGCCGTCGTTTTCGATCGTCGGCCTGGCGGCCACCGCGGTCAAGGAGAGCAAGGAGCGGGTGCGCTCCGCCATCGCAAGCAGTGGCTTCGAATTTCCCGCCGGCCGCATCACCGTCAATCTGGCACCGGCGGATCTGCCCAAGGAAGGCGGGCGCTTCGACCTGCCCATCGCGCTCGGTGTGCTGCTCGCTTCCGGGCAGCTCGAGGCGCAGGGCGTCGACGACTGCGAGTTCTATGGCGAGCTGTCCCTCAATGGCGAATTGCGTGCGGTACGCGGGCTGTTGCCGACCGCCCTGCAGGCACGCGATGCCGGTCGGCGGCTGGTGACGCCGCTCGCCAATGCGCGCGAAATCGCCCGCTTCGATTGCGCCGTGGCGCATGGCGCTTGCGATCTAATCGCCGTTTGCCGCTTTGTCGCAGGCGCGAACGATGCGTTGCAGGTCGCGCTGGCCGATGCGCAATCGACGCCTCCCGGACCGTCTGCAACAGTGAGTCTCGCCGATGTTCGCGGCCAGGCCATCGCCAAGCAAGCACTGCTGATCGCCGCGACGGGCGGCCACAGCCTGCTGCTGTGTGGCGCGCCGGGCGCTGGCAAGAGCATGCTCGCCGAGCGCCTGCCCGTCCTGCTCCCGGCACTCGGCGAGGGCGAAGCGCGCGAAGTCGCGCTCATCAATTCCGTCGCGGGCCTCGAGCCGCCCGCCGGCCGCGGCCGGCCATTTCGCAATCCGCACCATAGCGCTTCGGCGAGCGCCATCGTCGGTGGTGGACCGCGTGCGCTGCCGGGCGAGATCAGTCTCGCGCACCATGGCGTGCTCTTCCTCGATGAACTGCCGGAGTTCGACCGCCGCGTACTCGAGGCGCTGCGCGAGCCGCTCGAGCGCGGCACGGTGAGCATCGCCCGCGCCGCACTCAGGGCAGTCTATCCGGCACGATTCCAGCTGATCGCCGCGATGAATCCCTGTCCCTGTGGCTATCACGGCGATACCCAGCGACGCTGTCGATGTTCGGCGGCGCAGCTTGCCCGCTACGCCGCCCGCCTGTCCGGGCCCCTGCTCGATCGGATCGACATGTCGGTCTGGGTTCAGGTGCCGGTGGACGACGAGCTCTTCCAGACGAACGCAACGCCAAGCACACCGGACTCGAGCCTGCGCGAGCAGATCAAGAACGCGCGCGAGCTGCAGTGGCACCGCCAGGGATGTCTCAATGCGGCGCTCGACGTGACGCAGCTAGCCGAACATGCGCCGCTCGGTCGCGACTGCCTGCAGTTGCTGCGACGCAGCCGGGCCAAGCTGCGCTACTCGGCGCGAAGCCTTCATCGCATCCTGCGTGTTGCGCGCAGCGTTGCCGATCTGGCCGGCGAGAACGTGCTCGCTGCCGCACATATTGCCGCGGCACTGCAACTGCGCCGGGCTTTTCTGCCAGCGCAGGCGGAGGGTGGAACCGACGCCGCTAGCGCGCCTTCCCCGCCAGAAAGTCGACAGTCGCCTTGATCAGGTCGTCCGACAGATCGACGCGGCCGCCCTTGGCGGGCATGACGCCGGCCGAGCCGGTAAAGCCTTCGAGGGCATGCTTGTAGAGCGTGGCATTGCCCTGCGCGAGCCGCGGTGCCCAGGCAGCACGGTCGCCCACCTTGGGCGCGCCGCCGATGCCCTGCGCATGGCAGGTGCTGCAAGCCGCGTCATAGACCTGTTCGGGCGTTTCGAGCTTGGGCGCGGAGGGCGCCGCGCCTGCGCTCGGCGCTTCGATCTTGAGTGCGGAATTGTCCTGTCCGGCAACGGCAATACCGACGGGTGGCTTGATGCGCGCAGCAACCTCGGCAAGGTAGACCGGATCGGTGAGCACCTGCTGGCCCTGGCGATTGGCGCCGACCGCACGCGCGATGCCCCAGATGACGAACATGATGGTCACCAACATCGCGATGACCGCACTGAAGATATTGAAAAACTGCGAGTCCTGCTTGCTCACGGTATGCCGCCATTCAGCCGTTTGTGAAGGGCCCACGCCCCAGCCACACATTATACCAATATGGCGCGCCCGACTGGATTCGAACCAGTGACCCCTGCCTTCGGAGGGCAGTACTCTATCCAGCTGAGCTACGGGCGCGGGGGCGGCAATTCTACCCGAGCGCGCGTGATCCGGTTACAGGCCGTTGCCCTAGAGCCAGCCGCGGCGCTTGAAATAGATGACCGGCAGGATAGCCGAGACGGCCATGATCCCTAAAGTCATGCCGAAGCCCCAGTGCGTCTGCGACCAGGGCAGGTGCGCGAAATTCATGCCGAAAATTGCGCCGATTACCGAGGGTGGCAGGAGGACCACGGTTGCCACCGAGAAGATCTTGAGGATGTTGTTCTGATCGAAGTTGATCATCCCAAGTGTAGCGTCGAGGATGAACGCGAGCTTGTTGCCAAGGAAGCCGGCGTGGTCCGCCATCTGGCTGACGTCGCGGCTCACCACGCGCAGGCGCGACAGCACATCCTGCGGCAGCGGCACGAGCGAGTTCTGTTGCGCGAACACGAGCAGGCGCCCGAGACTCCCCAGGCTTTCCCTTGCCTTCGAGATGAGCTCGCCGCTCTGGCCGACACGCGCCAGCACGTCTTCGTAGTCGGGGCGAACCCTGCGCCCGTCGCTCGCCGCAAAGATTTCCTTGCTGATGCCATCGAGATCGCTGGCGGCGCGCTCGATCACATCGGCGATGCGGTTGACGATCGCTTCCATCAGGGCTGCGAATACGCTGCCCGAGGTATTGATGCCGCTTGCACCGCGCTCGAGCTGCGCGGCGAAGCGCCGGAACGGCAGCGGATCGACGTAGCGGTTCGTGACCAGAAAGCCGTTGCCGAGTATGAAGGTAACCTGCGCGGCTTCGGGCAGGTCTTCGTCAAGACGCGTGACCAGGGTCGCCGTCATGTAGAGCGCGCCGTTTTCGTCGTAGAAGCGGCTGGAGGGTTCGATCTCGCGCATCTCTTCGCGCGTCGGCACATCGATGCCGAGGCCATTCTCGACCAGCGTTTCGTCCTCGCTCGTGGGCTCGAGCAGATCGATCCATACCGCGCGGTGTTGCGAGATGGCGCTCGCGACGTCGGCTTCGCGGCTGATGCCGTGGTGGCCGCCCGTGTAGACGCTCAGCACCGGGCACCCGGCTGCGAGCGATTGGCTGCCAGATTGTCCGTAAAGCTTACCGGCTCAGCGCTGTTTTTCT
Organism: Steroidobacteraceae bacterium; assembly: GCA_041395505.1. NCBI lineage: Bacteria > Pseudomonadati > Pseudomonadota > Gammaproteobacteria > Steroidobacterales > Steroidobacteraceae > Steroidobacteraceae bacterium. The sequence continues at coordinate 395,008 of JAWLAG010000001.1, forward strand.
GCCGCTGCCAGATCGTTCAGCAGTGTCAGCAGTTCGGCATGACCGCCTGCCATGCCGACATCGGTCTTGTACTTGCCGTTGACGATGATGTCCGGGACGCCTGTGACGCTGAAGCGACGCGTGACCTGGTCGGCGCGCTGCAGCTCGGTATTGACAGCGAATGAGTTCGCCGCATCGCGGAACGCTTTGGGGTCGACACCGAGGCCGGCGAGAAACTTCGCCTGCACATCGACGCTGTCGGCCTCGTTGTTGCCCAGCAGGCTGTTGCCCTGGCGATGGATGGCATCGAACACCTTGCCATGGAGTTCATCGAGCTTGCCGAGCGCCTTCAGTGCATAGAAGAGGCGCGCATGGGCGCGATGCGCCGGGCCCCAGATGACCGGTACGCGCGTGAACTCGACATACGAGGGCTTGCTTTTCGCCTTCCAGTTCTCGAGGAAAGGGTCGAGCGCATAGCAGTGGCTGCAGCCGTACCAGAACACTTCCAGCACTTCGACCTTGCCGGGTGCGGCCATGGTCGGTTGCGCCGGACTGATCGGCTGGTAATTGACACCGGCCTTCCAGCGTCCGTTCGGCAGGCGATCCTTTGCGGCGGGCGCGGTCAAGGCTGCGAGCGGCGCCGAATCGGCGGTCTGCTCCTCGCCCGTGGTTTCCTCAACGGCTGCAGCGGCGCTCGTCTCGGCGCTGCCGGCTGTGTTCGCCGGTTCGGCGGGTGCCGCAGCGGCGCTCTCCGGCGGGGCTTCGCTGCTACCCGCGGCGGCTGGTGCCGTGGCGGCCTGCTCGGTATTGCGACCGCACGAGGATACGGAGTAGGTGGTGAGCAGTACGGCAATGGCCGTCAGCACTATACGGTAGCTCATCGTACGCGATTCCTTCACCAGTTGACGGCGGATGCCGGTTTAGCGCATGCCCTGGATGTATGAAGCGACGTCGCGGATGTCTTCGGCGGTCATCGCCGCGGCAATGGTGTTCATCATGGCGCCATTGCGGCTTTGATGGCTTTCGCCATTCTGATCGACATAACGCGCGTTCGCGGCATACGCCCGGAGCTGCTTGACGGTGTAGACAGCGTACTGGGCCCGAAGTGCCGGATATCCAGCCCCGGGATTGCCGCGGCCAACCGGACCGTGACAGGCAACACAGGCCGGCACCCCTTTGCCCGGATTGCCCGAGCGGTAGAGCTGCTCACCGGCCTTCCAGTAGGAAGGGTCCGCCTCGAGCCCCTGGGGAGCGAGCGCGGAGTAATAGGCGGCCAGGTCGTCGATGTCCTGGTCGGACAATGCGGCGGCCTGCGGTGCCATGTTCGGTTCGTAACGTTGGCCGCCGCGAAACAGGTGCAACTGCTCGCGGATGTAGGAGGCGTTCTGGCCGGCCAGGTTGGGCCAGTCGGGATTGACACTGTTGCCGTTCAGGCCATGGCAGGCGACACAGGTCGCGGCCTTCGCGGCACCGGCTTCGGCCGAGCCATCGGCCATGACGGGCGAGGCCGCGGCCAGCGCCAACAACACAAGCAGCGAAACGGACGAGCGTTGCATGGGACTCCCTGGATGCAAAACTTGAGGCAAGCGCCGAATTGTACACTAGGGGCTGCCAGGGCCAGCCCGTCCGCACGAGTCGCCAGTGAGCCAGTACCCGCATGCCCGATTCCTGACCAGTGCCGCCGCAGCCCGGCAATTCCCGCCTGACGTGGGCGCCGAGATTGCGCTCGCCGGGCGCTCCAATGCCGGCAAGTCGAGCGCCCTGAATGCCATCAGCGCACGTCGCTCGCTCGCGCGCACCGGCAAGACGCCCGGGCAGACGCGGCTGTTCAATTTCTTCGAGTTCGAACCGGGTCTGCGTATCGTGGATCTGCCCGGCTACGGATATGCCGCTGGCGCGCACGAGGAAATCGGCCGTTGGAACGAGCTCGCGGCGCGTCTGCGCGAACGCCGCTCACTGGTCGGGATGATGCTGATCGTCGATGCACGCCGTGGCCTCGCCGACGCGGATCTCGGCATGATCGAGTATGCCGATCCGCTGCGGCGCGCAGTGCATGTGCTCCTTGGCAAGAGCGACAAGTTGTCGCGCGGCGCCGCGGCCAGTGCCCTGCGGGCAGCCGAGCGGCAGCTCGGCGATCGCGCGACGGTGAGTCTGTTCTCTGCGCTGAAGCGCCAGGGTCTCGACGAGGCACGTGCGGCGCTTGCGATGATGTGTTCGCGCGCCACCCAAAAGAAAGCCCCGGAGGTGTGAACCCCCGGGGCCCAAGTTTACCCGGCACAGGTCTCGTGAACCGGGCCTTGCCCGCTCAGGGAGGGAAGCGGGGAGCACACGAGGTGCTCAGCAAGTTAGATGCGCGGACCGGCGCCGAGTTCCAATTGAAGTGTCAAAAAATATTAATTGATATCAATGGGTTGATCCGCCGCCTGTCGCGTGGGCGCTACAGAAAGGTGTAGAGCAGCGAGACGCTCACGAGGTCGGCTCCGTTGGTGTTCTTGACGTCGAAGGACTCGTACTCGAGCCGTGCCGCGAGGCTGCCGAAATGCAACTGCCCGCCCAGGCCCCAGGCGAAGTCCGTGCCGTTGTCATCAAGGTTCGTGACGGTGACGCCGCTCGTGGCGAGCTTGGTTTCCCAGCGCGCAAGGCCGCCTTTGGCATAGAGGTCCACAATCGGCAAGGGCAGATAGGCGACGGCAAAGGCCGCGACTGCGCGTGCATCCGCCGACAGCCCGAAGCTGCCAAAATTCACGGCGTCCGATCCAAGGTCCATGTAGCTCGCTTCGACACCGAAGCTATCGAGCAAGCGCATGCCGGCGATGATTTTGTAGCTCGTGTCCTTGAAGTCGAATTGATCGAGCGTGCCGTCGAGCTTCGACTGTGTGATGCCAGCGCCGAGATAGAAGCCGTTGTCCGCTGCATTCACCAGTGCCGGCGCAGCGCCAGCGAGAAGTGAGAGTGTTGCGAGGGCAATACGTTGCATGGTGTTTCCTCCAGGTCCTGATGGCCAGTAGGCCAGCAAAGGCGCGATTGGTTCCATGAACCATGCACGCTGTCGCCGGAGGGAGACGATTGCGCACCGCGCAACACGGAACGTCGCCGCGCAATGGACTGCAATTGCAGTCGTGGTTCATCGGTGGTTCAGTTTCGCGGGCGAGCGCGATGCCGCCACGGGAGCGCGCCGCTAGTGCGCCTCGTCCCAGTTCGCGCCAGTGCCGACGTCGACCTTCAGTGGCACCGCAAGCTGGGCCGCGCCACTCATGGCCGCGGTGACCGCCGCGCTCACGCGCTCGAGCTGTGCCTGCTCGACTTCGAGCACCAGCTCGTCGTGCACCTGCATGATGAGCGCTGCATGAGCGGCGCAGTGCTCGTTGATCCACCGGTCGACCGCGATCATCGAGCGCTTGATGATGTCGGCGGCTGTGCCCTGCATGGGTGCGTTGATGGCGCTGCGCTCGGCGTATTGTTGCATGGCGCGGTTACGCGAGCGGATGTCGGGCAGATAGAGCCGTCGGCCGAATACCGTCTCCACGAAACCCTGCTCGCGCGCCTGCTCGCGCGTTTCGTCCATGTAGCGTTTGACGCCCGGGTAGCGATCGAAATAAAGGTCGACGTATTGTTGCGCGGCACTGCGTTCGATGCCGAGCTGGCGCGCGAGACCGAATGCCGACATGCCGTAGATCAGACCGAAGTTGATCGCCTTGGCAGAGCGGCGTTGCTCGGCACTCACCTGTTCGGGCGCCACGCCGAAGACTTCCGCCGCGGTTGCCTGATGGACGTCGCGATCCTCCGCGAATGCCCGCGTCAGGCCCGGATCGCGAGACAGATGCGCCATGATGCGCAATTCGATCTGCGAGTAATCGGCCGCGAGCAACACCCGCCCCGGCGGCGCGACGAAGGCCTGGCGTATGCGCCGGCCCTCCGGTGTGCGGATCGGAATGTTCTGCAGGTTCGGATCGGTCGATGACAGGCGCCCGGTCTGGGCAACGGCCTGGTGGTAGGACGTGTGGACGCGGCCGGTGTCCGGATTGACCTGCAGCGGCAGCTTCTCGGTGTAGGTGGAGCGAAGTTTCGCGAGTCCGCGATACTCGAGAATGAGCCGCGGCAGCGCGTAGTCGCCGGCGAGTTCCTCGAGCACGTCCTCGGCTGTCGATGGCTGGCCCTTCGGTGTTTTGCGCAGCACCGGCAGGTTGTGCTTCTCGAAGAGGATGTGCTGCAGCTGCTTTGGCGAATCGAGATTGAAAGGCTGGCCGGCTTCCGCGTGCGCCGCGTGTTCGATTTCCACGAGGCGCTTGGCGATTTCGCTGCTCTGGCGGCGCAGCATGTCGGCATCGATGAGTACGCCGCGGTGCTCCATGGCGAGCAAGACGGGCACCAGCGGCTGCTCGATCTCGAGATACAGATCGCGGACGCGCGGCAGGCTCTCGAGCTGCGGCCAAAGCTGCCGATGCAGGCGCAGCGTGATGTCGGCATCCTCCGCCGCGTATCGGGCGGCGGTATCGATATCGACCTGGTTGAATCCAATCTGCTTGGCGCCCTTGCCGGCAACGTCCTCATAGTGAATCGTGGTCACGCCGAGGTAGTGCGCGGCCACCGAATCCATGTCGTGCCGGGTCGCGACGCTGTTCCAGACATAGGACTCGAGCATGGTGTCGAACGCCATGCCACGCAACGCAATACCGTGGTTCGCAAGCACGTGTGCGTCGTACTTGAGGTGATGACCGACCTTGCGCAGCCGCTCATCCTCGAGCAATGGCTTGAGTTTTGCGAGCGTCTGCTCGCGATCGAGTTGCGGCGGTGCACCTGGGTAATCGTGGGCAAGAGGCAGATAGGCTGCCTGTCCCGGCTCGATTGCAACCGACAGTCCAACGATACGCGCCTGCATGTAATCGAGGCTCGTCGTCTCGGTATCGAAGGCCACGAGCCCGGCGCCCTGCAACCGGGCGATCCAATGGTCGAGTTCGCTCGCCGAGAGGATGGTCTGATAGTCGATCTCCTGCGGTGCGTCGGGCTTGACGACGGGCGTCGCGCTGGCTGGCGCTGCGCTCATGGCGCCGGCCGCCGCGGCCACCTCGCTCGCCGCGCCCGCGCCATCGAGCTGGCGCAACAGGGAGCGCAGCTCGAGCCGCGTATACAGCGCGCGCAGTTTCGGGACATCCGCCGTGCCGCGTTCGAGTGAAGCGGCATCCTCGGTGAGATCAAGATCGGTGCGGATGCGCGCGAGCTCGCGCGAGAGCGCCAATGTGTCGAGACCCGCGCGCAGGTTCTCGCCCACTTTGCCCGTAATCTCCGCGGCGTGTTCGACGATGGCATCGAGCGTGTGGTATTGAGCGAGCCATTTCGCCGCCGTCTTGGGACCCACCTTCGGGATGCCCGGAATGTTGTCCGAGGTATCGCCGACCAGCGCCAGGTAGTCGATGATCTGCTCGGGCCAGACGTCGAACTTGGCCTTGACGCCAGCGCGATCGAGCACGGTGTTGCTCATGGTGTTGATCAGGGTGACGTGCTCATCGACCAGCTGCGCCATGTCCTTGTCGCCGGTCGAGATGAGGATCTTCTGCCCGCTTGCGGCAGCACGCCGGGCCAGCGTGCCGATGACGTCGTCCGCCTCGACGCCACCGATGCGCAACAACGGCAATCCCTGCGCTGCGATCGCCTGCAGCAATGGTTCGATCTGGGCGCGCAGGTCATCCGGCATCGGCGGTCGATGTGCCTTGTAGGCGGCGAAGATGTCGTCGCGAAAGGTTTTGCCCGGCGCATCGAAGACGACCGCGATACGGCGCGGTTGGTAGTCAGCGAGAAAACGCTGCAGCATGTTGAGAACGCCGAATACCGCGCCGGTCGGCTCGCCCTGCGAGGACGTCAATGGCGGCAGTGCGTGAAAGGCGCGATACAGGTAGGACGAGCCGTCGATCAGCACCAGGTCGTAGGAAGCGTCGGTCATGGCGGGCCGCTCAGCCTGGTCCGGCGTTGTCGTCCTTGTTCGCGCCATCGTCGCGTTGCGGCTGCGTAGCCTCGGCATCGCCCGGTGCCGGCGCGGCTTCGGCCGGCGGGGCCTCCTGCGCGGGCGTTGCGCTCATCGGCCGGGTGATGACTTCGCCTGCGGGCTCGGGCAGGTAGAGCGGGCCTTTCTGGCCACAGCCGGCCAGCGCAACCACGAGTACGATCGCAGCGCGTTCAGGACGCATACATCGGGCGCGCGTCGCGCAATGCGAGCCAGCCACGCAAAACCCGATAGATGACCCAAAGGCCGATGACTGCGAGGCCGATGAAGAACGTGACAAAGCCGATCAGCACGAACGCCAGCACGAAATTGACGATGCCGTTCAGTACCGACCACAGCAGCGCGAACCAGAAGGTGCGTATCTGCCAGCGAAAATGCGACTCGAGGAAGGTGCCACTCACCGCCGCGCGGCGCGCATAGTTCATGATGACGGCAATGATCGAGGGCAATCCCACCAGGAAGCTGCCGATCACCGTTGCGGAGGTGGTGATGCCAATCACGACGCCGAGCGCATGCAGGGCGTAGATGATGTGGGTGTAGCTGACCAGGGAGGGATCGAGTGCCGGTGTCGCCGGCGTCGTGTCATCGGCGGTACTCATGCCCGCACTATACGCTAACGGTCGACGATCGCCATGGTAACGCGCGATATGCAGCTGAGTCGGCCCTCTGCATCCGCGATCTGCACGTGCCAGACGTGGCTGCTGCGTCCGAGATGCCAGGGCCGCGCCGTGGCGGTGACGATACCGCGGTCTACCTTGCGCAGGTGATTGGCGTTGATCTCCTGCCCGAAGCAGACCTTGAGCGATGAGTCGACGGCGAGCTGCGCGCCCACGCTTGCGATGGTTTCGGCGAGTACCACCGACGCGCCGCCGTGCAGCACACCGTAAGGCTGGGTATTTTCGCGGCGCACGGGCATGGTCGCGACAAGGTAATCATCGCCCACTTCCGTGAAGCGGATACCCATGATGCCGGCCAGTCGCCCCTCGTTGAGCGCCGTGAGTTCGGCGGGGGTCAGCGTCTGTTGCCAGATGGCCATGCGAGTTACTTCGCTTTGCCCGTCTGGCCTGCCGCAACACGGCGATAGGCCTCGCGAAACGGTATGCCCTCATCGAGGACCAGCCGATAGGCCTCGGCCGCGGCATGAATACCCGGATCGAGGTGAATGTTCTGCGCCTGAAAGCGGATCGATTCGATCGCTGCGGGCAGCACATCGAGCGTGGCGCGTGCGAGATCGATACCACGAAACAGCGGTCGCTTCAGCAGCTGCAGATCGCGCTGATAGCCGGAGGAAAGTTTGCCGATGATGCCGAGCACCTCGACCAGGCAGGCCTGCGCGACCGCGGTGTTGCCGCGAATCAGTTCGAACAGATCCGGGTTGCGCTTCTGCGGCATGATCGATGAGCCGGTGGTGAACGCATCGCCCAAGGTAATGAACGCGAACTCCTGCGTGTAGAAGAGCAGCACATCCTGCGCGAGGCGACCGAGATCGGTCATGAGCAGGCTTGCTTCGAACAACAGCTGCGCCTCGGCCTTGCCGCGCGAGAGTTGTACGGCCGTCACCGGCTCGTGCACCGTTGTGAATCCAAGGGCCGCGCGCGTGGCCTCGCGATCGATCGGCAGACCGGCCGCGCCATAGCCCGCGGCGGAGCCGAGCGGGCTGCGCTCGATGCGGCGCAGCACCGCTTCGATCCCGGCGGCGTCATCGTCGAGTTCACTCGCAAAGCCACCGCTCCACAGCGCGACGCTGCTCGGCATGGCCTGCTGCATATGCGTGTAGCCCGGCAGCACGATGTCGCCCTGGCGCGCCGCGAGCGCGCGCAAGGCAGCGCTCAGCGCCCGGGTTTCTCCGGCGAGCGCGGCGACTTCCTCGCGCATGTACAGGCGCAGGGCCGTGAGCACCTGGTCATTGCGCGAACGGCCGAGATGCACCCGCGCCCCGGCAGCACCGATGCGTGCGGTCAACCGCCGCTCGAGCGCCGTGTGGCAGTCCTCATCCTCGATGCCGATCTGCCACTCGCCGCGCTGGTGCGCCGCACCGATCTCGGCAAGGGCGCTGCAGATGGCTTCGCAATCGTCGGCGCTGACGAGATCTGCGCCGGCCAGCATGCGCGCGTGCGCAATCGATGCGCGCACATCGTGCGCAACCAGCCGCGCATCGAGCAGATGATCCTCGCCGGCCGTGTAGGCGAGCACCCTGGCGTCGAGCGGCTTGCCCTTGTCCCAAAGGCGTGTCATGGCATCACTGACCCGGCTGCGCTTCCGCCGCGGACAGACCCTTGACGTCGGCGACGATCATCGTACCCGTGCCCTCATTGGTGAACACTTCCGACAGTATGCCCTCGGGTGATTTGTAGGCGATCACATGTACGCGCTTGACGCCGCCATTGATCGCGCTCTCGATCGCCCGTGCCTTCGGCAGCATGCCGTCGGCGATGTTGCCGTCATCGCGCAGCTTCGCCAGCCCGGCCACGTCGATGTAGGAGATGACACTCGAGGGGTCGCTCAGGCGCTCGAGGATGCCTGGCGCGCCGGTGCACAGGATGAGTTTCTCGGCGCCGAGCGCGCTGCCGATGGCCGCCGCAACCGTGTCGGCATTGATGTTGAGGAGTTGTCCCTTGTCATCGGCGGACAACGGGCTCACGACCGGCATCAGGCCGTTGTCGAGGAGTTTTCTGAGTACATCGACATCGACGCGGTCGATATCACCGACCAGACCGTAGTCCACGAGCTTGTCACCGAGCGATCGCACGCGCACCGGCGGACGTCGATGCGCACGCACGAGGCCGGCGCTTACCCCGCTCACCGCCACCGCGTCGATTTCGAGCTCGCGGCAGATCGCGAGTACGCGGGTGCTGATCAGCCCGTTCAGCACCATGGCCGTCACGTCGATCGACGCCTGGTCGGTGACCCGCCGGCCTTCGATCATTTCGCTCGCGATGCCGAGCTTGTTGCCGATCTCGGTCGTTTGCGGTCCGCCGCCGTGTACGAATATGACGCGCACGCCGAAGTAATGCAGGATAGCGATCTGCTCGATGAGCGCGCGAGTCGTTGCGATGTCGGCGAATGCGCCACCGCCCGCCTTGATCACGAACGTCCTGCCTTTGTACAGGCGTATGTACGGTGCGGCACTGCGCAGCGAGCGAATTGCCAATGCCTGATCGTTTCGATGCATGATCATGGTCGCGCCAACTCCAGAGCGGTCAAGGACTGTGACTGAGCAGCCGGTGCAGCACAGCCATCTGCGCCGGCAGGCGATTGTAGGCCTCGCGCAGCACCACGCTGCGCGCACTATCGAGCACCGCATCGGCGACCGCAACATTGCGTCTGACCGGCAGGCAGTGCATCAATTTGCAGTCGCGGGCGGCGGTCGCGAACCAGGACTCATCGACACACCAGTCGAGGAGTTCGCCGCGCAATGCCTTTTCCTGTTCGATGTTCCCGTATACCGACGGTGCGCCCCATTCCTTGGCGTAGAGCACCTGGGCGCCACGCATGGCGCTCGCGCGATCGTCGGTCTCGCTCACCGAACCACCGCTTGCACGCGCGGCCGCCGACGCGGCGTCCATCAGCGCGCGCGGCAACTCGTAGCCAGCGGGGCGCAGCACGACGACGTCCATGCCGCGCATGGCAGCCATGTGCAGCGTCGATGCGGGCACGGCCAGCGGCAGCGCGCGCGGGTGATAGACCCAGCTCAGGACGAAGCGCGCGTGTGGCGCGATCCGCAGGTCTTCGAGGGTCTTCCAGTCGGCCAGCGACTGGCAGGGGTGGCTGATGGCCGACTCGAGGTTGATGAGCGGCCTGTCGATGAGCTCTGCCATTGCGCGGAACTTCTGGTCCGCGAGGTCGGCCTCGAGATCCTTGCCATCGGCGAAGGAGCGTATGCCAAGCACGTCGCAATACGAAGCAAGCACCGGCAGGCCCTCGCGGATGTGCTCGGCGGCAACCCCATTCATCACGGTACCAAGCCGCGTTTCCAGTTGCCAGCTGCCCTGGCCGGGTGTGATCACGAAAGACGATCCGCCGAGGCGTGCCATTCCTGCCTGCATCGAGGCGAGGGTGCGCAGCGACGGATTCATGAACACGAGTCCGAGAATGCGACCGGCGAGCGCGCGCGGTTCGGGTTTGGCCTCGAGTCGCGTCGCGAGCGCGACGAGATCGAGGATCGCGTCGCGTTCGAACTGGTTCAGGTGCAGGAACTTGAGCATGCGGTTCGCGTCCATCAATAACGAGCCAGTGCTGCGGCGAGCTGCTCGACATGTTCGGCAGCGAGGATATAGGGCGGCAGCAGGCGCAAAACAGCGGGATCGCCGCTCGTGCCCGTGAGTATGCCGTCGCTGAGCAATCCTGCCTGCACCTCCCTGGCGGCCCGGTTGAGCTTCAGGCCAAGCAAAAACCCCTCTCCCTGGAAACCAGTCACCGGACCCGTGAGGCAGCGCTTGCGGATCAGCGCCGATATCCCGCGCACGTTCTCGAGCAGGTTTTCCTTTTCGATGGCATCGATAACGGCAATGATCGCCGCCGCTGCCATCGGCCCGCCACCGAAGGTGGTGCCAAGTGAGTCGAGCTTGACCGCCGCGTCGACTTTCGCGCTCATCAGGAGAGCCGCGCAGGGAAAGCCGTTACCGAGTGCCTTGGCGGTGGTCAGCATGTCGGGCATGACGCCGTAGAGATTGGCGGCGAATGGCGTGCCACAACGACCCATGCCGCACTGCACTTCATCGAAAATCAGCTGCGCGCCGACCGCGTCGCAACGCGCCCGTAGTGCGGCGAGGAATTCGCGCCCCATGTCGAACGCGCCACCGACGCCCTGCACCGGCTCGATGATCACGGCGGCCGTTGCGGCAGTGATGCCGGTGGCAAGTGCCGCGTGGTCGCGTCGCGGCAGGAAGCGCACGTCGAAGGGCGTGCGCGGGAAGCCATACCATTTGTCCGCCGCGCCATGCGTGACGGCGCCCGCGGCTGCGGTGCGCCCGTGAAAGCTCTGCGTGAACGCCACGATTTCGCTTCGCCCGCTCATGCGCAATGCCATCTTCAGTGCATTTTCGTTGGCCTCGGCGCCGGAGTTGACGAGAAACACGCTTGCAAAGGGCAGGCCGGCGAACTGCACCAGTCGATCAGCGGCCTGGCTGCGCACCGACATGGCGACGGCGTTGCTCTGGAAGTTGCAGGCGGCGGCCTGCTCGGCGAGCGAGCGGCTCCAGCGCGGATGCGCATAACCGAGAGCCGCAACCGCATGTCCGCCGTAGAGGTCGAGCACGCGCCGGCCATCCCGCGCATGCAGCCACACGCCCTCGGCATGCGTGACCTCGATCGGGTATTGCGCGAATACCTTCGCGAGATGATCGTGCGTCGCGGCAGGTGCTGTGGCGTTGCTGTTCATGGCCTTCAGGTCCACCCTGGTGCTGGCGCCGCGAGGCCGCTGCGCTCCTCGAAGCCGAGCATGCGGTTCATCCACTGCACGGCGCCGCCCGCCGCGCCTTTGGTCAGGTTGTCGATCGCGCAGGTCACCGCTACGGTACCGCTGGTCGCGGTTGCCGAAAGCTGCGCATAGTTGCTCGCAACGACATTCTTCAGGCGCGGCGCAGTCTCCGTTACCCGCACAAACGGCGAGCGCGCGTAGTAGTCGCGCAGTTGCTCGAGGACATCGGCGTCATCGCCGCGCAGTCGCGCCTGCACGGTGACATGGATGCCGCGCGCAAAAGGACCCGAATGCGGCACGAAGGCGAATTGCGCTGCGACACCACTCGCCGCGAGTGCGCAGGCTGCGACTTCCGGCGCATGGCGGTGGCCGAGCGCGTTGTAGCTGTAGAGGTCGCCGTGACGCAGTGGATGATGCGTGCCTTCGGTTGGCTTGCGTCCCGAGCCCGTACTGCCGGTGATGCCGGCGACGAACAACTGCGGCTCGATGAGATTGCGGGCAAGCAGGGGCACGCTCGCAAGCAGGATGGCGGTTGCGAAGCAGCCGGGATGACCAACGTGCGACGTGACAAGTCGCGGCAGATGCTCGGGCACGGCACAGGTGAATTGCCCGAGGCGTGCCGGTGCGCCGTGCGGATGTTTGTAGACGGCTTCGTAGGCACCGGGATCCGCGTAGCGAAAGTCGGCAGAGATGTCGACCACGCGCAGCGCGCAACCGCCGCCTTCGGCGGCGCCTAGCAGGCGGTCAATGAGCGCTGCCGATACGCCATGTGGCGCTGCGCCGAACATCGCAGCTGCGGGCAGTCGCGTGAGCAACGCCGCAATGTCTGCCTCGCTCGAGAAGCGCAGATCCGCAAGCACCGGCGCGAGATGCGGGAAGGCGCCTGCGACCGGCTCGCCCGGCTGGCTGTCTGACATCACCGCCGCGATGCGAAGCCGCGGGTGTCCGCACAGCAGCCGCAGCAGTTCACCGGCGACATAGCCGGTACCGCCGAGCACGATGGCCGGAACCGTTGCCGCCCTGTCGGTCAATGTGTTCAAGCGACCGCCGCCACGGGAAAGCGCTCGGCGAGTCCAACTGTCGCGATGACGTGATCGCCAAGGTCCGCGCCGTTGGTGATGGCATTGATCGCACGCACCCGGGTCTGCTCTTCGATGATTTCGACACCGACGGCGTTGTCGGTCGCAGGTCCCGTCACCGCGCAGGGTTCGATCTCGAAGCGTTCGCGCAACAGTTTGACACCGCCCCAGGCGGCGACCGGGTCGTTGGCCGACAGCACCACGGCCGTGAGCGAATTGCGTATGTCCGGGCAGTCGAGTATGGAGTCGACGCCGTAGGTGCCGAGGATGCCGTCACCGAGTTCGAACACGATGACATCGGGTTTGCCGCTGGCAAGTTCAGAGAGCATGGTGCGGGTGAGCGCCGGACCGTTCGCTCGTGTGGTCGTCACGATGCCGAGGTCGGTGAAGATCATGCTGTTGCGCGCGCCGGCATCCTCCATGGCAAGGATATCGCGGCGCAACGATACGCCGGTTGCCTTGAACGCATCGATGGTGAGTGAGCGATGGCGCATGCGGCTTACCATCGCGCAGGCGGCTGCGGTCTTGCCCGCTTCCATGCAGGTGCCGGCCAGCGCCACGACGGGTACACCGCCGGTGTCAAGCGTCGCGGCTGCGTCGAGCTGGCGATAGCCGACGCGCGCCGGCACGCCGATGCGCTCGCCGAGATATGGAAACTGCAGCACCACGCCGAGAACGCGGCAGTCGAAGGGCCGTCCTTTCTCGGGGTTGATCGAATCGCAGACACCGAGGACACCGCCGATGTTGAGCATCTGCAGCACATCGCCCGGCTTGACGCTCTTCGGGATGTGTCCCGAATAGCCAAACAAGGCACGTCGATGACCGAGTGCGCCCGCGACGACATCACCTTTGCCGAGCTTCGCCATGCGACCGCTGGTCAGTTCGAGCGTGTTGTAATTGGCCTTGTTGGTGAGTACCTCGACAACGATGACCACGCCTTCCTCGGCGGGAATTTCGTCAGCAATACGCAATTCGTGCCCTAGTCCACAGGACTGGGTGACCGAAGCAACCTTGTCGACAACGACGGTACGCATGTGTGACTCTCCAGGGGGTGACGATCAGCCGCCGGACTTGTGCCCGGCACGGTGATGAAACATGCCGGGGAGCGAGACGATCTTGGAAAAACCAAGCGCATCCTGCGCGCTCCACTCGCCGGCAGCTTCGCCGTAGACGCCGCGCGATGCCGCCATCAGCGAATAGGGCGATTCCACGCCGGCAATGAAGGCGCTTCCGGCCTGAAAGCGCACGCGCACGGTACCGGTGACACGGGCCTGCGATGAGAGGAAAGCCGCCTCGATGTCGCGGCAGACCGGATCGAGCAACTGGCCTTCGTGTACCCAGTCGCCGTAGGAGAGGGCGAGCACTTCCTTGATGCGCTGCTGACGACCCGTCAGGACGAGCTTCTCGAGTTCGCGATGCGCGACGATCAGGGTCTCGGCGGCAGGCGCTTCGAAGGCGACGCGGCCCTTGGTTCCGATGATGGTGTCGCCAAGGTGGACGCCGCGGCCGATGCCGTAACGCGCGCCGACCTCCTCGACGGCTTCGATCAGGGTCACGGGATCGAGCGCCTTGCCGTCGAGCGCACAGGGAATGCCGGCGTTGAAACCGATGCGATGCTCGACCGGCGCGACCGGTCGCTCGAAAGCACTGCGACTCAACACCCAGGCGGATTCGGGAATGCACTCGCTCGAGCCGAGTGTCTCCTTGCCGCCGATGGTCACGCCCCACAAACCGCGGTTGATGGAATAGGCGGCGCCATGCGGCGGAACCGGGAGTTTTCGTGACTGCAGGAATTCGAGTTCGTCCTGGCGCTTGAAGGCGTGATCGCGCACGGGCGCGAGCACGGTCAGGTCGCTCGCCAGCGTGCGCAGCGCGACTTCGAAGCGTACCTGGTCGTTGCCCGCTGCCGTGCAGCCGTGCGCGATGGTGTTGGTGCCAAGTCGGCGTGCCGCCTGCGCGATGGTTTGCGCCTGCATCACGCGCTCGGCACCGACGCACAGCGGGTAGAGCTGGCCGCGGCGCACGTTGCCCATGATCAGGAACTTAAGCACCTGCTCGAAATATGCGCTGCGCGCATCGATCCGTTCATAGCTGCTCGCGCCGAGCGCGAGCGCGCGCCGCTCGAGCATCGCCGCCGCTTCGGCGTCGATGCCGCCGGTGTCCACGGTCACGGCGACGATGGGCCGCTGGTGCTGCTCGGCGAGCCAGGGAATGAGAAACGATGTGTCGAGGCCGCCCGAGTAGGCGAGCACGATGGGTTGGGTCATGGTCAGATCCGGAACTGTTCGCGCAGTCTCTCGAGCAGGCTGTGCTGCGCACGATGGTTGGGAGTGGCGATGAAGATGGTGTCGTCGCCCGAGAGCGTGCCGACCACTTCGGGCCAGGCGGCGCGGTCGATGGCAACCGCGACGCTCTGCGCGGCGCCCACGGTGGTGCGCAGCACGGTCAGCGTGGGGCCGGCGGGCTGCGCCGCGCGCACAAATTGGCGCAGGCTTCCGAAACTTTCGCGGACCGGCGCCACCGTAGTGCCGGGCGCGACATAGCGGCCACGTACCTTGATGACGCCGAGGTCGCGCAGATCGCGGCTGACCGAGGACTGCGTCGCGGCGAAACCCTCGGCCTCGAGCAGCGCGACCAGCTGTTCCTGGCGCCGTACCGCATGGCGCGCGAGGATGGCGAGCAGGGCATCGCGTCGAGCTGACTGTTGCTGGTCCGTAGGCATTGCGCAATCCGCGTATGCATAAATATTCTCAAAGTCTGCATATTTATGCAGGCGCTGTCAAGCGCTGCCGCGGCTATTTTTCGATGGTGTAGACCAGTTCCGCGCTGCGCTCTTCGCCTGCCTCGCTGCGCAGTGTCCACCGGTCGCCGAGCGTGTAGCGCATCTTGATCGTGTTGAGCGCCTGGGTGAGGCTGATGCCATAGCTCACGTAGAGGCGCGGCGAGAGGTACTTCCCGAGCACCAGCGCAGTTTCGTTGGCAAGATTCTGCTCGATGGCGACGTCCTCGATGCCGAGCTTGCTGCCAAACTGCTGCGCAATGATGGCGCCGCCCTGGGCCAGCAGCTGGCTGCGCGTCGCGTTGGCGCTGGTGGAATCCTGCGCCGACTCGATCGAACCGCCGGCAAGGAGCAGGGATACGACCTGCGATTGCGGCAGTGATGGCTCGGAGAAAAACGTCATGCGCGGCTGGGCGAGGCGGCCGCGCACATTGACGCCGGCGACGGCATCGGGAAAGCGCTTCACGGCGCGAATCTCCACGCCCGGATCGGCAAGCAGGCCACCGGTGAACAGCAGGCGGCCGCGCTCGATGTCGAGCCTGCGGCCCAGCGCGACATACTTGCCTTCGATGACACTCAATTCGCCGTTGGCGCGTGTCACGCCATCGCTCTGGCTTCGCAAATCGATGCTGCCGGTGATACGTCCTGACAGGCCGTAGGTATCGACACTCACGTCGTCGCCGAGCTTGAGCCGGATGGCTGTCGCAACGGCGATGCCATCGTCGGCACTGGTTTTGGATTCGCTGACGATACGCTCATCGCTCGAGGGCAATACCGCGCCGGTAAGATCGGCTGGCGCAATGCGCGCCCGCGGCACCAGTACCTCGCCCTTGACATCGATGCTGCGTCCATCGACCGCGAAGTCGAGATTCGGCGAGGCGATGATGCGCGCCTCGGGTACATCGACCAGCAGCAGGTCATTGCCGCGCAGTTGCAGATTGCCTTTCGGGATGCCGCCGCTCCAGAGCAGATCGCCGCTGGTCTCGAGGCTGCCATCGCCCGCCTTGAGTTTGCCGCTGAAGCTGAGCCGGTTGTCGATCAGCCGCGCCTCGAGCGCGGCATCGTGCAGCGACAGGTTGATCTGGTAGAGATCGATGGCGCCGTTGGCGAGCTTCAACACGCCATTGACGGACGGCGCGCCGAGCGTGCCGCCGACCACGAGTTCGGCATCGAGCTGACCACGCACACGATCGACCTCGGGCACGTAGGCGCTCACGAAACCGAGCTCGCGGGTGCGCAGGATGAGATCGCCGCGCAATGGCCATCCTGATAGCTGCGAACCCTGACGGGCGGCAGTAAAGCTGCCGTTGATTTCACCGACCTGCTCGGCATCCAGATCGACCTTGCCATGCAGTCCGTCGGCGTCGAGGTCGATGTCGAGCTCACCCGATCCGAGAGTCGTCGTGTCAACGCGACCGTTGGCGCGGCGGTGCATCAGCTTTGCGCCATTCAGTTCGCTGCGCAGGGTGCCGCGCGCCAGCGCGCCACTTGCGCCAAAGCCGCGGGCAACGACGTTGACGGTGCCGTCGTAGCTCACCCGCTTGCGCTGCCCGGCCGTCAACGCGCTCATCGGCAGGTCGCGTGCGCTGACCTCGGCACTCCAGCCGTCCGGGCGCGACTCGGCCGTGACGCATAGCCTCGCCGACTCGCCTTTGAGGCACAGGCCGTCGAGACTCTTGCGCTCGGGTGCGATCAACCACTCGCCCGGGCCATCCTGCACCAGGTGCAGATCCTCGTCGTTGTCGATGCTGAATGCCGACACCGTCCCGCTCCAGCGATCCGATCCGGCCGCAAATCTCCCCTGCGCGAGTGCGAGTGCGTGCGCATTGGTGGCGCGCGCGGCGAGTTCGATGCGATGCGCGTCGGCCGGCCCCGAGACCGTGATGGCCAGGCGCTCGATGACACGGTCGCGAAAGGCGAGGTTGGTCACGTCGATGTCTGCGGACTGGTTCGCGCCGCTTCGTGAATCGATAGCGACCGTAGCGGTGAACTTGTCGACAGCGATACCTTCATGGCGAATGCCGTTGCCGCTCGCAGCGAAATTCCATACGAGCGCCTGAGGATTGCCATCGATGGTGCCGTTCGCCTTGAGATGGCCGCGACTACCGTCGGCAAGCAGCGCGAGATCCTCGGTTTCGAGACCAAAGCGCAGCTTGCCATGGGCGCCGAGACTGCCATCGAGTTCGACGCGCGTCGAACCTGCCGCCATCCGGACCTTCTCGAAGCTCCAGACGTCGCGCTGGCGCAGCAGACGGCCGCCGCCGCTCAGGCGTTTGCCGCGCAGCGTACCGCCCAGCTCGCCGATACGCAGATCGAGGTTGCTGTCGCCGCCGAGCGCATCGCCGCTGACCGCATAGTTGAAACTGGCCGATCCCGTGAGCGCCTGGCGGAGGCTGGCCGGATTGATTCCTTCGGCGCGGCCCTGCAGTTGCCAGCGCTCAGGTGCATCCCAGACAAGTTCACCGCGCAGGCTCGCTTTGCCATCGAGCACAGCGAGTGTTCCCGACCGGATGCGCAGCTCGCCGCGATCGAGTTCGCCGCTCATTTCGAAAGGCGAGCTCGCTGCCAGGTCGCTCTCCAGTTCGCCGTTCGATTGCAGTGCATACGGCCAGATGCCGTGCAGCGAAAACTGTCCTGCCCGGCTCGCGAATCCCCGCTCCTCGGTGAGTGGCAACGGCCACCGAAAGTCACTCCAGGCGCCAGTGAGGTCGAGCCGCGGGCCATTGCTTTCGATGCCAATCGTGCCGCTCGCTTCCGCGTAGGCGCGCGAACCCTGGTGCCGCACCGTGATGCGCTCGGCATTCACCACACCCGCCGCGTAGTTGCCGTTGAAGGTTACGCTGAAAGGTCCCGCATCGAGTCCGTGTGGAGTGAGCGGGCCGGCAGCGCGTATGCCATCGGCATCACCGTCGAGTTGCAATTCGCCGGTCACGACGCCGAGCGGGCCGGCGATCTGCCATGGTGTGAGCGAGAAATCGTGCACCAGCGCGCGCCCGTCCCAGTGCCAACCCTGCGTGAGGTCGTGGGCCGCGCCATGGAAGGTGCTGCGAAATGGTTCGGCGAGCGTGGCATCGATGTCGATTCGGTCGAGATTGCCGCCAATGCTTGCGTTGCTGACCCAGTCAGGCTGGCCGTCGAGATGGAACAGGATGCGCAGATCCCCTGCGAGCTCGAGCGGCTGCGCCGCGTGCAGCTCACCCACGGCCGTGACGTGGGCGTTCTGGTAGTCCATTGCCGCGTCATGAATGCGAATGTCGCGATGGCGCACGGCCCCGGCCGCACTCAATCCGGATACGTCGTAGCTGCGCCCGGTGGTGGTGGTCAGGCGTGCTGCGCCGACCCTGGCCCCATTGACGTCAATGCGCAGAAACGGGGGCAGGAAACGCGGTGTCCAGTCGCTTGGCGGGGAGCTGCGCGGGTATACATCGATTCCGAGTTTGCCGATGCTCGCATCGTCCACCGACAGCGTCTGCAGCCAGATGGGCAGGAAGCGCAGGCGGCCCTCGAGGTTCCTCGCATCGATTCGCACCCGCTCGTGCAGCAACAGGAAATGTTCGATCCGGACGCCGTCGCGCAGCGTGCCGCTTGCGTTTTCGATCGTGACTTCGGCGCGCCCCATCCTGTGCGGCAGGCGAGCGACGATGAAACGCAGTCCGCTCTCGGTACTGTACAGGTACCACACGGCCGCAACCGGCAATGCCACGATCGCCAGAATCGAGATGCCAATGGCAACCAGGATGGCGCGGCGCATCAGAGTTTTGGCGAGAAGTTCAGATGGAAACGCGGGCCGCCGCGGACTTCTCGCGTCGGATCGTTCGGGTCGGGCCGCGTTGACAGTGGCTGCGCAATGTCGATTCCGATGGTGACGACCGGCAATCGCCAGCGTATACCGACGCCCGCCGAATAGGCGAGGGGGTCGCCAAACTTGTTGAAGGCATTGCCAAAGTCGAAGAAGGTCGCGAAGCCGAGGTTGCGCGGCAGGTCGCGGATGACTTCGACGCTGCCCGTGAGCAGGTGCCGTCCGCCGACTTTCTCGCCGAGTTCGTTCACCGGCGACAGATCGTTGAAGCCGAATCCGCGGACGCTGCGGTCGCCGCCTGCGAAGAAGCGCTCCGTGCCAGGCAGTTCGCTGAATCCCGCAACTGCCGTCGCGCCGACTTCGCCACGCAGCAGCAGATGCCAACGCCGCGACAGGTCGAAAACACGTTCGGCCTGCACATGCACCTGCAGGAAGTCCGCGTCCGATCCGAAGGCGCTATGCGATCCGCGAAGTTCCGCGTAAAGCTCGCGCGAGAACAGCGCCTCGCCGAGATAGCCGCGCGGCAGCAGGCCAAAGCTGATGCCGGGAATCAACAGGTCGTCCGTTGCGCTGACGCCCAGCGATTCGGTCGTCGTGCGCTTCAGCGCCGCGAACAGCACCCGTTGCCAGCGGCCGCGCACGTGGGTGATGCTGGGCGTGAATGCGACTTCGCGTGTGATCAGGCTGCCGAGTTCCTGCCGCGCTGCCTCGAGGTCGAATCCGATCTTCTCGAGCGCCGGATCGCCGATCGGAATCGCATAGCGCGCATCGATCGACTGCGACACGGAGGCCGCCTTGATGTCGGCCGCCAGCCGATGGCCTTCGCGATTGACGCGACGATTCTCCCAGGTGAAACGGCCGCGGCCGCGCGTATCACTGCCATAGCCAACACCGTATGAGAAGCGATTGCGCCGGTTCGGCTTGGTGCGGATATCGACCGGCACGGCGAGTGTTTCGCTGTCGCGTTCGGCCGGCAGCACTTCGACCTCGGAGAAATACTCGCTGTCATCGAGCGCGAACTGGGTGCGCAGCAATTGCGTTGCATCGTAGGGCTCGCCAGCCGAGAACCGCACGAAGCGGCGCATGAGCTCATCGGCAATGCTGCCCTGTTCGATGCGCGTCTCGCCAAAGTGATAGCGCTGTCCGGTCTCGAAGGCGAGGATGATTCGCGCGCTGAGCCGCGGCGGATCGACCAACAGTTCGGAGCGCAGCATGCGCGCATCGAGATAGCCGTAGGTCGCGGCGGCGCGCTGCAGGTCGCCTTTGACCTGCTCGTAGAGCGCGTGTTGCAGTCGATCCCCACGGCGGATGGGTGCCGCGACGACGATACTCTGGAAAATCGGGTCGTTGCTGCCCGCGCCGCTGACCGTCAGCGAGAATTCATCGACGCGCACCGGCTCGCCGGGCTGCACGAGGATGCGCGCGCGCCAATCGCCGTTCCCGGCGGGCTGCACGGTCGACGTCACACGCGGTGCGTAATAGCCGAAGGGCCGCAACGCGCTCGCGACTTCGCCCTCGATTCGATCGTGCAGGCTCTCGATCAGGTTCTCGGTGAGGTCATCACGCTGCCGATAGCGCTCGAGGCTGAGGAACACCATGATGTTCTCGCGCTGCTCGGCGGTCACGCCCTCGATGCCGATGTCGACGTCGGCGAATGCGGGCAGCCCGGGCAGGCCGAGCGCCAGGAGTACGGCGCCCAGTCTTCGCAACAGACCTGGGATATGACGAGGTAGCAAACGCTGCATGCCGCGCTCGGAAAACGGATGGGTTCTATTCTATCTACTTAAGAGCACGCTGCGCGGTCGCGGGTTCCATCGCCGTCCGCGCAGGTCCACCGACCGTCGTTCAGCTGGTATTCACAGTCGAGAAGGCGATGGCCGGATGCATCGAAACTGCGCTCGACGACGCGCGCGGCATTGCTGTCGCGGTAGGTCACGAGCGTGGAGCTGCGGGTGCCATAACGCGGATGAGTGACGAAAACGGCATTCAGCTCGCGGGCGAGGCCTGGGTCTATCCCCGCGGGCAGATCGGTGGCGGGGCCCGGGCTGTGCCGGTCGGCGAGAATCTCGAACACAGCCCCCGCCTTCGGTTCGCCGTTTCGCAAGAGCATCCCAAGGGCCGAGCGCGAACGCTCCACCTTGGGCCAGGGCGTGTCGAGCAGATGGTTGCTCAGGCCATAAACGCCTGGCTGCAATTGCACCGCGAAGGGCTCGCGGCGATTGCTGGCGTAGTAGAGCGACGCGCCGTCACCTACCAGCAGGTTGAATCCGGCATATCCGGGTGCGTCGTCCTCGAGTGTCGCCAGAAAATCGGCAGCGCCGAGATTGCCGTCGAGAAACTGTGCCGCGATGGCACCGCGGGTCGGTGCCGTCGGCCGCGGCGGCGCAAGCTCGCGAAAATTGGTCAGTGCCGCGAAACGCCCCGCGCTATCGACTGCGAGCCAGGTGCCGCCCGCGCGCAGATCGCGCCCGGCAAGACGGTTGGCATTGCCTGGCCAGGGTGCGAGCGCAGCCGTCGGTCGGTCGTGATACTCGTCGCGGTTGGCGGCGATGACCAGCGGCCACTTCGCGTGACATCGCCAGGCGAGTACCAGAAGGCACATGAAAAACCTGGCTCAGTTCGCGCCGCGGCGCGCACCGCGCACCAACCGACGCACCAGCTTGAAGACGAGCCACAACAGGGCGACGGCAAGCGCGAGCGCAACGAGTGGCATGACGATGGCAAGTACCGACAGCACAAGCGCGCCGCCCAGTTCACCGCTCGCGACCACCGAGTTGCCAAGCCCGCCGGTCGTGAGCGTGGATTTTGCGCGCAGTAGCGAACTCGCGCCCTGGGTCAGGCCGGCAACGCCGCCGCCGGCAATGACCGCCGTCGTCCACTTGATCAGCGGCGGCAAGTCGGTCATGACGGCCGCCGCGGCGACGGTACCGGCAAGCAGTGCCACTGGAGTCGCGAGCGCATCGAGAGCATTGTCGAGTCCGGGAATGTAATAGGCGGCGACCTCGACGATCGTGGCGATCGCGAGCATGGCGAGCGCCGGCATGGTGCCGAGCCATGCGAATCCGTCGCTCAAGCTGACATGGCCGCTGTACGCCGCGATCGATAGTGCGAGCAGCGGCAGGAATACGCGCAGACCCACGGCCGCAGCCAGCGCGATTCCGAGCGCGACCGAATAGAGCACCTGCAGTTCGCTCATTGCGTCCCGCGCCAATGCGAGGCGCGCTGCTGGTTCGCAAGTGGAATGTCCGAACCGGCATTGAACCAGGATTCGATAAGGCGATAGGAGATCGAGACACTGGGCGGCATGATCGGCTGACCATTGGCGATGTCGGCGCGTGAGAACCAGCGCACGTCCTCGAGTTCGTCACTGCCGCGCGGCATGCTGCCCGGCCTTGCCGTTGCATGAAATCCAAGCATCAGCGAGGACGGAAACGGCCACGGTTGGGATGAGTGATAGTGCACCGCATCGACCTCGACGCCGGATTCCTCATAGACCTCGCGCGCCACGGCATCCTCCAGGCTCTCCCCCGGTTCGACGAATCCGGCAATGGTCGAATAGCGGCCCCGCGGCCAACTCGCCTGCCTGCCAAGCAGTGCGCGATCGCCATCGCTCACCAGGACGATGATGGCGGGATCGATGCGTGGAAAGGCTTCGCGGCGGCAGTCGGGGTTGCTGCAAACCAGCACGTGGCCTGCGCGGCTCGCCGTCGTTGGCGCGGCGCAGGCCGAACAGTGGCGATGTGACTGCCGCCAGATCTGCAGCGCCCGCGCGTAGGCAAGCAGGCCCGCTTCGTCCGATTCGATGCGTGGCGCCAACGGGCGCAGCTCGGCGAACTGGGTGCCAGGAGGCGGCATGAAGTGCGCGACATCGCTCAGGTCGAGCAGCACGCAGCGCGCGCCGCGAAACCATCCGAGCAACGTTGCCCTGTCCGCGCCAACGCCTGCGGCCCCGAGTTCTTCACGGCTGCAAAGTGCTGCGGCCGGCAGATCGCCGGCACGCACCAGGAGCATGGTGCCGCTCGCGGCTATATATAAGGTGTCGGCGTCTTCGTGCGCCTGCGCCAGCCAGTCGCCGGATTCACGCTCGGCGGCGCGGCGATCGAGATAAGGGCCGGCGAAGTAGTTGTTGGGCGGTGGCTTTTGCATGCTGGACTCGGCGCGTGTCGCTGAGTGTAGCAGCGCCGGCTGGTGCCGGCTTCAGTGCGACGCTGGCGCACAGCGAGCAGTTGTGCCTGTGCAGGCTGAATCCGTCGCTGATGCCGGCAGCGCCGCAATTGCGACATCGCGCGAGCTGCAATTCTTCCCCGCGGCTCAGCACGTTGACCAGGAAAACCGCATGCTCGAAACCGATGGCCGGTTGCGGCGCCAGTGCCAGGTAGAACTCGTAGGCGCGCACGAGCAGGTCGCCGCGCACGGCTCCCGGTGGCGCTGCCTTCGTGAGCGAGTGGGTGGCGGGGATGAGGCCGAGCAACGCGCAAATGCTGCCGAGCACGGCGGCCTCCTGGCGCAGCTGCGGCGAGCGCAGGAAGTAGTTGACCTGCTGCGGTGATTTGCCACGGTGTCGCCGGATCTTGTGCCTCTGTTCCTCGCGCACATAAGCGCGGTAGAGCTTGCGGATGCGATCGTCGGTGAGCCCGGTCCAGAGGCGAATGGTCTGGGTGCGCGCCTCGTGGCGGATGAAGCGTAGCGCCAGGTCGAAACGCTGGCGGTCGCGGCTGTAGCGGTCATCGGTGATACGCATGCGGATACCTTTTCAATTTGGTATAAATATCCCAAATTTGAACCGGCTATCCAAGTGCTGTCGAGGCAGGATATGTAACGCAAACGACAAGGAATGCCATGGATACAGCACAACTGGACTTCGACTTCGCGTGGTTCGGCGCCGACTGGGACGGCGCGACGCTGTCGGTTGCCTCGCTGACGCCACTGCGCGAAATCAACGAGGAATTGCTGCAACTTCTGGCGGGCACGGCGGCTCGGGATGGCACGGCGGCTGACGATGCCCGCGGCGCACTCGTGCAACTCCTGCGCCCGCTCGACGATGCGGCGCGCGAACGTCTCGCGCAGTGGCCCTATGCGCTGGTCGAGGCTGGGTTCCACGACAGTCTGCGCTGGGGCCGGCTGCTCGACGGCGGTGCCGGCGATCTGGCACGGAGCGGCGCCGCGTGGCTCGCGTCCGGCGAGCGCAGCAATCGCTTCGCCCGCATGGTTCTCAACTACGCCTGGCATCTGGCGCGCAGCCGCCCGCTGGCGGCGCGCGTGGTCTTCGGCATGTCGGCCGAATCGGTGCTCAATCTGCGCAGCGTCGGCATCGCGCGCCTGGAGCGCGCGGCTCTCGCCAGCGTCAGTGCACTGCGGCCACGCTGGCCGGGCCGGCTCGATTGGTGGCGCCAGGCCGCCCACGCTGCAGGCAGCGCCGATCCGCAGCTGCTCTCGCGCGCGAAACTGAACGGCCTGCAGATGCTCGCCGGCGACCTCCTCGCGTCGGGTACGGCCGGAATGTTAAGGTAGGCATATCCGTTTTCGATGCGACCGAGGTCCATGCCATGAGAGTTCTGGTCTGTTCAATCCGTTTGACGTTGACTGCCTTCGTCGCGGCGACAGTGCTTCATGTCACGCCGGCCGCGGCCCAGGGCGTCACCGGTTACAAGCAGGGTGAGGGCGGTTCGAAGGTGCAAGGTGCCGCAGGCACGTCCGGCTCGACGGGCGACAGTGGTCTCGAGCACTGTGACAAGCCAATGGGTGCGCTTGCGGTCGTCGAGCCGCAGGATTTCGTCGTGCAATCACTCACACAGTACGGGCTCGGATCGCCTGTCGGGCTGATTCGCCTGATGGTGCAGCAATCAAACTGCTTCCTCGTCGTCGAGCGCGGCGTCGGCATGCAGAATGTGATGCAGGAGCGCGAGCTCGCCGCCTCCGGACAACTGCGCCAGGGCTCGAACATGGGCGGCGGACAGATGGTGACGGCCGATTTCGTGCTCACTCCATCGGTGGTTTTCTCAGAGAGCAATGCCGGCGGCATCGGCGGCCTGCTGGGCGGCGTGCTGAGCCGCAAAGCGCCGCTGATCGGCGCCGTTGCCGGTGGCCTCAAGTTCAAGGAAGCCCAGACCAGCATGCTGGTGGCCGACGCGCGCTCGGGGCTGCAGGTTGCCGCCGCCGAGGGTTCCACCAAGAAGGCCGATCTGCGCCTCGGTGGTTTTCTGGCAGGCAGCGGTGGCGTCGGCGCACTCGGCGGCTATGGCAATACCAATGAGGGCAAGATCATTGCCGCGGCGTTCATGGACAACTACAACAAGATCGTCGGTGTCGTGCGCAACGATCCCTCCCTGCAGCGCGACGTCGGTACCCTGCGGCAGGAAGCCGGCGCCAAGACGGCAGCGGGCGAGGTGTTCAATGATGGCGATGTCGTGATGCCGAAGATCGCCAACGTCAAGCTGCTGGCGCAACCCGCGGATTCGGCCAAGACGCTCGCAACGCTTGGCAAAGGCGATGAACTCGTCGTGATTGGCGCCGAGAAAAACGGCTTCCTGAATGTGCAGGGCGCTGCCGCCGCGGGCTGGGTGAAGAAAATCCTGGTGACCCGTCCCTGAGCGAAGCGCTCACAATCCGTGGTCTGACCAAGACCTACGAGAACGGCGTACAGGCGCTGCGTGGCATCGATCTTGCGGTCGAGAGCGGCGATTTCTTCGCGCTGTTGGGGCCAAACGGTGCGGGCAAGACGACGCTGATCGGCATCATCACTTCGCTGGTGCGCAAGACCAGCGGCCAGGTGCTGGTGTTCGAGCACGATATCGATCGTGAGCTCGGCGCTGCCAAGGCCTGTATCGGAATCGTGCCGCAGGAAATCAACTTCAACCTGTTCGAGACGCCCGCGACCATCGTGGCCAACCAGGCCGGTTTTTATGGCATTGCGCGGCGAGTTGCGCGGGAGCGCACCGAACGATACCTCAAGCAACTCGACCTGTGGGAGAAACGAGATCAGATCGCGCGCGGCCTCTCCGGCGGCATGAAGCGAAGGCTGATGATTGCTCGCGCCCTGGTCAACGAACCGCGGCTGCTGATTCTCGATGAACCAACCGCTGGCGTCGACATCGAGATCCGCCGCCAGATGTGGGCATTTCTGCAGGAGATCAACGCCCGCGGCATCACCATCATCCTCACGACTCACTATCTGGAGGAGGCCGAGTCGCTTTGCCGCAATATCGCCATCATCGACGGCGGCCGCATCGTCGAGAGCGACCGGATGGCAAGCCTGTTGCGCAAGCTCCACACCGAGACCTTCGTTTTCAACCTGCGCGATCCACTGACGACGCTGCCGAAACTCCCCGACTACGAACTGCGCATGATCGACTCGCACAGCCTCGAGGTGGAGGTCACCAAGGAGCAGAATCTCAATGAGCTATTCGCGCGCCTGAGCGAAGCGCGCATCGAAGTGCTGTCGATGCGCAACAAGGTCAATCGGCTCGAGGAGATCTTCATGCGCCTGGTCGATCGCGGCGGCGAGGAGCGCAATGCAGCGCGCCAGGCTGGTACCCGATGAACGAGCTCACCGCAGGGAGCGATTACCTTGCCGGCAGCACCGCACGCCGGCAATGGACGGGATTCGTCACCATCGTGCGCCGGGAGTTTCGCCGCATCATCCGCATCTGGGGCCAGACCATCGTGCCTTCCGCGGTCACCTCGACGTTGTACTTCGTGATATTCGGTGCGCTGATCGGCAGGCGCATCGGCCCAATGGCCGGTATTCCCTACATGCAGTACATCGCGCCGGGCCTGATCATGATGTCTGTCATCACCAATTCCTACGCCAATGTCGTTTCTTCGTTCTTCGGCGCGAAGTTCGGCAAGCACGTCGAGGAGCTACTGGTCTCGCCGTTGCCCGACTGGCTTATCGTGCTCGGCTATGTCGCCGGCGGCATGGTGCGGGGTCTGCTGGTAGGCCTCGTGGTCACAATGGTCTCGCTTTTCTTCACGCACCTCACCGTCGTGCACATAGGCATCATCATCGCGGCCGTGCTGCTCACTTCGGTCGTGTTCTCGCTCGGTGGATTCATCAACGCCGTATTCGCGCGCAATTTCGATCAGGTCAACATGGTGCCGACTTTCGTGCTCACACCGCTCACTTACTTCGGCGGCGTGTTCTATTCGGTGAGCATGCTGCCCGAATGGGCACAGAAGGCGTCCTATCTCAATCCCATCCTGTACATGGTCAATGCCTTCCGGCATGGCTTCCTTGGTGCCTCCGATGTGCCGGTGGTGCCTGCGTTCACCATCATGGCGTTGTTCGCCGTGGCGCTCTACGGCGTGGCCGTGAGACTGATGAGTCGCAGCGGCGGCTTGCGCGAGTAACGCACGTGTGCGGAAGATTTGCCTTTTACTCGCCGCACGAGGCCATCGTGCGGTTGTTCGATGTTGCCGAGGCGCCCGAGATCGAGCCGCGCTACAACATCGCACCGACACAATTCGTGCCCGTGGTTCGGGTCACCCAGGGTGCCGTGCGCAGGCTCGCCGAGCTGTACTGGGGACTGCTGCCGTCCTGGGCGAAGGAAAAGTCCATGGCCGCACGCATGATCAATGCGCGCTCCGAGACCATTGCGGAGAAGCCAGCGTTTCGCGCTGCCATTCGCCGGCGGCGTTGCCTTGTGCTCGCGAGCGGCTACTACGAGTGGCACGCCGTCGCAGGTGGCAAGCAGCCCTATTTCATACGCCGTCGCGATGCCGATCCGATGGCCTTCGCCGGTATCTGGGAGAGTTGGGTGGAGCGCGATGGCGAACCGCCACTTGAGTCCTGTGCGATCGTCACCACCGAGGCGACCGGATCCCTGGCGCAGATCCACCATCGCATGCCGGTGGTGCTGGCGCCCGATGATTGCAATCTGTGGCTGGATCCTGCCGTGGCCGATCCTGCGCGCCTCGCGCCGCTCTATGGCAGGGTCGACGCCGCTGCCCTCGAGAGCTATGCCGTTTCCAAGCGGGTCAACAATGCCCGTAATCAGGGCGCCGACCTGATCGCCCCGGCCGGCGACTGACCGGAACCGGATTCACCCTCCCGCTCGGCCGCGTTGCGGTCGGGCGCCTGGGACTACTTCTGTGTCCAGTTGCCGCCGGCGTCCTGGTAATACCAGCCCGGTTCGGCAAGGCGGGCGATCCAGCGGCTCGCGAAGATCTTGCGAATATCGTCCTGCCACTCGGGATGTCCGTTCGCCTTGGCGATCTCGGCATAGAGCGCATCGCGGTCCTTGTTGTCCTCCGCGATCAGACGCTTGACCTGCGCGCGTTCGGCGATCGGCACGCTGCCGGCGTCACGAATCTCGATCAGGCCGTTGTTGGTGAGGCCAACGACGCCGCTCGCGAAGTAGGGCTTGAGATCGGCGAAGCGCTTCTGCATGGAACTGGTGATGGCCCGAATCTCCGGGCTCGACAC
Organism: Steroidobacteraceae bacterium; assembly: GCA_041395505.1. Taxonomy (NCBI): domain Bacteria; kingdom Pseudomonadati; phylum Pseudomonadota; class Gammaproteobacteria; order Steroidobacterales; family Steroidobacteraceae; species Steroidobacteraceae bacterium. The sequence continues at coordinate 423,485 of JAWLAG010000001.1, forward strand.
ATCGAGGCTGGTCTCGCTCTGCGCCTCGGCGGCGGGCACCAGCGCATACAGGAGCCGGCCGGTCATTGCCAGCAGGATGTTCTGTCGCGGTGCCGCAATCGCGCCCTGCGGCGGTGCGTCGCTGCGCGCCGTGTCGGCCGCGCCGCTCTTGACGGCGTCGATGATCTGGTCCGCAGCCTTCTCGGCAGCGGCCGCCGGGAAATACACATTGATGGTCACGCAGGCCGCCAGCAGGAAGCTCGCCAGCATGATCTTGACCGGTAACGCTTTGCGCATGTCTGAACTCCTCAATCAGGAAACCCGTCGCGCAGTCTGCATTCTGCTCGACCGGGGTGAACCGCAACTGAATCTGGCAACCGCCGGTCGATTTTAACAATGTTTGGCGAGTTGCGATGACTTCGCTGTGATGCCGGTCACGACTCCCGCGCCTATTTGATGGTGACGCTGTCACTGTTACGCATCCCTTCGGCTATCTGCGCCACCAGGCGCGGCCAGTCGACGCGCCTTTGCGAGCCGACGATGTCGATGCGCGGGATACCGCTGCCGCGCACGATGTAATAGCCGTCGCCCTCGCTGCGACCGATACCGCCCATCTGGCACACTTCGTCGCGCAGCTTGCAACTGATCCCGAGTGCCGAATAACTGTACTCGTCGAAGAATTGCAGGAAGCCCGACTGCAACGCCTGGATGACGCCGCCGCCTCCGCCGCCGACATTGGCGAGGTTGCCGACGGCCTTGGCACTGATACGGTGGCGGCTGCGGTCGTTGGGCGGGGTGCCGAGCCTGGCATCGAAGGCGATGGGCGACCAGTCGAAAAGCTCGAGTCCCGCAAGTGCACCTTCGAGTCGCCCGGTGATGGCGCCTATGGCAAACGTACTCGTGACCTGCGCCAGGTCCAGATCCTCGAGGCGCACGTCGGCAAAAAGGCGCGGCCAGTTGCCAAGCGGGTCGCGCAGCTTCAACTTGCTTGCGCTCACGCGACCGCCGAAGACCTGCGCGATCACATCGCCGGCGACGGTAAGTTCGCGGTTGCGATAGTCGATGTCGGGAATGGTGCCGCCGAGAGTACCGGCGAATTCGGGCCAGCCGAAGGCGGCGCAGAGTCTCGGCATGCTGATCGGTTCGATTTGTCCATTGAAGCTGATCTGCAGCTCATCGCTACCGAGGTTCGATGCCGCCAGGCGGGCGATGTCCAGCGCGCCGTCGAAGATGGGCAGCCGTGTGGAGCGGGTCAATTCGAAGCCGCTGCCGCGCGCGCGAAAATCGATGCGCGCGGCGGCTCCCGACAGGCCATAGGCGCCGCCGCTCTGCCAGCTGATCCACGACGCGGCAGGTGTCGAGGCAGGATCCGCGAGCCAGTGCACGCTGGCCGCGAGCTGATGCATGAAGAAATGACCCTTGCGATCGTCGATCTCGAGCCTGTCCGTCGCAAGGGACAAGGCAACTGGCCGATCCGCGGCGACCTCGAGAGTTCCGGCGACGTGCCCTGCGGTGTCGAGTCGCCCGAAGTCCGTCGCCGCGAGCGCAAGCTGCAGGTAGCTCGTGTAGGCGGCGGGGAATTGCAGCCTGTCGATGGTCGCGCGGGCATGGAGCACCCAGGGCGGTCCGTTCAGATCGATGTCCGCGCTGCCAACGGCCTCGAGCAGGCCCGATTGTTCGAGCCGCAACTGGCCAAAATCGATCCGCTTGCCGATCAGCGTGCCGGAGGCGGTCAACGCAGATGGATTGGCGTCGAAGTCGAGGAATGCAGCGCTGGTCAGAGCCTGGCCACCGTTGCCGCGCAGCGTGATGTCGAGCCGTGGTCGATCGACAGTGGCGAAATCCAACTGCAACGCCACAGTGCCGCGCAACTTCTCGCCGGCGACGCTGCCGTCTTCATTGCTGAAGGCGAGCCCGGCGAACTCGGCGTCGATCTGCACATCGCGCGGCCCGCTGCTGAGACTTCCCTGCGCCTTCAGCTTGCCGCCCAGACGTCCGTCGTAGTCAAAGCCCGTGGGCGGTTGCACGGCGGCGGGGAGAGCGGGCCGCAGTGCTTTCAGACCGGCATCGTCCAGCTGCGCGCTCGCCCGCCAGTCCCCACGCGCAAGCGCGAGTTCGGCCTGCGCCTGGCCGTCGCCCAAACGCAATTGCGACACGGCCAACCGTCCCGTCGAACTTACGGTTGAGTAACGCAGTTCGAGGCGCGCCTGTTGCCTGCCGAAAGGTCCCGCGGCCATGCGCAATACGCCGCCGCGACAGGCAAGATCATCCTCCGACAAGGAAAGGCGGGCGCAGCGCAGGCGCAGGTCACGTAGTGGCTGCGGCCAGTCGGCGGCGCGCAACTGCAATGCCGCGATCTCCCCGGCCAGCTCGCCGCCGTCGCCGCCTTCGCCAAGATCGATGGTCAGGCGAACGCCTCGCGCTTCATTGCCCGGGACTGCGAGCCGCGACGCCTGGACGGTGATGCGCGTAATGGCCAACGCGCTGGTGCTCGGCAGCAGCAGGGCCATGCCGAGCACTGCCAGCAGCGGTCGGCTCGATCGGGTAGTGAAAAGGCGCGCTGGCATGACAACAAGTCTAGCGCCTGGGCGGAACCGGTTGCCCCGGATACTGTTACATCGACGCCGTGACTGTCGCCGATCGGGCACAGCGCAACATCTGGGTTAGAATTCCGCGCGCAGGAGCACGGTGCTTCTGACAGCGGAGTGGCGGCATGGGTGGCAAGCGGGCACTGATCGTCGATGACTCGAGGTCGGCACGAACCTTTCTCGCGCGGATGCTCGAGAAACACGAGCTCGAAGTGGACAGTGTCGAGTCGGCCGAGCAGGCAATCGACTATCTCGGGCGTCACCATCCCGACGTGATCTTCATGGACCACCTCATGCCCGGCATGGATGGTTTTCAGGCGGTGCAGTCGATCAAGAACAATCCGCGCACCGCGATGATACCGATCATGATGTACACCTCGCAGGAGGGCGAGCTCTACCTCGGTCAGGCGCGAGCGCTCGGTGCGGTCGGCGTGCTGCCGAAGAGCATCAAACCGGCGGATGTGTCACGGGTGCTCTATCAGTTGAAGCTCCTGCCGGATCGGCGCGCAACGATGGAAGCTGCACCCGGCTTCGTCCCCTTCACGCAGGCGCCCGCCGCCAACGAAAGCACGGCGGACACCGGCCGATTCAGTATCGAAACTTCGCAGATCCAGGCCGCACAGTTCGCGTTGAGTCCGGAGCTGCGCGGCATGGTCGAGTCGGTTGTGCGCGAACAGATGACCGACCTGCGACGCTGGATGACCAGCCACCTGGATGAGCAGACAGTCAAACTGGGCGGCGAACTTCGCAGCCAGGTGCGCGAGGTGGCGCTGCAACAGGAACCGCCGCCACCGCGATCGAATGCACCCTGGTGGCTGGCCGCAGCTGCGGTGCTCGCGGCGCTCGCTGCCGGCATCTATGCGTTGCGTGCCAACGAGGTGGCGCATCAGGCGCGACTGCGCATCGCCGAACTCGAGAATACCCTGGCATCGCAACGCGCCGAGTCCGCGACACTGGCTGCGCGCAACCTCGCCGCCGATCGTGATCCCTTGCGAGAGGCGCTGCGTGGGACGGGCGAGATTGCAAGCCAGGGCGCGCGCGTAACACAACTCGTGCCTTATGGCGCCGTGCCGCTCTCCGGCGAACGACTGGAGGGCATACGCACAGTGCTGGGCCGGCTGGCCGAGCAGCAATATCGCGGTGAAGTTCAGATCGCAACCTATCCTGGCCGCTTCTGCCTGACCGGCAATGCGGCCGAAGGCTATTCGCTTGCACCGGAGGAAACACTGGTCAGCGCCTGCGATGTCATCGGCAATCCTTTCCTGGAGGGATTGAGCGCAGGGCAGCGCGAGTCGCTTGCATTCGCCAATACGGTGGGCAGGTTTCGTGGCGCGGCGGAGGGCGCATTGCGTGTCGATGTGATCGCCGGACAGGCGGAGGACATCGCCGTGCCGTACCCGCCTTTGTCAGACAATTTGCTTGCAGGGCAATGGAATCGCGCTGCAGAGGCCAACAATCGCGTCGAAATCCGCCTGCGCTCGCAGGCCGAGGCGGTCGAACCCCCCACCGCTCCGCCCGTTACCCAGACCAGTCCCTGACGCTTGGACGCAAGCGCAGATTTCGAGCCACCCCGGTGGCTGCGCGGTGGCCACGCGCAGTCGATACTGCCGCGCATCGGTATCGCGCGGCGACGCATGCGCGCGCGTGCCGCACCTCTCCTCGGGGCAAGCCGCGAGCGACTGGTCGATTGTGGCGATGGTGTCAGGCTACAGGCATTCGAAGCCCTGCAGTCGCGTTCCGATCCGACCCGGCCTCTTGCCATCTTTCTGCATGGCTGGGAGGGCAGCGCCGATTCTCCCTATGTGCTCTCGAGCGCGCAGGCGCTGTATGCGCAGGGCCTCGATGTGGTGCGCCTGAACCTACGCGATCACGGCGATACGCATCATCTCAACCAGGAACTGTTCCATTCCTGCCGCTTGACCGAAGTCGCCCGCGCCATCGCCTCGCTGCACGTGCCGCGCAGGACGCAGCCGCTCATGCTGGTCGGCTTCTCGCTCGGTGGGAACTTCATGTTGCGGGTTACGGCGGCTGCACCCGGTTTCGACATCGATGTCGCGCAAACGGTGGCGATATCGCCGGTGCTCGATCCGGCCCGCACGCTCATTGCGATGGAAGGCCGATTCAATATCTATCACGCCTACTTCGTGCGCAAGTGGGCGCGCTCATTGCGGCGCAAGCAACAGGCATGGCCAGACGCCTATGACTTCGAGGCGATGCTCGGCAATGCGGACCTTCGCCGCATGACCGAGCAGATGGTATTGCGCCATACCGAATACCAATCCTTGTCGAATTACCTCGACGGCTATGCCCTGACCGGGGCGCGGCTCGCCGCCCTTGCCGCGCCGGCGACGATCATCACCGCGCTGGACGATCCGATCATTCCCGCCGCCGATCTTGCGGCGCTTGCGACCTCCGACCGGCTTGAAATCGTTACCACGCGCTATGGCGGTCACTGCGGATTCTCGCCGGGGTTGGGTCAGCCGAGCTGGGTGGACGAGGTGATTGCGGCACGGATCCCGCGCCCGGCCAGCTCATCGAGCCAGCGCTCGTAACGCGCCCGCAGTGCGGGGTTGTCCCGCGGCGGGTAGTCCGTGGTGGCCGCAGCGACCAGTGTGCTGTCGACGCCTAGCATCTGGCGCAGGCCATGAACCGTCGCTTCGCGTACCGACGGCACGGTCACGGGTCCGCCGAGGAGATCCGCGAGGCGCTGGCACAACCAGCCGGAGCGCGATAGTCCTCCAGTCAACACGACGCGCTGCGGCGCCGGGTTCATGACCCGCATGGCGATGACATTGGCTGCGAGCAGGAAGGCGATGCTTTCGACGACGCCGGCAAAGTGCTGCAGTGGCGAGCCGTCGCCCAGAAATCCTGAGTGCAGATGGCTCGCCCAGAATGGCGAACCGAGTCCCGACACGGCATTGAAATAAGGCACCGGCACGATCGCTGCTGCCGATTCGAGGTCGCGCCACAGACCGGGCTCATCCCGGCCAAGGCCCTTCGCGACGAGTGCGGTCGCGCTACCGGCGCCATTGACGGTGCCTTCGACGCAGAAGTGGGTTCCGAGCCTGCCGCTGCACAGGATGCTCGAGAGCAATCCTGCCAGGTGCACCGGCTCTGCGCCGGTCGCACGCTGCACGAACGCGCCAGTGCCCAGGTTGACGAAAATATCCTCGCTCGAGGGTGGCCCGAAAAGAAATGGCACGGTGGATTGATCCCCGGTCACGAGCCGCAGCCTGGTTGCCGTTGACACGCCGCGAATCTCGCCGAAGTCGGCATCGCTATCGACGCTTTGCGGCAGGCATCGCGCGTCGATGCCAAACAAGGACAGCAGCTCGGACGACCAGTCACGGGTTGCGATGTCCCACAACTGTGTGCGCGAGGCATTCGCCGGGTCCACCCGCGGTGCGCCGCCGCACAGCCCCTGAACGAGGTAACTCGAGAGGGGTCCAAGGACGAGCGTGCCATTCGCTTGCACCGGCCCGAGTGCATCGAGATGCTGAAGGCACCAGCGCATCTTGCTCGCGCCGTAGTGTGCCGTGAGCGGCAGGCCGGTCAGCGCGCGTATCCGACTCTCCTGCGCGCGCAAACCCTCGAGCCAGCGCGCATTGCGCCGGTCCTGCCAGGACAGGACCGGCGAGAGCGGCAGGCCACTGTCGCGATCCCAGGCCACGATGCTGGAGCGCTGGGTGGCAAGTCCGGCGAGGACTTGCTGGCCGGGTGGTGCGCGAACCAGCACGACGTCGATTGCATGGCGCAGCGTCGCGAGCAACTCCCCGGCATCGTGTTCGACACGATCCTCGCCGATGCGTCGCGTTGCCACGGCAACCTCGTGCTGCGCGAGCAGCTCGCCCGTGGCGCTCCACAGGAAAGCCCGGCTTGCATGTCCACCCTGATCGAGTGCCAGCAGGCAGGGCGCCTTCTGCACGGGCGTCGTCACTGTGGCGTGAGGCGCAGTCGATCCGTGCGAGCGATCGCGCGCCGCCTGGGCAGGCTGGTCGCGATACGCTGCATGGCCGAGGCGGCGGTAGCTCGATAGGTCGTGAGTTTGCCGCCGAAGATTCCGAGGACCCGCGGCGAGTGCGGGCGGTCGAGCTCGAAATGCGTCTCGCGGGAACGATGAAAGGCGTGACCTGATCCGCAGGGCAGGACGCGAAGCCCGGCGAAGCTGCCGCCGAGGTCGGCGACACGCAGGTCGCGGTAGCGCGGGAAATAATGAGCCAGCACTTTGACCAGGTAGTGTTTTTCGGCGACGCTCGGTGCGACACGATCGGGCGAGGCGCGATAGCGCAGCTCGGTCGTGCCGACCAGCAGGCGCCCCTGCCAGGGCATGACGAACACCGCGCGTCCATCGCGGGGGCTTTCGACGTAGTAGTAACCGCCGGGGTCTGCGACATCGACCAGCACGTGCGCGCCTTGCACCAGCTCCACCTGCGGCACAGGCACAGCCGGCGCGATGCGCGCCTGAACTTCGCGCGCCCAGGGACCCGCGGCATTGACGAGCACCCGCGCTGCGCACTCGGCCTCGGCGCCGTCATGAAGATAACTGATATTGACACCCTCCTGGTGCAGGTCGGCGCGAATGAACTGCGCGCTGCACAGGATTTCGGCGCCGAGTCCGCTCGCCGAGCGCGCCACGGCGGCCGTGAGTGCGCGATCGTCGGTCTGGGCATCGTGATACCAGAACACGCGCTTGAGGTGTGCGAGCTCGAGGCCGTCGAGCTCATCCCAATGCCTGCGCGCAATCAAGCCGAAATTCGCGCCGCGGCGAAATCCCGCCAGCGCCGCGTACATGGACAAACCCAGCAGCAGTTGCCAGCTGCGTCGACGGGTGCTGCGATAGAGCGGCACGCGAAAACGCACGAGGCGAACCAGTTCGGGCGCGTTACGCAACAGCAACGTGCGTTCATGCAGGCTCTCGCGCACCAATCGCAGCTGGGCGGATTCGAGGTAGCGCAGACCACCGTGGATAAGTTTGCTCGAACGGCTCGAGGTTCCCGCACCGATGGTCGATTTCTCGAGGAGCAGGACGCGATGACCGGCCGCCGCCGCGGCCTGGGCGAGGCCCGCGCCGTGAATTCCGCCGCCGACGACGGCCAGATCGTAGCGGCGGGTCACTCGCCGTCCGGACCGCGGCGAATTTCGCGCGACATCGCCCGCACCCGCATGGTCTCGATGTAATCGGCGCCGCGTCTGGCCAGTTCGACCGCGAGCGAGAGTTCGGCGATCTCGTAAATCACCCATTTCCAGGTGCCGCGCCATAGTGCGGCCGCATCGCCGGGCAGCTTGTGGTGGTCGCAGAACAGGAACTCAGGCCGCAAGGCTTCGCACTTCAACTGCGTGTGCGAGTCGTACTCGCTGAGCACCCACCCGATGCGTACACCGGATTGCTGGCGCGCGCGAAACACGGCCGGCAGGTCGAAGCTGATGAGCACACATTGCGAACGATAAGGGCGGATGACGTCGAGAATGTTGCCAACCACCTGGTCGTGGCCGAAGCGCGCGAGGCTCGCGCGCTTGATCTCGATGAACAGTACCGCCTGCGGATAATTGCCGAGTACCTTGATCATTTCGCTCAGCAACGGGACCTTGAGGCCGGCGAACCGGTCGCCAAAGCGCGCGGTTTCGGCGGCGTCGACCGCCGTGATTTCCGCGGCACTCATCTCGAGTACGCTCTCATTGAGAGCCGCAGTGCGGGTCAGCATGTGATCGTGGATGACGACCGGCACACCATCGCGCGAGATCTGCACGTCGATTTCCGCGAAGCGCAGCCCGAGCTCGAAGGCCGAGATGACACCGGGCAGGGTGTTCTCGGGAAACTCGGCCGCGTTACCTCGATGCGCAACCAGGTGCACGACACGACGCGCTCTCAAAGCAGTCCTCCCAGCCTGTGTTTGCGCTCGTCAGTCGTTGCGCTTCTCGTCGAAGCGCAACGCGCTACTTTGGCCGGTGACGATCACCTGGCCGGCAATCACGGCGCCATTTGCAATGGCGACGCTGCGTGCCTCGACATCGCCTTCGACGCGCGCACTGGCACTCACTTCGAGACGTTCGCGGCAGCGGATGGTGCCGACGACGGCACCCGCGACGATCGCGCTTTCGGCTGCGATATCGCCGTGCCAGCTGGCGCCCGCCGACAGGTTCAGGTTGGCATGAAGTCGGCCATTGCCCCGGACCGATCCGGCCAGCACCAGGGTGCCTTTGCAGACAATGTCGCCGTCGATTTCGGTACCGGCGGCGATGAAGGTGGGCGATTTGCTGAAGCTGTCGCGCAACCGGCGTCGGGGGGTATCGGTCATGCAGGCGCGTTCCTTGGGACTACTGGCGCCGAATAGTAACCTCTCGCGCTACAATTCGGCTCTCGCTTATTGCCGGGGGACGGGACATGGCCAGATTTCGTGCCGCGGACGTCGCGTCGCTACGCGGGCTCGCGGTAATGGCAGCGGCAGCATTGCTCATGCTCGGTGCCTGCAATCGCCTCGACAGCGACTGGCGATCGGCCCAGGCCGCGGACACAGCGGAAGGCTACGAGCAGTTCATATCCCGTCATCCCGACAGCCGCGAAGCCCTGGTGGCCCGGGAGCGGATCCTGCAGCTCGCCGAGCAACTCGATTGGGACAAGGCCGTGCTCGAGGATACGGTGGAGGCCTATACCCGCTTCATGGTGCAGCATCCGGGCAGCCGCTGGAGTGAGGAGGCGCGGGCACGCATACTCAATTACAAACCCGAAGCGGCCGGCGGCGATGCCGCAACGACTCCCGCCGAGGAAGCGGCTGCGGCCGCGGCTGCGGCCGCGACCCCTGCGCCGATTGCCAAGATCAACCCCGTACCGCGGACCGCCGAACCTGCCGTCGCGGCGCCATCGCCTGTGTCCGAAGCGAAAACAAAAACTCTGCCCGGCACGCCGCCGAAGCAGCGCAGCGCTGCGCCACCGCCGGCCAGTGATGGCGCCTATGCCGTGCAATTGGGCGCATACAGCAGCGAAGCTCGCGCCAACCAGGCCTGGCGTGAACTCAGCGAAAGGCATAGTCAATTTCTTCGCGATGCCGTGCCACAGGTTTCACCCGTCGATACATCGAGCGGCAAAATGTTCCGCCTGCGCACCCCGGTGCGCGACGGTGAAACCGCCCGCGACCTTTGCGAGCGACTGCGCAAGGCCGGTACGGCTTGCCTCGTCACGCGCGGCTAGGCCGACTTTGGCTGACGGCGTCAGAATCTGACGCTGGCGGTCAATGCAGGCATATTCCGTCTGCACTAAATCCATAAAAATCAAATAGTTACACTCTGGCATGGGGGTTGCAATGAATACCCTGCCAGGCGCGGCCATCCCCAATCCCCGGATGCCCGGCCGCAACCTGGCAGCCCGATCCAGATGCGAGCAACTTCCCCGGTGTTCGCTTCTTCCCTGCAAGGGGTCCGCAAGGACCCCTTTTTTTGTCCCCTGTGCCCGCTCAGGGACTGACGCCTACAGCCCGGCATGTATCATGCGCGCAGATTCGATTGCAGCGCCGTGGAGACGCCATGCCCGCATCGCCGTTTGCAAGAAGTTGCCTCTATTTTTTCCTGCTCGCGCTGCCAGCCGTTGCCGCCGCCGCGGATGTGAAGGTCGCCGGCCGCGAGCGCATCGAGTCGCGCACCCTCGCGAACGGCATGAAACTGATCGTCTGGCCCGACAACGACATTCCCAATATCGTCATTTACAACTGGGTGCGCGTGGGTAGCCGCAATGAGGCGCCCGGTATCACCGGCCTCGCGCATTTTTTCGAACACATGATGTTCAACGGCACGTCGCGGCGGGCGCCCGGCGAGTTCGATCGCGTCATGGAGGCGAACGGCGGGGCCAACAATGCCTATACGACGGATGACGTGACGGTGTATCAGGACTGGATCCCGCGCGGCACGCTCGAGACGGTCTTCGATCTCGAGTCGGATCGACTGGCGCACCTGTCCTTCGATCCGAAGGTCGTCGAGAGCGAGCGCAATGTCGTCTACTCCGAGCGGCGCCTGCGGGTGGAGGACAACACGACCGGCCAGCTGGCCGAGCAGGTTCAGGCGACGGCATTTGCAGCCCATCCTTACCATTTTCCGACGATCGGGTGGCCATCGGACATCAAGGGTTGGCAGATCGACGATCTGAAGAACTTCTTTCGCACCTATTACGCACCGAACAACTGCACGATGGTGGTGGTCGGGGATGTGTCGGCGGCGCAGGTCTTTGATCTCGCAAACAAGTACTTCGAGCCCATCGCGTCCCAGCCGCCGCCGCAGCCGATACGCACGATCGAGCCCGAGCAACTGGGTGAGAAGCGCGTGACCTTGCAGACTGAGGCGCAGACGCCGCTGCTGCAGTTTGCCTACAAGGCCCCCGCTGCCGGCGATGCACGCGGTCCGGCCCTTGATCTACTGCTTGCGGTCCTGACCGATGGCGATGCCTCGCGCCTGCACCGGGCGCTGGTCGAGCGGAGCAAGGTCGCGATCGATGTCAGCGGCTATTGGCAGGAGGGATTTGATCCCGGCCTGCTGTGGTTCTTCCTCACCCTTCCGTCGGGCGCCGACGTTGCCGCAGCGGAGGCGGCGTTCGATGGCGAACTGTCGAAGGTGGTCAGTGAGGGCGTGAGCGATGAGGAGCTGCGACGCGCCAAGAACATGGCGCTGTCCGGATTCTGGCAAGGCATGGCCACGATCAACGGCAAGGCGCGGCTCCTCGGTCAGTTCGAGGTAATGCACGGCGGTTACGACAAGTTGTTCGCGGCGCCCGCCGACTACGAGCGCGTGACAGCGGCGCAGTTGCGCGAACTGGCCGCAGAGCTGTTCGATGCGCGGCGGCGAACCGTAGGGGTATTGCAGGCCACTCAGGCACAAAAGGAGCCGACATGAAATTGCTGGCTCGACTGGCATGGGTGTTGGCATGTGCCGTGCCTTTGCATGTGGTGGATGCCGCGACGCGGGTTGGCGTCGAAGTGCCGAAGCACAGCCGCAGCGTGCTCGCCAACGGCATGACCTTGATCGTCGTACCGCAGCCCGAGGTACCCCTGCTTGCCTTCAATCTGGTCATCAAGGGCGGTGGCCGGCTCGATGTGCCGCAGCGCGCCGGCGTTGCATCGCTTACGGCTGGCCTGCTGGAGAAGGGCGCCGGGGCTCGCGATGCGTTCGCATTTGCCGATGCGGTGGCGGCCGTGGGCGGCAGTTTCAATGCCGGAGCGGCCGATGAAGCCATCGCCGTCAGCGGCCAATTCCTCTCGCGCGATCGCGAACTGTTGCTCGAGCTGCTCGCCGATGTCGCGCAACGGGCGCGACTCGATGAGGGTGAATTCTCGAAGCTGCGGGATCGCGACATCGAATTCATCCGCGCCGCCAAGGACAGCGATCCGTCCGGCCTGATCGGCACCTATGGTCGGGCAATGCTCTACGGCAATCACCCTTACGGACTGCCGACGGACGGCAGCGAGGCGAGCCTCGCGCGCATCCGTGTCGATGATGTGCGTGCCTTTTACCGCGACAATGTCAGCGCCGATCGCGCCACACTGGTGCTTGCCGGCGATGTCGATCCCAAATGGGCGCAACGCGCGGTGCGCAAAGCCTTCGCTGGCTGGCAGCGCGCAAAGAACCCGCTGCCGGCGCTTGCAGCTGCGGCGCCGCTCGCCGAGCGGCGCGTCCTGCTGATCGATTCGCCGGGTTCCGCACAGACGTATTTCTGGCTTGGCAATGTCGGCGTCGATCGCTACTTCGATGCCCGGGCGGCGCTCGATATCGTCAACACGCTCTACGGCGGACGCTTCACCTCGATCCTGAACAGCGAACTGCGCATCAAGTCGGGTTTGAGCTATGGCGCGTCATCGCGTTTCAGCCGTGGCCGCGTCGCGGGTCCGTTTGCAATCGCCTCGTTCACGCAGACCGACACGACCGTGCAGGCCATCGACCTGGCGCTCGCCACCCTCGGACGGCTGCACGATGACGCCGTCGATGCCGAAATGATCGACTCGGCGCGGGCGTACGTGCTCGGGCAATACCCTTTGCGTCTCGAGACTGCGGGCCACTGGGCGGGTGCGCTCGCCGAGCTCGATCTATACGGCCTTGGAACGGAATACATCGAAGGGTATGGCGCCGCGCTCAATGCAGTGACTACCGAGGATGCGCGCCGCGTGATCGAGCGCGCGTTCCCGACGCCTGATCATCTGCAGCTGGTACTGATAGGCGATGCCAGCAGGATTCGCGAGGGGATAGCCAAGTACGGGCCGGTCACCGAGATGCCGCTCGCAGCCACGGAATTCCATCCCGGACCATGAAGGCGTCCGCATGTCGCAGTCATCGTCATTGCGGGCGATCCTCTACGCATTCCTCGCCAATCTCGGCATAGCGTTCGCAAAGCTCGCTGCGGCGCTCTACACCGGCTCGGGGAGCATGCTCGCCGAAGCGATCCACTCCTTTGCAGACAGCGGCAATCAGGTGCTGTTGTGGATCGGACTGCGCCAGTCGCAACGGCCCGCTGACGCACGCCATCCGCTCGGCTACGGCAAGCTGTCCTATTTCTGGAGTTTCATCGTTGCGCTGATGCTCTTCAGCGTCGGCGGATTGTTCTCGATCTACGAAGGGTGGAACAAGCTGCATGCGGGCGAGCCGTTGTCCCGGCCCTGGGTCGCGCTGGCCGTGCTTGCCGTTTCGATACTGCTCGAGACTTTCTCGCTCCTCGGCTGCCTGCGCGAGATCGGCAAATTGCGTGGCGGCCGCAGCCTTCGTAACTGGCTTCGCGGAACACGCAATGCAGAGCTGGTGGTCGTGCTTGGCGAGGACGTCGCCGCGCTGATCGGGCTCGTGCTCGCGATGGGCTTCGTGGCGCTCGCCAGCATCACCGGCGAGTCACGCTACGATGCGATCGGGTCCATATTGATCGGCATCGTCCTGGTGCTGGTATCGATCTTCGTCGCGCTGCGGATGAAGAGCCTGATCGTCGGCACGTCGGCGAGCGAGGATTTTCGCGCTGCACTCGATTCCGCGCTGGCAAGTGATTCGAACATCGACGCCGTATTGAATGCGATCACGTTGCAATTCGGCCCCAAGATCATGCTCGCGGCCAAGATCCGCCTGCGTCCGGGTTTGAGCGCGGACGAGGCCGTGGTGGCCATCAATGCGCTCGAGCGCGAGCTCAAGGCGCACTTGCCTGAACTCGGCTGGTGTTTCATCGAACCGGATGTGACCGACGACTGAGTGCGTCGCGGCTCGAGGCCGGAACCGCGTCCAGGGCGGCGCAGTTATTGCCCGAAACGCGGCGCGCTGTCTGCCAGATAGCGTAATTCCTCGTCGCTCGATGGCCGACCCAATGCGGCGTTGCGGTGCGGGAAACGACCGAAACGCGCGACGATGCTGCGATGCAGATCGGCGTAGTTGAGGACATCGACGAATACGGGCTTCAACGCCATGGGCGCCTCGGCGACCAGGCGCCGGAATGCGGCGAGTGATTCGTCGTGGATCTCCAGCGACTCCGCATGTTGCAATGGCATGTAGAAGAACAAGCGCTCCGGGGCCGTGAGCGCGGCATCGGCGCCGAGCTGCATGCCCTCCAGCGTAAGTCGCAGCGCAGCCTCGTCCCCGGCGAAAGCCTCGGCCTTGCCGCGGTGAATACTGCGCGGGAACTGATCGAGCAGGATGATCAGCGCCAGGCGCCGGCGCGGACTCGCGGCCCATTGCGCGAGCTCGCCCGCCATGGCCTGCCGGACCAGATCGCCGAAGCGCAGCTCGATCTGCTGGTCGCGCATCGCGATGACTTCCGGCGACGCCTGGCCGCCGAACCAGAAGCCCATCCTGGCATTGAGTGCGTCCTCGGTGCCGATCGCGGCCGGACCGAACCAGTAATCGAGCACCTGGCGCGCACGATCGCTCATGCGGATCGCTCCTCGGGCAGTGGGATGAATTCCACCTCATCGCCCGGCACCGTGGGAAAGTCACGATTGCGCCAGCGCTCACCGGCCCGATCGATGCGCTCACGATTGCTCGCGACGAAATTCCACCAGATGTGCCGGGGCACCCCGAAGCGCTGTCCGCCGAGCAGCACCAGCAGGCAGTCGCGCGTGGCACGCAGCACGCACTCGCCGCTGCGGAGCAATGCCATCTCGCCGGCGGCGAGCGCGTTGCCGTCGATGTCGAGTTCACCGCTCAGGAGGTAAACAGCGCGCTCCTCGTGCTCCTCTGGAACGGCGATGCCAGATCCCGCGGGCATGAGCACATCCACATAGAGAGTTGGCTGGTGAACCTTGACGGGCGAGCGCCGCCCGAAGGCATCGCCTGCAAGTACCCGCAGGCGCGCGCCTGCGACGTCCAATTGCGGCAGGTCGCTCGCCGGATAGTGAAAAAACTCGGCAGCGTCGTCTTCGTGTGCATCCGGCAGCGCGAGCCAGCATTGCAGACCGTGCAGGGCGAAACTCCGGCCACGCAACGACGCTGGCGTGCGCTCGGAGTGCACGATGCCGCCGCCGGCGATCATCCAGTTGATGTCGCCGGGACGGATTTCCTCCGCACAGCCGAGGCTGTCACGGTGCATGATGGCGCCCTCGTACAGATAGGTCACGGTGGCGAGACCGATATGCGGGTGTGGGCGCACGTCCATGGCAACGTCCGGCGCAAGCGTTGCCGGGCCGAAGTGGTCGAAGAAAATGAAGGGGCCTACCATGCGCTGCTGAGGCGCCGGCAGCATGCGCCGGACCGCGAACCCACCGAGATCATGGCTCTTGCCGCGCAGAATCTGCATTGTCTGGCCTCCACCTGCCGGCCTGTCCGCCTGCCAGTCTGCCACAGCCGCGGGCCGCGCACCGAGACCGGTCGGCTGGCGCGGCGCGTTACAGCTAAACTGTACTCATGCGGCCTGCGGCCGCTCGTCGAATGCGGGGAGATCGTCCATGCGCAGACCCTTGGTGGGACTTGGCTCGCTTGTCACGCTGCTCGGCATCGCCGGTATCGCGATGGCACAGGCGAACAAGGTGCCTGCAGAACTCGAATCCTGGCGCGGCTGGGTGCTGAAGGGCGAGGAATTCCGCGTTTGCCCGGCGCTCCTCGGACAGGATATGGCCAGCGCGGATGCACATCGCTGCGCCTGGCCCGGTGCGCTCGATCTCGCTGTCGATGCCCACAGCGGCCGCTTCGAGCAGCAATGGCAGGTCTACAGCGATTCCTGGATCATCCTGCCCGGCAGCGCCGAGCATTGGCCGCGCGCAGTGACCGTCAATGGCTCGCCGGCTGCGGTCGTCGAACATGATTCGCTGCCGCAATTGCGGCTCGTGCCCGGGACCTACCGTGTCAGCGGCCGTTTCGAATGGACCAATCGCCCGCCCGTACTGGCGGTATCGCCGCAGACGGCGATCGTCCGGCTCCTCGTCGATGGTGATTTGATCGCACAGCCGGAGCGGCCAAACGGTGCCTTGCGACTTGGCAACCCCAGCATTGCCGCGACCGAGAAGGATCGTCTCGAGGTACAGGTGTACCGCCTGTTGCAGGATGAGAACCCGGCGCTGCTGACAACCGAGCTGCGCTTGTTCGTCACCGGTGATGCGCGCGAGGTCGTGCTGGGCCCCGCTCTGCCCGAAGGCTATGCGGGCATCAGCCTGGCGAGTCCGCTCGCCGCACGCCTCGAAGCTGACGGTCGCCTGCGTGTGCAGTTGCGCCCGGGACGTTGGATCGTAAGCCTCATCGCCCGCGGCCAGGACGTAGCGAGCGCCCTCACCATGCCGACGACCGCCAAAGGCGCATGGCCGACAGAGGAAATCTGGAGCTTCGCGGGCAATGATCGCTTGCGTGTCGCCGTTGCCGAAGGCGCGGCTTCGATCGACGCAGCCCAGGCGAACGTCGGTGAGGCATGGCGTGGTTATCCGGCGTTTCGTCTCGCGAGCGGCGAGACCCTGAAGATCGCCGAGCGCAGCCGCGGCCTGACCGATGCCGACGAAAACCAACTGCAACTGACTCGCCGCCTGTGGTTGTCCTTCGACCACAGCCACTATGTCGCACGCGATGAAATCAGCGGCAGCATGCGCCGTGACTGGCGCCTCGACATGGTGGCGCCATTCACCCTCGAGAATGCAACCAGCGGCGGCGATACGCTGCTCATCACCCGCTCGCCGGGAAACGATGAACGCACTGGCGTTGAGTTGCGTGCGCCCACGCTGCAGCTGGCGACCGTCGCGCAAGCCGATGGTGGTGCGGGTGCATTGCCCGCGACAGGTTGGGCGCATCGTTTCGATGCCGTGCGGGGCACGCTGATCCTGCCGGTTGGCCATCGGCTGATCGCCGCCCTCGGTCCGGACGAGGTCCCCGATGCCTGGCTCAACCGCTGGGGCCTGTGGAATGTCTTCGGCGTCTGCCTGGTCGCCGCCTTTGCCTGGCGAATCGCCGGGCGCAGCGCCGGGCTCCTCGCGCTCGGCGCACTGGCACTCAGCTACCAGGACGCACCGATGTATGTGTGGCTGTGGGTCAATCTGCTGATCGCCGTGGGGCTCGCCGCCGTGGTGCCGGAGGGCGGATTGCGCCGTTTCGTGCAACGCTACTGTGTGCTGAGTTTCGCGATACTCGGCATCGCCCTGATTCCGTTGATCTTCGGCCAGCTTCGTCTCGCCGTGCACCCACAATTGGAGATCTGGGCGCCGGGCTATGCGATGGCGGGCAAAGCCGAGCCGTGGGCGGATGCAGCCGCCGAAGCCATGCCCGAGACGATGGAGCAGGTCGTCGTGACCGGGGCCCGGCGCGAAGTGGCCGCGCCTCCGCCCGCAAGCGCAAGGCTCGGCGGAGAGTACAAATCCGTGTTGCAGCGCTACGCCTCCGGGACCGTGCTGCAAGCCGGGCGCGGACTGCCCGCCTGGCAGTACCGCGCCTACGACTACGCGTGGTCAGGGCCCGTGGAGGCCACGGAAACCGTCAACTTCCTTTATATCGGCAAGGTGGGCCTCGCATTGTGGCGCGTCACCGCTTGCGTGCTTCTGGCCGCGCTGTTCTCCGCCCTGTTGCGCGCAAGCCAGCTGGGCCTGCCACGGGCGCCGACAAGTGCGGCGGCGCTCGTCACATTGTTCGTGCTCGCGAGCGCGGGCATGTCCCTGCTGCCCGCGCCCGTACTCGCAGCGAGCACACCGGATGCAGCGCTGCTGCAGGAGCTCAAGCAGCGCCTGACCGAGGCGCCGCTCTGTGCGCCCGATTGCGCCGATGTGCCCGAGGCGCGTATCGCCGCCAGCGGCAATCAACTCGAAGTGACGCTGACCGTGACAGCGCTCGCGGATGTCGCGGTGCCGGTGCCGCAATCACCACCGCGATGGCAGCTCGAGCGCATCACGCTGGATGGCACGCCGGTCGCTGCGCTTCGCGAACGCAACGGCGCGCTTTATGTTGCCGTGCCGAAGGGTGTGCACAGCCTGCGCATGGCGGGAAGGATCGCGGCGGTCGATTCATTGCAACTCGCGTTCCAGAGGCCACCGCGCGCCGTCGTTGCAACGGGCGATGGCTGGGACTTTGCCGGAATGGCCGACGGTCGGCTGGTCGGCGGCACGCTCGAGGTCATTCGCAGTCGCAAGAGCACCGCGGAAAGCTTTACCGAAAGCACCGGCGGCGTTTTTCCGACCTTCGTGCGCGTCGAGCGGCGCATCGATTTCGACCTCAACTGGAGTGTCACGACCACGGTCACACGCGTCGCGCCCGCTCAGGATGGATTCAATATCGATGTGCCCCTGTTGCCGGGCGAGGCCGTACTGAGCGAGTCGCTGCGCGTGGATGCCGCAGGTGTCGCGCATGTCGGGTTCGGACCCGGCCAGTCGCAGGTCGGCTGGCGCTCATCGCTCCCGCGCAGCACCGGCGTCACACTTTCGATGCAGGCGAACTCGGAGCGCAGCGAAGTATGGGTCGTGCAGGCCAATCCCGAGTGGCGCCTCAGGTTCTCGGGCCTGCCCGCCGTGCTGCCCGAGAACACGGACGCACCCAACTGGACATTCGAGTTCCATCCGCGCGCTGGGGAGAAACTCGAAATCGATATCGCGAGGCCTGTCGCAGCCCCGGGCCCGACGCTCGCTATCGATCGGGTCAATCATGAGGTTGCGATCGGCCATCGCAGCGTCGATGCGGAACTGACATTGTCCTATCGCAGTACACAGGGCGGTCGACACAACCTGTCGATGCCGCCGGAGGCGAGGTTGCGCACGCTGATCGTGGACGGCCAGGCACAACAGCTGCGACCCGAGAACGGTGAGCTGAGCCTGAACTTGCTGCCCGGCGCACATCAGGTGAGCCTCGCCTATACGCTCACGAGCAGCGCCGGAGTCGTCGGTCGCCCGCCCGCGATCGACCTGCACGCCGCCGCCAGCAACGTGACTACGAACATGACGCTGCCGGAGCGGCGTTGGCCCCTGCTGGCATTTGGAGCGGGTGTCGGCCCGGCGCTACTTTACTGGAGCGAACTCGTGGTTTTCGTGCTGGTTGCGATCGCGTTGGGGCGCTGGCGCGCATCGCCGCTGCGTACCCACGAGTGGTTGCTGCTCGGACTCGGCCTGTCGACCTTGTCCTGGTACGTATTCGCATTGATGCTCATCTGGTTCGTCGCGCTCGCCTGGCGCCGAGAGCGCGGCGGCGCCGTGCAGGGTCCGTGGTTCAACCTGGTGCAGATATTGCTTGGTGTGCTGACCGCGGTGGCTCTGCTGAGCCTCGCCTTCGCCGGTATACGCTACGGTCTCCTCGCGAGTCCCGACATGGGTGTGGCGGGGCCCGGGTCGGGAGGCAATCGCTTCAGCTGGTTCGTCGACGAAACCGCCGGCGCGTTGCCGACGCCGCGCGTATTCAGCGTGCCGCTGTGGATCTACCGCGTGCTGATGTTCGCCTGGGCATCCTGGATCGTCTGGGCCGGCACGCGCTGGCTGCGCTGGGCGTGGAGCGCTTTCAGCAGTGGCGGATATTGGCGGGCGTCGGTCATCGCGAAACCCGAAGGCCGAAGCTGAGGCGCTGCCAACGCATGCGCCTTGAACTATCATGGGTGTCACTATGAAAACGCGCGCCGCCGTGGCTTTCGAGCCAAAGAAAAAACTTGAAATCGTCGAGCTCGATCTTGCCGGGCCCAAAGCCGGTGAGGTGATGGTCGAGATCAAGGCGACCGGTATCTGTCATACCGACGCCTATACGCTCGACGGCCTCGACAGCGAGGGCCTGTTCCCATGCGTCCTGGGTCACGAAGGTGCCGGCGTGGTCGTTGAGATCGGCAGCGGCGTTACCTCGGTCAAGCCGGGCGATCACGTCATTCCTCTCTATACGCCGGAGTGCCGCCAGTGCAAGTCCTGCCTGTCCGGCAAGACGAATCTGTGCACCGCCATACGCGCCACCCAGGGCAAGGGCGTGATGCCCGATGGCAGCTCGCGGTTCTCCTACAAGGGCAAGCCGATCTACCACTACATGGGTTGCTCGACTTTCTCGAATTACACCGTGCTGCCCGAGATTGCGATCGCGAGGATACGCGAGGACGCGCCGTTCAAATCGGCCTGCTACATCGGCTGCGGCGTCACCACCGGCGTCGGCGCAGTGGTCAAGACCGCCAAGGTCGAACCCGGCGCCAACTGTGTCGTGTTCGGCCTGGGAGGCATCGGGCTGAATGTGATCCAGGGCGCGCGCCTGGTTGGCGCAAACCGCATCATCGGTGTCGACATCAACGATGCCAAGGAAGAATGGGGCCGCAAGTTCGGCATGACGCATTTCGTCAATCCGCGCAAAGTCGACGGCGACCTGGTGCAGCACCTCGTCGGATTGACCGATGGCGGCGCGGACTACAGTTTCGATTGCACGGGCAACACGACCGTGATGCGCCAGGCGCTCGAATGCTGTCATCGCGGCTGGGGCGTATCGGTGATTATCGGGGTTGCCGAGGCCGGCAAGGAAATCGCCACCCGGCCATTCCAGCTGGTCACCGGCCGCGTCTGGAAAGGCACGGCCTTCGGTGGTGCGCGCGGCCGCACCGACGTGCCGCGCATCGTCGACTGGTACATGGACGGCAGGATCGCCATCGATCCCATGATCACACACGTGCTGCCGCTCGAGCGCATCAACGATGCCTTCGATCTCATGCACGAAGGCAAGTCGATCCGCTCCGTGGTGATGTACTGATTCGGCAATGAATTTCGAAACGATCAGCGAGCACCGCTGCTTCGGCGGCACCCAGGGTTTTTATCGACACGGCAGTCGCGAGACATCGACCACCATGCGCTTTGCGGTGTTTTCGCCGCCGCAGGCGGCCGCCGGCCCGGTGCCCGTGTTGTGGTTCCTCGCGGGCCTCACCTGCACCGAAGAGAATTTCACCGTGAAGGCCGGTGCCCAGCGCGTCGCGGCGGAACTCGGCTTTATGCTGGTCGCGCCCGATACCAGCCCGCGCGGTCCCGACGTGCCGGACGATGCCGAGAAGGCCTATGACTTCGGACTCGGCGCCGGTTTTTACCTTGATGCGACCGAACTGCCCTGGTCGAACAATTACCGGATGTACTCCTACATCACCGCGGAGCTGCCTGCGGTGATCGCGGCGAAATTTCCAGCCGACATGTCACGCCAGTGTATCAGTGGTCATTCCATGGGCGGGCACGGCGCACTGACCATCGCGCTCAGGAATCCGGAACGCTTTCGCTCGGTCTCTGCTTTCGCGCCCATCGTTGCGCCCATGGAAGTGCCCTGGGGCCGCAGGGCACTGGCGAACTATCTCGGGCCGGATCAGAAAACCTGGCGCAAGTACGACGCCTGCGCGCTGATCACGGATGGCCACCGCGTCCCCGAATTGCTGGTCGATCAAGGTTTGTCCGACCCTTACCTCGAGGAGCAGCTGCGACCGAAGTTGCTCGCGGAGGTGTGTGCGGCGAAGGGTATCGCGCTCGAGATGCGCATGCAGTCAGGCTACGACCACGGCTATTTCTTCGTCGGCAGCTTCATCGAAGAACACCTGCGCTGGCATCACGCGCGCCTCGCGGCCGGCGGCTGACATCACGCCGTATCTGCGAGGGTCAATTCCGCAATGGCTGGCACGGCCGCACTATGCGCGAGCCATAACTGGCGCGCGAGGTTCTCGAGTAGCTGCGGATCCACCGACTTGTCCACCTGTTCCAGGGCCGCGGCCGCGCGGGCCAGCGAGTCGGCACCGAGCGAGGCGGCACTCGATTTCAGCGCATGACATTCGGCCGCGAGCTGCTTCAGGTCGCGCCGCTCGATCGCGGCGCGGATCCGCGTGATCTGCTGCCCGGATTCGTTGACGAAGATCCTGGCGACACGCGCCAGCAGGCTAGGCTCGCCCGGCGTTTCCAGGCTGCGGATTGCATTCAGCGCCGCTTCATTGAGTTTGGCAGGTGTAACGGGCGACGACGACATACTTTTCTCCTCGACGGGTAGCCAACGTGCCAGCACGGCGCGCAGTTCATCCAGCGTCACGGGCTTGCTCAGGAAATCGTCCATGCCGGCATGCAGGCAGGCGCGGCGGTGGGATTCGGCGGCATTGGCGGTAAGCGCAATGATCGGCAAGTGTCGCTCGCCGCGCTCGGCCGCGCGGATTGCACGCGTCGCGGCCAGGCCGTCCATCTCCGGCATCTGCAGGTCCATCAGCGCCAGGTCGAAGCGGGTTTCGGCAACTGCGCTCACCGCATCCGCACCGTTCGCGACCATCGTTGCGATGCAGCCGATGCTGCCCAACATGCCGTGGATGACCGACTGGTTGATCTCGTTGTCCTCGGCAACCAGAACACGGCCGCGCAACGACTGCGCCGATTTTGCCGGGCGCGCAACCACGGCGTGCTCCATGGCCGGTGCACCGCCAATGGGCACCGCCTCCCTGAGCGCGATGAACGCGCGGCGCAGGAGTTCGGGTCGCGCTGGCTTGCTAAGCAGCCGCGCGCGCGGCAGGCGACTGT
Organism: Steroidobacteraceae bacterium; assembly: GCA_041395505.1. Taxonomy (NCBI): domain Bacteria; kingdom Pseudomonadati; phylum Pseudomonadota; class Gammaproteobacteria; order Steroidobacterales; family Steroidobacteraceae; species Steroidobacteraceae bacterium. The sequence goes on from JAWLAG010000001.1 coordinate 445,932, forward strand.
CATAGCGCGCCGAAAGCTGCGCGGTCGCGGATGCCAGAATGAGGACCTTGAGCCCGGGGTCGTCGAAGACGCCGAGCTCCAGCATGCTCGATAGTTCGCTGTTGCAGCTGTCGGCATCGATCACGATGAATCCGGCCGCGTTGCGATCCTCGGCCGTCGCGGCGCGATTCAATGCGCGCAGTTCCGCGAGCGTGCCGCGACAGTCGACCTGCATCTGCCAGCCGCGGCACTGGCGCATGAGGGCATTGCGCAGGGTTTCGTTGGCGCTCACGATGCTGACGCGCTGGTCGTGGAATTCCTCGCAGCGCGAGCCGGGCGGCGCCGGCACGCAGGGCAGGCCCAATTTGATGGTGAAGGTCGACCCGACGGCCGGCTTGCTCTCGGCGGTAATTTCCCCGGCCATCGCCGTGACCAGTTCCTTGCAGATGGCAAGCCCAAGACCCGTGCCACCGAAGCGTCGGGTTGTGGACTCATCGCCTTGCGCAAACGGATCGAATATGCGGGCAACGACCTCGGGCGCCATGCCGATGCCCGTGTCGCGTACCGTGATCGCCAACTCCACGCGGTCATCCTGCCTGTCCGTGACAACGGCGCAGAGGAGGATATCGCCCCAGGAGGTGAACTTGATGGCATTGCCAAGCAGGTTCAGCAGGACCTGCCGCAGGCGTAGGGGGTCGCCGAGCAGCCAATGCTCGAGTTCGGGCGGCGGCGAGGTGACGATTTCGAGCCCCTTGGCCTCGGCCTTGCTGCTCAGCATCTCCACCGCTTCGAACATCACCGCGCTGAGGTCGAAGGGCATGGACTCGAGCTGCATACCGCCCGACTCGGCCTTGGACAGATCGAGAATGTCATCGAGGATGTACATCAGGGACATCGCCGAGCTCTTCGCGGCCGCCGCGAGTTCGGATTGCTTCGGGTTCAGCTCGGTCCGTGTCAGCAGCTCGGTCATGCCGATGACGCCATTCATGGGCGTGCGGATCTCGTGGCTCATGCGGGCGAGAAATTCACTCTTGGCCTGGCTCAGGCGTTCGAGTTCGACGTTACGTTCCGACAGCTGCTGTGTCCGCAGGCGCACTTCCTGTTCGAGGTGAGCGGCTTCCTCGGCTGCGTGGTGCAGCTTGAGTCTGTGCTGGCGCTGCCACAGCGCGACAGCGGCCAACAGCAACATCGTATAGGCGAAATAGGCCCAGCGGCTCAACCAGGGCGCCGGCGCAACCCGCAATTCGACGGCAAGTGGCGCCAGCGACCACAGGCCATCGGCACTGGCCGCCTTGATTTCGAGCTTGTAGTGGCCGGCGTCGAGATTGGTGTAGGTAATGCGTCGCCCGGATCCGAGCTCGTTCCAGTCATCGTCAAACCCGATCAGTCGATAAGCGTAGCGATTCTTCGCGGGGCTCACGTAATCGAGCGCGGTCACTTCGAAGGCGACCGTGTTGTCGCGAAAACCAAGATCGATGCCATGGCCGAGACCGTTCAGGCTGGTGTCCGCGACGGGGCGATTGCCGACCTCGACCCTTGTCAGCGCAATGAGCGGCGCGACGGCACCTTCTTCGATATGGGCAGGATCGAATTCATTGAAACCATTGGCGCCGCCGAAATACAGCCGGCCGTCCGCGGAACGGAAGCTCGCGCCGAAGTTGAATTCCTCGGCCTGCAGGCCGTGCTGGCGATGAAACTGACGAACCTCGCCACTCGTGGGCGTGAATCGCGCAAGTCCTTTGGGCCCGCTCAGCCAGAGATTGCCGTTGTCATCGGTCTGGATGCCGTAGACGACGTTGCTCGCGAGGCCCTCTACCTGTTCGTAGTTGCGAAACGTCACCTGAGTGGGTCGCGATGCGGAGCCTACGACCTGATCGAGACCACCGCCTGCAGTGCCCACCCACACCGTGCCATCGTGATCAACATGCAGCGAGTAAATTGTCGCGGCCGAAAGGCTGTGTGGGTCGGCCGGATCCGGCCGGAAATTTCGCAGCAGCTTGCCGTCGCCATCCAGCAGATAGAGCCCGAAGCCCTCGGTGCCAACCCAGATGCGGCCGCTGCGGTCCTCTGCCAGCGCCGTGGCGCGCAAGTCCGCGAGTTCACGCGCGGTGTCATCTTCGCCATGGCGAATCGCGGCCACCTTGCCATTCGCGTCGATGAGGTTCACGCCGCCGCCGAAGCTGCCGACCCAGACCCGCCCGTCACGCGCTGGCAATATGGACATGATGCCATCGGCGCTGAGGCGCCGCTCGGCGACGGCCTCGCTCGAATAGCGAGTGAGTTTGCCATCGGCCGCGACACGGACCAGTCCTTCGGTCATGGTGCCTATCCAGAGACTGCCGCGCGTATCGCTCGCAAGACTCATGACTCTGCGGTCACGTGGTGCTGCGCGCGGAATCAGGTTCTCGAGCGACGCCCACTTGCCGGTCCGTTCATCACGGCGCATGGCGCTGCCGCCCATGCTGCCGACCCACAGGTTGCCGCGCTGGTCACGCGCAAAGGCCATGACGTACACGCCGTGGGCCCAGCCCGGGCGGCGATGTCCGAACGACCAGCTGCGCGGGTTCCAGCGACTCACGCCGCCGCCGCGCGTGCCTACCCAGATGAGTCCGGAGCGATCTTCGAACAGGGACATCACGTAGTTGTCGCGAAGCGTGGTCGCGTCGGCGGGATCGTTCACGTAGCGCGCGAATTCGCCGCTCTCGCGATCGAGCAGGTTGAGGCCACCTGCGGTACCGATCCAGAAGCGGCCGCTGCTGTCCTCGAGCAAGGCGCGAATTTCATCGTGCAGCAGATCGGTCGCGGAATCGCCGGCGGCAAATCGTCGGAAGTGCTTGCCGTCCTCGCCGAGGCGATTGAGCCCCGCGTCATAAGTACCGACCCACAGGTTGCCGGCGCGATCGACGTATACCGCCGAGACGTTGTCCGAGCTCAGGCTCCCCGGATCGGCTGGGTCGTGGACAAATCGCAGGAAATTCTCGCTTGCCGGCCGGTAGCGGTTGAGTCCGGCATCCGTGCCTATCCAGATCTGGCCCTGCTGATCCTCGACAATGGCGGTCACCGTGTCGCTGGCAAGGGAGCCGGGATCCTGCGGATCGTGGCGGAAGTGACGGAATTTGCCGTCGTGCGCGTCGGCGACACTGAGGCCGGCGCCGGTCGTCGCGACCCAGAGCTGACCACGCCGGTCGATGTAGACATGACGCGATGCGTCACTCGGCAGTGAATCCGCGCGCGTGGGATCGTGGCGAAACGCGAGCCAGTGCTCGGCGCGCGGATCCCAGCGGGCGAGGCCACCGTCCTTGGCCGCGACCCACAGGCTGCCGTGCGAATCCGTCGTCGTGGCCCAGATGAAATTGCTGCCGAGTCCGTCGCGGCTCGAGCGTTCACGACCGTAGCGGAGCACTTCGTAGCCGTCGTAGCGGTTGAGGCCGTCTTCGGTGGCGAGCCAGATGAAACCGAGTCCGTCCTGGGAGATCGACATCACCGAGTTCTGCGACAGGCCTTCCTCGGCCGCGAGGTGTTGGAACACCATGGGCGGCGCCGCACGCGCGCTCATGGCGAGCAGCACGGCGAGTACCGAACCGCACAGGCGATGCGAAAGTTGTCGCCGCAAGGCTATGGACTCCACGGTCGATCAGGGCGCGGCCCCGCTGGGGCGGGACTCTTTAGACTTTATCGTGTGTCCTGGCGCTGCCTTGAGGACAGCGGTCACACTATTCCTGTGGCACCCAGCGATTGATCGACATGGCGCTCGCAAGCCCGGCGGTCGCAAAGCTGCCTTCGTCCCACAGGAGGCTCCGGCTCCAGACATAGCCCCGGCTCCAGGCATAGCCCTGGCTCCAGGTATAAGCCTGGCTCCAGGTATAGCCTCGGCTCCAGGCATAGCCCTGGCTCCAGGTGTAGCCCTGGCTCCATGTATAGCCCTGGCTCCAGGTGTAGCCGCGGCTCCAGGTGTAGCCGTCACCTGCGAGGGGGTCTCCGAAGGTTCCGGCATCCATGTCCATCAGGTAGAAGTTGCCGTCACCGTCCTGGTTGGCTGGTCCGCCGAAGTGGCGTCGCCCCGACAGGTCATCAGCGATATTGAGACCCTGGTTGGCGCAATTGTCGTTGCCGTTGTTCACCGCATCGAGCGCGTTCACGAGCCCCGCGCCTTGCTGGAAGACCGCGTAGGCGGGCCGGCCATCGGCGTCGAGCGCTGTGCGCGCGGCAGACAGCAGGCGGCATTTGACCGTGTCGGGCTTGAGGTTCGAATTGGCCTGCAGCATCAATGCAACGACGCCACTGACCACGCCGGCGGCCTGGGATGTGCCCGACATGGTGAACAGCCGCTCGTTAGGATCCATCTGGGAGCCGTAGTGAGTCGCGATGTAGCTGTCGCGCGGCATCGCGGCGACGATATGGCCGCCCGGAGCAAGGACATCGGGCTTGACGAATCCTTCGTAGGTGGGACCCGCGGAGGAAAAGGACGCCAGGCGATCATCCGTGCCGTTATAAGGGGTGAAATTGTCCGTGAGGGCGCCCGTGGTGATCACATAGGGCAGGTTGCCCGGCACGCCGATGCTCATCGGCTGCGGGCCGGCATTGCCTGCGGAGACCACGACCACGATGCCGGCCTGCCAGGCTGCCATGACCGCCTGATTGAGCGGGTCATCCCAATAGTAGGACTGCGGATCGGCGCTGAAAGAGAGATTCAGCACGCGAATCTTCAACTTCTTGCGATTCGCGACGATCCAGTTGATGCCTTCGATGACGTCGAGGTAGCGGCCCGAACCGTCGGCTGCAAAGGCGCGCACGATCACGATATTCGCCTTGGGCGCGACGCCAAAATACGACCCCGCGAGATTCTGTGCGCCGCTCGCCGCGATCGACGCGACGTGTGTGCCATGGCCGCTGCCGTCTGTGGTGATGGCATCGTTCGCGTCGCCGGCGAAGTTCACGCTGGCAACAATCCGGCCATCGAACTTGTCTGCGAGGTCCGCACTCATGCCGGTGTCGAGCACGGCAATCGTTACCCCTTCGCCGGTAATGCCGGCGCTGTGCAGTTGATCGGCACCGACCAGGGTCGGGTAGCTGGTTTCGAAGAACAGGCCGACCGAGGTCACGCCGCTGCCATCCGTATAGGTCTGCTGGCTGTTGTAGCTGTCGGACAGCTTCTGAAGGAGGGTCGAATAGGAGCTCTGTGTGCTGTAGCTCTTCTTCGCGCTGATGGCCAGGCCGCGATCCGGCTGCATGCGCACTGCTCCTTGCGCCGCGAGCCGCGCCGCCTGCGTGGCGCTGAGCCTGGCGCCGACGCCGTTGATGATCTCGAGACGGCTGACGAGTTGTCCGCCTACCTTCTGAACACTGCGCAGGGCAAGCTCGCTGCTGGCGGCCTGGACAATGTAGGTCTGACGCGGCTCGGCGCCTTGTCGATCTGTTGCGGCCGTGAGCACAAGGGCGGCCGCCGTGAGCAGCAGGCCAAGACCGGTGCGGCGGCGCAAGCTTGAACGATCTGTCGAAATCGGGCGCATGGCAATAGACCTCGGGCGGCGAGCGTGCCGCGAGGTGCTATTGAACGCGCAGTGGGCAATGTGACGCGCTGCTTGCTTCGCCGCGTCACCGCCGGAAAACTGCGATGCGACTCAAATAACGCGGGCGTCAAATGGCCGGGCTGGCACGGGTTTTGCCGCCTCTGCAGGTTTTGCAATTTCCAGCGCGGCTGGGCGCGCGCGGCGGTGCCTATTCGCAGAGACTTTCGAGGTAGCTCTGGGCGGTCGCCGTCAGCTGCTTGCGCGCGAGCGCCCGGGCCTTGGGCGCATCGACGATGTACTCGAGGGGTCCCGAGACCAGGATCCGCCGCACATTGGGGTGACGGCGCGACACGGCCGCCATCTTGTTGAGCACGGTGAAGCCGCGATTGATCTTCTCGCGCGAGGCGCGTTTGTTCTCGATGGTGCGGGCGAGGTATTGACCGAAGCGGGTGTACAGGAAGTACTCGTCGTCGCCGACATGGAACTTGGCGTCGGCGAAGAAATCGGGAAAGTTCTTTTCCAGGTATTCGTTGACTTTTTGCAGAGGAGGGGTGGTGGCGCGCCGTGGGCGCGTACTGGCCTTCTTCATCTGTCGGTACACCTCATCAGGGGTCGGATCAAAAACCAACAAACGTCGCCGCGTCGCGGCCAGGCCGTCCCGGGCGGCGCGCATGATGCGGTCAAAGGTTCCAGGATGCAATACCTGGCTAGCCAATTCCGGGTCCAATGCGCTGACCGGCAAAGCGGCGGGCCGTCGCGGTGCCCGTCCGCTACTGCTCGTTGACCCGTCGCGGCAGGCCTGTATCATCCAGTGAATTAACAACGAATTTGGCTCCGGCGACGCGCGAGCGGCAATGCCACCCATGGCGGCCGCACAGGCTGCGACGCGACCACCTTGTTCGCCAGAGCGAGCACGCCAAATCTTTTTTGACAGTCGTGATCTGCTTGACTCCGATGGGCAGCAGCCAGCGGAGCCCGCACGGTTGCGATTTGGGTTCGGGGGCGCATCAGTAGCGAGTGAGCGATATGCAGGGCAAACACGGCAGGCCAGCCGCGCAAGGGCTGTACGATCCGGGCTTCGAGCGAGATGCCTGTGGCGTCGGATTCGTGGTCGACATCAAAGGCCGGCGCTCGAACGCCATCATTCGCCAGGCTCTGACCGTGTTGCGCAACCTGGACCATCGCGGTGCCTGTGGCGCCGAGACCAACACCGGCGATGGCGCCGGCATCCTGCTGCAGATGCCCCACCAGTTCATGGCCGAAGCGGCGCGGTCCGCCCGCATCAAGCTGCCTCCGCCAGGCCAGTACGCGAGCGGCATCATATTCATGCCGCGAAACGCCACCCAACGGCGGCGCATCGAGGAGACCTTCTCCGGCGTGGTGCAAAGCGAGGGGCTCAGTTGGCTGGGTGCGCGCACCGTGCCGACGGACAACTCCATGCTCGGAGAAACAGCGCGCGCCTCCGAGCCGTTCATGCGCCAGGTCTTCATAGGCCGCGGTGCGGATGTCGCTGACGAGGCGGAATTCGAGCGCAAGCTCTACGTGGTGCGCAAGCGCGCGTACAGCGAAATCCGGGTCTCGACCATGGGTGGTTCGGATGACTGGTACGTTGTCAGCCTGTCATCGAAGACATTCGTGTACAAGGGCATGCTGCTCACGCAGCAGCTCGAACAGTATTTCAAGGACCTCTCGGATCCGCGCCTCGAGTCGGCGCTCGCGATGGTGCACTCGAGGTTCAGCACCAATACCTTTCCGAGTTGGGATCGCGCCCATCCCTATCGCTGCATCGCTCACAACGGCGAGATCAACACGCTTCGCGGCAACGTCAACTGGATGAAGGCGCGCGAGGCGCAGTTTCGCAGCGAGTTGTTTGGCGACGACATCGACAAGATCGCACCCATCGTCAATCCCTATGGAAGCGACTCATCGATGTTCGACAACGTCCTTGAGCTGATGGTGCTCGCGGGGCGATCCATGGCGCATGCCATGATGATGATGATCCCGGAGCCCTGGTCGAAGAACGACTCCATCGACGAAGCCCGCCGCGCCTTCTACCAGTATCACTCGAGCCTCATGGAGCCCTGGGACGGGCCGGCATCGATCGCGTTCACCGACGGTTATGTGATCGGTGCAGTTCTCGATCGCAACGGGCTGCGCCCCTCGCGCTACTACGTGACCAACGACGACCTCGTCGTCATGGCCTCCGAGGCCGGTGTGCTCGAATTGCCGCCGGAGACCATTCTGCGCAAGGGGCGCCTGCAGCCGGGGCGCATGTTTCTGGTCGACACCGTACAGGGGCGCATCGTCGAGGACGAGGAAATCAAACGCTCGATTGTCGGGGAGCGGCCCTATGGTGACTGGCTGCGGGCCAATCTCGTGCACCTGCGCGACCTTCCGGCGGCGCCGCCCGCGGCGGCCATCGATCCGGACACCCTGCTGCAGCGGCAGATTGCATTCGGTTATAGCTTCGAAGACCAGCGCATCCTGATGGCGCCAATGGCGCGGGACGGCGTCGAGGCGGTCGGCTCCATGGGCAATGACACACCGCTCGCGGTGCTTTCCGACAAGCCGCGCCTCCTTTATGACTACTTCAAGCAGCTCTTCGCGCAGGTGACCAATCCGCCCATCGACTCGATTCGCGAGGAAATCATCACCTCGACCGACGTATGGCTGGGGTCGGAGGGCAACCTGCTCGAACCGAAGGCGACGGACTGCCGTCGCGTCGAACTCGCAGGCCCAGTACTCACCAACGATGAGCTGCAGAAGATCCGCCGTTTGAGCCTGCCCGGTTTGAAAGTGGGCGCGGTGAGCGCATTGTTCGTGGCGAGCCGCGGCGAAGACGGGCTCGCCAAAGGCATCGAGCAGATGTGCGAGTCGGCGCGCAAACTCATCGAGCGCGAAGATGTCAACATCCTCATCATCACCGATCGCGGCATCAATCGCGAACAGGCCGCGATGCCGACGCTGCTGGCCGTGTCAGCGCTGCACCATTTCCTGATTCGTGAAGGTCTGCGCATGCGTGTCAGCCTGGTGGTCGAAACCGGCGAAGCGCGCGAAGTGCATCACTTTGCGCTGCTCATCGGCTACGGTGCGGCGGCGGTGAACCCCTATCTCGCTTTCGAGACCATCGAGGGCATGATTCGCGATGAGCTGCTGCCGACGATCGAGCATCGCCTGGCGTGCATGAATTTCGTCAAGGCGGCGACCAAGGGCGTCGTCAAGGTCATGTCGAAGATGGGCATCTCGGCAGTGCAGAGCTATCACGGCGCGCAGGTGTTCGAAGCGATCGGGCTTCGCCGCGATGTCATCGACGAATACTTCACCTGGACGCCGTCACGTATCGGCGGCATCGGGCTGGATGTCATCGCCGAGGAAACCCTGGCGCGCCACCGCCAGGCTTTCGCGCAGCGCGGCAACGGCCACACGCTCGCAAGTGGCGGCTTGTACCAGTGGCGCCGCGATGGCGAATTCCACCTGTTCAATCCCGAGAGCATTCATCGCCTGCAAAAAGCGGTGCGCACGGGTAGCTACGGCACTTACAAGTCGTATGCGACTTTGATTGATGATCGCGCGCGCAATCATTCGACCTTGCGCGGGCTGCTCGACTTCAAGGCGGGCGATCCGGTGCCGCTCGAAGAGGTCGAACCCGTCGAGGCCATCATGCGCCGCTTCAAGACCGGCGCCATGTCCTACGGCTCGATCAGCAAGGAAGCGCACGAGACGCTGGCGATCGCCATGAACCGCATCGGCGGCAAGAGTAATACCGGCGAGGGTGGCGAGGATCCTGATCGCTACGCACCGCTGCCGAACGGCGATTCGAAAGCATCGGCCATCAAGCAGGTCGCCTCGGGTCGCTTCGGCGTGACCAGTCACTACCTGGTCAATGCCCGCGAAATCCAGATCAAGATGGCGCAGGGCGCCAAGCCGGGCGAAGGTGGCCAGCTGCCGGGCAGCAAGGTCTATCCCTGGATTGCCAAGACCCGCCATACGACCGCCGGCGTCGGACTGATCTCGCCGCCGCCGCATCACGATATCTATTCGATTGAGGATCTCGCCGAACTCATCCACGACCTCAAGAACGCCAATCGCGAAGCGCGCATCAGCGTCAAGCTGGTCTCGGAAGTCGGAGTGGGAACCATCGCGGCAGGGGTTGCCAAGGCGCATGCCGACGTAGTGCTGATCAGCGGCTACGATGGCGGAACCGGCGCATCGCCGATGACCTCGCTCGCGCACGCGGGCCTGCCCTGGGAACTCGGACTCGCCGAGACGCACCAGACGCTGGTGATGAACAACCTGCGTTCGCGCATCGTCGTCGAGACCGATGGCCAGCTGAAGACCGGGCGCGACGTAGTCATCGCAGCGCTGCTCGGTGCCGAGGAATTCGGTTTTTCGACGGCGCCGCTGGTTGCGACCGGTTGCATCCTGATGCGCGTCTGCCACCTCAATACCTGCCCGGTCGGCGTCGCCACCCAGGATCCACGGCTGCGCGAGCGTTTTGCCGGCAAGCCCGAGCATGTCGTGAACTTCATGCGATTCGTTGCCGCACACATGCGCGAGCTGATGGCTGAACTGGGTTTCCGGACAGTGGATGAAATGGTCGGTCGCGTCGATCGCCTCGAGCCCGCGGCCGCCATCCTGCACTGGAAGGCGCGCGGGATCGATTTCAGCAATATCCTCTATGCGCCCGACGCGGGACCCGAAGTCGGCCGTTACTGCCAGATGCCGCAAGACCATGGTCTCGCGCAGTCGCTCGACGTGACGAGACTCCTCGACATCTGCCGTCCGGCTATCGAGCAGGGCGCCAAGGTGCGCGCCGATGTGCCAATCCGCAATATCCATCGCGTTGTGGGCACCATCACCGGCTCCGAAGTAACGCGCAAATGGGGCCCCGATGGGTTGCCGGATGGCACTATCCATCTGAATTTCACGGGTTCCGCGGGACAGAGCTTCGGCGCCTTCGTGCCGCGCGGAATGTCACTCACGCTCGCGGGCGATGCCAACGACTATGTCGGCAAGGGGTTGTGCGGCGGGCGCATCGTCGTATGTCCGCCGGCCGGCGCAGGCTACGACGCAGCGCACAACATGATCGTGGGCAATGTCGCGCTCTACGGCGCGACCAGCGGCGAGCTGTTCGTGCATGGCATGGCAGGCGAGCGCTTCGCCGTGCGCAACAGCGGCGTGGATACGGTTGTCGAGGCCGTCGGCGATCATTGCTGCGAGTACATGACCGGTGGACGCGTCGTGGTGCTCGGCGCGACGGGGCGCAACTTCGGCGCGGGCATGTCCGGCGGCGTTGCCTATGTGCTCGATGAGGTTGGCGATTTTCGCCGTCGCGTCAATTTGCAGATGGTCGATATCGAACGCATCGAAGACGACGAGGAGTCGCGGTCCCTGCGCGAGCTCATCGCGCGCTACGCCGAGCTCACCGGCAGCGCGGCGGCCGAGCGATTGCTCGGTGACTGGGCTAACCTGCTTCCCTGCTTCGTGCGCGTGATACCGAAGGATTACAAGCGCGTACTCGCCTGCCTCAGGCGTGCACATGAGCAGGGATTGTCGGGCGATGAGGCGATCATGGCGGCATTCGACGAGAACTCCCGCGACCTCTCGCGCGTCGGCGGTAATTGAGAGCGCCGCAAGCATGGGTAAACCAACCGGATTCATCGAATATCTGCGCGAATTGCCGCTCGATCGCAGCCCAGCCGAGCGGGTGCGCGACTGGCGCGAGTTCCATCACCACATGGACGAGCGCGGCCTCAAGCAGCAGGCGGCACGCTGCATGGACTGCGGCGTTCCCTTTTGCCACACGGGCAAGTTGATCAGTGGTGCCGCTTCCGGTTGCCCCGTCAATAACCTGATACCGGAGTGGAACGATCTCGTCTACCGCGGCCTCTGGCGTGAAGCGCTCGAGCGGCTGCACGCGACCAATAATTTTCCGGAGTTCACCGGCAGGGTGTGTCCCGCGCCTTGCGAAGGATCCTGCGTGCTTGGAATCAGCGCGCCACCGGTGACCATCAAGAACCTGGAAAATGCCATCATCGACAAAGGCTTCGAAGAAGGCTGGGTACTCCCCGAACCTCCGGAGAGGCGCACCGGCAAGCGGGTTGCCGTCGTCGGTTCGGGTCCTGCGGGTCTTGCCGCCGCCGCGCAGTTGAACAGAGCTGGCCACGAGGTCAGCGTGCTCGAGCGCGCCGATCGGCCGGGCGGGCTGCTGATGTACGGCATCCCGAACATGAAGCTCGACAAGCACGATGTGGTCCTGCGTCGCATCAAGTTGCTCGAGGACGAAGGCATCAAATTCATCTGCAATGCCGACGTCGGCGAGAATGTCGAGGCGCGGCTCTTGTTGCGTGATTTCGATGCGACCGTCATCTGCACGGGCGCAACCGCAGCGCGTGATCTGCCGGTGCCGGGCCGTGAACTCCCGGGCGTGCACCTCGCGATGACCTACCTCACCGACAGCACGCGCGCGCTGCTTGCAGGTGGTCCGGCGGGCGTGACCATCAGCGCCAAGGACAAGGACGTCATCGTCATCGGCGGCGGCGACACGGGTACGGACTGCGTCGGCACCGCGATGCGCCAGGGTTGTCGTAGCGTGACCCAGTTCGAAATCATGCCGAGGCCACCGGATGAGCGTGCCGAGGACAATCCCTGGCCCGAGTGGCCGCGCGTCTACCGCCTCGACTACGGACAGGAGGAAGCGGCGGCCCGCTTCGGCGCGGATCCGCGTCGTTACCTCACTACGGTGCAGAAATTCATCGGCAACAAGGCCGGCGAGGTGAGCGAGCTCGCTACGGTTGCGGTCGAGTGGCGCAAAGCGGCGGACGGTCGACTACAGCCGGCCGCCGTCGCGGGCAGCGAGCGGCGCCAACCGGCCCAGCTCGTGCTCCTCGCGATGGGCTTCACCGGACCCGAATCCGGTCTGCCCTCAGACCTCGGTCTCGAAACCGATGAGCGCAGCAATCTGCGCGCCGACTACGGCGTGTATGCAACCAACGTCAAGGGCGTGTTTGCCGCCGGCGACTGCCGCCGCGGACAAAGCCTCGTCGTATGGGCCATACACGAAGGCCGGCAGGCAGCGCGCGAGTGCGATCGTTACCTGATGGGATCGACGACGCTGCCCTGACGCGCACGGTCCTGGAAAGCCCTTGGCACGGCTGCAGCGAGCGCACGCCAGGCGCGCGTATCCGTCTGCGCTACCGCGATTCGAATCGCGTGAGTTCGTATTTGAGCCCACGCGCTGCAATGATCGATCGCACGACCAGCCGATCCGGCTCGTCGATGACCCAGAGGTCGTTGACCGATGCCAGCCGATAATGCGTCGTCTTGAAGCGCCCAGCCGCTACGGCGATGGTTTCATCGCCGATACGTTCGATGGGCAGACTGTTGAGTGAGCCCTTCACCGGCAACGTGAGATCGCCGCTCGCTTCCATGGTGAGAATGCTGAGCGTGCCAGATGACTCGTCGGACGACAGATACCAGCCATGCCAGCCGTCGGCCGCGACCGGATGCGTGCCGATGGAAAATTGCTCAGGCACGTTCTGCTCAAGGTGCAGCACGCCCTGTGGTCCGCGGCTGTCGGTCGTGAGGCGCTTGCCGTCCGCGCGCATGAGCGCACTGCCCTTGAAGGCGCCTGCGTTCCAGTAGCTGACATAGGCCTCGAGCGGGCGAAAATTCTGTGCAACGCGCAGGACAACCGTGAACTGCGCATCCCGTGCGCGAAGGTCGTGCCAGATCGACAGCGTGCGGCTGCCATCGGGATGCACGAGCAGGGTGAATTCCTCGCTGCCGCGTTGCTCGTGGCCATCCAGCGTCGTGTAGGCGTAGCGACCGCTCGCGCGCCGCAGGATGCTGCGATTGCCCGCCATGGCATCGGGGGCACTCATCGAAGCGCTGCCAGGCGCGTGTGCTGGATCTGCACCTGATACAGCGCCTGGCAGGGCGGGCAGGCGCGCACAGCCGCCCAGGACCGCCGTCACGGTTACAAGAAAAACCAAATCAAAGAGGCGTTTGCAACACATTTGTAATGTCTGTTCGCTAGATTGCCGCGCGTGCGAATACTGTTCATTTCGGATGTCTACGCACCACGTGTCAACGGCGTGTCGACGTCCATCGCGACATTTCGCCATGACCTCGTGAACGATGGCCACCATTGTACGCTGGTGGTGCCGGACTACCCGGCGGCCGGCGAGGCCGGCGACTCATCGATATTGCGAGTACCTGGCCGCCTCGTGCCTGGCGATCCGGAAGATCGCCTGATGAAATGGCGCGCTTTGCGCGGCGTGTTGCGCGATCCGCTTTGCAACGACATCGATATCGTGCATATCCACACGCCATTCGCCGCTCACTACGCAGGTGTGCGTCACGCACGGCGCCTCGGCGTCCCGGTGGTCGCGACCTACCACACCTATTTCGAACACTACCTGCAGCACTACCTGCCCGCCATACCGATCGTCGCGGCGCGATCGCTCGCGCGCTGGTTCACGCGGCGCCAATGTGCCGAGCTCGATGCACTGATCTCGCCGTCGAACAGCATGGCCGATGCCCTGCGTGCCTACGGCGTGACCACGCCCATCGAAGTCCTGCCGACCGGGTTGCCAACGCAGAGCTTCGATCGCGGCGCCGGGCTTCGATTTCGGCAGCGCCATGGCATCGCGCCCGGGCGACGCGTCATGCTCTATGTCGGTCGCACCGCGCACGAGAAGAATATCGAGTTTCTGGTCGACATCGCGGCGCAAGTGCGCCAAAGCGTTGCCGATGCGCTGTTGGTCATCGCGGGCGAAGGTCCCGCATTGCCGCAGCTCATGCGCCGCGTCGGCGAACTCGGCATGGACAATCATGTCCAGTTCATCGGCTATCTCGATCGGCGGCAGGAACTGCTCGACTGCTATCACTCCGCGGATGTATTCGTGTTCGCCTCGCGCACCGAGACGCAGGGACTCGTGCTGCTGGAAGCCATGGCACAGGGGACACCGGTGGTATCGACCGCGGTCATGGGCACCAAGGACGTCCTCGCGGGCGCCGAAGGTGCTGTCGTGGTGCCCGAGGAGCGCACTGCATTCGCAAATGCCGTGGTGCAGCTCCTCAATGACGGTGGCACGCGAAGTCTCCTCGGCAATCGCGCGCGGCTCGATGCGCGGCGCTGGGCGTCGCGTGCCATGGCCCTGAGGCTCGGCGAGTTCTACCAACGGGTTGCGGCGCGTTATGTGGAGCGGCCTGATGCGCTCGTCGCTGCGAAAGCGTGACCCAATCGGGGTTTCATCGAAGTTTCGCTGGGATGTCACCAGAGCGTCATCGGGTGGAACGATAGTGCCGCCCATGGAATCGACGGTGTTTGCGCGACTCGATCGTTTCGAATACCGGCTTTGCCGAAAAGCCAATGCGCTGGCGCATTTCGTTGCGATTCGTACCGTGTTCAGACTCGTGAGTCGCCTGGGCGATGGTGTTCTCTGGTATGCGACCATGCTGGCGCTGCCGCTGGTTTACGGACCAGCAGCGATTGCGACGTCGCTGCGCATGTTGGTCGCCGCCGCGCTGGGACTCGCGCTTTACAAATATCTCAAGAATCGCTGGGTGCGCGAGCGCCCCTACATCAACTCGCGTGACATCGAATGCTTCAAGGCACCGCTCGATCGCTACAGCTTTCCTTCGGGTCACACATTGCATGCGGTGAGCTTCACGACGGTGCTCCTGCAGGGCTATCCGTCGCTGGCGGCATTCTTCCTGCCCATTGCGATCGCCATTGCGCTGTCCCGTCCCGTGCTGGGCCTGCATTATCCGAGCGACGTCCTGGCCGGCGCGGGCCTTGGGTTTGCGATCGCATTGCTGGTATTGCGCCTGCCGTTAGGGTTTTGAGCCGGGTCGCAGGGGTTCGCCGGCCGTGCCGGCCACGCAGCGTTGATAGAACACCACGTCGAGCGCGATCGGCGATCGCTGGAGCCAGATGACCGGGCCTTGCGGACCCGACTCCGGACCGCTGTGCGCGATGCCGCCGGGGCGCCAGAAATAGCCGCCCTGCACGTAGTTCCCGATGACGGTGCGGGCGGGCAGGCACTCGGCGAGTCGATAGCTGCCTTCCATCAGGTAGCCTTCCTCCGGCATCGAATGCACTTCCCAGGGCACGGTCATGCCGCCTTCGAGCTTGACGTACCAGGTGCGTGCCGTGGTGAAGGGATCTTTCTTCAGGTGCATGACCTTGAGATCGGCCGTGGCGCCGGCGCTGCGCGCCAGCGACGCAGGTTGCCAGCGAGCCGGATCGAAGCGAGTGACATAGGCGCCACGCTGCTGCTGACGGCCAACCGCCGCCGCATCCGCTGCCGGCGGATCGAAGAAGACGAGTGCATGTGCACCATCGCGGCTGCCGAGCGATGGCGGCGAGCGCCCGGGCGGCACGAAAGCAAAATCGTAATGCGCAAGCGCATCGGTACCAAAGGTCAGGCCACCATCCAGCACGATGACTTCGACCGACTGTGCCAGAGCGGGAAGTCGCCGCGCGTGCCAGCCGCGCGGAAATTCCACATAGGCAGCAAGCCGCCCGCTGCTGGAGTCTTCGCTCAATATCCGCGCGCGTAACGACGGCCAGCGCCGCAGACTCTGGTACGGCAGGGATTGTTGCGCGATGTAGCCAACGAAATTCGCTTCCCTGACTGGTGCGTTGAC
Source organism: Steroidobacteraceae bacterium (assembly GCA_041395505.1). Lineage (NCBI taxonomy): Bacteria > Pseudomonadati > Pseudomonadota > Gammaproteobacteria > Steroidobacterales > Steroidobacteraceae > Steroidobacteraceae bacterium. The sequence continues at coordinate 462,077 of JAWLAG010000001.1, forward strand.
CTCAACCGAGGCTCCGCGGGCGATTCCGGCAAGAACTGCGAGCGATAGTGGAATCAATGCCTTCATGTGCGCATGATAAAAAAAGCCCCGCAGTCGCGGGGCTTCAATTTTCGAACTCTGCTTGTCGACTCCGGTCAATCGTTGTCAGCTTCTGCCGGCCAACCATCTGGTACGGCATCAAAACCCACCGCAGACGTCTAAATCCTTCTTCAGGCCGAAATACCGGACGCCGTCGTCCGACTAAACCCTAGGCCGTCGCGTCAGTTCGCGACTGTATTCCCGGAAACCCGCCAAAATGGGCGGCGCTCCGCCTGTGTCTGCGTCGATCCCTCGAGCTTCTTCTCTGTCCCCTTTTCGCATCAAACCGAGAAGGAGACAGGCTGCGCAATTCCAGCAATATCAATGCCAGTCTGAAAAATCGCTGATAAACAAGCAACTTATCAGGTACTGCGTAGCCGCGAGTCGAAGTCATTGTAAACCTCTGCGACAGCCTTGGGAATGTCTTATGACAGCGACAGTCGCATCAATGCAACAACGGACCAAGATCGATGCGAAACACGACGCCGCGGCCATCGCCCCGGTTGCTGGCGGTGGCCGAGCCGCCATGAAACTCGGCGACCTGCTTGACAATGTACAGGCCGAGGCCGAAATGCGGTTGCCCACCGTGGCTGTCGGGGCGCGATTGCCACATCGACTCGAACAGCAGGTTCTCGGCCCCCGCAGGCAGGGGTTGGCCATGATTCGCGACTGACAGCACGGCGTGATCGCCATCGCGCGTGAGGCCGACAGCGATCTCGCTGCCGGGTGGCGCGAAATCAACCGCATTTTCAATGAGTTTATCCAGCATCTGGCCGATCAACTCCGCCGAACCCATGATGGCGAGTGGCGAGTCATCGGCGTCGGGCGTGAAGCCGAAACGGTGCTGCGCAAATGCTAGGCGATAGCCCGCAAGCGCCCCTGGCACCCACTGCGCCAGGTCGAGCGGCTGCTTTTCCGCCTGCGCGATCGCGTCCTCGAGTCGGCCGGCCGCGCCCATCGCGCTCACGATGTGTCCTAGTCGATCGATGCCCTGGTTGGCGCGCTCGATATACGGCGCAACCTCGGACTTGCCCGCCTCGGACTGCAGGTTATCGAGCGAGGAGCGCACGATGGCGAGCGGCGTGCGTATCTCGTGCGCGAGTTTGCCGGCGAGCGTACGCAGGTATTGTGTATAGCCCATTTGCCGCCGCAACAGCCTGGCAAAACTGCGTGCGACGCCACCCAGTTCATCACCCGCCTGCTGGTCGGGAATCGCCGCGATGTCGAGATTGCCGCGCGTATCGAGCGCATTCTGGGTGGCGCGCGCAAGCCGCGTCAGACGCAGACCCAGCCAGGTCGCAAAGCCAAGTGTTGCGAGCAGCGCGAGCAGTGTCGCCGAAAGCGTCAGATTGAGGAGCCGTGACAAGGCACGATCGCGCAGGATGAGCCAGCGATCCGCCGTCTGCACGACACGCAGTACGCCGATGACGTCGCGGCCGTTGCCATCGCGCACTGGCGCAGACGCCGCAACCACGAGTCCGCCGCGATCACCCGTGCGCAGCAATGCCGATGCCGCCTCGCCCTTTGCCGCGCTGCGGCTGTCCTCGTCCGCGAGCTGCCGCATGCTCGAGCGCGCCTTCGGCAGGCGCTCGACGTTGGCACGCAGCATGCGTCGATACAGGCGCGCGAGCAGCGTTCGGCGCAATGTGTAATCGGTATTCACGAGGGTCGCCTGCGGCTCGGCAAGGACAGCGCCCTGGGGCGTCGCGAAAGAAATGCGCATACCGGGCTCGCGGAACTGTGCAAGATAGCCTTCGAGCTCGCCAGCGGGCATCACGAGGCGTCCGCCGGCTTCGAGGCTGGCGGCATCGAGGGAACCGTAGGACTGCGCCTTCGCGCCGCGCTGCTCGCGATCATCGACGAGCAGGCCGAAGTAACGTCCCACCATCGAGGCGGGCATGCGCAGCTCCACACTGTAGCCCTCGTCGGTAGGTCGCCAGACGGTGTCTATGCGCGATTCATCCACCGCAACCTTGCGCCCGTAGTCGCGGGCCTCGATGTGGCGCGCGTGACCGGCACCGACCAGCCCGGCGACGAAGTACTCCTCGGCGCGTCCGGCCGGATCGTCGAATCCGATCCACAACCTGTCGCCGAGCGTGCCGGCATCGAGTGCCGATGCGGCATTTCGATCCTGCACGACGGTCTTGTCGGCCACGGTTGCGAAGACATAGAGAAACTGCTCGTGCCGGCCGACGAGGAAGCGAAGCTCGTCGCCATCGGGCGAGCGAAACCGGCGCCAGTGACTCGCATCCGTGACCCAGTCATCGACCAGTCCGTCGAGATAGGGTGGGCCATTGAGAGGCAGGACGTCGACGTCGCGCGCATCCGGCTCGGCGCGTGGCGGTTGGCCGCGATAGAGCAGATCGTCACGTCCCTGCAACGAGCTTGCGATGCTGCTTGCGATGGCGCGCAACGACTGCTGCTCGCTCTCGCGCAGTACCGTTTCCATTTCGCGCGCGTACTGGCAGCCGGCCCACGGCAGCACCAGTGTCAGCGCCGGGAGCAACAGGAGTTTGGCGCGGATGGTCACGGGCAGCGGCTACTCGAGCCAGCGATAACCCATGCCGTAGACGGTCTGGATCGCATCGAAGTTGCCATCGCAGGCCTGGAACTTGCGGCGAATACGCTTGATGTGCGAGGTGATCGTGCTGTCATCCAGTACCACGTTGGCCGCGTCCATCAGTTGCTGGCGGTTCTTCACATGCCCGGGGTGCTGCGCGAGCGCGTGCACTATCCAAAGTTCGGTGAGCGACAGGTCCACCTCCTTGCCCTGCCAGCTCGCCTGCATGCGATCCATGTCGACGGCGAGCGCGCCACGCTGCATGGCCTGGGCACTGTCCGGCGGCTGGCGCAGCGCATCGACCCGGCGAAACAGCGCATTGATCCGCGCGATCAGGTGCGCAAGTGACAACTCCTTGGTGAGAAAATCATCCGCACCCAGGCGCAGCCCCGACACTGCATCGATCTCCGAGTCGCGCGCGGTGAGAAAGATGATCGGCAGCTCCGCGGAACGTGCGCGCAGTTCGCGGCACAGTTCGTAACCGCCTTCGGGTTCATCCTGCAGGGAGATGTCGACGATTACCAGGTCGGGCAGGCGGGCCGCAAAAGCCTCGAGCGCCGACCTGCGGTTTGCATAGCCACGCACGCTATAGCCCTCGCGCGCGAAGGCGGCTGTGTAGTTCTCGCGAATGGCTGCTTCGTCTTCAACGATGGCGATGGTGCGTCGCATGGCCGAAGTGTAGCCGCTCGCGGGTGCTGCCGGGAGCGCGCGCCATCATTTGCCAGCATCTGCCCGCGGCCGGGCGCATCGGCCCCGGTCAATGACCGTGCTCGAGCTCCACCAGCTCGTAATGCGTCTGCATGTAGCCGGCGACCTGCCCGCGCAGGAAGAGAAAATCGCCGTCATTGCTGCACCAGACATCGTAGGGCGGATGCTCCTCCGGGAGCTCGGCGTTCGAGACGAACTGGTAGTGCAGCGCATCGAAAGTGCCTGCCGCCACCGTGATCTTCTCCTCGCCCACGTACACCAGATCGAGTCCAATGGAGTAGAGCATCGGCCCGGTGGCACCGCGGTGATCGGGCGACGACAGCAGGATCTGCTCGATGCGCTGGACGACGCCGGGCCGGTTGCGATCGATCAGCCGCAGGTGCCAGGCATCGCAGGCAATGGCATGGTTCTGGAAGGTACGCAGAGGCTTCGCCAACGTCATGGTCTGCGAAATGCGTCCATCGGCCGCGGTCCAGGTCTCGCATTCGGCCTCGTCGGGTCGAAACCGGAACCATCCTGAACCAGTGAAGCGGTCATTGACCGATATGCGCACGAAACAATCCGTCGGCATCCAGTCGCGGTCGAGCGAGTAGCTGATGTCACGCATCACCGAGGGCCGATCGTCGATTTCGCAATGCGCGATACAGCTGCGCGTGCCATCGCCGTGCACGTCGATACGAAAATACTCGCGGCCGCGTTCCTCATCGAGGCGTTCGGGCTTCTTGCTGGTGTAGAGAATCTTGCCGCGCACGCTGCGTTGATCACGCTGCAAAATCGGAAGTTTCGCGCTCATGCCGCTGTCCCCGCAGTTGCTTCGAAGCCGGGCATCATAGCGAGAGCGGCTGCGGAAAAAACAAAACCCCGGCATTGCCGGGGTTTCGTACCACTCTATGGATCAGGGAGGATGGCTTATGCGCTGCGGCGACGGCGCGCCGAGGCGAAACCAAAAGCCAGCAGGCCTCCGCCCAGCAGGGCAAGAGTTGCGGGTTCTGGCACATTGGCCGGCTCGTCAACCTGCTGCACGGGCGTGCCGGGCACGTTGACCGAACTCAGGCGCTGCAGCAGCAGATTGAGCCACTGCGAGGCAAAAAGCGGGCGACCCAGCTCGCCGAGTTCTACTGCACTGCCGAGATCGAAGTTGCCATAGCCGCGCCAGCCAAGGACACTTCGGTCATAGGCGACCACGCTGGCCTGCTCGGGCAGGGCGATCTTGAGAGTCGCCAGGCCATAGCCGCCGGCAACCGCCTGGTCCGGCAGCTCCTTGAAAATCGGTGCGGCGCTTGCAAAGAGCGGCGCCATCAATAGCACCGGCAACGCCAGAAAGAGGGACTTGCGACTCGTCCTTGTCATGATCTTGAATCCTGTAACCTGTCTGAAAATCGACTGCCACACTATAGCAAGATCGAGGCCATCCCATGAATTAATTATATAATTCATAGGGTTATAGGTTCACTATGTCAAATGACCGGCCCGTACAGACGCCATTTTGTAAGAAAATCCGACGTCCCTAGACTGGCAACAAGAGTTCGCCACGCCGCTGCCATCGTGAAAACCACAGTTGCTGCAACACACCACGGGCGAGGTTGAAGGCGAGAAATGCAGCCCACAGGCCATCGTTGCCAAAGTCGCGCGAGAGGGCCCAGACCGGCAGGAACACCGCGCCGACCGCGATCAGCATGCTGGCCCCCATCGCCCGATGGCGGAGCGCACCGATGAAGACGCCGTCGTAGTGAAAAGCGAGCGCCGACAACGGCGCCAGGGCGGCGACCCATGGCAGATGTGTCGCGGCGATTGAGCGCACGTTGTCGAGGTCCGTGATCCAGCCGAAGAGGCGGGGTCCGCCGCCCAGGTAGAGCGCGCTGAGCGCGAGCGATGATCCCAGCGACCAGGCGAGGGCATGGCGATTGATGAGGCGCAGCTCCCCGGCGTTGCGCTCTCCGATCGCCTGGCCGACGCCGGCTTCGGCGGCATTGGCAAAGCCGTCAAGCACATAGGCCGTGCAGTACTGCATGTTGATCAGGATGGCATTGGCCGCAAGGACTGCATCGCCAAGCCGTGCGCCGGCTGTCGTCATGAACGCAAACACGAACATCAGCGCGAGTGTGCGCGCGAAGAGCACGGCGTTGGCGCCGAGTAGCCAGCGCATATCCTGCCTGAGCTCGCGCAGCCCCGTCGGCCAATGGCCCGCGAGACCCCGCACCCGCCGGCCGAGCAGCACGAGGCCGACGGCCGCACCGAAATACTCCGCCGCGAGTGAGGCCCAGGCGACGCCCTGGATGCCAAGATCGAACTTCAGCACCAGCAGCAGATCGAGCAGCAGGTTGAGGCCGTTGGCAGCGAGCACCATGACGAGCGGCCCGCCGCCGCTGCCCATGCCCACCAGGGTGCCGATCAGGACGTAATTGCCGAGGCTCGCTGGCGCGCTCCACAACCGCAGGTCGTAGTACTGGCGCGCCAGTGTCGCAACCGCCTCGCTGGGGCCTATCGCCTCGATCCCAAGTGCGAACAGTGGTTCACGCAGCAACAGCAACAATCCGGCGAGCGCGAACGCGAACAGCAAGCCCTGCGCGAGACTATGGCGAAGGCGCGAGCCGTCTCTCGCGCCAAAGGCCTGCGCAGAGCGACCGGTACTTACAATGCGCAGGAAATTGAGCGCGGTGAAGAGGAAACCGAACAGCACCGTGTTGACCGCGACCGCGCCGATGAATGACGGGCTGCCAAGTCGGCCGACCATGGCGGTGTCCACGAGACCGATGGCGGCCGGCGAGAGGTTCGCCAGGATCATCGGTACGGCGATTGACAGGATACGGCGATGACTGGCGCCGTCTCGCGCGGCCACTAGAAAGCGTTGATGCCGGTCAGCTCGCGGCCGATAGTCAGTTCGTGAATGGTCTCGGTGCCTTCGTAGGTGATGACGCTCTCGAGATTGAGCGCGTGACGGATGGGCACGTACTCGGCACTGATACCGGCGCCTCCCAGCATGTCACGCGCATCGCGGGCGATGTCGAGCGCCATGCGGCAGTTGTTCCACTTGGCGAGCGAGACCTGTGACGGTGTCATGCGATTGCGGTCCTTGAGGCGGCCGAGTTGCAATGACAACAGCTGTGCCGTAGTGATGCGTCGCGCCATGTCGGCGAGACGCTGCTGGATGGCCTGGTTGGCGGCGAGGGGGCGGCCGAACAGCTCACGCGTCGCCGTGTACTCGAGCATTTGCGCAAGACATGCCTGGGCCGCTCCGATCACACCCCAGGTGATTCCATAACGGGCCTGGGTCAGGCAGGACAGCGGCGCTTTGAGTCCGACCGTACTGCCCGGCAACATCTGCTCCTCGCTCAACACGACGTTGTCGAAATAAAGTGCCGAGGTGACCGAGGCGCGCAGGCTGAATTTGTTTTCGATCTCTGGCGCGGCAAATCCCTTGGTGCCTTTCTCGACGATGAAGCCGCGGATCCCTTCCTCGGTTCGTGCCCAGACCACCGCGAGGTCGGCGATGGCACCGTTGGTGATCCACATCTTCGAACCATTCAGGACCCAGTCCTTGCCCTTGCGTTTGGCGTGGGTCTTCATGTTGGCCGGGTCCGAGCCGCCCTGCGGTTCGGTCAGCCCGAAGCAGCCGATCAGTTCGCCGCGCGCCATGCCCGGCAGGTAGCGCTCTTTCTGCGCCTCGCTCCCGAAGCTGTAAATCGGGTACATGCACAGCGACGACTGGACGGAGACGAAGCTGCGCACCCCGGAATCGCCTCGTTCGAGTTCCTGGCATATCAGGCCGTAGCTGACGGCATTGAGACCCGCGCAACCATAGCCCTCGAGCGAGGATCCCAACAGGCCGAGCGCGGCGAGTTCCGCGACCAGCTCGCGCGGAAACCTGTGGCGCTCGAAACATTCGCGGATGATCGGCAGGACTCTCTCATCGACGAGCCGCGCCACCGAGTCGCGCACCATGCGCTCATCGTCGGTCAGGAGGCTGTTGACGTCGTAGAGGTCAAGTGGATTGAGTGCTTGTTTTCCGGCCACGGTCATCTCCGAATATTGCAGGCGAATGATAGCCTGTCGTCAGGACGCGGGCGATGCGCTTTGCCAGCCGTCAGCTTCCGCGATACAGCGCCGGTAGTGTGCGCGGCAGTGAAGGCAAAGCGCGATACCGATCGTGGCCGCGGTGAAAGCGACGATCGCGAGCGAATAGTTGAGCTTGAGGTCATCGCGAAACACGTACTGCGTGAGCGCCGCGACCGCGTTCGGACCGACTGCGAAGCCGATCAGGTTGAGCGTGAAATAATAGAGGGCAATGATCTGCGCTCGCATCGTGGACGGTGCGATCGCCATGACGGCCGCTGCGCCCGCCGCGGTCGGTATCGCGCCGCCGAGTGTTGCCGGTATAACCATCAGCACCGCGAGCGTCGGGGTTGGCATCAGCGGCAGGAGCGTATAACCGACGATGAGAAAACCGAGGCCGATCAACACGACCCGCAGGTAGCCGTCGGCATGGCGTTTGCGCAGGACATCGCACAGCCAGCCGCCACCGACGACGCCGATCAGCCCGAATACGATCAGCAACAGACCGCGCCAGCGGATGTAATACCCATAGTCGGCATCGCTCAGACTGAAACTTCGCCGCAGGAATTCCGGTACCCAGTAATTGACCCCGTAGGCCATGATGGCAATGCTGGAAAGTCCGATGAACAACACGACGTGGCTGCGCCAGCGCTGCCCGACGAACCGCAATGTCGCCCACACCGAACTCGGTGGCGCCGCGGTACCCGCCGTGCCGGTGAGGCGGTCGCGCCTCACGGGCTCGCGGATGGTGAGGATCAGCAATGCAACGATGAGCCCTGGCAGGCCGACCACGACGAACATCAGTTGCCAGGGATCGAGCGTACCGATGAGCGGCAGCGTGGTCGCCCCGCCTGCGATCAATGCCGGGTAGAGGCTGCCGCCGATGATATTGGCAATGCCGCCGCCGCCAGAGACTCCAGCCGTGTAGAGCCCGATGGCGCGTCCGACACGGTCGGGCGGAAAATAGTCCTTCAGCAAGGACAGCACCGGCGGCGTCAGCGCCGCCTCGCCGACGGCAACGCCGATGCGGGCCGTGAACAAACCCCAGTAGCTGTCGGCAAGGGCGCAACACACCGTCGCCAGGCTCCACAGGACGACACCGGTGAAAATAACCAGGGTGCGCCGGCCGCGGTCTGCCAGCCAGGCGATGAAGATTCCGCAGGTTGCGTAGAACAGTGCGAAGGGCACGCCGAGCAGCGTGCCGATCTGCACTTCGCTCAACGCCAGCTCGCGCTTGATCTCGCCGACCAGGAGCGACAGCACGTCGCGATCGATGAACGAGAGGATATACGCAAGGAGGAGCACGACCACGACATACCAGGCGTACGCAGGACGTGGATAAGCCGTTGTCGCGTCAGTGTTCAAGCCGCTGCTCCTTCACGTTCTCCGCCAGGTCATCGAACTGGATCATCTGCGCGAGCGGCTCGCGCTTGAGCAGGGCGCCGGCCTCGCGATCGATCAATGCGTTGATGACCTGCACGCCCGCATCGCGCGCGGCAACCTGCAGCGCCTGGTCCAGTTCGTCCGTCGTGGTGGCCCGGTGTCCCGTCGCGCCGAAGCCGCGCGCGACCAGTTCGTAGTCGAGCGCAGTGAGCTCCGTGTTGACGCTGCGCCCAAGCGCGCGCATCTGGCCGTGGTATTCCGTGCCCCAGGCGCCATCGTTGCCGATGACGATCGTCAAAGGCAGCGCAGCCATGACCGCTGCATGCAGTTCCGCCGGGTAGAATCCGAATGCGCCGTCACCGGTGGTCATCATGACCCGGCGCGCGGTGCTGCCATTTTCGCGGGCAATATCGCGAGCCGCAGCCGCGGCACCGACCGCAAGCGGCAGCGCAGAACCCATTGCGCCCATTGGATAGTGATCGAGAAAGCCTGGTGCACGCTTGACGGCAATCGCGCCATACATCCAGGTCTGGATATCCGCGCCGTCGCCGACAACGATGGCATCGGCATCGTTCGATGCGGCGACCCGGGCTCCAAGCGCCAGGGGATGCAGCGCCGCGCCCGGCCTGGATGCGAGGTCCTGCAGGAATCTGCGGCGCGGTTGCAACGCCTCCCCCAGCCAGTCGCGGCGTGCCGCAGCCGGGCCCGGCAGCGATGCGAGTGCGCGCAGGAGGGCTTCGCAACTTCTGCCGGCATTACCGGCGATCGGCACGTCGATGCGCCGGTTGCGCGAGAATTCATCGGCAACGATATCGATCTGAATGAAACGCGCGTCGGCGGCGAAGCGCGGCGGCAGTCCAAAACCGAGTCGCTGCTTGAGCCGCGCGCCGACGACACAGACGACGTCCGCGTGGCACGCCGCGATCTGCGCGTAGGGCCAGTTGAACGAGTGCTGCCAGTCCTCGGCGAGGAGACCGCGGCCGAGCCCGTTGCCCGCTACGGGAATGGCGAAACGTTCGCTCAGTTCGCGCAGCGCCGCGCCGGCTCCTCCATAGCAGGCGCCGGCACCGGCTATTAGCAATGGACGCTTGGCGCCGGCAAGGAGTCCGGCCGCCGAGGCGATCGCCGTCGAGGCCGGCCCGGGCGGTTCGGCGAGGCGCGGTGTCGGTAACGATGCTGCCGACTCCACGATCGCACCAAGGTAGTCCGCCGGAATCTGCAGCACCACGGGCCCGCGCCGTCCGCTCAGTGCGTGCTTGGCTGCGCTGTCGAGGTACTCTGCAAGCCGCGCGGCGCAGGGAACCCGGCGTGCCCATTTGACGAGGGGTGCGACCATGGCGAGCTGATCGCCATCGATCTCCGCATCGGCTTCGGTCCAGGAATCGGGGAGTCGCGCGACCAGCACCAGTACCGCCGAGCATGCGTGGAAAGCGGTAGCGATGCCGTTCATTGCATTCGGCAGGCCCTGCTCGCCGACGATCAGTGCGACACCGAGGCGCTGGCTGATGCGCGCGTAGCCGTCCGCAGCTCCGACGCAGCCCGATTCATGCCGGGCGCCAACGATGGCGACGCCGGCGTCGGCGAGTGCGAGCAACAGGTGACTGTGCGAAGCGCCACCAAGTGCGAAGACGGTTCGAACGCCGTGCCGCTGCAGGCGCTCAGCAATCGCCTGGCCGCCGTTGACTTTCAAATGCTGCGCCGCTGCTGGTACCCGAGCGCGGTCGCGACCAGCCACAGCGGGCCGATCAGGAGAAACTGCAGATCCTTGAAAAAGGACGGCCTGGCACCTTCGACATGATGCCCGATGAACTGGCCAATCCAGGCAACGACGAACACGACCAGAGCCACGGGCAACACGGGCAGGCCACGCGCGGAAGCTGACGCGATGCCGACCAGCATCGCCACGAGCGGGAGCAGGGCGACGACCGCGAGACCAGGCGCGAGGCGGAGGTAATAAACAAAGGCGCCGAGCACAGCGAGCGTTGCGAAATTGAACCAGGGCGACAGCGCCGCGAGTGGTGGCGGCACAGGCAGCTCCGACAACATCGCAAGTACCGCGAGTACGATCGCGGGCACGCAGAGCCAGTGCAGCCGCTTGTTGACCGGATTGCGGTGGCTCGCGGCGTATTCGTTCAGCCACTCTGTCGCTGTGCGCATGGGTCAACGCTAACGGTTAACCCAGCACCTAGCAAGCGGCTGCTAGACGCGCGACGGCGTCCGTCTGCGGGGAGGCGTCAGTCGGCTGCGAGCAGCCGCAGCCGCTTGATCGCCGCGGCCTCGATCTGGCGGATGCGCTCGGCCGAGACGTGGTACTCCTCGGCGAGCTCGGTGAGCGTCGCGTTGGCTTCGCCGCTCCAGCGTCTTTCGATGATGTCGCGGCTGCGCGGATCGAGGCTTGCAAGCGCCTGTCGCACGCGTTCGGCGCTATGCGATTCGTAGTCCAGGGCTTCGACCGCCAGTGCGGGATCGGCATCCGGTGCCGGCAGGTAGGCAGCTGGGCCGTAGCTGCTGTCCTCATCGCCGTCATCGGTCTCGACGGGATCAAAGGACAGGTCGCGCGCCGACAGCCGTCGCTCCATCTCGGTGACTTCGCTTGCCGATACGCCCAGGTCGCTTGCGATCGCGCGGGTCTCCTCGGCGCTCAACCAGGCGAGATTCTTCTTGAGTCGTCGCAGGTTGAAGAACAGCTTGCGCTGCGCCTTGGTGGTCGCGACCCTGACCAGGCGCCAGTTGCGCAGGACATATTCGTGAATTTCGGCGCGGATCCAGTGCACGGCAAAGGACACCAGCCGGACGCCGACCGACGGGTCGAAGCGCTTGACGGCCTTCATCAGGCCGATGTTGCCTTCCTGGACCAGATCGCTGGCGGGCAGTCCATATCCCAGATATCCGCGCGCGATATGCACGACGAAACGCAGGTGCGCGAGGATCAGCTGGCGTGCCGCATCGACATCGCCGTCCTCATGCAGACGCTTCGCGAGTTCGGCCTCTTCTTCGCGCGACAGGACCGGAATCTGCGATACGCGCTCGACATAGGCATCGAAACTGCCTACCGGTCCGGCGACGGCCAGATCATGGTGACGGGCGATCAGCGCATTGGCGGTCATCGGCTTGCTATCCCTCCATAAACAACCAGGTAATTTTAGCACTCGTTGGCTTAGAGTGCTAAGACCCCGGTCAAGTTCCTGGCGAGGGAGATATTATCCAAAAACAACAGGTTAGGCGCGCGGCTCGATCTCGCGCAGATAGCGGGCCGCCGCCACATAGGCGCCCAGCCAGCCGAGCAGGGCCGCCGCGCCCAGGACGATGCCACTTTGTCGAAGCCCGGGGCCCGTCAGCTCGAAGCGGCTGCCATACAGCAGGGCAAGTTCCAGCGTGGGACCGCGCAGCAGGGCGCAGGCCAGCATGACCACCACGATGGCAAGCAGCCCGCCAAAAGCACCGAACAATGCCCCGGTGTACAGGAACGGCCGCCGTACGAAGGCGTTCGATCCGCCCACCAGTTTGGTCACTTCGATTTCGGCACGGCGGCTGCCGATTTCCAGCCGGATGGTATTGGCCATCACGGCGAGCACGGCGAGCCCCAGCATCAATGCGGCGACCAGGAGCGCCCTATGCACCAGCTCGAGCGCGGCATGCAGTCGCTTGACCCAGTCGGTATCGACCTGAACGACGTCTACCTCGGGCCAGGCGACGAGATAGCTGCGCAGCGCTTCGATGTCCGCGGGCGTACTGGCGGCGTCCGCCGGTGTGATGGTCAGCACCTGCGGCAATGGATTCTCGCCAAGTGCCTCGAGCGCCGAGCCGAATCCGGAGAATTCGCCGAGTTCCTCGAGCCCGCGCTCCGCGGTGATCAACTCGACCTTGGCGACGCCACTGCGTTTGCGCAGATTCCCGGCGAGCGCGCGCGCCTTTCCGGCATCGACGTCGGCTTTGAAATACAGCGTCACGTGTATCGAGCTGTCGAGCTCGCCAGCCGCCTGCTCGGCGTTATCGATGAGTACCGCAAGGCCGAGTGGCAATGACAGCGCGAGCGCCAGTACCAGGATAGTCATGAACGAGGCGATCGGTCGCGTCAGAATGCGGCCGAGCGAACCGAGTCCCGCCTGTGTGTGGCGCGCAAAATAGCTCGCGACGCTCATCGCTCGGCCACCATATGCGGCAGCGTATCGTCGCCGCCGCCCAGTATCCGTCCGCCGTCCAGCACGACCTCGCGGCAGCCGAAGGAGTCGACCAGCGCATGATCGTGCGTCGCGATCACCACCGTTACGCCAACCTCCTGGAAGCGGCGGAAGAGATTCATCACCTCGAGTGACAGGTCCGGGTCGAGGTTGCCGGTAGGTTCGTCCGCAACCAGGATCGGCGGCTTGCGCACCACGGCGCGCGCGATGCCGACACGCTGCTGTTCGCCAACTGAAAGCTCGGTCGGCAGGAGCTTTTCGGCGCCGAGCAGGCCAACCTGATCGAGCGCCGCGCGCACCCGGCGGTCGATTTCGCGCAGCGGCGTGTCGGCGACGATGAGCGGCAGCGCGACGTTGTCGTAGACCGGCCGATCGGCGAGCAGGCGGTGGTCCTGGAAGACGATGCCGATCTGGCGGCGAAATGCAGGAATGGCGCGAGCCGGCAGGCTGCCGGTGTTCTGCCGGTTGACGATCACGGTGCCGCGCGTCGGTCGCTCGAGCAACGTGATCAGCTTGAGGACCGTGCTCTTGCCGGCGCCCGAGCGGCCCGTGAGAAACACCAGTTCACCGGCTTCGATGCGCAGCGCCGCTTCGGACAGCCCTTCGCGTCCGTTCGGATAGCGCTTGGTGACGTTGTCGAAGTGAATCAATGAGGTTCTAGTTTGCGCAACTGACCGGGCCCGCGCAACGCGTCGCCATTTCAGCTCGCTTCCGGGCCATCGACCAATGCTGCAGCGAAAGTCGCGGCATCGAACTCGCCAAAATCATCCGCCTGCTCGCCGATGCCGATGAAACGGATGGGAATCCCGAGTTCGCGGGCGATTGCGAGCACGATGCCGCCCTTGGCGCTGCCATCGAGTTTCGTGAGCACGAGCCCGGTGACGCCGACCGCGGCGTGAAACTCGCGCGCCTGGCTGAGTGCGTTCTGTCCCTGGTTGGCGTCGAGCACGAGCAGTACCTCATGCGGCGCGCCCGGTTGCGCTCGCTCGATGACCCGCTTGATCTTCTTGAGTTCCGCCATCAGGTGGGACTGGTTCTGCAATCGTCCTGCCGTATCGGCGATCATGAGGTCGACGCCGCGAGCCCGCGCGGCCGCATGCGCATCGAATACCACGGCCGCGGGATCGGCGCCCGCGCCCTGCGCGACGAATTGCGCGCCGCTGCGATTGGCCCAGATCTCGAGCTGCTCGATTGCCGCCGCGCGGAATGTATCGCCAGCCACCAGCATGACCTTGCGAGCGTCGCCGAATCGCTGCGCAAGCTTGCCGATAGTGGTCGTCTTGCCCGAGCCGTTCACGCCAACGACCAGTATCACGAAGGGCTTTTGTGCGGCATCAATGCCAAGCGGCTTCGCGCAAGGGGCAAGCATGCTGGTGATAAGGGCGCGAAGCGCGACGAGCAGCGCGTCGACGTCGGCCAACTCCTTGCGCTTAACGCGCTGGCGCAGCTCGTCGAGAATCTCCTGTGTCACGTTGACGCCAACATCTGCAAGCAATAGACGGGTCTCGAGCTCATCGAGGAGGTCCGCATCGATGGCGCGGCCGCGAAACAGATTGCCAAGGTCGTAGGAGAGCCAGGATCCCGGCCGGTTGATTCGACCGCGCAGGCGCGACAGAAAGCCCTGGCGTTGGCTGCTTGCGCTCATTCGGAAAGCTGCGGTCGCGCTGGCGGACCGTCTTCAGGTCCGCCAGCACCGTACCGTGCCGCCTACCGTCAGGGTTCGATGACGGCGGGATTGGAAATGGGCAGCGATTGGCCGTTCGATGCCGCAAACACCACTGTTTCGGTCTGCATTTCGATGGTGGTAGCGAGACTCGCGGTGGGATCGAGTATCGAGCCATGATCGCCGGCCGTGAAATTCACATAGGCACGGTGACCGCCGGCGCTCGGATTCGCGCCCGGTGTCGCGAGCTTGGTCAGGCCACCGGCGGCGATCAGGCGTTGCGTCGCACTGTTCGGGACCACCTGGTCTGGCAGCGAGGTCGTGCCGTTGCCGACGACCTGCATCAGGTGGACAGGTTTGCCGCTCGCCGCCCGCGCGATGTAGTTGAGCGGATCACCGGCATCGACCACGGTCTGCGTGTCCCTGAAGAACTGGGCATAGAGCGTGGTGCCGGGCACGAGTCCGAGGTTGGCGAGGCCCGCGTTGATGGCTGGGCCGAATGTCACCGAATCGCGCAACAGCTCGGCGACACCGCCACCCGGCATGGCGAGCGATGCGGTGCGAATCTCGGGCGTGACGGCGGCGGCGGCCGTGCCGACGATCGCACCGAGCGAGTGGCCAACGAAGTGGATGCGGTTGGGATCGATATCGCCGCCGGCCGTGGCGTCGAGATTGAGCAGCGGGAGCGAGCGCGCCACGGTGATGAGATCGGCGCTCGATTCGCGCAGGTTGTCACGGCTGGTCGCGAGGCTCGTCAGGTTGATGTAATGCGTGCCTGAGCTGTCGCGTGTGCCATCCGCGCCCGGCGCGCCGGTTGCATTGTTGATGAGATCGAGATCGAAAGTGCGCTCGAAGGAGTTGGCGCCGGTCGGCAGCGTGTTACCTGCATAGAGCGGGTTCGCCGGCACGGCGTACAGCGGGTTGGTCGGGTCCGTGATGCCATGCAGGGGTTGGTCGATGGCGACCACGACAAAGCCCGCGTCTGCGAATGCGTCGGCGATCGCAAGCGCATCGGTGCGGTTGCGGGTGATGCCGTGCTGGAAGATGACGACAGGGTAGCCATTCGGCGGTTTGACGCCACCCGATGCCGAATTGCCATTCGGTACGGTGACGAGCACGGGTATCGGCAAGGTCTCCGTTGCGACGGGTTGCGGATTGAAGCGCGTGATCTCGCGACTCGTCGGATCGATGACTGACGGATTGCCCTGCCAACGACCCGAGAGCGGCGCGGCGCGATTGAGGTAATAGGGCATCTGCATGACGCCGGCGAAGATGTTCGCCTTGCCCGCGAGCAGTGGATTGACGTTATTGGTGTTGAGCCCGGTCGGGCGTGCATCGATGGTCTGCGGGGTCGCGGTGAGCGCGAGCACGCTGAGCGCATCGGTGGTCGACTGGACGGTGAAGCTGAAGCTCACCACGACATTGGTTGGAGGAATCTGCGCAGCGCTGGCAATCTGCAAATGCCCGGCGACGAGCTGGCAGATGGCGACGAAGGTCGGGCTCGGCAGATTGCAGGCCGGGGTGGCAAGTGCCGCCTGGCGTATGGTCGCGTAGTCGGTGTCGGCGGTGGCGGCCGTGCCGGCGGTATTTTGAATCGCTGCCGTCAGCAGCACGATGTAAACGCTGCGGATATCGGAGCGACCGATGCCGCCGCTTGGTGCCAGGGGTTTCAACGGGCGAATCTCGATTCCGCTGCCGCCGGCGGCGGCATCCGTGACGACGCTGACGCTGTAGTCCACCCCCGGAATCAGTGGTGTCGGCGGGATCGACGGGCTCGCACCGCCGCTCGGATCGTCATCGACCTCGACATGCACGACGACCACGGCGGCGGGCGTCAAGGACGCCGGATCGATGCTGCCATCGAAGTTCGCGCGAATGACTGCGTTGGTGGAATAACCGTCGAGCACATTGAGTGCCGCGGCATTCGGCGCGAATGGATTGGCGGGAATGTTGAGGGTGCCATCCGTCGACCCGGAGAAGTAGATGTCGTTTGGATAGGGCAGCAGTCCGGACAGCGGCTGGAAAAGCGCGCGGAATGCGGTGTTCGGTGTCGTGCCGCCACCCGGATTGTTGTTTCCGGACAGCGTATTGGTAGGCCCGATGTCCCCACCGGAACCCCCGCAGCCACCGACGATAAGCGCAGCGGACAAAGCCAGCGTGGCGCCGAACAGATTTTTCATCCCTAACTCCTCGCGAATTGCGGTATCGGCGGCAAATGTCAGCCAAAACTGGCGGCCGCGCTTGTAGTAATAGGTGGCTAGGGTACGCTTCGGCGAGGACGAGTGGCAAGCAACAGACCGATTGGCAACGAAGCGGCGCAAAACCCGCCTGGGACAGGGTCGAAAAGGGTCCGGGAGTGCGCCGGCCGGGCGCGGTGCCGTGCGCGTGATCGGCGGTTTGTTGCGTGGCCGCCGCATCGGGCTCGCACCGGAACCCGGCCTGCGGCCGACGCCCGACCGGGTCCGGGAGACACTGTTCAACTGGCTCACCCCCATGGTCCGCGGTGCGCTATGTCTTGACTTGTTCGCCGGCAGCGGCGCACTCGGCATCGAGGCGCTGTCGCGCGGCGCCCGCCAAGTGGTTTTCGTCGATCGAAGCCCCGCCTGCGCGGCGGCTTTGCGCGGCGAGATCGAGCGGCTCGCACTTTCGGCTGAAGTCTGGCAGATGAGCGCCGAGTCCTATCTGGCCGCGCCCGGCGGTCCGTTCGATATCGTCTTTCTGGATCCGCCATTCGATACGCCCGACTACGCCGCCCTGCTGGACCTCGTTGCGAGCGCGAACTGCCTGGCGCCTGCCGCGGCGATCTATCTGGAACTGGCGGCGCGCAATGCACTTCCGGTCCTGCCACCACTCTGGCGTGTGCATCGCAGCGGACGCGCCGGCGATGTCGGTTATCATCTGCTGTTGCGGGAGAGCTAGAGAACAATGATGAAACGAGCCGCCGTCTACCCGGGGACCTTCGACCCGATCACCAATGGTCACCATGACCTGGTGCGCAGGGCCGCAGGCATGTTCGATCACGTGGTCGTCGCGATCGCCGCCAACCCGAACAAGACGCCGTTGTTCTCGCTCGAGCAGCGCGTGGATCTCGCGCGCCGGGTGCTGGCCGACGTGCAGAACGTCGAAGTCTGCGGCTATGAAGGATTGACCGTCGATTTCGCGCGTTCGCGCGGGGTCAGGTTCATCGTGCGTGGCCTGCGCGCGGTGTCGGATTTCGAATTCGAGTTCCAGCTCGCCAACATGAGCCGCCACCTGTCGCGCGACGTCGAAACCGTATTCATGACGCCGCAGGAGCAGTTCACCTTCATCTCCTCGACGCTGGTGCGCGAGATTGCACTCCTCGGCGGCCAGGTCGCGGAATTCGTCCACCCGCTGGTGGCGACAGCGCTTGCCGACAAGGCGGCAGAGTTGGGCAGGAAGCGATGAATCGTCTCGCCACCCGCAGGCCGGGTCTGGCCGCCGGCGCCGTCGCGCTGCTCGTCGCTGCCATGGTGCTCGGCGCGCGGCCGCTGCCCGCGATCGCGTCGCCGCCGCCCCGGCAGGCGGCGATCGCGAGCGCACACCCGGAGGCGACCGCGGCAGGCGAGGAAATCCTCAATCGCGGCGGCAACGCATTCGATGCGGCGATCGCCGTCGCCGCCGCGTTGGCGGTGGTCGAACCCTCGGGTTCGGGTCTTGGCGGCGGCGGGTTCCTGCTGCTGCACCGTGCGAGCGACGATTTCGACGTGATGATCGACGCGCGTGAAAAGGCGCCGGCCGCTGCGACGCGTGACATGTTCCTCGATGCCGATGGCGTGCCGGTACCCGGTCTTTCCAAGAATTCCGCGCTCGCCGCAGGTATTCCGGGCGAACCCGCGGCACTTGCGCATCTTGCGAAGCACTACGGGCGTTTGCCGCTTGCAGCCACCCTTGCGCCGGCGATCCGGCTCGCCAGGCAAGGCTTCGCCATGTACCCGCGGCTGCGCGGCGGCATTGCCATCAAACGCGATGTGTTGCTGCGCTCGCGCGAGTTGAGCCGCAACTTCCTCGACCGCGGTGCCGTGCCCGCCAACGGCTTCATCGTGCGCCAGCCGCAGCTCGCGGCCACGCTCGAGCGGCTCGCAGCGCGCGGCATGGATGATTTCTATCGCGGTGCACTGAGCCGCGAACTGATCACCAAGGTACGGCGCATGGGCGGCATCTGGTCGGCGGAAGATCTCGCCGGCTATCAGGTCGTCGAACGCGAGCCCGTGGTTGGCAACTATCGCGGCGCTCGCGTCGTTGCGGCTTCGCTCCCGTCCTCGGGCGGCATCGTGCTGATCGACGCGCTCAACATACTCTCGGGCTACGACCTGGGCGCGCTCGATGGCGCATCGCGCAAACATCTGATTCTCGAAGCCGAGCGGCGCGCGCATCGTGACCGCGCGGTATACCTCGGCGACCCGGACTTCGTCGACGTGCCAGTCGCCCAGTTGATCCATCCCTACTACGCCGCCGGTCAGCGCAGTTCCATCCGCCTCGACCGCGCGCTGCCCTCCAGCGCATTGCCGGGTGTGGCGGAGGCCGGCGAAGCGGGCACGCAGACCACGCATTTCTCGATACTCGACAAAGAGGGCAATCGCGCGGCGGTTACGATTACGTTGAATTTCTGGTTCGGCTCCGGACTGGTGGTTCCCGGTACGGGGATTCTCCTCAATAATGAGATGGACGATTTTTCCATCAAGCCCGGCGTACCGAACGGCTTCGATCTGGTCGGCGGTGACGCCAATGCCATCGCACCGGGCAAGCGCATGCTCTCCTCCTCGACCCCGGCATTCGTCGAATCCAGGCAGGGGCTCATGATCCTCGGCTCGCCTGGCGGCAGCTTCATTCCCGGCATGGTCTTGAATGCAACGCTCGATTTCCTCGATGGCCGAAGCGCCGAGCAAATCGTAGCCGCGCCGCGCATCCACCATCAGTATCTGCCAGACCGCGTGCTCTACGAACAGGGCGCGCTGTCCGATGCGGAAATCGCCGCGCTCACCGACCGCGGCCACAAGCTCGAGCCGTCCTCGCGGCGCTGGGGCAATCTGCAGGTCATTACCCAGAATTTTGCGAACGGAGAAGTCCAGGCGGCCGCCGATCCACGCGGCGATGGTGCCGGACACGTCTATTGATCCCGGACGGTGAGTGGCGGCCGATTGCCGCTTACGTCGACGGCCAGGTGCTACCGGTACACGAACTGCGCGTCGCAGAGCTGTCGATGCACGATGGCCGCTACCAGATCCTCGATGGCAGCCGCAGTCTCCTCGACGAAGGTTGTTACGACCTTGGCGATGACGCGAAACTGCGGCCGATCGACTTGCGCATCGACAAGGGGCCGCACGCGGGCCGGCGCCTGCGAGGCATTTTCGCCTGCGAGCAGGATTTGCTCACGATCTGCTATGACCTCGACGGCGGCGAACGTCCGACAAGCTTCGAGCCCCGCGAGGAACTCCTGCTGTTGCAGATCACTTACGCGCGCGTGCTGCGCGGCGTGCACTGACGGAAGATTTCCTGCCAGGCACTTTGCGCGGGCGCTTTGCCGGTTGCTGCTGCACGCGCACCCGCAGGGCCGGAGCCGGCAGCCGGTTCTCGCGCGCAAGTTCGACCGCACGCCACAGGTACCACGCCGCATAGGAGCGATAGGGCTGCCAACGCCTGCCGTACTGCGCAAGCGCCTTGGGTCGCGGCAGCCGGCGCAAACCATAGGCGAGTCGAAAACCCGCGCAGACGCCGTAGTCGAGCACCGGCAACACATCGGGGCGCCCGAGATGAAAGATCAGGAGCATCTGCGCCGTCCATGGGCCGATGCCGCGCACGCGGCTGAGCGAGACGATGATGCCATCGTCGCTTTCGTCATCGATGGCGTCGTCATCCGGCAGTGTGCCGGCAAGGCTGTGGGCCGCGAGGTCCTTGAGCGCCAGGGTCTTGGCGCGCGAGAAACCCACCTTGCGCAGTTCTCCATCGCGCAACGCGAGTATCCGCTCAGGTGTCGCCTGCGCATCGCAACGTTCGTCGAGCCGCTCGAGAATCCGCTTGGCCACGAGGCCGGTCAACTGCTGGTGTGCGATGGCGTGCACCAGGTATCCAAACAGGCCGCGACTGCGATCGGCGCGAAGCTCCCAGGGCCCGACGGCGTCGATCAGCTGCGCCATCACAGGATCGCTGGCAGCAAGCGCCGACAGCGGGGCACTCGCGGAGGTCAGTGCTGGCATGACGGGCAGTAATAGCTCGAGCGTTGTTGCTGGACGAGGTGCTTGATCGGCGTGGCGCAATTGCGGCACGGCTGGCCTGCGCGCTCATAGACATAAAGGCGCTGGCGGAAATAGCCTGGTTCGCCGTCGACGCGGACGTAGTCGCGAAGTGTCGTGCCGCCGGCACGCAATGCGAGACCGAGCACCTGACGGACTGCGCGCACGAGCTTCGTCACTTCGGCGCGGCGCAAAGAGCGCGCTGCGCGGCGCGGGCGTATGCCGGCCCGGAAGAGCGCCTCGTTGGCATAGATGTTGCCGACACCAACCACGAGATGGCTCATCATCAGAAGCTGCTTGATGGCGACGCGTCGTCCGCGTGTCACGCGCCAAAGATAATCCGCCGTAAACTGTTCGCTGAGCGGCTCGGGCGCGAGATTGCGCAACAGCGGATGCAGATCGGGCGCGGCGTCGGTCAGATGCAGGCTGCCGAAGCGGCGCGGGTCGTTGAACCGGATGCAGTCCCCGGAATCGAGCACCAGGTCGAAGTGGTCGTGCTTGCTCCTTTCGGCGCCCGCGCGCAACACCCGCAGGCTCCCCGACATGCCGAGATGCACGAGCAAGGTGCCGGCTTCGAGATGAAGCAGCAGGTATTTGGCGCGCCTTGCGACATCCTTGACCCGGCTGCCGCGCACGCGCTCCGGCAAATCGTCCGCGACCCGCCAGCGCAGTCGTGACTCGTAGAGATCAAGTCGCAGCACGCGTCGACCCCGCAAATACGGTTCGATGCCGCGGCGCGTGGTTTCGACTTCTGGCAGCTCGGGCATGGCGGCCATCATAGCCTGCGTCGCCGGGCACAAAAAAACCCGCCGGTGGCGGGTCTTTCGAGGCCGCTGGGCTCTCGCCCGGCCTACTTGATCTTGGTTTCCTTGTACGCGACGTGCTTGCGCACGACCGGATCGTACTTGCGGATTTCCATTTTCTCCGGGTGCAGGCGCTTGTTCTTGGTGACGACGTAGAAGTGCCCGGTATTGGCCGAAGACAGCAGCTTGATTTTCTCGCGCATGAGGTGTGACTCCCGGGCCGGCTCAGATCTTCATGCCGCGCTTGCGCAGTCCGGCGACAACCACATCGATGCCGTTCTTCTCTATGGTGCGCATGCCGCGCGAAGTCACGCGCAGGGTGACCCAGCGCTTCTCGTCGTCGAGCCAGAAACGCTGCTTGTGCAGGTTCGGCAGGAAACGCCGCCGCCGCTTGTTGTTGGCGTGCGAAACGCGGTTGCCAACTGCCGGACCAGTGCCGGTGACATCGCAGACCCGTGACATGGGGATAGGCCCTGAAAAATGGGCCGCTTTTATACCAGCAGCTGGTGCCCAGGGCAAGTCGGCGGGGGCGGGCGACCGCACCCGGTCCAGGGCGGGGTCAGCGTCAGGGCAGGGCTTCTAAAGGAGGCCCCGCTCGGCAAACGACAGGGTGGCGCCATCGCCCACGATGATGTGATCGAGCACCCTGACGTCGATCAATGCCAGGGCGTCGCTCAGGCGGCGGGTGATGAGCTCATCGGCGCGGCTCGCCTCGGCGACGCCCGACGGATGGTTGTGCGCGAGAATCACCGCCGCCGCATTATGCGCAAGGACCTCGCGGATCACCTCGCGCGGATGCACCGCCGCACCGTCGATGGTGCCGCGGAAGAGTTCGGCAAACGCGATGACGCGGTGACGGTTGTCGAGGTACAGGCAGCAGAATGTCTCATAGGGTCGGTCGGCGAGCCGGGCACAGAGGAATTGCCGCGTTGCCTGCGGTCCGGTCATGGCGTTCTCGCGCTGCAGCGATTGCTCGAAACAGCGTCGTGCGAATTCGAGTGCGGCGAGCAGCAGACGCTGCTGTTTGCGGGACGGCGATCCGCCAGCGTATGGCGCATGCTGTGTCAGGTAGTGCACAAGCCCGCGCAGGCTCTGGTGGTGGCGAAGCAGTGCTCGGGCCTGACGCGATGCATGGGCCGAAGGGCCAGCGCCGCCGAGCAATGTCGCGAGCAATTCGACGTCGTCGGTTGATGCCATGCTGGGGCTGTGCCGGTTGGCGGATGTGCCAACTGGGGTAGTCTCGAGGGTTGTCACCGCAGGAGTCTTGCCGCTGCCCGGCCCGCCGGCCACCATCCAAACGTGCGCAGATCGCAAAAAACAGGCTGGATTGCCGCCGTCGCTGCTTCGGGCTGATAATCTTGCCCTGGCATGCCGACGCGGCATGCGGGAAGCGCAATGAAACCGAAAATCCTGCTCGGAGTAACCGGCGGCATCGCCGCCTACAAAAGCCCACAGCTCGTGCGCCGGCTGGTCGAGGCCGGAGCCGAGGTTCAGGTCGTGATGACCCGGGGTGCTCGGCATTTCGTGGGCGCCGCGAGCCTGCAGGCCGTATCCGGGCGGCCGGTACGCGACGATCTGTGGGATAGCGCCGCGGAAGCGGCGATGGGCCATATCGAACTCGCGCGCTGGGCGAATCTGGTGCTGATCGCCCCCGCCACGGCCGACGCCATCGCGCGCCTCGCCGGCGGTCGCGCCGACGACCTGCTGACCACGCTGTGCCTGGCAACCCAGGCGCCGCTCGTGCTGGCCCCCGCCATGAATCACCAGATGTGGCGCCACAGCGCGACCCAGCAGAATGTCGCGACCCTGACATCCCGCGGTGTGACACTGCTGGGGCCGGATGACGGTGCCCAGGCTTGTGGAGAAACCGGGCCCGGCCGCATGCGCGATCCCGATTTGCTCGCCGCGCAGGCGCTGGCCATGTTCGATGCGAACGGCCCATTGCGCGGCGTGCACGTTCTGATCACGGCGGGTCCGACCCGCGAGGCGATCGATCCCGTGCGCTTCGTCAGCAACCGCAGCTCGGGCAAGATGGGATTTGCAGTCGCTGAGGCAGCGCGCGCGGCCGGCGCGAAAGTCACCTTGGTCAGCGGACCGGTGGCGTTGGCGACGCCGCAAGGTGTCACCCGCATCGACGTTGAATCGGCGGCCGAGATGCACGCGGCCGTTGAACGCGAAGTGCCCTCGGCAGAGATGTTCATCGCCACGGCTGCGGTGGCCGATTACCGCCCACGGCAGGTCGCACGGCAGAAGATCAAGAAAACAGGCAGCGAGCTCGATCTCGAACTGGAGCGCACCGTCGACGTGCTCACCCAGGTCGCCTCGCGTGCCGCCCGGCCGTTCGTGGTCGGGTTTGCCGCCGAGACACAGTCGCTCGAGCAGCACGCGATGCAGAAGCTGGTCAAGAAGAACCTCGACATGATCGCCGCCAATGAGGTGGGCGAGAAAAAAGTGTTCGAGCAGGATGAGAACGCCCTGCTGGTGCTATGGCGCGGCGGCCGCGCGCAGATCGGTCCCGCGGCGAAGTCGAATGTCGCGCGCGAGCTCATTGCTCTGATCGCTGAGCGATTCGAGGAGTGGCGCGCGCTCAAGGCGCGAGCCCAGGCCTGACCCGACATGGCGATCGCAGGGCGTCGCGCGCTCAAGCTGCGCATTCTGGATCCGCGACTCGGTCGCGAGCTGCCGCTGCCTGCCTACGCAACCGACGGTTCAGCCGGGCTCGATCTGCGAGCCTGCATCGATGCCGACCTGGTGCTCGCGCCCGGCGAGTCCACGCTCGTACCCACCGGGCTCGCCATCCATCTGGATGATCCCGGTCTCGCCGCCGTCATCCTGCCGCGCTCGGGATTGGGTGCGAAACACGGCATCGTCCTCGGCAACCTGGTTGGTCTGATCGATTCGGATTACCAGGGACAGCTCATGGTGTCGGTTTGGAACCGCTCCCGCGCCGCATTCACCATCACACCGGGGGAGCGCATCGCGCAAATGGTCATCGTGCCCATCGTGCAGGTCGAGTTCGACATCGTCGATGATTTCGCGGCGACCGCGCGGGGTGCCGGCGGTTTCGGTCACACGGGGCGCGGCTGAACCCGAATCATTGCCGCTGGGCAGCGGCCAGCTTCAGTTCCCTGTAACGCCGGATGTCGGCGTCGAAGCGCGCCAGCAGATCGGTCTCTTCGGCGCGTTTGCCGTCGAGCGCTTTGCGCTGCGAGCGTGTTTCATTCATGGTGCGAACGATATCCTCGACCAGACCCTCGGGCATCGGACGCGCGCGCGGGTCGGCGGCATAGGGTCGGAACCCCTGCGCCCGCACGCTGAGCGCGCCGAGCCTTTCGTCGAGGGTGGCGATATAGGCCTGCGCCGCCGTCACCTGGCCGCGCAGCTGCACCAGGCGCTCGTCGCGCAGCGCTTCGATGTCGCGCACCGAGGTATAGGTCGTCAGCAGGAACTGGTCGCGTTGCTCGCGCTCCGCGCGCAGGCGCGCGGCTTCAACTTCGGCGGCGATCTGCTCGGGTGTCTTCTGTGCCTCGAGCTTCTGGATGACGACACCCTGGCTATTGAGCACGGCGCGCTCGCGCGTGGCGTACTCAGGTGGAATCTTGTCGCCGTACTGCACGACACCGTTGTCGTCGATCCAGCGATAGGTTCGCGTGCCCTTGCCGTCACCGCCATTTGCCGCATGGACCGCCATGACGGTGAGCAGCATCGACAGGACAAGACCGAATTGTGCGGACGACCGTGACATAGTGCGATTGTGCGCCACCAGGGTCAGCAAGTGGAACTCATCCTGTGCCGTAGCGCTTGCGATAGTCTCGCAGTGCGGCCAGTTCCGTATCAGAAATGCGAACTCGGTCACTTCCGGCGCCAGCCAGGGTCGCGATCAGCCCGGCCAGGTTGAGGATGCTGATGCACTGCAGCTGCTCGGCGCTCGCCAGTTCCTCGACGGCCGAGCGTTCGCCCTGGCCGCGCTCCTGGCGATCGAGCGCGAGCAGCACCGCAACCGGTTGAGCCCGGGCGGATCGGATCAGTGCCAGTGACTGTCGTATGGCGGTGCCCGCGGTGATGACGTCGTCGACGATCACGACCCGGCCAGCGAGCGCGCGGCCGACAATGCGGCCGCCTTCGCCATGATCCTTCGCCTCCTTGCGATCGAAGGCGAAAGGGACCGCGCGCGAATGATTGCGCGCAAGCGCCATGGCCGTGGCGGTCACCAGCGGAATGCCCTTGTAGGCGGGACCAAACAGCATGTCGAATTCGACACCGCTTTCGAGCAGCGCCGCGGCATAACACTCGCCGAGTTCGGCAAGTGCCGCGCCGTCATCGAACATGCCGGCGTTGAAGAAGTAAGGACTCTGTCGGCCGGACTTGAGCGTAAAGCTGCCGAAGCGCAGTGCATCGCGCTGCATGGCAAGTTCGACGAATCGTTGAGTATGATCGCGAGGCATGGCTGCGGCGCGTATCATATCGCGGTGCGCGTCCTTACTCTAAACGTCAACGGCATTCGGGCTGCCGCGGGCAAAGGCCTGTACCGGTGGCTTCTGCGCCAGAAAGCCGACGTGATCTGCCTGCAGGAGACCAAGGCGCAGCTCGCCGCCCTCGATCCCGCTCCCTTCGCGCTCAAAGGCTATGACTTTCACTATTACGATGCCGAGAAGAAGGGCTACTCCGGGGTCGCTCTCTATACCCGCCGGCCCGCGGACCGGGTCATACGCGGCTTCGGCACCGCCGAGTTCGACCGCGAAGGCCGTTTTCTCGAGGCGCAGTTCGGAACCCTGTCGGTCATTTCACTCTATCTACCCTCGGGATCGTCGGGCGAGCACCGCCAGGCGTCCAAGTTCCGCTTTCTCGATGCATTCCGGCCCGAGCTCGTGCGAATGCGCGACAGCGATCGCCAGTACATCCTCTGCGGCGACTGGAACATCGCCCACAAGCCGATCGATCTCAGGAACTGGCGCTCGAATCAGAAGAATTCCGGCTTCCTGCCCGAGGAGCGAGCCTGGCTCGATGAGCTCATCGATGACTATGGCTTCGTCGACGCATTCCGCATAGTCGATCAACGACCCGAGCAATACACCTGGTGGTCGAATCGCGGCGAGGCCTGGTCCAAGAACGTCGGCTGGCGAATCGATTACCAGATGGTGAGCCCCGCGCTGCGCGAGCGCGTGCGACGCGCCAGCATCTACAAGCGCAGCCGCTTTTCCGATCACGCGCCGCTCATCATCGACTACGAACTCGATTGAACGCCGTGGACCCGCTGCCAGGGAACGATCGTGATTCGCGCCGCGGCCTGCTGGCCTCTGTCGCTCCATATCTCGAAAAAGAATCGCTGGCCGCGTTCCTGGTGACGGTCTCATCCGGATTTCCCTACGCCATGATCGGCGCGACGCTGACCACCCGGCTCGCGCAGGACGGCATCGACAAGAAAACCGTCACGGCATTCACACTGGCGTTTCTCGTCTACAACCTGAAGGTCTTCTGGGCCTGGATCGTCGACGCAGTGCGCCTGCCACTGCTTGGCCGACTCGGGCAGCGTGTGTCGTGGATGCTGCTCACCGGCGTTCTGGTCATGGCCGCCGTGGTCAATCTCGGTGCAGTCGATCCGGCAGCGAGCATACGTGCAACCGTGGTGGCTGCCGTACTGGTCGGCGTTGCCGGTGCGACCTACGACATCGTGATCGATGCCTATCGCATCGAGACGCTGAAGCCCTACCAGCTCGGCGTGGGCTCTGGCATGTCGCAGTACGGCTGGCGCGTCGGATCGGCAGCTGCAGGCGCACTTGCGCTCGTCATCGCCGCGCGCAAGGGGTGGACGGTTGCCTACATTGCCTGCGCGGCCTTTGCCCTGCCGGCCATGCTGACGGCGCTGGTCGTCGGTGAACCGTCGCGCCACGTCGTCAGCAATGCGCGACGTACGCTCGCCGACATCTGGCGCTCCGTCGCCGGCCCGTTCGTCGAATTCTTTCGCCGCCATGGCGCCTGGCTGGTGCTCGCGTTCGTGCTGGTGCACAAGATCGGCGACACGCTCGCCAACCTTACGTTCCGGTTGCTGTTCAACGACCTCGGATTCAGCAACGACGAGATCGCCCTGTACGATGTCAGCTTTGGCTTCTGGGCCTATCTGATCGGCATATTCATCGGCGGCATTCTCTACACCCGCCTCGGGCTGAAGCGGTCCGTGCTGGTAGCGCTCGTGCTGATGGCAATATCGAACCTGAGTTTTGCCGGACTCGCTGCCGCCGGTCACAGCAATGTCGGCATGGCCGCGGCCATCGGTTTCGAGAACATCGCGAGCGGCTACGGCGGCGTGGTGGTGGTGGCCTATTTCTCCGCGCTATGCGACCTGCGATTCACCGCGACCCAGTACGCGATGATTTCCGCGGCGGCGAGCGTGTTCGGCAGGCTCCTGACCGGCACGACGGCCGGTGGCCTGATCGAGTCGGTCGGTTACGTCAATTTCTACCTGCTGACAACCGTGGTGGCGTTGCCCGGCATTGCGATCTTCGCGTACATGATGCGTCGCGGCCTTGTCGACGACGCGCTCGGCAGCGCCGGCGGCAAAGCTGATTCATGAGCGAGCTCGATCTCGAGCGCGCGATCTGTGCGGCAGCCGACCTCAAGGAAGGTGAGTGCCGGGGGTTCACGGTGGGCGCGGGCGACTGGCCGCTGCAGGGCCTGGTCGTGAAACTACCCGGACGGATCGTCGCCTTCCGCAATGTCTGCCCACATGCAGGCCATCCGTTGAATCTGCGGCCGAATGATTTTCTCTCGCCTGACGGCATGCTGATCATGTGCCACTCTCACGGCGCGTTGTTCGAGAAATCGACGGGACTTTGCGTCGCCGGGCCCTGTCAGGGTCGGCACCTGCGCCCCATTGCGATCGAAGTCGCCTCAGGTGTGGTGCTGCTCGCCGGGGAGGACGACCCCGCGGGATGACAACAGGCCGCCGTCCTGCCCTGTGAGGCAGGCAGTCGGCCCGAAATCGTCAACGACTCTCGAAGATGTCCAGGCTATCGAGCGGACTTGCCCACACGCGATCGTTCTCGCTGTCGACCGAGGTGCCACGCGCATCGTCTTCGCTGTCGATATCGACGGAGCCGGTCCAGTCCTCCGGCGCTTCGGCGTCCTCGAGGCTGCCCTCGGCCCACTGTGATTCCCAGTCTTCCATGTCGAGTTCCTCGACGGTGCCGTCGAAGTACTGGATTTCGATCGTGCCATCTTCTTCGTCGCAAGCGACGACTTCGAACAGATCACCACCTTTGTAGCGGTACCATTCACCGACCACGGGTTGAGGTCCATTCATCATGATCCTCCTGTCGCTGGTAAGCTCTGCTCGTCAATTGATGGTGCGCCTCCAGCGGCCATCTTTCAATAAGTGTTTTTTGCGCAAAGCACCATGACGGAACAACTGCTCAAATTCTTTGTCGTCTTCTTCGTAATCGTCGAGCCTGTGTCGCTGGTGCCGATATTCGTCGGACTCACCGAAGGCGCGGATAATCGCTATAAACACCGCATGGCAGTGAAGGCGGTGCTGATCTCGGGCGGCATCCTGATGCTCTTCGCGGTCGCAGGCGCGCCGTTTCTGCGTCTCATGGGCATCAGCATCGACGCATTCCGTATCTTCGGCGGGCTGTTGCTTTTCCTCGTCGCGCTGGAGATGGTCTTCGCACGCGAATCAGGCACGCGTACTTCGGAACCGGAGCGTGCCGAAGCGCGTCAGCGCACCGATATATCAGTGTTTCCCTTGGCTTTTCCGTTGATTGCAGGTCCCGGCGCGCTCGCCAGCATCCTGCTCTGGTTCGGTCGTGTGCCGATCTTCGAGAAGCCGCTGTTGTTTTCCGGCCTCATGCTCTGCGTCTTCCTCGTGCTGCTCATCGCGTTGCTGATCATGTGGGTGGCGACGCCGTTGATGCGTTTCATCGGCGTGACCGGCGCGAATGTTGCAAATCGATTACTCGGAGTCGTGCTCGGGGCACTGTCCGTGCAATTTGTCATCGACGGATTGCGCGGTACCTTCGGATTTTAGGTAGCCGAGGTCCCACACGCCGTGGCCGAGTCGCCGGCCACGTTGCTCGAAGCGCGTGCGAATGCGCCACGCGGGTCTTGCGACGAATCCCCCATCTGGCGCGAGACTGCAAAGCGCTGCAGCGTCGTTGCATATGCTCTGCATCTGCTCGGCATAGTCCTGCCAGTCGGTCGCCAGGCGCAGCGCGCCGCCCGTTCGCAGGCTACGCGCGATCAATGCGACGAACTGCGGCTGGATCAATCGGCGCTTGTGGTGGCGCTTCTTGTGCCAGGGGTCCGGGAACAGGACCAGGACTTCATCCAACGAACCGGCTTCAATGCCGCGGGCGAAAACCTCGGCGGCGTCGTGGCAAATGACCCGCAGGTTAGCGAGCGCGAGACCTTCGGCCTCGCGCAACAGGCGGCCGACTCCCGGGCGGTGCACTTCGATGCCAAGGAAATTGCATTGCGGCCTGGCTTGCGCGAGCGCCGACAGCTGTTCACCATTGCCGAAGCCGATTTCGACCGTGACCGGCGCGGTGCGACCGAACAGCTGGTCGAAATCGAGCCGCCCGCCGTCGAATTCGATGCCAAAGCGCGGCCAGAGCCGATCGAGTGCGTTTTCCTGCGCCGCTGTAATGCGACCTGCGCGCAATACGTAGCTGCGCACTTTGCGAGGGTTCGGCGGTGGTGCGCGCTCTGTCATCGCCCGATTATCGCCGGGCGGCCGGCCGAGCGGCCAGGTTGGCGGCGATTTGCCCGCACCCGGCATCGCGCATAAAATTCATCGCTCTCGCGGGCGTAGTTCAATGGTAGAACTGTAGCTTCCCAAGCTACTAACGTGGGTTCGATTCCCATCGCCCGCTCCAAGAAATCCGTCGCCCGCCGATTGGGCAGGCGGGCCATGAGAAGCTGTTCCGACAGCGAGGGAGTGCCTGATGAGATTCTCGACAATGCCGGTCGCGGCACCGCTCGTGCTGGCGGCATGCCTCGTGACCGGTTGCGGCAGGAGCACACCCGACCCTGCGGCCGCTGCCGCAAAGCCCATGCCGGCTGCGGGAGATCGCTGGGCGAGCATCAGCAACGAATTCATCGAGGCCTATTTCGCCGCGCGGCCGATGTTTGCCGTGCGCGCTGGACGGCATGAGTTCGACGGCCAGATGCCGGATCTGTCGCGGGCAGGGATCGCAGCCGAGATCAGTCGCCTGCACGAACTGCGTGCCGTCATCGCAGCGCCGCCCGATGGCGAACTGGGCGACAGCCAGAAGTTCGAACGCGAACTGCTGGGCTGGGTGATCGACAGCGACCTTTTCTGGCTCGAGGAAGCCGAGCAGCCGGCGCGCAATCCGGCCTGGTATTCCGAGCAGCTCGATCCGGAAGTCTACCTTACGCGCAATTACGCGCCGCTCGCCACGCGCATGCTGGCGTATACCAATTACGCGCGAGCAATTCCGCGCATTGCCCAGAACATCAAGGAGAACCTGCGACTGCCATTGCCGCCGGTTTTCGTCGACTACGGCGTGAACGCCTTTGGCGGTTATGCAAGTTTCTTCCGCGATGATGTGCCGAAGTTGTTCACAACAGTGGACGATCCGAAACTGCAGGCCGATTTCGCGGCCGCGAATTCGGCCGCCGCAACCGCCATGTCCGATCTCGCGGCCTGGTTCGAATCACAGCGCGCGAGCGCCGGCGGCGATTTTGCGCTCGGGCCGAGGCTCTTCGCGCGCATGTTGAGTGCGACCGAGAGGCTCGATCTGCCTCTCGAGCGAATCGAGGCAGTCGGTCGCGAGGACCTGCAGCGAAACCTCGCTGCACTCGAGGCAGCCTGCGCGCAGTTGTTGCCGGGACGCGGCGTGCAACGCTGTGTCGATGCAGCCGAGGCCGACAAGCCGGCGGGTGGTGCGGTCGCCGCGGCGCGTGAGCAATTGCCGAAGCTGCGTGAATTCGTCGCGGCACAGGAGCTGGTGACGATTCCGGGCAACGAGAATGCGCTGGTCGATGAAGCGCCGCCCTACAACAGGGCCAATTTTGCCTACATCAATGTACCCGGGCCCTATGACGAAGGCCTGCCGGCCACGTATTACGTCGCACCGCCCGACCCGAAGTGGAGCAAGCGCGAGCAGGCGGCCTATGTGCCGGGCAAGTCACGGTTGCTGTTCGTTTCTGCGCATGAAGTATGGCCCGGGCATTTCCTGCAGTTCCTGCACGCCAACCGGAATCCATCGAAGCTCGCGGCCCTGTTCGTTGGCTATGCGTTCGCGGAAGGCTGGGCGCACTACAGCGAGGAGTTGATGTGGGACGCGGGTCTCGGCGATCAGCAGCCGGCCGCGCATGTGGCGCAGCTCGGCCAGGCGCTGTTGCGCGACGTCAGGTATTTGTCGGCTGTGGGCATGCATGCGCGCGGCATGACACTCGAGGAGTCGGAACAGATGTTCCTCACCCAGGCTTACGCCGACGCCGGCACGGCTCGTCAGCAGGCGGCGCGCGGTGCGCGCGACCCGGCCTACCTCAATTACACGCTCGGCAAGCTGCAGATCCGCAAGCTGCGCACCGATTGGCTCGCTGAGCAGAAAGTCGCAGGCTCGGCGCTGGATACGGCGGCACGACAGGCCTTGCACCGCTTCCACGATGGCATGTTGTCCTATGGCGGTCCGCCGATCAGCATGGTTCGCGAACGCATGCTCAGTGCAAAGGGCGACAGCCTGTGAGGTTGCTGGGTCAACTGCTGCTGAAGGGCCTGATCACCATCCTGCCGGTCGGCCTCACGGCCTACTTCATGTACTGGCTGAGTGTAACCATCGAGACCCTGCTGTCGCGGCCGCTGCAGGCGGTGCTTGGGTCGCAGCATTACTGGCCGGGAATGGGCCTGCTCGCCGGGCTCGCCCTGCTCCTCGTGGTCGGTGTGCTGGTCAACGCCTACCTCGTGCAGCGCCTGCTCGGATTCGGAGAACGGCTGCTACTCAAGGTTCCCGTCGTCAAGACCGTCTACAGCGCGATTCGCGACATGACGCGTCTCGTCGATGCCGGCGGCAAGCGCGACCTCGAGCGCGTGGTTGCCTTGCGCTACGGGTCGGCGCGCCTCATCGGATTCGTCACCCAGGACGATGCGCGTATCGAGGGCATCGATCTTGCCGAGGAAACCGTAGCCGTGTATCTGCCGATGAGCTACCAGATCGGCGGCTACACCGTCTATGTACCGAAGTCAGAAATAGAGCCTGTCGCGATGCCGGTGGAGCAGGCCATGCGGGTCGTGCTGACCGGTGGCCTGCAGGGACGCTAGATACATGCACGACCTGAACAGGCTTCGCACCGAACTCATTGCCGTCCTCGGCGCCGATGCGGTCAGCAGCGAACTCGAGGATCGCGAGGCCATGTCCGCGGATGCTTATTCCCGTGGCGCGACCTGCGCCATGGTTATTCGCAGCCGCGACCGCGCCGCGCTTGCGCGCGCCGTCGCGATGCTCGCCGCGGCCGGCGTGCACATCGTGCCGCGCGGCGGCGGTATGTCCTATACCGGCGGCTACACCCCCTCGAGCGAGCGCTCGGTCATCGTCGATCTCGCCGTGCTCGACCGGATCGTCGAGATCAATCCCGACGACATGTATCTTCGCGTCGAGTCCGGCTGCACCTGGCAACAAATCCACGCGGCATTGCAGGCGCATGATCTCAGGCTGCCATGCTTCGGGACCTTCTCGGGCGCGCGCGCAACGGTTGGCGGTGGTTTGTCGAACGGCGCCCTGTTCATGGGAAGCGCACGTTTTGGCACGGTGGCGGATTCACTGCTTGGCCTCGAGGTCCTGCTGGCTGATGGCACCATCCTTCGGACCGGCCAGTTGGGTTTCGCTGCCGCCACGAAACCGTTCTATCGCACCTATGGCCCGGATCTCACCGGTCTGTTCGTGCACGATGCGGGCGCCTTCGGCATCAAACTCGAGGCGAGCTTCAGGCTGATCCGCCGGCCCGCTGCGCAGGCCTTCGCATCGGTCGCGTTCGGCGATCTGCTGTCTGCGGCGCACGGTCTGAGCGCCGTCGGGCGCAGCGGGTTTGCCGAAGAGGCCTATGTATTCGACCCCGAATCGACGCGGCGCAATCTCGAAGGCCTGGGTCTTGCGGACAGCCTCGGCAAACTCGCGGCGGTCTTCCGCTCCGGCAGCAGCATCGCGAAAAGCGTAGGCTCGGTTGCGAGAGTTGCCGTGGGCGGCCTCAAGCTTCGAGACGACGATATTTTTTCGCTCCACATGGCGTTCGCAGGCGACAGCGAGGCTGCCGTGGCCGCGCAGCGCAAGGCCTGCCTGCAACTTGCGCGCGAGGCGGGGGGGCGCGAAATGCCGGCGGCGATTCCCGAAGTGGTCCGGGCGGATCCATTCCCCGCGCCCGATGCGGTACTGGGTCATGACGGGTCGCGCTGGGCCGCGCTCAATGCCAAGGTGGCACATAGCGATGCCGAGCGGCTGATCAATGCCGCGAGCGAGTACTTCGCGAACCGCAGCGCCGCCATGAAGGATGCGGGCGTTACCTTCACGCAATTGCTCATCGCTCTGTCG
Source organism: Steroidobacteraceae bacterium (assembly GCA_041395505.1). NCBI lineage: Bacteria > Pseudomonadati > Pseudomonadota > Gammaproteobacteria > Steroidobacterales > Steroidobacteraceae > Steroidobacteraceae bacterium. The sequence goes on from JAWLAG010000001.1 coordinate 496,302, forward strand.
AACCACGCATTCAGCTATGAGCCGGTTCTGCATTGGCGCGATGAATGGCTGCCCATCCATCGCAATGTGCCGCGCCCCGAAGTCCTGGCCGGTCTTGCCGAGCCGGCCGCGAACCCCGCGGCGCGCGCGCTGGTGGCGGAAATTCGCCGCGACCTCACGACATTGTTTGCAGCCCATGGTGCCGCGTCCAACCAGATCGGCAGAACCTATCCCTATGCCGAATCGCTGCTTGCAGACAACCGCCGCCTCCTCAAGGCGATACGCAGCCAGTTCGATGCGCAGGGCGCCATGAACCGCGGTGCGCTTGGCTTGTGAGATCTGTTCTAGTGCGCCGATACGCTGAGCAGGAGCGCGACCAGCTGCGCGCTGCTCGAGACTTCGCACTTCTGGAAAATATGCTTCAGGTGCGCCTTGATGGTATTGACGGATAGCTCGAGCGTATCGGCAAGGTCGCGGATCCGTGCCGCAAAGGGCAGTTGCGCGGCGACGCAGGCCTCGGCCGGTGTCAGGCCAAACAGCGCGGTTGCGGCCTGGATGTTGATCATCGGCTGACCCAGTTGCGCCCGCAACTGGACGAGATAGTTCGTCGTGGTCGTGCTGCCGTCTGCGCTCGTGATCGCAATCGGCTGGATGCGCGCAGTCGCGACCGATCTGCCTGTCGCATCATGAATATGTATCCACCGGACGTTGCGTCCCTCGAGCGCGGCGGCGAGGGCCTGGCTGTTACGCCACTGCGTCAACTGCAACCGGCCGCCGTCGATGCGCAAGGCGTCGCTTGCCAGGGCAAAGCTGCGCGCGGCGCGATTCGCGAACAGCACGGCCGCTGCGTCGTCGATGACCACGATGGGCTGGCCGTTGTTGTCGAGTACCGCCCGCAGCGTCTCGAGCTGCAGTGATTCCCGGGGCTTATCGGGCCGGTTCGCACCCGGCGTAACGAAATAAAGTGACTCGATGCGTTGCCCGGCGCGGGGCGACGGACGGCGGATGGTAATGGTGTTTCCGACAGGCGGACCAAATCCACGTCGGAAATCGTTGAATGCGGACTCCTGCACGGTAGCTTCCTGACATTTGGCTTCTTCTTGGTTTTCTGTCGCGACCTGCCGGTTTGTCGCAGGTGACAGCGTTTGCCGCAGTCAAACCTGTCTTTCGATACGCAAATAGCAGCTTTCGTCGCAATCCTGGGTGCAGGATACATCAGTCGCTGGTATTCCCCTGGCGAGGCGAAGCAGTTGCGGGCACTGGCGGTAGCGAAGCGTCAGCTCGAGCACGGCCTCCATATAACCGGCTTCCTGTCCTGGCGCGAGGCTCGGCAACAGCAGCGTTCCACCCGGCCGCAGCCATTGCGCCATGGCATGCAGCAGGGATTCCAGCATGTTGTCCGGCAGGAAATGTGCCATGTTTGGCGCATACACGAGCGAGCAATGCCGGAAAGGCAGGCGCCATTGCAGCGCATCGCTCGGTGTTCCCTGAAAGGTGCGCACGCCATATTGGCCAAGCCTGCTGGTGACGACCTGCAGATTGAGTGCATCGGGATCGACGGCAATGACATTGGCCTGGCCGGCGCGCACGCAGTCGCTCAGCTCGGCTTCGCGCATATGCCCGCAGGCAAAGGCGACGATGGTCGATTCCGGAAACTGCCTGCATGCGCTGTCGATGGCGTCTGCAAGCCGCTGCCGGTGCGCGTTCACCGAATGAAAGACGACACTGTTCTTGCGGCACCAGTCGTACATGGCGCGGCCGAGCTCGGTCGTGTCGTCGGGCAGCGTGACCAGTCCGTACATGTGATCGTAAAGCACGGCATCGCCGGCGTAGCCGCGCGGCTTGCGATAGCCCCAGGCGGCATAGGGGTTCTGGCGCAGTAGTTCGATCAGCTCGCGGCCGCCGCGATCTTCGGCAAGGTCGCGAATCCAGCGATAGGGGCGCTCTTTGCGCGTTTCGGCCAAGCCGTCAAGCGTATAGCGCATGGCCGCATCGACATTCTGTTCCTTGAGCATTTGCAGCGCAGTTGCCGGTTCGAACACGTCCATACCTCGCGGAAACGCAGCTTGACTTCTTTATCTGTCGCGACTTGGCGACGAGTCGCAGCTGTCATCAAAAAAAAGAACTAAGGGAAACCCTTAATACCTCCGGGTGAAGGCTTTGTTTGAGCGACCGGTAGCCACCGCAGACCCTAATCCACGAGCGCAATCGCGCGCTCAAGGACAAGGCAATTGCGGAGGTTGCAATGAAATTACGAACCATGCTGTTGACCGCCTCGGCGCTGGGGCTGGTCATCGCGTTACCGCTGTGGAAGCAGGGCAAGGATGTCGCAAGCACGGCACTCGGCTCCGCACCCATGGCATTCATCTCGACGGCCCATGCGGGTCCCAGCTGCGCGGCCCTGACCCACAGGGATATCAAGGGTCTGTGGACGGTGCTGGATTCAAGTTGCGTCGGCGCCTGCGTTCACCCGCATGTCGACGAAGGCGACGTGTTGCAGTTCAAGGGCAATCCAAGTACCGATGGTGCCTATAGCATGAAGATCCTGCGTGGCAGTGCCGGCCGGCCGCCCGAGGAGACCCGCGGCTACACCATACAGTCGGATGGCGTCGCAGCGGTCAAGGGCGATATCGACCTCGAGCATGATGCCCAGGATGGCCGTACCCCAGGACGTCACTGGGTGGTTGCGCGCCTGCAATCGGTGATCAACGACGATGGCTCCTGCGGCCGGCAACTCGAAGTTCAGGTCTGCGAGAGCGAACCCGAAGCCGGCAGCTACCAGTGTGCCTACAACCAGCACAACGGTTTGATTCACGCGGGCGGCTGAGCGCTTGGTGGATTATTCAGTTTCGGCCAGGAGCGTCGCGACGACGGCAACATCGAGGCAGACCTGACCCAGGGCGTGCCGATCGATTCGGTTCGACCGGTAGCAGCCCTGGGACGGGACGGCTTCAAAGTCGCCCGCGCCCTGTTGTGCGGCGAGCACGATGCCGAGCAGGCGGTGATCATTTGCACTGAAGACGGGTGATCCGGAATTGCCGTCATAGGTATCGAGGTCGGCGCGAAAGAGCGCAGCGTCGCGATCGACGCTCAGCACCCGCGCGCCGTCGGCCAGTTTCATCGGGAGGCCGCATGGGAACCCCAGGGTGTACACCGGCTCCCCCGCGGACATCCTGCCGTGCGGCACCCGATGCTTGTCGATCCCCGTTGGAGCGGGCCGCTCGAGCTCGAGCAACACGACATCGCTCGCCGCATCGCGGCGCCGGTCGACTTCCGGCTGCGCGAGCGGCTGCGGACACAGGGCGATCACCTGCTCGGCCGGCAGCCGCAGCGGCCGGTCGCAGTAGCGTCGCGCCGCATAGCCAAAGACCGCGAAGCTTCGCTCCTGCTCGAACAACGCGTAACCATGCCAGCAGCTCAGGATGACGTTGTCCTCGAGCAGATACCCTGAATAGCCGGTGGAACCGTAGCCGCCGCCTCGTCGCTCGAGCACGGTTGGCTGGCACCAGAACCGCTCGTCTGCGCAGAGCTGGAAATAATTGCCATAGGGTTGATACTGCAGCTCAACCGCGCCGTCTGCCGTGAACCGCAATGCCGATTCGCCGATGAGGTAGCAGCAGCGGGCGGCGTGTCGCAATACGCCGGTCTGTATACCCGGCGTATAAAACGGATCCTTGCGGTTGTCGGTGGCGCCGAACCACACGGCGTGCTCGAGCCTGAAACCGCGGCGATCCCACTCGCTCGCAAGGTCGCTCGTTTCGAGCGATGCAATCGCGCCCGCGCCGGGCAATCCGAGGCGCAGGCGCCGATGCAACTCGGCGGCAAGTATTGCGTCGCTAATGTGGGCGAGCATGGCCGAGATCCCCGACGGTCGTAAGACGAAATCCTGCCCAGAAGAACGGGTGGACGAACCGCTTGTCGGCCGCGACGCGCGCTTGCGCCACGCGCAGGGCCAGCGCGGCATCGTGATGCAGGAGCAGCTGCCGGTAGAAGGTCTGCATCAGCAGTGGCGCGGCGGCGTCGGGCACCGGCCAGAGCGAGGCCAGGACCTGGCGGGCGCCACTACGCAGGAAGGCGCTGCTCAGGCTGTCGAGTCCTTCGCCATCGATCAAAGCGCCACTTGCCGAGTCACAGGCACTGAGGACGATCAGCTGCGTTCGTATGGCGAGATCGGCAATCTGGTAGGCGTGCAGGTCGGCGTCGGCAATCCGCCCGTCGGCATCAAAGCGCGACAACGCGAGCCGTGCCAGCACGGGGTCGGTTTCGTTGGCGATGGCATGGACCGCGAAATGCGCGATCGCAAAATCCTCCGTGAGCCGTTGCGCTGCCGCCGTGGCCGTCGCCTCAAGGCCGCTCGCCATTGCCACCCGCGCAGTTGGAAACAAAACCGCGACAGCGTCGGCTTCGCGCCGCGTACCCGCAAGGCGTACCAGGTTCGCGATCCCTGCGTCGTTGTCATTATCCCTGGTTTCGCGCAGCTGTGCCGGCAAACGCGCGTCGTTCGATTCATATACGGGGTCGGCGAATAGCGCAATGCCCCCGCGTTCGGGCTCGAAGGCGCGCGTCGCTTCGGCCAGGGACTCGAGCGAGGCGCTCAACGCGATGCCCTGCTCGGCGGAACCCGCCAACAAGGTCCAGGGCACGGTGTGCAACTGCCCGTCGGCGATGATCCACAACCTCTTTACGTGTTCATCGATGAAGGCCGGAAGTCGCAAAGGCCCCGCTGCCGTAGCAATATCCTGCGGCGTCGGAACCCGTCGACTGGGTTTCGCCGTCATCTCGAGAAGCCGAATGGCGGCCTGGTTCAGCGCTTGCGCCGGGCCCAACTGCGTGAGTTCGATGCCATCGGACGAGACCGTGAAGGCCAGGGAATCGCTCTCGTCGAGATCGAAATACAGCACCCGGTCCGATGGCTCCAGCCGGCGCTGCAATTGCGAAATCGAAAAATCATCGACCCGCGGCGAATCCCCGGTCTCGCGCAGCGACTGCGCGGACATGGTCACCCGCGCGCGCGCCGCTGCGATGCGCTCCTGAAGATCCCCAATACGGTCGAGATCCGCCGACCCCGCTGCGATCAGCGCATCGAGCCGCGCCTGCAGGGCGGCGAGATCGACGAATAGCCCGCCCCGCGCACCCGTCGCTGCGCGATTGCGCGGCGCTTGAGCCGCATCGAGCAGGTGGTGCACCCTGAAGCGATCGGCCGACTGCAATGCCGATGCGAGCAGCCGTTCCGCGCCATCACCCTGCGAAGCCGGGCGCCGTGCATCATCGGTCATCAGCCGGGTCCTGATCTTGTTGAGTTCGCGCAGGCGGCTCATGAACGCACGACGAATGGACGGATTCCGGGTGTTCGCCTGCAGCGCATTGATCTCTGCCGTCCCCTTGCTGATGTACCGTTCCGCTTCGTCCGGCATGCGCTGCGCACGTGCGAGCCGCGCCTGCTCGGTGAGCATGGCAACCTCCTCGAGCGGTAGTGCATTGGTCGCGTTGGCTTCTTCCGAAGCCTGCAAATCCCTTGCGGCGGCGGTGAGATCGCCGCGCAGGCGCTGCACATGGGCGCGTTCGATGAGCGCCTGGATGCGCAGCACATTGCTCTGCGGCAGCTCGAGCGCAAGCGCATCCGTCAGGGTATCCGTCGCCGGCGCAAGTGCGCCGCCCACGCGTTGGGACTGGGCAAGCGCGAGCAGTGCATTGGCACGCGAAATCGGAGCAACAAGACCCTGACTAAGTCGCACGGCCCGTTCATGCGCGTCGCGCGCTTCGCTGAGTCGTCCACTATCGCGCAGGGCGTTGCCAAGGAGAAGCGAGGACTGGATCAGGGACATTGTATTGCCGCTTGCGTCACTCAATGACACGGCCTGCTGGAGATTGTCGATGGCTTGGGCGTAACTACCGATATTCAGGTAGACGCCGCCGATACCGCGCAGTGCTCGTGCCGCAGCAACTCGATCACTGTGCTCTTCGGCGAGCTCCAGCGACTGCAATTGCAACTGCAAAGCCGTTTGATAATCGCCGTTGCTGCTGTCGGCAACAGCTTGGTTCTGCAGGAACACAATTTCGTTCGTAATGTCGACCGACGCGCGCGCTTGTTCTGTCAGCGATCCGAACGTGGCGGCAGCAACATGAAAGTCACCGCGATCCATTGCAATTATGGCCAAAGTATTTTGCGACTTTTGCAAAGTCGTCATATCGTCAGTTGCCGACAATGCTGTTTCGGCTCGCTGAGCAAGTCTCTGCGCCGATTCGTAGTCGTAACGGTGGTAGGCAACGATCGCCCTTAGATTGTCGACCGCCGCGACATCGATAGTCCGGCCCGCGTCGTCAAATTTCTTGCGAGCTTCAGCCAGGCTGTGCTCGGCATCGACGAGTTGCTGCTTCGCCAAGTCGCGCGCATTCTGGTCTCGACTCGCGAGTGCCAACTCCTGACGCGTCATGCCGTCGAGGCGTAGTGAATAGGCGACGTCGCTCGTGTCACCAACCTTTCGATAGAGAGAAAGTGCAGTTGTATTCCGTTGTAGTGCCGGGGCCCAGTCTTCAATGCTGAGGTAACTGAGGTTGGCCGCTGCAAACGCCGCATCCGCCGCGGCGCGCGGATCAACCGGCTTCAACGCCTTGTAGGCCGCATCGTAGTCGTTGAGAGCTTCCCGCCATTGTTTCGGATCGGTCTGCATCGCGGCCCGCGATGCACGCGTGTAGTGCTTGAGCCCATCGACGAGCGCCGTGGGTGCGTCCGGGCGCAACTTCAGTGTCTCGATATTGAATCGTCCGACCGCGGGCTCCGGTTCGGCAAGCCGTATGACGACTTCGTACTTGCCGTCGCGCTGGGCTTCGAAATACAGATACTCCCGGCCGGCGCGCTCGGTCGCGGAGTTGACAGAAATAAGGGTTTCCCCGATTTCGTTGTCGAGGGTCACGCTGACGTCAACCGTATGCTGGCTGACGCGGAGCAACAACCGTTCGCCGCTAGTCAGTGCAACCGGGTAGCGCCGCAGGTTGTCCGCGCCAAGTTGTTGATCCTGCTGCACCTCGACGACCTGATACCAGCGCGCGGGATCGGGGCTGCAGCCTGCGATCAGGCAAATTGTTAATAGCCACCGCCAGCCGTGACCAGTGGCGCCTAGTCGTCGTTGCGATAGTGATGCCATGCCTGCGGGTATCAATCTTGCCGTTTCCGCCCGGCCTTCGCTCATGCTTTGGTGGCCGGGCGCAACCTGCGGCTATACTCCGGGCCGTATGGGCCAGCCGTTGCAAATCGTCTCCGCAAGCCCTGCGATGGAGGGACTCCTGGGCGGGGAGCGCGACCGGGACACCCTGCGCGCCGCTTTGGAGCGCAACTATCCTGGCCTATGCGCGTTGATCCTGCGTCGCGTGCGCGACCCGCAGGTCGCGCAGGATATCCTCCAGGACGCAATCGTCACCACATTGCAGAAGCTCGATGCCGGCGAGATCGCCGACCGCGAGCAGATACCAGGCTATATCTATCGCGTTGCGCTCAATCACATCCGCAATTTCACGCGCCGTGACCGCGCCCTCGCGCCGAGCGATGAGCTGGCCGACGTGGCCGACGAAGCGACGCCAAAGCCCGGGCCGGCACTGCATGCCGAGCGCTGCGCGGCTATCGTTCGCGACGTGCTGCGCGACATCGGCTCATCGCGCGACCGGGAGATTCTGGTTCGCTTCTACCTGGACGACGAGGACAAGGCGTCGATCTGCCGCGATCTCCATGTTCCCGAGTCTCAGTTCAATCGCGTGGTTTTTCGGGCCCGGGAGCGGCTGAAACTGTTGTTTGCCCGCCGCGGTTTGCGTCATTTCGACCTGTTGACGTTACTATTGTGCGGGTTTCTCGCACTGCAGCTGGGTGGAGAGCCTGCATCTGCGACAAAACACGTTTTGGCGACAGATGCAGCTATCGGACTCAATGGAATAGGGTGCGATCTTGGATAGACAGAAGTTTCAAGGCAGCCACATTGTCATGCAGTACCTCGCAGGGCGACTCAGTCCGGAAGAGGCAGCCGCATTCGAGGAGTTCTACCTCGACAACCCCGGCGTGGTGCATGAGATGGAAGCAACCGCCCGTTTTCAGGCTGGCCTTGCCATGCTGCGCGAGACCGGCGAGCTCAACCGGCTCCTGCATCGCGTGCCCTGGTACCGGCGCAGCCACCTGCTCGCGATCGCAGCCAGCGTGGCGATCTTCGCCTTCGGTGCCGTGCTCTGGCGCGGCTCCTTGCAGGAACCTTTGCCGCTGTTGTCGACGATTGCGCCGCCACAGGACATGGCGGTGCGCGACGAGAACTCCTACACCATCCTGCGCACGCGCACGGTCGGCTACGACGCCGAGATCCGTTCGCCCGATCGACAAACCGTGCTTGAGTTTCGCATCTTGCCGGAGCGCGATTCACCAACCAATCGCTATCGCGTATCGCTCGCGAGGGTCGGCGCAGGCGGCATGACCCACGCCGTGGCTGACATCGGTCCCGTTACCGCAGCCGCCGACGGCTACCTCAACCTGTACGCCGACTCCGCGCAATTGACGCCGGGTCGTTACCGCCTTGCCGTATCGAGCGATTCGCGCCGCGGCTCGCAAGGCAGCAGCTTCGGCGATCTGCCGCCGAGCTACTTCGACATTCGTATTACCGCCGCCAGCGACAGCAACTAGCCGGCGCCGCCCGGTTTCAGGATGCCGATCAACGCGGCGGCGGCAACGCCCGCCCAGATCAGCCACACATAGGGCTGGCATTTCGCCATGCCGTCGATCATGTCGCGATCGGAATCCGCGGTGGCGCCGCTTGCGGCCAGCTGGCGGAACCCTGCCATGAACTGCGGCAGGTTGATGCGAATCATCAGGCCGCAGACGATCAGGCCGGCGAAGATCAGCAGCTTCGCCGCAAGCCAGGGATAGGGCGCCAGGCGCCCGCTCGACCACGAGTAACCGACCGACGCCAGGATGGCCAGTACCACCAGCCAACGGAAATACATGTCGATCCGGGCGAGGGTCTGGCCCGCTGCCGTGCCCTGCTTGACGTGCACGAGGTGCACCATGACGATCCACACCGGTCCGAGCAGCACGATCGCGACCAGCATCCAGGGCTCGTGACGCACGCCCACGTATTCCGACAAGAGTCCCCCGACGGTCAGCATCAGCGCAAGGCAGTATCGCGGCAGCATGTCGAGGTCGGCGAAAATCTTGGCGGCGGTCAGTCGCGCATCGCGACTCAACTTGGGATTGATGACGAAACGGCTCGAGTAATACACGCCGGCATCGCCACCCAGCCAGTAGACGAACAACAGGATATGCAGGAACTTGATGAGACCATAGCCGAGCGTCATGTGTTTTCCTCGAGGTTGCGGGCGGCGACTATGTTGCATAGTCCCGCCTGTCCGCTGCAATAGCTGCATATACAGGTATTTGCTACACTGGCGGCAAAGGAGGGGCAATGCCGCGCCGAATGCCAGCCGCTGCCAAGCGCAATCCCGTGAACGCGATCGATCCGCGCCACTGCGTTTTTCGGCACCTGAGCCGCAGCCTCCGTAGCGTCGCCCAGCACTATGACCGCGGGTTGCGGCCGCACGGACTGACCGCAGCGCAGTTCACGCTGCTGATGACGCTTGCGCGCCTGGGTGAGCAAAAGGTGGGTGCGCTGGCCGCGGAGCTCGCCATGGACCCGAGTACGGTGCCGCGCGTCCTGCTGCCACTCCGGCGTCGCGGCTGGATCCGCGTCGCCATTGGCAGCGATCGGCGCTCGCGACTGGTGAGCATCGCCGAGCCGGGCAGCCGTTTGCTGCGCCAGGTACTGCCACATTGGCAGTCACTGCAGGCCGAGGCGCTTGCCCAGCTTGCACCGGTCGACTGGCGTGATCTGCGCCACTCGCTGGCGCATCTGCGCCAACAGCTGGCTTCCGCCACACATGGCTGACGACACACAAGGGAATTGTCATGCAGGCCAATGACTCGATACGACTGACCCACCTGCCGCTGCGCCATGATCGCAAACTCATGACGGCGCTCGCGGTCATTGCCATCGCTGCCGCCGCGGCACAACTTGGCAGGCAGCTCCCGGCGGCAGGCCTGCGGCTGCTCGAGTGCCGCGACGTGCCGGTGGCGGATGACAGACCCGGCTACCTTCTGCCTGTCGCACGTCGAGATGCGGGTCGCTGCCACGCGGAAGTGGGTGCAATGAGTGCGGCCTTTTCCGGCCAGATGCTGAGCTATCGCTTCGACGTCGCGCGCTCGGCGCGGGTACATGCGGCGCGCGATGGTCTGGTCTTTGCCATTGGTGTCGACACCGACCGCAGCACGGGCGGCAGGTCGCAGGCAAATCCGCGAGGCTTGCTGCTGCGCATCCGCCACAGCGATGGCAGCATCGCGACTTACCAGAATCTGCAGCTACCGGGACTTGCAGTACGGGAGGGGCAGTGGGTGGCGAGCGGCCAGCTGCTCGGTCGTGCGCGCGGCGGTGCGCTGCGATTTGCCGTGCAGGACTGTGTCGATTGTCCCGCACGAGCGGTGCGCTTCTCGAACTCCCTGTCCCGTGCCGGTGCCCTGTCGGTTGCCCGGGCACAGCCTGCGGTGGCACCGCGCAAACTGACATAACGCGCTGTCGTGCACTACGGACGTCGCAATGATGCGACGCCAGGTCCGGTCGCCTGACTGCCTTAGGCTGCAAACATGACAAGTGCAGTCTTCGAATCCTATGCGAGCGTAATGCAGGCGCTCGAACCGGCCATCGTCGATGTGTCCTTTCACGATGGTGCGGGCGATGTCCTGTGGATGCGCCGGGCGTTGGTGGCGCCCGATGAACATGCGCTGGTGGCCACGGCCTTGCGGGCGGGAGTCGCAGGAGACTGGTCGATACGCTATGAATTGACGGCGGGCTCGACGGTGTTGGCTGCGCTGCCGGTCAGCGGTAGCGATGGGCGCTGCGCCGCTGTTGTGCTGCTGCATCTCGATGTCAGCCTGGGCCAGCCGCTCGGGCCGGAAACCCCCGATCGCACGCTGGCGGCACTGTTGAAGAGTCTGGTGCGCGAGATCGAACAATCGCCTGATCGTCCGTCGGCGCCCGGCGCCGCGACTCTCGAGGCGCAGATCGAGGCCGCTGTAATGGCTCGCCGGTTCACATTGTTCCTGCAACCGATCGTCGCGCTGCAAGCGAACAATGCCCCCGAGCATTACGAAATCCTGCTGAGGCTCTGCCTGCCGGATGGTTCGGTGCTGGCACCGCAGGACTTCTTCCCGACCATCGAGCGTTGCGGCCTCGAGCGCGAGGTCGACCAATGGGTCGTGCAGCGCCTGATCGCCTGGCTCGGCGATAATCGGCCGCGATGGGCCGGTCGGCCCCGCCGGTTCGCCGTCAATCTCAACGCGCGAAGCGTCGCCTCGGCCGACCTGTGCGATGAAATCATCGGTGGCCTCAGCGCAGCGCAGTTGCCCACGGCCCTGGTGTGCCTGGAGATCCCCGCCACTCGCACGGCCGTCAAGGATCCGCAGGTGATGGCCAACATCGAGCGGCTGCGCCACGCCGGCTGCATCGTGTCGATCGACGATGTCGCCTGCGAACGCATGGCCGCGGAGGAGCTCAGCGATACCTCGGTTGACGTGATCAAGATCGAGGGTGCCTGTTTGAGCCGCGCACGCGTCAGCGATCGTGACGCCATTGCCGCGCACGAAGCCTTGCGTTCATTGGTCGCCCAGGGCGCCGAAATCGTCGCCGAAGCCGTCGAAACCGCCGACGATCTCGACATGGCGCGCGACCTGGGTTGCGATTACGCGCAGGGCTATTTGTTCGGCAAGCCGCAACGGCTCGAGAGCTTCGACTTCCGCATCCGATTCCGCGCGCTCGATGTGGTGGCCTGACGCGAGTCATGCAACACTGTGGTGCGTGCAGGCACCAGTAAAGAATCAGGGAATCCCCGAGTCCGCCGACAACCAGACTGCACGCGATTCAACGGCACTTGCCGCGGCGTTGCGCGAGACCGAGAGGCGACTGCACACGACGGAGACACTACTCGGCGCAGTCACCGCCCATAGCCTCGACTGGCTGGTGCTGGTCGATCGCGAGCTGCGCGTGAGCTATGTCAACCGCACGATTGCCGGTGTGGCGCCGGAGAACGCAATCGGCAGCAGCGTGTTCGCCCTGGTGCGCTCCGAGGAGCATGCGATTGTTCGCGAGGGCCTGGAACGAGCCTTCGCAGAGGCGACGATACAGCGCGGACTGCTGACCTATGCCGCAGAAGGCAGCAGCGAGCTGCGCGTCTTCGAGGCTCTGGTTGCGCCTGTCATCGTCGATGGCGTCGTCCGGCAGTGTTCCGTGTCGCTGCGCGAGGTCACCGAGCGCGAGCGCGCGGTTGCGGCGCTGCACGAGTCACTCGCTGTCCTGCGCATCGTTGCGGACAACGCCGCGGATCTGTTTGCTGTGTTCGATGCACGTCTCGTCTGCACTTTCGCCAGCCGCGAAATTGCCGGCCGCTCGCCCGCGATGGCCGTCGGCATGGCGCTCATCGACTGCGTGCCCCTGCAGCACCGCGCAGCGACCATAGCCGCCGCCAACGACGTCCTGACGAGCGGCGCGGAGCGGGATCTCGAGTACTACCTCGAGGACCCGCGAATCGGACGGCGTATTTTCGAAGTGCACATGCGACCGCTCCACGGTGCCGGTGGCATCGACGGGCTCGCGCTCCTCAGCAGCGAAGTCACCGAAAGGCGTGTGCAGCGCGACATGCTGCGAATCCAGACGAGGGTGCTCAATACCCTGCACGAAGTCGTGGTCATGCTCGATGACGAAGGCACGATCTGCTTCTGCAATCGCGCTTTCGATCAGCTGTTTGCGGCGGCGGAAGGTGGCCTGCTGGGCGCTCCCGCGGCGAATGTCCTGCCCATGGACAGCATCCGGCGCGGCGCGGCGCAGAGCGATGCAGCGCAGGTGGCGGCGGGTGCCATCTTGCCCTTCGAAATCGAATGCCGGGATCGCGCCGGCCAGAGCGTCGCGATGATCTGCACGGTGCGCGCTGTCAGCCTCGGCGCGCACAGCTATACGTTGATCGTGCTCGCCGACGTGACGGAACGGCGCGCCCTCGAGCGCGAGATTCTCGAAATCGCGAACCGCGAGCAGCGCCGCATCGGGAGCGACCTGCACGATGGCCTCGGGCAGGATCTCACCGGCATCTCGCTGCTGCTCTCGGGCATTGCCGGCCGCATGGCCAAACGCGGCGATGATGCCGCCGATGAGCTCAGGGAAGTCATCACGCTCGTCAATTCGACGATCCAGAGCGCCCGCGCGCTTGCCCGCGGGTTGTCACCCATATCGTCCGAGCGGGGTGGCCTGAACGGTGCGCTGCAGTCGCTGCGCAATGCGCCGGGCGGGCGCACGGGCGTTACCATCGAGGTGCAGACGCCGGACGATGGCCTGCCGAAGCTGAGCGAGGGCGCGGCGACTCATCTATACCGTATCGCCCAGGAAGCGGTCACCAACGCCTTGCGCCATGGCAAGCCGCGCAAGGTCAGCGTCCGACTCGACCATAACCGTGCGCAGCTGACGCTCGAGGTGCAGAACGATGGTGACGCCTTTCCTGCACCGGCCGACCGCGGCGACGGCCTCGGCCTTCGCATCATGCGTTACCGCGCGCAAATGCTGCATGGCGATCTGCTGGTCGAGAACATGGCGGGCGGCGGGGTAATCGTGCGTTGCCAATGCCTATGTCAATGACCGGCCATTTGTTTTATATTTGAACTAAATCGGGAGGGCGGCAGTTCAATGGAATTCCAGGCATCTAGTTCGGTCCCCACGCGTCGTCGCATCATGATCGTCGACGATCACCCCATTGTTCGCCAGGGGCTGCGCCACCTGCTCAACGCCGAAGCGGATTTCGAAGTCTGCGCCGAAGCGCCCAACAAGGAAGAAGCCCTGGCGGCATTCGAGCGCATGCGCCCGGATGCCATGATCGTCGATCTCTCGCTCGAGCATGGCGATGGCATGGAACTGGTGCGCGACATTCGCCAGCGCGACACCCAGCTGCCGATCCTCGTGCTGTCGATGCACGAAGAGTCCATCTATGCAGAGCGCCTCATCGCCCAGGGCGCAAGCGGCTACATCATGAAGCAGGCTGCTTCGGGCGAGCTGCTCGGTGCCTTGCGCTGCGTGTTGAGCGGCGAGATCTATCTGAGCGAAATCATGCGCCAGCATCGCCGCCCGGCGGTGCGCGACCTGCGTGCACTCGATGCCGAGAGTCCGCTGCAGCGTCTGTCCAATCGCGAACTGCAGGTGCTCGGCATGGTCGGTCGCGGCGTCAGCTCGCGGCAGATTGCCGTCGACCTGGGCCTGTCCGTGAAGACCGTCGAGTCTCACCGCCAGAGCATCAAGCGCAAGCTCAGGCTCGATACGAACTCACAATTGATGCAGTTCGCCGTGAGTTGCTACTCGACGCCGCAAGGCGCGATGCAGATCTAGCCCGACCGGACGGCAACCTTCCCGCGCTACCCTGCATCTAACTGCAGGTAGGATCCGGGAGCGGCCGTGGGCGTCGAAGCACAACTGGTTGATTTCAAAAAAGAATCATCCCCCGTTGGCGGCGACGGCCTGAGCCGGGGCCGGCGCGGCGACACCGCAGCATTCGAAGCGATCTATCGCGAGCATGTCGCCGTGGTGCACGGTCTGTGCCTGCGCATGACAGGCCAGCCACACACGGCGGAGGACTGCACGCAGGAAACCTTCGTTCGCGCCTGGCGTGCGCTCGATCGCTTCGAAGGGCGCAGCGCGCTTCGAAGCTGGTTGCACCGGATCGCGGTGAACGTCGTGCTCGAGCGGCGCCGCCGGCCGATGTACGCGGTCGAAGTGCCCGTTGCGGATTTCAGCGAACTGGACGAACCCTGGCAGCTCGATACGCCCGTCGAAGCCCGCGAACTCGAGCGGCAGATCGCGGACCTGCCCGACGGCCTGCGCTCGGTGCTGGTCCTGAGCGGTATCTACGGCTACTCGCATGCCGAGACGGCATCCATGCTCGGCATCGCGGTCGGCACCTGCAAAGCGCAGCTGCATCGGGGCCGCGCCCTGCTGCGCGAACGACTGCAAGATCGTGAGGACATGACATGAATCGCCAGGGACTGACACGACTCGAAGCGCTGGAACAGGAAATCGATCCCCGACGCGATCTCTGGCCCGAGGTCGAGGCACGGCTCGGCGCCGCGCCAGCCGCGCGTCGCCCGCGGTGGCAGCTGCCTGCGGCGCTCGCGGCCGGCGTGGCACTCATCGGCGTTGGCATCCTGGCCGGGCGCACGCTGCAGTCATCCGCGCCCGTGCCCGGCGCGACAGCACAGTCGGCGGGCCTGTTGCCGGTCAGCGTGCAGGATGCCGACTACCGGCGCACGCGCACGGCGCTGCTCGCCGATCTCGGCAAGCGCCTGGCGGAACTGCCGCCGGCCACCCAGGACATGGTGGGCGCGAGCCTGCGCACCATCCAGCGCTCGATAGAGGATTTGCAGCGCGCGCTCGGCCGTGAGCCGGCCAACGCGCTGCTGCAGGAATTGTTGCTCGATGCTTACCAGGACGAGATGCAGATTCTTGCCACCGTGCAGGAATCGGCACTTGCGAAACAGGAGATCTGATCGATGAATGTCAAGACAATATCGGCGGCTGCCGTCGTGCTCGCCACCTTGTGCACCCCGGCCATCGCCGCGGACAACAACGCACGGCGCCAGGTTGAGAAACGCGTGGATGCCGATGCCGGCGGCACGGTGATCGTCAGCAACGTGGCCGGCGAGGTGAAAGTGAATGCCGGCAGTGACGACGAGGTGCGCGTGAAGGCACGCCTCGGCGCGAATGTGCGCGACCTGGAGGTCGAGCGCGACGGCAATCGCGTCTATGTGCGGGTCGACGTGCCGAACAACGAGCACCGCTACACCGACGCCTGGCTCGAGGTCGCGATTCCCCCAGGCAGCCGGCTCGAGGTCAATGCGGTGAGCGCCGACATCCGCTCGCAGGGCATTCGCGGCGAACAGCAATTGAAGAGCGTCAGCGGCGACATCGTCGCGGAACTCGCCAGTGCGGAAGCGGAATTGAAGAGCGTCAGTGGCGATATCCGTGCTCACGGTGGCGGCACGGTGCCCAAGCTCAGTGTCAGCGCCACGAGTGGCGACGTGCAGGTCGACAGCGGCGCCGGTGATCTCGAGATCGTGTCGGTCTCGGGTGACATCCAGGCGAAACTCGCGAGCGCGGTGTCAGTCCGGGCGCGCACCACCTCCGGCGATGTCAATGTGGATGCCACCATGCGCGGCAAGGGCGAAGTCGAAGCCGCTTCGGTCAGTGGCGATGTCGAGCTCGCGATCGACGGCGATGGGCTCGATATCGATGCGAAGACGTTCAGCGGCGACATCGACAACTGCTTCGGCTTGAAAGCAACCAGCCGCCGCAGCCACGGCCCTGGCGAGACACTGCACGAGACCACCGGCAATGGCGCGGTCGAGGTGCAGGCCAAGACCATGAGCGGCGATATTGAGCTGTGCCACCGCTAGGAGCGGCGAGGCGCTAGGAGAGGTTAGAATGCGCACGGGGAGTATCCACCGGTACCGTCGTGCGCATTCTCAAGTGGCTGGGCATAGCACTCGCAACGCTTGCGACTCTGGCGATCCTCGCGCTCATCGTCGCGGGGTCCTTCCTCGATGCCAACCGCTTCAAGGATCACATCGTGCGCCTGGTGGCGACCCAGACGGGACAGCGCCTCGATCTCGATGGCGATATCAAGCTCGATTTTCTCCCCTGGCTGGCGCTGCGCACCGAACGCGCGCAGCTGTCCGACCCTCAACATCCCGATAGTCCGCCGATCCTCGCCTGGGAGCGCGCGCGCATCGCGGCGCGGCTCTGGCCCCTGCTGCGCGGCCGCATCGAGCTCGATCGCATCG
This sequence comes from Steroidobacteraceae bacterium, assembly GCA_041395505.1. Lineage (NCBI taxonomy): Bacteria > Pseudomonadati > Pseudomonadota > Gammaproteobacteria > Steroidobacterales > Steroidobacteraceae > Steroidobacteraceae bacterium. Next base: position 513,169 of record JAWLAG010000001.1, read on the forward strand.
ACATCGACGGCGCGCTCCTGAATCTGCGGCGCGATGCCAGCGGCCGCGGCAATTGGGAAGCGCTCGAAGCTCACCCGAAGCCCGAGGCGCCGACGCAAACGACGCCGACGCAGGCAACGCCTTTTTCGCTAGGCGGCATCGCCATTCGCAACGGCCGCGTCACCTGGTGGGATGAGCGCAGCGAGTCAGGCGCGGAACTGTCCGGGCTCGACCTCGATATGGGTGCTTACGAAGAGGCCCGGCCGTTCGACATCGACCTGAAGGCTGTGGTCGAGGCGCCGCGGCCACAGTCGGTGGACCGCACGCGTGTGGCGCTGCACGGCAACGTCGAGAAGACCGGCCGCACGATCAAGGTCTCTCAGCTGGCGGCCGCGATCGCCTTCGAGGCCGATCGATTCGCCGATGGCATGCTGCCACTGCAGCTCGATGTAACGGAGATGACAGTCGTGACCGAGCCGCTGGCGCTCGCCGTGCCCGAGTGGACGGTCCGGCTGGCCGACGCGAGCGCCTGGGGCAAGCTGAGCGGCGGCATGCAGGATGGGAGCTTGGCCGTCAATGCCAACCTGCAACTCGCGCCGCTGTCGCTGCGCGATGTGCTCGGCCGCGCCGGCGTTGAGCTGCCGGCGATGCGCAGCGACACCGCCTTGGCGCATTTCGCCATGCGCGCCCAGCTGCGCCAGGATGGCAAGGGTCTTGATGTCGCACCGCTCAATGTCGAGCTCGACGCGACGCGCTTCGCCGGCACGCTGCGCCGCGCGGCGGCCGAGGGCGCGCCACTCGAACTCGATCTGCGCGGCGACAAGATCGATCTCACCGGCTACATGGCGCCCGGCGACACCGACAGCGAGCCGTTTGAATTTCCGACGGCGGCGCTGGCGAAACTCGGCATCACGGGGCGCATCCGGCTCGACCATGCGCAGCTTTTCGATGTGACGATGCAGGATGTGGTCATCGACATCGAATCGCGCGCTGCCGATCACACGGACGGCGCCAGCGATTGAGCGCAGCGGTCATGGCTGCCGACCCGTCAGGCTTCGCTGAGCGAGTCACGCAGTGGCACGAGCAGTCGGGCCGGCACGACCTGCCCTGGCAACAGCCGCGTTCCGCCTATCGCGTGTGGGTTTCGGAGATCATGCTGCAGCAGACCCAGGTCGCGACCGTCATCGATTATTTCAATCGTTTCATGCGCCGCTTCCCTGGCGTGGTGGCACTCGCCGACGCGCCGCTCGACGAAGTGCTGCACCTGTGGTCGGGCCTCGGTTACTACACGCGTGCGCGCAATCTTCACGCGTGCGCAATCCGCATCCGCGATGAACACGACGGCGTGATACCGCTCGATCCCGCGGTCCTCGCGCAATTGCCGGGTATCGGCCGCTCGACGGCCGCGGCCATCGTCGCCCTGGCGGGCAGCCAGCGCGCCGCGATCCTGGATGGCAACGTCAAGCGCGTGCTGAGTCGCTATTTCGCCGTCGATCTCGTTCCGGGCACGGCAGCGGCGGAGCGCCGGCTGTGGGAGTTGAGCGAGCAGGTGACGCCTGCGCAGGATCTCGTCGCCTACACGCAGGGCATCATGGATCTCGGCGCGACGCTGTGTGTCCGATCGCGTCCGTTGTGCGCGCTATGTCCGCTTGCCGAGGGCTGCCGTGCACGCGCGCTCGGACAACAACATCGCCTGCCGCGGCCACGGCGCCGTGCGCAACGGGGCGCGCGCGAAGCCGTCATGCTGCTCGCCGTCGATCGCAACGGCGCGGTGCTCCTCGAGCAGCGACCGGCCACGGGCATCTGGGGTGGGCTGTGGAGTCCGCCGGAATTTCACACAGCGAGTGCGGCGCGCGCCTATGCCGCTGCAACCCTGGTGGATGCCGATGAATCGTTGGCATCGCCCGCGCCGCTCAAACATGCATTCACGCATTTCGATTTGACCATCGTGCCGCTGGTGATGCGTTGTCGCGGCATCTCCGCGGTGGCTGATGGCGCGGGACTGATGTGGTACGACAGTCGCGCCGCGGCGCGGGTGGGGCTGCCGGCGCCGGTGGCGCAACTGCTCGACTGGCTTGCGCCGATGGTCCAGCCGACTTAGCCTTGCGCCATGGTTCAGTGCGTCCTCCTGAAGCGCGAAGCGCCCGGCCTCGATCGGCCGCCTTATCCCGGGCCGCTGGGCAAGCGCATTTTCGAGTCCGTCTCGCGCGAAGGCTGGGGTCGCTGGGTTGACCACCAGACCATGCTCATTAATGAGTATCGGCTAACGCCCATCGACCCCAAGGCGCGACAGTTCCTCGAGAAGGAGATGGAAAAGTTCTTTTTCGGGGAGGGCTCGGCGACGCCGGAGGCCTACGTTGCGCCGACGCAACGGAAATAGGGTTTCTCCCCGACGAATTTTCTCGCTTTTTGTTTTCAGGGGCGTATGATCGCCCCCCGGCTCGTGACCATTCTGTTTGTATGTATTGGCCCTCCATAGCCCTTCCTGGGCGCGCTTTTCCGGCTGGTCTGAAACTCCGAACGTTCCCGAACCAGGTGGCCTGACCTGTGCGTGACGCATTGTCGTGTCTGCAGGGTTTAGCCGTTTTGTCTGCGGCCTCGCGGCCGTTTCTTTGATAGGTACTCTGATGACGAAGCTTTATGTGGGAAATCTCCCATTTTCTGCCGACGAAAACTCTGTCCGCACGTTGTTTGCACAACACGGCACGGTCGACTCGGTTGCTCTGATCAACGATCGTGAGACCGGCCGCCCACGCGGATTCGGTTTCGTCGAAATGCCCCAGGGCGATGCCCAGCGCGCCATGGAAGCGTTGAATGGCAAGGACTTCAACGGTCGCGCGCTGCGTGTAAACGAAGCGCAGGAACGCGCCCGTGGTCCGCGTCCGGGCGGCGGCGGTGGCGGTGGCTACCGCGGCGGCGGCGGGCCGCGCCGCTAACGGCAATTGAGTCGGTGGCGGGTCCGGCCCAGGCCGGATCCGCCATCGGCCTTTCGATGCCGCACTCGTCATCCCGTCCGGGTTGACGCTGTAAAACCCTGCGGCTGTAATATTCCTCGTCTCGCGGGATTCCCTCGTTGGCCAGGTAGCTCAGTTGGTAGAGCAGCGGACTGAAAATCCGCGTGTCGATGGTTCGATTCCGTCCCTGGCCACCATTTAAAACAAGTAGTTAGCGTTGACACGCTTTCACGGCCGACCTACGGTTATAGGAATTTTGGAGCCGAGTCGCCCCAAATGGCCGCTTCGTGAAGATCTACTTCAGCGACTATTTCAACGTTGACCCCGTGGACCTTGATGCCTATGGCGCATTCAACGTGTCGCTGATCAATGACCTTCCCGTCTTTATCGACCCTTTCCTACTGTTCAACAGCGATAAGGATGAGTATCAGGCCCTCCACTCGGAGATCATTCGCTATGTTCGATTCCTGCGGGATGTTTCGACCGAGAGCGGGATTGCGAAGGGACTATTGCATCAATGGTATCGGTTCCCCGAAGTTAAGCAGACTTGGCTTGGCTATAGCAAAGTCGGGAACAGCGGGTCCGGTCTTGGGCGAAAATTTGCTAATGCGCTCCATCAATACTTGCACACGATCTTCTCTGACTTTGGTGAAGAGCAAATCACTCAGAGCAGCCACCTGGAAAAGCTCTGTTTAGTAAAAGAGGGGGTAGGCAAGGACAACATCAGCGATTTCACGACGAATCTCATCAAGGGCTATCTCTGCCGATATACGGAGCAGTTTGCTGCCGACTACATCGATGCATCGCCGACCTGACACCCTGTTTAGTCCCGTTAGGGTCTGGAGTCCGCGGTTAACTTGAGATTGGTCCCGTCTTGGGTCCGTTCAAAGCTGGAAAAATGCAGCTTCTTGGCCCTCTCTCGCTGACCGGTTCAGGTACTCCCTGGGCGTCAGCTGACCCAGCGAGCTGTGTGGTCGATGCACGTTATAATCGATACGCCACGCTTCAATCTTGCTCCTCGCATCGTCGATCGACAAGAACTGGTTCGCGTTCAGGCATTCGTCGCGCAGCTTGCCGTTGAATGCTTCGATGAATCCGTTCTCCGTAGGCTTTCCGGGCCGGATGAAGTCGAGTGTCACGCCGCTTCGGTATGCCCATTCGTCCAGCGCTCGTGACGTGAACTCCGTGCCATTGTCCACGGTGATCGTCCGCGGCTTGCCGTGGCATGCAATGGCACGATCGAGGGCGTCGGCGACGCTCTGACCAGACAGACTTTGAGCCACCTCCAGGATCGGACTCCAGCGACTCCACTGGTCAACCACGGTCAGCACCCGAAACGCCCTGCCGTCATGCAATGCGTCGTGGACAAAATCCATGCTCCAGCGTTCATGTGCCCGACTGGCCGCCGGCGGTATGCCGCGGTGCTGACTGGCATGCTTGCGTCTCCTGAGCTTGTGACGCAGTTGCAGCCCTTCGAGCCGGTAAAGACGCCGGATCCGCTTCATGTTCACCGCCCAACCTTCTCGGCGGAGCATCACGTGTACCCGCCGATAGCCGAACCGGGGCCGCGCCTGCGCCACTTCTCGCATACGACGCCGCAACGGCTCCTGCGATGGCAATCGACTGCGATAACCACACAGGGATCGCGAGATCTGCGTCAGCCGGCACGCCCGCGTCAGACTCGCCCCATAAGCGGTCTGAATCCACTCCACGAGCTCGCGCTTGCGCGCCGGCCTCAAGCTTTTTTTCGGATGATCTCTCCCAGGATATGCTTGTCGAGCGTCAGGTCGGCCACCAGCCGCTTGAGCTTGCCGTTCTCCTCGCGCAGGATCCGCAGCTCGCGCAGCTCCGTCGATCCCAGGCCTGCGTACTTCTTCTTCCAGACATAGAACGTCGCCTCGCTGATCCCCAGCTGCCGACAGACGTCGCCCACCGCCGTGCCAGACTCCGCTTGCCTCAACGCGTACGCAATCTGCTCGTCCGAGTGTTTGCTTCGCTTCATGGTCCCCTTCTCCTCGGGCGCCTGGCGCCACTTCCGGAGGACTTCCGAAGCCACTTTAGTCCAGTTCCAAATCGACCTCAAAGTCGGGACTCAGGTCAATGCGATTCCCAGCGCCGCGTCGGTAAGAGGTTGCGCGTCTGCAGCTCATTCTTCAATCGCAAAAGAAAGGCCGGAACGGGATATGGAAAACTCAGCTAACATTGATCCGGACCGAAGGCAATCTTCATACGAATAGCCAGAGCGGCAAGGTTCTTGGCCAATGCTGGACGAAGCACTGGAGCTATCAGCGACACTGCAAACGCAGGATTCTCCCGAGCGGGCAAAGGCGTGGGTGGGCCTCGCACGTGTTGAGGCCGCGCAGGGGCAATGCAGCCGGGCGCTGGCGTTGTGGGATCAGGCGAGACAGTACTGGACGAAACAGGCGGCGCCGGACAGTGCCGGGCGAATTGCCGAAGCGACGACGTCCCCGTGCGCGGCTGGAATTGGCATGAAAGGGCGCCTATTCTTCACTTCGCGCCGCGCGATTTCAGGGAGTATTCGATGAACGATACCCTTCGCATTCCCGCCGACCTCGCAATCGCACGACCATTCGTTGGCGGATCCCGCTGTTTTGTCGTGGCGCTTGTCGGGTCAGCTCTGCTTTGCGCATGCGACAAGAACAAGAGCGGCATTGTGCAAGGCACGGATGAACCAGAGACACAGGTCGTTGATTCCGATCTGACCGGAGCCGAACAACAAACGCTGTTGTTCTCGCTTCCCGGAAAACACTTGTGGAAGACGCGCACAAGTGCGGACAGCACAGCCATCGCCTACTTGTTCGCCGACACCAAAGGCGCCTCTCTTAGAATCGTCACGCCCGATCGAGGTGTCGTGTTCTCGGCGGAATACGACGGAATCATTACCTTTCAGGACCTTGGAAACGGCCGATCGTGGCAAGGTCGGCAATATGGGGACGAGACATCAGACGTCGTTGTCCTTGGTACGGATCGGCTGTCGAGCGGGGAATGGTTGGTTCTGGAAAGCCTGAATGTTTCAAGCCATGCCTCAGGTTGGAGTTTCTTCACTTACGGAAAAGGCAAGTGGAAGCACGCATTCAATGGTGCCGTGCAGGAAACGCAGAGCTACATTGGGTCAGTGCTTTCCGAGAACGGGAAAGGCTTTGCCTATAGCGTCCGTAGTGATTCCGGGCAGTTGGTGGTGGTCAATGGTGTGGCCGGAAAGGAGTACGATGCGGTCGCGTCGTTGACGTTGAGCAATGACGGAAAGCGTTCCGCTTACTCGGCGCAGCACGACGGCAAACTCGTAGCAGTGGTGGACGGCAAGGAAGGTCCAAGCGTCGAAGCGCTCAGCGCGTTCAACTTCAGTCCGCAGGGACGTCACGTTGCTTACGTTGCAAGGATTGGCGGCGCCATGCGTATGGTGCTCGATCAGGTCCCCGAGGCCGCTGCCTACGACGCATTTCAGAAAGACGGCATGCATTTCAGCCGCGATGACTCACACTACTACTATCTGGCACAGAAGGGGTCGGAATGGATTCCAGTTGTGGACGGAAAGCCGCTGGATCGCTATGCCTCAGCCCGGGCCATGATCATGAGCCCCGACGGCCAGCACGTCGCGTTCTACGCGATGGCGGACCGTACGTGGAAGCTGATCCGCGACAGCGCCGAAGAAGGTGCCTATGTTCTCATTGGGCCGGGGCCGGTTTACAGCCCGGACTCGCAACGATGGGTGGCGGCTCTGGGCTCGAACCCGAGCAAATTACAAGCGCTCGTCGACGGCAAACCGGGTATGGAGTACGACGGAGTCGCGTCCGCGGCATTCAGCCCGGATTCCAGACACGTCGCATACAAGGCCCAGAAAGGCTCAAAGGAAGTTGTTGTTCTGGATGGCAAGGAAAGCGCCGAATACCAACACATCAGTTCAATGCCTCTCCTGTTCAGTCCGGCTGGAAAACATCTCGTGTACATTGCATCGAGCGACGACAAGTGGCGTGTCGTCATCGACAACAAGGACTGTCGAAGCTACGAGAATCTAGGCACAGCCCCGGTATTTTTGGCTAACGGATCAGTGGCCTATATCGTCCATACCACGGATTCCGTGTTTCTCGTGACCGTCACGTAACCCGCGGACACAGACGCCCGGCCGTTTCACTGGCATGGCCGCACTCCACACGTGGTCCTAGGCAGCCGACGCCTCAGCCCAATACCAACGACGCCTGCAACAATTCCCGGAAATTGTCCCCTGGGTGGAACTGGTGTTGGTTCGAGCAGGTCGGCTAGACTGAATGCAGACTCCGAAGGCACCAAGTGAAGACGATAGGAATTCTGGGCGGCATGTCCGCTGTTTCGACGCAGATCTACTACCGTGAGCTCTGCAGATTGACGCAATCGCGACTTGGGGGCCTGCATTCTCCGGAACTTCTCATTCGCTCACTGGACTTCGCTCGTATCGAAGCGCTGCAAACTGAGGGCGACTGGGCCAGCGCGGGGTCGATACTGAACGATGCGGCAAAGGCGCTCGAACGTGGCGGGGCCGGGCTCGTTATTCTCGCTACCAATACGATGCACAAATTGGCAAAGGAAACGATGGCGGGTGTCGGACTGCCCTTTATTCACATCGCAGACGCAACAGCAGACGCGATAGCCAGACGTGGACTGCGGCGGCCTGGGCTCATGGCAACTGCATTCACGATGCAGCAGTCGTTCTACACCGAAAGACTGGCTGCGGCCGGCCTGCATCCGGTTTTGCCGAATGTTGCAGATCAGGAGGAAACACACCGTGTCATTTACGAAGAACTCTGTCGGGGCATGACCACTCGCGAGAGCACCGCCACCTACATCGCAATCGCGAAGCGTCTCGCAGAATCCGGAGCGGACGGTCTGATACTGGGGTGCACAGAGGTCGGCATGTTGCTGAACCAGGGTAACGTGGATTTGCCCGTATTCGACACGACATTGATCCATTGCGCCGCCGCTTTGGATCTGGCGCTTGAACCAGGATCGACGCCGGACTCTGGTCGCGCGAAGGAAACAGTCGGATGAAAAAGCGCCGGGAGCAAGGCAAGCGCCGGCGCTAGGGATCGTCCAGCGGATCAAGGATTCGCAGATCGTTGAAGCGTCGAAAATCACGGTCGGTTGAGCACAGCACGGCACCGCATTCGATCGCTAGGGCGGCGAGTGCCGCATCCGTGATCAAGGGACCCGTGATCCGGGCCTCATCGACCTGATTGCGGAAGAGAGCCCAGAAATGATTGCCCGGCGCGAGTGTCGTGACGTTGGGCCGGACGAGCCACGTGTCGACGATGTCACAGGCGGCCGAGCCGGTGAGCGGTCGTCGCGTGGCCCTGGGGTTGGTCGCTATGCGCACGAACGCGAGGATCGTCTGCCAGGAAATCGCCACTGTCTCCTGTTCGTTGAGTACGTCCTCGAGCCACTGGCGGCAGGTGCGGTTATGAGTGGAGCCGCTGTCGTAGGCGTACAGCAGAATGTTGGCGTCAAGTAGCTTCAACGATGCGCCGCACCCTCGACCTCATCCAGCAACGCCCCGATGTCATCATAGGAGTGGCCGCGCACGGGTCCGCCGAGATTGGTGGCCCTCACCCGAAATGGCGCCGCATCCTGCACGGCCCGGCGCTGCGCCAAACCAGCGCGCAGATACTCATTCACGACGACCCCGAATGGTCGACCGCTGCGACGCGCCTCGGCCTGCAGGCGGCTAGCGACATCGTCATCCAGCGTAAGGGTCGTGCGCATGATCGCAATGGTAGCGAGTAAGCATCATGATGCCTACGCATGCAGCCGCATCGGGGAACCGGTCATGCCGCCACCCGCCAGCGACGTTTACGAGCGATCCGCAAACACAGGTTGCCGGCATCCTCGCGTTAATGATCCAGATCGGCATCCGTTCCTTCGGACCGACGCGGGAACGAGCTTACTTCTTGCTGAACGCGTGAACGAGTTTGCCGTCGACCCACCAACCGTCGTCCCGCAACTCGTAAACTGTGCGACCGACACGCAGTCGAGCGCCGGAAACGACAATGCTGGGCACCTGGTTGAACATGTCATTGATCAACAGCAACTTGTCCCCCTTGTCGGGATCGAGCCGCAATTGGGCTATTTTATCGTCGAAGTAGACCACCTCGACTTGACTGTCGTAATAGCCCGGCTGGGCGGAGCTGCCATCGAAGGGATTAAAGCCGAGGGTGAAGTCGCCTTCGTGGTACACGAATCCCCAGTTACTGGATCCCTTGCTCGACCCGCCGGCTGCAGCTTGAGCTTCGGCGGACTCGTAGATGTACCCGATCTCTTCGCTCTTGAGGCGGCCACCGAAATCCTTCAGTGGTTCTGATCGCGGGCTCTCAGGTGGCCAAGCGGCGCCGCAAGCCGTAATGAAAACAAATTGGACAAGTATCAGCGCGATTCGGACATTGTTGCTCATTTCAGTCTCCGAACAGGCTTCGGATCTTACGGCTACATCGTACCGCAGTCTGCCTGAAAGTTGGCGATGAGTCGGGAGCCATTCGTTTCGAGTCCGAGGAGCGGGTGACACACTTACCGATTGCGTAAAGCTCGCCAGCATCAACTTATTCCGCGCGAAATACTTTCTTGCGGGATGACGTCCAAAGTAGAGCGTGGGCCATTCCACGGAACCTGGAGCCAACGTTCGTGTCTGGACTCGCATCCATGATCATCGATGCCCATCAACATTTCTGTTTCGCGAAATCCGAATACGGGCTCGACGACTATTCACCTGACCACTATCTTGCCGATGTCGCGCCGCTGACACGTCATCTGTGCGCGACCGTCTTCGCCGAATGCAATACGCACTATGACCAGACTGTACGGGCCGAGCTGCAGTCGGTCGGTGAGACGCGCTTCGCGGCGGCGCTCGGTGAGAAATTTGCCGCAGCACCGATTCGATTGGCTGCCGCCATCATTGCCCACGCCGATCCATTTGAGGCCTATTCACGAGCGCTGAAGCATCTTGACGAGAAATCCCGATTGGCAATTTTCGGGGGCAATGCGGCTCGCATTTACCGCGTCGAACCTGGGGACTGTGAGATTGGTTAGCTCCACCGGATTGAGTCGCGAGCGGTCAGTGGCACCGTCCCGCGACACAATTGGCGTCGGTTCATATCGTTTGGCGACACAATGCCATTCAGGGTTTGAATGGATCACTCGCTGGTTTTGGCGCCGCTGGGGCCGCAGTTGAAAACGGATCGGGCTGGATGGACGTCTTGTCCCCCTCCGAAACTCCGCCCAGACCACGATAGGCCTTCGCCAGGCCGGAGACATCGGCCGGTATCTGTCCGGGTCCAAGTCGCTCGCCGGTGCAGGGATCAGTCACCGGCGCTGCCGCCGCCGGTGCGCGCGAATCGGTCTGTTCACCGCAACGCTTTTCCTCGGCAAGCAATATCAGCCGCTGGAAACGCGCGTCATTCATCAATTGCATCATGGGACCCATCGGCGCATTGACCGGTGTGCCAACCCGCGCTTGCTGCTGCGCGAGCTTGCGCGCCGCGCACACATCCGAACCTGCCTTGGCGGCCACACGGTCCGCGCCATGCCTGTGCATGGCTGTGGCCATTTCCTCCGCGATCTGCCAGCAGGACTTCGCGCGGTCGCCCGGCAGCTCGGGGCCCGGTTCGGCGATTTCGAACTCGTCGGATTCGGAGGCACGCACAGATGCGGTCAGCGCCACGCTACAGAGCGAGATCAAAACCGCAAGAATCGTCGTGCGCACTGTCACGTGCCGGATGCAGCGGCCGTCACGACCTCGGTTGCAACCTGCTCGAGCAGCGGCGACAACAGATCCTCGCCGTTTTCCTTTGCCTTCCTGTTGAACTTGTTCTGTTTGACGGCATCAGCCGAACCGGCTTTGGTCAGGGTGTAGCTCACGATCATCGTGTCGCCCTTGCGCACGCTGTTCTGCTGCGCACCCGTCATGGCCTGCATCGCATCCTGCTGCGCCGACTCCATCGCCGCGGTGCTTGCGACCGAACTGACCGCCTGTGCGGCAACGACGCTACCCATGCCACCGCCCATGTTGCCCATCATCGGAACCGCGCTTGCGAGCGGCGCGAGGTTCTTGAGGAACCCGAGCCCTCCGCCTTTCTTCTGCTCAACGCTCGATTGCAACACGTAGGTACATCCCTTTTGCGCCGCTTCGGCGTCGATCTGCGCGGGAATGCGCGCGTCCAATCGGACGAGTGTCAGTGCAGGTCCCGCCATGTATTGACCGAGCGTGACCCGCACCGGCTCACTGACATCGGTCGGCGCATTGTTGCCCTGGCCGAGCTGGGCCTTCGGCAAGGCGATACAAACGGTAGCCGGCGTACCCGCGGCCTGGGCAAGTCCACAGGTCAGCAGGGTAACGAGAGTGGAAGCGGGCAGGTGCAGGCGCATGGACGTATCCTCCGGAACGGTAACTGACATATCGCCTCTTCAATTCGGGCGACTCCATCAGGTATTCCGGGTTCCAATCGGCAGGGTTACAGCCCGGCTTTCTCAGTGGCAGCGAATTTCGGTCGCCGCTACCGAGCACAGGTCCGGCGGTCCATAGGCGCGCCAGTAGGCGGCGAGACCCCACCGTTCCGCGAGCTCGCCATAGCGTCGATCCGCCCGCAGTGCCGCGGTCTTCGGGGACCAGAGGTTCGCCATGCGGTACGAATAGTACTCGTCATCCACAAGGTCGAAACTCGAGGCCGTGCGGTAGGCATCCTCGACGGCACCCAGCATCGAGTAGAACGTGGTGGCGAAAGCGGGCGTCATGATGGCTTCATGCTGGTGCAACCACGTGATGGCGGCCTCGCGCTGGGCCGCCTCGACAATGCCATCCACCAGAATTTGCTCGCCCGGAATTTCCTCCGCAGGCAGACCGGTGCGTTCCGAACGATCCTGGAACCAGGACCGCAACGGCTCGGTCTGGCCAAGTTCGAGCCGCACGATAGTCGCGGCGAGCGGACGCGCGGCACCGAGCTCCTCGGATTTTCGCCACAATTGCAGCGCCTCGTTGCGATCGCCGCGCAGCGTCGTGAGCATCGCAAGCCACATCATCGGCTGCGCACTGTTGGGTTCGAGCGCGACACTGCGCCGCTCGAGCGTCAATGCCTCGCGCAGTTTGCCGACGCTGTACAGGTGTACCGCAAAGAAGTGCAGCGCCGACGGATCGCGAGGATCCGTTGCCAGCGCCTTTCTGAACGACACCTCTGCGTCGTTATAGTGACCATTCAATGATGCATCATCGGCAATCACGGCATGTGCTTCCGCAAGACGGGGATCGAGCTCCAGTGCGCGATGCGCGAATCGCAGTGCGAGCGCCTGCGGATTGCCGTCCGGCGACGGCCAGCCCGGCGCCCAAAGTGCGTAGACGGCGGCGAGCGCGCCATACGCCTGTGCGAACCGCGGATCGAGCGTGACCGCTGCGCGCAACTCGTTCGCAGCCTGCTCCATGGTCTCGGGTCTTCGCCAGCGCAGCAGATAGCGGCCGCGGAGATATTTTCGGTAGGCTGCGGGATTGGCCGTCAACGCAGTCGGCGACAGTTGCGTCTGCAGGGCATCTCCTATTTGGACCTGCAGGCTGGTCACCAGCGCTTGCGCAATCTCTGATCGCATCTCGAGCAGGTCGCGCGCGTCGGAGGCAAAAGTCTTGCGCCAGACATTGCGGCGATTCTGAACATCCCAGAGCTTCGCATGGACCTCGATCGTCCTGTCGCGCCGCTCGATGTCGCCGCTCAGCATAAGCTCCGTGCCGAGTTCCGCAGCAGCGGCGGCGGGATCGCTCGCAGCGTCGGCATCGAAGCGAACACGAAATGGAACGACACTGAGCGTATCGACCTGACGGAGTTCGCGCAGCAAATCGTCCGTCACGATCAGCGTCAGGTCGTCATCGGCCGGATTCTTAGAAGCATTGACGAATGGCACGACGCCGATTGATCTTGCTAAGGGCGCGGCGAGCGAATTCGCTCGCGTGTCGATGTCGCGTGTGAAGTACATCCAGGCGGCCAAAACAAAAACAAGCGACAAGGCCGATGCCACCTGGATTCCTCTGCGATGAGACAGTCGCTGCCATCTGAGTCGTACTCGCGCTTCGCTGCTCCCTGTCGTTTGCCAGCGCTCGATGTCAAGAGCCACGGACTCGGCAGTTGCGTACCGCTCGGACGGATGTTTCGCGAGACAGCGCAGCGCAATCGCGGCGAGATCGGCTGGCACCGACTGATCGAGTTGTGTAGGTGGCGCCGGAACGATAGTCGTTACGTGGCGCAATGCCTCGACACCATCGAGGGCGTCAATCGGTGGTCGTCCGGTGAGCAGTTCGTAGAGGATTGCGCCGAGGCCATAGACATCGGTGGCCGGCCCGACTTCGCCGAACTCGGCGCTCACCTGCTCGGGCGCCATATAGCCGGGACTGCCGATCGCCGAGGCCGGGAGCGTCAATAGTCGATCGACCGTACGGAATTTCGCAAGACCGAAGTCGCACACCAACGGCTGGTCTTGGGCATCGAACAGGATGTTGCGGGGCTTCAGGTCGCGATGCAAAATGCCGCAGGCGTGCGCATGCGCAACGGCACGTGCGATCGCGGCAACAATTGAGGCAATGGAGTGCCAATCGCCTCGCAGTCGTGCGATGCGTGCATCGAGCTCCCCGCCTTGCGCGAGCTTCATGCTGAAATAGGGCAGTCCTTCGTAGTCGCCCACTTCGTAGATGGGCAAAATATTTGGATGATCGAGCCGGGCTACCGCTTCGATCTCCGTCACGAATCGCTCCCGCATGCCCGCGAGACTCGCTAGCTGAGGCAACATCACTTTAAGAGCGACAATTCGGTCGGCCGCTCGCTGGCGCGCACGATAAACAATTCCCATGCCACCGCGCGCGATGACTTCGAGCAGGTCGTAGTTGCCGATGCGTTTGCCTGACAACGAGGCCGGACCCTCGAGGTGCGCCTCGTGACCGCCTGCTCCTGACACGGGGTCTACGGTTTCGTCGTCCGCATCGCCGAAACCCAGCCGCAACAGACAGGCCACGCAAAGACCGTCAATACTGGTCTGCATGGAGGCGCCGCATTGCGGGCATCGAATGCTGGACATGTCGGAGGCAACGCTCATGGGTCCTCGGAGGGTAATCCGGAACTGTTGTCCCGGAGTTACGGCGCCGACAGGACGCGAAGAAGGTAGCGGAGTTCGTCGTCGATTTCGTGCGGCGCGGACACAGTCATCGCGATCTCCTGGCGCAGCAGCGATCGCAGCTTCGCGCGCATGCGATGCACGGTGACTTTGATCACCGACACGCTGACTGCGAGCTGTGCAGCAATGGCGTCGTAACGTTCGCCATCATCCGAGACAAGAAATCCCTTCAGTGCAGAAAACATTTCGGGTCGATCTGAATAGCTCGCCTGCAGCTGGGAGAGTGCGCGCTCCATCACGACGCGCGCCCAGCGTCGGTCGAAATCGCGTTCGGTGTCCATCGCCGGATCGAGTGCGCCATCGGTTGCAAGCCATGCTTCGCTGGCATCGATGTCGAGCGAGACTATGTGCACCTTGCCGCCGCGGCGCTGCGCGCTTTCGAACTCACGACGATTTGCAATGTAGTACTTGAGGCAACCGAGCAGAAAGCCGCGGAAGGATCCCTTCAACGGATCGGCGCGGCCGATTGATTGCCGCTCGATGAGGTGCACGAAGAAGCCCTGCAGCAGGTCTTCGGCTTCCGTGCGCGAGAAGCCGCGTGCACGCAGGTGAGCGAATAATGGGAACCAGTAGGCACTGCAAAGGGATTGCAATGCCTTTCGGGCGGCCGGTTGATCCTCGTCGGCCGCCAGGACGACCACGCTCCAGTGCGTGTCCGGAAACTTGTTCCCCGCCATTTTGCGGTGACACAGCTGTGACGACTTTGCCCAGTATGCCTCGCCCGGGCGCTGCGGAATACGCGCTACACCCGAATTGTATGGCTTTCCGGCCACGGAGCGGCTTTGTAACCCCGGCGAACCGATACCGGAGTAGGTACGCGGAACCGTCGCGCCTGGCGACGCGGGGAATTGGCTTCGATGCGCAAACGTCACGTCCGGGGGGTGGGGATCCTGTTGGCGCTCATGGTCGGGGGCGTGCCGCCCTCGCTGCGCAGTGCCGGCGACGACAATTGGCAGGGCTCAATTCGCTCCGAAATCACCGTCGTCGCGCAGGGCTATTCGCATCAGGAGACCCAGACGTGGACGCTCGCCGGCGCAGCACCGACGGTCCAGGGTAGCGTGCGCTCGTATCCGGCGACCTGGACCGTGACCGCCCAGGGCAGCCATGACCGGACGCGCAATTCGGACCGGCGTATTGCGCAATGGAGCGCCAACCTGTCCAGCCCTGTCGCGCAAGCGCCGATCGGGTTCACTGTAATGCCCAACGGCGCGCTCAACGTGGGCAAATGGCACGCGCAGCTGACCGTGTCCGGTGGCTACAGTGGAACGGATCAGTTCATCATCAGCGGTGCACCGCAGACGCAGCAGCAACTGTCAGCGACGGTTTACGAGTGGCAGTTTCCCAAGATCGAGGATCGTGCATCGGCGACCCAGCTGACCGGCTCGAATACGACGCAGGTGCGGACACAAGTCGGACCGCTGCAACCTTCCGATGCCGTCGTTACGGTTACGACGACCTGGGCGCTCGGCAGGGGCACTGCGCCGTCAATGCCGCCGTTGGCGTCGAGTTCCGGAAGTGGAGCGCCGCCGCCGGGAGCCGCGAGCGACCCGTTCGCCGGAACCCCGCCGGCGAACGGCGCGGGGAGTGATCCCTTCGCCAATGCGTCGCCAGCAACGGGCGGGCCGGCAACCAACCCGCCCGGCACAAGTCCCGCGGGCGGTGATCCGTCGTCTCAGCCTGTCCGCACACCACCGCCGAGCATCACGGTGGATACACCGCGCGAGACCTGGACACGCGGACAGACTCATACCGTGACATGGACGCACAACATCACCGAACCCGGCTCCGGGTTCAACGTCATGGCTCATTTCACCCTCGAGAATGGGACGACCGCGAACACCGCCTTCGGTTTCAGCGGCAGCATGGCATCACCGGGTACCTTCACCGGCGCGGATCAGCTGTTTGATTTTCCGAGTCCAGCGGTCAGCGCCCATGTATCTGTCACGTTCCTGAAACCGGACGGCTTTTCATCTGGCATCCGTGCGGAGAGCAACGAATTTCCTGTCGCACCAATGCCAAACGCTACGACGTCTGTTGGGGCCGGAGCCGCGGGTACGGTACGCGTTCTTTTTCCCAACGGCGGCGAAGTTTGGCAGTCGGGAAATTTATTCACGGTGTTCTGGACCCATACCTATCCTGAGACCCAGAGTTTCGATATTGATGTTTCTGTCGACAACGGGGTCAGTTGGGAAACACTCGCGACGGCGCCCGGCACGCGCACGCCGGACTCGCAGAGCCGGTTCACGGTGTCGACGCCTGCACGCTCCTATCCGGGGACGAGCGGGCTGATTCGCATTTCGCCGTCGGGCAACGTTGCCGCGGGCGATATCAGCGACGCACCGTTCACGTTCGTGGCGCAATCAACCGATCCGAGCTCCCCCGGCACGAGCCGCGGACTTTCTACGCGACTGGCGCGATTCTACGCCAATGTCGGTTGGCAGAGCCCGTCGTCTGGCAGCCCTGTGTCGACGACTCAGGTGCCGCGGCCGACTGTCGGCAGCGAGCAATGGTTCAATATCGGCGCGTGGGACGATGAGACCTTCAACTCGCAGCAGCTTGCTTTTTCGGCATCGATCTCGGGCGGTGCGGCCGGCGAACAATACGACATCGAGCTGAGCGAGCAAACCTCCGCGACGCCGACCACACTCGCATCGTCGGGCGCCAGCAGTACACCGCGTGCAGCCTACGCCTGGGCCAACGCGTCTGGTGTCGCAGACGATCGCCTGCTCTACATTCGCGTTCGACGCACTGTCGGTAGCAGCAGTGGCAATTACACGTTGACGCTCAAATGGGGCGAGGCGCCACAGGGCATTGGAACGGCGACCGTTGTTCCAATCAATCCCACCCTGCTGGCGCCCCCCAGGCTCGTACAAATCAAGGTGGTCTCGCCCAATGGTGGTGAGAGTTGGGCGGCCGGGCAGCAGCGATTTATTACCTGGACACACAATCTGGGCGCTGCGCAAGCGTTTGCGGTCGACTGCAGCACGGATCGCGGCGCGACCTGGACAACGATCAGCGATTGGGGAAAGCCGCCAATCGACATGTCAAACGTGAGTCCCGGTCTGGTGGGCGTATTCGCCAAGCTGCCCGATTCGCTGGGTTCCACGGCCCTCGTTCGTGTGCGCATGGCCGGTGAGCCGCAGGGCGGCGACACGAGTGACGACACATTCAGCCTGGTGACGCCGGTCATCGTTATCCAGACGCCGGTCGCAGGCGAGCGCTGGGTTATTGGATCAAGACCCTCACCTGCAGTGACGTGGTTTCATAATTTGTGGCCGACGCAATCATTCAACGTCCAGATCAGCCGGGACGGTGGAGTGACCTGGGGACTACCCGCCGGTAACAGCAGTGGCAAATCATCTGTTCAGTGGTGGGAGCTTACCGGGCCGGCAACGACCCGCGCCCGCATTCGGGTTACTAGCACCACCGGCGGCTTCGGTGCTGGCGGTCCCGGGACTCCCAAGTCTGTTGTCGCCGAGAGCGCCAACTTCACGATCGCGGACCCCTGAGGGAGTGTGAGGGTTCAATGGCGCCCTGCTGACGTCAGGCGCGACCACGTCCGCTCAGGGAACCGCCGCCGCGCAAAGTGCGAGCGCGCAGCAAAGGCGCCTCCCCGGTGAGGTGCTGCCGGAGGATCTGGAAACCTCCCGCGCACGCCTGACCGAATGGCTACTGTGGATACCGTCACGATCCTTTACTGGGTGCCAGTACCGTTGATTATTCCGGGAAGCCCACTCTCGCTCCTTACGCTCTCGGGCTTCTTTGTCGCCGGTATCGTCGTTTTGGCACTGATGGCGAACGGCCTGCGACGCGCGCGAAGTTCTTTCGGGGTAATGCCTGCGTACCTCAGTGCGCTGGGCGTTTTTCTATTCGCCTTTGTGTTGCCCTACGCGTATGC
Source organism: Steroidobacteraceae bacterium (assembly GCA_041395505.1). NCBI lineage: Bacteria > Pseudomonadati > Pseudomonadota > Gammaproteobacteria > Steroidobacterales > Steroidobacteraceae > Steroidobacteraceae bacterium. The sequence goes on from JAWLAG010000001.1 coordinate 531,184, forward strand.
GACTGGTTAGCGTTCCGGATGACAGGATTCGCGATCGTCCTTTCCGATTTGCGCGAAGTCATTTCATGTCGCTGTCGATCAAGCCCTAGGCGCGCAGATACCGCCGCCGCTGCGACGTCGGCAACCGCTCAACGGCATATCGCAACATGGTTCGTGGCATGAGGGTTGCATGCGCATCGAGAAACTCGAGCAGATGCTTTTTGCCAACACGCTGTCCGACTTCGCGCAGCATCCAACCCGTGGCCTTGTGGATCAGATCGTGCTCGTCGCCCAACAGACTTGCGGCAATACGCAGCGTGTCAGAAGCCTCGCCGTTGCGTATGAAATGCAATGTCGCCAGGATCGCGATACGCCGCTCCCACAAAACCTTCGACCGACACAATCGATAAAGCTGCGCGCGTGAACGATCCTGCAACCAAGCACCCACGATGTGCGGTGCTGATGCATCGACCAGGTCCCAGTTGTTGACGTGTCGAGTGTTTGCCAGATAAAGGTCGTAAATCGACCGGCGAACGTCGTCGTCGCCGCGAGCAAAGGCGCGTACCAACAAGATCAACGCCAATAGCCGCTCTTCGTGAAACTTCGATCGCAGCAGCGTTCTGAGTTGCGGCAGCGGAAGATCTGCACAGGCTGCGGCCAGCTTTCGTGTGGCCGGAACGCGCACACCGATGAATCGATCGCCGGCCGCGTATTCGCCCGACGCGGTCTTGAAAAATCTTTGCAGGAATTGCGCATCCGTTGTGCTGCCCAGCGCTCGTAGCCGATCGCGGATCTCGGCAAGATCAGTGAGTTGGCGGTCGTTGTGAAGCACGGCCATGACGGTGATGATAAGCTGTCGACGTCCAGCTCTATATATATATGCATACGCGGCCGGCCGTAGCAGTCATGCTGCCGTTGCCGATGTGCTGGCGAGGACTTCAGCGTGACTCGATCATCCGGGCTCAAGGTTATCGCCAGTGCGGCAGCGATTGCGGGGGCACTGGACCTCACTTACGCGCTGGCATGGAGCGCGGCACACGGCACGCCGCCGATCAAGGTGCTGCAATTCGTAGCCAGCGGATTGCTGGGCAACACCGCCGCAAACGGCGGCTGGGGAAGCGCCGCCATTGGCATTATCGCGCACTTTGCCATCATGACGATCGCCGCCGCGTTATTTTATCTGGCGTCCCGCCGATTTGCCCTGCTGAACAAGCGGCCAGTGGTCAGCGGCGTGCTGTTTGGTATTGGCTTCTACCTCACCATGAATTACCTGGTCACGCCGCTGTCCATGATCGGTCGCCCGGTCTATGTCGGTACAGAAAGCATGGTGCGCAATCTGTTTGCACATGTGCTGCTCTCCGGTTTGCCGATTGCATTTGCGACCCGAAAGTTGTCCCGGGTGAGCGGCACCGTCATTCTAGGCGCCGGCTCAATTTCGCACTGACCCAGGCGTGGGTCGGTGGCTTTTCGAGCGTGAGCCGCCAACCAACGAGATTGGTCGCGCGGTGATGCTGTGGCTGCGCGTTGACGATTTTGAAACCAAGATCGATGGCAATCGCCTCGAGCTTTGCAAAGGCATTCACATCGAGTGCGACCCGCTCGAGGTCGGCGAGGCGCCGCGATGCGGCGCGTACGTTATGCTCGACTCCGTCGACTTCGAGCAGCAGGCGCGCCAAGGGCATCCGACCGCGCGTATCGAGTAGCTTTGCAACCGCATCCAGCACGACCCGCAACGTCAGATCGCCGTGGGATTGCTGCTGCGCCGCTCGGCGGATCGATCTGCGCGAGGTCCGTTCCCGTGATGCGCCACTGCCGTTGCAGCTCCCGCGAAAGTTCCGCCGCGATCAGTGCAATCGCGCCATTGCCCGTGCCGACGTCGAGGATATGTGCGTTCTGGTGAAGAGGCGCAAAGAAGTTTCTCCAGACATCGCGCAGTTCCGCGGTGTAGGTGGTGTCGGCGCCGGTGGGGCAGGTCGCGATGGCCCCGCCGCGGTAATAGCTTTCCCAGTGCGCAAGACTCAAGCAGCAGTCCTCGTCTGCGGGCCTGATGTTCTCTTGCTTGGCAACTCAACCGAAACGAGCCCGGACCAACGGCCACGAAATGGCACCCACGTGCGCAGGTAGGTGAGATAGGCGGCATCGCGCGCGAGCGCGAGTCCCCAGGTGCCGCGCCCATTGCCCGGCGCGCCATGTCGAGCGATGAGCTTCGGCGTCGCAGGATCGGCGACATCTACAACCTGAAGCTCGCTATCACCTGCCGACAGATAGACAAGGCGGCGCGCACCATCGAGAGCGATCTGGTTCGTGTGGCCGCGGCTGTTGAACCAGCGATTCGATGCAGTATCGGCGCGCCAGGGGTTCCACCAACCAAGCTGGCTCATGCGCGCTGGGTCACGAGCTGAGATGATTTCGAGTCCGGCGTAATCAACGGCTGCAAAAACAATTCCGTCTTCAATGACCAGATTGTTGTAGGCCTGTTGACGTGTCGCCATCCGCGCGTTGACGTAACGCCCGACTTCGAGCGCTTCCCGGTCCTGCCCCAGCGAGAACACCCTGACGCCTCCAGCATCATTGGCAATGTAGAGATGGCTGCCATCAATGGCGAGGCCGCGACTGTTCGGCCGTGCAACGCGGCCAGGATCGGGACGCGGGAAATCCGGGTCCGGCTTGATCGTCGTGATGAATCTGGGTTTGTCGGCGCGTGCGACATCGAATACCAGCACGCCATGGGACATTGCCGCAACGTAAGCACGCTCGCCACGAACGAGTACCGCGGCAGCGCCCTGCACGCGCTGCGGAGATATCCACAACCCGATAAGCCGCAATTGCGACGGCTCTGCGCAGTCGACGATGGCAAGGCCCGCCGCGGATCCGCGTGCTGCGAACAAGTCGCCGAGCGCCAGGTACAACAAGCTCCCCTGTTGCTGTGCGTCCATGACGTGCAGTTGACCAAACGATGCCACGGCGAGGCGGGAAATCTGCCGTGGCGCCGCGTCGCCTTCGCCGATCTGAAGCGACGCCAGACCGCCGTTCTTGAGACAAAGGTAAAGCCGCCGCGCATCGCGCTCATCGACGCGCACCGATTGTGGCAGGCCATCGCGCACCGCGTAACGCCAACGCGCGGTAAGTTCGTCCATGCTCTCCTGCGCACCGGGATTCTTCGCAGCAATTTCCGCCGCAAACGACCGGTGGCTGGCAACACCCAGCGCGACGGCACCGGCAATCGCATGCCGTCGCGTCACCGCCAACCTCATCGTGCCCAAAATTTCCACCACGGTTTTGCACCGTCGTCGACGTCGGACTCCTCGCCAAGCAATACCTGAAAGTCGGTGATGAGGACAAGCGGCCTGTTGTCCGCAGAGAGTCCGAAGAACGAAGGGTAGGAGCCATCGCCAAACCCGGAGGAAAAACAAATGACATTCTCGGGCCGGTCCGGGCGGGGCTGGAAATTGAGCCAGGAGCGCGTGTGGCGGTAGGTTTTCTGCATGTCATCGCTGATGACATCGTAGAACCTCTTGTCCTGTTTCATGCGCTCGCAAAGGAATTGCCCAGCCACTGCGTCCATGAAGCAGCCCGTTCCGGAATCCACCCCATAGCCGAAGAATTCGTCGTCGCCGAGCTGGCCGTCTTCCTGCGAAGGCAGCAGTGCCATCCTCCAGTGGCTTGGTTCTTCCTGCGCGAACGTCACGCGGGCAAATGCAACACGTTCGTCCTGGTTCGGAAAGGCCGCGATCGCAAGCGTCACCGGGAATGATCCGTTCGGAATCGCCTGCGAATATGCCGGTGCGTCCGGTACGACCAGAGGATCGCAGGCGGTGATGGCGCCCGAGCTCAATTCGACAGGTCCCACCTCGACGGAGTGGAACTTCACCAGGCGACCGCCGTCCTGAATTTCGCCGTTCGCGAAGGCAACCCGCAACTGTTGAGGATCGAGACTGTACGGCACGCTGTTACCTCTTTATCGCGTGGACTGGAGAATGCTCTCCTTGATGTGCGCGACGATATCACCGCAGCCGTCGATCAACGGATCAACGGCCGGTAGTCCGTGACGGTCGCGCAGTACCGCGAGATAGTCAATGCGTTTCGTGCCCGGTAGCGCAGAGGTGTTTACGGATACCCCGACAACACGCGCTGCCGGATTCGTGCGGCGCGCCAGTCGTTCGTGGACCTCGATGCATTCAGCCAGCGAGGGCAGTGCGTAGTGCGGCCAGCCCGAGACGCGATCGCGCGTGGCGTCATGGCATACGACAATGGCATCGGGCTGCGAACCGTGCAGGAGCCCGAGGCTCACGCCGGAGTAGCCGGGATGAAACAGCGAGCCTTGGCCCTCGATGACGTCCCAGTGGGTTGGCGCATTGTCCGGCGACAGCACTTCGGCGGCGCCCGATACAAAGTCCGCGACCACGGCGTCAATTGGCATGCCTTCCCCCGCGATCATGATGCCGGTCTGCCCCGTCGCGCGAAAAGTCGCGGGAAGGCCCGCGTCCCGCATGGCGCGCTCGATCGCAAGTGCCGTGTACTTCTTGCCGATTGCGCAGTCGGTTCCTACCGTCAGGAGCCTGAGGCCGCTGCGCTTCCTGCCCGTGCCTACCGGCAGCGGCGAGGGCGGCACACGAACATCGATGAGCCCCACACCCGATTTGCGCGCGGTGGCCACCAGTTCCGGGCTGTCATTGAGTCTCGTATGCAGTCCAGCTACCACATCGAGGCCCGCGGCAGCCGCTTCGCGCATCGAGTGCCACCATGCCTCGGGCACTTTGCCTCCGACTGGTGCAACACCAACGACGAGGCTGCCAACGCGCTTCCGCGCGGCCTCTGCAATGGTCAGATCGGCAACGCCGAGATCGACCGCCGCCGGAGACAGCCGAAGTTGTCCCGCAACATCGGCGCCACGCCACTGCACGATGCCGAGCCCGGTCTTCGCGTAGGTCGTATCGGTCTCGTCGCCCACCAGAATGAGGTAGGGCTTGCGAAGCGTGATGCGCAGAATGTTGGTCATCATGCAGCCCAGAATTTCAGCAGCGCCGCAACAGAGACTCCGATGAAGGTGCCAATAGCATACCCCAGCATGCCAACCAGAATGCCGGGTGCGACGAGTGTTTTCCAGCCCTTGCTGGCCGCCAGTGCGGCGGCTGTGCCAGGGCCCAGTATGCAGGCATTCGATGCAATCATGACTTCGGCGAGGTCGAGGCGCAGCATGCGACCAATGCCGATCAACAACAGCAGGTGCACGATTACCATGATGATGATGTAGGCCAGAATCGGCAGCGCAGCGCCCGCGACTTCGACGAAATCCGCGCCCGCGCCGATGCAGACGAAGAACAGGTACATGAACAGCGTGCCGATCTCGAAATCGGCGCTGACGTGGCGCAGGACTGGTCTCGCGAAATTCGCAACGACAAGCGCAATCGCGGTGACGACCAGAATGTACAGTGATTCGAGGTTGAGCCAGGCGCAGAGCGCGTGGCTTGCCGCACAGATCGCAAGGCTGATCGCCAGGCCGTTGGCTGCATGCGGCAGATGAAAAGCCGTTGCCTGATGCGTCGCGTCGCCGGTCGATTCGTCGACCGACCCGTCCAGGAATTTCGAGGGCATGCTTTTGCGAACGAAACTCATCGCGGGCAGCAGCATCAGCGCGACCAGGAAGAACACCGCGCCAACGGCATCCGCCGCCAGGCTCGCAACATAAACAGATGAATCGCGAATCCCGAGTGCCTCGGCGCTGGCAACGAAATTGAGCGAGCCGCCGATGTAGCTCGACAATATCGTGCCGGCAATCTCGGCTTCCTTTGCGCCGAGGTCGACCAGATGCACACTGACCAGGGCGCCGACGGTCGTCGCGCCTGCCGCCAGTGCAAACGCGAGCAGCATCGTGCCGGACTCGCGCAGGATGCTTCGCAAATCGGCGCGCAACAAGAGGAGAGGAATGGCGGCCGGTACGACATAGACGGCTACGCCGTCGTAGAGCGCAGCCGAATGCGGCATGACATTGAGATTCGCGAGTACCATCGGCACCGCGAGCAGGAGCACCGGGCCACCGAGCCGCGCACCCCAGCGCGTCCGTTCCGCCCACATGCCGAAGGCGACGATTGCCATGACCAGGGCGCTGAGCGCCAGGGTCTGATCGCTCCCGATCAGCGGCATGCCATCACAATTGCGTCGGGCCTTCGCTCATTCGGCTCGGTCCGGAGCCGCCACCGTCAACGCCTTAGAACTTGACGCCCACCGCCAGTCCGACGGTGCGCGGCCGGATCATCGCGAGGCCGACTGCATTGTTCGGCAGGGCACCCTCCGCGTTGATCTGGCTCACGCCTTCTTCGTCGCTGAGGTTCTTGCCATAGAGCTCGATCGACCAGCTGCCGAAATCGATGCCGGCGCGCGCGTTGACGAGCGTATAGGCATCGGTCTTGCGCAGGTCGCCACCGGCAGTGCGATTGTTGAAATCCGCCGGGCGATCGCCCACATAGCCAAGATTGCCGCCGACCCAGGCATGTGCGCCACTCGCCATGGTCCAGCCGTAATTGGCGTCGAGACCGAGGCTCCACTCCGGCACATAGGACAGTGGATCACCGTCGAGTCCGCCGACGACGGGATCGGTGTCCTGTGTGAGCTTGGCGTCGGTGTATGCGCCGTTCAGCACCAGCGTGAAATTGTCCGTTGGTCGCATGGTCGCGGCGAACTCGAAGCCCTTGCTCTCGGCCGTGCCGCCGTTGGCATTCAATCCAACGCCATTCACGACGGCCAACAGCTGCACCTTTTTCCAGTCGAGCAGGTACGCTGCAAAATCGATCATGAATCGGTCATCGGCGAGGCTGGCCTTGACGCCGGCCTCGTAGCTGGTGAGTTCGTCCGAGTCATATGAGCCGGGTGTTCCGGGCGGTGCGCCTGGCGGGATCACATTCGGGCCGCCCGGCCGGTAACCGGTCGCAACGCGGGCATACAGTGAAACGTCGTCATTGACGGCAAATCGCGGCGAGATCGACCAGGTAAACGGACTCTCCGACGACTTGGCGTCGTCGAAATTGATCGTACCGCCGAGCAGCGCGCCCTCAAGGACCTGCGATGCCTTCTGGTCGTTCTGGCTCGCGCGCGCACCGAATGACAGTTCCACGCGCGGGGCCACATGCCAGGTGGCGTTCGCGAACAGCGCTTTTTCCTCGAACTTTGATGTCAGCACGGCGTTGACCAGGACCGGAATGCCGCTGGCCAGCGTATCCGTTCCCGCTTCGACGGCCTGAAGACGTTGCGGGTCGATACCCGAGTCTTCCTTTGTGTAGTACACGCCGAGCAGCCATTCAAACTGATCGTTGTCGGCGGAAACCAGGCGCAGCTCCTGCGTGAATTTGTCCGTGCTCGTGATTTGATCGAGGATCGCGCTCAGCGGACGCGTCACGGGGTCACCGAAGATCAAGGTGGTCGCGGGCGCAATGGGCAGCCCGAGCAGTGCGGTATTGGCGGCGACATCCGTCTGGAACGTGTCGGAGAACTCCGCATAGCTCGTTATCGATTCGAGCGATGCGCCACCGAAATCCCAGTCGAGCGTCGCGCTGTAGACCCGGTACTTGATATCGGCGAAGTCGCTGTTGTAGCGGGAGCGGACATTGTCATTGAGGGGCTTGAGCGTCACGGGATCCGCATCGACCACGCCGGTCGAGCCGTTGTCGATGTCCTGGGCGACGGCGGCAAGCGTGAGCGATGCGCTGTCCGTGAGTTTGAACAGTGCCGCGAGCCTTGCACCCGTGGATTTGACCGAATTGATGTTGTCCTCGACTCGAGTGCCATTCAGTACGTTGACGTTCGGATCCGTCAGGCTCGGTATCGGGTTGTTTCCGATCGAGTCGATCCAGCCGTCTGAATTGCGGTAATAGGCGCTGGCACGAAGCGCTGCCCGTTCGCTCAGGGGAATGTTGATGAGACCGGTGACTGAATAGCCGACATCGCCATGCGCGATATTCTCGATACCGACTTGTGCCCGTCCTTCGAATTTTTCAGTATTTGGCGCGTTCAAGACGTATTTCATGACGCCGCCCAGTGAGCTCGCGCCATAGAGTGTGCCCTGTGGACCGCGCAGGACCTCGAGGCGTGCAAGGTCAAAGGTGTCGAAATCGCCCGACAGGATCGCCGCATTGGCGAGACCGCTGCTCGATCCGAACGGCACGTCATCGACGTAGACACCGACCGTGCTGGCAACGCCACCCGTATTGATGCCACGCAGGGTGATGCGGTTGACGCCACGCGCGGTCGAATTGAGACTGAAACCAGGTACGAGCGATACCATGTCCTCGAAGGTCACGGCCTGTTGGCGCTCCAGGGCATCGCCCGACAGCACGGTCACCGACATGGGAATCTCGGCCAGCGTCTCGCTGCGCTTCTGCGCAGTGACGACAACTTCTTCGAGCGGCACTGCGGCGCCTTGTGCGGCGACCGCGCCGGACGCCGTTGCGAATATCAGGCTCGCGCTGATGGCTGCTGCATGCTTGCTGGTTTTGTTCGCCATGATCGTCCCACCCCTGCCAAATAAGACCGGTCCGCGAAAGCGGCGTCTGCATGGCCAATACTAATTCGCCGCCCGGCGCGGCCATTAGTCAGATACGGCCATTTACTATGCAGATTCGGTGGCTAAGTTCAGGGCAGCATCGCCGCCGCAGTCGCGTCAGGAGCCACGCGCACGCCGCCATTCGCGAGGCGTGGCGCCGGTCTGGCGCCGAAACGCCCGCGAGAATGCAGAGTGGTCTTCATATCCGACGATGCTCCCGATCTCCGAAATCGACAAGCGACCCTCGCGCAGCAACAACCGGGCTGCCTCGACGCGCCGGTCGATGCAATACTGCATGACGCTGCTACCGTACATGGAGCGAAACCCGCTCTTCAACCGCGTCTCGGAAATTCCAAGCTGCTGCGCGAGATCCGGCAGCAGCGGTGGATTGGCATAGTCGACGCTCAGTATCGCCCGCGCCCTGCGGATCTTGTCGCCGCAGGGTAGATCGAGATCGAGCGCGTCGTGATCGGGCAGGTTCTGGCTGTTCTTGAGGATCTGCAGGCCAATGCAAAGCAGTTCGTCGTACTTGGCGGACATCCAGTGACCGAGCAGGCTTCCCGAGACCGGCAGGTGAAAGCACGACCAGATGGCATCGCGGTGCACGTCCTCAAGGAAATACACCTTTTGCCGCGGGCTTTTCTGCTTGCCGGCCAGGGTATCGCGCAGCCAGCGGGGGTAGTGTCCGCGCTGCTCACCCGTGCGTTCGAGCAGCGTCGAGAGCGTGGCGTGCACGACGACATGCTGGATCGGCACTTCGCGCTTGGGCACGCGGTAGGTGGTCTCCGCCTGCGGCACCGTGCTGACTATGAAGGCAGGTCCGAAATCGTGTTCGTTCCTGCGCCGGCCGAGATACTCCGATCGCTTTACAGTGGACACGAACTGAAAGCTGATCAGGTCCGCAACTTCATTTCGCAGCACGTAGTTCTCGTGAAGGAACGCGTCATTGATCTCGATCATGCTGTCGGCGTCGATGCGATAGCAGAGCAGTCCCTCGATTCCCGATCCGGTGAGGTCGTGAATGAAGTTGTGATCCGGCGTCGACTCAAAGCGGGTGAGGCGCCTGGCATGACCGAACAGTTCATCGACTCGCGCGCGGGCGACCTGGTCCAGGGCGAACCCTTCCGGTACCTCGACCACGAACTCGTCACCGTATTTCAAGCCGGGTTACCTCGGCGCATGAATTGACCTGCCGATTGTGCACATTATGTTGGCGCTTCTGCCTAACCCGCAATCGTTTCCGGGGGCTATGATCCGATTTCGGCCCTTCAGGCCATTTGGGGGTAAGCGATGATCCTTCGAGATTTCCGGCTCGCACTCGCGGTGAGCGTTCTGGTGTCGTTTCCGGGTCTGTCCGCCGCAGCGGCCGATCTGACCAACACTGCTGCGCTCGAGAGCTTCGTCGATGGCGTCGTCGAGCCGACCATGTCGGCCAACAAGAGCCCTTCGGGCGTCGTCGTCATTGCCAAGGACGGCCAGGTGATACTCGCCAAGGGCTACGGGTACAAGGACGTCGCAACGGCCGAACCCGTCGATCCGCAAACCACTCTTTTCCGACCGGGATCGGTCTCCAAGCTCTTCACCTGGATGGCGGTGATGCAGCTCGTCGATCAGGGCAAACTCGACCTCGATGCCGACGTCAACGGCTACCTGAAGAAGGTCAGGATCAAGGAAGCATTCGGCAAGCCGGTGACATTGCGCCACATCATGACGCACACGGCCGGGTTCGAAGACGGAGCGCTTGGTTATCTGATCGTTGACGATCCCGGGCGCATCATGCCGCTCGCAGATTCGATGGAACGCTATCAGCCAAAGCGGGTGAATGCGCCGGGAACCCATACCGCCTATTCAAACTATGCGACCTCGATCGCGGGGCTGATCGTTGCCGATATATCCGGCTTGTCGTTCAACGAATACATCAAGACCCAAATTCTCCAGCCCCTTGGCATGCAGCACGCCACGTTCGATGAGCCGCTGCCCGCAACGCTCGCCGCCGACATGGCCAAGAGCTATACCGTGGAAACAGGTGGGTTCGTCGAGAAGCCGTTCGAAATCGTTTCCAACTTCGGGCCGGCGGGCGCACTGTCGGCCAGCGGAACCGACATGGTGCGGTTCGCCCAGGCCGTATTGAATGGTGGCGAGCTCGATGGCAACAGGATCATTGGTGAAGCCACCCTCGCGACGATGTTGACCCGGGCCTTTTCCCACGACCCTCGACTCATGGGCATGGCGCTTGGTTTCTATGAGGAAGAGCACAACGGCACCCGATTGGTTGGCCATGGCGGCGACACACAGTGGTTTCACTCTTACCTCGGCATTGACCAGACACACAACCTGGCGTTCTTCGTCAGTTTCGGCGCGCCTGGCGGCAGTGCTGTCCGATCTGCGTTCACGCCGGCGCTCTACAACGAGTATTTCCCTGCTGCCGTTACGCGGCCGGTTCCGCCAAAGGATTTCGCCAAGACCGCGCAACGTTACGCGGGCAACTATGGCTTCTGGCGAAACAATTTCTCCAGTATCGAGAAACTCCTGGGACTAGGCAGCGTCATGCAGGTCGCACCGACCAAGGACGATACGTTGGTGCTCGCCTTCGCCGGCAACGCCAAGCAATATGTGCAGGTTGACAAGAATCTGTTCGTCGAACTCGATCCGAATATTTCGCTGGTCGCGGGCATCAGTCCGCAGCGGCTGGCGTTCCAGGAGGATGCCTCCGGTACGATCACCGGATTCGTGCTCGATGGCCTGCCGTTCATGTCGTTGCGCAAGCTTCCGCTCGCGGCCACGCCGAATTTCAACTTCAGCCTGCTGGGCGCATCGCTGCTTGTTTTCGTTCTGGTGCTGTTGCGGCGCTTTTTCCAGCGCAAGGCCATCAAGGCGCAGGTCCCCAACGACCGGGCTGCGACCAGCGCTGCAGTCTGGGCAGCCGCAGCAAATCTGCTGGTTGTCGTGGCAGGGCTGGTCGTGGTCCTTATCGTCAAGGACAAACTCTTTACGGGCATTCCTTTCCTGTTCAAAGCCTGGTTGGTGTTGCCTGTCCTGGCCACGATTGCCGGCATTTACCTGCTTTATCGAACGGTGCTCGTATGGCGCAATGCTCGCCTGGGCGGCTTCTGGGCGCGTGTGCGCTACAGCGTGATCGCGCTGTGTGCGCTTTTCATGTGCTGGTTCTACTGGTACTGGAATGTCCTCGGCTTTCAGTACAAGACCTGAGTTAACACGGCAAATGCTGCGGTGTAGAGATACAGGGCGACGGGTCCCAGGATGACCCAGCGCAAGCTGCTCGCCCGAACGGAACGTTGGGCGTTCAAGGAACCGTTCGTCATCACGGGCCATACCTTCACCGAGTCGGATCTCCTCTACGTTGAATTGACAGACGCTGGCGCGATCGGTCGGGGCGAAGCAGCGGGGGCCTACTACCGCGACGAAAGCGGCGCGAGCATGCTGGCGGAGCTGGAAACGGTGCGCGACGCCATCGAGGCAGGTGCCGATCGGTCTGCACTGCAGAACCTGTTGCCGCCCGGCGGCGCGCGCAATGCGCTCGATTGTGCGCTTTGGGATCTCGAAGCCAAGCAAAGCGGTCGCAGCATCTGGGACCTGACCGGGATCGAACCCAGGCCGACGCACACGGTGCTCACCATCGGAATTGCCACGCCTGACGAAATGGGCGCCGTTGCAAGAACGCTGGACACGGCTCGTATCAAGGTCAAGCTCAACGGCGAACTCGCACTCGAGCGATTGCGAGCCGTGCGCGAGGCGCGCCCCGATGCGGAGCTTGTCGTCGACGTGAACCAAGGTTGGACATTGGATCAACTCAGGACGTTTTCGCCACGGTTTGCCGACCTGGGTGTTGCCATGATCGAGCAGCCGTTGCCACGGGGTGGAGACTCCGGCCTCGAGGGGTATCGCCCGCCGGTGCCCGTTTGCGCCGACGAGTCCTGTCTGGACCTGACCGAGTTCGAGCAGGCCGCGCGCCGTTACCAGGTGATCAACATCAAGCTCGACAAGTGCGGCGGATTGACCGAAGCGTTGCAGATCGCGCGGCGTGCGCGAGAACGTGGCATCGACGTCATGGTCGGCAACATGATGGGCACATCGCTCGCGATAGCGCCCGGTTTCGTTGTGGCGCAGCTCGCGAGATTCGTCGATCTCGACGGGCCGCTGTTTCTCACCGCTGATCGAAAATGCCCGATGAGTATCCGTCACGGCGAAGTGACCGGGCCATCGAGCAGCCTATGGGGCTGACCATCATCGCAGGTCGAGCGAGCGCCGCGCGCAACTGCATATGAGCGCGTCCGCTTTTACCCGGCTCTGGCTTCCGGGGTTCCTGCTTCAGTCCGTCATCGTCGGTGGTGGCTATGCGACTGGTCGCGAACTGGTCGAATTCTTCCTGAGCGCCGGCCCGCTGGGCGGTCTCCTCGGCATGGTGGTTGCTGCCGGTTTGCTGAGTCTCCTGAGCGCGCTCGCGTTCGAATATGCCCGAATGACCGGCAGCCAGAACTACCGGCGGTTCTTCGTCAATCTACTCGGCCGCGGCTGGTGGCTCTACGAGATTGCATATCTCGTCCTTATGCTCCTGGTACTCGCCGTGATTGCGGCCGCAACCAGCGAAATAGCGGCTGGGCAGTGGCATCTGCCGCCGGTTCTCGGCACGGCGCTGCTACTGGTGCCGGTGGCGCTGCTGGTATTTCGCGGCAGTGCTGTCATCGAAAAGGTTCTCGCGGCCTGGTCCTTCGTGCTGTATGCCGTCTACGCAATCCTGGTGCTTGCCTATTTGTGGAAATCTGGCGGGCGCGTGGTCGAGCCCTTTGAGCACTGGCCGGGAGATGGAGCGTGGCTGATCAAAGGCATCAGCTACTTTGGCTACAACCTGGCGGTGATCCCGCTCGTACTGTTCTGCGTGTCGCACATGCAGTCGCGCCGCGATGCGTTTGTCGCAGGCGCGCTCGCGGGGCCCCTGGTCATGATACCCGCGCTCATGTTCTACATGGCCATGGTGGCGTCCTATCCCGAGATACTCCAGTCACCGGTGCCTGCGGATTTTCTCATGCAACGACTCGATATCGGCTGGCTGAGCTTTGCGTTCTACGTTGTCGTATTCGGCACGTTCATCGAGACCGGTACCGCAATGATCCATGCGCTGAACGACCGGGTAGCCGCTACTATCGCGGACCGTGGCTGGACCATGCCGGGGTGGCTGCGCCCGACGATTGCGATCGGCGCGATGCTGCTCGCATCGTTCCTGGCCCTCCGCTACGGGATCATCGCGTTGATCGCCCGGGGCTACGGCGCGCTGACCTGGGCATTCATTCTGATATTCGCGCTTCCGCTCGCGACGCGAGGCGTGTGGCAAATGAGACGGTCTTCGGTGGAGCAACAACCATGAATCGCAGCAAAAGCATGTCGCTGATCGCCTGGCTCGCCATTTCGGCAATCAGCCCGGGAGTCATGGCGGCCACGCCGCCACCAGTTGCCGATATCGGCGCGGTCGTCGAACGCGCGATGAAGGCCTTCAATGTGCCTGGCATGACCGTTGCGGTGGTTGCCGACGGGAAAGTGCTCTATTCGGCAGGGCAGGGCGCCGTGGAAAACGGCAAACCCGCGGCGGTGGATGATCGCACGCTGTTTCAGATTGGCTCAGTGTCGAAAGCGTTCACCGCCGCCGCGATGGCGCTTCTGGTCGATGAGGGCAGGCTCGACTGGGATCATCCAGTCATCGATTACCTGCCGGAATTTCGCATGGCGGATCCCTGGGTCACCCGCGAGTTCACCGTGCGCGATCTTTTGACACACCGCAGCGGTTTGCCACTCGGTGCCGGCGACCTGCTGATGTTCCCGGATGGCAACGCAGCCCCGGCCGATATCGTGGGGGCGCTACGCTACCTCAAGCCGGCCAGCAGCTTCCGATCCGAATTCGCCTACGACAACCTGCTCTACATCGTGGCTGGCGAAGTGATCGCGCGTGTCGCTGCGATGCCGTTCATGCAGTTCCTCGAGCAACGTCTCCTGCAGCCACTCGGTATGGGCGACTGCGTCGCCTATGTAGAGCGTGCAGCTTCCGACGCCAGTGTCGCGACCGCACACGTGGTCGTTGATGGCAATCTTCAAACCACGGGCACCAAGGTTTCTGAACTGGTCGCAGCGGCCGGCGGCATTACCTGCAGCGCGCGCAGCATGGCCCGCTGGATGCAGTTCATGCTGGGCGAAGGCGTCACGGTTGACGGCAGGCGGTTGATCAGCGCCGGGCAATTCGCGCAACTCGTCCAGCCCGTGACTTTGCTTCCCGTTCCATCCTATCTGGCAGCGAATGCTGGCACATCCCTCAACGCCTACGCGCTTGGCTGGAATGTCTCGACGTTCTACGGCGAGCGCATGCTTTCGCACAGCGGTGGCGTCTGGGGCATGACCACTCACCTGGCGATTCTTCCCAGGCAGAAGCTGGCAGTCTTTGCGAGTGGCAACCAGATGACCGTTGCACCGCGCGCGGTCGTGCACGCCATTGTCGATCAGTTCATGGGCGAGCAATCGATCACCGGTCACGTTGACTGGGTCGGCGTTTTCGAGGAGGAAGTTCGCAAGCGCGGCGCCGGTGCGGATGACGTCGTTGCCAAGGCTTATGCGGCGCGCAATGCGCGCAGCCGGCCGAGCCGTGCGCTCGCGGCCTACGCAGGCACGTATCGCGATCCATGGTATGGCACGATACGCATCGAATTGCAGGACGGCAGACTCTGGTTTCGTTCCCAGCGCAATCCGCCGTTGGCTGGTCCGCTGGAGCATTTCCAGTACGACACCTTCGTGGCGCGATGGAGCGATCGACGTCTCAATGCCGACGCCTATGTGACGTTCAATCTCGCTCCGGACGGTAGCGTCGAGCGCATCCGCATGAAGGCGGTCTCACCGGCGACGGACTTTTCCTACGATTTCCACGACCTGGATCTGGTCAAGGAGCCGGAGGTCGCGCAGGAGTGATCCGCGCAGTCTGACCGTTTCATTGGCCCGCATGATCCGGCACAGTCGCCTCGGAGGGCGGTCGTTCGGCGCTCAGCTTCTTTGCGGCCTGCTCGGCGGATTCGAGTACGCGAAGCACGTTGAGCCCCGCAAGCTTGGCAACGTCCATATCCGTCCAGCCCCGGCGCAGCAGCTCGGCCAGCAAGGCGGGGTAGCGATCGACGCCTTCGAGCCCCTTGGGTCCACCAGGAATGCCATCGAAATCCGATCCGATGCCGATATGGTCAATTCCCGCGACCCGGCGCAAGTACTCGATGTGGTCCGCAACTTCCTCGAGTGTCACGACGGGAGGCGGATTGGCCGCGTCCCAACCGGCCAGGGCCGCCTGCGCGCGCTCGGGCTGGCCCAGGTAGAGTCCGGTGAATGGCGGCGCACTGTAACGCGTCTGTTCAGCGGCCCGATCGGCATCCCAGCGCATGGCCGCGGCCGATACATAGCCCGGATAGAAATTGACCATGACCACGCCGCCATTGCGTGCAACCAGCGCAAGCACATCGTCCGACACATTGCGCGGGTGATCAACTATGCCACGTGCGGAGGAGTGCGAGAAAATCACCGGCGCAGTGCTGACGGCAAGCGCATCGCGCATCGTGGCTTCGGAGACATGACTGAGATCGACCAGCATGCCGAGGCGATTCATCTCCTTCACGACTTCCTTGCCAAACGGCGTCAGCCCGCCGTGATTGGGTTGGTCGGTCGCGGAATCCGCCCAGTCGTTGTTGCGTGAGTGTGTGAGCGTCATGTAGCGCGCACCGAGTGCGTACATCTGCCGAAGTGTCGCGAGCGAGTTGTCGATCTGATGACCACCCTCGATACCTATCAGAGACGCGATCCGCTTGCCGCGATGAATGCTGCGCACGTCGGCCGCCGTCAGTGCCAGTGCCAGGTCGTCCGGATAAGCGGCCACCAGACGCTTCACCAGGTCGATCTGCTCGAGCGTGACCTGCACCGCTTCGGCGCCCTTGAGTTCGCTCGGTACCCAGACCGACCAGAACTGCCCACCGACGCCACCGGCACGCAGGCGCGGCATGTCTGTCATCAACGGCGCCATGTCCTTGGGCGCGGGCCGACCTGCCCAGTTCTCGTGCAGATCAATGGCCGCCAGCTTGCCGCCATTGCGCTCGCGCAACGCCCAGGGCAGATCGTTGTGACCGTCGATGAGCGGCGTGCGAGCAAGAATTCGCGCCACGCGGCTTGTGTAGTCATCATCCCGGGCGGCGGCCGCTACAGCGGGCAGGCCCAGCACGAGCGTCGTGAACGCGATTGCGGCGCAACGGGCCGCAGGCCTGAGCAGATCCTTGGATCCCTGGTTCAAGTTGCTACTCCTTCGCGTGTCGGGCAGCAATTCTAGCCCGCGTCAGGTGCCGTTGCGAAGTGCGCGAAACGCTACTACACACGGACGCTGCGGTTCGCCCAGCGGACAGCTGGCACAAGCGAGAGGCCTGTGACGCCCTGTGCGGCAATATGCGCATTGCACAATGGGTAACTGCAGGAGATGACCTTGATCCTACTTACTGGGGCGACCGGCAAGACGGCCGGCGCGGCCGCGAAGATTCTGGCGGCTCAAAAGAAGTCGGTTCGCGCACTGGTGCGCAACGAGAGCAAGGCGACGGCGCTACGAGATGCGGGCATAGAAGTTGTGACAGGCGACCTCGAGGACGCCGCGGCCGTGCGCCGCGCACTCGATGGCATCGAGCACGCGCTGCTGGTCGTACCCAATCGCGAAGGTCAGCTCGCCCTGGAACAGGGTTTTGTCACTGCAGCAGCAGGGGCAGGAGTGCGCCACATCGTAAAACTGTCATCGATGGAAGCTGGCGCCGATGCGCGCGCGGAGATTCCGCGGCTACACCATGCAAGCGAAGAACATATCCGCAGGTCAGGACTCGCCTGGACCATGTTGCGGCCCAACTTCTTCATGCAGAACCTGCTCGGATCGGCGGGCACGATCCGTGACCAAGGCAAGATCTTTCTGCCACTCGGGAACGGTCGGGTCGGCATGAGCGACGCGCGTGATGTTGGCGCCGTCGCTGCGCATGTGTTGACCAGCCCGGGCCACGAGAATCGCAGTTACGACCTCACCGGTCCCGAGGTCCTTTCCTTTTACGACGTGGCTGAACGGTTCACGCAGGCCCTCGGGAAACCCATCGAGTACGTGAACGTGCCGCTCGAGGGGTACAGGGAAGTACTTCGCAAACACATTCCGAGCCAATGGCATGCCGACGCCGTGTGCGAGCTGTTCGCCGAGATCGCGCGTGACGGCGAGGGCAGCCTTTCGGCAACGACGTCGGCATTTCGCGATTTGATGGGGCGCGAGCCTACGTCGCTGAAATCGTGGATCGAGGCGCATCGCGCAGCATTTGGCGGCTGATCCTGCCACCCGTCGAACGACTCCGCCACCGCCACCGAACAAGGACGGGTATCAGCGTCCGCGCTTTGTCGCAGCGGCGATTATTCGTGTGAGTGTCGAGACATTCGCAAGCGGCAAGATTTTGCCCTGCATGCGCGCGGCGGCGGCTGGCCATATCAAGGCGTCCAGCAAGCGGGCTGTTTGCAAGTCGGGGCCTCGCCACTGCTGCGGGCCCGCGAGTAGACCGGCAAGGGCACGGAGATAGTGTTCGCGTACGGCCTGCAATTGCTCTGGCGGGCCGATTTCACCCGGGAAATAGCTGGACATTCGTACCCAGAATTTGACGACGTCCGGATGCACCTCCGCGAAGCCCAGCATGCGAACGACCAGTGCCCGGCATCGGTCATCGAGCGTCTTGGCGCCCTTTGAAGGCACAGCCAGCTCGGCCAGCAGGCGATCCTGGACCTCGCGCCACAACGCCAGGAGATAGTCATCCTTGCTGCGAAATTGCAGATAGAAGACACCTTTGGCGACGTCTGCTCCTTCTGTGATGTCGAGGACAGACACCAGGGCAATCGGCTGCCTCTCAAATGCCCTGAGACCAGAATTGAACAGCGCCTGACGTACCGCGTGCGCTTTTCGTGCGCGGCGGCCCCCGAAATTTTTTGCGATCGGGCTGTCGGTCATAACGCAGTGAATTATCACAGATTTTCCGCTTGATCGCCGATCTACGCTATCGGTCGGATCTCCATTGCTTTGACCATTAATGACCAATCCGTCATAATTAACCTTTCTTGTCATCTTTCCGCTGGATCAACACCAGCTGCGCGGCCGCGCTGCGACCACATCCCAATGAAACTTTTGATCGATCAACCCCAGGCTGGTGATTGCGCCGCCGTTTACGAGCTCGTCTCGCAGTGCCCTCCGCTGGACATCAATTCGCGCTATCTGTACGCGCTGCAATGCAGTGACTTTGCCGATAGCTGCATACTCGCGCGTGCTGGCGATGGTCTGGTCGGCTGGGTCTCGGGCCACCGTTTGCCGGCCGATGAAAGCGTTCTATTCATCTGGCAGGTCGCGGTGCGTGCGGATGCACGTGGACAGCGGCTCGGTCCACGACTGGTACAGGGACTCCTCGATCGGCAATCAAACATTCAGGTGCGCACGCTGCATGCAACAGTGACTGCGGACAATGGCCCTTCGCGCGCCATGTTTCAAAGGATTGCACAGCAACTGGACGCGCCGATCAGTACCCGTCCCTGGTTCGATCGGGACAAACACTTTGCCGGGCGGCACGACAGCGAGTTGTTGTTGCACATTGGCCCTTTCGAACGCGCGCGGGCTGCCGCAACCCACGATCGAAACACGCTTCGAGAATTTGCGAGGACTCCATGACCGAAAATGCTGGTATCAAGACCGATCACAACTTGCTACGCACCTTTGAGGAGCATGAATCCGCGGTACGCAGCTATGGACGAAACTTCCCCGTGGTAGTGGATCGCGCGCGTGGTGCGCAGATCGAGGCCAGCGATGGCCGCAGGTTTCTCGATTTCCTGACCGGCTGCTCATCGCTCAACTACGGACACAATCCGGAGCCGCTGAAGCGAGCCTTGCTCGAATACATCGAACGAGACGGTGTCGCGCACAGCCTCGATCTCTACAGCGTTGCGAAACAGCAGTTCCTGCTGGCGTTCCAGCGCGAGATTCTCGAACCTCGCAAGTTGAAATATCGCGTCCAGTTTCCGGGGCCGACCGGCGCCAATGCCGTCGAAGCGGCGCTGAAGCTGGCCCGTAAGGTAACCGGTCGGGAAAATATCGTCGCATTCACGAACGGATTCCACGGTGTGACCCTCGGTGCGCTCGCCTGCACGGGCAATGAGCACCACCGCGGAGGAGCGGGAATTGCACTTCAGGGCGTTACGCGCCTGCCCTATGCGGGTTACCTGGGCGCGGACTTTGATTCACTCGCCTACCTCGAGCGTGTGCTGGGCGATCCATCGAGTGGCGTTGACAAGCCGGCTGCAGTCATCATCGAGACCGTACAAGGTGAGGGGGGACTCAATTGTGCGTCGCACGATTGGCTGCGTCGCATCGCGCGTATCGCGCGCCAGCACGGCGCGCTGCTCATCGTGGATGACATCCAGGCCGGAGTCGGCCGGACCGGGACCTTCTTCAGCTTTGAGCAGGCCGGCATCCGGCCGGATATCGTTACGCTCGCGAAGTCCATTTCGGGCTATGGTCTGCCAATGTCGCTGGTTCTCATTGCGCCGGAGCACGACGAATGGTTGCCGGGCGAGCACAACGGAACCTTTCGTGGCAACTGCCACGCATTCGTAACGGCCAGGGCCGCCATCGAGCACTACTGGCAGGACCCGCAATTCACGCAGCAGATCGCCAAGAACGCGGCATATCTCGAATCGGGTTTGCGTGCCATTGCCGACAGGCACCGCGCACTCAAGCCGCGGCTCAAGGGTCGCGGCTTGATGCGCGGAATCCAAATGGAGTCGGGCGACCGGGCTGCGGCGATTACCGCCGCCGCGTTTCGCGATGGCCTGATCATCGAAACGAGCGGCCCGTACTCAGAGGTCGTAAAACTGCTGCCACCAATCAATATCGCGCGTGAAGAACTCGAGCAAGGCCTGTCAATCCTCGATCGCGCCATGGCCGTGGTCGCCAAATCCGACTCGCGCGCAGCGGCTTGAGCAGCAAGGAGGGGAGCATGATCATTCGCGACCTCGCCACCGCAAGCGCTTCCGAGCGACGCGTTGACTCGAGCGGCTGGAGCAGTGTTCGACTCATTCTGCGCGGCGATAACATGGGCTTTTCGTTCCACATCACGACAATTGAGCCGGGTGCCCAGTTACCGATGCATTATCGGCATCACCTGGAGTCGGTCTATTGCATCAGCGGAATGGGCTCGATTGAGGACCTCGACGGCAAAACAACGCATCCGATAACCGCCGGCACTCTCTATGCGCTCGACCGCAACGATCGGCATGTGCTGCGTGCGAAGACCGAAATGGTCATGGCCTGCGTCTTCAACCCGCCCCTGAGCGGCAAGGAGGTGCACGACGCCTCCGGCGCCTATCCCACCGCTGCAGAGGAGGTGGCCTGATATGCCGTCAACTGCAGAGGCGCACCGCGACGACCCTTACCCGACTCGACACCAGGGCTCCATGCGCGTGCTGGACCGTCAGGATCCGGTTGTGTACGGCGACAATATTGCTAGTACCGCTCTGAATGAAAATCAGATCGATGCTTATCGTGAGCGCGGCTACCTGCTGCTGCCACGCCTGCTCGATCGCAGTGAGATCGAGGCGCTGATAGCGGATTCGCATCGGCTGCGCGCAAACATTGCCGTCGATGACGATTCAGTAATCACCGAACCTAGGAGCGAGACGGTGAGGTCGATTTTCAGGCTCCAGGCGCGGAGCCGGATTTTCGCCGCGCTGTTTCGGGACGAGCGATTGCTCAATGTCGCGCGATACCTGTTGGGCGGCAACGTCTATATTCACCAGACTCGCCTCAATTTCAAGCCTGGCTTTGTGGGCAAGGAATTCTATTGGCATTCCGATTTCGAAACCTGGCACGCCGAAGACGGTATGCCACGCATGCGAGCGGTCAGTGTGTCGATCAATCTCACCGAAAACACCCATCTGAACGGTCCGCTCATGCTGATTCCAGGATCGCATCGCCGCTATGTGTCCTGCGCTGGCGTGACGCCGGATAATCACTTCAGGGAATCGCTGCGCGCGCAACATTATGGCGTGCCCGATCCGGCGACACTGGAGTTGCTGGTTCGCGATGGCGGAATCGATGCCGCAATTGCGCCGGCGGGGTCAGCGACGTTCTTCGACTGCAACATCATGCATGGGTCGAACAGCAATATCACGCCATTCGCGAGGACCAATATCTTTGTCGTATACAACAGTGTCGACAACACCATGCAGGAGCCGTACGGCGCTGCACGGCCGCGCCCCGATTTTCTTGCCGAACGCAGCGACACCAGACCTCTGACACCGACACGCGGCGGAATACGAGGAGATTGATTCGTGAGTCGAGATCATGTCATCGAAAAGATTGGTGGGACCTCGATTTCCGACACGCGCGCCGCGCTCGACAATGTGCTCATCGGCCGGCGGCGCGGCAGCGAGATCTATGGCCGGATCGTTGTCGTCTCGGCCTACGCAGGTGTGACGGATCATTTGCTCGAGCACAAGCGTGACGGCAGGCCGGGTGTCTATACATTGTTCGCCAACGGCGAAGCGGGCGACGATTGGCGTCAACGACTGGACGATACGGCGGATACGCTGAAAAAAATCAATGCCCGCATTTTTCCCGATCAGCCGGAGCTTCGCAGCAAGGCGGACGGCTTCGTTGCCGAACGCATTGCCGGAGCCCGTGACTGCCTGCGGGACCTGCGCAGCCTCTGCTCCTACGGTCATTTCGACCTGGCCGCGCAGCTCTCGACGGTGCGGGAAATGCTCGCCTCCATCGGCGAGGCACATAGCGCATTCAACACGACTCTGATGCTGAATCTGCTTGGTGTGCGCGCCCGGTTCGTCGATCTGACCGGATGGCGCGCGGATCCGGACCTGACACTCGACGGTCGCATAGAGGGCGGCCTGAATGGCATCGAGCTTGCAGAGGAGTTACCAATTGTCACCGGCTACGCACACTGCCGGGACGGCATGGTGCGTCGTTTTGGGCGCGGCTATACTGAAGTCACTTTCTCGCGCATCGCCATCCTGACGGCCGCGCGCGAAGCCATAATCCACAAGGAATTCCATCTCTCCAGCGCGGATCCGCGACTGATCGGTCCGGAGCGCGTTCGCACCATCGGGCGCACCAATTACGACGTTGCCGACCAATTGGCGAATCTCGGCATGGAGGCGATCCATCCGCATGCCGCCAAGGGCTTGCGACAGGCCCAGATTCCTCTTCGTGTGCGAAATACGTTCGATCCGCAGGATGCGGGAACGGTCATTCGCCGCGACTATGTTTCCGATGCTCCGCGCGTAGAGATGGTTACCGGCACACGCGGTGTGGTTGCGCTCGAGTTTTTCGAGCCGGACATGGTCGGCGTCAAAGGCTACGACGCCGCAATCCTGACGGCCTTGCAACGGTATCAATTGCGGATCATTACGAAAGTGTCCAACGCCAATACCATCGTGCACTACCTGCAGGCATCCCGCGACGCTTTGCAACGCGTTATCTCGGCGCTTCGCGAAGAATTCCCGTCCGCCGATGTCACGACGACTGACGTGGCCATAGCGGCGACGATCGGCAGCGACCTGCGCATGCCAGGGTTGCTGGCGCGAGCCAGCCGGGCACTGCACAAATCCGGTATCGACGTGCTGGGAGTGCACGAACCATTGCGCAAGGTGGATGTCATGTTCATCGTCGCACCTGCATCGCTCGACAGTGCGGTTCGCGCACTGCATCGCGAATTCGTCGAGCGCGATCTGGATCTGGCCAAACGCCGCGCCGCTGCCTGAGCGCGAACCGGGGAAGCGCAAATGGCGGCTAGTTTCGTCGCATTCCTGCTGCTGTTTGTCGCGATTGGCCTGGCCTCCGTGCGCTTTGCCGGCAAGTCACGGACCGACTACTACCTGGCCAATCGCAGCGTCCCGCCCTGGCTTGCCGGCATGTCCGCCGTCGCCACAAATAATTCCGGTTACATGTTCATTGGGGTCATCGGATTTACCTATGCGACGGGCTTGTCATCGATCTGGCTGATGGTCGGCTGGATCGTCGGAGATTTTCTCGCGTCGCTGTTCGTACACGCCAGACTTCGCGAGTCGACGGAAAGGACGCAGGAGGCCTCGTTCGCGTCGGTGCTGGCGCGATGGAATGGCACAGCGTTCGCACTGTGGCGGCGCGTTGCGGCACTCATCATGCTGGCATTCATGGGCGCCTACGCGGCGGCTCAGATCAGCGCGGGCGGCAAGGCATTGCAAGGCACCCTGGGCTGGGACCCGAACCTGAGCGTCACCGCCGTTGCGGTTCTTATCCTCGCCTATAGCGCGGCCGGTGGCATACGCGCCTCGATTTGGACCGATGCAGCGCAGTCGCTGGTCATGCTCATCGCCATGACCATCCTCTTCCATGTTGCCGTGGCAGGCCTCGGCGGCCCGGCAGTCGCGATACAGCGTCTCCAGGATGTTCCGGGCTACATGGCACTGTTTCCGGACGACCTGCTTCTTCCCGGCGTGGGTGGCATGCTGCTGTTCGTCGTCGGTTGGTTGTTCGCGGGCTTTTCCGTTGTCGGCCAGCCACATGTCATGGTGCGTTTCATGGCGCTCGACGACCCGGCTCATCTGGCGCAGGCCAGGGCCTGGTACTACGGCTACTTCACGTTGTTCTACGCACTCGCGACCGGCGTTGGATTGCTGAGCCGCCTGTATCTACCGCAGCTTGAGGGCATGGACGCGGAGCTGGCACTGCCGACCATGGCGCGCGAGTTGCTGAGTCCTGCGCTGGTCGGGGTCATGTTGGCGGGAATATTTGCAGCCACGATGTCGACCGCCGACTCCCTGGTGCTGAGTTGCTCGGCGGCGGTTACCCACGATCTGCTGCCGGGGCGGCTGGAAACACCCTTGGAAATGAAGCTCGCGACCGCCGGCGTTACGCTGCTGGCGCTGGCGCTCGCCTTGAGTGGACCACAGAGCGTATTTCACCTGGTGATTCTGTCCTGGTCGGCGCTTGCATCGGCGTTTGCACCGTTGCTGGTCGTGTATGCATGTGGCCGGAGCGTCTCCGAACGCGTGGCTACGGTCGCCATGCTGCTCGGCATCGGCGTCGCCATCCTCTGGCGAGCGGCAGGCTGGCAGGATGCGGTTTACGAAGGCCTGCCCGGAATACTTACCGGTCTTGTCGTGCTCTGGGCTTACTCGCGACCCCTGGCGTATCCGGCGCATGGCAAGCCCACCGGATGAACGCGGCCGACGTGCGTCTTCGGCTTGCGCTATGCTTCGTGAAACACAGGCTGAATACACGAGGCTCCCATGAACCGCAGCGCCATTGCCGCCACCATCCTGGCAACATTCCTGCCCGCCGCGGGATTCGCAGCACTACAAGATGGCGACGATGCGCCCGCGTTCGAGGCTCCGGCCGCGCTCGCTGGCCAGGAGTTCAATTTCACTCTGCAAGAGGCGATGCAGCAAGGGCCCGTGGTCGTGTATTTCTATCCGTCGGCCTACACCCAGGGATGCAACGTCCAGGCGCATACGTTCGCCGAGCAGATGGATCAATTCCACGAAGCTGGCGCGACTGTGATCGGCGTGTCGCTCGACAGCATCGATCGTCTGAAGGAATTCTCGGCTGATCCGGACTACTGTGCGGGCAAGCTTGCGGTCGCGTCGGATGAGTCGGGCGAGATTGCCAGGTCCTATGGGGTCACGATCATCGACTCGTTCGGCGGCAAGATGGCGGTGACCATGCAGGATAGCCGCGGCAAGACCATAGGCCACAACTTCGCCGAACGCGTTACATTTATCGTGACACCGGACGGCAAGGTTGCGACGACGATCGGTGGCCTGTCGCCGGCGGAAAACGTCGCCGCAGCGCTTGGCGCGGTCCGTGATCTCGCCGCGCACGGCGATACCCCGCCGCAATAGAGCTAACTGACAGGGTACTTGTATGGCTGACTCCAGGCTGCGCGAGCTCTTCGCGCGCAAGCAGTTTTTCGTTGCACCCGGCGTATACGACATGATGTCGGCGATGCTCGCTGCGCGGGTCGGTTTCGATGCGGTGTACGCGAGCGGCTTCTGGTTGACCGCATCCTATCTCGGTATCCCGGATGCCGGGATCGCGACCTACACGGACATGTTGAATCGCGTCTCGCAGGTTGTGAGCAAGTCGACAGCGCCGGTCATTGCCGACGCCGATACGGGTTACGGCGGCCTGCTCAATGTGCACCATACGGTTCGCGGCTACGAGCGCGCGGGGGTTTCTGCGATCCAGATCGAGGACCAGGAGTTCCCCAAGAAGTGTGGCCATACGCCCTATCGGCGTGTCGTGCCGATGGAGGATATGGTGGCCAAGGTGCGCGTTGCCGTCGATGCACGTTCCTCCGCCGACCTGCTGGTGATTGCGCGTACCGATGCGCGCACGGGCCATGGTCTCGAAGAAGCGCTGCGCCGCGGCCGGGCTTATGCCGAGGCGGGGGCCGATGTCGTCTTCGTCGAATCTTTGCAGTCCGAGGCGGAAATGCGCCAGGCCTGCGCACAGATACCGGCACCCCTCATGGCGAACATGTCGGACGGCGGTTACACGCCCATCCGTTCCGCCACAGAGCTCGCGGAACTGGGTTATGCCTGCGCGATCTTTCCGGCGTCCGCGGCTCTCGCAGCGTGCGCTGCGGTGGAAAAGGCCTATCAAACCCTCAAACGCACAGGTACGTCGAGATCGGAGCAGCTGCCGCTATTCGAGTTCGAGGAATTCTGCCGCATGGTCGGTTTTGGTGAGGTCTGGGACTTCGAAAAGAAGTGGCAGGACGCTGCTGCCGGCAAGCCTGGCCGGGAATGACGGGTAATCATCGACTACAGTCGATACGTCCGGCACGCGAGGAATAGTTGCAACTGCGGTAGCCGGCGGCGCGAACGAGCGCTTGCCACAGCGTATTGTCCTTCGAAATGGCGTCGAGCAGCGGCCGCGGCGCTTTGGCGCGCGCGAGTCCCTGCAGGTAGACATCGAAGATCCGGGCCGAATCCGCGGAGGGCACGCACTGCGCAATCTGTCGGGCAAAATTGCTCGCGAATTCCGATTGCGACGCGAAATAACGCTGGCTCTCGGCAAATCTTGCCGCCAGCTCGGTCATGTACCGGTCGAACTGGCTGCAACTGAGTGTCGCGATCGTGATAGTGCGGCAGACGCCGGGATCATCGTAGGGGAGTGCGCATTTGTCGGCGTAGACCGGCATCGATTCGGTCTTCGTGATGCTGCGGATGATGAATCCTCGTGCGGCACGCTCGAACGCGGCGGGACGCACGAAAGCGTTGTAGCCAGTTGGATTTGAAATGGGGCCGACCTGGTCCGCGCCGAGTACGATCTTGCGCGATACCAGTGCAGATTTTGTTTGCCCATTTCCCAGATCGACGATGACATTCTGGCGCGGCACGCGGCAAACGAGTCCGCCGCCATTCGGAGGCAAGTGCTCCAGATACGCTAACGGATCGGCGCCAAAATAAACGCCGAGGCCTGCGCTCGATGAAATCGGCCGTGACGATTTGACCCCTGCGCGCTCCGCGAAAATTTTGTCATCGAGCATGGTGAACGCAATCAGGCGGCCCTCGAGCGACCACAGCGACTCGCGTTGCTGCGCATTGAGCGACGGCATTTGGTTCAGTCCCTGCTGGCTCGCAGCCAACTCCCGGCGCAGCGCGGCCAACCTGTCGGCATCCCCGCCGGGCTGTACGCGAAAGGCGTTCCCCAGATAGGAAGGGTAGATTTTGCCTATCGCAACGAGTTGCAGCTGATTCTTCAGTGGCTTGGGCGCACCGGACGCAGCCTCGAGGAGAGTCAGCAAGTCGGGATACTGGGCACTCAGCCTGGCCAGACTACGTTGCGCTTTCGGGCCGGTCGCCGGGTACAACTTGTAGAGATCGAATTCTTCCCATTGCTGCTTGCGCGCATTCTCGGTCGCGCAAAATCGTTCGCGGTCGCGAACCATCGCGGCGATTTTTGCGCCATTGCCCCAGGTATAGAGCTCCATATCCGCATTGCCCTGCGCAGAGCTGCGTCGTGGCCCGCGCGCGACGTCGCGCAGGCAGTCGCGGATGCGGGTTTCCTCGGCAAAAGCTGCGCGCGCCGGCTCGTTCGTGCACGCGGCGAGCGCCGCGTGGTTTAGCAGGGCCGCGAGCGCCAGCCCGGCGAGGACCTTCAGCACCGGTTTCAACCGCAATCGACAGGCTGGCTACGCTCGGCGACGACGCTCGTCTTGCGCGCGATGAAGCTCTCCACCGCTTTGGCTTCCGCCGCGTCTACAGATGCGAGTGCGCAGGCGACCCGGTGCTGCGATTCGGCGCCGGAATCGAACCATACGGACGCTGTGGCAGGATTGAGTTCAAATCCCTCGCCCAGGCGTTTGGCAAATTCCGTGAATTCTTCGCTATCCGGCAGGCGCAGCGAGTACAGGCCGACGTGTTGCCCAAGCCTCGCTATTTCCGAATTGGCAAGGCAGGCCTGGTCCGTCATGTCGAGGGCGCATCGGCTGCGCGACTTGTCGCGCACATAACGGTCGATGACCTCCTGGACGGCGGTCGTGGCTTCGGGTGCCACGATAGTCTTGGTGTTGTTCCTGGTGACTTCCTGCGCGGCGAGCGGCAGCTGGATGCGGTACTCGTAGCTACTGCGGTAGCCGCTCTCGTCGAAGGCGCAGTCCGGTGTGTCGAGATCGTCTTCAGCCGAAATGCAGTCCTGGGCTGCCGCGCGCAATTGCAACAAGGTAGCGCGAACCTCGTCCTGCAATCGTTCGAGGCGGTGAATCTCGCGCAATCCTCCAGGTGTGCTTCGTCCGAGATTGACCATGGTCAGGGAGCCGTCAACGCGCACGGGCGCGTAATAGGAGCCGGGCGCGTCCAGGACCGACTGGATCTCATCGTACAACGTGTTGTATGCGCCCCAGAGTCCCGCAAGCTGCTCGAACTCGCTCTCCGAGCCAACGAGGTCGAAGCCCGGCCAGTTGGGCAGTGATTCGTAGGGCGTAATCGCCATGTGGAAATCCTTGGGCGCCTCGAATGCTGCGTTCGACAGCGTCTCGAGCTTGGCCGTCACCTCGGCCTTGTCCCTGGGGATGCTGTCGCCGCGGCCACCGGTCATGAAGACCGACAAGGTCATGTCCTTGCTGCTCGCAGTGCTCGACTGCTCGCCGCTGGCTGAAGCCGAAGCGGTGGCGCCCCAACCGGACGCTGATACTTCGGAACTGATCTTCTGTCGTTCGGCGCGATTTTCGGCCTTGATGCTGACGAGGGCCGTGAGTTTGGCGCCGCTGTACACGGCTGACACGAACGAGTTGCCGCACTGGCGCTGAAATTCCTCCACATCGCGCTTTGCCAACTGCAGCGCCGCCTCGGTCAAGCGGACCGATCCACTGGTGCCACCGCGGGACGTCACCAGCGGTTGTTCGAACATCGGTTTGGCATCGGGCAATGGCATGGGGCCGGCATAGCGCACCCCATTCTCGACGCTCGCTTCGAGCACGAAATTCGACGCGTTCGCACTCAGGTTCGAATCCTTGGCGAAGCTCGCCTTGCCGTTCGCCTTGAAGCCGATGGCATCGACCGAGGCTTCCGCGGAGACATTCATGCGACGCATAAGTTCATAGCTGTCGGACACTTCGTGCATGGACATCGTGCGCGTCTGGGCGGGCTCGTTGCTTTCGACGAACAGCACGCAGACATTGGGTATCGGTTGATTCCGGTAGGCGTCGTAGCCCCAGCCTAGACTGATGCCCGTTTCCGGTACATCGACGATATCGGTTTCGTCCTGGTGTTGCTCGATATGAACGCGGTTCGATTCGCCGTCAGCTTTGCTGCCTGGCTTGCCCGGTACGGGTGGTTTGCATGCAAAAAGACCTGCGAGTGTGGCAATCAGGAGCGCGCGGAAAACAGGCATCGGTTGCTTTCGGGTAACCTACGACCGGCGGCACCATACGGTAGCGCGACCGCTGATGCAAATGACCAGCCCTGTGCTGGGTCAGTCGTCTGCGCTGATCACCGAATAGGAATTCACGGTCGCTGGTATGACGTCGTACTGATAGGGCACGAACAATGCCAGGTCGAGTACCCCCATTCGAATCCATCGGATGGGTTGATCGATACCGCGAACAATGACCCTGTAGTCCTCGCCCAACGACTTCGTGACTCGGGCCGCATCGGTCGCGAACAGCTCGATGACCTGCTCGCGATACTGCAGAGGATTGACGATGCTGATTTCGACTGACCCGGCGCTCAGCAACTGCGTGCGCCCGGAGGGCTTGATGCTTGCGACGAATTGCTTCAATTTCGCAATCAGTGCAAGGCTGTTGGCGCCGGAAGCTGGTATGCGCGTCTTGACGTTGATCGAGGTGCGCGAGGTGTCCGGGCGCGAGTCGGGTGCCAGGCTCACGGTCGCATCGTCGACCCGCAACGGCAGAACGAGGTCATTTTCGTCGATGACGGACAGCTCGATTCCGCCATCGCGATTCGCCGCCGCCAGCATTGCCTTGAGGGTGTCGTAGATTTCGCGTTTGCGCGCTGCAAATTCCCGCGTATCGTTGGTCACCGTGACTTCCAGCAGCATGAAATCGCCGGTGCGGCGCAGATACGCGCCAGGCAGTCTTGCGGATTCATCGCGCTTCGCGGCGGTGACAATGATTTCATCCATCGATTGCGCGGATGCGCCCGCCGACGTGGCGGCGAGGCACAAAGCGAGTAGCCGTACGAAAACTCTGGTCATGGATCCCACCCCTCTGGAATGACCCTCACGGGCATCCTGTCAGTTCGACGAATTGTCCGGTCTGGTTGCTGCGATAGACAGCGGCGGGAATCTCACAACCGCGATAGCCATCCTCTGCGGTTGCGATGATGCGAGCGGGCTCGCCCGCCACGAGGCGTTCGAAGTCGGCAAATTCTTCCAAGAATGTGCGAATCACCGTCGATTGCCAGCCGCGGATCTTTTCCCTGAGGATCGCTGTCGGGAAGAACCTGCGTGATACTGTCCGTTGGCCGCCGGGCTTGTCGAGCGTAACGACGAGCGAGTGCATCGGCGCGTAGTAGGCTCGCGCCATGCCGCGCTCGCCATAGACTTCCACAAAGAAGTGATACCCTTTCCATTCAGTCCAACTGCTGTGCACGCTGCCCAGCACACCCGACGCGCTGCGCAGATGCACGAAGGCGTTGTCCTCAACCTCGGCCAGCTTCCACGTGCGGTTGTCGGTCATGCCCGCCGCGGCGGATACACGCGAGCCCATCAGATGGCACACCAGGTCCATTACGTGGATGCCGTTGTCGAGTAACGTGCCGCCCCCCATGATCTTCTTGTCATACATCCACGGTGCCTTGAATTCCGACAACCCGGTGTGTCCGGCGAAACCCTTCACATAGCGCAATTCGCCGATATCGCCGCAGGCGATTGCCTCGCGAACCACCTTCACCGCATCGAAGTAACGGTGATTGAAACCGACGGTCAATACCCGCTTCGCTTCGCGCGCAGCGCCGATCATGGCGGCGCACTCCTCGAGCGAGCTCGCCATCGGTTTCTCGACCAGTACATGTTTGCCGTGCTGCAGGCACATACGCGCGACCGGCGCGTGATGTTGTGTCGGTGTCGAGATGATGACGGCGTCGCAGACATCGGATTGGGCCATTGACTCGGCCGAGTCGAACTTGCGCACACCGTCGGGCAAGGCGGCCAACGCAGCCTTGTTGACATCGAAGGCAGCGGTCAACTGCGCCCGCGGTGCGAGCCGCAGGGCCGCCAACCGCACAGCGCCGATACCGCCCAGACCAACCAGGCCATAGCGCATGATCACATACCTTCCTTCGCGAGATCGTGCCCGGCCGACCGTGAGCGCTTCTCGGCGAGTATCGAGAAAACCGGCCCGACCAACGCCAACAACCTACCCGCGATGCGCATTCGGCGCAGTTTGCCATAGCCGGTTACCAACAAGCGTCGCCAGCCGCCGTACGACTGCCCGTCTTCGAGTTCAACAGGCCTGGCACGCAGGTTCAACAGGCTCAGCTGGTGTTGCTCCATCAATCCCATGATCTGCCTGGGTGAGACGAGGTGGGTGTGGCGCAATGAGTCGAATCCACGAAGCGCCCGACCCAGGCGTGCCAATGCGGCGCGCGGTACAAGACCGACCGCCCAGAGCCCGGTTGCTGCATGAGGGCCGGGAAAATAGCGATTGGCCCCTGACAGCCAGATCCGCCCCTTGGGCTTCAGCTGGCGTGAAAGTGAGGTGACAGCGGCGTCGAGCGAATGACAGTGTTCCAGCAGATCAACGGCGGCGATGCGATCGAACAGGCCCGGCAGGAATGGTGGCGCCTCGATATCAGCGCAGACCAGGGTCGCCTGGACGCCGGTTTCATCCAGACGCTGCCGGCACATGACGAGCCATCGCAATGCAATATCGAGGCCGACTGCTTGCGCACCGCGCTGCGCCGCGGCCATCAGCAAACCGCCGGTGCCGCAGCCCGCGTCGAGCAGCCGGTGCCCGGGTTCGATCGCGAGTTCATCTGCAATGGTCGCGAACTCACGGCTGCGGCCGGTATGATAGGCGCGATAGCGCGGAACGACATGTGCCGGCACGTCGTCGGTGATCTCATAGTAATGATCGAGCATGGCGCAAAATCGGCCCGACCCCTCGGGCGTCCGATTTCGGTTGCAGGCGCCTTCGACAAGGACAGCCGCTTTGGCACGCTCCTCATCGATCGTCAGGTAGCGGTCGGGCCGCAGCCGGAAATCAGGTATGCCATGCAGCACGGGGAACTGAAGCGCACAGGCCACGCAGTCGTAGCGCAGCGGTGACGACTGCAATTGTCCGAGGCAGGACGGGCAGACAAAACGGATCGCTTCGGCACGATCCGCGCTGCCGGCAACCGCCGGTCCGCTCATTCGATTTCCGCAAGCGCACTGCCCGCACCCAATGCGTAGCCGCGCATCTCACCGACGGCCCAGACCACGACGAAAAGGCACAGATAGGGCAGCGCCGCCATGAAGTGCTTGATTCCATCGTGCTTGGTTCGAGCCTGCCGTGCCATACGCAGCAGCAACAACGGCGGCAAGAGCACCGAAGCCAAGCAGGCCGCTGCGCGGCGCAGGTATTCCCGGCGAGCAAAGCGGATGCCCGCGAAATACTGCGAGTACAAGTACCGTTGTCGCAGAAACAATCCGAGTGAGAATTTCTTGCTGTGCAGAAGTCGGATCCTGTTGCTCGAGAAGAACGTATGGCCGGCCGCCAGCAGTACGGGATGCAGGGTGGTTTCCCAGAAACCACGCGTCAGGACCGAGTTGTCGATTTTCTCGAAAGCCCGCCGCCGGTAGGCGACATTCATGCCGGGTAGCACGGTCGAGCTGCCTTCCGCGACCGGTGGCAGAAAGAAGCTGTACTCGCAGAGGAAAGTGGCCCAGTCGAGAGCCGTGTCCGCCACGCCATTTTCCACGCAACCGCCTACCGCCACCGCCGATGGCGGCGCTCCGGCAAACGCCTCGGCTATCGCTGCGAGCCAGCCGTGAGTCGGAACGCAATGATCTTCCGTGACTACGATGAACTCGCCTCGCGTCGCGGCCAGCGCCGCCGTGCGCAACTGCGGCAAATCGGTTTCGGGCGGCTGGGCAATGAGTCGCACTTCGGGGAAATTCGTGCTGATTTCACGGCTGACGTCGTCACTGCGTCGATCGGCGATCACGACCTCGTAGGTTGCTTGCCCGTCCTGTTGACGCAGCGCCTCCAATGTCTGCAGCACACGCCGCTTGTCCTCGGTGCTGACGAGTCCGATGATGATCGAGAACAGTGGCGGACGGTTGGAATTCCGATCATCGCCGCCGGAAGCAATCGTTACCACGGCACCTCGCCGCCGCTGTAATTCCAGAACCGGCCGCTGTGTTCGAGATC
Organism: Steroidobacteraceae bacterium; assembly: GCA_041395505.1. Taxonomy (NCBI): domain Bacteria; kingdom Pseudomonadati; phylum Pseudomonadota; class Gammaproteobacteria; order Steroidobacterales; family Steroidobacteraceae; species Steroidobacteraceae bacterium. The sequence goes on from JAWLAG010000001.1 coordinate 564,649, forward strand.
AACGGTGTCGATGATCGCAATCACCTTGGATACAGCTTCGGCAGGCGGTTGCAGCGGCATATGCACGCCTTTCATCATGTCCGTATCGACAGGGCCCGGATTGACGACGGCGACTGCGATGTGACGCGGCGCAAGTTCGAAAGCGAGATTTCGCATCAGCATGTGGGCTGCTGCCTTGCTGGCCCGATACCAGTAAAGCCGGGCAGCGTCGATGCGTGCAAAGGATGCTTCGCTGGTGCCGAGCAACACGACTTTCGCGTCGCCCGCAGCGCTGAGATTCCCGGCAAGTGCCTCGGTGAGTTTCAGCGGGCCGATGGTATTGACTTCCAGGGTCTTTCGAAACGAGTCATAGTCGAACTGCCCGAAACGCTGTCCCCCCATGTCGCCCGCTATCCCGGCATTGTGGATCAGCAAGTCGATGGGCACGGACTTGAGCCGGGTTGCCAGCTCATCGATGGCTGCGTGGTCCGTAACGTCGAGCTCGACGAGATCCACGTTCTTGTGCGCCGACGCCAGGTCCTGCAGGCTGCTCGAGTCGGACGGATGACGCGCACTTGCAAGCACGCGCCAGCCGCGCTCGGCATACTGCCTTGCAAGTTCGAGCCCGATGCCGCGACTCGAACCGGTGATCAGCACGGTGTGTGCTTCGGCGGCGTAGGTTCGTGATCCGGCCCCCATTGCAGTTGCGAGAAGCAGAATCGACAGAAAGGTGGAGTTCAAGAATGCTTGCCGGTGGATGATGGGCATGGTTGCGATCCCGTGGTCAGTTGCGCGTGTCGACGAAATCATGAATCAGGCGCGCCCTCTTGGCTATCGGGTCGATCTCGAAGCGCGACGGATAACCGTGGTAGCGCCGTGCGAGATCGGGTGGGCAGGGCACTGCAGGACCTGCGGCCTCGGCGTAACAGGTGTCCCAAGGCAGGACGACAAACATGCGGCCATCGGCTTTGATCCGTTTGGGCAATACCTGCGGCAGTGCGAGCGAACGCGCGTGCGCGAGCAGAGCGCCGAGGGATCCAAGTCTCGCGTACAGGCGCGCGATCTCCTGCAGCGTGAACCAGGTCGGGGGCGACTGGATCGGTGGATCAATATCGAAACTGGCCGGGTTGGCAGGCAAAGGCAGCCAGTGCGCCGCCTGCGATTCGCCGAGCCAGTCGGCCACGTCCTGCTCCTCAGGCAGCGCCGCGATGAAAAAGCGCGTATCGAAGCGCTTCGGCATGTGCACTGGCGTTGTCCAATTGGACCAGTACACCAGGCGATCGAGCGCGAGTACGAGATCGTGCTCGGACAGCAGGCGTGCGAAGCACGCGGGGTGATTGTGCAATTCGGGGCGCAACATCTGCAGCGAGTTGAGTAAACCTGGATTCGCGGCGGCGCCGTCGCGATGGCGCGCCAGCAATATCCCGGACTCCTCGAAGACTTCACGGCAGGCTCCGACGCACAAGCCCAGCGCGGAGAGCTCGGGAAGCGTCTCGCCGTGCATGGTGCTGCGCAACCGTTGCATCTGGCCCGCCGGGACAGCGCTCGACTGGCGCACTGATGCCTCGCTCGAATCCTCGGAATCGACCGTGCCGCCCGGAAAAACCCATTCGCCGCTGGCGAATTCCATGGACCCGAGTCGCTGCAGCATGAGTGCGTGCAGCGACGTGCCGGACTCGCGCAGCAGCACGACCGTCGCCGCATCCCGCGGTCGTACTTCCGCGGGTGCGTCGGCTGGATTGGTCATAGGGTCAGTCGCCGAATTGGGGATCCGTCGGCAATTGTAACGGCTCCTGATCAAGGAGTCCTTGAGAGGGCGATTGCGAAACGCTATTTTGTAGGGCACTCGCCCGCAAATGGGAGCCCCGCTTGATCGTCCGCAAGCTCGACCACGTCAACATCGCCGCAACCGATGCCGAGAAGACCCTCGGTTTCTACGCGAGCGTGCTCGGTCTAAAGGCGCGGCCCTTTCCGGGCCGATCGACTCTGGACGGGGGCGGCTGGCTTCAGTCCGCCAATGGCGATGCCGTTGTGCATGTGGCCGATCGGAACAAGGCGTCGGCGCCGATGCTGCGCGGTCCGCTATTCGATAGCGGGTCGAGTGGGGCAGTTCATCACGTTGCATTCGAGTGCGCGGACTACGAGGCAGCACTTGCGCGCATCAAGGCGACGGGTCTCGAGTTCGTCGAGAACCGGGTCGAGGCAGCTGGACTGCGGCAGATTTTCATCGTCGATCCGGATCGGATTCTTCTGGAACTCAATTTTCGCGACTGAAAACCCACGTCGGGAGGTCACGACCATGCATTACGACAAGCGCTCCACCAAAGTTCATGCCGGCTCGACGCACCCTGCCGATACCGCCGCACCGTATATCGACAATGGTTGTGCGAGGCTGGCGCCCGAAAGGTATTACAGCGCCGAGTTTGCAAGACGCGAATGGGAGCGTGTGTTCGCCAGGGTCTGGCTGCTTGCGGGGCCCGTCAGCGATGTGCGCGAGCCAGGCGACTGGATGAAATTCGACATTGGCGTCGAATCCTTCATTGTTGTTCGTGGCAAGGACGGCAAGCTCCACGCGCACTACAACACCTGCCCGCATCGCGGCAGCCAGATTGTCTGCGCCGATATCGGTTCGCAGGATCGCTTCACATGTCCGTTTCACAGCTGGCAGTTTGAGCTGGATGGCAAGAATCGGCGTGTCACTGACGCCGACACCTTCCGTGCCGATGTCATCGCGCACGGCGTGAATCTCACTTCACTGCGTTGCGAGGAGGCGGCCGGACTCGTATTCGTGACCATGAACGAGGCGGCGCCACCGTTGCGTGAGTACCTGGCTCCGATTCTGTCGCAGCTAGAGAACTATGAGCTGCGGGAGATGCACGTCGTGCAACACCGACGCTCGGACTGGGCGGCCAACTGGAAGGGCGGTATCGACGCGTTCTATGAGAGCTACCACCTGCACGCCATACACCCGCAGACCACGGGTGTCATCGACGATCGAACGCACATTGATCTCTACCCCGGTGGCATGAGCCGCCAGTTCGTGCCGCTAGGTCAACCCAATTCGCATCACCCGTCGCAGGAGGAAGTGAATCCGGGCATTGCGGCGATGCTCCAGGATGTTGGTATCGATCCGAAGACCTTCACCGGCACGGCGCAGGATACGCGTGCCGCCATCGCGGCAGCGAAACGGCAGCGTGCAAGCAGCTTCGGGCTTGATTACTCACGATTCAGCGATGCACAGCTGACGGACGCGACCATATTCGGCGTATTTCCGAATGCGATGATTGGTTGTCATGCCGAGGCGGTCTTCCTGCACCGCTTCAAGCCGCATGCGGACGATCCAAATCAGTTTACATATGACACCATTATTCTCTATCGCTACGTGGACGCGCCGGGTTACGGCGCGCCGGGCTGGATGGGACTGTCGAGTGAGATGGATCTCACCGGCAACACCCGACCCGATGTCGTGCATACGGCGCTGGGTGAGCCGCCGGGCATGGGCGAGGTACTCGACCAGGACGCCGATCTCATGCCCATCGTGCAGAAGGGGGCAAGATCCCGCGGTTTTCGCGGCCCGCTCTGGGGCGAACAGGAGGCGCGGCTGCGGCACTTTCATATGGAACTGGACCGCTGGATGACTGCCGATGTCCCCCCGCCGGGCAGGCGCCATCTGAAATCCGTCTGACGGTCAGCGCTCGCCGCGGCGGGCGAACCAGAGTAGCATTGCCCGATCTCCACTCACTTGCCGGAGTCGGGGCAATGACTATCAACATGCTGGGCCGAATACTCATTTGCGCAGCGCTGGTAGGCGCCGCGCAGGCCGGCGACGCGCCGGTTCAACCTGCGACGGATACCGCCAACGCCCAGCCGGCCGACCAGGCGAATGTGGCGAAGCAGGATCAGCCGTTTGAGCCGCCGCCCGGGTTTCGCAAACGAACCATCAAGGGCGAAGAGTACTTCTGCAAGAAAGAAGTCATCCTGGGATCGCGATTTCCCAAGGAGATCTGCCTTACTCGTGATGGCATCAAGGAACTCGAGGAACGAGGCGAGCTGATGCGTGAGGAAATGCGGCAGAATGCAACCAAATGTGGATCTGCGGTGGGCGCATGCTATACAACATGAAGCAATTTGTTTTTTTGACTCTGGCACTGTCGTTGACCGGCGCGGTAACGGCGCAGGATGCAGGGCCCGCTGCCAGCACGTCTGCGCAGGAAGCGCAGGCGCATACGGCGGATGCGCCGACGCCTGCGGTATCGCCTGCCGAACCAACTCCCGGCGAGTCGCAGAGCGCAACCGTTGCAAGCGCGCAACCGGCGCAGGAGAAACCCTTCAAGGTGCCGGCCGGTTACAAGGTTCGCCACATCAAGGGCGAGGTCGTCTATTGCAAAGAGGTCGTCAACCTCGGTTCGCGTTTCGGAAAACAGGTATGCCTGAGTCGCGATGCACTCGAAGAATTGGAAGAGCAGGGCGAGCAGACTCGCCAGGAATTGCGCCAGCACGCATCGATCTGCGGCGCAGCTGCCGGTTCCTGCGCGAGCGGCTGATCGGGAGTCGGCACGTCTGAGACGGTGTTAGATCGTTATTTCGCGCCTGATTACGCTGCGGCACGAAACATTTTCCTTGCGGCCTGCCGCGAAGCGGACGTCGGTGTCACCCACCATGCTCACCCATTGTCGCGGCAGAACGCTGCAGAACTCTCGCTCGATGTCGCGCGCATCGGCCCGCGGGCCGCACAGCGACTGCTGATTCTTCAGTCCGGCGTTCACGGTCCGGAGCTCATGTGCGGCTCCGGCTGTCAGGTCGGGCTGCTGCGCGAAGGAGTGATCGGGCGGTTGGGCGAAGACACGGCTGTCCTGCTCGTGCACGCGGTCAATCCCTGGGGCGCGGCCTACGGTCACCGGTACAACGAGGACAACGTCGATCTTTGCCGCAATTTCCTCGACTTCGATCAGCCGCTGCCCGGCAATCCCGCGTATGAGAAGCTGCGCGGCGTCGTCGAGGACGTCGCCGGCTGCGACGGTGACCTGCTCATGCAGCGCCTGCGCGATGCCGCGCAAAAAGCGCAAATCGCTCCATTTGTTGCGCCGTTGATGATGGGTCAGTACCGCCATCCGCGAGGCTTCGGCTACGGCGGTTCCGCGCCGACCTGGTCAAACCAGGTCATGACGAGGATTCTGGATGAGCATGCTGCGACTGCGACGCGCGTGGCGGTGATCGACTTTCATTCCGGGCTCGGTGATTACGGCGAAGGCACCGTGGTCGTGATGCATGACGGCGCGGACCTCGAGCGCGCGCGCCGATGGTTCGGGAGCACGCTTGTTGCGCCGCGCGAGGGTAGCGGTCCGGATGCATTCTTTCCGGTTCGCGGTCATTGCTCCGACGGCTTCCAGCGGTCATTGCCACGAACGGAACTCACCTATGTCACTCTGGAATTCGGCACTTTTTCCATGGAGCGCAATTTCGCCGCATTGCTCGAAGACTACTGCGTGTCGCGACAGGATGATCCGGGCTGCGAGCGCGTGGCGGCGGCATATAGCGAAATGTTGACGACTCACAATCCTGACGATGCGACTTGGCGCCGCAAGCTGTGGCGGCGGGCGGTCGAAGTCTGCGAACAGGCCATCGCCTGCCTGCAACGAGAATGAACACAGCGCCGGGGCGCCGGCGGCCTGTCGCTCGCATCGGGTGACCATAGCCGCCCAGCTCATTCTGGTTGTTGGGGAAAGTACGTACAGAACTCGAGCGGGCCATTGCGCTAAAGACAACGGCTGGATTTCGACCACCGTGGAAGTGCAATGGATCAGACAATCGAGCAAGGCCTGTTCGAAGGCATGCATGCAGAGCAGACGCGTGAAGGACCGCCGGAGGGTTTCCCGCCACTGCCCGTCATACCGGGAGGCCGCTATACGGACCCGGACTTCCTCGCGCTCGAGCAGGAATTCCTATGGCGGCGCAGCTGGCTGTACGCGCTGCACAGCGATGAACTACCCGCGATCGGCAGCTTTCGGGTCTGGACACGCACCGGCGCGCCGATTGTTATTGTCCGTGGCAAGGACAAGGTCGTCCGCGCGTTCTACAACACCTGTCGGCATCGCGGTGCGCCGCTCGTCGAGAAGGATGCGGGTGAAACGAAGGGTTTTTTCTGTCGCTACCACGGCTGGACGTATGACCTGTCCGGGCGACTGATCACGGTCAGGGAAAAACGCGATTTTCCTGGCATGGACTTGTCCTGCCTCGGCCTGGCGCAGGTTCGCTGCGAGCAGTTCGGCAACTGGATCTTTATCAACGAAGATCCTGCGGCACCGCCGCTCCTGCAGTCGATTGCGCCGGCAGCGCGCCATTGGGAAAGCCTTGCCCTGGCAGACCAGCGTCACGTGCACAGCGCGAGCTACGAGATCGCCTGCAACGTCAAGATCCTCCTGGATGCATTCTTCGAGACCTACCATCTGAAATCGATACACCCGAATACCGTAGATCGTTTCCTCGATTCGCACGGCACGCACGTCATCCTGTGGGAAAACGGCAACTCGATGATGTGCACACCGCACCGGCGCGCCGAGTGGCGCGACCCAGGTGCGCGGGGCATGCCGGAAGTGGCTGGAGCCGAGCGAATTTTCGCCGAGCAGAACCCATCCTATCTGCTCTACCCAAATCTCGTTACGCCACCTGCTGCAACAGGCATACCGTTCATCACATTCTGGCCCAAGACAACCCGCAGCATGATTGTCGATGTACATTGGTTCGCGCCATCCGCCGCACTTGGACATGAACAGTGGCCGACGCGCATATCGAATTTCGAGCGCATCCTCGAGGAGGACACGCAGTTCGCTCCTCGCATCCAGCAATCGGTCGAATCCAAAGGGTTCAAGGGCATGTACCTTTCCTACCAGGAGCGGCGCATTTATCACTGGCACGAGCAGCTGGATCTGCGCATCGGCGCAGACCGTGTACCGGAGCCTCTACGCGTGCCGCCGTTGCTGCGGCCATATACCGAAAAGGCCAGGTGAGATGAGTTCGCAAGCCGCAATCTTCCGAGGGCCGTCCTACGCTGAGTACCTCGATGCCGACTCGCGAGATGTTCCTGCCTTCCTGTATCCGCCCGATGCCCCGTACGAGCCGGGAGGTTCCACACACATCGCGCCGCAGCGCTATACGTCGCAGGAATTCTTCGAGCGCGAGCGCGTATTGCTCTGGCCACGCGTCTGGCAAATGGCCTGCCGCGAGGAAGAGCTCGCACGTCCGGGAGATGTCGTCATCTACGACATCGTCGATTGGTCTTTCATCATCACGAGATCCGAGGACGGCCAACTGCGCGGGTTCTACAATTCCTGCCCCCATCGCGGCCGCAAGCTGCTGACAAGCGAGAGGCATGTCGAGCAAATTCGCTGCGGCTTCCATGGGTTTACCTGGGAGACCGACGGGACCCTGCGATCACTGCCCTGTGCCTGGGATTTTCCGGGGGCAACACCGGCGAATTGGCGCCTGCGAGAGGTGCAACTTGCAACCTGGGGCGGGTTCGTGTTCCTCAACATGGATCCGCGCGCGAGACCACTGACAGAGTATCTCGACGTATTGCCGCAGCATTTCGCACGCTGGCGCCTCGAGGATTGCTGGAAGGCCGCACACGTCGCCAAGCGTATCGACTGCAACTGGAAAGTTGCACAAGAGGCGTTCATGGAGTCGTTCCATGTGATTGCAACACACCCGCAGATCCTGGAAATAATTGCCGATGCGAATGCGCAATATGACCTGCTCGGCAAGCATGTGAACCGCAACATGGCCGCCTTTGGCGCCTCCAGTCCGCACCTCGGCGAGGATGCGGTTGAACCGCAGCGCATCGTTTCACAAATGTTGACGCTTATGCGAGGCGGCCGCGGCTCCGACCGGCAGGTCGAGCGGATGAGCGATGCGCGGCGCACGCTCGCGCAGATCAATCGCAAGGCTTTTCAGCGCGCATATGACTGCGATTTCGAAAACGCGACCGACGCGGAACTGCTGGATGCAATTGTTTACAACGTTTTTCCGAATTTCTCACCCTGGGGTGGTTTTGCGCCCAACATCATCTATCGGTGGCGGCCGGATGGCGCCAGGGTGGATTCCTGCCTGATGGAGGTCATGCTGCTCAAGCGTCTGCCGCGAAGCGGCGGACGACCAGCTCCCGCGCCGGTGCACTGGCTGTCTGAAGCTGAGTCCTGGTCATCGGCGAGCGAATTACCCGTGCTTGGTGCGGTCATCGATCAGGACATGCTCAACATGCCCGAGGTACAGAAGGGTCTGCGCGGCGCGCCCGAGAGGGAGCTGCGGCTCGCGCTGTACCAAGAGTCGAGGATCCGGCATTTTCACAGCACGCTCGATCTGTACCTGCAGGCCGGTGCACCCGGTTGAACCGAGTGCCGCTCAGTTCGCGCCAAATCGATAGCCCGCACCAATGCCGAGAATATAGGGATCGACGTCGACGGTCGTGAGCTTTGTGCCGCCGAGTGATACGTCCGTGCTGATCCAGGCCTTCTTCACGTCGATCGAAATCGACCAGCGGTTGCCAAGGTCGAAATCCACGCCGGCTTGTAATGCCGGACCGACGCTCAGGTTGTCGATATCGAGTGAACCGACGCCGGCGACCGCAAGCCGGTCCTGGGTAAACCAGGTGAGATTGATGCCGGCGCCGAGATAGGGGCGCACCGATCCTGTCGCGAAATAATACTTTCCGGTCAACGTGGGCGGCAAGTGCGTGACCGTGCCAAGGCGCACATTCGGGCCAAGCGCCGTCTCCCGCGCAATGACACTGTGTTTTTGTGGAATCGTGAGCAGAAGCTCCACTGCAAACCGATCCGTGAACGCATATTCGAAATCGATATCCGGAGCCCACTTGTTCGATACATCGATGGCATCCTGCGGGACCGCAAGGGCCGCGATGGGGTCCGACTTGTCCGCCGGATCGATGCGAATCGCTCGCACCCGGGCGGTGACCTTTGCCAGATCGAATGCCAAACCCGGTGCGCTCGCTGATGCCAGAGCCGCCGCAACGGCCAGCAACACGCCAATTCTGGATTTCCTCACCTGAACTCCTTTTGCCGCTTCAAAACAGTGCCTATTGACTGTATCGATACGCTAGCGCGGGCCCATGGTCGACGGCATACGGGCAAGTTGCAGCGGCATCGGCAAAGCTACTTACATGATCACGCACGCCGTTGAGTGTGACCGCCCTGCGGCTGCATCCCTGTGCGAAACCCTTATTGCCTTTCCGTTCCAGCCGTCTGTTGGGATTAGTGCCATTCGGGCTTATAGTGACCGCACTAGTCGGGAGGTGGTCCGTGATCAAGCTCAACGTCAATGGCAAGGCTGTCGAGGTGGATGCAGAGGCCGATACGCCACTGCTGTGGGTGCTGCGTGACAACGTCGGGCTCACTGGTACCAAGTACGGCTGCGGGATGGCGCTGTGCGGCGCATGCACCGTGCACATCGACGGCCGTCCAGTGCGCTCCTGTGTCACGCCGATCAGCGCGGTAGGCGAGGGCAGGATAACCACGATCGAAGGTCTGTCTGCCGACCGCAGTCATCCCGTGCAGCGTGCCTGGATCGAAATCGACGTCCCGCAGTGCGGCTACTGCCAATCAGGCCAGATCATGTCCGCCGTTGCCTTGCTCGCCGACAACCCACGGCCGAGCGATGCCGACATCAATGCGGCCATGTCCGGCAATCTATGTCGTTGCGGTACCTATCAGCGTATTCGTGCGGCGATTCACCGTGCCGCCGAGATCATGGGCGAGGGCAAGTCCGAGTAGCTGCAGCGCGTAGCGAGGGAGTGATTCCATGAATGAAGCCGCGAAGGGAACTGCGACGGCATTGAGCCGACGCGAATTTCTCGAAGCAAGCCTGGCGGCCACGGGGGGGCTGGTGCTGCTCGCCTCGCTACCCGGTTGCAGCCGTAAGCCTGGCGACATCGCAACAACCAAGACCATCGAGAGCAATGCCTGGTTGCGCATCACCACCGACAATCGAATTCAATTTCTCTGCGATCGCTCGGAAATGGGGCAGGGCGTGTACACGGCGCTGACCATGCTGGTTGCCGAGGAACTCGGCGTCGTGCCCGAGGACATAGAGGTCGAATTTGCGCCGGCGGGTGCGGCGTATGTCAATGAATTGCTCGGCGGCCAGGTTACCGGCGGCAGCACCAGTGTTCGCGATGCCTGGGTGAAGTTGCGCACAGCCGCGGCGACAGCCCGGGTGCTGCTGGTGCAGGCCGCTGCCCAGAAATGGGCGGTTGATGCTGCAAGCCTGTCGGTGACTGAAAAATCAGTCGTCGGGCCAGACAATCGCCGCGCGACCTTCGGCGAGCTGGCGGAGGCGGCGGCGGCCCTCGAGCGGCCAGCCAATGTGCCACTCACCCCAGTGGACAAATACCGTATTCTCGGACGTGCGCGCGCACGACTCGATACTCCTGCAAAAGTCAACGGCGAGACGCGCTACGGGATCGATGTAGTCCTGCCTGGAATGAAGTTTGCGGCGCTGGCTCAGTCGCCGGCGCTGAAAGGGCGGGCGATTTCCGTCGACGACTCGCGCGCGAAGGGTATGCCCGGCGTCAGCCAGATCATCAATAGCGATTACGGCGTCATCGTGATCGCGGACAGCTGGTGGCGGGCGCGCAAGGCCCGCGACTCACTCGAGATCGAGTGGGCGGCAGGCCCGAACGGTGCGCTCGACAATGCCGCGATCGCAAGGCTGCTGCACGAAGGGCAAGGCGCGCCCGAACAGATTGCGCGGCAGGACGGCGATATCGCAGCCGCGATGCGAAAACCCAACCGGATTGTCAGTGCCGAGTATCAATTACCGCTGCTCGCCCATGCGACGCTCGAACCGCAAAATTGCACGGCCGACGTGCGCTCCGGCAAGTGCGACATCTATGCACCCACGCAGGTTCAGCAAGCGGCCCAGGCTATCGCGGCCAAGGCCGCTGGCCTACCTGAACAGGCCGTCGTCGTGCACACGACGTTCCTTGGCGGTGGATTCGGCAGGCGACTCGAGGTCGACTACATACCCGCTGCGGTTGTGGCATCCAAGGCGGTCGGCGCCCCGGTCAAGCTGCTCTGGACACGTGAAGATGACATGACCAACGACGCCTATCGCCCGCCAGCTGCGGACAAAGTATCCGCGGCGCTGGATCGAACCGGTCGTCCGCTCGCCTGGCATCTGGAATTGACAGGTCCTTCGATTACGGCGCGCGCGTTTCCGGCCGTAGTCGAGAAAATGATCGATCCGTTCGCAATTGAGGCCGCGGCCAATTATCCCTATGACGTCCCCAACGTACGCGTCAGCTATCGGCGCCAGGAAATCGGCATCGATGTCGGCTACTGGCGCTCGGTGAGCCATGCGCTCAATTGTTTCGTAGCCGAGAGTTTCATGGACGAACTGGCGGCAGCGGCTGGCGCCGACCCATTGCAATATCGCCGCTCGCTTCTCGACAAGCAGCCGCGTTATCGCGCGGTGCTTGACCGAGTAGCGGAATTGGCCGGATACGGACAGGTGAGCGCCGGGCACTTCCAGGGCATTGCGCTCATGGAAGGTTACGGCACCTATATGGCGCAGGTCGTCGAGATCTCCATGGATGGCGGCGATGTTCGCATCCATCGAATCGTCTGCGCGCTCGACTGTGGCGAAACCATCAATCCGGCAATCATCACCTCGCAGGTCGAAAGTTCCATTGTGTATGGCCTGTCAGCGGCGCTGTGGGGCGAGATCACGCTTCGCAACGGCAGGGTGCAGCAAACCAATTTCGACAACTATCGCGTGCTTCGGCTCAACGAAATGCCTGCTGTGGAGACGGATATTCTCCAAAGCCGCGAAGCGCCTGGAGGAATCGGTGAACCGGCGACCGCATTGATCGCGCCGGCGCTTTGCAACGCGTTGTATCGCGCTACCGGCAAGCGGCTGCGGTCCTTGCCGCTTGCCCGCCATGGCGTCGGGTTGAAAGTGTAGGTAGGAGCCGCAATCCTATAAGCAAAGGCAAGCATGGCCAACCTTGGTTACCCCTTGCCACGATGAGCCAGGACAATCAGGCAGGTCGAGCATGGATCACGAACAAATACGCAGGAAATTGCTGGCACGCCGGGCCGAATTGCAGCATCGCTCGAGCCGGGTCAAGGCCGACCTCAAGCACAGTAACGACCCGCTGGTCGCGGACTTTGCCGACCAGGCGACACAGCGCGAAAACGAAGATGTATTGAGCGCGATCGGCGAGTCTGCCGATGTGGAAATCGCCCAGTTGAACCAGGCGCTGCGCCGGCTCGAGGCCGGCGAATACGGCAGCTGTGTGAGCTGTGGCGCACAAATTGACGAGCGTCGCCTCGAGGTAGTCCCCTACGCAGACCGCTGCGCCAGGTGCGCGAGCTAGATGCTAGGCCGGGACCAGGATCGAAGCGATTTTCGCGCGTAGCTCGTCTAGGTTGAACGGCTTGTTGATTACCGGGAACCCGGCCGTATCTCCCTCTGCATAGCCGGTTTGCAGCAGGACGCGCGTCGCGGGCCACTGTTCAGCCACCCAGCGCGCAAGCTGGGCGCCGTCATCGGCGCTTTGCATGCGAACGTCGGAGAGCAGCAGATCGATCGTGAGGCCGTTTGTCAAAAGCGTGCGCGCTTCATCGGCATCGGCCGCAGCGCACACGTCGAATCCGAGCGCACGCAGCGAAATTGACAATACGCGACGAAGCTGGTCGTTGTCCTCGACCAACAGCACCGCCCTGCCATGGAAGTCGTTCATGACGCTGCCGCCGGAAAAAGCAGGGTTACCTTGGTACCGCGCGATGGCTCGCTGGCGATCAATACATCGCCGCCGGACTGTGTTACGAACCCGTGCACCATGCTGAGCCCAAGTCCGGATCCTGCGCTCTTGGTCGTGTAAAAAGGCTCCACGACGCGTGTGAGTTCCTCCGCCGCAATACCCTTGCCGTCGTCGGCCACTTCGATTGCAGCGTAGTCGCCCGGCGGGAGATTGACCCCGAGGCCGTCATCCGCGCCCAGGGTGCGGCGAGCGATGGATATCGTGACCATGCCATCCCTGCCTTCCAGGGCATCGGCACTGTTGGCGACGAGATTGATCAGCGCTGTCGTGAGCTGGGCCATGTCGACAGCGATGCTGGGCGAAGGCGATTCGATGTCGATGCGCACGCGCGCCCTGTTGCGACTGGCGCGCTCGAGCAATCCCTGCACTCCATGCATGTAATCGCCGAGGTCTACTTTGACTGGCGACTGGCTCTGCTGCCTCGCGAATGACAGCAGCTGCTGGCTGATCGAGCCGCCAGCGTCGGCAGCATGGGCGCAATCGCCGATAAGTGCCATGGCCTCGCCATCATGTGCTATTTCCGGTTTAAGGCGCAGGACATCGCAGGCCTGGCGCACGACGGTCATGAGGTTGTTGAAGTCGTGGGCTATGCCGCCCGTGAGCCGCCCGATCGACTCCAGCCTGTGATCGCGTTCCTGCCGCTCGATCTGTTCCTTCAGGCGTTGGGTGCGCGCAGCAATCTCCTCGGTCACCCGCCGTTCAGATGCCTGGCGAATGCGCTGGGCGTTGAGTCGCCACACCAGCAGTACCAGCAACAGCAGCAGGGAGATTACCAGTGCCAACAGGTTGCGCGTCGCCCGGTCACGCTGGGCCTGCAGTTGCGTCGAGGTTTCGCGCGATTTGAGCAGGGCAATTTCCCGATCCTTGAGCTCGGACTCCAGCTGTGCGCGGTTGAAGGCCAGCCGACCTTCGCTGCGGCGCCGCTCCACCAGCTCCTGCAGTTCGCGCGCGCGCGATTGCTCCGCGAAGGCGTCGCGGTAGCGGCCGGACGCCGCCAGCAGCGCGGCGTGTTCGATGAGCGCAGCGGCGTGCAGTTCCGGAAATGCTTCGGACTCGGTAATCAGCTGCGAGACATTTTCGAGAGCCGCTTCATGCTGGTTCGAAGCCGCCTGGATTTCGATCAGCAGTTTGTGCGCGAGACCGTGGCGAAACGGCATATTCGCCGCGGCCTGCATGGCGAGACGCGCCTGCTGTTCCGCGAGCGGATACTTGTCTTCCGCCAGCGCAAGTTCCGCGGCAGCGCGTCGCGCATCGGACAGGAAGCGATTGTCGAGATTCGCGACATCGCTTCCCAGGATACTGTTGATATGGCTTCGAGCCTGGGCAAACTGGCCAGCGCGCACTTCGCAGACGGCGAGCGCCGCGTTGATGATGGCATGGAGCTGCGGATTGGTTGCCTGAGCGCCGGTCTGGCTGGCCCGGGTGAGGCGCGCGTGCGCGGCGTCGCATTCACCCTGGCGTTGGTGCAACAGTCCGAGATTGGTTTCGACGATAGCCTGGAATTTTGGCCGACCGCTCTCCTGTGCGGCCTGCTCGGCTGCCGTGTAGTAGCGCGCGGCATCGTCGAATGCCGCCGAATTCTCGGCCAGCACACCCATGGAATTGAACGCTACTGCCGAGGCGTAATGGTTATTGGCCGCCTGGGCAATGCGTGCCGCCTCCAGCAATGGTCCCATGGCCTCGCCAATGCTTCCGGTCTCGAACTTGATCTGACCGATCAGCCGCAGCGCGTTGAATTGCGCCGAGGCATCGCCGGTCTGGCGCGCCAGACGCAAGGCATTGTCGCAATCGAGTTCCGCGATCGTCGACTTGGATAAACGATGCAGTGCGCGGCAACGCAGTGACAATGCGAGCGAGCGTTCGACGGGCTTGTCCCCGACGCGCGGATCATCAAGCAATTGTTCGGCGAGCCAGCGCAGCTCAGCTGCACTCAGGAGATCCTCGGAGCTCAGGAAAATAATGTGCTGGGCGCGTTCATCGAGGCTGGCATCCGAACGCAAGCGCTCGACCCATTGTTCACGGCTGGCATGTGCGCAGGGAAGGACAAACAAAAGCCCCAGGACCAGGCCTTGGCGCAGAAATCGCGCCATCAGGCACTGGTGCGGCGGCGCATGATGATCTCCTGCCATTGCCGCGGCCCGGTCTGGTGCACGGATTGGCCGGCGGCGTCCACGGCAACGGTGACCGGCATGTCGACTACATCGAACTCGTGAATCGCCTCCATGCCGAGATCGGCGAATGCGACCACTTTCGAGGCGCGGATTGCCCGCGATACCAGATAGGCGGCGCCGCCGACAGCCATCAGATACACGGCGCTATGCCGGCGAATACTGTCGATCGCCGCCGGCCCGCGCTCGGCCTTGCCCACCATGCCGATCAGGCCGGTACGCTCCAGCATCATGTCGGTGAATTTGTCCATGCGCGTGGCGGTCGTGGGACCTGCAGGTCCGACCACCTCATCGCGCACTGGATCAACCGGTCCGACGTAGTAGATGAAGCGATTGCGGAAATCGACGCCATCCGGCAAGGCATCGCCGCGCTCAAGCAGGTCCGCGATGCGCTTGTGCGCCGCATCCCGACCGGTGAGCATCTTGCCATTGAGTAGCAGGATCTCGCCCGGTCGCCAGGTTGCTATTTCGTCGCGACTGACCTTGGCCAGATCCACCCGCCTTGCATTCGGGCCGACTTCGTAGGCGATATCCGGCCAATGCGAGAGGTTCGGTGGTTGTTGCAGGGACGGGCCACGGCCGTCGAGAACAAAGTGGGCATGCCGCGTCGCGGCACAATTTGGAATCATGGCAACCGGTTTGTTGGCGGCGTGTGTCGGGTAGTCACGGATTTTCACGTCGAGTACCGTGGTGAGGCCGCCAAGTCCCTGCGCGCCGATGCCGAGGGCGTTGACCTTGTCATAGAGCGTCAGCCGGAGTTCCTCGAGCGCGTTGCGCGGGCCGCGCCGCGCAAGCTCCTGGATGTCGATCGGCTCCATGAGCGCTTCTTTGGCAAGCAGCATGGCTTTCTCGGCCGTGCCGCCAATTCCGATGCCGAGCATGCCGGGCGGACACCAGCCGGCGCCCATTTTGGGTATGGTTTCGATGACCCAATCGACGATGCTGTCGGACGGGTTCAGCATGACGAATTTCGACTTCGCTTCCGAGCCACCGCCTTTGGCCGCGACTTGAACGTCGACTTCATTGCCCGGCACGACGCTGACGTGAACGACGGCCGGCGTGTTGTCGCCGGTGTTGCGACGCGCACCGGCCGGATCGGCCAGTACCGAAGCGCGCAGCTTGTTGTCGGGGTCGAGGTATGCGCGGCGCACACCTTCGTTGACCATATCCTCGACGCTGAGTTTCGCCTGCCATTGAACGTCCATGCCGATGCGTACGAATGCGGTGACGATGCCCGTATCCTGGCAGATCGGCCGATGGCCCTGCGCGCACAGCCGGGAATTGGCCAGTATCTGCGCCATTGCGTCCTTGGCGGCCGGTGATTCCTCGCGTTGCCATGCGGCGTGTACCGCCTGGATGAAGTCGACCGGGTGATAGTAGGAGATGAACTGCAGCGCGTCGGCGACGCTATCGATGAAGTCCGTTTGCTTGATGATCGTCATAGGCCGTGCCTTGGAACGCAGCAGGAAAATATTCTATACGAACGGGCGCATCACCGCGCCTGGCGTTCCAGCGCCTCCGTCGCTTCCAGCCATTGTGTTTCGGCCGCATCGAGCTCGGCGCGCAGTCGCGCCTGCTCCTTCTGCAGTTCGAGCAGGCGTGCCCGTTGCGATGCCGCGTAGACATCCTGACTCGCGAGCTGCTGCTCGATCGCCATGAGTTCGCGACCGAGCGCATTGGTCCTGTCTTCGGCCTGCTGCTGAGCTTGGCGGAGCGGCCGCATATCCGCGCGCCTGCTGGCGGCAATGCGCCGCTGCTCGCGGCGACCGCCGCCTGCCGAAGCAGGGGCGGCGCCCTTGTTGTCCGATGCGGCACGTGCCAGCCACTGCGCATAGTCATCGAGATCGCCATCGAAGTCCTCGACCCGGGCATCGCGCACGATCAACAGCCGGTCGGCGACGCCGCGCAGCAAATGCCGGTCATGCGATACCACGACGACCGCGCCTGGATAATCCTGCAGCGCGATAGACAGGGCCTGGCGCATCTGCAAATCGAGGTGATTGGTCGGCTCATCCAGCAACAGCAGGTTGGGGCGCTTCGCGGCGAGGACGGCGAGCACGAGGCGCGCCTTCTCACCGCCTGAAAAATTGGCGATCGGCTCGAATACCCGCTCGTCGGTGAATCCGAATCGGCCAAGGAATGCCCGCTCCTCCTGCTCTTTGAGCGGCGCGCAGAATTCCGGCGCGATCCGCCGCAGTGTCTCGATAGACGTTGCCTCGCCGTCGAGCTGCTCGAGCTGGTGCTGGGCGAAATAGCCGACCTCGACCCCATCGGCCGCGAGCCGCGTGCCGCCAAGCGTCGCGAGCGAACCGCCGAGAAGCTTCATGAGTGTCGATTTGCCCGCGCCATTGCGTCCAAGCAGCGCGATCCGCTCGCCAGGGTAGATCGTCAACCCGACGCCGCGCAGTACCGGCCGACCGGAGTAACCGACGTAGGCATCGTCAAGCGTCATCAACGGCCGCGGCAATCGGTCCGGCGCCTGAAACGCGAATTCAAACGGCGAGTCCGCCTGCGCCGGCACGATCATCTGCATCTTCTCGAGCGTCCGCAGCCGGCTTTGCACTTGGCGTGCCTTGCTCGCCTTGGCACGGAAGCGCCTGACAAAATCCTCGATATGTGCAACCTGTCGCCGTTGTCGTAACGCGAGCGCGCGGTCACCGGCCAGTCGAGCCGCGCGCTGGGTTTCAAATGCGCTGTAGTTGCCGCGGTAGGTATCGATGCGACCGTGCTCGATTGCCAGGACACGTGTCGCAATGTTGTCCATGAATTCACGGTCGTGGCTGACCAGCAGCAGGCCTCCCTGGTAGTGACGCAACCAGTCCTCGAGCCAGATGATCGCATCCAGGTCGAGGTGATTGGTCGGCTCGTCGAGGAGCAGCAGCTGCGAGCGGCACATCAGTGTCCTCGCAATGGCGAGGCGCATGCGCCAACCACCCGAGAACGAAGCAAGCGGGCGCTCGATCTGGTCGGCGGCAAAGCCAAGGCCTCGCAGCAGCCGGGCCGCGCGGGCGTTGGCTGCATGGCCACCGATCTCCTCGAATCGCGCATGCCACTGCGCCAGCGCCACTCCGTCGGCATGTTCGAGCGAGCGCTCCACGGAGCGCAATTCCTCGTCGCCATCAATGACGAATTCGATTGCCGGTCTGTCGGTAATCTCCTGCTGCTGGGCGACATGCGCGAGCGCAATGCCGCCAGCGAGACTCACTTCGCCGCTATCGGCGTGAATTTCGCCGAGCACGAGCGACATCAGGCTCGACTTGCCGCTGCCATTGGCACCGACCAGGCCGACCTTTTCCCCGGGGTGAATCGTGAACGACGCGCCGCTGAACAGCTCCTTGGGGCCGCGGCGTAACGCGACGCCCGCAAAGCTAAGCATGGTCAGACCATGATGACGGATTCAGGAACGGTGTGTATGACTTCCGCGCCGCCTGCGCGAATCCACATGAGATCTTCGAGATGAATCGAACCGCCCATGCCGCTGTGCAAAACCGGGCAATCGACGCTGAGGATCATGTCTTCCTCGAGTGTCAGGGAGGCGATGCTGCGCGGTTCGAGCAGGCTCGATTGCGGGTGATCGGTGTGAAAGAGTCCAACGCTGTGTGGAGTGAAACTTACGTTCAGGTCGCTGCGACCCAGTTTCGCGAGCGTCGCGCGACCGATGCTGGCAACTTCGGTGAATCTCAGTCCGGGTCGCAGTTGCGCGCGGATTTCCTGCCAGCAGGTCGCGACGCTCGCGCACGCGCTTGCGATGAACCTCGGCGGCTCGCCGACGAACACCGTGCGGCCGAAGTCACCATGGTAATGCCCGCAGGTGCTGACGCAATCGATCGCAAACGCCATGCCGTCGGTTAGCGGATCATCGCGGTACTCCGTCGATGTCGTGTTGATGACCATGAACGTGCCGTGATTGCCGCGCGACGCCGCTTCGCTGAAGAAATTGTTGCGCAGCGCTCGGCTCGAACCGAGTTCACGTGTGCGGCGCACGGCCGCGAGCGCGGCGTCGATGTTTGCTTGCGCCGCAAACCGCATGATCTTCAGCTCCGTCGGCGATTTGGCGAGGCGGATTTCCCGCAGCACCGCTTCGCTATCGATTACAGCGGCTTGTGGTGCCGTCACCGCCAACATGGACCGCAGGGCTGGCAGGTCGATGCCGAGGCGAGCCTTCTCCAGCGACAATTTGCGCAACGCCTTGCGCAATGCCCAGTCGACACTTGCGCTGACCGGTTCGGCGGCAGCGAGCAGTTGCGACCGCTTTTTCTCGAGAGGCGTCAGTTGCGTTGCGTCGACGACGGGGAGCATGCGCGGCGGTTCTGCGGCGGGTTCGGCGTCCGTCTCCGCGACGCCCTTGGCCGGAGCGGAATAGGGAAATATCAATCGGCCGGAAAAAGACGACTCGGGCGAGTGGGTGTAATACCAGGAGAATGCCCCGAGAATCAGCGCCAACGGTCGCGCGGCATCGCGCGGCAGGATGGCGATGGCGGATTCCGTGAAACCCATGTTGTCGAGCTGTGGCCAGTGATTACTTGCGTAGTAAACGTTGGCTGGGCGCGTGAGCACCAGCGCGTCGAGGTTCTTCTCAGCCATGATACGCCGCGCCCGCGACTCGTTGAGTAGCGGTTCGTGGCTCAAGAAAGCGAGGTCGCTTGCCGTACTACCGCTCCTCGTTTCCGTATGGTTAGCTGCGGACAACGCAGCGTTGCGTGCGGCCAGGGCAGGGGCGACTGCCAGTCCGGAAACGATCTCCCGTCGAGTCATCATTGCGCATTGCCCTCGTTGGATCAGGCACGGACATGATGATAACGAGCGGTGGGCAGGCTTACCAGACAGCACTGCCCCGCGCGCTCGTGCGCGGGGCAGTGGCAGGGGAGCAGGGTTACTGGACCGTGATACGTCGCGGCGTCGGCTTGGTCGGCTGAATCTTCGCAATACGTACGGTCAGGATGCCGTCCTTGGATTCAGCGCGAACCTGCTCGCCATCCGCATTGTCGGGCAGCACCAGGCTGCGGGAGAACAAGCCGTGAAAACTCTCTTTGCGGTGAACCTTCTCGGCCTTGTCTTCTTTCTCGTAACGTCGCTCGCCGCGAATCGTCAGGAGATTCCCGTCGAGGGTTACGTGCACGTCGTCTTTCTTGACGGCCGGCAGCTCGGCGCGAACGACATACTCGGCATCGGTTTCGCTCACATCGACGCTTGGCGTCCATTCGACAGCCTGGTCTGCGGCCGCAGTGGCGCCTCGGCCGAGGTAGGCCGGAAATGCCCGGTTGAACAACTCATCAAATGCCCCAAAGGGCTCCCAGCGCACAATGGCCATGACTTCCTCCAGATATCCACCCTGGACGGCACCGTGCCGCCCGCGTAATACCGATCTGGGGTTGCCGGAGCGCAATTCAAGGGTGGCCGAGTGCGTAGATTCCGCAGGCCGGTGGGGTTTTGGCGCAG
This sequence comes from Steroidobacteraceae bacterium, assembly GCA_041395505.1. Lineage (NCBI taxonomy): Bacteria > Pseudomonadati > Pseudomonadota > Gammaproteobacteria > Steroidobacterales > Steroidobacteraceae > Steroidobacteraceae bacterium. Next base: position 585,070 of record JAWLAG010000001.1, read on the forward strand.
ACCCGCAGTGAGCAGTTATCCCTGCAGTAGAATCGCGACATGCGCATCGCGAGTCGTATTGGCATTGCCCTGCTCGTTGCCGCCGGGGTTGCCTTCCTTGCCTGGCAACGCTGGGCACCGACGCGCGTCAATACGACGCTGCCTGAGCGGGGTACGGCGGTCGACGCGGTCTACGCGACCGGACTCGTCGAGCCGACACTCGAGATCCGCATCGCGCCGCGCGCCGCGGGGCGCCTCGTGAGTCTCGCGGTGGATGAGGGCGATCGCGTGAACAAGGGTCAGGTGCTCGCCCGGCTCGAGGACGAGGATCAGCGGTCGGCAGTTGCAGAACTCGAGGCGCGTGCCGATTACGCGCGAGGTGTTTTCGAGCGCAACAAGGAGTTGCGGGCCACGGGGCTGATTTCGAAGGATAGCCTCGATCGCACCAATGCCGACTACGAAGCCGCCAAGGCAACACTCAATCGGGCCCGCGAGCAACTGCGTTACCTGACACTGACTGCACCGGCGGCTGGCACCATCATCCGGCGCGATGGCGAGATCGGTGAGTACATTCCCGTCAATACCACGCTCTTTTATATGGCGGGCTCGACTTCACTGCGTGTTACCGCCGATGTCGACGAAGAAGATCTGCCAAGACTTCAGGTGGGCCAGAAGGTCCTGCTGCGGGCAGATGCCTTCGCGCAACAGGTGTTTGCCGCGGCCGTAAGCGAGATCACACCGCGCGGGGATCCCGTGGCGCGCTCCTATCGCGTGCGAATCGCGCTCGGCGACGACACGCCGCTACGCATTGGTATGACCGCCGAGGCAAATATCATCGTCGGTGAACGCAGCAATGCAATGCTGGTTCCGGCCACGTCGGTATTGAACGATCATGTCTTCGTCGTCCTCGACGGGCGCGCAAGGTCGCGCGCCGTGCAAGTCGGTGTTCGCGGTCCCGACAAGCTCGAAATACTCGAGGGCCTGAAAGACAAGGAACGCATCGTCGTCGCACCGGATGAAAACCTGCGGGACGGCGCGCGGGTGCGTCATGCCGCGGGGGCAACCGCCGCGCCATGAACCTGCTGCTGCAGATCGCCTGGTCGCATCTGCGTAGCCGGCGTCGCCAGAGCATCGTATCCCTGCTCGGGGTCGTACTGGGCGTGGCATTCTTTCTCGCCGTCTCGTCGCTGATGCGCGGATCTGAGCGCGACCTCATTCGCCGGTTGGTCGATACTGCGCCGCATATCACGCTCTATGATGAATATCGCAACGCGCAGCCTCAGCCCGCACGCGTTGCAAACCCTGATGCCGCCGTAGCGATACGCGGTGTCAAACCACGGGCGGAGCGCCGCGGCATTCGCCAGTACAAACGCAAGCTGGGCGCGATCGCGGCAATGCAGGGCGTGGAGGCGGCGCCGATCCTGCTCGGACAGGTGATTTTCAGTTTCGCCGCGCGCGATGAAGCCGTGTCGATATCCGGCATCGAACCGGCACGCATGCATCATGTCAGCAGTATTGTCGAGGACATGGTGAGCGGCACGATCGATGCAGTGGATGTGAATCCGAGCGGCATCATCATCGGCACCGGACTCGCCCGCAAACTGAGCCTGGCGATGAACGATACGGTCACCGTCGTTGCGCCGAACGGGAACCTGCGCGCCATGAAAATCGTCGGTCTGTTCGAGACCGGCAACTCGGGGTACGACGAAACCCAGACCTTCGCGCAATTGACGCGCGTGCAGGCGCTTTTGAACAGGCCGAATATCGCCAACCGCATCGTCATGCGCCTGACCGATCCGTATCGCGCGAGGGCGGTGGCGACTGCAATCGAAAACAGCACCGGCTACAAGGCTGTGTCCTGGCAGGAGGCGAGCAAGGATCTGCTCGATGCGCTCGCCGTGCGCAATGTCATCATGTACTCGGTTGTCAGTGCGATACTGATTGTCGCCTGCTTCGGCATCTACAACGTGATCTCCACGGTGGTGCTCGAGAAGACACGTGATATAGCGATCCTCAAGTCCATGGGCTTTCACGCTCAGGACATACGGCGCATCTTCCTGGTCGAGGGTGCGCTGATCGGGCTCGGCGGCAGCATCGTTGGCACGGCGCTCGGTGCGGCGATGATGCGTGTCCTCGACAATGTCACCATCAAACCGCCGGGTTCGAGCGAGGCCATCACGCTGCCGCTTTACTGGGGTGCGGACCAGTTCTTGCTCGCGGCAGCTTTCGCCATCGCATCGGCCGTGCTGGCGGCCTATCTGCCAGCGCGCAAGGGTGGTCGCGTGCAGCCGGTCGACATCCTGCGGGGCGCCGCATGAGTTCGCTCCTCGTTGCCGAGAACATCACCCGCACGCTCGATCTCGAGGTTCCTGTGACCCTGGTTCGTGATGTAAACGTGAGAATAGATGCGGGCGAATTCGTGGTGATACACGGGCCATCTGGCTCGGGAAAATCCTCGCTCCTCTACCTGCTCGGCCTGCTCGATACGCCGACATCGGGGCGCATGCTGCTCGATGGCGAGGATGTCAGCGGTTTCAATGAGGATCAATTGGCGACCACCCGGCTGCGCAGACTCGGATTCGTGTTCCAGTTTCACTTCCTGTTGAACGAATTCTCGGCGTTGGAGAACGTCAATCTGCCGATGCGCCGCCTGGCACGACTGACCCGCACGGCGCAGGACCAGCGCGCGATGCAGTTGTTGGCGGACCTCGGGCTGGCAGAACATGCGCACAAACGCCCGTCACAATTGTCGGGCGGGCAACGCCAGCGCGTTGCGATAGCGCGCGCGCTCGCCAATGACCCGGCCCTGATTCTCGCCGATGAGCCGACTGGCGCGCTCGATACGAAGTCGAGCGCCAATGTGCGCGATATTCTCCGCGACCTCGCGACGACACAGAAGCGAAGCATCGTCGCCGTGACGCACGATCTCGAATTCGCCCGCGCAGCGGACCGACGCATCGAGATCGTCGACGGGCGGATCGTCAATTGAGAGCGCCGAGCCTGGAAATCAGGCGGCTTGCAGACCCAGCAACTCGGAGGTCGTGGCCTTGAGCTTGAGCGCGTCGGCGGGTTTTGCGAGGAGGCGAACACCTGGCGGCACACCGCCAAGGGCGTCGATTTCCCCGTCGGTCGCGGTAGATACCACGACGACGCGCGGCGCGGGTTGCAGAGTGTCGACTGCGCGACGCAGGAGTTCGAGTCCGTCGACTCCGGGCATATGAATGTCCGTGATCAGCAGGTCGGGGCGCTGGCTGCCGAGCAGCAATGCGGCATCGCAGCCATTGTCTGTGGTCTGGACGGTGGCTTCGGGGAACCATGCATTGAGCGCCGCCTGGTACAGGTCGCGCAGCATGGGATCGTTCTCCACCACCAGTATGCTGCGTGGTCCAGGTGCGATTCCGGGTGCATGCTCACCGCGCGCAGCGAGCATGGCATCGACCGATGCCCTGGCAATACGGCGATGACCGCCGGCGGTCTTCCACGCGCTCAGCCTGTTGGCTTCGACCCAAAGCTGAACCGTGCGTACGGATACGCCAAGTGCTCGCGCCGCCTCGACGGTCGTCAGGTATTCGTCGTTCGAACTGCGCCTGGGCATGGATGTATTATCGATTTCGATGTTCCGAACCTGATTCATTTAGCGGCGCGACGTGGGGAAAACTTTATTCCTGCACCGCGCCTATCCACTGGAGAAACGTGATGGGTGCCGCACATCCTTGGCTTGAACTGTCAAATTGGCCGAAGCAGGAGCTGCCGCGTGAAGAGCTCGAGCGTCGGATAGAACGATGCCTGACCTTGACCAATCTCGGCGTATTGGCAACGTCCGGGCGCGACGGACCCATTGCGAGCCCGGTGGAGTTCTATGCGGACCGGCTGGATGTCTACATTTTTCCACAGCCCAATAGCCCCAAGCTGAAGGCCATGCAACGTGATCCGCGTGTCTGCTTTGCCGTTGCGAATCCGATGGCGGGCTGGGCATCGGCACAGGGTGCGCAGATCTTCGGTGAGGCCGAGCTCCTCGAACCCGATAGCGCCGGCTGGCAGCACGGAATGAACATATTCCGTTGGCCAGCCTCGGCGTTCGAGATTGGTCGGCCACTGGATGGTCCGCCGCGCGGCACCCTGATGCGCCTTGCGCCCCGGCGTATCGTCTACACCGAGCATTTCCTGCGCCGCGACGGTTTTGCCCCGCGCCAGATCTGGCGGCCATCCTAGAATTGCGAATTGCGACAGCCGCTGCCCGCTGCCCTTGTCGCTCGGGGGGAGTAGTATGGCGCCATCGCAGGGACAGGCGGCGGAGGTGGTACCGTGGTGAGATCAGGATGGCCGGCAGTGCTGGCCAGTGTCGTGATGATCGGCGGCTGCGGCGGTGGTGGTGGGGGCGGAGTCACCGGCAATCCGGGTGGCATTACCTACACGCCAGGCCAGTTCCAACCCTATGCAAGCTTCGCTGCGCAATGCGCGAATCCGCGCACGGGCGTAAGTCCGGTCACCGGGCGGGCCTACCCCGATCGCGCCGGATCGTTGCTCGCGGAGAATAATTTCCTGCGCTCCTGGACCAATGACCTGTACCTGTGGTTCGGCGAGGTCACTGACCAGAATCCCGCGAATTTCACTTCCGCGCTGGATTATTTCGATGTGTTGAAGACCAACGCCACGACGGCGTCGGGCCGCCCGAAGGACAACTTCCATTTCACGCTGACGACAGCCGAATGGGAAGCCCTGGCGGCATCGGGCGAGTCGGCCGGTTACGGCGTACAGTGGGCGTTGATTCGCGCCTCGCCGCCGCGCCAGGTGGTGGTTGCCTACCGAGAGCCAGGCGTGAGTGCACCACCGCTGTCGCGCGGCGAGGAAATCATCGTCGCGGACGGTGTCGATGTCATCAATGGCGGCACCCAGGCCAATGTCGACACCTTGAACGCCGCGTTCTTTCCCGCCGGTGCCGGCGAGACGCACAATTTTACGGTGCGGGCACTCGACGGCTCGACTCGCGATATCACCTTGCAGTCGGCCATCATCACCACCGATCCGGTACCCGCTGCAAACGTGCTGCCCGGAACCGGTGGCCAGGTTGGCTACATCCTGTTCAACGATCACATCGCCACGTCAGAACAAAAGCTCGTTGACGGAGTCACCTTTCTGCGTGACCAGGGCGTCAGCGATCTGGTGCTCGACCTGCGCTACAACGGCGGTGGCTTCCTCGACATCGCCGCTGAGATGGCCTACATGATCGCCGGACCCGCGCGCACCGCATCCAAGGCTTTCGAACGCACGCAATTCAACAGCAAGCATCCGACCACCAATCCGGTTACCGGGGCGCCACTCGATCCGGTGCCATTCCATAGTGTTGGCCAGGGATTCACGGTCGTCCAGGGCCAGGCGCTGCCGACCTTGAACCTCGGCCGCGTATTCGTGCTGACTGGTCCCGGCACCTGTTCGGCGAGCGAGTCCATCATCAACGGTCTGCGCGGCGCGGATGTCGAGGTGGTGCAGATTGGTTCCACGACTTGCGGCAAGCCCTATGGTTTCTACCCCGAGGACAACTGCGGCACGACCTACTTCTCCATCCAGTTCCAGGGCGTGAATCAAAAGAATTTCGGCTCCTACAGCGACGGTTTTTCGCCGTCGCCGACGGCGACCGGCACCGATGCCAATGTGCTCGGCTGCGCCGTAGCGGACGATTTCACCCACGAACTGGGTGATGTGACCGAAGGACGCCTGAGCACCGCGTTGGCTTGGCGAGCCGCGGGCGGCGGCTGTCCAGCGCCGGCGCGCCAGGCCAAGGCGGGCGGTTTCGCATCCGCGTTGGCAGCCGTCGATGGGATCACGCCCAAGTCGCCGGCGCGGCAGATACGCATCATGCGTCGCGATGCGGGCAGCGGGGAGCCTTGAGATAGCCTGCAGTTGCGAACTGCGCCCGTTTTCAGAAGCGTAGTTCTCGTGCATCATGGGGCGTGCATTCGCTGACCTGTCATCCGGATGAAGCGGCAGGCGCTGCAATACGCGTCACCGCAGATGCGCAGCTTCGCTCGCTTGGCGTCATTGAATTGCGCTATCGAATCAGCGGCGCCCTGCGTGATCTCGTCCTGCCGACGCCCGCGGATCAGGCCTTCGTCAACGGCCTTTGGCGCAGCACCTGTTTCGAGGCCTTCATCGGTGGCGTCGATGAGCCTGGCTATGTCGAGTTCAATTTTTCGCCGTCACGCCAATGGGCCGCTTTCTGTTTCGAGCTCTATCGCGAAGGGCGGGTGGATCTGCGCGATTCGCGGCCGCCGGCTGTTGCAGTAACCGAGAACGATTCGGTACTCGAGCTGCGCACCGCACTGCGTCTTGCGGACTGGCCCATCGCGGTCAGGCCGCGTTATCTCCTGCGCATCGGTCTCGCTGCCGTGATCGAACAGCGCACCGGTGGTAGCCTGCACTTCGCGCTTGCCCACCCGCAGGGCGCGCCGGATTTTCATCACGCGGATTCATTCGCTCTGGCACTGGACATGAAGGCGGCAGGACGGGCCGTCGGTTGAAATTCGGTCTCGATCGCCTGTTGGCAGATGCCGCACTTCGCAGGCGGCTCGGGAACCGGCGCGTTGCGCTGCTTGCCCATCCGGCTTCCGTACGTGCCGACCTCGAGCATAGTCTCGATGCGCTTGCCGCACAGCCTGAAATCCGCCTGAGTGCAGCGTTCGGGCCGCAGCACGGCCTGCGTGGTGAGAAGCAGGACAACATGATCGAGTCAGCCGATTATCTCGATCCGGTTCATGGCATTCCCGTGTTCAGCCTCTATGGCGAAGTTCGCAGGCCGACTCCGACCATGCTCGATGCCTTCGATGTATTGCTCGTCGACCTGCAGGATCTCGGCTGCAGGATCTACACGTTCATCACGACGCTGCGTTACGTGCTCGAGGCGGCTCACGCCGCCGGCAAGGCGGTCTGGGTGCTCGATAGACCGAACCCGATCGGCCGCCCTGTCGAAGGATTGGCGCTGCGCCCCGGCTGGGAGAGTTTCGTGGGCGCCGGCGCCATGCCCATGCGTCACGGCCTGACCATGGCAGAACTGGCGCGATGGTTCGCGCAGACTCTCGGGCTGAACCTCGAACTCGAGTGCATCACCATGGCCGGCTGGCAACCCGATGCCGCACCCGGTTGCGGTTGGCCGGTCGGCGAGCGCAGCTGGATCAATCCGAGCCCCAACGCACCTGGTCTTTCCATGGCGCGTTGCTATGCGGGCACCGTGATGCTCGAGGGCACGACCTTGTCGGAAGGACGCGGCACGACCCGACCGCTGGAACTGTTCGGCGCGCCGGACCTGCCGGTCGAGAGCCTGCTTGCGCGCATGCATGCATTGGCGCCAGCATGGCTCGCGGGTTGCCGCCTGCGGGCCTGTCACTTCGAGCCAACGTTTCACAAACATGCGGGCCGGCTCTGCCATGGTTTGCAGATTCATGTCGATGATCCGGCTTATGACCATGCCGGGTTCCGACCCTGGCGGATCATGGCGCTGGCATTCAAGGCATTGCGTACCGTGGCGCCCGACTATCCATTGTGGCGTGATTTTCCCTACGAATACGAAACCAGCCGTCTCGCCATCGATGTCATCAATGGCAGCACCCTGCTGCGCGAATGGGTCGATGACGCGCAGGCAAGCGTCGACGATCTCGACCGGCTCGCCGGCGTCGATGAGCAGAATTGGCGCCAGGAACGGGCCGATTTCCTGCTGTATTGACGACTCACTTCAACCGGGGAGAAAGCCGAGGTCCTGCTGCGCGAAGTTGCCGATGTGTGGTGCGACCTCGGCCAGCTGTGCATCGGCGACGCCGAACCACCGCGCCAGCGTAGCGACATACTGATCGGCCGAGGTCGTCGGGATCATGCGCCCGCCCGAGACATCATCGGGCCCGTCGATTTCGAGCACGGGCATGCGCCCGTAGATGTCACCGCCCAGCACCGAATCGCCGACGACCATCTGCACGCCTCCCCAGCCGTGGTCGGTGCCATCGCCATTCGAGGTGAGTGTGCGGCCGAAATCCGACTGCGTGAAGGTCGTGACATTGCCCGCGACATTCAGCTCCTGCATGGCATCGTTGAACGCGCTGAGACAGGCGCTGATGTTGCCGAGCAGCTGCGGCTGGTCGACGGCCTGGTTGTCGTGCGTATCGAAGCCGCCACTCGCGACGAAGAACACCTGCCGGGTGGTCTGCAATTGCGCGCGAGCCGCGATCAGTCGTGCTACCGTGCCAAGCTGTGCTCCGAGTGGCGTGCCCGGGAACACCGTCGTAACCGGTGGCGCCTGCGCGATGGCATCCCCGATGGTGCCCGCCAGATCGACTGTTCGCCGTTGCACCGCGCCGAATGCGCGCGCGTAGATGCTTTCATAGTCGTGATCGACCAGTGCATCGAACACGCGCCGCTGCTCGAGAAATATCCCGGTGTCACCCAGTCCCAGGATGGGCACCGGGCCCGAAGGTCCCATGGTGAAGGGCAGGGTGCTGTTGCCCGCAAGGGCAAGGCTCGTGCCAAACAGTGACAGGTTGGTCGGCAATTGCTGCTGGATCTGCGGCGCGAGCAGGTCGGCGACGCGACCCGCCCAGCCCGTGCTCGCCTGGTCATTGCCCTTCAGCGTGTGCCACTGGTCCTGCTGATCGTTGTGCGAGAACAGCTGCGGTGGCAGCGGCACGGAGTTGTTGAGCACCTGGTCGCGCGTTGCAGGCACGATCAGCGGTCCGACGTTCGCCACGACGGCGAGGCGTCCCTGTTCGAACAATTGCTGCATGCCCGCCATCGCCGGGTGAAAGCCATAGGCTGCTCCATCGGTCGTTGCCGGGTTGATAGGGAGCAGCTGGTCCAGCGGCACGGCGAGATTCTGCCGTGCATTCGCATAGACATCGTATTCGGCCTGGCTGCGCGGTACGACCATGTTGAACGAGTCGTTGCCACCGAAGAGAAAAACGCAGACCAGCGCGCGAAAATCTGCAAACGGGGCGCCGCTGCCCGCCATCTGCGTGAACGCGGCGCGCGGTGAGGATGCAAGTGCCGCGGCGGCCAGGCCGGCACCGAGAAACTGTCGACGATCGATGAGTTGCATGATATGCCTCTCCTCAGTCCTGGTAAGCGAACGCCGGCGAAGTTGCCACCAGATAGATGGCGTCAGCGGCGCGCAACACGGTGTCTGTCGGCGCGAAGTTATCCAGCATTTGTACGATGGCAGCGCGCAGCGGCGCCTCGAGTCCGCGTCCGAGCAGCTTCTGCGCCACACTGTCTGCAAGCGCTCCGGAATCGCCGGCGATATTCATCTCGGCGCTGATGTCGACCACGATATCGTCAGCACCGAGCCCGGTGGCGGCGGAATTGCGGTTCAACATCTGGTCGAGCATGTAATTCGTGATATTGGCATTGAGGTATTCCGTGGCGATCTGCATCTCCGGAGCAACGAGACCCTGGTCGCGAAGTTCGCCGGGCGGTGAGTAGGCCGGAGAGTAGAAATTGAACACCGACGGTGATTGCAATGGACCCTCGCCGAAAGCGGCACCTGCGAATATCAAAGGGTACTTGCCGCTCTGCGACTTGCCGTCATAGGCGCGCCACAGCTGCGTGAGGCGGATGACCGGTTCCTTCAGCTTCCCTCTGGCCGAGGTCGCGCCTGGATTGCGCGCTTCGGCATCGAGCAGGAGTGCACGCACCACGGCCTTGAGATCACCGCGTGTGCCGCTGCCATTGTTGTTGAATACCCGCGCGATGCGCTGCACATAGGCGGGACTTGGATTGCTGGTCACCAGCCGCTGGATGAGCTGGCGCGCGACGAAGGGACCAACATTCGGGTGATTGAAAATATTGTCAAGCGCCGCATCAAGGTCCTGCTCGGCAGTCTGGTTGGCCGGCAACACGGTCCCGCCCAGCAATTTCTTGCTTCCTGTGTCATGAAAACCGGGATAGGACTGCATCGGGATCACCTGGTTCGCGCGTGTCGGGCGCGCCTGGCGAAAACCGGGAGCGCCGGCGTAAGTCCATCCGGTGTAGACGTGCGCAAACCCCTCGATGATGCTCTGATCGTAGGTCGCAATGGGTTGATTGCTGCCATCCACCTTGACGCTGCCGTCGTCATTCAATTCAACCAGGCCGATCGTGAAAAGTTGCATCAGTTCGCGGGCATAGTTCTCGTCGGGGCGTATGTTGAGCGCGGCATTCGGTTTTTCGTTGCCGAGCATGGACAGATAGACGCCCATGGCGGGGTGCAGCGTGACAGCCTCCATGAGGTCGCGATAATTCCCGAAAGCCCGCTCGGCGAGCAGGTCGTAATACGAAGCGAGTCCGAAGGGTTGATTCACCAGCGCGCTGTTCTGCGAGACCACCATGATTTGCGACAGTGCGAAAGCGACCCGCTGGCGCAGCTGGTCATCACCATTGACCACATTGCGAAACCAGATATCCACGCGATCGGCCTGCAGTTCGAAATCACCGACCATGGGCGCCGGCAGGCTTTGCAGGAAGGGCAGTTGCCGGCTGGGCGTGCGCGCGATTTGATCGTCGATCCAGGCGGCATAGCCCAGGCTGATGACCCGCTGCGCTTCGACTTCCGTGGCGCCGAAGGTTGTCTGGTTCAGGAACTGGAAGGCTTCGGCCTTGGTGATGGCGGGCGGCGGAGGCGGTGGAGGCGAGCCGCCGCCGCTGCCGCCGCTGCAGGCGCCCAGTAGCGCGATCAGCGCGGCCACAGCCAGGCCGGTGCAGGTGCGCAATACGGTCATGACGGTCTCTCCCATGGCGTATTCAGAGCCGTGACGTTATAGGATTCAGTGTCGCCGCATCCGTGACTGTATGACAACCGCGGGCCCAGGACATTCCCACCGGGCGAGCGGCACGGCCGCAGGTAACATAAGCATCTAACGCTGAACCGCTCTGGAGGTTGACCATGCATCCCTTTCCCCACCACTACCACGCAAGCGCCACGGCAAAAGCCGCGGGCGAGGTGAAATTGTCGGGGCCTGGTTTGCCAGCGCTTGCGAGCGATGGTCCGGCGGAGTTTGGCGGACCGGGGAACCTGTGGTCACCCGAGACGCTGTTGACAGCAGCCCTGGCGGATTGCTTCGTGCTGTCACTGCGGGCTGTCGCCGCTGCATCCAAATTCGAGTGGCTTGCGGTGAGTTGCGAGGTCACCGGCAAACTCGATCGTATCGACAAGGTCAGCCAGTTCACGGAATTCTCGATTCGCGCCCGATTGACCATTCCTGCAGGCGCAGACGCCGAGAGAGCGAGACGCCTGCTCGAGAAATCCGAACAGATCTGCCTGATATCGAATTCGCTCAAGGCCGAGCGGCACCTTCAGATCGAAATCGAGCAGGCTTGAGCGCAGGCCATACGGACTAAGGAGCAACGATGAGCAGCAGTAACGATGATCGCAAATTGAGCCGGCGCGGCATGCTGGCCGGATTCGGCGCAGTGGGTGTGGGCGCGCTATCGGCTAACGCGGCGGCGCAACAGGCGCGCGGCGACAACCGACTGCGCGGCGCCGGGGTGCAGGTTGCGCGCAATGGCAAATACGCGAGCGTGCCCTTGCGCCAGGATGCCATCAATGTATCGGCCATCCAGTCGCGCGTAAGGGCCGTTGACCTGACCAACCTCAAGTCCTCCATGAAAGCCAATCTCGACCATGTCGTGCAGCTGATCGACAACGCGCAAGGCTCGCCCGCTGCCTGGAATGGTGAGCGGCGCTGGGGAGCCAAGCAGGATCTCATCTGCATGCACGAATTTCCGATCCAGGGGTTTCAACCCTGGACACGGACCGAGCTCAATCGGGTTGCGTTCGACCTGCCGGGACCGGAAAGCGAGGTCATCGGCGAGCGCGCGCGCCACTACGGCTGTTACATCGCCTTTGGCTGTTACGCCCGCGACAAGGACTGGCCACGCCACGTGATCAACATGTCGGTCATCGTCGGTCCGGACGGCGAGATCGTCGCCAAACACTGGAAGGCGCGCAATATCCTCGGCCTGTTCGGCGAAGGCGCATTGATCGGTACGACGGTCTACGACGTTCTCGATCGTTATGTCGAGATGTATGGCTGGGATGCCGTTCTGCCAGTCGCGCGAACCGACATCGGCAATCTCGCGATGACTGCAGTCGGAATGGAGCCACTCTTGTACATGGCGCTTGCACTGAAAGGCACCGAGCTGCTGATCATGTCGGTCACCGGCGGCAGCAACGCGGATTCGGCAGGCGCAACCGCCCGCATGGGCCGGATCTACACCGTTGGCGTGGGCAACGCGGTATCGCCCGACAACATCGGCTTTACCGATGCGGCGGGTGCGCAGGATGAAGGCACCGTTATCGTCGATCCCCGTGGCGCGGTGATCGCGAAGACCTCGAATCATCATGAGGACATTGCGAGCACCCGGATTCCGATTGCGGATTTTCGCAAGACACGCCGGTTCCCCGAGGTACCGATGGCGCTGCTGCGACCCGTGTTCGACAGCTACGAGCCGCTATTCAAGCCAAACGCCTTCCTCGGGCAATTGCCCGAGACCTACAAGGAGGCGGGCGACCTCGTTCGCGCGCGCATGGGTAAGGGCTGATTCTCAAGTTGCGGCCGCAGTGCGGAACTGACCGGCGAATCCAGGGGTCCAAGCACCAATGAATCCCAGCACCCTGCGCGGGTTGATCGTGGCGGTGGCGCTGCTGGCTGTCGCCGGCGGTGGCTATTACCTGTGGCAGCAACGCCGAGCGGTGCCAGCACCGGAGGTCCTGCCAACGGCGAGTGCCCCTGAGACGCAACCGTCACCGCAGGTCGGCCCCGCTCCCGAATCGCCCGCCATTGCATCGGATTCCACCGCATTGCCATCGCTTGCCGAAAGCGATTCGCTGGCAGGCGCGGAGCTCGATGGTTTGCTCGACGATTCGACGATCAGCGAGCGAATCGAACACGATGCCTTGATCAAGCGGCTCGTGATCAGCCTCGACAGCCTGCCGCGGGGCAGCATCGCGCAGCGCTTCAGTCCATTTCGCCCACTTCCAGGCGAGCTCACAGTGTCGGGTGATGACGATAGCGGTTTCAGCCTGAGCGCAGAGAACTACGCGCGCTACGAGCCCTATGTCAGTGCCTTCGAGCGCATCGACAGCGATCTTCTGGTGGCAACCTATCGTCGTTTCGCGCCCTTGATGCAGCAGGCCTACGCCGAATTGATCGCCCCGCAGGGCTATTTCGATGAACGACTGGTGGAGATTATCGATCACCTGCTCGCGGTGCAGGTCGCGGCGGCGCCGCCACAGCTCGCGCGTCCGAGTGTGATGTTCCAGTACGCCGATCCTGCCCTCGAAGGCCGCTCGGTCGGGGCCAAGCTGCTGACGCGCATGGGCCGGGACAACGCAGCGCGGGTGCAGAGCAAGTTGCGTGAAATTCGGCCATTGCTGGCCAGGCACAGCGACTGAATTGACCTTTGCTGCCACGCTCGGTACCGTCGTAGCAGCGTGAAAATCAATTGGAATCAATACGATCCCGGTGCCTGTTACGATGAGTTGATCAGCGCGCCGGGTAGCGCGCGGCCGGCCGCTGCATCGCTCGCCAGCTATCTGGCGTCCCTCAGCCCAAAACGTCTGGAATCGCGCCAGGATGCGGCCGAGCGCGCCATCGTCGAAATGGGCATTACCTTCACGGTCTACAGTGAAGGCCGCAACATCGATCGCGCCTGGCCGTTTGACATCATCCCGCGCGTTATCGATGGCCGGGAATGGGACCGCGTCGCGGCCGGCCTGATCCAGCGCCTGCGCGCGCTGAATCTGTTCATCGACGATCTCTACCACGACCAGCGCATATTGCGCGATGGCGTGGTACCGGCAGAGATCGTGCTCACCTCGCGCAATTTCCTCGCCGCCTGCAAGGGCGTAAGCCCGGTCCATGGCGTCTGGGCGAACATCTGTGGCACCGATCTGGTGCGCGACGCTGACGGAGTCTTCTACGTGCTCGAGGACAACCTGCGCGTGCCGTCAGGCGTTTCCTACATGCTCGAGAATCGCATTGTAACCAAGCGTGTGTTTCCGGAGCTGTTTCGCGACAGCTCGATACGCACCGTCGATGACTATGCGTCGCAGCTGCTCGACATGCTGAATTCGCTGTCGCCTCGCGACATCGAGAGGCCGGAAGTCGTCGTGCTCACTCCGGGTATCTACAACTCGGCCTATTTCGAACACGCCTATCTTGCCCAGCGCATGGGCGCCGAACTCGTCCAGGGGAGCGATCTGGTCGTTGCCAGCGATGACCGCGTCTACATGCGCACCATCGGCGGGCTCGAACGGGTGGATGTCATCTACCGGCGCATCAACGACACCTCACTCGATCCCGAATGCTTCGATGCGGACTCGCTCCTTGGCGTGCCCGGCCTTATCCGTGCCTGGCGCGCCGGCAACGTGAGCCTTGCGAATGCGCCGGGTTCCGGCGTTGCCGATGACAAGGTGGTCTACGCCTATGTGCCGAAGATCATCCGCTACTATCTCGGCGAGGACGCGATCCTGCCAAACGTGCCGACCTACCTGTGTTCCGAGCCCGAGAGCCTCGAGTACGTGCTCGCGAACCTCGACAAGCTTGTGGTCAAGCCAGCGAATGAGTCGGGCGGCTACGGCATGCTGGTCGGCAGTCATGCGACTCGCAAGGAGCGCGAGGAATTCGCGCCGCGTATCAGCGAAAATCCCCGCAACTATGTCGCGCAGCCCGTACTCAGCCTGTCGACCGTGCCCACGCTCATCGACGGCCAGCTCGAGCCCCGCCACGTCGACCTTCGGCCCTTCATTTTGCAGGGAGCGACTGCGGCCGTGACCCCAGGTGGCCTGACGCGCGTGGCGCTGCGCCGTGGTTCGCTGGTCGTCAATTCCTCGCAGGGTGGCGGCAGCAAGGACACCTGGATCGTCGAGACGACGACCGCAAGGCGCAGGCGTTGATGCTTTCGCGCGTTGCCGAGCGGGTCTACTGGGCCGCACGCTACCTCGAGCGTGCCGAAGACAGTGCGCGACTGGTGGATGTCCACGCCCAATTGCTCCTCGACCTGCCGCGCACCGCGGGCATCGGCTGGTCGCAGGTGCCGGAGATCATGGGTATCGACATCGGCGGCATACGCAAGGGTCGGTTCGCCGAGCGCGACATCCTCAAACGGCTCCTCACAGACGAGAACTGCGCAAGTTCGGTGCTCAGTTCGATTGCGATGGCCCGCGAGAATTTCCGTACGACACGCGATGTCGTGCCAACCGAAGCCTGGCAGGGCGTCAACGAGCTGCATCTGTTCGCGCGTTCCGAGCTGCGCTGGGCCATTGGGCAGCGGCGGCGGCACGCGATTTTGAGCGATGTCGTCGCGCGCGTGCAGCAATTGCGGGGACTCCTGGCCGATACCATGAGTCATGGGCCCGCGTACCAGTTCATTCGACTGGGTACCAATCTCGAGCGTGCCGACATGTGTACCCGCATCATCGATGTCGCCGTGTCCGGCCTGCTGCGAAACCTCGAGCCCCTGCAGCGATTCGACAATACGCTGTGGATGAGTACGTTGAAGTCGGTGTCGGGCTATCAGATGTACCGTCAGTATGTGAGGCGGCGCATCCGGTCGGCCGACGTGCTGACCTTTCTGTTCCAGGATGAGGATTTTCCAAGATCTCTGCGCCACTGCCTGTGGCAGATCGAGCGGTGTCTGCAACGCCTGCCGAACAGCTCGACTGTGGCGCAATCCCTGCGGGAACTCACCGGGTATCTGGTCAAGATGGACGTTGGCCAAATGGACAATGCCGACCTGCACGCGGCCGTCGATCAGATGCAGATCGAGCTGGCAGCGATGCATCAACGCATGACCGATACCTGGTTCGCACCGGCCACCTGAGCCATGCGTCGCTTTCATTGTGGCTGCGGCCACGGCGTGTTTTTCGAGAACTACTCCTGCGGCGCCTGTCACGCGGAACTCGGCTTCGACCAACGCCGACTGGCCATGTGTTCGTTCCCGCCGGCGGATCCGCCCGATGGTTTTCGCCATTGTGCGAACCGCATCGCCTATGGCAATTGCAACTGGCTGGTGGCGGCGGACGATGACAGTGAACTGTGTTTTGCCTGTCGCATGAATGCGGTCATTCCCAACCTGACGGTTGGCAGGAACCTCCTGCTCTGGAGTCGACTCGAACAGGCCAAGCGCAGGCTGCTCTATGATCTGCTGCGCCTGCGGCTGCCGCTGGCAGCAGTCAGCGGCTCGGTCGCGTTGCGCTTCGAGTTCCTCGAGGACCAGCGCAGCAACCCGCAGGTGCTGGAGCCGTTCGTGACCATCGGCCATGTTGCCGGCGTCATCACCATCAATGTCGCGGAGGCTGATCACCCGCAGCGGCACGCGGTACGCGAGCAAATGGGCGAACGCTACCGCACCCTGCTAGGCCACTTTCGTCACGAGAGCGGGCATTTCTTCTTCCCGCGTCTGATCAGCGGCGATGCGCTCGTGCAATTTCGACAGCTCTTCGGCGATGAAAGCGCGGACTACAAGAGTGCTCTCGATCGCTACTATGCGCGGCCGCAGCCCGTAGCCATCAACGAGGACTACATCACGACCTATGCGAGCGCTCATCCGCATGAGGACTGGGCCGAATCATGGGCGCATTACCTGCACATCCAGGATGGACTCGAGACGGCCACTGCCTGGGGCCTGGTCACGACGACGTCGGGGGACTGGGTTGATGACTGGGTCGCGTTGGCGATACCGCTCAATGAAATGAACCGCAGCCTTGGCGGCGAGGACGTCTATCCCTTTGTGCTGTCAGCGCCTGTCGCAGCGAGATTGCGCTTCATCCATCGACAAGTCGCATCTTTGGTGGCGCAGCGGGCAGCCTGGGCAGGCGATCGAACGCGCTCTTGAGCCCTGCGTGCCAGGCCTGGCGCAGGGCCCTCAGGTATTCGTCGTCTTCATCCAGTATGAGGTGACGGCCGCCATTCATCAGGCGCGCCTCGCAGATGGCGAGCTCGATCGGCGGCCCGACGGTTGCATTGCTGCGCATGGTCGAGTCCATGGAAACGAGTGCGCAACGCGCGGCATCTTCGAGCGACAGGTCCGGCCGCACGATGCGATCGAGTATGGGCTTGCCATACTTGACCTCGCCCGCCTGCAGATACGGCGTGTGCGCCGAGGCGCGAATGTAATTGCCCTCGGGGTAGATGAGGAATATGTCCGGATTGCGACCCGCGATCTCGGCCCCGAGGACGAACGTGGCCTCCGGTTTGAAGTCGCTGTCGCCTTCGCGCTTGTGCTTGCGCGTTTCGGCGACATTGAGCATGCCGATGTATTCGGCCGCGTCGGACAGATGCGGCACAGTGGCCAGGCTGCGTTCGGCACTCTGCTCGAGATCGCGGCGCACCTGGGTGACGACCGCCTGCGAGGTTGCGAGATTGCCGGCCGACAGCAGCGTGAATGCGCGCTGGCCGTCACCGAGGAAGCGGTGCATCTTGCTGAAGGTACTGATGCGGTCGGGGCCCGCATTGGTGCGCGAGTCCGAAGCCAGCACGAGGCCCTGTTCGACTGATATGGCCAGGCAATAGGTCATGGCGGCGATACTATGCGAATCGACACGCAAGCAGAACCCCGGCCGGAGCAAATCCGGCCGGGACTGTGAGCTGCGTTCTAGCGATCGAGGCGGAACACCACCCGCACCTCATGCCAGGCGGCGATGGCGTTGCCGTCCGCAGTCGCCGCCAGGAAGCGCCAGTTGCGCCTTGCTTCGCGCAGCGCCGCCTCGTCGAGGGCCGCATAGCCGCTCGAGCGCGATACCCTTGCCTCGAGCACGCGTCCTTCGACACCTACCAGCACGGCGACATTGACCGCGCCTTCATGCCCCATGCGCACCTCCTGCGATGGATAGGGCGGCTGTGTCAACGGAAAGCGCGGATCGGCGCGCACTGAAGTCGGGGCGATTGCTGTGGGGCCCATGGCATCGCCACCCGGACTGATGCTGCCGTCCTGGTCGAGTGGCGGCGGCATGTCGTCCTGCGCCAGTTGCAATGGCTCTGGTGGCGGCAGTCGCTCGAATGTCGGCGTCCAGTCGGTGCTTGGCGCGGATGGCGGCGGCGTTTCGGTCGGCGCGGGCGGTTCCGCGATCACCGTCCATTGCATCGGTTCCGGCGCGTGCAGTCCATCGCGTACGTCGAGGACATTCATCAGCGCGATGATCAGCAGACCGTGGGCCGCGGCGACGCCGAGCATTGCCGCAGGCGAGCGGCGCAAGGCCAATGGCGATTGGCTGTCCATGGGCTCCCTCCGTCACATGACCTGGTCGGGCACCAGGCCTTCAGCCTTGAAACGGCCGGCCAGTCCCGGTGGGGTTAAGTGGCTGTTCACGAGGGTGTAGACTCGGGTGATGGCCGCGCCAAAGTCCATGCTCGAGCAATTGCGTCACTCCATCCTGAGCCTGGATCCGGAACATATCGACAAGCTCTACGGGCTCGAGCCCGTATATGAGCCCGTGCCCGATCACCGGCGTTCGGCATTGCGTGCCGTAGGCGCAGTGCAGTGCCCGCACTGCTGGCAGCACTATGAGGTCGCGATCGATCTCACGGCCGGCGATAGCTGCTATATCGAGGACTGCCAGGTCTGCTGCCAGCCGCTCGAGTTCGTCATCGAACTGGACGCCGACGGAGCGCTGGCCTCGATCAATGCCAGGCGCCTCGATCAATAGCACATGAAATCATTGCTCATATTCGTGCTCGCATTGCTGGCCGGGATCATTGCTACCCGATGGTGGCTGGAGCGCAGCGCCGCGCAGGCACAGGACCCGGTGCGCATCATGGTGACCGAGATTCGCACCCAGGGCATCATCGAGCACGAGCGCAGCATCGCCGTCTGGTATCGCGCCTGCCCGGAGGTGCCCGGTATCAATCCGGAGCTGTTCGTTGCCTGGCCTGCCAAGCTCAGTTTCGAGCTGCCGCTCGATGACATCGAGATCATCCGCGCGCCGGAAGGGCTGGAGGTGCGCACCTCGGCGCCGCGCATGGACGAACCACAGTTGCCGACGGACTTCCTCGACTATCTCGCAAGCACATCGGTGCTTTCGATCACCAACGAGCAGGAGTTGATCAATCGCGAGACCGCCAAGGCATCGCCGGTGGCTCGCTACCTCGCGAGCTATTTCCTGACGCGCGATCCGAAGCTGCGCGATGACATGGCGAGCGAGTTGCGCGCGCTTGTGGCGCGATTGTCCGGGGCGCTCGGCATCGCGGCGGACAACATTACCGTCACCATTCCCGCAAGCGAAGCGCGTCTACCACCGCTGCCGGCGCTGGAGTTGTGCGAGGGTACGGTCGCGGCCGTAAATGGCACGCCTTTCGCCCGGCTCGAAGACGGCCAGCTGGTGCCGGTGGCGCTTCGGGACAAGCCGCGAGGCGTGATCGGGGGCTGGACCCGCACGCGCCCTTGAGGGCGCTTCAACGCACGCGACTGACGCGGGTCGAATGCTTGCCATGTACCATCAGGAATGATCCGAGCGATGCGGCCTTGATCTCGACCGTATCGCCTTCTTCGAGCTGAAAGCGCGCATCGACGAACTTCTGCACCCACACCTGGCCATTTTCGAGCGTTACCACCATCTCGCCGCGCGGCCGTCGACCGATGTCCGTGACCTTGGCGGTCAATGACTCGAGCGACGGTGCTTTTTCCTTTTCGCGCTGCACCGCTTCCTTGGTGATCTCGCCGCGATAGCCGAAGCGTTCCTCAGGTGTTGCCGGCGTGGCAGGTGCCGCGGGCACGGCCGGTGTTGCGTCGCGCGCCTGGTCTGCCGCAGAGGCCGCATCGGACTTGGTCAAGCCGCCACCTGCGCGCGCGACTTCGCGGTCGTAGCAGTTGAGGCGTTTGAGCGAATCCGGTTCGGCAGCGCAGGCCCGCAAAGCCGGCGGCAGCTCATCGGCGAGAACCACGGATGAGCCGGCCATGCTCCAGGCCAGGATCGCAAGGGTGGCGATGCGTTCAATAGGACGGTGCATCATGTGATCTCCAGGAGTGGTGGCAACGCGCGCATCAGATGGTCCAGTCGGGCCGTTTGCCGCTATAGGCATCGATGGATTCGAACAGCGCCGTCACGAGGGCGCGCTCCTCTTCGGTCAGTTCGGGGCGCCAGATATCGAACAACAGGATGACGCGCGTCTCGCTGGTCGTATTGACGGCCTCGTGCTCGATCGTATCGTCGAAAACCCAGGCCTTGCCGTATTGCCATTCGCGCACGTCGTTGCCGACCCGGAACACGCAGCGGCCCGGGACAATGAGCGGCAGGTGGCAGATGAGGCGCGTGTTCACGATGCCGTTGTGCGGCGGTATGCGGGTGCCGCCTGTGAGCACCGAAAACAAAACGGACGGTGAGCGCTGCGGTACGCGCGCCAACGGCGCGTTGGCTAGCGCCGCCATGGTCCGGGGGCAGCGCTCGGCGTTTGGCGTCACCTCCGCACCGTGCTTGATGAGGTAGGCCGCGCTCCAGTCGGGATTGTCGCGCATGCCCTGCTGCGATTTGTTCGGCCGATCGGTCTTGCTCTGCACGTAGGGCGCGAAATCCTGCGGGCTTTTCATCAATTCGAGCAGCTCATCGCGAATGTCGTCGGTCGCGCTCTCGAGCTCATCCAGCCACGGAAACCGTTGGCGGTCGTAGAACTGGATCTGTGGCAGCTCGGGAAAATAGAAGTAGCGCGGTTGCTGTACATAGACCTGCTTGCGCCCGAGCAGCAGTTCGAGCGACTGGGTGAAACGCGGGCTGGCCCGCGCCGGATCGAAACCGCGCTCGCGCAGTGCGGAGGCAAGATGGTCCTGGTACTCGGCCAGGTAGCGTTCGGTCATCTGTTGCGCGCGCTCCAGCTCCGGCTTGAGATCCGCCGGCAGCGTGCGTTCGTCCGCGGCGCTTTGCAGAGCGGCCTGATAGAACGGTACGGCGGAGCGGCCATCGCCCTGACGCAGGAGGTGATCGCCCTTCAACATGAGGCCACGGATGTTGCGCGGCTCGATCGCGAGCAGCTGCTCGACGGCGGCCATCTTCGCCTCATGGTCGTTGAGCGCGAGACTGGCGTAGGCGAGCCCGACGAAGACGGTGGCGTCGCGGCGCCCCGATTCCAATGCCTGCAGCAGATGCGCCCGTGCCGCGCGCGCATCGCCGCGGCGCAGCGCGTCCGTGCCCGCCTGGAGCTGCCGGGTGGCGTCGTCGAGTGGTCGCGTTTCGTTCACGTTGGTTGAGCCGCGCGGCGGAAACTCCAATTATGACGCATCGCGTGCCCGCTTGCCGCCGTGTATCCTTGAGCTCTCGGCCGGACCGCGTGTTAGTCCGGCCTGTGCCAGGCGGGGCCTGAACGTGTTTCTCAAAATCAAGAACCTGCTGAATGCGACCGAGACCGATCGCCTGCGGCAACTGTCCCACGAGCTGCCGTTCGTCGAGGGGCGGGTGTCGAACCCTGCGAACACGACCAAGAACAATCTGCAGATCGATACCCAGGACAGCCGCTACGCCGAGTCCGTGCAGATCGTCAACGCTGCGCTGTGGCGGTCGCGCGAATTCGTCGACTTCGCCATGCCGAAGCGCCTGGCGCCTCCGCTCCTGTGCCGTTATGACGCTGCCATGCAGTACGGTGCGCATGCGGACGCCGCCATCCTGCAGATTGGCAACGCCCGCTTGCGCTCGGACTTGTCGTGCACTGTGTTCATCAACGATCCGTCGAGCTACGACGGCGGCGAGTTGTCCATCGTGCTTGGCAACCAGGCATTGCCCTTCAAAGGACAGGCTGGCGAGGCGATCGTCTATCCGTCAACGACCTTGCACGAAGTCGTGGCCGTGCGCGACGGCCAGAGGCTGGTGTCGATCACATTCATCGAGAGTTTCATTGCCGATCAGTTCCAGCGCCAGCAGGTCTATGAGCTGAACGAACTCGCGGCAATTGAAGGCAACAATATGCAGTGGGAGAGCCGGGTACGGCTCGATGTCGTGCGGCAGAATCTGCTGCGCATGTGGTCGACGACCTAGGCAAGGCCGTTCGGGAATACCCGCGCGACCCGGGGCTCGCTCCTGGCAAGCTTCTCGAGCCACGCGAGGCCGCGGCGGATTTCGTCGCGATGCGCACGTCGCGCATCGTCCAGTATCTCGCGCCGCAATGCCGGTGAATACGCGTGCTCGGGCGCTTTCGAATAGCGTGTCAGGGCCGGGCTTGCGGCAACGCGAGCGAGCACCTGCGCATCGGTTGGCAGACCAAAATGATCTAGGATCGTTCGCAGCTCAGCGGCCAGGTTCGCGAGCAGATCATCGAAGTCAACCGCTCGTACCCTGCCGGCAAAGCCCTCCAGGCATTGCAGCTCGCTCAGTGTCTCGGTGAGCCAGCTCATGGCGGCCAGCTCGCCGACCGACAAGCCATGAAGCGGCGCGACCGGTGCATGCAGCGCCTGTACCAGTCGGCGCATGCGTGCCGGCCCGTGACCACGCAGGTCGAGCGCCGAATTGGCGCCGCCGAGCAAAGTCGCCAGATAGGGCTCGGCCTTGAGGTTGAGGTACACCGCGCGCGCTGGCGGAGATTCCTCGAGCAGCGTCGGCGCCAGGCGCCCCGCGCTGCTGGTCGCCTTGACGAGCACGGCCCGGGTGTCGCCATAGCCACGCTGCCAGGCCTTGAGAAACAGCCGCAGCAGGGCCATGTAGCCAGCATTGCTCAGCAACGAGTCCGGCCCGCCCAGGTGGTCGTGAAGATCCGCGAGCGTGCGGAGCGATTGCGGTTCGCGCAGTCCCAGTACGGCGCCGGTTTCATCGAGCAGCCGGCTCAGCAAGGTCGAGCCGACATGGCCGGTGTGAAAAATGAAGTGCAGCGGCCGGGCAGGCACCCCGCGATCAATCGCTTCTGCAGCCGCAGCCAGCGGCACCCAGCTGCCGCGCAGGTCGTGTCGCAGCATGCGGTCGTCGAGGAAACTCTGTTGGCGGTAATCGTCAGCCTTGAGCGCGATCAGCAATATGGCCTGACGTACGACATCGACATTGTGAGGCCAGACGTCCGGCGTGCGCGCGAGGCGCTCGAGCAGGTCACGAGCTAGCGCATCGGATGAGTTGGTATTCATGGGTGGCGCGGGCGCGAAGTAAAGCCTGAGCCTAACATCATCGACCGACGCCCCAAAAAAAACGGCGGCCTCCTTGCGGGGGCCGCCGTCGGTCTTTGGGACCTTACTTAGCGGACGATCAGAACTTCACCGACACGTTGGTGAAGAAGAACCGGCCGAGGGCTTCGTAGGACTGCGGGTAGGTATTGCCGTTACCCGTGGTACCCACGCTCGCGCTCAGCGGCGGATCCTTGTCCGTGATGTTGTTGATGCCCAAGCGCACATCGACCTTGTCGTTCACGGCCCAGGAGCCGGTCAGATCGAAGTAGTTGAACGAACTGAAGCTGCTATCGAGGCGGGTGGCCGTATTGTTGAACAATTCAACCGACCCGATGTAGCGCCAGGTGAGGGCCAGATCGATGCCATCCCAGGGGGTCGCCCAGCCGATGCGTGCACGATGGCGCCACTTCGGTGTCGGCGTTCCGCAGGATGACGAGAACTGGCCTACGCAGTCATACGGTGCCAGGCCGGGGCCCGGTTCCGTGATGAGTTCCTGCGCATGCGTGCCCTGCAGGCTGAAGTTCAGCTTGCCGGCACGGCCGATCTCGAGGCCCGAGTAACCGAGCTGCAGGTCGAAACCCTTGGTCTTCAATGAGCCGATGTTGATGTTGAGATCCTGCACGTTGCCGGACCCGACCCACAGCTGGCCCAGTGCATTGCGCACAATGCGCGAGCAGGCAGCCGCATCGTCGTTGTTGTAGCAGGCGTTCAGGGTGTTTTCGGCACCAAAGGTCGAGATGGTCTTGTCGATCTTGATGTCGTAGTAGTCGACCGAGGCGTACAGGCCCGGGGCGAAGGTCGGCGTGAACACCACGCCGAAGGTCAGCGTGTCGGACTCTTCCGGGTCCAGGGACGGGTTGCCGCCCTGGAGGAAGTTGTACTGACCCGCCGGGCTGTCGAGTGCGGCCGAGCCGAATTGGGCGGTCGGCACGCCCGTCGCGACGCACTTGGCAAGCGTGGCATTCGGGTTGGGCGCCGCGGCGCCACAGGGATCGCCGTTCATGTCGAACAGGTTGAAGCCCTGTGCGGTGAACAACTCGAGGATGTTCGCCGCTCGGATGGCACGCTGGAAGCTGGCACGGAAGCGGACGTCCTGCACAGGCGCCCAGTCGCCACCGATTTTCCAGGTGTTGGTGGAAATGCCACCGCCGTAATCGGAGTAGCGATAGGCGATGTCCAGGCCGAGCTGCTGCGCACCGGGATGATCCTGTACGAGTGGAATGCGGCCTTCCATGAAGATTTCCTTCACGTCGACCGCGCCCGACACGGGCAGCTGCGGGCCGCCGGCACCTGCCGGATCCGCCGTTGCAATCAGCTCGTCAGGAGCAAACTGCAGTTTGTCGCGACGATACTCGACACCGATGGCGACCTTCATCGACTCGGCGGCGGCCGGGCTCTTCCAGCCGAAGTTGCCGAGGTCGCCGGTGACGGTTGCGTTGACGATGTTCTGGTCGATGACCGTCTGGGCCAGCGTCGGCACCTGGAGGTAATCCGTCGCCGCCTGGGTTACGCCACCGATCGAGAAAATGTTGTAGGGCACACAGTTCGGATCTGTGCCATTGACCACCGAACGGCAGGTCGGCACGCCACCGACGTCGACTACGTCGAGGGCATTTCGCAACCGACGCGAGGAGAAGTCGTTGGTCTGGAACAGGTCCATGCTCTTGCGGGAGAACTGGGCGCTGATGTCGTAGTCCCAGCCTTCCGCCATGGCGCCCTTGACACCACCGACAGCGCGCAGCGATGTCGAGTGGAAGTCGTAACGGCGACCGCCGCCTTCGACATTGCGGCGACCGATGTACATCGAGGTGATGTCATCGGCTGCAATGTTGGCTGCCGAGCAACCGATATCCGCCGCCTGCGAAGCCGACAACAGCGGATTGCCGCAGTTGATGGTGCCGGTGACGAAAAAGTTACCGCTGGGCGCGATCTGGGCGATGGTGCGGTTGTCGGCGTACATGATCTGCGTGTACACGTCCGCATTCTCGTTGATCTCGTAGTGGCCCATGGCGCCCACGGTGTAGCGGGTGTCCGGTCGCTGGAAGTAGTTGAGCGGGCCGAAGTTGTACTGATCGCGGTTACCGTTCCAGGGCTGGAAGGTATCGCCCGTGGCGGGATCGAGCGTGAAGTCAAACGTTGCGAAGTCCGTGAAACGACCGGGGTAAGCCGTGCTCGAACCGCCGCAGGTGAACGATGCGCCCGTAGCGCTTCCCAACGAGCAAGAGGAGTAGTCGTAGCTCGCCTGCAGGATGGGATCGTTGCGGCGATAGGTCGCATAGGCCGTGATGTTGCCGCGGCCATCGGGAGTGCCGACACCGACCAGCATCGAGCCTTCGCGGCTGTAGCCGACGTTGACGTTGTCCTCGGGCAGCTGGAACTGCGACGGATTCGTGACACCGCGACCGGCGATCACGTCGCGCAGCGGCACAGCGCCGGGGCCGCCATAACCGTTGCTGTGCGAGTAGAAGCCGTACTGGCCGCTGAACTCCACGCCTTCGAAGTTCTTCTTCATGATGAAGTTGACGACACCCGCGATCGCGTCCGAGCCGTAGACCGCAGAGGCGCCGCCGGTGAGCACTTCGACGCGCTCGACCATGCTGGTCGGGATTTCGTTCAAATCGCCGGCCGAGTTGTTGGCATCGCCATAGGGCAGGCGGCGGCCATCAACCAGCACCAGGGTGCGACGCGAGCCCAGGTTACGCAGGCTGATCGTCGCTGTGCCGGTGGCGCCGTTCGATACGGTCGAATTCTGCGCAGCGAAGGCCTGCGGCAGCTGATTGATGAGGTCTTCAACGCGCGTTACACCTTGCAGCTTGACGTCGGCATCGGTGACTTGCGTGACCGGGCTGGTGGTCGTCAGATTCGGTTGCGAAATGCGTGAACCTGTGACGACGACCGTTTCCAGGCTGTCCTGGTCCTGGTCCTGGGCAAGTGCAGGCGACGCCACACCGGCCGCTACCGCACTCAGCATGAGTGCCTGGCGGACTGCGCGGGCAACCTGATTCTGTTGATCCATTTCCTTCCTCCTGCGAACGGCGGGACCGTTCATGAATTTTTTGTTTCGAAACTGATTCAGTTGACCGCAAGAGCCACGCAAAGCGGACTCGGACGGTCCCCGGGGACTTTTCAAGTGGCGCGCATGATAGCAATAAATGCCCGCTCCGCAAGCGTTTGTGGCAAAATTGACACAACCGGCGACGCAACAGTCGTGGGACGTAACCGTGACGCGGCATGCCGGATGGGACGAACTGCTTGGCGAGCCGCCGAACCGGGGCAATTTGCCGCCGATCTGTGGCTGATTCGCAACAGAACACCCGTCGACATGCTAAGGTCGCGCCCCCAGTTCGACACGGATATCGGTTTAAATGCCGGCCATGGCCAACGAAGATTTCCGCCTGCTGCTCGATCAGGGTCTCACCGCGCACCAGCAGGGCCGGATTCCCGAGGCGCTGACGGCGTTTCGCGCCGCCATCGAGCTGGAACCCGAGGACGCCGAGGTCGCGAGCCTTCTGGGCTCTGCGCTTGCCCAGAGCGAGTGGCGCGAACACGCGCTCGGTTTCCTGCAACGGGCGGTGGAACTCGAGCCGGAGCAAATCGGTTTTCGGATGAACCTCGCCGAGGGGCTGGTGCGGCTCGGCGAGTTCGCAAGAGCCCAGCAGGAGTTTCGCGCCGTGTTGATGCGCGACCCGGGCCACGTGCGGGCCTGGGACCGCAGCGGCGATGTGGCGATGCGTCTCAATGACCTCAACAGCGCCCGTGAAGCCTGGACACAGGCGCGCATGCTGGCGCCCAAGGGCCTCGAGCCCGCGCTCAAACTCATATCGCTGGAAATGCAGCGCGGTGAGCTCGGTCGCGCCCAGGAATTGCTCGATCGGCTCGCCGAGCAATTTGCAGGCGATACGCGCCTGCTCGCGTTGCAGACGGACCTGCATGCCCTGACGGGCGATTGGCCGGCCTATGCCAGCAGCGTCGATGCCTGGCTGCGTCAACAGCCGGGCGATCCTGCGGCCTGGCGCTCGCTCGCCCGTCTGCATGGCGAGATGGGCCGGTTCCGCGACGCGACCAACGCCTACGGACGCGTGCTCGCGCTCGAAGCGCCGAATGTGGCCGACCTGACGACCTTTGCCAACTGGTCGCTGCAGGCGCTCGATGTCGATGCCGCCGATGGTGCACTCGCGCAGGCCGGCGAGCTTGCCCCGGAGGACGCGCGGCTCCTCACGACGCGGGCATTGCGCTCGCTCTATGTTGGCCGCTTCGGTGATGCGGAAGCCGACTGTCTGCGCTGCCTGGCACTCGAGCGCGACAATCCGGCTGCACTCATTACGTTGTCGCGCCTGCGTCGCGGGCGCATGAGTGAGGCCGAACTCGCGGGCCTTTCGCGCATTGCCGCAATGCGGAGCGCACCGGTCGATGTGCGCATCGCCGCGGGTTTCGCAGTCGCCCATGCCCACGAGGCGGGCGGCGAGCCTGCGGCCGCATTCGCCGCGCTCGAGGCTGCGCATGGCCAGGCTCGTGCGCGCGACCGCGCCCTGGCGCGCGGGTTCAGTGTCGAGGGGCTCGGGCGGCGCCGTGAGCTGCTGCTCAGCCTGTCCTTGCCCGCAGTGGAGAAGGCTCCTCCTGCGCCCGCGCGACCGATATTCATCGTCGGCATGCCACGGAATGGATCGACGCTCATCGAAGCCGTGCTCGCGGCTCATCCACAGGTATTGGGTTGCGGTGAGCGCCAGGCCTTGCCGCAGGTCATGGACGCATTGGTCGCACTGACAGGTGCGGGGCGCGAGATTGACGCGCGCTTTCTGGCAGACGCGCGCCAAACCTATTACGCCGGTCTGCCAAATCTCGGAGCGGCCGATCGTTTCACCGACAAGCAGCCGTTCAATTTCGAGGCCATCGGCCTGATCGCGCATCTGTTCCCGGATGCGGTGATCATCGCCCTGCGTCGTAACCCGGTTGCAAACTGTCTGTCGATCTACCGCCAGCCGCTCCATCGCAACTGGGCATTTGCGCATGAGTTCAGCGATATCGCGGCCGTGTATGCGCACCACCAGCACTTGTTGCAGGCATTCGAAGAACAATTTCCCGGTCGCATGGTCCAGGTGAACTACGAGGACTGGCTAGCGGATCTGCCCGCCGCCGCGCGCGCGCTCCTCGCTGCCTGCGGCCTCCCGTGGCACGAGGACTGCCTGCAGTATCGACAGGCGGCGCGTCCGATTACCACCTTGAGCGCCGTCGATGTGCGTGCGCCGTTGCGCGGGGTCGATGACCAGCTCGCAAAATACGCGTCGCAGCTTCCTGCCATCGAGGCCGCCCTGCGCGCAGCCGGAGTCGACCCGGCCACCGGGCAGCTGACCCTGGGGCGATGATCGCGGCGAACCATGGATAGAGCGCAACTGCTCGCGAGCGCTCTGCCGCCGGCGGATTTCAACTACGAACTGGGCTGCATCCAGAGGAGTGAAGGTCGGCTCGATGCGGCACTGGAATCGTTCGCAAAGGCCATCGCGCTCAAGGTGGCGCGCCCCGAAGAGGCCCATCTCAATCGCGCCGTGATCTACGCCGACGGGCTTCGCGACAGCGTCTCGGCGGAGCGCGAACTGAATGCCGCGCTCGCTTGCAACCCGGGTTACCTGCCCGCGCTCCTGAACCTCGGCAATCTGCACGAGGACCGCGGCCAGCGTCAGCAAGCTGCGGATTGCTACGAGCGCATTCTCGCGAGCAACCCCGATCAGCCAATCGCACTCGCGCGCCTCGCTGGGCTCACCCGGCCCGACGGACTATCGAATCCGCTGCTGCAGCGCATGGCAAGTGCCATCGCCGATGGCGCGACGTCACCCGCCGACCGCGCAACCCTGGGATTTGCACTGGGCCGCTGGCTCGATGCCGGCGGCGATTACCCGAACGCCTTCCGGACCTATTCGCGGGCGAACCGCGACAGCCGTGCCGCTGCCGGCGAGGTCGCGGCCTATGACGGCACCGTCCAGCAGCGGCTCACCGACGCCATCATCGCAGCCTTCCCGCCGGGGCATCGGCAGCTCGAGGCGGACCCGCGATCGCCACCGCCCGTATTTATCTGTGGCATGTTCCGCTCTGGCTCGACGCTGTCCGAACAGATCCTTGCCGCGCATCCGGACGTCACGGCTGGCGGCGAACTGAACCTGCTGCCGGCGCTTGTGCGGGCGCGGTTCGCGCCCTTTCCGCAGAGCCTGGCTACAGCGAGCACCGAGTTGTTGCGCGAAGCGGCGCGCGACTATCTGGCGCAGGTCGGGCGGCTCTTTCCCGGCGCGAGGCTCATCACCGACAAGCGACCGGATAATTTCTTTTATGTCGGACTCATCAAGACGCTGTTCCCACAAGCGCGCATCGTGCATAGCCTGCGCAATGCGCTCGACAACTGCCTGTCGGTGTACTTCCTGCACCTCGATCAGCGCATGAGCTATGCGCTCGATCTGGCCGATATCGGTCATTACTACCTGCAGTATCGACGATTGATGGCGCACTGGAAGGCGCTCTATGGCGAGAGCATGCTGGAGCTCGACTACGACGCTCTGGTGCGCGAGCCTGAACCTGAGGTCAGGCAGCTGCTGGCATTCTGTGGGCTCGGCTTCGATCCGGCCTGCCTGCGCCCCGAACTGACCCGCACGGCCGTGCGCACGGCAAGCGTCTGGCAGGTGCGCGAACCCATCCACGCCGAGTCATCGGGTCGCTGGCGGCATTATCGGCAACAACTCGCGCCGCTGATCGACATCCTGAGAAGTGGAGGCGTGGAGCTTCCGGATTAGCTCTCCGGCGCGAGCCAGATTTCACTGCGACCGAAGTCGACCGCGAAGGCGCGCATCACGCCGATGATGTCCATGCCGAGCAGCAGCGCCGGCTCATCCTGCATGTTCCAGCTGTGAAATACCTTGAAGTCGCCGAAGATGATTTCGGCGTTGGCGAGGCGCACCGAGCCGCCGAGCGCGATGGCGGGCGCGAGCAGCCGCTCGCCCATCGCAATATCGGGGGTTGCGCCGAGCACGGGCGTAAGGCTCGTCGTGATGGAGTCGCTCGCCCGCGCGCGCAAGGCCTCCCGCAGTGCATTGTTGCCGAGCGTGCGCTCGGCGCCGGTATCGAACACTGCCCAGGTCTTTACGCGGCCGACGCTCGCGCTCAGTACCAGCAGGCCATTGTCGAGGCGCCGAGTCGGCACCCGATAGAGTTTGGCGTCGGGGCCGCGACCTGCGCGGGTACGTATGGCAATGCGGTCGGTATCGAAATCGACTTCGATGCGCGCGCTTGTCAGCTTGGCGACGCCGAGTATGCCGTCCGTATCACCCATGATCGGCGACCACACGACCGGCAGTTTCTGGTCGCGCAAGGTGATCGCGCCGGCCGTGAGTTCCGCAACCTTAACATAGGGCACTTCGGCCGTGCCCGTGACGCCCGTCAGGCTGAGCATGTTGCCGGGTTCGGCGCTTAGGCCGAGTTCCTGCATCAGCGAGGGCGACAACGTCGAATGACTTGCGCCGGTGTCGACCACGAGGCGAAACGGTCCGCGGCCATTGATCATCACCGGCGCGACCACCCGGCCGATGCGATCCATGCGCGTCGGTGCGGCGTACAGCGCTTCGTCGTCGGCGGCATTACCGTTGCCCGAGGCGAGCGGCAGGAGTGCTGCACCCAGGGCAATGAAGGCGAGGCAGCGCCACTTGTGGGCAGGTACGCGAGTTCGCTCTGGGCTACCGCGCAACAAAATCGTTGCCTCCTTGGGCTTGGGCCGAGGGTTGCGGGTCTCGGGTCATGGTACGCGACCCTCGAGCCGAGCAAAAGTTGTGCTCAGGGACGAACGGTCGAAGTGCGTTGCAGACGGTCGCCCACGCGCAATTTCAGCTTAGCGGCAACGCCGGCACGGACTTCCAGGACCAGGGTGGCCGGACGGCGGGAGCGGATGGTGGTGAGCGAATGGGGCGTGGTGTTGGCGGCGATATCGACCAGGCGGCCCTTGCCGTCGAAGAACAGCATGTCGAGCGGGACATAGGTGTTCTTCATCCACATGCTGATCAACTGCGGGCGATCGTAGACAAAGAGCATCCCTTGTGTTGCCGGCAGATCGCGCACGAACATCAGGCCCTGCAATTGCCGCTCGCGGGTGTCGGCAATCCAGACACGAAACTCGTGGCTGCCACCCGCCGTGAGGATCTGTAGCGTCTCGCGCGGAAAACTCGCGAGCTCGAGCTGCGGCGCGTCCGCACGCACGATCGGCGCGATGGCGAGCAACAGCGCGAGCCACAGGCGCAACCTGAATTCAACCGGGCGTGTCATTTGGCGGAGCTTCCTCGCTGGCCTCTGGGAATTGCAGCCTGCCGGCAAAATCGAAACGTGCGATCAGCAAGCTGCCGTCGTCTGCCACGGCGGTCGCAGGTGCGACACAAAAACCATGCGCTTCGATGCGCCATTGGTGATTGGGACCGCCGAGCGGGCCGACCCGCTGCTGCGTCAGCCGGTCGATGGTGCATTTGTCGTCGCCGCGCGTGGCAAAGATCCGCTTTTCGCCTTCGAATATGACGGTGACGTTGGCAGCGCGGGCATGGGTCGCTTCGCCTTCCAGGGTCTTGGCGATGCCGAATACGAAGCGCAGGCTATGTCCATCGCCATGCGCGGGGCCCGCTATGCTCACGCGGATGCCGCGGCCGTCGGGGCGCGGTCCGCCTTCGCATTGCATTTCGGCGTCCCGCCAGGCGATGTCCATGTCGAAGGCGCCGCGCAGGCGCGCCCGCAGATAGCCGTCGCCGCCGGGCAGGCAGGTCGATGGCGCCGGGGCGGCGCCGGCCGGCGGTGGCGCGAGCGGTGCCTGGGCCGATCCGCAGGATGTACTGGTCAGTGCGGCGAGCGCGAGTGCCAACGCGGATTGTCGCGGGAAGAGCATGCGCGCGAGTTTAACGCCTGGCGCCTTTACGCGGGATGAATGGATCCCCGGGCCCGGCAACCGCTACGGCACTGCCGCCACTACAAAGACGTGACCAGCAAGGCCTTGGCCACCTGTGCATGCTTGCGCACCACGGCGCGCGCAAAATGCAGCAGCAATGTGAGCACGGCGATGCCCGCAACGAGCAGCAACAGCCAGCCCAGGGGTGAATCGAGCCAGGACGGCTCGATGGCTGCGACGCGCTCGCCATCGATGAACACGCCGATGCCCTGGCCCGAGCCGAACCAGCCGAGCCGCTGTGCGATGAGCGCGAAAGGCATCGCGACAAAACTCGCGCCAACCGCTATGCCGGTGACCGCAATCGTGAAATAGGCGATGCCGGCCGGAAGCATCAGCAGGAAATAGAGGATGGTCGTCCAGGTGCGTGCATCGCGGAGCATCTCGGCGATGCGTGCCCACAGGCTCCGTCGTGGCCCCGGATGCAGGGGTCGGCGGGGCATGCGTTCGCCGGTCACGGCTTCGAGCAAGCGCCCTTCGCCAAGCGAAATGACCCGGGTGATGCCGATGAACGTGAGGAAAAACGGAATGCCGATGATCAGGATCGCAAGGCCGGCCGACAATGACAGGCCCACTGTGGTGATCGTGAAGTAAATGATGCCCGTGGCAAGGGTCAACAACATGAAGAACAGGGACGTGTAGGCACGCGGATCGCGGTAGATGGCAAAGAACCGGCCGAGCGCACTGCGCTGCGTCGCGGGCTTGCGCTGAGGTGTCTGCATTGCCTCGCGCAGCTTGACCTCGGTCTGCCGATAGGCATCGGCCACTTCCTCCGGAGCACCATAGGTGCTCGCGATGAGTTCGAGGACGTCGGCTTCGCTTTTCTGCGGATGGGCTGCGACTTCCGCGCGCAGATATTCCTCGGCGTCGTACAGGGCGTCCTGTATCAGCGCCGGATCTTCGCCCGACAGCGCGCTGCGCAGCTGCTCGAGATAATCGTTGATTGCGCGTGGTGCAGAGTTGGCCATCTGACTAATCCTCAATAGGTGGACCGAGAACGTTGTCGACGTAATCGCGCGTGCGGGACCACGCTGCCTGCCAGTTCGCCAGCAACTGCCGTCCATCGTCGGTGATGCGGTAGTAGCGCCTGGGCGGCCCGGAGTAGGACGGTACGACCCGGCTGCTGAGCGCACCGCTCGCCGCGAGGGAGCGCAACACCGGGTAAACCGTGCCTTCCTTGAACAGTGCCGCCTGCGCATCCGCAGGCTGAAGCCGCTTGGCGATTTCATAGCCATACAGGTCTTCATCGGAATGGCCGAGCACGGTCAGGACCACCAGCGCCACCAACCCGGTGTTGAGGTCCTTTTGAAACTTGCGTGTCTCGGAATCGTCCATTAACCAATACTGTATAGTAGCTAATACTAGTAAGTCAATAGAGATGTAAACTCCAATAACGATACAATCGGTCAATCGGATGAATAATTGACGCAGATATAATTCAATCTTCCGGTCTGAGTTAGCTGCAGTTCATCTCTGGACCCGTACAATGCGCTGCGTTGCCACAGGAGGGCGCCATGCCAAGTAGATCGCGACTCGCCATAGCATTGCTCGCCCTCGCGCTGGGTGGCTGCGGCGGCCTGACCCGCCTGCAGGCACCCAACCTTTCGATCATTTCCTTGCAGGTGGAGAAGAGCGATCTTCTCGAGCAGCGCCTGAAGCTGCGCATGCGGGTGCAGAATCCCAACGACCGCGAACTGCCGGTCAAGGGGTTGTCGTATACCGTGGAGGTCGCGGGCGAAGACTTCGGCCGTGGCGTGAGCGGCGCGGGGTTCGTCGTGCCGGCTTTTGGTGAAGCGGAATTCGACATGTTTCTCACGACGAACCTGGCCGGTGGCCTGATCCGGCTCCTCGGCACCTTGAATGACAGCCAGCGCGATGCCCTGGATTATCGAATCGTGGGCAAGGTGTCACTAGCCTCCGGGTTCCTGCGCAGCATCCCTTTCGAGGAAAAAGGCCAGTTTCGCCTTAACTAGAATCTATTTCATTAGAATCGCAGGCGACGCAGCCCCCGCTGCATCGGAATTTCACGAGGCATGTTTCGTCGCCTGCTGATCATCCTGGCCGCCGTCCTGCTGGTGGGCGGATCGACTGTCGTCGCAGCCGTCATCGCGCAATGGCCCTACGTGTCGCGCCTGTGGCGTGTCAGCGCGAGCAACGAGTCCTGGAGTGACGTGGTGCAAACGCCGCGCTTCGCACTGCGCGCGCGCGCGCGGCTGCCGCTGTCGCGCCTTGCGGGGACGGAGAGCTTCGCTGCCGAAGGTATGCGGCGCGCCGCCGACTGGGCTTCGCAGCATGGCGCATTCGCGCTGCTGGTCGCGCAAGGCGAGACGGTGCTCTTCGAGCAGTATTGGCAGGGCAAGGACGCGACCAGTCTGCTCGGCGGGGGCGGACTCAGCCGCTCGTTGGTTGCAATGCTCTACGGCATCGCCGTCGCGGAAGGTCGGCTGCAACTGACCGACGAAATCGGACAGTATCTCGATGAGTGGCGTGGTGATGCACGACGGCATATCACGGTGCAGCAGCTCCTCGAGAATACCTCCGGACTCGAGGATGCGCCGCCGGCTCTGGGCGGCGACAACATACGAGTCGGTCTGCGATCTCGACTCGAATTCTTCGTCGCGGAGCTGGCCGACAAGAATGCGCGCCTGAAGCTTGGCAACAATTTTGCGGCAGCGGCCCTGCTTTACAAATTGCAGCACGAGCCGGGCCTGCGCTTTGCGCTCTCCGATGCCAACGCACAACTGGCGGCGGTCGTGCTCGAGCGTGCCATGGGGCAGGGCTATGCCGAGTTGCTCGCCGAGCGCATTTGGCAGCCCATGGGCGCAGCGAATGCCCTCATGTACATGGATCGGCCGAGCGGCATGCCCGCGGCCTACTGCTGCCTGCGAGCCCGCGCGGAGGATTTTCTGCGACTTGGCATACTGCTTGCCAACGAGGGCGTAATCCATGGCCAGCGCATCCTGCCGGCCGGCTGGGTGGCCCGGATGGCAAGCGGTTCGCGCAGCAATCCCAACTATGGCCTGCAGCTGTGGACTTCGCCGCTCGCGGCCGGCCGGCGAGAATTCATTCCGGGTACGAATCTCGCGGCGACGCACGGCGATGGCTTCGCCGCCAGCGACGTCATCTGGATGGAAGGACCGGGCGGGGCCGCTGTCTGGGCCTCGCCGTCACAGGACCTCGCCATCGTCTACATCGGCGGAATGGGGACGGACTTCGATGCGAGCGTGCTCGTCAATCTGATCCTCCGGGCCCGCATTACGCCAACCGCCGCGGCGGCCGCCGGCTGACGCGCATGGGCCCACGCGAGATAGCCGAGCTGCTGCTCGTCGGCGCGATATGGGGCGGTGCATTCCCGCTGTTGCGCATCGCCGTGCCCGATTTTGGCCCGACTGCGCTGACCGGCATGCGCATGCTGGTCGCCGCTCTCGCCCTGCTGCCGTGGTTGAAACCGGGGCATCTGCGCCAACAGCGCGTGGCGACGCTGCTCGTGCTCGGTACCGTCAACTCGGCCTTGCCCTTCGTGTTGTTTGCATTCGCCGCGCAATCATTGAGTGCCGGCGTCACGTCGCTGCTCAATGCGACAACGCCGATGTTCGGCGCGGCCATCGCCTACCTTTGGCTGCGTGAGCGTATCGCAGCGACCCAGCTTGCCGGCATCGTGATCGGATTCGCCGGTGTCGGCGCGATCGTCGTATTGACACTCGGCGTCGGCCGCTCGGGCACGGCCGCCGGATTCGCCGCGGGCCTTGCCGGGGCGGCCTGCTATGGCTTTGCGTCGAATTTCACGCGCCGCGTCATTGGCAGGGGTGATGCGCGTGCGGTCGCAGCTGTCAGTGTGCTGATTTCATCGCTCCTGCTACTGCCATTTACCGTCGCGGCCTGGCCCGCGCGGACGCCGGGCTGGGGCGCAGCGACGGCGGTCATCGCACTCGGCCTTGTCTGCACGGCGCTTGCCTACTACATCTACTTCGGATTGCTGCAACGCATCGGCGTGGCGCGGGCGATCAACGTGACGTTCCTGGTACCCGTATTCGGCACGATGTTCGGCGCCATCTTTCTCGGCGAGCGATTGTCGCCGGCGGTCCTGCTGGCCTGCGCGGTGGTCCTCGTCGGTACCATGTTGGCGGCCGGCGTGGTCGGCCGTCGCCCGGGCAATGGATGACGCGCGCAATGCCACTGGCGCAATCCGGCAAAGTGCGATACTTGCGGACGATGCCGCGCAATTCCCTGCCTCTGCATTTCCTGTTGGCCGCTTTGCTTTGTGGTTGTGGCGCGAAGCCACCGCCTGCAGCCATGGGTGGTACTGCTGCGCCTGCGCTCACACGTGAGGTCCAGGTCGTGACGGTTGCAGCCGCGACCGAACCCGTCGCGCGCGACCTGACGGCCATCGGCACGGCCTATGCAAACGAGTCGATCGACGTTACCAGCAAGGTGTCGAACACCGTCACCGCGGTGCGCTTCAGCGATGGCCAGCGCGTCAAGCGCGGCGATGTCCTGATCGAACTCGATAGCGCGCAGCTGCGCGCGGACCTCGCGGCGGCGCAGGCCGAACTGGTCGAAAGCGATAGCCAGTACCGGCGTGGCCGCGAGCTGCTGCCGACCCAGGCAGTTTCGAAGTCACAGTTCGATCAGCTGGAGGCGGCGAAGACCGCCGCTGCCGCTCGCGTCGCCGCCGCGCAGGCGCGCCTGCAGGATACCGTCATACGCGCGCCGTTCGCCGGCCGCGTCGGGCTTCGCCGTATCAGCATCGGCAGCCTGATCAGCCCTGGCACGGTCATCACCACACTCGACGATTCGAGCACCATGAAACTCGATTTCCGGGTGCCGGAGAACGATCTTGCCGGACTCGCGGTCGGCATGCCGGTGAGCGCAGCGACCGCGGCTTATCCGCAACGAAGTTTCGCGGGCACGATCGAGAGCATCGACTCGCGCATCGATCCGGTCAGTCGCACCATCACGGCGCGGGCGCGCATCGAGAACAAGGACGCGGCGCTCAAGACCGGCATGTTCATGACCGTTGCATTGCGCACCCGCGAGCGCTCGGCCGTGGTGATCCCGGAAGAAGCATTGACCCCGGAGGAGGCCACGCAACACGTGTTCGTGGTGGTCGACGATGTCGCCAGCCGTCGCGAGGTGCGAATCGGCCTGCGACTGCCGGGCAAGGTGGAGATCATCGCGGGTCTTGCCGCCGGCGAGCGCGTGGTGACCGAAGGACTGCAGAACCTGCGCGATGGCGTCAAGATCCGCGAACTCGCCGCCACAGACGCCGGGAGCGGTGCGTGACCATCTCGGAGCTCGCGATCCGCCGCCCGGTCTTCGCGACCGTGCTTTCCCTGCTCGTACTGTTGCTTGGCGTGATGGCGGCCTTGCGCCTTCCGATCCGCGAATATCCCGACGTGCAGCGACCCATCGTCAGCGTGACCACCTTCTACCGTGGCGCATCGCCTGAGGTCGTCGAGACGCGCATCACCCAATTGATCGAAGACGAAGTATCCGGCATCGAGGGCGTCGAGAAGCTCGAGTCCGAGAGCGAGGATGAGCGCTCACGCATCACTGTCGAGTTCGCGCCCGATCGCGACCTCGACAGCGCTGCCAACGACGTTCGCGAACGCGTCTCACGCGTGCTTGCGCGTCTGCCCGATGAAGCGGACGCGCCACAGATCCTGAAAGTCGACGATGGCGCAGACGTTCTGATCTATATCAACCTCGACAGCACGACGCGCGATGTCCTCGAGCTGACCGATTACGCCGAGCGTTTTCTGGTCGATCGCTTCTCGTCGATTCCTGGCGTGGCGGGCGTGCGCGTCTCGGGTGCGCGCCGCTACGCGATGCGCGTGTGGCTCAATCGCGAAGCGCTGGCGGCGCGGGCGCTCACGGTCGCCGACATCGAAGAGGCGCTGCGCCGCGAGAATGTCGAAATTCCGGCGGGAAGGATCGAGTCCGTGCAGCGCGAGTTCTCGCTGCGGACCGATACGGCGCTGCGTCGGCCCGAGGATTTTCGCGCACTTGCGGTCGGTCGCTCGCCCGAAGGCTATGTGGTGCGCCTCGGCGAGGTCGCGGACATAGAGCTTGCCGCGGAGGACTTGCGCAGCATTGCGCGCACCGACGGGCGCACTGGAATCAGCCTCGGCATCCTGCCGACCTCGACCGCCAATGTGCTCGATGTGGCGCAGGCCGTGCAGGGCGAAATCACGGGTATTGCTAGAACCTTGCCCAAGGACATGCGCTTTGCGATCAACATGGACTTCAGCGTGTTCATCGTCGAGTCGATGCGCAAGGTCCTGTACGCGCTCCTGGAAACACTCGCAATCGTGCTGGCCGTGATCTTCCTGTTCCTCGGCACAGTGCGCGCGACCCTGATGCCGGCGCTGACGATTCCGGTGTCGATCTTCGGCGCTGCGATCTTCATGGCGACCTTCGGGTACTCGATCAATACGCTGACCCTGCTTGGGGCGGTGCTGGCAATCGGTCTCGTCGTCGACGATGCCATCGTGGTGCTCGAGAACATCGCGCGTCGCGTCGAGCAAGGTGAGCCTGCCTTGCTTGCCGCCAGCAATGGCAGTCGCGAAATCGGCTTCGCAGTCATCGCCACCACGGCGGTGTTGATCGCCGTGTTCCTGCCGGTGGCGTATCTGCCGGGAACGCTCGGCCGGTTGTTCGGCGAATTCGGTGTGAGTGTCGCGGCCGCGGTCGCCGTATCGGCGCTGATCGCCCTGACGCTCACGCCCATGATGGCATCCAAGCTGTTCGCGTCAGGCATTCATCGCGGCGCATTCGCGCAGGTCGTCGACTCGCGATTTCGCCGCCTCGCGGCGTACTATCGCGGCTGGCTGAGTCTTGCGATCAGCTCGCAACGCGCGCCCTGGGTGGTTGGCGCTGCGGCCGCGCTTGCGCTGCTCGTCGTCATGCAACTGGTGATCGGCTGGCCGTTCGCCGGACTGCGCCTCAAGCAGGAATTCGCGCCGAAGGAAGACCGCGCCATGTTGCCCGTGATGGTGCGTGCGCCAGAGGGCGCGAGCATCACCTATCTGGATCGCTACCTGACGCAGATCGAGCAGATCCTCGCCGCGGAGGTGGCCCGCGGCAACGCCAAGCGCGTACTGGCCCGCTCCGGCGCTTTCGGTCGCAGTCCACAGGTGAACGTTGGTACCTTGTTCCTGCCGCTCAATCTCTGGGATCAGCGCAGCGAATCCGCCGCGCAGATAGCGCAGCGGATACGCGCCGAGACGGCCAATATCGCCGGCGTGCGCGTGATGGTCTTCGAACCGCCAAGCCTCAACGTGCGCGGCCAGGGACAGCCCCTGCAGGTCGTGCTAGGCGCCGGTGACTACGGTGAACTCGCCGGATGGGCCGAGCGGATCATGGCGCGCGTTGCACGAGAGAATCCCGGCATCATCGGTATGGACAGCGATTACCAGGAGACCAAGCCGCAGGTCGTGGTGCGTATCGATCGCGAAAAGGCCGCCGACCTTGGCGTGTCGCTCGCAAACATCGGACGCACGCTCGAGACCATGATGGGTTCGCGCAACGTGACCACATTCAATCGCAATGGCGAGGAATACAACGTCGTCCTGCAGGCGCGCGCAGCCGACCGCACCAGCGTTGGCGAGATCAACAACATCTATGTGCGTGCGGAGAAAAGCGGCGAGCTCATCGCGCTCGGCGGTCTCGTGCATTTCGAGGAAGTCGGCAAGGCGGCCGCACTGAAGCGCTTCGACCGATTACGCGCGGTGACCTTGTCGGCCAACCTGGCGCCGAATTACACCCTGGGCGAAGCGCTCGATTACATGGACAAGGTGATTGCCGAGGAAATACCGGCGGGTGCGGTACGCGTCGGCTATGACGGCGAATCGCGCGAGTACAAGCGCTCCGGCGGAGCGCTGTGGCTTACCTTCGGATTTGCGTTGCTGATCGTCTACCTGGTGCTGGCGGCACAGTTCGAGAGCTTCGTGCATCCGCTCGTGATACTCGCTTCCGTGCCGCTGGCGATCACCGGTGCTTTGCTCGGGCTCGCCATTTTCGGAGCATCTCTGAACGTATTCAGCCAGATCGGCGCCATCATGCTGATCGGAATCGCGTGCAAGAACGGCATCCTGATCGTCGAGTTCGCCAATCAGCTGCGCGATCGCGGCATGGCCTTTGCCGACGCCATCGTCGAGGCCGGCGCCACGCGCCTGCGCCCTGTGCTCATGACCAGCTTTTGCACGGCCTTCGGTGTCGTGCCGCTGATGCTGGCAAGTGGTGCGGGTGCGGAAAGCCGCCGTGCCATCGGCGCTGCGGTGTTCTTTGGCACCATTTTCGCCGCCCTCCTGACGCTGTTCGTGGTGCCGGCGCTGTACTCCTTGATCGCGAAAGGCACGCAGTCGCCACATTATGTCAGCCGCCTGCTGGATGGCCTGCGCGGGCCCGAGCCCCAGCCGACGCCGGCCGCGGCGGCGGGTGTCAACCGCGAATGACCTGTTTAACCGACTGATTATCCGGCAATTATGTGCCCTTCCGGCTGGGTCCGCCGGGGAGCAACGTACAATGGCCCGGTCCCCGCGCACCGCCTGCCGCTTCACATCTTGTTCGGCATTGCAGCGGCCAGCTGGCGGGGCAATGGCAGCAATGGCCCAGTCACCTTACGAGCAACTAGAGCAGGAATGGCGTCGGTTACACACCTTTCGCGGCGCGCTATCGCTGCTGCGCTGGGATGCGGCCGTGATGATGCCGCGGGGCAGCGCCGATGTGCGCGGCGAGCAGCTCGCGACACTCGAGTCCGAATGCCATGCCCTGCTCACTGCGCCGAAGGTTTCAAGGTTGCTCGAGCGCGCGGAAGCCAACCGGCAGTGCCTCGAGGACTGGCAAGTGGCCAACCTGCGCGAAATGCGCCGACAACGCGATCACGCGATTGCGCTGCCGGTCCGGCTGATCACGAGGCTCGCGAAGGCGACGGCGGCCGCCGAGGCCGGCTGGATCGGCGCCCAGCAGTCCGGATTTGCGACGCTGGTGCCCCTGCTGGAGGAGGTGTTGCAACTCACGCGTGATCGGGCGGCGCTCCTCGGCCAGGCGCTCAATCTGCCGCCTTACGACGCCTTGCTCGATCTGTACAGCCCGGGCATCACAGCCGACGAAGTGGAGCAGATCTTTCGCGCACTCGGTCGCCGATTGCCGCAATTGATCAACGAGACCATCGTGGCCCAGCAACGCGACCCGGCGCTCGCCCTGACTGGCAAGTTCGCGCCCGGCAAGCAGCGCCAGCTCGCCATGGAAGTCATGCGCGCGATTGGTTTTCCATTCGATCGCGGCCGGCTCGACGAGGCACCGCATCCGTTCACGGAGGGCGTGCACGGCGATGTGCGTGTCGCCACGCATTTTCGCAACACGGATGTCTTCCACGGCCTGCTCGGCGCATTGCACGAAACCGGGCACGCGCTCTACGACATGGGGCTGCCACGCGAGTGGCGGGACCAGCCGGTCGGTCGCGATCGCGGCGTCGCGCTCGAGCAGAGCCAGGCGCTGCTCCTGGAGATGATCGTCGCGCGAAGTCGCGCATTTGTCGCCTATCTGCGGCCGCTCCTTGGCAAGTATTTCGACGTCAGCGGACCGGAGTGGGAGCCGGAGAACATCTACCGGCAATTGACCCGTGTGCAGCGCAGTTGCGTGCGTATCGATGCCGACGAGCTCACTTACCCGGTGCACGTCATGATACGTTTCGAGCTGGAGCGAGAGCTGCTCGATGGCAAGCTCGCGGTACGAAACCTTGCCGAAGCCTGGAATGCGGCCATGGAGTCGCGCCTTGGTGTGCGCCCGCAAACGGATGTTGAAGGCTGCCTGCAGGACGTTCATTGGGCCCTGGGTTCGTTCGGGTATTTTCCCGCCTATGCCCTGGGTGGTGTGATCGCCGCGCAGCTCAACGAAGCGATGCGGCGCGACCTGCGTTCCCTTGACAGCGAGATCGCGAACGGCGATTTTCGCAATATGTACGAGTGGCTTGGCAAGAATGTCTATATGCACGGCGCACGCATCCCGATGCCGCAGTTGCTGAAGGAGGCAACCGGCAAGCCGCTGAGCGCGGCAAGCGCCGTGCGCTACCTCGAAGCCAAGTACCTGGATGTCGACAAGGCGCAAGGCAGCGCCGCCGCATGATTCCCTTACCCACCCGTGTTGCTCCGGCGCGGATCCCGGAGTCTGCCGGCGTGTTGCCGCGAGCGTGCAGAGCGCCCGCGATTCCCATGTCGCGTACGGCAACGAGATTGCAGGCGCAGCTGCGCGGACTCGTCGGCAAGGCGATTGCCGAGTACGGCATGATCGAGCCGGGCGATCGCGTCATGGTCTGCCTCTCGGGCGGCAAGGATTCCTACACCCTGCTCGATGTGCTGCTGTCCTTGCAGCGCAGCGCGCCGGTGCATTTCGAGCTCATCGCCGTGCACCTTGACCAGAAGCAGCCCGGCTACCCTGTCGATGTACTGCCGCGATACCTTCGCGAGCACGGTATCGCGTTCCACGTCATCGAGCAGGACACGTATAGCGTCGTCAAGCGGGTGATACCCGAAGGCAAGACGATGTGCGGGCTTTGCTCGAGGCTGCGCCGTGGCGCCCTGTATCGCTATGCCCGCGAGCAGGGCATCGACAAGATCGCACTCGGCCACCATCGCGATGACATCGTGGAGACGCTTTTTCTGAACATGTTCTTCGGGGCGCGGCTGAAGGCCATGCCGCCGAAGCTCCTCTCGGATGATGGTCGCAATGTGGTCATCCGGCCGCTTGCCTTCGTCGCCGAGAGGGACATCGCCCGGTACGCCCGGGCGCGGCGCTTTCCGCTCATTCCTTGCGATCTATGCGGTTCG
The DNA here is from genome assembly GCA_041395505.1 of Steroidobacteraceae bacterium. NCBI lineage: Bacteria > Pseudomonadati > Pseudomonadota > Gammaproteobacteria > Steroidobacterales > Steroidobacteraceae > Steroidobacteraceae bacterium. Next base: position 627,919 of record JAWLAG010000001.1, read on the forward strand.
CAGCAGCAGTTGCAGCGCGCGGCCATCAAGAAAATGCTCGCCGATTGGGAACGACGGTCGCCCGGTCGCGTCGAATCCATATTCAATGCGCTGCGTCATGTCGAGCCGTCGCAACTGGCGGATCCGCGCCATTTCGATTTCGCCTCGTTGCGCGCCGAAAACGGGGTCGATGCATGAGTTCGCCTGCGCTCGATTTGCCATTGCATAATTTCTACTGGGTCGTGCACGGCCGACTGCTGGCCGGCGAGTATCCGGGCGGCAGCAGCGATCGCGAGACCCGCAGCCGTATCAATGCATTGCGCGATCTCGGCATCGACTGCTTCATAGATCTCACCAGGCCCGGGGAGCGCGAGCCCTACAACGCCTTTTTACCGCGCGAAGTCGAATACCAGCGCAAACCCGTCGGCGACCACGGCATTCCGGGCCAGGCGGCCGAAATGGCCGAGATACTCGAGACCATCGAAGATGCACTCGGCCGCAATCGCCGCGTATACCTGCATTGCCGGGCAGGCATCGGGCGCACGGGCATGGTCGCGGGTTGTCATCTGGTCGAGTCCGGCATGAGCGGCGCCAATGCGCTCGACGAACTCAATCGTCTGTGGCGCCAGTCGCCGCGCTCGGCGAGCTGGGACTACGTGCCGGAAACGCGCGAGCAGTGTGACTACGTGCGCAACTGGGCAGGCATGCGCGATGTACTGCTCGAAGGCGCCACCTTGCAGGCAGCCAGCCGTTTGCGCGACCGCTTCCACGGTGCGCTGGTTGGCCTCGCGGTCGCCGATGCATTGGCCGCGGCCACCCAGTTTCGCGCGCCGGGTGGTTTTGCGCCGGTTGGCGACATGATCGGCGGCGGGCCTTTCGATCTGCCGGCTGGCGCGTGGAGCGACGACACTGCGATGGCCCTGTGCGTCGCCGAGAGCCTGCTCGAGTGCAACGGTTTCGATACGGCGGACCAGATCGAACGACTGACGCGCTGGCAGCGCGAGGGGTATCTGTCGGCTACCGGTCAGTGTGTCGGCATCACCTCCGGTGTCGCTCGCGCACTCGCCGCAGCCAAATGGCGCCAGCGACGCTTCACGGGATCCTTCGATCCGACGCAGCTCGACCGCGAGCCCATGTCGCGGCTTGCGCCTGCCGTGATGTTCTGCCTGGCGAGTGCCGATGACGCCATGCGCATGGCCGAGAATGCCACCAGGCTGACCTGCCAGGCGCCGTTGGTGCTCGATGCCGCGAGGCTGGTCGGCGCCATGCTGCATGCGGCGCTGTCGGGCGCAGGCAAGACGCGAATACTCGCGCCCGATCCGCGGCTGTTCCAGCCCGCCTTGAAGCCCGAGCTCGCCGAGCTCGCTGCCGGTGGATTTCGCAGTTTCGATGGGGCACGAGGGCGTGGGCCGCAGACACTGCTCGAAGTACTGGCCGCGGCGCTCCTCGCCTTCGAGCGCAGCGCGAACTACCGCCAGGGCGCACTCGAAGTGATCAACCTCGGCGGCGAAAGTGACATCGCCGGCGCCATCTACGGCCAGCTCGCCGGCGCCCACTGGGGCATACGCGCCGTGCCGGCCGCCTGGCGCGCCGGACTCAAACGTATTGAAATGATTGAAGAATTCTGCGATCGCCTGCTGGCCCTGGCGATGCTGGGCCTGGCCTAGGCGCGCGCCCGGCCGACCCTTGTGAAAGAGCACGCCGAAGCGGGCTAAAATAGCCGGGTTCCCGGTTCTGGAAATGCCATGCGGCAGATGTGGCCCGAGCATGGCGGTGATCATTGACATGGCTGAAACGACACGACAGCACTCGCGCCGAGCGAGGCGAGGGCAAGACGACGCACGGCCGCTGACGCGCCAGGCGCTGTCGCGTTTGTCCGACGACGAGCTGCTCGATCTTCGTTTCTGCGATCTGCCCTTGTCCCTGCGCACGGGCCGTCTCGCGCACGCGATCAGGCGGTTGCGCTCCGAGCTCACATCGCGGGGATTGCGTGTGCAGCCACGCATCTGGATCGCGGACGAGTGGTTCACACCGGATGGCATCGTGGGCTTCGCGGTGCCGTTTTATCTGGCTCATCCGCGACTCGCCCGGCTCGAGCGCCGCATGATGGGCGAAGTCGAAGGCGGCAATGGCAGCTGGCTCATGCGCATCCTGCGCCACGAGACCGGTCATGCCATCGACAATGCCTTCCGGTTGCGCCGGCGCCGTCGTTGTCGCGACGTGTTCGGACCCGCAAGTCGTCCGTATCCGGACCGTTATCGCGCGAGGCCGGGCAGCCGCCGCTACGTGCAGCATCTGGGTGACTGGTACGCCCAGGCGCATCCGACCGAGGATTTCGCCGAGACCTTTGCAGTCTGGCTGCAGCCGCGTTCGCGTTGGCGCAGCCAGTACGCCGACTGGCCAGCGATCGAAAAGCTCGAGTTGATGCAGGAGTTGATGAGCGCCTTGGCGGGGCGCAGTCCCGCTGTGCACAGCGACGAGACAATCGACAGTTTCGCGAGTGACCGGCGCACGTTGCGCTCGCATTATCGTCGCAAGCAGGCGCGTTATCGCTTTTTTCGCGCACAGGCGATCGATGATCTGCTGCGCGACAACTTCGCAGTTGCAGTCGAGGGCGACGCACGCCAGCGTACGGCAGCGTTGTTGCGCAGCGCCCGCGCGTCACTCACGCGGCGGATTGCCGACGAAACCGGCGTGCCGCGCTATACTGTCCGGCAGATACTGCGCACGGCAATCGAGCGCAGCGACGAATTACGCTTGTGTGTCGATGGTTCGCAACGCGAGGCGCGGCAGGTCGCCGCGGCCATACTGCGGCGTCTGGTGGTCATTTATTCGCGAGGCGAGAGTTACTCCGTGACTTTATGAAGCGGCTGCGCGTGCTCGTAGTCGTACACTCGAGCCTCGTGCCTCCTGACAGCCTCGACGGTTACTCCGACAAGGAAATCAGCGAGTGGCGTACCGAGTACGATGTCATTTCCACCCTCAAGGCGGCCGGTCACGAAGTCCGCTGCCTGGGTGTCGCCGACAGCCTCACCGAGCTTCGTAGCGCAATCCAGGACGAAAAGCCCGAGATAGTTTTCAACCTGCTGGAGGAATTCGACGGCATCGTCACCTACGACCAGCACGTCGTCGGTTTCCTCGAGCTGATGCGCCAACCCTACACGGGCTGCAATCCCCGCGGATTGCTGCTGTCGAGGGACAAGTTCCTGTGCAAGCAGCTGTTCGCCTATCACCGCATTTCCTCGCCGCAGTTCGCGGTCTACCGGCGCGGCCAGCGCGTCACGGTGCCGAAGCGTGTCAAGTTCCCGCTGTTCGTCAAATCGATCCAGGACGATGCATCGCTCGGCATCGCCCAGGCCTCGGTGGTGGAGAGTGCGGCGGAGCTGCGCGAGCGCGTGCAGTTCGTGCACGAGCAGATCGGTTCGGATGCGATCGTCGAGCAATACATCGAGGGGCGCGAACTTTATGTCGGTGTGATCGGCAACGAACGCCTGACCTGCCTGCCGGTGTGGGAGATGGTTTTCGGATCGCTTCCCCAGGCACTGCCGGCGATCGCAACGCGCAAGGTGAAATGGGACAAGCGTTACCAGAGCAAATACGGCATCACGACTCACGCCGCGGCGGATCTGCCCGCAGCAGTGGAGGACCGGCTCGCGCGCACCAGCCGGCGTATCTATCGAGCCCTTGGTCTGTCGGGTTATGCGCGCATGGATTTCCGGCTCGATCGCGATGGCCAGATCTATGTACTCGAAGCCAATGCCAATCCGAACCTCGAGGCTGACGAGGATTTCGCCCAGTCGGCGCTGGCAATTGGTACCCGCTACAAGGATCTGCTCGACAAGATCCTTTCTCTCGGACTCTCATACAAGGCAGAATGGCGCAATGTCTGACATCGCCCGGCGCGCGTTGCGCGTATTGACACTAGGTCTTGCCGGTGCGCTTGCCGCCGGCTGCGCCAATCAGCAGGAGCTCGGTCGCGAGCAGCTCGCGCAATTGCTCACCTGGTATCCGGGCCAGTATGACAATCGCGCCCAGTTCGAGGCGCAGGGCAGCGCTAAGCGCCGCGAGCACATCGTCCTGCACATTCAACGCATTTACGCACCGCGCATCGGCCGCAATGTGTATTTCGAGCGCGAGCTGTCGGCGGACAATCCCGAGCGCATGGTGGGCGAGCGCATCGTCTCCTTCGACGTGGCCGACGATGGACGCATCGTGCAATCTCAGTACCGGTTCACCGACCCGGGCCGATGGCGCGGCGCCGCGTCGAACCCCGACATGTTCAAGGCGCTCATCGACACCGACTTCGAACCCCTGTCGGGTTGCGAGCTCGAGTGGCAGCGGCGCGACGAGCTGTTCGTCGGCGAGAACGACCGCAAACGCTGTCGCGCAACTTCATCGAGCACGGGCGAAACGATGTTGGTCGAGCAGCGTGCTGAGCTTGGCGTCGATGAACTCGCGCTCGGCGAGATCAGTTTCGATGCGGCGGGCAGGTTGGTCGCCGGTGATCCGAACGACCCGTTCTTCCGCTTCCAGAAAATGCACGCCCGCTAGCGCGGGCGGTATTCATTTGAGATGGCGATCGAGCCAGGCGAGCACCTCACCGTACCACTGCACGCTGTTCGCGGGCTTCAAGACCCAGTGGTTCTCATCCGGGAAGAACAGGAGACGGCTCTCGATGCCCCGTCGCTGCAAGGCCGTGAAGGTCGCGAGACCCTGGGTATAGGGCACGCGATAGTCGTTGCGGCCGTGTGATACCAGCATGGGCGTGCGCCAGTTTTCGACGAGACTGGCGGGGTTGTATTTTTCGTAGTTGCCGGGGACCGCGAAGTACGGCCCACCGTTCTCCCATTCCGGAAACCACAGTTCCTCGGTGCTGTAGTACATGCTGCGCTGGTCGAAAATTCCGGCGTGATTGACGATGCAGCGAAATCGATCCGGCCACTTGCCCGCGATCCAGTTCTGCATGAAACCGCCATACGAGGCGCCGAGCGAGCAGACTTGATCACCATCGAGCCACACGAAGCGCTCGAGCGCTGCCGCCAGGCCTTTTTGCAGATCCTCTAGAGGCTTGTCACCCCAGTCACCGCTGATCGAATCGGTGAATGCCTGGCCGTAGCCCGTCGAGCCGTGAAAGTCGATCATCACCACGCCATAGCCGCCACCAGCGAAAACCTGTGCATTCCAGCGATCGTTCCAGATGTTCTGAAAACTCCCCTGCGGGCCACCGTGAACGACGAAAGCGACCGGGAAGCGCTTGCCCTCGGTATAGCCATGGGGCCTGACGACATAGCCATGAACAGTCTCGTTGTTCCAGCCGCTGAAAGTGAACGGCTCGGCAGCCCCGAGCGAAATACCGGCGAGGCGATCGTCATTGACCGTGCTCAGCCGCGTCGCCGGCCCCCGGCCGAGCCAATAGAGGTCGGCCGGATGCACGAGTGAGCCCTGGGTCACGATGATGCCACGCGGACCCGCCGTGAAGCCGCCGACCTGGCCGTCACCGGTGAGCGCGGTGACCTTGCCGCTGCCGATGTCGACCTTGAACAGGCGATGTTGCCCCAGGTCGTCGGCGACGGCGAGCAGGCTCTTGCCATCGGTGCCACGGGCGAGTGTCGATACGGAACGATCCCATTGCGGCGCGACTTCACGCGTCTTGCCGCTGCGCTCGCGCAGCATGATACCGAACCGGTCTGACTCGAATCCGGGCCGGCGCATTGCCAGGTAGGCGAGATCGCCATTGGCAAGGTACACGGGTTCGCTGTCCCAGGCAGGATTGTCGGCGGTGAGATTGCGGGGCGCCCCGCCGCCGGCGGCGTCGACCTCGTAGAGATCGAAGTTGGTCGACCAGGCCTCGCTGGCATTCGCGAGCCGCGCGCTGAATATGACACGTTCGCCGTCATTCGACAGCGTGTATTCCTCATCGCCGCCGAAAGGGCGCGATGGCACGTTGGCCGCCACGGCGGCAGACAAAGCAACCGGCTGCGAGAGTCTCCCATCCGCGCCAATCACCGCGCCGAAGAGCTGCGAGCGCTTGCCGTCATCCCAACTGTCCCAGTGGCGCACGAACAGCTGATCGTGTATCTCGCCGGTCGCTTGCTTCGCCGTGTCTTGTTTGCTGCGCTCCGCGGTGCAAGCGAGGTCGGCGCAGTCGGGATACACATCGAGGCTCATCACCACCCGCGAACCGACCGGCGCCAGTTTGAAGGTGCCGACATCGACCGGCAGCGAGGACACTGCCTGCGCTTCGCCTCCCCTCGGGGAGATTCGCCACAGCTGCGTGCTGCCAGAGCGCGCCGAGAGGAAATACAGATAATTGCCATCCGCCGCCCAGCGCGGGCTCGTGTCGTTGGCCGGGTCGGCCGTAAGGCGCCGCGCCGGCGCGGATTTCTGCGTGAGGTCCTGCAGCCAGATATCGGAGCGCCGCTTGTTGGCCGCCTGGTCGAGTTCGCTCACGACATAGGCCAGCCAGCGTCCGTCGGCCGACAGCTGCGGATCGCTGATGCGCGCAAGGCCGACCAGGTCGGCTGCGGTAAAGGCGCGGCCCGCGGCGCCGGCGGCTGACACGCCCGCGGCCGCGCTCAGCACCATCAGGACATGGCTCGGCTGGATACGCATGGTCAATCTCCCGGATTCGTATTGCCGATAGTTTACGCTAGCGTATGCGCGGCGAGTTACGGGCCATCTGTTTCGATCTCGACAACACCTTCTGGGACGCCTGGCCGGTGCTCGAGCGGGCCGAGCAATGCCTGCAGGACTGGCTGCTCGCGAATATGCCGCGCCTGGCCGCGCGTTATCCACTCGCCGCGCAGCGCGATCAGCGTCTGCAGCTCGCGCGGGCAAATCCGCGACATGCGCATGATGTGACCTGGTTGCGCAGCGAATCCTTGCGCCGGCTGGCTGTCGAATGCGGCTATGGCGCCGATCTCGCCGCGGCCGCTTTCGCCGTCTTCCTCGCCGAACGCCAACGTGTGGAGATCTACACCGATGTCCACCTCGCCCTGCCGCGACTGCATGGCCGGATGCGCCTTGCGACATTGACCAACGGTAATGCCGACCTCGAAGCGATCGGACTCGCCGGGTACTTCGAGCAGGTCCTGACGGCGCGCGATGTGGGCGCCGCGAAGCCCGATGCCGAAGCATTTCTCGCGGCAGCGAACCGGCTTGGCATTGAACCCGCGCGTATCGCCTATGTTGGCGATGAGCCGATGGTCGATGTGGTAGGCGCCCGCGCGGCCGGCATGCGCGCGGTATGGATCAATCGACTGGACAAGCGCTGGCCGGAGGAGCTGGTTCCGCCCGATCTGCAGGTCCGCGACCTCGATGAACTCGCGGACCTGCTGTTGTGACAACGAGCGTCAGTCACGAATCGCGCTGAAGAGATAGTTCGTCTTGCTTTGTGCGGCATGGCAGCCAAAGCAGGCTTGTGCGGCATTGTCCGCGACGACGCGTCGATCACGCGCACCCTGCGCAAAACCCTCGAAACCCCAACCGCCGGTTGCGGCGTAGCGCGCGCGATTCCGGTGCATAACCCCCAGCACCTTACGGTCGCCCTCGACGATTGCGCCGCCTTGCTCGTGCGCGTCCAAAAGATCGAAAACGATAACCGCGCCATCGGCGAAGTGTCCGCTGCGATAGCCGGCCACGGCTTTTGTATTTGCGTACAGATGGTGAATACCGCCGAAACTCGAATAGAGCGGATGGCCTTCTTCGATAACCATGCTCTTGATATGGCGCCAACTGCGATAGTCGGCCGGGTAGGGCACCTCGGTGCCGCTGCCGGCGAGGCTGGCCGTCGCAACGAGCAATGCCGCTGTCCACAGGTATTTGTTCATGGGCTTGTACCTCGATGATGCTAGGATGGAACGGCAAGCGTAGTCGCGCCCCTGCAACCGCAATAGTCCGCGCGCAACGGTGCGGTACGTACTTTCCGGTGCAACTTGATGTCGTCCCAGAAAAAAATTAAGGCAACCGATCCTTCCCCTGTGGCTCGCATGGTGGAAGATGTGGTCGGTTGCAAGTGGTCGTTATGCGTGCTCGACCTGGTCAGCCGCGGTATCAATCGTCCTGGCGCAATGCAGCGCAGTGTTGTTGGCCTCAGCACGAAGGTCCTGAACGAAAGACTCCGCAAATTGGTGCGCTTCGGTGTTCTCGAGCGTCAGGCATTCGCCGAAGTACCGCCGCGCGTCGAGTACCACCTGACAGATCTGGGCGTCCGCTTTCGCGGACTCCTGGATGCGATCGAGGAACTCGAGCGTGACTTTCCGCGCCGCGCATTGGCGGCGAAACCGCTGCGCAGGCGCGGCTGAAATCAACGGCTATCAGTCCGGCAAGGCCCGGCCGCGCGTTTCGATCACGATGAAGGGCGAGAGCAGGAGCATTGCGAGCGGAATCAGCGCGACCCATTGCAGGGTGTCGAGCAGCACAGCGCTCGCGCCACCGGCACGCGCTGCCACTGCGCCAACGACCAACGGACCTGCGGCCGCAACAACCCGCCCGACGTTATAGACAAAGCCACTGCCGATGCCGCGCAACCGCGTAGGAAACAACTCCGGCAGGTAGAACACATAGGTGCTGAATATTCCGTAGACTCCGGCGCCGACACCGAAGAGCAGCTTCATCCGCACCGGCGCTGAAATATCAAGGCCGAAGGCAGCGAGCAGAGCAAGCGCCGAGAAACCGAAATAAAGCATGTACATCGGCCGCCGGCCGAAGAGCTTGGCGAGCGGAATGGCGGCGAACGTGCCGATCAGGCCGCCGAAATTGAACGCATTGGATGCGCTCGCCTTCCAGCTCTCGGCGAGCAGGCGGGCCGCGGTCGCATCCAGTTGATGGGCCGCCGCGTATTCGCCGGCGAGCGTCGCGCCGAGCAGCGGCAGGAACGCATTGCAGGCCCACCAGGTCAGCAGGCCGGAAATCGACAGCGCGAATCCACACAGTGTCGCCCGGCGCATGCCCGGGGCGAACAGCTGGGCGAAGGAGGCTCGCGGCGCGCTCCGTTGACGCCGCCAGTGCTCGCTTTCGCGCACGAAGCTGCGGATCAGCAGCACCAGGAGCACGGGCGCGAGTCCGCAGAGGAAAACGTAGCGCCATGATTGCTGCGGTTGGTCGGCAAACCACACGCCCGCGACCTGGTAGTTGACGACGCTCGCGAGCACGATGCCAAGTGGCGATGCGGTCTGCAGCAGTGTGCCGGCCTCGACCCTGCGCGACTCCGGTACGGTCTCCGCGACCAGGATGGCGCCGACAGCCCACTCGCCACCGATGCCGAGGCTCGCCAGCGCGCGGAAGACCACCAGCTGTGTGATATCGGTCGCGGCGGCGCACAAGGTGGTCCCCAGGGCATAAAGAGCGATGGTGATCAGCAGCGCGCGCTGCCGGCCATGACGATCGGCAACCCAGCCGAACAGTACGCCACCGCCCGCCCATCCGACCAACAGCAGTGCCGAGAGCAAACCAGTCCAGAAAACCGTTGCTTCACGGGCCGCTGGCGATCCGGCGGGCAGTTGCAGCAGCGCCGGTATGCAGTTCGGTGCCACGAAGTTGAAAAGCAGCGCGTCGAAAACGTCGAAGCCCCAGCCGGCCCAGGCAGCAATCAGCACCAGCCACTGGTAGGAAGTGAGATCGAGCCAGCGTCGTGTGGGAGCGTCACTCATGCGCCATCGCCCGGCACTCGCATGCCGGCACTGCCAATCGTTTTTGTTGAACCAGGCCGCAATCTTCACACATGGCGCCGCTTTCATGGCCGGAAATTGCTGCCCGGGTCACAGACCGGGTGCAGACGACGCGCTCAACTGCCGATGACTTCATTGCAGGAGGCGTCGACCCTATGACCGTCAAGAGGGTTCCAAATCTGCAGGAATACTTTCGCGATGCCGTGCATTCGGCACTGCAGAATCAGCATGTCGATGTGCAGGACCACACCGAGTACTACCTGGTCAATCTGCTGACGCTGTTCGCACGTAGCGAAGCACTGTTTGTCGAAGGATCGGACGGACCACGAATTCCGCCGCTGGTGGTGATGTTGACCCAGGCGCTCGAGGCGCAGACGCGACAGGAAAAATTTCGCGGCCTACAGCGCCTCGGCGATGTGTCACTGTTCATGGCCGGCTTCTTCGCGCACGGCTTTGCCCGCAAGCTCGTCGATATCGACTATCACATTTCCATGGGCGGTCATGCGTATGCCACGCTCGCGCAGAATATCGATGGCCCAAGCGCCGCCGCGCTGCGCGATGTGTTCGCCGAACTGGCTGCCAAATTCCAGCGGCTCGTCGACGCTCTGAACGAAATCAGCGATAGCGCGCGCCAGTTTTCGGATCAGGACGTGTTGCGCCTCTACGAAGTGTGGCTCAAGACAGGCAGCACGCGAGCGCAAAGCCTGCTCGGCCGGCTCGGCGTCGTGCCGGCAGAGTCAGCTCGCAGCCGATTCGCCCACTGAGGTTGTGCCGTGGTCCTGCGCCAGATGCAGCAACTCCTGGCCGCGATCTACGATCTGCCGGCCGGCCGCAATATCTATGACTTCCTGATCACCGATCCGGCGCTGCTGCCCGAGGGAGCGCGAGTCGGGCCGGTCGATGAGCAGTTGATCCTGGACGATGACGGCGCACAGCTCGGCGTCGGCTTGTTTCTCGATGCAGCAGTGCTCGAGCGCCTTGGTCGTGACAATCCTATCGACATGCTCTGCTCGCGCAACGTGCAGGATTGTCTGACCGCGCTCGAAGGCGTCAGCCACTTTGCCTATATAGAATGGAGTGCGCGTCACGATCGGCCAGTGACTTTGCTCGAACTCGAACTGCAGGCAGAAGTCGACAAATACGTTGCCAGCCTGTGGCTGATGCGTGCCCAGCAGCCCGAGCGCTTCCCGCACGAATTGCACCGGCTACTCTTCCAGCAGGCGCGGGTCGATGAAGACATGGCGCTCGAGAGGACCGACCTCTACCGCCAGGCGAGCCGCTGGGCGGCGCGCTTCTGCCAGCACGTGGCGCGTCAGGCCGAGCGCCCGACCCGCTCTACCGCGGCTGCGCTCATCGCGCAGTTGCGCAGGTTCTACCGCCTGACCAACCAGCGCAAGCGGGAATTCATCCGGCGCGAGGTCGCTGTTGCCGCGGGTTAGAATCGACGGGACAGTGGGCCAGGTTCTACTCTTCGTCGGGTTGATTGGCGCGTTCCGCCATCTGCCGCTGCAACTTGATCCACTCGCCGAGCTTCTTGAGATCCCGCCGGCCTGGCCGGACCGTTTGGCCGGCATCGACGCGGCCAGCGGTGCCGACGCGCGCATAGGGATCGAAACCACTCTGGCTGGTGCTCGACAGGGACGGCGCCCAGCCACGATCGCCCTTGTCCGAGGCGATTTCGAGTTCGGCGTTGTCGAGGGCGGACCCGGGTTTTTTACTCATTCTTGGTCAGACCTGCGTTGCACGCAGTTGCGGGCTATAGACAGTCTAGCCGAGCGGAACGCGGCAAAGCGTGACGGCGCTCACGTAAGCAGATAACGCAGCCAGGCAACGCAGGTTTTGCTGTCGTTGATCTCGCCTCTGACAATCATCGCCTGCAGGCGCGAGCGAGCGAGCCAATGTACCTCGAAGACTTCATTCGGCTCGGGTGCGATGTCGGCGGGCGCCAGGTCGCAGGCGTGATAGAGATGGACAACCTCGGTGAAAACGCCGGGTGAACTCAATACCGTGCCGAGTTCGCGCCAGCTGCGTGCCTTGACTCCGCCTTCCTCGATCAACTCACGCCTGGCGGTCTCCTGCGGCGGTTCGTCGATTTCGAGTTTGCCGGCCGGCAATTCCCAGATCCAACCGCCCGCTGCATGGCGGAATTGACGCAGCATGCAAAACCGCTGGTGTTCATCTTCGGCCAGAACGGCTGCACCGCCCGGGTGATGCACGATCTCGAGGTCGCACTGGCTGCCATTCGGCAGGCGCACGGTCTCGACATTGACCGAAATTACAGAACCCCTGAAACGGTTGTGCGACTCTATTAGCATGGTTGCCTGCCCGCTGTACCAGCGTGCAACAATGCCGCAACAGGGGAGGCGCTGTCATGCAATATCGACTGCTCGGAAGAACGGGCATCAAGGTATCGGAACTCTCGCTGGGTACGATGACCTTCGGAACGGAGTTCGGGTTTGGCGCAGAAGAGGCGGCCAGCCGCTCGATGTTCGACTACTACCTCGAGCAGGGCGGAAACTTCATCGATACCGCCAACCTCCACAACGCGGGCAGCAGCGAGACCTACCTTGGCCGGTTCATCGGGGCGTCGCGGTCGCGCATCGTCCTCGCCACCAAGTTCACCATGAGCGGCGATGCCGGCAACATCAACGCCGGCGGCAGCTCGCGCAAGAGCCTGCACCTGTCGCTGCACAACAGCCTGCGGCGGTTGCAGACGGATTACATCGACCTGCTGTGGGTGCACATGTGGGATTCACTGACCGGAATCGAGGAATTGCTGCGCGCGCTCGACGATGTCGTGCGCCAGGGCAAGGTGCTCAGCATCGGGTTTTCGAACTACCCCGCCTGGGTGGTGGCTCGAGCGAGCGAGCAGGCCTTGCTGCGCAATCTGAGCGTCCCGGTCGCACTGCAGGTCCAGTACAGCCTCGTCGAACGCAATGTCGAGCACGAGCTGCTGCCCTGTGCGGCCCAATATGGCATGACGATCACGGCCTGGAGTCCGCTCGCCGGCGGCTTCCTGTCCGGCAAGTACAGCGCCGATCCGGCCGTGCGTGCCAAGCAGTCCGGGCGGCTGCAGACCGCGAGCTGGGGCAGTCTCTACAGCGATCGCAATTTCGCGATAGCCGCAGCCGTTGCCCAGGTCGCGCGCGAGTGCGGTCGCAGCAGTGCGCAGGTTGCATTGCGCTGGCTCATGCAGCGGCCCGGCAATGTCTTGCCGATCATCGGGGCGCGCACGCTCGAGCAGCTGCGCGACATCATGCAGTCCGCCGAGTTCACCTTGAGCAGTGAGCAGCTTGCTGCGCTCGATGGCTCCAGCGCGCCAGCACCGCACTATCCGCAATCACTGCTGGCTTCGCCACGCCTGCGCGGCATGATGCACGGCAGCGAAATCGACCGACTCAGGTGACCCTGGCTGCGCCCCGCTGGCGCGAGCGTCCGTGGTACTCGGGGTTCGGCATCATTTCGGTCGCTGTCGCCAGGCGGTTGGTCATGTTGAAAAACGACGCCACGGCGGCAATGTCCCAGATGTCGCGCTTGCGAAATCCCGCTCGCAGTAATTTGCGGCGCTCGCTGGCATCGCATTCGGCAGGCTGGCGAGTCAGCCGGTCGGCGAAGTCGAGCATCGTCCGCTGGCGCGGCGTCAGGTTGGCGGCGCGGTAGTTCATCACCAGCAGCTCGCCGAGCTCGGGGTCGCCCGAGAGCTCGCGCACTGCCTGGCCGTGCGCCACCAGGCAGTAGTAGCAATGGTTTGCCGACGACACCACCACCGCGATCATCTCCCTTTCGAGCTCGCTCAGGCCTGATTTCGCGAACATCAAGTCGTTGTACATGTCGATGAAGGCGCGCAATTTCACGGTGTCGAAACTGTATGCGGCCAGCACATTCGGCAGGAAGCCAATCTTCTCCTCGCAGATACGGAAATACTTGGCCAGATCCGCAGGCAGTGCGCGCCTTGATTTCGGCCGCAACCCGAGCGCTGTAAGTCGACGCGGTTGATAGCGGCGTCCGGTGGTCATGATCGCCTCGCAACATGGACAGGCCGGTGATCATTGCGCAATCGCCGGGCAGCGGCAACCGGCGCGACTCGATCGCCAGATCTCGGTATCATCGCCGCTCATGTCGGTCTCCGCCCATCTGACACAACTGAATGGCCCGCAACGCCAGGCGGTCACACACGGCGAAGCCGTAAGCGACAGGGAGTTCAGTGCCGGCCCGCTGCTGATCATCGCCGGCGCCGGTACCGGCAAGACCAACACGCTGGCCTTCCGCGTGGCACACCTGGTGCTGCACGGCGTGGATCCGGCGCGAATCCTGATGTTGACCTTCACCCGCCGCGCCGCGCTCGAGATGCGCCGACGTGCGCATGACATCGTCAAGACCGCGTTGAACGATACCCTGGGGGACAAGGCGAAGGCCATTGCGCAGCGCCTGGGCTGGGCCGGGACATTTCATTCAGTCGGCAACCGCCTGTTGCGTCATTACGCGCAGCATATCGGCCTCGATCCGCAATTCAGCGTGGCCGATCGCGGCGATGCGGCCGACCTGCTCGATGACGTGCGCCAACAGCTGGGCCTTGCCACCAAAGAGCAACGATTTCCGCGCAAGGACAGCTGCCTTGCCATTTATTCGTATCGGGTGAATACCCAGCGACCGCTGCAGGAGGTTCTGGAGCGGCAGTTTCCCTGGTGCCTGCAATGGCAGGACGACCTCACGCGCCTGTTTCGCGCCTATGTCGAGCGCAAGCAGAAGTACGCGCTTCTCGATTACGACGACCTGCTGTTGTACTGGCACGTGCTCATGAGCGAACCGCGCCTGGCGCAGCATGTCGGCTCGCATTTCGATCACATACTCGTCGACGAATACCAGGATACCAATCGCCTGCAGGCGGACATCCTGCGCGCGCTGCGCCCAAACGGTCAGGGCGTGACGGTGGTTGGCGATGACGCGCAGTCGATCTACTCATTCCGCGCTGCCGAGGTCGAGAACATACTCGGCTTCCCGGATCAGTACGAGCCGAAAGCCACGATCGTTACGCTGGCGCAGAACTATCGCTCGACGCAGCAGGTGCTCGACGCGGCCAATGCGCTGATGTCCGATGCACCGCGACAATTTCGCAAGCACCTGCTGTCGATACGCGGCGATGGGGCGAAGCCGCGCTATGTCACGGTCGATGACCTGGCCGCCCAGGCCGAATACGTCTGCACGCAGATTCTCAAGCAGCGCGAAGCGAATGTGGCGCTGCGCCGCCAGGCCGTGTTGTTTCGAAGCGCGAGCCATAGCGATCTGCTCGAGGTTGAGCTGACCAAACGAAAGATCCCCTTCGTGAAGTACGGCGGACTCAAGTTTCTCGAAGCGAGCCACGTCAAGGATTTCCTGGCGGTCCTGCGCTGGGCCGACAATCTGCGAAATTCGCTGGCGGCCTTGCGTACCATGCAGCTGTTGCCGGGCGTCGGTCCGGTCAATGCGCGCAAGGCGGTCGACCTGCTCGAAGCGGCGAATGGCAGCCTGCACTCGCTCAAGGCCTACGAGGCGCCGCCCGAGGCGCGCATGCTCTGGCCGAAGCTCCTCGCGCTGATGGAAATGCTCGCGACCCCCAAGAGCCCCTGGCCGGCGCAGCTACGTGCCGTGCGGGAGTGGTACCAGCCACACCTCGAGCGACTGTACGAGCAATACCACACGCGCATTGGCGATCTCGATCAGCTCGAAGTCCTGGCCGGGCAATACCCCTCGCGCGAGCGCTTCGTAACCGAACTCACGCTCGATCCGCCGAACGCCACCAGCGATCTGTCCGGCAAGCCGCACCTCGACGACGACTACCTGGTGCTCTCGACGATCCACTCCGCCAAGGGCATGGAGTGGGAGAGCGTGTTCGTGCTGAACGTCGTCGACGGCAGTTTCCCGTCGGAGTTCGCGACCGGCTCGCCCGATCAGATCGAGGAGGAGCGGCGCTTGCTGTATGTCGGCATGACCAGGGCGCGCCGTGACCTGCACCTGATCGCGCCGCTGCGTTTTCCGCTCACCAATCAGCCGCGCAACGCCGATGGCCACGTCTATGGCGGACGCAGTCGATTCGTCAACGAAAAATTCCTGAAAACGTTCGACGAAGTGGCCTTCCACGGCTCGCACCTGTCGGAGGTCGGCCTGCAAGGCGCGGCGGCGGCGGTGCAGGTCGATGCGGCCAGACGCATCAAGGACATGTGGTGAGCTGCGGGTCTATTTCTCCGGCTTGACGAATCGCAGTGTGAAGCGATCGCTCTCGCCGATCTTCAACATGCGTTCGCGATCGGCCTGGCCCATGCGCAGCGTCGGCGGCAGTGCCCAGACGCCGGCTTCATAGTCCTTGGTATCGGCTCCGTTGGCGTTGATGGCCGATTTCGCGACCAGGCGGAAGCCGCCGGCTTCGATCCGTTCGACGGCGAATGTTTCATTGACATAGCCGCTGCGGGCCTTCGGGTCCTGTGGCTGGCCGTCGTTGCCGCGGTGTTCGACCACGCCGAAGATTCCACCGGGCTTCAGCGCCCGGAATGCGGCGGCGACCACGGCGTCGAGCTCACCGCGTCCCATCCAACTGTGCAGGTTGCGAAACGTGAGCACCATGTCGGCGCTCCCGGCCGGCGCAATCTCGTTGACCGAATCACCGAGGGTCGTGATGATGACGCGGTCATAGCTCCCGGGGTCGCTTGCGAGCTTGTCGCGAAATCGCGCAAGCCCGGTCGTGATGTAGCTGCTGTCAGGGGAGGGCGGCCACTGCGCCGCATAGAATCGGCCGTGTTCGCGCAACAGCGGTGCAAGGATCTCGGTGTACCAGCCGTCGGCACCTGGCCACAGCTCGACCACGGTCATCTCGGGTCGCAAGCCAAAGAAAAGCAGGGTTTCCTTCGGATGGCGGTAACGATCGCGTGCGCGGTGCTCTTCGCTGCGCTGCGCGCCGGCAAGCACCTGCGAGATGGCAAGTGCGGCATCCTGCCGGTCGGCAACGGGCGCACTTGCGCAGGCGCAAAGAAGCCCAGTCAGCAGCGCGGCTGCCAGCCTCGTGCAACCAGGGAGCGGGCTCGAGTTCAACGGTCGCGAGTTCAATGGTCGCGAGGCGGGCCGCCGCCACCGCCGCGTGGGCGGGGCGGGCGTTGCTGGGCCTCATTGACCCGCAAGGCCCGGCCATTGAGCTCATGCCCGTTGAGCGCATCGATGGCTGCCTGGGCATCGGCTTGCGGCATATCCACGAATCCGAAGCCGCGCGGCCGGCCGGTTTCGCGGTCGTTGATGAGTTTCACCGATTCGACCTTGCCATAGCGTTCGAACAGAACCTTGACGTCGGCATCGGTGGCCGAGAACGGCAGATTGCCTACATAAATCGTCGTCATTCGATCGTCTCTCTCGCAGCTGGCCGCCGAACCCGCGGTGGCTGCGGTCCGGCACGACCCGTCAACACGAAAACCCTCGTGCCAACGATGCTACTCCCGAGCAGGGACCCAGGCAAACCCGCCGCTGGCGGCGCCGTCAATGGCGCGCTGGTGGCGCCTCCGGCGCGACCTGCTTGCGGAAATATGTCCAGCTGGTTTCGTTGGGCCGCTTGTCATCGAGCGGCGGCGGCGACTTCCAGAGCGGATAGTCACGCTCAATCAAACTGCGAAACGCCTCGGGCAGTTCGTCCCAGCTGCCGAGCTTGCGCCCGGCGCTGTGAAAATAGAGCAGGCCGCTGCGATCACCCATTTCCATCCACGGCAGCCATCCGGATATCCTCACCCAGCCAACCTGCACCGGTGCCGATGTGACGCTTTGGTCCGTCAGGGCGGCGATCGGCCCGAAGAAATTGAACATCTCGGTGGCGTGATAGGTGCCGCCAATGTATTTCTGATAGTCGCCGCCGAGCGGGTTGCGATAGAAAAGCGGCACGGTGAGGGTCTGCCACCACTGGTCGCCGCTGACCGTGCCGCGCCAACTGACCGGCTTGCCATCGCGGCCGAGCGGGAAGAGCGGCGGCTGATTCACAGGGTCGTTCGCGGTCTGCACGACCTTGACCGCGGCGCCGGTCCAGGGATTGTTCCATTCCGTCAATGGTTCGCCAGTGGCCGGGTCGACATAGATGAGCAGTTCGCGGCTCACCAGGCGCCAGCCCTTGCCGCGCTGCGGGTCGTTGATGGTCGCGCAGGCGCGGATATTCATGCCGATCACGTCGAACAGCTTGCGGTCCGCTTCGCCTGGTACCCGGCTGTAGGTCTCGCCATGCCAGTAGTAGGTAACTGCTTCACCATCGACCATCGAGCATTGGACCTTACGCATCGCAGCAAGTGCGCCATCGGCGGTGTAGATGTCGAGTGGTTCGGCCTGCGTCGCGACAGCGACCAAAGCGGTGAATGCGATCAGTGCCGATGCTGGGAGCTTGTTGGCCATGTTGGCGGATCCTTACTTGCCGGTCTTGTTGTCAGTGAGCCAGTTGCGAACCCGCGGGTCAACCGGCGCGACCGGCGTGCGATCGCGCGCGAGTTCCGACAGGACACGGGAGGTGAACTCGCCGAGCGATCGATTGCGCTCAAGCGCTTCGTCGACGTCTGGCTGGTAGCGCTCGAGCGCAGTGCGGCTCACTGTGCCCTGGCCGGCAAGCACAGCTTCGAGCGTCTGCAAACGCTCGCGCAGGATGTGCACTTCCGCGGTCAGGGCGACGATCGCGCCTACCGCGTTGTCCATGGGCACATCGTGCAGGAGGAGCGGTTCATGATCGGTGACCGGGCCGGACAGCGCTGCCTTGGGTACGGTTTTCTTCGCGCTCATCGCGTGAACTCGTAGTAGTACCAGAAACTGCTCGAGGCGCGGCGGCGCTCGGGGCGGATGACCGAGTCGATGAGTGCCTCGAAGGGCTCGATGCGCACTCCTGAAAATCCGGCGGCGCGCGCCAGTTCCGCAATCGGCACATCGTACCAGGGCACGGCATAGGTCTCGTTGTTGAGCCAGCCATGGGCATGCTGCAACGCATTCTGGAACGCATCGCCCGGCCGCAGATGAAACTCGTGACCCGCGAACAGGCCGCCGGGCTTCAGTACGCGGCGTGCCTCGGCGAGCAAGGCCGGCAGGCTGCGCGGTGGCAGCTCATGCAGCATGAAATTGAAGAAGACGAGATCGAAGTGCTCGTCCGGATAATCGAGGTGCTCGAGGTCCTGCTGCGAAAACCTGAGCGACATGCCGTTCTCGAGTGCGCGCCGGTGCGCAAGCTTCAGGCAGGGCGCTGACAGGTCAACGCCATGACACTCGGATTGCGGATGCAGTCGTTGCCAGTCGATCAGGGCCGCGCCATGACCCGTGCCCCAGTCGAGCACGCGTGCGTATTCGCGCTGCGGAAACATGCGAAACAGCAGGCGGTAGATGTTGTTTGCATCCGCGTGCTGGGCCACGGTAGTGCGCCGACCCAGCTCGTAAGCGAGGCCATCGAGCGCGTCGTGCGTGACGCCGCCCGTGTGCTGATGAAACGGCACGAAACGGAAATAGTCGGGTATGGCAAGGTCCGGGTCGAGCCGCAACCGCTCGCCTGCCAGGCCCACGGCTGCCTCGAGCCCTGATTGCAGTCGTTGCCTCTGGCTGTCGAGCGCCGCGAAGATGCCGAGGGACGCCCGGTGATATTTGAAGCGCTGCAGGTGGCGGAAGTACCAGCTGTAGAGCTGGAACTGCGGCAGGTCATCGAGCAGCCGGGTCGCTGCCGCAGCGTCGGTCGGTGGCTTCGGCGCGTTCGCGGCGGCCTGCTGGTACTTCGCGTGCATGGCAACGACCAGCTCGCCGTCCATGTACTGGCGCGCCGCGCGCAGAAACTCATGGTAGGCGCGGAATTCCCGCGACTCTTCGAGTTGCAGCCGCGGCAGGTCGGCAGGCTCGGCCGTTGCTGTGCGGGCGGGCAATGCACTCATGGCATTCAGCCTGCCACATTTGCCGGTGCGCCTCCAGAGTCGCGCGATCCTGCGCTACGCTACGGTCATGAGGAATCCCTTGCGCTATCACCTGGTCAACGTCTTCTGCGTTGCGGGGCAGTCCATCAGCGGCAATGCGCTGGCTGTCTTCGAGCCTTCCGAGCCGTTGGGCACGGACCTGCAGCAGGCGCTCGCGCTGCAGATGAATCTGTCGGAAACGACATTCATCAGCGGCGTCACGGCAGGTCGTGCCCATGTGCGCATTTTCACGCCGAGCTACGAAATGCCGTTCGCCGGGCATCCGTCCCTGGGAACGGCCGAGGTATTGCGTCGTCTCGGACATTGTGCGAGCGACATCGTGCTGCAGGTACCGGCGGGCGCCGTGCCGCTGCGGCGCGACCAGGATATCTGGACGCTGCAACGGCCGTTTGGCAGCGTACGGCCTGCCGGGCTCGACGCAGCGGTACTCGCCGCGGCGCTCGGCCTCGGGGCACCCGACCTCGCGGGCGAGGCTGTCTGGGTCGATACCGGCGCCTGCCAGTTGCTGCTGCCGCTCGCCACGGCGGGCGCCCTTGATCGCCTCGCGCCGCAATACGCGCAGTTGCTTGGCTTGATGCCACCCGGCCAGGCGCTGCAGATCTATTTGTTTCACGATGACGGGCAGAAGGTGAGCGCGCGCTTCCTGTTCGACGACGGCTTTGCGCTTCGGGAAGATCCCGCGACCGGCTCGGCCTGTGCCAACCTCGGCGCCTGGCTCCATGCACAAGCGCCTCGCGGCGCGCAACGGCGAATCTCGCAGGGCGCGCAGGTGCGACGACCGAGCGAGCTGCATCTTGGCATCGTGCCGGGCAGAGGAATCGAAGTCGGCGGCCGGGTGACCTATCTCGGCAGCGGCGAAATTGCGCTGCCCTGACCCGCTCCTATCCGCTGATCCGGTGCGGGGGCATGAAACAGGCTTTACTCGAGGTAGGCGTAGCCCGCCAGTTCGCTCTCGTAGAAGCGCTTCAGGGCCTGGCTTTCCTCGACACTCATCCGGCCATCGCGTATCGCACGCTCGCAGTCGCGGCTGAGTGCGGGCGAGAGTTCGGCGACGTCATATTCCATGTATTCCAGTACCTGGCTTGCCGTGTCACCCTTGACCACTTCCTCGATCCACCAACCGCCTTCATCGTGCAACCGGATGTGCACGACGTGGGTATCGCCGAAAAGATTGTGCAGGTCTCCCAGCGTTTCCTGGTAGGCGCCCACCAGGAATGCGGCAAGGTAGTACTCCTCGCCCTGTTCGACCGGATGCAGTTCGAGTGTTCGTTTGACATCGCGGCGTGACACGAAGCGATCGATCTTGCCGTCGGAATCGCAGGTGATGTCCGCAAGGATTCCCCGTCGCGATGGCCGTTCATCGAGCCGGTGGATCGGCATGATGGGAAACAGCTGATCGATCGCCCAGCTGTCCGGGAGCGACTGGAAGACAGAGAAGTTGCAGAAGTAGATATCCGAGAGCATCGACTCGAGGCCGTCGAGTTCCTCGGGTCGGCGGTCGAGGCGGGCCGCGACATCGCGTACGCGCGCACAGATCGCCCAGAAGATGCGCTCGGCGAAACCGCGGTCCTTGAGGCTCAACAGGCCGAGGTTGAACATCTGCAGCGCCTGTTCCCGGCCAGTGAGCGCGTCGTGATAACACTCGATCAGCCGACGTTCACTGATATCGGCGTAGGCCTCGATCAGGTCCTGGATGGGTTGTGGCAGGTCCTCCGGCTGCGGCAGGTCGCGGATTTCGTCCACCCGGTAATGATCGAAGGTCGATGACCCGAGGGTGTTGAACACCAGCACGCTGTGATGCGCGGCGATCGCGCGACCCGACTCGCTGACGATCATCGGGTGCGGGATGCCGCGGGCGTTGCAGACACTGGCGATGCGGTAGACGACGTCGTTCGCATACTCGTGCAGAGTGTAGTTGATGGACGAACTGAAATTCGTGCCGCTGCCGTCGTAATCGACACCCAGTCCGCCGCCCACGTCGATGTAGCGCAGCCCGGCGCCAAGCTGTTGCAATTCCGCGTACACGTGGGCCAATTCGTTGATGGCTTCCTTCACGCGCCGGATGTCCTGCAACTGGCTGCCGGGGTGACAGTGCACGAGTTCGAAACACTCGAGCATGCCTTCCGCACGCAATGTCTCGACCGCCTCGAGGATTTCCGAGACGAACAGGCCGAACTTGGATTTGTCGCCTGCCGAGTCGCGCCAGCGGCCGGAGCCTTCGCTGGCCAGTTTGACGCGTATGCCAATGTGCGGGCGCACGTCGTACTTGCGCGCGTATTTGAGGATCAGGCCGAGCTCGGCATAGTTCTCGACCACCGGGATGATGCGCCGCCCGAGTTTGGTCGCGAGGATGCAGGCCTCGATATAGCTGTCATCCTTGAAGCCGTTGCAGACGATCATGCGCTCGCCGCAGTTCTCGCTCATCGCGAGCACGGCGAGCAGCTCGGGTTTTGAGCCTGCTTCGAGGCCGAAACCGAATTGCTCGCCGTAGCGATAGACTTCCTGGACGACCAGCCGTTGCTGGTTGACCTTGATGGGAAATACCGCTGCATAGGAGCCGCGGTACTCGTTCTCGGCAATCGCCTGCGCAAATGCATTGTGCAGGTGGCGCAGCCGGTGATTGAGCACGTCGGAGAACCGCAGCACGACCGGTGTCGTCAGGTCGCGCTGCTTGAGACCTTCGACGACTTCGTAAAGATCGATCTCGGCATCATCGTTGCCGCGCGGCCGCACGACCACGTGCCCGGCGGCATTGATCGCAAAGTAGCCCTTGCCCCAGGCACCGATCTCGTAGACGTCGGCCGAGTCCTCGACGCTCCAGCCGTTCGCCGCGCGGCGTCGCGCGCTGGCGGCGCTGTCTGTAGCCGTGGTTTTATCGTTGCTCATGTCTCGCTGCGACTGTCGCTGTTCATGGGCCCGTCGCGATGGCGCGGCGGGAGTCGGTGATCCATTCGCTCCAGGAGCCGGCGTAGAGCCTGCCGCCGCCGAGGCCGGCGTGCTCCAGTGCCAGCAGATTATGGCAGGCGGTTACGCCTGAGCCACACATACTGATGATCTCGCGGCCCGTGGCGCCGAGGCGCGTATCGAATCCCTCGCGAAGGTGCTGCGGCGAGTGGAACTTGCCGCTCGCCGTGAGATTGGTTGCGAACGGCAGGTTGATCGCGCCCGGTATGTGACCGGCCACCGGATCGATGGTTTCATTCTCGCCGCGAAAGCGATCGGCGGCCCGTGCATCGATCAGCATGGCGCGGCCGGTCACCAGCGCCGCCTCGACGTCGCGCGTGCTCACGGCCTGCACGAGCGCGGCAGCAGCCGAGAATTCGGCGGCAATGGATCGGGGCGGATGGTTGTCAATTGGCCGGCCGCCCGCGCACCAGGCCGCAAACCCGCCGTCGAGCACCGCAACCGCGCGATGCCCGAGCCACCGCGCAAGCCACCACAGCCGCGCCGCGAACATGCCATTGCCCTGATCGTAGGCAACGATCTGCGTATCGGACGTGATGCCCCAACGACCGAACTGCGCGGCGAGGCGCGTTCGGTCTGGC
The DNA here is from genome assembly GCA_041395505.1 of Steroidobacteraceae bacterium. Classification (NCBI taxonomy): domain Bacteria; kingdom Pseudomonadati; phylum Pseudomonadota; class Gammaproteobacteria; order Steroidobacterales; family Steroidobacteraceae; species Steroidobacteraceae bacterium. Next base: position 651,043 of record JAWLAG010000001.1, read on the forward strand.
AGGGGATGGCGGCCGCTCGTGCGCTGGCGCGGCGCGGACAGGTCGCGGTCGAGGTGGGCGTACAGCGCGCCGGGAATATGCGCCTCGCGCCATCTGGCCTCGCCCCAATCCGGGTTCAGCAGATCGAAGCGGCAGTCGATGATCGTCACGGCGCCGCCATGGCGGCGTGTCTCGAGCTCGCTGTCGCCGATCAGTGTAGTGTAGAGCATGCAGGGGAAGATTTCGGTGCGGGCGGCTAATCGCTACAATCCGCGCCAATTCTAACTGGATACCGACATGGCGATCGACGTCTATTGGGGCAGCGGCAGCCCGTATGGGTGGCGGGTGCTCCTCGCACTCGAGCACAAGAAGCTGCCCTACAACTCCCATCTGCTGCAATTCTCGCGGCAGGAGCACAAATCGCCGCACATGCTGCGCATGAATCCGCGCGGCAAGGTGCCGGTTCTGAAGGATGGGGACTACGTCGTATTCGAATCGCTCGCCATCCTCTATTACCTCGATCTGAAATATCCCGAACCTGCAATGTTCGGCCGCTCACCGGAGGAGGCTGCGGTGGTCATGCGGGTCATCTGCGAATACCAGGCATATATCGAAGAGCACGTCATGAAGATCACGCGCGCGATCTTCGATTCGGATTCGCATATCAGTCACCAGGAGCTCACCGCGAGCATGCATGCGGTGGCGAGCGAGGCGCGTACGATCGAGGATCGCATGTCGCGCTCGGACTGGATCGTTGGCGATTGCGTGTCGGCAGCCGATTTCGTGATCTATCCGGGCATCATGTTGTTGCGTCGTGCCCTCGAGCGCCCGGCTGCGCGCGAGCTGGCAACGCGTTTCCTGCCGGTTTCGGTCAACTACCCGGCGCTTGGCGGCTGGCTCAAGCGCATCGAAAAATTGCCGGGGTATGAGCGCACCTATCCGCCGCATTGGCGCATTTGAACGATACCGCAGGCATTGCTACCCTCGCTGTTACGCGTATCGCTGAGTTTCTGGTTGGGATCATGAGCAAACACAAGATTCATTTCGATTTCCCCGGGCGCATCATCATGGTGGGCTGCGGCAGTATTGGCCAGGGCGTGCTGCCACTGATCCTGCGGCACGTAGGCACAAGTGCCGACCGCATCAGCATCGTCACCAAGGACGATCGCGGCTCGGAAGCGGCGCGCGCGCTCGGCGTGAAGTTCGAAAAGCACTCTCTCACCCCGGAGAACTACCGACGCATACTCACGCCGATGCTTGGCCGGGGCGATTTTCTCGTCAACGTCTCGGTCGATGTCTCCTCGCTTGCGCTGATCCGGCTGTGCTGGGAGCGTGGCGCGATGTACCTCGATACCTGCATCGAGCCCTGGGCAGGTGGCTACACCGATCCCGCGACGCCGATCGCGAAGCGCACGAACTATGCACTGCGCGAGGAAGCGCTGGCGCTCAAGGCGGGCAATGAGCGTGCACCTACGGCCGTGATCACGCATGGTGCGAATCCCGGTCTCGTGTCGCATTTCGTCAAGCAGGCCATGTTGAACATCGCCAAGGACTGCGGTGTCGATGTCGCGGTGCCGGCGAATCGAGCCGACTGGGCGGCACTTGCGCGCAAGCTTGCGGTCAGTGTAGTGCACATCGCCGAGCGCGATACCCAGTTGTCGACCGTACGCAAGCAGCCGGGCGAGTTTGTCAATACGTGGTCGATCGACGGGTTCGTCAGCGAGGGGTCGCAACCCGCCGAGCTCGGCTGGGGTACGCACGAACGCCACTTCCCGCGCGATGCACGCCGACATGATTTCGGTCGTGGCTCGGCAATCTATCTGATGCAGCCGGGGGCCGCGACGCGCGTGCGCACCTGGACGCCGAAAGCGGGACACATCCACGGCTGGCTCATCACCCATGGCGAATCGATCTCGATTTCCGACTATTTCACGGTGCGTGATGGCGCGCAGGTCGTGTATCGGCCAACGGTCCACTACGCCTACCATCCCTGTGACGACGCGGTGCTCAGTCTGCACGAGTTCGCGGGCAACAACTGGCAGCTGCAGGCAAAGCAGCGTCTGCTGATGAGCGAAATTCCGCCGGGCGGCATCGATGAGCTCGGTGTGCTGCTTGCAGGCCATGCGCGCAATGCCTATTGGTACGGATCGCAATTGTCGATCGACGAAGCGCGGACGCTCGTACCCTACAACAATGCCACCAGCCTGCAGGTCACGGTTGCCGTGCTGTCGGGCATGATCTGTGCCATGGAAAGCCCCAACAGCGGCCTGCTCGAGCCGGACGAGCTCGATTACAAGCGCAATCTGGAGATCTGCAATCCTTACCTCGGCCCGGTCGTCGGCGCCTACACCGACTGGACGCCACTGACCGAGCGCGAACGACTGTTCCCCGAAGACATCGATACCTCCGACCCGTGGCAGTTCAAGAACGTAAGGGTTATCTAGAGCGCGTGAGCGGCACCCTGTCGGCCGCCTCATTGCGCAAATCACGCACATTGGGCTGGCGCTTTCCAGGAACGCCGTAAACCCATCCATGGGGCTTCGGGCGCGCCATCCCTGGCGCGCACGATCCTGGAAACAGACGTGACAACCTGCGCAACCCGCCTGCTGGCTGCACGCGAACGGCTCTTGGCTAAAGCGACGGCCGATCCTCGTAACCAATCGCGACTATCACGTAACTGCGCTCGCCTTCGGGCACTGCCACGGTAACTTCCTCGTCCACCTGCTTGCCCATGAGCGCGCGTGGCAAGGGGGCGTCCATGCTGACGTACTCGCCATCGTGCGCGAGTTCGTCCGGGCCGACGATACGCAGGCGGCGCCTGTCGCCGGCGTCGTTTTCGAGTATGACCCAAGCTCCGAAATAGATCCGCGACCTGTCCGTTGGCGGATCCGACACGATGACCATGCCCTCGAGGCGTTTGCGCAGGAAGCGTACGCGGGCATCGATTTCGCGCAGACGGCGCTTGCCATAGGTGTAGTCGGCATTTTCCGATCGATCGCCCTGGGCGGCGGCGGCGCTGACTGCGGCCGTGACCTGTGGCCGCTCGTGGCGCCAGAGCTGGTCGAGCTCGGCGCGCAGGCAACGTTCGCCCGCGGCCGTGATGAATCGCGAGCCCGGTTTGGTGGGAGGGCGATACCGGGACATTGTTAAATTCCAGTGTGCGAACGGTTTGAGTTTTTCCTCATGCCCGCGCCGGCCGATGACGATCTGTGCGACGCCTCACAGCCCCGGCCCGACGCCGCAAATAGGCTAGCTCCATGTCGGCGAAGTACTACACGCACTTTGTGACCGATGCCGGTGAGGTGCCTCAGTCTAACGAATGGAGTGGAGTCGTTGAACTGACGCGTCCGCTCAAGGAAGGCAAGAAGTCCACGCATGAACTGCGCAGTCTTCTCGCCGAGAGTTTCGACATCGATTCGGACGACATACGTATTTTGCATTGGGCGCGTCTGCACTGACCCGCCGCGAATCCCCTAGCGGACTTCCTTCCCTTCATTGAAAGTCCGCCCTTCCCGCCCCGGGCCAAAAGCCCGGGGTTTTTTTATCCCCGTGGCCTCGGCGGCTATACTGCCGCCATTGCGGTTTTGCTCGCCAGCTGCGAGCGGAGAATCAACATGAGAATCCATAGTTTGCTGCTTGCCGGCATCGCCGCCGCAGCCGGTTGCGCAACGGTCAGCGAGCCACCAGCGGGCCAGGCAGCCTCGGCGCCGCCCCTCAAGTCCGGCCTCGACCTCGCGGGTTTCGACCGCAGTGTCCGACCACAGGATGACCTTTACCGGTTCACCAATGGCCAGTGGCTGGCGGACACCAATATTCCAGCCGACAAGTCAAATTACGGCATCTTCGGCATCCTTGATGACGATGCGCAGCAAAAGGTGTTCGCGCTCGTCAAGGAAGCGGCTGGCAATGAGGCGGCCACGCCCGGCTCATCGCAGCGCAAGATCGGCGATTTTTTCGCGAGCTTCATGGATACATCGACTGTCGAAGCCGCAGGCCTCAGACCGCTCGCCCCGGAGCTCGCCGCAATCTCCGCGCTGGAGCATCCGGACGATGTATTCGCCTATTTCGGTCGCGCCCAGAGGCTGGGCGGTGCGGCACCGATCGTTTTCTTCGTCTCGCCGGACGGCGGCGATGCGACACGCTACGTGGGCTCCCTGTATCAGGCGGGCCTGACGATGCCCGATCGTGACTATTACCTGGTGGATGATGACAAGAACCGCGGTTATCGGCAGGCGTTCGTCCACTACGCAAGCGCCATGCTCGCTGCCGCCGACGTGCCGGATGCCGACGGGGCGGCGGCGCGAATACTCGCCCTCGAGACCGATATTGCCCGCGCGCAGTGGAGCCGCGTGCAAAATCGCGATCCGGTCGCAACCTACAACAAGCTGTCGCGTTCCGAAGCCGCGGCCGCTGCGCCGCAATTTGGCTGGCAGCCATTTCTGGCTGCCATCGGCACCGATACCGGGGCGATTGACGTCAATCAGCCGACCTATGTGGCGTCCCTGGGCGTCCTCGTCCGCGAGCGCCCGATTGCCACCTGGCGGGAATACCTCGCGTTTCAGCTGATCGACAGCTATGCACCCTACCTCGCGTCGAAGTTCGACGAGCTGCATTTCGACTTCCATAGCCGCAGTCTTCGCGGCGTGCAGGAGCAGCAGGAGCGCTGGAAGCGCGGTGTCGACATGCTGGGCAACAACGTCGGGGAAATGGTCGGGCAGATGTATGTCGAGCGCCATTTCAGCCCCGCATCCAAAGCGCGCATGCAGGCCCTGGTTGGCAATCTCTTGCAGGCGTTCGCGCAGTCCATCGACGGCCTGCAATGGATGGGGAGCGATACCCGCACGGCTGCGCACGAGAAACTCGGCAAGTTCACGGTCAAGATCGGTTACCCCGACAAATGGCGGGATTACTCGTCGCTTACGATTTCGCGCGATGACCTGGTTGGCAACATAGAGCGCGCGACGGCATTTGAATTCGACCGCCAGCTGAAGAGGGTCGGCGGTCCGGTCGATCGCAGCGAGTGGCTGATGACACCCTACACGGTCAATGCCTATTACTATCCGCCGGCGAACGAAATCGTGTTCCCCGCCGCCATACTGCAGCCGCCATTTTTCGATCCGCAGGCCGACGATGCGGTCAACTACGGGGCGATCGGCGCGGTCATCGGCCATGAGATCAGCCACGGTTTCGATGATTCCGGTCGACAGTTCGATGGCGACGGCAACCTGCGTGACTGGTGGACCGCCGCCGATGCCGATGCCTTCAAGCAGCGCGCCGCTCGATTGGTCACGCAATATGGCGATTTCACCGTGCTCGATGACGAGAAAGTCAACGGCGAGCTGACGCTCGGTGAGAATATCGGCGACCTGTCGGGGCTTGCTGTCGCCTACAAGGCCTATTTGCTCTCCCTGGCCGGGACGGATCCGCCGGTCATCGACGGGTTCACCGGTCCGCAGCGCTTTTTCCTGGGTTGGTCCCAGGCCTGGCGGCGAAAATACCGGGACGACGAGCTGCGCCGGCGCCTGAAGATCGACCCGCACAGCCCGAGCGAATACCGCGCCAACGGTACGGTGAGCAATATCCAGGCCTTCTATGACGCCTTTGGTCTGCGCAGTGGCGACCGCCTGTTCCGACCGGAATCGGAGCGTGTCACAATCTGGTAGTACCTTGCCGAGGAGCCTAACCGGGAGCCCAAATGCGCATTGCAAAGATCGCCATGCTTCTACTGTCAGCCTTGCCGCTGGCAGGTTGCGGTTACAACACCATCCAGGATCAGGACGAAACCGTGAAGGGCGCATGGGGCGAGGTCGTGAACCAGTACCAGCGTCGCGCGGACCTCATCCCGAACCTGGTTGCAACCGTGAAGGGATTTGCCGCACAGGAACAGGCCGTGCTGATCGGCGTAACCGAGGCGCGCGCCCGCGCGACCGGCTTGCAGGTCTCGCCCGACGTCCTGAACGATCCTGCGGCCGTGGCGAAGTTCCAGGCGGTGCAGGGCGAATTGACGCAGGCGCTCAGCCGCTTGATGGTCGTGGTCGAGCGCTATCCTGAATTGAAGTCAAACGAAAACTTTCGCGATCTGCAAGCACAGCTCGAGGGGACGGAGAATCGCATCGCCGTCGCACGCAATCGCTATATCGACGCGGTCCGCGCCTACAACGTCACGGTGCGAAGATTTCCGAGCAACCTGACTGCGATGATTTTCGGCTACAAGGTCAAGCCGAGTTTCACGGTCGAGAACGAGGCTGCCATTTCGCGGCCGCCGAGTGTCGATTTCGGCGCGCCGCAGGCGCCCGCCGCCGCGGCGCCGGCCACTGCACCCGCACCTGAAACGCCTTAGCGCCGCGGGAATTGCAGTGTCGCAACTGCATGTCGCGGCCAGACTCGGGTGGCTGCTGTGTGCTGCGGCGCTTGCCAATGCGGCCGAAGTTGCCGTCCCTGCGCTCGAGGCGCGGGTTACCGACCTTACCGGCACGCTGACCGCGGCCGAACAGGCATCGCTCGAGAGCAAGCTGGCCGATTTCGAAGCGCGCAAGGGCGCGCAGATCGCGGTACTCGTCGTACCGACGACGGAGCCCGAAGCCATCGAACAATACTCGATACGGGTCGTCGACCAATGGCAGCTGGGGCGAAAGGCGAGCGATGACGGCCTGCTGCTGCTGATCGCCAAGGACGACAAGCGCATGCGCATCGAAGTCGGGCAGGGACTCGAGGGCGCCGTAACCGACCTGTATTCGCGTCGAATCATCGCCGACACCATCGCGCCGCTATTCAAGCAAGGCGATTTCTATGGCGGCATCAACGCCGGCCTCGATCAGCTCATTCGCCTCATCGATGGTGAAGCGTTGCCTGCACCCGACAATGAATGGCACCCGCAGTCATCGATTCTGGATCACCTGCCGTTCCTGCTGGTCGCGGTATTCGTCGGCTCGATGATCCTGCGCACGATATTTGGCCGCGCGTTCGGCTCGCTCCTGACGGGCGGTGCAACCGGCGGGCTGGTCTTTTTCGTGAGCCAGCTGCTTGGACTCAGCGTTGGCGCGGGCATTGCCGCATTCCTGTTCTCGCTGCTGCTCGGCTTCTCCGGCGCAGGCCGATGGTCGAGCCTGCCGCGTCATGGCGGCTGGGGCGGCGGTGGCTGGGGTGGGGGCGGCTGGGGCGGCGGTGGCTCGGCCGGCGGCGGATTCAGTGGCGGCGGCGGCGGCTTCAGCGGCGGCGGTGCGTCGGGGAGCTGGTGAGACTGATGCGGTTCCTCAAGCACGCTTTTGCGCTGCACTGGCTGACACGGCGGCGCTTCTCGCGACGCGTGCTCGATGCCATCGAGCAGGCCATCAGGCAGGTCGAATCGCGCCACGATGGCGAATTGCGTTTCGCCGTGGAAACCGCGCTCGAGTTGCCCGATCTGTGGCATACACGCAGTGCCAAGGAGCGCGCGCTACAGGTGTTCGGGCAGCTCGGCGTGTGGGACACCGCGGGCAACAACGGCGTACTTATATACGTGCTGATGGCCGACCACGCGGTCGAGATCGTCGCCGATCGCGCGATTGCGGCGCGGGTCGATACGCAGGAGTGGCGTCGCATTTGTGCGACGATGCGCGACAGCTTCCGCGAAGGAGCATACGAGAAAGGCTCGGTCGCGGGCGTTCTCGCTGTCGGGGAGCTCCTGGCGCGGCATTTTCCGGGCGGCCGGAGCAAGCCCGGGAGCGATGAATTGCCCAATCAGCCGGTCTTGCTCTAGCGCACCTGTCCGCAAACCGGTTCAGGTTGGCCGTGTCGCATCGCCTTGCGTTATCCTTGGGTGGACCATGAACATCGCGAAGCGCCTCAAGATCGTCCTCCCGCTCCTGGCCACGATGCTGGCAGTGGCCAGCTGCTCGTTGCTCGAGCAGCCGTTGTTCGGCAAGCGCCGCGTTGCGAAACCGGAGCCCGCGCCCGTTGTCCAGGCGCTGCCCGATCCGGTCACGACACATCACTTCGAGCTGAGTGATGCCGACACCGATGTCGTTGGCTACGTGCAGGTCATCAAGGCGAGCAAGGAAGATACGCTGACCGACATCGCCCGTCGCTTCAATGTCGGATTCGAGGACCTGGCACGCGCTAACCCCAAGGTCGATCCTTGGCTACCCGGCGAAGGTCGCGAAATCGTGATTCCGAGCCAGTACGTGCTGCCCGATGCGCCGCGCGAGGGCATCATCATCAATGCGGCGGCCATGCGCCTTTACTATTTCCCGAAGGCGCAAAGCGGCAAACCTCAGGAGGTCTATACCTATCCCATCGGTATCGGCCGCGTCGGCTGGAAGACTCCGGAAGGGGTGACCCGCATCGTGCGTCGCAAGAAAGACCCGACCTGGACCGTACCGAGCTCGGTACGCAAGGAGCATGCCGAGAATGGTGATCCGTTGCCGGCGGTCGTCGGGGCGGGCCCGGACAACCCCCTCGGTCGCCATGCCCTCTATCTTGGCTGGCCGAGTTACCTCGTGCACGGCACCAACAAACCGGCCGGCGTCGGACTGCGCTCAAGCCACGGCTGTGTCCGCCTGTATCCGGAAGACATCGCACAACTGTTCGACATGGCACCCGACGGCACCAAGGTGCGCGTGGTCAACCAGCCGTTCCTGTTCGGCTGGCACGACAACCAGCTGTACTTGCAGGCCTACGATATCCTCGAGGACGACCCTCGCGACTGGAGCAATGCCGAGCGCAAGCTCCTGTCGAAATCTCTCGCCAAACGCATCCAGAAACAATTGAAGGCGCGCAACGAGGAAGTCGACTGGGACGAAGTGTCGGCGCTGGCGCACGAGCCGCGCGGCATCCCCGTGGCGATTTCGCAGACCGGAAGCGATGTCGACAAAGTCATTGCCGGGGCCATACGTGTCGCCAATCGACTGCCCAAAGGTGCGAACTGGGATGGCCAATCCGACGCGCCCATGGATGAAAAAGCCTTCAAGGAAATGTTCGCCGATACCGAGGAAGCGAGCGATCAGACTGCCGCACCAGCGGCCGGTGGCGCAACCCACTGACCCGGTCGAGCGGGATCATGGGGTTGGTTCGAGTCGCCTGATCCCGGTTCCGAAAGCCCCTCGCGTGAGCACCGGCGGCGCATGGTAATTCCACTGCACGATGACAACCCCGCGCGCATACGACCATTCGTCACCTATGCGCTGCTCGCGCTATGCGTGCTGGCTTTCTTGCTGCAACTTTTCTCCGGCGGCAACGGCGAACGGATCGTCTACGCGCTCGGTGTGATTCCCGCTGTATTGCTCGGCCATATGCAGCTGCCGACGGAGCTCAGCTGGGTCGCGCCGCAATTGACTATCGTGACTTCGATGTTCCTGCACGGCAGTCTGCTGCACCTCGCGGGCAACATGCTCTACCTGTGGATCTTCGGCAACAATGTCGAGGATGCGATGGGGCATGCGCGCTTCGTATTTTTCTATCTGATCTGCGGTTGCGCCGCCGTGTTTGCCCAAGCGCTGCCGGATCCCGCGTCCCGGGTGCCAATGATAGGCGCGAGCGGCGCCATATCAGGCGTGCTCGGCGCCTATATGCTGCTCTATCCGCGCGCGCGCATATTGCTCGGCTTGCCGCTGGGCTTCGTGATCATCCGACTCGGTCGTGCGCCCGCACTCGTCGTACTTGCAGTTTGGTTCATGATGCAACTCGCCATGCAGCTTATGTCAGGTGAGGCGGAGGGCGGCGTTGCATTTCGCGCGCACATCGGTGGCTTCATCGCCGGCGTCCTGCTCGTGCCCGTCTTCAAGGATCGCGACGTTCCGCTCTGGCGAGCGCACTGAGTCGCTGCGCGTCGTTCATCGCGCAGCCGACTGAGCGATGTGCTACATTGCGCCGCGTTGATCGCAGGGTGGGCTGTGGCAGAACGCGTCAGCGCGGGAATACAAGTCGTCGAACAAAATGGCCCGGAGCACGCCATCGCGCGTGTGCAGACCGGTGTCACAGCGTTCATCGGCCGCACTCTGAAAGGACCGGTTAACACACCGGTCGATATCGACGACTTCGCCGAGTTCCAGCATGTCTTTGGCGGCCTTTGGCAGCCCTCCACACTCGGCTATGCCGTCGAGCAATATTTCGAAAACGGCGGCCGCAAGGCAATCGTCGTCCGGGTGTGCAATGGCGGACGGCCGCCGACCATTGCACTGCCGGCAGGCAGTGCCCGTCTCAAACTGCGTGGTCTGTCGCCGGGTACGCGCGAGTATCTTCGTGCGTCGGTGGACTACGACGGACTCGCCCGAGAGGACAGCGCACGGTTCAATCTGGTCGTGCAGCGTGTGCGCAGCCCCGGTTCCGAGGCGATAGAAGACCAGGAAATATTTCGCAACCTCTCCGTGCAGGCGGACGATGAACGCTTCGTCGTCGCCGTGCTCGCGGAATCGCGCCTTGTGCGCGTTGATGGCGACGTGCCAGCCCAGCGACCCGATCGTTCGCCGGCCGCGCCGTCCGGCGCGGTCGTGGGTTACGTCCTCAGTGGCAATGACGGTGACGATGGCGGTCCCATCAGCGATTACGACATCATCGGCTCGGCGCAGCAGCACACCGGGCTGTTTGCGCTCGCGGCCGCAACGCACTTCGACCTGTTGTGCATACCGCCGCTGACCCGGGACCGTGATGTCGGCCTGTCGACCTGGCTGGTGGCGGCGAGATTCTGCCGCGACCAGCATGCGATGCTTCTGATCGATCCTCCCATCGCCTGGAACAGCGCGCGGGCCGCGCTCGATGGGCTGCGCGGCTGGCCGTTTCGCGCCGACAATGCCGCACTGTATTTCCCGCGCGTACTGGCGTTCGATCGGCTACGCGGCCGTTGGGAGCAATTCGGGTCGGCCGCAGCCGCGGCCGGCATGCTGGCCCGCACGGATGTGCACTGTCCGGTATGGTCGGCAGTCGACACCGACGAGCCGCCGCTGCGTCCAAGCCTGAAGCCCGCTGTCGCGATCAACGATGCCGAACGCGTTCGCATGGAACATCTGGGAATCAACACCCTGCTCGGGGTTCGCGCATCGGGTGTTCACGCTGGCAACGCGCGCACCCTGGCGGATGGCAACGCCGGCGCTACCGACTGGCGTTACCTCGCCGCGCGGCGACTGTCGTTGTTCATCACCGCGAGCGTCGAGAACGGCACACGCTGGACCATATTCGAGCGCAATGGTCCGGCCACCTGGATGCGCGCACGTGCTCAGGTGTCGGCATTCCTGGAAGCGCTGGCGCAGGAGGGTGCGCTCGTCGGCGCAACGCCCGAGGACAGCTATTTCGTCATCTGCGATGCGCGGCTCAACAGTGCGCAGGTGCGCGCCCAGGGGAAGCTCTGCATCCTGTTCGGATTCGCGCCGTCCCGACCAGGGGTGTTCCAGGCGTTTCTGGTGACTCACCGTGCCAACGGTAGCCAGGTGCGGCAGGTGTGGGTCAATCGCATGGCAACTTCCGGACGCCACGTGACCGAGGAAATCGAAACCCAGCTCCTGCGTGGCCTGGTCCTGCAGGACTAGCCGGCACTGCCGGCGCGCGCCGCAACGTACATGGTGATCACCGCGCGCACGACCTCCCGCTGGTAGTTGTCGGTGACGGTGACCGGCACGCCGACATTCTCGGCATCAGACCACTCGCCGCGATCGATTTTCGCGGTGGCACGCAGGCCAGTCGTCGCCTTGTTCAGGTACTCGATGGTCATGCCCCGGGGAATCCACCTCAGCCGCGGCGGCAAGCTGACTTCGATCGCGAGCCCCGCGGCGAGTTCGCATAGATTGCCTGCGGCGAGGGCGTGTACGGTGCCGATATGATTCTCTACCGCACGCCGCTTCGGCATGGTCACGACGCACAGGCCCGGCTGCAGCGTCAGGATGCGCGGTGAAATCGTCGCAAAGTAGGGTGCCTTGAAACACACTGCGCGGGTAAATAGCCAGCGACCCATGGCGTTCCCCGACAACAGGTTCCAGCGTGCGAGCGTGCGTGGGATGTCGCTAGCCGTCATGACCCGGAATTCTATGCCTATTTGCGCCGCGCGCCCGCCTCGTCCTGCCGGCCAAAACCGCCACCGCCGGGGGTCTCGATTTCCAGCGCATCACCTGCCCGCACCGCAAATTGCGCGGCACCCGGCAGGATCTCGCAGCCGCCATCCCTGCGCCACAGCCGGTTGCGCCCGATTGCACCGGGTTCGCCGCCTTCGAGTCCGAACGGTGCGACCCGCCGATGATTCGACAGGATCGCGCCCTGCAGTTCGCTGCAGAACTCCAGGCGCCTTGTCAGGCCATCGCCGCCGTGCCACCGTCCCGCGCCGCCGCTGCCGCGGCGCAATGCGAAACGCCGCACCAGCACCGGGAATTGCCCTTCGAGGATTTCCGGATCGGTGAGACGTGAGTTGGTCATGTGCGTTTGTACACCACTCGCGCCATCGAAACCGGGTCCGGCACCCGCGCCGCCGGCGATCGTCTCGTAGTACTGCAGCCGGGCATTGCCGAAAGTGAGATTGTTCATGGTGCCCTGCGAGGCCGCCAGGCAGCCGAGTGCGCCGAAAATTGCGTCGACGATGCACTGCGAGGTCTCGACGTTGCCGCCTACGACCGCCGCACCCGGGGGCGGATCCAGCATCGAGCCGGATGGAATGACGATGTCCACCGGTCGCAGGCAGCCATCGTTGAGCGGGATGCTGTGTGTCATCATCGTCCGCAATACATACAGTACGGCGGCGATGGTTACGGCCCGGGGCGCGTTGAGATTATGCGCACCGGCGCTGGAAGTGCCGGTGAAATCGATGACTGCGCGCGCGGCCTCGTGGTCGATCCTGACGGCCACGGCGATCAGCTGGCCATCGTCCATGCAGTATTGGAATCGACCGTCGCGCAGTTGCAGCAGGGTCTGGGCCACCGCTTCGGCGGCGTTCTCCTGCACAGCTTCCATCTGGGTCAAGAGCTGTGTCGCTCCGTAACGAGCCGCAGCGCGCTCGAGTTCCCTGATTCCGCAGGCATTGGCGGCAAGCTGCGCGCGCAGGTCGGCGAGATTCTGCGCTGGGTTGCGCGCCGCGTGCGGCGCGGACGCGAGGCGCCCCAGCACCTCCTCCTCGCGTAGCTCTGCTTTTGCGACCAGTCGCATGCCGGTGAACAACACGCCTTCTTCCTCGATGCGACAGCTGAAGGCAGGCATCGAGCCGGGCGTCACGCCGCCAACGTCCGCGTGATGTGCGCGTGATGCGACGAATGCCTCCGGCCGCGGATTGCCGGTGAGGAATACCGGCGTCACGACGGTGATGTCCGGAAGGTGGGTGCCGCCGCCGGCAGGGTCGTTGAGAAGGTAAGCGTCCCCGACGCTCATGTCGGCAGCGAATTGCCGGATGATCGCCCGTACCGAAAGGCCCATCGAGCCCAGGTGCACCGGCATGTGGGGCGCATTGGCAATCAGCGCGCCCGAGGCGTCGAATACGGCGCAGGAAAAGTCGAGTCGCTCCTTGATATTGACCGAATGCGCCGTCTTGGCGAGCACGGCGCCCATCTGCTGCGCGACGTGCATGAACAGGTTGTGAAATATTTCCAGTTGCGCCGCCGCCGAGCGCGCTGGCCGCGCATCCACGGCAGGCAGCTGCTCGAGCCTCGCCAGGGCGATGGCGCCGTCGCGCCGCTCGACGCGCCAGGTGGGCTCAACGATCAGCGTCGTGTGCGCATCGACCAGCATCGCTGGACCCACGATGCCATCCGGTGCATCTGCAAGACCATACACCGGCACATCCTGCCAGCCGTCGAGCCACAAGCGCGCCCGGCTGCCCGCGCGTGGGGGCTCGCCCGTCGTGACCGCGGCCATGCGTGGCAGTGCGCGGCGCACGCGAACTTCGACCGAAGCGGCATCGACCTGGATGCCCTGGCCAGCGGGTGCGAATCCGTAGCGCTCGCGGTGCAGGCGCATGAAGTCATCGCGCATGCGTTCGGGCGTGTCGTAGTCGACGGCAATGGCCGTATCGCTTGCTCCCGAGCGCAATTCGAGGGATCGCCTGCACTCGATGCTGCCCGAACCGACCGATGGGTCATCGAGCGCCGCGCGCGCATCCTGCTCGAGTTCGGCGAGGCGTCGGGCGAGCCCAGCCTGTCCCTGTAGAGTCAATGGCTGGCCAATGCTTGCCCGCCGCAATGCGACTTCGTCTGCAATGCCTATGCCGAGCGCGGACATTACGCTCGCGAGAGGATGCACCAGCACGCGCTCCATGCCACAGGCGGCTGCCACGCGACATACGTGTTGGCCCGCGGCGCCGCCGAAGGCGAACAGCGTGAAGTGTGCCGGGTCCCGCCCGAGTCGGGCGGCGACCGTGCGAATTGCGTTGGCCATCGCTGCCACCGCAACTTCGAAACAATCGGCCGCGAATCGCTCCAGCGCATCTTTGCCGCGCGCGGCGACCGGCAACTGCTGAAGGATTTGCGAGAGAGCCGTGTGCGCCGCCTCGATGTCGACGGGCGCATCGGCCGCGGCTCCGAAAACTGACGGCAGATATGCGCTCTGCAGTCGACCGAGCACGAGCTGCACGTCGGTCAGCGTGGCTGGACCGCCGCGACCGTAGCAGGCAGGCCCGGGGTCGGCGCCGGCGGATTCAGGGCCGACGCTGATTCGCCCGTCGCGCAATGCGATACATGATCCGCCGCCCGCAGCAATGGTATGAATGTCGAGCGCAGTGCTCGCCATCTCGACGCCATTGACCACGGTCGTATGTCGGCGCAACAGCTCGCCGTCCCACAGCGATACATCGGTGGAAGTGCCGCCCATGTCGAAGCCGATCAGCGCGCCGTAGCCCAGCGCTTCGCCGAGACGTGCCATTGCCGTGACACCGCCTGCGGGTCCCGACAACAGGCTATCGCCTGCGCGCAGCTGCGCCGCTGCCGCCAGGCCGCCATTCGATTGCATGAAGTACAGGCGACATGCCGGATCGATTTCCTGCGCCGCCGCCGCAATCTGCCCGATGAATTGTCGAAGCACGGGAGCCGCGCCGGCATCGAGCACCGTCGCCATGGCCCGCGGCACGTAGCGCACCAGCGGTGCGACTTCATGCGACACGGAAACCTGCTCGAAGCCGGCATCGCGCGCCGCCGATGCTACAGCCGCTTCGTGCCGGCTGTGCCGCCAGCCATGCAACAGGACGATGGCGATGGCCGTGGCGCCGCGTTCGCGCGCGACCGTCAGCGCCGCGGATACGCTGGCCGCCGACAGCGGCTGCAGCACCTCACCGCGGGCGTTGACGCGTTCGTCGATTTCGCCGCAGCAAAGGTAAAGCGGATCGGGGCGGACGATGTGGCGCGCAAATATGTCCGGGCGGTGCTGCTGTCCGATCAGCAGCGCATCGCCGAGGCCCGCAGTGGTCAGGAGCGCCACCGGCGCCAATTTGCCCTCCAGCATCGCATTGGTCGTGATCGTCGTGCCGATACGCAGCGAGGCGATGCCCGCCGTCGCTTTTGCCTCGCGCATGATCTGCCGGACCCCGGTGAGCAACGCGCGCGCTGAATCGGTCGACGGTTGTTTTCCCACATGCACCCCGCCATCCGGCGCCAGACCGATGATGTCGGTGAATGTGCCGCCCCGATCGATCCAGAATTGCCATTGGCCTGTCATCGGCCAATCATAATGGCTGCCCGCGTAGGCGGCTGCTGATAGCGTGGCGGGCCATGCGGCTGTAATCTTGCTGCAGGTCCGCGCCGACCATGCGCGGGAATCGTGGAGCTGTTGCAAATGAAAAGAACTCTTTGGCTGGCAGGACTGCTGCTGGCGCTGGCTGCCTGTGGCACGAACCCGGTGACCGGCAAGCGCGAATTGCAGATCGTCTCGCAATCCCAGGAAATCCAGGTTGGCGCAGAGAACTTCGCGCCATCGCGGCAGATGCAGGGCGGTGACCTCACGATCGACCCGGAACTGACCGCCTATGTCAGCGAGGTCGGGCAGCGCGTGGCGAGCGCAGCCGGAGCGTTGCTGCCCGAAACACGACAACTGCCGTATGAGTTCAAGGTGCTCAACAATTCTGTGCCGAACGCCTGGGCCCTGCCCGGCGGAAAGATTGCGGTGAATCGGGGACTGCTGACGCAATTGCACGACGAGGCGGAACTTGCGGCCGTGCTGGGCCACGAGATCACCCATGCCGCGGCGCGACATGGCGCGAAGTCGATGGAGCGTGGCATGTTGCTGCAGGCTGCGATGGTGGGACTGCAGGTCGGTGTGCGCGACAACCAGTATGCCAACCTGATCGTTGGCGGTGCGATGCTAGGCGCGAATCTCATCACCCAGAAGTATGGCCGCGATGCCGAGAACGAGTCCGATCTCTACGGCATGCGCTACATGAAGGCGGCCGGCTATGATCCGGCGGCGGCGATCGACCTGCAGAAGACTTTCGTCAAGCTCTCCGCGGGGAGGCAAACGAGTTGGCTCGACGGCCTGTTCGCATCACACCCGCCGTCCGAGGAACGTGTCGCGCACAACACCGAAACCGCGGCGCAACTTGGCGCCGGCGGCGAGCGCGGCGCTGAGCGCTACACGCAGAAGCTTGCGTTGCAGGCCAGGCTTGCCCCGGCCTACGCAAAATACGACGCCGGCGTCGAAGCACTCGCCAAGGGCGATCTCGCCGGTGCCGAACAAAATGCCAAAGCGGCACTCGGCCTGGAGTCGCGCGAAGGGAAATTCCATGAGCTGCTGGGGGACGTCGAGCTCAAACGCAAGAATTACGCTGCCGCGAAATCGCGCTACGAGCGCGCGCTCGCGCTCAACCCCGAGTACTTCAAGCCGCTGCTTGCGAGCGGCATAGCCAGTTTCGAGCTTGGCCAGAGGCAACAGGCGCAGGATTTGTTCACTCGCAGCATGCAGTTGCTGCCAACCGCAACGGGCTCGTTCTACCTCGGTAAACTCGCCAAACAGGCCGGGAACGTCGATGAGGCCGTCAAGTATTTCAGCCAGGCGGCTGGCTCGCAATCCGATGTCGGTGCGGAATCGGCGCGCGAAGCGGCCCTGCTCGATCTGCCGCGCAATCCTTCCCGCTACGTGCGTATCGAGCCGCGGCTCGACAACAGCGGAGTCGTATGGCTGCTGGTTGAGAATCGCGCGCCGGTCGCGGTGCGCAATGTCGAAATGCTGGCGGGCGTGGCGGCGGCCGATGGCCGCATCGCGCAAGGGCCAGTGCGCGTCAGTACCGGCAACGCAGTGCTCAAGCCCGGGCAGGTCGCGCAGCTGAAGACCTCCCTCGGCCCGCTCGCCAGTGCGGATCTCCTGCGCGCCGTGCGTTTCGAAGTGCAGGGCGCCGCGATAGCCGAATGAATCGATGGCTCGACCGCAGCTAGAATTCGTTCACGCCCAGCAGCTGCCATGGCAGGATCAGCTGCTTGGGCGCGATGTGCTGGTATCGCATCGCGGCAAGCGCCTGAGCGAAGACGCCGCAAGCGGTGCCATGTCGGCGCTCCTGCAGTTCCCGGACGCGACGCAGCTCGCCTCGCAGTTTGCGCTTGGCTGCGATTTCGAGGCGCTCGTGCTCGAAGGTGGCCTGCAGGTCGCAGGCCATAGCCTCGGCCTCGATGACTACACTTACCTCCCGGCAGGGTGTGCCTGGCAGGGCGCGCAGCTCCTGGCGGGCACCGTGCTGCTTGTTTTCAGCAGTGCCAGCGCGCGACAGGCGCAAGCCCTGGCGAATCTGCGCCCGGCCATCTGCCATACCCATGAAATGCCCTGGACCTCGGCGGAAATCGACCCGGACGTGCAGTTCCTGCAACTGTCGCACAAGATCCTGCGCGACGATCCCGAGCGCGGCGAGAAGACCCTGCTGCTGGCGACAGGCGCGCAGACCCATCCAAAGGGCTGGAGCGAGGCACAGCTTCGGCACGACTGTGTCGAGGAAATGTACCTGCTCGGCGGCGACATCATCGGTGAGCGCGGTATCATGCGCGAAGGCGCTTATTTCTGGCGTCCCGCAGGCCTTTGGCATGGTCCTTTTGGTTCGCGGCGCGGCAGTCTGTCCTTGATTCGCATGCTCGGGGGACGTCATCGCAATGAATGGTCGGCGACCAAACGGCGATTTTGGCTCTCGCCCGCGTATGATCCAGTGCTACCGCCAGAGCTTGCGCATTTGGCGGGCGCGCCTTGGACACCGCATCCTTATTGAACCGACCTAGGCAATCTCAGCTTCATGTTTGAAGACCTGGACAACGCCGACGAACTTCCGGAGCCGATTGCCGACCGCTACGTCGTGTTCTCGCATGGTTCCGAGGGCGAACCCTGGGGCAAGAAGATCACCGCACTCGCGCACATTGCGCGCGCCGAGGGCTTCGAGGTGAAATCAGTCGACTACCGCGGTGTCAGCGACCCGCGCAAACGCGTGACCATGCTCACCGATTTCTGCGCCAACCTGCAGGGCGATCTGGTACTGGTTGGCTCGAGTCTCGGCGCTTATGTCGCGGCGGCGGCCGCGCCCCTGCTGCACTGCTATGGCCTGTTCCTGATTGCGCCGGCGTTTTATGTGCCCGGTATTCCCGAGTTGCGCAAGGGATCGATCGATTGCCCGATATCCGTCGTGCATGGCTGGCGGGATGAAGTCGTGCCGCTGCAGAATGCGTTGCGCTTTGCAAGCGAGTACCGGGCACGGCTGCACATCGTCGACGGGGACCATCAATTGCACGAACAAATGCGTTTCATTCGCAGCTTCTTCGAGTACTTCCTTCTCGAGCTTGATTTGCCGCGGCTGACCGAGCGGTGACCATTCCGCGATGAACGTCATCCTGCGGCGCATCCTCGCCCTGTGGGTGCGCGCCGAGTTGCGCCCGGCCGATGCCGCTGCCGCGATCAACGACTGCGATGCGCCGGTGTGCTACCTGCTCGAGCGACGCAGCGCAGCGGATCTCGCGGTACTGCAGAACCTGGCAGCACGCAACGGCTTGCCGCGGCCCGGCAAACGCCTGCTCCGCCCCGGCGAACATGCCGAGGTGCGTTCGGTCATCACGCTGCTGCGGCCGCGCGGCTTCTTTGGCCGGCGTTACGACAGGCGGCCGCCCCCGGAGCTGCTGATCCTGATCGACGCATTGCGCTCGCACGAGGGTTCGGATGTTGCCCTGGTGCCGGTCGCCGTTTACTGGGGCCGGGCGCCGCACAAGGAAGGGTCGTTGTGGCGCCTGCTGTTTGCCGAGAACTGGGCATTGACGGGGCGCCTGCGCAAGCTCCTCACCGTCGTGTTCAACGGGCGCGCGACGCTCGTCGAGGTCGGCAAGGCAATCTCCCTGCGTAGCCTGATCAACGGCGAACGATCAACGGCCGCGCTCGCCCGCGGCGCCACCAGGAGCCTGCGCAACCAGTTTCGCGCGCAGCGTGCCGCAAGGATCGGGCCGGATCTTTCGCATCGGCGCAACATACGAGGCGAGATCCTGCGCACGGCGGCGGTGCGCAACGCGGTGCGCCAGGAGATGCGCGAGCGCAAGGTTGATCGGCGCAGCGCATTGCGCACTGCGCAACAATATGTGGACGAGATTGCGGCGAACTACTCGCACAACTTCGTGCGCATCATGGAGCGGGTGTTGCGGCGTCTGTGGAATCGCCTGTACGACGGTGTCGATTTTGCGCATGCATCGACATTGACGTCGGTCGCCACCGGTAGCGAGATCGTCTACGTTCCCTGCCATCGCAGCCATATGGACTACCTGCTGCTCTCCTACGCCATCTACCGCGAGGGTTTTGCGATCCCGCATATCGCGGCGGGCATCAACCTCAATCTACCCGTTATCGGGCGGTTTCTGCGCAAAGGCGGCGGTTTCTTCCTGCGGCGCAGCTTCGCCGGCAACACGCTTTATACGGTTGTGTTCATGAAATACCTCGCGGCCATCATGGCGCGGGGTCATTCCATCGAGTATTTCATCGAGGGCGGGCGCTCGCGAACCGGCCGGCTGCTACAACCGAAGACCGGATTGCTGGCCATGACGCTGCGCAGCTTCCTGCGCGAGCGCAAGCGACCAGTGGTTTTTCTGCCTGTCTATTTCGGCTACGAGCGCATCGTCGAGGTTGGTACCTATGTCGGCGAGCTGTCCGGCAAGCAGAAGCAGAAGGAAACGACACTGGGTTTCCTGCGCTCGCTGCGCATCCTGCGCGAACACTTCGGTCGCGTGCATGTCAATGTCGGCGAACCGATAGCGCTCGAGACCGTGCTCGACCAACACGAGCCGAAGTGGCGCGATCACGACTACGACGATGGCAATCGCCCGGCCTGGGTAGGTCCGGCGACCGACGCGCTGGGGCAGCAGATCATGCGCAACATCAACGCGGCCGCGGCCATGACGCCGGTCAACCTGCTGGCACTGGTCATGCTCGCGACGCCCCGGCAGGTCATGCTCGAGACCGACCTTGCCAATCAGATCGACGGCTATCTTGGTCTCATGCGCCAATGCCCTTACAGCGAGCGGGTTACGGTGACCTCGCTCGTAGGGCGGGAGGTCATCGACTACTGCTACCGACTCGGCATGATCGAACGTCAACAGCAGAAATTCGGTGTGCTGGTCAGCATGACGGATGCCAATGCGACGCTGGCTGCCTATTACCGCAACAATTGCCAGCACCTGCTCGCCCTGCCGTCACTGCTCGCCTGCGCGTTCGCGGGCAACCCCGTGATGCGCACCGAGGACCTGCAGCGCCTTGCCTGGCGCATCTACCCCTATGTGCAGGCCGAGCTTTTCCTGCGCTGGGACGAGAACGAATTGCCCGAGGTCGTCGACAGGACGCTCGCCAGCATGGCAATGCTCGGCCTGATCGAGGCACAAAGCGATGGCACCGGATGGCGGCGACCGCCGCCCACCACCGGTGCCGCGATGCAGCTCTCACTCCTCGCCCAGGGGATGTTGCAGACGATCGAACGCTACTATCTGGCCATTGCCCAGCTGCTGCGCGCCGGCAGAGGACAGCTCACCGCCCGTGAACTGGTCGAGCTCTGTCACCTCACCGCCCAGCGAATTTCCATGACCTATGGCCTGAACTCGCCGGAATTCTTCGACCGCAGCCTGTTCGTCAATTTCATCGACCTGCTGAAGGCGAGAGCCGTCGTCACGCTCGATGACCAGGGCAAGCTGCAATTCGACGAAGTCCTGATACGCGTCGCCGCGGACGCCCAGGTGGTACTGTCCGACGAGATACGCCACAGCATTTTGCAGGTCACCCACAGTTGATTGTTGCATTGCAGCAACAGTTTGTTGAGGTTACCAGCCTCGCGCGCGGGTCGATGGATCGCACTGATATACTGCAACAATAAACAGGGACGGACGCTGAACCTGCAGCCCGAAATTGCAAACCTCGGAGCCGCAGTCAATGCAGGGCAATCCATTGTCCGCCCGCGACTGGGGATGAAACCAATGAAAAAACTATTCCGTCGATGGGTCACCGCCGGGCTGAGGCTTGCGCTTGCCACGGCACTTGCCGTGCTGGCCGCACCGCTCGCGCAGGCGGTCGATATCAGCAACCAGGCCGGCACCTTGACCGGCAGCTGGGACACTACGGTCTCCTATGGCCAGGCGTGGCGGGTCGAGTCGCGTGACTGCAATCTGATTGCAACCGCCGATGGCGGCTGCGGCCGATCGCCGAATATCGATGATGGCAACATCAACTACGACAAAGGCGCTTTCAGCAGTGCGTTCAAACTGTCGACCGAACTGTCGCTGAAGTTCAAGGAGATCGGCGCATTCGTGCGTGCCTCGGGCCTTTATGACATCGACGTCGAAGACGGCAATACCGACCGCACGCCGCTTGGCAAGCGGGCCAAGGAGCTGGTCGGCAGCTATACGCGCCTGCTGGATGCCTTCGGCTACTGGCGCTTCGGCGGTTCGATGCCGGGCGAGCTGCGACTGGGCCGCCAGGTTGTGAGCTGGGGCGAGAGCACCTTCATACAAAACGGCATAAGTGTCATCAATCATTTCGACGTATCGGCACTGCGCGTTCCCGGCTCGGAATTGAAGGAAGGCTTCCTGCCGCAGGAGATGGTCAATCTCTCGTTGCAGTTCTCGGAAAACGTCAGCGGCCAATTCATCTATATCACGGACTGGAACGCCACCATTCCGGAGCCCGTCGGCAGCTATTTCAGCACCAACGACTTCGCGACGCCGGCCGGCGAGAAGGTCATACTCGGATTCGGCGCGTTTTCCGACCAGGGTGTCGATTTCCGCCCCCTGGGCGGCAGCCTGATAGAAGATTTTCAGGCGGTGGGCCGCCGGCCGGACCGTACGCCGAGCAACAGCGGTCAGTATGGTTTCAACGTCAAGTTCTACTTGCCGAATTTCAACAACGGCACGGAGCTCGGACTTTACTTCCTCAATTACCACAGCCGCTTGCCGGTCATCTCGGGCGTGACCGGGTCTCAGGCCGGCCTTGGCAATGCCTGGGGCGCTTTGAATGCCGTAGGCGGGGCCGCGCAGGCGCTGGCCGCGGGGTTGCCCATCGACTCGGCGATTGCCACTGCGGCGGCTCTTGGTGCGCAACGCTCAGCGCAGCAGGGTGGCAATCTCACGCTGGCCCAGGCGCTGGAGTACGCCACAATTGGTGCCAATACGGCCATCGCCCGCGGCGATGTGACGGCGCAGGCGACCAACATCGCGACCCACGAGTATGCGAAGACGGCCGGCTATTTCAACGAATACCCGGAGGACATCAAACTCATCGGTCTGTCGTTCAACACGCAGATCCAGACGGGTGGCATCGCGCTGCAAGGCGACCTGACCTACCGCCAGGACGTACCCCTGCAGTATGACGATGTCGAGTTGCTCTTTGCCGCGCTCACGCCATTCGAAGGCGGACTCGCGGCGCTGCGGGGAACGCCGCTGCCACCTACCTGCCTCGCTGCGGCGCCGACGATTTCGCGTTGCAACCAGTTGGGCGCATTCGGGCTCGACCAGGAAATTCGCGGCTGGGGACTACACGACACCTGGCAATTCCAGACCACTGCGACGAAGACGTTCGCGAACGTGCTGAAAGCCTCTCAGGCGGTACTGGTGTTTGAAGCGGCTGTCACCCATATCCCTGATCTCGAAGACAAGCTCACGGGTGGTCCGGTCGGGCGCGGTCTGCGCTACAACGGGCCTGGAACGTCGGTCAGTGGCAATGCGGAACTCGCCAGCCGGCATTTCAATGAAGTCGAGCCGCAGAATCGCTTTGCGGACGCCACCTCCTGGGGTTATCGGCTCGCGGGCCGGCTCGAATATCCGAACCTGGTGGGTGCCTGGAACGTGCTGCCGCGCTTTTCGTGGCAGCACGACGTTTCCGGCACGACGCCGGGGCCGGGCGGCAATTTCGTGGAAGGCCGACATGCGCTGACGCTGGGCGTGTCCGCGAACCTGCAGGCCACCTGGGACGTCGACGTTTCCTACACGACCTTCGGCGGTGCGGGCCGCTGGAACGACTTGAACGACCGCGACTTCATTGCCGCGGCGATCAAGTACTCATTCTGAGCACCAACGCGGAGGGAAGCTCTCATGAACAAGACTCAAATCGCAATTGCGGGTGTGGCAATGGCGTTTACGATCGCGGCGCATGCGGCGATCAGCGCCCAGGAAGCGGCGAAACTCGGCGCCGAGCTCACGCCGCTCGGCGCGCAGCAGGCGGGCAATGGTGGCGCGATACCGGCCTGGGATGGTGGCTTGACCTCGGCCGCAAAAGCGGGCTTTCCGAATTTCAAGGCCGGCGGGCATCACCCTGATCCCTACGAAAAGGACAAGCCGGCGCTGACCATTACGCAGGCGAACTACAAGCAGTACGCGGACAAGCTCACCGAAGGCCACAAGAAGCTGTTCGCGACCTATGCCGATTACAAGATGCTCATTTACCCGACCCGCCGCAGTGCCGCGGTGCCGCAGCGCATCTACGATGCGACCAAGCGCATCGCCACCACGGCAGCGCTCGCACCGGGCGGCAATGGCGTACTGAACGCTGGCGAAGGCATCCCGTTTCCGATCCCGAAGGAGGGCGTCGAAGTTTTCTGGAACCATGTGTTGCGCTACCGGGCTGACGCTGCGCAACGGACCATCGGCCAGGCACCGGTCACTGCGAGCGGCAGCTATACGATGGTCAAATTCCGCGACGAGTTCCTGTTCCCGTACTCGGAAGCGGGCGCGCGCTCGGAGAATCTCAACAACATCATTGCCTACTTCATCCAGGAGACGATTGCGCCAGCGCGGCTCGCCGGCGAGATCCTTTTGGTGCACGAGACGCTCGATCAGTCCAAGGAAAACCGCAAGGCCTGGGTCTACAACCCGGGCCAGCGGCGCGTGCGGCGCGCGCCCAATGTCGCTTTCGACAATCCCGGCACGAATTCCGACAACCTGCGCACGTCGGACCAGTTCGACATGTACAACGGCAGCCCGGAACGCTACGACTGGAAGTTGGTCGGCAAGCGCGAAATGTACGTGCCCTACAACTCCTACAAGCTGCACAGCAATACCGTCAAGGATCGGGACATCCTTGCCAAGAACCACATCAACCAGGATCTCGCCCGCTACGAATTGCATCGCGTGTGGGTCGTCGACTCGACCCTGAAGGCGGGCGTGAGCCATCTGTACAAGCGACGCACGCTTTACGTCGATGAGGATTCCTGGCAGATCCTCGCGGTCGATTGCTACGACCGACGCGATCAGCTGTACCGCGTGCAGGAAGGCCACGTCATCAATTACTACGACCGTCCCACGCTCTGGACCACGTTGGAGCTTGTCATGGACCTGTCGAACGGCCGCTACCTGGCGCTCGGTCTGGATAACGAAGAGCCGCGAACCTACGACTTCACGATCAAGCGCACGCCGGCCGATTATCAGCCGAGCGCACTGGCAAGACGCGGAATTCGTTAACCCGCCGACGCGCTGCGAATATAACCGGCGCGGTCGCAGCCTGCGGGCGACGACCGCGCCCGACAACAAGACCACAAAGGGGGCCGCAGTGAGTTTGCGCGAACTGCTGACGCTGCTAGCTGCTTGCAGTATCTGCGCCGTACCATCCGCGCTATTCGCCGAGGTCAAACCGACGCCCGCCGAGAGCGCGCGGCTTGCGGCCGAGACCCTGTTGCAGGATGTCGCCCGCGCCGGCGAGCGGCTGGTCGCCGTGGGCGATCATGGGATCATTGTCCTGTCGGATGACGAGGGTCGCAGCTGGCGCCAGGTCGCGTCGCCCGTCGACATCATGCTCACGGCGGTCGCATTCGCTGACGCCAGTCATGGCGCGGCGGTCGGCCACGACGAAACCATCCTGGCCACCCAGGATGGTGGCGAGACCTGGCAACTGCGCCAGTTCCGGCCGGAGGCAGAGCAGCCCCTGCTCGACCTGTGGCTGTCGAGCGATGGCAGTGGCATCGCCATCGGTGCCTATAGCTCGGTCTATGTCACGAGCGATGGCGGAGCGAACTGGACCGCGCGGCCGCTCGATATGCACGCCTCGGCGACCGCCGACGGGGCGAAACTTGCGGTCGCGGCCGAAGAAGAGGACCTTCCGCCCGATTATCACTACAATGCGATCGCTGCGAATTCCGCGTACCTCTACATTGCGGCGGAGGCGGGGCAGGTCTATCGCTCCGACGATCGCGGCCTGACCTGGCATTCATTGCCAAGTCCCTACAACGGGTCGTTCTTCGGTGTCCTGCCACTCGCCGGCGATTCGGTCCTGGTGTTCGGACTGCGTGGCAATCTGTTTCGTTCGGATGACGCGGGCGCGAGCTGGCGGGCAATCGAAACCGGCACCGTGGCCATGATCACCGATGGCGTCGCAATTGGCGATGACGTCGTGCTGACGGGATTGTCGGGGGTGCTCCTGCACAGCGCCGATGGCGGGCGTACCTTTGCTCGAGTGCAGAGGGATGACCGCCAGGGTATCGCCGCCATCGTCACCATCGGGGATCGCGTGGTGACGGTTGGCGAGGCAGGCGCACGGAGCGATCCGCGTGAGCGTGTCCCGACAGCACAGGTGCCGCGATGAGTGAGAGCAGCTTTACGGGTCGCCTGGAGCGCTTGATCTTCGGGCATCGTCTGGCGGTGCTGCTGGTATTTGCCCTGCTGACGGCGTTCATGGCGTTCATCACGCTGCGCGGCCTGCGTATCGATGCATCCTTCCAGAAGCAGTTGCCGCTGCAGCACGAGTACATGCAGACCTATCTCGCGCACCAGGCCGAATTCGGCGGCGCCAATCGGGTGCTGATCGCGCTGGTCGCACGCAATGGCGACATGTTCACCCCCGAATTTTTTGCTGCGCTCAAGATGGCGACCGACGAAGTGATCGTCATGGACGGTATCGACCGTGGTCGCGTGCAATCGTTGTTCACGCCCAATGTGCGCTATCTCGAGGTTGTCGAAGACGGCATCGAGGCGGGCAATGTCGTTCCCGCCAACTTTACGCCGACGCCTGAGGCACTGGCGGAGGTTCGCGAGAACATTCTCAAGGCCGGCATCGTCGGTCGGCTGGTGGCGAACGACTTCTCGGGCGCACTGGTCAGCGCCATCGTGCTCGAGCAGGATGCTACCGGCAAGGCCGTGGATCCGATAACGATCGCGCGCGAACTGGAAACGAGGGTCCGCGATCAGATACAGGGCGAGCACGTGGCGGTTGCGGCCGCCGGATCGGGCAACGGCGTCGAAGTACACATGATCGGCTTCGCGAAAGTCATGAGCGCCATCGCCGACGGCGCGACTTCGGTTGCGATTTTTGCCATCGTCACCATTTTTCTCACCTTGCTTGCCGTGTGGATCTACTGCCAGTCGTTCCGGGTCGCGCTGGTGCCGGTCATTTGCTCGGTCATTGCCGTGATCTGGCAGCTCGGCATGCTGGTATTGCTGGGTTTCGGCGTCGACCCGCTCGGCATCCTGGTGCCTTTCCTCATTTTCGCCATCGGCGTGAGTCACGGCGTGCAGAAGATCAGCGCCGTGGCGGATGCCGCGCGCGAGGGACTCGGCAGCATGGACGCAGCGCGCCGGACCTTTCGCCAGTTGTTCTGGCCGGCTGTCATTGCGCTGCTTGCCGATCTCGTCGGATTCGTGACCATACTCATGATCCCCGTGCAGGTCATCCGCGAAATGGCCATCACCGCCAGCATCGGCGTGGCGATCGTGATCCTGACGGACCTGGTGCTGCTGCCGGTGCTGGTGTCCTTCGTGTCCTTCGGTGATGCGTTCCGGCGCCGGGTGGAGCGCAGGCAGGAGCAGCTCGCACGCTTCTGGCACCGGCTGGCGCGCATTACCCGGCCGGTACCGTCGCTGGTCATCATCGGTATCGCGGGCCTGCTGGCGATGGCGGGATTCTGGAAGGGCCGGGAGACGCCCATTGGTGACACCCAGGCCGGCGTGCCCGAATTGCGGCCGGATTCGCAGTACAACCTCGACACCGACGTCATCACGCGCAAGTTCTCGATCGGCGTCGATGTGCTTACGACCATCGTCGAGACGGACCAGCCCGCCTGCGTCAGCTACGAGCTCATGACCGGAATCGACCGCTACGCCTGGCACATGCGCAATGTCCCCGGCGTGCAGCAGGTCGTGGCCTTGCCCGGCGTCGCCAAGATCGCGATTGCCGGCTGGAACGAAGGCGCATTGAAATGGCGCGCCATTCCGCGCAATGAATCGCAGCTGGCGCAAAGTACCCGCTACATCGAGACCAGTACCGGACTGCTCAATGCCGACTGCGATGTCGTACCCGTCATGCTGTTCCTTGACGACCACAAGGCCGGAACGATCGAGACCGTGGTCAAGGCAGCCAAGGCCTGGCGCGCCGAGCATGCGCCCGAAGGTGCACGCTTCCGGCTCGCGACCGGCAATGTCGGCGTGATGGCCGCGACCAATGAAGAGGTCAAGGCCAAGGAGTTCTGGATCCTGGGTGGCGTTTTTGCGGCGGTATTCGTCATGTGCCTGGTGACTTTCCGCTCCTTGACCGGGGCGCTGCTCGTCGTCGTGCCGCTCGCGCTGGTGTCGGTGCTTGTCTATGCGGTCATGGCACTCGTGGGCATCGGCCTCAAGGTCTCGACGCTGCCCATGGTTGCGCTTGGTGCCGGCATCGGCGTGGACTACGGCATCTATCTCTTCAGTCGCATGCAGGAGTACCTGCACGCCGGCGATGACGTTCCGACGGCCTACGAGAAAACCCTGCGCGTGACGGGTGCCGCCATCATCTTCACCGGTATCACACTCGCGATCGGCGTGGTGACCTGGGTATTCTCGCCGCTGAAGTTCCAGGCCGATATCGGCATCATGCTCACCTTCATGTTCCTCGTGAACATGCTGGCCGCCATGATCCTGTTGCCGGCGCTCGCACGCTGGTTCATCCGGCCCGCGCGGGTTCGCACCGCGACGACATGACGCCGGAGGAGTTTCGCCGCTTCGGTCATCAGTTGATCGATCTGATTGGCGATTATCGCGAAAGCTGCGCAGCAGGTGATCGGCCCGTCCTCGCCGCACAGCAGCCAGGCGCATTGTTGCAGGCACTGCCCGATGAGCCGCCCGAGTCCGCCGAACCCTTCGCTGCGGTGCTTGCAGACCTCGAGCGGTTGATACTGCCCGGTTGCACGGGTTGGCAGGACCCGCGCTTCTTTGCTTTCTTCCCAAGCAACAGCCTGCCTGCCGCGGTGCTCGGTGATCTCGCCAGTACGGGCCTCGCGCAGCTCGGTCTCAACTGGGAGGCAAGCCCCGCACTGACCGAACTCGAGCAACGCATGTGCGAGTGGATGCGCCAGGCGCTCGCACTGCCGGCCAGTTTCGGCGGTACCATCACCGATGCGGCCTCGAGCGCTACCCTTGTCGCTGCCATTTGCGCACGCGAGCATGCGCTCGGGTTCCCGGCGAGCGGCAGTGGTTCGCAGCAACTCGCCCATCCGCTCATCGTCTATGCGAGCGCGCAAAGCCATAGCTCGGTTCAAAAAGCGGTGCTGCTCGCGGGCTACGGCCAGGAAAACCTGCGCATCATTGCCGTGGACGGGAAATTCGCAATGCAACCCGATGCGCTCGCGCAGCAGGTCCGCGCTGATCTCGCGGCGGGCCTCAAGCCCTGCGCCGTGATCGCCAGCTGCGGCACCACGGCCACCACGGCGCTCGATCCCATCGATTCGATCGCCGCCGTGTGCGCCGAGCACGGACTGTGGTTGCATGTCGATGCGGCAATGGCGGGCTCGGCGATGATCGTGCCCGAGTATCGCTGGATGTGGCGTGGTATCGAACGGGCCGATTCACTGGTGATCAATCCGCACAAATGGCTGGGCGCGAGTTTCGACTGTTCGCTCTACTTTGTCCGCGACCCCCGGTTACTGATGCGGGTCATGTCGTCGAATCCGAGCTACCTGCAATCACCGCAGGATACGGCCACACGCAACTACCGCGATTGGGGCATACCACTCGGCCGGCGCTTTCGCGCGCTCAAGCTGTGGTTTCTCCTGCGCGAGCAGGGACTCGCAGGGCTGCGCGCGCGTATGCGCCGCGATGTCGCCAATGCGGCCTGGCTTGCCGGGCAGGTTGGCGCGAGCGAGCACTGGCGTGTACTGGCGCCGGTCCCTCTGCAAACGGTCTGTGTCCGGCACGAGCCGCCGCAATTGTCCGGCAGTGCGCTCGATGAACACACGCATGGCTGGGTGCGCGAGATCAACGCATCAGGAGAGGCCTATCTTACTCCCGCGAAACTCGGTGATCGCTGGATGGTCCGGGTTTCAATCGGTTCGGCTTCGACGGAGAGACGGCATGTCGAAGCTCTTTGGCAGAATATGCAACGCGTCGCGAATCGGAGGTTGACAAAATGACGATCAGGAAGAAATCCACCGCACTGCTGCTCGGCAGCAGCCTGGTTCTCGCAGCGCTCGCAATAGCGCAACAGACACCGGCTGATCTCAAGACCGAGAAGATCACCGATGGCGTCTACATGCTGGTCGGCTCCGGTGGCAACATCGGCGTGTCGGTTGGCGCAGATGGGGTATTGATCATCGACGATCAATTCGCCGAGAGCGCGCCGGCGATCAGGAAATCGCTCGCGGCGCTGAGCGGGAAACCGGTTCACTTTCTCGTCAATACGCATTGGCACGGCGATCACACTGGCAGTAATGCCGCATTTGGCTCGGACGGCGCGGTCATCGTGGCACACGACAATGTGCGGCGGCGACTCGGCATGCAGCAGATCAGCGGTTTCGACGGCAAACCCATACCGCCCGCGCCGGATGTTGCGCAGCCGACGGTCACCTATGCCAGTGGGGCGGCACTGCACTACAACGGCGAGGATTTCGAGCTCGAGCACGTTGCCAGCGCGCATACGGACGGGGATACGATCGTCCGCTTCATCAACGCGAACGTCGTGCACATGGGCGACACCTTCTTCAATACCATGTACCCGTTCATCGATACATCGAGCGGCGGTTCCATAGACGGCATGATCGCGGCCGCTGACCATGTCCTCGCCGCGATCAATGACGATACCCGCATCATGCCCGGCCATGGGCCACTGGCGGCCAAGGGCGACCTCGTCGCCTATCGGCAGATGTTGCAAGCGGTCCGCGACAATATCGCGGCCCTGATCCGGGCCGGCAAGTCGCAGGACGAGGTCATCGCAGCAAAGCCAACCGCCGATTACGATGCGGCCTGGGGGCAGGGCTTCATTAAGCCCGACGTTTTTGCCGCGCGGGTCTATGTCGATCTGCGCCGCAGCCTGCACGAGGGCTGAGGCGGGAGGAAAAAAACGGGCGTGCTGGAAGGCACGCCCGTCCCCATTTTACCGCTTCCGGCTCCAGGGTAGGTTTTCAATCATCTGCGCGGTAGCCGGCGCGGCCACGATTCTTCCAGCCGCGCACTTCCAGGATCACGCCGTGACCGGTGACATTGTGTTGCACGCTGAAGAAGTACCGGGTGCCATCGGCATTGAACACGCCACCGGTGCTCTCGGCGCTGAGGTCGTTCAACGTGGCGATCTTTGCGCAGGCATCGGCCTGCTGATCGGCGTCGGCGCCATCGTCGGTGCAGGCCCAGATGTCATTGTTGCGTCCAAATCCCGGACCTTCGCCGTCCTCGTGCAATAGCCAGTTGCCGGTGCCGGGTTGGTAGGCGATGTTGTCGGGCATGGCAAAGTCTTCGAAGTGCGCCACCAATGGCTGGTATTGCGGAGTCGAAGTGCCGGGTCCGTTGTTGATCGTGTACGAGATGCCACCGCTGACCTGAGTCGTGGTGGCGATGGCCGCGGCTTCATCGAGCAAACCGTCGCTGATGCAGAAAGTCTCGCCGTAGTTCAGTGTCTGCCCATCCTCGCCGGTATTGGTGCCGCAGATGCGCACCACCGATCCGGCCAGCGCACCCTTGTCGATGTCATTGTCCTCCGGGCGGTAGTAGGTCGTCAGTTTCAGCAGCGGCGCAGCGGCACGCAGATTGCTGCGACTGACAGTCGATGAGCCGATGACCTGGCCGTCGACGACCTCGACCCACACACCGTTGCCCGACTGGTTGCCCTGCCCGAAGTCCGTATTGCCGCTGCGTGCCCCGATGCGCAGACCGAATACACGGCCGCTGGCGAGCGGCGATTGATTGAGATTTGCGATGGGCGCACCACCCGCGTAGGCCAGATCCGGGATGAACTTGAAATAGGCTCCGCCTCCGTTGCCATTGCCCGGACGATTCTCGTCGCCATAGTAGGTGACGCCATTGGGGAAGACCGAGATGCCCTCGAAAGACAGACGGCCGATCGCACTGCGATGGACGATATTCTGCGGATTGCTGCCGCCGGAGACGCTGCCATCGGCGGCGACCACGACATCGGTCGTGTTGAGCGGATCGATGAGCTCGAATACGCGCCCGGATGAGCCGGCTTCCTCCCCGAAAACGATCGTGCCCCAGGCGGTTGCTTCGACCGGATCGCAGGAACTCAGCCCGCTCTTGACGATATTTTCGACTTGGCCGTCGCGCAGGCGTACCCGCTGCAGGCCCACTTGCGCAGTGCCTTGCTCGTTGCAGGCGATGAGGTGGGTGGGGTTGGCATCATTGGGCCACAACGCCATCATGTCGATATTGGCGCCAAGCGCCGCATCGGCGCTGACAACGCGCGCGCGCAGGCCGCGGGCCAGGGTCACAAGCGCTGTCGGATCGGCATCCGCTGCTGCGGCGCTGATGCTCGCCGTCGATGAGGCTTCCAGTACGCCCGAGGTACCGAAAAGCTTTTCCGATTTGTCGGCAATCAGGCGCTCGACCGATTGCCCGAAGTCCGGACCTGCGGCAAGCGCGCTTGCACTCGCCAGTGATCCGGCCAACAAGACTGCAAACTTCTTCATGTGTAACGACTCCCAATGCTCGTAAGGTTCGGGAACAAGTACCCGGATTCCAAGCTAAGTCGCTGTCATGACAATCCGGCGAACCGGACATGAAAGTTTCGTGTCGGTCAGGGTCGATCGGCGTAAGATGATTTCGCCAACGACAAGGATGTTGGCGCGACCGGCAAGGGGGTTGCAGTCAATTCCCCAGTGCAGGAGGCGTGATGACGGCCATGAAGCAAAACAGTTCGGGCCCGGCGGGCCAGTGGCATGCGGTGAGCGTCGTGCCGCATCAGGGAAGTTGCGCGGCTGCGGTGCTCCTGCGTCATGAGCGATTTCTCAGCCGCGAGGCGCCGCCCTTGCCGCTGGCCAAGTGCAGCTGCCCGGGAACCTGTCCTTGCACCTACCGCCATTTCAGCGACCGTCGCCAGGGTCCGCGGCGCGGCGCGCTGATCACCGGCGCAAGGGACAGGCGCAGCGATACAGCCGAGCGGCGCAATTCGCGCGGCCGGCGCAAGGGCGATCAGCGCTGATTCACCTCAGGCTGCGTGGCCCGATTCAAGCGCATCGAGCTGTGCTTCCGTGCGTTTTTTCTTCTCGAGGAGGCGTTCGAGTTGGCTGCGCAGCTCCGTCGGGTTGGCCTGCGCTCCGTCTACGTCCGCGGCGCTCAGCTGCTGGCGCAGCCAGCTGATCTTCTCCCGCAGCGCCGCGTAGCGCAGCTCGAGTTCGCTCAATCGACGCTCGATGACGCTTTCACTGATATCCGCCATGGCATTCTCCCAATCGCAGGATCGGTCGACTGCCACCATGCGCTCAGGTGCCGGCTGGCACAAAGTGCCCGTTCCTGTATTTGCGGAACAATTCGCGGCCCGGCGGGTCCGCAATCCCAAAACGCGCGCCCGCGCACGCGGGCGATTTGACGTAACGCGTGTCGCGGTCAGGCCTTGGGCTTGACCCGTGGCGTACCCAGGTAGTCGCGCTTGCCGAGGTTCACACCTTGCCAACGCAGGATGTCGTAGGCGGTGGTCACGTGAAAGTAGAAATTGGGCTGGGAGAACGACAGCAGGAAATTCTCCGCCGTGAATTCCAGCCGGTAGTCGCCGATTTCGAATCGCATGTCCCGGCCCATGAAGCCATCGAGTTCGGCGGGCTTGATCTGTGCGAGCGCCTCGCTCGCCGCGCTGACCTTGGCACGCAGGCCATCGAAATCCACCGGTGGTGTGGTGCGGTCCGGGGAAAAGACGCCCTTGCGCAGTCCTTCGATGGCGCCGATGGAATGCACCGCCGTGGATTTGATCTGATAGGCAAAGGGCAACATGTCGGGCGCAAGTTTCGCCTGGATGAGCGCGGCGGGATCCTGTCCCTTTTCCTTACAATGTGCCTCGGCTTTGTCGAGGAGGCCACGGACTGCACCCAGCATCTGCTGGTAGCCGGGCACGGTGGCCAGATACAACGAAAACGACATGGGTTACCTCAGCTTGAAAGTGATTCGATCGCGACCGCCAGGCTGTTGATGCCATCACGGTCCGCGGCGCCTCAAACGGCGTAAATTATGCCCGATCGAAGTAGCATACACGCGAGGCGCGGGTGAATCGCGAAGAATTTACGGCCCTGGTCGAGCGGATGGAGGTGTTCGCCTCCGCCAATCCTGCGGCCTATCGGTGGCGGGTGCTCGCCTGGGCAGGCCTGGGCTATGGTTACCTGTTGCTGCTGATTGCCGGCTTGCTTGCGATCTGCGCGCTGCTGGTGCTCAGCCTGACCAAGCTGCGCTATCTCGGCATCAAGCTGCTGTATGTCCTGCTGCCCACGCTGTACATCGTAGCGCGATCACTTTGGGTGAGATTCGAGCCGCCCCAGGGTCCGCGCCTGCAACGTGAGGACGCGCCCGAACTATTCCAGGTCCTCGATGAGTTCCGCACCCGCCTGCGTACACCCAAGGTGCACGAGGTCGTAATCACACCGGAGCTCAATGCCGCCGTCGTGCAGATCCCGCGCCTCGGACCGATCGGCTGGTACCGCAACTACCTGCTGCTAGGGCTGCCATTGCTGAAAGGTCTCACCGTGCAGCAATTCCAGGCGGTGCTGGCGCACGAGCTCGGCCACCTCTCCGGCGGCCATGGGCGGGTTGGCAACTGGATCTATCGCCTGCGACGCATCTGGGAGCAGCTGGATGACCAATTGCAGGCGCATGCCGCCGCCGGCGCCGGCCTCATCCGACGGTTCTTCCATTGGTATTCGCCAAGGTTCAACGCCATTTCGTTCCCGCTCGCGCGCGCCAACGAATACGAAGCGGATGCAGCCTCGGTCCAGCTTACGTCGGCCAAGGCCGCCGCGCAGGCCTTGACCGGTGTCAATGTGTTGGCAAGCTACCTCGATCAGAAATACTGGCCGACGATACATGCTGCGGCCAAGGACCAGGCGGAGCCGAGTTTCTCTCCGTACACGCAATTCCTTGCCAGCGACCTGCGCACGGTGCCGCAGGGGGAGTGCGAACAGTGGCAGGCGCGCGCGTTGGCGCGCGCGACGACCCATGCCGATACCCATCCGTCGCTATCCGACCGACTTCGCGCGATCGGTGCGCCCGCGGAATTTGCGCCGCCGGGACCAGGTGCAGGTGCGGATCGGTTGCTGTCGGCCGCCATGCCGCGGCTCGAGGCGCAGTTCGATCAGGAGTGGCGCGAGCGCATCGCCGAGTCCTGGCAGCGCTTCCATGACGATACGCGCAAGGCGCGCGAACGTCTCGCGGAGCTTCGGCCACAGGCCGGGCAGGATCTTCCGATAGATCAAATGCTCGAACTGGCCGACCTGGAAGAGCGTGTGGGCGATGGCGAGTCGCGGGCCCTGGCGTTGCGCCAGGCGGCGGTGGAACGTCATCCGGACTCGATCGATGCGCGTTTCGTTCTGGCACGGCAGCAGCTGCAGGCGCAGGATGCGGCGGGCATTACGCCGCTCGAACAGATCTGCGCCGGCCACCTTGCCTATGGTGCGGCTGCCGCGGAAGTGCTGCGCGACTATTACTGGCAACGTGGCGAGAGCAACAAGGCGCATGCATGGCACGATCGCCATGTCGAGCTTGCTGCAAGCCTGAACGCCGCGCGTCGCGAGCGGGATGTCCTGTTGACCAGCGACAGCTATCTGCCGCATGGCCTCGATGAAGCAACGGTTGCCAGGCTGGTGGCGCAGCTTGCCGGACTCGCACATCTGCGCCGCGTCTACCTGGTGCGCAAGCAGACACGCTATTTTGTCGAGCACCCGTTTTATGTACTTGGTTTCTCCTGTTCTCGTTGGCCGGGATTCGTCGATGAGGGCAAGGTGGCCGAGACGCAGCACAACATCCGGGAGCAGCTCGAGTTTCCCGGCGAGACGATGATCGTCAGCACCGACCGCCCCAATCGTGAGTGGGCACGGCTTCTGCGCCGTGTCAGCGGCGCACGCATACTCTAAACAGCGCGGGATTGGCCCAAGATGCCGGCACCGCTCGTATTGAGCATCGATTAATTGTCTGCGATGATCAGCCGATGGGGCGTCGTAACCAGCACTCGCGTGCAGAACTCAAGGACATGGCGTTGCGCGCGGCGGCGGAGATCGTGGAGGCACAGGGTAGTGCTGCGCTTGGCATGCGCGAAGTCGCGCGCCGCATCGGCTACACCGTCGGCAGCATGTACATGATATTCACCAATCTCGATGACCTGATCGTGCACCTCAACGAACAGACCGTTACCGAACTGCAGCGATCGCTCGAGCAGGTTGCGAACAAGTCGCACGATCCCGCGCACCGGCTGCGATTGATGTCGGCGGCCTACCTGGGATTTGCGCTGCTGCATACGCACCGCTGGCGGCTCGTCTTCGAACACCGGCTGCCAGTCGGCCAGAAGGCACCGGCGAGTTATCGCGGCCACACCGAAGCCATTTTTGCGCTGGTACGCGACGCGCTGGAGCAACTGCAGGCATCGAACCCGCCCGGTGCGACCGAGACGCTGGCGACGGCGTTATGGAGCGGCGTACATGGTATTTGCATGCTGGCTGTCACCGGGAAGCTCCAGGTGGGTGGTCGTGCATCGGTGCAGGCGCTGATCGACGTGCTGTTGGATCGCTTGTTGCACGCGGATGGCGCAACGCCATCGCGGCAATGAATTACGTCCCGGCAATCGTCGCGAGCAGTGAATAGGAACGCAACCGCGCATCCGTGTCGTAGATATTGCTGACGATGAGCAGCTCGTCGGCCTGCGTTGCCGCGACGAGGGCTTCGATGCCCTTGCGCACCGTGGCCGGCGACCCGACCACGGCGCTGCGCAGCATGCGGTTTGCCATGGCCTTCTCGGCCGGACTCCAGAATTGTTCGATGTCATCGATGGGCGGGCGCTGCCGGCCCCGCTGGCCGCGATGCAGAAGCGCGAAACCCTGCTGCACGGTGGTGAACAACCGCGCGGCCTCGTTGTCCGTGTCCGCGACCACGATGTTGACCCCGAGCATCACATGCGGTCGCTGCAATTTGCCCTGCGCTACGAACTGCTCACGGTAAAGCTGCAGTGCCTCATGGAGCGCATCGGGCGCGAAATGTGCAGCGAATGCGTAGGGCAGCCCCAGTGCGGCGGCAACCTGCGCGCCATAGAGGCTCGAGCCCAGGATCCACAACGGCACCTGGGTGCCGCCACCGGGCACGGCCTGGATCAACTGACCGGGCTCGACAGGTCCGAGCAAGGATTGCAGTTCCTTGACGTCGTAAACGAAGTGTTCCGCGCTGCGCGGATCGCGGCGCATTGCCCGCAGCGTCGTCTGATCGGTGCCAGGCGCGCGCCCGAGACCCAGGTCGATGCGCCCGGGGTAGAGCGACTCCAGGGTGCCGAATTGCTCGGCGATGAGCAGCGGCGCGTGGTTCGGCAGCATGATGCCGCCCGCGCCGATGCGAATGCGCTCGGTGCCGCCGGCAAGGTAGCCCATGACGACGCTGGTGGCGGCGCTCGCTATTCCCGGCATGTTGTGATGTTCCGCCACCCAGAAGCGCTGGTAACCGAGTTTCTCGGTATGTCGCGCAAGTGCGAGGCTGCGCGGCAGGGCATCCCGCGGTGTCTCGCCTTCACGCACGGGCACCAGATCGAGGACACCTAGAGGAAGCATGCGGTGGACCCATGAAAACGGTTATCTGCTACTTTATCGTCATTACCAATGGTGATGCCCATGTACGTCGAGCGAATCTGTATTGCGCGCGCGCCGGGTGGCGACCTCGTCGAGCTCGAATCGGTCGAGCTGGTCGCGGGTCAGGGAATCGTGGGCGATCGCTATTTCGGCAGGCGCGTGGAGCCGGGCCAGAATCTGACCCTGGTGGCCGCGGAGCAGATCCTGGCCATCAATGCCGAGTACGGCACGACCTACGACCTGCTCGCGACACGGCGCAATCTGGTCACGCGCGGGGTGGACCTTAACACATTGATAGGAAAAGAATTTTCTGTTGGCGCGGCGCGCCTCATCGGTGTCGAGCTCTGCGAGCCCTGCGCCACGCTTGGCAAACGCCTCGCGGGCTCCGGGCGCCCGCCTGCACGCGTCGTGAAACAATTCCTGCACCGGGCAGGGCTGCGCGCGGACATTGTGGCCGGCGGCGCCATTCGCCGCGGCGATCCATTGTCCATCCCGGTCAGTCCGAGCTGACGTCGCGGCGCATCGACTTGACGCGGCTGCGCCGCGTCTTCTGTTGCAGCCGCCGTTCCACCGATGCACGTGTAGGTCGCGTTGCGCGGCGAAGCTTCGGTTCGACGAGCGCCGTTGCCACCAGGCGCGCGAGCCTGGTGATGGCAGCCCTGCGGTTGGCATCCTGGCTGCGATGGCTGTGCGAGTCGATGACAATCCATCCCGAAGTGTTGAGTCGCCGTCCCGCAAGCCGGCCGAGGCGCGCTTTGACTGGCGCGGTGAGCACGGTGCTGCCTGCGAGGTCGAACCGCAGCTGCACGGCCGTGGCGACCTTGTTGACGTTCTGGCCGCCAGGCCCGCTCGCACGTACGAAACTCAATTGGTATTCGTTGTCGGGAATGACGACAGATCCGGCAACGATGGGCATGGGCGGCTCAGGTGGGGCTTGCGGTGGACTCTAGCCGAGTGGCGACTTCGACTCGCCGTGTGGCGGCAGGATTCGCAATTCGCGCTGCGCGACCGGGATGCGTATGCCATTGTCGCGGAACAGTCGCCAGATGCTGCGATTGACGTCCGAGCGAACGTTGTTGACGCCATTCATCGGATCGCGGATCCAGAACCTGACCTCGACGCGCATGCCATAGTCTTCGAACGCCATCAGGCGCGAAACCGGTGCGGGTTCGAGCAGTATGCGCGGATGATTGCGCGCCGCCTCGAGCAGCACCTTGAGTGCAAGCTCCGGGTCGTCGTCGTAGCTGATCATCACCGGCAGTCGCAGGCGCACGCGCTGATCGGAGTAGCTCCAGTTGATGACCGAATTGGTGATGAGGTTCTGATTCGGCACCAGCGTCTCGACACCATCGCGGTCACGCACGACGACGTAGCGGCCGCGCAGCTCCTCGACCCAGCCGAAATTCTCGGTGCTGGTGCCGGTGGTCCCGGTGAAACTGATGACATCGCCTGGTTTGATCGACTTGTCCATCAGCAATACGAAGCCGCTGACAAAATTGCTGGCAATTGCCTGCAGGCCGAAACCGAGGCCAAGTCCGACAGCGCCCGTGAGCACCGTGAGTGTCGAGAGGTTGACGCCGGCGGCGTTTATGCCGAGCAGGATGCCCAGGCTGACGAGCGAAAAGAACAGGAACTTCGAGATGCCGATGCGGGTCGATATCGCGATGCCATCGAGCCGCATGATGCGTTGCTCGGCGAATCTCGCGATCAGGCTCGTGACGACGCCGAAGGCCGTTACGACCACCATGCCCTTCAGCAATGCCCAGACAGTGAACTTCGCGCCCGGCAGCAGGTTGATGCCATTGAGAAAGCGCTCGATGCCATCGAACCAGCCGAGCAGCTCGAAGCCGAGCAGCAGCCACAGCACTACGGTGACGGCTGTCTCCCAGCCAATCAGCCAGGATTTGGGCCCAAGTCCCATGCGCAGAAGGAAGACCCCGACCCGCACCAGCGCGAGGGCGCCGATCAGCTGCAAGCTGGCATCGATGATCGTTGCCGGCATGCCAGCCCGGCCCGCGACCGACTTCAGGATGGCAACGATTGCGAGCGCAATCACCAGCGGCGCAAGTATCGCCAC
This sequence comes from Steroidobacteraceae bacterium, assembly GCA_041395505.1. Lineage (NCBI taxonomy): Bacteria > Pseudomonadati > Pseudomonadota > Gammaproteobacteria > Steroidobacterales > Steroidobacteraceae > Steroidobacteraceae bacterium. The sequence continues at coordinate 690,435 of JAWLAG010000001.1, forward strand.
GAGCTCCGCGATACGTGTCTGCCAGCGCGGCTGGTGCTTGATCGCGCGCAGGCGCGCATACCAGATGCGCGCGAAATGCGCGCTCACGAAAGCGACCGCGAGCGCGACCGCGATGGCGATGACCTGCGCGATGAATTCCGGCTGTGTCAGGCCGCGAACGAGGTTTTGCAGGCTGCTGAGGGATTTTTCCATTGCAGTGGCTGGGCGGGCTCCGGAACGTTAGGCGTTGAGGTCAGGTATGAGCTCGCTCTCCAGGCGGGCAATCTGGTCCTTCAGCACCAGTTTGCGCTTCTTGAGGCGCGAGAGCTGCAATTCGTCGATCCGCGAATCGAGTGCAAGACGCGAAATCACGTCGTCCAGATCGCGATGTTCGATGCGCAGCTGGCGCAGCTTCTCGAAGTTGCGAAACAACTCTCGATCGACATTGTCCTTTGGGTCTTTGGTTTCGGTCATGCTGGAGTGGTTCAGCAGCGCGCGATCTGGCGCGCCAGGGAGCGCGTTCCGGGCGCTAGCTTATCGAAGCGGCCGAGACGGTTCCATTTGATTTGTGGATCGTGGAAATCCGACCCCAGGCTGAGCGCGAGCCCGGCGTCCCCTGCCAGCCGAGCGCAGCGCTCGGCATCGCTGTTGTCGCTCTCGATGGCCGCGCCTCCTGCCTTGGCGAACTCTCCGAGCAATGAACGCAATGCGCCGGCGCTCAGCCGGTAACGCGATGGATGCGCGATGACAGCGTTGCCTCCCGCGTCGCGCAGCAGCGCCATCGTCGTCTCGATGGCGGGCCAGTCATCGGCGATGTGACCGGCGCTGCCGGGCCCGAGCAGTCGTGCGAAGGCATCGCTGATCGAGCGCGCATGCCCCTGCGCGACGAGCGCGCGCGCGAGATGAGCGCGGGTCGGCAGCGGATTCTCCTCCAGCACCGTGCGCGCGAGCTCACGCCCGGGCAGCCGCGCGCGCCGCGTCAGGCGCTCGCCGATCGCCTCGGTCCGCGCAATTCGCTGTGCGCACAGGGCCTGGCAATGTGCGCGCAATGCGCTCGCGCCGGGATCGATGCCGATACCGAGGATGTGAATGGTACGGCCGCGCCACAGGGTCGAAAGCTCGATGCCGGCGAGCAGCTCCAGGGGCGTGTCGCGTGCAGCGGCGGCCGCGCTCTCGCAACCGGCCATGGTGTCGTGGTCGGTGAGTGCCATCAGTTCGACGCCGGCGGCGAGTGCCTGCGCCACCAGCTCCGCGGGCGTCAACACGCCGTCCGAGGCCGTGCTATGTGTGTGAAGGTCGACGATCAATGTCGCCTATCATAGCGCCATGATTCGCTGGTCCGACATCGATCTGGTATTCCTCGACCTCGACGGTACGCTCCTCGATCTGGCATATGACAACTACATCTGGCTCGCGCGTGTCCCCGAGATCTATGCCGAGCGGGAAGGACTGTCGATCGCCGAGGCTGGCGCGCGCCTCGCGCCGCGTTTTCGCGCGCACATGGGCACGCTCAATTGGTATTCGCTCGAGTTCTGGAGCGACGAACTCGGCATCGACTTGGTGGCGTTGCATCGCGCTGAAAGCCATCGGATTGCCTGGTTACCCGGTGCGCGCCGATTTCTCGAACAAATGAGGGAGCGCGGCAAGGCGCTGGTGCTGCTTACCAATTCGCATCCGATCACCCTCGAGATCAAGGATGCGGCGGCGGGCATCGCCGGGTTCTTCGACGCCATGTACAGCTCGGCACGACTGGGCGCACCGAAGGAAAGCGACCTCTTCTGGCCGAACTTGCAACAGCAATGGCCGTACAGGCCCGAGCGCTGCTTCTTCGCCGATGACAGCCTGCCGGTGCTGGAGGCTGCGCGGCGCGCGGGCATTGCTCAGACGGTGCAGATCTCCCGCCCCGATTCCTCGCGAGCGAGCAATCCCGCGGCGCATTTCAAGGCTTCCGAACGGCTCGTCGATCTGCTCGATTGAATCAGCGCCGATTGCCGGCGGAACGCGACTGGCCGCGACGGCCACGCTGGCCGCGGCCAGCGCGCGTATCGTTGCCCCGACCCTGGCCTGGCCGGCCAGCGCGCGGCGGGCGTCGTTGCGCAGAATGCGCAGGTACGGTGATATCGGCGAGGAGCTCCGGGCTGATGCTGCTGACCGGAATCTTGTGGCCGATGTAGTCCTCGATGTCGGGCAAGGCAACGGCAAACTCTTCGCAGCCGAAACTGATGGCATCGCCCACCGCGCCAGCGCGTGCCGTCCGGCCGATGCGGTGCACATAGTCGGCGCTGTCCTGCGGCAGGTCGAAATTGACGACGTGACTGACATCCGGGATATGCAGCCCCCGCGATGCGACGTCCGTTGCGATCAGCACGGCGAGCTCGCCGCTGTGGAAATTCTGCAGCAGTCGCAGCCTCTTGCGTTGCGGCACATCGCCGGACAGCGCCATCGCCGACAGTCCATTGGCCTGCAACACGGATTCCAGGCGCTCGGCCATGCGTCGGGTATTGACGAACACCATGGTGCGCGTGGCGCCGGTCTGGCGCAGGAGCCCCACCAGCAGCGGGATCTTCTCTTCCATTGACGGAAAGTAGATGCACTGGCGCACCCGATCGACGGTGACCCGATCGGGTTCGATACGCACCAGCTCGGGATTGTTCATGTGCTCGTATGCGAGTTCCATGACGCGATGCGAGAGCGTCGCCGAGAACAGCATCGATTGGCGTCGATCGGGGCGCGGCAGCCGCCGCAGGATGTAACGGATGTCGGCAATGAAGCCGAGATCGAACATGCGATCCGCTTCATCGAGGGTCATGATCTCGACCTGGCGCAGGTCGAACACGTGTTGTTTGAAATAGTCGATGAGCCGGCCCGGCGTGCCGATGAGGATGTCGCGGCCGGAACCCAGTTCGGCACGCTGCTTCTCGTAGTCGGTGCCGCCGAAGACCACTGCCGTACTGAGCCCGGTGTGTTTGCCGAGCACCAGTGCGTCATTGTGAATCTGGACGGCGAGCTCGCGAGTTGGCGCGATGACGAGCGCGCGTATGCTGGAGGAGCCTGGCGAGCGCGTACGGCCCGAGCGCAGGAGGTTCTGGTAGATGGCAAGCAGGAACGCCGCCGTCTTGCCGGTGCCGGTCTGGGCCTGGCCCGCGACATCACGGCCGGCAAGCGCGATCGGCAGCGTCTGCGCCTGGATCGGCGTGCAGTAGCGAAAGCCCGCGTCGGCGACGCCTTGCTCCAATCGCGAGTCGAGACCCAGGCTTGCAAATGCAAGTTCGGACAAATGCTCGGATGACATGGGTTAACCAATAGCTGGCTGTGCGGGCCGGGGCAAACCACCCGGAGCAAGCCGTGAAGGGGGCACTTGCAAAACGGCCCGAGACCCGTTAAAAATGACTACATTACCTGGCCGCTCTGGCCGTGCCTGTGGGTCAACCCAGGCATTCTGTAAATCAAACACGGTACAAATTCCGCAATTCGTCGAGTCGCAAGTTCAGGCCGTTTCAATTTTCGCAAACCGCGAGTCTAACCGTTAAGTCGTGCCACGTGGCACTGTCGAACCCCAAATCAACCATCTTTTTTCTCTTTTCTTCCTCTCCTGGGAGGTAAATTTACGTGACTAGTCAGCACATTGTGCACACCACCGATGCCACCTTCGCCACGGACGTGCTGCAGGCGAACAAGCCTGTCCTGCTCGATTTCTGGGCCGAGTGGTGCGGACCCTGCAAGATGATTGCCGGAATCCTCGATGAGATCGCGACGGAATACAAAGACCGCGTGACCATCGCCAAACTCAATATCGACGAGAATCCGGCGACACCTCCGAAGTTCGGCATCCGCGGTATTCCAACGCTGATCCTGTTCAAGAACGGCAGCGTCGAGGCACAAAAGGTCGGCGCGCTGTCGAAGTCGCAGCTGGCCGCATTCCTGGACAGCAACCTGTGAGAGGCTATTTGGGTAACCAGGGCCGCAGCGGCGGCGGGGGCGGCGGCCAGAAGAGTCGCCGGCATCGTGGTGATCGCGACCCGAATCGCGGCAACCGGCACAACGGCAATGTCGGCGGTTTTCGCGACGAGCCGATGGAGCCGATGGAAGTCGACGAGTCGGAAATTATCAGCCCCGCAGAGTTGGCGCAGTCGCGCAACTCGATGAACCTGACGGATCTCAAGTCGCGGCCGATCAGTGATCTGGTGTCGATGGCCGAGTCCATGGGCCTCGAGAACATGGCCCGGTCGCGCAAACAGGACATCATTTTCTCCATCCTCAAGGCCCATGCGCGCAAGGGCGAGGACATCTACGGCGACGGCGTGCTCGAGATCCTGCAGGATGGCTTCGGCTTCCTGCGCTCTGCCGACAGTTCCTATCTGGCAGGCCCCGACGACATCTATGTATCGCCGTCTCAGATCCGAAGATTCAATCTGCGCACCGGCGATACCATTTCCGGCCTGATCCGGCCGCCGAAGGACGGGGAGCGGTATTTTGCGCTGCTCAAGGTCGGCGAAATCAATTTCGACTCACCGGACAGCTCGCGCAACAAGGTCCTGTTCGAGAACCTGACGCCACTGCATCCGACCAAGCGGCTGAAGCTCGAGCGCGGCAACGGTTCGACCGAGGACCTCACCGCCCGCACCATCGACCTGGTCGCGCCCATCGGCAAGGGTCAGCGCGGACTGATCGTCTCGCCGCCCAAGGCCGGCAAGACGATGCTGTTGCAGAACATCGCAACCTCCATCACCGCCAACCAGCCCGAGGTCTATTTGATCGTACTGCTGATCGACGAGCGGCCCGAAGAGGTCACGGAGATGCAGCGCACGGTCAAGGGCGAGGTCGTGTCCTCCACGTTCGACGAACCCGCGGCCCGGCACGTGCAGGTCGCCGAGATGGTCATCGAAAAGGCGAAACGCCTGGTCGAGCACAAGAAGGACGTGGTGATTCTGCTCGATTCGATCACGCGCCTCGCCCGTGCCTACAACACGGTCGTGCCATCGTCCGGCAAGGTGCTGACGGGCGGCGTCGATGCGAATGCCCTGCAGCGGCCGAAGCGATTCTTCGGCGCCGCACGCAATATCGAAGAGGGCGGCAGCCTCACGATCCTTGCGACCGCGCTGATCGATACCGGCTCGAAGATGGACGACGTCATCTACGAGGAGTTCAAGGGCACGGGCAACAGCGAAATCCACCTCGACCGGCGTATCGCCGAGAAGCGCGTGTTCCCGGCAGTCAACATCAATCGTTCCGGCACCCGCAAGGAAGAGTTGATCACCGACGCCGGCGAGCTCGCCAAGATCTGGATCCTGCGCAAACTCCTGCATCCGATGGACGAGCTCGCGGCAATCGAGTTCCTGCTCGACAAGATGAAAGACACCAAGACCAACGCCGAGTTCTTCGATGCCATGAAGCGCTGAGCGCCGCCAACTGCATCACAGTATTGGCGGTTCGCGCGACCGACTTGGCGTCGCAGCACAGCGACTGCTGGCATCCTTGCCAGGCTTGGTGGATCATGGCCGGGCGCTCGCGCTTTGTTGACTGAGGAGATTTCGATGCGTGCCATGGCCGCAGCCGCTTCGTTGTGGCTGGCATTGTTGTCTTTGCCTGGCATGGCACAGCAGCGGCCTGCACCGCCGCCAGTGCCGAGTCCGATTACGGACCATTTCTACATGCGCGGCGGCTATTACGGCCCTTCGCTGTCGACCGAGCTGCGGCTCGATCCCCAGGGCGGCCTGCAAGGCACAGAGCTATCAGCGGAAAACGATCTGGCGCTCGATAACAAAGCGGACCAGGGTCGCATCGAGATGATGTTCCGCATGCGCGAGCGCAACAAGCTGCGGGTCGATTATTTCAAACTTGACCGTTTTGGCGACACGACACTCGATCGCAGCATCGTCTTCGGTGACCAGACCTTCAATGTAACCGACCGGGTACAGACCGATTTCAACTGGCGCATGCTGGGCTTCACCTACAGTTACTCCCTGCTCAAGCGCGAACGCATGGAAATGGGACTTGGCCTCGGGCTGCATCTCCTCGAAGCGCAGACCCGGGGCGAGGTCAGGGCACGTAACATCGAAGAAGAAGCCTCCGGTGTCGGAGCCTTTCCGACGGTCGCCGTCGATGCGGCGTATCGCATCACCCGACGCTTCGCACTCACGGCGCGCGGCCAGTACTTCAGCGCCAGCATCAACGATTTCGACGGCTCGCTCGGCGACTATCACGCCGATGTGCAATTTCGCTGGCGGCCAAACCTCGCCTTTGGCCTTGGCTACACGGCCATACGCGCCAAACTGGTCGTGACCGGCCAGAACAATCCTGGCCGGTTCGTGCTCGACAGCAAGGGCCCGGAAGCCTTCTTCCGTGTCAGTTTCTAGCGCCTGATTCCAGCTTCACCCGCCACGGCTCTCGAGCGCCCGTCCTTCACGGTGCCTGGCGGTGAGTGGTTGGCGATTGACCGTCGCAACCGCGGCGTCGGTTGCCTCGTCGACACAACGCTGCAAAGCGGCGCGCTCATCCAGACGTCGTGCATCACCCTTGTCGCAGACGAGTTTCGCGGCGGCGCGGATCCGTTGGTAGAGCGTTTCGATGCCCGCGCTATGCTCGAGGTTGAGGTCGGCATAGTGCACGATGCGGGTCGGCTCCGGCTGGCTCGCCTGCAATAGCGGCGCTGCGAGGAGCGCGGCTGCGAACAAGCCTGTCGCAAGAGCGCGATGGTGGGCGGCGGACAGATTACGTGAATTCATGACAGTCGTTCTCCTCGTGTGAAGGGCGAGATGGAGGGGAGACGCCTGGGGACACGCGTTCCTTGCATTTGATTAGATGCAACCGCGAGCGAATCGGTTGCGGCGCCGGGCACGGCTGGCCGGGCGTTGGTCCCGCCGTCATCCCGTGTATGGGCGGTTGGTCAACGCTCGTTGCGAGCGATCAGGAACTCTGGGACAACCTCGTCCGCCAGGTCATCGTCATTGGCGACGGCCGGATCGACGACCAGGCGCATCACGCGCTCGTCGTCGACATCATCGAGCGGCGCTGGCGTCGCGGTGGCGAATCCCTGCTGGAAATCGACGCCGAGTGCCGCGAGCAGGGTTTCCTCTGCGGCATCGTCGATACGTTTGGCGACACTGTGTACGCCCGATACCCGCGCCATCTGCGCGATGCCGGCGATCCGCGCCTGCGCCGCCTTCACCTCGGCGAGGGCCAGCGTCAATGTGCGATCCACCTTGACGAGGCGCAGGCCAGGAAGCGACAGCAGGTCGGCACTGCGCTCGTGCAGCGAGAAATTGTCGATCACGAGGCCCGCCCCAGCGCGCTCCACAGCCGCAGCGAAATGTTCGGTGCGCTGCATGTGTTCAAGCGCATGCGCCTGATCGATTTCGAAGGCGATCAGGCCGTGCGGCAGCCCCGACTTCTCGATACAAAGCGCTGCAAACTTCAGGAAATGTTGATCGCGCAGGGACGTGTTGGAAAGATTCATCGAGAACTGTGCGGGCTCCTGGTTCCAGATTTCGCTCCGGGTTCGCAACCACAACACGAGCTCGCGAAGGACGCGCCGATCGAGCACAGAGCCAAGGCCCCGCGCGTCGGCATCGCGAAGGAGCGCCGCAGGCGCGCTGGCATCGGCTTCGGCGTCGGCTGCCCGCAGCAGGACTTCGTAGCGACGGATGCGAATGCCGCTTTGCATGGGCGTGAGGCGCTGGGCGAACAGCGCCAGCGGGAATTCGCGCAGTTGTGCGAAATACCGGTCGATGTCGGCATCGGCGACGGTCGGGCCGCTGTCGAGAAGTTGATCGGCGCCTTGTTCATCGATGGCAACGGGCTCGGCGCCGAAGGCCGCGCATAGTTGAACCTTTTCGCCCCACTCGCGCACGGCGCGCGTCACCGGGACAGGCAGGTCGGCCGCGGCGCGCCCCTTGCCGCGCAGCCGGCGGTTATCCACCATCAGCATGGCGAATCCGGTGAAGTCGAAATTCTCGTTGGTCGCGCGCAGCAGCACGGCGGTGCGCTCTCCCTGCACCGAATGATCGATGCGGGCAGGCGCACCCTGACCGGTGAAACCTTCGAGTGCCGTGCGTATTCCTTCGCGCTCGCTCGGTCCCAGCACTTCGCCATTGTGCCAATGCACATGACCGCGGGCGTCGTGCAGGGAAATGCCGCGCGCAAACATCATCGGCAGGGACGCGACGATGCGCTGCCCGTAGGTAGCGGCAAGGACTTCCGCCTCGGATCGAGTGGCGACCGGGCCCGCGGTGACCGATGACATAAGCGGGCACCTTACCGCGCCCCTGTGACGGTCGTATGTGACCCTGGTCTAGGCTTGGCGATTTGGTGCTGCGGCGGGGCCGGGGCGTGGTCCCGATCGTGGGCTCACAGGCGGGCGAGGGCCCTGTGCCCGATGTCGCGCCGAAACTGCATGCCCGGCCAGTGGATTTCCTCGACAAGGCGGTAGGCTGCCTGTTGCGCCGCGCGGATGTCGACGCCCGATCCGACGGCGCATAACACCCGCCCACCGTCGGTGACGACCTCGTCGCCGACAAGGCGCGTCGCGGCGTGAAAGACCTTGCCCGGCAACCGCGCGGCTGCGGCGAGGCCTTCGACGACATCACCCTTGCGCACCGTGGCCGGATAGCCTGCGGCGGCCAGTACCACGCCGAGCGTCGCCTCGGGTCGCCATTCGGCTTTCATTCCGGCGAGCCGGGAGTCGAGCGCTGCATCGCACAGCTCGGTCAGATCCGACTGCATGCGATACATGATCGGCTGCGTTTCCGGATCTCCGAACCGGCAGTTGAACTCGAGCACGTTGGGCGTGCCGTCGGCGGCGATCATGATGCCGGCATAAAGGAACCCGAGATAGGGCGTGCCGTCGCTCGCAAGAGCGCGGATCGTCGGTTCGATGACCTCGCGCATGATGCGCTCGTGCATGCCCTGGTCGACGACCGGCGCCGGCGAATAGGCGCCCATGCCGCCGGTGTTCGGGCCCTGATCGCCGTCGTCGCGTCGCTTGTGATCCTGTGACGTTGCCAGTGGCACGATGGACTCGCCATCGGTCATGACGATGAAGCTCGCTTCCTCGCCCTCCAGAAACTCCTCGATGACGATTTCATTGCCGGCCTCGCCGAAACCACCGCTGAACATGTCATCGACGGCCGCGACGGCCTCGACCGCCGTTTGGGCGATAATGACGCCCTTGCCAGCAGCCAGCCCGCTCGCCTTGACGACGATGGGCAGGCGCTGCCGCAGCAGCCACTGTCGATCGAAATCGTTCCGCGTGAACCGTCGATAGGCGGCCGTCGGTATGCCGTGGCGCTGCAGGAAGGATTTGGTGTAGGCCTTCGATCCTTCGAGCTGGGCCGCAGCGGCGTCGGGGCCAAAGCAGCGCAGGCCCGCTGCCTTGAAGGTATCGACCACGCCCGCAACGAGCGGTGCTTCGGGCCCGACGATGGTCAGCGCGATCTGCTCCCGCTTTGCAAGCGCCACCAGTCCGGGCAGATCCTCGGCCGAGACAGCGACATTGCGCATGCGCGGCTCGCCTGCCGTGCCGGCGTTGCCCGGCGCGACCAATACCTCGCTGACGCGACTCGATTGGGCGCATTTCCAGGCGAGGGCATGTTCGCGGCCGCCACCACCAATGACCAGCACTTTCATCTTGGACATGGGCGGTTCATTGGGGCTATGAGACAGGTGCTAGTGCCTGAAATGGCGCACGCCGGTGAATAGCATCGCCATGCCATGCTCGTTCGCCGCGGCGATGACTTCGTCATCCCGCTTCGAGCCACCTGGCTGTATGACTGCGCGGATACCAAACCCGGCCGCCGTGTCGATGCCATCGCGGAATGGGAAGAAGGCATCGGAAGCCATGACCGCGCCGGCCACGGCAATGTTCTCATCGGTCGCCTTGATGGCGGCAATTCGCGTCGAGTACACACGGCTCATCTGTCCGGCGCCGACGCCGACCGTGGCGCGATCCCTTGCAAAGACGATGGCATTGGATTTGACGAACTGGCAAACCTGCCAGGCGAATTCGAGATCGCCGAGTTCCTCCTTACCGGGCACCCGTTGCGAGACGATTTTGAAATCCCCTGGGCGCAGCGTCAGTTCGTCACTCGTCTGCGCCAATAGACCGCCGTTGACGCTGCGATATTCGAGGCGCGCAATGCCGGGCCCGAGCTCGCCGGTCGCAAGGACGCGCAGATTCGGCTTGCCAGCGAGCAGCGTCAGTGCCGCGGTCGAGAATGACGGCGCTGCCAGCACCTCGATGAACTGGCGTTCGATCATCAGGCGCGCCGTCACCTCGTCGATCTCGCGGTTGCAGGCAATGATGCCGCCGAAAGCGGAGGTCGGATCCGTCCGGTACGCCGCCTCGTAGGCAGCGGCGAGATCGTTGCGGACGGCGACGCCGCAGGGATTCGCATGCTTGACGATCACGCAGGCGGGCGCCGCAAAGCGTCGTGCACACTCGATCGCGGTGTCGGCATCGGCGATGTTGTTGTACGAAAGCTCCTTGCCCTGCAGGAGCCTCGCGCTACCCACGCCATTTCCAGCCGGGTCGCGATAGAACGCCGCCTGCTGGTGCGGGTTTTCGCCGTAGCGCAACGGCAGCAACCGTTTGAATGCCAGGGTGAGGGTTTCGGGCAGCTCGACGGCAGGGGCAGCGCCGCCTTGCGTATTCAGATAGGCGGCGACCATGGTGTCGTAGGCTGCGGTATGCGCATAGGCCTTGGCGGCAAGGCGCCGCCGCAGGCTGGCATCAGTTTCGCCGCTGGCGCGCAGGGCGGCGAGTACCGCCGCGTAATCCGTCGGATCGACCAGGACGGTCACCGCGTCGTGATTTTTCGCGGCCGCTCGCACCATGGCAGGGCCGCCGATATCGATGTTCTCGATGGCTTCGGCCACGCTGCAGTCGGCGCGTGCGACCGTCTGCGCGAACGGGTAGAGGTTCACGGCCAGCAGATCGATCGCCGCAATCCCGTGGTCGGCCATCACCTGCTCGTCGATACCGCGCCGGCCGAGCAGGCCGCCGTGGATCAGCGGGTGCAGTGTCTTGACGCGCCCGCCCATGATTTCCGGAAAACCCGTGTGGCTTGCCACGTCCTTGACTGCGATGCCTGCTGCGGTGAGCGCAGCGGCAGTGCCGCCGGTGGAGATGATTTCGATGCCGAGCGCTGCAAGGCCCTGCGCGAACTCGACGATGCCGCTTTTGTCGGAAACCGACAGTAATGCCCGTCGCACCTGCATCACCGCCGCCGGCTCAGTGCGTGAGGCCGAACTGGCGCATTTTCTTGCGCAATGTGCCGCGATTGATGCCAAGGATGTCCGCGGCACGGCTCTGGTTGCCGTCGACGTGGCGCAGTACGGCGCGAAAGAGCGGTTCCTCGACTTCGCGGATGACGAGGTTGTACAGGTCCGCAGGACGATGACCGTTCAACGTTTCGAAGTAGCTCGACAAGGCCTTTTCCGTATGCCGGCGCAGCGGCACCGAGACATGACCATTGGCCGTCGTCTTCTTGGCAATCATTCGCGCATCGTCCCCAACCGTTATCGCCCGACATTCTTCTTATGCGGCTTCGCTGTCCTGCCCGGAGCGGGTGTCCAGCAGCCGTTGCGCACATTTGAATTGTTCTGCAGTCGTCGCGCAAGCGAGTAATGCACTTCGCAAGAGCGATGCCGCCTGCAACGACTGACAATACCAATTCAGGTGTTTGCGCGCGATCCGGAGTCCGCCTGCTTCGCCATGAAATGCGTAGATGGATTCCAGGTGCCGCAAAATAATATCATGCTTGTACTTGCGCGAAAGCGAATGCGCCGTTGAATTGGTCGCGAGATGACTATTGACATCGCGGAAAATCCACGGCTGGCCGTGCGCCGCGCGCCCGATCATGACAGCGTTTGCGCCACTGCGCGCAATTACATCTTGCGCGACCGCGCCATTGGTGATATCGCCGTTGGCAATCACCGGAATATCGAGGGATGCACGCAGTCGCGCCGCCGTGTCGTGCTCGGCGTTGCCCTGGTAGAAATCACAACGCGTCCGGCCGTGAACGGCAATCATCGCGATGCCCGCCTGCGCCGCGCGGGTGGCGACCTCGACGGCATTGCGCGATGCCACATCCCAACCGGTGCGCATTTTGAGCGTTACCGGGACGTCGACCGCCCCCACGACCGCTGCGATGATCCGCAGCGCGAGCTCCGGCTCGCGCAGCAAAGCGGACCCGCAGGCGCGATTGCAGACCTTCTTGGCCGGACAACCCATGTTGATGTCGATGACTTCCGCCCCGAGATCCACATTGGCACGGGCGGCGAGCGCCATTTGGGTGGGGTCGGCGCCAGCCAACTGCACGATGCGCGGCGAGGGTTCGCCGGCATGATCCATCCGCAGTTGCGACTTGCGCGATCGCCACAGGCGCTGGTCCGAGCTCAGCATTTCGGCCACCGCGGCGGCGGCACCGAGCGAGCGGCACAGGATCCGAAATGGCCGGTCGGTCACTCCCGCCATGGGCGCGAGCCAGACATGACCATCGATGCGATGCTTGCCGAGGCGCAGCTCGCCGCTGGCGCCCTGGCGCGTGTTGAGCCGCGTCATTGCGCTGCTTGCAGGCCGTTGGCGCAGCGCAAGCCGTCGCGTAACGTGAGGCAGGCATCGACCTCGAAGCCGACGGCGTCGGTTCCCGGATCGGCCAGGACGATTTCAGCATCGATGCGCTCGCCGGGCGTCAACAGGCTCGCTGCCGCCGCCGGGCGCTGCAGATACTCCTTCGGCTCGAGATTGCGTGCCGCGATCGATTTGCCGAAGCGATCCTGAACCGTCAGGCGCAGCACCGGATAGGGCTGAGCCTGTGCGGCCGCATTGGCGACGCTCGCCCTGACCACCAACGCCTTTCGCACCGGGTCGGTATCCGCGCCGAGCTGCCGCACGTCGTACTTTGCGACATCGAAGGTCGAGCGCAGGGGGTGGCCGACGGCGCTGTAGAATGCGCGCACGCCGTTGCCGAAGGCGGCCGTGCCCGCGAGTGCATCGCGGCTGGCATGAAACAACTGCGCCGTGAGCAGCACGCCGAGCAAGGCGGCGCCGCTGCGCTGCAGCAACCGTCGCCGCCTTGCGGTCGTTTCCTCGATCTGCTCTGCGGCGAAGTCCTCGCCATCCCCGGGTTCGGCGGGCACGGCATGAGTAGCGCTCGCCTTGACGTACTCGTCGTTGGCGGCTGGCAGATCATCGACGTCGATTTCGGACGCGGAGTCGTTGGCCCCGCCGGATTCGAGCACCCAGACGTCTTCGGCCTCGACGGCCGGCGCGTCAGCAACATCGAACTCGTCCTCGATCAGGTAGAAACCCGAACTCGAAGTGCCTTCGCCCTGCTGCGATTCGCCGTCCGGCTCGTCGACTTCCGCCTCGTTGGCTTCCGCTTCGAGCACGATGTTCTCGAATGTTCCGGTCGCGTGATCATCGGCCTGCGCTTCTGGCTCGATGAACACCTGTCGCACATCGCTCATCTCGGGATGGAATTCGAGATCTTCATCGTCGGGCTCTGCGACGGCCAGCGGTCCTGCCGGCTCCGGGGCAGTCTCCTGCACCGGTTGCGCAGCGGCCAGCTGCGCCGGCACCGTGGGCGACAGCGGCGTCGGTGCCGAGCCGACCTCGTCGTGCAATGAGGGCAGGGCGTTGAACACGCTGACGCAGCGGCCGCAGCGCACATAGCCTCGACCGGCCCGCAGATCGGCAGCGGTCAGCGCCAGGGTGAGGGCGCACTTGGGACAAATCGTATACATGCGACCGATCAGCGACGGATTCCGGCGAGACAGATCCACTCGTTCTGCCTGTCCGAAAGACGCATATCAAACCACGGGCGGTAGGCCTCTGTCACGGCGGCCTGCTGCTCGGCCAGTATCCCGGCAAGCACGATCCGCCCGCCCGATCGCAGGCGCGTGGACAGGTATGCGGCGAGTTCCACCAGCGTGTTTGCGAGTATGTTGGCCAGCAGGAGATCGCAATCGTCTGGCAAGCCGCGTGCAGCATCGTGTATCCGAAGTCGCTCGAGACAGTCGTTCGCGATGGCATTGCAGCGCGTGGCCGCGAGCGCCTGCGGATCGATGTCGTAGGCGTCGGCACGGGCTGCGCCAAGGCGCAGGGCTGCGATCGCGAGTATCCCGGAGCCGCAGCCGTAGTCGAGCACGCGATCGCCCGGGTGGAGCTGCCCGTCCAGCCATTCGAGGCACATGCGCGTGCTCTCGTGCGTGCCGGTGCCGAATGCGAGTCCCGGGTCGAGATTGACCACGCAGGCGCCGGGCTCGCGCACGGGATCGTGGGTCGGCGCGATCCAGAGTCGCCGCCCGAAGCGCATGGCGCGAAAATCGCGCAACCACTCCCGCTCCCAGGCGCGATTGGCGACGCTGCGTGCGAGCAGCTCCGAGACCTCACAACCGCAATCCCGCGCCAGACGCGGCAGCAGCGTCACATCGACGGCCTCCGCCGCGAACAGGGCTTCGATGCGCGCGTCGGACCATAACGGCTGCGTACCCGGGGCAGGTTCGAGTATTGGTTCATCGGCGGCATCGAAGTAGCTGACGGCGAGCGCGCCGGCCGCGAAGAAGTGCTGTTCGCATATGCTGGCATCGCGCCCGCGCAGGCGCAGCCCTATCGACAGAAAGGCATCGTTCACTTCAGGCCGAGGCGACGTGCTTCAGGTCTGGTATGGATCTCTGGCCGCCGTTCTGGAATGCCGCATGACTGAAGATTTCTGGTGCAGGGCGATATTCGTCTTGATACCCTCGACGACCATTTCCCGCGAGCGCATTGCATCGCACGATCGCGGTCGCGCGCGAATCTCCGTACGCGATGATCTTCGCAACCAGCGAGATCAATAGTAGGACGCTTGCTGTGATCCATATGGCTATCGACCCGCTGCGGGACCTTGGCAGGTGCCACCTCTTCTGGTCGAGGCGCAGTTCTTGGCGTCGCCTCAGCGTGGTCAGCATTCGGTCGCCAGCGCCGCAGCTGGATCGGACTGGCTGGAACATGGTTAAGCGCCACCACGATCCCCAGTTACGGCTACAAGGTCAGTCCGGTGCGGCTTCATCCACCGGGATACTCGACTGGATGCAGATATTATTCGATCAGCGAACCATTATCCTGGTAGAGGAATTCAGGCGTACCCAACGCCACCGATAGCCGACCTGTGCCCAGAACCACGACGACCTCATCACCATCAGCGCGGTCTCGGCGCCGACACCGGCTGGTGCTACCTCGACACGCTGGTGGCGGCGCATCGAGCAGTCCATCCACCCGATGCGGCACGTACCGCAATTGTCGGCGATGACGCAGACTCGATGTACTCGGCCGCTCGAGAACTTTCCATGCCAGACCTATTCGTGCCGAAGAGCGCTTGAGCGCTTGCTACGTCAGGGTGATCATTCTGGCATCGCGTCGCTAGCACGGCACGCTACCCGCAGCCACCGCCACCGCCAGTACCAGTAATCGGACTTCGCCGATCATTGCGATAAAATGTTTTTATATCATCTTTCGTGATCCACCGAGCTGGCACAAGTACCATGCTCAGTCATGATCCTGATAGCAAGACCCATCGCCGGATGCGTGGTGTTGAAGACGAAACCGCTGTTCTCGACACGCTCGGCAAAATCCGCGTTCTCCGACGAACCCGTAGCCCGGATGGATCGCGACGGCGTCGGTGACTTCCGCTGGCGCTGATGATGGCGGGCATGTTGGGGGTAGCTCTGCGTCGATTAGGGCGGACCAATGCAGACCGATTCGTCCGCCAACTTTATGCTTCAGGTTGTAATCGGCCGTCAGGTCACGGCCACGGTCTTGATGCCGAGTTCCCGGCAGGCACGCGGATCCCAGCGCAATTTCGCCGCGGTTGGCGATGACGATCTTATCGAGCGGCTCGGCCGCTCGATCACGAACAGCGGCGACGATACCGGGTCGCCATTGTTGGCGAGGATCGACGTGGGCGGCCGGCACTTCTCTCCGCCTCGATCTGGTTCATCATCTTCATTGCTTCGATGATGCAAAGCACCTGGCCGACCTTCACTTCATCGCCAATCGAGACGAAGGACTTGGCGCCGGGTGTGGGAGCCGCATAGAAGGTCCCGACCATCGGTGCGGTCACGACGAGGTCATTGTCGTTGCCGCCGGCGGGCGCCGCGCTTGCAGCACCGGCCGCCGGCTCTGCGGCGGCGCCTGGCGGATGCGCCGCGGGCACGGCGATATTGGGCAGCGCATATTGCGTGGTCACGGCACCGGTCGGCATGCGGCTGATGCGCACCGCCTCCTCGCCCTCCTTGATTTCTATCTCGGCGATCCCGGATTCCTCCAAAAGCTCGATGAGCTTCTTGACCTTGCGGATATCCATTTTGACTGATCCCCTTTTTTTCTAATGCTGGTTGCCGGGCGCTTGAGCGAGCCGCAACGCTATGGCACGCAGGGCGAGCTCATAGCCTTGCGGGCCGAGGCCGCAAATGACGCCGATCGCGACGTCCGAGAAATACGACTTGTGACGAAAGGACTCGCGCGCGTGGATATTCGACAGATGCACTTCGATGAACGGAACGCCCGTGGCGAGCAGCGCATCGCGCAGCGACACGCTGCTATGTGTGAGGCCGCCCGGATTGATCACGATGCAGGCCACGCCATCGCGCTTTGCCTGGTGGATCGCGTCGATCAACTCGTGCTCGGCATTGCTCTGCAGGGCGTCGAGCTCGAGTCCAAGCTCGCGCGCGAGCGACCGGCAGCGCCGGGTGATGTCCTCGAGCGTCGCCCGGCCATAAATGTCGACTTCGCGCTGGCCCAGAAGATTGAGGTTCGGGCCATTCACCAGCAGCACCCGGGGGCTCATGGCGCGCGGCAGCCCGAGGGCGCCCTGTCGTTATGAGGCAACATATTCAAGATCGTGGAATCTACACGATCGGTGCAAATTTGCACGTTTTCGCCGCAAGATAGGTGCAGTAAGCGCTATTTGGCTGAATTTTCCGCCGTGTTCCGGCTGCGTTCCAGAGCCAACCGGGTCAGTTCGAGACTGATGGCTGTGCGGGCTTGCATCAGGTCGAGGCGCCCGTCGTCAACCTTATCTATCTGATTGATAATAAATTTTGCCTCATCGGCATGCAATTCCCCGATCTTGGTTGCAACGATTCGTGAGCTGCGATCGGCGAATACCGTGAATGGAAAGACCGGCTGGACGCCAAAGGCATCGACAGCCGCCAGGCCGTCGTCCTCGCCGACCAGCACCGGGTAGCGGATCCCGACTTCATCGGCGAACCGGCGTACCTCGTCCATGAAGTCGACGGCAATCCCAACCACCCGCAGGTCGGAGCGCTCGTTTGCGAGCGTCATCAACAGGGGGATTTCGCGGCGGCAGGGCGCGCACCAGGTCGCCCAGAAATTGACCAGGAGGGGGCCGTTTCCCGCAAACTCGGCGAGACTGTGCTTCTGTCCATCGAGGCCGGCGAGCGCGATGGCCGGAAGTGTCTCCGGAACGCCGCGGCCGCTGCTGGCAGGCGCCGAATCGTCCGTCTGTTGCATCGAAGCTGGCTCATTCGCTGTGATTTGTATCTTGGGTGAAACAAAAGTGCGGGCGAACCAGAATCCCAAGGCGGCCATGCAGACGACCAGCAGCACGGCGGGCAGGTGCCTGGCCCCTGGACGAGGCGGCATGGGCGGCTTGGAAGGAGAGTCGGACTCGCGCAAGCGCCCAGTATAACCAAGGGCGGGCGTCGCGCCGCCGGCTGCGCCAATTCGGGAGCGGCGGTTCAGTCGCTGGTCGCGCGCCTTGCGAGCGGTGCGAACTCGGCGGCGGGCATGAAGCCGACCACACGGAAATTCTTGCGCTCGACCCCGTCCCGGCCATAGAACGCGATCGTCGGCGGCCCGAAGATCCCGAAGTGCTTGAGGAGTGCCTGGTCTTCGGGGTCATTCTTTGTAACGTCAGCCTGCAAAAGGCGAACTCGCCCAAGCCCTTGCTGCACCGCAGCGTCGGTGAACGTGTACTTTTCCATTTCCTTGCAGGACACACACCAGTCCGCATAGAAATCCAGCATGACACCCTGGCCCGCGGCACTCGCCCCCCGCACGGCTGCATCGAGATCCGCGACGGTCTTGATGCGCTCGAACGCGAGGCCCTGTGCATGCGTCCTGGCGACCCAGGGCGCGAGCGGATCCGTCGCGCCGCGTACGGCACCGCCGACGAGCAGCAGCCCATAGGCAGCCGCAGCGAGCGCGACCGTTCGCGCCACAAGTCGCGTCGACGACTTGCGGGTCGTCGCGCGCAGCAGGATCACGGCCAGGGCAAAGGCGGGCACCGCCCACAGCAATAACTGCCAGCGCTCGGGAAGGATGCGCGCGAACATCCAGGCAGCGACGGCGAGCATCAGCACGCCGAAGAGCTGCTTGACGGTCTCCATCCAGGCGCCAGCGCGCGGCAACAGATGGCCGGCCGATGCGCCGACCACCAACAATGGCGCGCCCATGCCGATACTCATGGCAAACAGGGCGCTGCCGCCGCGCACGACATCGCCGCCCTGGCCGATGACTGCGAGCGTGGCAACGAGCGGCGGCGCGACACAGGCCGTGACGATCAGCGCCGACAACGCGCCCATGATGGCTGTGCCAATGAATGTGCCGCCGGCCTGGGCATTGCTGGCTGCCGTGAGCCGCGACTGGATCGCCGCCGGCATCTGCAAGGTGTAGCCGCCGAACATGGCGACAGCGAGCGCAACGAACAGGAGCCCGAAGAGCACGATGATCCAGGTCTGCTGGAAAATAGCCTGCACCTGTTGGCCGGCGGCGGCTGCGGCGATGCCGGCGAGGGTATTGGTGAAGGCCATGCCGAGAACGTAGGTGAGCGAGAGCGCGAACGAGCGACCTGCCGTGACCCGCTCGCCCTGGCCGGCGATGATGCCGGAGAGGATAGGAATCATCGGTAGCACGCAAGGCGTGAAGGCGAGCAAGAGCCCCAGGCCCAGAAACGTGGCCAGCATCAGGGCGAAATTGCCGTTTTGCACGAGCGCCGCGAGTCGATCCTGTTCGGAGACGAACGCATCGCTACCCCCATTGCCGCCGGATGCACCGACCGCCTGGTCCGTCGCTGGAAGCTCGACGGTGAAATCGCGGGTCGTCGGCGGATAGCACAGGCCCGCTTCGGCGCATCCCTGAAACCCGACGCTGAGCACCACCTTCACGGCGGGCCCGGCGCGGCGGGAGACCGGCAGCTTGATGCTGAGGTGGTCGTGGTAGACCTCCTGGACGCCGAAGTATTCGTCTTCCTTGGTTTCGCCTTTGGGTAGCACCATCGCACCCAGGTGAATCGCCGGCGAATCGCTCTTCACGCTGAGCCTTTCGCGATAGAGGTAATACCCGGGCGCAATCAGGACTTCGATGGCCACGCGGTCGGCGCTGTCGGCGCTCGCCAGAATCCGGAAGGCATCGTCGACGGGGAGGAATTCGTCCGCGCCACCGCCGCCGCTCATGATGCGCGACAGGCCGTCGCTTGCTGCCACTGCACCGGCAGCCGGCGCCTGTGTGAGCGCGACCGTGGTGCGCCAGGTCTGCGGCGGATAGCACAGTCCGGCATCGGCACAACCCTGCAGTTTCAGCAGCAGTGGCAAGGAAGCCGGTGCATCGCCGTCATGCAGCACTCTCGCGGTCACGGTGAATTGGCCGCGGAAGATGGTCTGCTTGCCGAAATATTCATCCTCGTGAATTTCCCCTGCGGGGAATTCGGCCGTATCGAGGCGCACGGCGGGATCTTCGCTCGCGACGGACATGCGATCCCGGTAGAGGTAGTACCCGGGCGCGACCTGCCACTTGACCGCAACATTCCCGCCATCACTCGACACGCTGTAGCGGAACGCATCCTCTACCGGAATGAAGTCATCCTCCGCGGCAGTGCCCACCGCGGCCACCAGGAGCAAAAGAACAGCGAGGAGCGAAGAATTCCGCTTGAACATAATCACCTGACCCGTTTCGAGTGGGCGAAATTGCGCTTCGAGGCCGCCCAAGCAATGACCGATCCACTCATGATGGCAGCTATAGACCGCTGCGGCCGCGCCTTGTTGCGCAATTCATCATGCGGGGGGCTTGAAATCCAACGCGCTGCCCCTATCATTAGCAGCCAACGTCCAGGAGTGCTAACAACTCCGGACTTGTGAAAAATCGTTAATTATCAACAGCTTCTGAAGGAGCAACTAACATGAAGATTCGTCCTCTTCATGATCGCGTCATTGTGAAGCGCCTGGAGGAGGAGCGTACTTCCCCGGGTGGCATCGTGATCCCGGATACGGCCGCTGAAAAGCCGATCCAGGGCAAGGTGGTCGCGGTCGGCAAAGGCAAGATCCTGGAAGACGGCAATGTCCGTCCGCTGGATGTGAAAGTCGGCGACAAGATCCTTTTCGGCAAGTACAGCGGAACGGAAGTCAAAGTCGACGGTGATGAACTACTGGTCATGCGTGAAGAAGACGTCATGGCCATTATCGAGGGCAAATAACATGGCAGCTAAAGACGTACGTTTCAGCGACGATGCGCGCCAGCGCATGTTCCGCGGCGTCAACATCCTGGCCAATGCGGTCAAGGCGACGCTCGGCCCGAAGGGCCGCAATGCGGTGCTCGAGAAGAGCTTCGGCGCCCCCACCGTCACCAAGGACGGCGTGTCGGTCGCCAAGGAAATCGAGCTCAAGGACAAGTTCGAGAACATGGGCGCGCAGATGGTCAAGGAAGTCGCGTCCAATACTTCTGACGAAGCAGGCGATGGCACCACCACCGCCACTGTGCTCGCCCAAGCGATCATTCGCGAGGGTCTGAAGGCGGTCGCCTCGGGTCGCAACCCGATGGACGTCAAGCGCGGCATCGACAAGGGCGTCGGCGTCATCGTCGATGAACTGAAGAAGCTGTCGAAGCCCTGCAAGGACTCCAAGGCGATTGCCCAGGTCGGCACGATCTCCGCCAACTCCGACGAGTCGATCGGCAAGACCATAGCCGAGGCCATGGAGAAGGTCGGCAAGGAAGGCGTGATCACGGTCGAAGAGGGCTCGGGACTCGAGAACGAACTCGAAGTCGTCGAGGGCATGCAGTTCGACCGCGGCTACCTCTCGCCGTATTTCATCAACAACCAGCAGAACCAGACGACGGAGCTCGACAAGCCCTACATCCTGCTCTGCGACAAGAAGGTGTCTAACATCCGCGAAATGCTGCCGCTGCTCGAGGGCGTGGCCAAGGCGGGCCGGCCGTTGCTGGTCATCGCCGAGGACGTCGAGGGCGAGGCGCTTGCGACGCTGGTGGTCAACAACATCCGTGGCATCCTCAAGGTCGCCGCCGTCAAGGCGCCGGGCTTTGGCGATCGTCGCAAGGCCATGCTGCAGGACATCGCCATCCTCACGGGTGGCACGGTGATCTCCGACGAAGTGGGCCTGTCGCTCGAGAAGGCGACGCTCAATGACCTCGGCGAAGCGAAGAAGATCCTGGTGGAGAAAGAGAACACCACGATCATCGACGGCGCCGGCAAGGCGAGCGAGATCAAGGGCCGGATCGAGTCGATCCGCCAGCAGGTCGAGGAAGCCACTTCCGACTACGACAAGGAAAAACTGCAGGAGCGCGTCGCCAAGCTCTCCGGCGGTGTTGCCCTGATCAAGGTCGGTGCGGCCACCGAGATCGAAATGAAAGAAAAGAAGGCCCGCGTCGAAGACGCCCTGCACGCAACCCGTGCGGCCGTCGAGGAAGGCGTGGTCCCGGGTGGTGGCACGGCGCTGCTGCGCACGCAGAAGGCGCTCGACAAGCTCGAAGGCAAGAACGAAGACCAGACGGTTGGAATTCGCATCCTGTCCCGTTCGATCGAAGAGCCGCTGCGCCAGATCGTGGAAAACGCCGGCGAAGATGCCGCAGTCGTCCTCAACCAGGTCAAGTCTGGCAAAGGCGCCTACGGCTACAACGCTGCGACGGGTGAGTTCGGCGACCTCCTGGACGAGGGCATCCTCGACCCGACCAAGGTCACTCGGCTCGCGTTGCAGAACGCCGCGTCGGTGGCGGGCCTGCTGCTCACCACCGAGGTGATGATTGCCGAGGCTCCGAAGGATGAGGAGCACAGCCACGCCCCGATGCCTGGCGGCATGGGCGGCATGGGCGACATGGGCATGTAACGCCCGGCGTTACTTCACCTATTGGTCGATAGACAAAGGGCCGGCAGTGATGTCGGCCCTTTTGTTTTAAGATCGATGACTGTTGTCCCACGGCAAATTGCCTGAGTCAGGACCATGGCCATCATCCCGTTCGAAACCAAGATCGATTTTGCGCGACCGCGCTGGAACCGCGATGCCTGGGCGCGCATCCAGGCCGACATGGATAGCGACAAGGAACGGGTCTGTTATTGCACGGGCACCATCCTGGCAGTGCGCCCGGGGGAGGCTGTAAAGCCCATCCTCGGTTTTCAGACCTTTCTCGTAACGCGGCTCGTACCGCTGCCGGATGGCAACATCCGCCGTCTCAACAAGGAGGTCATCTTCTACACCGGCCTGACGCGAGGCGGCCAGCCGGGCGAGATCATCGACCGCTGGCAAAACCCGTTCACGCAGGAGGAAGTCAAGGTCGTCCAGGTCATCAACGATCCATTCAACTACACGATCAGCGAGACGCTGATACTCGCGCCCGAGGATTTCCGTGGTGATCGCGCCTCGTTACCGAAGCTCCCCCTGCTCTTTCCCTGGCAGGAGCTCGACACCGAGACGCTGGTGCTCTCGACGGACATGCATTTGAATTACTCGAACCCACTGCAGCCGGACAAGTGGCCGCGCGAATCAGCCGGGCCGCGCGCACAGGTCACGGAGATGATGCGCTTCTTCGTCAAACGCCGTGATCTCGAGAACCCGGCGCTGTCGGCCGTGCCCTACCACGGGACCTGGCACAGAATTTCGCCTTGGTTGCCCTGGATGCTGATGGGGCAGGCGCCGGGCCACGTGATGTACGCGTCCACGATGATCGGCTTCGACAGCATTTCGAAGTTGCCGCAACAGGTGCGCGAGTACGCCGAGAAGAATTGTCCGCACATGCTGCATGCGCCAACCGAGGATTATGGCCCGAGCCATGCGAGCCTCGAGCTCTACTCCAGGCAACAGACACCCGCGCCGACACGAAGCTAGGGAGGCGGACCGTGCGGAACCCTTCGTCACGAACCGCGGCGGGTTCAGCTCACGAGCTTGTAGCGTCAGGCGCAGGTTTCAGCCTTGCCTTGCTCTTTCTCGTGTCCTTCTTCAATTACATGGACCGCTACATGCTGGCCGTGCTGCTGCCATCGATCAAGAAGGATCTCGCGCTTTCGGATACCGGGATCGGCATCATCACCGGTTTTGCGTTCACGATTTTCTATGTAACGCTTGGCATACCGATCGCCCGGCTCGCTGATCGCTATAGTCGCAAGGCGATCATCAGCGTATCGCTCGCGATCTGGAGCCTGATGACGGGGCTTTGCGGTCTCGCGCAGAACTTCGTGCAACTCGCGCTGGCGCGGGTCATGGTGGGCATAGGCGAGGCAGGCGCGAGTCCGCCGGCGCACTCGTTGATCAGCGATTATTTCCCGCCGGCGCAGCGCACGCGGGCGATGGCGGTATTCACGATCGGATCGCCGGTGGGCATTACGGTCGGTTTCCTGTTGGGCGGCTGGCTGGCCGAAGCCTATTCCTGGCGGCATGCGCTCTGGGCGGTTGCCGTGCCTGGCCTGCTGCTTGCGATCACCGCGGCGCGCAAACTCCATGAGCCGCCGCGCCAGTGCGAGCGCGGCGATCTCACGGCGGTGCCATTCCTGGCCGTGGTGAGACGGTTGATCACCTCGCCGGCCTTCCGCCACATCTGTCTCGGCAACGGCTTCTACGCTGCCGTCTGGCTCGGCGTCGTGCAGTGGTTGCCGTCGTTCTATTCCCGCTCGTTCGAGCTCGGTGTCGCGCGGGTCGGCTTCCTGTTGGCCATGGTGCTCGGATTTTCGCAGCTGCTCGGCATGCTGGCGAGCGGGCTCGTGACCGACGTCGCGACGCGGCGCAATGCGCGCTGGTATGCGCTCGTGTCGGCCTATGGCGTGCTGATCTCGACTCCGGCCTTCCTGCTGGTGTTTCTCGCAAGTGCGCAGTGGGTATCGCTCGCCGCGGCCTTTTTCGCTTTCATGCTTGGGGTCATGCAGGGGCCCGCCTGTTTTGCAGCCGTACAGGCACTGGCGCCGCCGGCCATGCGAGCAACCGCTGCGGCCATACTGTTGTTGATGACCAATCTCATTGGCGGCATTGCCGGCACGCCAGCCGCCGGCATCGTGAGCGACCTGCTGCGCCCGGTCTATGGCGTCGATTCGCTGCGCTACGCGCTGCTCTCGGTTGCGCTCCTGTTCGGTGCCTGGGCGGCCTTACATTATTTTCTGGCTTCGCGCACGCTCGGGCAGGAACTTGCCGAGGCGAGAGTCGAGGCCTGAATCATCACGCCGGCTGCTGGGTTCTACCCCGATGGGTCGAGCTAAGCACCAAATAGGTGCGCGTTTTTGGG
The DNA here is from genome assembly GCA_041395505.1 of Steroidobacteraceae bacterium. NCBI lineage: Bacteria > Pseudomonadati > Pseudomonadota > Gammaproteobacteria > Steroidobacterales > Steroidobacteraceae > Steroidobacteraceae bacterium. Next base: position 714,910 of record JAWLAG010000001.1, read on the forward strand.
TAATTCTATGCAATAAATGGCCGTCGCCGCTGCCAAAGCGAGCGGCTAATGCCGGCGCGTAGCGATTATTTTGATTTCGGCGGCCGGCCAGACCAGGGGGAGTCGATGAATACAACGCACAGGTCCCGCATCGTTGCCATAGACCTGCTTCGCGGCTTGGTCATGTTGCTGATGCTCGTCGATCACGTTCGCGAGACCATCTATCTTCACCTGCAGGTGAGCGATCCGATGGCCGTGGACAGCACGGCGCCCGAACTGTTCTTCACCCGCATGTGCGCGCACCTGTGTGCACCCACTTTCGTCTTCCTCACAGGACTGTCCGCCTGGCTCTATGCGCACCCGCCTGGTCGCCCCGAGCGCTCGGCCAGTGGGTTTCTCTTCAAGCGCGGTTTGCTGCTCGTCGTGCTCGAGTGGACGCTGGTGAGTTTTGCCTGGACCGGCACGTTGTCACCGACGCGGATTTATCTGCAGGTGATCTGGGTGATTGGACTGTCGATGATGGTGCTGGCGTTGTTCGTCCGCTTGCCACGCATCGCGATCGCGGTCACCGGCTTCGTGATTGTCTTCGGGCATAACCTTCTCACGGGCATTCACTTCCAGCCTGGTGACCCGGGCTACATGCCGTGGACGATACTTTACGAGAAAGGCTATCTGATCGCCCCGGGTGGCCCGTTCATGATCAAGGTGAGCTATCCGCTGCTGCCCTGGATCGGCGTGATCCTCCTCGGATACTTCGCCGGACCGCTATACGGCACGGCGGTGAGTTCAGCGCAACGTGTCCGATGGCTGATTCAACTCGGAATCGCAAGTCTTGCCGTGCTGCTCGTGCTGCGCGGCTTCAATATCTATGGCGAGACATTGCCATGGGTTGCCGGGCAGGATCCGGTTCATACCCTGATGTCATTCGTCAACTATACGAAGTATCCGCCGTCGCTCGACTTTCTGCTGTTGACCCTGGGTCTCGCATTCCTGTTATTGGCCGCCTTCGAGCACGCGAACAACGCACTCGCCCGGGTCGTAACACTGTACGGTGGCGCGCCGATGTTCTTCTATTTGCTGCATCTGTATACGCTCCTGATCCTGCAGAATCTCGCCGTTGCAATATTTGGTGCCAATCATGGCGAGCGATTTGGCGTCGAACGCGTCCTTTGGATCTGGGTTGTCGCGGCTGTGCTCGCGATCGTGTTGTATTTCCCGGTGAGCGCCTTCGCCCGTTACAAGCAGCGCTCGACCCAGGCCTGGGTGCGGTACTTCTGAATGAGCGAATTACGCATTCGCCCCATGCAGGCGGGCGATCTGCCCGCGGGTCTCGCGCTGACCCAGGCGGTCGGGTGGTCGCACCGCCTGGCCGACTGGCAGCTTGCATTCTCGCTCGGCAAAGGTTGGGTCGCCGGCGATTCCAGCGGCCGGGTCGTCGGTACGATCATTGTCTGGAACTGGAGCGAGCGTGCGGCAACACTGGGTTTCGTGATCGTCGATCCGGCACTGCAGGGCAAGGGACTCGGACGGCGATTGATGGACAAGGCACTGCAATACACGGGCGGGCGGGCAGTGCAGCTGGCGGCGACCGACGCGGGACTCAAGCTCTATCGTGACTGCGGCTTTGCCGCGCGCGGATCGATCGAGCAGTGGCAGGCAGCGGATCTGTCTGTCAAGACGCCACCGCCGCTGCCGAATCTACAGCTGCGCACCGGGCAGGCCGAGGATTTGGGACTGCTGGTGGAACTCGACGCCGATGCATTCGGCGCGAAGCGTCCTGCGCTCATCGAGTCGGTGCTGGCGAGCGGCAATGCAGTGATCGCAGTGCAGGATGGCCGGCCCAGAGGCTTCGCCATGCGCCGTCCCTCGGGGCGGGGTCTGGTAATCGGGCCGCTCGTCGCAGTGGACCAGGACATGGCGATCGTGCTCGCCGCCGAGCAGATGCGAGGCGTCAACGGCCTGGTCCGCATCGATGTGCCGGGCGACGCCGACCAACTGCGGCGCTGGTTGGCCACTGCCGGCCTTGGCTGTGTCGATCGCGTGACCATCATGGTTCGCGGCGCGTGGCCGCCGATGGCCCAGCGCGGCATGCGGCGCCTGGCACTGGCAGCGCAGGCCTTGGGTTAGCACATCATTGAGCGTGCTCTACAAAGCCGATGTCGCGCGCGGTAGCGCCTGGGCCAGGTATTTTTCCGAAAACGCTCCCGACCTCGACTTTCATGTCTGGCCTGATTGCGGAGCGCTCGAGCAGGTCGAGTATCTCATCGCCTGGGCTCCGGGCCGCGAGCTGCTGGCGCAAATGCCGCGACTTCGCGTGATCTTCTCTACCGGTGCCGGGGTCGACCAGATCGATTTTTCGGCCGTGCCTGCCGCTGTTCCCATCGTGCGCATGGTCGAACCGGGCATCATCAACGGCATGGTCGAGTATGTAACCTGGGCCGTTCTGTCGATTCATCGCCGTATCCGCGCCTACGCAGACTTGCAGGCACAGCAGCGCTGGCAGGAACTGGCTGGGCCGACTGCGGACAAGGTCTGCGTCGGCGTAATGGGCCTGGGATCGTTGGGCAGCGCCGTACTCAACCGCCTTGCGACTTTCGGCTACCAGCTGGCTGGCTGGAGCCGCAGCCGCAAGTCGATCGCGGGCGTTCGCTGTTTCGCGGGCAAGGACGAGCTCCCGGGCTTCCTCGCGCGCTGTCATGTTCTGGTTTGCCTGCTGCCGTTGACGGGCGAGACGCTCGGCATTTTGAATGCGCGACTGTTCGCGGCGCTGCCGCAAGGCGCGGCACTCGTCAATGTCGGCCGCGGCGCGCAGCTCGAGGAGCAGGCGTTGCTCACGGCGCTTGGCAGCGGCCAGCTTTCCGAGGCCATCCTGGACGTTGCGAGCCCCGAGCCATTGCCGGCCGGTCATCCCTTCTGGCGCCACCCGCAAATCACCGTGACGCCGCATATATCCAGCATCACCCAACCGCTGACGGCCGCAGCCGTGGTACTCGAGAACCTGCGGCGTCATCAGCGCGGCGAACCATTGCGCGACGTGGTCGACCGCGAGCGCGGCTATTAGGTAGAGTGCACGGCGGGAGGCCGCATGGCAAAAAGACCAATCAAACTCGACCGCACCGATATCAACATCCTCGCGCAGCTGCAGCAAAATGGCCGCATCACCAACATCGATCTGGCCCATGCCGTGGCGTTGTCGCCGAGCCCATGCCTGCTGCGCGTCAAGAGGCTGGAAGAAGCCGGTTATATCACCAGTTACAACGCGCGTATCGACCTCGCCAAGCTCGGCGAGACGGTAACGGTATTCACCGAAGTGACGTTGAGCGACCATCATCGTGAGGATTTCATGAAGTTCGAGGGCGCCATTCGTCTTATCGACGAAGTCATCGAGTGCCATCTGGTCAGCGGCGGCTACGACTATCTGCTCAAGTTCCTGACGCGCGGCGTGTCCCACTACCAACAGGTGATCGAGGGCATACTGGGGCTCAACATCGGTGTCGCGAAGTATTTCAGCTACATCGTGATCAAATCGCCCATTCAGAAGCTCCACTACCCGCTAGCCAAGCTTTTCAACGTCGGGCAATGAACATCGGGCAATGAAAAAGGGCGTGGCCTCGCGGCCACGCCCTTCCTGGTCCAATCGACGCTGGGCCTAGAACTTGAATTCGACGGCCGCGGTGTAGGACACCGGGGCGCCGGGCGCGACCCAGAAGCGCGAGTAGGAACTCGGGTAATACACCTTGTCGAGGGCGTTATTGAGGTGCAGTGAAAACTTGAGATTCTCACTCGGCGCATAGGCAGCCATGAGGTTCAGCAGCACGTAGCCGGGCAGCCGAAACTCGGGTTGGAAGCCTGTTTCGCCCAGCCTGTCACCGACATAGCCGACATCGCCGCCAAGGCTCAGCACGCCACCATTGGCGAGGTGTGCATCATGCCTCACGAGTAGGTGGGCGCTGTGCTCCGGAATGTTGATCAGATCGGAGCCGGCCGGGATCGAGAAACCGAAGTTCACATCGAGGATGGCCTTGGTCGTGCGCGCATCGAGATAGGCGTAGGAGAAGATCGCGGTGGTGTTCTCCGCAAGCTTCGCCGTCAGATCGAGTTCAATGCCGTCGCTCTTGGCGTCGCCACCGGCGATGGAGAAACCAGCATTTACGGGGTCTGAGGTGAGGAAGTTCGATTTCTTGCCCTGGAAGATGGCAATCGTCGAACTCAGCCTGCCATCCGCGGTCTGCAGTTTTGCGCCCACTTCCGTAGACTCGCTGACTTCGGCCGGGAAGGGCGTGCCGCCGAAACCGGTGCCGCTATTCGGGCGATAGCCGCGCGAAAAACTCGCATAGAGCGTTGCCCGATCATTGACTTCGAACACGAGTCCGACCCGCGGGCTGGTCTTGGAGCCGGTCTGTTTGGTCTTTGTGCCGCCGGCCAGCACATTGGTGAATTCCTGCGTGAAACTGTCGTAGCGCACGCCGAGCAGCACTTTGAACTGCTCGGTGAGATCCATCTGGTCCTGCACATAGGCACCCCAGGCGGTCTGTTTCTCACGCTGGTCGGTCAGTGGGTTGAGCGTGCCGGGCGTTGCGCCGTAGACGGGGTTGAAGATGTTGATCGCATATTGCGGTGCCGTCGCCAGGGTGGGGCGATAGCGCGTCTGCATGGTGTCGAGCTTGTACTCGTAGGTGTCTGCGCCGAACAGCATGTGATGGTCGAGGGCGCCGGTACTCGCTTTACCGCTCAGCTCGAAGCGCGCGGAACTGTCCTTGGCATCGTAGTCGCGGAAGCGGCGCTGCCGGGTGAGATCTCCCGCCGCCGGATTCACGAACAACAACTGCCGGCCGTTGACCAGCTCGGGGTCGCTGCTGAATCCCGTGAACGATGATTCGCGGTAGTTGAGCCCCGCCAGCATGGCCCAGTTGCTGTTGAAACGATGATCCACGGTCAGTTGATGTCCGGTGCCATCGATCTTCGTCGGGCCGTCGGCCGGCTCGCCGAGGAAGCGCGAATTCGGAATCAATCCGAGCTGGTTATTGACCGCCACGACGCCACGATCGAAGGGTGCCTTCTGGTTTACCAACTCGAGTTCGTAGTTGATACCGGTCGCATCGCCAAGGCGGAAAAAAACCGAGGGTGTAATACTGTACTTGCGCGACTCCACGGTATCGCGAAACGACTGCGCGTCCTCGAACGAGCCGTTGACTCGATAGGCCGCGTTGTCGCTGATCGGGCCGGTACTGTCGATGGCAACGCGATAAGCGCTGAAGCGGCTGATCGACAATTCGACGGCATTCGATCGATCGAATTCGGGTTTCTTGGTGACGATGTTGATCGTGCCGCCAGGTTCACCGCGCCCGTACAGCGCCGATCCCGGGCCCTTGAGGACTTCGATGCTGGCGATGTTGGAGGTGTCGCGCCGGCCGCTGAAGCCGCGCCCGCCGCTGAATCCATTGACCAGGTAGCCGGACGGTGTGTTCTCATCACCCGCGAAACCGCGGATGGCGAAGCTGTCCCAAAGGCCGCCGAAGGTATTCTGCCGGGCTACCCCGCTTGCGAGGTCGAGCACCGTGTCGAGCTGCGTCGCATTGACGTCCTTGAGGATCTCCTCTGGAATGACCGAAATGTTCTGCGGCAAATCCTTCATTGCGACATCGCCGCGGTAGGCCTGGCGCACGCTGGTGATGACCACGGTTTCGAGGCCGTCCGCAGAGTCACTGTCCTGGGCCGACGCCTGCCAGCCGCTGGTTGCGGTCAGTACGCCGACAATGAGCGCGGTGGCGCGAGGCATAGTTATGCGAGTATTCACGTCTGGCTTCTCCCCTGGGATGCTCAAATTTGTCTGCCGTCTCTACTGCGATCGGGCGTAAGCGTCACCCTTGGCCGCATGGCATTGAATGTATCCGGCTGCCACGGCAAATGCTGCCGATTCGGGCCAACGAAAACATAGTTTGTTTCATTTCGTAGCGCAAAACCGCCAGTCATGATGTCGCAGGGATACAACACGATGATCCGCTGGCTGGTCCGGCTGCACCGCTGGCTCGGCATCGCGTTATGCCTGCTGGTGGCCACCTGGTTCGCGACGGGTTCGGTGTTGAGTTTCGTGCCATTCCCGAGTTTGCCGGCCGCCGAGCGCATTGCCGCAGGCGCTCCAATCGACGCCAGCCAACTGCGTGTGGACCCGGTGAGCGCGGCACTGGCGGCGGGTGGTGATGCCGTGCTGCGCCTGCGGTTGGTCAGCCCGGACGGCTCTGCGCGTTATGTCGCGGATCTTGCCGACGGCACACCGGTGGCAATCGATGCAGTAACCGGCCGCAGGCTCGCCATGCAGGACGCGGCGGTTGCCCGGCGTGTTGCGACGACATTCACCGGCTCGTCCGTGCAATACATCGACGGACCGTTGTTGCTCGACCAGTGGACTGTTCACGACGGCTACCGCGCCGCAAGTCCTTACTATCGCATTGCGCTCGACGATGCGGCGGGCACCGAAGTCTACGTATCGGCGCGTACTGCCGAAGTGGCGCAACGCACCGTGCGTCGCGAACGCGCGTGGAACTACGCCGGCGCCGTCGTGCACTGGATCAATCTGGTGGCCCTGCGCCAGAACCACGAACTGTGGCGCCGCGTCGTCTGGGTCCTGGCGGCGGGCGGCATCGTGCTCGCCCTGGCCGGCCTTGCGCTCGGCTGGCAGCGATTTGCGACTTGGCGGCGCATGGGTCGTGGCGGAATGTCGCCATTCCGTGGCTGGCAACGCAGGCATCATTTGCTCGGTCTGTTCGCCGGCCTGCTGATGCTGAGCTGGGTTGGCAGTGGCTGGTTGTCGCTCGACGACGGCCGCTTCTTTTCATCGGACCGGCCCGATGCCGCGACGCTCGCGACCTACCACGGACTCGGCGTCGTTGAGGCGGCGCGGGCTTTTCCGCTCGCGAAGTTGCAGTCACTCACGAATTTTCGCGAACTGGAGATCACGGCGGTTGGCGGCCGCGCCGTCCTGATCCTGCGCGGCGCCTCGCCAGCCGAAAACCAATTGTTCCAGGTGGGCCCAGGCGGCGAGCTACGCTCCGCTACCAACCTCGAAACGAAGTTGTTAAGCAACGCAGTAGCCACTGGCTGGGCGCCGGCGCATATCCGCAGTTCCGCCCGGATCGGCTACGATGACGCCTACAATCTCAGGATCAATCCGCTACCGCCGGATGCGATCCGCTTCATCCTCGACGACGCCGACTCGACCTGGGTGCAAGTCGATGCGGCGAGCGGCGAGATCATTGCCGTGCTCGACAGAAGTCGTCGTGTGCATCGCTGGCTGGTCGATGGATTGCACAACTTCGACTTTCCGTGGCTCAATCGGGCGGCGCCCTTGTGGCATATCCTGTTGCTCGTCGGTACGACGAGTGGCTTCCTGCTCGCCGCGAGCGGCGTGGTGCTTGGATTCAGGCGTCTGCGGGGCAGGCGCAGCTGAGGCGCGGAATCGACTGGACCGTGCAAGTACCCGCTGGCCGTCAGCCAGCGATGGCCTCGGCAATCGCCTGTCCCATTTGTGTCGTGCTTGCATTGCCGCCGAGGTCCGGCGTGTGCGGGCCGTTCAGCAGCACCGTACGGATCGCGGCGACGATCGCATCATGTGCGGCTCGTCCCGCGCCTTTTCCCGCGTGGAGAAAATCGAGCATCAGCGCCCCCGACCAGATCATTGCCACAGGGTTGGCGATTCCTTTGCCGGCAATGTCCGGCGCCGAGCCATGTACTGGCTCGAACAACGATGGGAACCGTCGTTCGGGGTTGAGATTCGCCGACGGTGCAAGGCCGATGGTCCCTGTGCATGCCGGGCCGAGGTCGGAGAGGATGTCGCCGAACAGATTGGTCGCGACCACGACGTCGAATCGCTGTGGCTGCAGCACGAAGCGTGCGCAAAGGATGTCGATATGCTGCTTGTCCCAGCTGACGTCCGGGAACTGCGCGGCGATCGCTGCTGCACGCTCGTCCCACCAGGGCATGCTGATGGCAATGCCGTTGCTCTTGGTGGCGACGGTCACATGCCGGCGTGGCCGGCGCATCGCTTCGTTGAAGGCATAGCGCAGTACGCGGTCGGAACCGTGGCGCGTGAAAATGGCCTGCTGCATCACCATCTCGCGATCGGTGCCCTCGAACATCCGGCCGCCGACCGAGGAATATTCGCCTTCGGTATTTTCGCGCACGATCAGCATGTCGATGTCGCCCGGACCCACACCGGCCAGCGGGCATCGCACGCCCGGAAACGTGATGGCCGGACGCAGGTTGACGTACTGGTCGAACTCGCGGCGGAACTTCAGTACCGATCCCCATAGCGAAACATGGTCAGGCACCGTCGCCGGCCAGCCGACAGCGCCGAAATAAAGCGCATCGACGCCCGCGAGCTGGTCTTTCCAGTCATCGGGCATCATCTGTCCCGTGCGCGTGAAATACGCACAGCTCGCCCAGTCGATATGCCGGTATCGAAGCGCGATGCCGAATTTCTCCGCCGCCGTATCGAGTGCCCGCAGGCCTTCGGGCATCACTTCGGTGCCGATGCCATCACCGGCGATGACGGCAATGTGGAATTTCGAGTCCATCGTATCTAAGCAGCAGCGGCGCGGACGTCGGCCTCGTCGAGGACTTCATCGAGTGTCTGTTCGAGCCGAGAGAACAGGCAGTCGAACTCGCTGGCCGAATAGCACAGGGCCGGCGCGAAACCAAGGATGTTATCGGCGAACGCACGCATGATGAGGCCATTGCGCCACGCGCTTGCAGCGATTCGCTCGCTGAGGCGCAGCGATGCTTCGAAAGGTCTGCGGGTTGCCTTGTCGGCGACCAGTTCGAGCGCGCCGAGCAGGCCGCGCTGACGCGCGTCGCCGACGAGCGGATGGCGGCGCAGCGCTTGCAGGCCTTGCGCAAAACGTGGCGCCTGCGCCTGGCCATTGGCGAGGAGTCCCCCCTCGTGATAAAGCCTGATGACTTCCAGTGCGATGGCTGCACTCACCGGGTGCGCAGAGTAGGTATAGCCGTGGCCGACGATGCCGGCCCGGGCATCGGCGATGCCGCCGTAGATGCGTTCCGACATCAAGAGCGCACCCATAGGCGCATAGCCGGCCGTGAGGCCCTTGGCGATCGTCATGAGATCGGGTTCGACGCCTTCGGCCTCGCAGGCGAACAACGGCCCGGTTCGCCCGAATCCGGTGATGACTTCGTCCACCAGCAACAGGATACCGAGCTCACGGCAGGCCGTTTGCATCGCCTTGAGCCAGCCGGGCGGCGGCACGATGACGCCGCCTGATCCCATGACGGGTTCGCAGAAGAAAGCCGCGACGTTTTCGGCGCCGAGCTCGCGCACCTTGTCATGCAAGGAGGCGACCGATGCCGCGATGAGGGCTTTCGCATCCTCCCCTGCCGGATGACGGTAAGGGTAGGGGCAGGGTATGTGGTGCTGGGTTCGAAGGGGTACGTTGAAGAAATGATGGAACGCGGGCAGCGCCGTCAGGCCGGAACCGAGCGAGGATGAGCCGTGGTAGCCGCGCTCGAGCGCAATGAAGTGCCTGCGCTCGGGTTGACCAATCGCGTTGTAATAGTAGGTGATGTAGCGAATGGCCGAGTCGATCGCATCGGAGCCGCCCTGCGTGAAGTACACGTGCCGAAGAGATGGCGGTGCGAGTTCGACGAGTCGCGCCGCGAGCCTGACCGCAACGGGCGAAGCAAAACCGAAATATGTCGTGGCATAGGGCAGCTCGCGCATCTGCGCCATGGCGGCGTCTACCACCGACTGTTGGCCGTAGCCGATGTTCACGCACCACAGGCCGGAGAAGGCGTCCAGCAATTCGCGTCCATCGCCGTCGCGAAGCCACGCGCCCCGTCCGCCGGTCAGGAGTCGTACGCCTTCTTGTTCATGGGCGCGAAAATTGACGACCGGGTGGATCAGGTGGGCGCGATCGAGTTCGGGGAGGCTGGATTTTCGCATCGCCTGACATTAGCTCAGGGCTGCGCTATGCGCGCCTGCTTTCGGCGAGGCGACACCAAACAGATTCTATTTTTTGCCTGGCCTTGGCATATTCTGCCAGACGAACCATGGTCAGATACCGTGCATGAGCAACTTCCACCCGCGCTACATTTCGTTCGATTGTTACGGCACACTGATCCGGTTTCGCATGTCCGAGCTGGCGCGCACGATTTTTGCCGATCGTATCCCCGCCGATGCCATGGAGCTGTTCTGCCGCAATTTCGCTGCCTACCGCCTGGATGAAGTACTCGGCGCCTGGAAACCGTATTCCGAGGTCATCCACAATGCTGTGCGGCGCACTTGCAAGCTCTGGAAGATCGAATTCCGCGCCGCCGAAGCACGGCAATTCTATGACGCCGTGCCCGGCTGGGGGCCACATCCGGATGTTCCGGCAGGGCTGGCGCGCGTCGCCGCGCACATACCGCTCGTGATTCTCTCGAACGCAGCGAACGAACAGATCATGCAGAACGTCAGCCAGCTGGGCGCGCCATTTCACCGCGTGTATACCGCCGAGCAGGCGCAGGCCTACAAGCCGCGTCTGCAGGCGTTCGAATACATGTTCGACCAGCTGGGCTGCTCGCCCTCGCAGATGATGCATGTGTCATCGAGCATGCGCTACGACCAGATGTCGGCCCATGACCTGGGTTTTGGTGCGCGCGTTTTTGTCGCACGCGGCCACGAGCCTGCGGTCCCGGAGTATGGGATTCAGCAGATCCGCGACATCAGCGAGCTGCCAGGAGTGCTCGGTCTCTGACCGCAGGGGCGATGAGGTTCGCCGCGTACACACTGGTTACCGCGTGCCGGACTGGCTGACATGAGCCCGCGGTGCATCACCCGCCGTGCAGCCCTGGCGCAATCGCTCGGTCTCACGGTTGCCGCGGGACTTGGCACGTTGCCGCAGGCCATCGCGGCTGTGCCGCGCCGTGGCGGGAAGGTGCGCGTTGCCAGCCTGTCAAGTTCGACGGCCGACACACTCGATCCGGCGCGCGGGGCGTTGTCGACCGACTACGCGCGGCTGTACACGATCTACAGCGGTTTGCTGGAGTACGACACGAAACTTGCGCCGCGGCCGGCGCTCGCCGAAGAGATACTGGACGAAGAGCGCACGCTTTGGACATTCAAGCTGCGCCGCGGCGTCGAATTTCACGATGGCAAGCCGTTGACGGCCGCGGATGTCGTCTATTCGTTGCTGCGGCACAAGGATCCGGCGACGGCATCGAAGATGAAAGTCGTGGCCGAGCAGTTTGCCGAGGTGCGTGCCAGCGGTCCGCTGGAAGTGCAGATACGGCTCACGGGCCCCAATGCCGATCTGCCCACGATGCTTTGTGATTCGCATTTTCTGATCATTGCCGATGGCACCACGGATTTTCGTACCGCGAATGGCACCGGGCCTTTCCGTATCAAGGAGTTCACCCCCGGCGTTCGCACGGTTGCCACGCGCAACGAGCGTTACTGGAAAAGCGGCCGGCCTTATCTGGATGAGGTGGAGATCATCGGCATTCCGGACGAGTCGGCACGCGTCAATGCCTTGCTGTCGGGGGACGTGCATATCGTCAATGCGGTCAATCCGCGTTCCACGCGCCGGATCCGCGACTCCGGCAGCCATGCCATATTGCCGACACCCTCGGGCCTTTACACCGATCTGGTGATGCGCCAGGACGCGGTGCCGACCAACAACCCCGCATTCGTGCGCGCAATGCAGTTGTTGTTCGACCGCGAACTGATACGCAAGGCGCTTTTTCGCGGATTCGGCACGATTGCCAACGATCATCCCATTCCGCCCTGGCACCCTTACTTCAACCCCGAGCTCCCGCAGCGTGGGCACGACCCCGACCGCGCCCGATGGCTCCTCGAGCGCGCCGGCCTGCTCGGCGTACGATTGCCGGTCTACGCTTCGCCGGCCGCGGAAGGTTCGGTGGATATGGCATCGGTCCTGCAGGATGCCGCCGGCAGGATTGGGCTGCGGCTTGCAGTCAATCGCGTGCCGGCAGACGGCTATTGGTCGCGCCATTGGATGAAGCACCCGATGTCCTTCGGCAATACCAATCCCAGGCCAACCGCGGACATGCTCTTCACGCAGCTGTTTCGCTCCGATGCCGAATGGAACGAGTCCGGCTGGCGCAATCGACGCTTCGATGAACTGCTGCTGTTGGCGCGCTCGGCCACCGATGAGGGGCGGCGCAAGATGCTCTACGGTGAAATGCAGCAACTCGTGCACGAACATTGCGGATTGGCTATTCCGCTTTTCATCAACCTGATCGATGCCTACGATGTTCGCGTGCAGGGTTTTGGCTCCATTGCCACTGGCGGTCTCATGGGCTATCAGTTCGCCGATCACGTATGGCTCGCGCGCTAGCCGCATGCTGCGCCTGATCGCCAGACGCATTGCGCTCGCGGCACTGACCTTGCTGGTCGTGTCCATCGTGGTGTTCTCGCTTGCCTCGCTGCTGCCGGGTGATGCCGCGGAGGAGGCGCTGGGGCAGGGGGCAACTGCCGAAACGGTCGCAGCACTGCGTCGCACGCTCGGGCTCGACCAGCCGGCGCCGCTGCGCTACGCCAACTGGTTGCGCGGCATGTTGAGCGGCAATCCAGGCCAGTCGCTTGCGAACCAGATGCCTGTTGCGGAGCTGGTCAGGGAGCGACTGCCGAATTCGCTGTTGCTGGCAGGGCTCACCGCCTTGATCGCCGTTCCGTTTGCACTGCTCATCGGCATCCTCTCGGCGATGTACCGCGGTTCCGGCCTCGATCGCGCACTCAATCTGCTGACCTTGTCGATGGTTGCGGTGCCGGAATTCCTGGTTGCCACGCTCGCTGTGCTCTTGTTCGCGGTCAACCTGCACTGGCTGCCGGCATTGTCATCGCCACCCGCGCAATTCACTGCACCGGCATTGCTTCGGGCTTTTGCATTGCCGGTAATGACGCTCTGTTTCGTGGTCGTAGCGCAGATGGCGCGCATGACGCGCGCAGCGCTCATCGATCAGCTCGACACGCCCTACGCGCAGATGGCGCGCCTCAAGGGCGCGGGCCCGGTCCGGATCGTTTTGTACCACGCTCTGCCGAACGCGCTGGGACCCATGGCCAATGCGATCGCGCTCAGCCTGTCCTACCTGATGGGCGGCGCCATCATAGTCGAAACCATTTTCAACTATCCCGGACTTGCGAGCCTCATGGTCGATGCCGTAACCAGCCGTGACATGCCACTGCTGCAAGCCTGCGCGATGATTTTCTGCGCGGGCTACCTGGCATTGGTGCTCATCGCCGATATCTGCGCGATCCTTGCCAACCCGAGGCTGCGGCGAGGATGAAGACCATTGCCCGATTGCCGTGGGCCGGCCGGATCGGCCTTGCCTCGCTCGTGTTCTGGTTGCTGGTCGCCTTGCTTGGCCCGCTGTTCGCGCCGCATCCGACCGGCGCCATCGTGGCACCCGACGTATTCCTGGGATTCACGCGGGAGTTTCCGCTCGGGAGCGACTATCTCGGGCGCGACATGCTGAGCCGCATGTTGCTGGGTGCCCGCTATACCGTGGGTCTGGCGCTTGCTGCCGCACTTTTTGCAAGCTTCGCCGGTACGACGCTCGGTGTCGTTGCGAGCGTGAGCGGGCGCAGGCTGGACGAGTGGTTGAGCCGGCTGCTGGACGCCTTGATTTCGATCCCCAGCAAGATTTTCGCGCTCGTCCTTGTGGCAGGTTTCGGCGCCTCGATTCCACTGCTGATGCTGGCCGCAGGTATCACCTACCTGCCGGGTGCGTTTCGCATTTCGCGTTCGCTGGCGGTCAATCTTAACGCCATGGAATTCGTGGCCGCGGCCCGGGCGCGGGGCGAGAACCGTTTCTACATTGCTGGTGTCGAGATCCTGCCGAACATGTGGCGGCCAATGCTGGCGGACTTCGGCCTGCGTTTCGTCTTCGTCGTGCTATTGCTGAGCGGCTTGAGTTTCCTGGGACTCGGCGTACAGCCGCCCGATGCCGATCTCGGTTCTTTGGTTCGCGAGAATATTTCCGGACTCGCGGAAGGCGCGCCGGCGATCGTCATGCCGGCCGTGGCGATCGCCAGCCTCACCATCGGCGTCAATCTCCTCATCGACTGCCTGCCCGGTCGGCTCGAGGGCGATGAACGGAGCGGCGCTTGAGCGATTTTGTCCGCGTACACGGCCTTTGTATCGACGTGCTCGCTGGTGCGCAGTCGACGCGTATCGTCAGTGATGTCGGTTTCTCGATCGCGCGGGGCGAGGTCCTCGCATTGATCGGCGAGTCGGGTTCCGGGAAAACCAGCGTCGCCCTCGCGCTGATGGGATACGCGCGCGGTAATTGCCGGATTACCTCCGGTCGGGTGCAGATCGGCGAACTCGACGTCCTTGCGCTGACTCGACGCGAATTGCAGGTGCTGCGGGGCGCCCAGGTCAGTTACGTTGCCCAGAGCGCCGCCGCGGCTTTCAATCCCTCGCGAACCATCATCGAACAGGTCATGGAACCGGCGCTATTACGCCATGCTGGCAGTCGCGTGGAGCTGCGCAAGAAGGCGATCGAGCTTTTCCGGGCGCTGGCGCTGCCGGACCCGCAGGCCATCGGTGACCGCTACCCGCACGAAGTCTCCGGCGGGCAGCTTCAGCGTGCGATGGCCGCGATGGCCCTCATCACAGATCCCTGGCTGGTCATATTCGATGAACCGACCACGGCACTCGATGTTACGACACAGGTTGAGGTCCTGCGCGCATTCAAGCGTACCATTCGCGAGAGCGGCATCACGGCGCTCTACGTGTCGCACGATCTCGCCGTCGTTGCGCAAATGGCCGATCACATCGTCGTCCTCAAGCAAGGCACCGTGCGCGAGGCGAGTCGAACCGCGCAAATACTTGCGAACCCGACCGACGACTACACCCGCGAGCTCCTGGCGGCTGCGGATCCGGCCCGGATCGAAGCGCGCATACACGGAGTTGCGTCGCGCCCGGAGCCAGCAATGCCAACGCCCCTGTTGCGTTGCCGGGGTCTCGGCGCCGGCTATCGGGACCGTCCCGTGCTCCGCGATGTCACATTCGACCTGGGCGTCCGCCAGACCGTTGGTGTCGTCGGTGAATCAGGCTCGGGAAAGTCCACGTTGGCTCGAGTCATAGCGGGTTTGTTGCCACAACAGTCAGGTTCGGTCGAGTTCGAAGGCGAAACTCTGCCTGCCGACGTCGGCGCGCGCAGTCCCGAACAGCTGCGCCGCATCCAGCTGGTGTTCCAGAACGCGGATACGTCACTGAACCCGGCACATAGCGTGCGCCGGATTCTCCTGCGGCCGCTGTTGAAATATGGCCAGCAGTCCCGCTCAGCGGCGGATGCGCAACTGCATCGGTTGCTCGATCTCGTGCGACTGCCGTCGACCGTCATCAATCGCACGACAGCCGGTTTGTCAGGTGGGCAGAAGCAGCGCGTAAGTCTCGCGCGCGCTTTGGCCGCCGAGCCGCGTCTCATACTCTGTGACGAGGTGACCGCGTCGCTCGATACGATAGTCGCCGCAGCCATGCTCGAATTGTTTGCGACGCTTCAGAAGGAGCTGCAGCTGTCCTACCTGTTCATCAGCCACGACATCTCGACGGTGCGCGCCATTTGCGATCAGGTATTGGTACTGCGCGCGGGAGCTATCGTCGAACGCGGCGCTGCGCAATCCCTGCTCGGCGCGCCGGCGCATGAATACACGCAGCTTCTTTGCGCCTCAGTGCCGCCATTGCGTCCTGGCTGGCTGGAGACCGTGCCGCTGGGCGCCGCACCTGCGGGAATTGCGTAGAGACGCTGGCCGAGGCCTGCACTAGCATTGGCGGAAGCGGTGCGGCCCAAAGCATGTTGCGCCGCCAAGCGCGGATTAACGACCCCCGTTTCCGTGGCTTCAATTGGCCCCGCCATCGGCGGGGCCTTTTTTTTTGCCGCCGCGGCGGCGCCGTCCCTGGCGCAGGCGTATCGAGCGATCCCGGGTCTAGCGCGCGGTGGCCGGACTGATGACCGTGGCAACTTCGGCAATGGAATCGACCGGAAACCCGCCGTCCTTTGCATGCACGCGAATCAGGTTCTCGTCGGGCGAGTCGTAGACGCAGTAGATCTTGTCTGCGGTTACGAAGCTTTCTATCCAGTTGATCCTGGGGCCAAGGCGCTGCAGCACCGTGCAGGATTTCTGCGCTATGGCTTGCAGCTCGGCTGCCGTCAGAGATCCTGCACCGGGCAGACTGCGTTCTATGATGTACTTTGGCATGGTGACGGTCCCTCGAAATGGGCTGGTTGAAACGCCTTGATCATGGCAATCGCGGATTGAATGCGGCGAAGACGCCGTCCGGATTGCGTTTCCACACCCAGGCGTGCAGCGTCCAGAGACCGAACTGGTTGTTGATCGCCCATTCGTCGGCATCTCCAAAGAAGCCCTCCGGCGCATCGGCCGAGAGTTCCAGTGGCACGGCGTATTCGACGGCGACCAGCTGTCGCGAGCCATCCGGGCGGTCTGCGTAGACCAGCAATTCCGGCGACTGCGGGTCGAATTCACCGTCGAGCAAATCGCTGCGCAGGTAATGGTGCCCCATCATGGGTACAAACAATCCAATATCGACATAACCGTCATGGACGGCGTTGTCGAGGTTCCGATAGCGAGCCGTGGCCTGCCGGACCGCGACCAGCTGGCCGATGGTGAGCGGATCCAGTTGGGGACAACTGCGATGCGAGGGCAGTTGATCGGATTCATGTGCGATCGATGCTGTGCATGCGAGGAGGCCCGCTGCCACCAGCCCGAGGCGAGACGAAAACAGATTCATGACGCTACTCCTGTGTTGCGGCCGATCAGGACTGATGCCGGCCTGGAGTAACGTTAGCGATCGCCATGCGGGCGATCTTCGGGACCACGTCCTATTTTTTGCCCACCGGGCTCCCGGTTTTTGGCAGCGCGATGCCCATATTGCGAGCCTGCTGGACGGCTTCACGTCGTGAGTGGGCATCGAGTTTGCCAAGGATCGAAGTCACATGATGAGTCACCGTCTTGGTCGTCAGGTACAAACGCCTGGCAATTGCAGCGTTGGTGAGGTCCTCGGCCACCAGGGCCAGGACCTGAAGTTCGCGACGCGTCAGCCGGGCGGCGTTGGCGCGGGTTGACGCTCGCGAGCCGCGGGGTACGCGCTTGGCGCCAATAGCGCGCAATCGGTGGCGGACGCGGTGAACCATCGGCTGCGCTTCCATCTCGGTGAATGTCGTGAGCGCAGCACGCAGGCTCGCCTCGTCGCCCGCATCGTAAAGGGCCATTGCCGCTTCGTACGGACAGCCGAACCCGGTCCACAGACCGTATGCCGCCAGGTGTTCACCGGCGATCTGGCGGGCATATGGGTCCGCCAGGACATCACCTTCTCCGCGCCAGGCGCCGGCGCGCCAGAGCCAGTAACTCAGTTCGCTGCGCGGCCAGGGGTTGCGGGTACGTATCGCGGCGCCGAGCCCGCGCCTGGCCTCCGCCGCAACCAATCGCAGGTTGTCATCGAGCCACGCCAATTCGGCACTCGCGATGGCTGCCGGGCAGATACGCTGTGGTTCGCGGGTCGTACCCGCGAGCGCCAGTGCTTCGCCGAGCAATACGGCCGCATCCGGCGAACCCCGGCGGGCAAGGATGCGCGCCCGGACGATGAGTGCCGGGATGCGATTGATCGAGATGTAGTCCTTGCGAGCCAATACGGTACTGGCGTCCTGCTCGGCACTTTCCCAGTCCCCGGTTTCAAATCGCGCCCGCGCCCGCCAGGCCAGCATGTAGAAGTACCAGGAATCAAGGTCCCGTTCCTCGCAGTAGCGCAGGCCTTCATCAAGCATTTTCCACGCCGCAGGATAATTGCGCACTGATACGGCATTGGTGGCGATGTTCGTATAGGCGCGCGCGGCATGCTCGTGCAAGGACCCCGCCACAGCCTCCCTGAGACTCTGATGCAACTCCTTGTCGCCTGCGTCGCTGACGCCGTCAAACTTCGCGGAACCGATGTTGTTGAGAGCGTGAATGCGTATTTCGTCGGCGCCAATTGCTTCAGCCAGATGAACCGCTCGTTCGCCCCAGCTGATTGCGGCAGCGTTCTCGTTGCAAAGCATGTGGTACTGCGACAGGTTGCTGTACGCCATGGCCAGTTCCGGACCCTTCTCGTCGAGCGCTTCCAGCATCGTCACCGCCTCGAGCCCAAACTGTTCGACCTTGGCCGAATTGCCGAGAAACCACTGCAGCCGGGACAGCCAGCGCAGTTCGTCTCCTTCGCGCAGGCGATTGTCGGCGGCGCGCCAGATTACCAACGCGGCCATGCGTGCCTCGATCGCTTCATCAATGGCGCCGATCAGGTAGCACTCGTAGGCAAGTTTGTCCTGCAGCTGTGCACGTTCGACCGATGCGAGGCTATGCGCGCTGCGCAATGCACTGCGGTAATGCGCCGCAGCCTCGCGGTGCGACGCCAGATGCGCAGCGTGTTCGGCGGCGAGCGGCGCCAGTTCGACAACAGCTGCGTCATCGCCGGCGCGTTCCGCGTGGTGCACGAGGCGCGCATGCGCGACATTTTGAAGTCGCGAGGATCTCAGTGCGCGCAGCGCCAGGGCATGCAGGCTGCGCCTGCGCTGCATCCCGAGGCTCGATTCGATGGCCTGTCGCGCCAGTTCGTGGCGAAAACTCAGTGACCCGTCGGGCAGTCGCAGCATACCGAGTTGCTGGCATTCGGTGACCGACGTTTCATCGTCGATGTCGAGCTGGCGCAACAACCAGGGTTCGGCGCGACCCGGTATGACAGAACATAGTTCTGCAACGCGCCGTGCCGTTGCCGTCAGCGGCGCAAGCCGGGCGAGAACTGCAGCGCGGATCGATGCTGGAATTTCGCCCTCGGGCGCAGCCAGGACTTCGGTCACGTAGAAGGGATTGCCACCGGTGATGCTGTGCAGTGTGTCGGCCGATCGCCCGGCTCCTTCGGCAAGAGCTGCTACCGCCGCCACGGACAGTGGCGCAAGTCGAACTCTGTGAGTCGTCGACGAGGGCAGGTCGCCAAGTACGAAATTCAGGGGATGCCGCGCGTCTACGGCATCTTCCCGGTAACTGCCGATCAGCAGGCAACGGGTGCGCTCGATTCGCCGGGCCAGGAACTTGAACACATCGAGTGACGCCTCGTCCGCCCAGTGCAGGTCCTCGACGACCAGGATCCGTACGGTCCCGTCCCGCTCGAGATCGCCCAGAATTGCATTGAGCAATGTGTCGCGCGCGGCGCCGAGCGCGAGCTCGGCAAGCATCGATCCGCCGCGCTGCCTGGCGATATCCCGCCACGGTGCCAGGGGGTGGGGCGTGAAGAGCGCATCGCAGGCGCCAATATGTGCAGGGACGCCCGCGCGGTGGATGAATTCGCGAATGAGCGATGTCTTGCCGAGGCCCGCTTCGCCGGTGATCAGCACATTTCGGCCACTTCCGGCGTGCACCTGCGCCAACCAGTCCGCCAGGCGAGCAAGCTCCGTGTCACGCTCGAGCAGCTCCTCACCACGTGCTTTCATAGACTGGAAGACCATCAGCGGCGATTGCACCCGCTCAACACTAGCAGAGGCACCGATCGGCGCAAGCTGCCATGGGCGTGGATATTGCACCTTGCCCCTGTTTGGCGTAGTAACGTTGCCAGCCAATTCGGTAAAGGGGGCGTGTCATGTACGTTCGTTGTCGCCATGGCTTGATCCTTGTCCTGGCATGTGTCGCGGTGCCCGCAATCGCGCTTGCACAGTCCGTCGCGCTCGAAGAAGTCACGGTCACCGCGGAGCGTCGTAGCTCGGATCTGCAGACCACCCCCATCGCCGTGAGCGCAATAGGCGCGACCGATCTCGAGCGCCTGCAGATAACGACCATCGACGATCTCGATGCCACCGTGCCCTCGATGACGGTCGAGAACAACGTCGCGAGCAACGCTGCCGTGACGGTCTCGCTGCGCGGCAATGCGGAGCAGAATGCCGCATTCATGTTCTCCGAGCCGGGCGTAGGGCTGTACATGGATGGTGTCTACCGCAGGCTGTCAGGTTCGAATATCGAATTGGCCGAGGTCGATCGCATAGAAGTGCTGCGCGGACCCCAGGGTACGTTGTTCGGCCGCAACACTTTGGCCGGTGCCATCAATATCGTCACGCGAGCGCCCGCCGACGAGTTCACCGGTTCAGTGCAGCTGGCCTATGGTGAATTCGACACCAGCCGCGCGCGGCTCGCTTTGAGCGGCCCTCTTGGCGAACGCCTGAGCGGAGCCCTGTCGGTGCTGCACAAGAAGCGCAGCGACGGCTGGATGACCAATCGCGTTGATGACAGCAAAGTCGGTAAAACCGATTTTCTAGGCGCTCTGGGTACTTTGCATTACCGGGGCGAGGGATACGACGCAACTTTTTCCGCCTACGGATCCAACAGTGAGTCCGATGGAGCCTACGGCTCGCCGGTCAATGTGACGACCGGTCAGCGGGTGTTCTCCGACAAGAGCGATGTCGCCGGCGCTGCCGTGTTGACTCCCGGCGGTCTGCTGAATCCATTCAACGATACCGATCAGCACGGCGCCGATCTCGTCATCACCGTTCCTCTCGGTGCGGTGACTTTCAAATCGATCACGGCCTACAGCAAGATGCAGGATGACTGGGCGGTCGACTTCACGGCCGGACAACTGGCTGCGCCGCCACCGGTCGGGCCGTTCGACGCCGTGCCCGGCACCAGCGGCTTCTTCCGCCTGGCACTTTCCGAGCAGGACCAGATTTCGCAGGAATTCAATTTCACGCAGGGCAATGAGCGCGTGTCGAGCATATTTGGCCTGTACTACTACCGCGAGAAGAGCCGGCAGACGATTCAGGACTATTTTGCCGGTGGGTTCTTCGCGGCCGTGCCCGCCGATCATCGCCTGGTGTCGAAATCCGTCGCGGCCTATGGTCAGGTCAACGTCCACATGAACAAACGCTGGACTGCCGTGATGGGCGCGCGCTACACCAGCGACAAGAAGGACTTCTCGGGTCGCAAGGCCAATTCACTGGGCGCGCCGGCCGATTTCGCGTCGGACGACAGCTTCAGTCGTTTTACCGCCAAGGCAGGCCTCGAATTCGCCATCAGTGATCGCCTGTTTTCCTACCTGACATTCAGCCAGGGCTACAAGGCCGGTTCCTACGACCCGTTCGCCAACGCCGATTTCATCGGCCAGGCGCAAAAGGCGGAGCTGGTCGATTCTCTGGAGGTCGGACTGAAGGCCGAGTTGCTCGAGCGACGCCTGCGGCTGAACACTGCCGCCTATCTGACGCGTTACAAGGATCTCGTCATTGGCATCATCACGCCGACGGGCCTGTCGAACCAGAATGCCGGCGAAAGTGAAGTGAAGGGGCTCGAGTCCGAGCTCACCTGGCTCGCGAGCGAGCGCGTACAGATCTACGGCAGCGTAACCCTGATGGACGCGAAGTGGAAGTCGCTGGCGCCGGGCGCCTTGCTCACCGGGGTTACGCTGGGTGACGCACCGCCTTTCACCTTCGACACACAGGCCACCATCGGCCTCGCCTACGATGCGCCACTCACGGCGGGAACTCTGCGTTTTGCAGCGTCCGGGCGTTACATCGATCATTATTTCCAGCAGGTCGCGCATCTGAACAATCCGCTCGATCGCGTCGATTCACGTTCCTGGCTGGACGCAAGCGTTACCTTCGCCAGCACCGATGGGCATCACAAAGTGGTGCTGAATGGCAAGAACCTGACCGACGAGCAGGGTCAGTATTCGACCCTGAACTTTTCCACCTTCCTGTTCAACAATACGGCTTCGTGGTTGCCGGGCGAACCGCGTACCTGGGAGCTGAGCTATACCTACTCATTTTAAGGAAGGGCACGCAGGTAACGAATGCGTCTGCTGAAAGTCATCGCCGTCGCGCTTGGCGTCATTGTCGCGGCACTTGCGGTGCTCGTGCTCGCGGTCTGGTTGCTGTTCGATCCGAACGATTACAAGGCGCGCATTGTTGCCGAGGTGCAGGCCGCGACGGGACGCGAACTTCGCTTGGATGGCGATGTCAGGCTTGCGGTCCTGCCGATGCTGGCGGTCGACATCGGACCTGCGAGTCTTGGCAACCCGAGGGGATTTTCCGAAAGACCATTCCTGACGCTGAAACGAGCATCATTGCATGCACGGTTGCTGCCGCTGTTGCGGGGCCAGGTGCGAGTCGGTCGAGTGGTGATCGATGGCCTCGACCTGCAACTGGAACAGGACAGGAACGGCAAAGGCAACTGGGAGGACTGGGGCGATCAGCGCGAACCTCAGCGCGCGGTTGAAGGGCAAAGCGATCACGCGGCGTCACTCGACCTCGCCGGTGTCGCGATCACAAATGGGAGAGTCAGTTTCGAGGACAAGGAGGCGAGCGAACTCAAGGCGACGATCGGCCGCGTACGTGCCGGCGCGAGCATCCCGGTGCGGCTCGAATTCATGCTGCAAAGTGGCGCGCCTGCGAAACCCGTTCCAATCCGGATGCAATTCGGGGTGACTGTCGATCTCGATCGCCAGCTGTATGCACTTGAGAGCCTTGATTTGGAGGGCAAACTACCGAATTCGGCGGCCACTCCCTGGCGGTTCACGACCGCGAAACTGGCCATGAACCTCGCGCAACAGACCCTCGATCAAGCCGAGTACGAACTGGAACTCGGGCCTGCGCAGCTCTTTGGCAATATCCAGGGCGCAAGTATCGTGGATGCACCGTTACTCGCGGGCGATTTTGAACTGCGTGCACTGGCACCCCGCAAGCTGCTGCCGGCACTTGGCCTCGCAACCCCTCTCACCCGGGACAACTCGCGACTTGCGAACCTTGCCGCCAAAGGGCGTTATCGCTGGCAGGCCGGCATCGTCGAAGGCAATGAGCTCGACCTCAAGCTCGATGACTCGACGCTTGGCGGTCGAATGTCGTTCAACACCGGGACTCATGACCTGGATTTCGCATTGACGCTCGATCGTATCGACCTCGATCTCTACCAGCCCCCGCCAACGGCGGGTGGGCAGGGGACTCCGGAGTCGGCGATCGAATTGCCGGTCGATACGCTCAAACCATTGCGCGCACGCGGCCAGTTCGACATCGGCGAGATCCGCACTGCCGGCGTGCAATTGCAGCAACTTAGCGTCGCCCTGCGCGCCACCGGCGGGCAGTTGCGGATGGCGCCCCTCAAGGCGCAACTCTATGGCGGGCGATTTGCCGGCGATATCAACTGGGACCTGCGCGGGGAGGTTCCGAAGCTCGATCTGCAGGCGAATCTGACCGGTATCGACGTTGCGAGGTTCGGCAAGGACTTTGCAAAAAGTGAACGCATCACCGGCGAGGGCGATCTGTCCGCCAGGCTCGACGCACGGGGTCGCAGCGGCGATGCGATGCTTCAAAGTCTGAACGGCACGCTGCGCGCCGACCTTCGAAACGGCGCTGTCGACGGCATCGACATCTGGTACGCGCTCGCCGAAGCCCAGTCGTTGGCCTCGAAACGTAGTCTCTCGGGAGCAAGCAACAGTCGTCGTACCGAGTTCGAACGGTTTTCCGCCTCGGCCGACCTGCGCAACGGCGTCGCCACCACCAGGGACCTGGTCGCCGATTCGAAGGAACTGCATGTAACAGGCGAGGGTGAGAGCAATCTCCTCACGAGTGCAATCGACTATCGCATCAAGGCAAGGATCTTGGCTGCGCCTGCTGGCGCGGGTGACGGCATGGGTCAGCTTGCGGGTGCGACCATTCCGGTACGGATTTCGGGCACCATGGCAGAGCCCAGGATTCGGCCCGATCTGTCAGGTATGGTGCGCGAGCGCGTGCAGGAAAAGGTCGACGAGCAGAAGCAGAAACTGCAAGAGAAAGTCAAAGAGAAATTGCAGGACAAACTGAAGAACCTGTTCGGCAATTGACGAGTCTGAACGAGCGAAATTTCAATGATTGAGGAAGGCTGATGGCATTCAAGGATCTACGGGAGTATCTGGCGTTGCTTGAGCAACGCGGACAATTGAAGCGTGTCAGCGCGCCCGTGAGTGTTTCGCGTGGGCGTTCCGAGCTCGATGCAGTCATGCGTCTGCTGCACGAACAGAATGGTCCGGCGCTCATTCTCGAGCAGCCTGCTGGGTCCAATGCGCCCGAGGTGCCACTGGTTTTCAATCCATTTGGCACACGTGAGCGCACGGCCTGGATCGTAGGTGAGTCCAGCTGGCTCGATGCCAAACGCAAGGTTGCGGATGTGCTGAACGATCCGGCTCGCTGGAAGAAGCCTGTGCTCGTCGATCGCGCGAAAGCCTCCTGCAAGGAATGGATGGTAAAAGGCGATGATATTTCGCTCGACCGTGATTTGCCGGCAGTGTGGTATGGCAAAGAAGGTCCGTCCTATGTCTGCAATGCCGTGTCGGTCTCACGCGATCCGGATTCCGGCGAGCGCAATGTTGGCTGCTACCGCTACACGCAGTTCTGGAATGCGACGCATCCGCTCGGCCAGGGCTACACGGACGAACAGATCAAGCGCCGGCTTGCGGGATTCGTCTGGTGGAATCCGCCGATGAACCATATCGGCCTGCACTTCAGCAAGGCGGCACGCAAGGGAAAACCGCTGCCCGTGGCGTTGGCCTCGATGGCCGATCCCGTCGTGCACCTGGCCGGAGCGACAGGACTTGCCTACGGGGTGGACGAATTCGAGTTTGCCGGCGGCTTGCGCGGATCGCCGGTCGAACTCGTCAAGTGCGAGACTGTCGACCTCGAAGTGCCTGCGCATGCCGAGTGGGTAATCGAGGGCGAACTCGTACCGGGTGAGCCCGCCGTGATCGGTCCGCATGGCAATCCCGGTGGCTACTATGACAAGGCGCTGTGGTTGCCGGAAATGCGCGTCAATTGCATCACGCGCCGCAAGGATCCAATGTGGTACACGACCCAGGAGATGGTGCCGCCATTCGACCACGTCTACATGGCGTTGCTGCCGGTCGAAGCAGAGGTCTTCTCGGATCTCAAGAAGAAGATTCCGGAGGTAAAGGACGTCGCGGCCTCGCCCAACCTGAGTTTCGTCGTGCAGCTATCGGTCGATGGCGCCAACAAGCCACATGCGGAGTTCGGCAAGTATGTCCTTCATGCCGTCTGGGGTTCTGCCGGCCGCTGGGGACGAACCGCGAAGATGGTCGTGGTCGTTGGACCCGATGTTGATCCTTACGACTGGAATGCCATCGAATGGGCGCTGATGACGCGCGTGCAGCCTTATTCCGACACCATCATCAATCGCTCGGCGCAAGCTTACCTGCTCGATCCCTCAGCGCCGAAATCCGAGCAGGGTGTGCCATCCATGGGCGAGCAGATAGGCATCGACGCGACCATCAAGGTGCCGGAGCGCTTCAAGGACTATCCCGAGACCGCGAACGCTGATCCGAAGCTTGTCGCCGAGCTGCGCGAGCGATTGGCGCCCTTCCTCGCCTGAGCGCAGCGTGACACCGCCGGTTGGGCCGCGTCAGAGCAGGTCGCGGCTCTTGTCCTTGCTCGAATAGGCCGGGAGCTTGCCGAGGTGCAGGCCGTCATCGACGTTCAGCGTCGTACCGGTCACTTCCGTATGATCGATCAGAAAGGCCAGGACGCTGCGTGCGATCCCGTCCGCCGTGGCAACGCGCTGCAGCGGCAGCTGGGCCGCGAGGCCAGTGATCATCGCTTCATATTGCGCGTCACCGAGCCCGGACTTGAGCCAGCGGGTCTGGATCGCTCCCGGGCAGATCGCATTCACGCGCACCTCGGGCGCCAGCGTCAAGGCGAGTGAGCGCGTCAAAAGATTGAGCGCTGCCTTGCTGGCTGCATAGGCCATTGACGACGCTATACCCGTGACGCCGCCGATCGAGGATGTGATGACTATCGCGCCTTTGGCTTGGCGCAGATGCGGCGCTGCTGCACGGATCATCTGGAAGGTGCCGACCACGTTCACGGTGTAGATGTCGAGGAAGACCTCCTTGGTGAGCGCCTCCATGTCCTCAAACGGGATGAACTTCGTCTTGCCGGCATTGTTGACAAGATAGTCGATTCGCTGCCATCTGCCGATGGCCGCTTCGACAATGCGACGGCAGTCGGCATCCTCGGCGATGTCGCCTTGTTCGATCAGCACCTCGACACCGCAGGCGCGGCAGGCACCCGCGGTCGCCTCCGCCTCCGCCCGGCTTCTCGTGTAGTTGATGACGACATTGCAACCGCGCTCGGCGAGCAGGAGTGCCGCCGCTGCGCCGACGCCGGTCGCCGAGCCCGTGACGATGGCGACTTTACCCGCTTCGGTTCGTCGGTCACTCATTTGCCCACCTCGCGCAAGACTGGTACCACCCGCTCACCGATGATTTTGAGCGCATCCATCGGATTGTCGTGCAGCCTGAGCGCCACCTCCGTCAGACCGGCCTGGCCGAACATCCGGAAGCGCTCGATCTCGCGGTCGAGGTCTGCCAGGCCGCCGGTCGATGTGAAATATTCGCACAACCGCGCGGAGATGCTCTCCGGCACGCCCTTGATTCGACCCGAGCGATCGAACCACGCCGCGACGCAATTTTCGTAGTTGGCGCGTACCAGCGCCACTTCCTCGGCATCGAGTACATGTGCGAGGAGTTCGGGATCGAGCTTGCGCGCGCGCCAGGCGAGTTCACGACGTGACTCGCGAAATGCTTCGTCGCGATCGTGTTTCAGGTGCCAGGCCCAGAAAGTATTGACTCGCAGCGACGCCATGCCGGCTTCGCGCTTCGCCGCGCCCTCGCGCACGGCTGCCATGGCTTGCGCCATTTCCTCGGGCGTCGTGCAGCCGACATATACACCGTCTGCCACCCGCGCCAGCATGCGCATCATCTGCGCCCGGTAGGCCGTGCCATAGACCAGCGGCGGATGGGCCCTGATCCAGTCAAAGGCGCAGGGAAAATTGACGACGAAGTCCTCTCCCCTGTAACCCTGCTGCAGGCTGCCCCGGCCTGCGCCACGCACGATCTCGATGGATTCGCGAACGGCACGGATGATTTTCGGAGGGCGCGTCAGCCCCATGGCGTCGATGTTGCCTTCGCCCGCGCCCATGGCGACGACGGCCCGGCCATCCGTCATTTCGTTCAGCGTGAGGAGCGCGTTCGCGATCTTGAGCGGATGCATTTCGAAGGGGCTCACAGCGAGCGGACCCATCAGCAGCCTCTCCGTTGCCGCGGCGAGTGGCGCGAGCGACAGGAAGCCGTCCCAATGCGCGAAATAATTGGAGGACCAGAGCGCGCGGATGCCGTATCGCTCCGCGACCTGGCCCAGTTCCAGCATCTGCCTCGGGGTCAGATTGGGTTCAAGGATGATGTCGATGTCCATGCGTCATCTACTCACGTCTGCAGGAAGGCGCCACAGCGCCCACGGGCATCATTGTCGGACACCCTCGGCGCGTTGCAAACCTGCTCGGCGGCCGTGTCCGAAAACGACAACGCCGGATGCACTGCGATCAGTGCACCCGGCGTTCCGGGCCTGGTTGGTGCGAGGCGGGCTGCAGCCGGTGGTGCCCGCCTCAGCCCGTTACAGGGGCGTCAGAACTTGTAGCCGATCTTCACGCCATAGGTGCGCAGTTCCGGCAGCGCCAGGTTCACATAGCCCGCACCACCCGCGGTCAGCGAGAAGTCCGGTGTCAGGAGTGAATTGCTGAATGCCGAAACATAGCCGTCGTCGTCGAACAGGTTCTGCACGTAGGCGTCGACCGACAGCGGTCCGCGCTTGATCCCCGCACGCAGATTGACCTGGGTGCGCGGCCGGATCCAGGTGATGTTGCTGGCGTCGATGAACTGCTTGTCCTTGTACGAAACGTCGGCACGCGCGAACCAGCTGCCGTCGCTCCATGCGGCAACGTCGCTGTCATACTGCACGCCCACATTGGCCGAGATTTTCGGGGCGAGCGGCATCTTGTGGCCTTCGAAGTCCGCACCTACCTGTCCGGTCAGGCCGGAAACCAGCGGGTCCTCGAAGGACTGGATGTCGCTGTTGTTCATTGCGGCCGCAAACTGTACCGTCACGTGGTCGCTCGCTTTCGCGAGCATGTCGAGCTCGATGCCATCGGCGATGACCTCGCCAGTATTGGCGACGCCCGAGACAATCTGCGGAACTCCATTGCCGTCGACGACGAAACCCGTACGTGAATTCTGCTGATCGGCCCACTTCGCGCGATATATAGCAAGCGCCGCGCTGATACGGCCGTCGGCGAACTTGCCCTTGAGGCCGAGTTCCACGTTGGTGATCTTCTCGGGTTCCATGTAGACGCTGAGGCCAAGCCTCGCCGCCTCGGCAAGAACCTCAGGCGAACCGAGCACCAGGAAGTTCGTGTTGAAAGAAAGCAAGGGTACGTTGACGCCTTTCGACCAGGAGACATAGCCCATCAGGTCGTCATGGAACTGGTAGTCGACGATGAACCGTGGCAGGAAATTGTCGAAGGTGCGCGATACCAGCGGTGAGAAAGGCGCGTAGGAGCCGGCAGGCACGCCATATTGCGCTTCGGCAGCCGCCGATACGTTGAGGGTGGTGGCACCTGTGTAGCTCTCGACCTCGTCGCGCTGCTGGCGCCCCTCGAAACTCAGCGTCAGCTTGTCGCTCACGTCGAAGCTTGCGCCGAAGAAGACGCTGTTGGTCTTTGCCTTGGGAGGCGCGGTGACGCTGGTCGCGCCGCGCGCCGCGATCGGCACGCCAACTGTAATCTCATTGAAGAGGTTGACGAGATCGCTCCAGGCCGAGGTCTTGAGATAGCTGTAACCGATGAGGCCACTGAACGGGCCATCGCGGTCGAAGGACAGACGCAGTTCCTGCGAGAAGTCGCGTTCCTCGCGCTCGACCAGGAAGGGGAAGCTCCAGAACGTCGTCGTGCCATTCGGGAATGGATTGTTGATTCCGCTGCCGTCCCAGTTGTCGAGGTCATCGACTTCGCTGACGAAATACTCGTTGAGACCCGTGAGCGAGGAGAGCGTGAATCCGCTGTCGCCGATCTGCCAGTCTACGGTCAGGTGAGCGTGCCTGAATTCACCGACCAGCCCGTAGCCCTTGACGCCATCGGAGGCGGAAATGATCCGGCGGCCGCCGCTCGCGAGACTCGCCGACAGGGCCGCGGTATTCGCCGAGTTCTGGCCGGGACCGAATCCCGCGGGTAGCAGAGGCACCGCGCCACAGATCCACGGACGGCTGCCGTTTGGCGTGCAATTGGCGAGGCTCGGCACGATGACCGTACCGGCTGTCGAACCCGTGTTGAACGGAATGTTGAGCGCGCCATTGTTGTTGCGCAGCTCGAAAGCCGAGGCCATGGCCTCGGGGCTCGGGCCGTCATCGTCCTTCGACAACATGCCGAAGAGCTTGATGTTGAGTTTTTCCGTCGGTTTGGCCGTCAAGGTCAGGCTGAAGACATCCGAGGACTGGTCGCCGAGCGTCTGGCCGGGCACCGCCAGATTGTCATAGGAACCGTCCTTCTCCCAGCTGCGTGCCGTCAGCCGAAAACCGAACATGTCGGAGAACAACGGCCCCTCGATGGAGCCTTCGAAATCGTGGCTGCTGCGTGAACCGGCGCTGATGCTGACGTCGCCGCCGAACTCGCTGCCCGGTTCCTTGGTGACGACATTGATCGCGCCGGCAAATGCGTTGCGGCCGAAATACGCGCTTTGAGGTCCCTTCAGGATCTCGACACGGGCCGGGCTGTTTACGCTGTTGACGGCGTTTGCGGACGAGACTGGCACGCCGTCGATAAAGGTCGCGGTGAGCGTGGACGTGGTGCGCGAGGGTGTCATACCGCGCAAACTGATCTGCTGGAAGGATCTGTCGTTGCGACCGGAATTCACGCTCGTGATCTGGAATCCTGGCGTATTGTTGGCGAGATCGGTCAGCGACACGATGCCGCGCACGTCGATGTCCTCGCCGCTCATCACCGACACGGCCAGTGGCGTCTGCAGGAGATCTTCCGATTTCTTGCGCGCCGTGACGACGACCTCTTCGAGGCCCTCGTTCTGGGCCAACACAACCAAAGGCTGTGTGGCGAGCGATACAAGAGCCAGAGTGAGCAGACGAATATTCATTTGTGATGCCATGAGGCCAACCCCCCTTGAAAGTTCCCCGGGTCGTTATAGAAGAATGGTGGAGCGACGATAGCAAAGTGGCCGCAGGTGACCATTCCAATAATGAAACGAACCGGGTCGGGGCCCAGCGCAGCTGTTGCTCAAAAAATACGCCTGCCCCGGATATCGATGCCTCAATCCGGCAGGTGGGCGCGGCTCATGGTCGGGTAAGCCAGCGCGCCAGGCTCTCGACCTGGGATGGCGTCAGTCCGTTGGCATGGCTTTGCATCGTTCCGGTGGTGAGCTTGGCAATGATTTCATCGGCCGAGTGCCGAGCGAGCCGGGCACGCGGCGGAACGTCGGGCCGCTCCTGGTCGTGGCAGGCCGCGCAATGGGTTACGTACAGGCCCGCGGCATCGTCGCGCGTTCCGGGGGCGGCCGGCTGATACGAGCTGCCCCGCGTCGTCGTCCCCTCGCCCTCGGATCGGGGTCGGTGCGCGTTCGCCGCGCTCCGCCCTGCGCCCAGGCCAAACACCTGTATACGATCGGTGCCGACGAAAACCATGCCGTTTGCGACCACGGGTTCGTTGTACTTGCCGCCGGGTGAGAGCAGACCGGCGGGGCTGCGCCACAGAAGTTCAAGCTTGTCCGCATCGATCGCATACAAAACGGGTTGCGGCGCGTCTTCGCCGTAAAGCGACGCCGAGCGCGGCTTGTTGACATCCAGCACCCAGACGATGCCGTCGTGTCCATGGTGACTGCTGATGACCGCCGAGCCCGGGTTTTGAAACACGAGCTCCGGCTGCACGGCATCGATTCGCAGGTAGGCGGGCTGCATCGCATGCGCGACGATTTCGAGGCGCGCAAGCGAAGGTGGCACGCTGATTCCCGAGTCCTCTGCGGCCTTGGTAGTGCCGGTCATGTAGACGAAATGCCTGCCATTTGCAGCGCGGAAATAGGCCGCGGTGGAGCGGCTCTTGGCGAGATCGCCCATGCCAAAACGATCGCTGTAGGGACCGAATACATTGAGTGGTCCTCGCACGCCATGGCTTGGCTGCACATCGGGCGCGAGCAGCGAGCCGTCCTGGTCGGCAGCGTGTCGCAGATCCGCCGCGCAGGGCTGGCGTTTGACCAGGTTGCCTGGCATGTGGCGGCGGTCGAGCAGATAGGCATTGCCCTGCTTGCTGCCACCCAGCACCAGGAGGTGCGGCGTTTGCGATTCGCTCCCCGCCAGGTCCACCACGATCGGAGTGCCGCTGCCGAGATCGAGGTCCTGGCCGCCGGCCTGGCAATAGTTGAACGGCGTGTATGTGCCTGCAAGACGCAGCCGGCCCGCGCTGTCGACGCCGAGCCGCAGGATCGACTGCCCCCAGTTTCCGGCGCTGTCCGGGTACACACCCGAGTGACCCATGCCCGCAAGCGCGTTCAGTACGCTGCTGCCGCTCGCCACATGCACGTATCCGTCGGAGTCGATCGCAACGCCACCCGATGCCCACAGCCCGCCTACGCCTTCCTCGGTGCGCGCGGTAACCGAAAACGCAGCCGCGATGCGCGCGCCGCGCGTATCGATCGATAACAACCAGCCACTGACCGGTTCGCCGCCGAAGGGTATGAACAGCCAGCGGCCATCCGCGCTCAGGTTCAATGCTCCGCGCTGGAGCATGGCGACGCCGGATGGAAACCGATTCGCGCCATTGGCGTTGACGCCTTCGACATTGACCTGTTCGGCGGACAATGCGAGCGGCCAGCCCGGTAACGGTTCGCCGGTCGCGAGATCGAGTGCATGGGCAACCCAGGCGCGGGTCTGGTCACAACCAACGACATAGATAATGCGACGATTGCGATCGATCACGGGCGTCGAGAGGATGCCGCGTGTGCCGTTGCCGCAGGGTGCATCCACGATACGTCGTTGCCAGAGGGTCGTACCCCGCGCATGCCCAGGGGTAGCCGACGCGTTGATGGCGGCAACGTAACCTGTCGTGCTCGCCGCATACACCACGTCGTGGCGGCCACGCTGGTGACGAGAGCCATCCAGTTCGAGGCCCGTCACATAAAGCGGCGATGCAAACAGGCGAGGCGGCATGCCGAGCGCGCCCGCGAGCGGATCGGACTCGAAGATGAGGCCGAAGTCACCGGAGCGGATGCGCTCGGGAGTGAGCCTGCGCTCGGCGTCGTACCAGCCGCTGCGCTGCGCATTGCCATGATAAGTGAGATTTTGTGCATCGCCTCGAGCATTGTCTGCCGGCAATGTGCCTGTTGCGACCAGAGACAGCATCGCCGCGAGGCAGCGCATGATGCTCGCGGGGCGCGTCAAACGTCGCCGCTCGCGCCATGGGCCGCCTGGTCACGCAGATACTCGGCCATCAGTCGGCTGGCCAGATCCAGAATGCGATCTTCATCGCGGCGCAGCGCAGCGACGGGTGCGCCGAGCGCCAGCGCCCCTATGCGCAGCGGCGAGGTGGTCACCGGGATGGGCCAGGCGAGCATCCCCCAGCCGTCGGCCCGCAGATTGTATCCAGCGACGAATCCGCGGCTGCGGACATCGCGCAGCGCCTGCTCGACCTCGGCTATTCCATTGAATCGTCGGCCGAGTCCGACCCGGCGTCGCCGGCATTGGGTGACGAGCGCACGCACCTGATCGCGCTTGTATTGCGAGGCGATCGCAAGGCCCGGTGTCGAGAACGGCATGGCGATTTCGCCGGGAGCGACCGAGGTCAGGCCGCGGATCTCGCCGAGCAACAGTGCGGCGAGCCTTACATGCACGCCGCTGCGTACCCACACCGAAACCGTATCACCGGTCTCGGAACGCAGTGAGCTCATCAGCCTGCGCAGCGGCGGTGACCGACAGCCCGCGTCAGCAAGGCGCTCGCCGAGTTCTGCAAGCCGTGCCCCGACGCCATAGCTTGCGTGGGACTGCGAGTACTCGACGTAGCCCAGACCGGCGAGCTTCTGCAGCAGGCGATACATGCTCGCCGCCGGTACACCCAGGCGCACGGCGAGGTCATTGTTCGACAGCGGTCCGGCTGCAACACTGAGTTCCTCGAGCACGGCCAGCACACGCCCGACAGCACGCGATCGCTCGCTCGCTGCGGACTCGAAACCTGCGCCGCGCTGGACGCTTCTGTCAGGGGCCATGTAATCCGTTCAGTTCGCTTGACGAGGCTCGGGCATCATCCGCTATGTGGCCGCGGGTGGTAAAGTCGCGCCACGCTCGCCCATTCGGTTCAACAGTGAAATTCTCGCGTCTTCGCCGTCTGGCGGATCATTACCATGGCGGTGAAGCCAGCAATCGAGGCCTGCAGCTATGCGCGTACTGGATGTCGATACACACGTCGTCGAATCGGAAAGGGTATGGGACCTGCTTGCCCGGAGCGAGGAGGAGTTTCGGCCCGCCATCCTGCGCAAGGAGCGCGGCGCCGCCGTCAACGCCCATTTCGCAGGCCCCAAGGCCAAAGAGTTCTGGGTCATCGACAACCGGCTCTACGGCAAGCACGACATCGAACTGATCAGCGGGGCAGGGCGGGGCGAGATTTCTGCAGGTGCCATCACTTTGCAGGATGTCCCTGCGCGACTCGCCGAGATGGATCGCCAGCAGGTCGATGTGCAGGTCGTTTTCTCGAGCCTATTCCTCAATATCCGCTGCGATCGGGCGAATGCGGAACTCGCATTGACGCGCGCCTACAATCGCTGGATTGCGGCAGCCTGCGCCCAGAGCGGCGGGCGCTTGCGCTGGATCTTCGTGCCATCGCTCAAGAACATCGATGCGACCCTGCGTGACATGCGGCAAGCCGCCACGGACGGCGCCGTCGGCGTGTTGTTTCGCGGCTTCGAAGGTGATCGCTACATCGATCATCCAGATTTCGAACCCGTGTTCGCAACGGCCGTGGACCTTAACTGGCCAATATGTGTGCACATCGGTCATGGTAGTCCTGCCATAGAGTCGCTGGCGCAGCGCGATGGCGCACGCTTCAATCGTTTCATCTCCGACAGCCCGAACTACTTTGCTTTCTCGACGCTGCTCAACAGTACCTTGCCAGCCAAATATCCCGCGCTCAGGTTCGGTTTTTTCGAATCGGGGTGCAGCTGGGTACCGGCGGCGGTGCAGACCGCGATGCACGTGCGCC
This sequence comes from Steroidobacteraceae bacterium, assembly GCA_041395505.1. Taxonomy (NCBI): domain Bacteria; kingdom Pseudomonadati; phylum Pseudomonadota; class Gammaproteobacteria; order Steroidobacterales; family Steroidobacteraceae; species Steroidobacteraceae bacterium. The sequence goes on from JAWLAG010000001.1 coordinate 748,991, forward strand.
TGCCCCCTTCCGAGTTGATGGCGCTCGTCAAAGAGAAGCTCACCGCCCACAACTTCTGGCTGACCTGCGAATTGCACGAGGATCTGCCCCATCTCATGCGCTATATGGGCGATGATCGGCTGATGCTTGCGAGCGATTACGGACATCCGGGCGACGTCGCCGACACCATCTACTTCCGGCAGAAGTTGGCCGACCGCGGTGACATCGACCCGGCGCTGCAGGAACGTCTGGTCACGGACAACGGTCACGGCCTGTTCAGGATCTGAGTTGCGCGAGCACCTGCCTGATCGCTGCGGGCATTGACCATGCTGCGGGTCCTCGTCGCTTTCGGTTTGGTCATATTGCTTGCAGTCGCAGGTTTGATCGTGGCGGGGCGAACCGGCCGGCTTGCCGCTGACCCCGCCGAGGCGAGGTCGCTCTACGGCGCGCCTCCATCACAATTCATGGATATCGACGGCGCGAGACTGCATTTTCGCGACGAAGGCACCGGACCCATACTGGTACTGCTGCACGGCTCGCGAGCGAGTTTGCACCAGTGGGACGGTTGGGTCGCCGAACTGGGCGGCCAATATCGCATCATTCGCGTCGATGCGCTGGCGCATGGACTGACCGCGAACGACGGCGGCGATTTCAGCGCGCAGCGGCAGGGTTATCTCCTCGACCGGCTGCTCGAGCGACTTGGGGCTCAGCACTTCGCGCTCGCAGGAACATCATCCGGTGCCACCCAGGCGATTGATCTTGCGGCAAGGCACCCTGAGCAGGTGGAGAAGTTGCTGCTGTCGACCGTGCCGCTGCGCCTTCCTTCCAGGCAGCGCCTGTCGGTGCACGACCGGCTGATTTTCTTTCTGCATGACGAGGTTCTCGGATCGAAAGGCACCGATCTGTATTGGCGGACCTTCCTGCAAAGCATTTATGGTGATCCGAGCAGGGTCACGCAGGCGTTGGTAACCCGGTATCGAATTCTGAATACCTTGCCGGGGCGGGAGGAGCAATTTCAGGCGCGACTCGCCAGCTGGCAGCGTCGTGGTGGGGCTGCGCGGGACTATGCGTTGGCGGGCAAAGTCCGGGTACCTGTACTTGTGCAGTGGGGTGGCGCTGGGTCCGTGCTGCCGCGGGAGCTGCATTGCGAGATAGTCGCCGCGTTCACCGCAGCCACGGTCACGACGATTACCTACCCCGAACTGGGCCACAAGCTGGTCATGGAAGATCCAGTGCGCACCGCTCGCGATGCCGCCGCTTTCCTCCGAGCCAGCGGCGAGCGTAGCGCCGATGACGGTCAGGCGGGTGCGCCCGCAGCTGGCTGCGGCCTGTCTGCATCCCGAAGCCTTGCCAGTGTGTCGGCGTCCAGCTTGTAGAGCATGATCAGGCCGATGCCAAGCAGCTGGCAGGCCGCCGGAACGAGCGCTACAGCGTAACGGGTCATGTCCACGGCCGATTGTGGCTGCGCGCCGCGCCCCGCATCACCGGAAATCATGCCCGCCGCGGAAAATGCAAATCCCACGATCAGCGGCCCCAACACGAATGATGTGGTTTGCATGAGTTCGAACAGGCCGACAAAAAGGCCGCCGCGCTGCTCCTTGCTGCACAATCGATCGTATTCGATGGTATCTGCAAGCATTGCCATGGCGACTAGTACGCTGCCACTGCCGAGCGCTCCGGACAGCACTGCGCGCAGCAGCAGAAATACCTGAGGCTCGCTCGGGACAGCGAACAACCACGACAGGTTGACGAGCCCCAAGGCAGCAAAAAGCGCAATCGCCAGGCTGCGTCGCTCGATGGTGCGCAGCGCCCGGTTCCACAACGGTACGGCTGCAACACCAACCAGATTGCTAGCCAGGCCAAACAGGGCGAGTGCACTTTCGCCGCGCCGCAATACATCCGACAGGAAGAACAAGAACGCGGCACCTATGAACGCTGTGCCGAGCTGAAGTGTCATCTTGACCAGAAGAATGACCAGGAACGGCTTGTTTTTCAGCGCTGAACGATACGATGCCGCAGGTGTCGATGTGCCGATCCCTGGCGATAGCGCGGGCGCTTTCCCGGTTGCTGCCACGACCCAAAGCATTGTCGCGCCAACGACAACTGCAGCGGCAACGGACATCAGTGCGTAAGCGTCCTTCTTGCCGCCGAGCGCTGCGATAAGGGCGGGGGCGCCTGCGGTGATGACGATTCCCGCCGTGTAGACAAAGAATGTGCGCCAGGCCATCAATGTCGCTCGCTCGGCATAGTCGTTTGTCATTTCAGCGCCCTGCGCCATGTACGGTATGGCGAACAGGGAGTACCCGGTGCAGTAGAGCAACAGCGCCGCGAGCGCAAACACGTAAAGCGCCGGTCCGATATTCATCGACGGCAAATTGAAAACCGCTACGCAGCCAGCTGTGGACAGCAAGGCCCCTGCGAACATCAACGGGCGCCTCTTGCCCCAGCGGCTTTGCGAGCGGTCACTCAGCGTGCCGATGAGGGGGTCGATCACGGCATCATAGATGCGAGTGATCGCGAGTAACGTACCCGCGATGGCCGCTGGCATACCTACATGACGTACCAGATAGAACACGACAAAGAGGTTGATGAGGTAGAGCATCGACGTCGCGCCGAGGCCGCCGAGTCCCCAGCTTGCCCGCAATGACAAGGGCAGGCCCGTGGTCATTGCGCGAGGTCGCGTGCAACACGAAAACCGAGGTGATCGTTGCGCGTTGCGATCGGATCTCCGATGCGTTGCGCCGTCCGTACGCTCCACGCGCTCAGTGACCACGCGCCCCCTCGCACGTTGCGCAAGCTGCAATCGCCACCGGTGATCCATGCCGACCCGTCTGTTGGCGCGGCTTCGTATGATTCGTGATGACAGTCCTCGAGCCATTGCGCGCTATTGCCCGTCATGTCATGGAGTCCGAAGCCGTTGGCCGGAAAAGATCCGACCTCGAGCGTTCCCTGGTGTGTTCGGCCGAAGTTCGCCTGGGACGCATCGAGCGTATCGCCCGAGTAGTACGCTGTGCTGGTTCCGGCGCGCGCCGCATATTCCCACTCGGCTTCGCTCAATAACCGATAGGGCTGTCCGGTGCGCTCGCGCAACCAATCGACGTAGGCCCTGGCGTCGGTCCAGTTGACGTTGATTACGGGGCGCCGTCCGCGACCCCAACCTGCATCGTCCGGCCGGTATCCCCTGCAACCGCCGTCGGCGACGCAGGCGTCCCACTCCGCGAACGTCACGCTGTAGCGCCCAACCGCGAATCGATAGCCGATGCGGACTTCATGCAGCGGGCTCTCCATTTTGTCGAACATGGCCAGCACCGCCAGTCTGCGGCGATCTTCCGCTCGCGAGCCCATGGTGTACCGTCCCGGCGGCAACACGACCATCTCCGGGCAGACCGCGCAGTCCTGCAGCCGCCGGCCTGGGGCAGGATCCCGACCTGCAGCAGCGCATCCACAGATCAACGCGAAAGCCAGCAGCGGCACTATGGCCTGCGGGTGAAATCTAGATTGCACAGTTCACCGGATTGTAGGCGAAGAGCCCCAGGCCTTCGTCGACGGTGACATTACCCACGGATCTGGAATAACGGTCGGGATCGCTGGCGTGAAAAATGCGCACCGCCTTGCGCGACTCCTCGAAGACGAAGCGCGCCCGTTCACGACGCGCAATCTCGTAGCGGTGCAATGCCGCGGGTATGGATTCGCCTGTGGCGAAACAGCGCGCAAGGACCACGGCATCTTCGATCGCGAGGACCGCTCCGTGCCCGAGAAAGGGCAGCACCGGATGGGCCGCATCGCCGAGGAGCGCGAGGTGTCCTTCGGTCCATCGCTCGAGTGGTGTGCGATCGAACAAGCCCCAGCGAAACAGCGCGCCGTCTGCAATTGCCATCATGATGAAGCGGACAGTGTCGGTCCAGCCCGAGAATTCCTCGAGCAGCTCGTCACGCTGCGCCGGTATCGACCAGCCCTCCTCGGTCCAGGTATTGCGTTCGGCGAAGGCAACGAGATTGAGCAGGCGGCCGCGCTGCACGGGATACACATTCACCATGTGGCCCGGTCCAATGAAAATGCCCGAGCTCGGTTGCAGGTCGAGTGCACTGAGATGCTCCATCGGGATGAGCGCGCGCCAGGCGACATAGCCCGTGAATCGCGGTTGCTCGGGCGAGAAAATCTGCGTACGCACCGAAGAGCGTTGACCATCAGCGGCGATGCAGGCAGCGGCAGTTTCGATGCTGCCATCCGCCATTTCGATCTCGACATGGGGCTCGAGGCGGCGCAGGCCACGCACTGCCTTCGCCAACTGAATTGCATCGGCATCGTTTGCGTGCACCGCGGCGGCCAATGCGCCATGCAGGTCGGCGCGATGAATGAGGTAATAGCGTTCGCCGAAGCGCTCGAGCAAACTCCGGCCACGGTTCGAAAGCATCAGCAGCCTGCCATCGCGGTAGTGCCGCGCGAACTGCTCCTCGGGCATGGTCGCGCGTTCGCGCAGGAATTCACCGAGCCCCAGATGATTGAGCGCGTGTGCGGCCGTTGGGCTGAGCGAAAGGCCCGCGCCGACTTCGGCTAGCTTTGGCGCCTGCTCGTAGACCCGCACTCGCAGGCCTGCGCGTTGCATTGCAAGCGCGGTGCATAGTCCGCCGATACCGGCGCCAATGATGGCGATCGAAGGTTCTTGCATGAGGGCAGGTCCGATCGGCAATATCCCATGCGAATCATCGATCGCCTGAATGAAGAGCATTGCCGCTCCTGGGGATTTCAATATTGGTCTCTGCGAATCGCGAGCACGGGTATTCGGAATTGCGTCGCGGCTGGCGCATGGTCATCGCCGCCCTGGTGGGCGTGGCTTGCGGATCCTCGCCAATTCCCTACACCGCGATTGGCCAGCTCATCGGTCCCATGCGCGAAGCGCTTGGTTGGTCGATCGCCGAGATCAGTCTGGCAATCACCTTGTTCGGCCTGTGCGCATCGGCTATGGCGCCCCTCGTCGGTGCCATTGCCGATCGGCGCGGCGTGCGTCCTGTTGCCTTGCTGTCATTGTTGTTGTTTGGTCTCGCATTCGCGGCGCTCGGCGCAACGCCCGCCGTCGTTGGCGCCTGGTGGTTGGCATGGGCGCTGGCCGGACTTGTGAGTGTCGGGTCGGGAACGTTGAGCTGGACGCGGGGTATCGGCCTGTGGTTCTTCCGCCAGCGCGGGATTGCGCTTGGATTGGCGCTGATCGGCACCAGTGTGACGGGTGTGATGGTGCCGCAGGTCGCGGGCTGGGCAATCGATCGTTTCGGTTGGCGCTCGGTGTTCCCGCTGCTCGCACTGCTGCCATTGCTGGTGGCATTGCCCGTGGTCTGGCGTTGGTTCCGTGAGCCGCCTCCCGAACACAGACCGCCCGAGGTTTTTGCGGAAGGAAAGCCGGTCGGTCTGCCCGTAGCCGCGGTTGTACGCGGCTACCGATTCTGGGTGATGATCGCCTCGATACTACTGATTGCGCTGGCCTATGGCGGCATCTTCGTGCACCTGCAGCAGATGCTGGAACTGGCGGGTTTCGACCGCACGGTCGCTCGCGGCGTGGTCAGCAGCATGGCCGCGGCAATTCTGCTCGGGCGCGTCGCTACGGGCTGGTTTCTCGATCGCTTCTGGGCGCCGTTGGTGACATTGCCCGTGCTCAGTCTGCCGGCGCTCGCTTGCATATTGCTGGCGAACGATACGCTCGTTCTGCCGATCGCGTTCTTCTGCGCACTTGCGGTTGGTCTCGCGGCCGGCGCGGAAACCGACATGATCGCCTTCATGGCGGCGCGGTATTTCGGCATGGCGCACTACGGCAGGATCTACGGACTGCTGTTCCTGCCCTTCGGCATTGCGTCGGCCATTTCACCGACACTCTATGGAATTGCCCGCGATCGGACCGGCGATTATGACGCGGCGCTTGCCTTCGCCGCCGGCATGTTCATCGTTGGCGCTGCGCTGCTGTTGGCACTCGGTCGTTATCCGGATTTCACGGCAGAGAAAAAAGCTGCCAACCCTGGTCACTTTGTGGCACCGGCTGCGAGCGCCGACTCGAGGGCGCGCTGAGTGAGCCGGGTCAGTCGTACGCCTTCGTCATGCAGTACACAACGATGCCTTTGGCCATGCACGGCGTGTGCGAACTCCTCGAGTTGGGTGCGAAAGTAGTGATCGAAATCGCGGCCACCCATCCGGTGCATCGCAGACGCGGGGAGTTGCGGCTCGATGATCAGTTCGTCGTCGACATACAGGTAGTCCCCGTCCTCGATCCGGACCATTGACCGCTCGAAGTGCACGCAACGGCGATCGACGACAAAGCTCTGGTTGTACGACAGGTGGATCTGCGCAAGACGGGATTGCGGATAACGAAGTATCATCATCGCCTCGTCTTCGCCTTGCCAATCCGCCTGGAGTCGTGCCGCCTGACACTGGACAGAATCAGCTTGCTCGCCCTGAAACACCAATTGCACGAAATCGAGCGCGTGTGGCGCGAACAAGGAAAGTATCAGTCCTTGCCGAGGCGTGCGCGTTGCCCACCAGGGCGCCTGCGGACCCTTCCAGTGCACAAGGTTGGCCACGCTGACGGCGCGCAGTGTGCCGAAATCATCACGATGATCCTGCAGCCATCGTATCGGCGCGCTGTGCCGCAACGTAAGCCCCACGGCAAGCACGCGGTCAAGACGATGCGCGGCATCTGCCATGCGTTCGGCGTCGTGCACCGTTTCCGCCATCGGTTTTTCGACCAGTACGTGCCGGCCGGCTTCGAGAGCGGCAATGGCCTGGGTCGCGTGCAGTGAGTTCGGCGTGCAAAGAACGACCGCATGCACGTCATCGCGCGCGAGTGCGATGTCGAGGTCGGCGCAGGCTGCAGCTGCGCCGTATTGATCGGCGAACCGACGGGCGCGGTCAACGTCCCTGTCGACGGCGGCGGTCAGGCGAAATTCACGCTGCAGCGCAAGAATCGCACGTGCATGTGCGTGCGCGATGCGGCCGCAACCTACGATAGCAACACGAATAGGAGAGTGGTTCATGTCAGGACGAATCCCGGTGCATCGCTACGGCGGCTTGACCAAAACCCTGCACTGGGGATTGGCGCTGCTGCTCATCATCGAGGTGCCTGCAGGTTTCGTAATGAGCGCAACCTATGGCCCCAGTTTCAAGGACCCGCAGGTGCTGTCGCTGCATCTGTTGGCGTCCCAGTTCCATCATACCGGCGGGTTCATCGTGCTGATTGCCGCAATGCTGTGGGCTGCGCGCAGGCTGGGTGCAGGTCGACCGGATTGGGACCCAGGCCAAGGCCTGGGACAAAGATGGGCCGCTACCGCCGTGCAAACCAGTCTATTGCTGTTACTGATATTTGTCCCCTGGGCGGGCTGGACCGCGTTGTCGGCGCTTGCTGATTCGCCGCAATTCGGCGTGACGCACCGCTGGTTGTTTGGTTTCGATGGCCTCGTGCCGCGCATTTGGGAGCCGCTGCCTTTCAGTGATCCTCGCGGTTACCGGCGCTTTGCGCAACTGCATGTCATCGGGCTGTGGGCAGGGCTCGGGTTGCTGGCCGCGCATGTCGGCGCCGCGCTCTGGCACCACTTCGTCAAACGTGACCGGGTGCTGCGGCGAATGTGGCCGCTCGGCGAGTCCTGACCGGGCGCATCGTCAGGGCCGCAGCTGCGGCGTCGCGGCTTCGATGTAGGCGCTTGTCAGCTGCGCGAAGCGTACCGGTACCTCGAGCGGTGGGTAATGCCCGACATCGGGCAGCATGACTTTCGACACCTGGGTACTGCTCAGATAGCCTGCCAGTTTGTCGGCCGATGCGGGCACCAGGAGTGCATCCCGTCCGCCCCAGATGAGCAGCGTCGGCGCCCTGACCCGAGCCATCGCCGCGCTCGCTTTGTCGTGATCGGCCACCAGCCCGATCAGTGCCGTGTAATTCTTCTCTATGACGCGCCGATTGAAATCATAGTACTGGGTACGGATCTCCCTCGACAGTCGCGAGGGTTCACCGCTGAAGAAATCAAGGAACGAGTTCCAGAATCGTTCCGACTGAAAACCTGTTTCCTTCGCTTCGCGCTGGGCATCGGCAAATTCAGGCGTGAACGTGATGTGGCCCGTACTGACCGGATCGGACGGCGTGTTCGACAGTATCAGTCGATCGACCCGATCCGGAAAATCCGCGGCGATGTACATGCAGGTCGTGCCGCCGCTCGATACTCCCACGCAGGTCACACGATCCACACCGAGGCTGTCGAGCAGATGTATGGCGAAAGATGCCGGTTCGACATGAGCAGCGGCTTCGTCCGAAACGGGCCCTGACAGACCCTGTGGCGGGATGTCGTAGCGGATGACGCGGTAGTTCCTTTGCAGCAGGGGCGCGATGAAGTCCCAGGTACGCAAGGTGCTCTGTGAACCGTGGATCATGAGAATGGCGGGCCCCTGCCCTTCGTCCCGGTAATGCACCTCGACGCCGTCGATTGTCGCAATGCGACCACCCGAATCGAGATACTTCGCCCGTAACTCGCTCACGGTGAGTCGTGGGTAGTTCGCTGCGAGAGCCACGGTCGGCGCCAGGATGACAACGGCAAGCCAGGCAACCCGGCGTGACAGAACATTGCGGCACTGAAGCATCATGACCTCACTTTAGGATTCATCCGCGCTGCGCGACGCCAAGATTAGCCCATTCGCCCGCAGGCAGGGCCTGGCCGGACCAGCAATTCAATATTGGAATTACTATCCTATCGCACTGCGTTGTACTGTGGCGCTTATGCCGGACTCCAATCTTCCTGTGGCGCGCGTTTCCCACTCGGTACTCGAGGCCCAGTGGCTTGCCGCCGAAGTGCAACGCCGCTATCGCGTGGCTGGCCGGGTGGTCGGCTTCCTGCTCTACCGCGGAATGAACGACGTTTACCTGATGCAGGATGACGATGCGCGCTATGCGTTGCGTGTCTGGCGGCGTAGCTGGCGCGATGTCGATGCGGTGCGCTATGAACTCGAGTTCCTGGACTTCCTGCGCCAACGGCAATTTCCTGCCTCGACGCCAATTCGTCAAGCGGCGGGCGATCTGTATTTCAAGGTCGACGCACCGGAAGGCGAGAGGGCGGTGGCGCTCTATACCTGGGCGCCCGGGCGCAAATTCGGCGAGGTGCTCGATGAGCGCACTGCGGAACGCATTGGCGCCGCATTTGCGCAGATGCATTTGCTCGGACTCGAGTACTACGGCGAACGACGCGCTTCCACAGACGATGCCATCAGCTTCATGGTCAATGTGCCGCCACTGCTCGAGTTTCTCTACGATCGGCCGGACGACGCGCGATTTTACGAGACGCTGGCGCCGCGCCTCGTCGAGCGCCTGCGGGTGCTTGGTCGTGCAGGTGTACCGATGGGCGTATGCCACCGTGACTTTCATCCGAGCAACGTCCATGTCGATGACGACCAGCGGCTGACATTGCTCGATTTCGACGCGGCAGGCGAAGATTTCCTGATGCAGGACGTCAAGAATTTCACCTGGGGCAATCTTTTCTACGGTTTCTCGCCTGTCTACGCCGAGGCCTTCGAGCGCGGCTACGATTCCGTGCGGCCGTTCACCACCCTGGAACTCGAGAACCAGGATCTTTTTCTACTTGCCAAGGCGTTCCGGCTGGTTGCCGGAATGGCGCACAGCTCCGCAGCCGTCGGACGCGGTACGTTGCGCTTCCGCGGCCTCGATTGGCTCGGCCAGTACATCCGCGATCGCGCGCGCGACTGTGATCTGGCGTGACGAGCCGCTCGGCCAGTCCGTGGTGGTTCGTAACGCTGTTGTCATTGGCCGCCGTACTGTCGATCATCGACCGCGGCATCATCAACCTGGTGGTCGATCCGTTGCGCGCCGAGCTCGGTCTGAGCGAAGTTCAGGTCGGCGCGCTACAGGGTCTCGCATTCGGCATGATCTATGCCGTAGGTGGCCTGCTGCTCGGCATGTGGGTCGATCGCGGCAATCGGCGCAATCTCGTGATTTTCGGTATCTCGGTGTGGAGTCTGGCAACGGTAGCCGCCGGACTTGCGCGCGGCTTCGGCGAAATGTTCGCCGCCCGGCTGATCGTGGGGCTTGGCGAGGCCGCGCTTGCGCCCGCGGCGATTTCACTCATCGCCGATTTGTTTCCGCCGCATCGGCGCGCGCGGCCGACCGGCGTGTTCATGGCCGCACAGGGGGTTGCTTTCGGAATTGCCATCAGCCTGACCGGGATGGTGATCGCTGCCGCGGCCGGGAATCAATTTGCAGTCATTGGTCTGCCAGCGACACTTTCGCCCTGGCGCATCACCTTCGTGCTTTGCGGCGCGGCGGGTTTCGTCCTCGTGCTTGCACTGGCCACTTGTCGCGAGCCGGCACGCAATTCGCGCGATGGAGCGCCGGATGTGCGGGCTCAGGCGCGGGCGGCCCTGCGCCACGGCCGCGATCGATGGCGCTTCCTGCTGCCGCTGTACCTCGGCTTCGCTGTCTGCTTCATGGCGGTCTACGGCGCCGCTGGGTGGAACCCGACGATGCTGATGCGCGGTTTCGCATTGACGCCCTCCGATCTTTCCGCAACGCTTGGGCCGCTCATGGTGGTATTCGCGGCCGCAGGGCCCCTGATCGGAGGTGCCATCATCGATCCCATCGTGCGTCGCGGCGGTGACCGTGCGCGGCTCAAGCTGGTCGCGGCCGTGACCCTGTTAGCAATTCCTTCGGGGCTCGCAACCCTGGCGCCTTCCAGCGCCATCGCGATCGGGCTGGTCGCTTCGGGGAGCGCGATTTATCCTTTTGTGGGACTCGGTGTGCTTACCTGCCTGCAATCACAACTGCCGGCCGACATGCGCGGACTCGGCGTTGCGGTGACGGGCCTGCTCAATACGTTTATCGGCGCCATCGGCGGACCACTTCTGATTGCCTGGATCACGGAGCGGCTGCTCGCGGATACTGCGCGGGTTGGCGAATCGATATCGTTCCTGGTCGTGCCCTGCCTTTTGCTCGCAAGCACGTTGTTCATGGTCGCTGCGAGAGCATTGCCGGCCGAGGGCCCGGGCGAGGTCCCGACTGGCCGCGTTGACGGAGTCAGGGCCGGTGAGCGCTGAAGATCTTGCGGGCGCCGGTGATCGCTGGGTCGGGGCGGCCGCACTGGCGGGTGGCAAGCACTATGCCTACTGCAATTTCGGTGCCCTGCACTATCGACGGCTGTGCAGTACGGAAAATTCGGGCGCGCTGCCGGCAGTCCTGTTGTTGCACCAGACGCCGTTCGGACTCGTTGAATGGGTCGACGTGCAGCCGCGGCTTGCCCGGCTCGGTTTCGATGTCATCGCACCCGACAATCCTGGCTTCGGAATGTCGGACCCACCGCCAGCGACGGTGACGATTGCGGATCTCGCGGACAATCTCGCGACCTTCCTCGATACGCTCGGGCTTGCGGACGTTGCTGTCGCCGGACATCACACCGGCGCGGCGATCGCTGCGGCGTTTGCTTCCCGCCACGCGAACCGCGTCAGCGCACTGGTGCTTCACGGCTGCCCGCTCTATTCCTTGCAGGAGCGCAGCGAGCGCCTGGCGCGAGCGCAACCTTCGCTTGCGCCGACAGCCGATGGCAGCCATCTCAGCGACCTGTTTCGCTCGATAAACGGGTACGCGGGCGATGCGACTGCCAATATGGTGTCAACCACCTGGGCCACATTGGGCGCAGCGCTTGCAGGCAGCTCGCCATCGGTTTACCGCGCGGTATTCGCCAACGACATGACAGGCGATATCGACGCGATCCGCGCTCCCACACTGGTGCTGACGGATGAGGCAGACAACCTGCACGACAAAGACCTGCAGGTGCAGGCGCGGCGTCAGGATTTCGAGCTGTCGATATTTTCAACGCGTGGTTCCTTTGCCCTGATGCAGGACCCGCATGCCTGGGCGGCGAAGGTTGCCGAGTTCCTGCGCAGGGCGCAGCCTCGGAGTTTGCCGGATTCCAGATCATGTTGAGACGGGGGGTACGCCGATGATTGCCAGAGCTTCTGATCCGACCGCTCGTGCACGGGGTCCCGCGCGGGTCGCGCTGGTACTCACGCTGCTTGGTTTTGCCGGACTCGGGCTCGCGGGCGATCTGCCGCGCCCCGGACGGAGCTTTCGCGACTGCAAGGTCTGTCCGCAGATGGTCGTCGTGCCACCCGGCAAATTCATGATGGGACGGGACGACGGCGAGGATGGACGCTATGAAGGGCCGGTACGGGAGGTGGTCATACCCAAAGCTTTCGCCGTGGGTCGTTTCGAGGTGACACAGGCGCAATATCGGGCTTTCGTCATCGCATCTGGTCACACGAGCGCCGGCACGGGTTGCAATGATTTCCGCGGCAACAAGGTCGAACCCGTGCCGGGTACGAACTGGCAGGATCCCGGCTACGGTGAACCCGTACAGGATGATCAACCCGTCGCCTGTGTACGCTGGAGTGATGCGGCCGCTTATGCAGCCTGGCTCGCGGGTCATACAGGAAAAAAATATCGGCTGCTCACCGAGGCCGAATGGGAATACGCAGCCCGCGCCGGCAGCAGCGGAACCTACACCTGGGGCGAGCAAGCTGAACTCGCCTGCCGGTTCGCGAATATTCATGATCGGTCCGCGGCTCGCAGGTATCCGGATCTGCCCTATGAGCCGCCCCCCTGCGACGATGGTTATGCGGGGCTCGCTCCCGTCGGGCGCTTCGCGCCAAACGCCTTCGGGCTCTACGACATGATCGGGAATGTCTGGGAGTGGATCGAGGATTGCTATGAAATGCCCTATGGTTCCACCCCGGTCGATGGTTCGGCTCAGCTCGCGGTGGGCTGTGACCGGCGCGGCGTTCGCGGCGGCTCGTGGCGCACCGCCTACAAACGTCAGCGTCCATCGTTTCGCGGGCGCGACCCGGAAGCGTTGACCAGCCAGATCTTTGGCATTCGAGTCGCGCGCGATTAGGGCGATTTTCGGTGATGACACTCGGAGGCTTCCATGATGCCTAGGCGACGCCTGGTCGAAATCCTTGGGCTTGGGCTGGCTGCGGCGTGCTCGTGCTCGGCAGGCGCTGCGACGCTCAGCATCGATACGGGCCGTATTGCCGGCGAGCGTCAGGGCGAGGTCACCGTGTTCAAGGGCATTCCCTACGCCGCGGCACCGGTAGGTGCATTGCGTTGGCGCGCACCACAGGCCCCGCCGAGTTGGCGAGGAGTGCGTGCGACGAAGCAATTCGGATCCGCGTGCCTGCAGCCGCAGCGCGATTCGGTCGCAGAGAACCTCGGCGCGCCCATATCCGAGGATTGCCTGTATCTCAATGTCTGGCGACCTGGCGAAGGCGAGGGGCCCTGGCCGGTCATGGTCTGGATTCACGGTGGCGCTTTGACCCACGGCGCAGCATCGACGCCCCAGACCGACGGTGCCGCCATCGCTGCTCGCGGCATCGTCTTCGTGTCGTTCAACTATCGCCTGGGTTACCTGGGATTCTTCTCCCATCCGGCGCTCACGCGCGAGGCGGCCGACGGCGGCCAGATCGCCAATTACGGGCTCATGGATCAGGTCGCAGCGCTGCGCTGGGTGAAGCGCAACATTCGCGCCTTCGGTGGCGACCCATCGCGTGTCACGGTTTTCGGCGAATCGGCTGGTGCCTTTTCGATTCAATTGTTGATGGTCAGTCCGCCCGCCCGCGGCCTGTTTGATCGGGCGATCATTCAGTCCGGATACTATCGCGGTTCATTCCCGCGCCTCGATGCGGTGGCCCCCGATGGCCGGGCGTCGGCACAATCTGCAGGCATCGCTGCGCTCGATGCCATCGGAGTCAAGGCGAAAAACGCCGATGAGCTTCGTGGACTCACCGTTCCACAGCTTCAAGCCATGCCGCAGCATGGTTTCAGTGGCGCTGTTCCGGCAATTGACGGCCGTTATGTCACTGACGACCTCTGGCCCGCGTGGCGCGCTGGCAAGGCGGCACCTGTTCCGATCATCGTCGGGGCGACGGCACTCGAGACGCCGGCATTGCCGCCGTCGATCCGCGCGCGTGTCAACGAGACGCTGTTGAAATTCATCTCGCTCGAGGAACAGGATGGATTGGTCGCGGCCTACGGCGGGCCAGCCGCTTTCGATGAGCATTTCAGCAGCGATTTTTCCTTCGCTGCGCTTCTTTACAGTTTCGCGCGAATGCATCGTGCGCACGGGCATCCCGCCTATCGCTACCGGTTCGGTGCATTACCGGAGTCGGCCGCCAATCGCTTCCGCGGATTGCCTCACGCCGGCGAGCTGCCTTATGTGTTTGGTACGCTGGAGCACGCCAACTGGCCGATGCAGGGGCGCGACCGGGAAATTTCGCGAGCGGCGCTCGATTATTGGACGGCATTTGCCCGCGGTGGAGTGCCAGCACCGCCGGATCGAACCGCCTGGCCGCTCGCTGACGATGATCAGATCATGTTGTTCGACAACGATGGCGCGCGCGCGATCATCGACGATCGGGCGCCACGGTATCGTGCCGCTGCAGCGATTCTCGATCCACGTTCCTGAGCGCGATGCGTGATCTCGTGCAGCCTTGGGCGAGCGCGGGGCAGCGGCCGTCAATCTGCGGTGGTCAGTCGCGGCGGGGCCGTGCAAGCCCACGCTGCACGGCCTCACGCTCGAGCAGGGTTTTTCGCCAGCGCACGACCCGAGGCCAGGCGGACAGTTCGCCATGTTCGTCGGCGAGGCCCGGTATGCGCAGCGCCGAATTGGTCCACGGGAATGTGGCAATGTCGGCGATCGAGTAGTCGGTTCCCGCCAGGTGACGTTGCACCTCCAGGCGGCGATCCATTACGCCGAGCAGGCGCTTCGCTTCGCGCGTGTAGCGTTCGATGCCATAGGGCACGCGTTCCCTGGCATAGATCGTGAAGTGACCAGCCTGGCCAAACATCGGCCCGACGCCCGCCATCTGGAACATCAACCACTGCAGTGTCGTGTAGCGTGCCTCGCCCGCGGCGGCCAGCAATGCACTGCCGGTCTTCTCGGCGAGATAGATGAGAATCGCGCCGGACTCCCACAGCGTGATCGGCCTGCCGCCGGGGCCCGATGGATCAACGATGGCCGGGATCTTGCCATTTGGATTGATGGCAAGAAAATCGGGCTGGAATTGTTGTTCCTGGGCAAGGTCGATCAGCCGGAGTTCATAGGGCAGCCCGACTTCCTCGAGCATGATCGAGACCTTGTGCCCATTGGGTGTGGCATGCGTGTAGAGTTGGATCATGGCTACAATGATAACGGCGATGCGGTCGATAACCGTTGGCGTATCGAATCTCGACACAGCGCTGCGCCTCTTTCATGACGTCATGGGCCTGTCGCTCGAGTGGCGAGAAGCCTTGCCGCTGGATCTTGCGGCGGCCTGGGGCCTGCCGGCGAAGCAGCGCGGCGAATGGGCCGAACTGTCCTGCCGCGCCTACCCGACAGGGCGCCTGCGGCTCCTTGCACTCGATCCGGCGCCCACGCAGCGGGTGCGCTTCGACAGCCTGCTCGGCGGTCCGGACAGCGGCCTGGACGTCGGCCCGAAGGCGATCGACTTCTATGTTCGCAGTCCCGCAGAGCGCTGGTGGCGCGAACTCGTCGATGCCGGATGCATTGCGCGCTCGCCGCCGGTGCGTCATGTAATCGGCGATGTCGACAGCGAAGAGGCGGTATTGTTCGGCCCCGATGGTGTGCCGCTGCTGATCATGGTCGGCCACCACCACCACGCCGCGCAGATGCGAGCCGGTTCGCCGCATGGTAATTACAGCGAAGTCGCAACGGTGTCCGTGGTGGCGGGGGACCTCGATGCGACACGTCGATTCTATGGCGACGTCCTCGGGCTGGTTGCGGTGCAGGACGACGAGACACCGGAGACGCATCGCGAGGCCGTCAATCGGCTGGTCGGCATACCCGCCGACTCCAGGGTGCGCTTTTTGCTGTACCAGGACCCGGGTGAGCCGAGCGGCAAGATCCTCATCGTGCATTTCGGCGGCGCGTCGCAAAAGTGCCTGGCGGGGCGCATGCATCCGTCGCGACTCGGTGTCGCTTTGTTTACGCATGGTTGCAGCGACCTGCCGCAACTGCATGCACGGGTCAGGGCCCTCGGCGACTCCCGCATCGGCCGCGTCGAAGTCCCACCGGTCGAAGCAGCCGGACGCGAACGTATGCTGCTCGGCGGGCCCAATGGCGAGCTGTTCGAAATCGAATCGAACTGACCGGCTTCCTGCCGACCGGGCGACTGTGACGCAGTTCCGCCGTTGCGCGTCGGCACATGAAACCGATCACAACCGCGAAACCAGCCGATCTGAAAAATCGCGTAGAACTCAATGATCGCGCGCGCCAACCGATAACCGCTTTTGCCACCGGTGCCGTTTCCCGGTGATTGAAAGCGATATGTCGAACCCGCACGCACAGGATGGCGTCGTCCTGCCCTCGCAAATCACGATTCGCGAGGCCGCGAAACTGCGCACGCAACTGCTCGCCGCGTTGTCGCAACCGAGCGAGCGCGTCGATGGCACGCAGGTTTCCCGGATAGACACAGCGGGGATCCAGGTAATTCTTGCCTATGTTCAAGATCGCGCCCGTGCCGGACGCAGCGTGAGCTGGTGCGCGGTGTCGGACGCGCTGCGCGATGCGGCTGCACGACTGGGGTTGACGCAGTCACTCGGGCTTGGGTCCTGAGGTTGTCGCGATGACCGTCGACCTGACCCAGTTTCATGCAGCATTCTTCGAAGAGAGCGTCGAGGCGCTCGACTCGATGGAGGCTGCGCTACTGAAGCTCGACGTCGGTACGCCGGATGCGGAGCTGATCAATACCATCTTTCGCGTGGCGCACTCTATCAAAGGAGGCAGCGCGACTTTCGGCTTCAAGGAGATCGCCTCCTTTACCCACTCCCTCGAGACCCTGCTCGATGAATTGCGCGGCCAGCGGCTCGATGTCTCGCAGTCGCTCCTCGATTTGCTGCTGAAATCCGTCGATGTCATGCGGGGCATGCTGAGTGCGACGCAGACGCAGCAGCCGATCGATGCGCAACTGGCCGCAGATGTGCAGTTCGATATCGAACTGGCGATCAATGCCAGGCCGCAGCCCAAAAGCGAAGCGGGCGAGCAACCCATGACTGCCGTGCCGGAAAAGGACGCGACCCCGGCGCAAGCGGGTTGGTCGATCCGATTCAGTCCCTGGCCGGAACTGCTGGCGAATGGCAACGATCCGCTGCGAATCATTGCCGAGCTCGAGGCGCTTGGCAGCGTGTCGGTGCATGCCGACCTGTCGCGCCTTACCGCCCTGGCGGATCTGGCGCCGGACAATTGCCTCCTGCAGTGGGTGATCGAAGTACGAAGTGAAGTTACCCGCGAAGTCATCGAACAGGTATTCGAGTGGGCAGAGGGTGAGTGCAGCCTCGTGATCGAAGCGCTCGCCGCCGGGCACGAGGCCGGCGCCGCCAAGGTCGCAGTCTCCGCAGCCGCGGCGGCAGCGATTGATCCGGGTCCCGCGGTTGCCGAAACGGTGACGACAGCGGCAGCAGCCATCGCATCACCCGCTTCGCAGGCGAAGCCGGCTCCCGCTGCGAAACCACCCGCCGCCAATGCAGATGCGGGTTCGATTCGCGTCGGCATCGAGAAAATCGATGAACTCATGAATACGGTTGGCGAACTGGTGATCACGCAATCCATGCTGACCCAGCTTGCGCTCAAGGCCGAAGGTCCGATGATGGATCGCATGCGCGAGGGCCTCGCGCAACTCGAACGCAACATGCGCGAGTTGCAGGACAGCGTCATGCGCGTACGCATGTTGCCGATCAGTTTCGTGTTCAGCCGGTTTCCGCGCATGGTGCGGGATCTGGCGCAAAAGCTCGGCAAGAGCGTCGAGTTGAAGATCACCGGCGAGAACACCGAACTCGACAAGACGGTGATGGAGAAAATCGGCGACCCTCTGGTGCACCTGGTCAGAAATTCCATTGACCATGGCCTCGAGTTGCCCGCCGACCGGCAAGCTGCCGGCAAGCCTTCGACCGGGACGGTGTCACTCAATGCGTTCCACCGCGGTGGGAATATCGTCATCGAGGTGTCGGACGATGGGCGGGGGCTTGCCCGAGAGAAGATTCTGGCCAAGGCGCGGGCGCGCAACCTGGTCGGCGCGAACGATGTGCTGACGGATGCGCAGATCAACGAGTTGATCTTCATGCCGGGTTTCTCCACCGTCGACCAGGCGACCGATGTATCCGGACGCGGTGTCGGCATGGATGTCGTGCGACGAAATATCAGCGAACTCGGGGGCGCGGTCGAGCTGCGCAGTGAGACCGGCAAGGGCAGCTGCTTCACGATTTCCCTGCCTTTGACGCTAGCGATCGTCGATGGCCAGACCGTCGATGTCGGCGGCCAGACCTATATCGTGCCGCTGCTGTCGATCATCGAGTCGCTGCAGCTCAAGCCTGGCACGATCAATCGCATCGCCGGTGGCAACGAAGTCTTCAGTTTTCGCGGTGAATATCTGCCGATCGTTCGGCTCTACGAGGTGTTCGGCGTAAAACCGCGCACGCGCGAACTCACGGAAGGCCTCGTGATGGTTGTCGAAGGTGATGGTCGTCGCATTGGACTGTTCGTTGACGAGTTGCTCGGGCAGCAACAGGTTGTCATCAAATCCATGGAGACCAACTACCGCCGAATCGACGGAGTGGCCGGCGCGACCATTCTCGGCGACGGCGAGGTTGCGCTCATTCTGGATCTTGCAGGCCTCGTGCGCCTGGTCAACCAGCGGATTGCCGCCTGATCCACATTCGGAGGAAAACACAGCATGTCGAGCGCAGACAATCACCATAACTTCGTCGCGAGTGACGACGCATCGCAGTACCTGACATTCATGGTGGCCGGGGAAGAATACGGCGTGGAGATCCTGCGCGTGCAGGGCATCCAGGGCTGGGACCGGGTGACGCAGATTCCGAACGCGCCTCCCTATGTCCTCGGTGTCATCAATTTGCGCGGAGCCATCGTGCCGATCGTGGATCTGCGTGTGCGCCTCGGTCTCGAGCCAATGCAATTGGCGCCGACCACGGTCGTGATCGTCGTCAAAGCGCAGGTCACAGAGGTCGAGCGCACCGTGGGTCTCGTGGTCGATGCGGTCTCTGATGTGCACAGCATCGGAGAGGGCGACCGCCGCAAAGCGCCAGACTTCGGCCAGGAGCGCAAGCTCGCTTTCATCTCGGCGCTGGGCGCCTTGGGCGAGAAGATGGTCATTCTGCTCGATCTCGATGTGTTGCTCGACGACAACGCGCTGCCGGAGGCGGTAGCGGCATGAAGCAAATCGCACAATACACGCAACGCAGCGTCACGCCGGCGCTGATCATGCTTTGTATCGGCATGGTTCTGGGGACGCCGCGAGCCGCAGCCTGCGATAGCGAAGAGCCCTGCGATGGCCTGTCGCTCGAAATCGGCTATACGGGCGATGGTCGCCATGTTGCCGCCGGCGGACTCGCAACCGGCACTGCGTACTCGGATGTACTTGATGTCGCCGCGGGTCTGCGATCGACCCGGCTGTTCTCGAGTAGCGACTTCACTGCACGCCTGTCATTGATGCACACCGGTGGTCGCAGCGCGAGCGAGGAGCTGGTCGGCGACATGCTGGGCATCAATGGGATCGACGCACCGCCTGGCTGGCGACTCTACGAAGCCTGGACGCAATGGGACTTCGGATCCCGACACACGATGTCCGTAAGGGCGGGTTGGCTTGATCTCAATGCGGAGTTCGATGCCCCTGCCACGGCAGAAATATTCACGCACTCGGCCTTCGGTCAGGGCGGCGACTTCGGCCAATCCGGCGTCAACGGGCCCGCGAGCTGGCCGATCACTGCGCTGGGCCTGCGCGTCGCGAGCGCGAGTCCCGCGGGATACGACTTTCGCCTGGGCGTCTACGAGGCCGTTGCGGGCGATGTGACCCGGGACCGATTCGTGACGACCGACTGGAGTTCTGCCGAAGGCGCTCTGCTGGTCGGAGAGCTCGGCGTGACCCGCGCCAGCTGGAACCGTCTCGCGATCGGCACGTGGTACTACAGCTCGAGCTTCGAGCGCATCGATGCCCCGCTTCGACCGGTAGCGGAGCAAAGCGGCTACGGAAACGGCGGCATCTATCTGCTGGCAGACAGGCGGATATTCGCCCTCGATCGCTGGCGCGTTGACGGATTCCTGCGGATCGGCGCGGCGGCAGAAGAGTTCAACCCCCTCGACAAGTTCCTGGCGACCGGTGCCGTCGTTGCCGGCCTCAATCCCTTCAGGCCCGATGACCGCGTTGCCATCGGTCTGCTGATCGGGCGAACCGGCGCACCCTACCGCCGGATCGTGCGCGCCGCCGCCCGTGAACCGGCGGCACAGGAGCTGGCGCTTGAGCTGCTTTATCGCGCCGAAATCGGCGACCGGCTGGCGATCGTGCCCAACCTGCAGCTCGTGCGCAGCCCCGGCGCCGACACGCAACTCAGCGATGCCTGGGTGGTTGGATTTCGTTTCGAGCTGGGTATGGCGCACGAGTTGCCATTGCAATCCCAGAGTGTCCGTGGTGCTCCCGCAGCCGCCGTGGCGGTGCGTTAGCGCAATGATTTCATCCCGAGGAAGATCCCATGTTTAGCAAACTCGCCAATCTGTCACTGCGTAGCAAGCTGTTCGCGATCCTGATCGCCATGCTGATACCCATCGTCATGCTTGCGTGGATGATGTCGTCCGCATCGCTGTCGGCCATTCAGGTCGGCAAGGACGAACTGTACGGCATTAGCGCAGTACGACCGCTCGCAGCACTCACCATCAATCTGGCCGAGCATCGTGATCACGTCGCTGCAGTGCTGGCCGGTCGCGACGAGGAGCGCGGCGAGCTGAACGAGCATGCCGCCGCCATACGCGAAGCCGTTGCCGAGCTCGACAAGGTCATGCCCGCGCAGGGTGCGACCGCTGCGGCCACCTGGCGCAGTGTACGCGCTGAAATGCTCGATGCGGCCGATCGCTCGCTGTCGCTCAGCATCGCTGCGAGCAACCAGAAACACGCCCGTCTCATCGACGCGGGCAATTCACTCATCACCGATGTGGCTGCGAGCAGCGGCCTCGAACTTGATCCCGCATCGGCGACTTTCAAACTGATGGCGGTCTCGGTGCTGACCTTGCCGAAAACGATCAGTGCCGCCGCGGAGGCGCGCCGATTCATCGAGCGTCTGGAGGAAGGCGCACCGACACAGGCCGAGTGGCTGCATTTCGGAGATCGGGTGGGTTTGGCCACCTACGGGATCGGCGAGTCCCTGCGCCAGCTGCAAGGAGCGGCCGAGTCGGACACGACCATTGCGGCGCGCGCACTCGATGGCGCCAAGAGTCTTGGTGACATGCAGGGTCAGTTCATCGCCGAGCTGCGCAAGCTCGCCGATGAGCGGAGTTTTGCGAGCGCGACGCTCGAGGACTTCTCGCACCGCGGCGAGCTGGCGGTCGAGCGTTTGGCAGAGATCCAGACCAGCTCGCTCGATGATCTCGAAGCGCTGCTGCAGGACAGGGTACGCGCGGACCAGCGTACCCTGTGGATTGATGCCGCGATAGTGGCCACATGCCTAAGCATTGCAGTCGCGCTGCTGTTCTGGGTCAGCGCCTACCTGACCCGAAAGGTCACTGCGGCGACTGCGGCATTCGCGAGGCTACAGGAGGGGCATTTCGACAACGCCATCGGGGAGCAACCGAGGGATGAACTGGGCCGATTACTGACCGCGCTCGACGGCATGCAGAGCGGGTTGCGACAGAAGATCGAAGCCGAGCGGGTAGCCGCAGCGGCCAACAGTCGCATCAAGGAAGCGCTGGATGCGACGTCGGCCAATGTCATGGTCGCCGACGAAAACCTCAACATCGCCTACGTCAATCGCAGTGCGCAACAGCTGATGCAGAATTGCCAGGCGGACTTTCGCAAGGACCTGCCGCGATTCGATGCGTCGAATCTCGTCGGGCAGTCGATCGACCTGTTCCATCGCGATCCGAGCCACCAGCGTCGGTTGCTGGCAACTTTGACCCAGACATTTTCGAGCGAAATGACCATCGGTGGACGGCGGATGCGCATCGTTGCCAATCCGGTTACGGATGGCAGCGGCCATCGGCTCGGTGCGATCGTCGAGTGGTTCGACCGCACGCAGGAGGTCGCAACCGAACAGGAAGTCGGTTCGCTCGTGGAGGCCGTCGCCGAGGGCAAGCTCGACACGCGCATCGCGCTCAGCGGCAAGGCGGGATTTTTCGAGACGTTGGCCAAGGGATTGAATGGCCTTGTAGACAATGTCGCGGGTGTGGTTGATGAAGTGCAGAAGCTGGTCGACGAGGCCAATCGTGGCGATCTCACCCATCGCATGGACCTCGAGGGCAAGCAAGGGCTATATGTCCGTATCGGCTCTGGCATCAACGCGCTGGTCGAGAACATGTCCGGCGTCGTCAGCCAGGTCAAGAAAGCGGCCACGGAAGTGTATCGTGGAGCGGAAGAAATCTCCGCGGGCAATGCCAACCTGTCGCAGCGCACAGAACAGCAGGCCTCTTCGCTGGAGGAAACAGCCTCCTCGATGGAGGAAATGACTTCCACCGTCAAGCAGAACGCCGATAACGCCGGCCAGGCCAATCAGCTCGCCATGGCGGCGCGCGACCAGGCGGAGAAGGGTGGTGCCGTGGTATCGCGCGCCGTCAAGGCAATGACGGAGATCAACGACTCGTCCAAGCGAATTGCCGACATTATCAGCGTCATCGATGAAATCGCCTTCCAGACCAACCTGCTGGCGCTGAATGCCGCGGTCGAAGCCGCTCGTGCGGGAGAGCAGGGGCGCGGCTTTGCGGTGGTTGCAAGCGAAGTGCGGAATCTCGCCGGGCGCAGTGCCACTGCGGCGAAGGAGATCAAGGATCTCATCCAGGAGAGTGTGCGTCGCGTGGATGAGGGCTCGACGCTCGTGACCCAGTCTGGAACGACGCTCGAGCAGATCGTCGCTGCCGTCAAGAAGGTGAGCGACATCGTTGCCGAAATCACGGCAGCCGGGCGCGAGCAATCGGCCGGCATTGATCAGGTCAACAAAGCCGTCATGCAGCTCGACGAATTGACACAGCAGAATGCTGCGCTGGTGGAAGAAGCCACGGCCGCCAGCCAGTCGATGGCGGACCAGGCGCGGATCCTTAACGAAACCATGCACAAGTATCGCGTGGCCGGCGGCGATGCCAGCGTCAGCGAGGCGCCCGCAGCGACCAAACAGGAACGCCGCAAAACAGGGAGGCCCTGGTCCAGGCCGGAAGCGAAGGTGGCGGCAGCGCAGCCTGCCAAGGTTGCCGTGGCGAATGGCAGCGACAGCGAGTGGCAGGAATTCTAGGCCGCGCGCCTTCGGAGGAATCAACCATGGCCAAGGTACTCGCTGTTGATGATTCGGTCGCCATGAGGCAGATGGTGGCTGCGACCCTGCAGACGGCCGGTCACGAAGTCGTTTCGGCAGGTGACGGCGTGGAGGCGCTCGAGCATGCGCGCCGGGAGAGCGTCGACATCGTGATCACCGACGTGAACATGCCCAACATGGATGGCATCACGCTGGTACGCGAGTTGCGTCAGCTCGACAGCTACCGCTACACGCCTCTGCTCATGCTCACGACGGAATCGAGCACGGAGAAGAAGATGGAGGGCAAGGCGGCCGGTGCCACCGGATGGATCGTCAAACCGTTCAATCCAGAGCGACTTCTGGCGACCGTTGCCAAGGTCGTTGGGTGAACACCGTGGCCAAATCGGAGGCGGACAGTGCATCGGTGGCCGTGCGCTCGGCCGAGCATATCGCCAGGTCCGTGGCTGCCTTTGAATCGAGCATGCACGGACTGTCCGATGCGTTCTCGGAAATCGCGACAGTGGCTGCGATGATCCGCAGGTTGCCGGACGCGAAGCTGCTCGGCGAACGTCTCGCCGCCGCCGCATCGCATGCAGCTGTGTGTCTGCAGGCCCATGACCGGCTCGTGCAGGAACTCGCCATCGTCTGCGATGAACTCGGCCGACCGATTGTCGGCGTGCCGGTCAGTCGCACGCTGCGCGACGTTGACGCGGAAGCGGGTCGCGGTTCCGTCG
Organism: Steroidobacteraceae bacterium; assembly: GCA_041395505.1. NCBI lineage: Bacteria > Pseudomonadati > Pseudomonadota > Gammaproteobacteria > Steroidobacterales > Steroidobacteraceae > Steroidobacteraceae bacterium. The sequence goes on from JAWLAG010000001.1 coordinate 773,006, forward strand.
AGCTCTTCTGAGCTTTGATTCATATATGCAATCCGGCGCGAATGCAATTCCCGACAAACCGCGGCGACGCGATTTTCATCTCAGCGACACCGAGTTCAACGAGATCTGCCGTCGCGTCAAGGCGGTTGCCGGCATTGCCTTGTCCGAGAACAAGCGCGAGCTGGTCTATAGCCGGATCGCCCGCCGCCTGCGCGCGCTCGAGCTCGACGGTTTCGCCGACTACCTGCACATGCTCGATGAGGACGACGGCACGGAGCTGGTCGAGTTCTGCAATGCGTTGACGACCAATCTCACGTCTTTCTTTCGCGAGAATCACCACTTCGACTATTTGCGCGAGCAGGTGCTGAGGCCGCGGGTCGGGCAGGCGGCGGCGAGTCGTCGCATTCGCATCTGGTCGTCGGCCTGCTCGAGCGGCGAGGAACCCTATTCGATCGCGATGACCGTGGCGGAAGCAATTCCGGATTTTGCTCGCTGGGACATCAAGATCCTGGCGACGGACATCGACTCGGAAATGGTGGCGCGCGCCAAGGCAGGGCGATACCCGGAAGACAGGGTCAGGGGCATGGCATCGTCACGGCTGCAGCGGTTTTTCCGCGAGGCCTCCGATGCCGGGCGGAGCGAGTATCTGGTGTCCGAGCAGATTCGCGCGCTCATCACCTTCAAGCAGCTCAATCTGATGCAGGAACTGCCCATCAAGGGGCCTCTGGACGTGATCTTCTGCCGCAATGTCGTCATCTATTTCGACAAGGACACGCAAAGACAGCTTTTTGCGCGATTTGCGCCCCTGCAGCGCAAGGACCAGATTCTCTTCCTCGGTCATTCCGAAAGCCTGTTCAAGGTGTCCGAGGACTGGGAACTCATCGGCAAGACGATATACAGGCGGCGATGACATGGCGAGCAACAGACCGCTGAAAGCCCCGTCGCCACCCAGGCCATTGCCCGCTTTCGCGCATATTTCCCAACACTTCGACCGCGACCTTGGCAGCTGGTGCGCGCGGATACTGCCGGGTCAGTACTACGTGAGCCGCAACGATGAAATGATCGATACCGTGCTGGGTTCCTGCGTGTCGGCCTGCTTGCGCGACCCGCAAGCCGGTGTCGGCGGCATGAATCATTTCATGCTGCCTCAATCGAACGGCACGAGCGGCAATTCATGGCTCGATCCGAAGACCGGCCTTGCGACCCGCTACGGGAGCTTTGCCATGGAGAGCCTGATCAACGATCTCCTGAAGCTCGGCGCAGCCCGCGAGCGACTGGAGCTGAAATTGTTCGGTGGTGGCAAGATACTCGAGTCGAGCATCGATGTCGGTGAGCGCAATGCGGCGTTTGCCCGCGAATTCGCCCGGATCGAAGGGTTGCAGATCATTGCCCAGGACCTGGGCGACATCTATCCGCGCAAGGTGATCTATCACCCGTTGACAGGAAGGGTGAAGGTCAAGCGCCTGCATGCGCTGGACCGTGCGCGCATTGCGGGCGAAGAACGCAACTACGCAGCCACTATCCAGTCGGCGCCCGAAGGCAACGACGTAGAACTGTTCGACTGAACGGCATAATCAATCCGGGCAAGATTCATGTCAGCGAACACCAAGGGACAGACAGGCAGCCAGGGACGAACGCGTGTACTTATCGTCGATGACTCGGCGTTGGTCCGCCAACTCCTGACCGAAATTCTTTCGGCCGACAAAGGTATCGAAGTTCTGGGAGCTGCACCCGACGCGCTGGTCGCGCGAGAGAAGATCAAGAAGCTGAATCCGGATGTGCTTACTCTCGACGTCGAGATGCCAAAAATGGACGGACTCACGTTTCTGCGCAATCTGATGCGATTGCGGCCGATGCCCGTCGTCATGGTGTCATCCCTGACCCAGCAAGGCGCGGAAATCACCCTGGAGGCGCTGGCAATCGGCGCAGTCGATTTTCTGCCCAAGCCGCAACTCGACATCGCCGGTACATTGCGTGAGTATGGCGATGAGCTGATAGCAAAAGTACGGATGGCCGCGGGGGCGCGCGTGCGGCCCTATGACGCGCGACAATCTCCGCCGACCGCCGCATTGACCGACGCAATCGCGCCACGACTTTCGGCGGATGCGGTCCTGCCGAAGTCGGTGCCGCTGCGAAACCTGCGAACAACCGACAGGCTCATTGCCATTGGCGCATCCACCGGCGGTACGGAGGCCATCAAGGACGTACTGACACAGCTGCCGCATGACACGCCGGGCGTCGTTGTCACACAGCACATTCCCAAGGCGTTCAGCGGGCCTTTCGCACGCCGTATGGATGCCTGCTGCGCAATGAGTGTCTGCGAGGCGCAGGATGGCCAGCAGATACTGCCCGGCCATGTCTACATCGCGCCCGGAGATCAGCATCTACTGGTCGTGCGGGACGGCGCTCGCTATGTCTGCCGGCTCGACAACGGATCCCTGGTGAATCGTCACAAGCCAGCCGTCGATGTGTTGTTCCGCTCCGTCGCGCAGCAAGTCGGTCGAAATGCCATCGGTGTCATTCTGACCGGCATGGGCAAGGACGGTGCCGAGGGGCTGAAGGAGATGCTCGATGCGGGTGCCGCGACAGTGGCACAGGATGAAGCCAGCAGCGTCGTATGGGGCATGCCGGGCGAGGCCGTAGCGATCGGCGCTGCCCAGTTCGTAATGCCGCTCGAGCGCATCGCCGCAAAAATTCGCGCGCTCGCAGACCAGATGGATGTGACGCGAACAGGCAGCGCCGCCTGACGATCCGGAGTTGATTGACGATGCAAGCAAGGCGATGCTAGCGTCCGAGACTCGCGCATCAAGGGCGCGAAGTGACAGGTTTTCGTGCGCTGCCAGCAGCTTTTGCATCGCCAATTCGGCCAACCTGAGTCCGTGCTCGAGCTCGAGGACTGCGCACTGGATCCGCCGCGTGCCGGCCAGGCAATCGTTGCCATCGAAGCCGCGCCCATACACGCGGGGGATCTCAAGAACATCGCTGGCGGGAAAACCATGTACCGCCACGTGCGCGCAGGCTCCGAGCTTCATGTTGCCCTGCCGCAGGTTCCAGGTATCGAAGGAATCGCTCGAATCGTAGCAGTCGGCGAGGGCGGCGCACGGCGGGTCGGTGAGCGCGTGTTCCTGCCACCGCAATGTGGCAGCTGGCGAAGCCACATGCTCGTCGATGAGAGCGCACTCATAGGCGCTCCCGAGGGCGACGCATTACAGCTGTCGCTCATGGTCAACGCGTTCACGGCGGAGCTGGCATTGCGCGATCTTGCGCCGCTCGAAGCCGGCGACTGGTTCGTACAAAACGCAGCCAACTCCAACGTCGGTCGTGTCCTTATTCGCCTTGCGAAGGACCGCGGCCTGCGAACGGTCAACATCGTACGTCGTGCGGAACTCGTTGGCGAGTTGAGGCAACTCGGCGGCGACATCGTGATCGAGGATGGGGCTGATCTTGCTGCCCGGGTGCGCGCGCAGGTTGGCGACGCCAGGCTCAGTATTGCGCTCGATAGCATTGGTGGGTCGGCAACAGACCGGCTCGCCGAGGTGCTGTCCGATAGCGGCACGGTTGCAAGCATGGGCAGCATGAGCGGCGAACCCTGCAGCATCGCCAACTGGCTGCTGCTCTACCGACGGATCCGGCTGATCGGCTACTACGCGGGATTCAATCTGCGTTCACGGTCGCGACCCGAGCAGGCGCAAATCATCACGGAATTGGCCATGCAGATTGCCCGAGGCGATCTCTTTACGCCGATTGCAGCGACCTACCCGCTGACGGAATACCGCCGTGCCGTGCGGCATGCGGCAGGATCCGGTTCCGGGCGTAACGGCAAGGTCGTGTTCGTGCCGGCCTGAGGCCGCGGCACGCTTATTCATGGCGCAGCGCTTCGATGGGATCGAGCCGCGCCGCGCGCTGCGCAGGCCAGAGTCCAAATATCAGGCCCACTGCCGCGCTGAAGCCAAACGACAGCAGTACCGATTCGAAAGAAACGACCGTCTGCCAGCCCGCGAAACGCGATAGCAGTCCCGCCAGGCCCGTGCCGAAAAGAATGCCGAGCACGCCGCCCGCGACGCAAAGCGTGACCGATTCGAACAGGAACTGCAGGAGTATGTCCTTGCGCGTGGCGCCGAGCGCCTTGCGCACGCCAATCTCACGCGTGCGCTCGGTTACGGTGACCAGCATGATATTCATGATTCCAATGCCACCTACAAGCAGGCTGACGCCGGCGATGCCCGCGAGCAGGAACCCGAGTATTTCCGTGGTCGCCTGCTGCGTCGCGAGGAACTGGCGGCGGTCGATGATCAGAAAATCGTTGTCCTGCCCCGGCGGAATGCGATGCTCTCGCCGCAATACGCGTTCGATTTCCACCATTGCCGGCGCCGGCTCGATCCCCGGCTCATTCTGCACCAGAATGTTCTGCAACTGCTCGGCGCCGGTGATGCGATCACGCGAGGTCAGCAACGGAATGTAGAGATCATCATCGGGATTGCTGAAGCCCTGGCCGCCTTTCTTGCGCAGTACGCCGATCACTTCGAACGAGAGGTCCTTGATGTAGAGCATTGCGCCTATGAGCTGGGCCGGCGCAATGTCGAGCTGCTCTGCCACCTCGGCACCGATCACGACCACCCGACGGCGCCCGGCATCATCGGCCGCAGAGAACATGCGACCAACTTCGATGCTCATGTTATCGACAGCCAGATGATCGGGCGTGGTGCCGATGACGCTCAGATTCAGGTTGCGATTGCCGAACTTGATCTGCTGACGCCCGGATTGCTCGGGAACCACCGCGATGAAGCCATGACCGTCGCGGCGCAGTGCGGCCGCGTCGTCGATCGTGAGATTGGTCTGATTGCGCGCGACGCCCTGGATGAAACGCATGCCGCTGGTGACGGTGATGACGTTTGCGCCAAGCGCGGCGAGTTGTTCGTCGACTGCGCGCTGCGCGCCGGTGCCGAGCGCCAACATGGTGATGACGGCACCGACACCGATGATGACGCCGAGCATGGTCAAGGCGGCGCGGAACGGGTTGCCGCGCAGCGAATCGGCGGCGATCTGGGTGATTTGTATGGCGGCCATGATCGGCCTCAGCGGCTCGTGCCGGGGCGCGGCGTGATGCCGGGCACTCCGCCGCCGCGGCGTTGCATCATGTTCTGCAGATTCTCCTGGACCTTGAGCAGCGAAGTGCTGGGCAATTGCAGGACTTTGTCACCTTCGGCCAGTCCGGCCGAAATCTCGACATAGTCGAGATCGGTCACTCCGACTTCGACCGGGCGGGCAGTGCGCTGGCCCTTGATGTCGATGACCACCCAAAGTCCCTGCCCGAGTTTGAATGCGCTGCCACGCTCACCGCTCGTGGCATCGCTCGATGCGCGCATCCGGCTGAAAACTTCGCGCAGCAGTGCCCGTTCCTCGGCGCTGGGCTCGCCGCCCGAGCGGCGCTTTTCGATGGCACGGCGCACTGCATCGGGGTCGGTACCCTCCGGTATTTCGACGCGACGGCCACCAATGTCGATGAATTGCGGTTGCGCTGCGGCGGGGGCGGATTCCTCGCCGCGAAGCTCTGCCCTGGCGCGGTCGAGCTGTTGACGCAGCTCGTCCGGCGCGATACCGAGGAGTCCGGCAGTACTCTCGAGATCCGAATCCGTTCGCAACGACATCACCGGCACGGCCAACACGCCGTTGCGTTTGGCAACATCGAATTTCGCCTCGACGTTCATGCCTGGTTTCAACAGCCCATCCTTGTTGGGCAATGAGATGAGAACGGCGAATTGGGTGACATTCTGCTCGACGATTGCCTGCGGTTCGATCATCTCGATGCTGCCGGCGAAGCTGCGCCCCGGAAAGGCGGTGACGGTCACCGATGCCGCGATCCCGCTCCGCAATTTGCCGACGTCGGTTTCGTCGACCCTGACGCGCACCCGCACCGTGTCCAGGTTCGCCATGGTCAGGAGCAGCGTGCCGCCACCGACATCCTGGGTCGGGGAGGAAATGACCGTGCCGCGTTCGACGCGCTTGCTGATAATCGTTCCCGCGACAGGCGCGCGAACTTCCGTGTCCTCGAGCGCGATCCGCGCATTCTCGACATTGACTCGCTGGGTGACGAGGTCTGCCTCCGCGGTCGCGCGATCGAGCGCGAACTTGTCATAGTCGGCCTGATTGATCCACTTGTTCGCAAGCAGGGTCTTGGCGCGCCCGAGCTGGGTAACGGCATTGGCGAGTCGCGCCTGGGCGGCCTTGAATTCCGCTTCCGACTGCGCAAGACGATTGCGCGGCGTGCGCGGATCGACCTTGACGAGCAAGGCGTCGCGCTCGACCGTCGTGCCGACATCCGCGTTCAATTCGAGGATTTCACCTGAGGCTTTCGACTTGACCTCGACCGTGCGCAGCGGCTCGATGACACCTGCTGCCTCCACGGACACGGAAATGTCGCGGCGCGCGACTGCCACTTCGGTGTAGGACGATGCATCGCCCCCTGGGTCCTTGCGCGCACAGGCCGCGGACAGCAGGAGTGCTGCGATCAGTGGCAGGGTGATGGCGAGTCTAGTCATCATTTGTCGACCTTTCTGTCTGAGACCACGCTGCCGTCACGCAATTCAACGATCCGGCCGGAGCGCTGCGCAACCTCCGCTTCGTGCGTCACCATTACAATAGTATTGCCGGCGGCGTGCAGCTCATCGAACAGCCGGAGTATCTCCATGCCGGTCGCTGTGTCGAGGTTGCCGGTGGGCTCGTCGGCGAGCAGCAGCGCCGGGTCGGTCACGAGTGCCCGCGCGATTGCGACCCTTTGCCGCTGGCCGCCCGACAACTCGTTGGGCAAATGTGCCATGCGTTCGCCAAGGCCGACACGTTGCAAGGCCGCCGCGGCGCGCTGACGCCGGTCGCGACGCGGCACATGGGAGTAAATGAGCGGCAGTTCCACGTTCTGCAATGCGCTGGCGCGCGGCAGCAGGGCGAAGGACTGGAAGACGAATCCAATCTCGCGGTTGCGAACCTGGGCGAGGGCGCTGTCGGACATCTCGGAAACAACCTGTCCGTTCAATCGATAGCTGCCGCTGTCGGGGGTATCGAGACAGCCGATTACATTCATCAAAGTCGATTTGCCGGACCCGGATGGACCCATGATTGCCACATACTCGCCACGCATTACAGCGACACTGACATCGCGCAGGGCGACGACCGTTGCGCTGCCCATGCGGTATTCGCGGCGCAGGTTCTGCGCGTCGATGAGCAATTCCGCGCCGGAGGAAGTCACGGCGAACCCGCGGGAAGCATGATGGTTACGATCAGGCCGCTGCCTTCGCTCGCATTGGCGGCACTCACGGTCCCACCATGGGTCGCGACGACCCTTGCAGTGATGGCAAGCCCGATTCCTTCGCCGCCACTGCTGCGTTCGCGTGCGCCGGCGACGCGGTGGAACGGCTCGAAAATCTTCTGCAATTCCTGCTCGGGAACGCCTGGGCCCTGGTCGCTTATCGTGATCCGGGCCATTGCGTCCGATCGCTGCAGGGCGAGGTCGATGCGGCTGCCCACCGGTGCATGGCGTATGGCATTGCGCAGCACGTTATCGATCGCGCTTGCGAGCCACTGCGGATCGGCGCGCACTTCGAGATCGGTGGCGGCATCGTCGTCGAAATGCAAGCTCTGCGTGCGGGCACCGGCTTCGAGCCCGGCATCGCGAACGATCTCGCGCAGCAGTGACGATAATTGCACTGTCTCGAATGCGAGCCCCGGTTCGCTCGATGAGCCAAGCCGCGACAGCGCCAGAACCCGATCGACGAGCTCATCCATGCGTTCGGCTTCTTTCTCCACGCGGGCGAGCTGTGTCTGCAGGTCGGCGCCAGGTTGGCGCGCAATACCGATCGCGAGACGCATGCGCGTCAGCGGCGAGCGCAACTCATGGGAGACATCGCGCAGCAGGCGCTCGCGCGCGCCGAGCAATTCCCGGATACGCTCGGCCATGTGCGCAAAGCTTGCCGCCAGTGCGCCGAGCGCATCGCGGCGCCCCAGGCTGCGCGGACCTGGACCGGCCGTGAGATCGCCCTGCGCAAGCGCTTCGCTGACACGCCGCAAATCATCGATCGGCCGCGTAATGGACCGCGACAGCAGCAGGCTCACGATGGCTGTTATGAGCACGGCGGCCGCGAACCACGCGAGGCGAGCCTCGGCCCTTGGCGCCAATGCCGCGAATGGCCGGCGCGGCGGCAATATCAGCAGCTGATACTCGCTGCGATCCGTTCCGACCAGGATGGGCAAGGGCCGTGGCGGCCGGTATTCGACGCGGCCGAATCGTCTCGGCATGTCACGCGGCACGCCACTCAGCCAGGCGCGCAATGGCGGCGGCAATGGACGTCCCAGCAGGTCGCTGCCACTGCCATCGATGACATAGATGCGCGGGCTGCGCGGTCGCTGCGTCTGCTGCTCGAGCCAGGCGCGCAGGCCATTGCGTCCGCCGCTCTCGAGGGCGGCGGTGGCTGCCTGCAGCATCTGGTTGGGCAGCCTGCGTGCGGCATCTTCGCGCGCTGCGGCGTTCCAGGCGATGATGCCCGCTGCGGCGAGCACGATGAGCAGCATGGCAAGCCACAATGCAAGGAATATGCGCAGCGACAGGCTTCTCACGGCGTGATCCCGGACCTGTCGATCCACATATAGCCTTTGCCGCGGATACTGGCGATGCCGTATGGGCCGTCGTCGCGCATGGCGAGCTTGCGCCGCAGATTGCTCACATGTGTGTCGATGCTGCGGTCGAATGCAGCGAGTGGCCGGCCAAGCGCGCGCGCCGTCAGTTCCTCGCGCGTGATTTCTGCCGGCGCGGCGCGCAGAAGCTGCGCCAGCACCTGCATCTCGGCCCGGGTGAGCGCCACGGGTGCACCAGCTCGTGTGACGAGGCCTGCGCGCAGCTCGATGCGCAGATCGGCGCAGGCAAGCGTGGCGGGTTCGCCGCCATCCGCCGCAACGGCGCGCTTCAGTACGGCGCGGATTCGCAACAGCAGTTCCCTCGGATCGAAGGGTTTGGCGAGGTAGTCATCTGCGCCGAGTTCGAGCCCGGTGATTCGATCATCCGGCGTGCCGCGGGCCGTCAGCATGATGACCGGCACGTCCGCACCGCCCGCCCGAAGCGCCTGCAGCACGGTAAAGCCGTCCCTGCCCGGCAGCATGACATCGAGTATGACGAGGTCCGGCCGCGACGCAGCGATCTGGTCCATGCCGAGCGAGCCATCGGCCGCGTGGCTGACGGCGAATCCTTCGTGCTCCAGGAATTCACGCAGCATGGTCGCGAGCTCGGTGTCGTCGTCGATGATGAGAATGCGCTCATTCACAAAAGCGATGCTGCCGTGACTTCCCGGCAATGTCACGACCTTGACTCGCGCTTGACAATTCTTTGCACGATAGTTGGGGAACGATCGCTCGCTTTTGGGTACAAATGCCCTATCGGCAATACGGATTCTGGAGAGGAGCATTGTTGTGAAACGCAAATTGGTAATCGGCGCCGTGGCAGCACTCGCAATCGGCGCGCTGACGGTGGGATTTGCCCGCGAGCACGGTCCGGGCGGACATGGTGGTGGCGATTTCTTCGGCGGTCCCGGCATGTTCGGCCCGCAGATGCTCGAGCGGCTCGGCGACAAGCTCGAACTGAGCGACGAGCAGAAAACGTCGATTCGCGGGCTTATGGACTCGGCACGCCCGAATATGGAGCAGATGCGCGATGCGCTGCGCAACAACATGCAGCGCTTGCATGATACGGCGCCCGACAGCCCCGACTACAACGCCGTCGTGGCCTCGGTGAGCGGCGAAGCGGCCGAGCTGGCGCGCCGTTTCGTGACCGACTCGAGTCAACTACGCGCCCAGGTGTGGGCGGTACTCACGCCGGAGCAGCGAGCGAAAGCTCAGCAACTGCGCGATGAGTGGCAGGCGAAGCGCGAGGAGCGGCGCTCGAAATGGCAGAAGCGCCGCGAGCAGCGTGACGGGGCACCGCCCGCCGGCGGGCCGCCTCCTGCCAGCTGAGGCGTGATGCCCGGGGCGGTTGACCGGCCGAAAATTCGGCTGCCGAGGTCAACCGCTCCGGTCGACCGGCGTTGTCTTCACGGTACAGCACAACCGTGGAGACCCGGTCATGACTTCTATTGGACATAAATTACGTGCCTGGCTGCTGATCGCAGCCACATTGGTACTCGCCGCCTGCGGTGGCGGCGGTTCGGCGGGCAACACGCCCGCGCCGTCGAGCGGCTGCGACGCAGGCAACTGTGGCGAACTGCTGATCGGCTTGACCGATGCAGATGGCGATTTCCTGAGCTACACGGTCGATGTCGTGTCGCTCAGCTTGCGCAAGGCCAATGGCGCAACCGTCGAAGCTTTGCCAAACCGGCTGCGGGTCGATTTCGCCGATCTCGTAACAGTCAACGAGCTGATATCCGCGGCCGCCGTCCCGAACGGCAGTTACGTTGCCGGATCCATCCGGCTCGATTACAGCAATGCGGACATCAATGTTGACGTCGGCGGCGAGTCACGGGCAGCCGTTGCGGTCGACGCCAATGGCGCGCCGCTTGGCGTGCTCGACCTCGACATCCAGCTCGACAATCGCAAACAGCTGGTCATTGCGCCGGGGCGACCGGCACTGCTCGAGCTGGATTTCGATCTCGCGGCCTCCAACAGCGCGGATCTGGCGCAGAATCCCGTCGCGGTTTCCGTCTCGCCCTTCCTCGTGGCAAGCGTCGAGCCCATCGATGGCCGCGAGCGGCGGGTGCGCGGGCCGCTGGTCGATGTCAACCCGGGCGCTTTCGAGTACACCATCGATGTCCGTCCGTTTCGGCACCCGAGTGCGCGTCATGGCCGACTCACGGTTCATGTAACGGACGCGACTGCCTTCGAGATCGATGGCATCGCCTACTCGGGCAGCGAGGGACTGCGCGCGCTCGCAACGAAACCTGCTGGCACGCCGACAGCGGCCTTCGGAACGCTCTCCATCAGCGAGCGCAGTTTCACGGCCGAGCGAGTGCATGCAGGCAGCAGCGTCGATGCACCGGATGTCGACGCATTGCGTGGCACGGTCATCGCCCGCAGCGGCGATCGCCTGACGGTGCGCGGCGGGACATTGCTGCGCCGTGATGGTACGGCGATCTTCCAGCGCCGGGATGTCACGGTACTGGTGGGTCCGGACACGGGCGTCACCAGGGATGGCGCTGCAGACGGGACTCTCGACGCCGCTGCGATCTCGGTTGGCCAGGTGGTTCATGCTTTCGGTCAATTCGACGTCGGCGATCCTGCAGCTCCCGTACTCGATGCGACTGCGGGGCGGGTGCGTCTGCACCTGACGCCGCTCGCCGGCCGGGTGGTTGCCGCCGATGCGGGCGAGGTACGTGTTGAGCTCGCCGCGCTAGGGCGACTGCGCCCCGCCGTGATGGACTTCACCGGTACCGGCGCCACCTTGCCCGAGGATGCGGATCCTGCGGACTACCAGGTCGCTACGGACCTGGCGGCTGCAGCCACGCTTGAAGTCGGCTCTGCGGTGCGCGCTTTCGGCTTCGTTACACCCTTTGGCAGCGCAGCGCCGGATTATCGTGCACGCACCCTGGTGTCATTGCCGCAGATCCCGGCATTGCTTGCGATCAGCTGGCAGGATGCCGGTAGCGCGACGCCGTTCCTTTCGGTCGATGTGTCGGGAATTGTCCTCGACACCATGAGCAGCGAGCTCGGCACCCGCCACCATATCGTTGTCGGCGATCGATTGCTCGATCTGGCCACGCAGGCTGCGCCGCTACGCATTGTGGCCCGCGAGAACTCGCGCGGTCTCTACGCAATCGAGGTGAACCGGCGCATCGAGATTTTCAGCGACTTCGCGGACTACACGGCCGCGCTGACCCGTGCCCTGAACGACGGACACAAGTTGAAGGCAATGATTGGCAGCGGCGAGTATGACGCCGCAGCCAATGAGCTTGCGAGCGCGCGCATGCTGGCCAAATTCGGACGCTTTGGTGCCAGCTCCCAGTAACCGCCGTTCGGATTCACCATTCGATGCCTGGCCCCGCCCCGTGCGGGGCCTTTTTTTTGAGCCATGCGGCCGCACAGCGGAACCGCAGCGCCCTGGCGATGGTCTTCAGCTAGAATGGCAGGCCTCGCCGGCGCTCAATCAAGACACATCGTGCGCGGCCCCCGCGAATAACAGGAATGGCTGCATGAATCTCTTTGCGACGTATGGGAAGACCCTGGGCTTTGTGCTGGCCGTGGCCGTGCTACTGCCGATGGCCGGCTGCCTGAGCAGCGCGCCGACCGGCGCTCCGGAGATTACCCAACAGCCAGAAGATCTTGCCGGCTTTGAAACCCAGACCGTGGTCTTTCGAGTCGGAGCAAAGGGTGGCGTGCCCCTGACCTTCCAATGGCAGCGCGATGGCGTCGATATTTCAGGTGCTACGCTTTCCACCTATACGACCGGCGTACTCACCGCGGCGGACACCGGAGCGCGTTTTCGCGTTGTGGTCACCAATCCCAAGGGGACCGCGACCAGCGACGAAGCGACGTTGACGGTCAATCCTCCACCGACCATCACCGCGGAGCCTGCTGCGCAGGCGGTGGATGCCGGAGCGACAGCGACATTCAGTGTGACGGCCAGTGGTGAGAGCATCACCTACCAATGGTTGCGCGATGGTGTTGGCATCAGTGGCGCAACCTCGGCCACGTACACGACGGATGCGACGGTGGCCGCCGATGATGCAGTCGAGTTCAGGGTGGTCGTTTCCAACCCGGCAGGCAATGTCATCAGCAACGCGGCTGTTCTTACCGTGCGTGGTCCAGCTGCGGTGACTGGTGAGCCCGCATCGCAGACTGTCGCGACTGGCGAACCGGCCATTTTCGCCGTCGTCGCGACAGGTGGCGAACTGACCTACCAGTGGCAACGCAACGGCGCCGATATCGCCGGCGCCACCGCGCCGACCTATCTGCTGGGCGCAGCCGCAGCCAGTGATGATGGTGCGCAGTTTCGTGCCATCGTCACCAATGTCCGCGGTGTTGCGACCAGTGCCGCGGCGACGCTCAACGTAGTATCGCGACCAATCGATCCGCTGCCGGCGCGGTCAGTCGAAGTCGTTGCCAGCAAAACGGCGACCAACGCTTCTGCATTCGCCGTGGCACTCATCGCAGATGGCAGCCTGAAGGCCTGGGGGGCCAATCAGGATGGCCAGTTCGGGGACGGCAGTGCGTCGTTGACACCCACCGAAACACCGGTCACGGTCGCGATGCCGGCCGGCTCGGTGGTAACGGCCGTCAGCGCTGGTAATGCACATGTGCTTGCCTTGTTGGACGATGGACGGGTTTTCAGCTGGGGACGCAACACCTCTGGGCAACTTGGCAATGGCACGGCCGTCACGACGCCGACACCAGGCGAAGTGACGTTGCCTGCCGCTGCCGTCGCTATCGCTGCCGGCGGTGATTTTTCGCTCGCAGTCCTCGCGGACGGACGGATTTACAGTTGGGGCACGAATGGTATCGGCCAGTTGGGCGTGGCCGATCGAACGATCGTGGGTTCCGTTACGCCGGTGCAGGTCAGCGGCGTCGCGAACGCGCTGGCGGTTGCCGCGGGCAGTCTGCATGCTGTCGCGTTACTTGCCGACGGCAGCGTCGTCACCTGGGGCGCAAATACCTCTGGTCAGCTCGGTACGGGTAATTTGCGCCAGGCGCGCACACCCGTTGCGACCGGGCTGACAGGCATCGTCGCGGTGCGTGCCAATGCCACGAGCAGCATGGCCATCAGTTCGCGCCGCACGTTGTATGCCTGGGGTGAGAATTCCGATGGCCAGCTCGGCCGCGACGGCAGTCCGGCCAATGACGTTGCCGCTCCCGCCGGTATCCTACCCGATGTGGTCGATGCTGCGGCCACGGACAAGATCATGCTCGCCGTGCGCAGCGACGGCACGGTAGCGGGCGCGGGCAGCAATGAAGCCGGCTCTCTCGGTGACGGCACCACGACCGCGCGCGCGACCTTCGCCACAGCACTTGTCATGACCGACGCCCGGACCATCAGCGCCGGTGGCAGTTCATTCGCGCTCGCCGTTCAGGGTGACGGTTCGGTTTATGCCTGGGGCGATAACACCGGCGAGCAACTTGCCAACGGCAGCCTGACGGCGGCGGGCACATCGACACCGACATTGGTGCCGGGACTCGACCTGATTCCCTAAGTGGCGACGGCGGAGACTCTCGCTTCGCGACTCTCCGGCGCGCAACTTGCGCTATTGACCGACGCCGATCCGCTCTGCGCCAGTTCGCTCGCCCGCGCTCTGCCGTCGAGCGACTTCATATGCGAATCGTTGCAGCGCGATGGGGACTTGCTGGCGGACCTGCTGCGCGGACCGTTACTGGCCCGCGAGCGCAGCCAGCCGGCCCTCGCCGAAACGCGCATGAGCGTCGCTGAGGCACTCGCCTGTACGGACGATGAATTCATGGATTGGCTGCGGCGGTGGCGGCGCCGTGAAATGGTGCGCATCGCCTGGCGCGACCTCGGCGCACTCGCCGATCTCGACGAGACCCTCACGGATACGAGCGGGTTCGCCGATGCGGCGATCGAAATCGCTTACCGGAAGGCTTATCAATACTGTTGTCAGCGCCACGGTACGCCGCGCATTGCCGGCTCCGAAGCACAGCCGCTCATTGTGCTCGCCATGGGCAAGCTTGGCGGGGGCGAACTCAATTTTTCCTCGGACATCGATCTGGTGTTCCTGTTCCCCGAATATGGCGAGACCGATCATCCGACGAGACCAGTAAGTCACGACGAATTCTTCATTCGTCTCGGCCAGCTGCTGATACGTTACCTGTCGCAACCGACGACCGAGGGCATCGTATTTAGGGTCGATATGCGCCTGCGCCCCTTTGGCGACAGCGGTCCGCTCGCCTGCGGTTTCTCGGCATTCGAAGACTATCTGGTAAGTCACGGCCGCGACTGGGAACGCTATGCCTACGTGAAGGCGCGCGCCATCACGGGACAGGACTACTTCGCCGACCTGTACGGCAATACATTGCGGCCTTTCGTCTACCGACGCTACCTCGACTACGGAGTCTTCGAGAGCCTGCGCGACATGAAACTGCAGATTCAGCGCCAGGTCGAACGGCGCGATCTGGCGCAACACGTGAAGCTCGGGCCCGGCGGGATTCGCGAAATCGAATTCATTGTCCAGGCGATGCAGCTGATCCGCGGCGGTCAGGACCCCGAGTTGCAACGGCCATCGTTGCTGCAGACCCTGCCATTGCTCGCTGGCAGCCGGCTACTGCCACAGGATGTCGTGCAAGAGCTGCAGGGGGCCTACGTCTTCCTGCGAAAGCTCGAGAACCGGCTGCAGATGTGGCGCGACGAACAGACGCACACGCTGCCGGAGAGCGATGAGGGACAGGAGCGTATCGCCCGCGCGATGGGCCATGCAAGTGCCGCGGAGCTACACGCGCAGCTCGAACACTGGCGTGGGATCGTCGGCGGGCATTTCAATGCCCTGCTCTTCGGGCCGGAGCGACAGCGCTCGCCGGATTTGCCGCGCGCGGACCTGGGCCCACTTTGGGACGCGAACGCCGCCGCCGCGACCGTGCAAGCGGCGCTGGAGCCGAGTCGCCTGGCCGGGTCGGCCGAAGCCGCACAGCTGCTGCTCGATTTTCGGAGCGGCAACCTGGTCAGGCGCCTTGACCAGACAGGATTTCGCCGGCTGCAGCGGCTGATCAGCAATTGCCTCCACGATTTGCCGGATGAGCATGCGGTTACCGTGTTGCGTCGACTATTGCGCATCATCGAAGCGATCGGCGTGCGCTCGTCCTATTTCGCATTGCTCAACGAGAACGAAGGTGCAAGGTCGCGGCTGATCAGCATTTGCCAGAGCGGCGATTTTCTCACCGGGCAGATTGCCGCTCACCCGCTGTTGCTCGATGAACTGATCGATGCGCGATTATTCGAAAGCGTCCCGCAGCGTGCCGAGCTCGTTGCCGACCTCGAACGCCGCCTGCAACGCGCCGATCGCGAGGACCCGGAACGGGAAATCGAAGCGTTATGCGAGTTCAAACGCGCCGCGGTATTTCGCATTGGCGCGGCCGATGTGCAGAATCGCATGCCGCTCATGCGGGTGAGCGATCGCTTGACCGATGTCGCGGAGCTCCTGGTCGAAGCCGCCATGGGTCTCGCGTGGCAGCAGATTACCGCGCAGCTCGGCGTGCCTCGCTGCACCGATGCAGGCCATGCGCGCGGAGTGGCCGTCGCCGCCCTCGGCTACGGCAAGCTCGGCGGCATGGAACTGTCCTACGCATCGGATCTCGATCTCGTGTTCGTGCATGACTCGCGGGGCGAGCAGCAGGAGACGCAGGGTCGCCGCAGTGTCGACAACCAGGTCTTCTTCGTGCGCCTTGCACAGCGCATCGTCCATATCCTTACCGTGCATACGCGCGCGGGCCGCCTTTATGAGGTCGACATGCGACTGCGGCCATCCGGCAAGGGCGGCATGCTGGTCACCAGTATCGATGCTTTTCGTGAATACCAACGCAGCGAAGCCTGGACCTGGGAGCATCAGGCACTTCTGCATGCACGGGCAGTGGCCGGGGCGCCGCATTTGCGCGCGGCACTCGAGACGCTGCGCCTCGATGTGCTTCAGCACGATGTGCGGCGCGACACACTGCGCGCGGAAGTCCGCAACATGCGCGAGCGCATGCGCAGCGAACTCTCGCGTGGCAGTGCGGCGCAGTTCGACCTCAAGCAGGATCGTGGCGGTATCGCCGATATCGAATTCCTTGCGCAGTACTTCGCACTGCGCTGGGCGGCGGAGCAGCCCCCGGTAATCATGTACTCGGACACGATACGTCAGCTGGAGTCGGTCGCCTCAGGCAATCTCGTAGCCCAGGAAACCGTTGACGTGCTGGTGGCCTGCTACCGGAGGTTCCGCACGGTTGTGCATCATCGGGCGCTCGATGATCTGCCTGCCTTGGTACCGGCCGAGGAATTCACGGCGGAGCGCAACGCCGTTGCGGCCGTCTGGACGGCTACCATGGACGATCCTCTATAATGGTTGCGGTCAATCCCTCGTTCAGGACACACGCCACCATGGGCGCCGAGCCACAGCCGCAGCTACCCGCCAATTCGCAGACCCGGTACGAAGTGCGTCGCGCCGACCTGCCTTTGTCCTGTCCGATGCCGCAGATGTATCTGTGGAATTCGCACCCGCGGGTCTATCTGCCGATCGAGGAGACCGGTGCCGCCGTTTGCCCCTATTGCGGGGCGGAGTACGTCCTCACCGATTGATGCCGGAGTCCTCGGCGCCGAGTAGCGCGCGGTCGTGGCTCGCATCGAAGCCGGCAGCCGAAGCATTCTCCGGACGCAGCAGCGATACCAGAATCGCGACCACGAATGCCACCGGCATCGACACGAGCGCCGGATTCTTCAGTGGAAACGGTGCGCTGGCATGCCCCAATATGTCGATCTGCACCGTAGGTGAGAGCAGGATCAGTGCGCAGGCGAGCACAGTGCCGCTCGCGATCGCTACCACGGCGCCCGCCGTCGTCAGGCCACGCCAGAAGATCGCCAATACCAGGGCCGGAAAATTGCCGGAGGCGGCCACGGCGAAAGCAAGCCCGACCATGAATGCGACATTCTGTCCCTTGAACCACAGACCGAGCGCAACCGCCGCGATACCAAGTACGATGGTTGCGATCCTCGCAATCCGCAATTGCTCCATGACGTCGGCCTTGCCATGTCGTATCACATGGGTCCACAGGTCGTGGGAGAGTGCCGCCGCGCCAGACAGCGTAAGCCCCGCGACCACGGCAAGTATGGTCGCGAATGCGACGGCCGCGATGAAGCCGAGCAGGGCGGTGCCGCCTAGCGCCTGTGCCAACAGCGGCGCCGCCATGTTTCCACCCGCGTCGATCGCGACGATCGCGTCCTTGCCGACGAGCACCATCGCGCCGAAACCGAGCACGAAGGTCAACAAATAGAAGAATCCAATCAAGCCTGTCGCCCAGAAAACCGACTGCCGGGCCGCGCGCGCATCGGGCACGGTGTAGAAGCGCATCAGGATATGCGGCAGTCCTGCCGTGCCGAACATCAGCGCAAGACCCAGGGACACGGCTTCCCAGGGCGATGAGATCAGCTTGCCGGGCGCCAGCACTTCGCCGCCGTATCGTGTCGCGGCTGCATCGAACAGTGCCAGTGGATCGAAGCCGAATTGCCCGAGCACGAGCAGCGCGAGCAATGCCGCCCCGGCGAGCAGCAACGCGGCTTTTACGATCTGTACCCAGGTCGTGGCAATCATGCCGCCGAACAGGACATAGGCGAGCATCACGGCACCTACGATCACGATGGCCGATTCATAGGACAGGCCGAACATGAGCTTGATCAAGTTGCCGGCACCGACCATTTGCGCGATCAGGTACAGGGCTACGACCGCGAGCGAACTGATCGCAGCGGCGATACGCACAGGACGCTGTTGCAGGCGCACGGTCAGCACGTCGGCAAACGTGTAGCGACCGAGATTTCGCAATGGCTCTGCGATCAGAAACAGGACGATGGGCCAGCCGACCAGCCACCCGGTCGAGTAGATGAGTCCGTCGAAGCCCGAAGTGGCAACGAGGCCGGCGATACCGAGAAAGCTCGCGGCGCTCATGTAATCGCCGGCGAGCGCAAAGCCATTTTGTCGGCCGCTGATGCGCCGGCCGGCGGCGAAGAAATCCTCCGTCGTGCGGGTTCGTGAAGCCGCCCACCAGGTAATGACAAGTGTGAGCAGCACGAAGCCCAGGAAGAACGAAACGGCGGTAACATTCGGCGCGCCGAGCGCCAGCGAACTGTTGCTCATGAGCGCGATTTCGCGCGCAGGCGGTTAGTTGCGGCGTCATGGTGATTGTTGGCCCAGCGCACATATACCCAGGTCGTGAGCCAGGAAATCACGATGACGAGCGCACCACTGACGATGCCGAGGCTGAGACCGGGCGCGAGGAGCGCCGCGAGCGTATCGCGCCGGAAGGCGATCATCAGGATAAAACCGAAATAGCAGACGAAGACGATCGCACTCAAAGACAGCGCAATGCGCCAGCGCCGTAGCGCCAGCTCCCGCGCCGATTCCGCAGTTGTGGTATTCACCGTCTGACCCCCGTCAGTAGGCCTGGTAGGATTTTTCCTCGACGATCACAGAGCCGAGTGCGGTATTGATGCGTCGCTTGATGGCCGCGCGCTCGTCGTTGGTGACATATACGGCGCGCGCCAGCTCGACGAACGCCGGACCAAAGTCGCGACGGGCTTCGAGCTCGCGCAATCGGTCCTCGATGTCCCAAAGTCGTTCGTTGACACGCTGAAGTGCCGCGGCCTCTTTCGCGAGCGAGTCGCCCGAATTGCCGGCGCCATGCCAGGTGCGCTCGAGGAGCTGCAGCTCATGGCGCACGTTCGCGAGCTTGTCGGTATCGGTGATGCGCATGGCCTTGATACGCAAAATCGTGATCTTGTCGAGCAATTCGCCGGGTGAAACCGGCACCAGCAGCTCCTTCATTGCCTCGATCCTAGCAGTTTGTCGAGCTGGGTGGTGACATCAGCGACCGTGATCAGATCCATTACGCCAGGCTCCTCGATCTTGCAATGCCAGGGTAAAGCATCGGCGTGCTTGCCCCGGAAACGCCGCGCGGCTTCGCCGTAACGGTCGATACACCATTGCCGCGACCGGTAGGGACCACTGCGCGCGGGGTTGGTTGCTGCATAAAGGCCTATGACCGGTGTCGCCGTGATGGTCGCCATGTGGACGGGCCCGGAATCGGGAGAGAGCAGCACCGTAGCGCGCTCGAGGAGCGCAAGCAGCTGCGGCAGGTCATCGGCGCCGATTCGGTTCTGTACTGGTGTCGTGGCGGCGGCGGCAATGCGCTCTGCCATCGCCCGCTCCGCCGACGACGACCCACCCACCAGCATCACGGTCATGCCGTGTTGCCGATGAGCATGATCGGCGACGGCAGCGTAGCCGGCTGCATGCCAATTGCGCAGCTCATGGCTCGAGCAGGGATTGATGAGCAGGACCCGCACACCGTCAGCGATCAGTGCGCTCGCGCGCTCGCGCGTCGCCTGGCTGGGCACAAGTGGCCAGACGGGCGGGGCAGGTGGCGCGAGCCCGAGCGCGATCGCGAACTCCATGAACGAGTCCTGCACGTGCTGGCGTTCGCGTGCGGCGATGGATGCGTTGGTGAACAGCCATTGCAGCTCACGCGCCCGCGCGCGGTTGAAACCGAGGCGAACCCGGGCGCGGACCAGGGAAGAGACAATGCTCGCGCGCAATGCCAGTTGCAGGTGCAATAGCAGGTCGAAGCGACGGCTGGCCAGGACGCGTCGCAGTCGGCGCAGTTCAGCAAGTCCGCCGCGTTTATCGACGATGATAAACTCCACCTCCGGTAGCAGGCTCATCAGCCTCGCCTCCGTACGGCCGATGATCCAGGTGATCTGTGCGTTGGGCCAGGCCTGCCGCAGGCAATGGAGCAGGGGCAGGACGTGGCAGCTATCGCCGATTGCCGATAGTCGCAGCAGGCAAATGCTTGCGGGGATTGTCGCGGCGATGAATTCTGGAGTCTCGGACATCTGGCTATTGGAGTGTATCGATGCGCCGCGCTTGGACAACCGGCCCGGAAGTGAGGCGAGTCGTCATAAACGGCGGCGCCATGCTATACGACGTATCCCGTGCCAGCAATTTGACGCCGCTGTGGTTCGATCCGGGATTCTGGCATGCGCGCAATGAAGTGAGCGGTGAGGCGCGCGGGCGCGGCAAGACCTTGTTCATCGAGGCCGCGAACCGGCACTTCGTGCTGCGCCACTATCGACGCGGCGGGCTCATGGCGCGCGTGAGCGAAGACCAATACCTCTGGTCGGGCGAGTACAACACGCGTCCTTTCGATGAGTGGCATCTGACCTATCACCTGCGCCGCGCCGGTCTGCCGGTCGCTGCTCCGGTTGCAGCGCGCTATCAGCGCCAGGGCAGGCATTACACCGGAGATCTCCTGACCGAACGCCTGCTCGACACCAAGTCCCTCGCGCAGTCGCTCCATGAAGGCAGCCTTGCGCTCGATCGCTGGGTGGCCATAGGTCGTTGCATAGGCCAGTTCCACGACTTCGGCGTGGAGCACGCGGATCTGAATGCGCACAACATTCTGCTGCGCGAGTCGGGCAACCAGGTTTTCCTGATCGATTTCGACCGTGGCCGTCTGCGCCGGCGCGGCCTGTGGTGCGACGTCACCATCGTGCGTTTGCGGCGCTCGCTCGAGAAGATCGCCATGCAATTGCCGCGCGCGCGCTTTACCGAGGCGGATTGGCATGCATTGCTGTCAGGTTACCGTGAGCGCGCCATCGCCATAGCGCCAGCCGCGACCGGCTGAGCCCCGCGGTGCGCATCCTCTACATTGTCCTTGCCTACCTCGCGGCGCCGCTGGTGCTCGCTGTCATGCTGTGGCGCGGTCTGCGCGACCGCAGCTATTGGCAGGGCTTGCCGCAGCGCTTCGGCTTTGGCCCGCAGATTGCCGAGGCATCGACGATCTGGCTGCACGCGGTATCGGTCGGCGAGGTGCAAGCAGCTGCGCCACTGGTGCGACGGCTGATTGCGGACTATCCGCGTGCGCCGGTGTTGCTGACCACGGTGACTCCCACCGGTGCCGCACGCGCTCGGGCGCTCTTTGGCGAGAGCATCGAGCTTCGCTTCGTGCCCTACGACCTGCCGGGTGCCGTGCGGCGGTTCTTCGACCGCGCGCGGCCGCGCGCGGCGATCATTCTCGAGACCGAGTTGTGGCCGAACCTCTATCACGAATGTGGACGCCGGCGCGTGCCCTTGCTGCTCGCGAGCGCGCGCATCTCGCCGCGGTCCGTCGGCCGCTACCGGATGCTGGCGCGGTTGTTCCGCGAGACGCTCTCGCATGGCATCGTGATTGCCGCCCAAAGCGAGGCCGACGCCGAGCGTTTCCGCCAGATCGGCGCCAACCCGGAGCGCACGCACGTCGTTGGCAACATCAAGTTCGACGTTGAGGTACCGCAGGCCGCGGCGGCGGCGGGCAGACAATGGCGCGCCGATTGCGCCGCGACCCGGCCGGTTTGGATCGCCGGCAGTACCCACGATGTGGAAGAGCAAAAGGTGTTGCAGGCGCATCGTGCCGTTCGAGCGGCGTTGCCCGGCGCACTTTTGCTACTGGCGCCGCGTCATCCGAATCGCTTCGAGGAGGTTGCGCGCTGGCTCGGGAGCGAACAAGTGCGTTTCGCACGCCGCAGCAGGCAGGAGCAGCCCGACGATCACTGTGAAGTCTTTTTGCTGGACAGTTTGGGCGAGCTCGCCGGCTTCTACGCAGCGGCCGACGTTGCCTTCGTCGGCGGCAGCCTGATCCCGATCGGCGGACACAATCTGCTCGAACCGGCTGCGCTCGGCAAGCCCATCCTGACCGGTCCGCACAATTTCAACTCGGCGGATATCGCGCAACTGATGTTCGATGCGGCTGCCGCAGTCGTGGTCACGGACGAGACTGAACTCGCGCAGCGGCTTGGGGAATTGCTGGGAGATGCCGCAGCGCGCGATGCTCGCGGCGCCGCCGCGCAGGCGGTGGTGAATGCCAATCGGGGTACGGTCGACCGGCTGATGCAGGTGATCCGGCCGGTGATCGACAGCGGTCTCGTCGAGGCGCCGGAAGACGCGCGCGGCGATCGCTAGGGTGATGGCGCTTCCGGCGCGGTCTCGCTCAACCAGCTGTTGATCTCTGCGAGTGTCTCTTCGTTCAAGGTGCCGGCGGCCAGCCGCAGATTGATGACGTTGTTGATGTAGTCGTAGCGGCTGCGCAGATAGTTGGTCTCCGCCTGCACCAGTGTCCGGCGCGAATCGAGTACGTCGACCGCCGTTCGGGTGCCCACCTCGTAGCCCGCTTCGGTCGCCTTGAGGGCAGTGCGGCTGGATTCCAGGGCCTGGCGCAGCGCCTGCACGCGACTGATCTCGCTGATGACACCAAGATAGGCATCGCGTGCCTGGCGCTCGGTTGCACGCGACGTGCGCTCGAGACGCTCCTTGGCAGCGATCCAGCGGTATTGGGATGCACGCACCTGGGACTGGGCTGCGCCGCCGGAGAATATAGGCACCGACAATTGCAGGCTGACCGACTTGTCGTTCGAGTCGCTCGTGGATATGCCACTGTTGCCGCTCGCGAAATTGACAGTGGATTCCTGGTTGGTGTTGCTGCGGCTCGCGACCAGATCGATCGACGGCAGGTGGCCGCCGAAGGCGGCGCGCACATCGTCGCGTGCAATGTCCGCGGCCAGGCGGCTCGAAATCAGCCCCAGATTCTGCTCCATGGAGACCTCGACCCAGCGGTTTTCATCGGCCGGATCGGGCGAGGCAAGCGGCATGTCGGTACGCGGGGCGGCCAGGAGATCGTATTCGCTGCCGGTTACTTCGCGCAGGGCTTCCTCGGTGCTCGACAGCTGTCGCTTGGCAGCGATCACCTGGGCTGCCGCGTTGTCGCGCGCGGCCTTGGCTTCCTGGACATCGGTGATTGCGATGAGACCGACTTCGAAGCGCTTCTCCGCCTGCTCGAGCTGGCGCGCGAAGGCATCGCGCGCTGCCTCCTGGGCCTGCAGGTTGTCCTTGGCGGCGAGCACGTCGAAATAACGCGAGGCGACGCGGGAAATCAGGTCCTGCTCGGCCGCGGCATAATCGGCTTCGGCCTGGGCAACCTGCTTGTTGGCGCGCTTCAGCGCAACCCAGTTCTCCCAGGCGAAGACCGATTGGCGAAGGTCGATGCTCCAGCGATCGGTCTCGGGCTTCGAGTCGCTTGAGCCGACGAAGTTGAACACCACGAAATTACCCGAGCCCGCCGGCTGCTCGATTTCCTGCGGTCGCTGACCGGTCGATGAGCTGTCGGCCTTGGTGCGGCTCGCGGAGCCGGCGATCTGCGGCAGAAGCCCCGCCAGCGCCTGCGGCCGCGCCTCCCGATTGGCCAGGCGTGTGGCGTCCGCCTCGCGGATCAGCGGGTCGTTTGCCTTGGCCTGCTGGAATACGGCGAGCAGGTCCGCTGCGTGGACCGGGGTTGTGAGAGGTAACACCAGGGCGATGGCAGGCAGCAGGAATCTCATGATTCGGTCTCTTGATATACTGTTATACAACACTATAACTGTTGTTCGATGTCGATTCAATAGGTTGGCAGGGACGGATCGACCTGTGCCCGCCAGGCGAGCATGCCGCCCGCCAGATTGACGACTCGTTGAAATCCCTGCGCCGCAAGCCACTGCGCGACGCTGTAACTGCGCGCGCCGGACCGGCAAATCACTACGACCTCGCGAGCCGGGTCGAGTTCCGGCACGCGCTTGCCGATGTCGTTCATCGGAATATTGATGATATCCGCGAGGCGCATGATGTCGAGTTCCCATGGCTCGCGCACATCGAGGAGGACGGGCAAGGTTGTCCCCGAGAGTCGTTCTTTGAGTTCAAGCGGTGAAATTTCGGTAACGGTCATCTCAGAACTCGAAGGCTGCAGGTTCGGGCGCGTTGCGCAGGGTATCGACCGAGGTTTCGAACAGGTCTTCGCTGGCGAAATCCTGGTCGTTGCCGCGACGGACGAGCTGCGCGGTCATGAGCGGCGCGCGACCCGTGATGACGAACATGCGTCCGCCCGGCGCGAGATGCTCGCGAAAATGGCGGTCCGGCAGCGGTAGCGAACCGGTCACGGCGATGACGTCATAGGGTCCGCCGAGTTCGCTCGCGAAGGCATCGCCGGTGACGAAATCGACATTGCGGTAATCGAATGGAGCGAGATTCGCGCGCGCCGTTGTTGCGAGGTCGCTGTGGATTTCGATGCTGCGCAGCATTTGGCACGATCTGGCAAGGAGCGCGGTGACATAGCCCGTCCCCGTGCCGATCTCGAGCACTTGTTCATCGCCACGCAGCTGCAGGACCTGCAGCATGCGCCCAACCAGCTTGGGCGCGAGCATGTGTTCACCGTGGCCGATCGGGATCGCCGTGTCGGCAAAGGCAACACTCGCGAATTCCCCGGGCACGAAACGCTCGCGCGGTACCCGCCGCATGGCTGTCAGGACCGCGTCGTCGAGTACCTCCCAGGCGCGCACCTGCTGCGAAATCATCTGTTCACGGGCCGCTTCGACCAGCATGAGATAATGCTCCTACAATTGGACTTATTCTGACCCAGGATGCGGCAGGCAAAGGTACGGGTTTTCGGCCTGTCTGCCAAGCGGCGCCGCCCTTAGGATCATATGGTTAATGCACATGGGGTTCCGCGACGGACTCAGCTATTCTTCTTGTGACAAACCAGCGGTGTTTGCCGCTGATACAACAACAAGGTCATCACCCCTGGTGGTGAACAAGAGGCTTCACTCTTGACGATGTCGTTCCTCGGGCTTGCGAGCCTGGCACTGGTGGTGGCCATCATCGCCGTGGTGCTGCTGGCCGTACTTTATTTTCTGCAGCGCCGCCAGATTCGCGCGGTGGAGCGCATGTCGCGCGAGCTGCAACGGGTTGCCGTTGGCGGCAAGCTCACCGAGCGCATCAATGTGTCGTCGGACCAGCCCGCGCTTGCCGCACTCGAAACCGCGGTCAATCATCTGCTCGGCCGTGTTGCGACGGCCACCGACCGGCAGCGCCAGCAGCCCGCGCTGTTCGCTGAGCTCGGCGATCGCATCCACGAAGCCGTGCTGGTGCATCGCGAGATCATCCTGTACGCGAATCGCCAGTTCGCGAGCCTGCTTGGAGTCGATCGCGCCGACCTGGTCGGTCGCAGGCTCGAGGACCTCGTCGCGCCGGAATACAGCGAGCTCGTCGCCGACAACCTGGCGGCGCGGCTGGCGGGGCGCGAGGCCGCCCCTCGCTATGAAATTGAAATGGTCGGCATGCAAGGCCAGTTGAGCCGACTCGAGATCACGACGACGCCCATCGACTTCGAAGGCAACAACGCGCTGCTGATCACGGGGGTCGAGGTCGTCGAGACGCGCTCCATGCCCGCGCTGGTTCAGGCTGCTGCGCCAGCATCGCCTGGCAACACGGGCGCCCTCGCCCTGGAAGCCATAGGCGAGGCTGTCGTCACTCTCGATGGTGATGGTCGCATCGCCTATGCCAATCCGGCGGCGCTGAAGTTGATGAATGGCGCGGCGAGCGATGCCCTCGGCCGGCGCATCGACGAAGCCCTGTCGCTGGCCGACGCTGCCGACCGGCGTATGGTGGGCGAGCCGGTATTGCAGGCGCTCTCGCAGAACACCGCAATCATCGGCAGGCGCGCCTTTGTGGTTCGCCTCGGAAACGGCGCCGAGCGCGCCGTCGAGTTCAGCGCCTGGCCAATGGCGCGCGACGGCAGCACTTCGGCAAGTGGTGTCGTGCTGCTTCTGAAAGATGTCACCGAACAACGCGGTCTGGTACGGCAGATGTCCTACCAGGCGACCCACGATGCATTGACCGGGCTCATCAACCGTGCCGAATTCGATCACCGCCTCGCCGATGCCATCGAAGCGGCGCGATGCAATGAAGCGCACCATGTGCTTTGCTATCTCGACCTCGATCGATTCAAGCTGGTCAACGACACCAGCGGTCACCTTGCGGGCGACAGCATGCTGCGTGAACTGGCCAAGGTCATGAAGGATTGCGTGCGCGACTCGGATACGGTCGCGCGTGTCGGCGGCGATGAATTCGCGATACTGCTGGTCGGCTGCCCGCTCGACAAGGCGCGCCAGATCGCCGATGACGTGACCCGCAAGATCGCCGACTACCGATTCGTATGGAAAGACCGGATTTTCAATGTCGGCGTGAGCATCGGCCTCGTGGAAATCGGTCGCGAGGCCGGCAGCGCGGAAGAAACCCTCTCGGCCGCCGACTCAGCCTGCTATGTAGCGAAGAAGCAGGGCGCGGGTCGTGTTACCGTCTACTCGGCGCGCGATGAAGCGCTGGCGCGGCAAACCGGCGAGATCCAGTGGTTGCAGCGCCTGCAATCGGCGTTGCGCGACAGTCGCTTCGAACTCAACACGCAGCAGATCGAGCGGGTCGATCAGCTCTGCGAGGATGGTCCGGCCGTCGAGGTGCTGGTCAGGCTCAAGGACGACAATGGCGAGGCCATCGCGCCGCTCGAATTCGTACGTGCCGCCGAGCGCTATCGCCTGATGGGACTGGTTGACCGCTGGGTCGTGCAGACGACCCTGTCGGCCCTCAGCCGCGAGCTCATTGCATTGCCGGCCGACCGCTCGGTTGCGATCAATGTCTCGGGTCAGACCATCGCCGATCCGCAATTCCTCGAGTTCGTCGTCGAGTGTTTCGATCGCACGGGCGTGGCGCCCCAGCAAGTCTGTTTTGAAATGAGCGAATCGGCCGTGGTAGCCAATCTCGAGCATGCGCGGCGCTTCGTCGGCGTACTGCATGGCATCGGCTGCGAGTTCGCGCTTGATGATTTCGGCTCGGGCGTGGGCTCTTTCTCGAACCTCAAGAACCTGCCGATCGACTACCTGAAGATCGACGGCAGCTTCACCCGCAATCTTGCCCGCGACAGTGTCAGCCGTGCAATGGTGGGCGCGATGATCGAGCTCGCGAGGACCATGCACTTCAAGGTGATCGCCGAGCAGGTCGAGGACGCAGCGGCGCTCGACGCCGTGCGCCAGGCCGGTTTCGACTACGTGCAAGGCTATGCGATCGGCCGACCGCAACCATTGAAAAGCGCCGCCTGAGCGCGAGCAAGCACGCACCACGGCATTACGGCCGGCGCTCCCCCAACGACTCGCGCGCCCGTTGGCGCAGATAGTGGCGTATCGATTCGAGCGCATCCTCGTCGAGTTCCGCAAAGGCGGGCATGCCGCGCAGCTCGAGTGCGCCACCCCGAACAACCGAAGCAAATCCTGCGGCTGATAGCGCGACCGGCGAGGCGCGCAGATCGGGCGCGAAGCCGCCGGCAACGCCTGCCAGTCCGTGGCAGGTCGTGCACTTGCGCGCATAGAGTACGGCACCTCGCTCGGCCTTACCCGAATCGATTTGCATCGTGGGGTCGTCGACGGCGACGGCCTGCGCCGGCGGTGGCGTGCCGGGCAACCGGGCCTTGCCATCGAGCGTGAAGACCAGCAGGCGATGCGGATGAGCGCCGGCTCGCCAGCCGTGCTGCGCCGCAAGCGAACCGAGGAACGCCGGCGCCGCGCCTCCGAAACCCGCAACGACCGCGATGTATTGCCGGGTGCCCGCCAGAAAGCTGATCGGCGCGCCGCTGATGCCCATGTGCGCATCGAAAGACCATAGGCGCTTGCCATTGCGCGCATCGTAGGCATTGAATCGACCATCCGCCTGGCCCTGAAAGACCAGGTCACCCGCCGTGGTCATGGTGCCGCCATTCCACAGGCCGGGGGTTGTTACAGCCCAAACCCGCCGTTGTCCGATGGGGTCCCATGCGATGAGTTCGCTGCTGCCGGCATCCGGTGGTGCATCCTGGAGAAAATCGCCGATGCCCGGATTGATTTCCGTTGGCACCATACGGTATCGAGCGCGATCGATGCCGCTGTCGTCGTATAGACCGGCGATGGTCTGGGTAGGTATGTAGACAAGGCCGACGGCCGCGTTGAATGACATCGGTTGCCAGTTGTGCGCACCGATGCCGCCTGGGTAGATGAGTGCGGGCGCGTTCTCGTAGCGCACGCCCGGTGCCTCGATTGGCCGTCCGCTGGTCAGGTCGATGCGTTCCGCCCAGGTTACCTTGGCAAATTTTTCCGCGCCAAGCAGGCGCCCGTCCTTGCGGTCGATGACATAGAAGAATCCATTCTTGGGCGCATGAAGGATAACGTCACGCATCCTGCCGGCGATGCGCAGGCGCGCGAGCGTGATGTCCATGGCCGAGTTGTAATCCCAACTCTCGCCCGGTACGGTCTGATAGTGCCACTGGTATTCGCCCGTATCAGCATCGAGCGCCACGATCGAACAGACGAACAGGTTGTCACCGCCGCCGGGGCTGCGTATTTTGCGGTTCCACGGCGTGCCATTGCCGGTGCCGAGATAGATCCGATTGAATTTCGGATCGTAGGTCATCGCGTTCCAGACATTGCCGCCGCCGCCGAATCGCCACCATTCACCGCTCCAGGTTCGTGCCGCCATCGCCATGGCGTCGTTCTCGAAGCCGTCCGCGGGATTGCCCGGTACGGTATAGAAACGCCAGCGTTCCTTGCCGGTAGCGGTATCGTAGGCCGTCACATAGCCGCGTAACGGACCGTACTCGGAGCCGGCATGGCCGATGATCACCAAGTCGTTGAATACACGCGGGGGACCGGTGATGGTGCGCTGGTCGTTCTCGTTCACCGTGAGTACGCGCCACACTTCCTCGCCGGTGCCTGCATCGAGTGCCAGCAGATGACCGCTGGTCGTGCCGACGTAGATGCGCCCCCGCCAGTAGGCTATGCCGCGCGGTCCCCAGGTAATGCGTAGCTTCTGGCCGGCGATCTTGCTCACCTGCGGATCGTGACGCCACAGCAATTTGCCGCTGCGCGCATCGACCGCGTGCACGATGCTCTGGTCGACCGTGAAATAAATGGTGCCGTCGACCGCGAGGGGCACGGTTGCACCATTGTGTACATCCGCCAGGTCGAGCGACCAGGCGAGCCCGAGGCGCCCGACGTTGCGCCTGTTGACCTGGTCGAGTGGGGAGGCGTGCTGCTCGCTGTAACTGCGTCCGTATGAAGCCCAGTTACGGCCGTCGCGCTCATCGGACAGCGCGCGGCCATCGACTGGCGGCCCCGTCGCGCCACCGGCGGCGAGCGCGGCACAGGCCAGATAGAGCCCCGTGCCGATACTCGCGCGCGCCGACATCGAAACTACGCGTCGTTGCGGCGGTGGCCGATCACAGCAGCGGCACCAGCAGCAGCGCCACGATGTTGATGATCTTGATGAGCGGGTTGATGGCAGGACCCGCGGTGTCCTTGTACGGATCGCCGACCGTGTCGCCGGTGACCGCAGCCTTGTGCGCATCGGAACCCTTGCCGCCGAAATTGCCTTCCTCAATATATTTCTTGGCGTTATCCCAGGCGCCACCGCCGGTGCACATGGAGATCGCGACGAACAGCCCCGTGACGATGGTGCCGATCAGCAGTCCGCCGAGCGCGCGTATGCCGGCACCGGGACCCATCAGCCAGTTCATGCCGAACGCGATGACCACCGGCACCAGTATCGGCAACAAGGACGGCACGATCATCTCCTTGATGGCCGCGCGTGTCAGCAGGTCGACGGCGCGCGAGTACTCCGGCTTCGCCGTACCCTCCATGATGCCCTTGATCTCGCGAAATTGACGGCGCACTTCCGTGACCACGCTGCTTGCGGCCCGGCCGACCGCCTGCATCGCCATTGCGCCGAATAGGTAAGGTACGAGACCGCCGATGAACAGGCCGATGATCACGGCCGGATCGGACAGTTCGAACTGCACCAGCTTGCCTGTCTCCTCGAGCTTGTGGGTGTAATCGGCGAACAGCACCAGCGCCGCGAGGCCGGCCGAACCGATGGCGTAGCCCTTGGTCACGGCCTTGGTGGTATTGCCGACCGCATCGAGCGGGTCGGTGATGTCACGTACGGCTTTCGGCAGATCCGACATCTCGGCGATTCCGCCGGCGTTGTCGGTGATCGGGCCGTAGGCGTCGAGTGCGACGACCATGCCGGTCATCGACAGCATCGCGGTGGCCGCGACCGCAATGCCGTAGAGGCCCGCCATCGAGTACGACGCCCAGATGGCGATACACACCGCAAGCACCGGCAGCGCCGTGGACTTCATCGACACGGCAAGGCCGGCGATGATGTTGGTGGCATGTCCTGTTTCGGATGCCTGCGACACCGTGCGTACCGGCGCGTACTCGGTCGCCGTGTAGTACTCGGTGATGATGATCATTGCCGCCGTGAGGCCGAGGCCGATCAGCGTGCAATAGAACATCGGCATGACGTTGTCCGGCATGATCTCGCGGGTGATGAAATAGAACGCGATGGCCGCGATCACGCCCGAGACGATGACGCCGCGATAGAGCGCGTTCATGATCTTGCCGCCGTCGCGCACCTTGACGAAGAAGGTTCCGACAATGGAGGCGATGATCGATGCGGCGCCGAGCGCGAGCGGGTAGATGATCGCCGCTTCGCCGGCGCCCTGCAGCATCAGGCCGCCGAGGAGCATGGTGGCGACAACCGTCACGGCATAGGTCTCGAAGAGGTCCGCCGCCATGCCGGCACAGTCGCCGACATTGTCGCCGACGTTATCGGCGATGACCGCGGGATTGCGAGGGTCATCTTCGGGAATGCCCGCTTCGACCTTGCCCACCAGGTCGGCGCCGACGTCAGCGCCCTTGGTGAAGATGCCGCCGCCGAGGCGCGCGAAAATCGAAATGAGCGAGCCGCCAAAGGCGAGCCCGACCAGCGAGCGCAGCGCATGATCGCTGCCGACCGCCGGGGCCATCAGCTTGTAGTAGAGCGCAACGCCAAGGAGTCCCAGGCCCACGACCAGCATGCCGGTGATCGCACCGCCCTTGAATGCGACCTGCAGCGCGGCATTGAGGCCCTTGTTCGCAGCTTCCGCGGTGCGCACGTTGGCGCGCACGGAGATGTTCATGCCGATATAGCCGGCAAGGCCCGAGAGCACGGCGCCGACGGCGAAACCACCGGCGGTCGGCCAGTCACCGAGGCCGAGGCCCAGCACCAGGAAGAGGATGACGCCGACGATGCCGATCGTGCTGTATTGGCGATTGAGATAGGCTTTCGCGCCGGCCTGCACTGCGGCTGCGATTTCCTGCATTCGCGCGCTGCCGGCCGGCAGGTTGAGAATGGACATGATCGATACAACGCCGTAAAGCACGGCAATCAGGCCGGCGGCTACTGCAAGCCACAGCCACGTCGAGGCATCCATGGGGCTTCTCCCGAAAAATCAATCAGTTGTAGTTGTTCATGCGGGGCCCGCCGAACGGCGGGCCCGCAGCCAAAAGGCCGCGCACTATAGCACGATGACCGCCTCGTCCGTCAGCCGCCGCAGGGTGCTGGAAGCCTGCCTCGGCGGCCTGGTCGCCGGCCCGGCGCTCGCAGCGGCGGAACCAGCCGTACTGGTCTATGCGGCTGCTTCGTTGACCGAGGCGCTCGAACAGGCGACGGCGGCCGCTACGGGGCTGCCGCCAACCCGGTTCTCCTTCGCAGCCTCGTCGCTCCTGGCGCGGCAGATCGCTGCCGGCGCGCCAGCCGACATATTCTGGTCGGCAGACGAGGAGTGGATGGACTATCTCGCAAGCCGCGATTTGATCGCCACGGACTCCAGGCGCAGCGTGCTCGGCACAGGCCTCGTCCTGATCGCGAGTGCAACGAGCGATGCGAGCGTGCGCCTCGACGATGCCGCGTCGCTCCTGCAGGCGCTCGGGGCGAATGGCCGGCTGGCGCTGGGTGATCCGCTGCATGTCCCTGCCGGTCGCTACGCGCGCATCGCCCTGCAACGGTTGTCATTGTGGCAAGCGCTGGCACAGCGTCTGGCGCCGGCCGACAATGTGCGCGCTGCACTCGAGTTCGTAGCGCGTGGTGCCGCGCCGCTTGGCATCGTCTACACGACCGATGCCTTGCGTGAGCCGCGCGTGCGCGTACTCGCACGCTTTGCGCCCGAAACACATCCGCCCGTGCGCTACCAGGTTGCGATGACCCGTACCGGTCAGCGTGCCGCGGCGCTTCGCGTGTACGATGAGCTGGTGAGTGCACGCGCCTTCGAAATCTATCGCCACCTGGGGTTCGATGTTCCCGGCTGATTGGCTCGGCGCAGGCGAGTGGCAGGCGCTGCGGGTCAGCCTCATCGTTGGTGCGCGCGCGGTCGCCTTCACCCTGCCGCTGGCGATTGCAACAGCCTGGTTGCTAGCGCGCGGCCGCTTCTTCGGCAAGACCGTCATCGACGCGCTGGTCCACTCGCCCCTGGTGTTGCCGCCGGTCGTGGTGGGGTACTGCCTGCTGCTCGTGTTCGGGATCGGTACGCCGATCGGCGGCTGGCTCGAACGCTGGTTCGATCTTCGACTGCCATTTACTTCGACGGGTGCCTCGCTTGCGGCAGGCATCGTCGCGTTTCCGATCATGGTGCGTGCGATCCGCCTGTCCTTCGAGGCGATCGACCCCGGGCTCGAGCTCGCCGCACGTTCGCTCGGCGCGGGTGCGCTCGATCGTTTCGTCCATATCAGCCTGCCGATGGCGCTTCCGGGCATACTGGCAGCGCTCGTGGTCGGCTTTGCAATTTCGCTCGGCGAATTCGGTGCGGTGATCACTTTTGCCGCGAACATTCCCGGCGAGACGCAGACGCTGCCGCTGGCGATATACAGTGCGCTGCAGGTCCCGGGCGGTGAAGCCGTGGCACTGCGCCTCGCCATCGTGGCCCTGCTGATCGCACTGGCCGCATTGCTTGCGGCCGAGGCGCTCGCGCGGATTTCGCGACGCTGGAGCGGACGCTGATGCTCGCCGTCAAGGTGTTCCGGTCACTCGGAGCGCGGCGCTTCGAGTTCGATTTTTGCTCGCCTGCGCAGGGCGTCACGGCGTTGTTCGGGGCATCGGGCGCCGGCAAGAGTACGGCGCTTGCGCTCATCGCCGGCGCGCTCGAACCCGCTACGGGGAGCGTCAGTCTCGATGGCGAGACCTGGTTCGACTCGGCGGCACGGATCAACCACCCGTTGCATCGGCGCGGCATCGGTTGGGTCTTTCAGGACGCGCGGCTTTTTCCGCATCTGAGCGTAGCAGGCAATCTCGATTTCGGCGCATCACGATTGCGCCAGCGGCCCTTGCGCGTGCAACGCGAGCAGGTCATCGAAGTGCTCGCGATCGCGCCGCTCCTCGGCCGCAGGCCGCAGCAATTGTCGGGCGGCGAGCGCCAGCGCGTCGCACTGGGCCGCGCATTGCTGGCACAGCCGCGCTTGCTGCTGCTCGATGAGCCGCTGGCGGCGCTCGAGGCGCCATTGCGCTCGCAGATCATGAGCTTCATCGAGCGGATCAAGCGCGAGTTTACGGTGCCCATGCTCTATGTCACCCATAGCCAGGCCGAGGTACTGCGTCTTGCGGACCATCTGCTCCTGATCGACGACGGCCGTATCGTTGCCCACGGGCGCTGCGAGGAGCTGTTCGGCCACGCTGGCGTGCCTTGGCTCGCTGCGCGCGAAGATGCTGGAAGCCTGTTGCATGGTCGCGTTCTGCGCCAGAGCGAAGGGCGCGCGAGTGTCGCTGTCGGTCGGCAATCCCTGCAGCTCGCCGACGCGGCCCTGGCAGCCGGCGAGACGCTGCGACTTTTTGTTCCCGCCAACGACGTGATACTCGCCCGCGAAGTGCCTCGTGCCATCTCCGTGCGCAACGTCCTTGCCGCCCGCATCCGGCGCCTGAGCGAGCGGGACCGCGCGGTGATGCTCGTGGAACTCGATTGCGAGGGCGCGACGCTCCTGGCCGCAATCACCCGTGCCGCCTGCGAGGACATGCGTCTCGCCGAGGGCGAACCGGTCTACGCGCTGATCAAATCGGTGGCGATCGATGCCCCGGCCGGGCGCCGGCTCGCTACACCGTAAAGCGCGATTTCAGCTTCTTGCGTACGGCCTTGCCCTGGATGCGCACGTAGCGCGGCAAGCCGTTGCGATAAGGCGGATAGTCCTCGCCCGCGATCAGGGGCTCGAGATAGCGTCGACAGGCCGCCGTGATGCCGTAGCCGTCATTGGTGATGTAGCTGCGTGGCAGTTTCTTTTCCTTGTTGGCCACTTCCTCCAGTGGCACATGGCCGATGCTCCAGCGATAGGGACGCGAGGAGCGGCGCACGATCGTTGGCATGATGGCGTTCTTGCCGCGCAAGGCGAGCTGCACGGCCGCGCGGCCGACGGCATAGGCTTGTTCGACATCCACACGCGAGGCGATATGGCGTGCCGCGCGCTGGAGATAGTCGGCGATTGCGAAGTGATACTTGTAGCCGAGGTTGTCGCGCACCATGGTTGCGATGACCGAACCGACACCGCCGAGCTGCTTGTGTCCAAACGCATCGGTCGTGCCGGAGTCGGCGAGAAAGCGGCCGTCGCCATAGGCGGCGCCTTCGGAAACGGCGATCACGCAATAGCCATGGCGCATCACGGTCTGGCGCACCTTGGCAAGGAACTTCTCCTGCTCGAACGCGACCTCGGGGAAGAGGATGATGTGCGGCGCGTCGCCCGGCTTGTTGCCGGCAAGTCCGGCCGCCGCCGCGATCCAGCCCGCGTGCCTGCCCATCACCTCGAGTATGAATACCTTGGTCGACGTGCGCGCCATCGAGGCGACGTCGAGCGAGGCTTCGAGCGTCGAGACGGCGACGTATTTGGCCACCGAGCCGAATCCGGGGCAGCAATCGGTATGGGGCAGGTCGTTGTCGACAGTCTTCGGTACGCCAATGCAGGTAATCGGATAGCCGAGAGACTCGCCGAGTTGCGACACCTTGTGCGCCGTGTCCATGGAGTCGTTGCCGCCGTTGTAGAAGAAATAGCCGATGTCGTGTGCGCGAAACACATCGATCAGCCGTTCGTATTCGGCGCGATTCTTGTCCAGGCCCTTCAGTTTGAATCGCGCCGAGCCAAAGGCGCCTGCGGGCGTGTGCATCAGTCCGCGTATGGTTGCCCGTGACTCATCGCGCAGGTCGATCAAATCCTCTTCGAGGGCGCCGACAATGCCATGGCGCCCCGCGAAGATCGTGCCTATGCGCGGGCGGGCCTTGAGAGCGGTTTCGATCACTCCGCAGGCGGAGGCGTTGATGACGGCGGACACGCCGCCCGACTGTGCATAGAAAGCGTTGCGCGGTTTTGCTCTGGCCACGATGTTGGATCCTTCAATTGCTGTCGCCGGGCCGGCGCGGGGAAAACGGCAAAGATGCGAATAATATCGGATAAACCCCGCCTGGTTTGACGTATGGGCCAGCCATCGGTACTGTGCCCGCCCGTGCGCCTGCGGGCGCGTCATTCGGTCCGGTAATCTCCAGCTGTCATGCATATCGTTCTGTTGGGGCCGCCTGGTTCAGGCAAGGGAACCCAGTCGCAATTGCTCATCGAACGCTTCGGCGTGCCACAGATTTCCACCGGCGATCTGTTGCGTTCGGCCGTGGCGCGGCGTACGCCGGTCGGACTGAAGGCCGAGGCCATCATGGCCGAAGGCAAGCTGGTCGATGATGCGACCATCCTCGCGCTGGTACGGGACCGTCTTGCCGAGCCCGACGCAGCCAGGGGATTCATTCTCGACGGTTTTCCGCGCAACATTGTGCAGGCAGAGGCGCTCAACGGCCTGCTGGCCGAGATTGG
This sequence comes from Steroidobacteraceae bacterium, assembly GCA_041395505.1. Classification (NCBI taxonomy): domain Bacteria; kingdom Pseudomonadati; phylum Pseudomonadota; class Gammaproteobacteria; order Steroidobacterales; family Steroidobacteraceae; species Steroidobacteraceae bacterium. The sequence goes on from JAWLAG010000001.1 coordinate 809,205, forward strand.
CAAACCCATCGACGCGGTGTTGCTGTTCGAGGTTGACAGCGAGCAGCTGATCCGGCGCTTGTCCGGACGGCGCAGCTGCGCAACCTGCGGCCGCGTGTTCAACATTCATTTTGCGCCCCCCGGTACGCCGCCGCACTGCGAGCGCTGCAACGACAGGCCCGAGCTCATCACCCGGCCGGATGACAATGAGCAGACCGTGCGGCGACGCCTGTCGGTCTACGACACCCAAACCCGCCCGCTGGTCGATTACTACGCGGCACGCGGGCTGCTGCGTCGCATCGATGCCGATGCAGCGGTGGAGACAGTGACCTCGCGGGTACTGTCGGCGATCGGCACCGACTAGCCGGCAGCGGCGAGCGCGTTGCCGAGAAGCCCTGCCCGCCAGCCGCGCAGGGCAGCGATGTCGCGATCGCCCTGCGCCAGTCGTTCCAGATCGCGGCGCGTCGCCAGCAGTTCCGGTGCCAGCTCTTGTTGCGCGGCGATGTCGCGGACGACCTGCGCGTAGCGCTTCACGAGCTGAGTGAATGCGGCATCGGGCCGGGCCGAGCGCGGCGTGGGCGGCAGCTTCGCCGGCAATGCGGATGCTGCGATGATCTCCAGCAGCGCAGGCGCCAGCTTCCCGGCGTGCCGCTCGCCGAGGCCCTGCAATGCCATGACGTCGGCCGCTGTCCGGGGCGGATCGGTAATGATGGCGCGCAACACGGCATCGTCCAGAATCCAGTTGCGCGGACGATTGCGTTCATCGGCTTCCCGTTCGCGCCATGCGGCGAGGCGTATTGCAAGCCGCCGGCGATCCGGATCGAGCGACCCGAGACCCTTGATCCGCCGCCAGGCCTCGTCCGGGTCCTGCACGATGTCGAGGCCGGCATGCGCAGTTTCGAGTTCTTCGTCGAGCCAGGGCAGGCGACCGAGGCGTTGCAATCGCTCGAGCAGCGCATCCGCAAGTGGTAGCAAGTGCAATACGTCCTCGGCAGCGTAATGCAGTTGCTCCTCGCGCAGCGGCCTGGAAGCCCAGTCGGTGCGGGTATGAGCCTTGGCGAGGCGCAGCCCGAGATACTGCTCGACCAGGGTCGCATATCCCGCCTGGGGCGGTGCGCCACCGAGCGCGGCTGCGAGCTGAGTGTCGAACACGGCGCGCACCGGCTTCGCAAGTGGCCACAGCGCCTCGAGGTCCTGTCGGGCAGCGTGCAGGACCTTTCTCACCGCTGTCGCCTGCAACAATTGCGCCAGTGGTTCGAGCGAGGCGAGCGCCAGCGGATCGACGAGCGCAGGCGCTGCCAGGGCGGGTGCGTGCAGTTGCACCAGACACAACTGCGGCCGGTAGGTACGTTCGCGCATGAATTCCGTATCGAGCGCGATCCGCTCGCAACCGGACAGGCGCTCGCAAAGTTCCCCGAGCGCATCGGCTTGTGTGATGATCGCAGTCATGCTGGATATATTGAGACTCTACCTCGGAATTGCCTTCTTGCGACGCGGACCGGAGGACCTGCCCGCATCGAATGCCCTGCAGTGGCTTACTATCCTCGCCTACTGCGGCGCTATGGCGCTTGCCAGCGCGATCGCAGGCGTACCCCAGGAGCAATGGCTGGGGCCGCTGGCCATCGACGTCGTCCTGACGCTGATCTGGTTGCGTATCCTGCTCCAAATCGTACAGCGGCCCGAACGCATGCTGCAGACTACCAGTGCGGTCTTCGGCTTGCAGGTGTTGTTGACGCCGCTTGCCGTGCCACTCGCCAGGCTCGCGGCAACGCAAACGCAGGGGGAGTTGCCACCACCGCATGTGCTCTTGCTGCTGTTCGCGGTATCGATATGGTCGCTGGTCGCGACTGCGCGCATCCTGCGCTCAGCGCTCGACTGGCGCATGGGCGCGTGCATCGCGCTCGTCATCGTCCAGGCCCTCGTGGTGCACCTGTTGGTGGCGCTGCTGTTCATCGAAGCACCGAAAGCGTAGACGCCGTGCACCTGCACATACTGGGTATCTGCGGAACGTTCATGGGTGGTGTCGCCGCCCTTGCCAAGGCGGCGGGACATCGCGTGACGGGATCGGATCGCAACGTCTATCCGCCGATGAGCACGCAGTTGCGCGCGCTCGGCATCGAATTGATGGAAGGTTTCGGCGCCGACCAGCTTTCGTTGCGACCCGACGTGATCGTGGTTGGCAATGTCATGAGTCGCGGCATGCCGGTCATCGAGGCGATGCTCGATGCCGGACAGCGCTATACCTCCGGGCCACAATGGCTCGCGGAACACGTCCTGGCCGGGCGCTGGGTGCTTGCGGTTGCGGGCACGCATGGCAAGACGACGACTTCGAGCATGCTGGCGCACATCCTGGAGTATGCGGGCCTCGCGCCGGGATTCCTGATCGGCGGGGTGCCGGGCAATTTCGACTCCAGCGCCCGCCTCGGCGGGGGTACATTCTTCGTCATCGAGGCCGACGAATACGACACGGCCTTTTTCGACAAGCGCGCGAAGTTCGTCCATTACTCGCCGCGCACTGCGTTGCTCAATAATCTCGAATTCGACCACGCCGACATCTACCCCGATGTCGCGGCGATCCAGCGCCAGTTCCATCACCTGCTTCGTATCGTGCCACCATCGGGGCGTGTCATCTGGAATGGCGCCGACCGGAATCTCGCTGCAGTTCTCGGCATGGGGCTGTGGTCACAGGCGGAGACCTTCATGGTCGGCGAAGACGGCGATGGACTCTCGGCGCGTCTGTGTGGCGAGGATTACTCTGTTTTCGAAGTCGTGGCAGGCGGGGCGGTGCAGGCGCGCGTCGAGTGGCAGTTGATGGGACGGCACAATGTAGCGAATGCACTCGGTGCGATGGTGGCGGCGCGCCATGCAGGTGTGCCACTGCCGGTTGCGGCCAGGGCGCTGGCGGAATTCTCTGGCGTCAAGCGTCGCATGCAGCTGCGCGGCAGCGTTCGTGGCGTCGAGGTCTATGACGATTTCGCGCACCATCCGACCGCGATCGCGACTTCGATCGATGGTCTGCGCCGTCGCAACCGGGGCGAGCGCGTGCTTGCCGTGCTCGAGCCGCGTTCCAATACCATGCGCATGGGCGTGCACGGCACGGCACTCGCAACGGCATTGTCGGGCGCAGACGAAGTCTGGCTCTATGCGCCTGCGGATATTGGCTGGGATGTGCGCGCGGCGATGGGCACACTGGCGAGTCCGCTCAAGGTGCTGGACAATATCGATGTTCTGGCCGTGCAACTGGCAACGGCGGCACGGGCTGGCGACCGGGTGTTGATCATGAGCAATGGCGGATTCGGCGGCTTGCACGAGAAGCTGCTGGCACGACTTGGGACGGCGGAGCGGCCGTCATGACGGGCGTCGACTCGAGGCGGCGCGTCTCGGTTGCCCTCACCGGCGCCTCCGGTATCCAGTATGGATTGCGCCTGATCCAGGTGCTGGTGGAATCGGACTGTGAACTGCATGTCATGTTCAGCAAGGCCGCACAGGTCGTCGCCGGTTCCGAAACCGACCTGCAACTGCCCGGCCGTGCCGCCGACATGGCCCGCCACCTTCGCGCGCTGTATCGCGCTCAGGATAGACAGTTGCGGGTCTACGGGGAGGAGGAGTGGACCGCTCCGGTTGCCAGCGGGTCGGGTGCGCCGCGCGACATGGTCGTCGTCCCCTGCAGCATGTCGACGCTGTCGGGTATCGCGAGCGGCGCGAGTGCCAATCTGCTGGAGCGCGCCGCTGACGTGGTGTTGAAGGAGTCCGGTCGCCTCATACTGGTACCGCGGGAAACCCCGTTTTCGGCCATCCACCTCGAGAACATGCTTAAACTGGCGCGTTTGGGCGTCACCGTCCTGCCTGCCAACCCGGGCTTCTACAACCGGCCCCAAAGCGTGCAGGACCTGATCGACTTCGTCGTCGCGCGCGTGCTCGACCAGTTGGGTATCGAGCAGCGATTATCGCGCCGCTGGGGCCGTGAGGAGTGAATGCGGATGACGCGCGAGGTCGTAACGCTCGCGCTTTTTCCGCTACGCACCGTATTGTTCCCTGGTGGCCTGCTGCCGCTGCGAATTTTCGAGACACGCTACGTCGACATGGTTCGCAACTGCATGCGCGAGCAGGTGCCTTTCGGTGTCGTGCTCCTGCTCGAGGGCGCTGAAGCCGGCGGCCTCAGCTGCTTCGCAACACTCGGCACCTCGGCGCGTATCGCCGATTTCGACCCGTTGCCGGATGGCCTCCTCGGGATCAGCTGCCGGGGCGAGCGCAAATTCCGTGTTCTGCGCCATTGGCGGGCCGCCGATTTGCTCAATATGGGCGAGGTCGAATGGCTCGGCGATGAACCGAGCGAGTCGCTGCCGCAGCGTCACGCACTATTGCGTGGATTGCTCGAGCAGGCCATGGCCAAGGTAGGGCAGCACTACGACAACTGGGAGCAGCAACTCGACGATGCCAGCTGGATCGGCTATCGACTGTCGGAGCTCATGTCACTGCCCGTCGAGGAACGTCAGCGCAGCCTCGAGTTGGCTGATCCGATCGAGCGCATCGATTGGCTCGCGCCGATGCTCGACACCGCTGCCGACCCATCCTGAGGTCGGGCACCCGCCATCGCCGCTCAGCTCGCGCGTCGATAAATGAGTGTCAGAAGCCAGGCGATGACAGCGGTACTGCCCAGCACCAGGTAGCCGACAACGCCATCGTGCTGCGAGAGGAGCCACGCGCCGTTTGCTCCGGGATTGACATCGCTCGCGCTGCGCCAGGCGGTGTTGATGAATACCCAGCCGGCGTGCAGACCGATGCAGGCGGCGATATTTCCGGTCAGGTGGCGTATCCATGCCAAAAGGAGCCCAAGTGCCGTCAGTGCCAGGAAAGCATCGACGATGGCGAGCGGCGATGCAAAGGCCGCGAGCGAGCCGCTGATCACGTCAATACCGCTGCCGGCGTCGACTGCATCCGCGGGAATGCGCACGCGGCCGATGAAATGCGCGGCCGCATAGAGGAGCGCCGTCGCAACGATGGCAAAACGCGTGCCGCTATCACGTTGCATGGCCGTGAACAGCGCGCCACGCAACAGCGTCTCCTCGAGCAAGGCAACGGCGAAGCCGGTCAGGGCCGCGCTGAGCGCGAGGTCGAGTAGCGATGCCGCATGCCAGTCGAGATCGCGAAATGTGCGCAGATCGAGCCACCACATCAACGCCACCACCGGCAGCATGGTCGCCACACCCAGCACGAATGCGCGGCCGACGGCGCCCATGAACGCGCGAGCGCTGCCGGAGTAGCCGAAGTCGGCGCGTCGGCGTAATCCGAGAGGCCGCGCGGCGAGAATCATTCCGAGCAGCAGCACCAGCATGCCGATTCGGCTCGCAATGCGGTGAAACGCGAAATCGAAATGCGGATGCAGCAGTTGCCAGGCCGGGTAGGACAGCAGCGCCATGGCGGCGAAGCCGAGCGCGATCAGGCCGATGAAAATGAGCAGGGTACGCATGCCTGCCGCGAGACTATTGGTGCATCAGTTGTGGCGCAAGTCCATCCCGCTGCATGAGCCGCACGAGGCCATCATCGCCTACCAGGTGCAGTGCGCCGACGACGACGAGATAGTCATCATCGCGCGTCAGCAGCTCGCGGATGGCAGGTATCCAGCGTTGATTGCGTTCGCGCACGAGCGGCGCATAGAGTTCGGGAAATTCCTTGTACTCCTGCAGCAGCAGTTTCTCGAGCCTACCCAGATCGCCGCTCTGCCAGGCCGCGATGAGCGCGGAGGCTTCGCCGGCAATTTCGTCGGATTCCGCCAGCGTCAATTGCAGGAAACGCGCCTGGACCCTGGCAGGGAGCGCATCAAGCAACGACAGTTGCTGCTCGGCCGTCTCGAGACCGCTGATATCCTTGCCATCGCGCGAGGCGAGTACTGCGAGCTGGCGCTCCACCCCGGCATTCGGATCAAATCCTGCATGCAGCAATGACAATTGCGCGATGGTCAGTGCCACGACCCAGGGTTCCAGTCCGTCGAGCGCTTCGACCGGTATGCCGAGTTGCGCGCTGGTCCTGCCAAGTTGCACATAGGCCGCGGCGCCGATCACGTCGCGCAAACTGCGCGCCGGCGGCAAATGACCTTGTTCGCTCATGAACCGCGCCACCGCCTGCTGATCGATGTCGTCCATGTCAATTTCCATGACCAGGTGCTCGGCATCGTCATAAGCCTGCAGCATGTCCGCGGGAAGCGCCGCCGCGTCCGCGGTCAGGAGGTGGATGCTGCCTGCGACGTAGACCGTGTTCTTCGTACCCTGCAGCCGATAGACGGCGCCGTCGGCGAGCGTCGGGCCCGCGGCGCTCAGGCCACAGAGCAGGACGGCCAGGCGCCGCCCGAGTCGCGCAATCCCTGAAGCCATACGACCTCCGTTTCGATGCTGCCGTCCGCGCACAGTCTAAGCCGGCGGTAGCCGGGCGGGCGTACATCGACGGCGAAATTCTCTGCATGCGGCAGGAACTGCGTGCAGGTCGAGGGCGTTGCGAGCAGGCGAATCCGGCCGAGTCTGCCGTCGTACGCCTGGTGCACATGACCCCAGAGCATGGCACGGAGGTTGGGATTGCGTTCGGCGAGCGCGAGCAAGGCGTCCGCGTTCGCGAGGCCGACTTCGTCCAGCCAGCGACTTTGCATCGGTACCGGCTGGTGATGCAGGCACAACAGCACATGCTTGTCGGTGGATGTGCATTGCCGGGCCAGAACATCGAGCCGCGCTGCGTCCACCGCGCCGCCCGCACTCGCCATCTTCGTGCTGTCGAGGAGCGCGATGCGCCACTCGCCGAGATCGATGTGCCCGTCCGTCTGGAACGGGGCAGCGCGCAGTTGCGACCGCATGGCCGCCACGTCATCGTGATTGCCTGGTATGCAAAGGACAGGTTTGCCGAAGTCTGCGAACAGGTCGCGGAAGTGGCGGTAGCCGTCGGCATCATCCTGCACGATATCGCCGGTCACCAGGATCAGTTCGGCCGCGTCGATATCCGCGGCGGCATGCGCGAGCACCGCGCGCAGGGCAGGCAGGGTGGCCACGCCGCGCAGGCTCCCGTCCGGGTCGCCGTGAAGATGCGTGTCCGTGAACTGGATGACGGGGATGTTGTTCATGGGCCGGGATTCATGCACTCACCGGCATCCTAGCAAAGCCGCCTGCCGCGATTAGTGACCGGGATCAAGTGACCCCGGCCAGCCAACCGCGGCTGGTGCTATGTCGCGTCCGGGCGCTCAGGAATGTGACCTGGGACCGGCGTGCAGCGATATGTCCGATCAGTAGCGGTAGTGATCGGCCTTGTACGGTCCCTGTTTTGCGACACCTATGTAGCGAGCTTGCTGGTCGGTCAGTTCGGTCAACATTGCGCCGAGCTTGGTCAATTGCAGCCTCGCAACCTTTTCGTCGAGGTGCTTCGGCAGGACGTGCACGCCGACCGGGTAGCGATCGGGATTGGTCCACAGTTCGATCTGCGCGATCGTCTGGTTGGCGAACGACGAGGACATGACATAGCTCGGATGACCGGTCGCGCAACCGAGGTTCACCAGGCGCCCCTGGGCCAGAAGTGTGATCCGGTGGCCGTCGGGGAAGATGATCTGGTCGACCTGTGGCTTGACGTTCTCCCACTTGAAGGAGCGCAACCCGGCGACATCGATTTCGTTGTCGAAGTGCCCGATATTGCAGACGATGGCCTGGTCTTTCATGCGCTGCATGTGGGCGGCAGTGATGACATGGAAGTTGCCGGTCGCGGTTACGAAGATGTCGGCCTTGTCGCAGGCGTAGTCCATGGTGACGACCCGGAAGCCCTCCATCGCCGCCTGCAAGGCGCAGATCGGATCGATTTCGGTCACCCAGACCTGCGCCGACAGCGCGCGCAATGCCTGGGCCGAGCCCTTGCCGACATCACCATAGCCGCAGACCACGGCGATCTTGCCGGCGACCATCACGTCGGTGGCACGCTTGATGCCATCGACCAGCGATTCGCGACAGCCGTAGAGGTTGTCGAATTTCGATTTGGTCACCGAATCGTTGACATTGATCGCCGGGAACGCGAGATGACCTTCCTTCGCCATCTGGTAGAGGCGCTTGACGCCCGTAGTGGTCTCCTCGGTGACACCGCGCACCTTCGCAAGGCGCGAGGAGTACCACTTCGGATCGCGCTTGAGCGTGGCCTTGATCGAGGCGAACAACGCTTCTTCTTCCTCGTTGGATGCATGTGCGAGCAGTGAGCTGTCCGCTTCGGCTTTCGCGCCGAGATGCAACAGCAGGGTCGCATCGCCACCATCGTCGAGGATCATGTTGCTGAAATTGCCATCCGGCCAGGTGAAGATCCGGTGGGTGTAGTCCCAGTATTCCGTGAGGGTCTCGCCCTTGTAGGCGAAGACCGGCACACCAGTCGCGGCGATCGCCGCCGCGGCGTGGTCCTGCGTCGAATAGATATTGCACGACGCCCAGCGCACTTCCGCGCCGAGTGCGGTCAGCGTCTCGATCAGCACCGCGGTCTGGATGGTCATGTGCAGCGACCCGCTGATGCGGGCACCGCGCAAGGGCTGGGTAGGCGCGAATTCTTCGCGAATGGCCATCAACCCGGGCATTTCGGTTTCGGCAATACGGATTTCCTTGCGGCCCCAGTCGGCCAGTGCAAGGTCCGCAACCTTGTGGTCCGCCTTCGCGGCGGCCTGAACAACAGCGCTCATGGTGTATGCACTCCGTTTATCTTGATTGAAAGATCAACGGGCGCCGTTGCCGGTTTGATGTTCAGCGAGCCTGGCCCGAACCGGGCTGCAGCGCCCCTCGCCGAACGAAATGCTATTTTGCGCTAGCGAGCGGGAATTTTCACCCCTGCATCTTCAGCCAGGGCGCGTGCCTTGTTGGTGCGTTCCCAGCTGAACTCAGGCAATTCCCGACCGAAATGCCCGTAGCTCGCGGTAATCTGGTAAATCGGGCGTAGCAGTTTCAGCATTTGCCGCAATCCATAGGGTGTCAGGTCGAAGTGCCGGCGGACCAGACCGGTGAGTGCTGCGCGTTCGATCTTGCCGGTGCCGAAGGTTTCGACCGTGATCGACGTCGGCTCGGCAACACCGATGGCATAGGACACCTGCACTTCGCAACGCTCGGCGAGACCTGCGGCGACGATGTTCTTCGCGACATAGCGGCAGGCATAGGCGGCGGACCGGTCGACCTTCGACGGATCCTTGCCCGAGAACGCGCCACCACCGTGTCGCGCCATGCCGCCATAGGTGTCGACGATGATCTTGCGGCCGGTCAGGCCGCAATCGCCAACCGGACCGCCGATGACGAATCGGCCGGTGGGGTTGATATGGAACCTGGTGCCCTTGTGCACCCAGCGCTTCGGCAGCACCGGTTTGATGATCTCCTCCATGACGGCTTCCTGCAGCGTACGCCGCGAGACGTCCGGGTCGTGCTGGGTGGAGAGCACCACGGCTTCCACGGCCACCGGCCGGTGTTCCTCGTAACGAAGGGTCACCTGGCTCTTTGCGTCCGGGCGCAGCCAGGACAGGTTGCCGCGCTTGCGCATGCGTGCCTGGCGCTCGACCAGGCGGTGCGCGTAGGTGATCGGCGCCGGCATCAGCACATCGGTTTCGTTGCTGGCATAGCCGAACATCAGTCCCTGATCGCCGGCTCCCTGGCGTTTTTCGTCCTTGCGGTCCACGCCCATCGCGATGTCGGGCGATTGCTTGCCGATGATGTTGATCACGCCGCAACTCGCGCCGTCGAAACCGATATCGGAATGGTCGTAGCCGATATCGAGTACGACCTTGCGCACCAGTGACTCGAGATCCACCCAGGCCGTCGTGGTGACCTCGCCGCCGAGTATGACGACGCCCGTCTTGACGAGGGTCTCGCAGGCGACGCGCGCCCGGCGGTCGCGCTGCAGTATGGCATCGAGGATGGCATCGGAAATCTGATCCGCGACCTTGTCAGGATGTCCTTCCGATACGGATTCGGATGTAAACAGAAAGCTTGATGCCATGAAAACGCCTCGCGAAAGTACCGGCGGGGCGATTATAGCGAGCGCGAATGCGCCGATGGGCCGAAGATTGCCCGCACAACCGTTGCTCCGGCTGTTGCGGTGTCGGACAATGCGCGCCCGCAAAATTCGCCCGGAAGTCCAAGTACATGCAACCCAGCCGTCGCCAGCTCGCCAATGCCATACGCGCCCTCGCCATGGACGCCGTTCAACAGGCCCGTTCCGGACACCCTGGTGCGCCCATGGGCATGGCCGATATCGCCGAAGTGCTCTGGCGCGACGTCCTCAAGGTCAATCCAGCGAACCCGGCGTGGTTCGATCGCGATCGCTTCGTGCTCTCGAACGGCCACGCGAGCATGCTCCTTTATGCAGTGCTGCATCTCGCCGGCTTTCAGTTGTCCATCGATGACATCCGCGCATTCCGTCAGCTCGATTCACGCACGCCTGGCCATCCGGAACGCGACCTGGCGACAGGGGTCGAGACCACGACCGGTCCGCTCGGCCAGGGCCTCGCGAATGCCGTGGGCATGGCAATTGCGGAGCAGCAGCTTGCCGCCACCTTCAACCGGCCGGGACACAAGGTCGTCGACCACCACACCTACGTGTTCGCCGGGGACGGCTGCCTCATGGAGGGCATTTCGCACGAAGCCTGTTCGCTCGCCGGCACGCTAGGTCTTGGCAAACTCATCGTCATCTACGACGACAACGGCATCAGCATCGATGGCAAGGTGAGCGGCTGGTTCACCGACGATACGCCACGGCGTTTTGCCGCCTATGGCTGGCAGGTCGTGCGCGATGTCGATGGCCACGATAGCGAAGCGGTTGCCGCGGCGCTGCGTCGCGCGCGCGCCAACAAACGCCAGCCGACGCTCATCTGCTGCAAGACGGTCATCGGCAAGGGCGCACCCAACAAGCAGGGCAGCAAGTCGACGCATGGCGAACCGCTCGGCGAGTCCGAAGTCGCGGCAGCGCGCGTCGCGCTCGACTGGCCTTATCCGCCATTCGAAATTCCCCCCGACATACGTGCCGCCTGGGACCGGCGTGATGCCGGCGCACGCGCAGAAAAATCCTGGAAGCGGCGCTTCAGTCGCTACCGCAAGGCGTTTCCGGAACTGGCGGCGCAATTCGAGCGGCGCATGCGCGGTGAGCTCGACGAGCGATTCGCGAGCGCGGCGAGCGACCTGCGGGAGGCTGCACGGCAGCTCGACAAGGCGCAGGCCACCCGCGTGTCCTCGCAGACCGCGCTCGAGGCGTTGGCGCCAGCGGTTCCCGAACTCATCGGCGGTTCGGCCGACCTGACCGGGTCGAACAACACCCACATCTCGTTTTCGCGTGCATTGACCAGCGCCGACCCGGCCGGCAACTACATCTACTATGGTGTGCGCGAATTCGCGATGACCGCCATCATGAACGGCCTTGCGCTGCACGGCGGCACGAGGCCCTATGCGGGGACGTTTCTGGTGTTTTCCGACTATGCGCGCAATGCCATCCGGCTTGCGGCGCTGATGCACCAGCCCGTCATTCTGGTCTATACGCACGATTCGATCGGTCTCGGTGAGGACGGACCGACGCACCAGCCGGTCGAGCACCTCGCGTCGCTGCGGGCGATGCCGGGTCTGTCGTTGTGGCGCCCCTGCGATGCCCTTGAAACCGCGATCGCATGGCAGCAAGCGCTCGAGCGGCGCGATGCACCGACGGCATTGGTCCTGACGCGCCAGGCGCTGGCACAGCAGCCACGCGACGATGCGGCGCTCGCGAGCTGTGCGCGTGGCGGGTATGTCCTGATCGATTGTACCGGCCATGCGGAGGCAATCGTCATCGCGACCGGGTCCGAAGTAATGATCGCCGCACAGGCCGTGCAGGAACTGAACGCGGCGGGCCGGCGGGTAAGGCTGGTGTCGATGCCGAGCACCGATGTATTCGATCGCCAGAGTACCGCCTACCGCGACAGCGTGCTGCCGCCGGATGTCACGCGGCGGCTTGCCGTCGAAGCCGCCAGCGCGCAAAGCTGGTGGCGTTATGTCGGTTCCGGCGGCCGTGTACTCGGACTCGACAGCTTCGGTGCATCGGCGCCGGCCGCCCAATTGATGCAGAAATTCGGGTTTACGGCGGCCCGGGTGCGCGAGATGGTCGAACAACTGCTGCAAAACTGAGAAAATGCCGCCAGGAGGACGCAACATGGCAGTCAAGGTAGGAATCAACGGTTACGGACGGATTGGCCGCAACATCCTGCGCGCGCTCTATGAGTCGCGCCGCACAGGCGACATTCAAATCGTTGGCATCAACGATCTGGGCGATGCCAAGACCAACGCACATCTGACCCGCTACGACACGGCGCATGGGCGCTTTCCCGGCGAGGTGACGGTCGACGGTGATGCAATGGTCGTCAATGGCGATCGTATCCGGGTGGTCGCCGAACGTGATCCCGCGAAGCTGCCGTGGCGAGAACTCGGCGCCGAATTCGTGCTCGAGTGCACGGGGCTCTTCACCAGCAAGGCCAAGGCCGGCGCGCACCTCGCTGCGGGCGCGCGCAAGGTAGTCATATCGGCACCGGGCGATGCGGACGTCGATGCAACCGTCGTCTACGGCGTCAACCACGATACGCTGAAGGCCGCGCATACGGTCATATCGAACGCCTCCTGCACGACCAACTGCCTGGCGCCGCTCGCCAAGGTGCTCGATGACTCGATCGGCATCGACTCGGGCCTGATGACCACCATTCACGCCTATACCAACGATCAGGTGTTGACCGACGTCTATCACAAGGACCTTCGCCGCGCGCGCTCGGCAACCCAGTCGATGATTCCGACCAAGACCGGCGCCGCGGCAGCGGTCGGGCTGGTATTGCCGAAGTTGAACGGGCGGCTCGACGGATTTTCGGTGCGCGTGCCCACCATCAATGTATCGCTGGTCGATCTGACATTCCGGCCCAAGCGCGCAACCAATATCGAGGAAATCAACAAACTGATGAAAGCGGCCGCGGCCGGAGCTCTCAAGGGCATACTCGCCTACTCCGATGGCCCCCTGGTTTCGGTCGACTTCAACCACGATCCGCATTCTGCGACCTACGACGCAACCATGACCCGCATGATCGGCCAGGACCTGACCAAGGTCTGCGCCTGGTACGACAACGAATGGGGTTTCTCCAACCGCATGCTCGATACCACGCTCGCCTGGTCGCGCGCCAAGTGACAGCAGTCATTCGCATGGCCGATCTCGAGTTGCGGGATCGGCGGGTGATGATTCGCGAAGACCTGAACGTCCCGCTGCACGACGGCGCCGTGGCAAGCGATGCGCGCCTGCGCGCGGCACTACCGACCATCGAGTTGGCACTGCAGAAGGGCGCGAGTGTCATACTGCTGTCCCACCTTGGCCGGCCGAAGGAGGGCGAGGCCGACGCGAGCCTCTCACTCGCTCCCGTCGCGCGGCGACTCGGCGAGCTGCTCGGGCGCAAGGTGCCGCTCGTCGAGAACTGGCTGGATGGCGTCGCCTGCGGGCCGGGCGAAGTCGTGCTGTGCGAGAACGTGCGCTTCAATCGCGGCGAGAAGAAGAACGATCCTGCGCTCGCGCGCCGCATGGCCTCGTTGTGCGATGTGTTCGTGATGGATGCCTTCGGCACGGCGCATCGCGCTGAAGCGAGCACTCATGGTATCGCCGAATTTGCGCGCGTGGCCTGTGCCGGGCCCTTGCTGGTGGCCGAACTCGAGGCCCTCGACCGGGCGCTTGGAAATCCAGCGCGTCCGGTTGCTGCAATCGTTGCCGGCTCCAAGGTATCGACCAAGCTCACTGTGCTCGAGGCGCTGCTCGCCAAGGTCGACGAACTGATAGTTGGCGGCGGCATCGCCAACACGTTTCTTGCCGCCGTTGGTCATCCGGTCGGCAAGTCGCTATACGAGCCCGACATGCTCGACGTCGCGCGCGGACTCCTCGACAGCGCGCGCAAGCGCGGCTCGAGGATTCCGCTGCCCACCGACGTGGTCGTCGGCCAGGAATTCGCGAGTACGGCCCATGCCGATATCCGCGCGGTCGGTCAGGTCGGCAACGATGAAATGATCCTCGACATCGGACCGGACACCGCCCAGCACTATGCCGAGCTGCTGCAGGACGTCGGCACGATCATCTGGAACGGTCCGGTCGGTGTATTCGAATTCGACCAGTTCGGCGAGGGAACCAGGGTGGTCGCGGAGGCGATCGCCCGCAGCAAGGCATTTTCGATCGCCGGCGGCGGCGACACGCTGGCGGCCATCGAAAAATATGGCGTCACCCACGGCTTGTCCTACATCTCGACGGGCGGCGGTGCCTTCCTCGAATTCGTCGAAGGCAAGACTTTGCCGGCGGTGGCGATGCTCGAGCAGCGCGCTGCGGCTGCCAGCACCTGATGCGTCGCCGCACGAAAATAGTCGCGACCCTTGGTCCAGCGACCGACAGCCTCGCGACGCTATGCGAGATGATCGAGGCGGGCATGAACGTCGCCCGGGTCAATTTCTCGCACGGCAAGCCCGAAGATCATCGTCAGCGTATCAAGCTGCTCAATGAGGCGGCACTACGCACCGGGCAATATGTCGGCATCCTGGGCGACCTGTCGGGCCCGAAGATCCGCATCGAGAGCTTCCGCGACGGATCGGTGCAACTGCATGAAGGCCAGCCGTTCGTTCTCGATATCGGTCTCGACCCCGCGAATGGCGATGCCGAACGGGTCGGCGTCGCCTACAAGGACCTCGCAACGGATGTCTGTGCCGGTGACGCCCTGTTGCTGTCCGACGGACAGATCGTGCTCGATGTCGTGCGCGTCGCGGCCGGCCAGATCCACACGACGGTACGCAACGGCGGCGAACTTGGCAGCCGCAAGGGACTCAATCGCCACGGCGGCGGCATTTCGGCGCCCGCGCTAACCGAAAAGGACATGGCCGATATCCGCTTCGCCGCGGAGCTCGGCGTCGACTACCTGGCGGTGTCCTTTGCGCGCAGCGCCGCCGATATCAAGCAGGCGCGGGATCTGCTTCTCGCGGCGCGCGGCCACGCCAGCATCGTGGCCAAGATCGAGCGGCACGAGGCCGTGGAGAACCTGCCCTCGATCATCGCCGCGACCGATGCCGTCATGGTCGCGCGCGGCGATCTCGGCGTCGAAATGGGCTATGCGGAAATCACGGGACTGCAGAAGACGATCATCGAACAGACCCGCAACCGCAATCGCGTGGTGATAACGGCGACGCAGATGATGGAGTCGATGATCTCGAGCCCGGTGCCGACCCGCGCCGAGGTGAGCGATGTGGCCAATGCGGTCATGGACGGCACCGATGCCGTCATGCTCTCGGCCGAGACGGCAACCGGAAAGTATCCGGTCAAGGCAGTCGCGGCGATGGCCGAGGTGATCGCAGGTGCCGAGAAGTACCAACTGACACATTCGAGCTATCGTTCGCGGCGTGAAGGGCAGTTCACTCGCAGCGACGAGGCGATCGCGGCGGCGGTCATGTACACGGCGAATCACCTCAAGGTCGCGGCGATTGTTGCATTGACGGAATCGGGTTCGACGCCGTTGTGGATGTCGCGCATCCGCTCGGACATCCCGATCTATGCCTTTACCCGTCACGAGGCCACGCGTCGGCGTGTTACCCTCTATCGCGGCGTTTATCCCGTGCCTTTCGATATTCCCGACGCCGATGCCCAGCAGCTCTATGCGTCGATCTTCGCCATGCTGCTGCAGCTCGAGCTGGTGCGGGAAAACGATCTGCTGATCCTCACCAAAGGCGAACTCACCGGAGTCACCGGAGGCACCAATTCAATGAAGATCCTTCGCGTAACGGCCTGAAGATCATGACCATGCAGAAATTCAACGGTAGCGAGCGATACGTTGCAACGCCCGATTTGACCATGGCAGTCAATGCGGCGGCCACGCTTGGCAGGCCGCTGCTGGTCAAGGGCGAGCCGGGCACAGGCAAGACCCAGCTGGCCGAGGAAGTGGCTCGCGAACTCGGTTTCCCGCTGTTCGAGTGGCACGTCAAGTCGACCAGCAAGGCCCAGCACGGGCTTTACGAATACGACGCAGTATCGCGCCTGCGCGATTCGCAGCTCGGCGATCCGCGCGTCGCCCAGATCGGCAATTACATCGTCAAGGGCAAGCTGTGGGAGGCCTTCGAGTCGGCGACGCAACCGGTGCTGCTGATCGATGAGATCGACAAGGCGGACATAGAATTTCCGAACGATCTGCTCCGGGAGCTCGATCGCATGGAATTCTATGTCTATGAGACTCGCGAACTCATCAAGGCGCATCATCGCCCGATCATCATCATCACCAGCAACAACGAGAAAGAACTGCCCGACGCGTTCCTGCGCCGCTGTTTTTTTCACTACATCCGTTTCCCGGATCCACAGACCATGACGCGCATCGTCGACGTGCACTTTCCGAAATTGAAGAAAGAGCTGCTTGCCGAAGCCTTGCAGGCCTTCTTCAGGGTGCGCGAAACGCCTGGTCTCAAGAAGAAGCCATCGACATCCGAACTGCTCGACTGGATCAAGCTGCTGCTTGCCGAGGACATCGCGCCGGAGGCGCTGCGCAGTGACGACGCCAAGTCCTTCGTGCCGCCCCTGTATGGCGCGTTGCTGAAGAACGAGCAGGACGTGCATCTGTTCGAGCAGATCGTGTTCCTGCATCGTCGTGCTCGTTGAGTTCTTCTTCGGTCTGCGTGCTGCCGCCCTGCCGGTCAGCATCACCGAATTCCTGACCTTGCTGGGCGCGCTCGAAGCGCGGCTCGCATTCATGTCGCCGGAGGATTTCTACCACCTGGCGCGCCTGTGCCTGGTCAAGGACGAGCGGCACTTCGACCGCTTCGACCGTGTCTTCGCCGAGTATTTCGCGGGCGCCGAACGACGCTTCGAAGTGCTGGTTCGTGACCTGCCTGCCGACTGGCTGAAGGCGCTTGCCGAACGCAATCTCACTGACGCCGAAAAGAGCCAGGTCGAATCCCTCGGCGGTTGGGAGAAGCTTCTTGAGACCCTGCGGGAAAGACTCGCCGAACAAAAGGAGCGGCATGCGGGCGGCAGCAAGTGGATCGGCACTTCGGGCACGTCGCCTTTCGGTGCCTATGGCTACAATCCCGAGGGCGTGCGCATTGGTCAGCAGGCCTCGCGCCATCGACGTGCGGTCAAGGTCTGGGACCGACGGGAGTATCGCAACTTCGACGATTCGATCGAACTTGGCACGCGCAATTTCAAGATGGCGTTGCGACGCCTGCGTCGTTTCGCGCGCGAAGGATCGGAGCTCGAGCTCGATTTGCCCGGGACGATAGGCGCCACGGCCAGGAATGCCGGGCTGCTCGACCTGCAACTCGTGCCGGAGCGGCGCAATGCCGCGCGACTGCTGCTCCTGCTGGACGTCGGTGGTTCGATGGACGATCACATACGTGTGACGGAAGAACTGTTCTCGGCGGCGCGCAGCGAATTCAAATACCTTGAATATTTCTATTTCCACAACTGCGTCTACGACTATCTCTGGCGCGACAATCGGCGCCGCCACAGCGAACACATTCCCACCCTCGATGTGATACGCCGCTATGGGCGCGAATATCGCGTCATCGTCGTCGGCGACGCGACCATGAGTCCGTACGAGATTTCACAGCCCGGTGGCAGCGTGGAGTACTGGAACAAGGAATCGGGCGCCGTGTGGATGGAACGCCTGACTGCGCATTTTTCCCGCCTCGCCTGGCTCAATCCCGAGCCGCAGGAGCGTTGGCAGCACACACCCTCGCTACGAATGATGTCGCAGCTGGTGGGCGAGCGGATGTTTCCGTTGACGCTTGCCGGCCTCGATCAGGCGATTCGCGCGCTGCGTCAGCGCGCGCCGCTGCCGGCCTGAGCGCGTCGCGTCGCTACATTGCCTGGTGTTGCTTCTGCAGCGCCGCGAGATCAGCGAGTAGCTCGCGCGCGTGGCTCTTGGGGTCGACTTTCGCGTAATGCCTGGCGATGCGCCCCTCGGGATCGATAATGAACGTTTCGCGGCGCGCGAGCTCCATGACCCCCAGGGCGCGATATAGCACGCCGTAGCTTGCCGCGACCTTCTTGGCGGAGTCGGCCAGCAACGGGAACGGCAGACTGTGCTCGGTGGAGAAGGACTTGTGGGAATCGACGTCATCGACGCTGATGCCGAGCACCGTGGCGCCGGCCTTGCGAAACGCGAAGATGTTGTCGCGAAACTCGCAGGCCTCGGTGGTGCAACCGGGGGTCGCATCCTTGGGATAGAAATAAAGCACGACCCAGCTGCCTCGCTTCGAAGCCAGGCTGATGCTCTCGCCGTGCTGGTCGGGCAGGGTGAATTCAGGCGCCATGGATCCGACCGGCGGCGCGCCAGCCGAGACGGCGCCGGCACAGCACAACAGGAGCACGGCTGCACAGCCGGACCAGGTCTTATTCATGTTGAACTCCAGCACTGGGGTACCATTGCCACGATGACGATCTTAGCAGTCACTGCTGGTGCGGTCGCCTCCCGAGTCGGTGCGATCGCGCCAGTCGCCGGAAACATGTTGCTTGGCCACGACTGATGCAACGAGCGGGCCGCAGGGACCGCGGGTAGGGCTGCTGCTGACGGGCGGTGGCGCCCGTGCCGCCTATCAGGTCGGGGTATTGAAGGCGCTGCGTCGCATCCTGCCCGAGCAGCCGAATCCGTTTCCGATCATCGTGGGCACTTCAGCGGGCGCGGTCGCCGCCTGTGTGCTTGCGAGTGAGGCGCGCCGCTGGCGTCGCGGCGTCGCCGGGCTCGAGCGCGTGTGGGGCAATTTCAGGGTGCAGCAGGTCATTCGGGCGGATGCGGTGACCATGTTGCGCAGCGGGCTGCATTGGCTGCTGTCATTGATCTCGGGAGGCTACCTGCTGGCGCCGCCGCGTTCGCTGTTCGACAACAGTCCGTTGCGCGAGCTCCTGCAGTGGAGTGTCGACTGGGACGCGATCCGCAGCAATGTCGGCGACGGTCGATTGCATGCACTCGCCCTTTGCTCGACGAGTTACCGCGACGGCCGCTCGGTGGCATATTTCACCGGTGCGCCGCAGATCGAGGATTGGTCGCGTGCGCAGCGCATCGGGCGCCGTACGGAACTTGACCTCGACTACCTGATGGCAAGCACGGCGATTCCGTTTCTTTTTCCGGGCGTGGCCATCAACCAGGAATTCTTCGGCGACGGTGCCATGCGCCAGTCCTCGCCATTGAGTCCCGCAATCCATCTGGGCGCGGACCGCTTGTTGATCCTCGGCGTTCGGGCGGTCGCGGCGGCCGGCACCGGCATGATGCTCGAGTCGCAGGCGGCACCGACACCCGGCCAGTTGTTCGGTTTCATGCTCGATACGTTGTTTACTGATCAGGTGCACGCCGATATCGAGCAGCTCGAGCGCGTCAATCGCCTGCTGCGCGCAAGCGACAAGACCCAAAGCGCCGTGCGACCGGTCGAGAGTCTCGCTATCGCGCCGAGTGTCGATCCGCGCGAAATTGCCGCCCGACATATCGGCAGCCTGCCGCGCAGCCTCCGTTCGCTCCTGTCGGTCATCGGCGCTCGTGGCCGGGCAGGCAATCTGCTCGCGAGCTATTTGTTGTTCGAGTCGACCTATACACGAGAACTGATCGACCTGGGTTATCGCGACGCCATGCGCTCGCGCGATGAACTGTACTGCTTCATCACCGGGCGACCGCCCGAATGTGCCGGCACCGGTCGGCGAATGGCGTCCGGCCTGCGCCGGGCGTAGGATTGCCCGCAGGTCTTCGAACTGGGCGCGCCGTGCTTCGGTTCGATTGGTTTCAAAGGGAGTATTGCCATGCAAGGCTATTGTCGGTTGCCGCTCGTCGCGGCGTTGTTCCTGGCTGGCACACCTTTGTGGGCCGAAAGCGATGCCGTCGAAACGGAACCCGCCGGATCTGCCGAGGCAGCGGAATCTGCCGGGTCGCCAAGCCCAGCCTGGGCGGCGGTGCAGCGCGCCATGCAGCCTGGACCGACGCGAATCACCCTGCGCGACCAGGCGCAACTCGAAATGCCGGGCGGCTATGCCTGGGTGCCGCGCGAAGAGGCGAGCCAACTGATGCGCGAGTCCGGCAATACCCCGGATGAGCGTCTCTACGGCATGGTCCTGCCCCTCGGCGAGGACGAGAACTGGTGGGTCACGGTCGAATTCGAGGACGCAGGCTATATCAAGGACGACGATGCGCGCGACTGGGATGCGGACGAACTCCTGCAGAGCCTCAAGGACGGCACCGAGTCGGCCAATGAGTACCGCGAGAGTGTGGGCGCGAGCGCGATCCAGGTGACGCGCTGGATCCAGTCGCCGCAGTATGACGCGACCAGTCACAAACTGGTGTGGTCGGCGGAGGCCGTGCTCAAGAAAGGCGAGGACCCCGATCCGACCATCAATTTCAATACCTATGTCCTTGGTCGCGATGGCTATCTATCGATGAATCTCATCACGAGTGCGAGTCAGGTCGATTCCGACAAGCGGGCTGCGCGGCGGCTCCTCGATGGATTGGAATTCATTCCCGGCAAGCGCTATGCCGATTTCGATCCGAAGACCGACAAGGTTGCGGCCTATGGCCTCGCGGCGCTGGTGGCAGGCGCGGCGGCCAAGAAGCTCGGTCTGCTCGCGGTCATTGCGGCATTCTTCGCGAAATTCTTCAAGCTGATCCTGGTCGGCCTGGCCGTAGCAGGCGGCTGGATCACCCGTATTTTCAAGGGCCGCAAGGCAGATGCAGCGGATTCCGGGCAGTCATGACGGCAACGAGGTGAGCGCGGCGAGCGCCACGCTCAGGTAAGGAACAGTGTGCCGAGCCCTAGCAGGGTCGCAAAGCCGATGCAGTCGGTGAAGGTGGTGAGTATCACGCCCGCGGACAATGCCGGGTCGATGCGCAGGCGGCGCAGGGCGAGCGGTACCAGGACACCGACGGCCGCCGCCGCCAGGAGGTTCGCCAGCATCGATGCGCCGATGATCAGCGCAATGGTCCACCGGCCGAACCAGGCCGCGGTAATGAATCCGACCACGATCGCCCAGATTACGCCGTTCAATCCACCGACAGCGATTTCCTTGAACAGGAGCCAGCGCGCGTTCGCCCACTGCACCTGACCGAGCGCAAGGCCACGGATGATCAGCGTGACGGTTTGTGTGCCGGCGATGCCGCCCATGCTGGCCACGATGGGCATCAGTGCGGCAAGTGCCGCGACTTTCTCGATGGTTCCTTCGAAGCGTCGCACGACGAGTGCCGCTATCAATGCCGTGATCAGGTTGATGCCGAGCCACAGCAGGCGTCGCCGGGCGGACGGCAGGATGCCGGCAAAGACGTCTTCTTCGTCCGATAGTCCCGCCATCGACAGGACCGAGTGCTCCGCTTCCTCGCGGATCACGTCCACGACATCATCGACCGTCACGCGCCCGAGCAGCTTGCCATCGGCCGATACCACTGCGGCGGATACCAGGTCGCGGTCCTGGAAGAGTTGCGCTACATCGTGCGCCGAGGTTGCCGGATCGATTCGCGGCGCATCGCTGTCGATGGTATCGGCAACCAGTCGGTCCTCGTCTTCGATCAGGATGCTGGTAAGCGCCAGGGTGCCGAGGTAGCGGTCATTGCGATCGACGACGAACAGGCTGTCGGTGCGCTCCGGCAGATCCTTGCGCATGCGCAGATAACGCTGCACGACTTCGATCGTGACATCCGGCCGCACACTGATCGTATCGGTGTTCATCAGGCCGCCGGCCGTGTCCTCGTCGAAGGCAAGTACTGCGCGCAGGCGCTCGCGATCGCGGCGATCCATGGCGGTGAGCAATTGCCGGTTGACGGCCTCCGGGAGGTCTGCGACCAGGTCGGCCAGATCGTCGACCTCGAGCCCTTCGGTGGCGGCGATGAGTTCTTCGGCTTCCATGCTCGCGATCAGCTTGGCGCGGATCGGTTCGCTCAGCTCGACGAGGACATCACCTTCGATTTCGGCATCGACGAACTCCCAGACGACATCGCGCTGCGTCGGCGGGAGCGACTCGATGAGCGAGGCGATTTCCGCCGGATGCATCGAGTTCAGCATGCGATGGGCGGCTCGCAGCGTGCCCTGGTCGAGCGCCGCGAGCAGCGCCGCCAGGCGGCCTTCTTTCGCCGATTTTGCAGCTTCGTTCATGGGGAGGACCGTTGCCAAGTGGCGCTGCCCACCATGATCTACCCGCCGATCGGCAAACAGCACTCGAATGGGCGCCGAGTGTAGCCGCAGCGCGCTTGCGGGGAAAGTTGGCGGGAGCTCAGGCGCTCCCGGATTCGTTCGCCGTGACCAGCTGCGCGGCGCCGAGCGCCGAATGTCGGCCGATGACACGGCCGTGGGTCGTACGGAACCTGGCGACCAGCTGCTCGACCATATAGACCGAGCGGTGCTGGCCGCCAGTGCAGCCGATTGCCACTGTCAGATAGTTGTAACCATTGGTCGTGAACTCCGGAATGCGCGCGGCGACGAAGCTGGTGATGTCATCGAGCAGTCGACCGACACTGCGATGACTTTCCAGGAACTTGATGACCTCGGTATCGCGACCAGTGAGCAGCCGCAGGTTGGGTTCCCAGTAGGGATTGGGCAGCGTGCGGGCGTCAAAGACGAAATTGGCATCGCCCGGTATGCCATTCTTGTAGCCGAACGATTCGAAGGCGAGTGAAATGCCGCGCGGCGCGCGCCGCTCGATGCGCCCGTTCACGACATCGCGCAGTTCGTGCACGCTCATGCGCGAGGTATCGATGACCAGGTCAGCGGCATATGACATGGGTTCGAGCAGGCGCCGCTCTAGCGCGATCGCCTCCTGCAGGCCGAGGTCGTCGCGGCTCATCGGGTGACGGCGGCGCGTTTCGGTGAACCGGCGCAGGAGCTCTTGATCGCTCGCTACCAGGTAGAGCACCTCGCAGCCGATGCCGCTTCGTTTGAGTTCCGCGACCAGCGTGGGTAGTCCGCCGATTTCCTCGCCGGTATTGCGTGCATCGATCCCGACCGCCGTGCGCTCGTAGGCCGGATTGCCGCTGCGGACGGTGTGGGAGATGAAGGACTTCAGCAGCGCAGCCGGGATATTGTCGATACAGTAGAAACCCAGATCCTCGAGCACGTGCAGCGCCACCGACTTGCCCGAGCCGGACAGTCCGCTAACGATGATCAGGCGCATTCCGGCCATGCGACGGGATCAGAGCCTGGCGCTGCGCACCTCGGCAGCGTGATGATCGTTGAGTTTCTCCTTGTGTTTCTTGACGCGCCTGTCGAGTTTGTCGGTCAGTGCATCAATCGCCGCGTACATGTCGCCCGCCGTGGCGTCGGCAAAAATGGGACCGCCGCCAACATGCAGCGTGGCCTCGGCCTTGTGCCGGTCCTTCTCCACCGTCAGGACGCAATGGATGTCGATCACCCGATCGAAATGACGAACGATACGCTCGAGTTTCTTCTCGACGTAGCTGCGCATCGGGGCTGTGACGTCCACATGGTGTCCGGTGACGGAAATCTGCATGTTGCTCTCCTTGTGGCATGATGAATTGGAACCGTTCAATTCGGCGCGCTGCGCCGGCGCTCATTGGACGGAGCGATACCAAGCGCCTCGCGGTACTTCGCGACGGTGCGGCGCGCAACCGCAATGCCCTCCTCTGCGAGCATGGCGGCAATGCGGCTGTCGCTCAGCGGATTGCGCGCGTCCTCCTCGCGGATGAGGTTGCGAATCTTGGCGCGGATCGCAATCGATGATGTTGCCGAACCGTCCCCGCCTTCCAGTTGACTCGAAAAGAAGTACTTGAGTTCAAAAACGCCGCGGGGCGTGTGCATGTACTTCGACGTGGTGACGCGCGAAATGGTCGATTCGTGCATTTCGATCGCTTCGGCGATGTCTTTGAGGATCATCGGCCGCATATGCTCCTCGCCGTGTTCGAGGAACTCGCTCTGGCGCTCGACGATGGTGCGCGCCACCTTCAGCAGCGTGTCCTGGCGCATCTCCAGGCTCTTCAGCAGCCAGCGCGCTTCCTGCAGCTGCGAGCGCATGACCGCATGGCCGGAATTGCGACCCAGCAGATTGACGTAGCCCTGGTTCAGGCGCACTCGCGGCAAGGTTGCCGGGTTTGCCTCCACCGACCAGCCATTCTCCGTGCGCCGCACGATTACATCGGGGATGACGTACTCGGCCGACGCGCCGCTGACCACCGCACCGGGGCGCGGATGGCAGGAGCGCACCAGCGCGAGCGCATCCGCGATCTGCTGCTCATCCACCACGAGCAGGCGGGCGAGGGCAGCCGTATTGCGCTCGGCAACGAGGTCGAGGTGCGACGCTGCGATGCGCAGGGCGATCTCGAGCGCCGGCGTCTGTGGATCGAGCTGCGCGAGCTGCAGGGCGATGCATTCGCCGACGGAGCGGGCGCCGACGCCCGGTGGATCGAGTGACTGCACGACCGCGAGGGTATCGGCGAGTTCCTGTTCACTTGCCTCGATTTCGGGACGCAGCGTCGCTGCGATCTCCGCAAGATCGTCGATCAGGTAGCCATCATCGTTGATGGCATCGACGATAGCGGTGGCAATGGCGAGCGTGCGCGCATCGAGGCGCGCAAGTTCCAGCTGGCCAAGCAAATGCTCGGACAGCGAGGTGGCTGCCTGCTCGGCGAAATCCTGTTGCCGCTCGTCATCCTCGGCATTCCAGGCCGAATCGGCCGATCCGGCGGCGCTCGTGCTCCAGCTGTCCTCGACGACCTCGACCTTGGGCGCCTGGTCCTGCCGCTCCTGGGCAGGTCGCTCGGTCAGAGGCGATACGCCGATGAAACTTCCGGTCGTTTCGCTGTCCTCCAGCGCCTCGAGCATGACGTTGCTTTCCAGCAACTCGCGCACATGTGCGGCGAGTTCGAGCGCGGGCATTTGCAGGAGGCGGATCGCCTGCTGCAGCTGTGGCGTCATGGTCAAGGTCTGACCGAGCTTCAGCTGCAGGGAGGGTTTTAGCATCGTGTTCAGAGGCGAAACTTCTCTCCCAAGTACACCTCACGGACTTGGGGGTTGGCAAGAATTTCCTCGGAAGTTCCGCAAGCGATCACAGTTCCCTGGCTTACGATGTAGGCACGCTGGCAAACGCCCAGGGTTTCACGCACATTGTGGTCGGTTATGAGCACGCCAATGCCCTTGGCGGTCAGTTCGCCGATTATTTTCTGAATGTCGAGTACCGACAGCGGGTCGACGCCGGCAAACGGTTCATCGAGCAATATGAAGCGCGGTTCGGCCGCCAGCGCGCGCGCGATTTCAACCCGGCGCCGCTCGCCGCCCGACAGGGACAGGCCGAGACTGTCGCGCACATGGCCAATCCGCAGTTCATCGAGGATCTGCTCGAGACGGCTGCTGCGGGCCGCACCGTCGAGGTCGGCGCGCGTCTCGAGTATGGCGAGAATATTGTCGGCGACGCTCAGCTTGCGGAAAACCGACGCTTCCTGCGGGAGATAACCAATGCCGAGCCGGGCGCGGCGATGGATCGGCAGATGCGTGATCTCGGTGTCGTCGAGGTGGATCTGTCCAGCGTCGCAGGGCACGAGACCGACGATCATGTAGAACGCAGTCGTCTTGCCTGCGCCATTCGGTCCGAGCAGCCCGACGGTCTCGCCCGAGCCTACCTCGAGGCTCAGGTCGCTCAAGACACGTCGCGATTTGTAGGATTTGGCGAGATGGCGCGCGCGCAGCAGGCTCACGGTTTGCTTTCCGGCCGGATGGTGATGCGCACCCTGTCGTCGGCATCCTGGGCATTGGCGTTCACCCTCTGGGCGCGCAGGTCATAGATGAGTTCACGGCCCGAGATTTCGTTGCGCCCGTCGGTGAGCCATGCATCGCCCGCGAGCCGGATCGCGCCGTTTGCGAGATCGTATTCGATGCGGTTGGCGCGCCCGCGCGCGAGTTGGCTGCGATCGCGCAGTTGCTGCTCGAATTGAGCCGGCGTGCCGCTGATGCTGGCCGAGGCAACGCGCCGACCGACGATGCGTACTTTCGCATCGCGCGATTCGAGGCGGCCGCCTTCCGCGCGGATGTGCACGCCGCCGCTCAATTGCCATTCGGAATTCTCATACATGTCGCCCGATGCGCGCGCTTCACTCGCCTCGATGTGCACGTCGTTCTGGCTGATCACCACATCGTGGAATATGAGTACGTTGGCGCCGTAGTCGAGCGATGTCGAGCGTGCCGAAATGTCAAAGGGCGCATTGCCATCGAGCTGCGCTGGCGACTGTGCAGCCGCCACGCTACCCGCGGCGATCAGCAGCAGGATGGAGCTAAGGTTGGAACTGGCCATGGATCTGCGATTCTAGCTGCACCTTGCGGGCCTTCAAATCGGCGTCGAGGCCGACACCGGTAAGGCGTTGCTCGGCGAACAGGATTTCCACGGTGGCCGCGCTGGTAATCCTTTCGGCCTCGACATCGAACTGCAGGCTGTCCGTGCGCAGGCGCAGCGGCCGCGGTTTGTCTGGCCCCGATCCGTCGACCTGAACCGCACCGGTGAGCGTAAAGCGCTTGCCACCGGCGTCGACGGTAGCAGACTGCGCGCGAAGGTCGTAGTCATCGCCCGCACCTGTCTGGTAGCGCATTGTTACGGTATCGAGGTTCACGGCGCTTTGCGGCGCTGACTGCGTGATCGTCGCGGCATGCAGCACGTAAAGCGTCTTGCCATCGCTGCCGGTTTCGAGAATTTCCGCGTCGCGAGCGAAATATCCCGAGTCTCCGTTGCCCTTGTCGGTGATGTTGGCGCTGCTGTCGCGCGACATCGGATCGCAGGCGGCGATGGAGCCGGCCAGGACGATGGCACATGCCGGTGCGAGGTAACGCATCATCTTCCAGCCAACAGCCAGTCGCACACTTCGCGCACGGCGCCGTCGCCACCCGCCAATCGCGTCACGCGCCGCGCCGCGCGTCGCGCATCAGCGTGCGCATCGGCCACCGCGATCGGCAGGCCGACATGGCGCAGCAGCGCTACGTCGGGGCTGTCGTCTCCGATCGCCGCGCAGGCTGCCGCCGGCAGTCCGAGCCGGCGCAGCAAGGACTCGAGACAGCCAAGCTTGTCGCCGATTCCCTGGAAGACGTGTCGCAGCCCCAGCTCGCGACACCGGCGCGCTACCGCCGGCGAGCGCCGCCCGGAAATAACCGCTACCTCCACACCCGCTGCGAGCAGCGTCTTGATGCCGTGCCCGTCGCGCACGTGGAAGACCTTGAGCACTTCGCCGCGGCTGCCGTAATGCAAGCGGCCGTCGGTGAGTACGCCATCGACGTCGAGCACCAGCAACCGGATCGCAGACCTCGACCGGCTTCGTCGCCGCGCTGTCACATCACACCGGCGCGCAGCAGGTCGTGAACATTCAGGGCGCCTACCACGCGTCGATCATCGTCGACGACAGGCAGTGCGGTGATCTTGTGAGTTTCCATCAGATGTACCGCGGCGGCAGCGAGTTCGCGTGGCGCAATGACCTGGCAGTCGCGCGTCATCAGATCGTTCATCCGTGCGCCGTCAAGCGGCAGCGACTTGTCGATCGCGCGGCGCAGGTCACCGTCGGTGAAGACTCCGAGCAGCCTGCCCTCTGCATCGGTCACCGTGGTCATGCCGAGTCCCTTGCCGGACATCTCGAGCAGGCCGGCGGCGAGGCTGACCTCCGGGAGTACCCTGGGCACGGCGGCATCGCGGCGCATGACATCGGCAACGTGCAGGAGCAGGCGCCTGCCCAATGCTCCCGCCGGGTGCGAGCGTGCGAAATCATCGCTGGTGAATCCGCGGGCCTCGAGCAAGGCGACCGCGAGCGCATCGCCCATGGCGAGCGTTGCGGTCGTGCTCGCCGTCGGCGCGAGGTTGAGGGGGCAGGCCTCCTTGTCCACGCTGACATCGAGCACCACATTGGCGGCCTGGGCGAGCGCCGAAGCGGGATTGCCGGTGAGGGCAACGACCGGGACGTTCAGTCGGCGCAAATGCGGCACGATCATCAACAGCTCCGCCGTCTCACCGGAGTTGGAAAGTGCGAGCAGCAGATCATCGCGCGTGATCATGCCGAGATCGCCATGGCTCGCTTCTGCGGCGTGCAGGAAGAACGCCGCCGTACCCGTGCTCGCGAGCGTCGCGGCTATCTTGCCACCGATATGTCCGGATTTGCCCATGCCGCTCACGACGACACGGCCGCGGCAGGCGAGTATCAGTTGGCAGGCGGCGGCGAAGGATGCATCGATGCGCGTGCGCAATGCCTGCAAGCCCGCCAACTCGGTCTCGAGGGCGCGCTGGCCCCAGGCGACGAGCTGGTCGGGATCGGATGTGAGGTGGCCGGGCGCAGTCATTGTGGCGTCTCTCATGATACCGCCTGACCCGATCACCGGGCGCTGTTTCGCTGCTGGCAGTACTTATTTATGATGGCGCAGTCTGGCCGCGCTGCGCCAGGCGCCGCGACAGGACCAAAATGCATCCCGATGCCGTTGCCAATCTGATCCGCCAGGCCATGCCGGGCGCCGAGGTCGAGGTACGTTCCGAGGACCAGACCCATTTCGCCGCACTGGTCGTTGCCGGAGAGTTCAAGGGCAAGCGCCCGCTCGCGCGCCATCAACTCGTCTACGCGGCGCTCGGCGAACTGGTCGGTCGCGAGATACATGCGCTCAGCATCGATGCGTTCACGCCAGCCGAATGGGCCGAGCGGCGCGAACAGATGTTGCGCGGCTGATCGCGATCCGCGATGGACAAGCTGCAGATCATTGGGGGGACGGCTCTTGCCGGCGAGGTGCGCATTTCCGGCGCCAAGAACGCGGCGCTGCCGATTCTCGCCGCGACCCTGCTAGCGGATGGTCCCGTAAGCATCGGCAACGTGCCGCATCTGCAGGATGTCACGACCTCGATCGAGTTGCTGGGGCGCATGGGTGTTGCAGTGACGGTCGATGAGCGCATGCGTATCGAGGTCGATGCGTGCGACATCCGCCAGTTCGTCGCACCCTACGAATTGGTCAAGACCATGCGGGCGTCGATCCTGGTGCTTGGCCCCTTGCTCGCGCGTTTCGGTCGCGCCGACGTTTCCTTGCCGGGTGGCTGCGCGATCGGCGCGCGCCCGGTCAATATCCATGTCTCGGGATTACAGGCGATGGGCGCGGAGATCGCCATCGAAGGCGGTTACATCCGCGCCCGGGCCGATCGCCTGCGCGGCGCGCGCCTGGTGCTCGACACGGTCACCGTGACCGGCACCGAAAACCTGTTGATGGCTGCCGCTCTCGCCGAGGGCACGAGCGTTATCGAAAACGCGGCGCGCGAACCCGAAGTGGTCGACCTCGCGAATTTTCTGAATGCAATGGGGGCGCGCATCCGCGGCGCCGGCACCGACACGATCGTCGTCGAAGGCGTGCAGACATTGCGTGGCACCCGCTACGATGTCATGCCTGATCGCATCGAGACCGGTACCTATCTCGTTGCCGCGGCAATTACGGGCGGCAAGGTGCGCACCCGCAATACCCGCGCCGAATTCCTCGATGCCGTGCTTGGCAAGCTGCGCGATGCCGGGGCCGAGATCACGACCGGCGAGAACTGGATCGAACTCGACATGCACGGCCGCCGGCCGAAGGCGGTTGACGTGCGCACCGCTCCCTATCCGGCCTTTCCGACCGACATGCAGGCGCAGTTCGCGGCGCTTGATACCGTTGCGGAAGGCGTCGGCACCATCATCGAGACCATCTTCGAGAATCGGTTCATGCACATGCTGGAGATGCGGCGCATGGGCGCGGAAATCCGGCTCGAGGGCAATACCGCCATCATCCAGGGTGTACCGCGCCTCACGGCTGCGCCGGTAATGGCCACGGACCTGCGCGCATCGGCGAGCCTGGTTCTCGCCGCATTGGTCGCCGAGGGCGAGACCACGATCGAGCGCATCTACCATATCGATCGCGGTTATGAGGCCATCGAAGAGAAATTGCAGCAGCTCGGCGCCCGGATACGGCGCGTACCGAACTGACGCTCGCGTCGATCGCGGCCGATCCTGCGCCGCCTACGGCGTCGCGGGCTGCTCGGCCACCGTGACCGCGACCTGCAGACGGCGCTCACCACGTTGCAGGGCGAGCAGCAGCTGCTCGCCGGGGCGGGTGTTCGCGATACGTACCAGCGCATCCTGGGCATTGGCAACCGCGGTGCCGCCGATCCCGAGCAGCAGGTCCCAGCGAGTGATGCCGGCGCGGTGCGCGGGGCTGCCGACATAGAGGTTCGAGACGATGACGCCGCCGCGAGGCAGGCGCAGCTGCGCGGCCAGCTCGGCCGGCACGTCGCGCAGCTCGACGCCGATCCAGCCGCGTATCACCCGGCCATGGAGCGTGATTTCGTTGACCACGCCGCGCACCAGGTTGACGGGGATCGCAAAACCGATGCCTTCGACGCCGGCATTCTTGGCGATGACTGCGGTGTTGATGCCGATCAGTTGACCGCGGGTATCGATGAGCGCGCCGCCGGAATTGCCGAAGTTGATCGGCGCATCGGTCTGGATGAAATTCTCGAAGGTGGCCACGCCGAGCTGGCCGCGGCCTGTTGCGCTCACGATGCCGTGGGTCACCGTCTGCGCAAGGCCCAGTGGATTGCCGATGGCGAGCACCACGTCGCCGACACGGAGCTGGTCGGACCGGCCGAGATGCATCACGGGCAGTCGCGGCAATTTCACCCTGAGCACCGCAAGGTCGGTGTCCGGATCCCTGCCGACGATGCCAGCATCGGCGATGCGACCATCCGCCAACTGCACACGGATGGCGGCGGCATCGGCGATGACATGGTGGTTGGTCACTATCAATCCCGATTCATCGACGATGACTCCCGAACCGAGGCTGCGCTCGATGCGTTGCCGATAGCGCGGCCAGAAATCGCCGAGCAGTTCATCGAGGGTCGTGGGGTCGACGCGCTCGGTGACGACCCTGGCGGTATAGATGTTGACCACGGCCGGTGCCGCGACCGCAACCGCATCGGCGTAGCTGGAGACCGCAGGCGAGGGCGCCGGCATGTCGCGTACCGTCGCTGCGGCGGGTGGAACCGTCGTCGGGTCGGGCGATCCCGCAGGCCGCAGGAGCTGCGGCCATAACGCAACCGCCAGAAAGGCAAGAGCGATTCCGGCAACTACCGACGCGCCGATCAGGGGCAGGAACCTTCGCAAAGCCGACGTCTCCCGGGACCGGGTTGACTACGATGACTGTGTATAATGCACCGTTTCCCGCGATTGCGACATCGCGCACCGTCGCTTGTTCGCCGCATGCGCCGTGAGTCGACGCGGGGTAGGTCTCGATCAGCACAGAGGTGTTATGCATAGCCATGCCGAATCCGGTGCGGATGCGGAAGTCGATGTCAGCCGGCGCCGATTTCTGACTGCAGCAACCGTTGCAACTGGCGCTGTCGGCGTAGTATTCGCCGCTACGCCTTTCATCAAGTCGTGGAAGCCGTCGGAACGTGCCCGCGCTGCAGGCCAGCCGGTCGAAATCGACGTCTCGCGGCTCGAACCGGGCCAGATGGTGCAGGCGGTCTGGCGCATGAAGCCGATCTACATCGTGCGGCGCACCGAAGCGATGCTGGCGGGACTCGATCAGAACAACCCGGAACTCAAGGATCCGCAAAGCTCGAGTTCGGAGCAGCCGAAGTACGCCGCCAACGAAGCGCGTTCGTCGAATCCCGAATACCTCGTGCTCATCGCTACCTGCACCCACCTCGGTTGCCTGCCGAAGCAGCGATTCACGCCGGCCGATACCACGCTTGGCGCTGACTGGCCGGGCGGCTTCTTCTGCCCCTGCCACGGGTCACGCTTCGATATGGCCGGCCGCGTATTCAAGGGATCGCCCGCTTCGCGCAATCTGGCGGTGCCGCCCTATGCGTTCGAGCAGGGTGGCAAGCTGATCATCGGCATCGATCAGGGTCCGGCTGAAGGAGTGGCGTGATGGCGAATCTCGGCGGGGAGGTGGGTGCGAATGCGACCGGATTTCGCGCCTGGCTGAACAAACGGCTGCCGGTCGACGCTTTCATCAACGAACAGCTCATCGGCTATTACGCACCGAAGAATTTCAACATCTGGTATTTCTTCGGTTCGCTTGCGCTCCTTGTATTCGTGATGCAGATCCTTACCGGGATCTTCCTCACCATGCACTACAAGCCGAGCGCGACCGAGGCTTTTGCCTCGGTCGAGTACATCATGCGCGAGGTAGAGTGGGGCTGGCTCATACGCTACATGCACTCGACCGGCGCTTCGGCATTTTTCATCGTTGTCTACCTGCACATGTTCCGCGCGCTCATGTATGGCTCGTACAAGGCGCCGCGTGAACTGCTGTGGCTGATCGGCATGCTGGTTTATCTGGCGCTGATGGCCGAGGCGTTCTTCGGCTACGTTCTGCCCTGGGGCAACATGAGCTATTGGGGTGCGCAGGTCATCGTCAACCTGTTCGGTACCATCCCGGGCATCGGACCGGGCCTCGTGGAATGGATACGTGGCGATTACGGCATTGCCGATGCAACGCTGAATCGCTTCTTCGCATTTCACGTCGTGGCCATTCCCTTCGCGCTGGCGCTACTCGTGTTGCTGCATCTGGTGGCGTTGCGTCAGGTGGGCTCGAACAATCCCGACGGCATCGAGATCAAGGAGCACAAGGGTGCGGATGGCAAGCCTGTCGATGGCATCCCGTTTCATCCTTACTACACCGTCAAGGACATCGTCGGTGTCGGGCTGTTCCTGACGATATTCGCCGTCATCGTGTTCTTCGCGCCGACCTTCGGCGGCCTGTTCCTCGAACACCCCAACTTCGAGCCGGCCGATCCGATGTCAACGCCCGAACATATCGCGCCGGTTTGGTATTTCACGCCGTACTACGCGATCCTGCGGGCCGTGCCCGATCAGCGCATGGGCGCGTTGCTGATGTTCCTCGCCGTGGTGGCGTTCCTGTTCCTGCCCTGGCTCGATCGCGCCAAGGTCAAGTCGATCCGCTATCGCGGGGGGCTGTATCGGTTCTTCCTCGGATTGTTCGTGTTGAGTTTTCTGGTGCTGATGTATCTGGGGCTGCAGCCGGCCGAGGGGCTGTACGTGCTCCTGGCGCGCGTATTCACGGTTGGCTATTTCGCGTTCTTCGTGTTGATGCCGTTCTACACGCGCCTCGACGCGGTCAAAAAGGTTCCTGAGAGAGTTACCTATCATGGCTAGGTCATTGTCACGTAGCTTGGGCGCCGCGCTCGCTCTGCTCGCGGTTTCAGTAACACTGTCAGCCGAGGAGCAGCCGGCCGAGGCAGCTGCGCTCGGCGCCGATTGGCGCCATTGGACGGCAGACACCCAGATCGAAAATCTGCCGTCACTGCAACGCGGTGCGCGAAATTTCATGGCGTACTGCTATGGCTGCCATTCGCTCAAATTTCTGCGCTACCAGCGCATGGCCGACGACCTGAAGATCCCGGGCGAGCAGCTCCAGCAGTACCTGTTGCCGCCAGGGGCGAAGAGCACCGACTACGTCATCACGCCGATGCCGGCGCAGCGGGCCGCCGACTGGTTCGGCAAGGCGCCGCCCGATCTGTCGTTGATTGCGCGCGCGCGTGGTACCGACTACCTGTTCAGGTTCCTGACGACCTTCTACGCCGATACCAAATCGGTCGGCACGGGAGTGAACAACCTCGCCTTGCCCGGAACGGCGATGCCGCACGTGTTGTCGCCCCTGCAGGGCGTGCAGCAGGCGGTCTTTCAGAACGTCGAGAAGCCGGGCGAGGACGGCAAGCCCATGATGGTGGCCGAATTCGCCCATTTCGAGCCGGGCGCGAATGGCTCGCTCGACAATGCGCAATACCGCGAATTCGTGCGTGATACGGTCAATTTCCTCGACTACGCAGGTGAACCGTCGCGCCTTGGGCGCGGCAATGTCGGTGTGTGGACCGTGCTGTTCCTGTTGTTGTTCACGGTCGTCGCGTGGCTGCTCAAACACGAATACTGGAAGGACGTGCGTTAGCGCACTGATCGAGTGTCAGGCCGACGCTCAATCATGACGTTGTTCTCGGGGCCGAATGACCCCTGGAGTCACCGCACACGATTGGTGTTGACCGAAAAGAACCTCGGCATCGAGGTGATTAGCGTCGATCCGGGACGCTATCCGGAAGATCTCCTCGATCTCAATCCGTACCACAGCGTGCCAACGCTGGTCGATCGTGACCTCGTTCTCTACGATTCGCGCGTAATCGTCGAATACCTCGATGAGCGCTATCCACATCCGCCGCTGATGCCGGTCGATCCGGTGTCGCGCGCGCAGTTCCGGCTGGCGCTGTATCGCATCGAGCGCGACTGGTACGGGCTTGCGCAGCAGATCGAGCGCGAGAGCGATCGCCGCCAGGGCCAGAAACTGCGCGGCATGTTGCGCGACACGGTCATTGCCAGCACGGATCTTTTCAAGGTCAAGCCCTATTTTCTGAGCGATGAATTCTCGCTCGTCGATGCAACCATCGCACCGATCCTGTGGCGCCTTGCAGCCTACGAAATCGACCTGCCTGCCGAAAGCCAGCCGATCCTGCGCTACGCGAATCAACTGTTTGCGCGTCCGGCATTCCGCCACAGCCTATCGGAGGCGGAGCGCGAACTGCGAATACTCTGACCCGCTATGGCCAGTACGACGGAAGTTCCGAAGCGTCCCTACCTGTTGCGCGCGATGCATGACTGGATCAGCGACAGCAAGCTGACGCCGCACGTGATCATCGATGCCGAACAGGCAGGGGTGGAGGTGCCGCGTGCCTACGTCAAGGACGGCAAGATCATTCTCAACCTCAGCACGAGTGCCGCTGATCGCCTCGAGATCCGCAATGACGGCATCAGTTTCAATGCGCGCTTCGCTGGCGTGCCGCATCGCGTCGTCGTGCCGATAGCCGCAGTGCTCGGCATCTATGCCCGCGAGAGCGGCGAGGGCATGGTATTCACCGGCGATGATCTGGCGCCGCAGCCACCACCGTCGGCGCCCTCACCGGATGAATCGCGACGCCCGCAGCTGAAGGTGGTCAAGTAAGGCGGATCTGGATTTTGCTCAAACGCCGTCTGCCGTGAATGCATGGCGGATCCATTCGATTTGATGGCCGCACTCGCCGGGCTCGAGAGATACCACATCAAAACGCAATCGCCGGCGGCGGAACTGCGGGTACTGCTGCAGAAGCTGCATTGCGGCGACGACGAGGTGGCGGCGCTTCCTCGCGTCGACGCTGCCAGCGCCACCGCCGAAGCGCCGACTCGAGCGCAGGCGCACTTCGACGATGACGAGGTCCTCGCCGTCTTCGGCCACGATGTCGATTTCGGTTCGGCGACGACGGTAGTTGCACATCAGTATGTGCAAGCCCGCCTGCTCGAGATGTAACGCCGCGAGTTGCTCGCCGCGTTGTCCGGCGAGCTGGCGCTCGGTCGCCGCCAGGGCGATCAGTTCCGATCGAGGCGCCGCGCCTCGCCGCGGCGGATTTCCGCCCACTGCAGGTCGCGCCGCGCGCGGCCATCGGCGTCGAAACTGATGTGGCCGGTCAGCCCGTCGATCTGGAGGCTCCCCGGGTCGGCGCCGGCCGCGATCGCTGCATAGATCTGGTAGGCGTCGTAGCCGAACGCGAACAACTTGCCGCGCGCCTGGCCCTGGGCCGCAGCCGAAGTTGCCGCTGCCGTGCGAATGCGCGCGATATCGTCGTCGTCATCGAGCACCCAGGGCATGTCGGGGAAGATCAGTCCCTCCATGTCCTGGTTGGCGGTGGGGTGTGGCTCGAACGCGCTGGAGGTCGAATAGGTCGGGATGTCGCTCGCGTAATGGAAGCGCAGTTGGGGCCGCAGCTGCCGCCCGAGTGTTGCAGTCGGCGCGGGCGCGAAGATGAAATCGATATCGCCCCGCCGCCGCGGCTGGAACTCCAGGCTGATGCCGAGCAGGTTCTGCAGTCTCCGATGTCGCGCGCGGCTCTCGTCGAGGCGCAACGCGTGGGTGATCGGCGCGGAGAAATCGCTCTGCGACGCATCGTAGCGCTCGACATCCACCAGCTCACCGCCACGA
This sequence comes from Steroidobacteraceae bacterium, assembly GCA_041395505.1. Lineage (NCBI taxonomy): Bacteria > Pseudomonadati > Pseudomonadota > Gammaproteobacteria > Steroidobacterales > Steroidobacteraceae > Steroidobacteraceae bacterium. The sequence continues at coordinate 845,138 of JAWLAG010000001.1, forward strand.
CGGGTGAGCTCGGAGCTGAAGGCCTCGAGCACGCGGTCGCCCCATTCGCCATCTGGCACGAGCGCAATGCCGCGCTTGCCCGCTGCGCCGGCCGTGACGCGCTCGGCGATGGAGCGTGCTTCGTTCTCTGGCGACAGCGCAAATTGCAACATGCCGTGCGGCGCGGGTTGGTCCATGGGCAGGTAGTTGAGCGCCAGGATATAGCCGCGCATGCCGGCGAAATCCGTTGCGGCGATGACCTCCTCGCGCAGCAGCGGTCCGACAATGAAACCGGCGCCGTCGTTGAAGGCGCGACTGATGGCATCGGCTATCGTCGAGCCGCTGGTATCGTAGACCGTGACCGTACCGGGTGCCCGCATGCCGGCCTGTTCGCTTGCTACCATGAATCCGGCGCGAATCTGCGCCGCGGCGCTCGCCGTCCGGCCACCAAGCGGTAGCAACAACGCCACCTGGCCGTTCGGCGGCTGTAGCGTCGCATCGCGCGGCTCGCCGATGATTTCGCTGCGCACGATAGTGCTGGCGGGATGCCCGGGAAACCTGCCCTGCCAGGCGGCGACCTGCGCCCGCGCCGACAATGGACTGCGCGCAACGCGCGCGGCAATGCCGCCGAGCTCGAGCCAGCCCTGGGTGACCTTGTCCGTGGTTGCGATGCGCTCGAGCGCAACACCACGCTCCGCCGCTGCCCGCAGCTCACCGAGCAATCGGCGCCGCACGCCCGCCTGCGGATCGCCCGGATCGCTCAGGGTTTCGGTCTGCCGTGCCGCTTCGATGCCTTCCAGAATGCGGTCGTTCGCGAATGCGACGCGACTGCGCAGTTGTTGCAGCGCCAACTGATCGCCGTGGCTCTCGGCCGGCGGGAGCGATTGCAGGCGCCGCCACGCCGCAGCGTTCTGGTTGCGCAACAGATCGAGTTCGACGCGCAGCAAATCGCGCTCGAACTGGTCAGCGCGCGGTAATTGCGCGGGCAGCATCGCCAGCAGGCGTTCGACATCCGCGGGGCGCCGGGCCTGGGCGAAATAACGCGCCGCCCGCAGCCGGAACCGGGCCGCGTCGGCGGTTAGCGCATCGGTGGCGAGCTCCTCATACTCGCGCGCGGCCGCGACGTAATCGCCGGCGCGTGCCGCGCGCTCGGCGCGGTCGACCGACGGCGGGGACCGTCCGCCGGGACCGAGGCTGGTACAGGAAACCACCGCGAGCAGGCTCGCAATCGCCACTGCGCGCGCTGCGCGGATCATCGAGTCAGTCATTAGCTGGCATACTCCATCTGCGTTTCGTGGCGCATCCGTGGCGCGCCGGGCCGGGCCCTTGGGGGACCGGTGAGGGCATTATATGGTTCCAGGCAAAGGTAGGCTGCTGCTGATTGGCACGCCGATTGGCAATTTCGGCGATCTCTCGCCGCGCGCGCGCGAAGCGCTGGCGGCCGCCGATTTGATTGCGGCCGAGGATACGCGCGAGGCGCGTCGCCTGCTGGGGCCGCTTGGCATAGAGCGCCCTCTGTTGTCCCTCCATGAGCACAACGAGCTTGCACGCCAGGGCGCCGTACTCGAGCGACTGGGCGCCGGTGCGACCGTGGCCGTCGTGAGCGATGCGGGCATGCCGCTCATCAGCGATCCGGGCTTCCCGCTGGTGCGCGCCGCGCTGGCCGCAGGATTCGAGGTCGGCGCCGTGCCCGGGCCATCGGCTGTCACGATGGCACTCGCGGTGTCGGGACTGCCGACCGACCGGTTTGTCTTCGAAGGTTTTCTGCCTGCGGGCGCTGGCGAGCGGCAGGCCCGCCTGGCAGGGTTGCGCAACGAGTCGCGCACCCTGGTGTTTTTCGAAACGCCGCACCGCATACGCGCGTCGCTCCAGGATCTGGGTGACTGCCTGGGAATGGAGCGCGCCGCGGCCATCGCGCGCGAATTGACCAAGACCTACGAGACCATCTATCGCGGAACTGTGGCGCAGCTCATCGCCGCGGAGCGTAGCGATGAAAACCTGGCGCGTGGCGAGATCACGCTGGTGGTTGCGGGCAGTCCCACCGACGAGTCGCGCGGCGGCGGCGAAGTCGCCGAGCGCGTCATCCGCGCGCTCGCAGGCCTACTGCCACCCGCCAGGATCGCGACCGTGGCCGCGAAGGTCAGCGGCCTTGCGCGTCATGACTGCTATGCACGGGTATTGCAGCTGTCTTCTGAAAAGCTCGTCGGTGACTGACCGCGCGAGCCCCGCTTCAAGTAAAATGTGAGATGGAGTCGGCCAGGCAATCGCTGCCGCGATGTTCAATCGCGGTGGAGGAAAGTCCGGGCTCCTGCGGACACGGCGCCAGGTAATGCCTGGGGGGCGCGAGCCCACGGAAAGTGCAACAGAAAGCAAACCGCCGGCGTATCCAACGATGCGCAGGTAAGGGTGAAAGGGTGCGGTAAGAGCGCACCGCGTGCCTGGTAACAGGCATGGCATGGCAAACCCCGCCGGGAGCAAGGCCAAATAGGGAAGCGGCGAGTCAAATCGCAACGCCGTCTGCGCGTGCTTCCGGGTAGGTTGCTAGAGGCTGGCGGCGACGTCGGTCCCAGAGGAATGATTGCCCACGACAGAACCCGGCTTACCGGCCGACTCCTGTTTCTTCTTCTAAAGACCTTTGGAGCTAAGCACAGCAACCCACTGAAACGTAAAGACTAGTGTTTTTTCGTCGCCGTCGCGGTCTCCCGACAGTCTCGTAAGTCCTTGTGATTGCGACAAATTTCTCACTTTGGACCATTGACATATTGGCCCCCCGATTTCTATAGTGGTTGAAAGTGGGAAATTGTGGGGAGAAAGGGGGCCTGTGCCCCGGTTCCGGTCATGTTCCGCGGTGCAACACGGGTAACCCTGGATGTCAAAGGGCGCATGGTCATGCCAACGCGCTACCGCGACAGCCTGCGCGAGCGCGCCGAGAGTCGCGTCGTCGTTACCGTCGATCGTGACCAGTGCTTGCTGATCTACCCGCAACCCGACTGGGACGAGATCGAAAAAAAGCTGATGAGTCTGCCGAGCCTGCACCCGCAGGCGCGCCGGCTGCAGCGCCTCATGGTCGGCCATGCGACCGATATCGATCTCGATGGCCATGGCCGCCTCCTGTTGCCACCCGAATTGCGTCAGTTCGCCGCCCTCGACCGGCACGCCATGTTGATTGGCCAGGGCAATCGCTTCGAACTCTGGGATGAGCAGCGCTGGAACGAGCGCCGCGATGCCTGGTTGAAGAGCGAGGAATTGACCACGGACCTGGCGGCGGAGCTCGAGACACTGTCACTTTGATCGAGGGGGCGCCATCGTGGGACTGCATGAGCCGGTGCTGGTCGACGCCGCTGTTGCAGCACTCGTCGCGCGCCCCGATGGGTTGTACATAGATGCGACATTTGGCCGCGGGGGACATACGCAGCGCCTGCTCGCTGCACTATCGGCCGAAGGGCGGGTGCTGGCGCTCGATCGCGACCCGCAGGCCATCGACGCCGGAGCGGCGCTTTGCAGGAGCGATGACCGCCTCGAACTCGTTCATGCGCCGTTCGCCGAGCTTCGCGAGGTATTGTCCGCGCGCGCCCCGGGCCGCTCTGCCAGCGGCATCCTGTTCGATCTCGGCCTGTCTTCGCCGCAGCTGGATACGCCAGTGCGCGGCTTCAGTTTCAGCCACGACGGCCCGCTCGACATGCGCATGGACCCGACTCGCGGCGAACCGCTGTCGGCCTGGCTGGCGCGGGTCCAATCGCGCGAGCTCGCGCGAGTGATCGCCGAACTCGGTGAGGAACGCTTCGCGAAGCGTATTGCCGCTGCGATCGTCGCGGCGCGCGAGCGCGCCCCGATCGCAACCACACGCGAGCTGGCCAGCATCGTCGCCGGCGCCGTACCGCGGCGCGAGGCGGGCAAGCACCCGGCGACTCGAACATTCCAGGCGCTGCGCATCGCCATCAACGATGAACTCGCGCAATTGCGACAGGCGCTGGCCGCGGCCCTGTCCGTGCTCGAGAGCGGTGGCCGGCTGGTCGTGATCAGTTTTCATTCGCTGGAGAATCGCATCGTCAAGAATTTCATCCGCGATCATTCACGAGCGCCGCGCGAGCTCGCTGCCTTGCCGGTACTGCCGCCGCAGGCGCAGCCGGTGCTGCGTCCCGTTGGCCGCAAACTTTTTCCGGACGCGGCGGAAATTGCCCGCAACCCCCGCGCCCGCAGTGCCGTGCTGCGGGCTGCAGAGAAGCTCTGAGGTGCCCTTGATCTCGCGTCGTGCACTGTTGGTCGCCCTGCCTCTGCTATGGCTCGCGGTGCTCGGTTCCGCTGCCGCCGCGATCTACAGCAAGCATCGAGCGCGTGAACTGTTCGTTGAACTGCAACGACTGAATGGCGAGCGCGATGCGCTGGAGATCGAGTGGGGCCAGTTGCAGCTCGAACAGAGCGCCTGGTCCACTCACGCCTTCGTCGAGAATGTCGCGCGCCGAAAACTCCGCATGACGATTCCGGCGCCGGCGCAGATCGAGGTGGTCAGGCCGTGAGCCGATCCGGCAAGCGCGCCGCCAAGCCCGTTGCGCGGGCGTACTCGTTCCGCCTGCGCGCTGTGCTTGCCTTTGCGGTACTCGTGCTTGCGGCGCTTGCCTTGAGCGCAAGGGCAGTGCAGCTGCAGGTGCGCGACAACGATTTCCTGCAACGCGAAGGCGCAGCGCGCTACTCGCGCGTCGCCAGCATCACGGCGCACCGTGGCACGATTACCGATCGCTTTGGCGAGCCGCTCGCGGTCAGCACGCCGGTCGATTCCCTCTGGGCGGATCCGCAGAAACTCGCGCTCGCGAGCGATCAGCTGCCGAGACTCAGCAAGACCTTGCACCGCGACAACACCGAGCTGACCCGTAGAGTAACCAGCAATCTTGGTCGTGAGTTCATATATCTGGCCCGTCATTTGCAGCCGGCCGACGCGGCGCGCGTCATGCGCATGCAGATCCCCGGCATCGACGTCATGCGCGAGTATCGCCGCTACTATCCGTCCGGTGAAGTTACCGGGCATCTGCTCGGGTTCACCAACATCGACGATATCGGGCAGGAAGGCATCGAACTCGCTTTCGATCACTGGCTGGCGGGCGAGGATGGTTCGAAGCGCGTGATCCGCGACAACGACGGACGGATCGTGCAGGATGTCGAGAGCATCGCGCCGGCGCGACCCGGACGCGACCTGGTTCTGTCTATCGATCTGCGCCTGCAATACCTCGCCTACCGCGAGCTGAAGGCTGCGATTCGCGCCGAGAAGGCCCGCGCCGGCTCGGCGGTGGTCGTCGATGTCGCCACCGGCGAAATACTCGCCATGGTCAATCAGCCGACCTACAACCCGAACGATCGCGATCAGATCAAGGCCAAGAGCTACCGCAATCGCGCGACCACCGACATCTTCGAACCGGGCTCGTCGATCAAGCCATTCGTCGCGGCCGCGGCACTGGCATCCGGCAAGTACGACGAGCGCAGCGTGATCGATACGACGCCATTTCGGGTCGGCATCAAGATGATCGAGGACAAGCACGATCTCGGCGCCATCAACATCGCGAGCGTGTTGAGCCACAGCTCCAACGTCGGCATCTCGCGCATTGCCCTGACGCTCGAACCCGAGCAGCTGTATCGGACGCTGGCGGGATTCGGTTTCGGGCAACTGACTTCGAGTGGCTATCCCGGCGAGTCCGCGGGCTTGCTGAGCCACTACTCCCGCTGGCGGCCGATAGGCATTGCCACCATGTCCTATGGCTATGGCCTGTCGGTGACGCCGCTGCAGCTGACGCGCGCCTACGCGACGCTCGGCAGCATGGGGATCTCGCGTCCCGTGTCATTCCTGCGCGTCGATGCGCCGGCGGCGGGGGAGCAGGTACTCGATGCGGCAACCTGCCGTTCGCTGGTGCACATGCTCGAGGCTGTGGTCAGCCCCGAGGGCACGGGCGAGCGCGCAGCGATTCCCGGCTACCGCGTGGCGGGCAAGACTGGTACGGCATGGAAATCGAATGCTGGCGGCTATTCGACGGACCGATACATGTCGGTGTTCGGCGGACTCGCGCCTGCGTCGGCGCCGCGCCTCGCGGCCGTGATCGTGATCGACGAGCCCGGTGCCGGCAAATACTACGGCGGTGACGTCGCGGCGCCGGTATTCGCGCGCATCGTGGGCGGCGCATTGCGGCTGATGGCCGTTGCGCCCGATGCGCCGATTGGCCAGCCGGCAATGCAGGTTGCGAATCAATCGACGACGCTGGCGGCGCGTGCGCCGGATCTGCAATGACTGCGCCATTGCGTGACCTCACGCCGGCGCTCGCCGGCACGAGTTCGATGCAGCCCCTGCTGGTGCGGGACCTGCGGGTGAACAGCCGCGAGATCAACCTTGGCGATGCCTTCGTCGCACTTGCGGGCCGGCATCACCACGGCATCGAGTTTGCGGAGGCTGCGATCGAGGCGGGCGCGCGGGCCATCGTCTACGAGCCGGTCACCGGCATGCGCCTGCCTGCACTTCGGGGCGAGGTGGCGATGGTGGCGGTGCCCGATCTCGCGCGACGCCTCGGTGAGATTGCCGACCGCTTCTATGGCATGCCGTCGAAGACCATGACCATCGCGGCCGTCACCGGTACCAATGGCAAGACGACCTGTGCCTGGCTGCTCGCCCAGGCGCTATCACGCGCAGGCATGCGCTCTGCCTATAGCGGCACCCTGGGCGTCGGGCCGGTCGATTCGCTTCGCGCCACGCGTTTCACCACGGCCGATGCGGCTACCGTGCAACGGCAACTGGCCGAACTGCGCGCCGAGGATACGCAATGCGTTGCCATGGAAGTCTCCTCGCATGCGCTCGACCAGCATCGTGTCGCGGGCGTTCGATTCGCGATAGCGGCGTTCACGAACCTGAGCCACGATCATCTCGACTACCACGGCGAGATGACGAGTTATTTCGAAGCCAAGGAGCGGTTGTTTCGATGGCCGACGCTGCGCGCCGCGGTGGTCAACGTCGACGATGCCCATGGCGCGCGGCTCGCTGCCGGGCGCGCTGCCGATCTCGCGCTCATATGCACAAGCCGGCTAGGCGTCGACGCGCCGCGCGGCGCGCGCGAGTTGCGCGGCACCGCGCTGCAATTGACGCCGAACGGTATCGCGCTCGAAATCGGCGGCAGTTTTGGCGCTGCGCACCTGCGCTCGAGCTTGCTCGGCGAATTCAATGCCGACAACCTGTTGACCGTACTCGGTGTCCTAATCGCCCTCGATGTGCCGCTTGCACGAGCGGTCGAATACCTGGCTGAGGTGACGCCGCCGCCCGGTCGCATGCAACTGCTGCGCAGCGCCGGTCGCGCGCTGGCGGTCGTCGACTACGCGCACACCCCCGACGCGCTCGCCAAGGCGCTCGACGCCGCGCGCGCGCATTGCAGCGGACGCCTGTGGGTGGTGTTCGGCTGCGGCGGCGATCGCGACCGCGCCAAGCGCGGGCCCATGGGCGCGGCCGCCGCGCGGCTGGCCGATGCCGTCATCCTGACGGACGATAATCCCAGGAGCGAGTCGCCGCAGGCGATAGTCGCGGACATCGCCGCGGCAGTCCCGGCCGAGAGGCTCTATCGCATCGAGCACGATCGCGCCACAGCCATACGCCTCGCATTGAACGCCGCCGCCGACAACGATGTGGTCGTGGTCGCCGGCAAGGGCCACGAGGACTACCAGATCTATGGCGCAGAGCGCCGGCCGTTCAGTGATCAGGGCGTTATCGAACGCTGCTTCGCGGAGGCGGCATGAAGCGCAGCCTCGCCAGGCTTGCCGATGCGATGGGCGGCGAGCTGCATGGTGCGGACTGCGCGTTCGCGGCAGTCACTACGGATACCCGTGCGCTTGCTGCCGGAGATGTGTTCGTCGCCCTGCGCGGTCCGCATTTCGACGGCCACGATTTCATCTCGCAGGCGATGGCCGCGCAGTGTGCGGCCGTGGTGATCGCGCGCCCGAGCGAGGCGTCGGTGGCGCAGATCCGGGTTGCCGACACGCTGCAGGCGCTGACGCGCGCGGCGGCCTGTTGGCGCAGCGATTTTCATGGGCAGGTGCTCGGCGTCGCCGGTGCCAATGGCAAGACCACCGTCAAGGAAATGCTTGCGGCAATTCTGGCCAAGGTGGGCACGACGCTGGCGACTCGTGGCAACCTGAACAACCACATTGGCGTGCCGCTTACACTGCTTGGCATGACGCCGCAGCATCGCTACGCGGTGGTGGAAATCGGCAGCAACCATCCGGGTGAAGTGGCTGCTTTGTGCGCCATTGCGCGGCCGCAGATCGGCCTCATCACCAACGCCGGTGAAGAGCATCTCGAGGGTTTCGGCAGCCTCGAGGGCGCGGCGCGGGCCGAAGGCGAGATGGTCGCGACGCTGCCGGCAGATGGCACCGCGGTGCTCAATGCCGACGATGCGTTCTACGCGATGTGGGTCGGAATGACCGCCGCGCGCGTCGTCAGCTTCGGCCTTTGCGCGCAGGCGCAGTTTCGCGCCAGCGATATCCGCTATGCGATCGATGCGGCTGGCTTCGACACCCGATTTCGGCTGCGCACGCCGGCGGGCGATGCCGAGGTGCAGCTGCGACTTGCCGGCGAGCACAACGTGCGAAATGCGCTCGCCGCGGCCGCGGCGGCCAGCGTCGCCGGCGTCGATCCCGAATGCATCGTTGCCGGTCTCGCTGCCATGCGCCCGGTCAGCGGGCGCCTCAATGCCCTGGTGCGACCCGCAGGGGGTTACCTGATCGACGATTCCTACAACGCCAACCCGAGTTCGGTACGCGCCGCCATCGACGTGCTCGCGCAACTGCCCGGCCGCCATTGGCTGGCATTCGGCGAAATGGGCGAACTCGGCGCCTTTGCGGCCGACGCACACGTCGAGATGGGCGAATACGCGCGCGGCCACGGCATCGAGCGACTGTTCGCAGTGGGCGAGCATGCGCGCCGGACGGTGGCGGCATTCGGTGCAGGTGCCGAGTGGTTCGGCGATACGTCATCGCTTTGCGATGCAGTCGCCGCCGAGCTGCGGGGAGATGTCACGGTGCTGGTCAAGGGATCGCGATCCAATCGGCTCGAACGCGTCGTGGCTGCGCTGCGTGAGCCTTCACTACAGGCACGGGCGGGCTGAATCCCATGTTGTACTGGCTTGCCAAACAGCTCACGCCCGATCTGACATTCCTCAACGTTTTCTCGTACCTGACCTTTCGCGCCATCCTGTCGGCGGCATCGGCGTTGCTCATTGCGCTGCTCGTCGGTCCGGGCATGATCCGCCGACTCTCGCGCTATCAGATTGGCCAGGTCGTGCGTGACGATGGACCACAGACGCATCTGCCAAAAGCGGGCACGCCGACCATGGGCGGGCTGCTGATCATCGTGGCCATCGGTGTCGCAACGCTGTTGTGGGCCGACCTGCACAACCGCTTCGTGTGGATCGTGCTCGGCGTGACCTTCGCCTTCGGTCTGATCGGCTTCTATGACGATTATCTGAAGTTGATCGTCAAATCACCGCGCGGCCTCGTCGCGCGCTGGAAATATTTCTGGCAGTCGGTCGCCGGGCTCGGCGCGGCAACGGTTCTCTATTTTACCGCCGCCACCGCGGCCGAGACCACACTCTACCTGCCGCTCGTGAAATCCTTCGCGCTGCCGTTGTCAGCCGGCGCATTCATCGTCCTCAGCTATCTCATGATCGTCGGCATGAGCAATGCGGTCAATCTCACCGACGGGCTCGACGGCCTCGCGGTGATGCCGGCCGCCATGGTGGCTGCAGCGCTCGGCGTCTTCGCGTATGCAAGCGGCAACGCGGTCTTCGCCGAATACCTGTCGATCCCGCCCGTGCCGAATGCCGGCGAATTGCTGATCTTCTGCGCCGCGCTGGTTGGCGCAGGCCTCGGTTTTCTGTGGTTCAACAGCTACCCGGCGCAGGTTTTCATGGGCGACATCGGAGCGCTTGCACTCGGCGCGGCGCTTGGCGTGATCGCAGTCATCGTCCGCCAGGAACTGGTGCTGCTCGTCATGGGCGGTGTGTTCGTGCTCGAGACGGCGTCGGTAATCATCCAGGTGGCCTCGTTCAAGATGACCGGCAAGCGCGTCTTCCGCATGGCGCCGATTCATCATCATTTCGAATTGAAAGGCTGGGCCGAACCCAAGGTGATCGTGCGTTTCTGGATCATCTCGCTGTTGCTCGTGCTCGCCGGCCTCGCGACGCTGAAACTGCGATGAAACCGACGACGCATCAAGAGCGCGCGATCGTGGTTGGCCTCGGCGACTCGGGGTTGTCGGTGCTGCGCTACCTCGATCGCCGGGATTGGCGGCTCCTTGGTATCGATACCCGCACGCAACCGCCGGCGCGAGCGCAGATCGAAGCGCAATTGCCGCGGGTGCAGCTCGATTGCGGTCGGCTCGACCCTGCACGGCTCGAGCCGGGCGACCTGGTCGTGGTGGCGCCGGGCCTGCGGCGCGATGGACCGTTCTTTGCGCGCGCGCGCGAACTGCAACTGGAAATCATCGGCGATATCGAATTGTTCGCCCGCGACGTCGCTGCGCCCGTCATTGCCGTCACGGGAACGAATGGCAAGAGCACGGTCACGTCTCTCACCGGAGCGATGGCTCGGCGCGCGGGACGACGTTGCCGGGCGGGCGGCAATCTGGGCCCGCCTGCACTCGAGCTGCTCGACGACGGTCCCCAGGAGCTGTTCGTCCTCGAATTGTCGAGCTATCAGCTCGAGACGACGGACTCACTGCGCCCCATCGCGGCGACCGTGCTCAACATCAGCCCGGATCATCTCGATCGTTACGCTACTCTTGCCGACTATGCGGCGGCCAAGGCGACGATCTACCGCCATGCCGAAGCCGCCGTGATCAATCTTGATGATCCGCTCTCGCGTGAGCTCGCACCTGATCACTGCCGCACGCTCGGCTTTTCGATAGCCGGGGCGCGCGATGCGCTCTACACCCTCGAGCAGTTGCCCGAAGGCAACTGGCTGTGCCGCGACCAGGAGCGCCTGATCGGTGCCGATGAGCTCCGGATCCGTGGCCTGCACAATGCCGCCAATGCGCTCGCCGCCCTCGCGCTCGGCGAAGCCGCCGGCCTGCCGATCACCGCCATGGTGGAGGAGTTGCGCCACTTTGCGGGCCTCGCGCATCGCGCGGAGTTCGTGGCAACGCTCGACGGCGTCGCCTACATCAACGATTCGAAAGGAACGAATGTCGGCGCCACGATTGCGGCCATTGCGGGTTTGCCGGGCCGCCTGGTGCTGATCGCCGGTGGCGACGGCAAAGGCCAGGACTTCGCACCACTTGCCGCCGCGGCACGTGGCCGGTTGCGCCATGCCTTGCTGATCGGCCGCGATGCGCGCGCGATCGCAAATGTCCTCGCCGGTATCTGCCCGGTGCAGTTCTGTGCATCGCTCGAGGATGCGGTGCACGCGTCGCGCCGTCTCGCCGAGCGCGGCGACACGGTGCTGCTCTCGCCGGCGTGCGCAAGCTTCGACATGTTCCGCAACTACGCCGACCGCGGTCAGCGTTTTCGCGATGCCGTAATGGAGCTGGCCGCATGATCCGCTCCCAGGGGCAGCGACAGGCGCGCAGCCGGGTGCTGCACATTGACTCGGTGACCGTGCTGCTCGTGAGTGCCATCGTGCTGCTCGGCCTCGTGATGGTCACGTCGGCTTCGATCTCGATCGCCGCCAAGCAGGAAGGCGCGCCATTCATTTATCTGGAGCGCCAGTTGTTGTTGACGCTTGCCGGCATTGCCGTGGCGGGCCTGATGTTGATGTTGCCGACCCGCCTCTACGAAGAATACGCCGTTGCCCTGCTGCTGTTCGCCGGCCTCCTGCTGCTTGCCGTGCTGCTGCCCGGCATCGGACACACAGTCAACGGCAGCAGCCGCTGGCTGCGACTGGCAGGCTTCAATTTCCAGCCCTCCGAGCTCGCGCGTGTACTGGTGCTCCTGTTCATTGCGCGCTACGCCGTGCGTCGCGAAGGTGAGCTGCAGTCGAGTTTCTCTGGATTCTTCCGCGCCGTCGGACTGCTGGGCGTCTTTGCCTTGCTCCTGCTCGCCGAGCCCGATTTCGGCGCAGCCGTCGTGCTCTGTGCCACGGGTTGCGCGCTTCTGTTCCTTGCCGGTGCGCGCTGGCGGGACCTTGGCGTGATAGTGCTCATCGTTGTCGCGGCGCTCGTCGCGCTCGCCCTGTCTGCCGATTACCGGGTGCGCCGGCTCACGGCCTTCCTCGATCCCTGGGCCGATCCGTTCAACAGCGGCTTCCAGCTGACGCAATCACTGATCGCCATCGGACGTGGCGAATGGTTTGGTGTCGGCCTCGGCGAGAGCATACAAAAGCTGTTCTACCTGCCCGAGGCGCACACCGACTTCCTGTTCGCCGTGCTTGCCGAAGAACTCGGGCTAGCCGGCGTATTGCTGACCATTGGTCTGTTCCTAGCGCTCGCCTGGCGCGCGTTGCAGATCTCGACTCAGGCCAACGAAGCCGGTCTCAAGTTTCAAAGCTATGTGGCGGCAGGATTCGGCATCTGGCTCGGCTTGCAGGCCTTCGTCAACATTGGCGTCAACATGGGCGCCCTGCCAACCAAGGGCCTGACGCTGCCCTTGATGAGTTACGGGCGTTCGAGCCTGATCGTCGCCTTCCTCTGGGTCGGATTGCTGTTACGCGTGCATCACGAAGTGATGAGCGAAGCGCGCGGATCGGCGAGCGCGCGTCGCGGCGACCTTCGCACCGAGGCGGCTACGGCATGAGCGGCGCCAAGGTACTGATCATGGCGGGCGGAACGGGCGGACATGTGTTCCCTGCGTTGGCCTTGGCGCGCTCCCTGCGTGCCGCCGGCGTCAGCGTTGCCTGGCTCGGCACGGCGCGCGGCATGGAGGCGCGCGTGGTGCCCGCGGAGAAAATTCCGCTCGCGACCATTTCGGTCGTGGGCTTGCGCGGCAAGGGCTTCGCTACCCTGGCGCTCGCGCCGTTGCGCCTGGTGCGCGCGTTGTGGCAGGCGATCGCGGTCATTCGCCGCGTCGATCCGGTGCTCGTCGTCGGTCTCGGTGGCTTCGCCAGTGGTCCCGGCGGTGTCGCGGCGCGGCTGTTGCGCCGTCCGCTCTTCATCCATGAGCAGAATGCCATCGCGGGATTCACCAATCGCGTTCTGGCACACCTGGCCAGCCGCGTATTCGAGGCTTTCGCGGGCAGTTTCGCGACGGCCCGTCGTGCCGAAACCATAGGCAATCCGCTGCGCGAGGAATTCTTCCGGCAGGACCCACCGTCGCGGCGGCGGCAGCGCGATCCCGGGAGCCTGCGCCTGCTGGTGGTCGGCGGCAGCCAGGGTGCGGCACGCCTCAATGCCATCGTGCCACTCGCCGTGGCCCAGTTGCAGCACAAGACGCATCTGTCGGTGCGCCATCAGACCGGTGACCGCTGGATCGAACAAGCGCGCAACAGCTATGCCAAGGCCGGCGTCGAGGCTGAATTGCTGCCGTTCATTGGCGACATGGCCGAAAGCTATGCCTGGGCGGATCTCGTGATCTGCCGCGCAGGCGCATTGACCATCTCGGAGATCGCCGCTGTCGGCGTGGCGGCCATCCTGGTGCCCTTTCCGCAGGCGACGGATGATCACCAAAGCCATAATGCGCGCACGCTGGTGCGCTGTGGCGCAGCCGTGCTGATTTCCGATCGCGAATTGAACCCGGAACGACTGGCGCGCGAGATCGACCGGCTTGCCGCGGATCGCCCGGGCCTCGCACGGATGGCAGAGCAGGCGGGGACGCTTGCCTGCCCGGAGGCGACGCAGCGTCTGCGTGACGCCTGTCTGGGCGCCATCGCTGCGGCTGGAGCGGGCGCATGAACGATCGCATGCGCCGCATCCATTGCATCCACCTGGTCGGCATCGGCGGCAGCGGCATGAGCGGTATCGCCGAGGTTCTGGTCAATCTCGGCTATGAAGTCAGCGGCTCCGACCTCAAGGCGAGCGCCGTGACGGCGCGGCTCGGGCAGCTCGGAGCGCGCATCATGCTGGGGCATGCCGCCGGAAACGTCGAAGGCGCCGACGTCGTGGTTGTCTCGACAGCGGTCACCGCGGATAACCCCGAAGTGCTCGCTGCGCACCAGCAGCGAATACCCGTGGTCCGGCGTGCCGAGATGCTGGGCGAGCTGATGCGATTTCGCTATGCAATCGCCATCGCTGGCACGCACGGCAAGACCACGACAACGAGTCTTACCGCCAGTCTCCTTGCCGAGGGCGGCGAAGATCCGACTTTCGTGATCGGCGGACGCCTGAAGAGCGTCGCGAGCAGCGCGAAGCTCGGCAGTGGCCGCTACCTCGTCGCCGAGGCCGACGAAAGCGACGCCTCCTTCAAGTACCTGCAGCCGATGATCGCCGTCGTCACCAACATCGACAAGGACCACCTCGGCACCCATGAAGGCGACTTCTCGCGGTTGCGGCAGAGTTTCGTCGAATTCCTGCACAACCTGCCGTTCTATGGCCTCGCCGTGTTGTGCGCAGATGATGCCGAGACGATGAGCATCGCCGATGAAATCGGCAGACCGGTGTTGACCTACGGTCTCGGACCGACGGCGGACGTGCGTGCCGTCGCGATCGAACGCCAGGGGCTGCGCACGTCGTTTCGCGTCGAACGACCCGATCGCAAACCCGCTCTCGAGGTCTCGCTCAACCTGCCGGGCTTGCACAACGTACGCAATGCGCTCGCCGCGATTGCGATCGCGAGCGAGATCGGCGTCGACGACGCATCCATCCAGCGTGCCCTCGCGAACTTCCAGGGTATCGACCGGCGACTGCAGCACATCGCGGAACTGCCGCTTGGGCAGGGCAAGGTCACCCTGGTCGATGACTACGGCCACCACCCGACTGAAATCGCCGCGACGCTCGACGCGATCCGCCAGGCCTACGCCGGCAGGCGCATCGTGCTGGCGTTTCAACCGCATCGCTACACGCGCACACGTGACCTGCTCGACGATTTTGCGGCAGTGCTCGGCACAGCCGATGCGTTGCTGGTCACCGAAGTGTATAGCGCGGGCGAAGCGGCAATCGCCGGAGCGGATGGCCGCGCCATTTGCCGCGCTGTGCGCAGCCGCGGCCTGCTCGAGCCCGTGTTCGTGGCCGAGGTGACCGAGCTCGCCAAATCCCTGCACGCACTCGTGCGTGCAGGGGATGTGATTCTTACGATGGGCGCGGGCAGCATCGGCCAGGTCGCCCAGGAATTGCCCGGGGCGTTTGCGGCGATCATGGAGACGCGCCGATGAGTGCAGCTCTCAGCCGCGAGTTCGAATCGAGGATCCGCCGCGATGAGCCGATGGCCCGCCACACCTCCTGGCATGTCGGCGGGCCCGCGGACCTGTACTTCGAGCCGCGCGATCGCGCGGACCTCGCGGCTTTCCTGCGCCAGCTTTCGCCGCAGCTGCCGATCCATTTCCTTGGTCTCGGCAGCAACCTGCTGGTGCGCGATGGCGGACTGCGCGGCGTGGTGATCGCGACCCAGACGGCACTGCGCCTGCTCGAGCGACGCAGTCAGGAGGAGGTCTACTGCGAGGCGGGCGTGCCCTGCGCGCAACTCGCGCGCCAGTGTCAGCGTTGGCAGCTCGGGCCCGCAGAGTTCTTCGCCGGCATACCCGGCACCATGGGCGGGGCGCTCGCCATGAACGCCGGTGCATTCGGTGGCGAGACCTGGCGCCATGTTCAGGGCGTCGAGACCATCGATCGCGACGGCGTCATACATGAACGCGCTGTTGATGAATTCACGATCGGCTATCGCAGCGTGCGCCCGCGACATGCGGACGAATGGTTCATCGCTGCGCGCCTGGGGTTCAGTCCGCGCCGCGGCGCCGGCGATGCCGAGATCCGGGCACTGTTGTCGCGCCGCAGGGAGACCCAGCCGATCGGAGCGTGGAGTTGTGGATCGGTGTTTACCAACCCGCCCGGTGATCACGCCGCGCGCTTGATCGACAGCGCCGGTCTGAAGGGTCTGCGTATAGGCGGCGCCAGCGTGTCCGCGAAGCACGCGAATTTCATCATCAATGACGGGCAGGCCACCGCGACGGACATCGAGGCGCTCATTCACGAAGTGCAGGCGCGGGTGCTGCATGTGCACGGCGTGCAGCTGGTTCCGGAAGTGCACATCGCGGGAGAGCGCAGGTGAGAGGCTTGGCATGCGACTGAAATACCATCACGGACGGCACACGCATGTGACCGAGGCCGACGCTTTCGGCAAGGTAGCCGTGCTCTTCGGCGGCAACTCCAGCGAACGCGAAATTTCGCTGCGAAGCGGCCAGGCCGTGCTCGCCGCGCTCCGGCGCCGCGGTGTCGATGCCGAGGCTTTCGATCCGCAGGATTTGCCGCTGTCGCAATTGATCGAGCGCGGCATCGAGCGGGTATGGATTGCGCTGCACGGGCCCGGTGGCGAGGACGGCAGTCTGCAGGGCGCACTCGAGTTCATGGGCTTGCCCTACACGGGCAGCGGCGTGACAGGATCGGCGGTCGGCATGGACAAGCTGCTCTGCAAGCGTCTGGCCGAGGCTGTCGGCGTCGCGACCAGCCCCTACATGCAGATCGACGGACCGGATGATTTCGACGCGGTGGTCGAAACCCTGGGTCTGCCGCTGATCGTCAAGCCCGCCACCCAGGGTTCGAGCGTCGGCATGACGCGCGTCACCCAGGCCGAGCAATTGGCCGAAGCGTTTGCGTCCGCCGCGGCCTTCGAGCCGCGGGTGTTCGCCGAGCGCTGGATCAATGGTCCCGAATACACGGTGGCCATCCTGCAGGGCGAGGCCCTGCCGGCCATCCGTATCGAGGCGGCGGGCGGGTTCTACGATTATCAGGCGAAATACTTCCGCACCGACACGCGCTACCTGATCCCCTGCGGACTGTCCGCGCCCGCCGAGCAGCATTTGCAACAACTGGCGCTTGCATCGTTCGATGCCTGCAGCGCGGGCGGCTGGGGGCGCGTGGATTTCATGGCCGACGACGCCGGGCGGCCAATGTTGCTCGAGATCAATACGGTACCAGGCATGACCGATCACAGCCTGGTGCCAAAGGCTGCGCTCGCCAACGGCATCGATTTCGATGAGCTCGTCTGGCGGGTGCTCGAGACCAGCTTTGCCAGGGAGCCGCGCTGACATGCTGCAACTTCGAAACCGCAATCGAAACCGCCGCCGCCGCGAGTCGCCGCCGGACTGGCTGCAGCGCTTGCCCGGTTGGCGCAGCCTCGGTATCGCCGCGCTCGCCGTCGCTGGCGGCGGCGCCTTGCTTGCGCTGCTCGTCGGTGCGTTCAACCAGCGCGTCGAGAGAATCGAGGTGCACGGCGCGCTGCAGCGCGTATCGGCCATGGATGTCGAGCAGGCGGTCAAGCGCGAGCTGCGCGGCAACGGGCTGGTGCGGATCGATCTCGCCGTGCTGCAGGCCGCGGTCGAGCACATTGCCTGGGTCGATACCGCGACCATCGCACGCAGCTGGCCGCGCGCGATCGTCATCACGATCGCCGAGCAGCGTGCCGCGGCGCGTTGGGGCGAGAGCGGTCTGTTGAACGAGCGCGGGGAGCTGTTCATGAGTGATGCGCGGCACGTGCCACCGGAACTGCCGCGCCTGTCCGGTCCACAGGGCAGCGAGCAGGAGGTCGCGCGCCGCTACCTGAACGCCGCTGGCCGCCTGACCGAGGCGGGGGTGCATCTGGCTGCGGTGAGGCTCGATGACCGCGGCGCCTATGAGTTCGATCTCGACAACGGCGTAACGGTGCGCCTCGGGCGCAAGAACGTCGACGAACGTTTCGAGCGGTTTCTCGCGGCGGCGTTGCCGATGGTGCTGCGCCGCGCGCGCGATATCACCTATGTCGACATGCGCTACAGCAATGGTTATGCGGTCGGCTGGAGTTCCGGGCAGCGCCGGGCCAGCACGATGGCGAGCGGGGATGCGGAAAAAGATGCCTAGAAAATCGGATCGTCGGCTAATCGTTGGCCTTGATATCGGCACCTCCAAGGTCATTGCGCTGGTGGGCGAACTGGCGGCGGACGGCTATGTCGACGTGATCGGTCTCGGGTCGCAGCCGTCGCGCGGGCTCAAGAAGGGCGTGGTCGTCAATATCGAATCGACCGTGCAGTCGATCCAGCGCGCAGTCGAGGAAGCCGAACTGATGGCAGGCTGCGAAATCAATTCCGTGTTCGCGGGCATCGCCGGCAGCCATGTGCGCAGCCTCAACTCGCATGGCGTGGTTGCGATCCGCGATCGCGAGGTGAGCGCCTGGGATGTGGATCACGTGATCGATGCCGCCAAGGCGGTCGCGATCCCGGCGGACCAGAAGATACTGCATGTGCTGCCGCAGGAATTCATCATCGATGGACAGGAGGGGATCCGCGATCCGATCGCGATGTCCGGCGTGCGACTCGAGGCCAAGGTGCATATCGTGACCGGCGCCGACAGCGCGGCCCAGAACATCGAGAAATGCATCCAGCGTTGCGGGCTTGCGGTCGAGGATGTGGTGCTCGAGCAGCTCGCCTCGAGCTTCGCCGTGCTGACCGACGATGAGAAAGAGCTTGGCGTCGCGCTGGTCGACATCGGCGGCGGCACGACCGACATCGCGGTCTTTGCGCAGGGAGCGATCCGCCACACGGCCGTGATTCCGATTGCCGGCGATCAGGTCACGAACGACATCGCCGTGTCGATGCGTACGCCGACGCAGTACGCCGAGGACATCAAGATCCGTTTCGCGTGCGCGCTGTCGAAGCTCGCCAATCCCGACGAGAGCATCGAAGTGCCGAGCGTCGGCGACCGGCCGGCGCGCCGGCTCGCGCGCCAGACGCTCGCGGAAATCGTCGAGCCACGCTACGAGGAATTGTTCAGCCTCGTGCAGGAGGAACTGCGGCGCAGTGGTTTCGAGGAAGTCATTGCCGCGGGCATCGTCCTGACAGGCGGCAGCGCGCGCATGGAAGGCGCGATCGAGCTCGCCGAAGAGGTATTTCACGTTCCCGTGCGGCTCGGCCTGCCGCAACACGTGCGCGGCCTCGCCGACGTGGCGCGCAATCCGATCTATTCGACTGGCGTGGGGCTCTTGCTCTACGCACGCGACAACGCTTTGCCTGGCGTGCGCACCGGCGCAATCGGTGCTGGCGCCAAGACCATGCTGGACCGCATGAAAAACTGGTTCCAGGGAAATTTCTGAGAAGCTGACAGACGACCTAAAGGAGCATGTATGTTTGAACTGATGGATGCCTACAGCCAGAGCGCTGTAATAAAAGTACTCGGTGTCGGAGGCGGCGGCGGGAACGCCGTCGCGCACATGGTTACCGCCGGCATCGAGGGCGTGGAATTCCTGTGCGTCAACACCGACGCGCAGGCGCTCAAGCACTCGAAGGTCAAGACGGCGTTGCAGATTGGCAGCAATATCACCAAGGGGCTCGGTGCGGGGGCCGATCCCGAGGTGGGCCGCCAATCGGCGCTCGAGGACCGTGATCGCATCATCGAGCTGATCGAAGGCTGCGACATGTTGTTCATCACCGCGGGCATGGGTGGCGGTACGGGAACGGGCGCCGCCCCGGTCGCGGCGCAGATTGCCAAGGAGCTCGGCATTCTGACCGTTGCCGTAGTGACGCGCCCCTTCGAGATGGAGGGCGGCAAACGCGCGCTGATCGCCGATCATGGCATCAACGAACTTTGCAAGCACGTCGATTCGCTGATCACCATCCCGAACCAGAAGCTGCTGACGGTGCTCGGGCCACAGACGACGCTGCTCGACGCCTTCAAGTCCGCCAACCAGGTGTTGCAGGGTGCCGTGCAGGGTATCGCCGAACTGATTACCCGACCGGGTCTCATCAACGTCGATTTTGCCGACGTGCGTACCGTGATGGGCGAGACCGGCATGGCGATGATGGGCTCGGGCTATGCGTCTGGCGAGAATCGCGCGCGCGAAGCCGCCGAGATGGCGGTTTCATCGCCCTTGCTCGAGGACACCAATCTCGCGGGCGCCCATGGCATTCTGGTGAATGTCACGGCGGGCATGGACCTGTCGATCGGCGAGTTCCAGGAAGTGGGCACGGTGGTCAAGCAGTTTGCTTCCGAGGATGCGACCGTCGTGGTCGGCACCGTCATCGATCCGGACCTGTCCAACCAGCTGCGCGTCACGGTGGTCGCAACCGGACTCGGCCGGCCGGTTGCCAAGCAGACGCTGCGCACGGCGCCGCATGCGGAGAGTGCGCGTCGCGACGCCGAGCCGCAGATGCGGGTCGTGCGGCGCACGCCCATGACCTCGAGCGACTATGCACAGCTCGACAAGCCGACGGTGCACCGCAAGCTTGCGGTGGGTGATGGCCTGCGCCCGGATATCGATGCCGACGATGTGCTCGATATTCCGGCTTTCCTGCGACGTCAGGCCGACTGAAGTCGCGGGCAGGCCGGCTGCCTCGGGACCGCGTCAGGGCGCGGTGTCGATGGTCGCTGAACTGGGCCTGTGATACGGTAGCGCCCGATGCGGGATGCGCTGGCGGATGGCGGCTTTGGCTTCGCGCCAAGGTTCATGCTCCTGCCGTGCCGCCGCTCCTGCGAGGGCGCTTTTTTCTGATGGTGCGGTGATGCTCGGCCAGAGAACTCTGAAGAACCCCATTCGTGCGACGGGCGTTGGGCTGCATACCGGCAAGCGCATCGCCATGGTCCTGAAGCCCGCCGCAGTCGACAGCGGCGTTGTGTTCTGTCGCGTCGATCTCGATGAGCCGGTGCAGATCGCGGCGCGCGCCGAGAACGTCGGCGAGACCACCCTCGGTACGACGCTGGTGAGCGATGGCGTCAAGGTCGCTACCGTCGAGCACCTGTTGTCGGCGCTCGCCGGGCTTGGCATCGACAATGTCTGCATCGAGGTCGATGCCGCGGAAGTGCCGATCATGGACGGCAGTGCCGGGCCATTCGTGTTTCTGGTGCAGTCGGCAGGCATCGCCGAACAGGACGTGCCCAAGCGATTCGTGCGCATCAGGCAACCGGTACGAGTCACGGATGGCGACAAGTGGGCGGAGTTCGTGCCGCATGATGGCTTTCGCGTCAATTTCGAGATCGAATTCGACCACCCGGTGTTCGAGCGCCGCTCACAGAGCGCGACCATGGATTTCTCCAGCACCACCTTCCTGCACGAAGTCTCACGCGCCCGTACCTTCGGCTTCATGCGCGACATCGAGGCTCTGCGCGCGCGTAATCTCGCACTGGGCGGCAACCTCGACAACGCAATCGTCCTCGATGACAGCGGCGTGCTGAACGCAGAAGGTCTGCGCTACCGCGACGAGTTCGTCAAACACAAGATTCTCGACGCCATCGGCGATCTGTACCTGTTGGGTCACAGCCTGATCGGCGAATTCAGCGGCTACAAGTCGGGCCACGCCCTGAACAATCGCCTGCTGCGCACCCTGCTGGCCACGCCCACCGCCTGGGAAGAGGTCCAGTTCGAGTCGCCCGACCAGGCGCCTATCTCCTACAGCCGCAATCAGACCGCACCAGCGGCCTGATGGCCGCCAAACTGAACGAAACCTGAACCACCCGTTAAGCTCCTGGTCAGGCAAAGCCCTGCATAGTGGACTCGTAGTCTGGGGTAGAGCCCCGATGAGGACGAGGAGAATTGAAATGAAACGCCTGATGACAATCGCACAGCTGGCCGCGCTCGGCGCTGCCTTGGTGATGGGGTCGGTCGCGATGGCGGACAGCCGTCTCGGTCGCGGTGACAACCGGCTGCATCCGGCCGATGCGCGCCATGGCGATCGTTCGAGCGACAACCGCTCGGGGCGCGAGCATCGCGACCGGCCGCAGTTGCGCAACGAACACCGTGACAACCGCCGGTGGGACGGGCAGCGGGGCAATTCGCGCCCGGACAGCAATCGCGACTGGCGTCGCGATGATCGGCGTCGGGACGACTGGCGTGGCGACGTCCGGCGTGGCGATGATCGGCGTCGGGACGACTGGCGTGACCGCAATAACTCGCGCATGGTGCCGCGCTATGGCTATTACCGCGATTCCGCGCCGCGCTACAACAGTTATTACTACGGTGGCCGATATGACGGTCCGCGGTATCGCGCGGGGCGCTACAACCCACCGCGGGGTTACTACTATCGTCAGTGGCGACGTGGTCAGTACCTGCCCTACGCCTATCGCCACAGCGGCTATTACGTCAATGACTACTACCGGTATGGCCTGTACGCGCCGCCGCGCGGGCACTGCTGGGTGCGCTACGGCAACGATATCTTGCTGACTGCGCTTGCAACGGGCCTCGTGCTCGATGCCATCTACGACTTTTACTACTATTGATTGGTAGGCCGTAGTACAGCGCGCCGGTGCCTTTGTCCGCCGGCGCGCTATTTTTTCCGGCCCCCGCCTGGCGCGATCCTCACCTGCCAGCGCTCGGCGGCGAATTCCCCAAGCAGCGCCTGATCGCTCTCGCCGAGGTCAAGCCGGAGCCTTGCGGCAAATGCTGCGCTGTCGCAATAGAGGGTAAGGCAGCGCTTGTCCAACCTGGCGCCGGTTACATGTGCGGCGAGCACCGGATCGATACGCGCACGGAAGCGTTGCAATAAGTCATTTTGCTTTGCGCCCTGCTGCGCAATTTCCCCCAGTGCGCCGCGCGCATGCGACAGAATGTCGGCGGCCGACGTCGCAACCCTGCGGCCGCGCGCATCCGGCTGCCCAATCTGAGCAGTGCGTTTCTTGTGTCCGGTTTTCAAGTTGTGCATAGTCACGCCGCTAGAGAGTAAAGGTAAACCCGTCGCGAGGCGGGGGCGCAAAACTTCCGGTCCCTTCCGGTCCTGTTACGGAGTGCTATGACAGCGGGGTTGCCGGATCAGGTTAACTACCTGATTCGTAAAGATAAACTCACAAATCCCGGGTGGCGTGCAGCCGCCTGTGCTTTGGCGTCCCGCCGATCTTCTGTTAAACTTCGGAAGTTTGCATCGCCGGAGCGGGCGGAATGAATCTGATCTTGTTTTCCGGCCGCGAAGGGCGGGCTCATCACCTCAACCTGGCGCATCCGCTGACGCTTGCGGCCATCATCCTGCTGGGTTGCGGCATCCTCGCGACCGCATTCCTCCTGGGCGCGCGCTTCGGCGCCGAACCGGGGGCCCTGGCCGCGAATGGCAGCGGCTTTGGCCGCGTCCTCGACGAGCAACGTGCCGAGATTTCAGCTCTTCGCTCCCAGCTCAAGGAGCGCGTCGATGCGCTCGCCGTGCGCATGGGCGAGGTCAATGCCCATATCATCCGCCTCGATGCGCTGGGTCGGCGCCTCACCGAAATGGCCTCCATCGATCCGCGCGAATTCAACTTCGACAGTACGCCACCATCGGGCGGTCCGGAGAGTGAAGATGGCGCCGGCGCTTCGGCCGAGATTCCAGACCTCACGCAAATGCTCGATGACCTCGAGTCGCGGGTGGACCTGCGCTATGCACAGATGTCGGCGCTGCAGAACGTGATTCTCGCGCGCAACCTCAAGGAACAGATCATGCCGGACGGCCGGCCGGTCACCAAGGGTTTCATCTCATCGTATTTCGGCGATCGCCAGGATCCTTTCAGCGGTCACCAGGCCTTCCACAAAGGTGTCGATTTTGCCGGCCAGATTGGTGATGAAGTCGTTGCAGTCGCGGCGGGCATCGTCAGCTGGAGCGGTGAGCGCGCAGGCTACGGCTGGCTCATCGAGATCAACCACGGCAGCGGCTACGTGACGCGCTATGCGCACAACCGACGCAGCCTGGTGACAGTCGGTCAGACCGTGACGCGCGGGCAGCCAATCGCCCTGATGGGCTCAACCGGCCGCTCCACCGGGCCGCACGTGCATTTCGAGGTCCTGAAGGACGGCCGCCAGGTCAATCCCATGACCTTCATAGGGCGCTGAACGATTTTCTAATCCCGCGCTCTATCCTTACAATAATACGTTTGTACACCTGCTCCCCGTGCCGGCGCTGCACCCGCCGGGAGCATGATGAGGCCTGCACCCCGTGTTTCAGTTCCTGACCAGGATTTTTGGTAGCCGTAACGACAGGCTCGTCAAGGGCTATCGCCGCCGGGCCCAGCAGTCGAATGCGCTGCAGGCGGCGACCGAGCGCCTTGCCGACGAGGAGCTGCGCGCCAAGACCGATGAGTTTCGTGCCCGGCTGAAGGAGGGCGCCACGGTCGAGGAGCTCCTGCCCGAGGCGTTCGCGGTTGTTCGTGAGGCGGCGCGACGTACCGTCGGCATGCGCCACTTCGATGTCCAGTTGATCGGCGGCATGGCGCTGCACGAGGGCAAGATCGCCGAGATGCGTACCGGCGAGGGCAAGACGCTGGTGGCGACCTTGCCCGCCTACCTCAATGCATTGGGCGGCGAGGGGGTGCACGTCGTTACCGTCAACGAATATCTCGCCCAGCGTGATGCCGACTGGATGGGACCGGTCTATCGATTCCTCGGCCTGAGTGTCGGTGTCATCCGCAATTCCCAGAACCCGAGCGAGAAGCGCGCCGCCTACGCCTGCGACATCACCTACGGCACCAATAACGAATTCGGTTTCGACTATCTGCGCGACAATCTGGCATTTCGTCTCGAAGACCGCGTGCAGCGAGGCCTCGCCTACGCCATTGTCGATGAAGTCGACTCCATCCTGATCGACGAAGCGCGCACGCCGCTCATCATCTCCGGCCCGGCGGAGGAGAGCACCGAACTCTACGTGCGCATCAACAAGCTCGTGCCGCGTCTTGATCGCCAGCAGCAGGAGGACGGTCCCGGCGATTTTTCGGTGGACGAAAAGCAGCGCCAGGTACACCTGACCGAGGCAGGGCACGAGCGGGTCGAGGCATTGATGCTCGAAGACGGACTGCTGCGCAGCGGCGAGAGCCTGTACGATCCGGCCAACATCCGCCTCATGCACCACCTGAATGCCGCGCTTCGCGCCCATGCGGTCTACAAGCGCGACGTCGAGTACATCGTGCGCAATGGCGAGGTGATCATCGTCGATGAATTCACCGGCCGCACCATGCCGGGCAGGCGCTGGTCCGATGGTCTGCACCAGGCCGTGGAAGCAAAGGAAGGCGTGCGGGTCCGCGAGGAGAACCAGACCGTCGCATCGATCACCTTCCAGAACTACTTCCGGCTCTATCGCAAGCTCTCGGGCATGACCGGCACGGCCGACACGGAAGCGCCGGAGTTCATGCAGATCTACGGACTCGAAGTGGTCGTGATCCCGACCCACAAGCCCATGATCCGCGCCGATCATTCCGACCTCGTGTACCTGACCCAGTCGGACAAGTTCAAGGCGATAGTCGAAGACATTCGCGAGTGCGTCGAACGCAAGCAACCGGTACTGGTCGGTACGACATCGATCGAGACCTCCGAGATGCTGGCGGAAGTCCTGCGCAAGGCGGAAATCGCGCATGAGGTCCTGAACGCGAAACAACATGAGCGCGAGGCGCTGGTCGTCGCACAGGCTGGCCGGCCGGGGGCCGTGACCATCGCCACCAACATGGCGGGTCGCGGCACCGACATCGTGCTCGGCGGCAACCTGGAGGCTGAACTCGCCGGCATCGATGCCGCCGACGATGCCGCGCGTGAGTCGACCCGCACCGCCTGGCAGGTGCGCCACGATGCGGTCATCGCGGCCGGTGGCCTGCACATCATCGGCACTGAGCGCCACGAGTCGCGGCGCATCGATAACCAGCTGCGCGGCCGCTCGGGCCGACAGGGTGATCCCGGCTCCAGCCGCTTCTATCTGTCGATGGAAGACAACCTGATGCGGATCTTCGGCGATCCGAACTTCACCAAGCGATTGCTGGCCATGGCCGGCATGAAAGAAGGCGAAGTGATCGAGAGCCGCATGCTCTCGGGTCGCATCGAAAAGGCGCAGCGCAAGGTCGAATCGCACAACTTCGATATCCGCAAGCAGCTCCTGCTGTTCGACGACGTCGCCAATGACCAGCGCAAGGTCATTTATCAGCAGCGCAGCGAAATCATGGGCAGGGAGGAGTTGTCCGATGCGGTCGCGGGGCTACGCGAGGACGTGCTCACGACGCTCATCGACCAGTATCTGCCGCGCACCGTGGCATCGGCCGACTGGAACCTCGCGGGTCTTGCCGAAGCCGTGCGCAACGACTTCAACGCCGAGGTCGATCCTGCGGGCTGGATCGATGCCGACCCCGAACTCGAGGAGTCGGCTTTGCGCGAGCGGATAATCGCTGCCGTCGCCGCCAGCTACGACCAGAAAGTCGAGCGTGCCGGCGCGCCAACCATGCGCCACATCGAAAAAGAAATCATGCTGCGCACGCTTGACCAGCACTGGCGCGAGCATCTCGGCGCGATGGACTATCTGCGCCAGGGCATACACCTGCGCGGCTATGCACAGAAGGACTATCGCTACGAGTACAAGCGCGAGGCATTCCAGTTGTTCGAGGCAATGCTCGAGCGCGTCAAGTTCGACACCGTCTCGCTCCTTGCGCGCCTCGAAGTGCGCACCGAAGCGGAGATCGAGCGCGAAGAGGCCGAGCGGCGCGACCGGCTGATGCGGGCGCTGCAGACCCGCCATGCCGATGCGCCATCGGCCCTGACGGCACAGCCGCCGGCCGCAGGCGGCGCAGGCGGGGAGCAGACGGCGCCGGAAGTTCCGCCGGCGATGGCCGCGAGTGTTGGCACCTTCGTGCGCGGTGAGCGCAAGGTCGGCCGTAACGAACCCTGTCCCTGCGGGTCAGGCAAAAAGTTCAAACACTGCCACGGCGCGCTGGCGGACACCGGTTGAGCATCGAGCCGGGGCGAGCCTCGCTGCGGGTGGTCGCGGCGGCAATCTTCGACGACAGCGGGCGGATACTCATCTCGCAACGCACGCCGGGCCGCGAACTGGCCGGGCGCTGGGAGTTCCCCGGCGGCAAGGTCGCGGCGGGCGAAAGCGATCCCACGGCCCTCGCCCGCGAACTCGCCGAGGAACTTGGCATCGAGTTGCGAAGCGCGCGCAAAGTGATGGAATTGACCCATCCGTACCCGGACAAGCAGGTGACGCTGGCGTTCTATTCGGTTGCCGACTATCGGGGCGAGGTGAGCGCCCGCGAAGGCCAGGCGCTGCGCTGGCTCGCACCCGCAGAGCTCGATGACTGGGATATCCTCGAGGCGGACCGCCCGTTTGTCCTCGCCTTGCAATCTGCCGCTGGCTCAGCATCATAGCGGGTCCCACGGAGGACTGCGGCGAGAGCATGGCGAACGAATACACCGGAGAGTCTTTTGCGGTGCGAAATCCGCGCAGCGGCGTCGCCGATTACCGCTTCTCGGCACCTGCGGTCGCTGAGCTGCATGTCATTGCCGATGGGCTACGCGCTGCCCAGGTCGAATGGGCAGCGCGACCAGTGGCGGAAAGAATGGCCGTCCTTGATGCCTGGCAAAAGGCGCTTGCGCAGCACGCCGATGCCATCGTGTCGGCGTTGGCGGCGGATACCGGGCGTGGGGCCATCTCGCGTTCGGAGTGCGCGTCGGTTGGCAGCACGATCGAACGCTGCCTGCGCACGGTGCGCGCCCTGCCCGAATTGCCTCAAGACCAGCCGAGCAGCGTGCCAGGCATCAGCTTCGGTGCGCAGCTGGTGCCTTACCCGCTCGTCGGCGTGATCAGTCCATGGAATTTTCCCCTTGCGCTTGCCGTGATCGATGCCATTCCTGCACTGCTCGCGGGCTGTGCCGTGCTCGTGAAGCCTTCGGAAGTCACGCCGCGCTTCGCCGAGCCGCTGATGGCAAGCATTCGTGCCGTGCCAGAACTCGCGGCGGTGCTGTTCGTGCAACCGGGCGGTCGGGAGATGGGCGAGACGCTGGTGGGACTTGCGGACATGATCTGCTTTACGGGCAGCGTGCGCACGGGCCGCATGGTCGCCGAGAATGCCGCGCGAAATTTCATTCCAGCCTGCCTCGAGCTCGGCGGCAATGATCCCGTGATCGTGACCGCGAGCGCCCATGTCGAGTCCGCATCCGACATCGTGCTGCGGGCGAGTTGCCTTGCGACGGGCCAGGCCTGCCAGTCCCTGGAGCGGGTCTACGTCGATCGCACTATCCACGACCAGTTCCTGCAACGGCTCATCGACAAGGCCCGGCAGATCGAAATCAACTGGCCCGATATGACGCGCGGCGTGCTGGGTCCCTTCATCTGGGAGCGCCAGGCAGCCATCGTCGCGGACCAGATTGCCGATGCGACCGGCAAGGGTGCGACCCTCCAATGCGGTGGCAGGATCATCGACCATGGCGGCAAATGGCTCGAACCCACTGTCCTCAGCGGCGTCAATCACAATATGCAGTTGATGCGCGAGGAAACCTTCGGGCCGGTCATGCCCGTAATGGCCTACGATCACATCGAGGAAGCGATCCGCCTCGCCAATGAGGGCAGTTACGGATTGTCGGCAGCCGTAATCGCTGGCAGCCTCGATGAGGCCGGACGGATCGGCCGGCAGATCGATGCCGGCGGCATCAGTCTGAACGATGGCGCGCTCACTGGATTCGTGCATGAAGCGGAGAAGAATTCCTTCAAGCTCTCTGGCCTCGGGCCTTCGCGCATGGGCGCTGCGGGCTATCTGCGCTTCTTTCGCCGCAAGGCCCTGCTGCGCCAACATGGCACCGCGATGTCGCTTGCCGCCATGGCCGAGCAGCCACCGCCGCCGGCATGAGCGCAAGCAGCTTTTTCCAATCACTCGAACGACCACGACGGAACGACGCAAATGGCACAACAACCCAACTTGCCGGATATCAAGATCGCAGCCGAGGATCTCTACCGCGAGGAAGTTTTCACCGACAGGCGTGCCGGGAGCCTGAGGCGCCTGACCCCCGTCAAGATCGACGGCTCGATCGATGCGGAGCGGGCCGTGCTGTTCTCCGGCCAGACTCAATTGCTGACGCCCGCGGGCATACTGCCGCTCGCCTTTGAAATCGACGCCAAGTCCCTCGACGAGGCGGTTCAGAAATTTCCGGCGGCGGTACACGCCGCCATCGAAGATGCCATGGAAGAAGCGCGCGAGATGCGCCGGGAAGCCGCTTCGCGCATCGTCGTGCCTGAAGTCGGCGCTGCCGGCATCGGCCCGGGACCGGGCCCGGCAGGCGGCGGCAAGATCAAGTTCCCGTAAGGCCGGCGCCGCGCCGCGCGGACGCTCTCACCATGGCAGCGTTGTCGCGACGCTGAAGAACAGCTTGCTCTCGGATGAGAACACATCGTCGGGAGTTCCATCGGCGATCGCCAGGTCGCTGCCGTCGATGTACTTGAGCGCGAGATCGAACTTGCCGAAGCTGCGGGCGATTCCGATCGAATAGTCCACGAATTCATCCGGCTGCCAGAACGAGCCGAAGTTGTAGCCGACATGCGCGGTCAATTTCGACTTGGATGTCGGTGCCCGTTCCGAAATCGACATTGCTGCCCCACAGGCTCGCATAGAAACCCGATTCCTGTGACCAGTCGAGGCTCGCCTGCAGCGCCGGGTCCAGCGCCGATTGCGTGATGCCGCGAAAATCGTAATCGCTCGCAAGTGTAAAAGTCGAACTGACTTCGGCCCGTGCTGCCGCGATGGCCAGCATTGCAAGCAGCGGCAACAATTGTCTCGGTTTCATGCAAGCGCTCCTTTGAGTGTTGAGCGCCAGGCAATGCAGTAATCGTGCCAGCGCTGAATCCGCGGGAAATTACGCTGGCGTGAGTGCCGAGTGCACAGCGATGAGGCAGCGCCGATCCCCGGCTGCAACATGGCGGTGCATGTATGCCGTGACGTTTGCCCAATATTGCTGCAAGTCGTTGATTGCACATGAGCTGCCAGTGACTGGCACGCAAGCTGCATAGCGTTGGTGGCAATCCTCGTAATCAACTCCTGCAGTGAGGGGCAATGAAACTCATCGTCGCAATCATCAAACCCTACAAGCTCGACGAATTGCGTGAAGCGCTCGGGCAAGTCGGTGTCACCGGCCTTACGGTCAGCGAGGTCAAGGGGTTCGGCCGTCAGCGCGGCCATACCGAGCTATACCGTGGCGCCGAGTATCAAGTCGACTTCGTGCCGAAGACCAAAGTGGAGATCGCCGTTGACGCGAGCGCGGCGGAGGCAGTGATCGAGGCGATCTGCAATGTCGCGCGGACCGGCAAGGTCGGTGACGGCAAGATTTTCGTCATCGATCTGCAGACCGTGGTGCGCATCCGCACCGGGGAGCAAGGTCGTGACGCACTCTGAAACAACATCGCAACCCATCGCAACTGGAACGCAAAAAATGAAATGTCTCAAGCGACTTCTCACCGTTTACCTGCTGCCCGCACTATCGGGTCTGGTGCTGGCAGGCGTTGCCCGCGCCGACGAGCCGGCGGTAATCGTCGACAAGGGCGACACCGCATGGATGATCGTCGCCACGGTGCTGGTGATCCTCATGACGATCCCGGGCCTTGCGCTCTTTTATGGCGGGATGGTCCGCGCGAAGAACATGCTGTCGGTGCTGATCCAGGTGTTCGTCGTGTTTTCGCTGATCTGCGTGCTTTGGGCCCTTTACGGATATAGCCTCGCTTTCACGGGCACCAATTCCCTGATTGGTTCCTTCGAAAAGATTTTCCTCGCAGGTGTCGGGCCGGCATCGCTCGCGGATACCTTTTCCGAGGGCGTGAAGATTCCGGAGTACATCTTCATCGTATTCCAGGCGACGTTCGCCGCGATCACCTGCGCGCTGATCGTCGGTGCATTCGCGGAGCGAATGAAATTCTGGGCCGTGATCCTGTTCTCGGTGCTGTGGTTCACGTTCAGCTATCTGCCGATCGCGCACATGGTCTGGTACGGCGAGGGCATGCTGTTCAAGCTCGGTGCACTCGACTTCGCCGGTGGCACGGTCGTGCATATCAATGCCGGCGTGGCCGGACTGGCTGGCGCTTATCTGGTCGGCAAACGAGTCGGCTTTGGCCGGGAACCCATGCCGCCGCACTCATTGACCATGACCATGATCGGCGCATCGCTCCTCTGGGTCGGCTGGTTCGGGTTCAATGCCGGCTCCAATCTCGAGGCGAACGCTGGCGCAGCACTCGCATTCATCAACACGCTGGTGGCAACCGGCGCCGCGGCCCTGTCGTGGTTGCTGGGCGAGCAGATTGCCAAGGGCAAGCCATCCATGCTGGGTGCCGCTTCCGGTGCGGTTGCAGGCCTCGTCGCAATCACTCCCGCCTGTGGCACGGTCGGGCCAATGGGCGCCATCGTGCTCGGTCTCGCGGCGGGCCTCGTCTGCCTATGGGGCGTCAATGGACTCAAGCGCCTGCTGGGTGCCGACGATGCGCTCGACGTCTTTGGTGTGCACGGACTCGGCGGCATTTTGGGCGCATTGCTCACCGGTGTGCTCACAGCGCCGTCTTTGGGCGGAACCGGTGGCGCGGATTTCTCGATCGCAGGCCAGTTGACGACCCAGGCGATCGCCGTCGGCGTCACCATACTCTGGAGCGGCGTCGTATCGCTGATCGCCTACAAGATCACCGATGCCATCGTAGGCCTCAGGGTCAGCCACGAAGCCGAGCGTGAGGGCCTCGATACGACCGAACATGGCGAGCGCGCGTACAGCTGACGCGCGAGCGGTGCCGCATGCCTGTCGTTCAGAGATTGCGATCGAAGAAATCGACAATACTGTGATAGGCATGCGGTCCGGTATCGGCGTGGCGCAGCAGACCATGCTTGCTGCCGGGGTAGGGCATGACGAGGAAGGCCTTGTCGAGCCGCTGTAGTTCGGACATCAGCGTCGTGCTGTGGGTGAACAGCACGTTGTCGTCGGCCATGCCGTGCATCAGCAACAGCCGGCCCCGCAGGTTGTTCGCAAAGCTGAGTACATTGCTGTCGCGGTAGCCGTCGGGATTGCCGGCGGGCGTGCCCATGTAGCGCTCGGTGTAGTGCGTGTCGTAGAGCCTCCAGTCGGTGACTGGCGCACCCGCGGCGCCCGCCGCAAACGTATCGGGCGCCTGCATCAGGCACATGAGGGTCATGTAACCGCCGTAACTCCAGCCGAACACGCCGATGCGCTTCGGGTCGACGAAATCCAGGCTGCTCAGAAACTCTGCACCACGCACCTGATCGCGTACTTCGACAGACCCCAGGTGATGAAAACCCGCGGCTTCGAACCGGGTGCCGCGAAAGCCGCTGCCGCGATTGTCGAGCGTGAATACGACATAGCCATGCTGGGCGAGAATCTGGCGGAAGTAGCCTTCGTTGCTGCGCGGGTAGCCGCCCCAGGCGCGACGCACGCGCTGGTAGCCGGGTCCGCCATAGACATCGATGATCGCCGGATAGCGCTTGCCCGGCTGCATGTCGGCCGGTGTCAGCATTTGATAGTGGAGCGTCTGCCCGTCTTCGGCAGTGAGCGTGCCGAACTCGGTCGGTCGGTGGGCATCGGCATAGGGCGCGTAGGGATGCGCGGCATCGAGTTTGTTCTCGATCAATACCGCGAGCTCCCTGCCATCGGCGCGGCGAAGTGCGACGCGGGGCGGCTGGTCGGGGGTGGAAAAGGTATCGAGGAACAGCCCGGCGTTCGGCGACATGGTGACATCGTGCCAGCCGCCTTCCGCAGTGACCCGCCGTGGTTCGGCATCCGGCGTGGCGATGTCGAGTGCGTACAGGTGGCGCTCGACGACGGTGTCCTTGTTGGCCGTGAAATAGATCGTCCGCTCAGCCTGATCGATGCCGCGTATGGTACCGTCCCGGCCGCCGTCGATGACCGTCCACTCGCCACCGGTCAAAGGGCGCAGCAGTTGGCCGCTGTAATCGAACAGGTAAAGATGCTGGAAGCCACTGCGGCTCGAGGCCAGGATGAACTGCCGTCGTCCGGGCAGCAGGGTGAGACTGCGGGTGAGCGGCACCCAGCTGTCGCTGTGCTCGATGAACAGGGTGCGCGCGCGACCATCGCTTGCGCTCACATGCTGCAGTTCGAGTTGACGCTGGTCGCGCGACTGGGTCTGCACGATAAGCCCGCTGCTGTCAGGCAGCCAGTCGACTCTCGCCAGGTATTCGAATGAGGACAGCGCGACGGGCCGCTGTTCGCCGCCATCGATCGCGATCAGTTGCAAAGTCACCGCGGCGTTGGCGGTACCGGCGTAGGGATAGCGTTGCCTGACCACCTTTACGCCATCGGCCATGATCTCGAAGCGCTCGGCTTCCTGCACGGGGCTGTCATCGACGCGGGCGACCGCGATTGTTCGCTCATCAGGTGACCACCAGTAGCCCGTGTCGCGATCCATCTCCTCCTGGGCGATGAACTCGGCCATCCCGAAACTGATGAGGCCGCCGCCGGCGCTGGTGAGCGCCTGCTCCCGTCCTGTCGCCAGGTCGATGATGTACAGGTTCTGCTCACGGATGAAGCTCACGAACCTGCCATGGGGAGAGAAACGCGCGTCGGTTTCGTAGGCTGTCGTGTTGGTGAGCCGGCGCACGGCGCTCGCGGCGGGCCTCGTCAAATCGTACAGATAGAGGTCGCCATTTTGCGGCACAAGCAGCCGCTTGCCATCGGCCGCGAAACTGTAGTCGACAATGCCCGAGAGCGACGATGTCCGCTGGCGCTCGCGACGCTCTGCCTCTTCGGCAGACAACGGAATCGCGGCACCGAAACGATCGGCATCGACCAGCAGCCGATGCCGTCGGCTGGCAATGTCATAAGCCCACAGGTCATAGCGGTCCTTGTCGAGTGCCTTGCCTTTGAGATAGGTGACGAGCCGATTGTCCGGTGAGAAGCGCGCACTGCGCAGGCTCTCACCCGCGAGATCGGGCGCCGCGAACATGCGCGCGATATCGAGTCCCGTTGCGCTCGCGCAGGCGGGAATCAACAACAGGCAGAGCAACTTTGGCAGGTCTTTCATGCGGGCACCTTGGTAAAATCGCGGCGGTGGTAAGCCGCGACAGCGGTCCGGGAGTGTAAAAGATGATTCAGCGCATTCGCCAGTTTGCCGTATGCATGAGTTTCACGCTGCTCGTCGCCGCGGGTTGCGCGAGCCTGCCGCGCACGCGCGGCCTCGACTATCCGCAAACCGCCACCGTCGATCAGTCCGACGACTATCACGGCACCCGGATCAGCGATCCCTATCGCTGGCTCGAGGAACTCCATTCGCCGCAGACTACGGCCTGGGTCAAGGCGCAGAACGCGTTGTCGCAGCCCTGGCTCGAGGCCTTGCCGCAGCGGGCCGCGATCAAGTCGAGCCTCGAGAAGCTCTGGCGATACGAGCGCTACGGCGTGCCGCGCAAGGCGGGCGGCCGCTATTTCTATACCTTCAACGACGGGCACCAGGATCAGGCCGTGCTGTACGTTGCAGACAGCCTCGCTGCGACGCCGCGAGTTCTCTACGACCCGAACAAGGCGCGCGACGATGCCACGATCGCAATCGCGCGTTTCGTGCCGAGTGCAGATGGCCGGATCGTAGCCTATTCCACGTCGGACGGCGGTACCGACTGGGACCTGTGGCATTTCGTTGCGACCGATGATGCCGTGCCCCTGCCGGATGTGCTGCGACAAACCAAGTTCTGGAATCTTTCCTTCGCCGCCGACGGTTCGGGTGTCTACTACAGCCGTTATCCGGCGCTGCCCGACGGGCGCGGCGACGATGGCGGTCGACCGGCCATTTATTTTCACCGCCTGGGGACGGAGCAGTCGAGCGACCGGCTGGTCTATGAGATCACCGATCATCCGACCCGAGTGCCTGACGGGCTGGTTACCGACGATGGACGCTACCTGATCATCAGCGAATTCGACGGCTATGAAACCAATGCCGTGAAGCTGCTGAAGCTTGCGGACGCCAATGCCGCGATCGAGCCGCTCATGAACGACTGGGATGCCTTGTACACCGTGCTCGGTAATGTCGGCGATACGTTCTTCGTGCTGACGACGAACGCTGCGCCGCGGGGCCGCGTCGTCGCCGTGGACGCGGACCGCACCGAGCCGGCGCGATGGCACGCTATCGTTCCTGAAAGCGCCGACAGCATCGAGTCGGCGAGTCTCGTGGGTGGACGGATCATCGTGACCTATGTCCATGATGCCCACAGCGTGGTTCGGGTGTACGACCCGGGTGGAGGCGAGAGCACGGAAGTGGCCCTGCCGGGCCTCGGTTCGGTCGGCGGCTTCAATGGACGCGCGGACGATACGGAAACCTTTTTCTCCTTCGTCGATCATCTGCGCCCCGCCGAAGTGCTGCGTTACGACATCGCAGGCAATACCGTCCTGCCCTATCGCGAACCGCGGCAGATCCTGGACCCTACTCAGTACCAGACGCGCCAGGTGTTCTACGCGAGCCGGGACGGGACCCGGGTGCCGATGTTCATAGTCGAGAAGCGCGGCACCGCAAGTCCTGGCCCGCGTCCGACGCTGCTCTATGGCTATGGCGGATTCAATGTCTCGCTCACCCCCGCCTACAAGCCCTATGTCCTTGCCTGGCTCGAGATGGGCGGCGTCTATGCCGAGGCGAATCTGCGCGGCGGTGGCGAATATGGCGAGGCCTGGCACCAGGCCGGTACGCGCGAGCACAAGCAGAACGTATTCGACGATTTCATCGCTGCGGCCGAGTATCTGCAGCGCGAGAAGATCACCGATCCCCGGCATCTTGCCATCATGGGCCGCAGCAACGGCGGTCTGCTGATCGGCGCCGTTATGCTGCAACGGCCCGAGTTGTTTGCGGCGGCCCTGCCCGGTGTCGGTGTGCTCGACATGTTGCGCTACCAGCTGGCAAGCGCGAATGCCCGCCAATGGTCGAGCGACTTCGGGCTATCGGAAAATCCGGGCGATTTTGGCTATCTGCGCGCCTATTCGCCGCTGCACAATGTCGTTCGCGGTCGCTGCTACCCCGCCACGCTGATCACCACCGCGGATCGTGATGATCGTGTCGTGCCCTGGCACAGCTACAAATTCGCGGCCACATTGCAGCAGGCGCAGGGTTGCAGCCAGCCGGTGTTGATTCGCATCGAAACGCGTGCCGGTCATGGCGCCGGCAAGCCGTTGTGGATGCAGATCGATGACTTCGCCGACCAGCTCGCTTTTGCTGCGCAGGCAACTCACCTCGGTGCGCCACCGGCGCCCTAGCCGCGAATCAGGTAGGTCGTTTCGGCAAGAGAGCTGACGCCGCGCGCCGCAAAGCGCGCTGCGTCGGCGACCTCGGTATCGCGTTCGAGGCGGGTGACTTCGCCGCGTCCGCCGTAGCGGGCCATGATTTCATCCTCGAGCACGGAAAACGGCGGGCCCTGCATCTGCGACTGCTCGTATTCGAGCGTCACCACGAGTCCTGCAAAACCCGGGGCCAGCAATCTCCAGAGGTGCTCGACGTACATGCCGCGCATGTCGGCAGGCAGCGCTATCAGCGCTGCGCGATCGAAAATCGCGGCGACACCCTGCAGCTGCTCGCGTCGCAGGCGAAAGAAGTCGCCCTGCCAGAGTTCGATCTGATTGGCGCGATAGCAGGTCATGTCGCGATCGGCGCGTCGTGTCGGTTGCAGGTTGTTTTCCTCGAAGAACGCGCGCACGGCGATGTCCGAGAGTTCGATGCCGATGACGTGAAAGCCCGCGGCGGCGAGCCACACCATGTCGAGGCTCTTGCCGGCGAGCGGCACGAAAACCTTCGCTCCGGCAGGCAAGGCGAGGCGCGACCAATGTCGTTGCAATGCTGCATGCGGCATGGCCTGGTGAAAACCGATTTCGTTCTGCTGCCACTTGCGCAGCCAGAATTGCGCGTCCATGCAGGTCTAGCCTTCGCTTTCCGGCTCGCCCGCGAAGTCCTCGTTCGCCTCGCCGCTGATGGCGCGCTCTTCGGCGAACCATGCGCCGAGATCGACGAGGCGGCAGCGTTCGCTACAGAACGGCCGCTGCGGGAAGGCATCGCTCCAGGTGATGACCCGGCCGCAATTGGGGCAGGTCAGCTGCACGAGATCAGCCGGAAGCGTACATCGCCCTGGTATTGTCTGGAGCGCTCGCCAAGGCCCTGCCAACACATGAAGCGGATGCTGCATCGGTAGTGGCTGCCGCTCACTTCCGGAAAGAGGCCGAGCTCGCGCGGCACCGCGATGCGAAGCAGCTGCAGGTTGGCGTCGCGGTCGAGATTGATATGAATGACACCTTCGTTGGCGAGCTCCTCGCGCGCGCGGCCATTCTGGCGCACGAT
This sequence comes from Steroidobacteraceae bacterium, assembly GCA_041395505.1. Lineage (NCBI taxonomy): Bacteria > Pseudomonadati > Pseudomonadota > Gammaproteobacteria > Steroidobacterales > Steroidobacteraceae > Steroidobacteraceae bacterium. The sequence continues at coordinate 882,179 of JAWLAG010000001.1, forward strand.
CCAGAGCACTTCGGCAATGGCATCGAACAGCGGTCGCAGCAGCGCCAGCCAAGCGCTGAAATCGCGGACACGCTCCTTGGCGGGCTGGTTGAGCCAGAAGTAGTAATCCGGCAAATCGAATTCGCAGGTGCCGCCCGGGATCGCGCTGCGGTGCTTGATCGCCGCGAGGAACTCCGACTCCTTCAGCGGTTGCATGAAATTGGCGCCGAGTTCCAGGAGTTCGTTGCGGATGCGCATGAGATTGGACATCACATCGCGCAATCGCGCGACGTCGACACCTTTCTTGCGCTGATACTCGTTCAGAATCGCGAGCTGACGTTCGAGTTCTTTCATGACATCGGCGCGCGTGTCGCCGCGCGCCGTGATGGCGAGGATTTCCAGAAGCGCGGCGACGGCGGCGCGGCTCGCCCAGTGGCTGTCCTGGCTGTTGTGATGCAGCGCCTGGTTGTAGAGGAAATCGAGCCGCAGGAAGGTGCGATAGCGCTCGTTGAGCGGTTGCTCGAAGATGAAGTCCGATTCGTCCTGGGTCACGTCGCTATTGTGCGTGACAGATGCTGCGCGAGTAAACCTCGTGCTTCAGATCGACGCGTCGCGTTTTGCCGACGCCAGTTGCAGGTATCGCGCATGCAGTTCGGCCACGGCATCGCGTAGCGGCGCAAGCTCGCCGTCATTGACGATCACGTCGTCGGCCAGCGCCAGCCGTTGTTCGCGGCTGGCCTGGGCCGCAAGTATGGCCCTTGCCTGCGGCTCGCTGCTGCCATCGCGCGCCATCAGCCGCCGCAGCTGCAGCTCCTCCGGGCAATCGACTACGAGCACACGATCGGCCTCGCGTCGCCCGCCGGTTTCAGCCAGGAGGGGTATGGCCAGTATGGTGTAGGGAGATTCGGCCGCGGTGAGGCGCGTTCGCATCAATTGCCGGATGGCCGGGTGCGTGATCCTCTCGAGGTCGGCCCGCGCGTTGCTGTCGGCGAAAACGATTGCGCGCAAACGCGGGCGATCGAGAGCGCCGTCGCTGTCGAGAATCCCGCTCCCGAAACGTTTGACGATCGCTGCGAGGGCGGGCTCACCCGGTGCCACGACTTCGCGCGCCAGTTCATCGCTGTCGATGATGACGATACCGAGCGCGGCAAACAGGCGCGATACCGTGGTCTTGCCGCTCGCGATGCCGCCGGTGAGGATGACCGTGTACGGCAAGCCCATCGCAGGGAGGTCAGTGCGCCTGGCCGAAGAGGCCCAGGTACCGGCTGACGAGCTGCGGCCCCACCAGCATGACGATCCAGCCGGCGCCCGCCAGGTAGGGCCCGAAGGCGATCGGCGTACTCTTCTCGCGGCCCTGCACGGCGAGCAGGATGCTGCCGGTGACGGCGCCGACCGCGGCCGAGGCGAGAATGATGGGCAGCAGCATCTGCCAACCCATCCACGCGCCGAGTGCGGCCAGCAGCTTGAAGTCGCCGTAGCCCATCCCCTCCTTGCCAGTGAGCAATTTGAAGAGCTGGTACACGCTCCAGAGCGAGAGGTAACCGGCCGCTGCGCCCATCAGGGCATCGCGCGGCGCGACCGGTATGGCAAAACCACTGCCGGTCAGCGGCCCGATCAGGCTCGCCAGCAGGCCAAGCCACATCAGCGGCAGCGTGAGACTGTCCGGTAGCAGCTGCGTGTCGATATCGATGGCGGTGAGGGCGATCAGGAATGCGCTTACCACCATGGCGGCCATGGCGATCCAGTTGAAGCCGAAGCGCCATGCGACGATCGCGAAGGCCAGTCCCGTGACCAGCTCGATCAGAAAATAGCGCCGACCGATGGCCTTGCCGCACTGGGCGCAGCGCCCGCGCAGCCACAGGTAGCTGAGGAGCGGCACATTATGTACAGCCTTGATGGGCGCCTGGCAGGCCGGGCAGGCTGAGCGCGGCACGATCAGGTTATACGGAGCCGCCGCCTCGGCGGCCTCGGTGCCGCCCATGATCTCCACGCACTGCGCCTTCCAGGCCCGCTCCAGCATGCGCGGCAGGCGGTGGATGACCACGTTCAGGAAACTGCCGATGAGGCAGCCGATCAGCGCGGCCGATGCGACATAAATCCAAGGCGCCGACGCGAACGTGTCCGCGATGCCCAAGGCGTCGTCCTTCGGGTCAGACGACGGCGCCGAGCTTGAAGATCGGCAGGTACATCGCGATCACGAGGCCGCCGACCAGCACGCCCAGGATGGCCATGATCAAAGGCTCCAGGAGGCTCGACATGCTGTCCACGGCATTGTCGACATCCTGTTCGTAGAAGGTCGCGACCTTGCCGGTCATTTCATCGAGCGCGCCCGACTCCTCGCCCACGGCCACCATCTGGATGACCATGTTGGGAAAGAGCGTGGTGTTTTCCATGGCGCGCTGCAATCGCGTACCGGTGGCGACTTCGTCGCGCATCTTGAGCACCGCCGTCTCATAGACGATGTTGCCCGTGGCGCCGGCCACGGACTGCAGGGCTTCGACGAGCGGCACGCCGGCTGCGAACATGGTCGACAGCGTTCGCGCAAAACGCGCGATGGCGGCCTTGTTCAGAATGGGGCCGATGATCGGCACTTTGAGCGCAGCGCGGTCCATGAATTCGCGCATGGCGCGCGACCGTTTCTTGAAATAGAAGAATGCGTATACCGCGCCGCCTGCAACGATTGCAATATAGACGCCGCTGTCTTGCACGAATCGCGAAAGATTGATTACAAACTGTGTGAATGCGGGCAAATCTGCGCCAAATCCTTTGAACAGCGATTCGAACTGGGGAATAACGAATATGAGCAGGATAAGCGTGACGATAATGGCTACGACCATGACCGCTGCAGGATAGAAAAGTGCCTTCTTCACTTTCTTCTTTAGGGCTTCGGTCTTTTCTTTGTAGGTTGCAATCTTGTCGAGCAGGCTTTCCAATGCGCCAGCCTGCTCACCCGCCTCAACGAGATTCACATACAGGTCGTCGAAATAAAGTGGGTGCTTGGCCAGCGCTTCGTGCAACGAGGTGCCCGATTCGACATCGGCTTTCACATCCAGAATGAGCTTCTGCATCGAGGGTTTCTCGACGCCATTGCCTACGATGTCGAAAGCCTGCACGAGTGGAATACCCGCCGCGAGCATGGTTGCGAGCTGGCGGCTGAAGACGGCGATGTCCTCGGGTTTGACCTTTCCGCCCGCTTTGAGTGCCTGTGACTGTTTCTTGATCTTGCTCGGCGCAATGCCCTGGCGCCGAAGGTCCGCACGGAGGGCGGCTTCATCGGGCGCGAGGCTCTTGCCCTTGACGCGATTGCCGCGCTTGTCCATGCCCTCCCAGGTGAAGGGCGTGTCGCGTTTGACGCCGCGGCTTGCAATTGCTGTTGCCATAAATCGCTAGTCCCTATTCGATCGTGACGCTGTTGACTTCATCGAGGCTGGTGACACCGGCCTTCACTTTCTCGAGGCCTGAACGACGCAGATCCCACACGCCCATCTTCGCCGAGGCATCGCTGATGTCGATGGCATTGCCGCCCTGCATGATGATGCGGCCGACGTCCTCGGTGACCGGCATGACCTGATAAAGCCCAGTGCGGCCCTTGTAGCCATCGGTGCAGTTGCCACAGCCCTTGGGGCCGAAGATGCGAAGACCCGCGTCGACGTCTTCCTTGCGGAATCCTTCCTTGATGAGCGCATCGGGCGGGATGTCCATGGGCTGCTTGCAACTGTTGCAGAGGCGCCGTGCCAGACGCTGGGCGATGATGAGGCTGACCGAGGTCGCGATCGCATAGGGTTTGACGCCCATGTCGATCAGGCGCGTGAGTGTCTGCGGCGCATCGTTGGTATGCAAGGTAGACATCACGAGGTGGCCGGTCTGCGCGGCCTTGATGGCGATTTCCGCCGTCTCGAGGTCGCGGATTTCGCCGACCATCACCACGTCCGGGTCCTGGCGCAGGAAGGCGCGCAGCGCCGAGGCAAAGGTGAGGCCCACCTTGGGATTCACATTCACCTGGTTGACGCCGGGCAGCATGATTTCCGCCGGGTCCTCGGCGGTCGAAATATTGGTGTCCTCGCGATTGAGGATATTGAGTCCGGTATAGAGCGAGACCGTCTTGCCGCTACCCGTGGGCCCCGTGACCAGGATCATGCCCTGGGGCTTGTCGAGGTAGCGCAGATAAAGCTCTTTCTGCTGCGGCTCGTAGCCCAGTGAGTCGATGCCCATCATGGCCTGCGAGGCATCGAGGATACGCAGCACGATCTTCTCGCCGAACAGTGTCGGGCAGGTGCTGACGCGAAAATCGATGGACCGGTTTTTCGACAGGCGCATCTTGATGCGCCCGTCCTGCGGGATGCGGCGCTCAGCGATATCGAGACGTGACATGACCTTGAGGCGCGCGGAGATCTTCTGCGTGAGCTGCACCGGTGGCTGGGCGATTTCCTTCAGCACGCCGTCCATGCGAAAGCGCACGCGGAAGCTTTTTTCGTATGGCTCGAAATGTATGTCCGAAGCACCGCGGCGAATGGCATCGAGCAGCACCTTGTTGACGAAGCGGACAATGGGTGCATCTTCGACGTCGTCGCGGCTGACGCCGCCCTCGTCGAGTTGTTCATCGCCTGCCGAGACTTCGAGGCTTTCGAGGTCGATGCCTTCCTCGTCGGAGAGGTTCGGCATCTGCGTGTCGACCTGCTCCAGTGCCTTGTCGAGTGCCTGCTGCAGCTTGTCGTCTTCTACGACAATGGTCTCGACCGCAAAGCCGGTGGCGAATTTGATTTCGTCAATGGCCTGCAGGTTGGTGGGATCCGCCACCGCGACATAGAGCCGCTTGCCGCGACGATAGAGCGGCATCACGCGGTGCTTGGTGAGTAGCTTGTCGCTCACCGAACGCACCACGTCGAGATCCGTCTGGATGGCTTCGAGGTCCATCAGCGGCACGCCGAACTCGGTCGAGGCGGCAATGGCGATGTCGCGCGCTTCGGCGGCGCCGCGCGAGACCAGCTGGGTCACGATGGAGGTACGGCGATCCCTGGCATCATTGATGGCAGCCAGCATGGCGGATTCCTCCACCAGGCCGTCCTGCACCAGGCGCTGCGGCAGGCCGCCGAGCCCTGCGCGCGGCGTCGATAGTGCCAAAGATGCGTTATCGTTCATAGAGTTACGGAAGACAAGCGACCCCGCGGGAACCTCATAGTCTACCCGAGCGCGACCCGTGAGCAATTGTCAAATCTAACGGCTGATGGTCGCATGAAGGCCTGCCTGCCTGCGTGACTCGACTCCCAAAAAACAAAGCCCCTCCAGGGGAGGGGCTTTGGCTCGAAGAATCGAGAGATTCGTCGAATTACGGACGGCAGTTGGCCGGCAGGTACTTGTTTGCAACGGTCGTTGCATTCGCACCCGAGGCACCGGTGGCGGCTTCAACGACACCTGCGCCCGGGGCCGCACGGTTACCGCAGACCCAGACGACGTCGAGGTTCGGGCTGACCAGGGGCTTCAGCGACAGGATCGCGCCGTTGATCGCGGCATTGGCCTGCTTGCCGGCTGCGCTCGCGTACGTGATGTTGATCGTGCCATTGACTACAGCGAGACCGCTGACATATTTGCCTTCGGGCACTTCACCGGCCGCGTGGCCGAGGGTGCCGGCGCCACCGACTATCGCTGTCGGCCAGGTGCCGTTCTGCGCAAAAAACTCGCCAACCTCAGCCTTCATGGACGAGGCAAGGTTCAAGCCTTCAGTAACCTGCGAGCGGATGGTGTAATCCTGGTAGGCCGGAATCGCGATGGCCGCGAGGATGCCGATGATCGCCACGACGATCATCAGTTCGATCAGGGTAAAACCCTTCTGGATGGACTTCATTGACTCACTCCTGAGTGAAAGTTTCAAAAACACAAGCGGCGGTTCGACGCCGGCCCCCAGACTTGAGCAAGTGCCGTGCCAACCGGGTGGCATTTTCGTAACATGTTGATTCAAAAGAACTAAATTAATGACCAAACCGGCATTTGACCTAAAGTCGTGTGCGTCACACGACGTCGCTGACCGTGGCAGGTCAGAAAGTGACCTGCGAGGTCACTCGATGCCGAGCTTCTTGATGCGATAGCGCAGGGCGCGAAAGGTAATGCCGAGCTTCCTGGCCGCCGCCGTCTTGTTGTACCGCGTCTCCTCGAGCGCCCGCACGATGGCATCGCGCTCCATGCTCTCGAGCTGATCGCCGAGTGCGCCTGTGGTTGCGCCGTTGTTGGGGCCACTGTCCTTGGGTGCCGACGGTGTCGCGCCGATGGAAGGCGGCGCCGGTTCGACGGTCTGCGCAGGACGCGGTGCGGCGCGCATCTGGATGTCGCGCGCGTCGATGAAGCCGCCGCTCGCCAGGGTCAGGGCCCGCTCGAGCACGTTCTCCAGTTCGCGCACATTACCCGGGTAAGCGTGCTCAGTGAGGAGCTGCAAAGCCGCCGCGGTCAATTGCGGCGGCTCGACCTCGAGCCGGCGGCATAGCTTCGCGAGTAGCGAGCGGGCGAGTTCGGGTATGTCTTCGCGTCGCTCGCGCAGGGCCGGCACCGCGAGCTCGATGACGTTGATGCGGTAATAAAGGTCTTCGCGGAATCTCCCGGCCGCCACCAGCTCCCCGAGGTGGCGGTGGGTCGCGGACAAGAGGCGCACGTCGATCGGCGTCTCGGTGGTCTCGCCGACCGGCCGCACGGATTTCTCCTGGATGACCCGAAGCAACTTGACCTGCATGTTGAGCGGCAGGTCCGCGACCTCATCGAGAAACAGCGTGCCGCCTTCGGCGCTCTGGATGAGGCCCTTCTTGTCGGTCACGGCGCCGGTAAAACTGCCGCGCTTGTGGCCGAAGAGCTCGCTTTCCATCAGCTCGGAGGGGATGGCGCCGCAGTTGACGGCGATGAACGGCGCCTGGCTGCGTGCGCCCGATTCGTGAATGAGACGCGCGACGAGTTCCTTGCCGGTACCGGACTCGCCGCTGATGTGCACCGGCGCCTGGCTGCGCGCGACGCGCGCGATCATCTCGCGCAGGCGCTGCATCACCGCCGACTGGCCGGTGAGGCGCGGCGCATTGAAGCTGCCGCTGCTGTCGCTCGCCCCACTCAGGCGCAGCGCCGCCGATACCATGCGTCGCAGCGCACCGAGATCGAGCGGCTTGGCGACGAAGTCGAAGGCGCCGGCTTTCAGGGCGCGGACGGCCGTCTCGACATTGCCGTGTGCGGTAATGACGGCAACCGGCACCTGTGGCTGGTGGGTGTCGATCCACTCGACCAGATCGAGTCCGTCGCCGTCGGGCAGGCGCATGTCGGTGAGGCACAGCGCGATGCCCTGGCCCGCAGCGAGCTTCGCCTTGGCGCTGGTGATATCGCCCGCCGCCACCGAGCGGATATTCATGCGCGTCAGCGTGAGCTGTACCAGTTCGACCAGATCGGGCTCGTCGTCTACGACCAGAACGCTGGGGTTTTGCACGGTTGGCTTGGCCTTATCGCGACCAGCGCGACGGATCGGGGAAGACTAGCCGGAACGTGCTGCCGCCGCCACCGCGAGGTTCGTAGAGCAGGGTCGCGCCATTGACCTCGGCGAGCTCACGCGCGATGAACAGGCCGAGACCGGAGCTCTTGGTGCCGCTTGAGAAGAAAGGCTCGAAAATGCGCTCCAGTAGGTCGCCCGCGATGCCTGGCCCGCGATCGCTCACTTCGACAAAGACCCGCGCCGAGCCGCTCACGTAGCCATAGCGCAGATCGAAGGCCGCCTGGCCGCTGCGGTCGACGCCGTACTTCAGGGCATTCTCACCAAGGTTCCAGAGGATCTGGCGCAGCTGCCCAGGATCGGTGCGCAGCTCGATGTCGGCGCTCGGCGTGGTCTCGGGGCCGACCAGCGCGATCTGCGCTGCATCGCATTGCATGGTCTCGGCGAACTCGTTGCGAAAGTCGTTGAGCCACAAGCGCAGCGTGATGCTCTCGGTGGCCGGGAGATTGCGCCGCGACAGGGACAGCACGTTGTCGATGATGTCGCTGACGCGCATGCAGTTGTGCACGACGATGTCGGCGAGGCGGCGGTCACCGTCCGGCAGATCGGGTGATTCGGCGAGCAGCTGGGCCGCGTGTCCGATGGCGCCGACGGGATTGCGGATTTCGTGGGCGATGCTCGCGCTCAGGCGACCCAGCGAGGCAAGCTTCGACTGCTGCACGCGGGTCGCGAGGAGGCTCGTGTCCTCCAGGAACACGATCACCGGACTCGGCCGCTCGCTCCCGAGCGCCGCGAAATGCGGTTCGACGATACGAGCGCCATCGGCGGCAACGAAGGTGCCGGCCGTTTCCTGCGCGGCGCTCTCGCCCGCGCGCCAGGTCGACAGCAGGTACAGCAACTTGGGTGAGGCCTCGCCGAGCAGTGCGCCGGGAAAGGCGTTGCTGTCCCCGAGGATCTGCGCGGCCGACTCGTTGATGAGGCGAATTCGATCTTCGTGGTCGACCACCAGGATGCTCTCGCGCAGGCGTTGCACGATGTACTGCGACAATTGCGCGAGATTCGCGAGGTCCACTTCGCGTTTGCGGACCAGCGCTTCGCTTTGCCGTAGCCGATTGGAGATCGGCCAGACGCTGACGCTGATGAGAAACAGCACGGCGCCGAGCACGCCGGCCGTCGGGTAATCGTGCGAATCGGCGCTGCCCGTCAGCTGGCAGTAGATCTGCTGCAACAGGATCGCCACGGCGGCGATTGCGGCGATGAACAACGCATCGCGCTCGGCAGCGAGCAGCACGGTGGCGCCGATGGGCACCACCAGCAGGATGCCGAGGCCACTTGCGACACCGCCCGAGGCGAACATGATGATCGCGATGGCAATCGAATCGATGCTCGCATGCAGGAACGCGAGTGCGCGCAGGCTCAGCCAGGCACGACCCTTGAGCAGCACCAGGGCAACCCCCACGGCGAAATAGACGGCGAGGGTGGCGACGAACAATCGCGGGTGGGTGTCGCCTACCGTCGGTTGCGGGGAGGTAAACCAGTAGATGGCGTAGAGCGCCGGCGGGATGAGCAGGCGAAACAGATTCAGAAGACCAATAACGCGCCAGGCAAGATCGCTGGGTGCGACTTGCTCGGGATCGGCCATGCGCGTGCGTTTGCTTTGGACCTGCATCAATTGGCGATTTTAGCGGCAGAGCGCGCCGTTTCAGTGGCGCAATCCCGAAGTTTCCGCGAAAATGCCCGGTCTTTATTCGAACGGCGTCACAACGATGAACCTGCACGAGTACCAGTCGAAAGAGATCTTTGCGCGCTACGGTATTCCCGTACCCGCTGGTCGCGTCGCGCGCAGCGAGGCCGAGGCCGGGGATGCCGCCCGCGAACTCGGCGGTTCGCGCTGGGTGGTCAAGGCGCAGGTCCATGCAGGTGGTCGCGGCAAGGCCGGTGGCGTCAAGCTCGCCACGAGTGTCGCCGAAGTCGCCGCGGCAGCGCGCGGCATGCTGGGCGAGCGGCTGGTGACGAAACAGACGGGGGCAGCCGGGCTTCCCATCGATTCGGTCTATGTCGAGAGCGCTTCCGCCATTGCGCGCGAGATCTACCTGTCGCTCACCCTCAACCGCGATCGCAGTCGCATTGCGTTCATTGCATCCGCCGCGGGCGGCATGGACATCGAGGAGGTCGCCGCCAAGTCGCCGCAGCAGATCATCACCATCAATGTGCATCCGGCAGCCGGCCTGCAGGCCTACCAGTGCCGCGACATGGCCTTTGCGCTCGGCTTCACGGCGGCGCAGCAAAAACAGTTCCAGAAAATCGCCATGGCTCTGTATCGCCTCTACCTCGAGTGCGATGCCTCGCTGGTCGAGATCAACCCGCTCATCGTCACGAAGGCGGGCGATGTCATCGCCCTCGATGCCAAGATCAATGTCGATGCCAATGCCATCTTCCGGCAAAAAACCCTCGAAACGCTGCGCGACGTCAACCAGGAAGACCCCATGGAGCGCGAGGCGAGCGAGCACGATCTCAACTACGTATCGCTCGATGGTGACATTGCCTGCATGGTCAATGGCGCGGGTCTTGCCATGGCCACCATGGACCTGATCAAACTGCATGGGGGCGAACCCGCGAATTTCCTCGACGTCGGCGGCGGTGCGACGGCCGAGCGGGTGACCGCGGCGTTCAAGCTCATTCTCTCCAACAGGAAAGTCCGCGCCATCCTGGTCAATATCTTCGGCGGCATCGTGCGCTGCGATCTCATCGCTGCCGGTGTCATCGAAGCGGTCAAGCTGGTGGGTGTTGCCGTACCGGTGGTGGTGCGGCTCGAGGGCACCAATGCCGAGGAAGCGCGCCGCATGCTCAAATCGAGCGGGCTCGCTGTCATGCCTGCAAGTGATCTCACCGATGCCGCGCGCAAAGTCGTCAACGCGGCCAAGCCCTGATTGGACCTGCCATGAGCATACTAGTCGACAAGAAAACCCGCGTCATCTGCCAGGGATTCACCGGCAAGCAGGGCACGTTCCACTCCGAACAATGCATTGCCTACGGCACGCGCCTGGTGGGCGGCGTGACGCCGGGCCGCGGCGGCGAGAAACATCTCGGCGTGCCGGTGTTCGATACCGTGCGTGCGGCAGTTACCGAAACCGGCGCCACAGTGAGCATGATCTACGTGCCCGCGGCCTATGCGGCTGATGCCATCCTGGAGGCGATCGATGGCGGCATCGAACTCGTCGTGTGCATCACCGAGGGCATACCGGTCAACGACATGGTGCGCGTCAAGGCCGTGCTCAATGACTCGCGCGCGCGCCTGATCGGCCCCAATTGCCCCGGCATCATCACGCCGGGCGCCTGCAAGATCGGCATCATGCCGGGCTTCATCCACAAGCCCGGGCGCGTCGGCATCGTCTCGCGCTCCGGTACGCTCACCTATGAAGCGGTCTATCAGACCACGCAGATCGGTCTTGGCCAGAGCACCTGCGTCGGCATCGGTGGCGATCCGGTGCGCGGCATGAATTTCATCGACGTGCTCGAACTGTTCGAAGCCGACGCCGGCACCGACGGCATCATCATGGTCGGCGAGATCGGCGGCGGCGATGAAGAAGCCGCGGCGGCGTTCATCAAGCGCAATGTCAGCAAGCCCGTGGTCGCCTATATCGCAGGCGTCACCGCGCCACCCGGCAAGCGCATGGGCCATGCCGGCGCCATCGTGGCGGGCGGCAAGGGCACGGCCGATGACAAATATCGCGCGCTGAAGGCGGCGGGCGTCAAGACCGTGCGCTCGCCGGCCGAGCTCGGCAGCGCCATGTCGGAGCTGCTCGCGCGGCGGCGCAAGTCGCGCACCAAAGCGAAGACCAGGAACAAGACTCGGGCAAAATCGCGGGCCCGGCCCAGCCCTAAGGTCAAATCAGCCGGCCGCAAGCGCGCGCGCACAGCAGCAACCAGCAAGGGGCGGGCGCGGCGGCGCAGATGAACATCGTCCTGGCGCAATTCGACTTCCTGGTCGGAGATGTGCGCGGCAATGTCGAGAAGATACTTGAGCTTGCGCAACAGGCGCGCGCCCTGCATCGGGCCGACCTCGTCGTCTTCCCCGAGCTCGCTGTTTCGGGCTACCCGCCCGAGGATCTGGTCTTTCATTCGGGATTTCGCCGCCAGGTCGACGAGGGGTTGGCGCGTCTGCGCGCGTCGGCCGGCGACCTGGCCTTGCTGGTGGGCTATCCCGAGTACAGCGGCGAACGCATCTATAACTCCGCGGCACTGATCTACGACGGCGCGATCCAGGCCAATCACCGCAAGTCGCGCCTGCCCAATTACAAGGTGTTCGACGAGGAACGCTACTTCGAAGCGGGCGCGCAACCGACGGTCGTCGATTTTCGCGGCGTGCGTTTGGGCATCCTCATCTGCGAGGACATCTGGGAGCGCGAGCCGGCTCAGCTGGCCTGCGCCGACGGTGCGGAGATCCTGCTGGTCATCAATGCATCCCCCTACGAGATGCGCAAGCAGGCGATGCGCGAAGAGGCCGTGCGCAAGCGTATTGCCGATGTTGGCCGGCCGGTCATCTACCTCAATATGGTGGCGGGCCAGGATGAGCTCATCTTCGATGGCAATTCCTTCGCCATGGATGCTGGAGGCGAGCTCCTGATGCGTGCGCCAGCCTATGCCGAGGGGTTCCATCTGCTGCAGCTCGCACGTCTGTCCGACGGCGTGCAGTTGCGCGCCGGCGTCGTAACGCCCTTGCTGGACGATGTCGCGAGCGTCTACGGCGCTCTCGTGCTCGGTGTGCGCGATTACGTGAACAAGCACGGATTTCCCGGCGTGGTGATGGGATTGTCGGGCGGCATCGACTCGGCGCTGGTGCTCGCGATCGCGGTCGACGCGCTCGGCGCCGAGCGCGTGCATGCCGTGATGATGCCGTCGCGCTACACCGCGGATATCAGCCGCGACGATGCAGCCGCGGAGGCCGAGCGCCTCGGGGTGAAGTACAGCGTGATCGCCATCGAGGGCATGTTCAACGCGACGCTCGAGGCGCTACGCGATGAGTTCGCCGGGCGGGCGCCCGATACCACCGAGGAGAACATCCAGTCGCGTTGCCGCATGCTGATCCTCATGGGCATTTCCAACAAAACCGGCAAGATGCTGCTCACCACGGGCAACAAGAGCGAGATGGCGGTCGGTTACGCCACGCTCTATGGCGACATGGCGGGCGGTTTCGCGCCCATCAAGGACTGCAGCAAACTCCTCGTGTACCGCCTGGCGCGCTACCGCAACACCCTGGGCGAGGTCATTCCACGGCGCGTCATCGACCGGCCGCCGAGCGCCGAGCTGCGTCCCGACCAGAAAGACACCGACTCGTTGCCGCCCTACGAAGTGCTGGATCCCATCCTCGAGGCGTTCATCGAAGAGGATCTGTCGGTCGATGAGATCGGGTCGCGCGGTTTCGAGCGCGCAACCGTCGGGCGGATACTGGATCTGGTCAAGCGCAACGAATACAAGCGTCGCCAGGCACCGCCGGGGGTGCGTGTCAGCCGGCGTGCATTCGGCCGTGACTGGCGCTATCCGATCACCAACGGCTACCGACGCTCGTCGTAATTGCCGCGGCGACCTGGCCTATTGCCAGGGCTTCCACCAGCGTTTTTTCTGCTTGGCCGCGCCGTGCGACTCGAGGCTCTGCTCCCCGAAATTCTCGACATAGACATGTCGGGTCTGTTCGGCGAGCTCGCTGAGGTTCAGCTTCTCGTAGCTTGCAACCAGCACCGCGAGTGCATCCGGTACCGACGGCGCGCCGTCGTAGCGTTCGACCACCTGCTTCGAGCGCTGCGCCGCGGCGACATACGCGCCGCGTTTGAAGTAATACCGCGCGACGTTCAGTTCGTAATCGGCCAGCCGGTTGCGAAGGTAGATCATGCGCTGGCGTGAATCGGCCGCATAGGCGCTGCGGGGGTAGCGTTCGAGTACGGTGCGGAATGCCGCGAAGGCGCGTTCGGCGGTCTGCGGCGGGCGGTTGTTGAGATCGGCGCGGAACAGCCTCTCGAGCGCATTCGGCGTGCGCTCGAAATCGACCAGGCCCTTGATGTACCACGCGTAATCGACACGTGGATGGGTCGGGTTCTCGCGGATGAACTGATCGGCCGCATCGGTGGCGGATTCGCGTTCGTGGCCGCGGTAGTAGGCGTAGATGAGATCGAGCCGCGCCTGGCGCGATTGCGGCGCAAACGGGTAACGTGCCGTGAGCGCCTCATAGATACGGATCGCGTTGTTGAAATCCTGGGAATCGAGCGAACTCTTGGCGCGCGCATAGAGGATCTCGGGGCCGGAGCGCTCCACGGCGTCGGGTGCGCTGCGGCAGGCGGCGAGCGTGAGGGCGGCGAGGCCAATGAGCGCGAGCGTGCGCCAGGCGGGGCTGATCGAAGTCATCTTGCTGACAGGGCTTCCGTTGTAATCTGGCGCGACTCGCGGTCGAATTATACCCAAAGCGCTTATCCAGCATTAGGTCGCAAAGTGACAGAGGAGTTCCCCATTCAGAATGTCGTCACGGTCGGACCGGAGGAGGCCGGCCGACGGCTGGACCAGGTCGCGACGGAGCTGCTGCGGGACTACTCACGCGCACGCGTGCAGGGCTGGATCGACAGCGGCGAATTGACGGTCGACGGCGCAAGCGCAAATCGCAGGCTGCGCCTGCGCGGTGGCGAGGTCCTGCGGCTCGCGGCGCGCTTGCCGGAGGAGGGCGGCGTCGAACCCGAGCGCATGGCCATCGAGGTGCTCTACCAGGACGAGGACCTCATGGTGATCAACAAGGCACCGGGCGTAGTGGTCCACCCGGGCGCCGGCAATCGCCATGGCACCCTGCAGCATGGCCTGCTCGCGCTCGATGCAAAACTCGGCGCCGTGCCGCGCTGTGGCATCGTGCACCGGCTCGACAAGGACACGAGCGGCGTCATGGTGATTGCCCGCAACCTCGCGAGCCACACCGCGCTGGTCGCCGCCCTCGCCGAGCGCGAAATCGAGCGCGAGTATGTCGCGCTGGTGATGGGCGAGCCCACCGCCGGCGGTACGGTCGATGCCGCCATCGCGCGCCACCGCAGCCAGCGCACGCGCATGGCCGTGCGCAGCGACGGCCGCGCCGCCGTGACCCATTTTCGTATCGCCGAGCGTTTCAGGGGATATACCTTGCTGCAGCTGCGGCTCGAGACCGGGCGCACGCACCAGATCCGTGTGCACATGGCGCATATCGGCCATCCGATCATCGGCGATCCGCAATACGGCGGCCGGCGGCGTCTGGCGGCGGGTCTCAGTGCGGCAACGCGCGCGGCGCTTGCCGCTTTCCCGCGCCAGGCCTTGCATGCCGCGCGCATCGCGCTCGCGCAACCGCGCAGCGCCCAGCCGATCGAAGTCACGGCGCCTGTGCCCGCCGACCTTGCGCAACTGCTGCGTCAGCTGCGACGTGAAGCGAATGCAATCGCATGAGCACGGCGCTGCAGTTGCTCACCCCGGACTGGCCACTGCCCAATAACGTGCGGGCCGTCGTGACTGGACGCGAGGGTGGCGTGAGCACGGGCCGCTATGCCTCGCTCAACCTCGGCATGCATGTGGGCGATGAGCCCGCAGCGGTCGCGAGCAATCGCATGCGGCTGCTCGAGCAACTGGGCAGTGGCGTTCGGCCCGTATGGCTCCAGCAGGTCCATGGCCGCAGGGTCGTCACCCTGACCTCGCGCACCGATACGGTCGAGGCCGATGCCGCGGTGAGCTTCGAATCGGGCCTCGCCTGCACGATCATGGTGGCGGACTGTCTGCCGGTATTGTTCGCAACGCGTGACGGCCGCGCGGTCGGCGCGGCCCACGCCGGTTGGCGCGGCCTTGCGGCCGGCGTGATCGAGGCCACGGTCGATGCGATGCGCGCCGATCCGTCGCAGCTCCTCGCCTGGCTCGGCCCCTGCATCTCGGTTGCGCACTTCGAGGTGGGCGAGGAGGTGCGCGCGGCCTTCGTCGGTCGGGACGCGGCCGCCGCAACTGCATTTGTACGCAATGCGCGCGGCCGCTGGCAGTGCGACCTGGCGTCGCTTGCGCGACAGCGGCTCGCGGGACTTGGTATCCTCTCGACAGGCGATGCGGGCCTGTGCAATTACTCGCTGGCTGCGCGTTTTTATTCCCACCGACGTGAGCAACCCACGGGACGCTTTGCTGCCCTCATCTGGCGCACCGACTGAGCCGACAAGATCATGAATACTCTCGGCTGGATCGTTCTCCTGACCGGCGCCGGCGGCGTGGCAAGCGTGCTGCTGGCCGGCGCATTCCTGCTTGCCCCGCACAAGGTGCGCGACCATCTGCTGCCGCATCTGATCAGTTTTGCGACTGGGAGCCTGCTCGGCGCCGCGCTGCTCGGCCTGCTGCCGCATGCCATGATCGCTGCGGGCCAGGGAGCTGCGCACGAAGTCGGCGCCGCCGTACTCGGTGGCTTTGCGCTGTTCTTCGTGCTCGAAAAAATGGTGCTCTGGCGCCATTGCCACATGGATGAGTGCGAATCGCATGGCCCGACGCACGAGCACCGCGCCAAAGCCTCCGGCACGCTGATCCTGGTGGGCGATGGCATCCACAATGCGCTCGATGGCGTGCTGATCGCCGCTGCCTTCCTCACCGATTGGCACCTGGGGCTCGTGACGGCGATCGCCGTGATGACGCACGAGATTCCGCAGGAGGTGGGCGATTTCGCCATCCTGCTGCGCTCGGGCATGTCGCGCACCCGCGCGCTCACCCTGAACGCCCTGAGCGGCCTGACTTCGGTATTGGGTGCCGTCATCGCCTACTACGCGCTCGCCGATGCGCTCCACGTCCTGCCCTATGCCCTGGCAGTCGCCGCCGCGAGCTTCCTCTACGTTGCCGTGGCGGACCTCATCCCGGGACTGCACCGGCATGTCGATCTGCGCTCGAGCAGCGCCCAGGTCGTGCTGATCGCCGCCGGCGTCGCGGTCATATTGTTCGCGGAGCATTACGCCCACGGTTGAGCCCGCGGCGGCTTGATTTTCCGCTCCTCGGGCCCCATGTAGGCTCGAGTCACCTGTGCGCAAGAGCGAAAACCTGCCATGCGACCCGACAAACTGACCAACAAGTTCCAGACGGCGCTGGCCGATGCGCAATCGCTTGCGGTAGGTCGCGACCACCAGTTCATCGAACCGGCCCATGTGCTGGTCGCATTGCTCGACCAGCAGGGTGGCGCCGTACGACCCTTGCTTGCCAATGCAGGCGCCAACGTCGCCAAGCTGCGCACCGAACTCGGCGAGATCCTCGAGCGATTGCCGTCGGTCGGCGGCGGGTCGGCCGGCGAGGTGCATGTCTCGAACGACCTGTCGCGGTTGCTCAATGTCACCGACAAGTTGGCGCAACAGCGCGGCGACCAGTTCATTTCGAGCGAATTGTTCGTGCTCGCGGCCTTCGAGGATCGCGGCAATCTGGCGCGCGTCCTCAAGGACTGCGGCGCGGCCCGTGCCGCCGTCGACAAGGCAATCGAGGCCCTGCGCGGTGGCGAGAAAGTCACCGACAGCAATGCCGAAGAGAATCGGCAGGCGCTCGAGAAATACACCATCGACCTGACCGCACGCGCAAGCTCCGGCAAGCTCGACCCCGTGATCGGTCGCGACGACGAGATTCGCCGCACCGTGCAGGTCCTGCAGCGGCGCACAAAGAACAACCCGGTGTTGATCGGCGAGCCCGGCGTCGGCAAGACCGCCATCGTCGAGGGGCTCGCGCAACGCATCGTGAACGGCGAGGTGCCCGAGGGGCTCAAGAACAAGCGCATCCTTGCGCTCGACATGGGCGCGCTGATTGCCGGCGCGAAGTATCGCGGCGAGTTCGAAGAGCGCCTCAAGGGTGTGCTGAATGATCTCGCCAAGCAGGAAGGGCAGGTCATCCTCTTCGTCGACGAGCTGCATACCATGGTCGGCGCCGGCAAGGCCGAAGGTGCGATGGATGCCGGCAACATGCTGAAGCCTGCGCTGGCGCGCGGCGAACTGCATTGCGTCGGCGCGACGACACTCGACGAATATCGCAAGTACATCGAAAAGGACGCCGCGCTCGAGCGCCGGTTCCAGAAGGTGCTGGTCGACGAGCCTTCGGTCGAGGACACCATCGCCATCCTCCGCGGTTTGCAGGAGCGCTACGAAGTCCATCACGGCGTCGACATCACCGATCCGGCCATCGTTGCGGCGGCCACGCTCTCGCACCGCTACATCTCCGACCGCCAGTTGCCCGACAAGGCCATCGACCTGATCGACGAGGCCGCGGCGCGCATTCGCATGGAGATCGATTCCAAGCCCGAGGCGCTCGATAAGCTCGAGCGGCGCATCATCCAGTTGAAGATCGAGCAGGAGGCGCTCAAGAAGGAGCAGGACGACGCCTCGCGCAAGCGGCTGGCGGCGCTGCGCGAGCAGCTCGAAAACGCAGAGAAGGAATATGCCGATCTCGAGGAGATCTGGAAATCCGAGAAAGCCGCGCTGCAGGGCGCGACGTCGGTCAAGGAGGAACTCGAGAAGGTCAAGCTGGAGCTCGACGCGGCGCGCCGCGCAAGCGACCTGACCAGGATGGCGGAACTTCAATACGGGCGCATTCCCGAACTCGAAAAGCGGCTGGCAGAGGCGCAGGCCGCGGAGCAGCGCGAGACTCAGCTCGTGCGCAACAAGGTGACAGACGAGGAAATCGCCGAAGTCGTCTCCAAATGGACGGGAATACCCGTTTCGAAAATGCTGGAGGGCGAGAAGGACAAGCTCCTGCGCATGGAGGAGGCGCTGGGCCGTCGCGTCGTTGGCCAGAGCGAAGCCCTGCGCATCGTCGCCAATGCGATTCGCCGCAGCCGCGCCGGTCTTGCCGACCCGCGTCGCCCGAATGGCTCCTTCCTGTTCCTGGGCCCGACGGGCGTGGGCAAGACCGAGCTGTGCAAGGCGCTGGCGGAGTTCCTGTTCGATACCGAGGACGCCATGGTCCGCATCGACATGTCCGAGTTCATGGAGAAGCATTCGGTAGCGCGCCTCATCGGCGCACCGCCGGGCTATGTCGGCTATGAGGAAGGCGGCTATCTGACCGAAGCCGTACGCCGCCGCCCCTATGCCGTGATCCTGCTCGATGAAGTCGAGAAGGCACATCCGGATGTGTTCAACGTATTGCTGCAGGTTCTCGACGACGGGCGCCTGACCGATGGCCAGGGCCGCACGGTCGATTTTCGCAATGCCGTCGTCATCATGACCTCGAACCTGGGTTCGCAGGTCATCCAGGAGTATGCCGGCGAGAAAAACTACCAGCGCATGAAAACCGCCGTGATGGAAATCGTGCAGCAGACCTTCCGGCCGGAATTCATCAACCGGATCGACGACGTGGTTGTCTTCCATCCGCTGGGTACTGGCGAGATCCGCCGCATCGTCGACATCCAGCTCGGTGGTCTGCGCAAGCGGCTGCTCGAGCGGGGCATAGAACTCGACCTGAGCGAAGCGGCTCGCGACCTGTTGGGCGATGCCGGCTTCGATCCGGTCTATGGCGCGCGACCGCTGAAGCGGGCGATCCAGCAGCAGGTCGAGAATCCGCTCGCCGAGCAAATCCTGGGCGGGGTATTCGGACCGGGCGATCGTATACACGTGGATGCCAGCGGGGGCGAACTCGGGTTTTCCAAAGTAGCGGCCTCGGCGCGTATATAATTGTTCGTCCCCCGGATGGATTCGCCATGCCGTTCTACGAATACGAGTGCTCGAGTTGCAGGTTTTATTCGGAAATCATGCAGAAGATTTCCGATGCGCCACTGCGCAAATGTCCCTCCTGCGGGCGCAATACCTTCAGGAAGCTCATTTCCGCGCCGTTCTTCCGCTTGAAGGGCTCGGGCTGGTACGAAACCGATTTCAAATCGGACAAGGAACAGAAGCGCAATCTCATCGATCGCGATACCGAGCCCGCTACGAGCGAAGCCAAGTCGAGCGACACCAAGGACGCCGCCTCCAAGGACAAGGCCGACGCCGGTGCGGCCAAGAAAGAATCTCCACCGCCGGCCAAGCCGGAAGCCGCCAAAGCGCGGCCATCGCGTTCGCGCGGCAAGGCAGCGAGCCCACCGCGTCGCGCCGCGGCGAAGAAGTCCCGTCCGGCCGGCCGCGCCAAGCGGAGCAAGGCCCGGCGCTGAGTCGCGTCGCCCGACGCCATGCGCAATATCCGACGCTACCTCGTTGCCGGCGTGCTGGTCTGGCTGCCGATCATTGCCACCGTGCTCGTGATCCGCTTCCTGATCGGCCTGATGGACCGCAGCCTCGTGCTCCTGCCCGCGAGCTGGCGGCCCGAGGTTGCGCTCGGCTTTGCCATCCCCGGGCTCGGCGCGGTGCTTGCCTTCGTCGTACTGCTCGTGACCGGCGTGCTGGCAACCAATCTGCTGGGCCGGCGGCTGGTGAAGGGCTGGGAGGATTTCCTGCAGCGCATCCCCCTCGTCCGGTCGATCTACGGCGGCGTCAAGGGATTCGCCGAGACACTGTTCTCCAAGCAGGGCAGCTCGTTCAAGAAGGCCATGCTGGTGCAGTATCCGCGCCCTGGCATCTGGAGCCTTGGCTTCATGACAGCTGCGAAGGTGCCGGAACCGAGCGAGCGCACCGCGCGCGACCTCATCTGCGTATTCGTGCCGACCACGCCGAATCCCACGTCCGGGTTCATCGTGCTGGTGCCGCGCGAAGAGGCCATCGAGCTCGACATGAGCGTCGATGCCGCCATGAAAATGATCTTCACCCTGGGCGTGGTGGTGCCAGGCACCGACAACCCGCCAGCCTCCGGGCAGCCGGCGTAATTGACTCACTTGCGCGCCGGCTGCGCGCCTTCGTACCATCCATGAAACCCCGCCGACTCCAACCAACCCAAGGACGTCAAGCAGCGCATGCGTAGCCACTATTGCGGTCAGGTCAACGAAAAACTGGTCGGCCAGAGTGTCACCGTAGCCGGTTGGGTGCATCGCAGGCGCGATCATGGCGGTGTCATTTTCGTCGACCTGCGTGATCGCGAGGGCCTCCTGCAGATCGTGTTCGATCCTGACGATGCCGCGCTTTTCGCGCAGGCAGAGAAACTGCGCAACGAATTCGTTCTCAAGGTCAAGGGCCGCGTGCGCGAACGGCCGACGGGAACGGTCAACACCAACCTTGCCTCCGGCCGGGTCGAGTTGCTCGCGACCGAACTCGAGATACTCAATCGCTCCGAAGCCTTGCCATTCCAGCTCGACGAACACGAGAAGGTTTCCGAGGAAGTACGGCTGCGCTTCCGCTATCTCGATCTGCGCCGCGAAGCGATGAACTCGCGCCTGCGCCTGCGCCACCGTGTGACGCGCGCAATGCGCGAATTCCTCGACGGCGAGGGCTTCATCGACCTCGAAACCCCCATGCTCACCAAGGCGACACCGGAAGGCGCCCGCGACTATCTTGTGCCCTCGCGCACCCACCCCGGTGCGTTCTTCGCGCTGCCGCAGTCGCCGCAGATCTTCAAGCAGCTGCTGATGGTCGCGGGCTTCGATCGCTACTACCAGATCGTGCGCTGCTTTCGTGACGAGGACCTGCGCGCGGATCGCCAGCCCGAATTCACCCAGCTCGATGTCGAGACTTCATTCCTCGATCAGCAGAGCATCATGGCGCTCATGGAGCAACTGATCCGCCATGTGTTCAGGAGCGTGGACGGGGGTGCGCTGCCCGATCCCTTCCCGCGGTTGACCTATGCGGAAGCGATGCGGCGTTTCGGTTCTGACAAGCCGGATCTGCGCATTGCCCTCGAACTCTGCGACATCGCCGACCTGGTTGCCGATTGCGATTTCAAAGTATTCGCGGGCCCGGCGAAGAGTGCCGATGGCCGTGTGGCCTGCCTGCGCGTGCCGGGCGGCGGCAAGCTCAGCCGCAAGGAAATCGACGATTACACGGCGTTCGTCTCTCGCTACGGCGCCAAAGGTCTCGCCTACGTCAAGGTCAATGATCGCGCGCGTGGCCGCGATGGCCTCGCCTCGCCGATCATCAAGTTCCTCGGTGATGCGGCGATCAGCGGCATACTCGAGCGCAGCGGCGCCGCCGACGGCGACCTGTTGTTCTTCGGTGCCGACCAGGCGCGCATCGTCAACGACGCGCTCGGCGCGCTGCGTGTGCGTGTGGGCACCGATCTTGGTCTCGTGGCCGCCGGATGGCAGCCGCTGTGGGTCACGGATTTTCCGATGTTCGAATGGGACGGCAATGCCAGGCGTCACGTCGCCATGCATCACCCTTTTACCGCGCCGGTAGATCCCGATCCGGCGGCACTCAGTGCCGAGCCGGCCGCTGCGCTTGCCCGCGCCTACGACATGGTGCTGAACGGCTCGGAAATTGGCGGCGGGTCCGTGCGTATCCATCGCCAGGAAATGCAATCCGCCGTGTTCACACTGCTCGGCATCGATGCCGAGGAGGCGAGGCGCAAGTTCGGATTCCTCCTCGATGCGTTGCAGTACGGCGCACCGCCGCATGGTGGCATTGCCTTCGGCCTCGATCGCCTGGTCATGTTGCTTGCGGGCGCCGACAGCATTCGCGATGTCATCGCTTTTCCGAAGACCCAGACCGCCGCCTGCCCGCTCACCGACGCGCCGACGCCGGTTACCGAAGCGCAGCTTGCGGAGTTGCATATCCGGCTGCGCCAGATCCCGAAGAGCGAATGAAAAAAACGGCCGGCGCGAGCGACACCCTGGTCGTCTACGTGCATGGCCTGTGGCTGAATGGCAGCGAGTCGCTGATCCTCCGGCAACGCCTGGCGCGATTGACCGGCTGGCCGAGCGTGTCGTTCCGGTATCGCAGCGTTACGCAGCCGCTTGCGCAAATCGTCGCGGCTCTTGGGCAATTCGTCGCCTCCCAATCTGCGCGCACGGTGCACCTGATCGGCCATAGTCTCGGCGGACTGGTCATTTATCGCCTGCTCGAAGCCGAGGAGCCGGCCCAGCCCGGTGCGGTGGTCTGGCTGGGTACGCCGGCGGTCAAAAGCGGCACCGCCCTGCAGTTGGGCAGCCGGCGCTGGGCGGCGCCCCTGCTCGGTTCGGCCGTTGCCGAGGAGTTGCTGGCACCGCGCCAACGCCATTGGCGCTCTGGCCGGGCGCTGGGCATCATCGCCGGAACCCATGCCGTAGGCCTTGGCCGTTTGTTCTCGCGCATCGAGGAGCCGAGCGATGGCACCGTCGCCGTGAGTGAGACGCGCCTGCCCGGCGCGACCGATCACCTGACCCTGCCGGTCAGTCACACCGGCATGCTGCTATCGGCGCGGGTCGCCGAGCAGACCGCGGCCTTTCTGCGCGAGGGTCACTTTTCGTTGCGACCCTGAGCGAGCGCTTTCAAGGCATACAGCCACTGCAGTGCATCGCGCGGCGTCAGCTGATCGGGTTCGATGCCGGCGAGTTTTTCGAGCACGGCGCCGGATGCCGGATCGGCCGCCACGAACAGCGGCAAGGCCGCCTGGCGCGGGTCTCCGGGCGGCGCGGCGCGCTCGCGCTCGAGTTCATCGAGATAACCCTTCGCCGAATCGATGACCTGCCAGGGAACGCCGGCCAGGCGCGCTACCGCGAGTCCGTAACTGCGATTCGCGGGTCCTTCGCGCACGCTGTGCATGAAAACGATGCCGTCGCGGTGTTCGGTCGCATCGAGATGCACATTGACACAGTTGTCGAGTTCGCCGGCCAGCGAAGTGAGTTCGAAATAGTGGGTGGCGAATAACGTGAACGCCCGCAGCTCGCGTGCCACATGCCGCGCGCTTGCCCAGGCGAGCGAGAGACCGTCGAAGGTACTGGTGCCGCGACCGATTTCATCCATCAGCACCAGCGAGCGTGCGGTGGCGTTATTCAGGATGTTGGCGGTTTCGGTCATTTCGACCATGAAAGTGGAGCGCCCGCCCGCGAGATCATCCGCGGCACCGATACGCGAGAAGATCCGGTCGAAGGGCCCGAGCCGGGCGCGACGGGCCGGCACGAAACTGCCGACATGCGCGAGGATCACGATGAGCGCGGTCTGGCGCATGTAGGTCGATTTGCCGCCCATGTTCGGGCCGGTGATGATCAGCATGCGTCTGCGGTCATTGAGATCGACGTCATTGGCGACGAACTCGACATCGCTGAACCGTTCCACGACCGGATGTCGCCCCGCATCGATGCCGAGGCAGGGTTCGCCAATCAGCTCGGGCGCACACCAGTTGAGCCGATGGGCGCGCTCGGCGAATGCCGCGAGCGTATCGATCGCGGCGATTGCAGCCGCCCCTTGCTGCAGGGCCGCGAGATCGGCAGCGAGATCGGCGAGTACCTGCTGGTAGAGCACAGCTTCACGCGCCTGGGCCCGTTCCCTGGCGCCGAGCACCCGGTCCTCGAAGGATTTCAGCTCCGGCGTGATGAACCGCTCGGCGGAGCGCACCGTCTGGCGCCGCTGGTAGTCCTGCGGTACCTCGTCGGCCTGCGTGCGTGATACTTCTATATAGAAACCCTGCACGCGGTTATAGCCTAGCTTCAGGCTGGACAGTCCGCTGCGTTCGCGCTCGCGCTTCTCGAGATCCATGAGATAGCTGTCGGTGTCACCGGCGAGCCGCCGTGCCTCGTCGAGTTCGGCATCGAAACCTTCCGCGATCACCTGCCCGTCGCGCAATTGCGCGGAAGGCTCCGGTGCGATCGCGGTTCGCAGGAGTTCGAGTTGCGCCCGGTGGTGGCCGGCATCGTTCGCAAGCCGCGTGAGCAAGGGCGAGTCGAGAGTCGCGAGCGCCGCGTGCAGGGCAGGGAGCGTTTCGAGCGCATGGCGCAACTGGGTCAGGTCGCGTGGACGCGCGCTGCCGAGGGCGACTCGCGCCAGAATCCGCTCGATATCGCCGATTTCCTGCAGGGCGTTGCCGAGTTCCGGGTCCGTGATGACGCGTTGCAACTCGCCGATCGCCTGGTAGCGCTCGCGCAGCAGGCGCTGGTCGGTCAATGGCCGGTTGAGCCAGCGCCGCAGGTTGCGCGAACCCATCGCCGTGCGCGTCGCATCCAGGATGGCGAACAACGTGGCGTCCTCATTGCCCGACAGGCTCGCGTCGATTTCGAGGTTGCGCCGTGTTGTGGCATCGATCTCGAGCGCATCGCTGCGCTCCTCGACCTGCAGCGCGCGAATGTGCGGAACGGCAGCCTTCTGGGTGTCGCGGACGTATTGCAGCAACGCGCCGGCGGCGGACACCGCGAGGCGCAGCTCATCGGCGCCGAAGCCCTGCAGGTCACGTGCCTGCAGCTGCTCGCTCAACATGCGCGATGCGCTCGCAAAATCGAAATGCCACGGCGGCCGCTGGCGGACCACGCAATCGCGCGGGCCGACGCTCTCGAGCCCATTGCCCTCGGCAACCAGCATCTCCGCCGGGCGCAAACGCTCGAGTTCCGCCGCGAGTGACCCGGGGCCACTGTGCTCGAGTACCGTGAACCGTCCGGCGGCGAGGTCGAGCCAGGCGAGGCCGAAGCGCTCGCCGTCGCGACACAAGGCCATGAGCAGCGCCTCGCGGCGCTCCTCGAGTAATGCGGCGTCGGTGAGGGTGCCTGGCGTCACGACGCGTACCACCCGCCGTTCGACCGGGCCCTTGCCCTTGCCGACTTCGCCGACTTGTTCGCAGATGGCTGCCGACTGGCCCTTGCGCACGAGGCGCGCCAGATAGCTCTCGAGCGCCTGCACCGGCACGCCGGCCATCGGGATGGCCTCGCCAGCGGACTGGCCGCGCCTCGTCAGCGTGATATCGAGGAGCCGCGCCGCTTGGCGGGCGTCATCGTAAAATAGTTCGTAGAAGTCGCCCATCCGATACAACAGCAGCGTGTCCGGGAATTGTGCCTTGATGCGCAGGTACTGCTGCATCATGGGCGTGTGTGAGGCGAGGGCCTTGTCGTCCATTTCACTCGGGATTATGAGATAGGTTCCATGGCCTTGCCGCAGGAATTTCACGATGCCGCGAGCCGCCACCAATGGAGAAGGCGACATGGCAGATGAGCGAAAGCTTGCCGGGGCAGTGCAGGAACTGGCAGCGCGGTTGCGCGCGCGCGGAGCCAGGCTGGTTACTGCCGAATCCTGCACCGGCGGCTGGATCGCCAAGGCCTGTACCGACCTCGCCGGTAGCTCGCAATGGTTCGAGTGCGGCTACGTCACCTATTCCAACGCCGCCAAGACGCGTGATCTCGGCGTGGCCGCAGAAATCCTCGCGCAACACGGCGCCGTCAGCGGCGCGGTCGTCGACGCCATGCTCGCCGGCGCGCTCAGCCGCAGTGGCGCGGCCGTCGGCATTGCCGTCAGTGGCGTCGCCGGACCCGACGGCGGCAGCGCAGACAAACCGGTCGGTACGGTCTGGTTCGCGGTGGGCGGTGCAGGCGACATCGTGGCGAGTCATGAACAATTGCCGGGCGATCGGGAGGCGATCCGCCGACGCACCGTCGAGCTCGGAGTGCGCAAGCTCGTCGAATGGCTCGATCAGCACCGGCGCTGAGCACTTTATACAGTGTCGCTGTTTGCGGCCCACTGTATACGAGCGTGCAATGTGAATTTTTTGTTCATCGAAGCAGCAATGCGCTGCTCGCCAGGCACATAGATATGAAATAATTCCTCCGCCATCACCCGGAGGATTCATCAACATGCAGGACAATCGCAAGAAGGCGCTGGTCGCCGCGCTAGGGCAAATCGAAAAGCAGTTCGGCAAGGGCAGCGTCATGCGCCTGGGTGATGCCTCGGCCGCTTACGACATCGACTCCGTGCCAACCGGTTCGCTCGCGCTCGATGTCGCCCTCGGCATCGGTGGCCTGCCACGTGGCCGGGTCGTCGAAATCTTCGGACCGGAGTCCTCGGGCAAGACCACACTCACCCTGCAGGTCGTGGCCCAGGTGCAGCGTGCCGGCGGCACGGCTGCCTTCGTCGATGCCGAGCATGCACTCGATCCGAGCTATGCGCAGAAGCTCGGTGTCAATGTCGACGATCTGCTCGTGTCCCAGCCCGATACGGGCGAGCAGGCCCTGGAAATCACCGACATGCTGGTCCGCTCCGCCGCCGTCGATCTGGTGGTCGTCGACTCCGTGGCCGCTCTTACGCCCAAGGCCGAGATCGAAGGCGAAATGGGCGATGCCCACGTCGGCCTGCAAGCACGTCTCATGTCACAGGCATTGCGCAAACTCACCGCCAACATCAAGCGCTCCAACTGCATCGTCATCTTCATCAACCAGATCCGCATGAAGATCGGCGTCATGTTCGGCAATCCGGAAACCACCACCGGCGGCAATGCCCTCAAGTTCTATTCCTCCGTGCGCCTCGATATTCGCCGCATCGGCGCGCTCAAGAACGGCGACGAAGTCGTCGGCAACATGACGCGTGTCAAGGTCGTCAAGAACAAGGTCGCGCCGCCGTTTCGCGAGGCCGAATTCGAAATCATGTACGGCAGCGGCATTTCCCGTGAAGGCGAACTCATCGAAATGGGCGTCATTCACGGCTACATCGAAAAATCCGGCTCCTGGTACAGCTATGGCGGTGAGCGTATCGGTCAGGGCAAGGACAACGTGCGCGAGTTCCTCAAGCAGCATCCGGAAATCGCCGACGGCATCGAGCAGCAGCTGCGCGCCAAGTTGCTGCCGGCCAAGGCACCGCGCGAGGCAGCGGCTGCGGCGGACACCGCCTGATCGGCCCGCACCGTCGTGCAAACGCCCGTGGCAACGAGGCGAGGCCGCCGGCAAATCGAAGCTGACAGCCCGGCCGCGGCGGAACACGCCGCCGTGGCCATGCTCGCAAGGCGCGACCTGTCCATGGCAGACCTGGGCCGGCGCCTGCGGCGGCGCGGCTACCACCCCGCTGCAATCCAGCAGGCGCTCGAGCAGCTCGGCGGGCGGGGTTTGCTGGACGATGCGCGCTTTGCGGCCAACTTCGTCGCCTACCAGACCCGCCGTGCCCAGGGTCCGAACAAGATCCGCAAGCTCCTCCAGGAGTCGGGTGTCAGCTCCGACATCATCGATGCTGCCCTGGACGGCGCCGGCGCCGGTGACTTTGCCGAGCAGGCCGCCAGGCTGCGCGAGCGGCGTTTTGGCCCCCAACTGCCGAACGACTGGCGCGAGAAAGGTCGGCAGGCGCGCTACCTGGCGGCACGCGGATTTTCCAATAACCAGATACGCGCCGTGTTGGGCGCGCGCGACTTGCCCGAGGACTGACGCGCTCGCCCGGGCAGGCTTGCGGCGGTTTCGCTAGACTAATCAACTGTATCGGTCGAGCCTGACCCGCGACTGCCTGGTTCCAACACGATGACGGTCAAAACACCGCCCAAGATGAGCGCTGCCGACGTGCGCCGCGCATTTCTCGAATTCTTCCGCGACCGGGGCCATGAAGTCGTGCCGTCCTCGAGCCTGGTGCCGGGCAACGACCCGACGCTGCTGTTCACCAATGCGGGCATGGTGCAGTTCAAGGACCTGTTTCTCGGCAAGGAGCAGCGCAGCTACCGCCGCGCCGCCTCCAGCCAGCGCTGCGTTCGCGCGGGCGGCAAACACAACGATCTCGAGAACGTCGGCTACACGGCGCGGCACCACACCTTTTTCGAGATGCTGGGCAATTTCTCCTTTGGCGACTATTTCAAGCGCGAGGCCATCGAGTACGCCTGGGGATTTGTCACCGAGGTCCTCAAGCTCGATCCGGCGAGGCTGTGGGTCACGGTTTTCGAGGAAGATGACGAGGCCGCGGACCTGTGGCTGAATCACATCGGGGTCGACGACGCGCGATTCACTCGCCTCGGCGAGAAGTCGAACTTCTGGGCCATGGGTGATACCGGCCCCTGCGGACCCTGCAGCGAAATCTTCTATGACCACGGCCCCGACATTCCCGGTGGTCCGCCGGGTTCGCCGGACGAGGACGGCGACCGCTATGTCGAGATCTGGAACCTCGTGTTCATGCAATTCGACCGCTCGAGCGATGGCCAGCTCACTCCGCTGCCGCGGCCGTCCGTCGACACCGGCGCAGGCCTCGAGCGCCTCGCCGCGGTGATGCAGGGCGTGCACAACAACTACGACATCGACCTGTTCCGCAATTTGATCGAAGCGGCCGCGAAACTCGCGGGTACGACGGATCGCAGTCACAATTCACTGCGCGTGATCGCAGATCACATTCGCGCCACGAGTTTCCTCATGGTCGACGGTGTCATGCCCGCGAACGAAGGGCGCGGTTATGTCCTACGCCGCATCATGCGACGCGCCATCCGTCATGGCTACAAGCTCGGAATTCGCGAGCCTTTTTTTCACCGGCTGGTGGCGCCGCTCGCCAGGGAAATGAGCGGTGCCTATCCGGAACTCGCGCGGGCGCAATCGCGCGTCTCCGAATGGATCCTGCTCGAGGAGCAGCGCTTCGCGGAGACACTCGCCAACGGCATGTCCCTGCTCGAGGGGGCGATCGCCTCGCTCGGTGAGCGTCGCGAGATCGATGGCGCGACTGTTTTTCGCCTCTACGATACCTTCGGATTCCCGGTCGATCTCACGGCTGACATCGCCCGCGAGCGCGGCCTTGCCATCGACCAGGCCGGCTTCGACGCGGCCATGCAGGAGCAGCGAGATCGCGCCCGCGCCGCTTCGCGTTTTGCGGTCGACCAGCAGGCTGTGCCCCAGACCGACGTTGCGAGCGAATTCACAGGCTATGCAACGGTCGCCGGCGAGGCCCGGGTGGCAGCGATTTTCGTCGACGGCAAGCCGGTGTCCGCGGTCGTTGCGCCGCAGAAGGCCGAGGTCATACTCGATCGTACGCCGTTCTACGCGGAATCAGGCGGACAGGTCGGCGATCGGGGCGTGCTGATGGCCGGCGATTCGCGCTTCGTCGTCGACGATACGCAGAAGCGTGGCCGCGCGCATAGTCATATTGGTGAGCTGGCCGCCGGACGACTCGCCGTCGGCGAGCGCGTCAGTGCAGAGGTTGCCGCCGATCAGCGCGAAGCGACTGTGCTCAACCATTCCGCGACCCACTTGCTGCACGCGGCGCTGCGCCAGGTGCTCGGTACCCATGTCGAGCAAAAGGGCTCGCTGGTGGAGGCGGCACGTCTGCGTTTCGATTTCTCTCACTTCAAACCGCTCACTGACGACGAGCTGAACGCGGTCGAACGGCTGGTCAACCGGCAGATCCGCGACAATGCAGCCGCCACGGCGGAAGTGATGGCCTACGACGATGCGATCGCAGGCGGCGCCATGGCATTGTTCGGCGAGAAATACGACAGCCGGGTCAGGGTTCTGCGCATCGGCGAGTTCTCGACCGAGCTCTGCGGCGGCACGCACGTCGCACGCGCCGGCGACATCGGCTTGTTCAAGATTACGGGCGAGAGCGGGGTCGCGGCAGGTGTGCGGCGCATCGAGGCCGTGACCGGCGAAGCCGCCTGGCAGTATGTCGCGCATTCCGAATCGCTGCTCAACACAGCGGCAAGCCAGTTGCGCACGACGCGGGATGAACTCACATCGCGCGTGCAGGACACACTCGAACGTGTGAAGCAGCTCGAGCGCGAGTTGCGTGCGGCGCGCGACAAGCTGGCGAGCGGGGCGGGCCAGGACCTCGCTGCCGCGGCGGTGCAGGTGGGTCCGGCGCGCCTGCTCGCCAAGGTCATCGACGATGCCGATGCGGCGGCGCTTCGAAATGCCGTCGATGGCCTCAAGTCGCGCCTCGGCACGGCGGTCATCGTGCTCGCCTCGGTGCAGGCGGCCGATCGGCTGACGATCGTCGCCGGAGTCACTGACGATCTGACCGGACGAATACGCGCCGGTGATGTCGCCAATCACGTGGCGCGCCAGGTCGGTGGCCGCGGCGGCGGCCGCGCCGATTTCGCCCAGGCGGGAGGCAAGGACGCGGCCGCTTTGCCGGGCGCGTTGGCCGGAGTTCGTGACTTCGTCGCGGCCGGCCTCGGCCTCGCCTGACGCAGTCGGCCGGGCGCCAACGCGCGCAATACGTGTCCAGGCTGGTCCAGAAATTCGGTGGCACATCCGTCGGCAGCCCGCAGCTGATCCGCCAGGTCGCCGAGCGCATAGCGCGCACCTGCGCCGCCCGGCACGAAGTAGCGGTCGTGGTGTCCGCGATGGGGGACAGTACCGATCGCCTGATCGATCTCGCGCGCCAGGTCGTACAGCGGCCGATGCCACGCGAGCTCGATGCACTGCTCGCCACGGGCGAGCAGGTGTCCACCTCGCTCCTCGCCATGGCGCTCAACGCGCTCGGTGTCGAGGCGAAGTCGTTCAGTGGCTGGCAGTTGCCGATTCAAACGAGCGCCGTGCACGGGCGAGCACGCATCGAGGCAGTTGCGACGACGGGTCTGCGAAGTGCCATGGCGCAAGGCATCGTGCCGGTGGTCGCGGGATTCCAGGGCGTGGATACCGCCGGCAACGTAACTACCATCGGTCGCGGTGGTTCAGATACCTCCGCCGTCGCGCTGGCGGTTGCCCTCGAGGCGTCCGAGTGCCAGATTCTGACCGACGTCGACGGCGTATTCACCACCGACCCGCGCCTGGTACCTGGCGCGCGCCTGATCCCGAAACTGAGTTTCGAGGAAATGCTGGAACTTGCCGGCCAGGGCTCGCGCGTCCTGCACGCGAGGTCGGTCGAGTTCGCAACCAAATACAACATGCCGATACGCGTCGCGTCGACACATGGGTTCGGCGACGGCACACTGATTTCCCGGGAGGAAGCCAACATGGAAGCGCCACTCGTTTCAGGTATTGCCTTCAACCGCGACGAAGCGCAGTTGACCGTGACGGGATTGCCCATCGCCCGGGATATCGTTCATCGCGTCCTGCAACCGTTTGCGGCTGCGCACATCGAGATCGACATGATTGCGTTGACGCAAGCTCGCAACGCCACAACCGAAATCTCGTTCACGGTGGATCGCGAGCATTACGCCGTCGCATTGGAGCTGGTGCGGGCGGCTGTATCGGGTGTCCCCGGAGCAGCCGTGGAGGGCGACGCCAGGGTTGCAAAAATCGCAGTTGTCGGTGTCGGCATGCGCTCACATGCCGGTGTGGCGGCAAAAATGTTTGAGACACTGTCAAATATCGACGTTCCAGTTCGCCTGATTTCGACTTCGGAGATAAAAATTGCAGCTCTTGTGCCGGAAAAAACATTAGAATTGGCGGTCAAGGAACTACACGCCGCTTTTGGTCTGGACGGCCTCAAGGAGGTGAGCGGCACACGATAAGCAAGTAATGGCCAGAAACGTGGCTCGCGCAGGATGGCGCGTGGCCACACGCTAGGCCAAGGTTGAAACAGAATGAGGCCATCTCAATGCTCATTTTGACTAGAAGAGTGGGCGAGACCGTCATGATCGGCGGCGAAATCACCGTTACCGTACTCGGGGTCAAGGGAAATCAGGTTCGCATCGGCATCAATGCTCCCAAGGACGTGTCCGTGCACCGAGAAGAAATCTACGAACGCATCAAGCGCGAAGTAGGCGATGTCATTGCCGATGACGAAACCGACAGCGATGAGCCGGGGACTCCGGGCAAGAAATCACCCGATCGCGCGGAATTCGCATTTGTCTAGGGCGCTCTAGGTCGCGCGGAACAATCGAGCTCCTTGCATGCGCTCAGGCGGTGGCGGCCTGTGCTGGTTGCTTTACGCCAAAGAGTCGCGCCAGTATCATGAGCCCGCGGCGCGCCGGGCGGGACGCCGCGTTTCCCCAAGCGACTGAAATGACAGGATTTACTCTGCCCGGAGAGATGGCCGAGTGGTCGAAGGCGCACCCCTGCTAAGGGTGTAAGGGTCAAAAGCCCTTCGAGGGTTCGAATCCCTCTCTCTCCGCCAGTTTCATGCGCCGACGGTTCA
Organism: Steroidobacteraceae bacterium; assembly: GCA_041395505.1. Classification (NCBI taxonomy): domain Bacteria; kingdom Pseudomonadati; phylum Pseudomonadota; class Gammaproteobacteria; order Steroidobacterales; family Steroidobacteraceae; species Steroidobacteraceae bacterium. The sequence continues at coordinate 914,378 of JAWLAG010000001.1, forward strand.
GGATTCGAACCCTCGAAATCGATCAAGCCCGGGTTCGAGCGAGCCGAAGCGGCAGCGCAGGCGAGCGACGCCGGAGCGCGCGAGCGCGACGGCGGTCCCGAGCGTAAGCGAGGGACGAGGGCGCGCAGCGCCCGAGCCATCCCTCTCTCTCCGCCAGTTTCATGCGCCGACGGTTCAGGATTCGAACCCTCGAAATCGATCAAGCCCGGGTTCGAGCGAGCCGAAGCGGCAGCGCAGGCGAGCGACGCCGGAGCGCGCGAGCGCGACGGCGGTCCCGAGCGTAAGCGAGGGACGAGGGCGCGCAGCGCCCGAGCCATCCCTCTCTCTCCGCCAGTTTCATGCGCCGACGGTTCAGGATTCGAACCCTCGAAATCGATCAAGCCCGGGTTTTGCGTTGCGGCTTGGCCGCCAGGAACTGCCTGATACGCAGGCCCCGTCGCGAGTCCAGGATCAGTTGTTGCAAGCGACCTTGGCGCGTCGCCTCACGTTTGGCGCTGATGACCCACCAGATGGCTGCGCGCCGATACGATGGGACTTGCGAAGTGAAGAATTCGAATGCGACGCTGTCGCGCCGCAATTCGGCTTTGTAGGGCGCCGGCAGATCGGCCGGTCGCGTCTCGTAGGAATAGACGCCACTGCGGTTCTCGCGCCGAGCCGCGAATGCGGTCCTGCCTGCGACAGTCATTCGCCCCTGCTTGAGAAGTCCAAGCGCGCGCTCGGTATTGGCCCGACTCCAGGTGCTGCCCGCATTGCGCGGGCTGAAGCGTATCTTGTACCGGCCCTGATCCACGCGCTTGCGTATCCCGTCGATCCAGCCGAAGCACAATGCTTCGTCGACCGATTGCTGCCAGCTGAGATGGTCCTTGCCCGTAGCGACCTTGTAATAGCCGACCCACAATGAACGCCGCGAGCGCGCGTTGATTTGGAACCAACGGCGCAGCTGTGCTGCTGACTTGAAATACGCCGGATTCGCTTCGGTACCGTTCACGGTTGCAGCCTTGACTTGCTTGCGGCTAACAAGGTAGTGTCCCGGCACAATGCCGAGGCATTGCCAATGGCCGTAGCGCATAGTCTAAACATCTTCCTGCTGCTGGCCGTCGCGGCCTCGGGCATTACGCTCGGCGCGGAGCCAGCGAGCCAGTCCACACCGGCAACCGCCGGAAAGGTCGCCTTCGAACACTATTGCGTCGAGTGCCACCACGTCACCTTGCGTGGGACAGGCCATGGACCTGCGCTCGATGGCGATCAGTTTCGGACTCACTGGCGTACCAGGAGTGCGAGCGAACTCGCCACCTATATACGAACGGCGATGGCGTCGGCCATGCCCTCGTCGGTCGACGCTCAGGTATTCGCCGACCTCGCGAGTTATCTGCGCGAACACAATGGCATCCATCCACCGGGCGGCGATGCCAAAGCAGTGGACGCCGAGGAATCCCAGAAATGGCAAGGCGCGCGCGGCATAGCGGAGGCCGCCGCCCGCGCCGGGCAATGGACCAATCGGGAAACCGGGCCGCTCACTTCGGTCACTGACGACATGCTGCGCAATCCACCGGCGGCCGATTGGCTCAGCTGGCGCCGCACACAGGACGGGCAGGGGTTCTCGCCACTCTCGCAGGTCAATCGCAATACTGTCGGTCGATTGCGCCTCGCCTGGGCCATGACCATGCGCGAGGGCAGCAACCAGGTCACGCCGCTCGTGCACGATGGCATCATGTTCCTGATCCATCCGGGGAACGTCGTGCAGGCGATCGACGCCGCAACGGGTTCGCTCATCTGGGAATACGCCTATCCCCATCCCGCCGAGTCACGCACGCTCGGCGGACCGACTCGAAATATCGCCATCTACAAGGATCGCCTCATCGTCGCGACCTATGACGCGGCGCTGATAGCGATCGAGGCGCGTACGGGCAGGCTCATCTGGCGAACGCAACAGGCCGATTACACATTGGGCTACACGCACACGTCGGGACCATTGATTGCCGATGGTGTCGTGGTCAGCGGCATCAATGGCTGTGAGCGCTTCAAGAAGGAAGGCTGCTTCATCACGGGCCACGATCCCGAGACCGGGCGGGAGTTGTGGCGCACCTCGACGATTGCCTTGCCCGGTGATCCCAACGACGCGTCCTGGGCCGGCGTACCGGTGCCATTGCGCGGTGGCGGCGACAACTGGATCACAGGCAGTTATGACCCCGATCTGAAACTGGTGATCCTCGGAACCTCCCAGGCCAAGCCCTGGGTTGCGGCGAGTCGCGGCATGACGCCGAAGGCGGCGGCGCTCTACACCAACTCGACGCTGGCCCTCGACCCGCATACCGGCAAGATTCGCTGGTACTTCCAGCATGTCGGTGGCGAATCGCTCGATATGGAAACCGGCTTCGAGCGCGTGCTGGTGGATGACGACGGGAGGAAGCTGGCCGTGACGGTTGGCAAGGATGGCATCCTCTGGAAACTCGACCGCCGCAACGGCAGGTTCGTGGATTTCGCCGAAATGTTGCCGCAGAACATCTTCGAGCCGCTCGACAAGCGCACCGGCAAATTGAAATATCGCGCGGATATCCTCGAAGCGCGCATCGGCACGACCGTGTCGGTCTGCCCGAGCCTCTACGGCGGCCATAACTGGCAGGCGAGTGCCTACAACCCGGCAACGCGCGCACTCGTCGTGCCGCTGCACCAGCTCTGTGCCGAATTCACGGGCGAAGCCGTGGACATGCGCGAGGGCGGCGGTGGCTATGGTGGCCAGTCGACGGTCATGCCCATGCCGGGAACCGATGGCCTGCTCGGCCGCCTGACAGCCATCGATGTGCGCAGTCTGAAGCCGCTATGGAGCCACACGCAGCGGGCATTGTTCCTGACCGGCGTGCTTAATACCGCGGGAGGATTGAGTTTTGTCGGCGACCTCGATCGCTATTTCAAGGCCTTCGATGTCGATACCGGCGAGGTCCTCTGGCAAACGCGCCTCGGCGCACCACTGCACGGCTACCCAATCACCTATTCGGTTGGCGAGAAACAATTCATCGCCGTGCCGACTGGCATGGGCGTATTCAAACTGATGACGGCTCGCGAGTCGCCCGATATCTATCAACCTCAAGGCGGCAATGAACTCTACGTTTTCGAGCTGTCACCGCCGTAGCACTCAGTGGGCGATCCAGACCAATCCCGGCGCGCTGCGCGTGTAGATCAACGGGCGGGTCCGCTGCGCGGCCTCAAGGTCGTGGAGCTGGCGGGCATCGGTCCGGGTCCCTATGCCGGCATGCTGCTCGGCGACCTGGGGGCGGAGGTCACACGGGTCGGCCGCGCCGGCAAGGACGACTCCGGCAGCGCGGATCCGACACTGCGCAACCGGCGCTCGATAACGCTCGATCTGAAAAACCGCGAAGCCGTGCAAGTGCTTCTGCGCCTGGTTGATCGCAGTGACGTATTGCTCGAAGGGTTTCGGCCGGGTGTTGCCGAGCGGCTGGGTGTCGGACCCGATGAGTGCTGCGGGCGCAACCCGCGTCTCATTTATGCACGCATCACCGGCTGGGGCCAGTCGGGTCCATTGGCGAAAACCGCTGGTCACGATATCAACTACATTGCTCTCAGCGGACTGCTGCATCAGATTGGAACCAGCAGCGGCAAGCCGGTGGCGCCGCTCAACGTCGTAGGTGACTATGGCGGCGGCGGCCTGATGGCTGCATTCGGCATCCTGGCGGCGCTTTACGAGCGCGAGCGCTCGGGGCGCGGTCAGGTGGTGGACACCGCGATGATCGACAGTTCGGTATCTTTCCTGGCTGCCATGATGGGTTTGCATCAACAGGGGCTATGGCGCGATGCCACGGGCGGCAATTTCCTGAGCGGTGCTGCGCATTTCTATGACACCTACCGAACTCGCGATGGCAAATGGCTGGCCGTCGGCGCGATCGAGCCGCAGTTTCATGCAGTTGTGGTCAGAAAACTGAATCTCGATCCGGTCGAGTTCGCAGGCGGGGTCGGTTTCATGGGTGCGCCCTATGATGAACTGGTCGACGACGTCTGGCCCGCCTTGAAGGTGAAACTTGCCGAGGCCATCGGTCGCTACACCCGCGATGAACTCGAACAATTGTTTGCCGGCACCGATGCCTGCGTGACGCCGGTGCTCAGCATGGAGGAGGCGGCTCGCCATCCCCACAACATTGCCCGTTCGGTCTTCGTCGAAGTGGGTGGCGCGATGCAGAATGCACCCGTGCCGCGCTTCAGCCGCAGCAAGCCCGACGAACCCCGTGTTCCGCGCCGACCCGGTGCGGATGGCACCGCAATACTCGAGGAACTTGGCTACAGCGCGCAGGACATTGCCGCGCTGACGAGAAGCGGCGCGTTGCCGGGATAGCAGTGCCTGCCGTATCGCCCGGAACATGCCCGGAAAACGTGGCTTGCCGCGACCTGGAGTCGGGTGACTCGAGATCGGCGCTAATGGCCTGAGATCGTTGCCACGTCGAACTCACCGGCAGCGAATCTGCGCCGCAACTCTTTCTTGTCGATCTTGCCGACACTGGTGCGCGGGAGCTCCGCAACGGTTGACCAGTATTCGGGTACCGCGTAGCGCGCCACATGCGGGCGCACGAACTCACGAAGTTCAGCCGGGTTCGCCGACACACCCGGACGATTGACGATGAGCGCTAGCGGTCGCTCTTCCCAACGCGGATCGGGAATGCCAATCACGGCAACTTCGAACACATCTGGATGGCGAGCGATGGCATTCTCGAGTTCTACGGACGATACCCATTCGCCGCCTGATTTGATCACATCCTTGGTGCGATCGGTGATACGCACATAGCCCCCGGCATCGATGCTGCCCACATCGCCGGTGCGCAGCCAGCCATCCGTGGTGAACGATTCCGGTGTTGCCTGCCGATGATACGAACCCGTCACCCACGGACCATGCAGCTGCAATTCACCTACGGCCACACCGTCGTTCGCGAGCAATTTGCCCGCGGCATCGACGATGCGTACTTCCATGCCCGGTACAGGCCGGCCGCTCATTGCCCGCCATTCGCCTTCTGCCGCGGGCGCACAGCCACGTGGCGGGATGGACAAACAGCACATCGGGCTGGTCTCGGTCATGCCCCAGCCCTGCAGAACCGGCACGCCCCAACGCTCGCGGACGGCGTCAATCAACGCCGGCGATACTGCCGAGCCGCCGGATACGATGACCCGAAAGCTGCTCATGTCGAGCGGATCGCTGCGGTCCGACTGGAGCAGGTCATTGATGAGCGTAGGGACGACGGCCGTAAACGTCGGACGTTCCAGTCCGATCATGGTCCGCAAGTGTTCCGGTTTCAGGTGCACAGCGGGCAGGAGCAGATCGCTGCCCGCGAACCATGCCGAGAACGGCAGACCCCAGGCATTGGCATGGAACATCGAGGGCATCAACAGGATTCGATCTGCCTGACAGATGCCGAAGGTATCGTGCCCGAGCGTCCCGAGTGTGTGCAAAAAAATGGATCGGTGGCTGTACACGACCCCCTTGGGATCGCCGGTCGTGCCACTCGTGTAGCAGACCACCGCGGGGTCGCGTTCATCGAGCGCGGGCCATGCGAATTGCGCGCTCGCTCCTGCGATCAGCGGGTCATAATCATGCACGTGGAAGCGGCTGCGTTCTGCTTCATCTTTCCCGATCGCGCTGTCCCCGCCGACGACGATGACGTGCTTCAGGCCAGGTAAGGCTGCGAGCGCGGGTCGCAGTTGGCCCCACAGCGATGCGTCAATGATCAATGCGCGATCGTCGGCGTGGGCCATGATGGCGGCGATCTGCTCTGGCAACAAACGCACGTTGAGCGTGTGCAGGACGGCTCCCATTGCCGGCACGGCAAGATAGGCTTCGAGATGCGCTTGATGGTTCCAGCAGTAGCTTGCGACCCGCTCGCCACGCGCGATTCCCAGGGCGCGAAGCGCAGCGGCGAGCCTTACTGCGCGTGACGCGACCTGCGAGAAACTGCTGAACCGGAAGCCCGCACCGTCGAAAGTGCCAACACGGCTGTTGGCGTGCACCCGCATGCCGTGGCGCAGGATCATCTGCGTCGACAACGGCAGGTCCATCATGGTTGATTTCATGCGCCAGTCCCCAGTCCGGCAATGCGCGCAGCTTCTTCGAGCAACGCGGGGACGTCATATTCAAGACGTCGCGAGTAGTCGTCGGCGACCTTGCCCGTTCGATATAGCACGTAGGCGCCTTCGACGATGGCAGCCAGTCGCCACAATGCAAAGACCCGATAGTACTCGAAATCGTCGAGCGCGAGCCCGGTGTGGCGCGACCAGCGAAGTGCCAGTGCATCGCGATCGATGCACTGCGGAAATTCGCGCGTCACGTGCTGGACGAATGCGAATCCCGGCGGCGTTACCTGACGCTCTCCCCAGAATGCGAGTGCGAGCGCAAGGTCGGCATAGGGATTGCCTATGCTCGCCAGTTCCCAGTCGATTATCGCCGCGAGTTGCGGTCGATCGCGTCGGAACAGCGTGTTGTCGAGGTGGTAATCGCCGTGCATGATGCTCGCCGGTGGCGGCGGCGGCAGATGCGCTTCCAGCCAGCGGCCGAGCTCGTCTATCAGTGGCAATGCGCGGACCGAATCCGCAGCGCGCGCCTTGAGCCAACGCCGGACCTGCTTGGCAACGTAGTCCTCTGGCGCATTGGGCGGCGCGGTGCCAAGTGCCTGCCATTCGATGCCATGCACCCGGGCCAGCGCGTCGATCAGCTCCTCGCCCAGGGTCGTCAGGGTGCGTGCGCTTCTTGCATACGCCGGTGGCAGTTCGGTGCTGATCGCCATGCCATCGATGTGTTCGACGACCGCGAACGCACAGCCGAGCACTTGCAGGTCATCGCAATAGGCAATGGGGCGGGGGACCGGCGCGTGTCCATGGATCGCCCTGAGCATCCTGAATTCGCGCTGTACTCCGGCGGCGGCGCTGGCAGAGATGGCATTCTCTGGCGGTCGTCGCAGCACGGCCAATCCGTCGCGATGGTGGATCAACTGGGTGACATTCGAATTGCCGCCGCCCAGTCGCTCGCCGAGCCGGGCATCTGCAAGATCGGCGTGGTCGGCCATCCAACGGGATAACAGAGCCGAAGTGTCCATTTGCGAACAGCCGTCGACTATCCTCTCAGAGGGTCGACATCATGCCACCGTCGGTCGCGATGATAGAGCCCGTCATGTAGGTCGATCCAGCGACCCACCAGATGACCTCGGCAATCTCCTGCTCAGTGCCAACCCGGCCCAGCGGAATCCGCGACACCAGTTGGTCCAGGGCCTTGTCGTCGACCTTGGCGGTCATTTCGGTCATGACCAGCCCGGGAACAACCAGATTGACGCGGATCTGTCGCGGCGCAAGTTCCACGGCCAGGACCCGCGTCAGCCCGGACAGCCCGGCCTTGGAGGCGCCATAGGCGCTGTCGCCGGCAAAGCCGCGTAACCCGACCACTGCGCCGATGTTGACGATGGACGCACCTTCGCCCATGTGCGCAAGGCTCGCCTTGATGCAATGCATGGGGCCCGAAAGATTGGTTTCGAGTACGGCGTGCCAATCGCCCAAGTCGAGTCGTTGCAGCTTTCGCCCGCGATGCAGGCCCGCATTGTTGACGAGGACATCGACGCCGCCCCAGGCCGCGGTCACACGCTGCAGCGCGTTCTCGACCTGCTCGGCATCCGTGACATCCGTGGCGATCGCAAGCGAGTCCGGCCCAAGCTGTTCGCGTAGTCTCGCCTCATCGATCTGGCGCGCGAGTACGGCGATGCGATCGCCGCGCTCGCGCGCCAGGCGCGCAGTGGCCAACCCAACCCCGCGGGACCCACCCGTTATGATCCAGCGCCGGCTCATGTGGTCCCTGCGCGGGCATGCCGAACGGGGTCGATCAGCGTGATCCGAAGTTGTGCGTCAACCGGATGCCATAGGTCCTCGGTGGCCGGACAGCAGCGTAGGTCCAGAGGCCAGGAAAGGTCACGCTCGTGCCAACGTCGTAGGCCTGCGACCAGGAGTCATCATCAGTGAGGTTCATGGCCCAGAGGCTTACCGTGGTGTCCTTGAACCGATAGCCGATCGAAGCATCGATGACTTCGTGCGAAGGCACCCGGCTTTGCGGCGAATTGAGGAACGTGAGTTCCTGGTCATCGATGTAGCGCAGGTCGGCCTGTACCCACATCGAGCCACTGCCGACGTTCCAGGTGTAGTTGGGCGAGATCGTCGCCGTCAGATCCGGCGCGCGCCGCAACTTGAGATAGGACAGATCGCGCTGATCGACGGGTGTCGCCGGATCGGTGTCGATCAGTTTCTTGAACTTCGAATCGAGGACGCCGAGATTCGCGGCAATCGTGAAGTTGTTGGTGACCCGGGCCAGCAGATCCAGTTCCAGACCTTTGATTTCCGCTCGTGCTGCGTTAGTTACGACTGTTTGCTGTCCCGTGCCCTGTGTGGTCGGCACGCTCTGCTCTTCCTGCTTGTCGTTATAGCGCATGAGGAACACCGAGCCGTTGAGGCGGACGCGTCCATTCACCCACTCGCTCTTCCACCCAAGCTCGTAATTGTCGACAGTTTCTGGATCGTAGGGAATCGACGCCGCTTCGTAGGTACCGGGCCGGCCGGTGAATCCACCTGCGCGATACCCCTTTGAATACAGGCCATAAACCATGACATCCGGATTGACGCGATAGCGCAGGTTCACCTTCGGCGTGAATTCGTTCCAGGACTTCTTGAACGGATTGGCGAGATTGCCAAGCGTCGCAAGCTCGGGCATGCCCGCATCGATGACGCCGCTATCCTTGTCATCCTTCGTGTAGCGACCGCCGACCGTCAAGGTCATTGCGTCGGTCAGCCGGTAGTCAGCCTCGAAGAATGCGGCTTTCGATTCGGTGTTCTGAACGACCGTCTGGTCAATTGCGAGTACGGTTCCGGACGGCAGACCGAACAGCAGGTCACCGAAGCCGATGTAGCTGCGCAGGTCGATGCGGTAGTCGGATTTCCACGAGTACAGGCCAACCGTGTAGTCGAGCCGCTCGCCGGAATGCACCCAGCGCAGTTCATGACTCGTCTGATTCCATTTCGCCGGACGGTCGGTGTGATACAGCGTGAGCGCTGTGCCATCCCAATCCTGGAAGACCTTCTCGTCGGTGGAGAACTTGCCGAAGACGTATTCGAGCTGGTCACCTTCGCGAACGCTCCAGCGGATATTGCCGATGTGCAGATCGCTGTCGAAATAAGTCTGATAGGTCCCGGCATCATTTTGCAGAACCACGTAGCGATCGCCTGACTGCGGCACGTCCAGGCTCTGAGCGCACTGGTTATAGAAGAAGCACCATGCCTGGTTGGGCTGAGCAATATTGACTACGGTATTGGCGTCCTGATCCTGCTGAGTGCGATCGTAGCGATACGCGAACTCGAGGGTGTCGGTCGGTTTGAAGATGAAGCTCGGGCTGTACTGGGTGAACCTGACCTTGCCCGTGTCGGTGTTGCGCGTGCTGTTGTAGAACCAGCCATCGTTATCGCGTTTGGCTGCGCCCAGCTTGAACGCAAACTTCTCCGACACCGGAACATTGATGTAGCCGTCCAGCTGCAGGTCGCCGTAATTGCCCGCACCGGCGCGTACTGCACCCGAGAAGCCATCCGTGTTGGGCCGGCTGCGCGTCACATTGATGACGCCGCCAATGGAATTGCGCCCGAACAACGTGCCCTGCGGTCCGCGCAGGATTTCCATGCCCTGCAGGTCGATGGCTTTGATCATTGCGCCGGAGTTCACGCCGATGAAAACGCCGTCGACCACCACGCCGACCGTCGGATCGAAGTTTTTCTCGACGTCCGTTGTGCCGACGCCACGCACGGAAATGGCCGCCGGACTGCCCGGACCCTGCTGCAGATCGTCGATGATCACATTGGGCGCGACATTGGCGAAGGTCTGCAGATCGACGTCCGTACGTCGCGCGAGTTCGTCCGTGCCGATCGCGCTGATTGATGTGCCCAGGTCCTGAAGGTTTTCCTGGCGCTTGCGCGCAGTCACGGTGATTTCCTGGAGTGCGCCGGTTGCGCCAGGGTCATCTGCTGCGAGCGTTGGCTCGCCGATACCGCAGCATAGCGCGACGGCCGCCGTCGACAAGAGCACGCTGGACTTCGCCATTGTCATTACTCCCTTGAGATCGTAATTAAGATTGCAAACCACTGACTGGCCCGGCGCCCGCTGGTCGCGGGTCGCGAGCCCCACCAAGCCCCCAGCGGAACGATAATCCGCTTGTTGTCGTCTAGCAAGTGAATCTATACTCGATCGCGATTTCGCCGCCCGCGAAATCCCCCAAACTATCTTTGGGACCATGTTTTGCGTCGGCGCAACAGTGCGGATCGGCACGGTTGGCCAGACAACAGGTGGCAGTGATGGCCTGGAATTTCGAGACCGACCCTGATTTCCAGCGCGAGCTCGACTGGATGAGCGACTTCGTCCGCGCCGAGGTCGAACCTCTGGATCTGGTCTTCCGCCATCCCGCCGATCCTTTCGATCCGGCTCGCAAGGGGCCCGCTGCGGCCATGGCGCCGCTCAAGAAGCTTGTCCAGCAGCGGGGTTTGTGGGCCTGCCACCTTGGCCCCGAGCTCGGAGGGCAGGGTTACGGGCAGGTCAAGCTTGGCCTGATGAACGAGATTCTCGGGCGCAGCCGGTTTGCGCCCACCGTCTTTGGCTGCCAGGCGCCCGATACCGGCAACTCCGAAATCCTCGCCCGCTTCGGAACGCCCGCGCAGAAGCTCGCCTACCTCGAGCCATTGCTGGCGGGCGAGATAGCCTCCTGCTACTCCATGACGGAGCCGCAGGCCGGCGCAGATCCCGCACAATTCAGGTGTCGCGCGGAATTGGTCGGCGACCAATGGGTCATCAACGGCGAGAAGTGGTTCGCCTCGCATGCGGATTTCGCGAAATTCCTGCTGTTGGTCGTGATTACCGACCCGACGGTTCCGGTCCACCAGGGTGCATCGATACTGATCGTGGATCGCGATGCACCGGGATTGCAGATTGTGCGTAACGTCGCCGTGGGCATGCGCGATGAAATGGGCGGCGGCGTTCACGGCTACCTGCGCTTCGAGAACTGCCGCGTGCCGCGCGAGAACATTCTTGGCCAGCCAGGGCAGGGCTTTGAGGTGGCGCAATCGAGGCTCGGTGGCGGGCGCATTCATCATGCCATGCGAACCGTCGGGCTGCTGAACCTCGCCCTCGACATGATGTGCGAGCGGGCTCTCAGCCGGCATACCAAGGGCGAAGTACTTGCGGCCAAGCAGCTGACCCAGGAGAAGATTGCCGACTCCTACACGCAGATCACGCAATTTCGCCTGCATGTGCTCTATGCGGCCTGGCTCATCGACAAGCACAAGTCGTACAACCGCGTTGTGCGCCGGGAGATTGCGGCCGTCAAGGCGGCGATGCCCGGGGTGCTGCGCGATGTCGTCTACCGGGCGCTGCATCTGCACGGCTCGCTCGGCATGTCGAATGAGACGCCACTGATGCAAATGTGGGCCACCGTGCCGGAGATGGGCATCGTGGATGGCCCGACGGAAGTGCACAAGGTGAGCGTGGCGAAGGAAATTCTCCGCGACCGCCGGGGCACGGATCAACCATTCCCGAGCTATTATCGACCGGCGGCGACGGAGCTTGCGAGGCAGAAGCTCGCATGGGCGATCGAGCTCGACGTAGGCAACCAGTAATGCGGGCTTGGCGGCCCGTGGGGGGACGTTTGCATGGCATCTGAGGCGCAGCTGCAGAACCTGATGGCGCGAATCGATCAACTCGAGAGCCGCAATGCCATGCGCGACCTGGTAACGACCTACTGCCAGGGTTTCGATGGCGGCAACTTCGAGCAGTTCCTCGGAATCTGGTGGGAGGACTGCGTTTGGGACATCGGTCCACCGTTTGGCGTCTTCCACGGCCATGCCGGCATCGAAAAGGCCGTCAAGGAGGTGCTCTGGCCGGTCTGGCGCGAGACGCACCACCTTACCAGCAACCTGCGCCTGTCTTTCGCGGGCAAGGATGACGCCCATGGCGAATGCAATGTCGATTGCATGGGCGCGACGCGCGATGACATCGTGCAGATGATCAGCGCCACCTACAAGGATCATTTCCAGCGGCGCGGCGGCACATGGCGCATCAAGCGCCGCGACGTGACCATTCATTACTTCAACCCGATTCCTGGCGCGCAGATGACGGCGCCGCAGGCCTGAGCGAGGTAGAGGCAGGTATGGCGTATCTCACGACCGAGTCCGGACAGCGGATATATTTCGAACACCATCGCGGTAGCAAGTTGCCGGTGTTGTTGATCCATGGCTGGGGCATGAGCTGTCGAATATGGGACACAACACTCAGCAGTCTGCTTGCCGCCGGTCACGAAGTCGTGACATTCGATCAGCGCGGTTGCGGCAATTCCGACAAGGACTTCCCGGCCAACACGATCGGACTCGGTGCGGGCGATGCGCTTGCGGTTTTGCGCGAGGCCGCGATCGAGCGCGCAGTCGTCAACGGCTGGTCGCTGGGCGGGGCCATTGCGACTGAAACCGCGCATCGACTGGGCTCCAAATGCGCCGGCCTCGTACTGACCGCAGCGGCTACGCCGCGCTACGTCCAGGCGCCGGACTATCCATTTGGCAATCCGCCAGGAGGTCCGGTTGCGACGGTCGAGGCCTTGCGAGCGGATCGGGCCAATTTCTTCGATGGCCTCACCAAGGCTGTGTGCGCGGTTGAGCAATCGGCGGCGATGAACAACTGGCTGTGGTCGATCTTCATGCAGACCGCACCCTGTGCCGACGATGCTCTCGCCGAGCTCGACACACTCGATCAACGCAAGATCCTGGCTGCGCTCGATGTGCCGATACTTTCCTTCATCGGCACCAAGGATGTCTTCGTGCCGCCGGACGTCGGTCGTTCAGTGGCAGCAATTGCCCGGCGCCTGCGCACGATCGAATATGAAGGTTGCGGTCATGCGCCCTTCATAGAGGCCGCGCAACGCTATCGCGCGGACTTGCTCGGTTTTCTGGCATCACTCAACTGACCGGAGTTTCGACCAATGGCGCGACACGTCAATTTCGGTCTCTGGTACGACTTCCGCAATCCGCGACAGTGGCGAATTCCCTTCGAGCGCCTCTATGCGGAGAGCCTCGATCAGATCGCCGAGGCCGAACGGCTCGGCTTCGACTCGATCTGGATGACCGAGCATCATTTTTGCGATGACGGTTATACGCCCTCGCCGATGGTCCTCGGTGGCGCAATCGCTGCACGCACCAAACGCCTGCGAATCGGCACGAACCTGATCGTGCTGCCGCTGCACAATCCAATACGGGTTGCCGAGGATGCTGCGACGCTATCGCTCATTACCGGCGGGCGTTTCGACCTGGGCGTCGGTGTTGGCTATCGCGAACTGGAATTTCGCGAATTTGGCCGCCAGGTCAAGCATCGACCCAGCCTCATCGAGGAGGCGATCGAGATCATTCGTCGGGCGTGGGCGGGCGAGAAGATCGGCTTCTCTGGCAAGCGCTTCGAGTTTGGCGATGTCCGTGTAACGCCGGTACCCGAGCACATTCCGAAGCTCTATCTCGGCGGCATGACTGAGCCGGCGATCGCGCGCGCCGCCAGGATTGCCGACGGCTTTCTGTCGACCGGCTCGATCGGACACGATATCTATCTCGAGAGTCTGCGCAGGCAGGGACGATCGCCCGAGGACGGGGTGGTGATCGCAGGCAGTTGGGCCATCGTCTCTGACGACCCGGAGCGCGAAGCACGCGCTGTCGGTCCACATGCGCTCTATCAGTGCAACCAGTACATCGAGTGGGGAGCGTTCGGGCCACCCGATACGACACCGCGATTTCCGGATGCACAGACCGCGCTCGCACAAGGGCTTTATGAGCTGTGGGATGCCGATCAGGCAGTTACCGAAATAACCCGTCTGCTGCAGGCCTGTCCGCAGATTCGGGATCTGCATTTCTGGGCGCGGTTGCCCGGTGAATCTGTCGCGGCGGGGCACCGGCGCGTCGAATACATGGCCAAGCATGTGCTGCCCAAGGTACGTGCTTCGCTCTGACGCTGAACAACAGAATTTTGGAGAATCACAATGGGCGCTGGCAAAAAAGCTGATTACGACGTCATTGGCGTGGGCGCAGGCTTCGCAGGGCTTGCGTTGATTCATTTCGTGCGCGATGCGGGGCTTTCGATCCGTGTGTTCGACAAGGCATCCGATATCGGCGGCACCTGGACATGGAATCGCTATCCGGGCGCTGCCAGCGACAGCGAGTGTTTCTATTACTGCCTGACCTTCTCGAAGGAGTTGCTGCAGGAGTGGTCCTGGTCGTGCCGTTATCCGGGCTGGGAGGAGAACCTGCGCTACATGCATTTCGTGGCGGATCGATGCGACATGTGGCCGCACATTCAGCTCAATACCAACATCGTGAGCGCCGATTTTCAGGAAGACTCGGGCCTGTGGCTCGTGCGCACCGGGAAAGGCGAGTCGTTCACCTGCCGTTACTTCATCAGCGCGATGGGCATGATTTCCGAACCGGTCATTCCGGAATTCAAGGGTCTCGGCACATTCAAGGGCCCTTGTTTTCACTCGGCGCGCTGGCCCAGTGAGGGGCTTGATTATGCCGGCAAGCGTGTCGCCATCATCGGCAGCGGCGCGACGACCGTGCAGATGTTGCCGGTCATGGCGAAAACGGCTGCCAATGTGACCGTATTCCAGCGCACGGCCAATTTCATCATGCCGGCGGTGCAGAAGCCGATGACGCCGGAGTGGGAGAAGCAGATAAAGGCGAACTACGACGCTATCGTCGACAAGTGTCGCAATCACTCCTTCGCCATGGCATTCGACAGCCCCGTGGGACGCACGATTGCAGATACTCCGCCCGAGGAAGTCGAACGGATTCTCGACGAACATTGGCCGCGGGGCAGCTTCAGCTTCGTTTTCGAGACCTTCGATGACCTCATCGTCAATCCCGAATCCAATCGGATCATTGGCGAGTACATCGTGCGCAGAATGCTGGAGAACGTGAAGGATCCGGAGGTCAGGGAGATGCTGACTCCGAAGGGTTATCCATTCTTCGCCAAGCGACCGCCGCTCGACCACGGCTATTTCGAAGCCTACAACCGTGACAACGTCAAGCTGGTCGATATCGGTGAGCGAGAACCACTGGTCGAGATCACTGCGACAGGCATACGTACGACCAAGCAACACTATGAATTCGACATCATCGTTCTGGCGACCGGATTTCAGGCCTATACCGGCGCGCAGGAAGCGCTGCCGATCCGCGGCCGCAACGGACTGCTGCTCAGGGACAAGTGGAAGGATGTGTCGAGTTCGATCATGGGAGTATTTGTCGCGGAATTCCCCAATCTGTTCCTGATCACAGGGCCGCAGGCACCGTTCGCGAATCTGCCCACCTCGATAGAGCAGAATGTCATTTACATCGTCGACTGCATCAAGAAAATGGAGCGCGACGGACTTGCGCTTTGCGAGCCGCGGCACGACGCCGAGGAAGCCTGGGTGGCGCAGACGGCGGAGATACACCGCATGACGATGATGAACTTCGGCGACAAGGCTCATTCGTGGATGATGGGCGCCAATCTCAACGACAGGAAACCGCGCATACTGATTTATTTCGGGGGCGCAAATGTCTATTACGACAAGTTGCGTGACTCAGCCAACGCGGGCTTTCCCGAGGTCGAGTTCGAACGCAAAGCGGGCTGAGCAGGGAAGTGATGTCTTATCATCGCCCCATGAGCAGGGCGGCTGCACGCAAGAGACCCTCCGCGCGACGCAAGCAGGCGGATCGTACTGCGCTGTCCGACCGTCTGCTGACGGAGGCTGCAATCGAGCTACTGGTCAAATTCGGCATTCAAGGCACGACGCTGCAGGCGGTCGGCGAACGCGCCGGCTACAGCCGAGGGCTCGCAACGCACCGGTTTGGATCCAAAGCGGGCCTTTTCGGCAACGTGTTGCAGGTCGCGAGCATGGACTGGCTGGAGCGCGTACAGGCTGCGGTGGGCGATCGGGTCGGTGCCGATGCTTTGTGCGCCGCGACGGATGCAGCCGAAGCATTTGTGCGGGAGCGTCCCGAAGAGGTGCGTGCGATGTATCTGCTCTGGTTCCTGAGCATCGATCCGAGCGCCGATTACAAATCCAACATCGCCAATGTCCATCATGCCCAGCGGCGCGATGTTGCGCGATGGATACGCGCAGGACAATCCGCAGGCACCATCGATGCAGGTGTCGACCCGGAGCGCGTAGCCGAACAATATGCCGCATCCATGGCGGGCATCATTTACCAATGGTTGGCGAACGCCGACATGCCGCTGGCCGCCATGTTTCGGCAACTGAAGTCCGATCTGCGTGCCCGTCTCGACAAGACAGCGAAACTGTCCGGCACGTCGCGTCGCACCGCATTGCAAGTCTGAGTCCGCGCGCGGGTCTGCAGTGTAAGCCATGACCGGCGTGACTGACTCTGGGGCGGCGCAACCGGTGCGCCGTGATCTCGACATCGATGCCATTCGGCTCGCTGCCTGGCTCGAGTCCGCTGTGGCGAATTTCCGCGGACCGCTGCAGATCAGGCAGTTCACTGGCGGGCAGTCAAATCCCACTTATCTGTTGGATGCCAAAAGCGGGCGATACGTTCTGCGCCGCAAGCCGCCCGGGCAGCTCCTGGCCTCGGCGCATGCGGTGGATCGCGAGTACCGGGTCCTGCGCGCATTGCACGGGCACTCGGTCCCGGTCGCACGGGCGCTTGCGCATTGCACTGACACAGGCGTCGCCGGCACCGAGTTCTATGTCATGGAGTTCGTCGGCGGGCGCGTGTTCTGGGATCCGGCATTCGTCGATGTACCAGCGGAAGAGCGGCGCAGTTATTTCTCCGCGATGAATCAGGTGCTGGCGGATCTTCATCGCCTCGACTATCGCGAGTTGGGCCTGGCCGATTTCGGGCGTCCTGAGAACTATGTCGCGCGACAGGCGGCGCGTTGGACGCGCCAGTACCAGGAGGACGAAGCGGGCGGGCGTGTCGCGGCGATGGATCGGCTGATCGAGTGGCTCGCGCATTTCAAACCGGATGACTCCGTGACCAGCCTCGTGCATGGCGATTATCGATCCGACAACCTGATCTTTCATCCAACCGAGCCCCAGGTATTGGCGGTGCTCGATTGGGAACTTGCGACGCTTGGAGATCCGCTTGCCGATTTTGCCTACCACCTGCTGATGTATCGCATTCCGTCATTGGCCTTTCCCGCCTTACTCGGGCGTGATCTTGCGGCCCTGCGGCTGCCGAGCGAGCGCGAGTATGTCGAGGCCTACTGCGCGCGCGCAGGCCGCAGTGCGATTCCGGATCTCGAGGGTTATTTGGCCTTTTGCCTTTTCCGTCTTGCGGCGATTTTCCACGGCATTCGTGGCCGCGTCCTGCGTGGCACCGCGGTCAGCGAGCGCGGCAGGGAATATGCCAAGCACGTCGAGGCAATCGCTGACCTCGGCTGGCAGCACGCCGAGCGCTCCGGCGCTCACCCATGAGTGCGGATCGGCGGGGTTTTTTGCAGGGGCAAGGCACCTGGCCAGCGGCTGTTCGCACCCGGCACCCTGTGGTAGGATGCGCGCCCCGCATCGCGGCCGATTTCTTGTATCGGCGCGCCCGTAGCTCAGTTGGATAGAGTACCTGGCTACGAACCAGGTGGTCGGGAGTTCGAATCTCTCCGGGCGCGCCAGTCAAGCAGTTGGGTGACTTCCCCAGGTACTAGTTTTCGTGGTGCGGTGTGGCCGGCCGGCGCGTCAGTTCGCCGGCGCGACCTGCATCGTCATGACGTCCCACTCCAGAGGCGTCGAGAGCGTGCGACCATCCGCGCTTGTCGTGAAGACTTCGTAGCGGATGCGCTTGTAGACCAGCTCGATTTCGGACATCGTCGGCGTCATCGACGCGGACGACGTCCGCTGACTCGTGAGAAGGACATTGTCGAGCCGGAATCGATACGCCGGTCGCCCGTCGGCGCCGATGTGATCGATAACCACTTGCGATACCGACCGCCCCATTTCGATGGCCCTCATGAATGCGACGGACCACGGTCCGGCGGGGAACGCGACCTTGATGGGCATGGGTTTCGGTTTGCCGATAGTGGCTCCCGAACTCGGGGACCAGCTGCTGCCGGCGGTGATGGCTGCATCCACGCTCTCGACGCGCAACCAACCTTTGTAGGGACCTTCGGCGACGTCTCCGCCAATGCCGGCAGCCAACATGAAGGTATCGGCGCTGGCTCTATCCGCGCAGACCAGCAGGGCCGTCAGCGAAAGCAAACAGGTCATCCGATGGTATCTCGTCATGTTCACCTCCGACTCCGGCGTTGACCGTCGGGTACACAACGATCCAGCGAGGAAATCTGGCTGACCGACCTTCTCTTGCAGCCCGGGCCGCGCAGCCGCTGGGGTGGGCGCTCCTGCGGAGCGGTCCATGTCGTGGTGTTCAGCTGGCAGGCTCTCGCGAAGGCCAACTCTGCTCTCCGGGACGGTCGACATTTGGGTAGCATGCGGGTGGCCAAGTGCGTTCGATGCGTACCCTGGCTTAAGGGGCACACTCTCATATGCCTATCCAACTGATTGGCGCCGGCGTCGGGCGCACCGGCACGACCTCGTTGCACCTGGCATTGCAGGAGCTCCTGGGTGGCAAGTGCTATCACATGCTCGAGCTGCGCGATCGCGCGGAGCACATCGCCATCTGGGCTCGCGCCGCCCGCGGCGACGCCGTCGATTGGCAATCGCTACTCGAGGGCTACCAGGCCTGCGTCGACTGGCCGGCCGCAGCGTTCTGGCGCGAAATCAGCGATGCTTTCCCGGATGCACCGGTCCTGCTCTCGCATCGACCTGCGACGGAATGGTATCGCAGCGCGAGTGCGACCATTTTCCCCACGGTATTGCGCAAGTCCGGTCGCTGGCGCGAGATGATCGACAGCCTGTTCGAGCATCGCTTCACCTCTGCACTGACTGATGAAGCTGCGTGTATCACGGCGTATCAGCGCCACAACGCTCAAGTACGCGCAGTCGTACCGACGCATCGACTCGTAGAGTGGCAGCCTGGAGACGGCTGGGCGCCGATCTGCGGCGCGCTCGGGTTGCCCGTCCCCGCAAAGCCGTTCCCCCATGAGAACACGACGGCACATTTTCGAAGCCGACTGAGTTGAATGCGCTTCACGGTGACGCGCTTCGTTCGACCTTGGCGAATGCACTGAGCAGGAGCCAGTCCGGAAACGCCTTGCACAAGGCGGGGTTGCCATTGAGCCGCATCCGCCCGCTCGCGATTTCAGCGCGCAGTGGACGCAGACCCCGCCAAACTTCGGCCAATAGCCGCACAGGCGTGACGACTGCCAGGTCGATTTCGTGGCCCGGATTCTTGAGACAGACTTCGACTTCACGCTGCTCGCACAGGAACCAGAAGCGGCGGCGCTTCGGACGCGAATCGGTGAATTCGATTTCGATGACGATGCGCTTCGCAGGCAGTCGCGGAGTATCGAAACGCCGGTGCATGGCCCAGACCAACCAGTCGGGATCGAGATCGTCATCGCGAATCGCACGCGCCCAGCGCTGACCCCAGGTGCCAACCGCAGTCAGCACGTCCTTCAATTCGCGGCCTGCATCCGTGAGCAGGTAGTCGCGGTCACGCGCGTTTCGCGAGCGGCTTGCCACGATGCCGCACTGCTCGAGCAGATCGAGTCGCTGCTTGAGCAACGTTGCGGAAATGCGCGGCAGGCCGCGACGAATGACATTGAAACGAGTGGCCCCGGCATTCAGTTCGCGCACGATGAGCAGCACCCATTTCTGGGTCAGTGTCTCGCTTGCGAGCGCGATCGGGCAGAACTGGCCGTAGGTTTCCATCAGGATGCCCATGCTACGGCCGATCTGCGATTACGAGGTCCAGATATTGGACTAGGCGGCCGGCCGCGGCGGCCTATGATGACATGCATGTCCAGCGGATTCATGCTGCGGGGAATATCGAGGCGGGCCTTTCTGGCCGCAACTGTAGCCCCGGTTGCCGCCGCGATCGGTCCGTCAACACGGGCGATTGCCTCGCCCCGGCGAGCAAGGAGATATCCCATGGATTTCGACCGCGAACGATTTGTTGCCGATTGCATCTCGGCGAACAGCGAACGAGCAGGCCAGGCCGCAGTGCAGGAGGTTCTGCAACGCGCGCTCGCGAAGCCGAACGCGGTGCTAGCCGCACTCGGCGAACCGCGACAGGCGGGACTAGACGTACTTCATCGCTCGACCGACCTTACGATCTTCGCCGCGAAATGGGCGCCGCAGATGAACCTGCCGGCTCACGATCATCGCATGTGGGCTCTGATTGGCATCTACACGGGCCGGGAGGACAACATACTCTGGCAACGCGGGGCCCAGGGGATCGAAGCAAGAACGGCGCGGGTGCTGTTCGCAGGCGATGTGGCCGCGCTGGCGGCCGACGCCATTCACTCGGTCACCAACCCCTTGCCCCGCTTCACCGGTGGTATCCACATCTACGGCGGTGACTTCTTTGCCACGCCACGCAGCCAGTGGGACAGCGAGAGCCTTGCGGAGCAACACTCGGACGGCGCGGTCATACAGGCGCTTTTCGAGCGCGAGAATGCCAGGCTACGTGCAACCGGCTGCCCGCCGCCCCAAGGCTGATGTACCCGACGGTCTGAGCCCGGGGCCGACAGGCGTCGCTCCTTTCGCGACGCAGTTCCGGTCCGTTGTCCGCCGCGCATTGCTATCTTGACGGGCGTCTAAGGAATTCGGCCACTTGGCCGATAAAGTGTTGCCGAACCCGGGCACTGTCTGGCAATGAAAATCCAGTCCAAACTCAATGTCTGCTACGGCATATTCGGCCTCGTGCTCGTGGTGCTGGCGCTCTGGTCACTGACCATTTTTCGCGGGCTCGAAATCCGTATCTCCGAAACGATCAGTGCAACCTTGCCGCGCCTCAGTGTCCTGCAGGACCTGCACGCCGCTGGCCTGCGCATCGTTGCGTCCTCGACAGAAACAGCGCTGATTGCCGATCAGATGCGGGCCTTGGCCTCCGACCACCCGTCCAGCGGGCCGCCCGCGCAATCAGATGACGTCGATCAAGCGGCCGGCGAAGCACGCCTGATCGTTGCCGGTGAGCGCAGTCTCAATATCGGCCTTGCACGTCTGCGGGAGTTTGCAATGCATTTGCCCGACCAGCGCGTCGAGTATGGCCGCATTCTCGCCGCGGCCGACGAACTGCTCAGCGAACGCGATGCATTCACCTCGCTCGTTCTGGATGGTGTCAGAGGCAGATCGATACTCGAGCAGAAGGAATCCTTCGAACGTGCCGAACAGTCGTTCCTGGCTGTGCTGGAGGAGGCGGCACGCGCCGAGCGCATGCGCCTCGAAGCCGCTCAGGAACAGGCGCTCGGGGTCCTGGCCCAGGCGCGTGCCGCATTGCTCATAGCCGCCATCGCGATCCTTGCCGTCGTCATAGCGACCGGCATGTTGATTACCCGACTCTTCGTCGCCAATGTCGTCGCTCTGCGCGCCAGCATCGAGGCCGTGGACTATCAAAAGCTCGACCCGGGAGTCGAGCAGAAAATAATGAGGCTCGCGCGAAGGCGCTCCCGATGGCTGCGCGATGAAACCAGCGATCTCGCCGAATCCTTCGCGCGACTTCTTGGCAATTTGCGCGAGTCATTCGATCTGCTGTCCGGATATCGGCAGAATCTCGAGCAATTGGTGCAGGAGCGAACGGCAGAGCTGCGCGGGGAGCGAGATCGTGCGGAAATGCTCGCGCAGCAGGCCATTGCCGCCGACGAAGCCAAGAGCCGGTTCATTGCGAACATGAGCCACGAAATCCGCACACCGATGAACGGCGTCCTGGGGATGACGGAATTGCTGCTGACGACGGAGCTGGATGCACAGCAACGGCACATGGCCGGCACGATCGCTTCGTCGGGCGAAGTGCTGCTCGGCGTGATCAACGACGTGCTCGATTTCTCCAAGGCGCGCGCCGGCACCATCAAGCTCGATCATGCGCCGTTTGATCTGCGGCGCCTGATAGAAGGCATGCTGGAGCTGGTTGCCGCGCGTGCGGCCGAGCGCGGGCTCGACTTGCTCCTTGATATGCCGCCACAGTTGCATGTCGCCTATCGCGGCGACGCCCAGAGGCTGCGACAGATTCTCATGAACCTGATCGGCAACGCGCTCAAGTTCACCGATCGCGGGCAGGTCGTCGTGGCGGTTCGCGATCTCGACGACGAAAGTCTGCGGGCGCGCCTTCGCATCGAGGTCGTCGACACCGGTGTGGGTATTGCAGCCGAGGACCAGGAGCGGCTCTTCGAAGCATTCTTCCAGGTCGACTCGGCCAGTACGCGCCGCGTCGGCGGCACGGGACTTGGGCTCGCAATTTGTGCCCAGCTCGTGCAGGCGATGGGTGGTCGCATCGGTGTAGAGAGCCAGCCGCAACGAGGCTCGAAGTTCTGGATCGAATTGCCACTCGAGCGCGCGGAACCGACGGCCAGCACACCCGCCATGAAATCGCTGCGCGGATTCGCGGTGCTGATCGTCGACGACAATGATCTCAACCGCGAGATTCTCCGCGCCCAGCTTGAGTCATGGGATGTCTCGGTGCACGAGGCGGGGGGTGCCGACGAGGCGTTGCGGCAGCTCGATGCCATAGCCGTGCAGTTGGCGCTCCTCGATATACACATGCCCGGGCGCGACGGCTTGTCGCTCGCGCAGGAATTGCGCGGCCGGCCGGATCACAATGCAATCAAGCTGGTGCGGCTAAGCTCAGTGGCGCCATCCGTCGAGTTGAACCAATCCGAAGAACTTTTTGATGCCAGCCTGACCAAACCTGTGCGCCAGGAGCAACTCTACCAGTGCATCGCGGCATTGCTCGCGCCTTCACAGAAACAGCTGACCGCTGCGACGCCTGCGGCGAACTCCAGTGAGCGGCAGGCGGTATTGCGCGTACTTCTCGCGGAAGACAACGCGGTCAACGTGGCGGTCGCGCAAGGCATGCTCCAGCATCTCGGCCATGAACTGGTGGTTGCGAGAGACGGGCGCGAGGCCGTTGCGGCTTCTGGCCGCGAGCGCTTCGATGTGATCCTCATGGACTGCCAGATGCCATTGATGGATGGCTACGCGGCAACCAGGGAGATACGGCGCGCCGAAGCCGAGCTCGGCATTGCGCCCTGCCTGATCATTGCGCTCACCGCAAATGCCTCATCCGCCGACCGCCAGAAATGCCTCGAGGCAGGCATGGATGCGTTTCTCGGCAAACCTTTCACGCTCGAACAGCTGCAGCAACTGCTGCAAACGCATGCGATCAAAAACGTGGCTTGATGACGCTCAAGGTCACGGCGCCGGCGATCAGCAGCCACAGTAGCAGCAGGATTGCCGTGGATCGCCAATAGATACGGTGAATGGCCTGCTCCTCGGAGGGATCGGGCGTTCGGCCATCAAGACCCTTCCATAGGGTGAACAGCGGCAGCAGCGACAATCGGATGCCGACGCCACAGGCGATGATCGAAGCGAACAAAGCCAGCTTCAGCCGCAGCCAGCCAGGCGTTGCAGCCAGTACGCCATGCGCCATCGTTGCGCCTATCAACAGCAGAACGACTGCCAGGTAGCGCAGGCCGCGATCGAACCGCGCCAGGCGTTCTCCGGCTTTCGTCAGGCGGCGGTGATGCACGAGCTCAACGAGCGCGAGCCAGGCCACGACCAGGATCGATGTCAGCCATATCGCCGGTGCTTGGCCCGGTAGATAGCCATAGCCAATGGCAAGCACGACTCCGGTCCCGAGTTGCAGCAACAAGGCATAACGTACGTGCTGATCGACATCCATGACATGCGCAAGCTGGCGCGTACGCTCGACCATTGGGGATTGTCCGCTAAAGGAAAAATGCCTGTAGGTGCTGTTGATTACCAGCTCGGCACCGAGCCAGTAGCCAAGAATCACGATATGTGCGACCCATAGTGCATGCATGGTAACGGCGCCGGGGCTCTGTGAAGTGGTTCAGCCCAAGTGTGCCACAACTGGCTAAACTAGCGCGCATGGACGAGCGCAGCAAAGCGCAGCTTGGACGGCCTTTCGGGGCGCGCGACTTCCGTCACGCGCTCTCGCAATTCTGCTCCGGCATCGTGATCGTCACCGGTGGTAGCAGGCAACAGCCCTACGGCTTCACGGCGCAGTCTTTCATGTCGGTCTCTCTGGAGCCGCCCTTGATCGCGGTTTGTCCGTCGCGGGAGAGCGCCAGCTGGCCGTTGATCCGTGCGGGTCGCGTATTCACCATCAATGTGCTTGCCGAAGACCAGCGCGAACTCAGTCGCCGTTTTGCGAGCGCCAGCGAGGATCGATTTGCCGAGGTGGATTGGTCAGCGGGCGAATCCGGCACACCGGTTCTCGCCGGAGTGCTCGGCCACATCGACTGCGAACTCTGGGCGGAACACGATGCCGGCGATCACTTCCTGGCGCTCGGTCATGTCCTCGGGCTCAGCGTGCGCAACCAGGGGCGCGGTCCGCTGCTTTATTTTCGTAGCGACTACGGTGGTTTCGCTCAAAGCTGACCTGGTCAAGAGCGCGACACGGCAACGATCGCCTGCGCGACTTTCTCGGTCGTGTTCTCCGTGAGGCCGGCGATGTTGATCCGGCTGTCACCGACGACATACACATGGTGCTGGTCGCGCATCCTGGCAACCTGTTCGGGCGAAAGGCCGAGTAGAGAAAACATGCCGCGTTGCTTTCGAAGCCAACCGTAGTCACGATCGCTGTCGATTGCCGAGAGCGCATCGGCAAGACCGGCGCGCAGCGAACGCAGGCGTTTCGCCATGGCATCGAGCTCCGCCTGCCAGCTCTGGCGCAGGGCCGCATTGGTCATGACACGCTCCGCAAGCAGCCCGCCGTGCGCCGGCGGCATCGAATAGATGCGGCGCGCGATCTGCGCGAGGTTGCTCTCGAGAACCGGCCGGCGCTCCCGCTCATTGGTAACGATCAGCAGTGCGCCCGTGCGCTCGCGATAAAGGCCGAAGTTCTTCGACGCCGACACGGCAATCAGCACCTCGGGCAGGCGTTGCGCTGCGAGTCGCACCGGCGCGGCGTCCGCCGTGAGACTCTCACCGAGGCCCTGGTAGGCAAGATCGAAAAACGGCAGCAGTCGACGGCGCTCGATGCACTCGATGATATCGCGCCACTCGCCTTCACCTGGATCGGCGCCACTTGGGTTGTGGCAGGATGCCTGCAGCAGCACGACGGTGCCTGCACTCGCCTGCTCGAGACGATCGATCATGGCCGCCGTCTGCAACGACTGCTGGGCGGTATTGAAATACGGGTAGGAATCGACCTTCATGCCGGCAACGGACAGGAGCGGTCGGTGGTTGGGCCAGCTCGGGTCGCTGATGAGCAGCGACTGCTGCGGCTGCGCACGCAGCAACAGGTCTGCGGCGAGGCGCAGTGCGCCGCTGCCGCCAGGTGTCTGGATGCTGGCTGTGCGTTCGAGTGCGCTGTGTTCGGCGCCGAGGACGAGTCGCGTCGTCTCATCCAGGTAACCGTCGATTCCGCGCGGCGGCAAATAGACTTTGGTCTTCTGCTGGGCGATGACTTCGCGCTCTGCGGCAGCGATCGCCTGCATGACGGGCGTGATGCCGGAACCGTCGCGGTAGACGCCTACGGTCAGATCCACTTTGCCGGGATTGGTATCGGCGCGAAAGAGTGCGCCCAGACCCAGGATGGCATCGGCCGGCACGGCCTGCAAAGTCTCGAACATCGGCTCATTGACCTTTCATGTGATTGAGTGGACGCGCCACCAGCACCTGGGTCCAGTACAGCCCGGCGTCAGTCTCGCCCGAGTCGAAGTACCCGATTCCCATTTCGGTAAAGCGCGGATCCATGATATTGGCACAATGGCCAGGACTCGCAAGCCAGCCGGCGACGACCGCGGCCGCCGTCACGGGACCGACGGCAATATTCTCGCCGGTCAGGCGCGAGGGATAGTGGCTGCGTCGCACGCGCTCGGCGGCAAGGCTGCCGTCACCGCCATGATGATCGAGGACGCCACGGCGGGCCATATCGCTTGCATGGGCGAGCGCCAGGCGATCCAATGCGGGCGCTGGATCCAGGGCCGGCGCCGGAGCGAAGTCGCGTTGGCCGCAGCGACGCCCACCGCGACGCGCGCGGTTGACTGCCGCCAGGGCCTCGGCGGCCACCGCTGGCGCCTCGGCAGCCCTCGGCGGCCGGTAGGGCACGGCCAGGAGGATTACGATTTGGCCGGGTCCGGCGAGTGAACCGACATCAGAATACGGTTCGTCGGTCATGCGCGGGCAGAAACGCTTGAGGAAATCAGCACTCAGCAGCCGGCGCGGCTCGCCCTTCAACCTCAGTACCGTGGTGGCCGATGCCCGGTAGCCGCGCTTCTGCAACGCAGTGGCGAGGTCGGTGCCACTCGATATATCGCGGGCCGCGCCATCGAGAGCCTCGTTGGCCGCGAGACGTGGCAATGTTGCCCCCGCACGGCACTCGCTTCGGCGGGTTGCCTCCACGACACCTTGCACATCAGCCGGCGTTGCGGCTTGCAGGCGAGTGCATGCGGTCGCGAGCCCTGCGATCGCGAGACCAAACACGAGTCGTCGGCCGGACAGGAGGGCTGCGAATTGCGCCATTCGCGCCGACTATAGCACCGACGCTGCTGCCTCCAGGGCATCAGATGGCTGGCTCGCTGCGGCACGCTGTTTTGCGATATCGAGCGCCGCTACGCGGTAGGCCTCCGCCATGGTCGGAAAGTTGAAGATATTCTCGACATAGGCATTGACGTCGAGGTCGGCCGCCAAACCAAGCTGGGCGAGATGAACGAGATCTGCGGCGCCATTGCCGACGATCTGGGCGCCCAATACCTTGCGTCCGCCCGCATCGGCAACCAGTTTCAGGAGTCCTTGCTGCGCGCCGGCAATCTGACCTCGCGCGACTTCATCGAAGCGCGCGCGCCCGACCAGTGCGGCGCCGAAGTGTGCCCGCGCCTCGCCTTCGCTCAGACCAACGCTCGCAATCTCGGGAATCGTATAGACGCCGGTGGGGATGACTTCGGTGGATTCGCCCGGTGCGAGCCCGAGCGCATGACAGGCGGCGCGTCGACCCTGTTCCATTGCCGCGGAGGCGAGCGACGGCGGCCCGATGACATCGCCCGCTGCATAGATGCCAGCGACGCTCGTTGCGAGTTCGCCGTTGACCGTGATGAAACCGTGGGCGTTCAGCTTGATGCCGAGCGCGTCGAGCCCAAGGGCCTCGACATTGGCGCGTCGTCCCTGGGCCACGAGCGCCTTGTCGGCACGCAATTCGCGTCCGTCATCGAGGCGGGCCAGCACCGATGCCGGGCCGTCGCGGCGCAATTCCACGGCCTGGGCAGCCGGCAGGAAGCAGCTGGCGTGTTGCGCGAGACTACCCAGGTAATAGTCGGTGAGTTCTGCATCGATGAATCCCAATGGCCGCTCATGGCGATCGAGTTGTGTCACCTTGCATCCGAGGCTCGCGAACATCGAGGCATACTCGCAGGCAATGACGCCACCGCCGATGACCAGGAGACTGCGCGGCAGGTAGGTGAGCGAGAGGATCGAGTCGCTGTCCAGTATGTGCTCGTGATCGGGCGCAAGTCCCTGTGGCGCGCGGGGTCGCGAACCGGTTGCGATCACGATGCGTCGTGCCTGCAAGCGAGTGTGCTGTCCGTTGAGGCCCGTGACGTCGACCTGGTCGCATGCAACGAGCTGTGCCCGGCCGCGCACGACGGTGACCGCGTTGCGCCGCAGCTGGTCGGCCATGAAGCGGTCGTGAGCGGCAATGACATCCTGCACTCCGCGCAACAGCGTGCCGAGCGGTACCTGGAAATTGTCGTCGGCCTGCGGTTCTGCAGCGCTCATATCGAGTTCGCGGCTGCGCGCTGCCGCGAGGCGCAACAGGGCGTATTCGCGCAGGGCCTTGCTCGGGATCGTGCCGGTATGCACGCAGGCGCCACCGACATCGCGCAGCTGTTCGACAACCGCAACGGACGCGCCTGCCTTGGCGCCCTGGACGGCGGCTTTCTGTCCTGCCGGTCCTGCGCCAATGACGACGAGGTCAAAGCGCGCGCTGTTGCTCATTCGAAATTGGCAACCGTCTCGGCGATTGCCTCGCGCTTTTCCAGCAGATTGCTGAGTTCATCGGGATAGATGCCGAGATCGGCGACGATGTCGTTGTTCAATTGGGGTTCGCGGATCTCGAAATCGGGCGCACCGAAATGCGCTGCCAGGTTGCGTGCAATGTTGACCTGCAGTACATCGACGCGGGCGACCTGCGCGTGGGTGGGATCGCGCCAGTGTTCGATCGTGCTTATGACGGCCGCAGGCAACTTCCAGGCCGTGCCGATGCTCGCGCCCGCGCGCGTTTCGTATTCATTGATCAGCGTCTCGAACTGTTCGTTATCGAGCTTGAACTGACCACGGCGTTCGATCTGCGCGGCCTCGCGCAGCAGTACGGCTCGTCCGAGACGATGCAGCAGGCCGCAGAGGTAGGCCGACTCGACGTTGTTGCGCTTCAGGCGGGCAATTTCCTGCGCCCAACAGGCGGTAGCCACCGATTCGCTCCATAACAGGGCGACTTCGCGTTCGCGGCCGCGGGCCACGAACATTTCGCCTTTCACCGAGAACGCAAAGGCGATACTGCGAATCTCGGCCATGCCGAGCCAAGCGATGGCCTGTTTCAGTGACACGACAGGTGTGCGGCGCGCATAGAGTGCGGAGTTCGCAACGCGCATCACGCGTGTCGCAAGCGCCATGTCGCGTTCGACGATCGCGGCCAGCGCGGAAATCGAGTTGGTGTCGTCGGCCGACAGCTTGACCACCTGCGCCGCAACCTCGGGAAGAGGCGGCAGGTTCAGCGTATTGCCGGCAATCGCTTCGCTGATTGCCTTGCGCAGGTCGTGACCGGTGTTTCCTTGTTGGATGGCAGCGTTGTTCATGATTGCGTGCTTTGGCTTACACAGCCTGTGTCGGCTGTGATCACGCAAACTTGAAACGATCACCTTTTCGGGGTGGCCCCGACGGGTGGCTGCGACCTAGGTCACATTTCGCAGTGCAGGCAGAACCTCCCGGGCTGCCAGTTCGGCCAGGTCGACGCTCGCCGTTACGCGAGCCGCATGCGGCGCCGCTACGGGCGAACCGGTAATGAAGTACAGGTGATCGAGTCCGAGTTCGATGAGCGCCTTGAGCCGCGTGCGGCAATAGTGCGGATCGCCGGCGATGGCAAACCACCGCACGAATTCATCGTCGATATCCGCGAGATGCCGGCCGTGTTCCTGCGCGTGGCGCTGCATGTCATAGCCGGATTTCAACTGTTCGGCAACGGTTCGCAGGCGCGGCGGCAGGTGTTCGGTTGGCGCGTGTTTCATGCCGGTGAAATGCGCCACCAGCCCGACGCCCATGCGCGCGAGTTGCACGGCGCGCTCGCGCTCGGCATGACAGACGATGTTCACATAGGCGCCGATTTTGACGCTGTCGCGACGTCGTCCGCTCTCGCGCAGACGTTTCAAGGCCTGATCCATTGCCCAGGACAGGCGTTCAGGCGCACTGCCTACCGCAAAACTGATCCGGTCGGCGCAATCGACCGCCATGGCAATGGTCTTGGGGCCGGTGCAGGCGATGTCGATTGGGACCTTGGGCAGCTGCAATTCCGCCAACCAGCGTATCGTCGACGCGGTTTCGCCCCGGGGCACTGTCTTGCGTGCCAGGTAAGCGGCGACTGTCGTCGCGTAGTTCGCGAGCTCCGCGGTCGATGCCTGGCGCTTGCCGATATGTGCCGCGGAGGAATCACCACGCCCGATGCCGCATACCGCCCGCCCGCCGGATTCCAGTTGCAGCGTCGCCATCGCCGATGCCGTGACCGCCGCATCGCGGGTGACCGGATTGGTCACGCCCGTGCCGAGTCGCAATCGGGTCGTAGCCGCCGCGGCGAGGGACAACTGGCCATAGGGGTCAGCGGACAGATTCTGCGTATCCGGGCAGAGCAGCAGGTCGAACCCCATGGCTTCAAGCCGCCGCGCCAGGGTGGCCGTCGTGCGCGGCGAGGGTTCCATGACGAATCCGATTTCAGTCATGCATCCTCCCGGAACAGCGATCGCGCGATGACTTCCTTCATGATTTCGTTGGTTCCGCCATAAATGCGTTGCACACGGGCGTCGCCGTACATGCGGCCGATCAAATACTCGTCCATGTAACCATAGCCGCCGAAGAACTGCAGGCACTGGTCGATGACCTGCTGCTGCAAATCGGTGAGCCACCACTTGGCCATGGCCGCGCCGGCCGCGTCCAGGCGTCCGGCAACCACATCCGCGATGCAACGGTCTGCAAAGACGCGGGCGACGCGCACTTGCGTCGCCAGTTCGGCGAGCTTGAAGCGCGAGTGCTGAAATTCAGCGATACGTTGTCCGAAAGCGCGTCGCTCGGTTACGTAGTCGAGCGTTGCCGCCAGGGCGCCTTCCATCGCGCCGACGGCGCAAACGGCAATGATGGCCCGCTCGTAGGGCAGGTCGCTCATCAGCTGCTGCATGCCGCGGCCCGCGGCAGCGCCCAGCAGGCAGGAGGCCGGGACGCGGCAGTCGTTGAAAAACAATTCGGCCGTATCCTGTGCGTGCATGCCGATCTTGTTGAGGACCCGGCCCACTCGGTAGCCATCGAGACCACGTGTGTCGACCATAAGTATCGACAGACCAGCGGATCCGTTGCCATCGCCCGCGCGCACGACCAGTGCGATCAGGTCGGCAAGCTTGCCGTTGGTGATGAAAATCTTCGAGCCATTGACGACATAGTGATCACCATCCCGATGCGCACGCGTGCGTATGCCTTTCAAGTCCGACCCCGCACCGGGTTCGGTCATGCCGATGGCGCCGACCATTTCGCCGCTCGCAAGCAACGGCAAATAATTTGCTTTCTGTTCGCTCGTGCCATGGTTCAATACATAGTGGGCGCAAATGCTGTGCACACCCTGCCCGAATCCGGAAATTCCATGCCGCGCAAGCTCTTCATACAGGACGACCTCGTGGCGAAAATCGCCACCGGCACCGCCATACTCTGCCGGAATGTCCATGCACAGCAGACCGAGTTCCCCGGCGCGTCGCCAGATATTGCGGTCGACATGCTGCTGATGCCGCCACTTCTCATCCAGAGGCAGCATTTCTTCTCTGATCAGGCGGCGTACGTTGTCGCGCAGCAGATCGAGCTCATCGGTCATCCATTCGGGGCGCCAGCCCAGGCTTGCGTCGTTCATGCGCCTAGGTTATCAACCGTCCGGGCGGATTGGCCACGGGTCGAGCGCAATACATCATGAAACTATCGCGCTTTGGCGAGCGGTTCTGCCGCGAGACCGGCATCGTGCAGTTGATGGATGACATCGGCACCGCTATCCACGAAATGCCCGATGCCATCATGATGGGAGGCGGCAATCCAAGCCGCATTGCCGGCGTCGAGGCGACCATTGCCCGTCATCTGCAGGCGATTGCAGCCGATGGCGATGCCCTGTATTCGGCCCTCGGCACCTACCAGCCACCGCAGGGTGACCCGCAATTCCTGGGCGAACTCGCTGCCTATCTTCGCAAGCGATGCGGCTGGCGCGTCAATGCACGCAATCTCGCGCTGTTGAATGGCAGCCAGAGCGTGTTTTTCATCCTGTTCAACATGTTCGCCGGTTCCACGGCGGGCGAGGGCAAACGGCGCGTCTGCCTGCCGCTCGTGCCCGAGTACATCGGCTACACGGACGCTGGGCTCGAAGACTCGCAGTTCGTGGCGATCAAGCCGCGTATCGAATTGCAGGATGAAATGCAATTCAAATATCGTGTCGAATTCGCCGAACTCAGGCAGCTCACCGACGTGGGCACGCTATGCCTGTCGCGACCGACCAATCCGACGGGCAATGTGCATAGCGAGCAGGAAATCGAGCAGCTCGACGCCATCGCACGGGATCAGGGTGTGCCATTGATCATCGACGGCGCCTATGGCTTGCCATTTCCGGGGATCGTGTTCACCGACGCGCGCGCCTACTGGAACGACAACATCATCCTGGTGTTGAGCTTGTCGAAGCTCGGCCTGCCGGGTGCCCGCACCGGCATCGTCGTCGCGAACGAGGACATTGCGACGGCAGTGCAGAGGGCGAATGCAATTATCTCACTCGCTACCGGCAATATCGGCCCGGCGCTCGGCCAGCGTCTGCTCGCGAGCGGCGAACTGGACAGCTTGTGCCGCGATGCGGTGCGGCCTTTTTACGCATCGCGCCTGCAGTTTGCACTCGAGCAGTTGCGGAAGAACTGCGAGGGTTTGCCGCTGCGAATCCACAAGCCGGAGGGCGGAATTTTCCTCTGGCTCTGGTTCGAAGGGCTGCCGGGCGGCAGCGCCGAACTGTACCGTCGCCTGCGCAAGCGCGGTGTGCTGGTGATCCCCGGCGGCAATTTTTTCCCCGGGCTTGATGCCGCCGTCGATTGGCCGCACCGTCACGAATGTATCCGGATGACCTACGGGCAGGACCGCGAGGTTCTTGCCCGCGGCGTCGAGATAATCGCCAGTGAAGTGCGCCACATCTACGCTGCCTGAAATGGTTTATGCTGCCGCGGCCTGACCAATCAGGGAAATTCACACATGCCGGCATTCCAGCGAGAGATTTCCGTCCGCTTTGGCCACTGCGATCCGGCCGGCTGGGTGTTCTATCCGCGCTATTTCGAGATGCTCGCCAATTTCGTCGAGGACTGGCTCGAATACGGGCTCGAGGCCAGTGCTCCCGGCCTGATGCATCACCAGGGGATTTTCACGCCCACGGTCCATCTGTCCGTCGATTTCTTCGCACCGAACAACTATGGCGACCGGCTCACTTTCACGCTGTGGGTTGCGCGAATCGGGCGCAGCTCCGTCGAGCTCGATGTCGAGGGTACGCTGCAAACCAGTCCGCGAATGCGCATGCGCCACGTCCTGGTGTTCATCGACCGTGAAACTCGCAAGAGCAAGCCGATTCCGAGGCAAATCGTGAAGCGCATGCGTGACTTCCTCCGCCCGCCGCGCAGCGGCCCGGCCGCGAAGCGCCGCCGCCCGCCACGCGTTCGCCCTGCGCGAACCGGCACCTAATAAGACCACAACCGCTACGAAAAAGCCGCGCGCGCTGCGGCATGCCGATAATGGGCGCCACAGGGCGGGGTGTCCCGCCGCTATCGTGGGTGCGGATGATGATGCCAACCATCGGCAACCGGCCGCTTTGCGCGTTGCTAGCGGTCGTACTTGCGGCCTGTGCACCGCGCGGCGGACAAGGCGTGGATGACGCCTTTCGAAGCGAATTCGCTGCCAAGGTCCAGCGCGACTACATCGATCCTTTCAAAGCCCAGGATGTCGATCGCTGGCTCGCGGTCTTCGCGGACGATGCGGTCGGATTGCACGATACGCTGCCGCCACTTGAAGGCAAGGATGCGCTGCGCATGTTTGCCAATGCCGTACGCGAGCACTTCCGCATCGACAGCATGGATGTAACGGTCGACGAAGTGCGCCGCAGTGGGCAGTGGGCCTATACCCGGGGCCGCTACCAGACGCGCATGTCTTCGCGAGATGGCACGCCGCCGCCGAGCGGTGGACGGGGTTCGGGCAAGTACTTCCTGCTCTGGGCGGAGCAGCCGGATGGTCAGTGGCGTGTGATCCTCGACATGGGAAGCCGTGGCCCCGCAGTGCAGGTCGAGGATGCTGTCGCACTTGGACGCAGTACCTATGACGAGGTTTGCGCGGTCTGCCATGAGACGGGAGCAGGTGGTGCGCCGGCGCGCGGCGACACGCAGGCGTGGGGAATTCGTTTTCGCAAAGGCGAGGACATTGTCTACGCCAATGCGATCAATGGTTATCAGGGCGCCTTGACCGTGATGCCGCCCAAAGGCGGGCGCTTCGATCTTGCCGACGACGCGGTACGCGCGGCCGTCGACTACATGGCTGGTCGCAATGCGCCGGCAGGCACTGCGCACTGAGTTCGGTATGTTGGGCGCGCTGACAAGACGGCAACTGTTGCGCCTTATCGCCGCGGGCGGTGCGGCGCTTGCCCGCCCCGCCTGGCCGCAGGGTTCGGACCGGCCACGGCTCGGTGGCCGCATCGTCCTGCGCAATGATGCGGACTATGAAACCTGGCGTGCCAGCATGGTCTGGCACTGGTCGAAACCGCAGCGCTTTCCAGAGGCGATTGTCCAGGCCCGCTCGGTCGACGATGTACAGGCCGCCGTGCGATACGCGGCGCGCAATGCGCGGCAGGTGAGTTTGCGCAGCAGCGGTCACAATGGCAGTTGCGTATCATTGCGTGATCGTGCCGTTCTGATCGACACCTCGGCGTTGCGCCGGGTGCAGATGGCCGCCGACGGCGACAGCGCATGGGTGGGTCCTGGTACCACTAGCCGCGAATTGCTCGATGCGCTTGCCAAAGCCGGGCGCATTTTCCCGGCCGCGCACTGCGCCACCGTTGCGATGGGCGGCTATGTGCTGGGCGGCGGCATGGGTTGGAATGGTGATCAATTCGGCGGCATGGCATGCCACAATCTGCTTGGCGCACGCATCGTCACCGCCGAAGGCGAGAAGCTCGAAGTCGACGAGCAGCGGCATCCGGACTGGATGTACGCGTTACGCGGCGCGGGCAGCGGCATGTTCGCCGCAGTAAGCGAATTGCGGCTGCGCACGTTCGCTGCACCGGCGGTCATCGGCAACGCCATGCTGGTGTATCCGTCTGCCGAGGCGCCCGGCGTCGTGCGCCGCCTCCGCGAGCGCGCCTTGTCAGGTCCTGCCAACACCGAGGCGGTGATGCTGCTGCTGCATGCGCCGACCAAGGGTGAGGCGATGGCAGCCGATCGATTCGTCTGCGTCGTCCAGCTATTCGCCTATGCGGCCGACGAATCGCAAGCGCGCAGCGCGTTGCAGCACTACACGGGTTCCTCACTTCGTCGTGGTGCGTCGATGGTCGTCGATTATCAATCCACCAGCATAGCGAGGATGTATTCGCCGCAGAATACCGAGCTCGATTATGGTCGCTACGCCGTGGACAACTTCTGGAGCGACGATCCCGAGGCTGCAGTTCAGGTTTTTCTGGCGCGCCTCGCAACCGTACCGGCACCGCGCGGCCATGTGCTTTATACCGTCAAGCGCAATACCGACCTCCAGGGAAATGCCTGTCTGTCGCGCATGGCCAATGATTATTTCGCCTGCTATCTGGTCTGGGACCATCTGCGTGACGATGCCGACAACCGCCGTTGGTTGCGCGAGACCATGAAAAAACTGCAGCCGCACACGACCGGGCGCTACATCAACGAAATCGACGAACTGGCGCAATCTGAGCGCGTCACCGATTGTTACTCACCCGAAGCCTGGCGACGCTTGCGCGAACTACGCAAGCGCTACGATCCGCAAGAGCGCTTCTGCGATTACCTGGGGCTTTCGGCTTGAGCGACGATGAGGCCGACTTGATCGTCGTCGGCGGCGGCTCGGCAGGTTGCGCGTTGGCCGCGAGGCTGGCCGAGGCGACCCGTTTGTCCATCTTGCTGCTCGAAGCCGGTCGCTCCGATCGCCATCCCTTCACGCGCATCCCGGCTGCGACCGGTGCTGCGATATTCAACCCGCATTTCAACTGGATGCACCAGATCGAACCGGATGCATCGCGCAACGGCGCGATCGACATGTGGCCGGCCGGCCGCTGCCTGGGTGGCGGCAGCGCCATCAACGGCATGATGTTCATACGCGGCCACGCCCACGATTTCGACGG
Organism: Steroidobacteraceae bacterium; assembly: GCA_041395505.1. Lineage (NCBI taxonomy): Bacteria > Pseudomonadati > Pseudomonadota > Gammaproteobacteria > Steroidobacterales > Steroidobacteraceae > Steroidobacteraceae bacterium. Next base: position 950,126 of record JAWLAG010000001.1, read on the forward strand.
CTGGGCACAGGGCGGCTGTCTGGGCTGGGCATGGACGGATGTCCTGCCTTATTTCCGCCGCCTGGAGCGCAACTCGCGTGGGGGCGATCGGTGGCGCGGCGGCGATGGACCCGTGTCGGTCGCCGACGCGCGCGATGATCACCCGTTGATCGAACGCTGGATCGAGGCAGCCGTGCAGGCCGGTATCGCGCGCAGCGCGGATCTCAATGGCGCGCAGCAGGAGGGTGTGGATCGGGTGCAGGCGTCGCAGTGTCGTGGCTGGCGCCATCCGACCAGCAAGGCCTACATCTGGTCGCGACCGCGCAGCAACCTGCGGCTGCGCCTGCACACCGAGATCGTGCGGGTCGTATTCGAAGGCAGCCGGGCAGTTGCTGTCGAGTGGATCCGCGGCGGCGTGCGCGGCACGACGCGGGCCCGTGCCGGAGTTGTCTTGAGCGCGGGCGCGCTGGCCACTCCGAAAATCCTCATGCACTCCGGCATTGGACCGCAGGCGGAGCTTGCACGACACGGACTTGCATGCCACATCGATGCGTCGGAGGTCGGGCGCAATCTGCAGGAGCACCCCGGCATCAGGTGGCAAGCGCCGGTCAACGTTCCAACTCTCAACATGGGATTGGGGCCGCTCGGAGGCTTGCGCGCATTCTGGCGATTGCTGAGCAAGGGCGAGGGACCTTTGACCCTCCCCATCGGCCAGGCGCAGGCGCTGGTGCGAAGCTCTGTCCAGAGCCGGTCGCCGGATGTACAGATCATCATGTCAGCCTTGGCCATCGATGTGACCGACAGGGGTGGCTGGCCGGCATCCGCGGCGCGCGTCGACGGCGCGATAGGTGCCATGCATCCCTGCGCTCGTGGCTACCTGCGTCTGCGCAGCGCCGACCCTGCCGACAAGCCGCAGATTCATCACCAGCTGCTGGGCGATGAGCGCGATGTCGCTACACTGATTCGCGGCGGCCGCCTGCAACGGCGAATTCTGTCGCAGCCGGCATTCAAACGGTTTCTCGCAGGACCAGGATCACTGCCGGACATTGCGGCAAGCGACGACGAATGGCGCGATCATGTCCGTCAAAGCGCCTTTCCGATGTACCACCCCGTGGGGACCTGCCGCATGGGGAGCGATGAGCGCGCCGTGCTCGACCCGCGCCTGCATGTGCGTGGCGTCGAGCGCCTGTGGGTCGCGGATGCCTCCATTATGCCGAGCCTGCCTGGCGCCAACACCAACGCCGCGGCCATCATGATCGGCGAGCGAGCGGCCGACCTGATTCGAGAGGATTGTCAATGAACGAAACGAGCACGACGACAGACGGGATCGAGCGCAGTCGCAGCGCGAAATTTGCGCTCGATGTGCGGCCGGTGATCGACGGCCAACGTCGTAACCCACGATCGACCGGCGAAATTGCGCGCATCAATCCGACCAACGGTCGCGCCGCCCAGAAGGTACCCGATTGCGCGGCGGCCGATGTCGAGGCGGCGGTGCTCTCTGCCAGGCGCGCTTTCGCGCAATGGCAGGATGTGCCACCGGCCGAGCGGCGGCGGATCCTGCTCGAGTTCGCGCTGCGAATCGAGGCGGACCAGGAGCGGCTCGCGATGTGCGACAGCCAGGAGATGGGTAAGCCTGTCGCCGTTGCCCGCTTCGAAGTTGGCATCGCTGCCGCGTTTGTGCGCTATTACGCGGAGCTCATCGACAAAGTCTATGGCCGCGTGCCGCTGACTGCGCCGGGCACGATGGAAATACACGAGCGACTGCCACGCGGTGTGGTCGCCGCAATAACGCCCTGGAATTTTCCCGTCATCAACGCCTGCCTGAAGGTTGCTCCGGCACTCGCCGCCGGCAACTGCGTGGTCTTGAAGCCCTCGGAGTATTCGGTCGGGTCGGCCCTCGCTCTTGCCGAACTCGCAGTCGGGGCAGGTCTTCCGCCCGGTGTATTCAATGCCGTGCCGGGCGCCGCTGCCGCTGGCGCAGCGCTTGCAAGTCACACGGGCACGGACATGATCACTTTCACGGGCTCGACCGCAACCGGCCGTGCGGTCATGAGTGCGGCTTGCAGTGTCTCGCCGCGTCCGGTGCATCTCGAGTGCGGCGGCAAGTGCCCGCAAATCGTTTTCGCCGATGCACTGGATGGTCAACTGGATGCGCTGGCCGGCGCGATCGTGCAGAGCGCATTCTGGAATCAGGGCCAGGTGTGCATGGCGCGATCACGATTGATCGTCGAGCAATCGGCCTACGAGCCATTGCTCGGCGCAGTCATTTCGGCCGCGCGCCGATTGCAACCGTCAGACCCTCGCGATCCGGCCTGCCAGTTCGGTCCACTCGCTAACTTGCCGCAATACCGCAAATCCTGCGATGCCATCGAGACGGCGACAGCAACCGGCGCCCGCCTTTTGCTCGACGGCCGCGAGGCCCGGCTTTTCGGACAGGGGTATTTTCTCGGCCCTACGATATTCGCCGACGCTACACCGGATTCGCGCCTCGCGAGCGAGGAGATATTCGGCCCTGTGCTCGCGGTGTTCAGCGCGCGCGATGAGCGCGAAGCGCTTGCACTCGCAAACGATACTGCCTACGGACTGGCGGCCACGGTCTGGACCCGCGACATGTCGCGGGGGCATCGCCTCGGCCGCGGGTTGCGCGCCGGGTGGGTGGCGGTCAATTCACGTGCACCTGCACCCGGGGAAGGCGCGGGTCTGGCGCACGAGCATGAACCGCTTGGTCATTCGGGTTTTGGTGCCGAAGGCGGCGTGGCAGGTTTCGAGTCCTACACCAGCCTGCGTTGCACGACATTCACTTACTGACCGCCGATGCCAGGGCAGCGGTGCCGCGTTCAAGAAGCGCCAGATAGGTGGGCGGATCGATAATCGTGCCGCAGACGATCGCTGCGACCTTGCGGCCACGCAGGCGCTTGCGTAGCGGTCCGAGCACTCCAGCGAGCGCGGTCGCAGCCGCCGGTTCGACGGCAAGTTGCATGCTCGCAAACAGAAGTGCCAGAGCGCGGCAGATCTCGTCGTCGTCGACAGTCACAAGGTCGCTGAGATTGTCCCGGCACAGCCGATACGGCAGCTCGAGTGTCATGGGCGGCGCGAGGCTGTCGGCGATGGTCGAGAATCTCTCGAAACGCTGCGCGCTGCCGGCCTGAAAACTGCGCTGCATGACGTTGGCGCCTGCGGGCTCCACACCGTAAATCTCGCAGGCAGGTTTCGCGAGGCGTACGGCATGGCTCAGACCACCGGCGAGCCCACCGCCGCCCACAGGAACGACGATTGCCTCGATATCCGGGCATTGCGCCAGCCATTCCAGCCCCAGGCTGCCGCTGCCGAGGGCAACGCCCTTACCGTCGAACGGGTGGATGAAGCGGCGACCCTCGCGTGCAGCGATATCCTCGGCTAGCGCGAAACCGCTTGGGCCATCGGCGGCGATGAGTATTTCGGCACCGAATGACAGTGCCGCTGCACGTCGCGCGGGGTTCGCGGTCTGCTGCATGACGAGTTTGGCAGGTACCCCCAGCCGATTGGCCGCGTAGGCAACGGCAACCGCGTGATTGCCGGCGCTCATGGCGGTCACGCCGCGCAGGCGCTCTTCGGCTGTCAGGCCAAGCATGTTCGACAGTGCACCACGGGTCTTGAAAGTCCCACCGTGCTGCCACAGTTCTAACTTCAGTTGCACCTCGAAATCGGGCACGAGCGCCGATGGCACTCGTTCCACCGACCACGGCTGGACAGGGGTGCGAACGATATACGGAGCAAGGCGCGCGGCATTGTCTTGAATTTGCTCGAGCGTAGGTACGTCTGCGGCGGGCGGCTGCACGGCGCTCATCGCTCAACCAGTTGCGGCAGCATCGCGGGGCCGGCCGCCGTGCCGCGCACGCTGCGCCAGTCGACGCCGTATTGCATCGTGGCGAGCTGCGGTGATTGGATAATTGAACAGCAACGCTGCACCTGCGAGACCGATCAGGCCCGGCAGGATGAGTCCCGTGAATTTCAGGCCCTCGAGACCGGCGCCGGGCGCCGAAGGCTCGAATCCGAGCGCGCCCAGCAAGGGCAGTGCAACGACGGCGCCTACCGCCAGCGCGGCTTTGAACGCGAAGTTGTATAACGCCATGTACAAGGCGGCGTCGTCGCCACCGCCCTTGAGCATGCCATATTCGACCGTATCCTGGATCAGTGCTGGCGGAAGCACCCAGATCACGCCCGTGAAGACTCCGGCGATGACGTAGATGGTCATCGCACCCGCGAAACTGCCGGGCGGTACGAGCAGCATGAAAGGGTGCATGGCGAACCACCCCATTGCACCGATCGTCAATACGCGATGGCGACCGAAACGATTGGCGAGCTTCACCATCAGCGGCAACATCAGCATGCTGACGGCATATTGAGCCAATACGAACCAGAGAAAATCCGTTAGTGCAAGACGCAGGACATGGTTGACCACGAATATCACGCAGGCGTTGTACACGCTGCCGCCGAGCCAGAAGAAGAAGATCCCAACGAGCAGGCGCTGTAGCGGTTTGTTCCGTTGCAGTGCGCGCAGTGCTGCGGCCAGACCGTGGTCGCTGGTCTCGGTGTAGCTGCCCTGTGGCGTGACCAACAACGCGATTGCCGTGCTCAGCAACAGCAGGGGGACGATCAATGCAATCAGCACGGCAAGCAATTGATCGATCGCTGGCCGCTCGCCGCCAAAATAGAGCAGGGGTATGGCCGTGGCCAGAACCACGCCGAGAATCGTACCGCCCTCGCGATAGCTCGCAATACGCGTGCGTACCGCGTAGTCGCGTGACAGTTCGGCGCCCCAGGACTGGTAGGGGATCAGCACTGCGCCCAAGAGCGAATAAAAAGCGAACGCCCAGAAGCCAAGATATCCGAGGCCGACGCCTGCCGGTGGCTGGCAGAATGCATAGAGCGCACAGGCAAGCAACGGCGCCGCAAGCATCCAGGGTTTGCGCCGGCCCCAGCGGCTGCGGGTCCGGTCCGACAGGTAGCCAAGCATGGGATCGACCAGGGCATCCCAGGCGCGTGCCAGAAAAAAGACCAGACCCACGGAGGCAATGTCGAGGTGCAAGTGCTCCGCATAGAGCGGTGGCACGTAGATGATGATCTGCATCGCCAGGATGGCCAGCGGAATAGCCGGGCCGGAATACGCGAGCAGTGAGCGCAGACTGGTGGGGTTCGCCGCCATCGGGTTGCATCCTGGTCTTTTCGCCGAGCCTAAGCGGCGGGTGCCGCCAGCGGCTTATCCCAGCCGCGCTCTTTATTATGCGCCAGCGGTCGGTGGCTAGATTTGCGCGAGCTGTCCGAGGTTCAAGCGCTCGGCCTCGCGGTATACATGCCACGCCGCGGCCAGATCCTGTGCGGCGATGCCGAGCGACTTGTAGACCGTGATCTCCTGCGCATGCTCGCGCCCCGGGCGGCTGCCATCGAGGACTTCGCCGATTTCGGCGACGATGTGATCATCACCGATCTCGCCTGCCCCGCGTGCGTGCAGGAACTCGCCAGCCTGGGCAAGTGTGCTAGGTCGGTAGTCGACGTAGTAGCGACTGCGCGCGACCAGTTCATCATCGACCTCGCGGGCTTCGGGCACGGATGAGCCGACGAGGCAAAGGTGGGTACCAGGGGACAGCCAGCGACCCTGCAGCAACGGTTCCTTCGCCGAGGTTACGGTGAGGACGATATCTGCATCGCGGATGCTCTCCTCGAGCGTCCCAACCGCTCGCAGCTCGCAACCTGCGTCGGCGGCCTGGTCGCGGACGAGCGCTGCCGCTCGGCGCATGTCGCGTCCCCAGATGTCGATGCGTCGAAGCCCGGGCCAATGGCCGAAGGCCCGCAAGTGCGTTGCGGCCTGCTCGCCTGTGCCGACGATCGTCAGATTGTGCGCGTCGCTGCGTGCTAGTGCGCGAGTTGCGACGACACTTGCGGCAGCCGTGCGGATGGCAGTCAGTATGCCTGCGTTCATCATTGCAACCGGAACGCCGGTATCGGCATCGTATAGAAGATAAACGCCGAGGTGCGATGACAGACCGCGCGCCGTGTTGCCCGGGAACAGGCTGACCAGTTTGATTCCGAAACAGCGCGGGTCGCCAAGGTATCCGGGCATCATGCCGAGCACATTGCTGCTCCCGGGCAGCGGCATGCCCTGGCGCAGTGGCAGCTGCACCTTCCGGCGACTGGTCGCAACCATGGCCTGGGCAACGACTTCAACGCAGCGCTCGATAGGCAGGAGCTGCCGCAACAGCGGCGCCGCAATTACCCGCACTGCGACGGCTGTGTCAGTCACGGTCGCGCACGGCACGCTTGGCACGTCGGTCCCAGTCGAGACGCATGACATCAGGACGGGCATAGTGACCGTAGCCGTCAAACCACCACTTCTGCTGCAGGCAGCGATCGAGATCGATTTCGGCGCAAACGATGGTTTCCTTCTCACCCGAAACCGGTCCGGCAAGATAGGTGCCGCCCGGTGCGATGATGGCACTGCCGCCCGTCATTTGATAACCGCTGCGATCGATCTCGACCTGTGGCATGTTAACGGCGATTTGTTCCGGCGACATCACTTCGCGCGCAACCACGACGAAGCATGCGTTTTCAAATGCGAGCTGGCGCGTGCATGCATCGACGATGGGATTGAGCCATTCGTAACCTGGCCATAGCGATGCGTGCACCTGTACGCCCAGGCTGCCGACGGCATAACGCGCGAGCGCCATGTGATGCTCGAAGCAGTTCAAGCCGCCGATGCGACCGCAATCGGTGTCATAGGCTTCGAGGTCCGAACCGTCACCCATTGCCCAGACCATTCTTTCGGTCAGTGTCGGCATGAGTTTGCGGTGCTTGCCCAGCAGGCGTCCGTCACTGCCAATGTAAACGATGGTGCAATAGATGCTGCCGGCTGCGCGCTCATCGCAACCGAAAACCACCGTGCACTGATGCTTCGCAGCCGCCGCCTGTATGCGCTCGGTCTCGGGACCGGGTACGCGGATTGCCTGACGGTTGAATTCCTGCAGGAAGCCCTGGTATTCGGCAGAGCGAATGGACGTGCCCGCCCAGTATGGATAACCCGGTATCCATGCTTCCGGCAGCACGACGAGCCTTGCGCCCTCGCGCGCCGCGTCCGCAATTGCCTGCACAGCCTTGTCCGCGCAAGCTGCCGAGTCGTGAACGATGGGCGCCCACTGTACGGCGGCGGCGATGAACTTGGTCATTTGTGTCTGGTCTCCTTGGCGTAGTCGGTCATGGCCACTGGGTTGACGGACGCCAGCCCATCGAACAGTTTGCCGAGCAACGTGACCAGCTCGGAAACTTCCGCCGCGGTCAGAGACGCCACCGCCTTGCGGTAGACATCGCTGGCAACATGACGCACCCCGTCGACGGCGCGCTGTCCGTTTGCGGTCAGGTAGACATCGGTCTTGCGCCCGTCGCTCTCTCGTGGCGCGACCCTGACCAGTCGGTCGCGGGCGAGGCGCTGGACGACCCGGGTCATGGTCGACAGCCGCATGGCCGCAAGCTCCGCGATCTCGGACACGCTGCTTGGCTCGTGCTCATGCACGATCATGAGCGTGCGCCAGCGCGGAATGTCCATATCGATGCGCTTCAATTCGCGCTCCATGGCCTGCACATAGCGTCCATTGCAGCGCGCCAGGCGATAGAACGGGGAATCGGCGATCCGGAACCTCGTGAATTTCGGGTCGCCACGGGTGCGGGCGTCGGCCATCGCGGCAGTATAGGACAAATTCGATTTACGTGAATATTCACGTGAGCTACTCTTGGCCCCTGCCGTCTGTTGCGAGTCAAGCCCGAGGAGAGCCGCCATGGCCGAGCGATCATTTGCCCGGGAGATCGAGTCCCTGCGCTTGCGCGCGGGCGAGCAATTCGAGGGCGAAGGCATCCTCGCGGTCACCAAGGCGCTGCTGCAATCGGGCGTCGCCTATGTCGGTGGCTACCAGGGGGCGCCCGTATCGCACTTGATGGACGTGCTGGCCGATGCGCGCGGGATACTCGATGAACTCGGCGTCAAATTCGAATCGAGCGCGAGCGAGGCGACTGCCGCGGCCATGCTTGCCGCCTCGGTCAACTACCCGGTCCGCGGCGCCGTCACCTGGAAATCGACCGTCGGCACGAACGTCGCCTCCGATGCGTTGGCCAATCTCGCATCGGCCGGCGTCATCGGCGGCGCGATGGTGATCCTCGGCGAGGACTATGGCGAGGGCGCCAGCATCATGCAGGAGCGCACGCACGCCTTTGCAATGAAGTCCCAGATGTGGCTGCTCGATCCGCGGCCGAACCTGCCGTCCATCGTGCAGATGGTCGAGCGAGGTTTCGAATTGTCCGAAGCCAGCCAGACTCCGGTGATGCTGATGCTGCGCATTCGCGCCTGTCACGTCGTCGGGCGTTTCCTCGCCAAGGACAACAAGCCACCCCGTCATCGGCTCGAGGAGGCGCTCGATAACCCGCGGCGCAGCTTCGAGAAGATCATCCTGCCGCCGTCGACGTTCGCTCAGGAGCGCAGCAAGATCGAAGAGCGCTGGCCGCGCGCCTGCCGGTTCATTGTCGAGGAGCAGCTGAACGAGTTTTTCAATGCTGATGCTGCGGATGTCGGTATCGTGCTGCAAGGCGGCCTGTACAACACCGTGCTGCGTGCGCTCGAGCGCATGGGTCTGGCTGACATTTTCGGCGCAACGCGCGTGCCGCTCTATGTGCTGAACGTTACCTATCCGCTGATTCCCGAGGAATTCCAGCGCTTCGCGAGCGGCAAACGCGCTTTGCTGATCGTGGAGGAGGGGCAGCCGGAATTCATCGAGCAGACCGTCAATCAATTCATCAACCGGGCCGGCATGGCGACCCGCGTCATCGGCAAGGGGCCGCTGCCGATGGCCGGCGAATACACGGCGCAGGCGGTACGTGCGGGCATCGAGAAGTTCCTGGGCGAGCAAGCGCCGCACCTGCTCGCCGGCAGCGCGCCTGCCGCCGATGCCAAAGTGCCGAAGGAGGTACTGGTGCCGCTCGAGCGCCTGACATCGAAGTTGCCAGCGCGTCCTTCCGGGCTTTGCACAGGCTGCCCGGAGCGGCCGCTGTTTGCATCGATGAAGCTCCTGCAACGCGAACTTGGAACATTCCACGTGAGTGCGGACATCGGTTGTCACTCCTTCGCCACGCTGCCGCCTTTCGATATTGGCGGCAGCATCATGGGTTATGGCCTCGGGGCCGCCGGTGGCGCGGCATTCAACGTGGGTCACCACCGACGGCCGATAAGCCTGATGGGCGATGGCGGCTTCTGGCACAACGGCCTCACGAGCGGCATCGCCAATTCAGTCTTCAATCAGCATGATGGCGTGACCATCATTGTCGACAATGGTTATTCGGCGGCGACCGGTGGGCAGTACATCCCGTCGTCGCATGCCGAACTTGCTTCGCGCAGTGCCTTGCATTCGATCCAGTCGGCGGTGACAGGGATCGGTGTCAAATGGCTGCGCACGGTGCGCACCTACGACATGCGCGGGACCATGCAAGCGCTGCGCGAAGCGCTCAGCACTTCATACCGGGGACCCAAGGTGATCGTTGCGGAAGGCGAGTGCCAGCTCAATCGCCAGCGACGCATCGCACCGCAATTGCGCCAGGCTGCCGCGGCGGGACAACGGATCGTCCGGCAGCGCTTCGGTATCGATGAGCTGTTGTGCACGGGGGATCATTCCTGCATCCGGCTCTCCGGTTGCCCATCTCTCACGATCAAGCAAGGGCCAAATCCGCTTCGCAGCGACCCGATCGCCCACGTCGACAATAGCTGTGTCGGCTGCGGCGTATGCGGCGAGGTCGCGCATGCGGCGACGCTCTGCCCCTCGTTCTACCGCACGGACGTCATTGTCAATCCGGACTGGCGCGACCGTCTATTGCACTGGGCAAGGCGCGTGGTCATTGCGGCGCTGCGACCGCGACGCCGGGTCGTTGCCGGCATCGCGCGATGACGACCCTGCCGTCACGTCCGGTCACGCTGGCCCTGGCCGCTCTCGGCGGCCAGGGTGGAGGTGTGGTAAGCGACTGGCTGGTCGCTGCGGCGCGCCGCAGTGGCTGGATTGCACAGGCGACCTCCGTGCCCGGGGTCGCGCAACGTACTGGCGCGACGATCTATTATCTGGAGTTCTTTCCAGCGAGCGCGCTCGCGGCAGATGGGCGCGAGCCGATCATGGCGCTGATGCCCTGCCCGGGAGACGTCGACATCGTCGTCGCTTCGGAATTGGCGGAGGCGGGCCGCGCCGCGGTGCGCGGCTTGATCACGCCGGATCGCACGACGGTAATTTGCTCCACTCATCGCGACTACACGATTGCCGAGAAAATGGCACCTGGCGATGGCCGCATGCGAAACAGTGAAGTCACCGATACGGTAACGGCTGCCAGCAAGCGGATGATTGCCTTCGACATGGCGGCGGCGGCGAACCGAAGTGGCGGCAGGATCAGCGCCGTGCTGCTCGGTGCGATTGCAGGTTCCGATGTACTGCCGTTCGCTCTCGAGAGCTATCATGATGCGATACGCGAGGCGGGCATCGCGGTCGAACAGAATATCGACGCCTTCACGCAGGGCCTGAATCAGGCTCGACAAAATGGCGCCGCTCAAGTGCAGGACAACGCGCCGGAGGTACCGACCGCGCCCGAACTACCTGCACAGCTTGCGAAGCGAATCGGCGAGCAGTTTCCGCAGCCGCTGCGCCCCGTACTCGCGACAGCGGCCGGCTGGCTGATCGGCTACCAGGATGAGCGTTACGCCGGTGAATTCCTCGATCGATTGCTGCCGATCGCGAGGATCGATGCCACTGCCGGGAACGATCACGCCCTTAGTCTCGCCGTTGCGCGGGGCCTGGCCCTGTGGATGTGTTTCGAAGACACCATCCGCGTGGCCGATGTAAAGCTGAGCGCAGAGCGACTGCAGAACCTCCGCTCACAGAGCAGGGTCGGCGCGGGTGAACTGTTGCAGGTCAGTGAGTTCCTGAAGCCGCGCGTTGAGGAAATACTCGGTACGCTTCCGGCAGGTCTTGCGCTCGCGCTGCAGCGGCGAGCGGCGTTCGTCGATTGGTTCGCCCGCCACGCCGAGGGCCGCCAGATCCGTAGCGACACGGTGAGCGGCTTCCTGCTGCTGCGCGTGATCGCGGCAATGCGCCGCTGGCGCAGACGCACGCTGCGCTATCGACAGGAGACGGCGCGCATGAACGCCTGGCTCGAACAGGTCGTCGAGGAAGCGCAGCGAAATTACCCGCTGGCGGTGGAATTGGCCGCGAACCAGCGCCTCGTCAAGGGCTATGGTGATACCCACGAGCGCGGCTGGCAGCATTTTGAGTTGCTTGCGCTCGAGGCACGGCGCATTCGCGGCCGCCCGGATGCGGCAAGGCGGATCTCATTGCTGCGCGCTGCCGCGTTGAGTGATGACAACGGCGCGAGTTTTCGCAATCTCTTGCACGATTCGCATTAGCAAACGCAGGAGCGTGGGATGAAAAAATACGCGAACAATCCGGCCGCCATACGCGCCCTGGTGCGCGACACCGAAGTTCACCGCGATCTGTATATCAGCGAGGAACTTTTCGAACTCGAGATGCAGCATTTCTGGCGCAACGCCTGGATCTATCTCGGCCATGAGAGCCAGGTCCCCAAGGCGGGTGACTTCTACACTACCGAGATCGTGCGCCAGCCACTGATCATGCTGCGTGGCAGTGATGGCAAACTGCGCGTTCTGTTCAACCGCTGCGCGCACAAGGGCGCCAAGGTCGTCAATGCGGTCGGTGGCAATGCGAGTCCGGCACTGCGCTGTCCCTACCATGGCTGGACGTTCAAGCTGGACGGTAGCCTGCGCACCGTACCGCTGAAAGGCGGCTACGAAGGTACTGGGTTCGACAGCTGTGAGTCCAATCGTGGGATGCGCGAAGTGCCCCATGTACGCAACTACCGAGGCTTCGTGTTCATCAAATTCTCGGATGCCGGCATGGATTTCGACGAATACTTCGGCGAGGCCCTGACGTCGATCGACAACATGGTGGACAGATCTCCGGAGGGCCGGCTGGAGATCGCCGGTGGCGTGCTGCGCTACATGCACGATTGCAACTGGAAGATGTTCGTCGAGAACCTGAACGATGCCATGCACCCGATGGTTGCGCACGAGTCATCGGCCGGCACCGCGAAATCGATCTGGTCACGGCAACCCGAAGGCACGCCGATGCCGATGGTGGTGGAGCAATTCGTGCCGTTCGTCAACGGCTATGACTTCTTCGAGAAGATGGGTGTGCAAATCTATCCCAATGGCCACAGCTACAGCGGCGTCAAGTTTTCAATCCACTCGAATTATTCTGCGGTGGGGGAGTACGAGCGGCGCATGAGCGACGCCTACGGCGAAGAGCGCGCCCGCAAGATCCTCGGCGAGGCACGTCACAATACCGTCTACTATCCGAGCCTCACCATCAAGGGCGCGATCCAGGCAATCCGCGTTGCGCGGCCGATCGCCCACGACAAGACACTACTCGAGAGCTGGACATTCCGCCTGGCCGGCGCGCCCGCCGAAATCCTGGAGCGTACCGTCACGTACTCGCGCCTGATCAACGCGCCGACGTCGGTCGTGGGCCATGACGACCTGCTTTGCTACCGCGCGATACAGCGCGGGCTGGAATCAGAGCCACTCGAATGGATCAGCCTGCATCGCAATTGGTCGCCATCGGAGCGTGATTCAATCGCGGGCGTGCACAATGGCACGAGTGAGGTATCCATGCGTGGTCAGTTTCGCGCCTGGCGGCAACTCATGCTGGCATCCATGGAGCAGGCGTCATGAGCGCGAAAAAATTTCCCGCCAGCGAGGATCTCGTCAATTTCGTATACGACGAGGCGCGACTGATCGACGAAAAGCGCCTCGACGAGTGGTTCGACCTGTTCACTGACGATGCCCGTTACTGGATGCCGCTGACGCGCGGCCAGCCAGATGGCGAGCAGCACACGTCACTTTTCTATGAGGACAAGTTGTTGTTGCAAGTGCGTATCGAGCGGCTCAACGCCAGGCGCGCGCCCGCGCAACAGCAACCGAGTTTTTGCCAGCATGTGCTGCAGCAGCCACGCATCGAGTCAACCTCGGATGACAGCTGGAAACTGCGCACACCCTTTATATACGTGGAGACCCAGCTCGATGAGCAGGTCGTGCTGGCGGGAATCGCCTGGCACTCATTGTGTGTTGTCGACGGCCGCTTGCGCATGCGTCAGAAACGCGTGGACCTGGTCAACTGCGATGCCGCGTTCCCATCGATCCAATTGTTTCCATGAATGCACCTAAGCATTCGCTATGGCACGAGAGCCCCTACCAAGCGCTGCGCGCAATCGCGCAGGAGTTCCCGACACATGATTGCCTGCAGGTGTTACCCGAGACCGCGAGGATCTACGACATACCATCCGGTGCAATCAGTTACCGCGAGCAATTTGAGCGTGTAGAACACCTGCGTCGCTGGTACGAGCGAGCGAATCTTGGCGCAGGCGATCGCGTCGGGTTGATGTTGGAGAACAGGCCCCAGTTTCACAGTCACTGGTTCGCCTTGAATGCTCTCGGAGTATCGGTCGTGCCGCTCAACGTCGATTGGCGCAGCGCCGAACTCGAGTACGTTCTCGCCCACAGTGAAGTCGCAATCGTCATCGCCCTGGATTCGCGACGAGACGTGATTGCATCCGCCGCCGCCGCCGCGGGGCGCGAGCGGCTGCAAGTGGTCGCGCTCTCGGAGGCACCCGATGGCACGCAGGCCGAGGCTAACGCGGCCGCATTGCGTCCATTGCGCGAGACGGCTCCAGCGCCTGCGCGGCCAGTGAGCCAGTGCGAATGTGCGCTCCTTTATACCTCCGGTACGACCGGCCGACCCAAGGGCTGTATCCTCAGCAACGAATATTATGTCTGGGCAGGTCAGTGGTATGTATCGCTCGAGGATCTGGTCACCGTCCGGCGTGGCGCAGAGCGTATGCTCTCGCCCCTGCCATTGACCCACATGAATGCGATGGCCGTCTCCAGCATGTGCATGCTGCTCGCGGGCGGCTGCCTGATCCTTCTGGATCGTTTCCACCCATCGAGCTGGTGGTCGAGCGTGCATGAATCCGGCGCAACGATCGTGCACTATCTCGGCGTCATGCCGGCCATGTTGCTCGGTGCGACTGCCACGGACGAGGACAGGAATCACGCCGTGCGCTTCGGATTTGGCGCGGGTGTCAATCCGGCTCAGCATGCGCCGTTCGAGCAGCGTTTCGGTTTTCCGCTGATCGAGGCCTGGGCAATGACCGAGACCGGCAGCGGCGCCGTGGTCATTGCCAATCACGAGCCGCGTCACGTGGGCCAGGCTTGTTTCGGTAGACCGGGGAGCGAAGTGCAAACGCGCATCATCGACGAGGGTGGTGCTGATGCAGATCCGGGTGCTCCCGGCGAATTGCTGGTGCGTCATGCCGGCGAGGATCCGCGTTTCGGTTTCTTCACCGGTTACCTCAAAGACAAGACCGCGACAGACCATGCCTGGCAGGACGGCTGGTTCCACACCGGCGATGTCGTGCGCCAGGACGCCGATGGGCTCATGTATTTCATCGACCGGCGCAAGAACGTGATCCGCCGCAGCGGTGAGAACATCTCGGCTGTCGAGGTCGAAACCGTGCTGGTGCAGCACCCGAAGATCGCGGCGGTGGGTGTGACGGCCGTACCGGATGCGGTTCGCGGTGATGAGGTGTTCGCCTGCATAGTCGTTCGCGATGCAGCGCCGACCCGCGAACTGGCGGATGAGATCGTGCGCTTTGCGCTCGCAAGGCTTGCCTATTACAAGCCGCCGGGCTACGTGCAGTTCTGCGCCGATCTGCCGCGTACCGCAACGCAGAAAGTCCAACGCGCCGCATTGCGTGCAGCGGCGCTCGAAGCGCTGCATGCGGGTCTTGCGCATGACCTCACTGCGCTGAAGAAGCGCGACGCCAGCACCGCATGAGCAAGCGCCGCAATTACGAGGGCGTTGCCGTCGCGGTGCCTGTCACGATGCCCTATGTGCGGTTTTCGATTCGCAGCGCGCACTGGTGGCTGGCGCGGGCATTGGGCGAGATCACGAAGTCCTCGGGTATTGCCAAGGAGCAGATAGACGGCCTGTGCGTCTCGAGTTTCCTGCTCACTCCCGACACCGCCGTCGGCCTTACCCAGCATCTCGGCATGTCGGTACGCTGGCTCGATCACATTCCAATGGGTGGTGCATGCGGCATCGTGGCATTGCGGCGGGCTGCAAGGGCCGTGCAAAGCGGGGATGCCGAAATCGTCGCTTGCATCGCGGGCGATACCAACCACGTGGATTCCTTTCGTCACACCCTGGCGAGCTTCAGTCAGTTCGCGCGCGATGCCGTGTATCCCTATGGCTCAGGTGGGCCGAACGGCAGCTTTGCATTTCTCACCGCCTACTACATGCGCGAATATGGCGTCAGCCGTGAAGACTTCGGCAAGCTATGTATTGCGCAGCGCGCCAACGCCCTCGACAATCCCATCGCGCTGTTTCGAAAGCCGCTCACCCTGGACGATTATCTGCAGGCACGACCCATCGCAGCTCCACTGCGCCTTTTCGATTGCGTCATGCCCTGCGCCGGCGCCGAGGGGTTTCTCGTGATGAGTGCGGATCGCGCGCGGCATCTCGGGCTGCCCGCGGCGCGAGTTTGCGCCACCATCGAGAGGCACAATGCCTACCCGGACGATGCCGTGCAGTGGCGTGGCGGTTGGGCGCTCGATCGCGAGGAATTATACGGCTCGGCCGACCTCGCCCCCGAGGACATCGATCTTCTGCAGGTCTATGACGACTATCCCGTGATCGTGTTGATGCAGATCGAGGATCTGGGTTTCTGTGCCAAAGGGGAGGGCGCAAGTTTCGTGCGCGCAAACAGCTTTACCCGTGATGGGAGTTTTCCGCTCAACACCAACGGTGGACAGCTTTCGGTTGGCCAGGCTGGCGCCGCGGGCGGGTACCTTGGCCTGACCGAGACCATTCGCCAATTGACCGGCATGGCGGGTCCGTTGCAAATGGCAAAAGCGCACCATGCGCTGGTCAGCGGTTTCGGCATGATCAATTTCGATCGGGGACTTTGCAGCGGCGCGGCCATTCTTGCGCGGGAGGGTTCATGACCGAGGCCCTGCGCCCTGCGCGGCGCAAGAATCCGATGCTGCGCACGCGGCCGTCGGTGTTGCCGCCGGCGATTCGCAGCCGCGTGGCGCTTGGCATGTCGGCAGCGGCCGCAGAGGGTCGCTTCGAGCTGCAGGTTTGCGGGCAATGCACCGCCGTGCAATACCCGCCGCGCGAGGCCTGCGGCCGATGCCTCGCCGATGACCTTCACTGGCGCGAGCAGGACGGCCGGGGCGTACTGCTGGCCGAGACCGAGCTTGCGCACAGCAACGATCTGTATTTTCGCGAACGATTGCCCTGGCGCCTGGGTCTGGTCCGCCTCGATGCCGGTGTGAGCGTCGTGGCCCATTTGCATGGTGCCGTTGCAGGCGCGGGCGAGGCGGTCAAGATAACCGCCATGCTCGATCGCGCCGGCCAGGCGGTGCTGTTCGCCCTACCCGAAAAGGATGTAGCCCATATGCAAGACGACAGGCAGTTCCGGGAAATGACCTGCGACCCCAAATTTCGCAAGGTCCTGATCACCGATGGTCGCAGTGCGATTGGTCAGGCGATGGCCCGGGCGTTCGTGGAGGCGGGCGCGAAGCTCGTCTGGGTCGGGCAGAGTGAACCGTGGAAGAAATTTCCCGGGGCCGACGAGCTGGCGCAGTTGCCGGGCGTGAGCCTGCAACCGCTCGACGTGACCAATGAGAAATCGGTACGGGAAATGGCTGCCGAGATCGGCGGCCGCGTCGACATCCTGGTGAATACGGCGCGGCTGCAACGCAATCACGGCATCCAGGCACGACCGGGTACCGAATCCATGCGCGCACAGCTCGATGTGAATTTCCTTGGCTTGCTGCGTCTTGCACAGGAATTCGGGCCGGCACTGCGCGCGCGGGCCGCCGACGGCCAGTCGAATGCGGTCGCCTGGGTGAATATCCTGTCGATTTTTGCGCTGAGCAATTTTCCACCGCAGGGCAGCTGGTCTGCCACGCAGGCAGCAGCGCACTCACTTGCGCAGTGCCTGCGCGCCGAGATGCGTCCGGCGGGAATTCGCGTCGTCAATGTGTTTCCAGGACCCATAGACGATGAATGGAACAAGGAACTGCCGCCACCCAAGTTGACGCCGGCTGCCCTCGCCAAGGCCGTTATTACCGGACTGCAGCGCGGCGTCGAAGACATCTACCCTGGTGATCTCGCCGGCGAGTTGCGTGAACGTTGGCGCGAGAATCCGAAAATACTTGAACGGGAGCTGGCCGATGAGCGCAGCTAGCAAGGCAGTCGGCGAACGCCGTGCGATAGTCACCGGCGCGAGCAGCGGCATCGGCGCGGCCATCTGTGCCGCCATGCTCGATGCCGGCTATGAGGTCATCTCGCTCGCCAGGCATCCGGCAGCGGTCGAATCGCCGCGCTTGCGATCGGTAATCGTCGATCTCACCGATCCGGAGGCCACAGCGGCCGCATGTCAGCGACTTGCGCGGGATGCACCGACCGCGACCATCGTGCATAACGCAGGGACGATTCGCGAAAAGCCGCTGGCGGACGTACCGCGCCAGGACCTGATCGACCTCGCCAACCTGCACGTGACGACTGCCATGTCACTGGTGCAGGCGAATCTCGCACATATGCGGGCGCGCAAATTCGGCCGCATCGTGCTGGTTTCATCACGCGCAATCCTTGGGCTCGCCAACCGTACCGCCTACTCCGCGACCAAGGCTGCGATGGTGGGCCTCACGCGCACCTGGGCGCTCGAGCTCGCGCGCGACGGCATCGTCGTCAATGCCGTTGCGCCAGGCCCCATCGCCGATACCATCATGTTCGACGAGCTGGTGCCGGCCGGAAGCGAGAAAATCGCCGCCCTCAGCCGCAATATCCCCGTGCAACGTCTCGGCCGGCCAGCCGACGTTGCGCGCGCGGTCATGTTCCTCGCCGCCGAGGAGAACAGTTTCGTGACCGGGCAGACGCTCTACGTCTGTGGCGGAACGTCGGTTGGCAGTCTGCATTTCTAGGAGCGGCGTACCATGCCCATGAAACCGCAACGAATCCTCGCGGCCCTGGCCGAGGGTCTCGCGAACGAGCAAATACGTGTCGTCGACCTGACGCAGACACTTTCCCCCGAAACACCACCTATCTCCCTGTCCCCGGAGTTTGGCCAGGCGGCACCGTTTCGAATCGAGGAAATTTCCCGCTACGACGGGCGCGGCCCAGCGTGGTACTGGAATAATTTTTCGTGCAGTGAGCATACGGGGACTCACTTCGACGCGCCCATACACTGGATTTCCGGACGCGACCTGCCGGGCAACTCGGTCGACATCCTACCCGCTCAATCCCTGATTGCGCCGGCCTGTGTCATCGACTGCTCCCGGGAGGCGGCAGCGGACGCCGATTTCCTGCTGTCGGTTCCCTTCGTAAGGAAATGGGAACGCAAACATGGTCGGATAGCGCCCCGCAGCTGGGTGCTGATGCGAACCGACTGGTCGAAGCGCAGCGACCCGCTCGCCTATCAGAACTATGACGACACCGGCGCGCACACCCCGGGGCCGGATGCCGAAGTGGTCCGGTTTCTGGTCGAGGAGCGCGACGTGCTCGGGTTTGGCACGGAGGTGATTGGCACCGATGCGGGGCAGGCCCACTACCTCAATCCACCACATCCCTGTCATTACTACATGCATGGCGCAGGTCGCTACGGACTGCAGTGCCTGTGCAATCTCGATCTGCTGCCCGCAGTCGGCGCCGTGGTGGTCACGCCGCCACTGAAGATTGAACGGGGTTCGGGAAGTCCGTTGCGCGTGCTGGCGCTCATAGCGGGAGACCAGCCGGGCGAGCCTCCGTTGGCACGCCGGCGCCCGTCGGCGCGGCCGCGGCGCCAGGCTGCGCACAAAGGCAGCGCTGCCAGGCGGGCGAGGCGTCGCTGACTTGCAGCGCGGCGACGCTCGAGGGCGAATTGCGGGAGATATATTTTAGGCCTAAAATATCATGATGAAGCGCATCGTCTGTATGGGTGGCGGGCCGGCCGGGCTCTATAGCGCAATACTCGCGCGCAAGGCCATGCCGAAGGCAAGGGTCGAGGTCTACGAACGAAACCGGCCCGACGACACGTTTGGTTGGGGCGTGGTCTTCTCCGACAAGACCATGGCAAATTTTGCGGCGGCCGATGAGCCGTCCCATGCCGGCATCGTCGGCGACTTCTACCACTGGGACGATATCGACGTGCATTTCAAGGGCCGCTGCATTCGCAGCGGCGGCCATGGGTTTTGCGGCATCGAGCGCAAGGCCTTGCTCAATATCATGCAGCAACGCGCCAGGGACCTTGGCGTGCAGCAGTCGTTCGAGCATGAGCTCGATAGCGATGAAGACTTTTCGGACGCGGACCTGGTGGTCGTCGCCGAGGGTGTCAACAGCAAGACCCGTGCGCGGCATGCCGGGCAGTTCCTGCCCACCATCGATGTGCGCAAGTGCCGCTTCATCTGGCTTGGCACCACGCAGAAGTTTCCGGCCTTCACTTTCGCGTTCGAACAAACCGAACATGGCTGGTTCCAGATCCATGCCTATCAGTTCAGCCGCGACCTGTCGACTCTCATCGTCGAGACCCGCGAGGAGACCTGGCTCGCGCATGGTCTCGACAAGGCGGACCCGGAGCAATCCATTGCCTTCTGTGAGCATTTGTTTGCGCGTTATCTCGACGGTGCGCCGCTCATGTCGAATGCGCGTCACCTGCGTGGATCGGCCTGGCTCAACTTCAATCGCATCAACTGCGAGCGCTGGTATCACCGCAACCTGGTGCTGATCGGCGACGCCGCACATACAGCGCATTTCTCGATAGGTTCCGGCACCAAGCTCGCTATGGAGGATGCCATCTCGTTGGTGCACCATGTCGCCGGCGCAAGCGACGTTCCCGCTGCGCTTGCCCGTTACCAGGAAGAACGCAGCATCGAAGCGCTCAAGATACAAAGCGCAGCGCGCAATCGCATGGAGTGGTTCGAAAACGTCGCGCGCTATACGCAGATGAGCCCCGAGCAGTTCACTTACAGTCTGCTGACCGGCAGCCAGCGGGTAGGGCACGCGAATCTGCGGTTGCGCGATCCGGCCTATGTTCGAAGCGTGGAAACTCATCTTGCCGGCCGCTGTGGCCTGGCGGGCGAGGCTCGACCACCGATGTTCCTGCCCTTTACCGTGCGCAACATGACCACGGCCAATCGCATCGTCGTATCGCCGATGGCGCAGTACAGCGCGACCGATGGCGTGCCCGGCGACTGGCACATGGTGCACTATGGCGCGCGCGCGGTTGGCGGCGCAGGGTTGCTTTACACCGAAATGACCTGCGTATCGCCGGAAGGCAGGATCACACCGGGCTGCGCCGGCATCTGGAACGGTGCTCAAGGCGATGCCTGGCGCCGCATCGTGCAATTCGTGCACGATAATTCCCCCGCGAAATTCTGCCTCCAGATCGGGCATTCGGGTCGCAAGGGTTCGACGCAACTCGGCTGGCAGCAGATGGACCACCCTCTGCCGGACGGCAACTGGCAGATCGTTGCGCCCTCGGCTCTGCCTTATCTGGCCGGCATCAGCCAGATGCCCCGCGCCTGCACGCGCGAGGACATGAACAAGATTGTCGCCGATCATGTGCGCGCCGCGCGGCTTGGCGCAGCTGCGGGTTTTGACATGCTCGAAATCCACATGGCGCATGGTTATCTGTTGGCGAGCTTCATTTCGCCGCTGACCAATCGTCGCAAAGACCGGTACGGTGGCGATATCGTTTCGCGCATGCGTTTCCCGCTTGAAGTACTCACTGCCGTGCGCGCCGAGTGGCCCGTCGACAGACCGCTCGCCGTGCGCATTTCGGCGACCGACTGGGCGCCGGGTGGACTCGAGGAGCCGGAGTTGCTGCTTCTTGCCCGTGCCCTGAAGGACCACGGTGCCGACATACTCGATATTTCCACCGGCCAGACCGTGCCCGATCAGCAACCCGTCTACGGACGCATGTATCAGACGCCTTACTCGGACCTGGTGCGCAACGAAGTGAATGTGCCGACGATTGCCGTCGGCAATATATTCGAGCTCGACCATGCCAATTCGATCGTTGCGGCCGGTCGTGCCGATCTTTGCGCACTGGCACGCCCGCACCTGGCGAATCCACACTGGACGCTGGCGGCGGCTGCGGCCGAGGGTTACGACGCCCAGTGGTGGCCGAGCCAATACCTGTCCGGCAAGTCACAACTGGAACGCAACATGCAACGCGCAAATGCGTCCTCGGAGCAAGGCTGAGTGGGCGATGATCTCGCGCAACAACATGCGCTGGTGACGGGCGCGGCCCGCGGCATCGGTGCGGCCATCGTCCACGCCCTGGCAGGCGCCGGCGCGCGAATCACCCTGCTCGGTCGTGATCGCCCGAGCCTGGCGAAGATCGCTGACGGTCTTGGTGTTGCCACGCACTGTGTCACTGCCGATGTCACCGACGCACAGGAAGTCGGCGCGGCACTTGCCGAGGCGCAAGGCCAACTCGGCCCGCTCGACATACTCGTCTGCAACGCAGGCCAGGCCGGATCGGCGCCGCTACATAAGACCGACGATGAGCTTTTCGCGCGCATGCTGGCGGTCAACCTGCGAGGCGTGTTCAATTGCATTCGCGCGACGCTTCCGGTCATGCTTGAACGAAAGCGCGGACGCATCATCAACATCGCCAGCACGGCCGGACTGCGCGGCTACGCCTACGTGTCCGCCTATGCGGCCGCCAAGCATGGCGTGATCGGCTTGACGCGCAGCCTTGCACTCGAAGTCGCGCGTTGCGGCATCACCGTCAACGCAGTTTGCCCGGGCTATACCGATACCGATATCGTGCGCGAGGCGATAGCGACCATCGTCGCCAAGACAGGACGCGATGAGCAGTCTGCGCGGCAATCGCTGACGGCGGTCAATCCCCAGGGCAGGCTGGTTCAGCCCGAGGAGGTTGCCGCTGCAGTGCTCTGGCTATGTTCGCCGCGGGCGGCCAGTATCACGGGCCAGAGCATTGCGGTCGCCGGCGGCGAAGTCATGTAACCCGCACGGTGCACGCGGTGCGGTTCGGTTGATCGAAGATAAGGACCAATCATGCAGCTTGGCTCAAATGATGCCTACGACTACAAGGCGCAGCATTTCCTCTGGCGCACGGCGGGACCTGTGGGTCATGTCACGCTGAATCGTCCCGAGCGCAAGAATCCGCTCACGTTCGAATCCTACGCGGAGCTGCGCGACCTGTTCCGTGCTCTCAGCTATACGCCGCGCATCAAGGCGGTGGTGGTGAGTGGCGCTGCGGAGAATTTCTGCTCAGGCGGCGATGTGCACGAGATCATAGGTCCGCTTACGAAGATGACCACCCCGCAATTGCTCGCGTTCACGCGCATGACGGGCGATCTCGTCAAGGCAATGCGCGGGTGTCCGCAGCCGATCGTTGCGGCCGTCGATGGCGTCTGTGCCGGTGCCGGCGCCATCATCGCAATGGCCTCTGACCTCAGGCTGGGAACCGAGCGCGCCAAGACCGCATTCCTGTTCACGCGCGTAGGACTCGCCGGCTGTGACATGGGCGCCTGTGCCATTCTGCCGCGCATCATCGGCCAGGGGCGTGCCTCGGAACTGCTCTATACCGGCCGCTCGATGTCGGGCGAGGAGGCGTTGTCCTGGGGATTCTTCAACCGCCTGGTCGCGCCCGAAGCATTGCTCGCCGAAGCCGAAGCGTTGGCGGGGCAGCTCGCTGCCGGCCCCAGCTTTGCGCATGGCATCACCAAGACCATGCTGCAGCAGGAGTGGAGCATGGGCGTCAACGAGGCCATCGAGTCCGAAGCCCAGGCGCAGGCCTTGTGCATGCAGACTGCCGATTTCAGGCGCGCCTACGAGGCTTTCGTTGCCAAACAGCGGCCCCGGTTTCAGGGCGACTGATGCAGACCGGCGACCATTTGCAGTGGCCATTCTTCGAGGGCCGGCACCGTGAGGTGCACCAGCAATGCCAGGCGTTCATCACCGGTGAACTCGATCCGGCTGCCCGGCACGAGCCGGGCGAGATCGATGCGATGTGCCGTGATCTGGTGCGAAAACTCGGCACGGCCGGGCTGCTGCGCCATTGCGCGCCGGCGGTACCGGCTCAAGGCAGCCCCGCCTACGATGCGCGTTCTCTGTGCATTATTCGCGAAGCCCTGGCGGAGGCCGATCCACTGGCCGATTTCGCGTTTGCGATGCAGGGACTCGGCTCGGGCGCACTGGCACTCGGCGCGCCGCGCGATCTCGCTGGTCGTTACCTCGAACGCGTCGCGCGTGGCGAATCCATTGCCGCCTTTGCGCTGTCCGAGCCCGATGCCGGGTCCGATGTCGCGGCAATGGAGCTCGATGCCAGGCGCGACGGCTCGCACTGGCTATTGAACGGCGAGAAGACGTGGATATCAAATGGCGGTATCGCCGATTTCTACTGCGTGTTTGCGCGCACCGCGCAGGCGCAGACCCGGCCCGACGGATCGGCGGTCGCGCGCGGCATCAGTGCATTCGTCATCGAAAAAGACGATCCTGGCCTCGAGATTGCCGAACGCATCGATGTCATTGCGCCGCATCCGCTGGCGCGACTCGCATTTCGCGACTGTCGAATTCCGGCACAGCGATTGATCGGTGGCGAGGGCGAGGGATTCAAGCTTGCGATGCGCACCCTCGATGTCTTTCGCACTTCGGTTGCCGCGGCCGCGCTCGGCATGGCGCGCCGTGCCCTGCGCGAAGCGCTCGCCTTTGCCAGCAGCCGGCGTATGTTCGGCCAGCACCTCGCTGACATGCAGTTGACCCAGGCCGCACTTGCGCAAATGGCGACCACCATCGACTCAGCGGCGTTGCTCACCTATCGGGCGGCGTGGCTGCGCGATCGAGGCGGCAACGTCACTCGCGAGGCGGCGATGGCCAAGATGGCTGCGACCGAAGGCGCGCAGCAGGTAATCGACCGCGCGGTGCAGATGTTCGGAGGACGCGGTGTCGTGCAAGGCGCTGCGGTTGAACGGCTGTATCGGGAAATTCGCTCGCTCAGAATCTACGAGGGCGCGACGGAAGTGCAGCAGCTCATTATCGGCAGGGATTTACTGAAGAGCGCGAAGCCATGAAGAACAAGGTGCTGCAGCCGGCGGGCTGGCCGCGACCAAAAGGCTATGCCAACGGCCTCGTCGCGCGTGGCCGCGTCATCGTTCTGGCCGGGCAGATCGGCTGGGATGCCAACGAACGGTTCAACAGCGGGCGCCTGGCAGACCAGGTCGGGCAGGCGCTTCGTAACATCGTCACATTGCTGCACGAAGCAGGGGCCGAAGCCCAGCATCTCGTCCGCCTGACCTGGTTCGTTACCGATCTCGAAGAATATCGACGGGAGATCGCCGCGGTCGGTGCCGCCTACCGCGAAGTGCTTGGCAAGACCTTTCCGGCGATGTCCGTTGTGCAGGTCGCGGGTCTGGTCGAAGCGCAGGCAAAGGTCGAGATCGAGGCAACTGCGATCCTTCCCGATGACTGACGGCAAGGACCGCGTGCCGTTGCCGCGGCAGCGAGGTTAGAGCGATGGCGATGTGGCGCCCCCCGGAGCGAATCCGCCATACCCCGGTTCCTGGCCGTTGGCCGACGGCGGACGAAGCGGCAGATTCGCTGCTGTTCACGCCTTTGCGTGCCGGGGCGCTCCAGCTGTCGGAGCGCAGCTGGGTCCCGGCGATGGTTCCATGGCGCGCGTCCGAGGATGGCGATGTCACGCCGAACGTCATCGAGTGGTATCGTCGATTCGCGCAAGGTGAGCCGGGCGTGATCGTCGTCGAGGCGACCGGGATACGCGACATACCAAGCGGGCCATTGCTGCGCATCGGCGCGGACCGGTACATCGACGGTTTGCGCCGATTGACCGAGGTCGTGCGCGATGCAAGCGGCGGCCGTACCCGCCTGCTCATACAGCTGATCGATTTTCTGACCATTCGCCGCCGGCCGGATCCACAGAAATTTCTGCGCCAGTACCTGCGCGTCACGTCGCGACATGCTGCAGCACTTGGGATCGAAGGCGCGACGGACGCCGAGATTCGCGAGCGTCTGCTCGGCGCATCCGACGATGAGCTGCGCGGGGTTCTGGCGCCGCGGGAGTACGAAGCGCTTGCCATGGGTTATCGCGAGCGCATCACCGATTGCGAAATCGCAGCCATCGCCAATCTGCCGCGTCAATTGCCGGGGCTCTTTGCCGCTGCGGCAGAACGCGCGCAACTCGCCGGTTTCGATGGCGTGGAATTGCACTACGCGCATGCCTATACCATGGCCTCGTTCCTGTCGGCCACCAATACCCGGAGCGATGGCTATGGCAATGACATGCACGGTCGCCTGCGCATGCCGCTCGAGGTGTACGCGGCCGTGCGTGAGCGTGTTGGCAGTGACTTCGCCGTAGGTTGCCGAATGCTCGCCGACGAGTGCATTGCCGGCGGCACGGAGGTCGACGAGGCTCGTCAGATCGCCGTTGCACTTGCCCGTGCAGGGATGGACTTCATCTCGCTGTCGCGCGGCGGCAAATTCGATGACGCCAAGCAACCCAAGGTAGGCGAAGCCGCCTATCCGTATACGGGACGCAGCGGCTACGAATGCATGCCATCGTACTACTCCGATGCGCGAGGTCCTTTCGGCCGCAACTTTGCTGCGGCCCAGCAGATCAGGCAATCCTTGCGCGACGCCGGACTCGCAACACCGCTCGTCGTCGCCGGCGGGGTCTTCGGTTTCGAACAGGCCGAAGCCGTTTTGCGCCAGGGCATTGGCGACATTGTTGGGCTCGCACGCCAGGCGCTGGCCGACCCGGACTGGTTCCGTAAAGTGCGCAGTGGTCGCGGCGGGGATGTCCGCGTGTGCCTGTACACGAATTATTGCGAGGCGCTGGATCAGCGTCATCGTGAGGTAACCTGTGAACTCTGGGACAGGGACAAGCTGGACGAACCTGGCGTGGCGATTTCGGCGGATGGCAAGCGCCGGCTGATTGCGCCAGACTGGTCGCCCTGACGTCAGGCCGCCGGGCGCCATAGCGCGCGAGCAAGCCTGTCACAACGATGAGAAGGGGGTATTCCGTGGCAGCAAATCAACACTCCGACGGTCGAATCGACGTGATCGATATTCTCGACCGCGCACCATTCGCGGGATTGTCGCTGGCCGTTTCCATCTACACCGTCATAGCGATGATTTTCGATGGTTTCGACATACAGGCGATCGCATTCGCGGCGCCCAAGGTCATGGCCGAATGGCAGATCGACCGTAACACCCTTGCGCCCGTATTCATGGCGGGACTGGTCGGCATGGCCGTGGGCGCGATTGGCGTGAGCTGGATCAGCGATCGTTTCGGGCGCCGTGTTGCGCTGTTGCTTGGCAGCGCCGTCATTGCCTTGATGTCGCTCGGCGCGGCCTTTTCGGGTGACGTGACCGAGCTCACCGTCTGGCGCTTCCTGACCGGTATCGGACTCGGCGGTGTCGTGCCAACTTCGACGGCCCTGATGGTCGAGTATGCGCCGCTCAAGGTACGCAACCTGGTCGTCGCGTTGACGGTGGTCGGCGTGCCGATCGGCGGCATGCTGGGCGCGGAGGTTGCCGCGCAGATCATCGAGCCTTTCGGCTGGCGAGCGGTCTTCATGGTCGGCGCCATACTGCCGGCATTGCTGTGTATCGCGATGTTCTTCGGTCTGCCCGAGTCGCCGCGCTACCTCGCGCGTCACAAGGCCCGCTTCGGGGAGCTTGCGCGAATATTGAATCGGATTTCGGGTTCGACGACCTTCGCCGCCAATAACAGTTTCTACGTTCGAGAAGAGCTCGCTTCCGAGTCGAACGCGACTCTTGCGGCGATTTTCAGTCGCGCGCTTCGCTACGACACTGCAATCATCTGGCTGATTTTCATCACCAACATTTTCGCGGTCTATGCATTCTTCAACTGGTTGCCAGTAGTGCTCTCGTCGGTCGGCTTGCCGATCACGACGGCTCTGCGTGGCTCACTCTTCTTCAACCTGGGTGGAGTCGTCGCCGCAATCGTTCTCGCCTCGCTGGTCAGCCGCTTTGGGTCACGATTCGTGCTGACCATCGTCGGCATCGGCGCCGTCCTGAGCACGTTTGCGATTGGACTGGTGCCGGTGGATTCGGCAGCGGCCGGCCAGTCGACGATGTTGTTGATGTCCGCCATGACGCTGTCCGGTGCCTGCATACTCGGCATGCAGGTGGCCATGTATGCCGTCGCTGCGCACGCCTACCCGACCAACTGCCGGTCGACCGGTGTCGGATCGGCATCCGGCGTGGCGCGCCTGGGTGGCATCGTGAGCTCGTTCGCGGGCAGCATTCTGCTTGCGATGGGCGAGGGGATGTCGCCGTTCTTCACCGGCATCGCAGGCGTGCTGGTGTTGACCCTGATCGGCGTCGTGCTCTTGCGTCGGCACATGCCGGCGACGGACTGAGGTGAGCGAATAGCAAACTAGAGGGCCGCGGGTCGCAGCCGGCCGGTCGCACGCGTCCGTGGACCAACCGGCTGTATCATCGATTGCCGCGATCAGAACTTGTAGCCGATCGTCACGCCCAGCATGCGCGGTTCGCCGATATGCGACCAACGGGTCGAATGACCGAGCAACACACCGTCGAACGGGATCGCGAAGTTGCTCCAGATCACGCGCTTGTCGGTGCAATTGCGGCACCAGGCGGTGACGTCCCAGTGCTCATTGCTCAGGCCTGCATGCAGGCTCAGCTGCGAATAGCCGCCTTCGGTCAGGTCGAACTGCGAGGCGAGGTTGGCCGCCGGTTCGCCGACGTTGGTGTACTCGGTGCGAAAATACAGATTGCCGCCCGCGGCCAGCGTCCAGTCGGTATCACCAACTGCGTGCTTGTAATCGAGCCCCAGGTTGCCCGACCACTCCGAGGCGCCCGGGAGCGTTTCGCCACCGAGTGGGTCGTTGCCCGGCGTCAATGCAGGGACATTGTTGGCGAATTTAGCGTCGAGGTATTGCAAGGAGGCGCTTACCGAAAGCGAGTCAGTTGCTTTCCAGATCGTTTCGAGCTCGACGCCCTGCGATTCCGCACCTTCGATATTGATGACCGCGAATGCGCCGTCGGCGGGCCGCAGGATCTGGTACTGCAGATTCTTGAAATCCGTGTACCAGGCGGCTGCGTTCACTCGCAAGCGACGATTGAGGAGGTCCGACTTGATGCCGACCTCGACATGGTCGGCTTTCTCGGGCTTGAAGGTCGGGTCCTGCGGTGCGCCAAGGCAGAACGGGCTGGCCGGAATCGGCACAGATCCCGCCGGACAGCCACTGACCGGATTGCCGAAGAACAGCAGGCTGCCCGCCGCATCGCGCGTCATGCTGATACCGCCCGACTTGTAGCCGCGCGAATAGGTCGCAAAGCCCATGACGTCATCGCGAAAATCATATTGCAGGCTCGCTGTGTAGGTCGGCTCGCTGTCCTTGGTGCGCGTGTCGTAGTCGTACACCACCGCAAGTGGCAACGAGGCAAACGGCAGGATAGCTCCGGGCGGCTGGTCGCTCACCATCGAACCGTGTTTCTTGTCCTCCGACCAGCGTACGCCGGCCGTGAGTTTCAGCCGGTCGCTCAGCTTGAACGTGCCATGGCCGAACAGCGCCTGGCTCTTGATGTTCTGCTCGAAGAAATGCGAGAACGCGCGCCCCGGGGCGAGGAAGCCGCCGAAGATCTGCAACTGGTTGATCTGCGAACCCCAGATGAATTCATTGATGAGCTCGATGTCCTCTTCGGAATAGTAGCCGCCGAGCACCCAATCGAGCCGCTCGCTGCTGCCTGAGACTCGCAGCTCCTCGGATGTCAGCCTGACGGCCGGCAGGCTCTGGTTGCTGCGCAGGATGTCGACACCCGTGAAATCGTTGTCCTTCTCGGTCTTGTCTTCGTACTCGCGGTGCGCGGTGATCGAGGTAATGGTTACCGGCCCCGCATTCCACTCGACGTTGAGGGTCACGCCGGCATCATCGGCATGAAAGGCCGGCGGCAGGTTTGACTCGGCCAGCAAATTGTCGAAGCTTGGCGGGTCGACGATCGCCCCGCCGACCGCGAGTGGACCATTGGTCGACGCGGAACGAGGGTCATTCACGCGCCGCAGCGGCACGCAGCAGATCTCGTCGAGTTTGGCGTAATCGCCGATCAGGTGAATGCTCAGGTTCTCGGTCGGCCGGTACAAGACCTGCAGCTTGCCGCTCTTGCGGTTGAGATCATGTATCGCCTGGTTGCTGCCGACGATGTCGAGCCAGCCGCTGCCGTCGGCATAACTGCCCGACAAACGTACGGCGAGCTTGTCGGAAAATGGCATGTTGATCGTGCCGCGCATCCGGTAGCGCGAATATTCCTCGAAGCCGACTTCGACGATGCCGTCGGTGCCGTCAAAAGACGGTTTCCTGGAAATCATGTGCACCACGCCAGCGGTGGTGTTCTTGCCGAACAACGTGCCCTGTGGACCTTTCAGGACTTCGATGCGCTCGAGGTCGAGGAAGTCGGTAGACGCCACGAGGCCAGAGCGGCTGCGATAGACACCGTCGACGAAGGTGGCAACGGCCGGATCGAAACCCATGTTGAAAACCGAATTGCCAAGGCCGCGCAAGGCAAATGCCGTACCCTGGCCCGGCGGGTCGACCGCAGTGATCTGCAACGATGGCGCGACTGCCTGCAAGTCGTAAATGTCGTCGACCTTGTTGCTCTCGAGCTGTGCCGAGGAAATCGCCTGCAGGGAAATCGGCACATCCTGCGCCGACTGCTCGCGCTTCTGCGCGGTGACGAGAACCTCTTCGATGGTCGGATCCTGAGCCAGCGCGCCGGTCGCAGCGCCGGCAAGTACCGTACCCAACAGTGCAGGAATGCATCGCTTCATGTGTGGAACTCCCAGCGTCGATGTGGCTGCCATGCAACAATGCCAAGCTCGCGGGCGCTCTGGTTATGCAACATCGTTTTTTAGATATGGCGGACGCCTCGCTGCAAGACCGATGCGCCAGGTCGCAGTACTTTGCCGAAACATCAATTGCGCCTAGTATCCACTGAAGCCATGACGCAACACCGGGCAAACCAGTCTGACGACCCGCTGGCCTGGTACGAACCGGACAGCCAGCAACCCTTTGCCGAGGCGGCGGGTACGCGGTTCGTTCCGCGCCACCCCGCAGCGGCCGGACATGCAGATCTGGTCCGAATCGCCGATGGCTTCGATATGGTCATCGGCGATTTGCGATATCGCGACGACCTGACCATCGATTGGCCGGGGGAGGCGAGGCTCAAGTGCCATTTCCGCCTGACCGGCAGCGGCGCCATCGACCTCGATGGCCAGGCTGCGATGCCGGTCGAACACCACACGCTTGGCATATTGCTGTTGCCCGTCGGGGCGACCAAATCCGAGTTGCACCGTGCCGGTGAGCACGAACAATCCGTTACCCTGATTCTCTCGGCGCAATATCTTGCGGGACGATTGGGCGAGATCGGCTCGCAATTGCCCGAACCGCTGCAACGATTCCTGCAAGGCGCCACGGATCAATACTTTTCGGTTCACTTGCCGCTGCGCGCCGACGCGGCGGCTGCTGCGAGCGCACTGCTTGGCTGCGATCGCAGCGGTGCCTTGAAAACCCTGCATGGCGAGGCCCGCGCGCTCGAGCTGCTCGGCCTGTCCGCACAAGCGCTCATCGAACATACGGCTGGTGCCGAGCGTCCCGATCGTGGGTTGACCCGCAGGGACGTCGAACGTATTCATCGCGCGCGCGAAGTGATCGAAAAGCGCTTCGTCGCCCCGCCGACGATAGGAGAGCTTGCACGAAGCGTTGGGCTCAACGAGGGCAAGCTGATGCACGCCTTCAAGCAGATGTTTGGTTGTACGATTTTCGATTTCGCTCAGCAACTGCGTATGCAGCGGGCCAAGGAGCTGCTCGAGCAGAGCGATCTGGCCGTCACGCAGGTGGCATTCGAGGTCGGGTACGAATATTCGAGCAACTTCACGACGGCGTTCAAGCGTCATTTTGGAGTGACCCCGAAGGCAGCCCGGGATGCCGCGCGCCTTTGATCTCAAATCCTTTTATTCCGATCCCATAAGTTGGCTTCGGTCGACGCGAATAGTCTTGTTTCCTGTGCGCCAGTAATGAGCCCTGACCAATGATCCCTGCCAGTTTTCCAGCTATCGTTGCGAGACAGCTCGATGGCCGTACCCGTGGCGAGCTCGTGACCATCGGTCCGGGCGATCTGCCTTCGGAGCCGGTGCTGGTCAAGGTCGACTACTCAACACTCAACTACAAGGACGGTCTTGCCGTGTCCGGACGCGGCAAGATATGCCGCACGACACCGCTCATTTGCGGCATCGACCTCGCGGGCACCGTGGTGGAGTCCGCAGACAGGAGCTTTGCCGCCGGAGACCGTGTCCTCGTCAATGGTTTTGGTTTGTCCGAGAAATACCCGGGCGGCTACAGCGCCTACCAGAGATTGAAAAGCGAATGGCTGGTGCGAATACCGCAGGCCTTCACGGCCGAGCAGGCGATGGCGATCGGCACCGCAGGCTATACCGCCATGCTCTGCGTGCTTGCAATCCAGGATCTCGGGTTACGTCCCGGCGACGGTACGGTGCTCGTTACGGGTGCATCAGGTGGCGTTGGCTCGGTGGCGATCATGTTGCTCGCGCGGCTCGGTTATCACGTAACTGCGGCATCCGGTCGCGCTTCTGCCAATCGCGATTTCCTCACGGGCTTGGGTGCCAGCGACCTGATCGATCGGAGCGAGCTGGCACGCGCCGCGCGACCGCTCGAGTCCGAGCGCTGGAGTGGCGTCGTCGACAGCGTCGGCAGCGACACGCTTGCGACCGCATTGGCGCAGACACGATACGAAGGCGTCGTCGCTGCCTGCGGCCTGGCGGGAGGCGCGGAGCTGCCGACCAGTGTCATGCCATTCATCTTGCGCGGCGTAACGTTGCGCGGCATCGACTCGGTCATGGCCTCACTCTCGCGCAGACAGCGTGCCTGGCAGGCACTGGCCGATCTCGTGCCACTCGACAAGCTGGGCACGCTCTATGAGATTCGGCCTATGAGCCGATTGCCCGATCTGGCGCACCAGATACTCGATGGCAGGATCCGCGGACGCGTGGTGATAGACGTGAATCGATGAGCGCCGCCGACAAGAACGATATTGCGGTAACTTCACCGACCGATGGGGTACTCTGCGGCGATCGCTATCGCTCGCCTGCGCAGATCGAACGAAATGCGGCACGCGCCGCGAGCGCACTTCACGACAATGGCGTCTGGCAAGGTGACGTCGTTGCCTTGCTGTTGCGCAACGATTTCGCGTACTTCGAGGCGACGGCGGCGGCGTCGCGTCTTGGAGCGGCGAGCGTCCCGCTCAACTGGCATCTGGCGGCCGAGGAGATCGCCTACATCCTCGATGACTGCGGCGCGAAGGTCCTGATCGCCCATACCGACCTGCTGACAGAAGAGGTGGTTGCGATTTGCTCGCGGGTGACGATTATCGCCGTGCAGACTCCGCCCGAAGTTTGCGCCGCCTATGCCATTGAACCCGCGCGCGCACGGCTCATCGGCGCGTTGCCGGAGTGGTCACAGTGGTTTGCGGGCTACGAACCTTGGACTCGGCCGGCTCGATCCATCGTCTCGCCCATGTTCTATACCTCCGGCACGACCGGACGACCCAAAGGTGTGCGTCGAGGTGCACCTCCGGTGCAGATGATTCAGCGCATTCAACAGCGGACCGGGACGGCATTCGGACTGGATCAGCCGCCGGTTCGCAGCGTAATGACCGGCCCGCTCTATCATTCCGCCCCGAACGCCTACGGCATGCGCGTGGTCGCAGACGGCGGCCTGCTCGTCCTGCAACCCCGCTTCGATCCCGAGGAGTTGTTGGCTCTTATCGAAAAGCACCGCGTCACGCACCTGCATATGGTGCCCACCATGTTCGTGCGGTTGCTGGCCTTGCCCGAATCAACGCGCAGGCGCTATGACCTGACCAGTCTGCGTCATGTCGTGCACGGCTCTGCTGCATGTCCGCAGGACGTGAAGCAGCGCATGATCGAGTGGTGGGGCCCGGTCATCAACGAGTACTACGCCATGACCGAGACCGGCATCATCACGGTGAACGACTCCGCGGGTTGGCTGTCACACCGCGGATCCGTGGGCCGCGCCGCGCCGGGCGTCAACATCCTGATCGCTGACGATGAGCTCAATCCCTGCCCGCCCAACGTGGCCGGAGAGATCTGCATGCGCGCCGAGCATACGGCTTTCGTCACCTATCATCGCGCCGACAGCAAGACTGCCGCCATGCGCCTCGGCGACTTCGTGCGCACCGGCGATATCGGCCATCTGGATGAAGACGGCTATCTCTACATCAGCGATCGCAAGAGCGACATGGTCATATCGGGCGGCAGCAATATCTATCCTGCGGAAATCGAAACGCTGCTGATCACCATGCCCGGATTGCGCGACTGTGCTGTGTTCGGCGTGCCTGATGCTGAGTACGGGGAGCGACTGATTGCCGTCGTCGACGCGCAGGAACAGGTCAGCGAACAGGCCGTGCGCGGCTTTCTCGATGGACGCATTGCCCGTTACAAGGTTCCGCGCGAAATCATCTTCGACCACGATCTGCCGCGTGAGGACAGCGGCAAGATCAAGAAGCGCCTATTGCGCAGCCGGTACCTCGAACGCATGTCCAATCGTGCCTGAGCGATCCGGCCATGGGATCTGCGACCAATGAGGTAGCGATCGTCGGCGCGGCGGCACACCGCATAGGCCGGCTCGCACCGACCGACCCGGAGCAGGGCGAGAGTTTCGAGTTTGACCTGTTGCTCGAGACCGTCGCAAGCGCGCTTGCGGGTAGTTCGATTCCATCGCAGGCCGTGGGCAGCGTGCTGCTGACATTGCCATCCGCGTCGACACGGCAGCTCGGCATGGCGACCATGCT
This sequence comes from Steroidobacteraceae bacterium, assembly GCA_041395505.1. Taxonomy (NCBI): domain Bacteria; kingdom Pseudomonadati; phylum Pseudomonadota; class Gammaproteobacteria; order Steroidobacterales; family Steroidobacteraceae; species Steroidobacteraceae bacterium. The sequence continues at coordinate 984,130 of JAWLAG010000001.1, forward strand.
GGCAGCGCGCCTTGGACTTCGCTGCACGGGTCAGATCGCAACGGTCGTCGAAATGGGGCTGACCGGCGGGCTCGCGTTCGATCAGGCGTGTAACGATGTGGCGCTCGGGCGATCCCGGTTCGCGCTTGCCTGCGGTGTGAGTTTCGATTCCGCTACTCCGCCTGCGATTGCGATGAACCAGGGAATGCGAGTCGTTGGCGATGTCGATTACCAGTCGCCTTTTGGAATTACGCCAATCAGCTGGTATGCACTCGATGCGACGCGCTACATGCACGAGCATGGTGTACAGCGCGCTCAGTTGGCGCACATTGCGGTCAAGAACAGACGCCACGCGCTCTATAACCCGCTTGCGCAGTTTCGATTGCCGTTGAGTCTCGATGATGTGCTACGCCAGCGGCCGATCGTCGAACCGCTTGGATTATACGAAGTGCCTGCAATCGGCGACGGCGCAATATGCGTGATCGTGGCGGATGTGGCTGCGGCGCGTGAGCTCGGTCAGCCATTCGTCACGGTGCGCGGACGCGGGTTCGCCCACGATGGATTTCACCCACTGGGCGACCGAGCGCACGACATGACCCGCTTTCCCGCGGCGGAACAGGCATGCGGCGCGGCGCTCGAGGATGCCGGCGTCGCGATAGCGGACATCGATGTCGCCGAGTTGTATGCGCCGTGCACCATCACGGAAGCGATTGTCACCGAGTCGGCCGGAATCTGCGCGCGTGGCCAGGGTGCGCTCGCGGCACTTGGCGGCGAGACGACACTCGGCGGAAGGCTGCCCGTGAATACATCGGGCGGTTGCCTCTCACGCGGCCATCCGCCCGCGGTATCGGGTTTGTACGGCATGCTGGAACTGCGCGAGCAACTGCTGGGCAGGGCCGGACTGCGGCAGGTCAACGGCGCGCGGCTCGCGATGGCGAGCAGCGAGGGCGGCAACTACAACAGCGCACTCGTGCACGTACTCGAGGGGCCGCAATGAATCTGCCGGTCACCGCAGTCCCCGGCTTGAGACCCTTTGCGCCGCGCATCGATCGCTTCTCCCGGCATTTCTGGCAGCAACTCGAACACGGCCTGTTGCTGGCGAGCCGCTGTACCGCCTGTGACTGGCTGACCTTCCCGCCCAAGCGCCGCTGCCCGCGCTGTCTCGCGGATCAGTTCAAGTGGCAGACGCTGCAAGGACAAGGGACTCTCTATACCTTCACGCGCGTGCATGCAGGTGCGGAAGCCTTCGCAGCCTGGCTGCCCTACTGGCTCGCAGTGATCGACACTGCCGAGGAAGTGCGCCTGGTGACGCGACTGCTGGTCGGGCCCGGCCGGGAGCCCGTACCTGGCATGGCGGTGCAACTTGCCGTGCAGAAATTCGAAGACGGACCGTTATTCGTCGCGCAGCTGGAAACGCAGACGAGGTAAGACATGCGCATTGCAGTACTGGGTGGGGGCCATGGTTGCTACGCAGCAGCTGCGGAACTGGCGGAGAAGGGTCACGAAATTCGCTGGTGGCGTCGCGATGCGGGCGACTTTGCCGCATTACGCGAGCGTGGCAGCTTGCAGCTGTGCGATTTTCGCGGCGAGCGGGACGTGCGCATTGGGTCACTGACCAGCGATCTTGCTGAAGCCGTGGCGGAGGCGGGTCTCATTGTCATCCCCCTGCCCGCGACCACACATGATTCGCTCGCGCAAGGCCTGGCGCCCTTGTTGCGTGACGGCCAGGTCGTGTTCCTGCCGCCGGGTACGTTCGGCAGCTACATCTTTCTCAAAGCCATGCGCGCGGTCGGCAATACGGCCGATGTCAGTTTTGCGGAGACTGGAACACTTCCTTACCTGGCGCGCAAACATTCGCCAACGCGCGTTGTCGTCAGTGCCTACGCAACGCGCTTGCCGACGGGCGTCCTGCCGGCTCGCAACGTCGACTTGGCCATGCAGGTCTTGCGCGAAGCCTATCCGTCGGTGCAGCCGATTGAGGACGCCTTGTCCGGTGCGCTGATGAATGCCGGCCCTGTCATTCATCCGCCGCTGATCATCATGAATGCCGGTCCGCTCGAGCACTTCGAGCGCTGGGATATTCATAACGAAGGAACGCAGACCGCAATCCGCAGGGTCACCGATGCACTCGATAACGAGCGCATTGCCGTGCGTGAGTCGCTCGGCTACGGCGCGCCGCACTTTCCCTTGCGCGACCATTACGCCAAATCCGGCGATGAATGGATGTACGGTCGCGCTGCCCACGAACGCCTGACTGACAGCGGCGACTGGCGCGAGAAGATCGTGCTCACGGAACATCGATACATGCTCGAAGACCTGCGCCTCGGCTTGTCCTTCCTGGTCTCGCTCGGTCAGTGGTGCGGCGTGCCGACTCCGCTCGCAGCGGGATTCCTCGCAATTGGATCGGCAATTACCGGACGGGACTTTCTGCGCGAAGGCCGCAGCCTTGACACCCTCGGCCTCGCGCAGTCATCGCGCGCCGAGATGCAAAAACTATTGCAGCAGGGGATTGTGCCGATCGGGAAATAGCTGATCCAGCGTCACACTCTTGCCATTGGCGGTGACGACGCGGCAATGATTGCGTCTTAGCAGGCGTGGTTCGGCCACGCCGCAGGAGTGTGCGATGACTGCCACTTCGTGGTTCATGTTGCGCGCGTAGTGCGCGACACGCTCTGCCTTGTCGGTCACGACGAGACCGCGTTGCAGATTCGGATTATGGGTCGTGACCCCGGTGGGGCAGGTATTTCGGTTGCACTGCATGGCCTGGATGCAGCCGAGCGCAAACATGAAACCGCGCGCGCAGTTGACGAAATCGGCTCCCATGCACAGGGCCCATGCAACTTCAGTCGGCGTGATCAACTTGCCCGATGCGATGACTTTGATGCGCTCGCGCAGACCGTGTTCCATCAGCGTATCGACGACCAGCGGCAGACTCTCGCCGATCGGCAGGCCGACATTGTCGATGAGACTCATCGGCGCCGCACCGCTGCCGCCATCAGCCGAGTCCACGGTAATGAAATCGGGCGCTGCATCGCTGCCGCGGCGGCGGATAGCGGCGCAGAGGCTGCGAAATTCGCCGGGGTCGCTCACCACTGCCTTGAAACCCACCGGCTTGCCACTCGCTTCGCGCAGGCGACCCAGAAGATCGAGCAATTGATCGTCATTGGCCACTTCAGGATGCCGGTTCGGGCTGATGGAATCCTTGCCGACCGGTATGTGGCGGATACCGGCTATTTCCTCGGTAACCTTGATGCCGGGAAGTATGCCGCCTTTGCCGGGTTTGGCGCCTTGCGCAAGTTTGAGCTCGATCATGCGCACCTGCGCGATATTCGCAAGCTCTGCGAACTTGTCGAAACTCAAGCGGCCGTCGGAATCGCGCACACCGTATTTTGCGGTTCCGATCTGGAAAACGATGTCGCAGCCGCCCTCGAGATGCCAGGGCGACAAGCCGCCTTCGCCGGTGTTGAGCCAGACACCGGCGGCTGCCGCACCGCGCGACAGCGCCCGAACGGCAGGCTTCGATATCGCACCGTAACTCATCGCCGAGATATTGAAAATCGAGCGCGCCAGATACGGCGTGCGACAGTTTGGCCCTATGACCACCGGCGGTGACATTGCCGCGTCACGGTCAAGTGTGGGATAGCTGCAGTTGACGAACATGGGCGTGCCGACTGGACGCAGGTCGCGGGTCGAACCAAAAGGCACCGTGCTGTCGAGATTCTTCGCGGCGCGATACACCCAGGCGCGTTCGGCGCGATTGAACGGCAACTCCTCGCGGTCGCCGGCAAACAGATAGGGCCGGAGGAATTCGCCCAGGTGCTCGAACACCCAACGAAATCGTCCGATGACCGGAAAATTCCGGCGAACGGCATGGCGCGTCTGTGTCTTGTCGACGACATACAGGACGCCGACCCAGAGTGCCAGAAGTCCGATCGCGAGCACGAACAGCGCGGCGAGGAAATTGAGCACGCTTGATAGCAGCGAGAAACTCATTGACCGGGACCTTCCGCCGGCCTGGCGACGCTCCCGGCCCGTTTACGCAGGGCCCGAAGGGTATCGGGCAGGTCGCGGCGCAGCGAACGCTCGATGAGCGAGTGGGGCAGCCAGAAGCCCGTATCGAGCTCAACCTGGTAGCGGACCAGGGTCCGCGCGGGGCGATGCTCATCCGTCCGCAATAGCCAGGTCCCCTGCATGTTGCGCAGATCACCGCCGATGCGGCGAAAATCGATGCGCTGGTTCAACACGTAATCGGCGCGAAAAGTGTAACGCACCCGCGGCAGAAACCAGGCATAACGGACTTCATGCTGGATGATGTCGAACCCCTTCTCAGGCACGTGCTCGATCACGGTGCAGCGTGTAAGGCGCGGCACGAATTCGGGCGCCGCTGCGCAGTCGGTCATGATGCGCCAGATCTGTGCCGGGCTGGCGTCGATCATGATCGCCGCGCGTGCCCGGCCGCTGCGACCCTTGGCAGACTCGCCTTCGAATACCACGTCGCCGGCCGCAAGCGCCGCGCTCTGTGCCGCCGTCGGCTGCCAGTCGCCCGCCGAATATGCCGTACGGGTCGCTGCCAGGAGCGCACATAGGATACCGGTTCGCAGTCTGCTCAAGGCGCGTCTTTCTGCATATCGTTGAGCTGCCAATCGTAATCCAGGTAGCGCACGCGTATCTCGCCTGCGAGCAGTAATCGCCTGAGTCCCGGGCTGATGCCAAGGTCGTCGATCATCCGCAACAACGATGACTCCCGCGCGTCAAGATCGCCGACAGACGCTGCATCGGGTCGCAGGAAATCCTCACCGAACCACTTGAAGATCTTCGACAACCACACTGCGTTGCCCGCTTCATCGACTCGCATGCCGCGCTCCGGGTCGGACAGGAAACGGCGCGTCTGCGCCTCCAGGCTCGTATCGAGATCCATTTCCCGATACGCCGTACTGCGAAGCGGCGGGCATGATCGAGCTGCGCACACGAGCGCAAAATGCACGCGTGGATCGGCGAGCTCACGGCGCAGAATCCGGTGTTCAATGTCGTCCAGGGACAACGTCTGACCGGCAACGACCCAGTCGCGCCTCGTGAAAACCCGGCTGATTTGCCAGATGCTGTTGCGTGGAAAGGCGAGGCCCACGAAGGTGCGTCCGTGTATCGGATACTGGTCCCTGACACTTCGCAGCACGATGGCGTTGTAGGCATTGATCCAGAAGGCGACCTTCGCAGCGTGACTGCAGCCCGACAGGGACAGTGCCGGAAAGTCCGCAATGGCCTGCAGATAGTCATCGAGCGAGTGCGGTTCCGCACGCAGCCGACGATAGTCCACGCGGCCGCCCCGGACCGACAGGCGCAGCGCAGTGTCGAGCTCGGCGAGCCCGGGCTCGCAGGTCGCCGGCCACGCCGGTACGACCAGGGCCCACAGGCAAATTGCGCTCATCGCTCTCATGTTCGCGCCTGTTGCCGCCGGCGCAGGTGAATGTCCTGCCAAAGAGCGCGAAATTGCGGGTCGATATCGAAAGCGAAACCATCCCAATAGCCATCGCGTTGTGGCACATAGCGGCGCGGTGGCGCATCGCCGCTCGCGAGCGCTAGCGCCTTCATCCGCTGCTGCAGGTTGCGGCACGCATCTTCAGCGGCGTCGCGGCGGCCTCCTGGGATCCAGACTGAGTCAAGTACATGCATTGCGACCCTCTGGTCATATCGGATCGTCGAGCCGAACGGGTGTTCCCAGATGCGATGCGTGCCCGTCAACACGACCGGCAGCAGCGGCAGCGAGAATCGTTGCGCCAGGCGGAATGCGCCGCAACGAAATGCCGATTCAATCCCGAGCAGCGTGCCCTGTGGGAACATCGCCACGCTGTGGCCCGACGCCACTGCCTTCGGCACTTCCTGCTGCAGCCGACGCCAGCCGGCCAGCGGCGACTCCGGATCGCATTCGATATGTCCCATGCGTGCAAGTACCGGTCCAACAAGCGGCCAGCGGAAGATCTCGCTGCGCGCTACGAACCGAAGCGGCACTGGCAAGGACATGAGACAGGGCACGTCGGCAATGCCTTCATGCAGCGCAATCACGATGTGAGGTTGGCTCCGTAACCGCTCGCTGGTCGACGCCGATGGCGGTCTGATTCGCAAGCGCACGCGAAATTCCGCGAGCACACGCCGTGCGGCCAGTCGCTGCAAGCGGGCGCAATCAGCATGATTCGCAGCATCCGGCGTGGCGGCGAGTTCGCGCAGCCAGCGTCGCAATCTGGGCCCGGTGCGAAACGCGAGTCGCAGACGCGCCGTCAGGCCCGAGGCCTTCATGACGAGGCGGGTTTTTGGCTCCATCTATTGCGGGACCGGCTGACGGGCCGGCGAATTACACGGCGTAGCGATCCGGTGCCGTGGCATCGAGCTGTTTGAAGCGCCGGTGCACCCAAAGATACTGGGCGGGCATGCGACGCACTTCGCTCTCGATCAGTTCATGCATGCGGCGTGCATCGTGCAGCGGATCGTCGCATGGGAAGTCCTGCAGCGGTGCGTGTATGACTGCTCGGTAACCACCCGCTCCGGGAAGCCGCTCTACGAAATAGGGAAGCACGGCGGCGCCGGTCATGGCGGCCAGGCGTGACGTCGCGAGATTGGTCGGAGCCGGCACGCCGAACAGAGGCACCATCGCCGCGCCTTTCCAGCGAAAACTCTGATCAGGCGCATACCACACCGGCTTGCCTTGTTTGAGCGCGCGTATGACGCTGCGGATGTCGTCGCGCTTGATGGCGCCGAGTGTCTGGCTGCCCCGCCGCCATTGCAGGAAGGCATTCAGGAGGGCGTTGCGTGAGGGCCGGTAGACGACGTGTATCGGCAGGTGGCTCGCTAGGATGCGCGCACCGATCTCGAGCGTCGTAAAGTGCGCAGCAAGGACAATTGCACCCTGGCCACGTGCCGCCGCTGCGCGCAGATGCTGCCCACCCTCGAGTGTCGAGCGCGCCGTGATGGTTGAATCGCTGCGCCACCACGCGACCGCGGTTTCACACAGGGCGATGCCGAGATTCTCGAAATGCTCCCGCAACAATCGCCGTCGTTGTGCCGGATCGAGAGCGGGCAGGCACAAGTCGATATTGATGGCAGCGACCCGCCGACTTCGCAGTGGCAGGTGGCGCAAAAGGCGACCGCAGGCCCTGCCCAGGAACAACTGCAGCCGAAAGGGGAGCCAGGCAATCACGAACAGCACCAGCATGGCCAGCCAGGTCGGCCAATAGCGCGGTCCGAGCAGACGAAGCTTCATCGCGCGGCAGCCTAGCAGACCTCGTCGCATGCGGGGATGCCCGGATTTGGTGCGAGGTGGTAGGCCCGGCGCACCGAAATCGTGCGACCGGGTGCGGCTTGGAGCCTCTTTTCGGGGCATTTTGCGCGATTCTGGCGCATTGCGGTGTTGGCACGGTAACTGCATTCCCGTACAGGATTCATGGAGGCCCCGGCATGAAACTCGTAACCGCCATCATCAAACCATTCAAGCTCGACGACGTTCGCTCGGCGTTGGCCGATCTCGGGGTCTCGGGCATGACGGTCACCGAAGTCAAGGGATTCGGGCGTCAGCGGGGCCACACGGAACTGTACCGCGGAGCCGAGTACGTGGTCGATTTCGTGCCGAAAACACGCATCGAGATAGCTGTTGCCGGCGACCTGGTCGATCGTGTCGTGGAGGCGGTCTCTGGCGCAGCCCGCACCGGGAAAGTCGGCGACGGCAAGATCTTCATCACGCACATCGAACGCGCCATACGCATCCGCACAGGCGAGACTGATGCAGCAGCCTTATAGCTGCGGATAGTACCTGACCGGACCAAAGGCCTGCGCTGACGCGCGAGTAACTCAAGGGGGAACGAATCGATGAACAGCGGCGATACCGCGTGGCTGATCACGGCGACTGCTTTGGTGCTTTTCATGACGCTGCCGGGTCTTGCGCTTTTCTATTCGGGACTGGTTCGAAGCAAAAACAGCCTGTCCATCTTGATGCAGTGCTTTGCGGTGACCTGTATTGCATCGCTATTGTGGCTGGCGGTCGGTTATTCGCTGGTATTCAGCGATGGCGGAGCCGCGCAGGCCTTAATAGGCGGCACGGCAAAGAGCTGGCTGGTTGGCGTCGGCGGGAACAGCGTCACCGGCTCGATCCCCGAGCCCGTGTTCTTCATGTTTCAGCTGACCTTTGCCGTGATCACGCCGGCGCTCGTTGTGGGCGGCTTCGCCGAGCGCATGCGTTTCTCCGCGGTACTCTGGTTCAGCGCCCTGTGGTTGTTGCTGGTCTACGTGCCGGTTGCGCACTGGGTCTGGGGCGGCGGCTGGCTGGCGCAGCTCGGCGTGCTCGATTTCGCCGGCGGCATCGTCGTGCACGTCAATGCCGGCATGGCGGCGCTGGTCTGTGCACTCGTGCTCGGCAAGCGGCGCGGTTTCCCCGAGACACCGATGGCGCCGCACAGTCTGCCACTCACGGTCTGCGGCGCCGGAATGCTCTGGGTGGGCTGGTTTGGCTTCAATGCGGGCAGTGCATTGGCGGCGAATGGCCAGGCGGCGCTCGCGATGCTCACGACGCACATGGGTGCATCCGCTGGGGCGCTCGCCTGGATGCTGGTCGAGTGGCGGCGTTTCGGCAAACCGAGTCTGCTCGGCGTGGTCACCGGCATGGTCGCGGGCCTCGGGACGATTACGCCCGCATCCGGTTTCGTTGGTCCCCTCGGTGCCGTGGCTATCGGATTCGGCGCGGGCATCGCGTGCTTCTATGCCACCCAGTTCCTGAAGCGAACCCTGTCCATCGACGATTCACTCGATGTGTCGCCAGTTCACGGAGTCGGCGGTGTCATCGGCACCGTACTCACCGGTGTTTTCGTCAGTGCGGCGCTCGGCGGCGCTGGCTATGCCACCGACAAGGACATGTTGACGCAGGTCGGTGTGCAATGCCTGGGAGTCGCTGCGACCGCCCTCTGGTGCGGCGCGATGACCTACGTACTGCTGAAGCTCATCGCGCGAGTCACTGGTCTTCGCGTCAGTGCCGAACAGGAAACCGAAGGACTCGATTTGTCCTTGCATGGCGAGCGCGGTTACAGCCCGTGATAACCTAGCTGCGACCCGACGGGGGTCGTATCGCAGGTGTCACGGTGTCGGAATCGAATAAGGCCCGAGCTCCCGCAGGCAGCGCCGCGGACGCCGCCGCGAAGTTGCATCTCGGCGGCAATGCAATGCATCTCCTGCTGTGTGTCGGCGGCAAGTGTGCGCCGACTGCGTTGCAGGAGAACAGCTGGGCCTACCTGAAAACGCGTGTTCGTGAGCTCGGCCTCGCCCGAGCCGAGGCCGGTGTGCTGCGCACCAAGGCGGACTGCCTGCGGATCTGCGTCGATGGTCCGATCATGCTGATCTATCCTGAAGGCATCTGGTATCACGGCTGTACACCCGAACGTATCGAGAAAATCCTCAACGAGCACGTCATCGGCGGCGTACCTGTAGCCGAGTACATGTTCGCGCGCGCGCCGCTGCTGCCGGCCGGAGAATGAGCGCGAAGCGGGGCCACTCGTCGCGCCGCTACCTCGAAGACCTCGAGATCGGCGTAACGAGCATTTCCAGTTCGCACCGCATCAATGGCAGACACATGCTGGCATTCGCACGAGAGTACGATCCCCAGTACTTTCACGCGAGTCCGCGGGCCGCAAGGACGTCGCGCTTCGGCGGGCTCATTGCCTCCGGCATCTACACCATGGCGGTCTGGCGGCAGCTCGATCACGAGCTGGCAGGGGATATCGCCTGGATCTGTGGCGTAGCCTGGGAAAACGTTCGATTTGCAGTGGCATTACGCGCAGGGGATCGCGTCCATGCGCGCGCCACCTGCATGGACAAGCGGGTCTCGGCGAGCGATGCGACTCGCGGTGTGGTGAAGATCCAGTACGAGTTGATCAATCAGCGCGAGCAGGTGGTCTTCAGCGCGCTCAGCGTCAACCTGGTGGAGTGTCGGCCGCGGCTTCCGTCGCCTCAGGCGGCGTCACGGCGGCCTCGCCTGATGGCGTCACGGCGGCCTCGCCGGGTGCGGCAAGCGCGTCCGCCGCGGCGGTAGCGGGGGCGTCCATTGCCGCGAACACATCAGTCTTGAGCGCCGCTTCCTCGGCGCGCTTGGTCATCACGATGATGCTGATGCGCCGGTTGATGGGGTCGCGCGGGTCTTCCTTGTTGAACAGCACCGCGGAAGACAACCCCACGATGCGCGCGATCTTGGCGCGATCGAGTCCGCCACGTTCGAGCGCGCGGCGCGCCGCGTTGGCACGATCCGCGGAGAGTTCCCAGTTGCTGTAATCACCTCGACCACCATAGGCGACGATGTCCGTGTGGCCGCTGATACTGATGCGATTGGGGACCGTATTGAGGTAACTCGACAATTCGCGCAGGATGTTGTCCGTGTAGTCCTTGAGTCGAGAGCTGCCAAGATCGAACATCGCGCGATTCTGCGCGTCGACGATCTGGATGCGCAGACCCTCTGGCGTAATATCGAGCAGCAGCTGGTCCTTGAACGGCTTCAGCGCCTGGCTCTTGTCGATCGCTTCACGCAACTCCTCCATGAGCGACTCGAGCTGCTTGCGCTCAGCCTGTTCGGCCACCTTGCGCGCCTCATCGATGTCCGGCGTCTGTTTGCCGAGCCCTTCGTCCTGGTCCTTCGGGTTCGATTTCGGCGCATCCATGCCGCCGCCGAGATCGATCGCGCTGGTGCTCGCGCCGCCAGGGCCCATCTGGCCGGGTGCGGCCTTGACGGATTTGCCCTGTTCCATGCTCGGATTCTTGAAGTAATCGAACATCGCGGCGCGTTGTTCTTTCGATACGGACGCGACGAGCCACATGACCAGGAAGAATGCCATCAGTGCCGTAACGAAGTCGGCATAGGCGACCTTCCACGCGCCGCCGTGATGACCGCCTTCCGCAGCTCGCCGCTTCTTGACGATGATGATCGGGCGTTTGTCGGCCTCGGCCATGCGGACTACTTCTTGCCCTTCAGATGATTCTCCAGATCAGCAAAGGTCGGACGGACCTCGGAGAACAGCAGCTTGCGCGCGAATTCAATCGCCACTGGCGGTGCATAGCCGCGCACGCTCGCGACCAGCGCCATCTTGACGATTTCAAATGCCTTGCCTTCCTCGTTGGCGCGGTTGGCCATTGCCGATGCCATGGGGCCGACGAATCCATAGGCGACCAGGATTCCGAGGAAGGTGCCGACCAGCGCGGCGGCAACCTTGTGACCGATCGTAGCGGTGTCGGCGCCCTCGAGCGCACCCATGGTATTGACGATACCGAGGACCGCCGCGACGATACCGAAGCCTGGCAGGGCGTCGGCTACCTGTTGCACGGCGTGGGATGGCGCATGCGCCTCCTTGTGGTGGGTTTCGAGTTCGTACTCGAGCAGGCTTTCGAGCTCGTGAGGATCGAGATTCCCGCCCACGATCAGTCGCAGGCAGTCGGTGATGAATTCGATCAGATGATGATCGGCCAGTATCTTCGGGTAGGCCGTGAACACCTTGCTCTCGGTGGGCCGCTCGATGTCCGACTCGATCGCGAGCATGCCTTCCTTGCGGGCCTTGACCAGCAGGTCGTAAATCAACTTGAGGATGTCGACGAAGTCCTCGCGCTTGTAGCGTGGCCCCTTGGCGAGTCCGAGCGCACCGCCGAAGGCCGCCTTGACGGTCTTCATCGAATTGCTGGTGACGAACGCGCCGAGCGCCGCGCCGCAAATGATGATGACCTCGCTGGGATGCCAAAGCGCGAGCAGGTGACCGCCCGCCATGAGGAATCCGCCGGCGACGCAACCTATGACCATGAGTGAACCGATAATCTGAATCATCTTCTATCCGCATTGGCTCGGCGCTAGGCTCTCAAGTAGCACATATCGGCAGATCCGGTTATCGCTTGAGACCTTTGCTGACAGCGCGAAAATGTGACTCCGGTCGCGCCCGGGGTGACGTCTGGTGCGTGAATGCGCTAACTTGGGCCCATGAATAAAGGTCGGAAGGCCCCGCAGCGGCCCATGCTGCTTACGTTTGTGCTCGGCTTCAGCGCATTGCAAACCGCGGCAGCCGGCGTTCTGGATGAACTCATGAGCCGCCGGGCCCGCGATGCAGAAGTCGCCTTGCAGATCTGGCAGTGGGCGGAAGTCGGCCATCACGAGGTGAGAAGCAGCGCGCTGCTGCAGGATGAGCTTCGGGCAGCGGGATTTGACGTCCAGTCGGGCGTGGCTGGCATGCCGACGGCCTTCGTGGCGAGCATTGGCAGCGGCGAGCCGGTGATCGGCCTGCTGGCGGAATTCGACGCGCTGCCAGGATTTTCCCAGCAGGCGGTACCGGAGAAATCGGCCATTTCGCAGCAGATGTCCGGGCACGCCTGTGGACATCACTTGTTCGGCACGGCCTCCGTGTCGGCAGGAATCGCGGTAGGCAGGTGGCTCAAGGCCTCGGGCAGGGCCGGCACCGTACGCGTCTACGGCACTCCCGCGGAAGAAGGGGGTGGTGGCAAGGTTTACATGGCGCGCGCGGGCCTGTTCGATGATGTCTCCGCTGTGCTGCACTGGCATCCGGGCGATGAGAACAATGCCTCGCAGACGGGCTCCACGGCCAACAAGACCGGCAAGTTTCGTTTTTATGGCACGCCGAGCCACGCGGCAGCGGCGCCGGAGAAAGGCCGTTCGGCACTCGACGCGCTCGAGGCCATGAATTTCATGGTCAATCAGCTGCGTGAGCATGTGCCACAGGAAGCGCGCATGCACTACATCATCACGCGTGGTGGATCGGCCCCGAACGTCGTTCCGGAATTTGCCGAGAGCTACCTGTATGTACGCCATCCGGACCCCAGGGTCGTCGCCGAACTCTGGCAACGTGTCCTCAAGATCGCTGATGCCGCCGCGCTCGGCACCGAGACGCGCAGCGAAGTCGAGGTCGTCAACGCGGTCTACAGCATCCTGCCGAACGACACGCTCGGGCGGCTGGTCGACCGGCGGTTACGCGAGGTGGGCGGCGTGGTCTATGACGCCGACGAGCGGCGGTTTGCCGAGGCACTGCAGACGACGCTCACGGCGCCGGCACCGGCGCTCGAGGAGGCGGCCCGGATCCAGCCCTATCAGTTCACGCAGAACTACGGCTCCAGCGACGTCGGCGACGTCAGCTGGATCGTACCGACCGCCGGACTCGACGCGGCCACCTGGGTGCCGGGCACGCCGGCGCATAGCTGGCAGGCAGTTGCTGCCGGCGGCATGAGCATCGGCCTCAAAGGCATGGGCGTCGCTTCGCGTACGCTTGCGCTGGTTGCCGAGGACCTGTTGCGTAATCCGCGATTGCTGCGTGACGCCAGGGCGGAGCATCAACGTCGTCGGGGTCCCGACTTTCGTTACCTCGCTCTGGTTGGGGATCGCGAGCCGCCGCTCGATTACCGGGATTGACTATGGCAGGCCTGGACCGGGCCCTGTTGTCGTGGGTACTCGCGGCCACAATCAGTCTGCCTGTTTCTGGCGCAACGCCGCGCTATGTCATTCGCGCCGAGGCCGATCTGTCGAGCCTTGCCATCGAGCTGCGTAGCGACGAGCCGTTTTCGCGTCTGGTGCTCGAGGATGAGCGCGGCTGGCGGTATCTTGGCAACGCAGCCGACTGCGAGCAGCCGCAGAACATGTTGCAACAGCACGCCGGAATCGCGACATTGCCGGCGGCCAGCCGCTGCTTGCGCTATCGCTTCGCGATCCGGGCGGAAGAGACGAGTGCGACGCGAGGCAGGCGCAGGTCCTTTTCGCTGCCGGAGAATCTTCGCCAACTCGCTCCGGACGATTTTCTGTTGCGTATAGCCGGATCGTCGGGCAGAGCGCAGGTGCGGATCGTGCTTCCGGAAGGCATGCAGGTCTCGGTGCCATGGCGCCCGGTCGATGGCAGTGATCAATTCCTGATCGAGCCGTCTGCGCAATCGAGCCGCGCGATCATGTTGCTCGGTCGTTTCGAACAAAGAGATCTTCGAATCGGCGATACAACACTGCGTGTAGCCATCGCTGCGCAGGCGAACGCGGCTCGGTGGTCGACCTACCGTCCGTGGCTCGCCGGTGCTGCCGCACCAGTCGTGGCGGCTGGTCACGGATTGGGTGGCAACGACCTTCAGGTCGTGATCGTGCCCATCGATATCGACGGCGCGGGCGCCGTACCCTTCGGTCATGTCATACGAAATGGCGGTGAGTCGCTGCGCTTCTTCGTGAATGGCGCAGCGACGCTCGCGCAACTGCGTGGCGACTGGACAGCATCGCATGAATTCAGTCATCTGCTTCTGCCGCATCTGTCCTCCGGAGCAAGGTGGATTTCCGAAGGCTTCGCAAGTTACTACCAGAACATTTTCATGTTTCGTTCGGGTGGTTATGACGAGGCGACTGCATGGCGGAAACTGCTCGAGGGCTTCAACCGGGCGCGACCGTTGAAGGACATGCCGATTGCCGCTGCGAGTGCCGGCAGGCGTGGTGGGCGCATGCTCGTGTACTGGTTGGGCGCAGCGTTCGCCCTGCAGGCGGACGTTGCGTTGCGTCGTCGCAGTGATGGACGGGAGTCGCTCGACAGTGTGCTTGCGCAGCTGCGCGAGTGCTGTCTGCCTGCAGCGAACTCCTGGAGCGGAGAGCAATTGACGTCGCGGCTCGACGAGTTGTCGAAGACGCAGATCTTCTCGCGACTTTATCGGAGCTATCTGCGGGACTCGGATATCAGCCAGGTCGATCCGGTGCTGGATGAGTTGGGTGTTTCGATTGCGAGTGGTCGCACCTTGCTCGACGCAGGCGCTGTACTTGCGCCGCTTCGGACTGCGATCCTTCAGGGGTCGCAATAATCTGTCCACCGTCACGGTCCTGCACTCGACGACAACGATCTTCGAGGTAAATCATGCTGATGGAACTGGCGGGCCGCTGGCGGGCTCTGGTCGGGTTATTGGGCAAGGCCGATTACCTGGCGCCACTTGCGCTAAGGCTCTATCTCGCACCGGTGTTCTGGGTTGCGGGCCTCAACAAGGTCGAGGGCTTCGGCAGCGTCGTCGAATGGTTCGGCAATGCCGACTGGGGCCTCGGTTTGCCGGTCCCGGCGCTGCTCGCGGGCCTCGCCACTGCAGCCGAAGTCGGCGGCGGCGTCATGTTGTTGCTCGGCTTAGGCGTGCGACTGATCGTCCTGCCACTGATGGTTACCATGATCGTTGCAGCGGTCAGCGTGCATTGGGACAATGGCTGGCAGGCAGTGCACGATCTGCAGTCGCCTTTCGCCAGCGCACACGTCCTTGGTATCGAAGCCGACGATGCATCGGCGGCCATCGAACGGTTGGGCCGGGCGCGACAGATCCTGCGCGAACATGAGGACTACGAATGGCTCACGCAGCAAGGCAATTTCGTCATATCCAATTCAGGAATCGAGTGGGCGGCGACATATTTCGTCATGTTGCTCGCATTGCTGTTCGCAGGTGGCGGGCGCTATTTCAGCATCGACTACTGGCTGGCGCGGCGCTGGCGCGCGGCCTAGCTCCGCTCGCCCTGCTGGTGCTGGGTTGCGCCTCAGGCCGCGCGGCGGCTGCGAGTGACGCGACAATCTCACCGCAACGTCCCGAGGTCATTGCGATCATCGGGACCGGGCGTGTCGCGGGCGCGTTGGGGCCACGGATCGCTCAGCAGGGCTATCGAGTGATATATGGCTCGCGTGAGCCAGCCCGACCGGAGCACGCCCAGTTGCTCGCGCGTACGGGCGGAAACTCGAGCGTGACCGATGTCGCCAAGGCTGTCGCCGGGTCGGACTGGGTCCTGCTGGCCGTTCCCTGGTCTGCATTGGGCGAGACGCTGCGAAACGTCGACCTCGGCGCGCGGTTGGTCATCGACCCGGTCAATGCGCTTCGGTCCGCGGCTGACGGGCTGCTGGAGCCCGTCGACGGCGAATCGGCGGGTCAGTGGCTGCAACGTCGATTCCCGGAGGCACGGGTGGTCAAGGCGTTCAATACGGTTGGGTTTCACGTCATGGCTGATCCGGCGCTGGCCGGTGGGCCGGTGACCATCCCGATGGCGGGCGACGACGCCAAGGCCAAGGCCTCCGTAGGCGAATTGGTCCGCAAACTCGGGTTCGCTCCCCTCGATCTCGGCCCGATCCGCAATGCACGCTGGCTCGAAGGGCTCGCGGCACTTTACATGGTGCCCTACATGTCCGGACGAAGGCAGGATGCGTTCGAGATCTACCTGCGCACACACAGTGCGCCGCCGGGTGCGGCCGAGTTGCGACCCGCTGGCTAGACCGCTTGCTGGCGCGAACGTTCCGGGATCTTCGCGGGATGGCCGGACCGTCAAGGCACGCAACGCGAGCCTCAGGTCACGAGCGGTGACGCCTCCGCTTCGCTCGGCATGCGGCCATCGGCAAATTGCAGCGCCGCGAGGCGCGCGTAGAGCGGACAGGTCTGAAGCAGAACCTCGTGCGTGCCGATGGCGGCAATGTGGCCTTCGTCCAGGACCACGATTCGGTCTGCTTTCAGCACCGTGGCAAGCCGGTGCGCGATGATGATGGTGGTGCGGCTGCGCAGCAGCCTCTCGAGAGCTCGTTGCACCAATCGTTCGCTCTCGGCATCGAGCGAGCTGGTTGCCTCATCGAGCAGCAGGATGGGCGGATCCTTGAGGATAGCGCGCGCGATCGCGATACGCTGGCGCTGGCCACCAGAGAGGCGTGCGCCGCGCTCGCCGAGGAATGTATCGTACCCCTGCGGCAGCTTGGCGATGAATTCGTCCGCGGCCGCAGCCTGGGCCGCTGCGGTGATTTCAGCATCGCTCGCATCGGGCCGCCCATAGCGGATATTTTCCCGGGCGCTCGCGCCGAACAGTACGGTTTCCTGCGGGACCAGGCCGATGCGTTTTCGCACTTCGGCGGGATCGGCTTTGGCGATGTCGACACCGTCGATCTCGATGCGACCCGACTCGGGATCATAAAAGCGCAGTAGCAGCTGGAAAGTCGTACTCTTGCCCGCGCCCGATGGACCGACGAACGCCACCGTCTCGCCGGGACGGATCTCCAGGCTGAGTCCGCGTAGTGCGCGAAATTCCGGTCGCGAAGGATAGCGGAAAGTGACATTGTGAAACGCAATGTCGCCCCGGCGCTGTGTCGGCAGCGGCAGCGGTTCGCGCTGTGCGCGGATCCGCGGTAGCGCGTTCTTCAATTCCACCAATCGCTCCATCGCTCCCGCGGCGCGTTGCAACTCGCTCCACATCTCGCTCAGGGAAGCGGCTGCGGTGCCGACGTAGACCGCATAGAGCAGGAACTGGCTGAGTTCGCCGCCGCTGATTTCGCCGCTGATGACGGCTCGTGCGCCGACCCAGAGCACGAGAGTGATGGCACCAAAGACCAGCATGGTCGCGACTGCCGTGAGCACGGCCCGAACTCGCGTGCGGTGCACTGCGACGCGGAATGAGTCTTCGACAGCGTCATCGTAGCGCTGGCCCGTCAATTCCTCGAGGGTGAATGCCTGTACGGTCTGTATTGCATTGAGCGCCTCGCCCGCCAGTCCGCTGGTGTCTGCGACTCGATCCTGCGATGCTCTCGACAATTTGCGAAGCCGCCGGCCGAGCGTAATGAGCGGCACGATTACGAGCGGCAGGAGCAGAAGGATCATCGCGGCAAGGCGCGGGCTCGTCACGAGCAGCATCGCCAGGGCACCGAGGAGATTGATGCTCGAGCGCAAGGCGATCGAAAGACCGCTGCCGGTGATCGATTGTACGAGAGTCGTGTCGGTCGTAAGGCGCGAGAGCACCTCGCCGGTGCGGGTGGTTTCGAAAAACGATGGGTCGAGCCGCAGGACATTGCGGTAGACCGCAGCGCGGATATCCGCGACGACACGTTCGCCCAGCCAGGTGACGATGTAAAAGCGCAGCGCCGCGAAGACTCCAAATACAATTGCGGCCAGCAGGAACGCAGCGAAATACCGGTCGATGGTCGCTGCATTGCCGGCCGTCATGCCGCGGTCGATCAGGTTCTTGAGCGCGATTGGCAAGGCCAGCATTGCGGCCGATGCCACCAGCAGGGCCGCCAGCGCTGCGAATATCGCGCCGCGGTAGGGGCGCAGGAAGGGCAGCAGGGCGGCTATTGGTCTGACGGTCTTGGCTTTGGGCCGGTTGAACGGGTTTTCTTCGGGCATTTCTCGGGTTCGCGTGCGCTAGGGCCGCAGTGTGCGGCCGCAAATGAGATCGGTGTCACAGGCTATTGGTTCCGCCGACAGGCGGGCATATAAACTCTTTATTTTACAGGGTTTGCGGCAGCCTGATCAGTCATGGCCTGGTCAGCCCTGGGGTATCTGGCGAAATGTCTTCGCAGACGGATCTCGATGAGACCTTGGTCGAGCGTGCATCGCTCGATTTCGCGCTCGCGCGCATGCCCGTCATCGCCGGCCTTCCCGAGGAAACTTTCGCGGCGCTCGCAGCCAGTGTGGACTGGCTCTCGCTCCCCGGCGGCGGCGTGTTGTTCGAGTCGGGCGAGGACTCCGACTCCCTGTATTTTCTCGTTTCGGGAACGCTCGCCGTATACGCGCCGCCCGGAAGCGATCGCAGGCGCTTCGTAGGCTCGATCCAGGCGGGCGACATCGTCGGCGAAATGGGCCTGATCTCGGGACGCGCGCGCTCGGCGACTGTCGTCGCGCTGCGGGACAGCCAGCTTGCGCGCCTCGATCGCCAGGGCTTCCAGGAGGTCATGCAGCGTTGCCCGCAGGCCATGCTGCGGCTGGCGCAGCTGGCAGTCCACAGGCTCGAAAGAGCGACTTCTGGCGAACGTGCACCGGCGCAGCTGCCGCGCAGCTTCGCCCTCGTGCCGCAGGATGTTGAGGTCGATGTCGGAGGTTTTGGCATCGACTTCGTGGCGGCACTCGAGCGATATGGTTCAGCCGAACTCGTCTGGGGCGCCCGGGGTGCGGACCATACCAGTCACTGGTTCCACAAGATCGAAACGGCGAATGACTTCACGGTCTATGTCGCAGATCATGCAGCGACAACCTGGAGCAAGCTGTGTGTCCGGCAGGCCGATGCCGTGATACTTCTGGCCAATGCCGCGACGCCCGCCGGCGAGTTCGCCGCCGTGACGGGAGCGCGCGAATCACGCACGCTCGCCAAGCGCAGCGAGCTCGTGCTGCTGCACAACGATGGCATCCAGGGCGGCCGCGCCGCGCAGTGGTGTTCCCGCTTCGCCGATCTGCCGCACCACAACATCCAGAACGATGCCGATGTGCGAAGACTCGTTCGGTTGCTTACCGGGCACGCCTGCGGACTGGTGCTCTCGGGCGGCGGCGCTCGAGGCTTTGCGCATATCGGCATGATGCGCGCCTTGCGCGAGGCGGGACTCGAAATCGACCAGATCGGCGGCACCAGCATCGGCGGCATCATCGCCGCAGGTATCGCCTGCGGCTGGGATGACCAGGAACTGCGCGAGCGGTTCTATCGCAGCTTCGTTGCCACCAACCCGTTGCGTGACTACACCTTGCCAGTCGTCTCGCTCACGTCGGGGCGCAAGGTCAGCGGCCTGCTGCAACGGGAATTCGGCGAGCTCGACATCGAAAGCCTGCCGCTGCCGTTCTTCTGCGTATCGTCGAATCTGACCACTGGTCGCTATTCGGTGCATCGGCGCGGTCGGCTCGCGCACTGGCTGCGTGCATCCGTCGCCATCCCCGGCGTCCTGCCGCCAGTCATGCAATCCGGGGAAATCTATGTCGACGGTGGCGCGATGAACAACCTGCCGGTCGATGTGATGCGCGAATCGGGACGCGGACCGATCATCGGTTGTGATGTCGGCAATGACAATGCGTTCCGCGCCTCTCAGGACGCCGCCGATACGGCTTCGTTGTGGCGCATGCTGATCGATCGCAGCGAGCGGCGCCGCCGGCCGGGTTTGGTCAGAATCCTGTGGCGTGCCGGCATGGTCAACAGCGCCGCGACCACGGCCCATCACCGCAACCAGGCGGACTTCCTGCTGCAACCCCCCCTTGCAGATATCGATCTGCTCAACTGGAAGGCATTCGACCAGGCGGTAAGGGCGGGTTATGAGTACGCCCTTGCCGCGCTCGACGGCCCGGCGGGACGCGCACTGCTCGAGCGTGTCCATGGCGAGCCGACGAATTGCGACCGGACCGACAACGGAGTCGGCCGCATTGCGCCGGGCTCCTTGGGGTAGAATAGCCGGACACACTGTTGTCCTGCGCTGCCATGGAAGAACCATCCACCATTTTTGACGCAACCTTTGCCAAAGCCGTCGATCTCGGCAACAAGATTGCCGAAAGGGACAAAGAGGCGGACTTGTGGGATATCGCCGACGGGCTGCTGGCCGGCGCGTTGCAGTACTGGCTTTATTCTCGCCAACCCTGTGGTGATCCGCGCTGCGAGGATTGCCTTCCGATCAGCACGGCGGATGGCCGCATGCGTGAACTGAACCGGCTCCTGCAGGAGTTGGCGGCGCAGAGCGAGTACTTCCACAGTCCGAGCGATTCGAACGTCGGTCGGGCCTGATCTCAGCCTCGCGCTGCCGCGGCGACAGGTGCCGATGCGCAGATATCCTGCAGCGCCTTCTCGAGCATGCCGACACCCTCCATCAGCAATTCGTCGCTGATGGTCAATGGCGGCAGAAATCGAATCACGTTGCCGTAGTAGCCGCATGAGAGCAGCACCAGGCCACGGCGCGCCGCAGCCTGCACGAGCTGCTTGGTAGAGGCCGCGTCGGGCTTTTCGGCATTGCCGTTCTCGACAAGCTCGATCGCGACCATGGCGCCGAGCCCGCGTACGTCACCTATGCAAGGATACTTCTTCTGCAGCTCGCGTAGCCGTTGCACGAGCCGATCGCCGATGTTGCAGGCCCGCTGCAGCAGATTTTCGGCCTTGATCGTCTCGAGCACGGCAAGGCCTGCCGCGCAGCCCAGCGGCGAGCCGGCATAGGTACCGCCCAGTCCACCCGGCGGTGGCGCATCCATGATGTCGGATTTGCCGATGACTGCAGATAGCGGAATCCCGCCGGCGATACTCTTTGCCACGGTCATGATGTCGGGCTCGATGCCGGCGTATTCGCATGCGAACATCCGGCCGGTACGGGCAAAGCCGCTTTGTATCTCATCGACGATCAACACGATGCCATGTCGGTCGGCGAGCTCGCGCAAGGCGCGAAGGAACTCGGCCGGTGCGGCATAGAAGCCGCCTTCGCCGAGTACCGGTTCGATGATGATCGCCGCCACGTCCCTGGCGTCGATGTCGGCCTTGAAAAGCGCTTCGATTGCTTGCAGCGAATCCGCCGCGCTGACGCCGTGGTAGGGCATTGGATAGGGCACGTGATGCACACCGGGCAACATCGGTCCGAAGCCGCGCTTGTAGGGTTCGACTTTGCCGGTGAGCGAAATGCAGGCAAGCGTCCGGCCATGGAAGCCACCGCCGAACGCGATGATGCCGTGGCGCGCGGTATGGTAACGCGCGATCTTGATCGCGTTTTCGACGGCTTCCGCCCCGGTTGAGAGAAAAATCGTCTTCTTCGCGCTCGAGCCCGGTGCCAGCGCGTTCAGCGCTTCGGCCAGTGCGACATAACTCTCGTAGGGCGTAACCTGAAAGCAGGCGTGGGCAAGCTTGCCGAGCTGCGCCTGCACGGCCGCAACGATCCGCGGATGCAGATGACCGGTATTGAGTACGGCGATGCCGCTGGCGAAATCGATATAGCGGTCGCCATCCGCGTCCCAGATCTCGGCATTGCGCGCGCGCTCGGCATAGACCGCGAGGGAATTCGCGACACCGCGCGGGATGGCTGCCGTGCGGCGACTCAGGAGCTCGGAGTTGGCGGACATTTGCTACCTCTTGGGCTGCAATCTGCGGCCGGATAACCGGTCCCGGAAAGTCTGCAAATACGCACAAATACTAGCGGATCGTCATGCCGGCGGCGAGCAGCTTTGCTAAAATCAATCTTGCTTTCGTCGTGAATGATTCACCTCATGTCTGATACCACTGCATCCGCCACGATCGGCACTGACGCGCTGATAATTGGCGCCGGACCCTGCGGACTCTTCCAGGTATTCGAGCTTGGCCTCCTCGGCATCAAGGCGCACATCGTCGACTCACTGGCTGTGCCAGGCGGTCAATGCACAGAACTTTATCCCGACAAACCCATCTACGACATACCGGCCCTGCCGGTGTGCGGCGCTCAGGAGCTGGTTGATAGGTTGCTCGAGCAGATCAAGCCCTTCGGGGCCGAGATGCATCTCGGGCAGGAGGTCACCGAGTTGACGGTTCGCGACGACCGGCGGTTTACGGTCAAGACCAGCAAAGGTACCGAATTCGACGCTGGGGCCGTGGTGATCGCGGCGGGCCTGGGA
This sequence comes from Steroidobacteraceae bacterium, assembly GCA_041395505.1. Classification (NCBI taxonomy): domain Bacteria; kingdom Pseudomonadati; phylum Pseudomonadota; class Gammaproteobacteria; order Steroidobacterales; family Steroidobacteraceae; species Steroidobacteraceae bacterium. The sequence goes on from JAWLAG010000001.1 coordinate 1,006,444, forward strand.
TCGTTCCAGCCGCGTCGCTTCGGAGCGCCCGGTGCGGAAGCGTTCGAAGGCGAGCGGATCCACTACCGCATTCGCCGGGCCAGCGATTTTCACGGCAAACGCCTGGCAATTTTCGGCGGCGGAGATTCCGCGCTCGACTGGACGCTCGATTTTCTGGAATCAGCCGCCAGCGTGACGCTGGTACATCGCCGTAGCGAGTTTCGCGCCGCACCCGCTTCGGTGCAGCGAATGCACAGTGCGGTCGCGGCCGGACGGATGCGTTTTGTCCAGGGCATCGCGCAATCCGTGACCCAGCTCGGCAATGGCGCGCTCTCGGTCGCAATCAAGGCAGGAGACGGCGGGTGCCAGGAGATCGAAGTCGATCATTGCCTGGTATTTTTTGGACTGCATCCCAAGCTCGGCCCGATTGCGGACTGGGGCTTGGCGCTCGAGAAGAAGGCGCTCATCGTCGATACCGAAAAATTTGCCACCAGTGTGCCGGGCATCTTTGCGGTTGGTGACATCAATACCTACCCGGGCAAGAAGAAACTCATCCTGAGCGGCTTTCACGAAGCGGCACTCGCGGCATTCGCAGTGCAGAGCCATCTCTTCCCGGGCAAGAAACAATTCCTTCAGTACACGACCACCAGCCCCATCATGCAAAAACGCCTTGGCGTCAGTGCTGAAGAGCCGCAATAGACGCCTCAGTATTCAACACCGGAGAATTCGCAATGTTCCCTAGCCAGTACCGATTGATCCTTCCGTTTGTCATCTTGTTGGCGGGTTGCGGCGCGAAGCCGGGTTCCGAACCCGCAGCCGCAGCGCCGCCAGCGGCGGCTGCCGCCTCCGAACAGGCTGCACCGGCTCCCGCTGCTGCGGAGGCATCCGCCGCGGCGGCGACACAGGCCGAGCCGAGCTGCGATCTGGCGATCTCGGGGAACGACCTGATGCAGTACGACAAGAAAGAGCTGGTTGCGTCGGGCGATTGCGCCGAAATCACGGTAACGCTCACCCATTCGGGCAAACTTCCCAAGAACGTCATGGGTCACAACTGGGTGTTGACCGCGAGCGCCGACGCGCAGGCTGTCAACAATGCCGGCATGACCGTGGGCCTCGAGGGCGATCATGTGCCTGCCAACGACGCCCGGGTCATTGCGCATACCGCAATCGTTGGCGGCGGAGAGTCGAGCACCGTCAAGTTCCCGGGATCAGCTGTCCAGAAGGGTGGCGACTACACCTTTTTCTGCACCTTCCCGGGACACTTCGCTGTCATGCGCGGCACTTTCGTCGTCAAGTAGCTGCACCTCGTGCAACAGCTGGTCGCGGATCTCTTGCACCAGCTCGAGCTCGAGCGGCTCGAGGTCAACCTGTTCCGTGGCGAAAGCCGTGATTTCGGCTCACCTCAGGTTTACGGTGGACAGGTCCTCGGTCAGGCTTTGCGTGCAGCCTATGCGACCATCGACGATGGCCGGATCGTCCATTCCCTGCACGCCTATTTTCTGCGACGGGGCGATTTCAACCTGCCCATTGTCTACAGTGTCGACCGCAGCCGGGATGGCAGCAGTTACAGCTCGCGACGCGTAGTCGCCATACAAAAAGGCGAACAGATCTTTCACCTCGCGGCATCGTTCCAGGTGCCCGAGCAGGGTTTTGAACACCAGATGCCCATGCCGCAGGTGCCCGGGCCGGCAGACCTGCCCGATCTGACCCGCCTGCCCGAGACCATTGCCGAACGCCTGCCGGACAAGGTCCGCAATTTCCTGCAGCGTCAACGGCCATTCGAGTTCCGCATGGTGCAGCCGATTGACCTGCTGACCGGTAACGCAGCGCCAGCGCACCAGCAGGTCTGGGTGCGGCTCTGTGATCAGATCGAGGCAACCGATGAAATGCACCGCTGTCTGCTCGCGTATATCGCGGATTTCGGATTTCTCAATGTTGCGACCTTGCCGCACGGGTCTTCCTATGCGCATGGCGATTTGTTCATGGCGAGCCTCGATCATGCGATGTGGTTTCACCGAAAGTTCCGCGTCGATCAGTGGCTGCTCTATGACATGGACAGCCCCAGTGCGTCCGGTGGCCGGGGCCTGGCACGCGGCAGTTTCTATGCAGCGGACGGCGCACTCGTTGCGAGCACCGCCCAGGAAGGACTGATCCGTTTCATCGACGCGAAGCGTTAGCGAGCACCGTCACCGGTTGCGCGCAGATGCCGTTCGATGATGGCCAGGTTGCGTAGATTGGCCTTGTAGCCCGCGTCGAACAGGTCGCCAACCAGCGGCACGCTGCCGCCCAATGCGTCGATCAGTACATTGGCCGCCATGCGCAACTTGGCGCGACGCGGAACGCCGAGGCGATGCGCGACCCAGATGCCCCATGAGGCAAGCAATGCCCCGGCGAAATCCCCGAGGACGGGTACGAGACCGATCAGGGGATCGATGCCAACGCGCCAGGCCGTGCCGGGAACGCGCAGCGCCGCGTCGAATAATTGCGCAAGAAACCGATAGCGCGCCAGGTGGCGTAGCGCTGCCGCCGCGGATGTTTGTTGCGCGCCGCTGTCAGCCATGCGCAGGGCCGGGGCGTCACTGCCCTGCAAACAGGCGACTCAATTCCGCAAGCAGTATCGGATTGAAGCGATCTGGCGCTTCCATCATCAGGAAGTGACCGACGTCTTTCAGGCTGACAACACGCGTCTGCGGATGAATTTCGCGCAACCTTGCCTCGTCGGTGACGCCGCCAAGGTCCGAATTGATCAGCGCCAGTGGCTGTTTCATTGCGGCGAGTGCGCCGTCCGCGTTCCAGTCATTCAATCCCTTGATGGCGGGAATGGCGACTTCGGGTGGAGCGAGCGACATGTCGAGTGCGATCTTCTGCGCAAGCGCCGGGTCTGCGTCCTTGGTGAAGAACTGGCTGCTGACAAAACTGCGCGTGGTGCCGATGAAGTCCTCCTGAAGCATTTTCAGCTGCGCAGCGACTTGCTCCGCTGGCGGCGGCGGCAGGCCGACATTGCGCAGCGTGTCGACGCCAATGACGCCGATGACCCGATCGCCAAGCATCGCGGCCGCTTCGACAGCGACCGGGCCACCCATCGAGTGGCCTACCAGCACCATGCGTTTTGCGCCGACGCGTTGTGCGACGGCACTGACATCGCCCGCGAAGGCGCGTATCGACCAGTCGTTCCGATTGCGGGTGGATGCGCCATGGCCCGCAAGATCGAGCGCCACGACGTGATACTTCTCGCGAAGGGGATCGATTTGCGCACGCCAGTAATTCGAATCGCAGGACCATCCGTGGATCAGGACGACCAGGTCATCGCCCGCGCCATATTCGTGATACGCAATGTGCACGCCATCGTCGGTGACCAGCAACTGCGGGCGTCCGTCGCCGGATGTACCAGGCGCTGTGCCTGGTGCGGTTGCATCGTTCTTGCCGCAGGCGACGGTCAATAGCGAAATCGACATGGCCAGAAGTATTTTGCGCATGACCAATTGTCGCACATCCCCAGGCTCATGCCGTGCTCACCGAGCGCTTTTCATTGGCCGATGCGTCGCGTAGTCTTGCTGCGACAGCGGCAGTCGGGATGTGGCGACATGAAGGGCGCGATCGATATTGTATGCAATCTCTATGATCCGGTGGCGGTGCGCCGCAAGCAGACCGGAATCGACGACGGTTTCAAGAAGCAGATCCGCATGGACCGGCGCATCTGGGGCGGCATCCCGGTCAGCGACTACCTGCGCAAGATGGACCGGGCCGGGATCGAGCGCTCGTTGCTGATAGCGGTCAGGGCCGGCGACCTCAATGTCAGCGGTTCGTTCGAATTGCCCTACGACCGCGTACACAAGGTTTGCCGCAAGTATCCAGACCGCTTTTCCGGGCTTGCGGGCGTCGACCCTTTTCGCGGCATAGCAGGTTTGCGCGAGTTGAGCCACGCCGTCCAGAACCTTGGCTTTGTCGGTGCGCATCTGTATCCGCACTGGTTTGGCATGCCGCCGGATCATGCGCGCTACTACCCCTACTACGCGCGATGCGCCGAGCTGGATGTGCCGATGATGATGCAGGTTGGCCACAACCTGATCTACTCCAGCAAGCGACGGCTACCCACGGTTGCGCGACCGATACTGCTTGATTCGGTCGCCATCGACTTTCCGGAGCTGCGCTTGATTGGCATTCATATCGGCGTGCCGTGGACGGCCGAAATGATTTCCATGTGCTGGAAACATCCGAACGTGTATACCGCGGGCGACGCCTATGCGCCGAGGCACTGGCCGGCGGAGTTCGTACACTATGCGAACAGCTATGGTGTCGAAAAAGTCATGTTCGGTACCGACTGGCCGGTCATCGATCCGGAACGTGCAATCCGGGAGATCGGCGAACTCGAGATGAAAGGCTCCGCGCGCAGCATGTTGCTGCGCGAAAATGCGTTGCGTGTGTTCAAGCTTCCGGGCTACAAAAAGCTTGCGGCGACGGCACGCAAGGCGGCAACCAGGCGCAACTGACGCCGGACGACGCGAACCAGGACCGTGACCGGTAATTTCCGACCCCTGCTCATCGCCGACGGCGTGCACGCAAGTGCGCGCCGTACTCCCGACAAGATCGCGCTGGAGTGCGCCGGCCGATTCCGTAGTTTCGCGGCGCTGGCGCAGCGCGTGCGCGTGATCGCGGCGAAGCTTGCGAGCGATCACGGCGTCAGGCGTGGCGAGAGGGTTGCGATTTTTGCGCCGAATTGCCTCGAGTATCCCGAGATCGTCTGCGGTTGTGCGGATGCCGGCGCGATCATTGCCACCGTCAATCCGCGTGGCAACGCCAATGAGCTGCGCGCGGCCTGTGATGATTGCGGTGCAAGGGTTCTTTTCGTGCACGAATCGTTGCTGGATATGGCCGGAAAGGCCAATTGCGCAACTGTAGAGCGACAGATCGTGATCGGCGGCGACTATGAAAATTGGAGTACGGGCTCAGCCGATACCGTACAACGGCCGGTCCTCGAGGAGACCGATCCGTTCACGCTCGTCTATAGCTCGGGAACGACCGGTGCGCCCAAAGGCATCCTGATTTCTCACCGTTCGCGAGTCCTTACCTTCCACGGCATGGCCATGGAGTACGGTTGCTATGGGCCCGATGACCGCTTCCTCGCGCTTGCGCCAATGGCGCACGGCGCCGGTTTCGCCTTCGCGATGGGCGCGCTCTATTTCGGCGCCTACGTTCGCATTGTCCCGCGTTTCGATCCGGAGCAGCTGTTGCGTGAATTGGCCGAAGGCTGCTTCACTGGCGTGTTTCTCGTGCCGACGCATTTTCAGTCCATCTTCGCCCTGCCAAAGGCGACACTGGATCGTTATCGTGGTACGGCAAGAAACCTGCGCGCGATAATCTCCAATGCGGCGCCGCTGCCCCAGGCGGTCAAGCAGTCCATCGTCGAATACTTTGGCGAGGGGCTGTTGCACGAAAGCTATGGATCGACCGAAGCCGGCATCGTCACCAACCTGCGCCCCCAGTACCAGCTGGCGCGGCGTCAATCCGTGGGCAAGCCATTCGCTGCAACCTTCGTGCGTATTCTCGATGAGCAGGGCGCCGATATGGGTAGCGACGAAACCGGCGAGCTTTATTCGACGTCGCCGTACCTTTTCAACGGCTATTGGAATCAGCCACAGGCCACCGCAGCCGCAATGCGTGGCAACTGGCTCACGGCCGGCGATCTGGCGCGCCGCGATGCGGATGGCTTCATCTATATCGTCGATCGCAAGAAGGACATGGTCATCTCCGGAGGCATCAACATCTATCCCCGCGAGATCGAGGAGGTTCTGCTGCGCTGCGATGGCATTCTGGAAGCGGCAGTCGTTGGTACACCCGATCCGCATTGGGGCGAGCGTCTGGTTGCATTCGTCGTACGCTATCCGACGGCCCGGGTCGATGAGGCGACTTTAGCCGGATTCTGCGCGACGGAACTTTCGCGCTATAAATTGCCGCGTGAATTCCGTTTTATCGATGCTCTGCCGCGAAATGCGGGCGGAAAGATCCTCAAGAACGAATTGCGCGCGCTACTCGCCTAGTTGCTACTCCCAGGCGAGTGCTGCCCTAAATGGCTTGCGTGCCAGGCCGAGTAGTATGGCTGCGACCGCAGCGGCAGATACGGTTACGATGGCGGTCGCCTTGCCCACGGCGAGATCGCTCCTGTACCAGTAGTCGGTGATCGACGCTGTCAATACCGGGGCAAGACCGATACCGATGAGATTCACGAACAGCAGATAGACGGCCGACGCCTGGGCGCGCATGTGTGCCGGTGTTATGACCACTATGCCCGTGGCGCCGGCGCCGAAGGCGAACGCGCTGAAGAAACTGATGGGGGCGAGGGCAAGCGTCGAGCCGAGATCGGAGCCGAGTGTCGTACAGATCGCAGCGAATGGGAGAACTCCAATGGCCGCGCAGAGTCCTGTGCGCACGGCAGCATCACGCTGGCCCGCTGCTCGCCAGCGATCGGTCAGATAGCCGCCGGCCAGAATTCCGACGGTACCAAAGACGGCGATTGCAGCGCCGACTCGCAGTCCAGCCTGCGGCGCCGTCAGTCCGATGACACGCATGAAGTACTGCACGCCCCAGATCTGTATGACGTTGAGCACCATGCCGAGCACGGAAAAGCCAAGGATGAAGCTTGCGTACAAGCGCCAGCGTCGCAACATGTAGAGGCAGGCGGCCAGGATGGAACCGGCCGCTTCCTCGCCGGCATCGGCTGCGGGCGATGAGCGTCGCGGGGGCTCGCTGATGGTCAGGGCCCACAGCGACAACAGGATGCCCGGGATTCCGACCGCAAAGAAGGTCAGTTGCCAGGCGCGGATTTCGCCGAGCAACGGTAGGTCGTAGCTGGGTGAGGCGGAGACGGCTTTTATGACCATGCCGCCGATGATCAGCGCGAGCCCCACACCCATCGGCAGTCCGACGACGAAGACGGACAGGGCCCGTCCGAGCTTGCGCTCCGGGAAACTGTCACCCGCCATCGAATAGGCAGCCGGCGAAAGACAGGCCTCACCGATAGCCACACCGATCCGTGCCAGCGCGAGTTCGACGAAGTTACGGGCGATGCCGCAGATTGTCGTCATCAGGCTCCACAAGGCGATACCGGTGACAACGATGTTGCGTCGATTGTAGCGATCGATTGCCCAGGCAATAGGAATGCCGATGCCCGTGTAAAAAACGGCGAATACGAGCCCGTATAGCACGCTCATCTGCGTGTCGCTGATGCCGAGGTCAGCCCTGATTGGCCCCACGAGCAAGGCGATGATCACGCGGTCGATGAACGAAACTATGTACGCCAGCAACAATACGGTGATCATGTACCATGCGCGCCCCGCGCTTGGCCAGCCGGCATCTTGGCTGGTGACAGATCGTTCTTTCACTCTTCGCGGCCTCGCGTAACCGGAACGTAGACATGGGAGCGCAATTGGCTTACGGCGGTGCTGGCGGGATCAGCGAGGTACTCTTCGATGACATCGCCATCGACCACCAGGCCATTTTCCGCGATGAATCGGTCGGCCGAATCATAAGCCGGCTGCATCTGTTCGTAGGAACCGTTGTGGGTCGCGCGCACGGCAAGCGTAGCTGGAAGCGTCAGTACTTTCACGCCGGGTGATCGGCGAAACCGGCTCCGAGCGCCCGCCGCGATGGCCGCATCGATTTCGAGTGCCGCCTCGTATTGCCACTCCTCGGGCGTGAGACGCCTGCTGATTGCAAGTGGATGGCCCACTGCCTGCCAGCCATTGCGCGCGAGCTCTGTGCGCAGCATCGCGAAGGCTGCGGCGATGTCATTCGGCACATCGGCAAGGCGGCTGGTGCGCGAGGTTGCAACGACGCTGCGCTCGGGCAGGTCCACCAACGTGGTCTTCTGCGCTTCGGTGTCGGCCTCCGCAATCGATCCGAGGCGGGTCAGGCCGGCTTCGAAATCGGCACCCAGGAGTCTGTCGAAGGTAAGGCCCATGTAGCGCGCGATCGGATTCATGCCGAGGTCCATGTCGAAAGTCCAGATGATTACGCAACCGTCCGATGTCGGTTCGATATGCCAGTTACTGCGCGCGCTTCCCTTTTGACCAAAATCCATATCGAGAGAAACGCTTCGCGGCGGGTCTGAGGAGGTAATGACCTGTGATCCCACGCCCATGCTCGGGTGCTTGCTCTCCCAGCGCATGCGCGCGCCCGGTCCTGCCACAGGGCCGGAGAACGTATAGCGCGTCGCAGGGTCAATCCGCGCCCATGGAGAGTATTCGTTGTAGCGGGCAAAGCTGTTCACAATCGCATATACGGCCTGCGGCGTCGCGTGACTTGCAAGCTTGCGCTCGATGTGTACCTGGCGCGGCAGGAGCAGCCCCGCCAGTGCAATCAGCACGAGGATGGCGGCCAGCCAAACGAGGATGCGCTTCAGGACGATCATGGCCTGTCGGTCACGGAGGATTCGCCGCTGGCGCTTGCAGGACCTTGCCCGGATTCATGATGCCCCGTGGGTCGAGCATGACCTTGATCTCTCGCATCAGGCGAATTCGAGTCGGCGCCGCATAACGAAGCAGCTCCTCCAGCTTGGTTTGGCCGATGCCATGTTCCGCACTGAAACTGCCGCCGAGTGCGGCGACGCGATCGTGGATGAGTCGCGTCAGAGTCGCGGCCTCAGGTTGCGCGATGTCCGCGTCCTTCGCCAGCAGATTGAAGTGCAGGTTGCCATCGCCGACGTGACCATAGCAGACCAGCTCGAGGCCAGGTGCTGCATGGCGGACGTCGTCGGTCGCGGACTCGACGAATTGCGCGAGGCGCGAGATGGGCACGGAAATGTCATGTCGCAGGCTGTATCCTGCGCGCCGCTGTGCGGCCGGAATCGACTCGCGCAAGCGCCACAGTGCCTGCCTTTGCGACTCCGACTGCGCCACGATTGCGTCCGTTGCGATGCCGGCCTCGAGCGCCGGCTCGAGTCCGCCTGTCAGCACTTCCTTCAGATCGGTTCCCTGGCGCGTGGAACTCAACTCGACGAGCACGAACCACTGCTCACCTGCTTCGAAGGATGGCCAGGGACCCGGCAAGTGCTGTCGAACCATATCGATTGCCCGCCCTGGCAGGAGCTCGAAGCCGTTGATGTCATCGCCGCTCGCGACCCGCAATTGCGCAAGCAGCTCGACGGCTGCGGCGACGTCGCGGACTGCGACGAGCGCGCTGATCTGCTGTGCCGGGACAGGGAACAGCTTGAGCGTCGCTGCAGTGATTATTCCCAACGTGCCTTCTGCGCCGATGAAGAGATTGCGCAGATCGTATCCGGCGTTGTTCTTGCGTAGACCGCGCAGATCACTCACGATCGTGCCATCGGCAAGTACGACTTCGAGGCCTAGCGCCAGGTCACGTGCCACGCCATATCTCAGCACGTTGAGCCCGCCCGCATTCGTCGCCAGGTTTCCGCCGATCTGGCAGCTGCCCGATGAGCCAAGTGACAGGGGGAAGAACCTGCCGGCCGCAGCGCAGAGCTCGTGCAGGCGCTCTAGCACGCAGCCAGCCTCGACGGTCACTGTGAAATTGGCAGCATCGATCTCGCGCACCGCATTGAGCCGCGCAAGCGCGATGACCAGCTGGTGACCGCTCGCATCAGGAGTCGCACCCGCGCAGTATCCCGTATTGCCGCCTTGCGGCACGACGGCGACACGATTGGCATGGCAATGGCGGAGCAGGGCCGAAACCTGCGCAGTGCTCGACGGCAGCGCGACGGCCAGCGCCTTGCCGTGGACCCTGCCGTGCTGATCGACGCAGTACGGCGCAACGTCCGCAGCGCAGGTCAGCAGCGATTCGCCTCCGACGATGTCACGTAGCGCCGAAAGTGCATCGGCCGGCGGCTCGCTCATGCCGCCGCAATGACCTCGCGCCGGCAGTCGGGCCGGGTAAGCAGCATCTGCACGTCACCCAGCTGGCGCTCGGCAAAGCCGCCCTCGCAATAACACAGGTAGTACTCCCACATGCGCGCAAAAGTTTCCGGGTAGCCGAGCTCGCGAACCCGATCGATGCTGGCAAAGAACCGCTCACGCCACATGCGCAGAGTGGTTGCATAGTGCGGTCCGATGTCCTCGAGATGAAAGATCTTGAAATCGGTTACGCGGCGCAGGGACTGGCTGATCGCATCGATGGATGGAATGAAACTGCCTGGAAAGATGTAGCGCTGGATGAAATCCACTGAACGCAGCGCCTGGGCATAGAACTGGTCCTGTATGGTGATCGCCTGCAGCAACATTGCACCGTTTCGCTTCAGCAGGCTCGCGCACTTGGCCAGATAGCAATCGAGATAGTCGTGGCCCACAGCCTCAATCATTTCTACCGAGACGAGCTTGTCGTACTCGCCGCTGAGCACGCGATAATCATCCTGACGCAACTCGATTCGATCCTGCAAGCCGCGCTCATCGATGGCGCTTCGCGCGAAGTCGTGTTGGCGGCGCGATATCGTTGTCGTCGTGACCCGGCAACCGAAGTTCTGCGCGGCGTGTATCGCAAGACCGCCCCAGCCAGTGCCGATCTCGAGCAGGTGATCGGTCGGGCGCAGGTCGAGCTTGCGGCAGATCGTGTCGAACTTGTCGATTTGCGCCTGATGGAGCGTGGCGTCAGGCGATCGGAAAATTGCGCAGGAGTAGGCCATGCTCTGATCGAGCATGAGTTCGTACAGATCATTGCCAATGTCGTAGTGCGCGGCGATGTTGCGCCTGGCGCCGGGTTGGTTATTGCGCCGCGCCCGGTGGAAGAACCCGAGCGCAACGCGGCGCAACGCCGAGAAGCGGGACTCGAGGCCATTCAGGGCATCGCGGTTGGCGACGAATATCCGAAACAGGCTGGTGAGGTCCCGGCAGGTCCACCAACCCTGAATAAAGGCTGAGCCGGCTCCGACGCTGCCGCCGAGTACGATTTCGCTGAAGGCGCGTTCATCGCGGACTTCTATTGTTGCAGCGAGCGCGCAGCGAGCAGTCCGGCTGCCGAAATTCATGGTGCCGCTGCCATCACATAGGACGATCTGGCCGTCGCGGATCAGTTCCAGCTGGCGCAGGAATATCGAACGGGTTATCCGCGTGAGCAACGCGGGTCGCCCGGTCACTGACGGGTGATCGGGGATGATGGACCCTGATCCGGCGATTTCGTTCATTTGGTCATCGCTCTCGGTGTTATCCGGTCGGGGGGAAACCCAATCCGGACCCAACCTATTTTGTAACCCCTGCCGGAGGATCCGTAAAGCGGGAGCGGCGGGCGGGCGGCCACGGCCAACAGGCGGTCAACGAACCACCGGGGCACCGGCCGCAATGTTGTCACCGGACCTTGTCGAATCGTCTCGCGGAGTGATCCCTGACGGCCAGCGGTACGGGTTTCAGATCCCAGATGATGCCGAGCCAGGAGAGCAGCTTGAGGAGGTAGTAGGTGACGTCGATTTCCCACCAGTAGAAGCCTTGACGGGCGGCGCTGGGGTAGTGGTGGTGATTGTTGTGCCAGCCCTCGCCGAGCGTGATCAGCGCAAGGAGCCAGTTGTTGCGGCTGGCATCGCCCGTGCGGTAGCGCTGTTTGCCGAAAACGTGCGATAGCGAATTGATGGTATAGGTGCCGTGGTAGCACGCGACGGTCGACACGAAAAAGCCCCACACCAGCATTTGCCCGCCGCTGGTTCCCAGATCCGGCTGGGATATCTGCAGGAGTGCGCCCAGCGCAAACATTGCGGCTGCGTAGATGACCGGAACGACGATGTCGAAACGATCGAGCCAGCGAAGCTCCGGAAACTTCAACAGGTCGCGCACGCGACGCCAGTCAGGGACGAATCCGCCGCGAGTGAGGAACCAGCCCATGTGCGAGCGGACGAATCCATGCTGCACGGGCGAGTGCAGGTCATCCTCCCGGTCCGAGCACGAATGGTGATGGCGGTGATGCGCTGCCCACCACATCGGGCCACGCTGCACTGCGGCCGCACCCAGCAATCCGAAAACGAACTGACCTACGCGGCTGGTCTTGAAAGCCCGGTGCGAGAAGTAGCGGTGGTAGAAGCCCGTGATCGCGAACATACGCAGCAGATAGCCAAGCACGGCGACCAGTACCGCAATGGGACTCACGCCGACCCAGATGACGGCAAGACAGGCGAGGTGCATCGCCACGAAGGGGATGATGCGTGCCCAATCGATTCGGTTATCGTGGCCATCCGGCCGTGGACCGTCGAAGTCCATGCCGGCATCGACCCAGCGGCGTAGCGCTGCCCTCATCCGTTCGATGCACGCAGTGCTGCGATACGCTCGTCAAGCGGCGGGTGACTCATGAACAGACGTTTGATGCCGCTGCCGATGCCGCCGTTGATGCCGAATGCCTGCATCTGGCCGGGCAGGGGTGCGGGGTTGTGGGCCGCCTTCAGTCGCTCGAGCGCGGCGATCATGCTTTCGCGGCCGGCCAGCGAGGCGCCGCCCGCGTCGGCGCGAAATTCGCGCAGCCGCGAAAACCACATGACGATAATGCTCGCCAGGATCCCAAGAACCAGCTCCGCGATCATGACGGTGGCGAAATAGGCGATGCCGCGACCGTTCTCGCTGCGAAATACCGTTCTGTCGACGACATTGCCGACAATGCGGGCGAGGAAGATCACGAAGGTATTCACCACGCCCTGGATCAGCGTCAGGGTAACCATGTCGCCATTGGCGACGTGACTGACTTCATGGCCGAGCACCGCCTCCACTTCGGGCCTGCTCATGTTGTTCAGAAGACCGGTGCTGACCGCGACCAGTGATTTGTTGCGATTGGCGCCGGTTGCGAATGCGTTGGGCTGCGGCGAGTCGAAGACACCGACCTCGGGCATGCCAATGCCTGCCTTGTGGGCCTGCATCGTCACCGTATCGACCAGCCAGCGCTCCACCTCCGAGCGCGGCTCGGCGATCACCCGCACCCCCATGGATCGCTTTGCCATCCACTTTGACATCAGCAGCGAGACGATGGCGCCGCCGAAGCCGAATAGTGCGGCGAAGACCAGTAGCCCGGTGAGATTTCCGCCCTGAGCCATCAGGTAGCGGTCGATACCGAGCAGCCGGGCCACTGCGGAGAGCACCACGACCACAGCGAGGTTGGTGGCCAGGAAGAGGAAAATGCGTTTCATGGGGTTTTTCAGCCTCGAGCGTTGGGGTTGAATCTTAACCTGACGTTCTATATGGCCGCCTGCCGGGTCGAATTCAAGCGCCGGCCGGCCGGATTATTGCCGTTTGCCGCCTTGACAGCGGCTGCCAGTTGGTACCAGCGCAGTCGCGCACCTCAGCCGGTGACACCGCCCAGCAAGCTGCCGACCGCATAGGCGATGACGCCGGCGCCGCCGCCGATCAACACCATGCGCGCAGCGCTGCGCCAGGCACCGCGGCCGGTGAACAGGCTGATTGCAAGCCCGACCAGTGCCAGTGAAACGAGCGCGATAGCGGCCGCGCTGGCCATACCGCGCTGCGGGTCCGGATGCAGCGCGAAAGGCACGACAGGCAGCGCAGCGCCGGCGGCAAAGGCCAGGAACGAGAATATCGCCGCGCCCCAGGGGGACCCCAGTTCATCCGGGTTGAGGCCTAGCTCTTCCCTGGCGAGGGTATCGAGCGCACGCGCTGGGTCCGCCATCATGGCACGGCTCAGGTCCCGGGCCTTGTCCATGGCGAGGCCCCGCGCGTTGTAGATGAGGGCGAGCTCCTCGGCCTCCTCATCGGGGTATTCGTCGAGCTCTTCTTTCTCGAGCTGGATCTGGTACTCGAACATTTCGCGCTGCGAGCGCACCGAAACATACTCCCCTGAGGCCATCGACAGAGCTCCGGCCAGGAGTCCGGCTATACCTGCCGTGAGGACCGCGTCGGCGCTGGCATTGGCTGCGGCGACACCGATGACGAGGCCGGCGTTGGAGACAAGTCCGTCGTTGACTCCAAAAACGGCCGCCCGGAGATTGCCGCCCGAGACGCCCTGGTGGCGCTGTCCGACCTGCTCAACGGACGTTGGCATGTGGTGGCCGGGTGTCAACGGTTGCGCGCTGTAGATCGACAGGCCTCGAAGCTTCATCGCTGCCAGGACGGGCTTGATGCGTGCGGGCCCTGCCGTGCGAGCCAGCACAGCGACGATGCGCGCGCGCAGCGAGGGCGTGAATTGCAGACCCTGCAGTTGGTGGTTATTGGCCCATTGTGCGGCCTGCTCTTCCGCAGTCGCCGCCAGACGCTCGAACAGCTGGCGGCGTTCTCCCGATTCAACCGCAGCGACCTGAAGGTACAGCCAGGCCGACTCCTTCTCGTGGCGCCAGCTATTCGTGTCGGAACCGGCGACGGGTGCGCTCATGCGCCATCGCTGTCAATAGCGATCGTCATCCTCGTCATCATCGTCCAAATCGTCGTCGTCATCGTCCCAGTCATCATCGTCGTCGTCTTCCCAGTCGTCGTCATCTTCGTCATCTTCGTCTTCGTCGGCGTCCTCTTCCTCGTCGTCGTCCTCGCCCCAGCCTTCCGGTTCCTCGGTCAGTTCGAGGTCCATCTCGTGCCAGCTGTCGAGGTCGATCTCCTCGATTTCGCCGTCAAGATATTCTATCTCGACGAGTTCATCGTCTTCATTAACCGATATGACCCGAAACGTCTCGTCTTCCTCGACGTTCTCATACCACTGCCCCTTGACGGGGTCATTATCTCTGCTCACTTAAGGACTCCCTGACGACGAGCCGCCCTGACGCGGCCGCGGCGATGAATATTACGCGGCGTCAGGTGGCTCAGGCAATCGCTGCGAGTCGTCGCTTGCGCTCGGCGCCGTGGTTTCCTCGAAAACCACAGCCGATGCTTCCTCCAGGTTGTCGTACTGGCCGTCATCCACCGCCCAGAACAGGGCGATCACCGCCACGACCACCAGCAGGATGGAGATCGGTATGAGCAGCAAGGCAAGTCCGGTCAGCATCGCGCTCTCCTGGTTTCAGTTGGCGAGCCGGCGCGCATTCAATGCCACCAGCAGCGAACTCATGGACATGCCGAGTGCGGCCAGCCACGGCGGAACCAGTCCCAACGCGGCGGCCGGGATCGCGGCCAGGTTGTAGCCGAGCGCCCAACCGAGGTTCTGCTTGATGACCGTGACGGTGTGGCGCGCCACGTCGATGCTGCGGGGCAGTGCCTCCAGCGTATCCCCTAGCAG
The DNA here is from genome assembly GCA_041395505.1 of Steroidobacteraceae bacterium. Taxonomy (NCBI): domain Bacteria; kingdom Pseudomonadati; phylum Pseudomonadota; class Gammaproteobacteria; order Steroidobacterales; family Steroidobacteraceae; species Steroidobacteraceae bacterium. The sequence continues at coordinate 1,021,558 of JAWLAG010000001.1, forward strand.
TAGCAGATCCGATGCCGCCTGGGCCAGCGCAGAGCCTGAGCCGACGGCGAAGCCGACGTCGGCACTTGCCAGGAACGGCCCGTCATTGATGCCATCGCCCAGCGCGAGTACGTGTCGGCCGTTGGCGCGCAGTTCCCGCACGAGTTCCATTTTCTGCGTCGGGTCCAGCCGCGCCCTGGCGTTGCTGATCGCGAGCTGCGAGGCAATGGCCGTGACCCTGCGTTCGCTGTCGCCGCTTGCCATCACGACGTCGATTCCCCGCGCCCGCAGGGCGGTGAGGGCTGCCGTGGTACCGTCCCGCAGCTGCTCCTCCACGGTGAATCGCGCGCATGCCCCGCGTGCATCGCCCAGCCACAGGTCGGCCGCCGCTTCGCCGGAAGCCGCCGAATTGCCGTGCGGGAGGAATTCCCATCGCCCCAGCCAATAGCGCTCGCCGTCGACGACGCCGCTGATGCCTTGGCCTGGAGTTTCCTCGACTGCGCTCGCCGACAGGTCGCCGCGCGCGGTGACGGCAAACGCGCGCGCCAGCGGATGACTCGAGTGCGCCTCGAGTGCGCCTGCGATGGCGAGGCTGCGCTCGCGACCCATACTGCCCAGCACTTCGACCCCTGCGAGCCGCTGCTCGCCGCTCGTAAGGGTTCCGGTCTTGTCGAGTACGACGGTATCGATCCCGGCAAGTCGTTCGATGGCATCGGCCTGGGTGATCAGGACTCCATTGCGTGTGAGCCGCAACCCGGCCGCCGCGATGGCTGCAGGCGTTGCCAGCGACAGCGCGCAGGGGCAGCTGACGACCAGCACCGACAGCACGATCGGCAGCACTCGCGTCGCATCGACGTACAACCACGCTACTGCGACCGATGCGGCGATGACCAGCACGCCGAGTATGAACCAGCTGGCGACGCTGTCGGCAAGCCGCGCCACTCGCGGACGCGAATTCAGGGCGGACTCGAGCAGGGCGGCGATACCCGCGAGCCTCGTGTCGGCGCTCGCGGTGTGCGCCAGCATTTCACAGGCGTTGCCCGCATTGATGCTGCCGCCATAGATGGTTTCACCGCACGCGCGCGCCACGGCAAGCGATTCGCCGGTCAACAGCGATTCATCGAGCGCCGCGCTCGCAGACAGCAATTCGCCGTCGACCGGCACCACCGCTCCTGCCGGAATCCGCAGCCGCATGCCCGCCTTCACCTCCGCGAGGTTCACGCGCGATGTCGTGCCATCGTCGGCTACCAGCAATACGGTGGCCGGCAAGGTCCGCGACAATGCCTCGTGCGCCGACAGATTGCCGTGGCGGATCAGCATCTCCGCGTAACGCCCAAGCGAGAGGAAGAATATGAACATGGCGATGCTGTCGAAATACACATCGCCCGATGCCGTCACCGTGTTGTAGATGCTGGCGAGATAGGCAAGCACCAGCGCCAGGGCGACCGTTACATCCATGCTAGCGCGGCCGTGGCGCAGGGCCTGCCAGGCACCGCTCAGGAAGGGCTGCCCGGAGTAGAGCAGCACGGGCGTCGTGATCACGAGGCCGGCAATGCGCAGTATCTGCGTCATCTGTTCGCCCATTTGCTCGGTCGAGGCGAAGTACATTCCCGACAGGTACATCCCGACCTGCATCATGCCGAGTCCGGCAAGACCGATGCGCTTGATTGCGCGGCGTCGCTCGCGCGCGAATGCGGCCGTGGCAGAACTCCCGGCGAGGGGTTCGGCGCTGAACCCGCTCGCAGATACGGCGCGCAGAAGCTCGGGGACGGCGGTGCGGGCCGCGTCGAACCGGACGCTCGCCTTGTGGCTCGCGGCATTGACTTCGGCGTTCAGCACGCCAGGTACGGCAGCGAGTGCGCTCTGGACGCTGCGCGCGCAAACGGCACAACGCATGCCCTGCACGGCGAGCAGCACCCGCTGCTCGCCATCCTGCGCGGGGCGCCAAACGGCATGACCGGATGAAGTGGCGCCCGACATCAGTGCTCGGCTGGCATGGCTTTCGCTGCGAGTTCGATTCCCGATGACCAGTTGGAGCCCTCGCCGCGCAGCAGCCACGACAGGTCGTCGGCAGCCACGGATACCAGATAGCGGCCTGGCATGGGTGCGGTGCAGGGACTGCGATAATCACTGCCTTGACGATTGACCGTCAGGCGCTGGTCGGCGTCGTTGCGGGTTGAATGCGCCAGTGTCAGCTGCAATGTGGGTGGCAAGGGTGGATCGATGGCAAGCTGGACGACGCATTCGGAGTGGGCAGCCTCGAAGCGCAGCCGAACGCTCGCGTGACGCTGCTGCGCAAGACGCATGGCATCCAGGTCACGCTGCAACGCGGCGCCTTCCCAGTGATACTGCGCTGGCAATTCGCTCTCACCCCGGGTGAGCGCCAGCCACAGCGTCACGAATGCCCCGACGATCGTGACGGCTGGAATTCCTATCATCATCAGGATCGGCGCCCCGCCCGCACGCAGGGAGTCGCGATTGCGTGTGTCGTCTGCCACGGCCTACTGCGTCGGCGCAAGGAAGCGCGCCGTATGGCGCGCCCGCAGGTCGGATTGGTCGACTGCCCGGACCGTGAATTCTATGTTTTCGCTACCCTGCGGTTCGTAGGCCGGGCGCGCGACGCGCACCGGAATTGCCCGCACCTCGCCTGAGCGGACCATATGCGTCTGCCCGGCAACGGTGAGACGCAATTTGCCGCTCCCTGCGACGTCGATGGCGAATTCATGGTCCTGCTGCGTCTTGTTGACAATCTTGAGCGTATAAACGTTCTCCGCGTCGCCATTGTCGAGCATGCGATAAAGTGTATTGCGATCCCGTATGACATCCAGGTGCAGGGGATCCCTGGTTAGCACCGCGATCAGTAATGCGAGCGCAATGACGCCGAGCAGGCTCGCATAGATGAGCACCCGCGGCCGCATGACATGGGTCTTCTTGCCATCCAGCGCATGCTGGGTGGTGTAGCGCACGAGGCCCCGCGGGTACCCGACCCGGTCCATCACGGCATCGCAGGCGTCGATGCAGGCAGCACAGGCGATGCACTCATATTGAAGGCCCTTGCGTATGTCGATGCCTGTTGGACACACCTGAACACACCAGGTGCAATCGACGCAATCGCCGAGCCCCAGTTGCGCCGGGTCGGTGCCCCGGCGTCTTGCTCCGCGAGGTTCGCCGCGTTTGGCATCGTAGGTAATGATCAGCGTATCGCGATCGAACATCGCGCTCTGGAAGCGCGCATACGGGCACATGTACTTGCAGACCTGTTCGCGCAGGAAGCCGGCATTGCCATACGTGGCGAAACCATAAAAGAGGATCCAGAAGATCTCCCAGGGTCCGAGTGAGTTGCTGAAGATTTCGGCACCGAGCGTGCGGATCGGAGTGAAATAGCCAACAAAGGTGAACCCCGTCCACAAAGCGAACAGTATCCACAGCGTCTGCTTGGCGCCTTTGCGCATGACCTTGCTGGCGGACCAGGGCGAGCGATCGAGGCGCATGCGCGCGGCACGATCGCCTTCGGTCATGCGCTCCATCCAGAGGAATGCTTCCGTCCACACCGTCTGCGGGCAGGCATAGCCGCACCACAAGCGACCGGCCAGTGCAGTGAAAAAGAACAGAGACAGGGCTGCCAGCACCAGCAATGCCGTCAGGTAGATGAAGTCCTGCGGCCACAGAACCAGGGCGAAAATATAGAACTTGCGGGCCGGCAGGTCGAACAGGACCGCCTGCCGGCCGGCCATGGACAGCCAGGGCATGAAGTAGAAAAGGCCAAGCAGGACCAGGACGGCGATATTGCGCAATCGCGCGAACCGCCCACGCACATCGCGCGGATAGATCTTCTGGTGTGCCAGATAATAGGAGTCGGCCGTATCGGCCGGCGGCTGGTTCATGGCGAGTCGCGGTGTTCGGTGTTGGCCAGATACAAAGTCAGCGCGCTCGCGACCAGAGCAATCAGCCAGAAGAAGAAGAAGCCAACCGCATAGACCGTCAATCGGTCGGTCCACCAGGCCGGTAGTTCACCGGCGGCGATATTCTCCGGGTCGATGGCGGCAAAGCACAGCATGGTGGCAAGCGATGCGGCAAGAAATGCGCACCAGATGATGACCCCGATCGATCGACCTACGCGGCCGAGCTCGGCGTGCTCCGCCGGGCGATTGTCGTCACTTGGGCTCGGCGGCCTGTCCATTGCCAAGACTCATAACATAGGCGGCGAGCAGATTCACGCGCAGCTGGCCGAGCCGATCGAGGTGCGCCGGCATCTCGCCGATGCGGCCTTTTGCGATGGTCGTGCGGATGGTGTCGATCGCGCCGCCATTCAACCAGATGCCGTCGGTGAGATTCGGCGCGCCGAGCAGTTGATTGCCGCGGCCATCGGCGCCATGGCAGGCGACGCAAATCTGGTCGAAGCGCGCCTTGCCAGCAGCCACATCGCCAACAGGCGTGCTTCGTCCGGACAGCGACAGGACGTAGGCGACGACGTTTTCGACGTCGACCGGACCCAGCACCGCCTCCCAACTGGCCATCACGCCCTGGCGGCCGTTCGCGATGGAATTGACGATATCCTGCGGCGTGCCGCCCCACAGCCAATCGTTGTCCGTGAGGTTTGGAAAGCCCGGTGCACCGCGCCCGTCCGAACCATGGCAGGTCGCGCAGTTGTTGATGAACAGGTTTTGCGCTACGCGAAGTGCGGCCGGGTCGCGCGAGAGATCGACGACATCGCGATTCTCGAAGGGCGTGAATGTCGCTGCGATCAATTTCGCATTCGCCGCGGTTTCCCTTTGCAGCTGCCCGGCTTGCGACCAGCCGAGCGTGCCGGCGAAGTTGCCGAGGCCCGGGTACAGGGCGAGGTAGGCCAGCGAGAACACGACCGAGATGATGAACATGCCGAGCCACCAGCGCGGCAACGGATTGTTGCTCTCGGTGAGATCGCCGTCCCAGACGTGGCCGGTCGTCTCGGAACCGGCCTGCGCTTCGCCGCCGCGGCGCCGGCGCATCCACCACAAAAGCCACAACGCGCCCGCGATATTCGCAAACGTAACCAGCGTAATCAGGAAACTTGCCGTTTGACTCACTTTACTTCGTCCTCTTCAAGCGGCGCGCGGGCCGCATCGTCGAAGCCGCGTTTGCGGCGGCCGCTGTAGGCCCAGATCACCATGGCAATGAACAACACCATGAGTGCGGCCGTTATCAGCCCGCGAACCGTACCAATGTCCATGTTCGTCACGTCACTGCCAGCCACGCGACGCTTTGCCGAGGCCCTGCAGATAGGCAATGAGCGCATCGAGTTCGGATTTGCCCTGCACTTCGCTGCCGGCCGACTCGATCTGGGCATCGCTGTACGGGGCGCCGAGACGGCGCATCAATTGCATTTTCTTCGGTGTCCCGCTGGCATCGATCGTATTTTTCGCAAGCCACGGGTAGCCCGGCATATTGGACTCGGGTACGACGTCGCGCGGGTTGGTCAAATGCACACGGTGCCACTCGTCGCTGTATCTCCCGCCCACCCTCGCAAGGTCGGGGCCGGTCCGCTTCGAGCCGAACTGGAAGGGATGGTCATATACGGACTCACCGGCCAATGAGTAGTGGCCATAGCGTTCGGTTTCAGCGCGCAGTGCCCGCACCATCTGTGAATGGCAGACATAACATCCCTCGCGCACATAGATGTCGCGGCCTTCCAGCGCAAGCGCGCCGTAGGGCTCGACGCCGGGGGCTGCTTCGCGCGTCACGTTCTGGAAGTAAAGTGGAACAATTTCCACCAGCCCGCCGACGCTGATCACCAGCGCAATCAGGATGCCGAGAAGGGCGGGGCGGCGTTCGACGATTTCGTGTTTCATGGCTGCCACCTCATCCCTTGTGCGGTTCGGGTACCAGTACCGGCGCGGTCTCGGTATGCCCACTGATCGTCTTGACGATGTTGCGGATCATGAAGCCGAATCCTGCCAGCACCATGACGCCGCCGAGCAGCCGCACTACGTAGTACGGATAGGTCGCAGCGAGCGACTCGACGAAGGAATAGGTCAAGGTTCCGTCGGGATTCGTAGCGCGCCACATCAGGCCCTGCATGACGCCCGCGATCCACATTGAGGCGACGTAAAGCACGATGCCGATCGTCGTGGTCCAGAAGTGCCAGTCGATCAATTTCGTGCTCCACATCCTTGTCTGACCATACAGTCGCGGGATCAGCACATAGAGGCTGCCAAGGGAAACCATGGCGACCCAGCCGAGTGCCCCCGAGTGCACGTGTCCAATCGTCCAGTCCGTGTAGTGCGAGAGTGCATTGACCGTCTTGATCGACATCATCGGTCCTTCGAAGGTCGACATGCCGTAGAACGACAGCGAGACGATCAGGAATTTCAGGATCGGGTCGGTGCGCAGCTTATGCCATGCGCCGGAGAGGGTCATGATGCCGTTGATCATGCCGCCCCAGGATGGCGCCAGCAGCATCAGCGAGAAGACCATGCCGATCGACTGTGCCCAGTCGGGCAGGGTGGTGTAGTGCAGGTGGTGTGGTCCCGCCCACATGTAGATCGAAATCAGTGCCCAGAAATGCACGATCGAAAGGCGATAGGAGTAGACAGGTCTGCCCGCTTGTTTCGGCACGAAGTAATACATCATGCCGAGAAAACCCGTGGTGAGGAAAAAGCCGACGGCATTGTGGCCATACCACCATTGCACCATCGCATCCACCGTGCCCGCGTAAACGCTGTAGGACTTTGTCAATGACAGCGGCAGTTCAGCGCTGTTGACTATATGCAATACAGCAACGGTGATGATGAATGAGGCATAGAACCAGTTCGCCACATAGATGTGCGAGACACGCCGGCGGAACAGCGTGCCGAAGAATACGATCGCGTAGGAAACCCACACGATCGCGATGAGTATGTCGATCGGCCACTCGAGCTCGGCGTATTCCTTGCTCGTGGTGATGCCGAGCGGCAGGGTAACCGCGGCGAGCACGATGATCAGCTGCCAGCCCCAGAAAGTGAATGCCGCGAGTCCGTCGCTGAACAGCCGCGCATGGCAGGTGCGTTGCACGACGTAGTAGGACGTTGCAAACAATGCCGAACCGCCGAAGGCAAAGATGACGGCGTTCGTGTGCAGCGGTCGCAGGCGGCTATAGGTCAGCCAGGGCACATCGAAGTTGAGCTGCGGCCAGATGAGTTGCGCAGCCAGGATCACCCCGACCAGCATGCCGACGACACCCCAGACCACGGTCATCAGGGCAAATTGGCGTACCACCTTGTCGTTGTAGGTCTCAGCCACGGATATGGCTGCAGCCGCTGGTGCTGCTGCCGCAATTGCTTGGGCCATGTTGCTCCCTTATGCACTTCTTTCGGAGGACATTCTTTTTGATCCTGCCGCCCAGAGGTATAAGTACCTTCCACTAGGGGCGCTGCAAGCCCGATGTTCCGCCACCCGACCCGCGGCGGAAAATACGTATATGCTTCCTGTTGCAGGAGTGCAGCGAAGCATGTCAGAAGTTCAGAAAGCCCGCCAAGACCACCGCCTGGCCAGGGCAAGGCGAATCGTCGTCAAAGTGGGCTCATCGCTCCTCGTCGATGCCGAGAGCGGCAGTCTCAACCACGCCTGGATCGCGAGCCTGACCAGGGATCTGTTGCGGCTGCGCGAGCGAGGCCAGCAGATACTGATCGTAAGCTCCGGCGCAATCGCGCTGGGACGCCGCCAGCTCAAGTTGCCGCGCCGCGGCCTGCGGCTCGAGGCGAGCCAGGCCGCTGCGGCCGTGGGCCAGATCAGTCTGGCGCACGCCTACAAGGATCTGTGGGCCCAACATGGCGTGCATGTCGCCCAGGTCTTGCTGACGCTCGAAGACAGCGAAAGGCGTCGTCGCTATCTCAATGCCCGCGCGACATTGCTCGAGCTCATCAAGCTCGATGTCGTCGCGGTCGTCAACGAGAACGACACGGTGGCCACCAGCGAGATCCGCTACGGCGACAACGATCGACTGGCTGCACGGGTCGCGCAGATGGTCAGCGCCGATTGCCTGGTTTTGTTATCGGACGTAGACGGGCTCTACAGCGCGGATCCCGCGACCGATACTGCGGCCCGGATCATTCCGGAGGTCGCGGATATTTCGGACGAGATTGCGGCCATGGCCGGAGCGACCCGCTCCGAGTTCGGCTCGGGCGGGATGTCGACCAAGCTGGCCGCTGCGCGGATTGCCGTCGCTGCGGGATGTCATATGTGTATCGCATCGGGCCGCCACGAGCTGCCGTTGTCACGCATCGAAGCAGGCGCTGCCTGCACCTGGTTCGTGCCGCAGGCATCGCCCGCCGCTGCGCGCAAGCAGTGGATCGCCGGAACCTTGCGTCCATCGGGCGCCGTGAGTATCGATGCCGGCGCGGTCGCTGCACTGCTCGCAGGCAAGAGCCTGCTACCCGCCGGTGTCACGGATGCCCACGGCAGTTTCGAACGTGGCGACACGGTGAGCGTACTCCTCCCCGACGGTCGTGAGCTCGGTCGCGGCATCATCGCGTACTCGGATGTCGATGCGCGGCAGATCATGGGTCGCAGGAGCAGCGATATCGCGGGCATCCTCGGGTTCAGCGGTCGTGATGAGATGATTCACCGTGATGACCTGGCGGTTCTGTCGCGCGAGCCTGCCGGACGCAAGGCGCAGGGATGAGCAGGGAAACGGCCGGACCCGCCTCGGTCGATCTCCAGGGCTACATGCTGCGTCTTGGTCGTGAGGCGCGCGCCTGTCAAGGCGTGCTCGGCCAGTCGAGCTCGCAGCAGCGCAATGCGGCACTTGTCGCGAGTGCCGAGGCGATCGAAACGCAGCGTTCGCAAATCATCGCCGCCAACGCTTTGGACCTTCGCGGTGCCCGCCAGGCCGGTCTTGGCGCCGCGTTGCTCGATCGCCTGGAACTCGATCAAACGCGAGTCGAGGCAATATGCCGCTCACTCATTGCCATTGCCGAACTGCCTGATCCGCTCAACGCCGTTATGGCGGCCTGGTCGCGACCGAACGGGCTCAGGATCGAGCGGCGGCGCGTGCCGCTCGGTGTAATTGGCATCATTTATGAGAGCCGGCCGAACGTGACTGCCGATGCCGGCGCCCTGTGCCTCAAGTCAGGCAATCCGTCGATATTGCGTGGCGGCTCTGAGAGCATCGCCTCGAATCGCGCCATCCATGCATGCCTTGCCACGGGTCTCGCGAGCGCCGGCCTGCCAGGAGCGTGCATCCAGCTGGTCGAGGTGACCGATCGAGCCGCAGTCGGCGCCATGCTGGCGGGGCTCGAAGGCAATATCGACGTGCTCGTGCCGCGCGGCGGCAAGAGTCTGGTCGCGCGGGTTCGCGCCGAGTCGCGGGTGCCGGTGATTGGCCACCTCGAGGGGATCTGTCACGTCTATGTCCATGTCGGTGCCAATCTCGATATAGCCCGCGCGATCGTGCTCAACTCCAAGATGCGACGCACGGGAATCTGCGGCGCTGCCGAAACGCTGCTGATCGACCGCGCATGCGTTGATACTCATCTTCGCCCCATCCTCGACGATCTCGCTGCGGCCGGATGCGAAATTCGCGGCGACGAGACCGTACTGGCGTCGTACCCCCCGGCCCGCGCGGCGACGGAAAACGATTGGCGAAGCGAGTATCTCGATGCGGTCATCGCAGTGCGCGTGGTCGAAGGTCTCGATGCGGCCATTGCGCACATCAGGGAATTCGGGTCTGCCCATACCGAAGCGATCGTCACCGACGATCGGTCTGCGGCGGATGCGTTTCTCACGAGACTCGACAGCGCAATCCTGTTGCACAACGCTTCCACGCAATTTGCCGATGGCGGCGAATTCGGCATGGGCGCAGAGATCGGTATTTCGACCGATCGCTTTCACGCCCGGGGACCAGTCGGCGTGGAACAATTGACGAGCTACAAGTACGTCGTGCACGGCAGCGGCCAGATCAGGCCCTGATTGCGAAATCACTCAACGATGGGCGTGCTGGACCTGCGCATGTTCGGCGCAGCGTTCGCAGTTGACCCAGCCCGAATCACCGTCGGTGTAGTACTCTTTCTTCCAGATCGGCAGGCGATGTTTGATCTCGTCGATGATGTAGCGACAGGCGCGGAACGCTTCATCCCTGTGCGCCGCGCTGACGCCGACCCAGACGGCGGTGTCGCCAATGGCGAGTTCGCCGACCCGATGCACGCAATTCGCGTGCACGACGCCGAATTTTTCCCGCGCCTCGGTTTCTATGCGCGTGGCTTCCTTGACTGCAAGCGCCGCAAAAGACTCGTAGGTGAGCCGCAATACCCGGCGCCCCTCGTTGTGATCGCGCACCCAGCCCTCGAAGCTGACGAACCCGCCGCAAGCGCTTGCCGCACAGGTTCGCGTCAGACCTGCGACGTCGATAGGTTCGGACGTAAATTGGAAGCCCACGTTTCGGTATTCCTTCAACCGCCAGCGACTGGCGGAATGAACACCAGTGAATCGCCCGCCTGCAACGGCTGGTCCCAGTCGGCGAATTCGTCATTGACCGCCACCCGCAGCACATCCTCTGGCAGCGACAGGCCCCGCATTGAGCGCAGCTGTCTGTAGAGTTCACGGGGTGTGCGCGCCGGTGTCTGCAGTTGCTCGCGTGATCGTCCCGCCTGTTCGCGAAGCAACGCGTAGTACTCGACCGTCAGCGCGATAGCGCCAGGTCGCGCCGCGCCGCTGAGCTCGTTGTGCATGGTCCGGTATTCCTGCGGATTATTGACGTTGTCGAGAGCTCGCGCATCGGGCAGCTGCAGTAGAGCCACATCCGCCGCGCCAAGAAATTTGCGCGGACAGGATCCGCCATCCGCCCGGAAGCGCTGCAGTGCATCGCGAGACCGCGGCTCGTAGATGGCGCACAGCGGTTCTGGCAGACCATCGTGACTTGAGCGAAACGCCGTTGCCAGGCGCGAGGGGTCCCGCGCCGACAGCAGGCAATCGAGTGTGGGCCCATCGAGACGCGGCAGGTCGCAGGCAAGCACCAGCCAAGCCGCGCCATGGTCCGATTGAAGCGCGCTGATGATCCCGGCCAATGGTCCTTCAAGGTCTGGCAGGTCGATGATCTGCGGGTAGGCGCTGCGTTCGGGCTCCGCCTGCTGATCGTTCCTCAAGCTGACGTAACACTGCGCAACCCGCGGACTCAACAGGCGCCAGGCATGCTCGAGCTGCGAGATGCCGTGATAGCGCAGATTCGCCTTGTCCTGGCCCATGCGCCGGCTGCGCCCGCCGGTCAGTATCAGACCGTTGATGCGATCCATCGCCAGATGATATCAGGGCACGGGCTCGGCGCGCGTCGCTGAGTCTGCTCAGCTGCGCCGGCGTTTGAAGTCGCGTTTACCGCCCGACTTGGCCAACAACCGGACATTGCCAACGGTTATGTCATGAGACAGTGCCTTGCACATGTCATAGATCGTCAGCGCTGCCACGGTGGCGCCCGTCAGCGCTTCCATTTCGACTCCGGTCCGATGAGTTGCACGTACGGTACACACGATGCGCAGCTGCCGGCCCGAACGCCAGTCGATGTCGATCGCGCAGTCCTCGATGGGCAGAGGGTGGCAGAAGGGGATCAGCTCATGTGTCCGTTTGACTGCCATGACGCCTGCGATGATTGCCGTATCGATCACCGGTCCCTTGCGGGTTCTGGTGCCATGCGCACGCAATTCGCGGCTGACCACGAGCGGTACGCTCACCACGGCCTCGGCCGTCGCGCTACGGGCCGTGACTGCCTTGCCGCCGACGTCGACCATGGTTGGTCGATTAGCGGCATCGACGTGGCTGAGCCCCTTGCGCACGTCAGCCACCTATGTAGAACATCTCGACCTTCGGTTGGTCGAGTGCCGTGCGGCCACGCAATTCGCTGTAGCGATCCTCGCGCCGGGACCAAAACGCAGCGATCTGATCGTGAAGTTCCGCATCGGTCGCGCCGCTACGCAGGAGCGCTCGCAGGTCGCGCCCGGTCGTCGCAAACAGACAGGTGAAGAACCGGCCTTCAGAGGACAGCCGCGCACGCGTGCAGTCACCACAGAACGGCTGTGAGATCGACGATATGAATCCGAATTCGCCCTTGCCATCGGCGAACTCGTAGCGGGATGCGACTTCGCCCGGATAGTTGCGCCTGAGGGCCCGGACCGGCCAGCGCGCGCGGATCTTCTCCAGCATCTCACGCACCGGCACGACGCGCGCCCGCTGCCAGTCATTGCGATTGCCGACATCCATGTATTCGATGAAGCGCACGATGATGCCGCTGCCGCGGAAATGCTCGAGCAATGAGAGTATCGATCCGTCATTTACGCCGCGCTGCACTACGCAATTGACCTTGATGGGCGCAAGGCCGGCCCGGCTGGCTGCCTCGATTCCGCCGAGAACATCATCGAGTACCGCGAAACCGCCGCTCATGTTCGCGAATACATCGGGATCGAGACTGTCGAGGCTGACGGTCACCCGTTGAAGACCCGCGGCCTTCAGCTCGGTCGCATGCTTGGCGAGCAGCACGCCATTGGTCGTCAGTGCGACGTCGTCTATCCCGTCGATCGTGGACAAATCACCAATCAGATCCGCGAGTCCCGGTCGCAAGAGTGGCTCGCCGCCCGTAATGCGCAGCTTGCGCACCCCGAGTCGCGCGAACACACGAGCCAGCCGGGTGATTTCCGCGAAATCCAGCCGCTCGTTGGAGCGCAGGAAGCGGTAGCCATCATGGAAGGTTTCGCGCGGCATGCAGTAGGGGCAGCGAAAATTGCAGCGGTCCATGACGGAAATCCTGAGGTCATGGAGCGCGCGGCCACGGGTATCACGCGGCTCACCCAGCCGGTTCAGAGGCACGATGACTTCATGCTGCGTCATGGCCCCAGTCTAGCGCCAGTCGGGCCTACCAGCGATAAAAGGGTGCGGTATATCCCTTCGGCAGGCGCGTCGGGCCGGGCGGCAATTGCACGAACCCATCGGTCCGTGCCAGGGCATTGAAGTCGCCCGAGCCGTTGGTTGGCCGCGGCAGTGCCCAGTTGCGACCCCAGCTGTCCGCGTTGACGGCAACCGGCAGAAATACCGCGAGTTTGGCGGTCACTTCGTATTCTTCCGCCAATGCGATTTTCTCCTTCGGCATTTCGGTCCTGCCCATCGCAATGAACAGCTGTGGCAACACGTAGCGGTACAGACATATGAGCGTCGAGACTGGATTTCCGGGCAAGGCGAACACCGCAGCCCCATTGCCGGCGATGCCGAACCACATCGGCTTGCCGGGGCGCTGCGCGATCTTGTGAAAGACCCTGCGCACGCCGAGGTCGACCAATACCTTCGGGAGCAGGTCGAAGCGACCCATCGAAACGCCGCCGCTGAGGATGAGGATGTCCCGCGTATCGAGGTGAAATTGCAGCCGCTCCCTGATCTTGTCCTCGTCGTCCGCGACATGATCGTCGACTGAGCGTTGTAGCCCGGCTTTTTGCAGTGCTGCGAGCACGCCATAGACATTGGAGCGGCGAATCTGGTGACCGAGTATCGCCTCGCCGGGTTCGACAAGTTCGTTGCCGGTCGAGACAATGGCAATGCGAGGTTGCGCGCTTACGCGCACACGTGCCATGCCGGCGCCCGCGGCGATCGCAACCTGCACTGCGCCCATGATCTGGCCGGCATTGAGCAATAGCGAGCCCTGGGGTTGATCGGAGCCGCGCCGATGAACGTTGTCGAAAGGGCGGGGGAGAACATCGGCCGCAATGGCCGCGCGACCGTCGGTAACGGTGATTTCTTCCACCGGTATGACGCAATCGCAACCGTCCGGCAGCACCGCGCCGGTCATTACCTCGATGCAGGATTTCTCGCCGACCAACGCGATGGGCGGGTCGCCGGCCGCCAGTGTGGCTTGAATCTCGAGGTTGCGATCGAGCGCACTGACGTCGCTGCTCCTGAGCGCGATGCCGTCCATCGCCACGCGGTCGAATGGCGGCTGGTCGCGCTCCGCGTAGATGTTCTCGCGCAGCACGGCGCCGGCTGCATGCTGCAGCGGCAGTGATTCAATAGGCAGACACAGCAGTTGCTCGCCGATGATGCGCTCTGCATCAGCCGGCGTGATCATGCGGCCGGAATCGTTCATCGCTCCCGGCGCTGGTGGGATTACTTCTTGCTGTGTTCCTTGAATACGCGCACCTGCTCGTTGAAACGCGCAGCGACCGCCTGGGCATCATCGACGGCCGCGTTCTGTTTCTTGATCAGCATGTTCTCGAGCTCTTGCTTCTGCTCCGGCGTGAGCTCCTCGCCCTTTTCTGCAAGGGTAGCCTGCTGTTCGAGAGTCAGGCAATTCTGATAGGCCGTGATATCGGCATCGAATTGCTTGACCTGTTTCTGAGCGGCCAGCATGTCTTCCATCGTCGCCGTGCTGCCGTCCGGAATGGACTCCGGCGCCGCGGGGTAGGTGCAGGCGGCATGTGCGGCCCCCAGGGACAGGCTCAAGGTAACGGTGGTCGCGAGCAATAAGCGCATATTGTTTAATCCTCGTTCGTGGCGCCGCGCTGGCGCCGGCAGATTGGGCCGCCTGATTGTCCGTCTTCCGGCTGAACCCATGCTGAATATCGCGGCGCAGGACGGTCAAAAGCCGCACTCAATAATAATGACATACAATTGCCAATCGCAAACATTTTGCGCGCCCGTAGCTCAGCTGGATAGAGCATCAGGCTTCGAACCTGAGGGTCGGGAGTTCGAATCTCTCCGGGCGCGCCAAAGCCTACTTGCCCGCGGGGACGGCAGGCGGCAACAGCGGGGTGCACTTGAGCCGGGATCACTCGACAGCGGAAACAGCCAATATCGTGGCCCGGGTCTACAAGCCCACTTTTTCCGAGGCCGCCCGGCAGCGATTCGTACTCGGCGTCAAATTGCTGGCGAACAAGCCGATGCAGCAGCGTGTCCGCAGGCATTACGAAACGGCCATCCTGCCGCAGGTATCGGCCCGGCTCGGGCGTAGTCCCGTGTCGCGACGGGAGGTCGAGCGCGAGGTCGCGGCGTCGCCCGAATTCCGCGATTGGGCAACTTTTGCGCACTATTCGCAGAGCATGATGTGGAATGCCGTCGAGGCCACCACCCGACGCTCGCTGCAACGGGCTGGTGCACTTTACGAGCAGGTGACGAATCGTGCGGACGATTGTGGAAGCCTGAAATTGAATCCAGACCTGGCCGTCCCCTGGCCGATCGGCGCTACGGAGATACATCGCCAGCCGCAAGGCTACGCCGTGAGCGAACACGATCATGACCTCGCTGCGGGTCTGCGTTACCTCGGGTCATCGCTCATATATGGCCCGGCCAAAGGCAATGCCGCGGATGCGACTGATGCGCGCGGCGCTGAAATCGTCACCCAGTTGCACGACCGCTTTCCGGGGCTTGCGCCAGAACGCGTCCTCGAGCTCGGCTGCGGCATCGCGCGCGCGGGTCAAACCGTCGCGCGCGCATTCGCTCCGGCGGAATATCATGGCGTGGACGTAGCGCCGGGTCTGCTACGAATGGCCCATCTGTTGGCGCGGGAGAATCGCGTGCCAATGCACTTTCACCAGCGTGATGCCGCGGATACGGGCTTTGCCGGCGGCAGTTTCGATCTTGTCGTCTCGTTCATACTCTTTCATGAAACCAGCCACGACAAGCTCGGTGCGATTCTGCGCGAATGCCACCGGTTGCTGCGACCAGGCGGTGCCATGCTGCACCTCGACGTCGCCATTCAGACCAGGCGGCTGAACCTCGTCGACCAGACGTTGAATGACTGGCAGGTGCGCTGGAATGGCGAGCCGTTCTGGACAGGTTTTGCCGAAACCGACATGCGTCGAGCAATCGTTGATGCCGGGTTTTCCGGCGACAACGTGTTCGCCGAATACATGCATCGCGGCGATGGTGGTGCCTGGCATGTCTTTGGCGGCGTGCGCGACTGACATGCTGCCGCTGCGCGCTGGCGAAATCGTCGAAGTTGCCGATCGGGTCTGGCGAATCGTGGCCGGCAATGCCTCGATGATGACCGGCCCCGGCACCAACAGCTACCTGCTCGGCAATCCGCCCTCCGTCGTGGTCGATCCGGGACCCCGGCTCGATGCTCACCTGGCCACGATCGATGCCGCCTGCACGTCCCTTGCCGCAGTACTGGTCACGCATACCCACAATGATCATTCCCCGGGAGCCCATGTGCTCGCCGGCAAGCGCGGCTGCCGGCTCATCGGGCGCGAGGCGCCGCCGGACGGTTACCAGGATCGCAGTTTCAGTCCCGATCACGAACCGGGCGACGGCGAAATACTGCGCATGGACGATGTCGAGCTGCGCGCCATCCACACGCCGGGGCATGCTTCGAACCACGTCTGTTACCTTCATGAAGCGAGCGGCATGTTGTTTTCGGGAGACCACATTCTCGATGGCGTGACGCCGGTCATCGTCGCACCGGATGGCAACATGCGCGATTACATCGCCTCGCTCGAGCGACTGAAGACTCATCCGATCACCGCCATCGCACCCGGTCACGGTCACGTCCTGCGCGATCCAGGTGCGCAGATCGACGGCATCATCGCCCATCGCATGCGACGCGAAGCAAAGGTTGTCGAGCGGCTGCGCGACCTCGCTGGCGCCACGATTCCCGAGCTCGTGAGCAGCGTCTACGATGACGTGCCGGCCGATCGGCATGACTGGGCCCAGAAGACCCTGGCTGCGCACCTGTTCAAACTCGAGCAGGATGGCCTTTGTGTGCGGGAGGGTGAGCGCTGGCATGTCCGCTAGCAGACGCGGCCGCATACGCGTCGAATTGCGTGGCATCGAGCTGACCCGGGCGCGCAAGGCGATCCTGCGTGATGTGCATTGGTGCATACGCGATGGCGAGCATTGGCTGCTGCAAGGCGCGAACGGTGCCGGCAAGACACAATTGCTGAAGCTCCTGGCGGGCGACGTCTGGCCCGATGCCAACACACGCGCATTGCGGCGCTACTTTGCGGACGACGGGACTGCGCTGCCCTTGTCGCTGGCTCGCGATCAAATCAGCTACTTCGGACCCGAACGCCAGGACCGATACGAGCGCTATGGCTGGAATCATTCGGTGCCGCGTATCGTTGCGACCGGCATCGAGCGCAGCGACATACCGCTGCGCCGGCTGACTCCGGTCGATCGCCTGCAGGTCGCAAAGTTGTTGCAGAAGCTGTCGATCACTCATCTGGCACGGCGCAGATTCCTCACCCTGTCCTATGGCGAGCGACGGCTGGTCCTGCTGTGCCGGGCACTGGCCAGCCGGCCAAGGCTGTTGCTCCTCGACGAACCGTTCGCTGGGCTCGATGCGCAGAATACGCGGCGCCTGCGCGCCTATCTTGCGGGCAGCGGCAGCGCGCGCATGCCCTGGGTCATCACTTCGCACCGCGCCGACGTACTGCCGCCGGCCATCACCCACGTTGCCGGCCTGGATGGCGGCCGATTGCGTCGTCGGGCGAAAACGCGGCGCATTGCGCAAACCACCCACAGGGCGCGCGCTGTGCGGACTGTCCGGGCCACGGCCGCAAGCGCGCCAACGGTACTGCAGTTGACGAAGGCAAGCGTCTTTCTCGACGCGCGGCCGGTGCTGCGCTCCATAGACTGGCGCGTCGCCCTCGGCGAATGCTGGGTGCTGTCCGGCGCGAATGGCGCGGGGAAATCGACCTTGCTGCGCGCGATATATGGCGATCACCGTATTGCCATCGGCGGCAAACTGCATCGTGACTGGCTGCAACCGGGCGCTGCAATTTCGGAATTCCGCGAGCGGGTGGGTTATGTCAGTGCCGAGCTTCAGGCGGCGTATCCCCGCCGTGCCATTGCCCTCGACGTCGTGCTCTCGGGCCGCCACGCCAGTTTCAATCTCGCCGCGCCTGCGACCGCGGCCGAGAAAAAGCGCGCGCGATCGTCACTGGCTCGAGTCGATCTCGCGGGATGCGCCGATTGCGAGCTCGCGCAGTTGTCCTATGGACAGCAACGTCGCGTACTGTTGGCCCGGGCGCTCATCAACGAACCGCGGCTATTGTTGCTCGACGAGCCCTATGCGGGGCTGGATCGGGGCGCGAGGCATGCCATGATGCAAACGGTGGACAGTCTGGCGCAGGAGAAGCGGACCTTGCTGCTGGCACTTCATCATGCGGACGAGTGGCCGCGGAAGGTCACCCACGAATTGCGTCTGGCGCGCGGCCGGATTGCCTATCGCGGGCGGGCGAGGCCATGAAGCGCGCGGCGATCACGCTCCTTTGCGCCCTGCTGGCCTGCCTGCTGATTGCCGTCGGCCCGGGTACCGGCCGCAGCCGGCTGTATTGGCAGGCGCTGCTGCACGGGGCCGGTTCGATCGATGCAGGCAATGCCACGCGCACGATCTCGATCGACGAGCCGGCGCAGCCTTCGCTGCCGCCGTTGGATCCTGCGGCAGCCGGAATCAATCCGCTCGTGATCGAAGACGTAATGTCCCTCGCCGACTCACAGAACGCGACGGCGGTCGTGATCGTGCGGGATGGACATCTCGTGGCCGAGCGTTACTTTCGCGGCACCGATGCCAGTACGTCATTTGCCGCTGATCGCTTTGCGGCGCTGCTCGCGACACTCGCAGTAGGTGCCGCATTCGACATGGCGCGTTTCGGCAGCGAAGCCGAACCGATTGGCAACTATCTGCCGTCCTGGCGAGGTGATGCGCGTGGCGCGGTCACGATCGCCGATCTGCTGGCAGGTCGCGGCCGCTTCGTGCCATTGGGCGCGGCCCGCTGGCCTGGCAGCCCGGCTGTTACCAGTCGCACGGCCGCGGATTTTGAGGCGTTCTGGCTCGCGAGACCCCTGGGCGAGATCGCTGAGTATGCGAATGAGACGGATATCGAACTGCTTGCGCTTGCGCTTCGCAACGCGACCGCCACGAGCTATCCGCAATTTCTCCAGCAAACAATTTGGCGACCGCTCGGTGGCGGACGCCTGACGTTTCTTGCCGACGGCGGCGGGCAGGTGCGCGCCGCTTGCTGCCTGCAGATGCGCCAGGGCGATATCGTGCGACTGGCCGCACTGCTGATGGGAGACGGTGTCTATATGGGCGAGCAGATCCTGCGCCCAGGCTGGATTCGGCATATGTGGCCTCGGCACGAACCGGATCACCGGCCCGGCATGCAGCTGAACGCAGCGACGCCACATCCGCGTATCGATCCCGATAGCGGCGAGATGACCGATGCACCATGGCGCGAGCCGTTCCTTGTCGATGACGTGGTATTCGCGGCCGCGCGCGAACGTCAACGCATCTGGCTCGTGCCCTCGTTGCAGCTTGCGGTCATTCGATTGGGCAAGGCGCCGCCTGCAGGCGCCGATTGGCAGGAGAGCGCGCTGGTCAACGCACTGATACGCGGTATATCCAAGCGTTCCGCGACGACACGCGCTCCCGACGCCATGGATCCATCGCAATTCGCGCCGCATTGACACATGTTCCCGTGGCCGAGCACGATTGCCGATGCCTGATCCCACGACGCGGTTTGCCGGAGGTGTGATTCATGAGTAGCAACCCATTCCAGCCCTGGAGCCAGGGCGACATCCTGGCGGGCGCCACCTTGCTCAACGATGCCCATGACGATCATGCGGGGCGCGGCCGGATACTGCACTTCGACAGCGCACTCGTGCCAAAGGGGGAAATCTGGCTGCCGCGGACGACGCATCTGGTCACCGGACTGAAATTTGCGCCTGATGGGGTATTGTGGGCATTTGATACCCACGCGCACCTGGTGCTCAACATTCATCGCGATGGTCGCATCCTCGTGCGCGAGGAGTTCCCTTCGCGTGCGTTCTCCAACGTCAATTTCCTGCGTGACGGCTCGATACTGCTGGGCGAGCATGTGACTGGCAGCGAGATTTCACCCCGGGTCAAGGCGCGCATGAAGACGACGATACCCCACGTGCCGGGCACGCAGCGGTTCGGCGAAGGGCATGTCTATCGTTTCAGCGCGGCCGGCAAGCTCCTCGAGGAATACCCGACAGAGACGCATGGCGGCATGGCCGGATTCCTCGGAGTCACGATGTCGGCTGTCACGGCGAGCGGGCATATCCTCGTGTATTGCTCGGAGACCGGACCACGATTGATGCGCTACGACCTCGAACGCCGCAGCCAGCTCCCGGATCTGCAATCGTTCGCGCCACCCTATCCGCCCGGTCCGCCGCCGATGTTCTTCGGCATGGCCTTTGGCCGCGACGGAACACTCTTCGTGTTGCGAGGCGCTGCCTTGCATACGATCGACCTTGCAACGGGTGCCACGTTGCGGCAATTGCCATTGCCGGATTTCGGCTGGGCGACGCTGGCTCTGACGGCGCATGAACAGTCGGCCGTGATTGCCAATTTCATGACAGGCGAGATCGCCCTGCTCGATCTTGACAGCGGTCAGCTCGGTGCGCGGGCGCAGACCGGTGCCGCGAAATCTCTCGCGGGCGTTGCGGCAGTCGTCTCCGGCTGACCGCGAAGGCCAGCCGGAGAGCGAACTCGCGTTCTATTTCTCGTCGTTCAGGTAACGGTCGAGTTCGCGATGGAAATGCCGCAGGCGTTGCTCCTGCTCGCCCCACAACGGGCCTTTGAATGCGCGCGAGCGTATGCCCTGCTGCTGGACAGGTAACAACTCGGAATCCTGATCGAGCACGTCGCCGAGGTTCGGCGGATCGCCGGGCGGCACGTTGATGCAGTTCGGTCGCGTCGCTCCCGTGACATCGATGCCTGCCGGCAATCCCATCCAGGCCGGAACCGTGTAATCCGGGTCCTCAACGTGACGGTAGAGAATCATGGTTTCGTAATAGAACACTTCCGGATCGGTGGCATGCGGCAGGAAGCGCATGATGAACACACCTTCCGGATGCATACCCATCTGCACGTTGGGGAAAAGGCCTGTCGCCCAGCTATCGGTCAGCTGGCCGTCGCTGAAATTCTCATAGTGCGCGAGGCCGACCCGTTGCGCCCTTGCCCGCTTGGAGCGCTGGATGGCTGCCCGCACTTCCCGTGCAGTACCGTTGAACGCCGCAGGATCGATTCCGCCTTCCTTCAGCATGAACTTGAGATAGTCATCGACTGTGTCCTGGTCCCCGACGCGATGCGACTTGACGCAGATTGGCACGATCATTCGACTCGCGCCATTGGGATAGAGGTCGTACTGCGAGAAATCCTCCATGACGCCCTGCGTCTGCGGGTGGACATAGGGCAGGTGATAGGTCTCGTAGAATGCATCGACACCCGTTTTCCAGTTTGCGCGCCACTCGGTGAGCACGTGATGCACGACATGCATCTTGTCGATTTCGTACATTTCGATGTAACCCTTGGGCAGGCCAAGGTATTGCGCCAACGGCGGCGCCTTGCCATCCATGTTGATGAACACGATGCCGCCGAGCGTCTCACAGCGAACTTCTGTCAGGCCCGGTCGATGCGCAATCAGACGCGGATTGAAGGTCTTTTCATCGGAGATTTTCTGCAACTTGCCGTCACAGCCGAATTGCCAGCCATGGAAACCGCAGGTGAAGCGATCGACGCTGCCGCGTTCGTTCTGGCACACGCGATTGCCGCGATGAGGGCAGACGTTGTAGAAAGCCTTGATCGCGCCATCCGGCTGTTTGACAACGATGAACTCCTCCGGGCCAATGCGAAAAGTGAAATAGTCGCCGGCTTCCTGCAGGTCGGCGGTGACGCCCGCCAGCAACCAGACGCGTGGCCACAGGTTCTGCCATTCCTTGCGCATGAACTCGCTCGAGTAGTAGCGCGACGGATCCGGCACATCCAGGCCGTTGTCGATTTCCGGCTGTTTGGCTTCCAGCGAATTCCTGGGCGCGTTGAGAGTCATCGGCCATTCGACTTTGTAATTCACAGCCATGTTCAATCTCCTTGGGAATTGTGTTCAGGCCGCGGCGGTCGCGAACCGACAATAGTTTTCTTTTTCCACGACGTTGAGTACGAACGACAGTTTTGCCATGCCGCTGATTATCGCCATGGTGGTGCCTAGTTCGAGTATCTGCTCGTCACTGAAATGCTTGCGAAGTCGCTGGTACAGGTCCCTCGACATGTTCCCGTCCATGTTGGTCAGCGCAACCTCCTGGGCGTAGTCGATCACCGCACGTTCGGCCGCATCGAAGCCCTCATTGCCACCGGCGCTCAAGCTGTCGATCTGCGCCTGGCTGAATCCTGCCTCGAGTGCGCCGGGGATGTTCTGCTTGTTACAGGTGCGGCAGCCGTGCACCAGGGATAGCTTGAGCCGCGCAAGCTGTTTGTAACGCTGCCCCACCTTGCCGCCGAAGAATACAGGTCCGTAGAACTTGTTCATCACGAAATCGAGCATCTCCGGCGCTGCGGCAAATACCTCGACGAACTGCGGCGTACCTGTCAGTGAATTAAGCGTGTCCCAGGCGAGATGCCACTTCGGGTCGAGCCTGTCGCGTGAAATCCTCGGAAGCAGAGTCTCGCTCATGGTGCTGTCTCCTGATCGTTCCCGTGGCCGCTAGTCGCCGGAGATCCTGAAGTAATCGGGAATGCCGGCCGGCCAGGCATTGCCGTATTGATTGTTGCCGCCATCGATGACCAGCACCTCGCCAGTGATGAACTTGCCGGTCGGCGCAGACAGATAGACGACCGCCTGGGCAATATCCAGCGCATCGCCAAACTCATGCAGAGGATTGGCGAGCTTCAGTCTTTCCGCGACTTCCGGTTCGTAGACATTGAGTCCTTCGGTGGCTATGGAGCCGGGCGAAATGCAATTGACGCGAATTCGGTGCGGCGCCCACTCTGTAGCCAGCGATTTGCTCAGGTAAATGACGCCGGCGCGTGCCGCGCAGGTATGCGCAACCTGCGGCATGCCGCGCCAGACGTTGGCGACTATGCTCACGATATTGCCGGGCAGTTTGTTGTCGCGCCAGTACCGCGCCGCCGCCTGCATCATGTACCAGGTGCCGTTGAGGTTGGTGTCGATGACGGTGAGCCAGCCTTTGACGGTGAAATCGATCGCAGCCTGAGGATATTGTCCACCCGCGCTGTTGACCAGCGTGTCGAGCTTGCCGAATCGTTCGACGGTGGCTCGATGCACAAGCGCCACCTGTTCGGGGTCGCGGATGCTCATCGATTGGTAGGCAATTTCGCGACCGAGTTCGCGCTTGATCCCGGCGGCGACCTGCTGCAGGCGCTCTTCGCGACGCCCGCAGATCATGACGTCGGCTCCGAGTCGAGCGCATACGAATGCCATGGCCCGGCCCATGCCGCTGCCGCCGCCCGATATCAGCAGGGTCTGGCCTGCAAGCAGGTCGTTGCGAAACGCGAGCGGCATGCTCGCGAGCTGCGTATCGCTCAAATCCCAATTCTTGGTGCCAGGGCGTTGTCTCGGCACTGGTTTCAGCTTGGCGTCGTTCATACACTCGCGAGACCGAGTACCGATATGCTGGCGATATTGCGATTGGGTATGCCGCCAAGATTGTGCGTAACGCCAATGCTCGGTGACTTCAACTGTCGGTCGCCGGCGCGGCCGAGCAACTGCTGATAAACCTCATATGCCATGCGCAGTCCTGATGCACCGATGGGATGTCCGAAGCATTTCAGGCCGCCGTCGATCTGGCAGGGTATGGCACCGTCCGCGTCGTAACGCCCGTCCAGCACATCGTGAGGTGCCTTGCCGATAGCCGACAATCCAAGATCTTCCATGAGCACCAGTTCGGTGATCGAGAAGCAGTCGTGCACTTCGATCAGGTCGATCTCCCGTTGCGGATCCCCGATACCCGCTTCCTGCCATGCGCGCTGACTCGCGATGCGGGTCGTCAACGTGTAACTGCCATCCCAGGAATTGTGCCCCATTTCGACGCCGTTGCTCGGTGCGAGCTGCAACGCCTTGATACTGACCACGTCACGCCGGCCGAGGCCGCGCGCGATTTCCGGCGTGGTCACGATGGCACAGGCAGCACCGTCGCTGACGCCACAACAATCGAATACGCCGAGCGGGTAGGAAATCATGGGCGCATTGAGGGCTTGGTCGATGGTGATGCGGTTGCGCAGGTGCGCCTTCGGGTTGCGCGCGCCATTCTCGTGGCTCTTCCAGGAGATATGCGCCATGGCACGGCGCAATTCGTCCATCGAATAGCCATGCCTGGCTGCATAGGCGCTCGCGAGTTGGGCGAAGGCACCCGGCGCGGTGCTGCTTGGCAGGTACAGGTCCTCGAAGGTTCCCTTGGTGCGCTCCGGCAGGCCACCGTAGCCGGTGTCCTTGAGTTTTTCGACACCTAGCGCTAGGGCGATGTCGCAGGCGCCGGCAGCGACAGCGTACACCGCTCCGCGCAATGCCTCGGTTCCGGTCGCGCACAGGTTCTCGACGCGGGTCACGGGAATGTTGGGCAGGCGCAGCGTCATCGACATCGGCAGGGGTGACTTGCCGATGTTCTGCTCATCGAAGAAGACGCCCAGCCATGCCGCCTGCAATTGGTCGCGCTCGATCCCGGCATCGGCAATGGCCTCGTTGAATGCCTCGACCATCAGGTCATCGGCACCGCAGTCCCAGCGTTCGCCGAAACGCGAGCAACCCATGCCGATGATCGCAACCTTGTCCTTGATACCGCTTGCCATCGAGTCAGCTCTTTACTGCTTTCCAGAAGTAGCGCCGGAAGCCACGTCGCGTATCGAAATCCTTGATGCGAAATTCGAAACTGACCTGATCACCCACCACGAGTTCTCCGGTCGCAAGATCCGCGAACTCCATGAGCAGATTGCCGCCTTCCTCGAACGCAACATTGCCGTAAATATACGGCGGTCGGGGCGAATATGCCTGCCAGTCCTCGGTGAAGGTCTTGACGCGGCCGCGGCTGTTGGCAAGGCGATACGGCTGCTGCGTATCGGTCGCGCGGCACTCGGGGTTGACGCAGACCCGGGCGCGCGGAAACTGCACGGCCTGGCAGGCGCTGCAGCGGCCACCCACGAAGCCGTTGACATCGCGGTGCCGGCGCCACGCGGTCGATTGCGCGCTGCGATTGTCTCGCTCGGCGCGCATGCCAAAATCGACATCGACGATGCCGGCGTGCGAGAGATAACGAACATACTGCTCTTCCGCGCGGCCTGCCGAGATCGCCGTGTTGAGCGAAGATTTGCGCGCGAGCGCCGCCGCGCCGCCGCTTCGCAGCACCAGGGCATCCACGCCCTGACCAAAGCCCACGAGCAGGATGTTCTGTCCAGGCTGCGCTGCATCGAGCGCCGCGGCGAGCATCATGAGCGGTTGGGCGGCACCGCAATCGCCAACGTCCGCTGCGAGATCCGGCGTCAGCGGGCATTCGCCGAGCTTCGCCGCGCGGGCAATTGCGCGCGCCATCGCGCCGCCGCCCGGCAAAATTGCGGCGTGCAGGTCCGTGCGCTGCAGGCTGGCAGCGGCGAGCGCGCGATCGACAGCGGCAGGAATGAGTTTGGTCAGGCCTTCGTCCCGGACCCAACGCTCCTCCAGCGTGTAGTCGAAATCAGCGTCGGTGCCGCGGTAATGGTCGACGAAATCTGCGCTGAGCTCGGCCGACCCGAGCAACTGGGCGAGCGGATCGGCAGTCGCTTCGATGCGCAGCGCAACCGCCCCATGTCCGTACTTGAGTTCCTCGGGACTGGCCGGCCGCGCTTTGCGCGCATCGCTCGCAATAACGAGCTGTGCTCCGGAGCAAGAGTTGCCGATTGCCCGCAGCAGTGCGCCGGTGCCTGCGCGGAGCGAGCCTGTGACGTCCGTGCCGGCGTGCGCGGGATCGAGGTCGAGCGCCTCGCCGACCAGCGCTGCGTTGCTGCGGTCGGCGAAGGGCAGGGTGGTGGAGGCGAGCCACAGCGCATCGACCGAATGCTCATTGCCCATCGCGCCGCGCGCGGCAGCAACGGCCATGGTCAGGGCATCCTCATCCCAGTTGCAGATCGATCGCGAACCCTTGGCCTTGGCAGCCTGCGGATTCGCCCAGGCGGTCGCCGCGGCGATGCTCGAGCGAGCGAGTCGCAGCCGCGGCACGAAGACATGAATTCCGGTTACGGCCGCTGTACGCATGACTAGAACTGGTAGTAGGGCTCGAGCAGCGGTTTGATGCGCAGATTCTCCGGCACCTGATCGGCGCCTATGCGCCGGTCGAGTTCTTCGTGCCAGTGATAAATTCGCCGCTCCTGATAGTTGAGCGGCATGCCCTTGAAGCCGGGCGACATCACGGATTGCTGGATCTGCGCTGCAAACTGCAGGTCCTCGTCGAGGATGCGGTCGAAGTTGGCAATGCGTGTGTCCCAGATCGCATCGAGTGGACCATCACCCCAGTCCGGGGCGAACCAGATGCATTCGATGCGCATGGTCGTGTCCGAGGTCGGCCAGAACAACAGGAACGGGCAGCCGCTCGGGTCGATCGGAGTGACCAGGTTCGGATAGAAATTGAACGACGGATTGTTCTTGTCGGCGATTACGGTCGCCGTTGCAACGCGCTTGAGTCCGCGGGTACCAGGGTCTGACCAGTCTTCCCTGCGGTTCGGCGTCACCATCAGTGAGTGACCGTTGCGATAAAGCTCGATGCACGCACCGCGATGATCAAGAAAACGGTCGACTGTATTCTGGTGGATGGACTTCAGGTGGTAGACCTCGAGAAAGGCATCCATCAGGACTTTCACGTTGCACTCGACGTCGAAGGCCTCCTCACGCACGTAGCGCCAGCTGAGCGGCTGGAACTGTTGAAAATAATCGCCGAAAGGCGCGACATGTTCGGCGAGGGGCTCCGCCTGCGGGTCCTCGTTGATGAAGATCCAGTTGAAGAACCTCTCGCAGCGGACCTCGATGAGCCGCCTTTCGGCCGGGTCCAGGCCGACGAAATCGCGCTTGTCGCGCAGGTTGATCAGTTCGCCATCGAGTCGATAGGTCCAGCCGTGATAACTGCAGACAAAGCCCTCGCACTTGCCGGAAGCATCCTTGACGAGCGGTGCGCCGCGATGACGGCAGGTGTTGTAGAAGGCGCGCACGACATTGTCCTTGCCCCGCACGATGACAATCGGCGTGCCGGTCTTTTTCCACAGGAGAAAGCTGCCGCGTTCGGGCAGTTGATCGATATGGCAGGCATAGAGCCAGCTGCGTCGCCACAAGTGCTGGCGCTCGAGCTTCAGGAACTGCGGATCGACATAGCGACCAGCCGGAATGTCGGGAAATTTCGGGAAGCCAGGCGGCGGGGCAGTGCGTGCCGCCTCGTAGCGCATCGTGCTGAGTATTCTTTCGACTGTGCTGGCATCCATGGCGGACTGACGATCCGAAGGTGGGTCTGTGCGGGCCGGGCAGATGCCCGTTCCCTCGACATCGATCCGATTATAGGCGTGGTCCGTCGAAAAGAAACAGGCCTGACTGTTTTTATGCCGTCAGCACGACATAACAGATTGATTTTTATAGGAAAGCAAGAAAATCAGGTGACTCCCGTGAGGGAGTCACCTGATCGCAGAGTGCTTATTCGCCGACGATGCGCAGGACCACGCGACGATTGGTCTGGCGTCCCTCGTCCGTGGCATTGCTCGCAATCGGCTGCGCCTCGCCATACCCACGGGCACTCAAGCTGTTGCTCACCCCGTGAGCCTTCAGATACCCCATCACCGTCTCCGCCCGGCGCTGCGAGAGCGTCTTGTTGTAGCCCGCCGATCCCACGCTGTCGGTGTGCCCGGCCACTTCCACTTCAAGCTCCGGATAGCGCTTCAACGTCGCGACCGCACGATCCAGCACCGACTCGCTCCCCGCGCTCAGCTCGGCACTGTTGGTCTCAAAAACCACCCCGGGCAGGCGGATCTCTTCCTTGAATGAACAGCCGTCCTCATCCACCCGATCGCCCTTCGGCGTGCCAGGGCACTTGTCCTTGCTGTCCACGACCCCATCGCCATCGGAGTCCACTTCGCAGCCGCGCGCATCGACCTTCGCACCCGCGGGCGTCCCCGGGCACTGGTCCTGGCTGTCGACCACGCCATCGCCATCCGAATCGAGCTCGCAGCCCCTCGCATCCACCCGCGCTCCGGCCGGCGTCCCAGGACACTTGTCCATGTCATCCGTCACACCATCGCCGTCACTGTCCACAGGCGCAGGCGGCGGCGGCGGTGGTGGCGCTACAGCTCGCGGCGCTTCGCCGCCGCCGAACTTGTAGTTGAAATTGATGCCGATGACCCGCGGATGCGGCCGCAGGCGAATACCACTGGCGCCGAAGTTCTCCTGCGTACCGGTGTAGTACTTGGTGTCGGTCAGGTTCTGCACATACAGACCGACGCTGGTGCGTTCCCAGTCCATGCCAGCCCGCAGATTGATCAGATCGAAGGACGGGCTGAGATAGGGGAACTCGCCGACCAGCGGCGCACGCTGCAGACCCTGGTTGGGCGACGGGCCCAGGGTTTGCTGATTGGTGAGACCTTCAACGTCGGAATACTGACCGTCACGATGGACGAACTCGCCACGGATCCAGGCATCGCCACCGGCGGCCGGCCAGCGATACTCGCCGAAAGCGTTGAAGGTGATCTCCGGTGCCTTGGGCAGCACGAGGCCTTTCAAGGTGGGCGTGAATCCACCCGTGATCTGAACGCCGCGCTGCGGCTGGTTCAGCGCATTGATGAAGATCGGGTCTTCGGTGATCTCGCTGCTGAGATAGCCGAAAGCGCCGCCGATAGTGATGCGCTCGGAGGTGCGTGCCACGATTTCGATTTCGAGGCCCTTGGCTTCCGCCTTCGGCACGTTGATCGTCTGCTCGAAGTTCGACGACAGGTCACCTGGCGTCAGGAAACGGAACGCCTCCATCTGCAGGTCTTTCCAGTCGAGCTTGAATACCGAGGCATTGACCCGCACCCGGCGATCGAGGAACTCGGACTTCATGCCGATTTCGTAGTTGGTGAGGGTCTCTTCGTCGTAGGGCACGATGAAGGGGACGTCGTTGGCGTTCGTATTGTTGCCGACGCTGCTGCCGCCCGCCTTGTAGCCGCGCGAGACAGTCGCATAGAGACGGGTGTTGTCCGAAGCCTTGAAATTGAACACCAGCCGCGGCGATACGTTGCTGAACGAGCGCTTGGCGCTCGCCGGCGGGCGCGCATAGTTCTGGAAGCTCTGGAAGAAGCCGAAGCTCGGCGGCGGAGACGGCGGGTTGACTGGGGCAATGCCGAAAGATGCGACCTCGTTGAGCACGTCGTCACTGGTGTAGCGGGCACCCAGGCTGATGTCCAGCCGATTGGTGGCATGCAAGGTCGCGTCGGCAAACACCGCCAGGCTGTCGACTTCGAAATTCTTGTTGTTGCGCGCAAGACCCAGCCCTTCCGGGAAGGGCGGCAACAAGCCCGGCGGCGCCGTTGGATCGGAGGACACCGCGACGTTGTTG
Source organism: Steroidobacteraceae bacterium (assembly GCA_041395505.1). Classification (NCBI taxonomy): domain Bacteria; kingdom Pseudomonadati; phylum Pseudomonadota; class Gammaproteobacteria; order Steroidobacterales; family Steroidobacteraceae; species Steroidobacteraceae bacterium. The sequence continues at coordinate 1,050,814 of JAWLAG010000001.1, forward strand.
AATTGCTCCTGGTCGTCCTGGGCGTACAAGGCACCGACCGTCCAGTCGGCGCGCTCGCCCGAGGCCTCGAGGCGCAGCTCCGTGCTCCAGGATTTGCCGTCGTACTTGTTGGTGCGCTTCAGCGCATCGACACCGCCCATCAGGTCGTTGTCGAACAGGCGCTCCTGGCTGGCGTCGATGAGGCCGCTGATCCACTTGAGCGTCATGCCATTGCCGAAGCGGTGCCGGAGGTTCGCGACCGCTACGAAAGTATCGAGGGTGTTCTTCTCCGGCAGGTCGTGGCTCAGCTTGTCCTGGTTATCGGGCCAGAACCCGGTGCCCGGATCGAACGCCGAGGTAATCCCGAAGGTGTCGATCGAGTCGAGGTCGAGCACGCCCGAAGGCACGTTCTCGTCGGTGCCCTGGCGTTGATTGCTATAGAACAGGCTCAGCTTGAGATCGGTATCTTCAGTGAGGCTCCACAACGCCTTGACGCGCGTGTCGACATATTGATGGCCGCTGTCCTTGCGTCCGGTCGGGTTGATGTTCTTGACGATGCCGGAGCTGTCCTCGTAGTAGGCCACGCCGCGCAGCTTGAACCGGTCCGTGACCGGCAGATTGATGACGCCATTGATATTGAACATGTCGCCGGTGGTGCTGTAGGTCTCCGCACCGGCGCCTATGCTGCCTTCGAACACATCGGTTGGATCACGCGTCGTGAGGTTGAGCGCGCCACCCAGGGAGTTGCGGCCGAAATAGGTGCCCTGCGGGCCGCGCAGTACTTCGATGCGCTCCATGTCCGGCAGCAAGGGGTTCGCCACCTGGTTCGGCACCGAGGCAACACTGAACTCGTCGAGATAGATACCGACGGAATTGACGAAGGCGTTCTCTCCGGACACCAGGTTGTTGATGCCGCGAATGGCGATGCCAATACCGCGCGCACCGGACTGGCCATCTTCCGTGTAACTGACGTTGGGCGTCGTCGCGAGATAATCCGTCGCGCTCTTGATGCTGAGTTTGTCGATGTCGCCGCCGCTGATGGCCGTCACGCTGATCGGCACGTCCTGCAGTCGCTGCTCGCGGCGCTGCGCCGTGACCACGACCTCCTGCAGGCCGGCGTCGTCCTGGGCTGGCAAGGTGGTGGGAACTAACAAGACTACGGACAGGATCGCAAGCACTGACCTTTGCATAGACCTTCCCCTCGAAACACGGTGTTCTTGAATTCTACCGATGGGCCGTCGGGCCCGCCGTACGGTTGCAACCATGATACAGCGGCGCAAGCCTTGGGGGATTAGTTTATGCCTCAACTAAATGCTTGGCAACGGAGGTCAACTTAGAAACATCGAGTGCATGAGCCGGCCCGGCGTGAAGGCCAGGACCCCTGCAACGAGCGCGCCGCCGATGTAGCTTCCAAGCAACGCCCGCCGGTGCCCTGCGACATGGCCGCGGCGAATGGCGCGCAGTGCGAGCGCGATGGAAATCAGCGTGAGGGGTACGAACAGATGAATCCAGCCGAGATTCAAAGGTCCCAGGGCGATGCGAGCGAAACCGGGCGATTCGATGAATACGGCGGAGAATGAAGTGAGGGTCATCAGCGCCATGTACAGGACGCCGACGACGCGGTGAGTGAGCGAGCCCTTTCGGCTTGCCAGAAAGAGCCAAGCGCCCAGTCCAAAGGCCGGCACAACCGTGTAGACGTGAAGCTGGACGGGGAGCGACGCTTCGGCGAGCAGGGCAAGGTTCATTCGGTGTCTCCTGTGGTGCCTGTCGGGCCGCCGGTACCGACCAACCGGCCGAGGTGTTCGACATAGGCCTTGAATGCGCTGCGTCCTTCGGCTGTAAGCGCACATTCCGTGCGCGGTTTGCGCGCGATGAAGTGCTTGGTGATCGTCAGATAGCCTGCTTCCTCGAGTCGCCGCAGATGCACGCTGAGATTGCCGTCTGTGGCACCGATGCGATCGCGCAGAAACGTAAACTCTGCGCGCTCGAGCGTTGCGAGCACCGCCATGATCGAAAGGCGCAGCCGCGAATGAATGACATCGTCAATGCGGCTGTGATCGAAGACCCGATCGGCCATCAGCCGTTGCGCCGAGTCGCGCCGCGAGCCATGCGATTCAGCTGGAGCCCTGGAACGACGAACAACAGCAGCACGCAGCCGATGAAGAGCCAGTAGGCAGTAGCGCCGGGGAAGAGCAGCATGGCCGCACCGGCAGCCCACCAGGCATACGCGGTGTTTCGAAGCCAACGCAGGCGAAACAACAGCCCATTGACGAAAACGCCGATGGCAATGACACAGGCGTCGATGCCGAACGCGGCAGCCGCAGGTACTGCGCCACTTGGCAGCCCCACGAACATCACGATGCACAATGCGAGGCCCGTTGCGAACCAGACCTGCCCGGACAAGCGACTGTCAGGTGCCGAAGCCTCGGCCAGGCGGCGCAGGCGCCGGATGGCCAGGTAGGTAAGGAGCCACCCGAGCGCGATGCAGGCAACCCAGATGGGCAGGGCGGTCAGCCCCAGACGCCAGGGTGTGGGCAAGGCAGTGACTACCATTGCCGTACACAGTATCGTGCCCCAAATGAGAAAGAATTGGCCGGTAACTGTCGCGAATCGGTGGGTATCTACCATCAACTGCCGAATTTCACGCAGGTCAATCGGTTTCGCGGTCATTGCAATTCCAAAGTACTTTAAAAAACAAAGTATAGGCTGATTTGAGCCCTGGCGCAAGAAGAGCTCCGTTATTGATTCAAATCTGGGTCAACCGCCAGCTGGCGCCGGTACAGCGGGATTCGGGCCCGGTAGGACTGCGCGGCATAACGGATGCGGGCCCGGTCGTCGGCGGATGCCTGGCGGACGACTTTGCCGGGCGAGCCCATGACGACCGACTCGGGTGGAATGACCTTGCCAGGCGGCACGAGTGCACGTGCCGCGACGATGCTTCCGCGGCCGATTTTCGCGCCATCGAGAACGATCGCGCCGTTGCCGATGAGACACTCGTCGGCAACGGTGCAGGCATGCAGCGTGACGCCATGACCCACGCTGACATCCGTGCCGATGCGCGTAGGCTCGTCGTCATTGACATGGATGATGCTGCTGTCCTGGATGTTGCTCCCGGCACCGATGATGATCGGTGCGATGTCGGCCCGGAGCACGGCATGGAACCAGACGCTCGCATGCTCGCCGAGTTCGACCGCGCCGATCAGGTCCGCGCTCGGCGCAATGTAGTAATGTGTACCGAGCAACTTGAGTCGTCGCTCGCCAAGTGTGTAAATCATTCGCTGTCCGCCCAGACGGGTGATTCCGTTAGCATAGTTGCGTGAACGCGAAAAAAGTACTGCAGGGCGTGCGTGTGCTCGACTTCGGGCGCTACGTCGCAGGCCCGTATGCCGCCACCTTGCTCGGTTATCTCGGCGCTGATGTGATCCGGGTGGAGCGCCGTGAAGGGGGCGAGGATCGTTTCATCGCGCCGGTGACGGCCAATGGGGAAGGCGCGGTATTCCTGCAAACGGCGTGCGACAAGCGCTCGCTGACCCTCGATCTCGCGCACGCGCAGGCGGCGCAGGTGCTGCGCCCACTGATCGCATCCTCCGATGTGGTGGTGGCAAACTTTCCGCCCCGGCAACTGCAGAAGTTCGGGCTCGATTACGCATCTCTGTGCGCGATACGCAGCGACATCATTCTCGCAACGCAAACCGCGTTCGGCGAGTCGGGACCTTATCGCGATCGCGGTGGTTTCGACGGGATAGGTCAGGCGCTCTCCGGCGCCATGTATATCACCGGCACGCCGGGCGCGCCGGTCAAGGCGGCGGCCCCGTATGTCGATTTCTCGACAGCCGTGTTGTCGGCTTTCGGCATTCTGGCAGCGATTCTGCATCGGCGCGAAACCGGTCAGGGTCAGCAGGTCGGCGCCAACCTGCAAACAACCGCCATGGCGGTCTTCGGCTCGCATCTGATCGAGCAATCGGTGCTCGAACTCGATCGCGTCGGCTCAGGCAATCGCGTGCAGACTTCCGCGCCCTCGGATGTCTTCCCCACCCGCGACGGTCATGTGCTCACCCATGTCGTCGGCAATGCCTTGTTCGCGCGTTGGGCGCGCCTGATGGGTGACGCCGCGCGCTGGCTCGACGATCCGCGATTCTCGACCGATCAGTCGCGCGCCGATAATAGCGATGACATTCTCGCGCGGATGCGACTCTGGTGCGCCGAGCGCAGCTGCGAGCAGGCCATTACGGAGCTCGAGGCCGCGGGCCTGCCCGCGGCCCGCGTCTACACACCGCGCGAGGCATTGGCAGATCCACAGGTGACGGCCCTCGGGTCGCTGCACGAAGTCCATGACTATCCGGGTTTGCCGCGCGCGGCGGCGATACCGGACCTGCCGCTGCGGTTCTCTCAACTGCATGCCGGCATCAGCCAGCGGCCGCCAACGCTTGGCGAACACACAGACGAGATCCTCGCAAGCCTGGGCTTCGATACGCGCGCGATTGCCGCACTGCGAAACGCCCAGGTGGTTTGACGACCCGATCGGCCCCTAGGCGCGTTCGATGCGATAACCAAGCCGCGGGAAATGTACGATCACCTCCCCGCAACGGTCATGGCTGCGAAGCAGCGCCACGCTCTCTGGCGTCAGTGACACGAGTTCGCCCTGTACCGCGCCGCGGCGACTGTCATCGGGTCCGACCTGCACCCGATCTCCCGCCGCAAGGCGCAGCGGATCGTAGGCATCCACGCCATGCAGAGCGACAGGCTTGACCGCGAGCGCAGCGGCAAAGGCCTGCTCGGCGGTTCCCGTGCTTCGCGTGCCGACGCCTATCGCTTCCATGCGTGCATCCCACTGCAGGATGCGCCGCAGGCCCGCAAACAGACCATCGGCTATCTGTGGAAAATAACACTTGCCCATCCAGACGAACGAATGGGCCTGGATGTCGGCAAGGCTCGGCGCAGCGCCTGCGAGAAACGCGCGGCCGTCCGCCAGTTGCTTCTCGATGAGCGCCGCATGCGCGCGATATTGCGTCATCGAGTGCGCGACATCTTGACGCATGGCATCGAAATCGAGATGCGCGAACAGCGTCTTGCGATCCGCGAGAAAAGGCGCTGGCCAGCTCGCGGCGGAGCTGTCGATGGCAATGGCGAGCGCGCTGTAGAAAAACGCATCGCTCCACTTGACCAGCATGTAGTGCAGGCCGCGATCGCCCGAGCCGCAGAGACCTGGTTCGGGAAACCGTCGTTCGAGCTCGGCCGCGATACGCTGGGTATCGATGTAGACGTCGGCGCCAATCTGCATGACCGGTGTGCCGCGGTAGCCGCCGGTGAGCGCGGTCAGGTCGTCCTTCGGCGGCATCATGGGCGTCTCGACCGTCGTATAGGACAGCTTTTTGAGCCCCATCATGCGCAGCGCTTTCTGCGTAAACGGTGAGGCGTCGTAGCAATGCAGGAATATTTCACTCATGGTCGGCGCTCGTCAGGGAATGTCATTTGAAAACTCATCATCGTCCCGCGGCATCGACACTTGCCGCGGTCTGGCCGTACAGATACCGGTAGGCCTCCTGGTCGGCAGCCTGCTCATGTCCCAACGCATAGGCCCGGTGCACAGCCGGGCGGGCGCGGATGGACTCGAACCAGGCGGAGACTGCCGGGAAATCTTTCAGATTCTGTCCCTGACGCTCGTGCGATACCACCCACGGCCAGGCGGCCATGTCGGCGATGGAATACTCGCCGGCAAGAAATGGAAATTGCTTCAGCTGGCGCTCCATGACGCCATAGAGGCGATTGACTTCGTCGGTGTAGCGCTTGATGCCATAGGGAACCACTTCGCTCGCAAAGGCGCGAAAATGATGGGCCTGTCCTGCCATCGGTCCAAGTCCGCCGACCTGCCAGAACAGCCAGGACAAGACGCGCGATCGTGCCGGTTGGTCCGTACCGAGGAACCGGCCACAGGATTCCGCGAGATAAAGAAGTATGGCCCCGGATTCGAACATCGCGAGCGGACCACCGGGCGCATCCTGATCGATCAGGGCCGGAATCTTGTTGTTCGGGCTGACTGCCAGGAATTCGGGAGTGAATTGCTCGCCGCGCAGGATATTGACCGGACGGATCCGGTAGTCGAGGCCGCACTCTTCCAGCATGATGGTGATCTTCATGCCGTTCGGTGACGGGTAGAACAGCAATTCCATCATGACCGAAGGCACCCGATGTGGCTGCTATGCAACAGGATAGCCCAAAAAACAGTCAAACTTGATTCTTTTGTGCGGATGAACCCTATAATCCGCCCTTGCGCCGGCCTCGTGGAGGGCCGTGCGCCAACTGACATCAATCAAGGCAAGCTGCCATCAAGAGGGGAGTTTCCAGATGAGGCAACTGAGTCGAGTGCGAATGACGTCGGCCTGTGCTGCGCTGATCGCGGGCGCGTCACTGCTGGGTGCCGCATTACCCGCGTTGTCGCAAACCGAAGGCGGCTTGCAGGAAGTGACCGTGACGGCCACGCGACGCGGCAACACCAATATTCAGGAAACCCCGGTTGCTGTGACCGCAGTCGATGCGGCGGCGATCGAAACCATCGTGCCGCGCGATGTCAGCGACGTGGCGGCGATCGTCCCCAATTTCTCGGCTGCGCGCATTACAGCCTTCAATGCTGCATCGTTTGCCATGCGCGGCGCGGGCCAGACGGACATCATCGTCTACCTGGAACCGCCGGTGGCGGTCATCGTCGATGACTTCGTCATGCCTAGCGTACAGACGCAGTTGCTCGACACCTTCGACATGGAGTCGGTTGAAGTGCTGCGTGGTCCCCAGGGTACGCTGTTCGGCAAGAACACCACGGGTGGCGTCGTGGTCGTGCGTACCAAGAAGCCGGACCTGTTCGAAGGTGGCGGCGAAATCGTCTTCGGCGCAGGCAGCTTCGATCGCCGTCAAGCGCAGGGCGCGTTCAACCTGCCGTTGGTAGAGGGCAAGTTCGCGCTGCGCGTCGTCGGCAGTTACGTGCAGACCGATGGCTATTACCGCAACGGTGCCTCCTATGGCCCGACCGTAGCCGCATTGCCGGAATTCGTTGGCTTTTCGGGCCAGGCCAATGGCCAGCGCGCTGGTGGGCAGGATGTCACCAACGGTCGCATCAAGGCGCTCTGGCAAGTCACGGATAATTTCAGCGCTTTGCTGCAACTCGAAGCCTTGCGTGATCGTTCGGGCGCCGTTCCGTCCGTCAACGACACGCCGGCAGAGCCTGGTTGCATCCCGTTTGGCGATCCGACTGCAGGCGGATGCAATTTTGTCTGGAACAGCCTGGGCTTCACGCGCGATCCGGGCGATCCGCTCGATGTAGCTGCCACCAGCAATCGCAACGATGCGGGTCTGCTCATGGGACGGGGCCAGCGCATCAATGTCGATGGCGCCTATCTCAGCCTCGACTGGAACCTCGCCAACAACTGGACCGTCAACTCGGTCACCGGCTATCGCGAGCAGAAGTCGCGTCTGCCGAACACCTATACCGGCGATGTGCCCGTGCTGCCCAATGTGTTGGGCGGCGGCACCGAGGTCTATTCACTTTTTGACGCGGCTCGTAACGATGATCGCGAGACCTTCCAGCAGGAGCTGCGACTGACTCGCAGCACGGAAAGTTCCAGCTGGGTGTTCGGCGGGTTTTACCAGACCGACAAGACAACCTTCTGCGTACTGCAGGTACTGGGTTTCCTCGACATGTTGGGGCTCGGCGATGCATTCTTCGGTGATCCGAATTTCTTCAACAACAATCCGCAGGTGCTGTGTAACCAGCAGAAGTCGGACGTCTTCGCGGGTTTTGCGGATGCAACCTTCAATATCACCGACCGCTTCACCCTGGCGGCCGGCGCGCGTTGGACCAACGAGGAGAAGCGCTGGACCGGTCGCAACCAGGTGTTCTATCAGGCGTTGGGTGGCGGTTTCGACCCCGCACTCAACGTGAATACCGTAGGCGCCGAACTGGCGGCCGCTGACTTTACGCGTTTTTCGACGGGCGTCGTCAGCGACAAGAAGTCCTGGTCGGAACCTACCTGGCGCCTGACCGGCAGCTACAAGTTCACGGACGACGTGTTCGGCTATCTCACGTTGTCGCGCGGCTTCAAGAGCGGCGGCTATAACGACCAGACCGGCACGAGCGGCAACGCCATTGACACAACCGGGCCGCTGGCTTTCGGTCGCTATGACCCCGAGTTCGCGAATTCAATCGATCTCGGCCTCAAGACCGAGTTGTTGAACAACCGCCTGAGGCTCAATACGGCACTGTTCTACGTCAAATACTCGGATTCACAGCGCGCACTGGTCGCGACCGTGCAGAACAGTCTCGGCCAGACCTTCCAGGAGACGCGCTTCTTCAACGCAGCAGACGTCGAAGTCAAGGGTGTCGAGCTGGAAGCGACTGCGTTGCTGACGGATCGGTTCCAGATCGGCTTGAGTGCCGGTTACCAGGACGGCAAGTACAAGAAGTTCCAGGCCGACACCAACGGCGACGGTACCGTCGATGTGGACTTCACGGGTCAGCCGCTCACGCGCACGCCGGAGTTCTCGGGTTCGCTGTCAGCGACCTACGAACATCCGGTCGGCAATCGCGCCAAGATGCGCTGGTCGGCGTTGTTCTATCACGAGGACGAGAACCCATTCATCCTGTCTGACCTGGGTTCGGCGTTCAACGGCAACCTCGACGCCAAGGATCTACTGAGTGCCAACGTCACGCTGAGCGGCGCCGACGACAACTGGTGGCTGCGCCTCTACGGCAAGAACCTCACCGACGAGCGCTATCGTGTTGCGGTGCAGCCGGTGGCCAACCTCTGGACGCATGCGCAGTTCGGTGAGCCGCGCTCCTTCGGTGTGGAATTCGGCCTCAAGTTCCATGGCGGCGAAGCGCCGCGAGCTGTAGCGCCACCACCGCCGCCGCCGCCTGCGCCTGTGGACAGTGACGGCGATGGTGTGACGGATGACATGGACAAGTGTCCTGGCACGCCGGCCGGAGCGCGGGTGGATGCGAGCGGCTGCGAGCTCGATTCGGATGGCGATGGCGTGGTCGACAGCCAGGACCAGTGCCCAGGGACGCCCGCGGGTGCGAAGGTCGATGCGCGCGGCTGCGAAGTGGACTCCGATGGCGATGGGGTCGTGGACAGCAAGGACAAGTGCCCGGATACGCCGAAGGGCGATCGGGTGGATGAGGACGGCTGTTCATTCAAGGAAGAGATCCGCCTGCCCGGGGTGGTTTTTGAGACCAACAGTGCCGAGCTGAGCGCGGGGAGCGAGTCGGTGCTGGATCGTGCGGTCGCGACGTTGAAGCGCTATCCGGAGCTGGAAGTGGAAGTGGCCGGGCACACCGACAGCGTGGGATCGGCGGGCTACAACAAGACGCTCTCGCAGCGCCGGGCGGAGACGGTGATGGGGTATCTGAAGGCTCACGGGGTGAGCAACAGCTTGAGTGCCCGAGGGTATGGCGAGGCGCAGCCGATTGCGAGCAATGCCACGGACGAGGGACGCCAGACCAATCGTCGCGTGGTCCTGCGCATCGTCGGCGAATAAGCACTCTGCGATCAGGTGACTCCCTCACGGGAGTCACCTGATCCAACCGATCGGGTGGCCGTGACCCGCGATGGAGCACCGTCGAGTCGCGAGTGGGTCGCGGTCCTCGCCTTCTGCCTGTTCGCCTGGACATGCAGCAATCTCGACCAGTCATTGTTCGGCTATGCGGTCCCGGGCATCGTCGCCGAATTTCACATCGGGCTCGATGCGATCGGGCTGATACTTTCCATCGGTTTCATCGCCGCGGCCGTGCTGGTGGTATTCGCGGGCGTCCTTGCCGACCGGTTCGGGCGTCGCCGCACCCTCGTCGCCTTGCTCGCCGTCTCGGCGATCTTCGTGGGTTTGCACGGATTTGCCAGAGACCTGGTGGAACTGACCGTGTTGCGCGCGCTCGCTTTCGGACTCGCCGCAGGCATTGCGCCGATCACGGCGGCGCTGGTGGCGGAGTCGGCGCCCGCGCATCGGCGCGGCATGCTGATGGGCGTGTTGCAATGCGGCTATCCGCTTGGATGGTTCATTGCGGCTGAACTCGCCGCGCCAATGCTCGAATCGAGCGGCTGGCGCGTGATCTTCCTGATTGCCTTCGCGGTCGTGCCGCTCGCACTGCTGTTGGGTTGGAGGCTGCCCGAGAGCCGGCGATTTGAAGTCGTGGCTGCGGCGCGCGATACGGCGGGAGCGGGCGCATTCGATGTCAGGCAGATCAGGGAATTGTTCGGTGCAACCTACCGGCGGCGATCATTCGCCTGCGTGGTCCTGTTCCTCGCCTTCGGTTCCGCCTATGCGGGTACGGCGTTCTTCTTCCCCACATATTTCATGACCGTGCGGGGCTATGGTGCTGCGCAGGCGACGCAGCTGGTCGGGATGTCCTATGGCATCGCGATCGTCGGTTACCTGGCCGCCGCCTATGTTGGCGAGTACCTCATCACCCGCCGCAACACCTTTGCAGCCTGGTGTGTGGTGGGCGCACTGGCATTGCTTGGCCTCATGTGGCTGCCACAGGCAGGCTGGCAGGATCTCGCGTGGTTCGCACTGACCTGTGCTTTTTTCTATGGCAGCAACGCCGTGGTTGGTACGTTGCTGGTCGAGCTTTATCCGACGCGAATGCGTGCGACCAGCTATGCCGTCTGCGGTTCGGCGCCGTTGTGCGTTGGGTTCGCGTTGTTTCCGAGCGTCGTGCCGCAGGTGGTCGCAGCATTTGGTTGGCAGTGGGCGTTCACGCTCGCGATCGCGCCCTTGCTGCTCCTGTCCGCAGGGGCAGCGCTCGTATTGCCCAATATCCGCTCCGGTGCAGCCGTCGCCGATTTCTGATCAGTAGTGCAAACGCGCGCGCGGCGTCCGCGCTATTCGAGCACCGCCGGTGACTGGTCAATCCGATCCTGGGCCTGTCGCAGGCTGCGCGCGAGTGCCGCCGCGTCGGTGCGGGACAAGGATGCAAGCACTTCTTCCACGGCGGCGCGATACGCGCTTTTCATCTCTTTCCATGCGGCCCGGCCCTGCGGCGTGAGCGTGACATACTGGACGCGGCGATCATTGCGGCTGGCGCTGCGCTTGATCAGTTGATCGAGCTCGAGGCCTCGTACCACGCCCGTTACATTGCCCTTGGTCACCATGAGCCGGCGCGCGAGCTGGGTCATCGTCAGGCCTTCGCCGTGCTGTGCAAGAGCCGTCATGACATCAAAACGCGGCAACGTTGCGTTGAAACGCGACTTCAGCCGCCGTCTGAGCGTGCGTTCGACGCTCGTGAAGCAGCCAAGCAATGTGAGCCAGAGGCGCATGTAGTGATCGTCCCTGGCGAGATCATCCTGCATCAGCTCGAACAGATTCTTGGTTGACATGCCCAGAACCTATCTCAGCATTGCCATGACGGATTTGTGCTCGGTGTACTCGAGGAGTCCTTCGTAGCCGTTTTCACGGCCCCAGCCGCTCTGGCGGTAGCCGCCGAAGGGTACAGCCATGTCGGGAACGCCGTGGCAGTTGATCCACACGAGCCCCGCACGCAGTTCTTCCGCAAATGTGTGTGCCTTGTTGATGTCGTCTGTCCAGACGCTGCCGGCAAGCCCGTAGCGGGTATCGTTGGCAAGCTGTAGTGCTTCATGGAAGCTCGCAAAGCTCTGTGCGGCGAGCACGGGGCCGAAGATTTCCTCCTGGACGACCTGCATGGTCGGCTGGACATCGGCGAGCACGGTCGGCTGCATGTAAAAACCGGAACGTCTATCGAATGCTGCGCCGCCGACGACGATCCGCGCGCCCTGGCGCCGGCCGCTGTCGACGTGCGCGCAGATATTGCGCAGGTGCGCCGCGGAGATGACCGGCCCCATTTCGGTGTCCGGATCACTGGCCGGGCCGACACGAAGTTTTTGCGCCCGCTCGGCAATTCCCGCGAGCACGCGCTCGTAGACCGAAGCTTCGGCATAGAGACGCGAGCCCGCCACGCAAACCTGGCCGGCATTGTCGAAGATGGCGCGGCTCGCGCCATCGATTGCGCGTTCGATGTCGGCGTCGGCGAACACGACGAGTGGTGACTTGCCGCCGAGTTCGAGCGTAACTTTGCGCAGGTCGTTACTGCACTCGGCAAGTACCTTGCGGCCAGTCGCCGTGGAACCGGTAAACGATACCTTGGCGATATCGGGCGAACTGACCAGCGCGGCCCCGACCCGGCCATCGCCTGGAATGACGTTGACAACCCCCGGCGGCACACCCGCCTCGAGCAACAGTGCACCGAGATGCAATGCCGACAACGGCGTGTGCTCGTCCGGCTTCAATACGCAACTGCAACCGGCGGCGAGTGCCGGCGCAAGCTTCCACGACGCCTGCACCAGCGGACCATTCCAGGGCACAATCAGGGCGACAGCGCCGATGGGTTCGAGGCGCGTGTAACTGTGCATCCGGGCGGTGCCGACCGAAGAGATGCTCTTGCTGCGGCCCTCGAGCTTGGTGCACCAGCCCGCGTAATAGCGAAAGCACTCCGCCGCGAATGGCACTTCGCCGCCGAGCGCCGCCGTCCAGGGTTTGCCGCCGTTGCGCGTCTCGAGGCTGGCAAGTGCCGCGGCGTTGGCTTCGATGAGATCGGCCACGCGCCACAGGACCTTGGCCCGCGCGGCCGGCGTAAGCCGCCGCCAGGCGCCACTGGCGAAGGAGTCAGCCGCCGACTTGGCCGCCGCGGCCGCGTCTGCGGTTGTTGCGTCCGCGACCTCGATGATGTGGCTGCCGTCGGAAGGGTCGATGACCGCGCGCTCGGCACGGGTCGAGGACGGCCGCCACTGCCCGTCGACCAGCAGCTGGCGATAGGCCGGCGCGCTAGCCGCGGGCGCTGCCATGATCAGCTCGCAATATAGTCGCGCAGCGCCGCGAGGACGGCGTCGTTTTCATGATCCAAGCCTACTGTTATTCGCAGCCGCTCGTCCACGCCACGATTCGCAACCGGCCTCGGGATGATGCCCCGACGCTCCAGCCACCTGGCAGCACCGCTCGCGGACTTGCCAGGGAGCGCAGCGAAACTGAGCAGGTAGAAATTCGCGACGCTGTCGGTCACGCCAAGGCCGAGTGCCGATAGCGAGCCACGCAGGCTGCTGAGCGCGCGCTCATTGTGCTGGGCGCTGCGGCGCACGTGTTCCCGGTCGGCTATCGCTGCACTCGCCGCGGCCATCGCCGCGGCATTGGCATTGAATGGAGTGCGAATCCGGTTGACCGCTTCGACGATTGGCGGCGGGCCGTACATCCAGCCGATGCGCAGTCCCGCAAGACCATGAATCTTGGAAAAAGTACGCAGCATCACGAGGTTGTCATGTTGCGCAACGAGTTCCTCGCCGGCATCGAAATCCTCCCGCAGCACGTACTCGGCGTAGGCGCCATCGAGCATGAGCAGCACCCGGCGGGGAAGGGCACGTATGAGTTGCGCAATGGCCGTGCGCCCAATGCAGGTGCCTGTCGGGTTGTTGGGGTTGGCAACGATCACGGCCCTTGTCCGCGAAGTAACCCGCGTGAGAATCGCATCGACGTCGACCCTGTCGTCGCGCTCCGGTGCGAACACCACCTTTGCCGCCTGCACCTGCCCGTATATGGGGCACATCACGAAGTGATTCTCGGTCAACAGCAGTTCGTCACCGGCATCGACAAAGGCACGAATCGCGAGACCGATCAGCTCTTCGGAGCCATTGCCACAGACGATCTGATCGGCATTGATCCCGTGCGCGGCGGCGATCGCATGGCGGAGCCGGGTCTGCTGACCATCCGGATAGTGATGCAGCTGGGCTGCCGCGCGCTGGTAGGCATCCACTGCCGCGGGCGACGGACCGAAGCAGGACTCGTTGCTCGAGAGTTTGATGACAGTGCTGTGTCCGGCGAGCGCACTCTTGCCCTGGCGGTAAGGCGCGATGCTGGCGAGCGCCTGCCGCGGCTGCGGTGGACTGTTGTCGTCGGTCATGTGCCGCGCACGGCCGGCAGCTGGATGAAGGGCCATGGCGATGCCATGGCACCGGTCGGAACTTCGATCAGCGTGGGTCCATCGTACGCGAAGCCGCGCAGAATGGCCTCGCGCAACTCCACAGGGTTCCGGGCGCGCAGTCCCTGTGCGCCGAAAGACTCGGCAAGCTGCACGAAATCCGGATTGCGCAGTTCGACCGCGAAGGTATGGTCTGCGCCGAAGTGGCGTGTCTGGTCGCGACGCACATTGCCGAAGAAGTCGTCGCGGAACACCACGGTCGTCAGCGGCACGCGATTCGCGACTGCCGTCGAGAGCTCCTGGATGTTGTACATGAGTCCACCGTCGCCGCTGATCTGCAGCACCTTGCGTTCGGGATTCGCGATCTGAACGCCGAGCGCCGTTGCATAACCATAGCCGAGATTGCCCTGGTAGCCACTCGATATCAGCTGCCGCGGGCGGTAGACCGGCAGCATGTACCAGGAAGCAAATCCGACCTGGGTGACTTCGTCGACGAAGATCCCGTCCTCGGGCAGGCACTCACGAATTACCTTGAGGTAGGAATATTGCGGTTCGATGCTGGCAAACTGCTGCTCCAGGCTGGCTTTGAGCGCGAGCATTTCCTCGCGGAGCGAGTCGCGCTTGCGGTTGTGTCCAGGGATCTGCTCTATGAGCGAACGCAATGCCCGGGCGGCGTCCGCCACGATGCCGATCGCGGGTCGGCCCAGTTGTTCGATTTGCGCAGGATCGATATCGATGCGCACGATATCAAGTCCCGAAGTGCCCCAATACATCAGCGGATATTTGCCGCGCGTGCCAACCAGCAAAGCGGCATCTGCATCCTTCCACAGCCGGTTGCCTGCCGGATAGGTCTGTGCGAGATAGTGACGGTCGCTCAGGATGCCTCGGCCCTGGCGGAAGGATGTCACCGGTGCCTGCAGCATTTCCGCCAGCTCCCGGACTTCTTCGGCGGCGTCGGCGGCGCCTCCGCCCACGACGATAACAGGCCGCTTCGCCTTGCCGAGCAGTAGCGCCGCTCGTGCAAGCGCATCCGGGTCACCCGCAGGCAACGGGCCTGGCGTTACGCGCGTTGCGGGCGGCAGGTCGACCCGCTCGGCCATGGTGTCCATCGACATGTCCACTGCAACCGGACGCGGTCGGCCGTCGTGCAGCTGACGGAAGGCTTCGCTCATCACGGCCGCCGTATCGGCGGGCCGGTCGATGTGACGCGCCCACTTCGTGACGTGACGCATGAGTCCCACCTGGTCCGGGAGTTCATGCAGATAGCCGACACCGCGCCCGATGCCCGCCTGCGGGATCTCGCCGGCAATGCAAAGTACGCGACTGTTGCAGCCATATGCGGTCAACAGTGCCGCCGATGCATTCAGTACGCCGGGTCCCGGCACGATCGTGAACACTCCGATACGGCCGGTGGAATGCGCATAGCCATAGGCCATGTAGGCCGCGCCCTGTTCGTGACGCGAAGTGACGACGCGCAGCCGGTCGCTGTGCGAGCGCAAGGCTTCGAACAAGTCGTAGAGTTGTCCGCCGGGCAGGCCGAACACGGTGTCTATGCCATTGACCACCAGTGCCTCGACAATGGCCGCCGCTGCAGTACTCGCGTCGCGGTTCATCAGCTCTCCGGGGTGACGGGTCCAGTGCCTGCGCCGGCAGCGCCGCGGGCGCAGTAGTTTAAGTATAAACTAATTGGCCGCTTGCCTGCGAGCGCGCTTTTCGCGCTTGGCGAGGAGCTGGCCCGCGAGCGAGGCACCGCGTCCGGGCCGCGTCCAGGGACATACCTCGATGCAGATTCCACAACCCATGGTCTTGACGAAGTAGGGCACGCATCGATCGAAATCGACATACCACTTGCGTACGCCCCGAACCATCTGTTTCTCCGGCAGGATGGCGTCGGCAGGGCAGTCGATGGTGCAGCGGCGACATCCGGCGCAAAGATCATCGACGGCGATATCGACGGGCTCATCGGACGCAAGCGGCATGGTCGTCAGGACGGTTGCGATCCTGCAGTTCGATCCGAATTCGCGATTGATCAGCGAGCCGTGCTTGCCGAGTTGCCCGAGTCCGGCGCGGATCGCAAGTGGCAGGTGCAGGAGATCGGCGCCTTCACCGTAGGCCGCTGCCGGCCAGCCGAGCGCGCGAATTTCCGCGGCGAGTGCGATGACCACCCGGGAGATCTCCGCATAGACCCGCATGGTTTCGACCGCAGCTCGGGTTTCTGTCAGGTGCTGCATCTCGGCGTGATCCATGGGGCAAAGCACGACGATGCCGTGGCTGTAGCCGGGGTCGTAGCCCTCGTAGAGGCAGTCTTCGTCGATCCGCGCGATGCCGACGGCGCCTGCGCCGAGCGACCGGGCGCGCTGCTTCACGAAAGCTGCGGATTCGGTTTCGTCGCCGGGCGTACGCCGCGTACGCGCAACCGGGCCATTGGCTTTGCGCAGCAGCCACTTGTTGCGCAGGTTCTGCAGGAAGATATAGAACGGCATGGTCAGCGCGAAGAACGATTCCAGTGCCTGCCACTCGAGTTGCGTGCGCCCGGAGCCGTGAAAGATCGGCGTGGCTCGACGCGGCGACGATTCTCCAAGCCCGTTGATGACGTTGCCGGAGTGCGGTCGCCTGCGATAGTCGAAAGCGTATTGAGGTCGCGGAAAACGCTGTCGGGTCATGGCGCGGACTCGTCATCGAGCCACAATACCCGTCCCTGCTGCCTGGCTTTGCGATAGCCGCGCCGCAGGCGCGTTCCGGCTGTCGCATACCAGTACAGACCTCGCAGCAGGCTCGCCAGCAGCCTGAGGTCGCGTCTGCGGCGTTCCAGCCAGCTCGCGTTTCCAAGGTAATATTGCTGCTCGAAAGAAGGCACTTTGACAGTCTCGCGCGCCGCCCCTAGAATTAGTTCATACTTAAACTAGTTGGCCCATTCCCATGCGCATCACCGCAGCCAAGGTAATCATCACCTGCCCGGGCCGCAATTTCGTAACGCTCAAGATCGAAACCAGCGATGGTGTGTACGGTATTGGTGATGCGACGGTCAATGGCCGCGAGCTGGCCGTCGCCAGCTACCTCGGCGATCACGTGGCACCTTGCCTGGTGGGCAGGGATCCTTCCCAGATCGAGGACATCTGGCAGTTCCTGTACCGCGGCGCTTACTGGCGGCGCGGTCCGATCACCATGGCGGCGATCAGTGCCGTCGATACGGCGCTGTGGGACATCAAGGCCAAGTGCGCCGGCATGCCGCTCTATCAGTTGCTCGGTGGCCGATCGCGTAGCGGTGTGCTGGTCTATGGCCATGCCACTGGGGAGAATATCGCACAAACCTGCGACCAGGTTGCCGAGTACATCGAGCTCGGCTACAAGGCGGTGCGCATCCAGAGCGGCATACCGGGACTTGCCAGCACCTACGGCGTATCCGGCGACCGCTTCTTCTACGAACCAGCTGACGCGCAGCTGCCGACCGAGAACATCTGGTCCAGCGAAAAATACATGGATCACGTGCCAAAACTGTTCGACGCGGTGCGGGCCCGTTACGGATTCGATCTGCATCTCCTTCACGATGTTCACCACCGGCTGACGCCGATCGAGGCCGCAAGGGTCGCCCGCTCGCTCGAACCCTACCGCCCGTTCTGGCTGGAGGATGCCGTCGTGGCGGACAATCCGGAGAGCTTTCGCCTGGTTCGTCAGCACAGCGTGACGCCGCTTGCCGTCGGCGAGGTGTTCAACAGCATATTCGACTGCCGCACGCTCATCCAGGAGCAGCTGATCGACTACATCCGCGCGACCGTCGTGCATGCCGGTGGCATCACGCATCTACGCCGCATCGCGGATCTTGCCGCGATCTACAACGTGCGCACGGGTTGCCACGGCGCGACCGATCTGTCGCCGGTTTGCATGGGTGCCGCTCTTCACTTCGACCTCTGGGTGCCGAACTTCGGCATTCAGGAATACATGCGCCATAGTGCCGAGACCGACGCGGTATTTCCGCATGCATACAGCTTTGCTGACGGCTACCTTCACCCCGGTGAGCAGCCGGGGCATGGCGTCGACATCGACGAGACGCTCGCAGCGCGCTATCCGTACCGACGCGCCTACCTGCCGGTTAACCGCCTCGGCGACGGCACCATGTGGAACTGGTAAATGAGCAACAGCAACAGCGACTTCGACATCGTAATCGCAGGCGGCGGCCATAACGCGCTTGCCTGTGGCGCACTGCTCGCCAAATACGGACTCAAGGTCGGCATATTCGAGCGCAATGGTCATGTTGGTGGCGGTACGGTCACTCAGGAAGTCACACTGCCGGGATTCAAGCACGACCTCTACGGCTCATCTCATGTGTGGATACACATCAACCCGACCTTTCGCAGCGAATTGCAACCGGAACTCGCGAAATTCGGATTGAAGTACATCTGGTCGGATGACCACATCACCGGACATCCGAATCGATTCGAGGGGCAGGGCATCATCGTTTACAAGGATGTCGACAAGACCTGCGACACGATCGCCGAGTACAGCGTGGCAGATGCGAGGCGATACAAGGAAATCTACGAAGAGTTCGCTGAGATCGAGCAGGGCGTCATCAAGGGAATGTTCTCGCCACCGGCCCCGCCGAGCTACATGTATCAGGCAATGGAGATGAGCCCGGAAGGCCTGCGCCGGTTGCGCGAGTTTCAGCTCAGCTCAAAGGCATTCACGCTGGAGAATTTCTCCAATCCGCATGTGCAGGCTTTCATTCTCGGCTGGGCCATGGCGCCGCAGACGCTGCCCGATCAGCTCGGCACGGCGCAGGGCTTCTACGTGATGATTCCGAGCATTCATTATTACGGCCAGTCGATTCCCGAGGGCGGCAGCCAGATGCTCTCGATTGCCATGCAGCGCTACATCGAATCGCTCGGCGGCGTCGTCGAGACCGGCGCGACCGTCTCGCAATTCCTGGTCAAGGCGGGTCGCTGCCATGGGCTCAGGCTCGCCGACGGGCGCGAAATATCGGCGCGCAAGGCCGTGATTTCGGCACTCGACCCGCAGCAGACATTCCTGCGCTGCATGGACGCGAAACATCTGCCGCAGGATTTTCTAAAGGTCGTGCGCAATTTCTCCTTCGGAAACGTGACCATCGTGCGTGTCCACTACGCGCTGAACGAGGCGCCTGAGTTTCGCAATGGCGCGGAAATGTCGCGCACACCATTCCAGAGGATATTCGGCTCGATGGCCGATATCGACCGGCAATACGCCGAAATTGCCGCCGGCGTGGCGCCGGGAGATCCATTTCTCTGGTCGGCCTGCTGGACTCGCATGGACCCCTCACGCGCGCCGGCGGGCAAGCACACGCTCATTTTCGATACGTTCGTGCCGGTGCAGCTCGCGAACGGCGAGGACTGGGAGCAGGCAGGACCGCGCTACGCGCGCGAAGTCCTGCTGCCGCAATTGCGTCGCTACACGACCAACATGACAGATGACAACATTCTCGGCGAGTACATCGACACCGGACCCAACCTGGCGCGGGCGAATCTGTCGTTCGTCAATGGCACGACGACTGGCGGCGAGCGTACGCTTGCCCAGAGTGGCGCGTTTCGCCCCGTACCCGGTTATGCCGAGTACCGCTCGCCGGTCGATGGTCTTTACATGACGGGTCCGTCTACACATCCCGGCGCCGGAATCTGCGCCATGGGTACCAACACCGCAAACAAGCTTCTCGAGGATCTTGGCATGAAAGATCCGGAAGACGAATTCCAGGGGTTCAGCGAATGACGAAGAAAATCGAACGATATACCGCCATGGTGATCCAGCCCGAAGTGACGGTCGCCGAGGACAGGGTTGGCATCAAGAAGAATCTGGATCGCGTCTGCAATCTCATCGACTTCGGTGTCGGGTATTTCTGGGAATTGCCTGCGCGCCTGGTCGTGCTGCCAGAGTATTTCCTGCAGGGCGTAACGACCCCGGGCAAGGGTGAGCATGGGATCGACTCCTTCATGAAAAAGGCGATCACCATTCCTGGACCGGAAATGGACGTGCTCTCGGCCAAGGCCCAGGAGTATGGGATCTTCATCGCAGGCGGCGGCGTGGTGGAGAAGGTCGCTGCGTTCCCGGATCGTTGGTTCAATACCGCCTTCGTCATCGGGCCGAATGGCGACGTGATTCTGCGCTACCACAAGTGGCACGTACCGGCGTCGATCGGCCTCGGTTCCAGCCCGCACGACATCTTCGACGAATATTGCGAGAAGATCGGCGGCGACATCCGCACGTTGTTTCCGGTCGTGGATACGGAAATCGGCAAGCTCGGCACCATGACCTGCCATGATGGCTGCACGCCGGAGGTATCGCGCGCGCTCGGGTTCAACGGCGTCGAAGTGCTCTGCCATCCGACGGCATTGCAGGAAATCGAAGGCGTGTCAGATCCCTTCGATTTCTGGCGCTTTACCCGTCGCACCCGTGCCCACGACAACATGTGCTACCTGCTCGGCTCGAACTGGGGCAGCGTCAACTACGACTATTACCCGAAGGCGTTCTGCCCCGGGTATTCGATCATCATCGACTACCAGGGCACGGTGCTGCGCGAGGCGCCATACCCCGCCGAGCAGGTCATCGGCGCACCGATCGATATCGAGGGATTGCGCGAGCATCGCTCGCGGATCAATCACAACTGCTGGATCGACGTGCGTGCCGAGGCATTCCGCCAGATCTATGACCAGCCCATATATCCGCCGAATCAGTTTCCTGCAGGCAAGCCACCGCGTAGCCTCGCCGACAAGATGCAGCCCGCAAAAGCGGTGCTTGACAACCTCTACCGGCGCGGACAGTTCGTGCCGCCAGCGGGGCGCAGTGTGGAGGAGATGTCGAAGCTGCTCGAGGAGCGCATTCGCTACGCCCAGCGCACCGGCCGCCTGCGCAAGAGTGACTGAACGCCATGCGCGTGCGCAGCAAACTGGCCGACGTCGAGTTCAAGGTAGGCGTGGCGCGGCGGCAGGGTAATCAACTGGTGGTCACGAGCCATGCCGCGCAGCGCATGCAATCGGCGGTCTATATCGCGCCGCGTGATGTTTTTTCGATGCTTTGGGCGGTGCTCAAGAGCCCGTCAGCGGTCGGGTTCGTTATTCTGTTGCCGCTTCTTTATTGGCGGGATCGACGAGCGCAACCTCGATCATCCCGTCGATGATGCGCAGCCTGTGGCAGGCGAGCGGCTTGGTCGCCGGAGCGCCAAGCACGCGGCCGTCGCGGACGTCGAAGGACGCGCCATGCAATGGGCAGATCAGGCGCAGGCCTCGCAGCCGCCCCTCGTTCATGCGCGCCAGCGCATGCGTGCAGATGTTGTCGAGGGCGTGGACGCCCGCCTTGCTGTGACACAGCACGATTTCGCGCGAGTCGATCGCGACCGCGCGCATGGCTCCTTCCGGGAGCTCGGTGGCCAGTAATACGGCCCGGTAGTCTTCCTCTGGCATGATGCAATGCTAACATTGTCGCCGCGCGAACCTCAGTGGACCACCAATCGAAAGGGCCGAGCATGACCACGTTCATCGCCACACTGGAAGTCAAATCCGGCAAGGAAGCAGAATTCGAGAAATTGCAGAAGGAGCTGTCCGAGCTGACGCATGCCCATGAGCCCGATACACTCGTCTACGACGTCATCAAGCAGCGCGACACGCCGCGCACCTACGTGGTCTATGCGCGTTTTCGCGATGAGAAAGCGTTCGAATTGCACCAGAAGACGGAGTTTCACGACCGCCTCGTTCCGCCCATCCTCGCCTGCCTGGCGCGCGACATGGAACTGGCATTCTACGACTGGAAGTCCTGACAGGTTCCACGGCGGGACAGCCGCAGGCCTTTCACAGGGTTATCGTCGTCTCGAATACCAGCGCCGCTTCGCCGATGATCCACACGTCTCGCAGTTGGCCCGCTGCGAGTTGCAGTTCGATTTCGACTCGGCCGGGCCGGCCCACGAATTGGCCCTGCTGACCAGCGAATGCCGCGTGGTCGCCGTCCGCGGTCAGCAGCCGGTGTTGCAGCAAATAGGCACCAAGCAGACTGTGGGCGTTGCCACTGACCGGATCTTCGGGAATACCAATGGCTGGACAGAACATGCGCGACTGGAGCGCCAGTTGCTGGTCCGTTTGTTCGCGACTGAATACGAAAAATCCCGCCGTGCCGAGCTGTGCCGACAACGTGGTGAGGCGCTGGTGATCGGGCTTCAACTGCTTCAGCTGGCGGGGCCCGCGTACGCCCACCAGCAGCCGCGAGCTCGCCGTGCCATAGATCTGCAATGGACACTGGCTGTCGAGGTCGCCGCTCGAGAGCGCCAACGCATCGAGCACCGCGAGCCGCTCCCGGCTGGCGAGCTCGCGTCCCGCCGCGGGCGCATCACGGCGAATCGCCACGCGACGACCGGTGTCGCTGCCGCGTATCTCCACATCGACCATTCCGGCCGATTGCTTCTGGCGCACGCGGCGGCCGTCCGCGCCTAGTCTCGCGCGCACGAAATGCGCGGCAATGGTCGCATGCCCCACGAATCCGGCTTCGCTGCGGGGCGTGAAGAAGCGTAGCCGCAGGTCGTGGTCGGTGCCGTCCGGCTCGAGTACGAAGGCGGTATCGGCATTGTGCAGCTCGCGCGCGATGGCGAGCATCTCGCTGTCGGCGAGCGCATCGGCATCGAGCACGACACCCGCCGGATTGCCCGCAAACTTCTGGTTGGTAAATGCGTCGACCTGAAATACGCGGACGGTTCGTGACACGTCTCGACTCCGGGTGGCATGCCTCAGCAGCGCAGCGGTCATTGTAACTCTTTGCATTTGGCCACGCGGCTCGTAAGATGCGCCGATCGAATAGTCCTAGGGGTGGCCCAAGTGGGGGCCTGAGACGCCAGTTTCGGCGAACCCTTTGAACCTGATCCGGGTAATACCGGCGGAGGGAAAAGGCATGATCAATCCTCGTCCATGGTTCCTGACGGCGGTTTGCCTCGCACATTGCGTTGCGGCCGAACCCGCCTCGTCGGGCGCCGAAGCGCTGCAGGAGGTCGTCGTCAGTGCGTCCTTGCGTGACTCGGTTGCCGAATCAATGCCCGCGAGCGTTACGGTACTCGGCGCAGCCGAGCTCGGCGATCCCGGCGTGGGGCATCTTGAAGATGTGCTGCCGCAGATAGCCGACCTCAACTGGGCGGCCGGGACCAATCGGCCCCGCTACCTGCAATTGCGAGGCATTGGCGAACTCGAGCAGTATCAGGGTGCGCCGAACCCGTCCGTTGGATTTCTGATCGACGGTATGGATTTTTCCGGTATCGGCGGCATTGCTACCTTGCTCGATATCGGCCAGGTCGAAGTTCTGCGAGGGCCGCAAGGTACGATACTCGGCGCCAATGCCCTGGCGGGACTCGTAAACATCGCAAGCCGCGCACCGGGCGATGAAAGCGAGCTGAGTCTTGGCGCCGAACTTGCCGATTACGCCACGCGTTCAATGAGTCTCGTCGCCGGCGGGCCGCTGGGAGGGCAGGCGGCCTGGCGTTTCGCGGCACAAAAGACGCGCAGCGACGGCTTTCGCCACAACAGCTTTCTCGGACGCGACGATACCAACGGCATCGACGAATCCACGGCCCGGTTGCGTTGGCGCTGGCAGGATCGGGAGGAGCGCTGGCGTGTGGATCTCGCCGCCATGGCAGTGGATGCCAATGACGGCTATGACGCTTTTGCGTTCGATAATTCGCGCATCACAGAGTCCGACAAGCCCGGCCGCGACGCACAACGATCACTCGGCGCGTCGGCCCGAATCCATTATCGGGTCTCGGACGGGATCGAGCTGGAAAGTCTCACCTCGGTTGCCGACTCGCGCATTGACTACAGTTTCGATGGCGACTGGTCATTCGATCCGGCATACGATTTCTTCGAAGCCTTCGCACGGCGGCGTCGCAACTACAGCCAGGATCTTCGCGTCCTCGCGGGACAGTGGACTGCGGGCCTTTACCTCGCGCGCCTCGAAGAGTCGACACGGCAGCTCGACCTGTTCAATGGCGATGTGTTTCGCGCACTGTCGAGCGAATATGCAGCCAACAATACGGCACTATACGCTGAGCGGACGGTATCGTTTGCTCGTCGCTGGTTCGTTACTGCGGGCGCGCGCCTCGAGCGCAGGCAGGTCAACTATGGCGACACCGATGGCACCGTGTTGCGGCCCGGTGAGACGATGTGGGGCGGCAATCTGGCATTGGGTTATCACGCTGACGAGCGATCGCTCCTATACCTGACCGTTGCCCGTGGTTACAAGGCGGGTGGATTCAATATTGGACCACTCGTGCCAGCACAGTTGCGCCGCTTCGATGCCGAGTATCTGCACAGCATCGAACTGGGCTGGAAGGGTAGCTGGCCAACACAACGGCTGCAGGCGGAGCTTGCGCTGTTCGCCATGCAACGCCGCGATGAGCAGGTGCCGAGCTCTTTTCAGGTAACTCCCGGTGATCCGCTGTCGTTCATCTTCGTGACCAGAAACGCCGCAAGCGGCCGCAACAATGGTGCCGAATTGTCGGTACGGTTCGCCGCGGGTGAGAGTCTGGGGCTTGCCGCAAGTGCCGCATGGCTCGATGCCACTTACCGCGGATTCCAACTGGCCGATCGCAATCTCGACGGGCGCCGCCAGGCACATGCGCCGCGCTACCAGGTGGCGTTGAACGCGGACTTCCATGGCCCGCGTGGGTTCACCGCGGCGCTCGGTGTCGCCGCCGTCGACGGGTTCTATTTCGATACCAGTCACGATGAGCAGGCGCCGTCGCGCGTCGTAGTCAATGCCAGCATCGGCTTTCGCAATGAGCGCTGGTCGACCTCCCTGTGGAGTCGCAACCTTCTCGACCGGGTCTATGCCATGCGCGGTTTTTACTTTGGCAACGAACCACCCGACTTCGCGCCGCAGCGATATGTGCAGCAAGCAGACCCACGCCAGATTGGTATCTCGTTCAGTTATGTTGTGAAATAGCCGCCATGGACATTGGTGTTGAAATCAGCATGTATCCACTGCGCGATGAATTCATTCCACCCATTGCAGCATTCATCGAGCGGCTCAACATCGACGAGCGATTTCGCGTGGAAACCAACAGTATGAGCACCCAGGTATTCGGACCGGCCGAACCACTCCTGGAACTCGTTTGCAAGCAGATGCGCGTGAGTCTTGCCGAGCACGGTAAAGCCGTGTTCGTCCTGAAGGTACTCGGCCCCTACGCCGTCGTTGAATGATCGAGCAAGTACTGGCAGGTCTCGCGGCTACTACTGCGGCAGAGGCTGTCTCCGTACTCCTCGGCATCGTCTACGCGCTTTTGGCGGTGCGGCAGAACCGCTATTGCTGGATAGCCGGTGGCTTGAGTTCTGCCATTCTCGTCTACCTCTCGGCGCAGGCACTATTGCCCATGCAGGCCGTGCTGCAAAGCTATTACGTGCTCATTGCGATCTACGGTTACTGGCGCTGGTCGCGCGCGTCAACGGGTGCCGCGGGCGATAATCAGATCAGTGTCTGGCCGGCCGCCTACCACCTGCTCGCTGTCGCGCTTATCGCGGCAGCCGCGCTCTTCTTTGCCGAAAAGCTCGTCAGCGTGACTCCCGCTGCCTGGCCCCACCTCGATATTGCAACCACGCTGGCAAGCCTGCTCGCATCCTGGTTTGTAACCCAGATGAAGCTGGAGAACTGGCTGTACTGGATCGTCATCGATCTGCTGTCCGTCGTGATGTATGCAGCACAGGGATTGATGTTCGTCGCATTCCTGTACGTGGCCTTCCTTTGTATTGCCTGTGTCGGTTTCTTCACCTGGCTCAAACGCTATCGCTTGCAGTCTTTGCCGGCATGATGGACGTCAATCTCATTGCCACGCTGGCGAGTCGCTGGCCAGGGCTCGACGCCGCGCATGCAACCTTGCTCGAGGGCGGCACGATCAATCGTACTTGGGCGGTCGTGGCGGGCGAGGACAGGCTGGTCGTGCACGATCGGCGCGCCAATATGCTGCGCGGGGAGGGAGATCGACTGCGCGAGCTCAGGTTGCACGGCCTTGCTGCCCGCTATGGATTCGCTCCGGAAATCCTCGCGAGCTTCGAGGCGGGCGCGGTGTTGGTCACGCGCTATGTCGCGGCACCCGTATGGGACGGATCGACGATGAGTCCCGACGTCCTGACGACGCTGGTCGGGCGGCTGGTGGCATTGCGCAGGGTAGCGCCGCCGCCGGGTCCGGCATTCAATCCTGCCGAGGACATCCGGGGCTATTGCGAGAGCCTCACCGAGCTTACGGGCCGCAATCCGCTGGAGGAGTTTCCGCGGCTACAGCGCCTCGCCGAGCGAGAGCGCCATGCCCCGCACAGCGTGCGAACAAATTGCATCCTGCACAATGACCTGCACTCCGCGAATGTGCTCCTTTGCGATCCGCTGCAATTGCTCGACTGGGAGTATGCAACCGTGGGTGATCCTCTGCATGATCTGGCGTCCCTGCTTGCGGCGCAGCCCTCGCTTACCCGTCATGTCGAACTGATTCTGGCAACGGCACAGCTCGATCCTGCCGCCGGACGGAGCGAGTTGCTGGAACTCGCCTGCCTCCACGGTATTCTGGCCGATCTCTGGTTCGCTGCGGCAGCGGGCGAGGCCGGAGCCGCTCGGCGGCTCGCGGGCGAGAAGCTACATGAGCGGCTGACGATGCTGGCAAGCGTCGACCGACAGGGCTAGAGCGTCTCCGGTCGCTCGAGGAGCTGGCGCAGCGTCGCAAGGAAAGCCGCGCCAATAGCGCCGTCGACCACCCGATGATCGGCCGATAGCGTCATCGTCATCATGTGCGCGACGGCCGGCGCCGAATCACGCACCACGACCCGCGACTCGGCGGCTCCGACCGCCAGGATCGCGACCTGGGGCGGGTTGATGATCGCGTCGAAGCGCGTTAGACCAAACATGCCGAGATTCGACAGCGTGAAGCTGCCGCCCGTGATTTCCTCGCGAGCGAGCCGCGCACTGCGGGCCCGGGTACCGAGATCGGCGGACTCCGCTGCGATTTGCTGCACCGTCTTGGTATCGGCGCGGCGAATGACGGGCGTAATCAAGCCATTGTCGGTCGCGACCGCGACTGCAATGTCGGCGTGTTCGAAACTACGAATTTCGTTGCCATGCAGCTGCGCGTTGACGTACGGGTGCTTGACGAGCGCCATTGCCGAGCCGCGGATCAGCATGTCGTTGAGCGTGATCTTCGATCCGGTCATTTCCGAGATGGCTGCCTTACGCAGCAACAATCGTGAAACGTCGACATCGAGTACCAGCCGATAGTGCGGAATCTCGCGCTTCGATTCGCTCAGCCGGCGCGCGATCGTAGCGCGCATCGACGACATTTGAACGATACGGGTGCCGGCTTCGGCGGTATCGGCCGCGGCTGCTTGGTTCGCCGGGCGGGCATTGCGGGTGGCCGCAAAAGCTTCGACGTCTTCCTTGGAGATCCGGCCATTGCGGCCCGTGCCTTTGACCGCGGCAATGTCGATTCCGAGTTTCTCGGCCAGGCGACGTGCAATGGGACTGATGCGCTGCTCAGTGTTCGCGGCCGGATTCGGCTCCGCAGCTGTTTCACCGGTTGGCGCCGAGTCGGGCTCGAACGAGACAATCGCGCCTTTGAAACTGGCGATGAACGCATCGACCTCGGAATCGCTTGCCTCGCCTTCGCTTGCGACCGCGATCAGTTCGCCAACCGACCGAACTTCGCCTTTTTCTGCAAGGACGCGGCGAAGCACTCCCGCCGTAGGTGCCTCGACGGCATTGACGATCTTTTCGGTTTCCACCTCGAGGAGGGGTGCGCCGCGTTCGATCGCCTCGCCAACGCGGACATGCCATTCGTTGATGGTGCCTTCGGTCATCTCGATGCCCCACTTGGGCATGGTGATCGCGTGGATCTTGCCGCTCATCGGTGTCGACCTAGCGACCGTATGCAACTGCGGCGCGTATCGCCGCCGCGATGCGATCGGGGCCCGGCACATAGGCGCGCTCGAGCGAGGGCGCGAATGGCACAGGCGAGTGCGGCGCCGTAACCTGCTGCACCGGTGCCTTGAGCGCATCGAAGGCCCTGCTCGCCGCCATGCCGGCAATGTCCGACGCGATGCTGCAGCGCGGATTCGATTCATCGACCACGATGAGCCGGCCAGTATTCTCCAGGCTCTCGATGATCGTGTCCTCGTCAAGCGGCGAAGTCGTGCGCGGATCGATCAGATCGCAGGTGATGCCGTCCTTGGCGAGCCCGTCGATGGCTTTTTCCGCGAATGGCACCATGCGTGCGAGTGCCACGACGGTGGCATGCTCGCCTTCGCGCAGCAGGTTCGCCTCGCCAAAGGCTATCGTGTACGGCTCCTCCGGAACCTCTGCCTTGCGTGGGTAGAGCGCCTTGTGTTCGAAGAATACGACCGGGTCATCATCGCGCAGCGCCTGGATCATCAGTCCTTTGGCGTCGTATGCGTTCGAAGGTATGACAACCTTGAGCCCGGGAACACTGGTCAACATCGAATAGATGGTTTGTGAGTGTTGCGCGCCCATGTTCATGCCAGCGCCCATGGCCGCTCGCAGTACGACCGGGCAGCGGCTCTTGCCGCCGAACATGTAGCGAAACTTGGCGATCTGATTGTAGATCTGGTCCATGCATACGCCGACGAAATCCGCAAACATGAGCTCCGCCACCGGTCGCAGCCCGGCGAGTGCCGCGCCGCCAGCGGCGCCGATGATCGCGGATTCGGAAATCGGCGTGTCGATGACCCGGCCCTCGCCGAAACGCGGCAGCAGGCCCTTTGTGACACCGAATATTCCTCCCGATGCCTCGCGTTCGCCGGATGTGCCGCCGGCCCCGCCCGACACGTCCTCGCCCAGCACGATGATCCGCGGGTCACGTTCCATTTCCTGATGCAATGCCTGGTTGATTGCATCGCGCATTGATAACTGTGGCATGTTCGACTTCGCTCGGATAAGGATCAGTAGCTGATGTATACGTCCTGGGTGATCTCGCTCGCAGGCGGCGGCGAATCAGCCTTGGCGGCGGTCACCGCTGCGTCGATCGTGGCAAGCACCTCGGCATCGATTGCGTCCAGATCGGCAACACCGACGAGTTTGTTCGTCACGCATTGCTCACGAAAGCGCTTCAGGCAGTCCATGGTCTCGCGCAGTCTTGCGACTTCGCCCTTGGCGCGATAATTCTGGGGGTCGCCTTCGAAATGGCCGAAATAGCGTGTGATCGTCGCTTCGATACTGCTAGGTCCGTCGCCGCGACGGGCACGTTCGGTGGCGGTTCGCATCGCTGCATGTACGGCGAAGAAGTCCGCCCCGTCCACTTTCTCGGCAGGCATGCCGAAGGCAGCGCAGCGCCCCGCGATGTCCCCTGAGCCCACTGCATAATCGACGCCGGTGTGCTCGCTGTAGCCGTTGTTCTCGAAAACGAATATGGCCGGAACCTTGAGTACGACGGCAAGATTCATGGCTTCGAAGACCGTGCCCTGGTTGCAGCTGCCGTCGCCGCCAAAAGCGACACTGACCTGGCCCTTGTCGGCGAGTTTGCAGGCAATGGCAGCGCCGACCGCCAGCGGCGGGCCGCCGCCGACGATGGCATTTGCGCCAAGCATTCCCTTGGTGACGTCGGCGATGTGCATCGAGCCGCCCTTGCCCTTGCACAGTCCGCCGGCCCGACCGTAGATTTCCTTCATCATGCCGTCGATATCGCAGCCCTTTGCGATGCAGTGGCCGTGGCCGCGGTGCGTGCTCACGATGTAATCGAGGTCGGTCAGGTTGTGACAGACACCGGTTGCAACGGCCTCCTGGCCTGCATAAAGATGGGTGAACCCTGGTATCTCGCCGGTGGCGATCTCGGTGTGCAGCCGCTCCTCGAATTCGCGGATGAGTTTCATGTCGCGATAGGCGCGGAGCAATTGCTCGCGGTTCAATGGCATGGTGTTCGTCATGGTTCTAGAGTGCTCCCGGTGGCTTCTTGCCAGGACCGTAGATGTAGTCGTCGATCACCTTGTGAAAATGGCGGATCCGGGTTTCCTGCCGGCCGATCCACAGCCCCTTGAATCCGCGTGAATGCATGCCGAGCTGAACGCCCGGAAGGTTTTCCGCATCCTGGTCGAGCACGAGGCCTATTGACTTGTCGCCGTGGCGGAAATGCTGGTGGCGCACGCGCGGCCGAATTTCATCGGGATCATCGAGTTCGGACAGGTTCTGCTCGATCTCGAATGTCCAGATGTCGTAGTACATCTTGTCCGGATCGCTGGCGTGCGGGCGCTGGCGAAACACCCAGAAATCGTCCGCGTGCACATTGAGCGACAGGTTCGGAAAGATCATGTAGTGATAATCGTCCGTGAGCTGATCGTCATTCAGCTGCGAGTAGTCCTTGCCCTTGCTGGCGGCCCCGGCACGCATATGGCGTTGTACATCCTGGCGGATGTCTGCAATCCGGCCTTCATATTCGGCAGGGTCCATATTGGCTGCTTTCATCAGCACCTTGATCGGATCGGGAATCGTCGGCGGCACGCGCACGCGCGGCGACAGCAATCCAAACGGAATGAGATAGCGGTTATGCCGCTCGTAGCAGTCGATCTGGACATCCAGATCGTGCAGGTACCATAGCAGCTGCGGGTGTATGCCCTGCACGTGGTAGGTCTCGTTGAACGCATCGACCGAGGTCTTCCAGTTGCAGTCCCACTCGACGGTGATGTTGCGGGTCTGGATCATTTTCTCGAAGCGATAGGGCTCGAGGTGCTCAACCAGCGGCTCGAGGTACTGCCGCAGCGGCGGCGGGTTTTCGTTCATCGTGTACCAGATGAATCCCGCCCAGATTTCGCAGCCAACCTCCGTCAGGGCATGCCGCGGTTTGCCCTGCGGGAAAGTATCAATGTCGGGAATGCGATGATAGCTGCCATCGAGATTGTACTCCCAGTGATGGTAGCGGCATTTGAAGGTCAGTGATTCCTCTGCGGTGCCGATACCGCAGTCGCGCAGCCGGTTGCCGCGATGCTGACACACATTGTAGAAGGCGCGCACGGTGCCGTCCTTCTGCCTCACGATGAGGATCGACTCCGGCCCGATCTCCGTTACGAGGTAATCGCCGGGCTCAGGTATGTCGCAGGCGCGGCCGCCGAGCAACCATACTTTGGTCCAGATCTTCTGCCACTCGAGCTCCATGAATTCGCGCGATGTGTAGCGGCGCGGGTCGATGACATCCCAGTCGAAATCGGGTCCGGGAGATTTATCGGTCGGTGTGCCGCCCGGCAACGGCGTACCGCGCGGAACCGGTGCATAGGTCGGCGCTCGCGAACGCAGCATGAACCCCTCGTCCGGGGCTGGTTTGCGATCGCGCGTCATGAAGCCTCCGTGGCGTGGTCGATGCGGGCGGCCCAGCGGATGCCACGGCGGAGTATTCGGTAGAAAACCGGCAGTTTCCAGCTGCCGCGCTCGACGGTCGGGTAGTTCTCGATCAGCGGCTGCATGTCGTAGCGTCCGCGGCAGTGGCCAAGCGTGCAATAGAGGATTTCACCCGATCCGACGCGTCGTCGATAGAGCACGAGCTGGCGTTTGCCGCCACGCCAGTCGCGCTCGACGAAGCCTTCGGCAACGCCGTCAAAGCGGGTGTGCAGCAGGGCATGGTTATCGCCGTGGTATTCGCACAGGTAGAGCTCGTCGTCGGCGTCGAAGGCTTCGAGGTCGGCTACCAGCGGGTCGTCAGGATCGGAAATTTCAACCCTGTAGGGCGAAATGGCCGGGTGTGCGATGAACTGGCTGCCGAGCATCTGCATGAATCCTGGCGCCGTTCGCGGCGCGTCCCAGGCCTTGTGCTCGCGCGACCATTTCAGCACAGAGTTCGTTCCATGCAATGCGAGCCAGCGGCCACCTGTCTCGAGGAACGCGCGCAACGCAGCTTCGCCAGCCTCGTCGGGCAGCACATTGCAGGTGTAGGTCACGAGACAGTTGCTGGCACGGATGGCGGCGGCATTGCTGAAATCTTCCGCAACCCTGACGCGAATCTGCTCGTGTTCGGCAAGCAGCTTCAAAAGCTCGAGGCGGGCGAAATCCATGTCATGGTATTTGCCCCCGCAGACCAACAGGACATCGATGCGGGCCATGCCAGGCTACAGCTGCACCCGCTTCGTAAAGCCGTTGTCGGCGACCACATTGGCGCCGTTCATGAGGCTCGCCGCCGGGCTTGCGACGAACGCAATCACCTTGGCAATTTCGGGCAAGGATCCAAGGCGCCGGTTCGGCATCTGCTTGATGGCCCAATCGTAGAATTTCGGTTGCGTGCCTTTGATCATCTCCCATGCGCCGTCTTCGAAATAGATTGGCCCGGGCGAGACGGAGTTGACGCGAATGTTGTCGCGGCCAACGAATTGGCCCAGTTGCTTGCCATATACGATCAGTGCACCCTTGAGTGCGTTGTACGCCATCGGGCCGCCGAATGTTTCGACGGCATTGGTCGATCCGATGATGACTATCGATCCGCCACCCGCCTTCTTCATGTGCGGGATGACGATTTCACAACCACGCACGGTATGCAGCACATCGATTTCAAAATTGCGGTGCCAGTTCTTCTCGCTGTCCATGCCGGCACCGCCACTGACCCCGGCAATGAAAATGTCGCAGCCGCCCAGTTCTTCGATCAATTTCTCGAGCCAGGCCTTGTAGGAGTCGCCGTCGCGCACGTTGACAGGCGCTCCGACCGCAGTCAGTCCCTTGGCACGCAGTTCGCGCACGGCCGCTTCCACCGTCTCCGGCGTGCGCGCGCCGATGCCGACTTCGGCGCCTTCCGCGGCGAGCAGCTCGACGACAGCCCGACCGATACCCTTGGTGGCCCCCGTGACGATGGCTTTCTTGCCTCGCAGTCCAAGATCCATTGCTGTCGTTCCTCGCTGAAAGACGGGTTATTCAATGCGCCGCTGCCGGAATTTGACCGTCATCCGCCCGGCTGGCACTGGATTACTCGCGGCAACCTCGGCAGACTAGCGCGCCCGGTGCCACAGCTGGAATTATATGTTTGGGCGGCAACCGGAACAAACAGTCATGACTGTTTTTTTGTGAGACAATGATGGATTGTCAGGATCCGAAAATTCTTTAGTAACCTATTGAAAAATAACAGGAATTATTGATGGCTCTGTTGCGTGTAGTTGATCGTGATGGCATCGAGCACGAGGTCGATGGCAAGTCAGGATTGAAGTTGATGGAAACATTGCGCGAGCTCGACTACGGGGTCGCGGCGATCTGCGGCGGCATGTGCTCCTGCGCAACCTGCCATGTCTACATCGATTCCGAATGGCTCGAACGTTTGCCGACCCCCATGTCGGACGAGGCGGAGCTGATTGCCGAGTTGGCCGAAAAGCGTGATAACTCGCGGCTGTCCTGCCAGGTGGAATTCACCGACGAGCTCGCTGGCATGCGCGTGACGATCGCGCCGGACGAATAACACCCGCCCGATCCCGCATGCCGCGCCGACCGCAAGCTGTCAAACCGATCGCCGCCGAGAGTGCTGCAGAGCTTGGCTGGCAGGCGCAGAAAAGCGCCAGTACGCGCCGTCAGATTCTCGAAGCGGCGATCAAGTGTTTCGCTGACCTCGGCTACGCGCGCTCGACGACGACCGTTGTCGCTGCCAAGGCGGCCGTGTCCCGCGGCGCGATGCTGCATCACTTTCCATCCAAGCGCGACATGGTCACTGCGGCGGTCGAACACCTGCATGCCAAGCGTCTGCGCGCTTTTCGCAAAGCCATGTCATCGACGCCGCCCGATGGCGATCAGGTGCGCCAGGGCGTGATCGGATACTGGCAGCACGTCAAGCACCCACTGTTCGTCGCCTTCTTCGAGCTGGCGGTCGCAGCCCGCACGGATCGCGAATTGGCGCAGATACTGCGCCCTGTGCAGGAGGCGTTCGAAGCCGAATGGCGGCGCACCGCCCTCGATCTGTTTCCACTCTGGCGCGGCAAGGGCGAGAAATTCGAAATCGGCTTCAACCTGAGCCGTTACCTGCTGGAAGGCATGGCGATCAGTTTTCTGACCCACAAGGAAACCGAAGCCGACCAGAAAATGCTGCAATACCTGGAGACGCGCCTCAAGGATCTCTTGCAGCCTGACAGCAAACCGGAGGGCCATGAATGAGCACATCCCCACCCGTACTCGTCTCGAAGCAGGAGCAGGTCGCGGTCATCACCCTCAACCGCCCCGACAATGCCAACACCCTCGACATTCCTACCGGCCGGGCTCTGCTCGAAGCGGCAATCGACTGCGAGCGCGATACGGCGGTGCGTGCCATCGTCCTGACCGGCGCAGGCAAGAACTTCTGTTTCGGTGGCGACTTGCGTGGGATGGTCGCGGCAGGATCGTCGCGCGAAGGTTATCTGCGCGAGCTTACCTCCTACCTGCATGGCGCCATATCGCATTTCGTGCGGATGGACGCCCCTGTGATCGCTGCCATCAACGGTACGGCCGCCGGGGCGGGGATCGGCCTAGCCTTGATGGCGGATCTTGCAATCGCAGCGCAGAGCGCGAAATTCTCGCTGGCCTATACTGGCGTTGCGCTCACACCCGATGGCAGTACGTCGTTCTTCCTGCCGCGTATGGTCGGACCCCGCCGGGCGGCGGAATTGATTCTCACCAATCGCAATCTGAGCGCGCAGGAGGCCTGCGACTGGGGCATGATCAACCAGGTGGTTGCGACTGACAAAGTCCTCGACGAGGCGAAGGCCCTTGCCACGCGGCTCGCCGCCGGTCCGATTCGTGCCTATGGCAAGTCGAAACGCCTGCTCGCGGCCTCGAGTGGCGCGCTCGAGGCGCACATGGCCCTCGAAAGCCAGATGATAGCGCGCCAGGCGTCAACGTCTGAAGGTCACGAAGGCATCGGCGCGTTCCTCGAGAAGCGCCAGCCGAAATTCAACTAGGGGAGCGCTGCCGAGGTGGCCGTGCGCTGGTTGTCTCTCCTGCTGATCGCTGCCGCCATGGCAGCCGTGCTGCGCATTTTCTTCAACCTGCGGCGTCTGCGCAATCAACCCACGGATGACTGGGACAGCCGGCAGATCGCCCGGTTGAAAGCCGCAGGCGCCGATCCGTTCTCGAGCCACGACTGCGATTTTTTCTTCGCGTTGCCGGATGCCGAATCAGCGGCTGCCGTCGAGGCGCATCTGCGCGCAATGGGCTATGAGGTCGACACGCGCGAATTGGATGGCGATGACGGTCATCGCTACAGCGTCCATGCAAAGCTGGCCGTGCGTCTGCAGCGCGATGAAATGCAGGAGCGTTCGAAGTCGTTTCGCGAGCTCGCCGAGCGTCACGGCGGGCGCTATGACGGCTGGGCCGCTGCCGGGCGCTAGCCGCGCGACGTCTGCTGGCGCACCGCTTCTGCCGCGCGAGCGACGGCCTCGGCGTCGCCGAGGTAGCGGCTTGCTGTCGGGCGCAAACCGTCGTCCAATTGGTACAGCAGGGGCGCTCCGGTCGGGATATTGAGCTCCACGATCTGTGCTTCGGAAACGTTGTCCAGCATCTTGACCATGGCGCGCAGCGAGTTGCCATGGGCTACGACCAGCACATTGCGTCCCGCGCCGAGCGCCGGCGCCAACGTCCGCTCCCAGTATGGCTTGACGCGCGCGAGCGTGTCCTTGAGTGATTCGGTCGCCGGCAATTCGTTCGCTGTCAGGCCGGCATAACGCTCATCGAAGCGCGGATGGCGACGGTCATCCAGTGCAAGAGGTGGTGGCGCGATATCGTAGCTGCGTCGCCAGATCTTCACTTGTGCCTCGCCGTGCTGCGCCACGGTTTCGGCCTTGTTCAAGCCCTGCAATGCGCCATAGTGACGTTCATTGAGCCGCCAGCTGCGCTCGACCGGCACCCACATGCGATCCATGGCATCGAGCATGATCCACAGTGTGCGTATCGCGCGCTTGAGAGTGGAGGTGAAGGCCAGATCGACCTTGAGCTGCTCGGCGAGCAGGAGCTGTCCCGCCTGGCGCGCTTCCTCGCGACCCTGCTCGGTAAGATCCACGTCCGTCCAGCCGGTGAACAGATTCTCGAGATTCCAGGTGCTCTGCCCGTGTCGCACCAAAATGAGCTTGCCAGTCAAGTCGCTGATCCTTCATCGGGGTTCGTGTGAAGATGCGCATCGAGCCCGGCTGTGCAACGTGTAAGGCACTGCTGCCGGGTGGCCACGAGGATTTTACTATTTTCTGCGGCACGATGGCGCGCTGCCGGCGCGTGCGCAAGATGCCAGGCGAGTCCTGAGAACAGGAGTGTCTGGCGCCTGACGCCCGCATGTTCGAGCCGTTGGCAGAGCTCCTTGTCCTCCGCGCCCCAACCGGTGAATTGCTCGTTGAAGCCGTTGACCCTCACGAGGTCATTGCGCCAGAAGCCGAAATTACAACCCTTGACGGATATCAATGCATTGCCTAGTCGCCGCAAGCGTCGCGACAGCGCTGGCCAGTGTCGGCCGAGCAGACGATGGCGGGTCGCGCAGCCCTCACGCAGCCTCGCGATGTCCGGCAAGGCGTTGCCACTCATGATCTCGCGAGTCGTGCCGTCATCGAGAGCCAGGCGCGGTCCCTGGTTGAAAAAACCGCGGCTTGCCTGGCGCCTGTGATCGCGAACGAAATGCGGGTGAAGAAGCATGTCGCCGTCGATGAACAGCACAAAGTCGGCGCGCGTGGCCGCGATGGCCAGATTCCGCAGCCGGGCCAGTCGAAATCCTTCGTGAGGCTGGCGCAGGTAGAGAATTTTGCAAGTTGGCGGCGCGTGTAGCCTGAGCGCAATGGACTCGTTGTCGCAATCGGAGCCATCGTCCGCGACGACCAGCTCATCCGGCGGATCGCTCTGCGCGAGCGCACTGCGCAGAACCATGGCGAGTGCATCGGCTCGCTCGTAGGTCGAGACGATGAGCGAAAGCGAAGGCCTGGCGCTCGCTGCGCGGTCAGGCACGGAGAAGTTTGCGCAACGATTCGACACCGACCGACAGCGTCGCAAAATCGCTGCCGCCCACAGCGCGCATCTCCGAGATCACCTGCAGCCAATCCGCAACTGCCGACTCGCGCGGTTTACGCCACAGTCCAATTCGATCGGCGACCGGGCCCTTGCGCGTCGCGAGCAAGTTGCGAGTGAAATCGCGATGCGTTCTTGCGGCGCGCTCGCGCAATTCGTTGCGGGCCCTGGCCTGCCAGGGTCCGTCCACACGCAGTCGGTCGATTTGGTTTTGCAGCCAGTCGATGCCGAGGTTCGCGCCTATGGCGAAGTGCAGGGCGGCCACGCTGCGCAGGTCCTGCCTGGCGCGGCGATTGATCTCGACCAGGTCGAATGCGGCTTCGAGCGGCGCAAGCGAGGCAACGTGGTTGGCAAGTCCCGCTGGCGTCCCGGCGCCGATGAGTTCATCGCGCATCGCATGGAAACGAGAGAGATCCTCGCCCGCAAGATACGACTCCACGTTGCGCGCCAGGCCGGCAATGGCCGGTTGATATTCACGAACAACGGATTCGACGTCACTTGCGCCGCGGCGATGCGCGAGCAGCCAGTAAGTCACATGCCGCAATGCCCGGCTCGTCGCCCAGTGCATGCTGTACTGCGTTGCCGCGGCAACGCGATTATCGAGCGCCTCGATGGCCGCCCACACGTCCCGCATCGCGAAACTCTCGCGCGCGATCGCGTAGGCCCGCGCAACCGCGACCGGCGGTGCACCGGTATCGTCGCCCGCGCGAATCACGAATGAAGGCCCCATGCGGTTGATCAGGCTATTGGTCGTCGCAGTAACAATGATTTCGCGACGCAGGCGATGGCGTTGCATCTGCTTGGCATAACGGCGTGCCAGCGCCGTGGGGAAATAGCGCGGCAGTTCGCCGGACAGATAGGGATCATTGGCTACATCGCTGCCCGTCAGTTGCGACTTCAGCAGTATCTTGCTGTAGGACAGCAGCACGGCCAACTCCGGCCGCGTCAGCCGCTCGCCACGCTTGCCGCGCTCGGCAATTTCCTCGTCGCTCGGCAGGAATTCGACTTCGCGATTCAGTTCCGCCACACGCTCGAGCGAACGAATGAGTTGCCTGTGCTCCTGCAGGCGATTGCCGGCATTGAGCTCCAGCACGCTCAGCGTTTGCGACTGGAGATAGTTGTTGCGCAGCACAAGTGCGGCCACCTCGTTCGTCATCTGCCGCAACAACTGATTGCGTCGCGGGCGGGTGAGCTGCGTGCTGCGTTCGGCGTCATTCAGGAGGATCTTGATGTTGACCTCGAGATCCGAACTGTTGACGCCGCCGGAATTGTCGATGAAATCCGTATTGATCCGTCCGCCGCGCGCTGAAAACTCGACGCGGCCGAGCTGCGAAACGCCGAGGTTGCCGCCTTCGCCTATGACCCTGGCGCGTACCTTGCGGGCATCGACCCGCAGGCCATCGTTGCTGCGATCGCCGATCTGGGCATGGGTTTCCGTGCTCGCCTTGATGTAGGTGCCAATGCCGCCATTCCAGAGTAGGTCGACCGGCATCTGCAGCAGCGCGCGGATCAATTCGTTCGGCGACAGCGCCGCGGCTTCGATGCCCAGCATGGCGCGTATCTCGTTCGACAGGGCGACGGTCTTGGCGCTGCGCTGGAATATGCCGCCACCGCGGGATATTGCCCGCCGATCGTAGTCATCCCAGCCCGAGCGCGGCAGGGCAAACAGGCGTTGCCGTTCTGCGAAGCTGCGCGCAGCAACGGGAGCGGGGTCGATGAAAATGTGCTGGTGATTGAATGCCGCGAGCAGGCGGATGCGGTCCGACAGAAGCATGCCGTTGCCGAACACGTCGCCCGACATGTCGCCAATGCCGAGCACGGTGAATTCATCTTTCTGCGTATCGACGCCGAGTTCGCGGAAATGGCGCTTTACAGACTCCCAGGCGCCGCGCGCCGTGATCGCCATCTTCTTGTGATCGTACCCGGCTGAGCCGCCCGAGGCGAACGCATCGCCAAGCCAGAAGCCATACTCGGCCGCGATGGCGTTGGCAATGTCCGAGAAGGTCGCGGTGCCTTTGTCGGCCGCGACAACCAGATAGGGGTCATCGCCGTCCCGACAGCGAACGGCGGACGGGTGGACGACCCGGCCGTCGACGATATTGTCGGTTACATCGAGCAACGAGCGGATGAAGATCGAGTAGCAGGCGATACCTTCGCGCTGCACTTCGTCGCGGTTTGCGCCGGCAGGCATCTGCTTCGGCACGAATCCGCCCTTGGCCCCGGCCGGCACGATGACCGTGTTCTTGACGTTCTGCGCCTTCATCAGCCCCAGTACCTCGGTGCGAAAATCCTCGCGCCGGTCGGACCAGCGCAATCCGCCACGCGCCACCGGTCCCTTGCGCAGGTGCACGCCCTCGACGCGCGGGCTGTAGACGAAGATTTCGTACATTGGCAGTGGCAGTGGCAGACCAGGTATGCGGGTCGGGTCGAGCTTGAGCGCGATGTTGCTCTTGTTCACGCCGTCCTTGTCGCGCTGGAAGAAATTGCTGCGCAGGGTCGCGAGGATGCAGTCGCGAAAACTTCGCAGCATGCGATCGTCATCGAGACTGGTCACATCATCGAGCAGCGCGTTGCTGCGCTCGAGCATCCGCTGTTCCTGGCGCAGACTGGTCCTGCTTGCGGACTCCGGGTCGAGACGCAGTGCAAACAGCTGCCAAAGCGTCTGCGCCAGGCGCGGATGGGCGGCAAGCGCGCGCTCCATCGAGTTCTGGCTGAAAGGAATGCCTGTTTGCAGCAGATAACGACCGTAGGAGCGCAGCATCGCGATCTGCCGGATGGTCAGGCTGGCGCGCAACAGCAGCCGGTTGAAGCCGTCGTTCTCGACTTCGCCGCGCCAGACGGCAAGGAAGCCTTCGACGAAGCGATCCTCGATACGGGCGATGTCGACGGCCGCGCCATCGTGGTCTTCGAACTCGAAGTCCTGGATCCAGGCCGTGCCACCATCCGGCCATTCGAGCTGGTAGGGACGCTCGGCGATGACCCGCAGGGAGAAATTCTCCATGGTCGGCAGCAGGTCGGAGATGGGGATCGGCTCGCCGCGCTTGATGATCTTCAGATGTGCCCGCTGGCGCAGTTGTTCGACCGGACGATGCAACACGAGTCTGAGCGCACGCGAGTCAGGGCCTAGGGCCTGCAGTTCGGTGATGTCGTCGATTGCGGCGGCTGGCTCGAGTTCGTCCTGGTAGGCGATGGGAAAAGTATTTTCGTAACGTGCCGCGAGCGCGGCAGCGGCGTCGGCCGGCATTGCAGCATGCAATGCCTCGCGCAGTCGGTCGTTCCAGGTGGTTGCCGCGGCCGTGATCGCTTCCTCCAGCCGGTCGAGGTCGGGTCGGACGCGCTCGCCCGGTTCGGTGCGTACGACGATATGCAACCGCGCGTGATTGGAGTCCGAAATCTGTACCTGGCTCTCGAGCGCGCGGCCGCGATATGCCTCGCGAAGCAGCTGTTCGATCCGTTGGCGAACCTGCGTGTTGTACCGATCCCGGGGCACGTAGACCATGCAGGAGAAGAAACGGTCGTAGGGGTCTCGCCGCACGAGCAATCGAACCTTGCGGCGCTCGTAGAGATTGACCGCCGAGCGCACGATGCGCGTGAGATCGGCGACGCTCGCCTGGAACAACTCGTCGCGCGGATAGGTCTCGATCAGATGGCTGACCGCTTTCGCATCGTGGCTGCTCGGCTCCAGCGCGAATTCCTCGAGTACGCGCGCGACCTTGGCGCGCAGGACCGGTATGTCGCGCGGGCTCGACAGGTAGGCCCCGGAAGTCCACAGCCCGAGCAGCCGGTGCTCGCCAATGGCGCGACCGCTACGATCGAAGGCCTTGACGCCGACATGATCGAGATAGGTTGCGCGGTGCACCGTCGCAACCGAGTTTGCCTTGGTTATGACGAGGGCAGCCTGCTCGCGTGCGCGGCGCCGCGCTTCACCGCGCAGTTCGACCGGTTTGCGACGTCGCGCCCGGGTAGTTCGAAGGATGCCTAGGCCGCTCGTCTTGTCCGGTATCAGCCGGTCGGCACCGCGACCGCGATGCAGCCGGTAGTAGCGGTAGCCGAGGAACACGAAATGGCCCGCATCCATCCACTTCAGCAATGCGGCAGCTTCGTGCCGCTCGGCGGCGGCAACCGGTCCGCCCGGCTGTTCGAGTGTTGCTGCCAGTTGTTGGGCGCGCTTACGCATGGTGCGCCAGTCACGCACTGCCGCCATCACATCGGCGAGCGCTTCGCGCAAGGCAAGTTCGATGCGGCGAATCGACGCGGCATCGGTCTGCTTGTCGATCTCCAGCAGCTGCCAGGACTCGTCCCGGCCGGCTCCCTGGCCAGGTTCGCCGATCCCGATGATGCGGCCGTTCGCCGTGCGCGCAACATTCAGCACCGGATGCACCAGCAGATGCACACCGATGCGCAAGCGGCTGAAGACCATGCCAATCGAATCGACGAGGAATGGCATGTCCTCGACGGCGATCTGCACGAGCGTCGCGGTCGATTCGAAATGATCACTGCGCTGCGAAGGGTTGAACACCCGCACCAGGGCCTGGCCGCGCCGGCGCGAGTCGGCATGCTGATAGTGCGAAAGCGCCCTGGCTGACAGCTGCCCGGCCGTGTAGCGCTCCAGGTCGGCTTCATCGACACCGCGATAGTACAGCCCGACCAGATGGCGAAATTTATCGCCCTTGCTGGTTGCCTTGACCGCTGCCTTGATCAGCGCGCGTCGACGCGCAGGTATCTTTCCAGACATGTTTCTGATTCTTCGCCTCGTGGCTCAGGGCGTGCGCCCGGCCAGAACGGGTATCGGCATTCTGACCGCGGTTTTGAGTAGCGGATTGAGATGCAGGTCGCCATTGCGCCGTGGCGGTGGCAGGTTTCGGGACTGCGATTATACATCGCCGTCGGTTCAATTGGCCTCGCAGCGTGATCAGTCGTTGCCGCCGGACGCAAGTGTCTGCGGCGGCAGGAAATGAGCTCGCGAAAGATAGTCCTCGCTCTGCATTTCCATCAAGCGGCTGGCCGTGCGCCGAAATTCGAAAGTCAATTTGCTGCCACGGTACAGCTCGCCCGGTGGCGCAGCGGCCGAAACGATCAGGTTGACGCTGCGATCGTAAAGCTCGTCCACCAGAGCGATGAAACGTCGTGCCGCGTCCTCATGGCGGGCGTCGAAAACCGGTACGTTGCCAAGCAGCACCGATTGGTATTGGTCGGCGATCTCGATGTAGTCCGTCTGGCTGCGGTGACCCTGGCAAAGGGCGCTGAATTCGAACCATATGACATTGTCGCTATGGCGGACGTAGGGAATCCTTCGGCCGGCAACGGCAATGCTGTCATCTCGCTCGCCCACTTCGCCGCTCAGCAGTTCGAACAGTGTCGCCAGTTCGTCGCTGCTCGCCGCGACGGCGCTGTCGAGATAGAGTCGGTGGCGCGTCAATTCGCGAAGGCGGTAATCGACGCCGCGGCCAATCTCGACGACTCGCGTGTTGCGCTTGATGTGCTCGATGGCCGGCAGGAAGCGTTGCCTCTGCAGCCCGTCGCGATAAAGCTCATCCGGCGGTACGTTCGATGTCACCACGAGCGTCACGCCGAGATCGAACATCGCCTTGAACAGGCCGCCGAGTATCATCGCATCGGCAATGTCGGCAACGAAGAATTCGTCGAAGCAAAGCAGCCGCGTATCCTTGGCGATCTTCGCGGCAACCCGCTCGAGTGGCGCAGCGACATTGCGCAGGCTTCGAAGCTGGCGGTGTACTTCGAACATGAAGCGGTGGAAGTGCACGCGCCTGCGCCTGTCGAGATCGAGGTGGTCGAAGAAAAGATCCATCAGGAAGGTCTTGCCTCGCCCGACATCGCCCCACAAGTAGATGCCGCGGACAGGCGTCTGCGCGCGTGAATTACCGAGCCGGCGCCTCAGCTTGGCCGCCAGGGACTGCGAGTCGAGCTCCGCTTCGAGTAGCTCGCTCCCCAGCCGGTCGAGTTCCGTGAGGACCTTGCGCTGCGCCGCATCGGATTTGAGGCCGCGCGCCTCGAGCGCGTGCTGGTAGGCAAGCAGTAGTGGTGAGCGCGGCGTGCGATTTGCAGACATGGGCGGACTCGCCTGCGCTTGGCTGATGTCAGTTCAAAGCGTCTGGTAGTTCGGTCCCGAGCCGCCTTCCGGAGGCACCCAGTTGATGATCTGGTAAGGATCCTTGATATCGCAGGCTTTGCAGTGCACGCAGTTGGCGGCATTGATCTGCAGTTTTTTGCCACCAGCGCCATCGTCGATCATTTCATAGACATTGGCCGGGCAGAACCGTGTGCAGGGGTTGCCATATTCCTCCACGCAGCGGCTGGCGCAGATGCTGGTATCGGCGACATGCAGATGTGCCGGCTGGGATTCGTCGTGCGTCGTGGCGGCGAAGAACACCGATGCGAGCCGGTCACGCGGCGGCAGATCGCGATCCTCCCACTGCTGCGCCGTGCCTTGTGTCGCCGCGAGCTTCTCGAGCGGGTAGGTTGCGCTGTTGTGCAATGTCCATGGCGAGTGCCCGCGCGTAATGTAGGTTTCGAACGCGGCGTTGGCCAGACCAAACCACAGACCGCGTTTGAAGCCGGGTTTGATGTTGCGGATGC
Source organism: Steroidobacteraceae bacterium (assembly GCA_041395505.1). Classification (NCBI taxonomy): domain Bacteria; kingdom Pseudomonadati; phylum Pseudomonadota; class Gammaproteobacteria; order Steroidobacterales; family Steroidobacteraceae; species Steroidobacteraceae bacterium. The sequence continues at coordinate 1,094,306 of JAWLAG010000001.1, forward strand.
GCTTCAATTCCTGGCCGCCGGGCGATGCGCGCCATTTCGCGTCGAACCCGGCCAGCTGGCCGCTATCGCCATAGTGGTTGGCTGCCAGCATGCCGCTGCGCAACGCCTGGTGGATGCCCTTGATCTTGGCAAAATTGAGCGTTCCGCCAGCATCTCCGATCAGTACCGCTCCCGGCATCTCGAGGACGGGGGTCGACTGCCAACCCCCTGCCGACACGGTACGAGCACCGGCCGATAGTATCTCGCCACCCTCCAGCAACTCATGCACCTGCGGATGGTTCTTGAATTGCTGAAAGACCTCGAACGGAAAGAGGCGCGGATCGCGATAGTCGAGGCCGACCACCATGCCGACGTAAACCCGGTCGTCGTCGAGGTGATAAATGAAGCTGCCGCCGTAGCTGCGGCTGTCGAGAGGCCAGCCCATGCTGTGCTGGATGAGTCCAGGCGTAACGCGCCCGGATGGCACGCGCCACAGTTCCTTGAACCCGAGGCCATAGCTTTGCGGGTCGCAGCCGCGCGCCAGATCGTAGCGTTTGATCAACTGCTTCGCGATGCTGCCGCGACAGCCCTCGGCAATAAAGGTCACGGGTGCGCGAACCTCCGGACCCGGCGCGTAGTTCGGGCCCTGGCTGCCATCGCGCGCCACACCCATATCGCCAATGCGTACGCCCGCGACGGCGCCCCGTTCGTCGAACAACGGTTCTGCAGCTGCAAATCCCGGAAATACGTCGACACCGAGTGCCTCCGCCTTGGTGGCCAGCCAGGGCGTCAACAACCCGAGGGAGATGATGAAATTACCGTCGTTGTGCTGCTGCGGCGGGGTTGGCAGCCGCACGCGCCCACGGCGCGTGAGGTACAGGAACTCATCGCGCACCGCGGGCACGCAGATGGCAGGCGGATCCTCACGCCACTCCGGCGTCAGTTCATCGAGCGCCGCCGGCTCCAGTACAGCGCCGGAAATCGAATGCGCGCCTATCGTCGAGCCTTTTTCGAGCAGGCAGATATTGAGATCAGGCTTGCGCTGCTTGAGCTTGATCGCGCACGCGAGGCCGGCCGGGCCGCCGCCGACGATGACGGCGTCGTATTGCATGACATCGCGTTCGCTCATGGCAGTCGCGTTCCTGTTATTTCGGTTGCATGCGTATGGCGCCATCTAGGCGTATGACTTCGCCATTCAGCATGGGGATCTCGAAGATGGTCTGCACCAACTGCGCATACTCTTCCGGCCGCCCAAGCCGGGAAGGAAAGGGAACCTGCTCGCCGAGCGAACGTTGTGCGTCGGGTGGAAGCGAAGCGACCATGGGCGTTTCGAAAATGCCCGGCGCGATGGCCATGCAACGAATGCCGAACCGGGCCAGTTCGCGCGCGATGGGCAGCGTCATGCTGAGTACGCCGCCCTTGGTGGCCGAGTAGGCCGCCTGGCCGATCTGTCCTTCGAAGGCTGCAACCGAGGACGTATGAATGATCAGGCCGCGCTCGCCTTCGGCATTGGGTTCGTTGTTCTGCATGATTGCGGCAGCCGCCTTGTCGCAGAAGAAAGTGCCGATCAGGTTGATGTGTATGACCTTGGTGAAGAATTCGCCGGCCATCGGTCCATTCTTGCCGAGCACCCGGCCGGCGCCGATGACACCGGCGCAGTTGACCAGCAGGTTGAGCCCACCCATCTGCGAGCGGGCGCTCGCTATCGCCGAGTCGACCTCAGCCTCGGACGTGACATCGCATTTCACGAAGAAGGCATTTGCTCCAAGTTCGCGTGCGGCTTTCTCTCCGGGACCTTCCTGCACGTCGAGCAGCGTCGCTTTGCCGCCCTGCGCAACGATATGGCGTGCAACCGCATTGCCGAGTCCGGAGGCGGCACCTGTTATTACCGCGCATGCTTCACTGATCCGCATCTTGATGAGTCCTTGGGTTTGAAGCGAAGTGGTTCAGACGAGTTCGATTGCCATCGCGGTGGCTTCGCCGCCGCCGATGCAAAGCGAAGCCAGGCCGCGTCTCAACTTGCGGGCCGAGAGCGCATGGATCAAGGTCGTGAGTATGCGCGCACCGGTCGCGCCGACCGGGTGCCCGAGCGCGCAAGCGCCGCCGTTGACGTTGATGCGCTCGCGGGCAATGCCCAGGTCGTGCATGGCCGCCATGGTTACCGCCGCGAATGCTTCGTTGACCTCATACAGGTCGACATCACCGGCGGACCAGCCAACCTGCTGCAGTGTCTTCTTGATGGCCCCGACAGGCGCGGTCGTGAACCACTCCGGTTCGTGCGCATGGCTGCCATAGGCGAGGATACGCGCCAGGGGTTTGATGCCCTGCGCCTTGGCTGCCGCAGCATCCATCAGCACCAGTGCAGCCGCGCCGTCGGATATCGAGCTCGATGAGGCGGCCGTGACGGTGCCATCTTTCGCGAACGCCGGTTTCAGTGCCGGAATTTTCTCGATATTGCAGGTAAAGGGTGTTTCGTCGCGATCGACCACAACCTCGCCCTTGCGACCCTTGAATTTGACCGGCGTAACCTCGGCGGTGAAGGCACCGGATTCAACGGCGTGGAGCGCACGGCGCACGGACTCGGCGGCAAATTCGTCCTGCGAGGCGCGCGTGAAACCATATTTGGCGGCGGTCGCGTCGGCGAAACAGCCCATCAACTTGCCGTCGAACGGGCTCTGCAGGCCGTCGTAGAACATGTGATCGAGCAATTCGCCATGTCCCATCCTGTAGCCGCCGCGTGCTTTGAGGAGCAGATAGGGCGCATTGGTCATGGACTCGAGGCCGCCGGCAACCGCCAGCGAAACATCGCCGGTACGAATCTGGTCGGCGGCCATCATCACGGCTTTCATTCCCGAACCGCACATCTTGTTGATGGTCGTGGCGGGTGTGCGGTCCGGTATGCCCGCTGCGATCGCTGCCTGGCGCGCGGGCGCCTGGCCCTGGCCTGCCGGCAGCACGCAACCCATGATCACCTCTTCGATGGCGGCCGGCTTGACACCCGCTGCATCGATCGCGGCGCGTATGGCGGCCGCGCCGAGCGCCGGCGCCTTGACTTCGCTGAACACCCCCTGCAACCCGCCGATTGGCGTTCGTTTGGCCGCTACGATGACAGTTTCGATCTTGCTCATGTTCTCCTCGCCGGACTCATGCTAGAGAGCTGCCGCACAGTATGACGCGATGGAAGCATTGCCGGCATGCGGCCACGCCATCGCGCTGCTAGACTCGCGCGGGTGAAGGACCATTTTGACCAATTTTGAGCTCCATGAGTACTCCCGCGCGACAAATGACCGCCGAAAACCCGCAAAGCCGGGCTCCCCTGCGCTTTATCAGCGCGGCATCCCTGTTCGATGGGCACGACGCGGCCATCAACATGATCCGGCGGTTACTGCAGGCTGCCGGGGCGGAAGTCGTCCACCTCGGGCATAACCGCAGTGTCGCCGACATCGTGCGCGCGGCCATCGAGGAGGACGCCGACGGCATCGCGGTCAGTTCCTATCAGGGCGGGCACAACGAGTATTTCGCGTACATGATCGACATGCTGCGCGAGTTGAATGCGAGCCACATACGCGTGGTCGTCGGTGGCGGCGGGACGATAGCACCGCAGGAAATCGCCGATCTCGAGGCCCATGGCGTCGAGAAGATCTATACGCCTGAAGACGGGCGACGCCTCGGTTTGAAGGGCATGATCGACGATGTATTCGCGCGGGTGCGCGCTGCTTCGCGGCCGCCCTACGCCTTCGGGCCCGTCAATCATCGCGACCGCCAACAGCTGGCGCGGACGATCTCCGTGCTCGAGACGGCGCCCGATGGCGATGCCGCGCTCGAGCAGATTCGCCGGGCGTTGTCACGCAGCCAGCGCGGGATTCCAGTGGTCGGAATCACCGGCACCGGCGGTGCCGGCAAGTCGAGCCTGACCGACGAGCTGCTGCAACGATTCGTACGTCACTTTCCGCAATACAAGATCGCGGTGGTGGCAATCGACCCGACGCGCCGCCGCAGCGGTGGTGCTCTGCTCGGCGATCGTATTCGCATGAACAGTCTGGCGGCGGAGAGCATCTTCATGCGCTCACTGGCCACCCGCCGTGCCAATCTCGCCACGAGCGCGGTGCTGCGCGACGTGATCGGGCTCTACAAGCTCGCCGGGTTCGACCTGGTCATCGTCGAGACCGCAGGGATCGGCCAGAGCGATACTGAAATCGTCGATCTCGTGGACCATTCGATCTACGTCATGACCAGCGAGTACGGTGCTGCGAGCCAGCTCGAGAAGATCGATATGCTCGATTACGCCGAGCTGATCGTACTCAACAAGTTCGAAAAGCGCGGTGCCGAGGATGCCTTGCGCGACATTCGCAAACAATGGCGCCGCAACCACCACGATCGCGCAATGCTTGCCGACGAGCAGCTGCCGGTCTATCCGACGATTGCCAGCCGGTTCAATGATCCGGGTGTCAACGCACTGTTTGCGGCGATCTGCGAACGCCTGGCATCGGATGCGCAGGCGCTGCAGAAATGGCAGCTCGACGATCCGGGGCCAACCGCATTTCGCGGCCGTGATGCGCTGATTCCGGCCAATCGTGCCCGCTATCTTGCCGATATCGTGCAGTCGGGCAGGGACCGCGCCCGGCGTAATGAGCGCTCCGCCAGTGCTGCCGGGCGCGCGCAGTCGCTGCACGAGGCATTGCGGGTACTCGGCGCCGAGCCATTGCCGAAGCTTCTCGCGTCCTTTGACGAAGATGACCTCGCGCGGCTGCCGGCGGAAAAGACGCTGCGCCAGCTGGCCCGTAGCTACAACGATGCGCTCGCCGAAATCGAACCGGCGGCGCTTGCCGAGCTGCGCGACTGGCCGCAACGCGCCGAGGCCGTGCGTGCCGATACTTACACCTACCAGGTCCGCGGCAAGGATGTCACGGGAGAGAACTACACCGAGACATTGAGCCAGAACAAGGTGCCGAAGATTTCGGCCCCGACGTATCCGAGCCTTGCAGAGCAGGCGCGCTTCCTGCTCAAGGAAAACCTGCCGGGCTTTTTTCCGTACACGGCTGGCGTATACCCGTATCGGCGCGAAGCCGAAGACCCGACCCGCATGTTCGCGGGCGAGGGTGCGCCGGAGCGCACCAACCGCCGTTTCCACTACCTGGCAGCTGGCCACGAGGCGACCCGATTGTCGACCGCCTTCGACTCGACGACGCTGTACGGCGAGGATCCGGACACGCGCCCCGATATCTACGGTCGTACAGGCAATTCCGGCGTCTCGATAGCGACCATCGACGACATGAAGAAGCTCTACTCGGGTTTCGATCTGTGCGCGCCGACGACTTCAGTGTCGATGACAATCAACGGGCCGGCACCGATGTTGCTCGCCATGTTCCTCAATACCGCCATCGACCAGCGCATTGAGACCTTGTTGCGCTCGAATGGCCGGTTCGAGGACGTGCGCGGTCTCATCGCGGAGCGCTCCGGGGCGGCGGGCGATACCTGGCCCCGCTACAACGGCGATTTGCCGGAAGGCAACGACGAGCGAGGCCTCGCGTTTCTGGGACTGCGGCCGCAGGATCTCATGGAGGCAGGCGTTCTGAGCGTCGCCGAGTATCAGCAATGCCGCGGCGAGGCACTGCGCGCGGTGCGCGGCACTGTCCAGGCCGACATACTCAAAGAGGACCAGGCGCAGAATACCTGTATCTTCTCCACCGAATTCGCCATGCGCATGATGGGCGACGTGCAGGCGTATTTCATTGCCGAACAGGTTCGCAATTTCTATTCCGTGTCGATCTCGGGCTATCACATCGCCGAGGCCGGCGCGAATCCGATCTCGCAGCTCGCGTTCACACTCGCCAATGGCTTTACGATCGTCGAGTATTACCTGGCGCGCGGTATGCAGATCGACGATTTTGCACCGAACCTGTCGTTCTTCTTCTCGAACGGTATGGATCCGGAATACGCGGTCATTGGCCGGGTGGCGCGGCGCATCTGGGCCAACGCAATGCGCGATGTCTACAGCGCCGGACCTCGCAGCCAGATGCTCAAGTACCACATCCAGACATCCGGGCGATCGCTGCACGCCCAGGAAATCCAGTTCAACGATATCCGCACGACATTGCAGGCGATGTATGCGCTGTTCGACAACTGCAACAGCCTGCACACTAATGCCTATGACGAAGCGCTGACGACGCCGACCGAGGAGAGCGTACGCCGGGCGGTGGCGATACAACTGATCATCAACCGCGAGCTCGGGCTCAATCGCAGTCAGAATCCTTGGCAGGGATCGTTTGTCATCGACTACCTCACCGACCTGGTCGAGGAGCAGGTCTACCGCGAGTTTGAATCGCTGTCCGAACGTGGCGGCGTGCTCGGCGCGATGGAGACCATGTACCAGCGCGGCAAGATCCAGGAGGAGAGCCTGTACTATGAGACGCGCAAGCACGATGGCAGCCTGCCGATCGTGGGTGTCAATACCTTCCTGGCTGACGACGGCGAAGCCCACGACAACGCACCCGTCGCGTTGATCCGCTCGACCGAAGAAGAGAAGCGTAACCAGGTCGCCGCAGTGCGCGCATTCCAGCAACGCCATGCCGAGCATGCCCCTGCCGCGCTTGCGAGGTTGCAGCAAGTCGCCGCGAGCGGCGGCAATGTCTTTGCGGAACTGATGGAAACAGTGCGTGTGTGCTCGCTGGGCCAGATCAGCCGCGCGCTCTACGAAGTCGGCGGCCGTTACCGCCGCAGCGTCTAGGCGGCCTTCGCCGCCCCGTCCTTCGCCCCGAGCGCCTCGAGCATCAGCTGGCGTGAGCGCTCGCTCAGCCGCTGACGCTGCTCCTGGCCGTTCAATGCTTCGACGGGGTCGACGCGCAGTATTGCGAGGCGCAGACGCGCAGGGCGGGGCAGCAGGGCGCCGGGCGGCAGGGCATGGCGGGTACCGCTCAGCACTGCGGTTACCAGCGGCAGGCCCGAACGAGCTGCGGTTGCGAATGCGCCGGCGTGAAATTTCAGCAAACCCGGTTCACGGGCAAAGGTTCCCTCCGGGAAGAACACCAGCGATGCGCCGCTCGCTGCCGAGCGCAGCACACGGCGGGCATCACTTGCGCCCTTGTGCCGGTCGCTGCGCTCGACGAAGTGCGATCCGATGCGGCGCAGCAACAGGCCGGCCAGCGGCACGGTCGCCATTTCCCGCTTTATGACAAAAGCAAAACGCGGCGGCAGTGCCGCCTTGACTACGAGGCCATCGATATAGCTCTCGTGGTTCACGACCACGATGCACGGTCCCGCGGGCAGCATCTCGAGCCCGTTTACTTCGAGCGAGGTCGCGCTGAGGCGCAGATAGCTGCGCGCGACCCAGTGCGTCACCCTGCGTCGCAGATCGAGCCCCGGCAGCAACAGCAACACCAGCACCGCACCGAGCGCGAGCAGAAGGAAAACGAGCCAGGCGCAGATTCCGTAGATTGTGCGCAGCGGCGCAGCCAAAGGCCTCTGGCGCAGCGCCGGCAACGGCAGGGAGGACGTATCCATCGTGAAATTCGACCGCTTTTGCCGCAGCATACCTGTGAACTGGTTCTCTTTATGTTAACGCTTGTCGATGGATGTGATGATGGTCACGTCCGGCATCACGCTGCGCACCCATACTGCATTCAAGGCGAACCCGGTCGTCGCCACCTTGACGCTTGAATTGGTCCGGAGCCTGCGATGGCCCGGACTCGTGGTTGATGTGACCGGGCATTGAGTTCACGAAAGAGACTGACATTGGTAACGCAAGCCGCAGCGCGCATCAGTAAAGCAGCCGATTCGACCGATCCTGCGGTTTCCAAGTTCCTGGACGCGGTGTGGATGGAGCGTGGCCTTTCGCCCAACACACTGGCTGCCTATCGTGCCGATCTGACGGCTCTCGGCCGCTGGCTGGGCGAGCGCGACCGGCCGATCGTGCAAACGACGCGCCCGGACCTGCTCGCGTTCATAGCCGCCCGGGTCGAAGCTGGCGCCCGCCCGCGTTCGACTGCCCGGCAATTGAGTTCGTTCCGCCGCTTCTTCCGTTACCTGGTGCGCGAGGGTCAGCTGCGTGAGGATCCGACGGCGGACATCGCCATGCCGAAGATCGGCCGATCGTTGCCAAAATCGCTTTCCGAGGAAGAAGTCGAATCGCTCCTCAATTCCCCGACCGTCGCGGATCCGCTGGGCCACAGGGATCGCTGCATGCTCGAGGTGCTCTACGCAACGGGACTTAGAGTCTCGGAGCTGGTCAGCCTCAAGCACAGCCAGGTCAACCTCAACCAGGGCGTCATACGAATCGTCGGCAAGGGCAATCGCGAGCGATTGATTCCACTCGGCGAAGAAGCCGTACGCTGGTTGCGTGAATTCCTGGAAGGGCCGCGCAACGATATCCTGCTCGACAGGGCGACCGATTATCTTTTTCCCACCCGCCGCGGCGATCGCATGACCCGCCAGGCCTTCTGGCACATCATCAAGCGCTATGCCCGCAAGGCCGGAATCTCCAAGGAGCTGTCGCCGCACACACTGCGTCATGCCTTTGCAACGCATCTCCTGAACCACGGCGCGGACCTTCGTGTCGTGCAGATGTTGCTGGGCCACAGCGACTTGTCCACTACGCAGATCTACACGCACGTCGCGCGCGAGCGCATGAAGGATCTGCACTCACAGCATCATCCGCGCGGCTAGGTCGCGGGCGCTGGCCCGGGCTGCTATCATTCCCCGCGTGGCGAACCTTTCCTCGCCAGCCAAGTCCTAGTCCTTATCGCCAGTTCGCGCAGGTCCTGCCATGAAATCCACGTCCGGCCGCATTTTGATCCTGGCCCTGTTGGGAGCACTGTCTGCTTCCCTGGCGAGCGCGGCGGACACCGAATCCGACACGCGCGCGGCGCTGGCGAAGCGATTGCCGGGTGCGAAGCCATCCGACCTGCGCCCATCGCCCATCGACGGCATGTATGAGTTCACTCGCGGTGCGGATATTGCCTACGTCACCCGGGATGGCAAGTACGTCATCGCAGGCGATCTCTACGACCTCGCCGCGGAGAAGAATCTGAGCGAGGATCGCCGACGCGACGCACGCCTGAAGCTCCTGGCCGGTGTCGGCGCAAGCGATCGGCTGGAATTCGCACCGAGCAATCCGCGTTACACGATCACGGTCTTCACAGACGTCGACTGCGGTTATTGCAGGAAGCTTCACAGCCAGATCGCCGAATACAACCGTCTCGGGGTTGCGGTGGATTATCTATTCTTCCCGCGCTCAGGCCCGGGCACCGATTCCTGGCACAAGGCGGAGAGCGTCTGGTGCTCGTCGGATCGAAACGCGGCGCTGACGTCGGCAAAGCGCGGCGAGCCCATCAAGGCCAAGCCCTGCGCCAATACACCGGTCGCAAGGCACTACGCGCTCGGCGAACAGGTGGGCGTGCACGGTACGCCTGCGATGATCATGCCGAACGGCGAGATGTTGCCCGGTTACGTGCCACCCGCGATGCTCGTGCGTCACCTTCAGACCAGCAGCAAGTGATCGCCCGCGCGCCTGCGCGGTGATAATCAGCGTTCGAGGAGCTTGCGCTTGTTCGGGACGCCTTCCCATTGCTTGGCGTCAGCGGGCACTTTGCCGATTTCCGTGATGACGGGCCATTGACGCGACAGTTCCGCATTCAACGGCAGGAACTCCTTCTGTTCAGCGGGCAGCTCCTCTTCGGAGAAAATCGCCTCGACCGGACATTCCGGTTCGCACAGTGTGCAGTCGATGCATTCTTCGGGGTCGATCACCAGGAAGTTCGGCCCCTCGTGAAAGCAGTCCACGGGGCAGACCTCAACACAGTCCATGTATTTGCATTTGATACAGTTTTCGGTGACGACGAATGTCATTGAATGCCTCGAAGATGATCCAGTCGCATGAGAAGCTCTGCAGGGCTTGCCTAGAGTTTATCCTGCCAGGACCGCTACGCGTCAACGCGCGCGGCGAGCCAGCTCCGTAAAGTGGTGGTGCTCGCGACCCGCGTCGCGGTCCTCCAGGTAACGGCGCAGCGCGTACTCGGTGCTGGGAAATGCCAGATCGACCCAGGGGATCTCCTCGGCGGTGAACAGCCGCGACTCGAGACTCTCGACGCCCACGCCGTAACGTCCGTCGACCAGATGTGCGCGGAAGAAAACGTGTACCTGATGCGCCTGCGTCACATGCGCGATGGCGAGGAGCGAGCCTATCTCGACAACGGCCTCGGCTTCCTCCAGGGATTCGCGCGCCGCGGCTTGCTGCAGCGTCTCGCCGTTTTCCATGAAACCGGCCGGCACCGTCCAATAGCCATGACGCGGCTCGATGGCGCGACGGCACAGCAGCAGCCGTCCGTTGTGCTCCGGAACACAGCCAACCACCAGTTTCGGGTTCTGGTAATGAATGCTGCCGCAGCTGTCGCACACGAAGCGCAGCGCATTGTCCCCTTCGGGAATGCGCTGCTCGAGCGGGCCTGCACAATTGCTACAGAATTTCACGAATATCTTCAGTTGGTGCCGGGAGAGGGAATCGAACCCACACTCTGTCGCCAGAACCGGATTTTGAGTCCGGCGCGTCTACCAGTTCCGCCATCCCGGCCGGAGGCGCGGATTATAGGGGTTGCTGCGACCATTTTGCGCGTGGCTGCATCTAAATCCCTGCAATGACACCGCTAGGCAGTCTGCACATCGACGGCGCGACAGTGGAGCGCGCCCGGCTGGGTGACCCGGCGGCCCAGCGGCAGATCTACGACCGTCTCGGCGGTGTGGTTTTCGCGCTGTTGCGTCGCATGTTGCGCGACGAGAGCGCTGCCGAGGACATGTTCCAGAACACCATGATGAAGGTTTTTTCACAACTCGGTTCATTTCGCGGGGCTGCGCCGCTCGGTATCTGGGTGCGGCAGATCGCATTGCGAGAGGCGCTGCAATACCTGCGGTCGCCCTGGCGCCGGCTGGCCTGGCTGGGCAATGAAGCGCAGGCACGCCTCGAGCTCATCGCCGAACCGGCACCGGCCGAGACGGCCGATTACCTGGATGCCGAAAAGGCGCTGGCGCGGTTGTCGCCGATGGCCAGGGCCGTACTGTGGCTTCATGAAGTCGAAGGCATGGGCCATGCGGAAATTGGCTCGAGCTTTGGCCGCTCGGCGAGCTTTTCCAAATCACAGCTCGCGCGGGCCAGGGCGGCTTTGCAGAAAGCCGCGCCGGGCGCATCAAAACCGGCAGCGGCTGTCACCGTGAGCAAAGGAGCGCCAACATGAGCGACGGGCGTCTGCTGCCACCTTATGACTTCGCGACCTTTCAGGCCCGGGCCGCGCTTCGCGAGCAGGCGAGGCTGCGGACGCGCCAGCGGCAGCGTGCCGTGCTGGGTGTGGTCGGCACTGTAGCGGTGGTCGCGATGGTCTTCGCCTCGCGGCCACGACCGTTGCCCGAGGGCGCCGCGCCCGGTGTCGCGTCGGTCATGACGATACATCCGCCTGAAGCGGCCGAACCCGTCGTGGTCAATGTGGCTGCCCAGGCGGCCCAGCTTGCCATCGAGGATCGGATCGCCCTGATGGATCAGGCCATCAACCAGGCGCGCATCAATGGTGCGACCGATGTCGTCCTGCCACTTCGTCGCGACCGCGAGCTGCTGCTGCGCAATCTCGACAGTATCCATTACGCCCAGGCGGCACTTGCAGCGGCACGTTAGTGGATTTTCCCAGATGATCACACTGGCTATCGGTATGGAGAATTGCATGAAAAACCTGGTTCGCGCTCTGGCGTTGACCCTGTTGGTCGGATCGGCAACGGGGCTCGAAGCCGCCGAAAATACCGCCAAGGCGGCGGAGAGGGATATCGACACGCGCATTGAAGTCGCGCGCGAACGACTCGAGGCGGCGGTTCGTGAGCTGACCGACCTGTCCATGCAGCTCGGCGAGCGCTTCACCGATCGGCTGGCCTTGTCCGGCGTGCGCGAACCGCGCGCGATCATTGGTGTTCAGGTGGATCCGGCCGGCGCCCGCGGCGGCGCCAAAGTCCTCGAGGTCAGTCCCGGTGGGCCAGCCGCTCGAGCCGGCATCAAACCGGGCGACGTGATCGTCGCGCTCAATGACGCCGATCTGGCGAGCTCGCCACGTCCTGCGGCTGCATTGGTCGAAGCCATGAATGAAGTCGCGCCAGGGGCCGAAGTGCAGCTTCGAGTACGCCGCGGCGACGACGTGGTCACACGGCGACTCAACACGCGCGCCGCAGCATCGCATCCGCCACTGCCGTTGCTGGCAGCGCCCGGCGGCAGGGTGTTCGATTTCGAATTCTTCGGTGCCGGTACCGATGCCATGGCGGGCCTTGAACTCGCGACGCTAAACAAGGACCTGGGCGAGTATTTTGGTGCAAACGAAGGCGTGCTTGTCCTGCGCGCCGGCGAAGACTCGCCGCTGAAACTTCGTTCGGGCGACATCATCACCGCAATCGATGGCCGCAAACCGGAGAGCGCATCGCATGCGACGCGCATCCTGCGTTCCTACCAGCGCGGCGAGCGCGTCCGGCTGGAGGTTCTGCGCAAGCGCAAGTCGGTGACGCTCGAGGTGGCAATGCCCGGCCGCAACGGCGAGGATGAGCCCACCTGATGCGCGCGCCGGGTGCGTGAACCCGTACACTCTGGCGGGTGGAACTCGCGGATTTCGACTATGAACTGCCACCTGGGCTGATCGCGCAGCGACCGCTGCCGCGGCGCAGCGACTCGCGCCTGCTGGTACTTGCGGCCGATGGGTTGGCACCGCTCGACAGCGATGTCCGTCAATTGCCGCAACTGCTGCGCCGTCATGATCTCGTCGTCTTCAACGATACGCGTGTCGTGCCGGCGCGACTCGAAGCGCGCAAGGCCACGGGCGGGCGCGTCGAGATCCTGCTGGAGCGGGCGTTGCCGGGGTGCGCTGCGCTTGCGCAGCTCGGTTCGAGCAAACCCATCCGGCCCGGCATGGTGTTGCACTGTGCGGGTGGCGAGCTGCGGGTGCTGGAGGGTGCCGACGGCATGTGGCGACTGGCATTGCCGCAGGATGCCTTGCAATTCTTCGAGCGCTACGGCTCGGTACCTTTGCCTCCGTACATCACGCATGCGGCCGATCAGTCGGACAGCGAACGCTACCAGAGCGTATTCGCCCGGGCGCCCGGCGCGGTCGCCGCACCGACCGCGAGCCTGCATTTCGACGACGGGTTGCTTTCGGCCATCGCGGCGGCTGGAATCGGCTGCGCGACGCTGACGTTGCACGTCGGCGCCGGGACCTTCCTGCCTGTGCGAAGCGCGCGCATAGCCGGGCATCGTATGCACAGCGAGATGTTTTCCATCCCTCAAAGCACGGTCAGCGCCGTCCGCGACTGCAGGGCTCGTGGTGGCCGGGTCGTTGCCATCGGCACGACCGTCGTACGCGCACTCGAGGCGGCAACTCTTGCCGGCGATGGCGCGCTCGCGCCACGGGCTGGCGAGACGGATATCTTCATTCGCCCCGGATTCGCTTTCAAGGTCGTCGATCTGCTGCTCACCAACTTCCATCTGCCGCGCTCGACCCTGTTGATGTTGGTAGCGGCCTTCGCGGGGCGCGATCGCGTGCTCGCGGCCTACGCGCACGCGGTGCGTCAGGGGTACCGTTTCTTCAGCTACGGCGATGCCATGCTCCTCGAACGCTGCGGTGCCGGCAGCTACAATGCGCGCGCCTGATGAATCTTTCGAATCAAGTTTCGTTGCCACGCGGCGCGCGATTTGCCATTACCGCCGAGTGCGGCGCAGCGCGTTGCGGCCGGCTGCGCCTTGCGCACGGCGAGGTCGAGACGCCCGTGTTCATGCCGGTCGGCACCTATGGCACGGTCAAAGGCATGACGCCGCTCGAGCTCGAAGGGCTGGGCGCCGAGATCATCCTGGGCAATACGTTTCACCTGATGTTGCGTCCCGGGGCCGAGATCATCGCCCGTCACGGCGGGCTGCACGGCTTCATGGGCTGGCGCCGTCCGATTCTGACGGATTCGGGAGGATTCCAGGTGTTCAGTTTGAAGGCCATGCGGCGTATCGACGAAGACGGCGTCGAGTTCGCCTCGCCGGTCGACGGCGCGCGTGTGCGTCTCACGCCGGAGTCCGCGACAGACATACAGCGTCAGTTGCGATCCGACATCGTGATGGCCTTCGATGAGTGCACGCCCTATCCGGCAAGCGAGGCCGCTGCCCGCGCCTCCATGCAGCGCTCCATGCGCTGGGCGGCACGCTGCCATCGCCACCATCACGCGGGCGAACCGGCCGGAAGCCTTTTCGGGATCGTGCAGGGCGGAATGTATCCGGCGCTGCGGGACGAGTCACTGCAGCGATTGATGGAACTCGAGTGGTCGGGGCTCGCGATCGGTGGTCTTGCGGTCGGCGAGAGCGAAGGGGAACGCATACAGGTGCTGGATGCCTTGCTGCCGATAATGCCGCGCAGCCTGCCGCGCTACCTCATGGGCGTCGGCAGGCCGGCGGATATCGTCGCGGCCGTGGCGCGCGGTGTGGACATGTTCGATTGCGTCATCCCGACCCGCCACGCGCGTAACGGCCATTTGTTTACTTCCCAGGGCGAGATCAACATCCGCAATGCGGTGCACCAGGATGATCTGGCGCCGGTCGATGCCGGCTGCGAGTGCTATACCTGCAGGAATTTCTCCCGCGCCTACCTGCGTCATCTTGACCGCTGCAACGAGATCCTGGGCGCGCGGCTCAACACGATCCACAACCTGCATTTCTACCTCGGCCTGATGCGTCGCATACGCGCGGCCATTGCTGCGGGGCGTTTTTCGGCCCTGGCGAGCGAATTTTCCGGCGCCTAGGCGAGGGCGGGACGGCCCTGTGGCATAATTCGCGGCCTTTCCGGAGCTGCCCCAGGTGAGCCGATGAATGGTCTGATCCCCGTAGCCCATGCGCAGGCAGGCGGTGCCGCCGCCCCCGGCGGTTCGATGGCGCCACTGCTGATGATGGTCGTCTTCGTCGTCATATTCTATTTCCTGCTGATACGGCCGCAGCAGAAGAAGGCCAAGGAGCACCAGGCCATGCTCGGCAAGCTCGCGGCCGGCGATGAAGTCGTCACTTCGGGTGGCCTACTCGGCAAGGTCATCGAAGTCGGAGAGACCTTCCTCACGCTCGAGATCGCCCAGGGCGTGCAGGTCAAAGTGCAGAAATTTCAAGTCAGCTCGTTGATGCCCAAGGGCACGCTGAAGTCAGGCTAAGGATCACATGCTCGAATTCGCCCGCTGGAAATACTGGCTGGTCGGCGGCGTATTGCTGCTGTCCCTGTTCCTCGCACTGCCCAACATCTTCGGCGAGGACCTCGCCGTGCAGGTGGCTGCCAAGGATCGCGCGCCGCTCGATGCTGCGGCGCAGACCCGGATCGAGGAATTCCTGCGTGGGCAGAACGTCGCGCTGCAGAAGTCCTATATCGACGAAGGCCGCGTGATGCTGCGTTTCGCCGATGCACCGGCGCAGCTGCGTGCCCGGGACGCCATCAACGACGGTTTCAAGAACGAATACGTAACTGCGCTGTCCTACGCGCCTCGTGCTCCGGCCTGGCTCCGTGCCGTGGGGCTCCGGCCCATGCCGCTTGGACTCGACCTGCGCGGTGGCCTCTATCTTCTTTACCAGGTCGATGTGAATGGTGCGGTTGGGCAGCTCCTCGAAGTCTACGAGCAGGACTTTCGCCGTGCGCTCAGCGCTGCAGACGTCACAGTTCGCGACGTCACGTTGTCGCGCAGTGAGGACAGTGCCATCGACGACGGCCTGCGCATCGTGCTTGCCCCTGGCGCCGACGTCGCCAAGGCGCGCGCTGCGCTGCGCGATACGCACAGTGACCTCACGTTCAGCGAAGGCGTCAGCGGCGATAGCCCGGCGCTTGGCATGCAGCTCTCCCCGGCGCAGATTCGCGAACGTCAGGATTACGCCATCCAGCAGAACATCACCACGCTTCGAAATCGCGTCAACGAACTGGGTGTGGCCGAACCCATAGTGCAGCGCCAGGGCCTCGATCGAATCGCCGTGCAACTGCCCGGTGTACAGAACTCCGCCGAAGTGAAGGACATTCTCGGCAAGGTGGCCACCCTGGAGTTCCGGCTGGTCGACGTGCAGAACAGTGTTGCCGAAGCCGTGCAGCGTGGCCGCGCACCGTTGGGCTCGAAACTCTATCACGAGAAGAACGGCCAACCAGTGCTCCTCAAGCGCGACATCATCGTTACCGGTGATCAGCTGACCGATGCCACCACCGCCGCCACCCAGGAAGGCCCGGGCGTGTCGGTCAAGCTCGATTCGCTCGGCGGCGAGGAAATGCTTCGCACGACGCGGGCCAACCTCAACCGACCCATGGCCGTCGTGTTCATCGAGAAGAGCCGGCAGATCGTCACGGTCGATGGCCGCGACGTCGAGCGCGAGATCAAGGACGAGAAGGTCATCAGCGTCGCCACCATCCGCGGCGTGTTCAGCAACAACTTCCAGATTACGGGCCTGTTGCCGAGTGAGGCGCGCGAACTATCGTTGCTGTTGCGAGCTGGCTCATTGGCGGCGCCGATCTACATCGTCGAGGAGCGGGCAGTGGGTCCGTCGCTCGGCCAGGAGAATATCAACAAGGGGCTGTTTGCGCTGTTGATCGGCATGCTCGTCGTTTTTGCGTTCATCGCGGTGTACTACAAGAGCTTCGGACTGGTCGCCTGCGTCGTGCTGCTCGCGAACGTCGTCATGCTGGCGGCATTGTTGTCGGGCCTGCGCGCGGCGCTTACCCTGCCGGGCATTGCCGGCATCATCCTCACGGTCGGCATGGCGATCGATGCCAACATCCTCATCTACGAGCGCGTCAGGGAAGAGCTGCGCAATGGCGTATCGCCGCAGGCAGCCATCCGCGCAGGTTTCGAGAAGGCCTTCTCCGCCATTGCCGATGCCAATATCACGACACTCATCGCGGGTGTCGTGTTGTGGGTGTTCGGCACGGGCCCGATCCGCGGTTTTGCCGTGGTGCTCACGCTCGGCATACTGACCTCGATGTTCACTGCCCTGCTCGGCGCGCGGGCCCTGATCACACTCATGTACGGCGGCCGGCGCCGTATCGAAAAACTCGCAATCTAGGCCGCTACACGGAGCCGGCGCGATGGAATTTTTCCGCAAGCAAACGAATTTCCCCTTCATGAATACACGGCGGATCTGGTACGCCGTGTCGGCCATCCTGATCATCGGCTCGCTCGTGTCGTTGGCTGTGCGCGGTCTCAATCTCGGCATCGACTTCACCGGCGGCGTGGTCATCGAGGCGGCTTTCAAGTCGGCGCCCGATCTCGAAGCCGTGCGTGCGGATCTTGCGCGCGGCGGCTTTGCCGAGGCGCAGGTGCGCGCGTTTGGTACGTCGCGCGACATCGAAATCCGCCTGCCACCGCTCAAGGACCAGACGAGCAAGGAAGTACGCGATGGTATCGAGTCGGTGCTGCGCACGTTCGACAAGGAAGTCGAGATCCGCCGCGTCGATGTGGTCGGACCGCAGATCGGCAAGGAGCTGCAGAGCAGCGCGTTACTGGCCCTGGTGTTCACGCTGCTGTTCATCTTCATCTACGTCGCCCTGCGCTTTCATACCTGGCGACTGTCGGTCGGCGCCATTCTCGCTGCCTTGCACGACCCGATCCTGGTGCTTGGCGTATTCTCGGCGACGCAGCTCAGCTTCGATCTTTCGGTCGTGGCGGCGGTGCTTGCCGTTATCGGCTATTCGCTGAACGACACCGTCGTGGTGTTCGACCGGATACGCGAGCGATTCGAGAGCAACCGCCGCTCGCCATCGCAACAGGTGCTCGATCAATCCATCAACCAGACCTTGTCGCGCACGATCATGACGAGCGGCACGACGTTGCTGGTGGTGATCGTGCTTCTCGTTTTCGGCGGTGCCGCACTCACGGGCTTTGCTGCCGCACTGGTGGTTGGCATGGTGGTTGGCACTTATTCGTCGATCTACGTGGCCAGCGCCATCGCGCTCGATTTCGGCCTGACCGCCGAGCATCTCTTTCCGACCGCCAAGAAGTCCGCTATCGACGACATGCCGTGATGACGGCGCCCGCCCGGCCGGCCTGCTGCAATGCTTGAGCTGCTGAGCCAGCCGTCTGCCTGGTTGGCGTTCGTTACGCTCACGGCGCTCGAGATCGTACTCGGCATCGACAACATCATCTTCATCGCGATCCTGGTCGGGAGACTGCCACCGGAGCGACGGCCGCTTGCCCGGTTCTGCGGGCTCGCGTTCGCCATGCTGACGCGCGTCATGCTGCTGTTCTCCATCGTCTGGCTGACGCGCCTCACCCGACCATGGTTCGTGCTCTTCGAGCAAGAGATTTCCGGGCGCGACCTCATCCTGCTGCTCGGCGGGCTGTTTCTTTTGGCCAAGAGCGTCAGCGAGATTCACCAGACCCTGGAGGGCGCCGAGACCGAGCGCAAGAGCCGGGTCTTTGCCAATTTCCTCGTGATCGTCTTTCAGATCGGCATCATCGACATCGTGTTTTCGCTCGATTCGGTGTTCACGGCCGTTGGGCTCGCACGGCCCGACCAGGTGCCGATCATGGTTGCTGCGATCGTCATTGCGATCATCGTCATGATGCTGGTTGCAGGGTCATTGAGCGACTTCATCGACCGGCACCCGACCATCAAGGTGCTGGCGCTGGCGTTTCTGCTGTTGGTGGGCTTCGCGCTGGTCGCGGAGAGCTTCGACGTTGCGATACCGAAGGGCTACCTGTATTTCGCGATGGCGTTTTCGGTCGGAGTCGAAATGGTCAACATCCGTCTGCGCCGGGCGCTCGACCGGCGCCGGGAGACACGGCGGGAGCGCGGCGGGGATTGACCGTGGCGCTGGCGCCGGGAGAGGCCAGCACAAGTAAAGTTGGCGCCCGGCGGCCGCTGTCCATACAATCCGGCTCACCATACGAATTCCCTGGGGGATCAGCATGAATTTTCGTATCAAGCCGCTGGATGAAATCCTGCAGACGGCGGAGAAGAAATCCCTGCACCGTTCGCTCGGCGGCTTCCAGCTGATGATGATGGGTGTCGGCGCAATCATCGGCACTGGTATTTTCGTGCTCACCTCCGAAGCGGCGCAAAAGGCCGGGCCGGGCATGCTGGTCTCGTTCATCATCGCAGGCTTCGTCTGCGCGGTTGCTGCCCTGTGCTACGCAGAGCTCGCTGCGATGGTGCCGGTCTCGGGCAGCGCCTATACATATTCATACGCGGTACTCGGCGAGGTGATCGCCTGGGTCGTCGGCTGGGCGCTCATACTCGAGTATGCGGTTGCGGCAAGTGCCGTATCCGTGGGTTGGTCCAATTACTGCGTCGGGTTGCTCGAGCGAACCTTCGGTTGGGACATACCCGATGCGCTCACGCGCGGTCCCCATGTTGGCGGCATCATGAACGTGCCGGCGGCATTCATCGCATTGGCCGTTACGGCGCTGCTCGTCATCGGAACACGCGAAAGCGCCACGGTGAACGCGGTGCTGGTTTCGATCAAGGTCGCCGCATTGACTGTATTCATCGCCCTGACGATCACCATCATCAATGCCGACAACTTCGAACCGTTCATGCCGAACGGTTTTCTTGGACCCGAAGGCTCATCTTTCGGCGCCGGCATGGGCGTCATGGGTGCCGCGGCGTCGATCTTCTTCGCCTATGTCGGTTTCGATGCGGTCTCGACCGCTGCCGAAGAGACCAAGAATCCGCAACGCAATGTCCCGATCGGCCTCATTGGCAGTCTCGCCATCTGCACGATTTTCTACCTGTTGGTCGCTTCCGGCGTCATCGGTTCGGTCGGCGCACAGCCGGTGGCCGATCCTGCAACGGGACTTGCCTACGAACCCGGTACGGCGGCGCTGGCCGCGGCCTGCGAGAATCCGGCCAACGCCGACAAGCTCGGCTGTACCGGCGAACCCCTCGCCCATGTGCTCGACCTCATCGGCTGGAAGAAAATCTCCCAGTTGATCGGCCTGGCTGCCTTCCTTGCCTTGCCGTCCGTCATCCTGATGATGCTGTTCGGGCAGACGCGCATATTCTTCGTGATGGCGCGTGACAAACTGCTGCCGTTCAACGAATTCCTGAGCCAGGTGCATCCGAAGTTCCACACACCGCATGTCGTGACCATCATCACCGGACTTGCGGTGACGGTATTCGCAGCGTTCTTTCCCGTGGGTGTGCTCGCCGATATTTCCAACAGCGGAACCCTGTTCGCGTTCCTCGCCGTCGCGGTCGGGGTAATGGCGTTGCGGGTGCGTTCGCCCGAGCGCAAACGCCCCTTCCACACGCCGGCGATCTGGGTGATCGGACCGCTTGCACTCGCGGGTTGCGGCTTCCTGTTCTTTTCATTGCCGTTGCGAACGCAGCTGTGGTTCGCGCTTTGGACCGCGATCGGCCTGGCCGTCTACATGATGTACGGCTATCGCCACAGCCCCTTGCGGGGAAGTGGCGGCAGCTGAGTGAGTTCTAGTCGAGATCGGCGGGGCGGTGCGGTGCGAGCGCCTCGACCAGGGCGGCAAAAACACGCGGATTGCCTGCGATGATATTGCCGCCCTGCGCGTAGGGTTCGCCGCCCAGGGTGCCAACGCGACCGCCTGCTTCGGTAATGAGCAGGGTGCCTGCGGCCGTATCCCAGGCGTTGAGGCCGATTTCCCAGAAGCCGTCGACGCGGCCAGCTGCGACATAGGCGAGATCGAGCGCTGCCGAACCCGGACGGCGCACCCCGGCCGCGGCGCTCATGACTTCGCGCAACATCGCAAGGTAGTTGTCCATGTAGGCGGCATTGGCGCGGTAGGGGAAGCCGGTGGCAATCAGGGCGCCTTCCAGGGTTGCCTGCTGACTGACGCGTATGCGCTTGTTCTCGAGCTGCGCGCCGACGCCGCGGCTCGCAGTAAAACACTCCTGTCGCATCGGGTCGTAGATCACGGCGTGTTGCAATTGGCCGCGTTGCTGACAGGCGATCGAAACCGAGAACGTCGGGAAGCCGTGGAGGAAATTCGTTGTGCCATCGAGCGGATCGATGATCCAGACAGTATCGGACTCGCCGCTCGCACCACTCTCTTCGGCAAGGAAGGCGTGGTCGGGATAGGCTTTGCGAATGGTGGCGATGATCTCGCGTTCGGCGTGCCTGTCCACCTCCGATACGAAATCATTGCGACCCTTGGCAGAGACCTCGAGGCTCTCGAGCCGCGACAATGAACGCACGATGATTTCGCTGGCGCGCCGCGCGGCGCGAATCGCGATGTTGAGTAATGGAGCCACGATGAAACTGCCCGGTGGGGGTAGCGGCTAGAATATCACGTCATGCAAATGCGCTCCGATGCACTCGAAAATCTCGCGATCGTGCTGGTGGGTACGTCCCATCCCGGCAATATCGGTTCGGCAGCGCGCGCCATGAAGAACATGGGACTCGGCTGCTTGCGGCTGGTTCGACCGCGCCTGTTCCCCGATCCGGAGGCGACCGCGCTGGCCTCGGGGGCCGACGACGTGCTCGCATCGGCGCAAGTGCATACCGACCTGCACGCAGCGATTGGCGAGGCGCGGCTGGTGGTGGCTACGACCTCGCGTGCCCGCGAGAAGAACTACCAGGTGCTCGACGTGCGCGATGCTGCGCTTCGCATCGCCGCGACCCTGCCTGCCGCGCCAGTCTGTGTGCTCTTTGGCAATGAGCGGACCGGTCTTACCAACGAGGAGCTGGCGAGCTCGCATTTCCTGCTGCGCGTGCCGGCGGATTCGCGCTACGAATCGCTGAACCTCGCCATGGCCGTGCTGCTCGTTGCCTACGAAGTGCGGCGCGCGGTCATCGAGTCGGGCGGCAGCAGTCCGCCTGCCATCGCGCCTGCGCCGGTCGCCGAGATGGAACGTTTGTACGAACATTTTGCTGCGGTGCTGGAGGAAATCGATTTTCGCGATCGCACGGCGAGCGGTACACACCTGATGACGCGCATTCGACGCCTGTTGCAGCGCGCCGCGCCTGATCAGAACGAAGTCAACATCCTGCGCGGTATCCTGACCGCGGTGCAACAGCGTCGTCGGCGCGCGGGAGAGCGTGAGTGAGCGCACCGATTTACCTCGATTATGCCGCGACCACGCCGGTTGCAGACGAGGTCGCGGCGGCCATGTGCGACTGCCTCACCGCGAATGGCGTGTTTGGCAACGCGGCCGCGACGACCCACGCCTACGGACGCGAAGCCGCGGCGCGCGTTCGCAAGGCGCGGGACGAGCTCGCGCAGCTGCTCAACTGCGATTGCGACGAACTGGTGTTCACCTCGGGCGCCACGGAAGCTAACAACATGGCGATCTTCGGCGTGGCGCATTCGCTCGCCGACCGCGGCCGGCACATCATCAGCAGCCGGATGGAGCACAAGGCAGTCATCGACCCGTTGCGTTCGCTCGAGCGCGATGGCTTCGAGGTGACCTGGCTCGAGCCGGGAGCCGAGGGGCGCATCGAGGCGGGCCAGCTCGCCGCGGCGATACGTAGCGATACGGTGCTCGTGACCCTCATGCACGCCAACAATGAAACCGGTGCGGTGCAGGACATTGCGGCGATGGCGGCGATCTGCCGCGATGCCGGCGTG
This sequence comes from Steroidobacteraceae bacterium, assembly GCA_041395505.1. NCBI lineage: Bacteria > Pseudomonadati > Pseudomonadota > Gammaproteobacteria > Steroidobacterales > Steroidobacteraceae > Steroidobacteraceae bacterium. Next base: position 1,116,824 of record JAWLAG010000001.1, read on the forward strand.
ACGATGCACAGTGATGCCGCGCAATCCGTCGGCAAACTTGCCGTGGATGTAACGGCAATCGATATCGACTTGCTCGCCTTGACCGCACACAAGTTCTACGGGCCAAAAGGTGTCGGCGCGCTCATCCTGCGCCGCCGCGCGCGCGGCCGCATGCGGCCATTGATCCTCGGCGGCGGGCACCAGGGCGGTTGGCGCTCGGGGACCTTGCCTACGCACCAGATCGTCGGTCTCGGGGCTGCTGCACGGCTCGCAGGCGAACGGCTTGCCGGCGATGCAAAGCGCCTCGGCGGGCTGCGCGAGCGGCTTTGGCAAGGCTTGTCAGGGCTCTCAGGCGTCGTTCGCAATACGCCGCAGACACATTGCCTGCCGGCGACGCTCAGCGTTTCGTTCGAAGCGGTGCATGGCGAGAGCCTGATCACAAGCCTGCCGGGCATTGCCGTTACGGCCGGCGCGGCATGCCACTCGGCCGATGGCGAACCCTCCTATGTGCTGCGTGCGCTGGGGCGTCCGCCACGGCTCGCCCAGGCGACACTGCGCCTGTCACTCGGCCGGTATACGACCGCGGCGGACGTGGACAGCGCCGCCGGCCACATCGTGGCCGCCGTGCGGCGACTGCGCGTCATCGGCCCATGAGGCCACCGCAGGCCGCAAGCCCGCTCTGCGCGCTCGCCTGGGACCATTTCATCCATTCGCCGCATGCGGGCGATCTGCCGCCGGGCGAGGGCGCTGTCGTCACGGGCGAGGCCGGCCGCATCACGGGGGAATGCTGGGTGCGCCTGCAGGTCCGGCACGATGCCGGGCACGTGACGGCTGCACGGTTTAGAAGCTTCGCTTGTCCGCATACTGTGGCAACCTGCGACTGGTTGTGCGCTCAGCTCGACGGGCGGCCGATTGCGGATCTGCAGCCTTCTGCACCCGCCGAGTGGGCCGCAGCGCTCTGCGTGCCGCGGGAGAAACTCGGCGAGCTGCTGCTGGTCGAAGATGCACTGCGGTCGATCGCCGCGCAGCTCGGAGTTCATCGGGTAAAATAGACATTATGGCAATTGCACTGACGGAATCAGCAGCGACCCGGGTGCGGCATTTCCTCGCCCAGCGTGGTCATGGCATCGGCCTTCGAATCGGCGTGCGCAAGACCGGCTGCTCGGGATTCGCCTATGTGGTGAATTATGCCGATGCGCCCGAGACGGACGACCTTGTATTCGAAGACCGCGGTGTGCAGATTTTCGTCGACCCGGACAGCCTGAAACTGATCGACGGCACGACCGTGGATTTCGTCAAACAAGGCCTCAACGAGGCATTTCGCTTCAATAATCCCAACGTGACCGGGGAGTGCGGTTGCGGCGAGAGCTTCAACGTCTGACATTCGCCGGACGGGCCCCGGGGATGCGGCCGCGTGGCCTGGCGCAAGTCGTTGGCGCGGCGCCGGATTCCAGCTAAAATCAATGGCTTGTAAATATGCCCTGGCGGAGTTCAAGCGCACAGGGCACATTCTTTTTCACCGACCAGGATTTCGAAGGAGTTCCGCATGGCGCTCGAGCGCACCCTGTCCATTGTCAAACCCGACGGCGTAGCCCGTAACCTGATCGGCCAGGTGTATTCGCGCTTCGAAAAGGCGGGACTGCGGATCGTTGCTGCGCGCATGATGCATCTGTCGCAGTCCGAGGCCGAAGGATTCTACGCCGTGCATCGCGAGCGACCATTCTTCGCGGATCTGGTGCGCTACATGACTTCCGGGCCGGTGGTGGTCCAGGTGCTCGAAGGCGAGAACGCCATTGCGCAGAATCGCGAAATCATGGGCGCGACCGATCCGAAGAAGGCATCGCCCGGCACCATACGTGCCGATCTGGCGCAGAGCATCGAGGCCAATACCGTGCATGGCTCGGATGCACCCGATACCGCGGCGCGAGAAATCGCTTATTTCTTCCGCGGCACGGAGTTGTGTCCGCGCGGCTGAGCGAACACTGCCCGCCGCTACGCAGCCATGTCAGCCGTCCCGCAAGTCGCCCAGCCTGCTGCGCCGGTCAACCTGCTTGGCCTCGATCGCAATGCGCTCGAGCAGTTCGTCGTGGCGCAAGGCAGTCGACCCTTTCGGGCGCGCCAATTGATGGCATGGATCTACCGCCGCGGCGAATCATCGCTTGCCAACATGACGGATCTCGCGAAGGGTTTTCGTGAGCAGATGGCCACGATGGCTGAAGTGCGCGCGCCCGAGGTGCTCACGCGCCAGCTCGCAGACGATGGCACGGTCAAGTGGCTGCTGCGCGCCGATGCAAGCCAGGCCTTCGAAATGGTCTATATCCCCGAGCCAGACCGCGGCACGCTTTGCATTTCATCGCAAGTCGGCTGCGCCCTCGATTGCAGCTTCTGTGCGACCGCACAGCAGGGTTTCAATCGCAACCTCGCTGCGGCGGAAATCGTCGGCCAGCTCTGGCTCGCCAATCGCGAACTCATCGCGCGCGATTGCGGACAACGGCCAGTGACCAACGTCGTCTTGATGGGGATGGGCGAGCCGCTCGCCAACTTCCGCAATGTCGTGACGGCGGTGCGCATCATGATGGATGATTTCGGATTCGACATCTCGCGGCGACGTGTCACCTTGTCCACTTCCGGTCTGGTGCCGCAGATCTACCGTCTCGCGAACGAGGTCAATTGCGCGCTGGCGGTCTCGCTGCACGCGCCGGATGATCAATTACGCGACCAGCTCGTGCCGATCAACCGCAAGCATCCAATCGACGAGCTGCTCGCGGCCTGCTGGCATTACCTGGATGAACAGAACGGCCGCAGTGTGACTTTCGAGTATGTCATGCTGGATGCCGTCAACGATTCGCCGGCCCAGGCCCGGGCGCTGGCGCGGCTCCTCGCGGGCCATCCGGCCAAGATCAACCTGATCCCTTTCAATAGCTTTGCCGGCACGCGCTATCGCCGCTCGAGCGATGCGGCGATTCGGCAATTCCAGCAGGTATTGCTCGATGCTGGCATAGTCGCAACCATCCGCCGCACGCGCGGCGCGGAAATCAGCGCGGCCTGCGGCCAATTGGCAGGGCAGGTGAGGGACCGGGTGCGTGCACGGCTCGGCGAGAAGCTACAAGGAGCGATCGGTCAATGACGCATTTTCGACGTGCCTGCCTGGTCATGGCCGTGCTGACGGTTGCGGCCTGTGCATCAGGTGGCGGCACACAGAGTCAAGCCAACAAGAGTCGCGAAAACGCCGCGCGCTACAACCTGCAGCTCGGCGTCACGTACTTGCAGCAAGGCAATCTCGCGCTGGCCAAGGACAAGCTCGATCGTTCCCTGAAGCAGAATCCACGCGACCCGAACCTCTATAGCGCGCGCGCCCTCCTGGCCGAACGTCTTGGCCACCTGCGCGATGCCGAAAAAGCGCATGCAAGCGCCATGCGGCTCGCGCCGAACGATCCGGAGATCAACAACAACTACGCGGTTTTTCTGTGCCGGACGCAGCGCGCCGACGAGGGCGTCAAGCGTTTCCTTGCCTCCGCACAGAACCGCCTGTACAGCACGCCATGGGTTGCCTATACGAACGCTGCCGTCTGCCTGCGGGACGCAAAGTCCACGTCACCGCAGATCGAGCAGTACCTGCGCCAGGCACTGCAATTGCGCCCCAATCATGCCGAAGCGGAGTTGCAGCTCGGTTCGTGGTTGCTTGCGCAGAACCGCAGCGCCGATGCGGCCAGCGAGGTGCAGCGTTTTCTGGGTTCGTTCCGGCCGACGCCCGAACTTTTGTACCTCGGCGTCGAAATCGCGCGTCGGCAGCAGGACAAGATCAGCGAGATCAAGTACTCGCGTCAGCTGCGCCTCGAATTTCCAGACTCCGCGCAGGCCCGCGCGCTTGCAACCAGTCCCGGCAAGGGCGGCTGACGGGTCGATCGGGTGGCTGAGTTCGACGCAGAACCCGCGATGACCGGCATTGGCGAGCGCCTGCGTGCAGCGCGCGAACGCCAGGGTTTCGATCGCGCCGCGGCCGCGGAACGTCTGCACGTCGATGAAGCGATACTCGAGTCACTCGAAATCGAGGCGTTTTCGAGTCTGGGCGGACTGGTTTACGTGCGGGGACATCTGCGTCACTACTGCGAGCTGCTGGGCGAGCCGGCCGATGAACTCGAGCAACTGTTGCCACGCGATCTGGGCGGCGGCTACTCCGCGGTCACCCACCAGATCAAGTTGCCCGCGCAGGCGCGTCCCGGTGCCGAGCGGCGCGGTGCCATTGGCTGGATGATTCTGGCGGCGATCGCCGCGGTTGCGGCGGGCTGGTACCTGTTTCGCATTTTGAAGTGATCGCATCATGACCTCACGTGTCCTGCAGCCGGTGCGCGGCATGAACGACCAGTTGCCCGCGGACCTGCCGCTATGGCACAGGCTCGAGGGCGAAGTGCGCGCGCTCCTGCACAGCTATGGCTACGACGAGATCCGCGTGCCCATAGTCGAGCAAACCCAGCTGTTCAGCCGTGCGATCGGCGAGTACACCGATGTCGTCGAAAAGGAGATGTACAGCTTCACCGACCAGGGCGGTGAACAGCTGACACTTCGCCCGGAGGCGACTGCGGGCGTCGTGCGCGCGGTGATCAGCAATGGCATGTTGCGCGGTGCGCGGCTCAAGCTCTGGTGCGCGGGGCCGATGTTCCGGCACGAGCGGCCGCAGAAGGGCCGTTACCGGCAATTTCATCAGGTCTCGGTCGAGGCCATTGGCTTCGCCGGACCAGATGTCGATGCCGAACTCATTTTGCTGGGAACGGCGCTGTGGCGCCGGCTGGGAATTGCGCCGGTCAGCCTGTCGATCAATTCGCTGGGTACCGCATCCGCGCGCGCCGCATACCGTGCCGTACTCCAGGATTACTTCCGCGGCTATTACGCAGAGCTCGATGATGACAGCCGGCGGCGCCTTGATGGCAACCCGCTGCGCATCCTCGACAGCAAGAACCCCGACCTGCAGAAGATCATCGCTGCCGCGCCGTCGCTGTCGGATCACCTCGATGGCGAGTCGGCCGAGCACTTCGGGACCCTGCAAGGGCTGCTCGGTGATGCCGGCGTTGCCTTCACTGTCAATCCGCGTCTGGTCCGCGGGCTCGACTATTACTCGCGAACGGTGTTCGAGTGGACAACCACGGCGCTCGGTGCTCAGGACGCCATTTGCTCGGGCGGCCGCTATGACGGTCTCATCCAGGTGCTGGGCGGCGAGCCGACCCCGGCAATTGGTTTTGCCATGGGACTCGAGCGCATCGTCTCGCTGATGCAGCACTGCGGTGCGGCCGCCCCCGTTCCGGCGCCCGATGTCTACGTCATTGCCGAGGGCGATCGAGCCTTGTCGCGGGCCATGCGCCTGGCGGAACACCTGCGCACCGAGCGGCCCGGTTGGCAGGTGCAGGTCAATCTCGGCGGCGGCAATTTCAAGGCGCAATTCCGCCGCGCCGCTAAAATGGGCGCCCGCGTAGCCCTGATTCTCGGCGATCGTGAACTCGAGCGCGACGTGGTGGGTCTGAAGGTGCTGGCGGGCGGCCAGCAGGGCGAGCAACTCGAACTGCGGCCGGCCGAGCTGCCTGGCGCAATCGACGCGCATCTGTGAATCGACAAAGTTAAAAGGGGACGACCTTGGACGAGTACATGAATGAGCAGGAACAATGGGAGAGCGTCAAACGCTGGTTGCGCGAGAACGCGACGTTTCTGCTCGTCGGCATCGTGCTGGGTCTCGGCGTGGTCTTCGGCTGGCGCTATTGGCAGGAGCACCAGGACCAGCAGGCGCTGAATGCAAGCAACGAGTACGGGCAGATCATCGACGCACTTGGCTCCGGTGACAACGCCAAGGCGCTCACCACGCTGACGGCACTCGAAAAAGCCTACCCGCAATCGCCCTACGTGGATCAGGGGCGACTGGTGCTGGCGCGGGCGCACATCGACAAGCGCGAATACGGACCGGCCAGCGAACTTCTGGCGCTGGTCGCCGAATCGAAAACCGATCCGGTGATGGCACTCGTCGCGCGTGTGCGTCTTGCCAAGACGCAAACGGCCGATGGCAAGGCGGACGCGGCGCTCACGACGCTGCAGGCCGTCGAGCCCGGCGCCTTCAAGGCGCAGTTCGACGAAGCGCGCGGCGATGCGCTTCTCGCCAAGGGCGATCGTGGCGGCGCGCTGGCCGCCTATCAGGCGGCGCGTTCGACCGGGCTCGCCGCTGCCATCGACACCGAAATACTCGATCTGAAAATCGCCGATCTCGCCACGGGTGCACCGGATGCACCGGCTACGCCGGCCGCGGATGCGGGCTGACACCATGCGCAACTCACTGCCGCTCGTAGCGCTGGCCCTGTTGCTGGCCGCCTGCTCGAAGGACAAGGACGTCACACCGCCCGCCGAACTGGTCGATTTCAAACCGCTCGTGCGCGTTGAGCGCGTGTACGAGGCACGCGTCAGCGGTGCCGAGCGCGAGCTGCGGCTCAATCTCGGTTTCGCGATCGTCGATGATCAGCTGTTCGTTGCCGGTTACGATGGCGATGTGCTCGCGCTCAATGCCGACACGGGCCGGCAATTGTGGCGCAGCAAGGTCGGTCACCGCATTACCGGTGCGACCGGCGCGAGTGCGCAGCTGGTCGTGGTCGGCAGCGCCGACGGCGAAATCGTCGCCCTGGCATCGGACACGGGCGCCGAAAAGTGGCGCACACGGCTCAATGGTGAGGTCATTGCCGCACCCGCGGTCGGTGCCCAGGCTGTTTTCGTGCGCACTGTCGCCGGCGACCTTTTTGCGCTCAATGTGGGTGACGGTTCGGAGCTGTGGCAGGCCTCGCAGCAAGTGCCGCGCCTGTCATTGCGCGGCGATGCCGCACCGGTGCTCGATGGCGACCTCGTCGTCGCCGCGTTCGACAATGGGCGCGTCGCGGCCTATGCCCGCGGTGATGGCGCACCGATCTGGGACACGACGGTCTCGCCGCCGCAGGGCCGCAGCGAACTCGAGCGACTGGTCGACATCGACACTGCGGTCGCCGTTGCGGGCGATGACGTATTTACCGTCGGATTCCAGGGTCGCGTCGCGATGCTGCAGCGGGACACGGGACAGATCTGGTGGTCGAAGGAAATGTCGAGCTACCGAGGCGTTGCGCTTGACGACAACAACGCCTATGTCGCGACGACGGACGGCGCCGTCGAGGCGCTATCCCGTCGCACCGGCGCATCGCAGTGGCGGCAGGAATCGCTGGCAAGGCGGCGCCTGTCGACACCGGCGGCTGGCGCGGGCTACGTCGTGGTTGGAGATTTCGAGGGTTATCTGCACTGGCTCGATCCGCAGACGGGCGAATTCCTGTCCCGCTACGGCCTTGGCTCGGAAGTGAGCGGGCGGCCGGTGTTCCGCGGCGATCTGCTGATCGTTCGCACCGAAAGCGGACGTCTGCTCGCCTTGCGCGCGCCCCGACCGCAAGCGCCCTGATCGCCTCACCAATGCCATGTTGCCTGTCATCGCGCTCGTCGGTCGCCCCAATGTCGGCAAGTCGACGCTGTTCAATCGGCTGACCGCCAGTCGCGCTGCCATAGTCGCTGATGAGCCCGGCGTCACGCGCGACCGGCAGTACGGTCGTTGCCGTATCGGCGATCTGCCGTGCATCGTCATCGACACCGGTGGGCTGACCGAGGCTGCCGGCACCGTCGAGACACAGATGCAGCGCCAGGCAGAGCGCGCAATCACCGAGGCCGACCGGATCATTTTCATTGTCGATGCGCGCGACGGCCTCACCACGGCCGATGAGAGCATCGCCGCCTCGCTGCGACGCGCCGGCAAGCCCGTGACCGTCGCGGTCAATAAATGCGAGGGGCGTGACGAGGCGATCGTTACCGCTGAATTCCATGCGCTGGGACTCGGCGAACCCGTCGCAATCGCCGCCGCACATGGCTCGGGCGTCGATGAGCTGCTGCAGGCGGCGCTCGCTGGCTGCGAATCCGCGTCCGCGCCGGAGGAGGAAGCGGATGGCATCATCCGTGTGGCCATCGTCGGTCGTCCCAATGTCGGCAAATCGACCCTGGTCAATCGGTTGGTTGGCGATGAACGCGTGATCGCAGCCGACGAGCCCGGTACGACCCGCGACAGCATCCATGTGCCATTCGAGCGCGACGGCCAGCGCTTCGAGTTGATCGATACGGCTGGCATGCGCCGCCGTGGCCGAATCGACGAGGGTGTCGAGCAATTCAGTGTCGCCCGAGCACTGCAGGCGATGGCATCGGCGCACGTTGTCATCGTCATGATCGATGCCCACGAGGTCGTCGCCGAGCAGGATGCGAGCATTCTGGGCATGGCGCTCGACGAGGGTCGTGCGCTGCTCATCGCCGTGAACAAATGGGACGGCATCGCGGCGGAGCAGCGCGACGAGATCCGCAACCAGCTGCAGCTGCGGCTCGATTTCGTCCCTTATGCGCCGGTGCATTTCATTTCAGCGCGTCACGGCACAGGTGTTGGCGAACTGGCGGAATCCGTGGTTCGCGCCTACCAATCCGCAATGCGCGCCATGCCGACGCCCGAGCTCACCCGCGTGCTCGAGGCGGCCATCGCGGCGCACCAGCCACCACTCGTGCGTGGTCGGCGCATCAAACTGCGCTATGCCCACCAGGGTGGCAGGAATCCGCCGCGCATCGTCGTGCACGGTGGCCAGACGCGCGCGGTCCCCGCAGCTTACCAGCGCTATCTGGCGAATCGCTTCCGTGAGCACTTCGACCTGTATGCCACGCCGGTGTTCATGGATTTTCGCAGCGACGAAAACCCCTATGCGGCCCGCGGAGGTCGCCGATCAGGGAAGCCATAGCGCCGGGTCGACCATCACGCCATTCAGCGCGACACCGAAATGCAGGTGCGCGCCGGTCACACGGCCGGTTGCGCCGACGAGACCGAGTTGCGCACCGCGCTCGAGTTTAGTGCCCGGCGTGACGTCGATGCGGCTCAGGTGGCAGTAGATCGTGACCAGCCCCTGGCCATGATCAACGATGACCGTATTGCCGTTGAAGAAATAATCGCCCGTGTTGCTCACCGTGCCATCCGCGGCGACGGCGATCGGCGTGCCGGCTGGTGCGGCGATATCCATACCACTATGGGGGCTGCGCGCCTGTCCGTTGAACATGCGCCGCAGCCCGAATGAACTCGATCGAGGGCCAGTGACCGGCGCTGCGAGCCGCAGCGTCGTCGGTGCGGTGGCGGTGAATTCGCCGAGCGCCGCGACGATCACCGCGCGCTCCCTGCTTGCGCGCGCTTCGTCATCGGCCGAGAGGTTCACCTGTCGCGCTGGCACCTTGAGCTTCTGCACGGCGTAGCTGTGGTCGGCGACGTCGAATTGCACCGTCCTCGCCGGCGCCCCGGCAGTTTCGACTTCGAGAGCCGCTTTGCCAACGGGCTGCGCGAGTGCAATGCCCACGAGGGCTTGCCAGTTCTCGGCGCCGCGCAACAGCATGACTTCATGGTCGTCGAATCGTGCGCTCGCCTGCGACGTGATGGGCACGCCCGTGTCGATGAGCGTGATACCGCCCGGCACGCTGCGCAATTGCGGCAATTGCGGCGCGGCGGCGACATCGGCGGCCAGCGTCACGTCGGCCGCATGACCGCAGAAAAGCAGTACTGCAATCAATCGGTATCCGTATGTCATGGTTTGGTCACTTTCGCATGCAATTCGCCCTTGGCAAGCCGCGCCTTGATGGTATCGCCGTCCGTCAGTTCGTCGGCGTTGCGCAGGATGCGGCCGTTGTCGCCCCGGGTCACGATGGCAAATCCTCGATCGAGGGTGGCAAGAGGGCTGACGGCCTGCAGCGTTGCGCTGGCTGCGCGCAGGCGCTGAGCGGCCGAATCGAGGCGCGTCCGTGCCGCGACGTCGAGGCGCCGCCCGAGTGCCGCAACGGTCATCGAGAGTTGCTGCACCCGGCGTTCCGGCGACAGCCGCAGCAGTGCCGACCGCGCTTCGCTCCATCGTGTGCGCCTGACCAGGATGACATGGCGCATGCTGTGCGCCATGCGCATTTCGAGTTCATCGAGGCGCTGGGCGAGGTATTGAAGCCGTTGGCCCGGGTGGGCCCTGCCAAGCTGCAAGGTCGCGGCATGCAAGCGGTGCCGTGCATCGCCGAGGGCGCGGCGCATGCCAATGATCAACCGGCCGAGCGTTCGCTGCAGCGCGGCAAGGTAGACCTCTGCATCCGGCACGACCTGCAGGGCCGCGGCCGACGGCGTTGCGGCGCGAAGGTCGGCGACGAAATCGGCGATGGTGACGTCGGTTTCATGGCCGACGGCACTCACCACCGGAATCTCAGACGCGGCGATGGCCCTCGCCAGGGTCTCGTCATTGAACGCCCACAGGTCCTCGAGCGAGCCACCGCCGCGCGCCAGAATGAGCACATCGCATTCTGCGCGTTGGTTGGCTGTGCGCAGCGCCTGCACGAGCCGCGGAGCCGCCGTCCTGCCCTGGACCTGCGCGGGATAGACGATGATCCGCACTGGCGGGAAGCGCTGTCTCAGTACCTTGATGATATCGCGTACGGCAGCGCCGCTCGGCGAGGTGATGATGCCGACCCGTTGCGGTATCGGCGGCAGCGGTCGTTTACGTTCGCTCGCGAACAGTCCTTCGGCAGCAAGTTTTCGCTTCAGTTCCTCGAATTCGCGGCGCAGCGCGCCTTCACCGGATTCCTCGAGTACGTCGACGATGAATTGGTAATCGCCGCGCGGCTCGTAAAGACCGACGCGGCCACGGGCGAGCACGGTCAGGCCATCACCCGGCGCAAAGCGTACGGCGCCGTTGCGATTGCGGAACATGGCGCAACGGACCTGGGCGTCCCGGTCCTTCAGTGTGAAATACCAATGGCCGGACGCAGGGCGGGCGAGGTTCGAAATCTCCCCCTCGACCCAGAGCACCGGCAGGCCGCCCTCCAGCAGCAGCCGGACCTCGCGGTTGAGCCGCCCGACGGTATAGATATCGCGTTCCCGGGCCGTGCCGGGCGGAGTGTCGGGGGATGACATCGAAACAGTTTACCCTTGCTGGCCGAGTGCGTAGAATGCGCCGTCCAATTCTCCTGGACATTCCCTGCCGCATGCGAATTCTCGAAGAAGCACTGACCTTCGACGACGTCCTGTTGGTTCCAGCCTACTCGGAGGTCCTGCCGCGCGAGGTCGACCTCTCCACGCAGGTAACCCGCCGCATCCGCCTCAACCTGCCGATCATGTCGGCGGCCATGGATACGGTCACAGAAGCGCGTCTCGCCATCGCCATCGCCCAGGAGGGTGGCATCGGCATCGTGCACAAGAGCATGTCCATTGCCGACCAGGCCGCCGAGGTTTCGACGGTCAAGAAATTCGAGAGCGGCGTCATCCAGAATCCCATCACGGTCAAGCCCGACCTCACCGTGCGCGAAGTGCTCTCGCTCACCCGCGCCCACGGCATCTCCGGCGTGCCGGTCGTGCAGGACGGCAAGGTCGTCGGCATCGTCACCCATCGCGACCTGCGTTTCGTCGAGAAGCTCGACGAACCCGTCTCGCGCATCATGACGCCGAAGGAGCGACTGGTGACGGTGCGCGAGAATGCGCCGCGCAACGAAGTACAGGCTTTGCTCCATAAGCACCGCATCGAGAAGGTCCTGGTCGTGGGCGATCGCGGCGAGCTGCGCGGGTTGATCACGGTCAAGGACATCCAGAAGGCGAGCGATCGCCCTAATGCCTGCAAGGATGCGAGCGGGCGACTGCGGGTCGGAGCGGCGGTCGGCACTTCGCCCGACACGATTGATCGGGTAGCGGCGCTCGTGGAAGCGGGCGTCGATATCGTAGTGGTCGACACATCGCATGGCCATTCGCTTGGCGTGCTGCGCACGGTCGAGGCCATCAAGAAACGATTTGCCGATGTCGATGTAGTGGGCGGCAACATCGTCACGGCGGATGCCGCGCTCGCGCTCGCGGATGCGGGGGCCGATGGCGTCAAGGTCGGCATCGGCCCGGGTTCGATCTGCACGACGCGGATCGTTGCCGGCGTCGGCGTGCCGCAGATTTCTGCGGTGGCCACCGTCGCGGAGACACTCGCCAGGCGCGGCCTGCCGCTCATCGCCGATGGCGGCATCCGTTATTCGGGCGACATCGCCAAGGCATTGGTCGCCGGCGCCCATGCCGTCATGATCGGTGGGTTGTTCGCCGGCACCGAGGAATCGCCCGGCGAAGTCGAGCTCTACCAGGGTGCCTCGTACAAGTCTTATCGCGGCATGGGATCGCTGGGTGCAATGGCTGAGCGGCACGGTTCGAGCGATCGCTACTTCCAGGATACGACCACCGAACTCGAGAAGCTGGTTCCTGAAGGTATCGAGGGCCGCGTGCCCTACAAAGGCAGCCTGGTTGCCATCCTGCATCAGCTGACGGGCGGTCTGCGCGCGGCGATGGGTTATACCGGCAGTTCCAGCATCGAGGAGATGCGCACCCGTCCGCAGTTCGTGCGCATCACCACGGCGGGTGTGCGCGAGAGCCACGTGCACGACGTGACCATTACCAAGGAAGCGCCGAACTATCGCGTCTCATGAGCCGCCCAGCGTCGCCCCACGCGAACATCCATGACGATCGCATACTGATACTGGACTTCGGCGCCCAGTACACGCAATTGATCGCGCGTCGGGTGCGCGAGCTCGGCGTCTACTGCGAGATTCATCCCTGGGACATGGACGATGCGGCCCTGCGCGCCTTCGCGCCGCGCGGCATCGTGCTCTCGGGTGGTCCCGAGTCCGTGACCGCGACCGAACCGCCGCGCGCGCCTCAGGCGGCGTTCGATGTCGGCGTGCCGCTCCTTGGCATCTGCTACGGCATGCAGACCATGGCGCAGCAGCTGGGCGGGCGCGTGCAGGGCTCGGATCATCGCGAGTTCGGTTATGCCGAGGTGACGGTAGTCGGCAGCGATCGCCTGCTGACCGGCCTTTCCGACCGGCGCGACACCGACGGCCGTGCGGTGCTCGACGTCTGGATGAGCCACGGCGATCGGGTTGAGACGCTGCCCGACGGATTCACGGTTACGGGTTCATCGCGTAATGCGCCCATCGCCGCCATGGCCGATGAACGTCGCCGCTACTATGGCGTGCAGTTCCACCCGGAAGTCACGCACACCTTGCAGGGCCGCGGCATCCTCGAGCATTTCGTGCGCGAGATCGCGGGCTGCCGCGCGCTGTGGACGGCAGGCAGCATCATCGATGATGCCATCGCGCGGGTGTGCGATGTCGTCGGGAAGGGTCGCGTGCTGCTCGGACTCTCGGGCGGTGTCGATTCTTCGGTGGTGGCCGCGCTATTGCATCGTGCCATCGGCGCGCAACTCACCTGCGTGTTCGTTGACCATGGCCTGCTGCGCCACAGGGAAGGCGACCAGGTGATGGCGGTGTTCGCCGAGCACCTCGGCGTGCGGGTCATCCGCGTCAACGCGGCGGAGCGCTTCATGTCGGCGCTCGCAGGCGTCACCGACCCGGAGCACAAGCGCAAGATTATCGGTGGGCTCTTCGTCGAGGTCTTCGAGGAGGAGGCAGGCAAGCTCGAGGGCATCGACTTCCTCGCGCAGGGGACGATCTACCCGGACGTCATCGAATCGGCGGGCGCGAAGACCGGCAAGGCGCATGTGATCAAATCGCACCACAATGTGGCGGGGTTGCCGGCGCACATGCGCATGAAGCTGGTGGAGCCGTTGCGGGAGCTTTTCAAGGACGAGGTGCGACGCATCGGGCTCGAGCTCGGTTTGCCTGCCGCGATGATCAACCGGCATCCGTTCCCGGGACCGGGCCTTGGGGTGCGCATCCTGGGTGAAGTGCGTGCCGATTACGCCGATGTGTTGCGCCTCGCTGATCACATCTTCATTGAGGAGCTGCGCGCGCACGACCTGTACGACAAGACCAGTCAGGCCTTCGCGGTATTCCTCCCCGTGAAGTCGGTGGGTGTCACCGGCGACGGCCGGCGCTATGAGCACGTCATCGCACTGCGCGCGGTCGAGACCATCGACTTCATGACTGCGCGCTGGGCGCATCTGCCCTATGATTTCCTCGACCACGTCTCGCGGCGTATCGTCAACGAGATCGCCGGCATCTCGCGCGTGGTCTATGACATCTCCGGGAAGCCGCCGGCGACGATCGAGTGGGAGTGATTAGGTGCCTTTCGCGGTCTATCCGTGACCCACGAAATGCGAACCTAAGTTACTGAATAATAATAGATAACCTTTCTGGACCTATCGCCATCTATCGGCGCCAAGCGGGACACTCTGACGGTAAAACTGGGTTCTGGTGCATTGGCGTCCGAGCCCTAGAATCCGCGTCCCAATCGGAGGACGGACCGGATGGCCAGACGTATCGCGCGCGACCCGATCTACAGCGGCCGTCGCTTTTCCGCCGAAACCATCGAGACGTGCGTGCGCTGGTACATCACGTATCGCCTGAGCTATCGGGATCTGGTCGCGATGATGGCGGAGCAGGGGATCGTTCTGTCCCACACGACCATCATGCGCTGGGTGCTGCGATACGTCCCCGAGTACGAGCGGCGCTGGTCTCGGTTCGCGCGATCGCCGGGGTCGTCCTGGCGCATGGACGAAACGGCAGTGTCGGTCCGAGGAGGGCGTCACTACCTGTATCGCGCCGTGGATCGATCTGGGAAGTCGGTCGCGTCGCTGCTCTGCAATGATCGAACCATGGAGGCCGCGCAGGCATTTTTCCGTGCGGCCGTCAGCCAGGAAGGCGTGCCTTGGCCCGCGAAGATCAACGTCGATGGCAACAGCGCGACGCACCGTGGCCTGCGGTTGCTGGGCGATGAGGACCGTCGATGGCAGGGCGTGGAAGTACGGGCGCGGCGCTATCTGAACAACGTGGTCGAGCAGGATCATCGCGCCATCAAGCAGCGGTGTGCGCCGATGCTCGGCTTGAAGGGTTTCCACTCGGCGGCGATCACGCTCGCCGGAATTGAACTCGCCCATCGCATACGCAAGCGGCAGTACACGTTGCCGACGGGCACGAAAAGGTGGCCGGGTTCCTTGAAGGCGTCGTGGGAGGTGGCGCTCAACGATTCCGGTTCGCCAGTGCCTCGCGGCGTCGACCAAACTACGCCAATGCACCAGAACTCAGCAGAGCGTCCCAAGCCGCCGCGCGAGCGAGGCCACGTCGAGGGATCGGTACGGTATCCGCGGAAGATCTTCTTCGGCGGAGGCCTGTATCTGCTGGTCAGGCCTGAGGGCGGGCGGTACTGGCACTACCAATACCGGTACGGCAGCAAGCGAAAGACGCTCTCGCTCGGGACCTCACCTGATGTCCCGACTGCGCTGGCCCAGGCGCGCCACCGCGCCGCGCGGAGTCTGCTCGCGGCCGGCATCGATCCGTCGCTGCGGCGGCGCGAAGTGCGGCAGGTGGCCGGTGAAGGTCTCCCCGAGGCCGCAGAATTTCCGGGGATCTGGCGTCAGATTGGAGGCCGATCGGCGTCGCATGTGATCAATTCCGCGAGTACGGGCTTACGCCTTACTGGTCAGACTTGACGCCCGTTCACACCAGCGGATCATCGACACCTTCACAGCATCGTTTATGACCAGGCACGAGAACAGGGCATAGGTGAAAATCCCGAGCGTCTGCCACCAAGGCAATGGCATGAGCCCCGGAAGACCCACACGTGTCAGGAGCGTGCCTACGAACGTATCCGCCACGAGGGCGGCAACCAGAGTTCTGCTGGGCATCGTCGACCAGAATGCGCTGCGTTCGCGGGCGGACACAACGGAGAACACGGCAAAGTAGAGCAGCAGCAGGAAGCTAAATGTGTAGAGGGCATTATTGTCCGTTGCTAAACCGAAACGCGACCAACCCATCCACAACAACGCAAGCGTCTCTCCGACCATTGCGAGCCCCAGCACCACAGACACCGTGACGAAACCGCCGATATTCCATGTTTCAGGCTTCCTCGACGGCCGAACACGATCGGTGGCCAGGGCTATCTTCGCGAAGTCCGTCATGAAGACGAGAAGCAGCATCGCAAAAGCGGATACGATGAACTTTCCGGTTACCATGAACGCTACGGCGACAAAGGCGGCCTTCAGGATGGTCCGGCTAATCTTGTTGATGATCCAGGTCAGGATGCGCTGGTAGATAGTCCGCCCCTGCTCGACCAGCGCTACGATGTTCGTCAATCCTGGTCCCGTCAGGACAACGCTCGCCGCACCTTTCGCCACGTCGGTGGCCGTGCTGACCGCAATGCCCACCTCGGCCTGGCGGAGCGCGGGCGCATCGTTGACCCCATCGCCCGTCATGCCGGTGACGTGTCCGGCCGCCTGCAGGTGTTGCACCACAATGTATTTGTCTTCTGGATAAACCTCGGCGAATCCATCGGCGCCGGCCAAAAGATCGACCGACTCGTTGCCACTCTGAGTGGCCGTGGCCTTCAGATCCGCCACGCGCCTAATGGTTGACAACCCGACGCCTTGTCCAATCTCAGCCGCCACGGCGAGTGAGTCGCCGGTCAGCATCTTTACTGGAACGCCCAAATTCCGGAGTTCAGCGATCAGCTGTCTGGCATCAGCCCGGGGCGGATCATAAAGAGACACCAATCCGACCAAGACTGGTGCACCTGTCTCGGGGCCGCGTGCCACCGCCAGCGTTCGATAGCCCTTTGCGGCCGCGGCAATGACACGCTCTTCGAGTGACACAATTGCCGGATGATCGAGTCCGCAGGCACCGGCAATCGTGCGTAAGGCTCCTTTCATCACCCGTAGCCGCAGTCCGTTCTGCTCAACCACGGCTTCAGTTCGTCGAGTTGTTGCATCGAACGGCGTGAAGGAGATGGGTTCTATCTTGGAAACGTTCTCAAATACATGCCGCACTTTGGCCGCGGTTAAAAATGCGAGATCGATGGGGTCCTGATTGGCTTCCCGAGACGCGAGCGCGCCCGCAAACAGCACGTCGGCTTCCGTCGAATCCCCCAGCGGAATCACGCCGGTGACGGCAAGCTGGTTCATGGTAATAGTGCCCGTCTTGTCCACGCAGAGCACGTCCATCGTTGCGGCGTCCTCGGCGGCGCTCAGACGGGTGACCAACACGCCGCGCTTGGCCAGTTCTTTCGAGCCGACGGCCATGCTGACCGTGAACATGACGGGTAGAGCCACCGGCACCGCACTCATGAGCAAAACCAGCATGAGGGGGATCATTTCGATGAGTGGTACGCCGCGCATCAGCGATAGCACGATGACTACGCCAAGCAGCGTGCCGACGATGACGAACAGCCAACGGACAACCTTCGCCACCACGGCCTCGATGTGCAGCTTTGGGCGCGCCTCCTGTACGAGTTCTGTCGTACGGCCAAAGTAGGTCTTCGCGCCGGTAAGCATGACCGCGCCGTTGCCCTCTCCATGGCGCACGATTGAACCGGACGAAAGCACATCGCCAGATGCCTTTCCCACATCCTTCGATTCTCCAGTGAGCGCCGATTGGTCCACCGTCAACGATCCGCTGAGAAGTTTCAGGTCTGCCGGGATGATGTCGCCGGCGCGTACGCGCACGATATCTCCGGGGACCAGTTCCCTGGCGGGACGGACCTGCCAATTCGACTCGCGCAGGACACGCGCATTGACCTGCAACTGTCGGCGCAGCGCTTCAACGACGCCGGCGGCTCGATGCTCCTGCATAAAACTCAGTACGGCATTGATCACCAGCAAAGCGCTCACCACAATGAGGTCCGAGAGCTTTCGGAGCACTGCGGAAAGAGCCATGATCAGCTCTAGCATCCATGCCGACGTTCCCCAGAACTTCTGCAGAAACGTGCGGACCGGGTGTCCCTTTTGTTTCGCTACCTCGTTGTAGCCATGTGCCTTCCGGCGGCGCATCACCTCAACGTGCGTGAGTCCGGTATCAGGGTTTACTCGCAGAGCCGTGAGCGTGTCGGGAATCGACGCGGCGGTAAGGTCGAGCGGCCTGACATCTAGTAGAGGCGAGGGATCGACTACGGCGTTATTTGACGTCGTTTTCAAAGTGCCTCATACGATAACTCGCCAGGTCGTGGAGTTGAAACGGCGTTGGCGTGTCCCCATGTCGTAGTGAACAGCAACTTTTGGCGTGGGGAGTCCTCGGGTAGCCCCTGTCGTTACGCATGGGTCTTCGCATGCTTCTGATGGTCACTGGCGCCTTGCTGGCGTTCTCGTGAATGCCAGCATCAGGGCGGGCAGCAGCAGCAGCACGAGCGGTACAGCTGCAACCAGCCCAAAGATGATCGCTGTCGCCAGCGGCTGTTGAAGCCCGGCACCTCGGCTGATGCCCAGTGCCAGCGGGCTCAGGGTCAGGATGGCGATGAGCGCTGACATCAGGATCGGGCGAAGACGCTTCTCGCCCGCTTCCGCCAGCGCCGCGGCACTGACGGGTACTGCGGTGTCGAGCTCTGAAAAGTAGAACACGATCAGTTCGGTCGCCATGCCCACCACCATGGTGAGTCCCATGAGCGCCGAGATGTCGAGTTCGATGCCGGACAGCCACAGCCCTCCGAATACCGTCGCAGTGCTGAGCAGCACCGTCACCACGGCGGCCAGGGTCCACGCGATGTTCTCGAACAACACCGTCAGCAGCAGCGCCGCGAGCAACAGCGCGGCTGCGAATACCATGGTCATGTCGGCGAAGCTCTTGCGTTGCTGCGCGAAGAGCCCGCCGTAGTCGACACGGATCGAGGGCGGCAGGCGCAAGCCTGCGACGGTGCTGCGCACCTCGCTCATGGCAGAGCCCAGATCACGATTCTCGAGACGAGCCGTGACGTCGATGAACGGGGCCAGATCCTCGCGCGTCAACTGCTTTTGTCCTGCGATGATCGATACTTCGGCAAGCTGGCCAACCCGAACCCCGTGACCATCCGGGGCAGAGATGACGAGGTTCTCGACCTCTGCGGCGCGCGCGCGGATATTCTCCGGTCCGCGGACCCGCACGCCGATCAACTGCGCGCCGACCCTGACGCTCGTGGCAGGGCTGCCGCCGACCAGCGTCTCGATCTGGCTGGCAACGGTGGCCGGATCCAGGCCGTGCTGCTGGGCAACACCCGGACGGATGCGCACGGCGATCGCATCTCCGGCAACCCGCAGTCCGTCGACCACCTCGACCACGCCAGTGATCCTGGCGAGCGCCCCCGCGATTCGTTTGGCCGCCGATTCGATGGCGGCAGGGTCATCACCGAAGACCTTGATCTCGATCGGCTGCGGTACGGCGGTGAGATCCCCGATGAGGTCCTCCATGAGTTGCAGCGCTTCAATCTGCAGACCTGGGACGCCCGCCTCGATCCTGCCGCGTATCTCGCCCATGACCGCTTCTATGGGGCGGCGTGAGCCGCTCCTCAGGCGAATGAAGTAGTCTCCCTCGTCGGCCTCGGTCAGTCCGCCGCCCAGCTGCACGCCGGTGCGACGCGAATAACTGGCCACTTCCGGAGTCTCCTGGATGATCGATTCAACCTGACGCAGCAGGTTGTCGGTGTCGCCGAGGGCCGCGCCGGCCTGCGCCTTGTAGTCGAGGATGAACCCGCCCTCGTCCATTCTGGGCATGAACCCGGAAGGGACGGCATACCAGGCGAGTGCGCCCGACAGTGCCAGCACCGCGACGCTCATGGCTGCAAATCGCTGAGAATGCCCGAGCGCGCGGGTAATGGCCCGATGGTAGAGAGCGACCAGGTGCCCCAGCCAGCCCGACGCGCCTTCGGCCGCTTCGGCATCCGAAGGCCTGAGCCAGTGCGCGCAGATCAGCGGAATGAGAAATCGCGCATACAGCAGCGAGATCGTGAGAGCGGCCACCATGGTGACCGCGAGCGCCTTGAAGAAGCCGCCGCTCACCCCCGATATGAAGGCGAGGGGAATAAACACCACGATCGTCGCCCCGGTTGAGCCGAACAGGGGTTTCGCCATCTGCGCCGCTGCGTCAAGGATCTGCGGCTTGTCGCGCGCAGAGCCTTCCTGCATCCGGCGCATGACGTGTTCGAGCATGACCACGGCATCGTCGACCACTAGGCCCACGGCCGCCGCCATGCCGCCGAGGGTCATCATGTCGAAGTGCATGCCCATCGCGAACAGGATCAGGCAGGCGCCGGCAAGTACCGCAGGAAGAACCGCGGCGGTGATCAGCATCAGCCGCACCGAACGCAGGAACAGGAACAGTACGAGTCCGGCGAGCACGGCTCCGAGGAGAATCGCATCGCGCACTGCGTTTGCGGCGCCCACGACGAGTTCGGACTGATCGTAGTAGGGCGTCACATCGATGCTGGGTGGCAATCCGAGGCGCTTCAGCCGTGCAGTGACATCGCGGGCGACCTGGACGGTATCGCCGCCCAACGCTTGCCGGACATTGACGAGCACCGCGCGCCGGCCGTTGCTGTTGACGAGGGTGAAATCGGGACGGACATCGGGTCGGACGGTGCCAATGTCGCCGACGGTCACGATACCCGCGCCCCCGGAGGCACCCGATTTGACGGGTGTCGCTGCGATGTCAGCGATCGTGGCAAGGCGGTTTTCGACGAGCACCAAGTAGAGCCGGTGACGATCCTGGATGCGCCCTGCGCCGCGGACGATGTTGGCCTTGCCCAAGGCGTTCACCACATCGTCGGGAGACAGACCCAATGCGGCCAGACGCGACGGATCCAGATTGACGGAGAACTCGCGTGGAGAACCGCCAAGCACATCGACTCCCGCGACGCCAGGCACCGAGGTCAGCGCCGGGCGGATCTTCAGCTCGGCGATCTGGCGCAGGGCCTGCTGGTCGAGCGAGGCGGAGGTGAGGGCAAAGCCGACCACCGGAAACAGAGTCGGGTCCGACCGGCGCACCTCGAATGCCGTTCCCTGCGGGAGCGATGGCAGAACGGTGGCGAGTGCGCCCTGTGTGGCCAGCGTTGCCGAGGCCATGTCGCGTCCCCAGTCGAAGTTCAGCGCGACTTCGGCCGATCCGCGGCTGGTCGTAGACCTCAGGCGGACGACACCCGGCACCGAGCGCAGAGCTATCTCCACAGGGCGCGTGATCTCGGCTTCCATCTGCGCCGCGTCGCGATCGCCGGCATCGATGGCGACCACGACGCGGGGGTAGTCGATGTGCGGAAAAAGGCTGACGGGTAGATGCAGCGCACCCGCGATACCTCCGAGTGTCAGCAGCAGCGCCGCAAGCCACAGGCTCCTGGCATGGTTCGCTAGCCGCAGGTTCACCGCGTACGAACCTTCATGCCGTCTTCGACACCGGTGGCGCCGTCGATGATCACGGGATCGCCGCTGACGACACCCTCCAGGATTGCCGCGCGCGACGCGTCGCTCGCGCTTACTGTGACGTCCTTGCGCCGGGCAACACCGTCCTTGACCACAAAGACGAACGGCTGTCCGCCATCGTCGAGCAGCGCGGCGTAGGGAACGGTGACGGTGGCGCGGCTCGTATGTGTCACGACCCGCGCGGACAGCGGCAGTCCCGCGGCCAGTCCCTGCTGCGCGGGGATGGTCGCTACCACCGAGGCGAGGCGTGTCTGGGCGTCGGCCACAGGGCTGACGCTGGTGATCCGCGCTTCAACAGGCGGCGCGCCATCACCCGCAGAGATTTCCATCGGAGTGCCGGCGCTGAGGCGCCTTGCCAACGCTGGATCGATTCCGAAACGCGCCTTCATCGTTCCCGTGCGCGCGAGCGTGGCAACGACCGCGCCCGGTGCAGCGAGTTCACCGACACCGGTCCCCGTGGAATCGACATGTCCCGCTTGGGGCGCGCGCAGCACCAGCGTGTCCGCGCGCGCGGTGAGTGAGGCCAGCAGGGACGAAGCAGCCGTCGCGCGGGAACGGGCGGCCTCGACATCCGCATCGCTGGCGAGTCCGTCCGAGCGCAGGCGCTCCGCCCGTGCCAGTGCGGCGCTCGCCACCACCGAGTCGGCCGAGGCCGCCTGGAGCTGAGCCTGACTCGCGGGACTGGCGCGCAATCGTGCGATGACCTGCCCGGGAACGACGGCGGTGCCTGCCGGCGCCTCGATGGCGACGACGATCGCCTCGATTGGCGCAACGAGACGGATTTGGCTGTCGCTCCGCTCGATCTCGCCATAGAGCGACACCGTCTGGGCGACATCTCCGGTTGAGGCCGGTGCCACCTTGACGAGGGCCACCGGAATAACAGGTTGACCGTCGTCTTCTGCTCTTCCGGAGCAAGCCGCCAGGAGGATCACGACAGGTACGATCGATAAAGTACGCTTCATTTCCAGCCTTCCTGCAGTGCGCCGCTCAGCAGTTCAAGCGCGATGGTCTGTTCGCGGATGGCTTGCGAGGCCTGCGCGATCACGAGTTCACGATCGCGCAACTGCTGCGCCGCTGTCATCGCCGCGGCGTCTGACAAGTCGCCGCGGCGGCTGGCGTCCGTGCTGGCTCTGGCCTGCCGCTGCAGGGACGGCAGGCCCGCCTCTGCGTCTGTCAACTGGCGCCGAGCCAGCGCGAGTCCGTGCCAGGCTGCGATGATCTCGGCACGGGTGTTGAACAGGCGCGCATCGTACTCAGATTTCAGCGCCTCGCGCGTTGCGCGCTCCACCGCAATGCCGCCGCGATTGCGATTCCAGAGCGGCAGGGTGAAGTCGATGGCGGGACCCAGCAGGAAGTTTCCAGCCGAATCACGGTTGCCCGTGACGGTCAGGTTCAGCGAGGGGAACTGGTCCAGGACCGCCTTGCGGACCGCAGACTCCTGCGCTGCGTAGCCGGCGCGCAGGGCGGCAAGATCGGTGCGAGCGTCCTGCGCCATCACGAGAAGTCGGTCGGCGGGTGGCGGTTCACGCGGGGGATCCGCTGTCGCCAATGCGAGCGCGGTGTCCGGAGGCAGGCCCAGCAACCGTGTGAGTTCCTGCCGCGCAACCAGCAGGTCGCGCTCGGCGCTGCGCAGTCGCTCAGCAGCATCAAAGGCGGCGATCCGCGCCGTTTCGGCGTCGGCGGCCGGCAGGTCGCCGCGTGTGGTGGCCTGGGTCGAACGCGCAAGCTGTGACCGTGCCGCGGCATCGGTCTCTTGCGACAGGGCGACGATTCGCGTGAGGCTCGAGACTCGAACGGCCTGGATGCGGGCCTGGCCCGCGGTCAGCCAATCTGCCCACGCGAGGTCGAGTCGCACCTGTCGGGCCTGGGCAATCGCCTGGCTGCGCGTCACTGCACGCTTGCGCAGCGCATTGACATCAAGCCCCACACCACCTGCGATATTGAGCAACGTATCCGGCCCGCTCAGCACCTTGTCTACGCCGATGTTGAAGGTCGGGTCGGGAAGCAGTCCGGCAGCGAATGCCTGGGCATCGGCGACCCCGGCACGCGCGCGAAGGGCCAGCAGGTCTGGGTTGCGCACAACCGCCAGAGCAGCAATGGCCTGGGGGGAAAGCGGCGCGGCGAAATCTACGCTGACCGGTTGCAGCCATGGTCGATCGAGGGTCGCGGCACGCGCTTGCAGCACGCTGGCAACCGGCACAGCCAGAACTTCGGGAGAGTCCGAGAGGGGCAGGGGTGCGTAAGATGCGCAGCCGCCGATTCCGAGGGCGAGCGCAGCCGTCAGCGCCAACCTCATGCTTCCGCCGCACGCGGAATGACGAGAGTCGCAATCAAGCCGGGCATGGCATCAGCCAGCGAAAGAATCCCGCCGTGGGCCTGCGCAATCGCGGAGACGAGGCTCAACCCAAGCCCATGCCCAGGCGTACTGCGCGAAGCTTCCAGCCGTACGAAGCGTTGCTTTGCCCGCTCGCGATCAGTCGCGGGAATGCCAGGCCCGCTGTCACGTACCTCGACGGCAACGGCGCGGCGTATCGCGCGTGCCGATAGCGTTATGTGCGATCCTGGCGGCGTGTGGCGTTGAGCATTCTCGACGAGGTTGATGATGGCTTGGGCCAGCAGTTCCCGGTCACCCGTGATTCGCAGGTCGCTGGCCACTGCCACATCGAAGCTGTGCCCGCTGTCCTCGACCAGTGGTCTGAGCGTCTCGCCAAGATCAGTCAGCAGCGCCGACAGATCCAGGGGGGCGAACGCCTTGCGCAGGCTTCCTTCCTCGACTTCGGAAATGCGAAGGATCGCATTGAAGAGCGCCAGGAGGTCGTCGGCCTTGCCCAGAGCGCGCTCCGCCAAATCACTGCGCGCTTCGTCATCGCGTTCATGCTGCAAGGTCTCCAGTTGATTGCGCAGCGTTGCAAGCGGCGTGCGCAGATCGTGGGCCAGGTCGGCGCTAACCTGCCGCAGATTGGCCACCAGCCCTGCGATCCGTTCGAGCATGGCATTGAGCGCGGCCGCGACCCGGTCGAATTCGTCGTCGGCCAATCCCACCATCGCGCGCTGCTGGAGATTGCCGGACGAGATGACCGCAGCTGTGCCCTCGATGGTTGCCAGCCGGCCTCGCAAATAGCGCGCCAGCAGCAGTGAGCCGACCAAGCCGAGTGCCAGCAGGGCGACCAGTGCCAGCGTGAACATGCGGATGATCGTGCGGTCGATCGCCTCCAGCGATTCGAGGTCGGCCGCGACCACCAGGCGAAAGCCGTTTGGCAAGGCGGTGACCCTGGCACGCGCCGGATCTGCGCCTTCGATCGGGTCGACGAAGACGATTCGCTGCCAGCCGGGCGGCGGCATGGTCGTATCGATGTTGCCAGCGATGCGTCGCCCGTCCGGCGAAAACAGGGCCATGCCCAGTGCAACGGGTCCGGGCTTCTGCTGCTGCGCGATCGCATCGCGAAGCCCACTGATGCCATCATCCCGATACTCGGCCGCAAGCGCCGTCGTGGCCTGATCGATGCTGGCGTCGAGCTGCTGCGCGAAGGCTGCGTGCGTGGCAAGAAAGACGGCGATGCCCAACGCGGCGATGGCTGCCGCATAGACCATGAATCCCAGCAGCGCGATCCGCCAGGCGGCACTGCGCGGCCAAACTCTCATGGGGTCCGGATCCTGTAGCCGACGCCACGCACGGTCTCGATGGCATCTTCTGCAAAGCCGTCGTTGAGTTTGGCGCGCAATCGGCTCATGTGGGTTTCGACGATCTTGGTCTGGGGGTCGAAATGGAAATCCCAGACACGCTCCAGCAACATGGTGCGCGTCACGAACTCTCCCGCATGACGAAGCAATTCCTCGAGCAACCGGAATTCGCGGGGTTGAAGTGCGACGGCGCGGCCATTGCGTCGAACCTCGCGTCGCAGCAGATCCATTTCGATGGCGCCCACATGCAGGCGGGTCGTAACCTCAGCGGGTGCGCTGCGGCGTCCCAGGGCCTGAACCCGCGCGGCCAGTTCGCTGAAAGCGAAGGGCTTGACCAGGTAGTCATCGGCGCCTGCCTCCAGGCCGCCGACCCGCTCTTCGATCCGACCCAGTGCAGTCAGCATCAGAACCGGCACCTGGACTCCGCCGGATCGCGAGCGTCGAAGCACGCTCAAGCCGTCAAGGCGCGGCAGCATCCGGTCGAGAATGATGACGTCGATTTGCTCGCTCAGTGCGAGATGCAAGGCATCCAGGCCATCGTCCGCGACGATCACGTTGTGCCCCAGTTCACGCAGGCCGCGCTCGACGAAATGACGAGTATCGGCATCGTCTTCTGCGAGAAGGATGCGCAGCACGAGTCTGGTCAGTCCCTGGCGTCAAGCGGCTCGAATTTGTCTTCGACAATCCGCCCCGTTTTGACATCAACACCGATCTCGTGAATCTTGTTGCCCTGTCGGATGTCGAACGAATAGCGCTCAGAGCCGCCCTCGCGCTCGCGCTCTTCCTTCTCGATCTTCCCTGGCGCGGCCTTGAGAGCGATGGCACGGGCTTGGGCCATCGTGATGTCGCCTTGCTCCGCCAAGGCGAGTGGCGAAAGGGCGGCAAAGGCCGTGAGTGCCGAAATGATCAAGGCGGTCCGTTTCATGGCTCTACTCCTCAAGACACGTCGTCTACGTGCAAGGCCATTGTGCCCGAACGGGTTCTCGCCACGGATTCCGGCCGTATACAAAGTCCCAACCTTCAGGAGTCCCCGGGGCTGTGCCGGCGGTCATGGATGGGATAGGCGCTCGTTGAAATGTCTTGGCATGACGGCGATCCAGACAGCCGGTTCGGCGTCCGCAGGGTCAACGGCGATTTGTGCGGCGCGCGACGCTTGCGCCCAGCGAGCCACAACTTTCGGCATCGATCGCGGTCTATCGGCTCCAAGCGGCGTGTTCTGTCGGTCGCCGTGACGGTAAAATGGCTCAGCGTATTAGAGAAATCCAGCGGCGGCGTTGGGTTACGATGCTGCGAGACAATTGAGTGGGAGTGAGGTGCACCACGAATCCGTTACATTACAAAGAGAATCAATAGGTTAGAATGCGGAGGAGACAATTGACCTTGGATCGTCTCCGAGAAGGTCTGAGTTTCTAACCGACTGATCCTTATGGGAAATAGAACGATCCTCGGACTCAGTACTCTCGGCGGCGGGACTCTCGTGACGGCAGAGTTGACGGTCATTGCGTGGGCGACTCGGCCAACTGCACTGGCTGGGTGAAATGCAAATGTGCTGCGGGCTGCCGAATTCTTGTAGTCGCAAGTTCCGCAGCGGTGGTCGTGGCAAGATCGGTTTGGCAAGTGCCCAAAATGCTCACTCATGGTGACTAACATCCGCGTTGCATGAACCGGCATCACCATCGACGCTCTGCAATGGACGCCCAGCAGTACCATCGCAATCATGCCGTCCGAGTTCGATGACCTGACATTCCGGCCACTGGCGCGAGCCGACCTGCGAGTGCTGCACGAATGGATTCAGCGCCCGCACGTGGCGGAGTGGTGGGACAACGACTACTCCCAAGAGGAAGTCGAGCGCGACTACCTGCCGACCATCGATGGCGGCTCAACGACCAAAGCGTATATCGCATACCTGTCGGGCAAGCCGATCGGGTTCATTCAGTCCTACGTAGTCAAGGATTCCGGTGGAGGTTGGTGGACCTCGGAGCAGGACCCCGGGGCCCTCGGCATCGATCAGTTTCTCGTCGATGCGAATCGCCTGAATCAGGGTCTGGGCACCACGATGATCCGCAGCTTTGTGGCTCGCCTGTTCAGCGATCCGGCAGTCACCCGGATACAGACAGATCCTGACCCGGAGAACCATCGTGCCATTCGTTGCTACGAGAAGGCCGGCTTCGTGCAAATCTGTCCGGTGATGACTCCGGATGGTCCGGCCCTGCTGATGGCATGCGATCGTTCGAGGTCAGGTCAATGAAACTGGCGGAAGTGCGCGCGTTCATGACCGCCCAGCCATGGGGGGTGGAAGCCACATGCTCAAGCAGCGGAACCCCGCAGGCCGCGGTGATCGGGGTTGCGATCACCGACAGACTCGAACTGGTATTTGACACGTTGGTAGCTTCGCGCAAGCACGCCAATTTATTGCTGAGGCCGGCAATTGCTCTGGTCATCGGGTGGGACGCGGCGATCACCGTACAGATCGAGGGTGCCTGCGATCAGCCCGTAGGTGCAGATCTGGCGCGGCTCAGGGACTGCTACATCGCGCGATTTCCCGATGGACGAGACCGGGCGGCCAGTTCCGAGGTGGCTTACTGGCGAGTGCGGCCCCACTGGATCCGCTACAGCGATTTCAACGTCGATCCGCCTGTGATTCTGCAGTGGGGTCGCGAAGATATTGCCGCATACGCCGGTGGCGACCGTCGATACCACGCAGACCGTATTGCAGAACCAGGTCGATAAGTTGCGGCAGCGCGGCGTCAGCTGGAATGCGATCGGCAGCGTATTGGGCATGTCCCGCCAAGCGGCGTGGGAACGATTTTCCTAGTTGCCGTCACGATCCCCAGCGATGGACCGCTGGCCCCAGCAGCCACTGTCACGGCTGCGCGGCAAATTGGCGCGCGGAGATGTTGATGTCTCCCCACTGACCGTGTGGGATGGGTGTTTGCCGTTCGCGCGCGTCGAACACGGCCCATCCGTCTGCATCAAGCTGCAGTGCCACCGGGTGAATCGTTCGCGGGGCGCTGCTCTTTGCCTGGATTCGGACAACGACGGAACGCCGGATGGCATCGGCGAGTGCGGCCACACGTGGATCAGCTGTCGTGAGTGGTTTCGCAGCAAAGCGAAATCGGCGCTGAGAGTCCTGAACTCGATTCCGCACTATCTCCGGCAACGACTCCACCAGTTTGTCGCGCACGCGTTGCGCGGCTGATCTGATATCGAGTTCGGCGAGCGCGGCGTTAGGCGCTGACAGAATCACGCCCAGTGCTTCGGCCTCTTCGGCGTCCAGCCCCACTAGGCGTGAACGATAGTTGAAGGCCAGCTCGACTCCGCCCTTGTAGCCGCGGTGGACAATGACTGGCAATCCGGCCTCGGTCAGCGCATCAATGTCGCGCAGTATCGTCCGTCTGGCGACTTCAAGTTCATTCGCCAGCTGTAGCGTTGTCAGTCGACCTCGATTCTGCAGCGCCAGCAATATCCGCAGTAGTCGGGAAGCGCGCATGTCTGCCTATCCATATATGACTTAAGAAGTCATATTACCTGCTCCAACATTCGCCGTACCGGAACAACGGTGGAGGGTGATGTGCGCACATGTCCTGGAAAGGTCTTGGCTGGTCGGTATCTGGAGGGACGGTCAACATGGGAACCGTAACCTACGGTTCGGGCACGCCCGATGACCCCTGGAAGTTGAAGACGCCGCCGCAAACATCCGAGTTCCTGGCGTGGCGGGATGAGAGCGAGAAGCCGCACAAATTGGTGGTGCAGGTCGGTACGACGAAGCTGTCCTACCAGCTGCGGTGCCTTGACGATCTTCACGCGATGCTCAAGAAGCACAAGGACTGGATGCTGCTCGGCAACGCCGATGAAGGAAAACCGGTTGTTCCAGGGACGGTCGAAGCCTGGGCGCGCAGCGAATCCAATCCAGTCGGCGGCTACTACGGGCTTCGGAAAGGATATCGGGGTCGATTCGCCAACTATGTGCCGCCGGTGCTCGAACTCCTCGGGTGGGTGGAGCTGGAGCACAACGCGCGCAACAACCGCGTGCGTGCGTTGAAGAAGTAGCACAATTGGCCATGAAGCTCTTCTATTCATAGAGAGATTTGATGAAGTCATTCGCAACGCGAATTGCCATTCATGCGCCGGCTGAGAAGGTCTGGCGTGTGCTGACGGACCTGCCGAATTGGCGACAGTGGAACACCACGGTAGAGCGCACTGAAGGCATCGTCGGTCCTGGCGCAAAGGTCACCGTGTACGTCAAACAAAGTCCGAATCGGGCCTTCCCGCTGCGCGTGAGCGAGTTGGATAGTCCACGGCGCATGGTGTGGGTGGGCGGCATGCCGCTCGGACTTTTCCGCGGCACGCGCGTCTACGGCATTGCGGCAGCGCCTGGCGGCGGCGTCGAATTCAGTATGCACGAGGATTACACAGGCCCTTTGGCAGGCCTCATTGGTAAGTCGATACCCGATCTGCAACCGGCTTTCGAAGAATTTGCGCAGTGTCTCAAACGCGAATGCGAGCGGACATGATCGATCCGCACGAGCCGCCGTACAGAGTCTCTCCAAATCAATCGCGATCTATTGACGTCAAGCGAACCAATTTGCCGGTCGTCGTGACGGTAAAGTCGTCCAGCACACGCAAGAAGTTCAGCAACGGCGCGGGGTTGCGATGCTGCGAGACAATCGAGTGGGAGTGACCAGGAAATCTCTACGCTACCAGGCGCTACCGCTTGGATCAGCCGTTGTTTTCGGGAAAAAGTGGCGCAAACCGCAACGTCAGTATTGTCGCTGCCGAACGATTCGAGTAGTCGTCATTCGAGGCGTCGGAAAGCATCAGAATAACGAACTGTCGACGGTCGACAATCGATCCTAGTCGGCCACTCGAGCAAGCGCTTACGAACGTCGCTGCAAACGCCGCATTGAGCCGCCCCGTGAAGAGGGACCACAGGCACTCGTCGAAGGTCTCGTCGAACGCGTCGGCCGCGCGCCACAGCGGCAAGGCGTCTTGCTCGCGATGCAGAGGACGGCCATATCGAAGTCGACGCCGCTGCGGGTGGCCCCCTCGACGATCCGATCGCGGCCTCAATCGGCGATGATTGAGCAGCTTGAGAGCTATCTCGCCCGCTGGGCGCACAGACGGCGAGCTCGAGGCCGACGTCCTCGGCGCCTGTAGATGCGGTGCCGGTCGGGCTGACCGGCATCGCCTCAATTCATGACCGCGTGCAGAATGACCATGCGGCAGTGGCTGTCGGCATACACATCCACGACGGACAGCCTGTCCTGCCATTCGTCGATCAGTGCGGCGGAACACTCGTCCCGGATTCCTTCGATCGCCATGCGATAAGCCAGGTTGGCGTTGGCAAAACCGATCGCAGCCAGGTTCTCGCCAACGCGCTGATCGAAGCCGGGCATTCGGCTGCGAACTTGCTGCTGCACATCCCGCGTATACGCCTGTGCCTCGAGCACATCGTCACGCGTGGCAAGGAACGAGATATGCCCGCTGAGCAGCAGGTCGAAGTCGTACGCCAGCAGCTCATCGAAGTTCTCAAGATACGCCTGGAAGTCGGACGTCGCACCGAAGTTCATGAACGGCACTTCGCCGGGTGTCACCGTATCGACTGCCACCAGGAACTTCTTGTTAGGCAGATAGATGATCGCGTCGTGATCCGTCGAGTGATAGTTGGCCGTTCGCAGCTCGAACACTTCACCTCCGAGCGAGAACTCGTAGTCATCCTCATAGGTCAGATTTGGCACGAGAATCCCAGGGTGCCCGCGTTGTGCGATGCTCTCGGCGACGCTGGCAGGGGCAAGGATTTGCAGGTTCGGCACGTCGGCGAACACACTGCTTCCGCCGATGTGGTCCGTATGCCCGTGGCTGTACACGAGATATGCAATCGGCAAGCCAGGGGCAGCTTCCGCGAGGACGTCAGGCAACGCGTTCCCGAAGCTCGGCGGCGCGTCGATGACGACCAGACCCTCGTCCGTGACGACGAAAGCCGACGTGTAGACGCCACCCGTCACATAGAACAGGTTGGGCTTCACTTCTTCGACGTAGACGCCGGTCCCCGGGATATCCGGCATTCGCGCCCGCGTTGCCGGGAGCTCGGGTGCGAATGCATCGTAAGAATTCGGGTGCGAAGGGTCGAGCCTAACGGTGTCGCCGGTATAGCGTGTGCCTGCCGCATCGGAACTGGACTCGTCTTGCGCGATTGCGGAGTCGGTCAGCAATTGGGCGCCGATACCGGACACCGCAAAGAGAGCGATATTGGCGGCTGTATGCATGAGCTTCTTGTGCATCGGATACTCCTGGTCGGTGCGAATGACGCTTGCGGCATTGCCGTTAGCGGATGCTCATCGCGGTCAGCAACAGAGCGCAGGCGGAAGTGGCCAGCACGGTTCTGACCGAATTCCACAGGACCCAGCGGCCCTCGAAGTCGGTGCGCGCTGCCCGAACGACAGCGTCATCGATTGCGTCGACGTCGAGCGCCTGAAGCTTGTTGTTCAGTGGAACATTGATCGCGAAGGTGGGTGCCTGAACGCCGAAGAGGTAGATCAGCGTGGCGATGACGAGCAGCGCGCGCTCGATGCCGTCCAGGCGCCAGAACCCAAGCACTGCCGCGACCAGCAGGGCGACGGCAGATCCCATCCAGACCAGGCCGAAGATCGGCTGGCCCCGCTGGATCACGCCATCGATCACCTGAAACGCGCGAATGAAGCCCCGATCGCTGAGGTTTCTGATCCCCGGCATCACGACCGATGCGAAAGCGAACACGAATCCGGCGGTCAGTGTACACAGCAGTGTCGCCAGTATCAAAATGAAGTCGAAGAGGTCCATGAATCTGTCCCCTTGGTCTTCGAATCGAGGCTGAACCCTGATACTGCCTCATTCACGCCGGAGTTTCTACCTGCGCCGCGCGCGATCGAAAAAACGACGCGGCCGGGAGGATCTCTCCCGGCCGCGTCCAACGGCTACAGCTTGTTGACCGCCTTGTGCTCGATCGAGGGCCAGATCCGCTTCGCGTCGGCGAGGATCCGCTCGTTGTCCGCCACGTACTTATCGAAGATCGCACCGTTCACGAACAGATAGAGATTGCCGTCCATGATGTCGGCAAAGCGGGGATCGCCGTCGAACTTGCGGCCGAGCGCCCGCCGACACGTTCGCGAAGGACACGCAAGGCTACCTGCCGCTCTTTGATGTCCAACAGCTCGGCGGCCCCACCCGGACCTGAAACGCGCCAGTCGGCCTGCTTCAGCGCGCCGATCAGATTGTTCCTCGCCGCTCTCTCTCGACGGCTTCAAGGGATCCGGTTACGGGACCAGACAGTTCGATTGCAGCGCTCAGTAGAAGGCTGGTCATGCGGTGCGGGTTGGTCTGCTTCTCGTGATAGGCACAGTGGGCTGCGACGCAGTCGCGAGGTGCCTGGCCGTTGGGAAGCTCGCGAGCCTTCCCAGGCGCACTAGCCGCGTTGCGGAGACGCACCGGCCGAAGACGGCGGCCGTCCACTCTTGGCCGATCTCTGCCGAATCGACGAGCACGTGGTCGCCGAATCATAATGGTCAAAGAGACGCCGGTTCCAGCCGTTCACGGGAGCGTTACGACGACGTATAGTGATTTGCGCCCGACGGCAAAAGTTCTTGGGACTTATACGCTGCGGATGCTGACAAGGGCGGATGCGACGAGCTTTTCCTGCGGCTTCTTTCGCGATCTATCGCCCTCCAGCGAAAGTTTTCGACGGGATCCCTGACGGTATTGACTCGGAGCGATGTGCAGAGCGGCAATCAGAACAAGGGGTTGCGGGGCTGGGAAATGATTGAGTGGGAGTGAGGGGCGGCACGCTGCGTACCTGGTCTCACCGCTGACGCAAACGGCGCGCGCTCAGTCGCTGAATGACTCCGCGCCGTAGTTGGGGCATTCGGCGACCGCCGCGGGCTCCGCCGGGGCGCGCGCGACTGTCGCCAGCCAGCATTCGTCGTATATAGAGCAGTAGCAGTACTCGAGTGTCGTCGCAGGTGCGTTTGCCAGGCGAAGCATCGCCTTCACCGGTGCGTCACCGCTCACCTTGACCAGTGTGGCCGCCTCGCCGGCGCGCAGCACGCGCCGCGAGACGACGAGCTGGTCGAACGGCACGTCGGGTACGCCGGCGAGCGCCAGCGCCTCGCCCCAGTTGCGCACGACGTGGCCATCGAGCTTCACGCGCATCGCGCGCAGCTTTGCGGGACCAACACCTGCATTCGCCAACTCCAGCGCGAAGGTGGGCGAGCCGTCCTCGTGCCCGGTCCACAGCGTGCTCTGCACATAGGGCCACACGACGGCGGCCGCCTGACGCCGCACGGCTTCGGACTCGGTGATCGCCGCGTAAAGAGCCACGGCGCCAGTGAACACGCCAGCGACCGCGAGCACCGATTGCAACACGGACAGGCGCATAAAAATGCGCTCCGTGCGCTTCAGGTGGCCCGGCTGGTGCGCCGCTGCGCCGCGCAGGCCAGGGACTCCGATGTGATCTGGCGCGGACTCGCGGTTCGTCCGGGATTCGTCGGGTACGCCGCTGCGTGCTTCGGGCTCGTTCTCCGCCAACGGTCATGTGCCCCTGACTGCTACGGTAGGGTGATCATAACGGCCCGGCTGCGCCGGCCACAACCCGGTCCAACGGTCGGGCAGGGAAAGAGTGGGGTCGACGCGGAGGTACTTTGAACTTGCGGTGCGCAGTTGATAATTTACATCGTGAATGATTATCATCCACGGCATGAAAACCCTTCCCAGGCTGGTCGGCACGGCCCTTTCCGAGCGACTGCGGGTCATGCCAGCCGTCGTCGTCACGGGGGCCCGGCAGACCGGCAAGAGCACTCTGGTCGAACAGCTTGTCACCGGAAAGCGGCGCTACGCCACGCTCGATGATCTGGATGTGCTCGACGCCGCGCGGCGCGACCCGGAAGTCCTTGTCGGCGGGCCGGGGCCCGTCACGCTCGATGAGGTGCAACGAGAACCGGAACTGCTTCGCGCCGTGAAGCGGGCGATAGATCGGGACCGAAAGCCAGGGCGATTCCTGCTCACGGGCTCCGCCAATCTCCTGCTGATGCGACAAGTCTCCGAATCACTGGCCGGCCGTGCCAGCTATCTCACGCTCTGGCCGATGACACGACGCGAACAGCGCGGCCTCGGGCAATGCGGCCGCTGGGACGACCTGTTCGCCACGCCCGATGCCGGGTGGCGCGAGTTGCTGGCCGACGAAAAGGGCAGCCCCGAGGATTGGAACATGCTGGCTCGTCGCGGCGGCTTTCCGACGCCGGCGCTGGAATTGGCCACGTCCTCGGATCGGCGTATCTGGTTCGACAGCTACGTTCGCACCTATCTCGAGCGTGACCTTCAGGATCTGGCCGCGATCACGGGATTGCCCGACTTCAGGCGACTGATGCGGGCTGCCTGTCTGCGCATCGGGCAACTCGTCAACCAGACGGAACTCGGTCGCGACGTTGCGCTACCTCAGCCCACCGTGCACCGCTGGTTGAATCTCCTCGAAACGTCATATTTGCTGGTGCGCCTGCCGGCCTACACCGTGAATCGCACCAAACGCCTCATCAAGGCGCCTAAGATCTATTGGGGAGATACAGGCCTTGCGATGCATCTGGCCGAAGTCGAGGCGCCGGCCGGCGCGCATCTCGAGAACCTCGTCCTGCACGATCTACTGGCGTGGCGCGATGCGCGCGTCGAGCGCGCGGAGCTGGGCTATTGGCGCACGTCGATTGGAGAGGAAGTGGACTTCGTGATCGAGGCGGACGGCAAGCTGCTGCCGATCGAAGTGAAGTCGACAGCGCGTCCCAGACTTTCCGATACCGCGCACTTGCGCACGTTCCGTGCCGAGTATGGCAAGAAGTCGCGAGCCGCACTGCTGCTCCATACCGGCAGCAAGATTGAATGGCTGGCACCGCATGTACTGGCCGCGCCGTGGTGGGCCGTTCTGTAGGGAGGATGAGCGCTAACAGGGTCAGTCAATCGGGATCTATCGCCTTCCTTCGCACCCAAGCGGCATTTTGGGATTCCCCCCGTAGTCCAGACACCGTCCTAAGGTAGCCCTGCAGTTTCCGCTGCACCGCGTGTCCAGTGCTCACGGTGTCTCGAGTAGCGACTTGAGTGCACCCAGAATGGCAGGCCACCCTTCGCTGCATGCGGCGAAGACTTTGCTGCTTGGTGGGAAATCACGATGTAAAACTTGCACTCGTGTGCCATTCGCCTCTGACGAGAGCAGTATCGTCAATAATGAAGACGGCTCGGTCTTGAACTCACCGAACATCGGTCGAAACGTGTGCTCTATCAGTCGATTCGGGATCACCTCGCGTAGTTCGTGTTCATCTACCACCTCGCCATCGCGTCGATAAAGAACGGCCGCGCCCTTCTTCCACGCCGATTCGATTCGGGTGCCTCCCCAGTACTTCACCGTGACTTCTGGATCCGTCAGTGCTTTCCAGACCTGTTCGAGTGACGCACTGATCAGCACCTGTTCATCAATCACTTGCGTTTCCATCAGCGGGCTCCAGATGTGCAGAGATTTCGTGTTTGGTGAAGCCGAACGCCCTGGATCGGCGACGCGCCCCTGTCGAGTCCCGATCACCACTCTATTCCCAACCGCCCTCGCTGCATCCAGTTATCAGGCGCCGGCACGTCGCAAGGACCTGCGAGCATCGTCGCTCATGCCTGGAAGCACGTTCCTATCGGTGGCAACAGCCTTGAGTAAATCAAACAGTCGGATGCCCTCAAAGCTCTGGATGCAGGCGTTCAGCATACGGTACACCATAGCGCGCGGATGGGCGAAGAAGCTACCAACGAGTCGCAGCGATCACGCCAGCTGATCGGGGCTCCGGCAAGAAGGCGCAGGCAGAAGAGGGTGACAAACCCACCGCACCTGCGGTGCGCCGTCTGCTCTCCGAGGCGGATGTAATCGTCACTTCCGATCTTACCTTGATCGAGTGTGATCGCGTATTGCTGCGGGCGCTGGCGCTCAAGGAATTGACGGAAGGGGACGCCGCCGATCGTCGAGCGCACCTCGTGGCGGCGGCTGCGCATTGGCAAATCCTGCGAATCGCGGCCGAAGTTGTTGATCGCGCGCGCCAACCCTTTCCCACTGATTCGATTCGGACACTCGATGACATCCACCTCGCATCTCTTCTCGTAGCACGTTCCGCGGTCTTGGGCATGCGACTACTGAGTCTCGACGAGCGAGTGCGCCAGGCGGCAAAAGGGCTCGGCGTCGCCGTGGAGCCAGTGTAAGTCACAGATGCTGTGAACAGGTCAGCGGGTGGACACCGAGCGTTGGCGCGTGACTGCAATTGGTTGCACGCGCCGGTGCGAGTAACCGCGCGCGAACAGGCCTTGTTCGACCAGATAGGTGCCTAACAATCGGTGGCCGGCCGATTCCAATACTCGTATGGATCAGCTGCCGACCAGGCATTCTCTTCAGGTGTCCGCCCAGGGGCGGCAGTCGGCCGTTTGAACTTCCCATCACCCCGTCCTATCCTGTGCGACGGCGGTGAAGCAACATCTCTTGACCGCAACTCGCGGCGAACGTCGCAGGTCGGGGGTTTCCTTCCCGCCAAGGCAGGGCGCTTCAGGTCGCAGCAGAAAGCGCGAGCTGGCTCGCCCCACAAGATCTGCGCGCGGACCTGAGGCGATGCAAGCCTGAGGCCGCAGGGGCAGGGGCAGGGACCGGGAGGAGCACCATGATCGCGGTTGAGAACTCAATGAGGTTGCTTTTAGCGGTCGCAATTGCGTCGGCAGGCTGCGTCAGCGCCGCATTTGCGGCGCCGGGCGACCCAGTAAAGCCTGTCGTGAGGCCCCGGCCTACGCCGCCGGTTGCTTCGCCTAACATCCAGGCGCCGACCGCGCAGCAGGGCGCGGCGAGACTGGTCGCCCCGAAAATCGGCGGTGGGGTTTCGACGCTCGTTACCGCGAAGCAGACTTCGGCGACGAATCGGGTCCTGGTCGCCACGAACGCGCCGCTTGGCGGCGCAGCGCTTTCGACATTCTCGCTCGGTTTTCTGAACGGCGATCACAAGATCCGCGAAATAGCCGTATTGCAATCGGAGGGCAGGGCCTCGGCGACCTTTGCGGACCAGGATTCGAACGATTCTTTCGGCTTCAGTGCCCGCTGGTATGCCGCGGGCTATCCGCTCGCGACCGTCAGCGCGGTCGGCGAGGGTGAATTCGATATCGCGCTGCCCCGGCCGCCAGATGGATATGTACCGCTGCTCGCGGGCTTTTCGTTGACCCGGCAAAACCGGACGGACGCCAACGTTCGCGCAATCGGCGTCCGACTGACGCCGGATCTCAAGTTTGTGCGCGTGACGCTGCTCGACGATCAGGGGCTCGATGTGCGCGACTACGAAGCCTTGGCAGGGGCGGGATTCGCTCTCAGTCTGGCACCGGTTGGCGGTATCGAATCGGCAGTGGCCACTGGAGCCGCGATCACCGGACTGGCGGCGGCGAGAGAGTTTGGCAAGAAGGGGCTGCGGCGTTTCGCCGCGACTGTGCAGATCGCATGGGCGCCCCATGAATCCATCCGGCGGCGCGGGAGCGCATCGGGATCGTTGCCGACGAAGATTGACTCCGGGTCGCTGCCAGCGATAGGCACGTGCCGAAGCACTGCCCCCGGAACAAATTGCCCGAAAACTGTATCTCCTTGGTCTTCCCGACCTGCTTCGAATTCCCCTTCCTGCCCGCAGCAGCTAGAGGAACGGATAAAACTTCGCCAGGAACTTGATCCTGCGAACTGCGCAACGGACGAAAAATCCGCGTTGACCGGCTTCCTATTCCATTTCCAGCGGGACGACCATCACCTCATGCGACTGGCCTCCGGAATCGGTTCCTATTCGACGGTAGCAGTTGAATTCAGGGATTCGAATGGCGACGACCCGATACAGTGGTTGGTCGACTACGCGGTCGTGAAATAGCACATCGTGGCGGTCCGTCTCGTCCGCCGTTCAAAATGGCTAATCGCTCTTACCGGTTCTCGCGCCACTCAGTCACCGATGCTTCATTACCCTCGGCCCGGCGTAGTAGCAAGATGGGCCAGGACTCGGAAAATTGATAGGGGCGGGCGCCTGGAGTCCGGAACAGCGCGGAACTTTGGACCTTCCCATCAACTTCCGCATAAACGGCCACCGATTTCATGTCCCAGTTATCCGACGTGCAGCCCAGACAAAGGTTTTGCTGCAGGTGGATCATGACTTCGCGGATTTCATCGATTGGGACGGGTCGTCGCAGATTGATCGTTACGTCAGACCATTCGCCCTTGCTCCAAGTGGCGTACTCCCGCACCTGGGTGTCCGGATACCCTCCCTCCTTGGCTCGCTCCCACGCCGAATCAGTTCGCACGCCGTATTTCCCAGGCCCACCCAATTCGCCTGACTGACTCCTGTGGCCAGTGAGGAACTCGCCGTTCTTGCCGATGACCGCGACGTAGACAATGCTGCTTTGGCGCGCGTCATCTTCGCCCGTAATAAAACGGAACATGAGTCGCGAAACGATCGTGGGCAGGACGATCTCGGCCTGCATGACATCGGATGCCCGCGATTGCGGAACCGCCCTGGAATTGGTCATGGCACGATCATCGACTGGGCGCTGCATTGACTGCGGTTGTAGCTCAGCCGGTGCCACCTGACTCAGCGGCGGCGCCGGCTGGTTCCACAGACAAGCGCTGCGCGCCGCAGTGTTGTCGAGTCCGGCGGCAATTCTCTTCTCGAAGCAATCGATCGATGCTTGGTGATCCAGCGTGCCGGCACATAGCTCGAGCGCGTCTTGCCAACGCCAGCGATCGCCTTGCGCGTGCTTGACGCCCGCGTGCATGACCGTCTTGAAACAGCGGGCAGGCTCCGTAGAATCCTTCGCGCCGGCACAGAGGCGCTCTATGT
Source organism: Steroidobacteraceae bacterium (assembly GCA_041395505.1). Taxonomy (NCBI): domain Bacteria; kingdom Pseudomonadati; phylum Pseudomonadota; class Gammaproteobacteria; order Steroidobacterales; family Steroidobacteraceae; species Steroidobacteraceae bacterium. The sequence goes on from JAWLAG010000001.1 coordinate 1,155,588, forward strand.
TTTGTTCTTGCCAGCGCACGTTGCCCGAATAGTTCCAGGGCACCTGACCCTGCACTGCACTTGCGCAGATCGAGGCCTCCGACGCATTTGTGAAGGCCGGAGTTAGCAGCAAGCCAATCAACGATAGGGAAACAGTCCGGTTAGCCGCCATTGATGTGCCCCTGTGCGAAACACTTGGGTAATAGTAGCAAACGCCCGTACCGCGACGGCACCGCGCACATCGTGCTCGAGCCGATTGACTTCATGGTAAGGCTGGCGGCCATCGCATCAATACAGGAAGCGAAGGCCAGCAGACTGGCTAACGCAGCGACCGCCGTTTGGGCGCATGAATGAAATATTAACGACATGACGTTTGCAGCTCGACACCGCGTTGCCGATAATTGTCGCGACGCAAGGGGTACAGCGTCAATCCATCTGCTGCGCAAGGCCGGCCTCACGTGTTCCAGTGCTGCGACGGACGCGGTGACGCTGGTGCAAGGCTTCGGCTCGGCGCTGGACGACAACGTGCACTGCCACATACTGTTTCTGGATGGGGCTTACCTGACCGTTGGCGGTGGCCAGCTGGTGTTCCGGCATGTCCTCGGTCCCGCTCGCTGCTGCCGAGGATGTTGGACTTGCGAAAGGAATCCTGGGCGATTTGCCGTCCGATGACGCGGAACTCGCGCCCCGCCTGCGAGCGTGACTACGCCCGCCACCTCCCGGCGTGCTTGACTGAACTGTGAAGTCCCTTCCGCCGCAGAGTGACCTGTACATGTCAAGATTCACACGGGTTTCAACAGGGGAATCCCGATGCGTAACCGGGTTGCATCATTCGTGGCCGCCGGGCTGTACCTCGTGTCCGTCCACATGGCTACACCGGTCACGGCCGCGCCGAGTTCCAGCGACCTGGACAATGCGGAGCAGCTGGTTTGCGGACGGAACCAATTCCTCAAGGGCACGATGGCCGCAGCCGAGCAGGATCAAGGAAAATCCGTGCCAATAGGCCAGGCTGCACCAGGGGCAATTAACGACCCGGCCAGGCGGGCGACCGCGCAGCGGGTACTCGACAGCAACATCCGGGCGGCGCAAGCGGGTCAGGTGGAGAACGCCCGGAGGGCATTGGCTGAAAGCCAGGCCGAATATCAGAATCTGACAGGACACACGTTCGACACTTCAAAGTGCGATGGCGGGCGCGTGCGCCTGACGCATGCCGCGCAGGACAGGCAGCGGCATGAGGCCGAGCAGGCGACGCTGATTGCTGCTCGCGACAAGGAGTGGGCGGCAGGCACCGCAGATCAGTTCGAGGCTGCCCGACGCTCGCGCGCATGCGACGCCAGGAAGTCGCTGGATTCGAATCCAAACTATTCCGGCAGCTTCAGGCCGGGCGTTCCCGAGTCGGCGCGCATCCGATTCGAATCGGAGGCGCAGCAGCTCCGGAAGACCTACGAGAATTACGCGCAACAGTACCAGCGCGAACATGGCAGGGCCTTCGATCCCGCCACCGGCTGCCAGAACTAGCAGGACAACCTGCCTCCATGCAAGCGGACGATCGAGGGATCGGGCGCATCACCATTATTTTCAACGCAGAAGTTCTCGCGGTTGCGCCAGTTCGGCCGCCGCGATGCGCTCGACGATGCACTTCTACGCGATGTCCGGCAGGCCCCGCACGGCCCGAACGGTATTGAAACCGATTGTGTCGATGACCAGTGTCCTGCCTTCCCAGTGCCCAATCGAGTCACCGTCGGTGATCTGTTGCTATTGACAGTCTTGCTGATCAACGCAAGACCTGCGTTTGCCGAAAAGCTCGTTGCGCCGAATTGCGACCGGATGTAAGCATGGACAACGGATGTCATCTGTTCACATGCCGCCGGAATCCAATTCGCCGATGCTTCTACCGATCCAAACAAAGAAGCCAGCCTGCGCATCGATTGCTGCGCGGGCGTCGGATGTCTGGCAGTCGGCAAGTCGGCGCGTAACGAAGAACAGAAGACTTGTGCTTTGGCTGATTCGCGTGTGATTCCGTTCTTCGGGTTCGGCTACAAGGAGTGGAGCGATTACGATCCGGCGCTAGGTCACAAGTATATGGTCGATTGCCGCATGGTCGATTACTCATCGACACCGGAGATCGGGCACAATTGCAGTAATAGAGCGGACCATCTGAAGAAGCCAACATGAGAGGGCTCAAATCGGCGGCTTGGCGGAAGAGCGGCTGGCCAGCCTGGTGCGTTGAGTTCGTGGCCGGAGCCGTATTATCATTTTGAGTAGCTGGAAAGGTACCGTGGATCAAAGGCAGACTTTGCGCCCATGCAGAGGCAGTCTGTCCGCGCTCGGCCGAGCCACCGACAATCGAACCGCCCAGAGGGAAACGACCGGCGCTGGCTGATCCGGCTTTCATTCGCTGGTAACTCATTTTAGAGGTTGGAGCATGACCAAGACTAGTTTTCACTCGGCTGAGGAAACCTTCTGGCATTCGGTGGGTGTCCACGCGTTGTTCTTTCCCCTCTCACGCTGGGTGCAGCCGCCAAACAACGGCGGCGGGGCGGACACTTCGGACAGCAAGCGCCGTCTCGTCAATCTCATGGATACGTCCGGACTGTCAAAGCAGTTGCGGCGGCCCGAAGCGGTGCCTGCTACAACTGAAGACTTGTTGCGCGTGCACGGCAAGGCCTATCTTGACGCCTTCAAGAAGGCGAGCGACGCCGGCGGCGGCGAACTGGGTACATTTGCGCCTTTCAGTGTCGGCGGCTATGAAATCGCGGCTCTCTCGGCTGGCCTCGCACTGCAGGCAGTCGATGATGTCATGTCGGGCGCGTCGCGCAATGCCTATGCCCTTTGTCGTCCGGCCGGGCATCACTGCCTGCCCAACGAGCCGATGGGTTTTTGCCTGCTGGCCAACATCCCGATTGCAATCGAACACGCCATTGCCAAGCGTGGCTTGAAGCGCGTCGCAGTGGTTGATTGGGATGTCCATCACGGTAACGGTACACAGAGCATCTTTTACGATCGCTCGGATGTCCTGACAATCTCGATTCACCAGGAAAACTGCTTTCCGCCTGGTTATACAGGCGAGCAGGATGTCGGCACTGGTGCGGGAACCGGATTCAATTGCAATATTCCCTTGCCGGCTGGAAGTGGACACCAGACCTACATCGAGGCGATGGAAAAAATAGTCGTTGCGCGTCTCGAGGCCTTCAAGCCGGAGCTGATCATTGTCGCCAGCGGGCTCGATGCGAGCGCTGTCGATCCGCTTGCACGCCAGTTGTTGACCAGCGAAAGCTATCGCGCGATGACCCGGATCATGATGACTTCGGCCGACAAACTATGCAAAGGCCGATTGGCCGTCGTTCACGAAGGCGGCTATTCAGAAGCCTATGTTCCGTTTTGCGGGCATCGAATCATCGAACAATTATCGGGTGTGAAAACCGAAGTGGAAGATCCCGAGCTGGAATTCTTCAGTAGCTGGCAGCCCAGCCCGAAGGTGCAGGCATTCCAGTCGCAGTTCGTCGATGACCTGAGGCGCCTGCTGGTCGTTTGACGACCAACAATGCAGATTGCCCGGCGCGTGGCATGTTGCCTGCGATACGGGATCCTCAGCGCACGTGCGCTGCGTAATCTGTCGGTTACAGCGCTATCGCTCGAACTGGAATCAGTGCAAATTCTCGTGGCGGCAGTGGAACGCGGGATGCCATCTGGCCAGGAGCGACTAAGAATGCGACAGAACTTGGCGAGATACCTTCCGACAGGTTCGTCTGTCGCGGGCGGTGAGACGTTTTCGCGCGCCCTAGACCAAATCCCCGCGCCGTTGCTCCAGATGGCGCTGCCCCCAGTCATGGATGGCATCGATCAGATGGCGCACGCTGCGGCCGTGGGCTGAGATCGCATAGACGACCGGTTTTTCGTGGATTTCGCGCGCGATCAGCCCTTCCTGTTCGAGGTTGCGTAGCGCCTCGGTCAGCACTTTGTGCGAAATGTCCGGAACAAGGCGCTGAAGTTCGCCAAAGCGGCGCGGTCTCTCATAGAGCCAGTGCAGCAAGATCAATGACCACTTGCCGCCGATCGCCGAAAGCGCTGCACGCATCGGGCAGTCCAACGGTACTGGCTGTCCGGGGATCTTGACGTGTGAGATATTCATCAGGTTACCTCGAGGTGCGTTGCGCGTCGGCTGCCTTGAGAGACATCATGAGATATTCAGGATGGATTTCTCAAGATGACCCCTGGCACCTGGCCTTCGCGACCGCTCCTGTGTTTGCTCCTTCTTGCGTGCTCCCTTGTAAAGACCGTAGCGCAAGCCAGCCATGACGGTGCACGTGACTTCGAATGGGAAATTGGCGAATGGTCCACACGGGTTCGAGTACGCGCGCCGCTGTCCCGGGCAGCGGAATGGATCGAATTCACCGGAACGTCGAAAGTGGTCGCTTTGGCTAACCATCGTGCCAATGTGGTTGATCTTGCTGTGGCAAACGACCAACGGCCGATCGAGGGGGTCTCCTTGCGCCTCTACGATCCTGCGTCGCAGCAATGGACCCTTCATTTCGCCAGTATTGCAGATGGCAAGTTAACGCCGCCGGTGAGCGGCAGCTTTGAGAACGGGCGGGGCGTTTTCTTCGGTTGCGACCAGGTCAATGGTCGTGCGGTGCTCGTGCGGTTCGTAATCTCGGACATCACGGCGAACACGGCCCGGTTTGTTCAATCCTACTCGGACGACGGCGGCCAGACATGGGTCGATAACTGGATTGCGATTGATACCAGGCGCAGTGGTGCGATCGAGTCAGGCGCCGGCAAGTGAGTTGTCGCCAGGGCTGACCATCTGGAGAGTTGGTCTTCCGAATTGCCCGATTGGTGTGGCGCGCGATTTATCAGGTGCGGTCGCGAACCGGGTCGCGAATCTACCGGCTCGGCTCTATGCCGCGCTCGTTGCCGTATTCGCCGGCCGGAATCAGGTCGTAGAATCCCGTAAGCCGCAAGCGCACGGTGATCGGGTCGTCACCGCGGTTCTGCAGGAACCAGCCGTGTACTCCGTCCATCGGAGCGCGCAGTGCGCCGTTCGATGTCAGGCCGGTTGCCTGACGGTATTCAATCACCTGCTCGGGCTCGGCGCCAGGTACGTCGCCGTGGAAGTCAGTGTAGGCGTCGATGGGCGAGCGTGCCCCTTCGATCTGCAGCGAATAGAGCAGGGTCGCGCCCGCTTTCATTCGCACCTTGAATTCCAGCTCGTCGGCAAAATCGAGCGGGATCACGAATTCCTCGCTGCGCGGCGCTGCGGCCTGTTCCTGCAGCGGTGCGGCCCCGCCGAGGGGAACCGCCATCGCGGTGTTATCGTTCGGGATCGCCGACGGCTGGACCGGCGCGCTCAGCGACAGCTTTGTAAGTCCGGTCAATCGGCCAAAGCCAGTCGGGTCGCGGCCGAACTCAGCGGGCAACACCGTGGTCACGAAAATCAGCGTGGCAGCGAGCAACGCAATTGCAGTCGCGCGACCCAGCCGGCGACCGGATACGACCAACCCCTGGTTCATACTGCGCTCCGCGACAGGAAGTAGCCCGCAAGCTGGTACTGCGTCAGCAGAAAGCCCGCACCCATTAGTACAACATTGGCGGCAAAAGCGTGGCGTTTGAAACCCGGTGAGCGCCGCCAACGTGCCATGACCAACACGATCACCGCCAGTGCGCAGAGCTGGCCGAGCTCCACGCCGACATTGAACGACACCATGTTGGCGACCAACCCCTCGCCGGCAGGTTTCAATGCGAGCAGTTTGGTGGCGAGGCCGAAGCCATGCACGAGGCCGAAGCCGAGCACCGCGAGGCGGGCGTCAGGCTGCACACCGAATACGGTGCGGAAACCACCGAGGTTGTCGAATGCCTTGTACGCGACCGACAGCCCAATCACGGCATCGACCAGCCAGGGGCTCGCGCGCACTTGGCCAAACACTCCGGCTAGCAGGGTAATCGAATGGCCAATGGAGAACAGCGTGACGTAAAGGGCCACGTCGCGCATGCGGTAGAGGAAAAAAATGACGCCAAGGATGAACAGAAGATGGTCGTAACCGGTGACCATGTGCTTGGCGCCCAGGTAGATGAATGGTGCCACCTGCGCGCTCGCGCTCTCGGCGACGAAGGACGCGTCTGAACCCGAGACGCCGTGCGCCAGCGCCGCGGGTGCGCTGCTCGCGAGCACCAGCCAGCAGAGGTTGGACTGCCAGCGCGCCGACTTCATCCTGTCAAGGAATAGCGAAGTTGGCAGCGACGCGTGTCTGACCGTCGGCGAGGATCACCTGGACGCTGACGCGTGTGCCGGTCACGAGCTTCACGCCCTTGGCCGTGAGGGCGCCGTTGCCGTCCGGCACCAGATCCGATTCGGACCGCGTGTCTTCGTGGCGCGCAATGAGTTTTCCGCCTGAGCCGCTGAGTGGTGTGCCTTCGGCCTCGTCGCGCAGGTATATGCGCGCGCCGTCAGCCTCGACAACCAGTTCTACGATCGTCTCGCCCATGGACTTGACGAGGCCTCCGTGCATCGCCTTGTGGTTGCCGTGTGCGAGAGACAGTGACGGCGAGGCGAGTGCCAGGCACAGGGCCATGAGCATGATGAAGCGATTTGCGTTTCTCATGGTATGCGTGTCTCCGGGGCCAACTTCGTGCTCACTCCGGAGCATGCGGCAGTGTGATCGTCAGGGTAGCGAGATGCTCGAGGTGGTCGACCTTGCTGCGATCATCCGGTTCCGACTTGTAGATGGCCGTGATGACGTTCTGACCCTGGTTGCGGACACGAAACGTCGCTGTGCCGTCGGCGCCGGTCTCTAGAGGCGTCGCGTCGGGGTCGGTCACGTAGTCGCGAAGCACCTGCGCCCCGGCAACCGGTTTGCCCTGGTACAGCACGCGAACGGTCAGCGGACTGTCGTAGAGCGCGGGGATCTCGCCGACAGGCAGGATCTGCAGCGTCTGGCCCGGCAGGGGTCCGAGCGGCTTCAGCAGCGGCCCGGAAATCGAGACGGCGTACTTGTAGTTCTTTTCCGAGACGGTGGCATCCGGGACTTCATCACGGCCCTTCTTGAGCCACTCGCCGTCCGGGCGTTTGCTCCAGATGCCGTTGAACAACACGGCCGCGACGACGCTGACCGGAGATTCGCTGTTGACCAGCAGCAGCGGGCCGGCCACGCGCAGTTCGGTCGGTACCGGTTCACCAGCCTCATCGTAGCCGTCGATGCGCTCGACGAGCGGCAAGCGCTTGACCGAATCGAGGTCATCGGCGCCGACGCCGTAGATCAGTGCCAGTTGTGTGGCGCGCTGCGAGAACCAGATGCCATGCGCGTTCGCGTCGACAGCCATGAGGCTGATAGTGGCCAACGCAGCGAGCGCCATACGAGTTGCGACCTGTCGACGATATACCATATGTAATGCTCCGCGAGAGTGGCGACTTGAATGTAAGGCTATTATACGTGCCCCGAAGATCGTACTGATTTACCAACAAGCAACGTCGCGAACTGCTGATTCTCTCGGCCCAGACGGCAGAATCTTCGACGTTGCCGGCTGCGCTGCGTTCACCCCGCACCGGGTCGATTCATGTGAGCCTTGGGAGTTGCTCGGCACCCGCTGTCATTCCGTTCAGGGGATGTCCGCGATGCGCTTGAATCGCGTGATGTGAAAGTCGAGTCGTTCCGCAAGTATTCCGGGCTTCATTCCGCTACCCGCTTCGCCGAATTCAAACCAGTTGTCGTCCCCGGTGCGATAGGCGTCCCAGCGGGGCAGGCCGGTGCCATTGGGATCTCCGGTCTTTGCGAAATTCGTCCAGTACGTCGCGATCTGTCGGCTCACTCGGTAGTCCGCAGCAACCGCCCCAGTCTCGAACTGCGCCAAGGCCTCGAAGACATAGGGCAGCTCGTCGGCGTGACGAACACCGGAGTAGAAATCCCGCGCAGCCTCGGTCCGATATGACATGTAATAGAGAAAGGCGGGTGCGCCGACACCGCTGCCTGCCCGCGACATGTTGGCGGCGAGGTACTTTGCAGCAGCCAGAAAACGACTGTCGCCGTACCATTGCTGTGCGTATCCAGTCTCGGATTTCTCGCCATACAGGATCCTGAGTTGATCGCGGGAGACATCGGGCGCGATCTGCGACATGGCATTCGGCTCGGCACGGACGCCGAACCCCTCATGACTGTTGGCGCCCAACAGAAACGGCACAGGGTGCTGGCGGCCTTCGGCGAACATCTTCGCAATCGAGTCCGGAATGACGATGCCGTCGACGAAGGTGACCCCGTGTCTGAGCAGCAGCTTTGTGTCGAGTAGCTTGTCCACCGGCAACGCGCGCAGCCCCTTGGCGTCAATCGTTTCGGGAATGCCCTCAGCGCCAAGGAATGCCTTCGCCAGTACCATCGCCGACGGCCGTCGCGGCAGCGAAGTCTCCATATATGTGTCGAGCGATGTGCCGGTGGCACCAGACTGGCTGATGGCGCGCGCAAACAGATCCTTTGCAAGCGGTGAGACCATCAGTTGCGTGACAGCGCCGCCGCCCGCGGACTCGCCGAAAATCGTGACATTGGCGGAATCACCGCCGAACGCGCCAATGTTTCGCTGTACCCATTTGAGCGCAGCGATCAGATCGAGTATCCCATACAGCCCCATTGGTTCATCGGGATAGTTCGCATCCCGGTCGGCCTTGAGCGCCGGATGCGCGAAAAAACCGAGTCGGCCGAGACGGTAATTGACGGTGATCAGTATGACGCCGCGTTTTGCGAGCATCTTGCCGTCGTAGAGTTTCATCGTGCCTGATCCACTGGTGTAGCCGCCGCCATGGATCCAGATCATCACGGGCAGCTTCGCGGCGCTGCTCGGCACCCAGATATTGAGGTAGAGGCAATCCTCCGACCTGGCGCCCGGTGCGTAGGTGGAGGGGTCGTTCACCTGCGGGCATCTCGGACCGAGTTCGCGGGCATCGCGAATGCCATTCCAGGCGCGTGGTAGCTGCGGAGCACGCCAACGCAGGTCGCCGACTGGCGGCAGGGCGAACGGCACAGCCCTGTAGATGTCGATTCCACCGGATGTCCTGCCGCGAAGCGCCCCGGTGTCGACAGTGACGATCGGATCTTTCGCAAGCGCGATGCCGGCCAACAACCACCCGCCGATTGCCAGTACCAGTGGATGCAGCTTGCTCGCGTAATGCCGGCTCAATGTCGCCCGTTTGTGCATTAGCACCGAGCTAACGCGGCGTGGTTGCGATATCAAGTATGGTCATTTGTTCGGCCATCTCGGTTACCGCTGGCTTCCACACTTCGTAGTAATACTTGAGGAAAACATCGCTCGTTTCGTATGCCCGATTGTGCGCCCAGTTTTTGAACATCATGTTGGCGCAATAAGTGAATTGGGCGGGATACACCAGCCGTTCCATTCGAAGGTCCACGACATAGGGCATCTCGCTGATGCGGCGGTACCAGGTCAGCAGGAATTGGTTGGCCTCGTGCGAATTGGGTGCATATTTCAAGTTGAAGCAAACCTGCAGCCGAATCGGATTATTCGTCGACCAGCCTGGCGGCAGGTCGGCGAGACGCGTCGGGTGGTCCTTGAACTGTTGCTCCGGAGATTTGACTGGCGCCGGGTCGATTGGTGCTTCAGCGTCAACCGCCCAGGTGCCCGAGGCAATACACAGGCAACAGACCGCCAGGCTGGCTGAACGGATTGTCATTTGGGTCACTCTCCAATTGCGATTTCCGAGGCGTCGCGGACAACGTTGGGGGGACTCAATTGAAAAACCGAAGATCAGCATGGTCGCGGCCAAAAGGTACCAGATACCGTGCCTGCGCAGCACGTCCTGCCAGCAGGCGGGCCCGTGCCGGATAGGTCTCCCGCATACGTGGAATCGCTTGGCGATAATGTCGAGCTGCTTTTCTGGGCGTATCGGACGTGACGTGAGGAATACATCGAATGGCACAGAACTTCGAGGGTCGCGTTGTATTGGTGACTGGTGCTGGGAAGGGTCTTGGCCGCGCCTAGGCGCACCGGTTCGCGGCACATGGCGGTACCGCGTTCGCAGACCAGCACGACGTCGTCAATGAGAGCACCGCCGATGCGCTCACTGGAACAGAGCTCGGTCTCTCAAGCAGAAACTTTCTCCTCATCATACTCCGATGGTGCAAGCTTCGCAGAGGAAACGGAAATCGAAAGCTCGACCCCTCGGACGATCACGTACGTTCAATGCACCGACATACGGGTGGCGACGCGTTTGAGAAGGCGCGGCAGTCTGTGCGCTCGCTCAAACTATTGATCTGGCAACCAATTGCTGGAATAAGAAGGTAATATTCCAAGTGGGCGCATTTACCGCCGTGGTGTGATGGCCCGATGTGAGAGATTCCGCCTGCCGTGCTCCCGACCAACCTGAGCTTCGAATTCCTCAGAGACCAAGTCGTTGGCGCTGACTCTACCTTCCATACGCCCTTCGGCGAACGGACGATGGTCTATTGCGATTACACCGCGTCCGGTCGTTGCCTTCATTTCATCGAGAATTACCTGCTCGGCGTGCAGCGAAACTATGCCAATACGCATACCGAGGATGACGTCACAGGTCGGAACATGACCCGTCTGCTGCACGAGGCGGAAGCGGTCATCAAGCAATCTGTCAATGCGGGCCCGGACGGCCGAATCGTTGCGGTCGGAACCGGCGCTTCCGGCGCGATCGACAAGGCGCAGCAGATTCTTGGTATCGCCTGCCCGCCGGCGACCCACCAGCGCATACGCGATATGCTCGATGAGTGCCTCGACGAGGAGGGTTGCCGATGTTTCGATGATCACCTGCGTAACCAGTCGCCTGTGGTCTTCGTCGGGCCATACGAACATCACTCGAACGAGATCTCCTGGCGCCAGGGAATCGCGACAGTGGTCGAAGTGGATCTGGCCGCGGATGGTGGCGTGGATCTTGCGCATCTCGAGAGTCTTTTGAAAGCGCCCGAGTATTTGGGTCGTCCCCGAATCGGCTCGTTCTCGGCGGCGTCAAATGTCAGCGGCATGCGGACACCGGTTCACGACATCGCTCGATTGCTGCATCGACACGACGCAATCGCGTGCTTCGACTTCGCCGCCTGCGCGCCGTACGTGCCGATCGACATGAATCCGCCGAATACGGGCGAGGGCGACGCTTCGCTCGATGCAATCTTCATTTCACCGCACAAGTTTCTGGGCGGGCCGGGGTCGAGCGGGATCCTCGTGTTCAACCGCCGGATTTACCCCGTCGACCTGCCACCGACGGTCGCGGCAGGGGGTACCGTTGATTATGTCGGGCCTGATGACCAGGATTTCATCCGCGACATCGAAGAGCGGGAAAAGGCCGGGACGCCGGGCGTCATGCAAACCATCAAAGCGGCGCTTGCATTTCAGGTCAAGGACGCGCTCGGCACAGAGCGCATCGCAGGACGTGAGCACGAATTGCTTGCGCGCGCCATGAAGCATTGGGCGGCGGAGCCACATCTCGAGATTCTCGGCAATCCCGATCCCGCGCGTCGTATTGGTATTGTCTCGTTCAACGCACGGGACCCGCGCGGACGTTACCTGCATCCAAAGTTCGTGACGGCACTGTTGAATGACCTGTTCGGTATTCAATCGCGCGCTGGTTGCTCCTGCGCAGGTCCCTACGGTCATCGACTGCTGGACATTGACCTCGAGCGATCCCAGCGCTACCGCGAGTGCGTCGGCGCCGGTCATAGCGGGCTGAAGCCAGGCTGGTGCAGGGTGGGTTTCCATTTCACCATGGACGAAGTGGACGCGGACTATGTCATTGATGCGGTCTGCTTTCTCGGTCGCCATGGCTACAAATTTCTGCCTCTCTACAATTTCGACCTGCACACCGGCGCTTGGACACACAAGAACGAGTGCTCAAACTTCGATTCGTTGTCTTTGGAGCAGGCTCTGAATACACCGACAGTCCAGAAAACGGCGATGTCGGCAGACCGACGCAAGCGCCTGTACTGTTCCTATCTGCAGGAAGCGCATGCGCAAGCGGAGCACCTGGGCGACCCTGCCGGTCACGAGAAGCGTTTTGAGGGTGAATTGGGAGAATTGCAGTTCTTCGTGCTGGATAGACGCTCCGTCAGCTGACACAACTTTTCGAACCTTGCAATGGCTGTCTGTTATCTCGAGGCGATATATAGTGTGGGAAAGCGACGGACTAACCGCTTCGCCCGAGCTCGGCGTCGCGCCACCGATACCCCGACTGTCGCATCGCGTTAACGACGCAGTGGGTACAGATTTGGAATTTAACCCCGAGTTGAGTGTGAATCGGGCGCATACGAATAACGCACTTGCGTTGGTTCGAACCCTGGCAGGCCGGCCGGAAATCGAATCTTGTTCTCGATGGGCTCCACAAAGATCTCGCTTCCCTATTTCGCAAGGCTATTGCTGCGACCAGTTGCAGCCGACTCATTGCATGGATGATTTGGATTTCCGGGTTCAGCGGACTCACAATGGCGGGGTCCGTGATTCGATACATTGACGCCGCCAATTTGCGGCGAGTTCTGTTCGCCGCAATCAGGGTAGAGCTCGTGGACTTCGGCTCTTCAGTCTTGACTTGGAAACGTAAGCGAATCGGCCAAGCGAAAAGAGCTGTCAGATGGAATTATACGAAACCAGCGTCCTGTTCAATATTTTCTTGGGGATTCCAAAATTGGTGCCAGCATGCCTGCATTCCTTGTTCCCAATTTTGACCTGACGCACTGGCGTGGCGACCTTTTCGGCGGCGTTACTGCCGCAGTCGTCGCGTTGCCGCTTGCGCTCGCCTTTGGCGTCGCGGCCGGGGCTGGCCCGGTGGCGGGTCTCTACGGAGCCATATTCGTTGGATTCTTCGCCGCTCTGTTCGGTGGTACGCCCACGCAGATTTCCGGGCCGACGGGACCGATGACAGTCGTGAGCGCAGCCATATTCGTGCAGTTCCATGACCAACCCGCGGCGGCTTTCACCGTGGTGATGTTGGCAGGGCTGCTGCAAGTCCTGCTAGGCATGCTCCGATTCGGCCGATTGATCAACCTGGTTCCCTACCCTGTGACCTCCGGCTTCATGAGTGGCATTGGGGTGATCATCATCTGCATGCAGCTCGAGCCCTTGCTCGGACACGCTGTATCGCGAAATGCGGTCGCGGCGCTTGCACACCTTGGCGATGACCTGCGCCATCCTGTCGGGTCTGCGGTCATTGTCGGCACCGTTGCGTTCATCGTCTCGATGTTTCTGCCGAAGTCCATCGGGCGCATCGTACCGGCGACTTTGCTCGCTCTATTGGTCGGAACACTGCTTGGGCTCTTTTACTTTCACGATGCACCACAACTTGGCGCCATACCGAGCGCACTGCCCAGCTTGCACATTCCAGTAGTGCCGTTCGCGCAATTGCGCGACGTCGTGCTGTCGGCTGCGGTGCTAGCGATTCTAGGCTCGATTGACAGCTTGCTGACATCATTGGTAGCAGACAATGCCACGCGAACCTTTCACGACTCCGATCGTGAGCTGGTCGGCCAGGGTATCGGCAATTTTCTAGCGGGACTCGGAGGCGGCCTGCCCGGTGCCGGCGCGACCATCCGCACGTTGGTCAATATTCGCTCCGGTGGACGGACGGCGCTCGCCGGAATGACCCATGCCCTGGTATTGCTGCTGTTGGTACTTGGCCTTGCGCCGCTGGTCGCGCACGTGCCGCATGCCGTCCTCGCTGGCATTCTCCTCAAGGTCGGGATCGATGTGATCGACTGGCCTTTCCTGCGACGAATGCCGCGCCTGCCACGCAGCGCGACCGCCTGCATGTTGGTGGTCCTCGTCCTCACGGTGGTCATCGATGTCATCACTGCTGTGGCCGTTGGTCTTGTCATGGCGAGTCTGTTGTTCATCAAGGAGCTGGCCGATGTGCAAGCCGGTGCGATCCGGGCACTGACGAATGCACCTCAGGAAGGCGGAATACTGACGGACGCCGAAGCTGCGCAGCTCGCCGAGGGCGCCGGGCGCATCCAGTTGCTGCACTTGGCGGGCCCGATGAGTTTTGGCGCTGCCACCGAAATGATGCGCCGCATCTCCAATGCCATGCAGGTGCGTGTTCTGATCGTCGACATGACGGACGTACCGCTTCTCGATGCAAGCGCTGCGCTCGCGATCGAGAGCATTATTGCGCAGGCGGCCCAAAGCGGTCAGCGCGTCGCGCTTTGCGGTTTGCGCCCGCGCGTCGCGGCTGTCATCGACCGACTCGGAGCGGGGGTCCTGGCAGATGCGCCACGATTTGGCGCGCGTGCCGAAGCGCTCGACTTTGCATTGGCGGCGGCCAACTAGAGCGGAAGCGGCTCTTGCCGTACAAGCTCGCAACGCTGCAAAGTTTCTCGAATGTCCGCCGTGGTTCAACGCAGCCATCCCAGCCGAGATGCACGTGGCGATTCCGATCGAGTGCCCGATACACCATGTCATTGAGATCCTGCGGCTCGGTAAGTGCGCCAAGCGCTGACATCGATTCGACGAAAACCATGGAGACGACTCTCGGAATTGCGCAAAGGCTGATCAGCGGAAGCCGCAGGACTCGTAGTGCTCGATTTGCGCATCGTAATCGAGACTGCGGCGCAGTACTTCGTGCATGCCTTCGCCACGTACTGACCTGCGGTGCGATCGTGCAGTCAATCTGGTCGCGGGCTGCGCAGGTGCTGGCGCACTCAGCGCGTCAAGGCAATTTAAACCACTACCCGTGGCCGAATCGTTGAGTATTCGACGTCGCGCCGTGTGCGCGTTTTGCCTGGGAATTCGATGCAGCCGGAGAGACTCCCGAGTCACCGCTGGCGACGTTTCGCTGGCATGTTCCTTTGCTTGCTCGTGGGATTGCATGGGCGTGTGTTGCTGGCGCAGGGCGCACCGTCGACCGCGGTTTCTCCGCAAGTTGTTGGTCCAACCAAGCAACCTGCTGCCGCTTCAGGGCTGTCAGCGCGTCCGCCTCCTGTTGTCGAATCCTGGATGCCCGGGAAATTCGCGATTCAGGGAGATCGTATCCGGGTTTTCGGGACTTTCGTGCCCCGCGAGCTGAGCGCCTGGTTCGCAGTCTCCAAGGTTCCATTGCGTGTGGTTGGCCAGTCCGGATGGCCTGACAGTGGTACGCCTGGCCACGAAAACGTCTATTGGGTCGATTTGCAGGTACCCGCTGACTATGTAACCAGCGGAGAATCTGTTGTCGGTCGTCACGGTACCACTGGTCGCAGCGCAGTGATGATCGATGCGCTGAAAGTACTGAAGCGACCGCGTGTCAAGAGCTGGCGAATCATTGGCGATCCCGTCGTCCACATTTTGAGCGACTATCGCGGCGAGCCCGCGACGCGAATCGAAATTGATATGCTTGATTTCGATCCCGATCTGGCGCGCGAGCAATTCATCGGTCGTCTGCTCGATTTCGCTGCTTGTGCGGGGGACGAACCAGAACCGGGATATGACGTGGTGGTTACACCCTCCCGGCTTACTTTTGACGTTACTTTTCGCCGACCCTACGCGGGGCGCACGTGCCCGATCGTACTCTTCCCGTACGGCGGAAGGTCATCCTTTCCGACGCGTCGCGCATCAATGAACGCTGGCTCAGTGAGGCTGCCGGCCCTGGCAAGCTACACGATCGACAATACATCGGATCTGCTCAGGTACACGACAGCATCTGGAAAACGACTGCAGGCCGGCGCAAGCAAGGGTTTGGTGCCATGTCAACTTGCGTCGATCGGTAGCGCCGGAACTTTCCCGACGGGTGTCGTATTGGAAGGCGGGGATCTGACATTTCAGCTGCGAAACGGTCTTCTGGCCGAACAGTGCACCTTCACCACGACACCAGCGCTCGAGGTGCGCGACGGCTGGCTTGTGGCGGACGTGGTCTGGCAATTTACACGTTCACCGGTCTGCGGTGCGCAGGAATACGGCCAACAGCAACCAAGTCATCAGCTCGTGACTTCACTCAGCGACGAGCGCTTTCTTATTCCGGTCACGTTCGACGCCTGGTGCAGGGTCAACGAAGCGGATCCCGCGCGCAACGGTTACTTGTACGAAGCCCGGCTTGCCCGCGTGGAATTAGTCGGGCCGCCCGGGCAAACCTGGCAAAACGCTTTCAAGTAATTGTGAGTAGTTCGTTCATGAAATTCAAAGTTCCGCCGCTCCTGAAGTTCACTGTCGCCGCGGCATTATTTGTCGGACACCCTGGACATGCAGGTGAGACGTTGCCGCTCCAGCGCAAGCCGCTCCTCGGTGTACCCGCCCCAGCAATACCCGAGCTCGAATTCGCCGCGACAACGACGCACTTCGTGCCCGTCTTGGTCGCACCCAACGGCTCCTTACCGGCGAGCGATTTCCAGGTCGTGACCACTGGGGGAACGGCACCGATACGATTTTCCATCGCAGGTGCCAATGCATCTCTTTTCCAATTCGTCACGGCCAACACCGGCATCCAGGTTACGCAGTCACAAGCGCAGGCTGCGGGGCAGCTTCTCGAGGCGCGGATCAATCCGCAGTCGGCAGGCGTTCAGACCAGGGTGATACGTTTCATTGGTCGAACGCCTGCGAAAACCGTGCCGACGGCAATCAGTGCAATGATTATCGCCACTGATGCCCTCGGAAAGTCCGCCACGATGGAAATACCGGTTCACCCCTATGCACCACGCGTGGCGCCGGTCAGTTTCAATCGAACAGCCAATCAGACGTCGCAATTTCGACTGACGGTGCTCGGACTCGGCGCGGCATCTGTCGCACGCCTTGAGAAGGTTGGAAGCGCCTGCAACTACAGCGAGAATCCACGTATTGTTTATCCGGCCCAATCGGTACAGGGCGGTAGCGTAACCTTCGCGAGGACAGCCAGTTTTCGTAGCGCGATAGACACCTGCAGCGGCCTGACTGCAACACTTTCCGTTCGCTTTCCAGGGTCCGCGGATTTTGGAGCTCCGGTCACGGTTTCGGTGCCACCATTTGGATTTGCGCCGCGCCAGCGATACGTGTTCGAGGACACCTGGGAGCTACGAAACCTGTTCAGTTTTTCCCTTGCCGCAGGTCACATAGGTACCTGTGGAGGAAATTCGCTCGGATTCAATGGGACGCACGCTGTTGGTATAGTTCAATCGTCGAACGACATAGCGTTCAAAATTCGCAGCGGCCCGCTCGGAACAGAATGTGATTTCACTTCAGCAGCGAAACGATTGCCCGATGGATTTGTCCTTGCCGAGCTCGACTTCGTTCGAACCGAAGGGCCAAATGACTCTCCGACCAATGTAACCATGATGGAGCCGCGGCGATATTGCGGTATTGGAGGCTACGGAGGCACGGCAGGTGCACCAGTGAAATTTGATTTCTCGCGCGGTAAGCACGTCCTGGCGTCGGTAGACAACGCGGACGTAAGAGAGAGCGAATTCGTTCTCGAAGGGTGGGACCGGCCCTTGTCAACTCCCGATGATGTGACCTTCGACGTCGGTTCGGATCTTAACTACGCCGTCATGTTGCAGCCTTGGTATCTCAAACTCAAATGCGTCATCACGCCCAGTAATTCCGAATTCATCACCGTGCGTCTCAACCGCGTGGTTTTCACCGGACCGCCGGGGGTGTCATTTCCCTGATTTGACTGCTGGTGATCGTCGGCTCGGACCTGCGCCTTGGCTTGGTCGCCTTCGCTCCGCTCTTGTCATCGCGCTCGCGCTGGCGGTCGTTCAATCGACACGCCTGTTGCACCTTCATGACAGGCGTCTCTCGGCCAGCGTTGCCAGCAAGGATGCCCCGGCGACCAGGACGTCATCATTAAAATCGAATTCAGGGTCGTGTAACGAGGCACGGTGCGATGCGGAGCCCTGGCCGAGCCAGACATAGGCGCCTGGTACCTTGCGCAGCATGAACGCAAAATCTTCGGAAGTGGCTGCCGGTGCGTCCGCGCGCAGAGCTTGGCCGAAGAGTGCGCGGCCAGCCTCGAGTACATGCTCGGCGCATTGCGGATCATTGATCACGGGCGGGTAGTAGCGGACATAGTCCACGACCGCCGTGCAACCCGAGGCTTTCGTCGCCGCCGCCACCAGCTCACGCAGCGCAGCTTCGAGCGTGTCCTGTACTTGCGGATCGAAGCTGCGTACGGTGCCGGTGATTTCAACCTTCGAGGGCAGTACATTGTGTGAATTGCCGCCTTGAATGCGGGTGATCGACAGCACCGCTGGTGCACTCGGGTCGATGCGCCGCGCAACCAGGGTGTGCGCGCCGGTCACGATCTGTGCCGCGCAGAGAATCGTGTCCGTAGCCAGGTGCGGTAGCGCGGCATGCCCGCCGGTGCCCGTAATCTGGATGTCGAAGCGGTCGGCGGCTGCCATGATCGGGCCGGCTCGGGTTGCGACCGTTCCTGCAGGTAGCGCGGGCCAATTGTGCAAGGCGTACACCTCTGCGCACGGAAATCGCTCGAAGAGACCATCATCGATCATCGCCTGCGCACCGGCTTTGCCTTCCTCCGCCGGCTGAAAAATCAGATTTACGCGACCATTGAAGCGGCGCGTATCCGCAAGATAACGGGCTGCACCCAACAACATCGCCGTATGGCCGTCGTGTCCGCAGGCATGCATGACGCCCGGATGCACGCTCGAATAGCTGGCGCCTGTGGCCTCCTGGATGGGCAGGGCGTCCATGTCCGCGCGCAATCCGATCGCACGCGTGGCGCTACCCGCCGTAATTACGCCGACCAGTCCGGTACCACCGATACGCTCGTGCACTTCGATGCCCCAGGAGCGCAAGCGTTCGGCGACCACGCCTGCGGTGCGGCGCTCTTCATAGGCAAGCTCAGGGTGACGATGTAGGTCGCGTCTGACGCGGCGCATGTCCTCAGCCAGTGCCGTCATGCTCGTTATGAGCGCAGTGTTCATCCCATGGGCTCCCGGTGCTTTACCAGCCTGCAGCAGGCGGGCGTGTTACTGGCATTCTATGCTGATTCGACCTCGAGAATCGGCATTGGTACAGATCGCGAAGTCCCGGAATGGGGAAAATGGGTGTCGTGTCTGTGTTGCAGTAGGCAATTGCCGTGCGAAATGGGGCGATGATCGATGACAGTCGCGCATGAGGATCACTTCTATATAGATGGCAAGTGGCAGCCGGCCAGTACGGCCGAGCGCGCACCGATTGTCAATCCTGCGACCGAGCAGGTCATAGCCGAGGTGGCGCTTGGCAGCGCCGCGGATGTTGGCCAGGCGGTGGCCGCCGCCGCGCGCGCCTTCGCGACCTATTCGCAGTCACCCGTTGAAGAGCGCGCCCGGTTGCTCGATCGTGTTTTTGCACTCATCAATCAACGCGCCGAGTTGTTCGTCAATACCATGGTCGCGGAAATGGGTGTTGCGATCAGCTACGCGCGCACAGCCCAGTTGCACTTTGGTGTCGAACACATCCGGGTGGCTGCTGAGGTCGCACGGCAGTACGAGTTCCTGCGGTATCAAGGCACGACTGCCGTGGTTCGCGAACCGATAGGTGTATGCGGCTTGATCACCCCCTGGAACTGGCCGCTCTACCAGGTAACCGTGAAAGTCGCACCGGCCATCGCCGCGGGTTGCACGATGGTGCTGAAGCCTAGCGAGCTCGCACCATTGACCGCAAATCTTTTCGCGCAGGTGCTGCATGATGCCGGTACGCCGCCAGGTGTATTCAACCTGGTCAACGGTTCGGGCGATACGGTTGGCGCAGCGCTCGCGGCACATCCGCAAGTCGACATGGTTTCGATTACGGGTTCGACCCGCGCTGGTGCGCTGGTGGCGCAGGCCGCCGCACCCACCATCAAGAGGGTTGTACAGGAACTTGGGGGCAAATCGCCCAATGTGTTTCTCGATGACGCCGATTTTGGTGCGGGAGTTGCCAAAGGCGTCGCCGCGGCGTTTCGTAATGTTGGGCAATCATGCAGTGCACCGACGCGCATGCTCGTCCCGACGGCGAGGCTGGCCGAAGTCGAGGCGCTTGCCGTCGCGGCTGCTGCCGGAATTCGCGTTGGAGATCCGACGCTTGTTTCCACCGCGCTCGGGCCCATCGCCAATGCGGCGCAATACCGACGCGTTCAGGCATTGATTGCGGCCGGTATTGACGAGGGCGCTCGCCTTCTTTGCGGCGGCCCAGGGCATCCGCCAGACATGGATCGGGGCTATTTCGCGCGGCCGACGATCTTTTCCGATGTGACAACCGAGATGCGAATTGCGCGCGAGGAAATCTTCGGTCCCGTACTTTCCATCATGCCGTATCGCGATGAGGACGATGCCGTGCGCATCGCGAACTCGACGACCTACGGCCTTGGCGCGCAAGTGCAATCCGGAGATTTGGAGCGCGCACGCCGCATCGCGGCGCGCATCCGCTCCGGGCAGGTACATATCAACTATCCGGACTGGGACCCCTACGCACCCTTCGGTGGCTACCGACAATCCGGCAATGGCCGCGAATTCGGTGTGCACGGGTTGGAAGAATATCTCGAGACCAAGGCCATACTCGGCTACCGCTGAGTTCAGAAATCGGCGACTTTTCCCCAGGCGGACTTGTCCAGGCGGCCCGGATGCAGCGGACGCGGGTCGATGAAGGGTTCGCGACCGGTGACGAGGTCCGCGACCAGGTGTCCCGCGCCTGGTGCAATTCCGAATCCATGTCCGCTGAATCCCGCCGCCAGGACGAATCCCCGAAGTCTTGGCAGTTCACCGATACCAGGTACGCCATCGGGTGTTGTATCGACATAGCCTGCCCAGGATGCGGTCACCGGCAGGCCGTGCAAGGGCGGCAATAATTTCAGCGCGCGTTCGTGCGTCAGGTCGATCGCGCTCTGGTCCGGCACGGGATCCAGAATGCGCATGTGTTCCATGGGTGTCGCGCGGTCGATTGGCCAGCGCGACCAGCGTTCGTGACCCGCACGAATTCCAGCTAAGCCGCCCGGCGCGAGATTGCGCCAGCGCCTCGCGAACATGGGCATGAACTGCGTGCTGAATCGCAGCAGTTGCGGCGTCGGATCCACTCGTCCACGCCCGCTGATCGACAGCGTATAGCCGCCGTCATGGCGGCGGGTAATGGACACGAGGCTCGTATGCAACGCTGACGGAAGTCCTTCGGCGCCAGGCGCAACGGCAATGGCCGTCTGTCGCACCGTAGCCTGCGGAAATCGAACGCCCATTTGGTGACAGAACGACGACGCCCAGGCTCCCGCTGCGAGAATCGCAACACTGGACTTGATGACCCCGTGCTCGGTGACGACCGCTGCGACACGGCCCCCGGCGGTCTCGATACCGCGCGCAGCGCAGCACTGAACAACGACGCCGCCCAGGCGCATGACAGCGCGCGCCACGGCGGGAGCGGCACAGGATGGATCGGCCGTCCCATCGGTCGGCGCATGTACGCCACCGCGCCAACTCTTGCCCGTGAATCGCCCGCGCTCGCTGGCTTGCACCGAGCTCAACATGTGCGTGGTAACGCCGATGCCCTGTGCGAATTTGCACCAGTTCGACCAGGTCGCAAGTTCGCGTTCATCGTCGCTGAGATACAGTAGTCCGCAACGCTGAAAGCCGGTTTCCTCGCCGCTCTCGAGTGCAAATTGTTCCCAGAGCTCAAGGCTCCTGGTCGCCATGGGCAGTTCGCGAGCATCACGGTTCTGCTGGCGGCACCAACCCCAGTTGCGGCTCGATTGCTCGGCTCCGATGCGTCCCTTTTCCAGTAGCACCACCTTCATGCCGCGTTGACAGAGGTAATAGGCGGTGAACACGCCGATGATGCCACCGCCAATGATCACAGCATCGGCGGATTCCGGTAGTTTCGTGGTCGATTCGATGGACTGAAGAGGTGCTGACATGACTGGCTGATTTTCAGTGAACCAGATCCTGATAGCGGTAGTAGGCTCCAACCAATGGGAGGAACCACGGCCGGCCAAAGTAGCCCGGTATCGGCGGCCAGTCGAAATCGCGCCATGGATTGAGATCGGCTTTGCCGTCGAGTACATCAGCCATGATCGCGCCCATGTAAGTCGACATCTGGGTTCCGTGGCCGCTATACCCCATGGAATAGAAGAGGCCATTGCGCTCGCCAGCGCGCGGCAGGCGGTCGCGTGTCATGTCCACCATGCCGCCCCAGCAGTAGTCAATTCTTGCATCGGTCAATTCCGGAAAAACGCGGATCATGGACTCGCGCAGAATCACCCCGCTTTTCGCATCGGAGACCTGGTTGCTCATGGCAAACCTCGCGCGTCCGCCGAACAATAGTCGATTGTCCGGGCTCACCCGAAAATAGCAGACGAAATTGCGGGTATCGGTCGTCATGCGTCGTCGCGGCGTCAGCCGGTCGAGCAAATCAACCGGTAGCGGCTCGGTAGCGATGATGAATGCTCCTATGGGCACCATGCGCCTGCGGAACCAGCGCAGTGGCCCTACGGAGGATGTGCCCGTTGCAAGCAGCACTTGCCTTGCGCGTATCGAACCATTGGCCGTACGCACCTCGTAAGCCTGTCCGGAAAGCCTGCGCAGCCCGGTGAGCGGGCAGTGCTGATAGATGAGCGCGCCACGGCGCGCAGCCGCCTGCGCCAGGCCGCGACCGAAGCGACCCATATGCATGCCAGCGCTTTTTCCGAACACCATGCCGCCGAAATAGGCATCCGAACCAATCTCGCTGCGAAGGTCGGAGCGCGGCACCATGTAAGTGTCCGGGTCGGCGTGCTGGGCCAACAGTGCCTGGGCACGGACCAGTTTGTCGTAATGGTCCGGTTTGGCTGCCAGCTTGAGTTTGCCGACGCGCTTGAAATCGCAGTCGAGGGCCTCTTCAGCGACAATCGCTTCTACTTTGTCGACCGCTCGGTCAAAAGCCCGGTAAAGCGTCGTCGCGCGCTCGAGCCCGTATTGCGAAGACATCGAGAAGAAATCCTGGGCAAAGCCGTTGTTGCACATGCCGCCATTGCGACCCGAGGCTGCGCCCACGACGACATCGGCTTCGAGCACGGTCACTTTCGCGCCTTTCTTCGCAAGCGCGAGCGCTGCCGAGAGGCCTGTGAAACCGGCGCCGATGACGACGACATCTGCATCGCCCGACGGCGAACCCTCCGCCGCCATGGTGAAGGGCGGTGCTGTTTCGAGCCAATACGAAGCCAGTTTCATGTCAGTGCGTCAACGAGTGTCATGGGCATTATCGCCAAATTACCAACCGCGCATCCGGGGCCAGACCGCCATGACCTTTCGACTGCCAGTGCGCACTACATGATAGTGCTCGTGCTGTGCGCTGGTCGCGCAGGCGTGATTGGGTAGTATGCGCAGCCGCGTTCCAATGACCAGTTCGGGCAGCCGCGCATCGCTGTCGGCGCGCACGGCGATGATGCCGTGTTCCTGGCTGGCATCCGCGACGATCAGATCATCGAGCGGATGACCGTCGAGGTCGCAGACCAGTCCGTAGCCCTGGTCCACGGCATGATTGGCGGTGCCGCGATCGCGCGATAGCGCCATCCAGCCTGCGTCGATCAGGAGCCAGCCTTTTTCCGGCCGGTGACCAATCACGGTGGCCAGTACGGAAATCGCGATGTCATCGATACGGCAAACGCCGATGCCATTCATGACAAGATCGAAAAATACATACACTCCCGCGCGCACTTCGGTAACGCCGGCAAGGTTACGGGCAAAATGAGCGGTAGGCGTTGAGCCGACACTGACCGTTGGTGCCGGGTGGCCGGCGTTGCGCAGGCGCTCGGCCGCGCGTACGGCGGCGGCACGCTCGGCTTGCGCCGCAGCGACCAGTCCGTGCTCATCGCGACACTGATAGGACTCGCCCGCGTGGCACAGTACACCGCGAAGCTCCAGGTTGGCGGCGCGCAAGACTTCCGCGATTGCCAGCAGGCGCGGATCGTCCGGGACTACCCCGCCGCGATGTCCGTCGCAATCGATCTCGATCAATACCGCTGGCATCGCGGGACCGTGCTGCGCCGCTGCAGCCAATGCCTGGGCCTGTTCAAGTGTATCGATCAGCACGCCAATATTCAGACCGCGGGCCACGAGCGACCGAATTCGGCCGAGCTTTTCGGGAGCAAGGCCAACCGCGTAGGTTATGTCGGTGATTCCACAGTCGGCGAAATACTCCGCTTCCCTGATGGTCGAGACCGTGATCGGACCCTGTTCACCTGCAAACATTCGCCGCGTGACATCGATTGACTTGGCTGTCTTGACGTGCGGACGCAAAATGACGCCTAGCGCCGTCAGGCGATTCGCCAGCCTGCCGATATTGCGGTCCAATTTGTCCGCGTCCAGCACCAGAGCTGGTGTTTGGATGGTCTCGAGCATTGTCTAGACCAAAGACAGACCGCAGCGATTCGCTGGCGTCACAGGTATCTGAGCCACGCGAGATCCCTACGACGTGCTTTCAGTCGCGCGAACCAGGCGGTGGGGTAGTACAACGGCACCAGCAGCGCCAGGTACCAGACCCACACCCAACCGAGACTATCGACGCCATAGACGGCGCCGTGATTCGGGCCCCAAATCAGGTAGGCGCCATGATAGAGAGCGCGCAGTGCGTAGATGTGAAATACGTAGAAGAACAAGGGTGCCGCACCAAATACCGCGAGTACCTGAATCCACTTCGAGTGCTCCGAGCGCTCGAACAGCGCGAGCAGAATGGCGCCGAGTCCAAGCGTTGCCAGGAGGAACAACAGCGACGGCGGGTATTTGGTCAAGGCCAGGAAACTCATCACCGTGCGCAAGGTATCACCCGTATGTACCCAGGGCTTGTCACCGTAGCCATTGAGCGCCCGTAACAGGATGAACGCGACCAGCATGGTAATTCCAATCAAGATGAGGCGGCGCTGCCGCCCGGCCGCATCGATCTGTCGGTCAAACCAGGGGCCAACGCAAAAACCAAGCGCAATGACACCAATCCACGCCAGTACCGGATAGCTCGTGCGGGCCACGGCGCCAAAGGGCAGGGCGATCAGGTCACGTTGGTGCAACATTGCCCAGGGCACATAAAAGGCATCATCCGGTGACAGTCGAATACCATCCAGCAGGTTGTGGCCGCAGACGATTGCCAGTCCGAGCGCAACCAGTGCGCCTCGCGGCAAATACATCAGGACAGCAAGGGCGATCATTGCCACGCCAATGCACCAGATCACCTGCAACCAGATGGTCGGCGGCCACTTGGTCGTCCAGGCCAGGGTCATCAGCGTGACATCGAGCACCATCAGAAAGAGACCGCGTTTGACCAGATACAGTACGGTGTCCTTGCGACTGTGGTTGACACTATATAGATAGGCCCCGGTACCGGTCAGGAAGACGAAGACTGGCGCACAGATTGTGCTGGTCAGGCGCGTGAAGAAAAGCCCCGGATCCACGGTCATTGCATCGACAGGGTCAGAGACTTGCCAGTGCAGGAACCAGTTCTCGCGCACGTGATCGAGCAACATGACGACCATGACGAAGCCGCGTAGCGCGTCAATGCTTTGCAGACGATGCCGAATGGCGCTCTGCGATCGGGCACTTGCGTCCGCAATTAACAATTCGGGTGTCACAGTAGCCGTCATACCGGCCATGGCGGCTCGCTCCCACTGCGCCAGAATACCGTGGCCACTATTTGACAATGACATTTGCAGCAGAACATTGCGTCTTTTGCTGCGCGTTTAAGTTTTTCTGCGGTAGGTGATCCCGTTACACGCAGGACAGAGGCAGGCGCTGTTCGGTTTGCTTGCTACAGTGAGCCTCGGCCATAGGTCAGCATGCGCCACAAATACTCCATTGGGCCGAAACGATGATGGCGTAACCACAGCACGCTGAGTGGCACCTGGACCAAAAAGAACAACCCGAATGCCAGCGCCAGCTCCGTCACCGGCGTGGCTTTTCCCCAGTACCCCATGCCCCAATGGTAGAAGATGGTTGTGCACAACACGGTTTGCAGCAGGTAGTTGGTGAGCGGAAGACGGCCCGCCGCGGCGAGCGGCTTGAGCAGGTCTTGCCAGCGGGCCGAATGCGCCATACGCGCGATGGTGCTCACATAGAAAAGCATGATGCCGACGCGGGCCAGACCATAGCAGATCCGATAGGCGACCCAGACCAAGGATGGCTGTTTCGGATCCAGGGCGCTCTCGGCAACTGTCGCCATTCCAGCGGTAGCGAGCCCGATTGCGAGAGACCACCACTGCAGGCGGCGGATTGCGCCAACGTGGTCGTGATAGTTCTGCAGCCAGCGCCAGCGCCCCGCAAGTAGCCCAATCAGCATGGTCGTGCCAAACACGAAGAACCACATCAGCGTCATGCTCCATGCGGTTGGGTTGATGTAAAACGCTGCGAATTGCCGCGTACTCTCAATGACCGATGCGCCATAGCTGCCTTGTCCAAAGGCAATCTGGCGACCTCTTTCGATTCCGTCGAGAAAATCGACGCGCTGCTGGTTCGCCGCTGGGGATGCGAGCAGGAGCAACGCGAGACTACGCAGGCCAGGCATACTCAGGCTGATCGCAATGAGCATGAAGATCGTACGATCTGAAAAGCCGCGTATTGCGAGCAGTACGAGGCCAAGTACCGCGTAGACATGCAGTACATCGCCGGGCCACAACAGGCAGCCATGCAACACCCCAAAAATGAACAGGACGAGCAGCCTGCGCAGGTAGATCTTGGTTGCGCCGGCGGAATTGCTCCGCTGCAGACGGTCGAGTTGAATGGTAAAGCCGAGGGCAAAAAGAAAGCTGAACAGGCTGTTGAATTTGCCGTCGAAGAACAGACTGCGCACAGTGTCGGCGATGCGGTCCGCCAAAGGCCATGCCGCCTGCGTATCGCCGCCGAAAAAACGAGGCGCACCGGAGAAATCCGGCAGATTCATGACCAGGATACCGAGCAACGCAAAACCGCGAATTACATCGAGCGCAAAAAGCCGCTCGCCCGGGGCGAGGGGTGCGCCGACCGGTTCCCGCCGGTCCAGTGTATTGCCCGACATGGGTCAGAGTTCACGCAAAGTCCAGGTCGAAGTCAAGCGCTGCCAAGCGACATCGCTTAAGTACAGTTTGTGAGATCGAACGCCCACCGATACTTGCGAGGTTCGCCCTCCGGGGCCAAAGTAGCCGGACAGTCATCGCGTCGCGGTGCATTCAGGAGTTGATCGTGCTGGGATTGATGCAGCAATACTCGTTGATGATTTCGGGCCTCATCCGCCACGCTGCCGGGAACCACGGGAAGCGCGAAGTCGTGTCTCGAATGGGTGACGGTTCGATTCATCGGACCACCTACTCGGAGATTGAATGCCGAGCACGCCTTCTCGCTAGCGCACTTGAACGTCGCGGCATCGCGAAAGGCCAGCGCCTCGCAACCCTCGCCTGGAACAACTACCGGCACCTCGAATGCTTCTACGGTGTCTCCGGCACCGGCGCGGTGCTGCATACCGTCAACCCGCGGCTCTTTCGCGAACAGATCGCTTATATCATCCGTCATGCCGAGGATCGTGCGCTGTTCTTCGACGCCGATCTGCTGCCCATTGTCGAAGCGATCGCCAAGGAGGTTCCGAGTATCGAGCGATTCGTCGTTCTCGGAGATCGCGAGCATTTGCCGCCGTCCTCATTGCAACTCGAGGCTTCAGAGGACTGGATCGCAGACGGCGACACCTCATGGGAGTGGCCACAGTTCGATGAGAACCTTGCTTCTTCGCTCTGCTACACCTCGGGCACGACGGGCAATCCAAAGGGCGTCCTCTATTCGCATCGCTCGACTCTGATTCATGCGCTAGCGGCCATCCAGCCTGATTGCTTCGCGCTCGGCAGTCGCGATACCGTCATGCCGATCGCGCCATTGTTTCACGCGAACGGCTGGTCCATGCCCTATTGCGCGCCGATGGTCGGCGCAAAGCTCGTACTCCCTGGCAATCGCAACGATGCCGCGAGCCTGTTCGAATTGCTCGATACGGAGCAGGTTACCTTCGCTGTCGGCGTGCCAACGATCTGGACAATGCTGCTCGCATGGTTGCAGGAGCATGGCAGGCGCCTGGACCACCTGCGGCGCTGCCTGGTCGCAGGCACGGCCCTCCCTGCAGCGATGAAGCAGGCGCTGCACGAACAACACGGCGTCGAGGCCATTCACCTGTGGGGCATGACCGAAACGAGTCCGCTTGGCACAGCTTCAACGCCGACCGCTGAAGTGCAGGCGCTACCAGAGGCGCAGCGCGCGCAAACGCTGGTCAAGCAAGGGCGGGTGTTATTCGGAATCGAGATGCAGATTCGCGATGCAAAAGGCGAGGTCGCGCCACGGGACGGCGCCACGTTCGGGCCGCTCTGGGTGCGTGGTCCCTGGGTCGCTGGCGGCTATTTCAAGGGCGACGGCGGGAAGGTACTGGATACGGAGGGCTGGTTTCCAACCGGTGATGTGGCGACCTGGGATCAATATGGCTACATGAAGATTACCGATCGAACCAAGGACGTCATCAAGTCCGGCGGTGAGTGGATCAGTTCGATCGATATCGAGAACGCGGCGATGGCACATCCGAAGGTGTCGCTTGCCGCGACCGTGGCGGCTTTCCACCCGAAGTGGGATGAGCGGCCGGTGCTGGTCATCGTCCCCAGGGAGGGAGAGTCGCCGACCAAACAGGAGATTCTCGAATTTCTGACACCGCGCATGGCGCGGTGGTGGTTACCGGATGATGTCGCCTTCGTTGCCGAGATGCCGATGACCGCAACCGGCAAAATTCTCAAGGCAAAACTGCGCGAGCAGTTCTGGCGTCATCTGCATCCTGTCTGATGCAGGACATCCAGCGACGCACCGATCGGCAGTTTCGACTCACTCCATCTTGACCGCGATCTTGAATGTGTTATCGGTGTAAAACGCGACCGGGAGTTGTTGTGCAATGATCGCGTCGATCACCTGGCTAGTCGCAGGATGCGGCTCCCCTGCGGCGGCGTCCCTGGAATAGCAAGCGACGGTTGGCGGCGGATCGATGTTGGCGAGGGCCTCTTTGACCGCGTTGACGTCGACGACGTCGCCATTGAGTGTCACTATGCCGGTCGAAGTGACATAAAGCCGGGCGCCTGTCGCGGGACAGGCGCTGCCTTCGGGTTCGCTCGTGCAGCTGGATACACCAATGTTCAGACTCGCAAGGATTGGTGCCATGATCCAAGTGGATTTCATCCGATTTCTCCCTATCTTGAACAAGGTCATCTTTGCGCAGGCTGCGATATAATTGCCCGTGCAGACTGCTCAAGTCTGACATTCCTCGTTGCCAGGTTGCGAAGATGGGACGAGATTGGGACGTTCAGCTGACCTCGGATTGACCATGTTGAATACACTACGCGCGCTCGTTTTTGCCGGACTGTCGCTCACCGCGGTCCAGTCGCACGCTCAGTACGTGCCGATCGACTTCACGTCGCAGACGTTCAATTCGATGAATATCACGGCAGGGTATCTGCTCAACAAGAGCATGTTGGATGGCGCGAGTGCTCAAGCCGCCAAACCGGCACCGGTTTCCAAACAGGTCGCGACGACGACGTCCGGAAACAGCAATGTAGCGCACGAACTCGCGCAGAGTTTCCCGGAGAGCGACCGCGCGGCAGCGGAGGAGAGTTTCTCGAAGCTCCTGCAGGCATTCGCGCAGCTCGAATCCTCGCTGGGCGTGGCGCATGGCGATGCCGCGGTGGCAATGGCATGTCTCGTCATCGGTTCCTACGAGGCGTACCACGATGAGACACTCGATCCGGCGACCTACAAGCCGGTTATCTCGCAGCTGCAAAACGCCATGGCGAAAGATGCCAGTTTTGCCGGTCTCGACGCCGGAGTGCGTCGCGCCCAATACGAGCGCATGGCGATCCTCGGTATGTATGTGCTTGCCACGCGCGATACCCTGCGACGCCAGCCCTCGGCAAATAGGACCAACGAGCTTCGGCAAGCGGCCGCGGGATACCTGCGGCAGCTGCAGCTTGATCCTGAAACGATGTCAATCGACGAAAGCGGCATCGAAGTCGGCGACGAGCCGACCGTTCCTTAGCGCCTCGGGCGAGCGCGTGAATCAGGTGAGTGGTGCGCGCGCCCTGGGTGCCGACGACGTGGTCGTACTAGGCGCAGAGATCCCACCCGAAACCGCCTTCGATCACGTACTCGATACGGTTGGCGGCCCGGATGTGGCTGCGTTGTGTCGTCGAGTCGCCGTTGGCGGACGCATTCGTACGGCGACGACGACGCCTATCGATCCGCAAGGATTGCCGAGAGCGCCGGAATTCGTTGCAGGGCGTCCCGATGGCGAACAGCTCGCAGCGCTCCTCGCGGATGTGTTGCGAGGGTCGGTCGCAGTGCCGATCGCCGAGCGGCTGCCGCTCGATGCAGCGGTCGAGGCCCATTACCTTGTCGAGCGCGGTGGCCTTGGTGGCAAGGTCCTGCTGCAAATGTGATGCAAACTCCGAACGATCAAAAGCCGATGACAAGTCCTGCCTCTCAAGGATCGGCCGCGGCGAATGATCTCATCGAACACGGGGCATCCTTGGTGCGTGCCGGCAGGGTTTCTGAAGCGGAGGCATACTTCCGCGAAGCCCTGCACCATGACCCGAATGCCGTACCTGCACATGCGTTCATTGCGAGTATCGCGTTTCGGGGTAGCCAGTATCACGCAGCTGCGCTTGCTTACGAACGCTGTGTCCAAATCAACCCATCGTATCCGGACCTGTGGTTCAATCTTGCGACTGCGCGCGAGAAGACAGGAGACATTGACGGCGCGGTCGATGCCTATTTGCGCGCACTTCACCTGAACCCCAAAGATGCACGCATTGCGCTGTTCACGGGTGCGGCACTCGAGGCGGCGGGCCGCCGTGAGGATGCCGCCA
Source organism: Steroidobacteraceae bacterium (assembly GCA_041395505.1). NCBI lineage: Bacteria > Pseudomonadati > Pseudomonadota > Gammaproteobacteria > Steroidobacterales > Steroidobacteraceae > Steroidobacteraceae bacterium. The sequence continues at coordinate 1,186,294 of JAWLAG010000001.1, forward strand.
TGGTTTTCTCGCTGGGTAATGACATCGATCCCGCGTTTCTTGCAGGAATGGACCGGGCGGACGCGCATCCGGAGGTGCGTTTTCGCGCAATCACCGCCGACCGGGTCATCCGCCGGCACTTTACGCAGCTGCATGCGGACAGCGTGGCCGAGAGTGCAGGGATGAGCACCGGGCACGCGGGTGCGCCAGCCGAATTGGCTCGCGTTATCAATGCGATCTGGGTGCAAACCCACGACAAGCCGTTTACTTACGGGACTCGCAAGCACGAACCGAGTATTTTCTACATGCCTGATCTCGAAGCGCGGACAATAACGCCTCGTGAAGCCCTGCCATGGGTCGCAGCAGTAGAATCCGCGACCGAAGTCATTCGCAATGAGTACCTCGCGGCCGCAAGCAACGGAGCGCAGTTCGCTCCATACGTTGAACAAAGCGTCAGTGCTCAGAGTTGGCGGGAGCTTCGCGGCAACACCGATTGGTCGTCGATCCACTTGTTCAAGGCGGCGCAGGAGGCGCCCAATGCGCGACTGTTTCCGCGCACATTGCAGGCTCTCGAGGCTGCGGACATCGTTCGCGTCGAAGGCGGTACGCCGATCGAGCTGTTTTTCTCGAGACTGAAGCCGGGCACGCATATTCCGCCGCATTACGGTGCATGTAACAATCGTCTGACAGTGCATTTGCCGTTGATCGTGCCAGAGGCCTGCGCGATTCGTGTCAGGGATGATGTCCACGCGTGGCGTGAAGGCGAGATTTTTGCGTTCGACGACAGTTTCGAGCACGAAGCCTGGAATCGTTCGGATCGTGATCGCGTCGTGTTGATTTTCGAATCCCACCACCCCGAATTGAGCACAATTGAGCGGTTTGCGATTGAGCGTGCCTTCGAGGCGCGCGGGCGCTGGCTCAAGCATCGGCGAATTCCACCAGCCTGAGCCCGGCTGGCTTTGCAAGGTGCGTCGGCCGCTACGGGATGAGCAAACTTTTGCCTTGACCAGGCGTTGGGCCTGGATTCCAGAGACCGCGAGGCCATGACGTCCAAGCAAAATGGTATAGGTGGTTGCCGCAGGGCGCTCCGTGTTTCAAGCTACAGACTTTAGTCCCGAAGCCCCATTATCGTCGCAGTAGTCGTAATCCGAACCGGACGAGGGGCGCAAATGAAGACGAACGTGGGTCGAGTCGATCGTATCCTGCGAGTTGTTGTAGGACTCGGGCTGCTGTCGCTGTTTTTCCTCCTGCCAGCGCCAACGAAATACTGGGGACTTATCGGTCTGGTGCCGCTGTTGACAGCATTCATGGGCAGTTGCCCTTTGTATTCGCTGATCGGCGTGAGTACCTGTCCCGTGCGGAAGCAGTAAGGCGACACGGCCGCCCGCTTTGCGGGCGAATCAAGGCAATGCTTCAATCGCCTGTAACCGGGACGTAGTTCATCATGATCAAACAATTGACAGGCGACATACTTTTGTCACGCGCTGCCGCCATCGCCCATGGGGTTGCGCCGAACGATCCGTTTTCACAGGGTCTGGCCCTTTCGCTCCGTGAGCGATCACCAGCCCTATACAAGGATTTTCGTCATTACTGCCAGACCTACCATCCGAAGACCGGCACGCTCTGGACGTGGGTCGGCGCTGACGGTGTTCGCATCGTGAATCTCTTCACGCAGGAGGGTGCCGAAGGACATCGAGGCGGCAGGCCGGGCCGAGCATCGGCGTCGAATGTCGCGCACTCGCTCAAGTCGCTGCACCAGCTCGCGCGCGACGAGTCACTTGCGAGCCTGGCGCTGCCGCGCCTCGCAACTGGCGTCGGCGGTTTGCAGTGGGAGGTCGTGCAACCGCTGATCGAGCAGCACCTCGGGGACCTGGGAATCCCTGTCTACGTGTACACCACGTTTCGGGCAGGTATCGCTGGCGAAGAGGTCTAGCGCAATTTGCTGGAACCCGCACCGTTTTCGCGCCCATTACTGACCTTGCGACGGGCGGCCGATATATCGAGCAATAAAGCGCCCTGACTCCTCGAGCATGCGCTCGCGCATGGTCGATGTAGTCAGCCAGTGATCCCCTTCGGGAACTTCGACGTACAATGCTTCCTTGCCTGCGGCCTGCATGGCCCGCACCATGGTCTGCGACTGAACAGGCGGGACCACGATGTCGTCGAGTCCATGAATGAGCAGTATCGGGACGCGTACGTTCGATGCCGCCCTGGCTGGCGAGTAGGCGATGACATCCGGATCATCCGGGGGTCCGATATGTCGGCGCCAGTAGGCCAGCGAATTGGATTCGTCGCTGGACATCTTCTCTGTATGCCCAATCATTAATGGCAAATCGGACACTCCGGCAATACTGACCGCACAAGCGTACAGATCCGGTGTGAAAGCGGCCCCGGCGAGCGCAGCGTAACCGCCATAGCTGGCGCCGACGATGCAAATTCGCTTTGCATCGGCGATGCCATCACTGATGAGCTTGCGCACACCATCGGTGACATCATCCTGCATCCGCTTGCCCCACTGCCGTTCGCCAGCAATTCGGTGCGCTTCTCCGAATCCGGTCGAACCGCGAAACTGTGGTTGCAGAACTGCGTAACCGCGGGTGGCGAGGAACTGAACCCACCAGTTGAATTCGAGATCGTCGTCATGGGTTGCCGGGCCACCATGCACGAGGACGATTAGCGGCAAATTCCTGTCCGCAGTACCCGGCGGAAGGGTCAGGTAGGCCGGAATCGTTGCGCCGTCGCGCGATGGATAATCGATGCGTTGCGTTTCTCCCATCGGCACATCGATTAGTTCCGGATATGCATCACCAACAGGCGTCGCTGATTTCCTGGCAAGGTCGACCACATACCAAACCGGCGGGTGCGAGGAAGATTGTGTTTGCAGCAGGACCTTTGTCGCATCGACTGGAGCCGGCGAAATGTCAAGCGTCTGCCCGGGGAACGAACGGCCGAGAAGCTCGGATCGTTGCTCCAGACGGGCATCGAGCCACTGGTATTGTCCTGGCGCAACATGATAAACGCTGAGTGGAGCCCCGGTGTGCGGATCAAATTCAATGCCAGTTATGTCACCGTCCGGATCCTCGGATAGAACCCGCGGCGCGCTGCCGTCAATCGGCAGTATCCAGGCTTTCGAATAGCGGTCGCTGTTCATGGCGCCGGTCGCGAGAATGCCTTGGTGATCAGCCGATACACCCCAAAGTGCAAGGTCGCGGCCATCCGATCGCTCATAGATGACCCGCCAGCCAGCACTGTCTTTCGTCAGTACGCGATAAGTTCTTTCGCCTGGATACCAGTCGGCCCGGGCAGCGGCATTGCCATCGGCGTCAACGACCCAGTCAATGGTGTACTGATTGCCCTGAGCGATCTTGCGAAATTTTCCGCTGCGCGTGTCGACGCCAAATATTCCGGGAACCAGGCCCGAATCACTTCGACCGCCCGCGAGCCGTGAACCGATGGCGTCTTTATGAGCGGTGACCAGATATTCATAGCCGGTCATGACGATTTCGTGCGGTATTTTGGTGTGCAGCGAGATGTAGTGGCCGGCTGCCAACAGGACCCGAGCTTTGCCGGTTGACAGATCCAATGCGATGACGCGTGCGGCGACATATTTGCGCTCGAAATCGTAGTCGATAGACTGGACCTTATTGAGCTCTAGCAACAGCATGTCGTCGTCGGCAAACGCGACACCGGCAAGTATCAGATCGACCGGAATTGAGAACGAAGGTCCTTTTTGCTGCTTGGCGAGATTGAAGGTCTCAATGACCGGGCTTGGCTGATCATGATTGGCCCACGCCAGCATTGTGCTGCCGGGGCTCAGTACGACATTGGAAATCTGCGGCAGACGTGCGAAAGCGCTCGCAGGGGGTGGGTCTGCCGACGCGGTCGGCACAACGAACGATTGAATGGCGGCAAGCAGGCATGAAGCCGAAACCGGCGCGAGCAGACGACGCATAATCACTCCATTGAATGCGACAGCAATCGAAAGCACCTGATTCTAGTATAAAGGCCTTCTGGTCGAGGTGCTCGCGCTGCTATCGCCTGGATGCGGGGTGGGTCAGAGGTTGACAACTTCCCGCGAGGAAATCCATCGTGGATAAGACAATGCCCGCATTGTTCGTCGGTCATGGTAGTCCGATGAACACGTTCGAGCAAAACCAATTTACACGGGCGTGGCGCCAATTCCGGACAGCGTTACCGAAACCAAAGGCCGTACTGGTCATTTCTGCGCATTGGTACGTCGGTGTAACCGCAGTGACCGCCATGGCGAGACCACGCACCATCCACGACTTTCATGGATTCCCGCAAAGTCTTTTCGAGTTTGAGTATCCGGCGCCCGGGGCACCGGATGTGGCTGTCGAGATTTGCGAGCTAGCTGCGCCATTCGCGATGGCGCTTGACCAGGATCAATGGGGTCTCGACCATGGAGCCTGGAGCGTTCTGGCACACCTGTATCCCGAAGCTGACATACCCGTAGTGCAATTGTCGATCAATGCACTCGAGCCGTTGGCCTATCACATCGACCTGGGCGCGCATCTCGCGCCACTTCGAGAGCGCGGCATACTGATTCTTGCAAGTGGCAATGTCGTGCACAATCTGTCAGCAATCGACTGGGGCAGGCCGTACCACGGATTCGACTGGGCGCAGCGCTTCGACGACGCCGTTCTTGCGCAACTCGAAACGAATCCAGGCGATATCCTGAAAATCACCGGTCATGCCGATTATCGAGCGGCGGTTCCGACTCCCGATCATTTCGTGCCGCTCCTTTATCTTGCGGGCCTTGGGTTGAACGGCGCTCGGCTGCAGCCTTTGCTGCGCGGCTATGCGATGGGATCGCTGTCGATGACTTGTTACGGTCTCGATGTCAGGATATGAAGCGCGGAAGTGTCCTGAGTCGCTCCGTGTCGCCGTTCGCACGACGTAACTCGTGTTCTCGAATCAGCCAGCGATGGCTCCGCGGCAGGTCCAAGATGGCGCGCCGCTGATCGTAGACCTGTTGTTTTAGATAAGGCAGCAATGCGCGACTCCGCTCGCAGCTTGCTTCATCGACAGAAAATGCTGCTTCGCAAAAGCCGTGAAAGTAGTCCGCAAGGAGTTGCTCATATCGAAGCATGGGTTCATCAAATGCGCGATGGGGCGCGTTAATGAGTAGTGTTTGCTTTCCCATTTCTGCCACGCGGCGGGGCCTTCCAGCACCCGCGCGGCTATCTGCTGCTGGGTAGCGCTTCCATGTTGCGCGAAGTCCGTGACTGCAAATTCGGATTCCGCCATCAGTTGACCAAGTTTGAGCCCTGATTTGCGCATGGTTGCCCTGATCGACGCGAGTCTTCAAGGGCCGATCGCCAGCCTTTCAAGACAAAGTACCGACCGCGAACGCGTCATGAAATTCGTAGAACTACGAAAATCCTACGCCAGGGACAACTGTACTCACCTGCATTGACTAATCCGTGACATTTCTGTCGATCCGGGCCGCGTCAGGCTGATGCGTCCATGAGCCTGACAATGGTCCGAGCTAAGTCTGTTAACCCAATGATTGTCATCGCGAAATGCCACTCTTTTCCTTACCGTTCGTTCGCGCGCGTCCAGGCGGTTGCGGCCTGATGCTGCTCAAACCTTATAATCCAACCGCTTGAGGGCCTTGGATCATCAACCCAAATAAGGTGCTCAGTCATGTCACACAAGTATGCTGGCGGATGCGACCACATCCATACTCATTCGGACAACGAGCCGATCGACAACCACACCTGCCATTGCTCGGTGTGCAAGCGGGTCACTGGGCAACCGACGACGCACGTCGTCTTCTTCAAGTACAATGACCTCAAAGTTGACAACCTTGCTGGCCTCAAGCGTCAGCCATTCAACAGCCAGAATCCGAACGGACCACTCGAGCTATGTGTATGCAGCACGTGTGGCACGCCAATCATGCTGGATGACAAACAAAAGCGGATTCGCGTCATCGTTCCCAATCTCATGGGCTACAAGACAGCGAAACTGCCCGCGACCTACCACGCCTTCTTTGACCCGGCAACCGGTGTGCCAAAACCGAAGGATGGCCGTCCCGTTCATGCAGGATTGAGGCCCGATTTCGTATGGCCGGCTTCGGCCTGAGTGTCGCGCGTCCAATCGCAGGACGCCGCGGCGGCAGTCGAAATGCCGGGGGGCTTGATCGCTAGCGGCTCCAGGTCCAATCGCTGGCTGAGGACCGGCAGCCACCTCCTGCCTGGCCGGTCCATGCCCGCCCGCGAATCACGCGGCCGCTCCATTGGCGCGTGGCTTCGCCGTCCTTCAGCGCACGAACGCCGTTGATCCAGACGTCGTTGACACCTGTTGACAGCTGGTGTGGTTGGTCAAAGGTTGCGTGGTCCTGCACGGCGGCAGGATCGAACACCACGACATCCGCAAAATACCCGCTTTTCAGCAGTCCGCGGTCGGTCAGCGACAGATTGGCTGCAGGCAGAGCCGCGAGTTTGCGGATCGCTTCCTGCATCGTGATCACCTTTTCGTCGCGTACATACTTTGCAAGCACGCGTACGAAATTGCCGTAAGCGCGAGGGTGCGTTGCCGACTTCAGGAAGTCCCCCTCGGGTGCAGCGCCTTCTGCGTCAGATCCGAAGCTGACCCAGGGCAGGGTGACCTGCCTGCGGATATTTTCTTCCGACATGAGGAAATAGGCCACGCCGACCCGTGTTCCATCCTCGACAACGAGTGACATCATCAGATCTTCGGGCGACTGGTTGCGCAGACGAGCGACCTCCGCGACGGTCCTGCCTGTGTATTCCTTCAGTGCCGGATTCTTGAAGGCAAGAAGCAACATGCCTTCCGGGCCGGCAGCGAGCGCAAGGTTTTCCCAGGTTGGAGCCGGATCGCGCATCTCAGAGCGAACTCGCGCGCGAATTCCAGGGTCCTTGAGGCGCTCGATCCATTTGTCCAGTCCGCCTTCCTGCACCCAGGGCGGCATGGCCGCGTCAAGTCCCGTAGCACCGGCGGTGTAGGTGTACATGTTCGCCGTGATACGTGTTCCTGCTGCGCGGGCGGCGTCGATCCTGCGAACCACCTCATCGAGTTTGTTCCAGTTCTTCTTGCCAGCAAGCTTCAGGTGATAGATCTCCGCGGGCGCCCCGGAACGGCGCGCAATTTCAATTGTTTCATCAATCGCCTCGAACAATCGATCACCTTCGCTGCGCATATGAGCCGTATATATTCCGCCGCACCGGCCGGATTCGCTGGCGAGCGCCGCCAGCTCATCGGTCTTGGCGAAGGCAAGTGGTGCATAGATCAATGCAGTCGTTACGCCGAGCGCGCCTTCTTCCATCGCCTCGCGAACGAGCAGGCGCATTCTTGCCAGCTGCTCCGCATCGGGGACGATGTCGTCGTTCCCAAGGACATACTGGCGTACCGTGCCTGCGCCGACGAACGAGGCGATATTCGGTGCCATACCTCGCTTCTCGAGGATGTCCAGATACTCACCGAGCGTTGTCCAATTGACATCGTAGTGCAGGTCGACTTGTGTCTGCACGAGCTCGCGCTTCATGCGCTCATTCAGCGGCCCCATCGACATCTCGCCCATCACTTCGAGAGTCACGCCCTGGCGCAAGTCCGATAAAGCGCGGCCGTCGACCAGCAGGGATTCCTCCGGATGGGCGAGCATGTTGATGAAGCCCGGTGCCACCGCTTTGCCACGCGCATCGAATTCCTGCGATCCGCGTCCCGGAGCATGCAGACCGACAAAGACTATTCGGTCTCCCTTGATGGCAATATCGCCGCGCCGCGGCTGGTCACCAGTGCCATCGTAAATCGTGCCACCGCGAATCACGGTATCGTAGGCGGGTGGACTTGCCGCCACGACCGACATGGCCATGATGGAAATGACGCCTGCCAGGCATGGGCCGAACCGATGCATTGTTTGCATAGTCTATTTCCTCGAAAGTGCGGCGACCATCAAACGCGCCCGTGGCACCTGTGCAGAGTTTCCTTAGGATGCAAATGATTTCATCAATGCGAGCAATGCATCCCTGTGCTCGGCGCCGAGCGGTCCGGCAACAGGGTGTTGCTCCATACTGCTCCACCACTGGCTGAGTCGCGCGCACCCCTTGAGCTGGTCCGTGATGCCGTAGCTGACCAGCACCAGACCCGTTGTAGTCAAACTTGGATACATGGCGCAGTCGGCAAGCGTAAGGGTCTTGCCGAACGCGAATGGGCCAGGCTCCATGAAGTGTTCGAGGCAGGATTTGTTCTTCTCGAACACTTCAAGCGCGGATTGGACTTCCGTCGGGTTGCGTTTCGCCGGGTTCATGTTGCGAAACAAGGGACCGAAGCCGTTCATCAGATAAAGGTCGGCAATGCGAGCGAGCAGGCTGACGCGAGCCCGGCCGTACGCGTCGGCAGGCCGCAGTGGCGGCTCGGGCACGATATCGTCGATGTACTCGCAGATAACCTGCGACTCGGCGAGGTGGCGTCCTTGGTCGGTCAGCGCCGGCATTTTGCCAAGCGGATTGACCACTGCATACTCAGCTGTCTTGATGCTGCCGCCGGGCGGAGTCGCGATTGGCAGCTCTAGTCCCTTCATGCGCGCCGCAAGTACTACGCGTGCGACATACGGCGAGGCGATGGATCCGAACAATTTCATGGTATGCCTTTTTCCTGATCTTGCCGGGTTCCACTATGCGAGGACTGGCACCGGCGCGTCAACGATTGTCGCGTGCGCAGCGGGTTGAATTGCCTTTGCTTTTTGTCTATAATTATCAAACACTTGCGCTTAAAGTCGCATAGCGACCCTGTACCCGACCGCGCCTTTGGTTGTGGCGCAGAAGCCGTCGATCGGCCGAAGGGGAGAAACTAAATGAATGCAGCTGAATTGTTTCATGTTGAGTACGTAGAGATCACCGAAGCGCCTGACTTTTGGGAATCATCCGATGCACAAGCGCAAGGAGCGTCTGCAAATCGTCGGGGTTCGTGGTATCGCTATGTGGTTGCCAGTCGCAGTTCGCGCGTCGTTGGGCGCTTTCGGGGCACGGTCGAGCAGGCACGTGACAACGCCGAGTGTCTTGCGGCAAGCATCAATGAGCGTAAGCAGGGCAATCGCTCGCTCTGGGTACAGCGCGCAAAGTCGTCAAGGAAGACTAGCGCGAAAGCGGCAAAGTCACCATAGCACAGTCGATCGCGACCCAAGGGGCAACGGCCCAGCCCGTTTCAGAAAAACGTGAGACAAGTGCCATGGCCAACCTGCGCCCGCTTCGCAATGATGAGATAGACGACAAGCGTATCCTGGAGCGTTTCGAGCACTACGCGAGGACACGTGGCTTCACGCCAAACTCCATCCGCACGATGGCGCGGCGTCCTGCAATCGTTCGCGCATTCATGGACCTCAACCAGGCAGTTCTCTATGAGGGCACAGTCGCCAGGGATCTGAAAATGCTGGTCAGCCTGGCGAGCAGCATTGCCTCGGGTTGCCGCTATTGCCAGTCGCATATGAGTAACCTGTCAAGTATTTACGAAGTCCCCGACGAAAAAATAAATGCGCTTTGGTCGTTTGAGTCGAGCGACTTGTTCAATGCCGGTGAACGCGCGGCCATTCGCCTGGCGCTGAAAGCCGGGCAGGTTCCGAACGCTGCTGAACCGGAGGACTTTGCCGAGCTGGGCAGGCACTTCGACGAGGGGCAGATTGTGGAAATAGTCGCTGCCATTGCGCTGTTCGGGTACCTCAACCGCTGGAACGATACGATGGCCACGGAACTGGAGGATCATCCCAGGAGGGTGACGGAGCGTGCTGTACCAGCTTGGCAGCCCGGAAAGCACGCCTGACGCAGGCACTGCAGCCAGTCTCATCCTGGTTGCGCTACACGTTGGCCGGCGTGCTTAGATTTCAAGCATCTGTTTTGCGGCGCGTTCCCCTTCGTGAGCTGCGCCTTCCCACATTTGATAACCAAGTAGTTCAGCATGGGCGAACGCGATGCGGCCATGCGGTTTGCGGATGACATCGCTCACGGGCGTACCACCGTCCTTCGGATAATAAAATCCTGGAGGTGTTACAACGTATGCGTGGCCCTGTCGGTTCACTGTGACGCCCGCAATGTCGCGGTCCGCATCGAATCCGCCTGCGGCAAACATCTTGGTGAATTGCGCGCGTACCTCCGCCTCGATGTGGGCGTAACTCATGGAAAACATGCGTAAACGCGCAGTTGCGGCCTGTTTGTCGACCGGGAGGCCAGGAACGCCAAAGGAGTTGTACATCGTCAGAACCGTGGGCTTTTCTGGGTCGAGCGGCATGGGCTCTTTGCCATCGAGAATCATCTGTCGACGCAACGTCGTGAACCAGCCACCCATGGCATCGCCAAACCAGCGTACGGACGCTACGCCAAGCTTGTCCATGAATTTCCAGTTACGGAGCGCAACGTTGATAGTAAGAATAGGCGAGTGATAGAACTTCGACATCGCTTCGACGTATTTGTCCGGCAGGTCCGAGACCACACGTTTGTTCAGGTGTTGCTGCCCACACATGATCACGCGGTCAGCGGTAGCCTGATGCAGCGTGCCGCCATTGAGGTAGGTGACGCGCACCTTCTTGGAGTTCTCCGGCGAGCCAAGATGACGTACGTTGACGACCAGCGAATTCAATCGAATTCGCGCCGGTTGATTGGGCCGATCAAGCGCGTCCCAGTTGATCGGTTTGAAAATTATATCCGAAAGTGATTTAGCATCGCCGAAGACGTCGGGGATCAGGCGATGTACAAAATGCCGCAGTGTGCCGGTATTCCCGCCCGGAAAACTTGCGAGGTAGACATAGTCGGTGGGATCGCCGATGCCCAGTTGCCGGTTGTACTGGTTGACGCCTGGCTGGATGAAATTAAATGCCTGCAACGCGGAGATCGCATCGACTCCAAGGCCGCAACCCATGGCTGCCGCGAATGGATCCAGATAGTGATCGATGAACTCATTGTCTACGCCCATCTGCGCTTTCATGAATTCCTTGTAGGTCATTGTGTCCAGCCACTGCATCCAGTCGTCGCGCTTGGGTGGTTGCCGGTAGGTTTCCATCCAGATCAGGTCGTTTTTGGTTTTTTCGTCGATTGGTAGGCCTCGGAACCGATTCGACCACGGATTGACAGCCATAGGGTGGCCATCCATATACCAGCCCAGATCGGTCTCCTCCCACGCAAGGTGCATCGGCGTGTATACGTCCTTGGGGATCTTCAGGTTCGAGTTCTTTGCTTCCTGCCACTCGAATTCGCTCGGCAGGCCGAGTTCCCCCCATAGCTCGGAGTACATGCCAATCTTCTTGGCGTCACTGAGCGGCCAAACGCAACCGTTCGATCCCTGGGGTCCCCAAAGGTGGTAACCGTCTACCTCGAATTCATTTTGTCGCGCTTCGCCGCCAAAAACCGCATGGTTGTCGAAAATCAATACCCGCGCATCGGGTTTGTGCTTTAGATATGTATAGGCAGAAGTAACACCTGCAAACCCTGCGCCGACGACAATCAGGTCGAAATGCTCTCCCGTACTCGCTGCACCGCGGATACGGGCATCAAAATCATGATTGCGAAACGAATGCGCGGCATTGACCACGGTGTGTGTATTGCCATTCGCACTTGCATAATCACCGACGCCGCCTGGCCCCGTCCAGGACTCGTCCAACCCCGTCAGTGAGGTCGCAAAATTCTGTGGAAAACTGTGCGGGCCAGAGCCAGCGGCCTGTGCGGTCGGAATGAGGCCTGGCGCTTTGGCCGTCAACAAAGCGGCGCCGCTGCCAATCAGAGTTCCACCGACGAAATCGCGTCGCGATATCGATAGCGGACCATGCTTGTTCGTTCTTCTGGCCATGGGACTTCCCTATTGGCGCGTTAGTTGCGGTTTGTTCGCCATATCGTACTCGCCCAGGACGTACATCTCGCCCTGCGACCACCATTCGCCGTCAATCCGTTCCCAAAGAAACAGCATTTTGAATGTAAACGGATTCTCGTCGACGCCCGGTGGGAAGCTGACATGAAAATTGACCCAGTCCCATCCTGCATCGCCACTGACGAATGTCGCGTAGGATTCGATCCTCACGAGTGATCCAATGACCTCCTCGTACACAGGTCGCAACTGTTCACGACCGATCCGGGTCTTGCCTTCGTTGTCCGTCGAGATTGCTGTCGGTGCATAAAAGCGTGTCAGGATCGGTTCCGGGTCATGATCGCGAAACGCTTGCTCCTTCATATCGTATTTGGCGCGAATGGCTACTTTGAATTCGGCCAGTTCCCGCTCGTGATCAGTCGTTGCGGTTGTGTCAGCACCTGTGTGTTGAGCGCAGCCAACCAGGCAGCCCTCGAATATCAGAAGGACGCAGATTTTTGCAAGTGCGCTAGGCCTCAATGTAGTTCTCCCGGTCGTTACGCGAGCGCCGACCATTGCGCCCCAGGGTCAATTGCATTCGTGCCGCCAACGGCTGTGCATTACCAGGTATAGCGAAGCGTCAAGCCCCATTGTCGCGGCGGCGCATACACTTGTTCAATGAAGCCAGCGAGGCCGAGGTCGAGGTTGTATAGCAAGTATTCTTCATCCGTGACGTTCTTCATCCAGCCGGTGACAGACCAGCTATCCGTTGAATAGCTCAGGCTCAAATTCGCTACACCATAGGATTTCTGCACCGATACGGCCGAATTCGTGCCTTCCATGAACTGATCGGCGCTCCAGGCGCCGTCGACCTGGGCGGCAATCTTCCCCGCACCGACGGGCCACGACTTGCGTACGGCAGCATTCAGGCTAACTGACGGTGCCTGAGGGAATTCGGCATTTGACGTACCCGTTCCTGGGAAAACCGCCGGAACGAATTTGACCTTCGAATCGATGAACGATGCACCGAGATTGATGTTCAAGTTTTCCGCCGGTGTCCAGGCCAATTCGAGTTCCCCGCCCGAGGCGGTCGCGTCGGAGTTCGTTACCTGCGGCGTCAACCCGGTCAGCGAAAATGCCTGATAGTCCTTGTAGTCGTAGTAAAACGCAGTTGCGCTCAATCGGGCACGACCATTCGCGAATGTGGTCTTGAATCCCATCTCGATCGAATTGAGCACTTCTTCCTTGTGCTGAAGTTCGTCGATCGTTACGGCCGCTGCAGCCGTCCAATTGCCGCCCTTGATACCGCGATTCCAGCCCACAAACCACAGGGTGTCCTCGTTCGGGTGGTAGTTCAGTTGCAATCGCGCAGCATAGTCGCCGTAGTCAATGGTGGGTAAATTCGAAAATGGGCCGACGGCCTGAGTGTCTAGATCAAATAGTACGCTACCACTTGGTATGCCTTGGTCTTCCATATTGAAGCTGTACTGCAGGAAGTCGAGTGATTTGTCGTCCTGAGACCAGCGCAGTCCCGCGATCAACGTCAACTGGTCGGTGAAGTCGTATTCCATTTGTCCGAATACGGACCAGTTGGTCGAGTCGATATTGATCAATGATTGTATGATGCCAAGCGGCGAGCCGGTAATTGTCGCGCCTTCCACAACGTTCTGCGTGTCCGATGAAATATCCAGGTAATACGCGCCGACTTGCCAGCGCGCCTTGCCCGCATCGCCTGACAGGCGCAATTCCTGAGACCACTGCCCGAAGTCGGCAATTGTCGTGAACGGGAAAAAGCACAGTCCGCCGCAAGCGTCTTCCTGGTAGAATTTGTCGAGGTTCAAGTAGTTCGAAATGGAGACGAACTGCATTCCGTTGCCGAGCTCGGAATCGACTCTTGCAGTAACACTGGTCACTTTTCGATTGAAGAACGGATTCTCGTCGGACGCATGCCGGTGAACGTCATTGGCAAGTGTGCCGCCATCAAATGGCGTATTGCCTGGCAGAGGAACGCCGAGACCGGTGGCTGGATCGAAGTCCGCAAAACGGACGATGTACATGCCTGTTGGAACGTCATCGTCCTTGGAGTAAGAGACGGACAGATCAATCTTGGTGCGCTCAGTTGCGTCCATCTGGAGCGATCCGCGCATCGCATAGCCGTTTGCGCCGTTGGAGTCGCGTCCTGCGACCTTTTGATCAGTAAATGGGCTGATGCCGGCTTTCGTGTAGCCGTCCGATTGTTCCCAGCGACCGGCCAGGCGACCGCGAACCTTGTCGGTGAACGCTCCGCCCACGGCGCCTTCGATGCTGGTGGTACCAAAATCTGCAGCAGTTGCCGATAGATACCCATTTGCTTCCGTATCGTCGGCTTTATGTGTTACGTAATGAATCAGACCGCCCGTCGCATTGCGGCCAAACAATGTTCCCTGCGGGCCGCGCAGGACTTCGACTCGATTCATGTCGAACATCTGCTGTCCGATCGCATTCATGCTCGCGTAGTAGACGTCGTCCACATACACGGCGACCGGCGCCTCGAGATTGTCGGTGAAGTTGTTCTGCGATACGCCTCGCAAATTGAAAATCGTAAATGCCGGTGTGAATGACTGCAGCTGCAGCCCGGGCACTTGCTGACTGATATCCTGCATGCTGCTGACGCTCATATCGGCGAGAACGTCGGCCGACAGGGCGGTAATCGAAATTCCGACGTCCTGAATATTCTGTTCGCGTTTCTGGGCAGTAACCGTGATTTCCTCGAGCGCCTGTGCAAAAGCGGGCACTGCCAGTGCTGCAAAGAACGAGATGGCAGTGACGATGAGGCCCTTGATCAATCCACGTATCTTTTTCATTCTTGATCCCTCTGTGCGAGCACAACCCGCAGAAAAATCTTAGTACAGTCGCGCGATATATTCTAGTAATATCGTACTAATTGCAGATCGTCGCAATCCGGGGGTGTCTAACGGTATGAATCAGAAGGATTTGCGGACAGAAGCACGCAAGAAAAAGGATTCGCAACCGTTAGCCACGGGGTTGAAATCCGGAACGGCCATCCAGAATCGTGGCAAGGCACAGGCGCGGAAAATTCTCGCGGAAGCGCGGCGGCTACTTATCAACGCGGGCTTTGCAGGTCTGTCGCTGCGCAAGATCGCGAAGAATCTCAACATCAGCCTCGGCAATCTGACCTATTACTTTCCCAGCAAGGATGCCCTGATGCGCGCGCTGATTTCGGATCTGCTCGATGCCTACCACCAGGCCATGGTCTCGGAACAATCGCGGTTTCCAGGCAATCCCCATGCGCGCTTTCGCGCATACATCGACTACCTTATATCCGACTGCCAGAATTCGGACACCCGTGCGCTGTTTTTTCAGATATGGGGTCTGGCAAGGAACACCAAGATTGTCCGCGACCTGCGGAACGAAATGTACGCGCGTTTTCGCGCAGATGTCAGGCCGCTGATAGAACCACTGCTGCCCGGCGCAAGTAGAAGTGGTATCGACTACCGCGTCGGCGTGCTTGCGGCAATGATTGAAGGGTTGCACGTCATTTACGATCTAGACGAAAACGTATTGCAATTGCCAGCTGATTTCGCCAAGCGTTTTCGCGATGCCGCGTGCCAACTCATTGCGCCAAACGACAATCCGGGTACGACTTAGCCTGATCCGGGCGGTCGAAATACATCAGATTTGACCGGCAGCGGGTAGGTTGATCCAATACCTGCCATGAAAAACAAATATTCTCGTCGCGACGTTCTGATCGGGTTCGCAGCCAGCGCGGCACTCGCGCAGGTTGCGAGAGCCGCAGCTGCGGCGGACTCGCCCGCGGACGAATCTGCCAGAGACGTACTGGACGCGCTCGCATGGGAGCTGCTCGAACTCGATCCTACCCAGGCCACGGCGCTCGGAGTCGACACGGGTGTACACGCCGCGCTGCGCGGCCGGCTTGACGACCGTTCGGCAGAGGGCGTTGCGCGTCAGCGCCGATTCCTTGTCGATGGGCTTCGCCGTATCGAGCGCGTGCAGCGCGACAATCTCGATGTTCCGACGCGTGTCAGTCTTGAGGTGGTTGCGAGTGCGTTTGGTACGGCGCTGGAGGGCATGTCGCTGCCTTACGGCGTCGCGACAATCGGCAGCTGGCGCAATACGCCTTACAACGTCATCCAGAATGTCGGCGGTTATCTCGATTTACCTCAATTGCTCGAGGGCGACCAGCCGGTTCAGGACGCCGCCGACGCCGACGCCTATCTCGCGCGACTCAATGCCTATCCAGCGCAGCTCGACGGCGAGCTGGGCCGGATGAAATCGGCACGGTTGCGCGGGCTCGTCCCTCCGGACTTCCTCCTCGACAAGACGATCGTTGCGCTCTCGAAGAGCATCAAGGACGCTGCGCTACCCGACGGTCCACTGATTGGTCCCCTGGCCAGAAAGATCAATGATGCCAAACCTCCAGTCACGGGTCCGTGGGTTCAACGTGCCACGGCATTGGTCAAAGGGCGCGTCCTCCCGGCGCTCGAGCGGCAGCTCGAGGAAATCAAGCGGCAGCGCCAGCGCGCAACCTCCGATGCGGGGCTCCTGAAGCGACCTCAGGGTCCGGAATGGTACGCCTGGGGGCTACGCGCGAGTACCACGACGACGCGCTCGCCCGCTGACCTGCACGCCATGGGCGTGACGCAGCTTGCCGAACTGCAGGCGCGCATGGACGGCATTCTCGTTTCGCTGGGTCTCAGGCAAGGATCCGTAGCCGAGCGCTTGATCGAGCTGCAACGACGCCCCGAATATACGTTCCCGGCAAACGATCAGGGCAGGGCACAAATCGTTGCCTACATGCAATCGAAGCTTGACGCGATTCGGCCGCGCCTCCCCCAGGCATTCCGCCAGCTCGCACGTGGCAACCTGGAGATCAAACGATTGCCGCTTGCTGCCGAACCGGGCGCACCAGCGGCCTATGGTGGTCCCGGATCGATCGACGGCCGGGTGCCCGGCAAGGTCTGGGTCAATCTGGGCGATCCTTCGATACACAACAAGGTCACCATTCCCGATCTCATGTTTCACGAAGGCATTCCGGGCCATGTATGGCAGGGAGAGTATGCGCAGCAGTTACCGCTGATACGGTCGATACTGGCATTCAATGCGTATTCCGAGGGGTGGGCGTTGTACTCGGAGCAGCTCGCCGACGAACTCGGAATGTACGACGATGATCCAGCAGGTCGGCTCGGATTGTTGATGGGGCTGTCGTGGCGGGCGGTGCGATTGGTCGTGGATACGGGTCTGCACGCGCTGGGATGGACGCGGGAGCGAGCGCTCGGAGAATTTGTTGCCGCCACTGGTCTGCCGCGCAGCAATGCCGAGAGCGAAATCGATCGGTATTGTTCCTGGCCTGGCCAGGCTTGCGGCTACAAGGTGGGCCAGACCGAGATACTCGCGCTTCGCGAGCGCGCCCGGACAGAGCTGGGTAAGATGTTCGATCTGCGTGATTTCAATCAGGCGGTGGTCGGAGGCGGGAACGTGCCGCTCGATGTTCTCGCAGCGATCGTCGGTCGATACATCGACGGGGCGCGGTCAGCGTAACTTGCTTGGCATTGAGGTCGCCATCAACGGCGATCTATCGAAACCACTGGCAGAGGCCGAATGTGCGGCTCTCGCCACGCTCCTTCGCACGCGAGTGCATCTGCTCCTGGTGCTCGAGCCGATACGCCACGCGCTCTTCCACGGTTTTCATCGATGCAAGGCGTTTGCGAAACTCTGCGCGCTCGGCGTCGGTCATCAAGTCGCGCGCATAAATGCGGTCCTGATCTCTGACCTGGTCCCGGTCGGGAGCCGGCATCTGGGTGGCGGGGTTTCGTGGTCCGGGTCCGGAGCCCTGTTTCGGACCCTTGTCTTGACCAATTGCTACAGCGCTCAGTAGCGCGCCGGCAACCGCGGTCGCGAAAATAATCCTTTTTGCGTGAATGACATATCTCCAACAAACAAGTGCGGAGATCATCTGCATTGGGCGCCGCCAGGGGAATTCGCGTCAATACCTATGGCGGGTTGTGGTAGCCGCAAGCATCGCGGTGCCTGACGCGACGGCTCCTACTGCGCCAAACCGGAGGTTATCGGCGAATCAATCGCCTCTGTCGAACAAATAGCGCAGTCCGATTGTCGCTGCCCTCTCATCCTTGTCGTAGCTCACCAGCTCCAGCTGCGCGCGCCAGGCTGGCCGGAACTGCCAGATGCCCGCGATACCGACATATATCCCGACGCCGTTGAGCTTGTCGTACTGGATCGTGTCGTTGCTCGTGCTGTTGCTGGTGTATACAAGGCCGGCTTTCAATACTGGATAGAGCTTGGCATCGCGTCCATCGCGGAATGGCGTCCACTCTGTGCCCGCGCCGAAAATCCGGTAGCGCAATTCGCCCAAGTGGCCAACTTGCGGATTATCAGAGGCAATACCGGCTTCGCCGAGTTCCGCAATAAAAGCCTCGATGGACCAGCGCTTGGCCAGCTGATTGCCGAAAATCAGGCGAAAGCCCGCGCTGCTGGTGTCGTCCACGCGGTAACCGCCATTGCGGTTGCGCGGCTTGAGATGTGACGGGCCAAGGTCGACCCCGGCATACCACTCGCCAGTGTGGTCCTCGGCGCGTGCGGCGGGCGTGCTCGTTGAGATCAACGCGACGAATAACACCAGCATTGCGCCGGTTCCCTGCCGCTGCCAGCGCAGTGCCAGCAGCAACAGGGCGCCGAGCAGCCAGAGGGTATCGAGAGCGCCTGCACCGCGCAGGGCGGTCTCGAGATTACCGGCAAGATCGCGATAGTCCGGGATGCCGTCACCATCAGAATCGCCGACACCTTCGCGACTGTCCGCAATGCCATCGCCATCGCTGTCGAGGTCCCGATAATCCGGCAGGCCGTCGCGGTCCGTATCAACAGCGATCTGCGGTACCGCGCCCGGCACATCGCCTTCGACCGAATCGAAGAATCCATCGCCATCGGCATCGATCGTCGAGTCGACCAATCCATCGCCATTCGCGTCGACGCCATTCGATTCGACGATGTCGGCGATGCCATCGCCATCGCTGTCGAGATCGAGGTAATCAGGTGAGCCGTCATTGTCCGTATCGGGCAAGGGCAGGGGGCGGCCGCCAGATGCGGTCTCGACACTGTCGGCTATGCCGTTGGCATTGCTGTCGACATAGCCGTCGATCACTCCGTTGCCATCGGCATCTGCTCCGCCGCCTTCGAGTGCGTCGCTGAGCCCGTCGTTGTCACTGTCGCGATCGAGCCAGTCGGGTACGCCATCGGCGTCAAAGTCACCTGTGCCTTCGACGTCGTTGGGAATGCCGTCATTGTCCGCATCGAGATCGACCGAATCGGGAACGCCATCGCCGTCCGTGTCGGGTGACAGGCCAAAAGTCGCTGGCGCCGGATCGGCGACATCGGGCGCGCCATCGCCGTCGCTATCCGTCGTTGAGTCGATGCGGCCATCATTGTTGCCGTCGAGTGCGCTCTGTCCGGCATCAACGATGTCGAATGTCGCATCGTTGTTCGAGTCGAGATCGCGAAAGTCCGCGATGCCGTCATTGTCACTGTCCGGAGCCGCCGCAACTGGGCTCATGCCGTTGTCGATCTGGCCGTCGCGGTTACCGTCGCCGAGACCCGCTTCGACGACGTCTGCAATACTGTCGTTGTCGCTGTCGAGATCGCGAAAGTCCGGGACCGAGTCGCCATCGGTATCGGGCAAGACGTAGGCATCGTCGATCAGATCCCCATCGAGGTCGGCGCCACCCGTTATGTCGGTGTCGATGGTATTGTCGATGCCATCGCCATCGCTGTCGACACCGCTCATGTCCGCTTCAAGCGTATCTAGCAGGCCATCGTTGTCGCTGTCGACATCACGGTAGTCTTCCGCGCCGTCACCATCGGTATCAGGGGGCATTACGCCGTCTGCAACGCCATCGGCATTGGCATCAGCTCCACCAACAACATCGACGTCGAATGCATCGTCTATGCCGTCCACATCGCTGTCGGTCCCGCTGACTCCACCCTCGAGATGATCGGGGATACCGTCCGCGTCGCTGTCGAGATCGAGATAGTCCGGGCGCCCGTCATTGTCCGTATCAACAGGGAACGCGGGTGCGCTGCCAGCTTCCAGGGCATCGGGGATGCCGTCCTCGTCGCTGTCGCGATCGCGGTAATCAGGCAGGCCATCACCATCACTGTCGAGCGGAGACATGGGATTCGTGCCCGCCTCAACCGCGTCAGGGATGCCGTCGTTGTCGCTGTCATCGTCCGCCGAGTCTGCGAGACCATCGCCATCCGTGTCGCTATTGGGCTCCAGCGCGTCGATGATGCCATCGCCGTCTGTGTCAATGGGCAGGCCAGGATCTGCGCCGACTTCCGCGCCGTCGCTGATGCCATCGCCATCGGTGTCAGGATTGTTGCGATTCGTGCCGAGGGCATCCTCTTCGCCGTTGGTGAGGCCATCGCCATCGCTGTCAAGTGCCAGACAGACTGGGGAATTTGCATTCGGTACACACGGGTCGGTATTTGCTGGATCCGATTCGTCGTCGACGCCGTCGCCGTCGGTATCGGTGAGCGAGGATTCGAGCGCGTCGATGAGTCCATCGCCATCCGTGTCGAGCGGATTGTTGACGTCCGAGCCGATCTCCGCGCCATCGTCTTCACCATCACCGTCGGTGTCGGCGTTCAGCGGGTCAGTCCCGAGGGCCGTTTCGTCGGTGTTGCTGATACCGTCGTTGTCGAGGTCGGTCGGTCCGACGTTCTGCGTGTGATGGAAGTTTGCCGTGGCAACGTCCTGCTGAACCGGAAAACTGTTGCTGTCAAGATAGAAAAGCTGCGACTGAACAGTGTAGGTCCCAGTCGCGCCATTAAGCGGGTAGGTTGGCGATACCGTGCGGGTTACCGAGCTATTCGCTGTAGCGCTGAAATTGTCCGTGAGCACCGACGTCGAATTGCCAGTCGGGTCGATAATGCTTACTTCAAGGCGGTAGTTTCCTGCGACAAACGCGTTGACGGTGGCATGACTGTCGATGCGCACGTTGCCAGTCGCGACCGTGCCGTCGACCGCGCATCCGGCCGTGTTGGCAGTCCGTGTTGCGCAGCCCTGGATGACAACCGAGCCCGTGCTTGCTTTGTCCGCCGCACCGCCGTCGATCAGGATCTGCGCCCAGCGAACCGCAGTCACCCATGCTGTGGCATCACCCGAGGTGTCGATCTGCACTTCGACCAGATTGTTGCCCGTGCTGATCCAGGACAAATCACTGATCTGGAAAACAGTCGTGCTCCACACATTGTTGGCGCCCGTGAGTTTTCCAAGAAAATGTCCATTGATATAAACGTCGTCCTGCTCGCCCTGTTCTTCATCGACGTCCCAGGCTCTGAGTGTGAGCGTTGCCGACGCCGCTGGCGTCGTGTTGACCAGTACGTTGAATTCGATTGGCGCGATCGGGCTCGTGTTTCCAAGTGTGACCGCCGGCGCCGGCTCGGTAACCAGGCTGTCAGTAGCCATATCTCCGTCTGGCGAGCCCGTGAGCGCATTGTTCTCGTTGTCTTCGTAGGTGTAGAACGTTCCAGGCGCTGCGCGACTCGACAGACCCGCCGCCAGTGCAATTATTGCTGCACTAGCCAGCACGCCAAAACGGGACAGCTTGAAGTTGGACATGACCGTATTCACCCTTGACTTGATGTGCGATCCAATTCGCGATGCGGCGCAGGGCCGCGCCCAGGGCCCCCACGCGCCAAATTGATTGCTTGCAGGTAACCTTGCGGTTTGTATCGGCGCGCGAACGCGTGCCTCGCGTGATCCAGGTCTCATTCCCTGAGCACTCCCCTTAGGGATCGATACTAGGGGCGCGGAAAGGGATTATCAATCGGGGCTTGTATCAGGCGACGTGTTGCAATTGGCGGGTGCCCAAAAAAGACTTCGACAGCGACAGGTAAAGCGACTCACGGCACACCAACGCGCTGCTGCCGCGCCCCACAAAGGCGGCGGCCATCAAGGGTAGGGTCAGCGCGCGCTCGCCAACCATTTCACTGACGATGACCAACGCAGTCAGTGGCGCTTGTACGACTCCTGCGAAGTAGGCCGCCATGGTCAGCACGACCACGGCGCCGACGGGCGCTGCGTCCGTTGTCATGCTGATCAATCCCCCGAGTCCTGCGCCAACGGCAAGCGATGGCGCGAAGATTCCTGCTGGAATGCCGGCCGCATAGGACACCAGTGTTGCAGCGAACTTTTCGAGTGCATACCAGGGGTTCGGTAGCGTTTCCTGCTGCAGCAATTCCCTGGCCTGTTCATAGCCGGTGCCGAAAGTCGTGCCATCGGACAGCCAACCCAGTGCGGCCAATATCACTCCGCAGGCAAGCGCTACGGTGATGGGATTCAACCACCGGACGTTGGCGATGAGGTGCGGCACGCTGCGGCGCAGCACAAGCATGCCGCGGGCAAATACGCCACCCGCGAGGCCTCCCGCTATGCCACAGACAGGAACCACGACCCAGTCCTGGATGTGCGCCAACAGCGCGGTCGTACTGCCGAAATAGGCGTAGTTGCCAACAAGCGCAATGGACGTGATGCCAGCAAGGATAACCGCTGCAAATATGATTCCAGACGTCTTTTGTTCGAATGACCGGGACAATTCCTCGATCGCAAACACGACGCCGGCGAGTGGCGTATTGAATGCAGCGGCGACTCCCGCTGCGCCGCCCGCGAGAATCAAGCCGCGGCTGACGCCCGCTGCGGGCAAACGGACCGCGCGACCGAGCGAATGCATGATGGCGGCGCCGATCTGCACGGTCGGTCCCTCGCGGCCGACCGACGCACCGCAGGCGAGCGCGCCAATCGTCAGGAAAAACTTGCCTGCGGCATTGCGCAACGACAGCAGCCGATCACGGGTATCACCGGGGTGTAAATGCAAAGCCGCGATGGTTTGCGGAATCCCGCTGCCGCGGGCCTCGAAAAAGAACCGGTTGGTCAGCCAGACGATCAACGCCAGGCCAAGCGGCGGTGCGGCAAAGGCCCAGACTGCGCTACGTTCCGTCAGCGTCCGGAATAGCGCTTGCGCTTCATCGGCGCCATGCGCAAATGCAACTGCGACTGCGCCAGTGCTGATCGCCCCCACCCAGAACACCAGTCGCCGCAACCACGCCATTGGCCGTGTCCAGCGTCGAAGTTCACGCCGAAGGGGCTGCGAAGAGGGTGCTTTCGTAACGGATTTCTCTAGTTCGGTATCGGCCATGGTCTGTCGTCTGGTTGCCTGGAGGATAACAGCCATCGGTCTCGCGCTGCGAACCGGCGTGCGGCTGCTATAGTGAATTTCGTGAAGTATTGCAGCAATTATCGAGCTGCGTGAGCGGCGCTCAAGTCCCGTGCACGAAACAGCTCCTGTCAATATTGCCGTGTTGCTCGTGAGTGCGGTTTGCGCTGTTTTCATGTTGCGGCCGGCGCTGTTGCGAGCACCAAATTGGCGTGCAACCGTGACGCCGCTGGCATCCATTATCGGTAGCGGATTCCTGGTGCTTGCGCCGATTTTGACGCGACAGTTCGGTCGCGATGCAACCTGGGTCATGCTCGGGCTGTGCGGATTTGCATATGCGATCGGGTCGGCGATTCGCTTCAATATCGTCAGCTTCGATAGTGATTCGGTGCCGGACCCCCGGCCGTCGGCGTTCGAGTTGACCCTGGACAAAACGGCAACGACCGCGCTCTGCTTTGCCTATGTCATATCCGTTTGTTATTACCTCAACCTTTTCGGTGCATTTGCGGTAAGCCTGACAGATTTTTCCGGAAAGACTGCTGGCAAGATCGTCACAACCGCAGTACTGATCATGATCGCCGCGCTTGGGTGGCAAAAAGGCTTCCGTGGGCTCGAGCGCGCCGAGCAATTCACGGTCGGAGTCAAGATCGCGGTCATTTGCGGGCTGTTGGCAGGCATGGCCGCTTTCATCCTGCAACGAATTCCCGATGATCTGGCAAGCAACGGGCACGGCGAATTCGATGCGGCCGCGCTGCGTATGGCTTTCGGTCTGTTGATTACGGTGCAAGGATTCGAGACCTCGCGTTACCTGGGTGGCAGTTATTCGGCCGAGATGCGAGTCGGCACCATGCGCACGGCGCAATGGATGGCGACGCTCATCTACGTCGCCTACATTGGTTTCGCCAGCGTAATTTTCTCTCCGGGCGAGGTCGGCGGCAGCGAGACCGCAATCATCGATATGTCCGCGGTAATTGCGCCTGTCTTGCCGGCCCTGCTGGTACTGGCGGCGCTGGGGTCGCAGTTCAGCGCCGCGGTCGCGGATACGAACGGTTATGGTGGCCTGGTGAACGAGATATCGGGTGCTCGAATCCGCGCCCGGGTGGCCTATATCGTGCTGGCCATTTTCTGTATCGCGATGACCTGGTGGATCGATATTTTTCAGATCATCAGCTACGCATCGCGCGCGTTCGCCGCATATTACGCGTTGCAATGCTTGCTGGCAGCTACCAGAAGCTGGCGAATCGGTGCTGCTGTGCCGCGGACACTGGGTTTTGCGGTGTTATGTCTTTTGTGTGTGGCCATTGCGTTTTTGGGGACTGCGGTCGAATGAGATGCGCCTGGGTCGCTAACCCGGTAGCAAAGGTACAATGTAGAGCCGAGCGCAGCGAAGACACGCTGAAGAAAATCTGCCTATGCCCGTCAACACAGGTCTGGACGAACATTTCATGCGCGCTGCGCTTGAGCAGGCGCAGCGAGCTGCGGCGTCCGGCGAAGTTCCGGTTGGCGCGGTACTGGTGCGCGATGAACGAATCATAAGCGAAGGCTACAATCAGCCGATCTCCACCCATGATCCAACGGCCCATGCAGAAATAATTGCGTTGCGCGCAGCGGGAATCGAGCTCAAAAGCTACCGGCTCAATGACTGCATCATGTATGTCACCCTTGAACCATGCGCCATGTGTGCGACAGCAATCATTCATGCCAGATTGCGCAGGCTCGTGTTCGCGGCCTGGGACCCGAAGGCCGGTGCTGGCGGTAGCGTCGTCGACATTTTCACCGCGCCATGGGTCAACCATCGGGTCGATGTGTTCGGCGGCGTAATGCAGTCGGAAGCCGGTCGCTTGTTAAGCGAGTTTTTCGCCAACCGCAGGGTGCGCAATGCGGCACGTTGATACGGCGCTCGTAAGTGGCCCGGTACCGCGTACCCTGTTGCGCTTTGCACTGCCGATCCTTTATGCCAACGTGCTGCAGTCGGTCAATGGATCGATCAATTCCGTGTGGGTGGGCAAGTTTCTCGGCGAAGCTGCACTGACGGCAACAGCGAACGCGAACATCCTCATGTTCCTGCTGCTTGGCGCGGTTTTTGGTCTGACAATGGCCGCAACGATCCTGATAGCGCAACACATTGGAGCCGGCAACGCTGCCGAGGCACGGCGCGTCGTCGGCAGCAGTGCCGGATTTTTCCTCGCGGTTTCGGCCGTCATTGGCGTCGTGGGCCTCGTTCTTGCGGGCGACATTCTCGCGCTGATGCGTACGCCTGACGAAGCCTTGCCACTTGCGCGCAGTTATCTGCAGGTCTTGTTTCTGGCCCTGCCATTCTCGTTCATGTTTTTCTTCGTCATGGCCGTTTTGCGCGGTGCCGGCGACGCCAAAACTCCATTTTATTTCATGGCACTGGCGGTTCTCCTCGATATCGTACTGAATCCGCTATTGATTTTCGGCTTCGGTCCGGTACCCGGCTTGAAAATCGCGGGTTCGGCGCTTGCAACGCTGCTTTCGCAGGCAATTTCGCTCGCCATGATGCTCCGCGCGATGCGTCGTCGCGGCAGCGTCGTGTGGTTGCATCGCAACGAGCTGCATTTGTTGCGCCCGGTTGCTGCGATCATCAATACGTTGCTGCGCAAGGGGCTGCCGATGGGGCTGCAGATGATCGTATTGTCTTCCAGCATGGTTGCAATGATCGCGCTGATCAACCGCTTCGGCACCGTAGTTACTGCGGCGTTCGCTGCGGGAATGCAAGTATGGGTATACGTGCAAATGCCGGCGTTTGCACTCGGCGCGGCTGTTTCCTCGATGGCGGCGCAGAACATCGGTGCAGGCCAGTGGAATCGGGTTGCCGAGATCGCCCGCAGCGCCGTCCTTTTCAACCTGTTGCTCACAGGCATTCCGGTCATCATGCTGCTGGCGCTGGCGCGGCCGGCGCTCGGACTGTTCCTGCCAGGCGACGTCGTCACGCTCGACGTTGCGCAGAAAATCAACGCGATTGTGCTCTGGTCCTACCCGCTTTTCGGAATTGCGATGGTGCTGAACGGTGTTATCCGCGCCACGGGAGCCGTGATAGCACCACTCGTGGTGCTGTTCGTCAGCCTATGGTTGGTGCGCATTCCTGGCGCCTACTATCTCGCCGACCAGTTCGGTCATCGCGCCATGTGGTGGAGCTTTCCGGTTGCGGCTGCGCTCGCGGCAACCGCGACTGTCATCTATTACCGATTTGGGTCGTGGCGAAAAGCCCGCCTGCTGCCGCAGGCGAGTCACCCGGTCGACTCGCCATAACGCGGTTGCGTGCTGTACCACTCAAGGACATCCAGCATTCGCCGAATCCGGTCGACATACTGCACGGGCTCCCAGCCGCGCGCGTAGCCACGACGCACGCGCGTGTGCCACCTTTCGCGCGCCAGCAAAGGCAGGTTGGTACGCACGTCCTGCCAGCGATCAGGATTGCCGCCACGCATCTGGGTAATGACCCGTGCGTCCTCGAGATGTCCAAATCCGACGTTGTAGGCAGCCAGCGCAAGCCAACTGCGGTCGGGTTCGGCGATGCGTGCTGGCAATCGGTCGCGCAGTTGCGCGAGGTATCGGGCACCGCCCTTGACATTGGCGCCGATATTGAACACATCGTCGACGCCGAGCTGTCGAGCCGTTGCCGGCATCAGCATCATGATACCGCGGGCACCATCCGGCGACACGGCATCTTCACGCCAGCGACTCTCCTGGTACGCGACCGCCGCAAGCAGCCGCCAATCGAGCTGGTTCTCGCCAGCCGCCTGTTCGAACAGTGGCCGAAGCTGCGGCAGGCGATCCAGCACATCTGCGCGCAATTCCAGCGGGGAGAGCTCCGCGTCGTCCGCTCCGGGGACACTGCGTTGCACGATTTGGGCAAGTAACCCGGAAGTCTGTATCGCAATGAAGTAGGACTCGATGCGCTCGCGCAACCTGTTTGCGGAAAGCGCCACGAACCATTGCACGGGACGTTGTTCGTCGAGCGGGAATGCAACGGAAATATCACGGTACAGGGTACGTACGAACGCGAAAACATTGGCATCGATGAGCGCCAGGTCAAGCCGATCACCATGCAGAACCTCGAGGTGGCGCGTGCCATGCGGCGCGTCGAATTCCTGCCACGATAGCTTGGGTAGTTGCGCTGAGCGCAATTGCCGCAATAGGGCCAACTGGTAGCTGGCCGCAGGTACAGCGATGTGGCGTCCATCGAGCGCGGCGATCCCGCGCGGTGATCGGCTGCCGCGCCGGTAGACAATCAGCTGCGGCACAAAATCGTAGGGTGCAGTTGCCTGCACGCCATCCGTAAGGGGCGGCTCTGCCGTGAGTTGCGCACCACCGATGTCCGCATCGCCGCGTGCCACCGCCCGCTGCAACGAATAGCTGTCGGAATAGGTCAATACTTCGAGGTCGACACCGAGGTTCTCTGCAAAATTCCTGGCCAGCAGATATTCGATGCCTTCGGGCCCGTGAGCGCCCACGTAGTAGGAGTGCGGCCGCACGAGTGTTGCAAATCGCAGCACACCGCGCGCGTTGACGCCGCTCAAGTCCTGATCTGGCGCGTTTCGGGGCCGGCAGGCGGGTAGCAGAGCTAGCGCAGCGCAGGCGCAGAGCGCAGGCCAGACAGGTTTTGGGTCGAGCAGTCGCAGAATCACCGTGCCTCTGGCGTCGCCGTTGCGATAGAATACCAATTCCCGCGCTACCGCAACGGAGAGGTACCGAAGCGGTCATAACGGCGCCGATTCGAAATCGGATGGTCGGGTAAAACCGGCACGTGGGTTCGAATCCCACCCTCTCCGCCATAAGAAATGACCGCGTAGCCCGCAGTGGGATGAGAACCCACGTGCAGATGAAGAATAGGGTTCGACGCGAGGCCGCGAGCGGCCGAAGCGAACGCGCAGCGAGCGCAAGCGAGCGAGCGGCCCCCTTGAGGGGCGAGGCGCGAAGCGCCGAGTCATCCCACCCTTTGCGTGTCGATATGTGCACGTTGCGCGGCGCGCAGTCAGCGTGGTGCGAAGCCAGCACTGCGGGCGCGCCGGGGTTCGACGCGAGGCCGCGAGCGGCCGAAGCGAACGCGCAGCGAGCGCAAGCGAGCGAGCGGCCCCCTTGAGGGGCGAGGCGCGAAGCGCCAGTCATCCCACCCTTGCGTGTCGATATGTGCACGTTGCGCGGCGCGCAGTCAGCGTGGTGCGAAGCCAGCACTGCGGGCGCGCCGGGGTTCGACGCGAGGCCGCGAGCGGCCGAAGCGAACGCGCAGCGAGCGCAAGCGAGCGAGCGGCCCCCTTGAGGGGCGAGGCGCGAAGCGCCGAGTCATCCCACCCTTTGCGTGTCGATATGTGCACGTTGCGCGGCGCGCAGTCAGCGTGGTGCGAAGCCAGCACTGCGGGCGCGCCGGGGTTCGACGCGAGGCCGCGAGCGGCCGAAGCGAACGCGCAGCGAGCGCAAGCGAGCGAGCGGCCCCCTTGAGGGGCGAGGCGCGAAGCGCTGAGTCATCCCACCCTTTGCGTGTCGATATGTGCACGTTGCGCGGCGCGCAGTCAGCGTAATGAGCACCCACGGCGCGCGCTGCATAGATCCTGCGTCATTCGCGTGCTTGCCCTGGCGCTAGCTGTGCCCCCGAAAGGAACCACCTATTCCACGCACCTGTGCCTCCAGCGCGAGCAATTGTGGTGATGCATATCGGGCGACGGCATCGCGTAGAACCGGGGCGGCGAGCGAGCGCTTGATGACACTGTCGGAGTCGAACGCGACCGCGCTGCCAACAGGTGCCTTTGAATATAGTCTCGATACCGCGCGCATTGCGTTCTCGGTCGCGGTGTCGGGCGCAAGTGAAAAATGCCCTGCCACGGTCTGCCAAACAGCCTGCGGCAACTCCTCGTAATGGAGCAACCACCCGCGGGACGCAGGCAATCGCGCGGCGGCTACGCAGAAGGCTCCATAGACACGCGCTATATAATCTTCGGCGCAGGTAGCTGCGCCCTGCGGGTCGACAACTGCCGCCAGACGCCGCGCGGGCTCGGACCCGGCGCGTATCCAGGCAGGCGTTTCACGGGCGAGCGATACCGCGACTTCGATCGGATCGCGCAGGCATAGCAACCACGGTGAGCTTGGAAATGCCTCGGCGAGCAGATCGCAGAAGAGCGTGTTCCAGCTGCTGAACTTGATCACATAGTTGGAGCCGGCGTGCCGTGCGAAAAGACCGCCTAGTGCTCGCAATGATGTAACGAGCTGCGCTCGCGGTACTGCTGGCGGAGGTAGCAGCAGCTCATTGAACGGCCCGGGTTCGGAATAAACGACGAGATTGGCGCACTCCTTCAGCATTTGAGACACCAGGGTCGAGCCGCAACGCGCGACATGGAATATCAGGCCGGCCGGCTCCGGCATCGGTGTGGCCTGGGCCAACCGGTCAGGAGTTACATGCACGAGCGAATCCACCGCGCTCATTCGCTCGACGGTCTGTTGCATGAAGGGATCGCGCAAGGCGCTTGCGGGAATGTCACGAACGGCGACATACAATCCGTCCGGGCGCAGGATCGCACGTGTCGGCAAGGCAGACTGCTCGGCAACGGCCATGCGGCGAGGAGATCATTCCCCTGCGGTGCATGTCAACGCTGCCTTATTCTGGACAGTTTCCGCTGGCCGGTGCTACCGTTGAAATCGCATGGCTTTCGCCGACTTCATCGCTCCCTTCGACGCGCGCAGCTTCTGCAGCGACTACTTTGGCAAGCGCCCGGTGCACATGCCCGCCAATGCCGGACGCCATGTCGATGTGCTCGACTGGCCACGATTCAATCGGGCATTGGCGCTTGCACCTTACTGGAACGAGGAAACCCTCAAGGTCTATTACAAGAGCAGGGCGGCGCTGCGCGAGAACTATTGCGACCTGAGTGATGCAAAGCCAGGATTGCCTGCGCCGATCAACCCCGCGAAGGTCAAGTCGCTGCTGGGCCTTGGCGCCAGTCTCATTGCCAACCAGATTCACAAGGTGTGTCCGGAAATCGCCCGCATCACCGGTATTCTGGAAGAGCAATTCGCGGCACGCGTGTGGGCGAATGTCTATTGTTCGTTCAAGGGTGTGCAGGCCTTTCAGACGCACTTTGATCTGCACGATGTTTTTGCCTACCAGGCGGAGGGTGAGAAGACCTGGCGTGTCTACGAAGCACGCGCGGATGCACCTATTGCTCCCTTGCCGCCTGGCGATGAAGTGGAAAAGTGGCTGCAGTCGTCCCGCGGGCGCTTGTTGTTCGAAGTCAAAATGCGACCCGGCGATATCCTCTATCTGCCTCGCGGCCAGTATCACGACGCGTTGACCGGCGCGAGTGCCTCGCTGCATGTGACTTTTGGCGTCGCTCCGGCCAATGGCCTCGCACTATTCAAGCTACTCGAGAGCATCCTGACTCCAGAGTCGCAATTTCGCGCCTATCTGCCGGACGCGCGCGAGGAAACTGCGCTGCGCCAAAGCCTGGTACAGCTGGCGGAGAGGGTGCGCACGGTCATGCTCTCGCCGGCGTTCGGGCTCGATGTGCGCGCGATGCAGGCGCGCCTTGCGCGGTCGACCACGGATTATGGCTTGCCTGAGCAACCCGCGCCGTCCTGGTTTTCGCTAGCCAAGCCAGCGCGACTTTTGCGCAACGATCGGGGCTATTTTGTCAGCTGCGAGAGCGGGGAATTTCCGCTTGCCGATGCGCACATCGCGCTCGAGTGGGTACTCGGACAACGATTGTTCTCGCTCGAGGATGCGCTCGCGCAGCAAGGCGGCCTGGACCGGGCGACATTCCTTGTCGAGTTGCAGAAGCTGATCGACCGCGGCATCGTGGTACCGACCGATATGCGCTAGAGCGCCTGGCTGCGCTTCTCGCTCTGTTGGTTCTCGTCGCTGCGCAGCAGTTCGAGATAGTGATTGGCAAAGGCTTCCACAAAGGCATGGGGCATGGCCGATGAGCTCTGGCCTGCCAGGTTGTGGAAGAACTGCGTGTACAAGGGCCAGTATTCGGCGGGTCCCGCTTTGCCGCCGCGGGCCGCACGCGCAAATCGCGCTTCCAGTTCCGCGGGAGACAGTCGCGCGAGCATTTCGGATAGCGCGTTGCGCATCGCGTCACTGCTGGCAAATTCGTGCTGATTACGCTCTTCGAAGCAACCGCGCAGCCACTGCACCGCATCGACGCGGCGGCTGTCATGGCTTGCCAGCAGTTGCGCCAGCAGATCGTCGACGGCCGTGCGATCGATCGAGAAAGGCTCCGCCTGCTCCGACTTCGGCAACTCGATGCGCAGCCGGTTCAGGGTCTTGTGCTGGTGCCGGGCCAGATCCTTGAGGCCCACCAGGGATTCGCGCAACAACTGACCTGCCAGATGCAGCATGCGCGTGTAGGCAGTTTCGGGTAATTTCTCGACAGACAAGCCGGCACCTCGGCAGAATGCCTCGATACCGGAGCGCACATCCTGTAGCGCGGCGTTCTGGTCCGGGGCCTGCTGGCGCGCTGCGCGGCGCAGTTTCTCCATCCGTCGCGCGACGCGTTCGGCTTCCTCTTCGTCCTGGAGTTCGATGACTTCGTCGGCGGCCGAATTGACAGCTTGCGCCCGGGAGCGCTGACTGCTGGAGATAGCCTGGCCATAGGCATTGACCGCCGGAAAACTGTCGCCGGTCGACGCATCGGGTTTCAGGAGCGACGCGACATTGAGCGATGCGCCGATATCGGTCAGCGTATCGGTTTGCGCTGGAGCGGCTACGATGGACGGTTCCTTCAGCAGGGCGTCGAGCGAGTCGGCTGCGGCCGTCGGCATTTTGTCGTTGGTCGTGCGCTCGACCGCGCCGTCCGGCTCGTCGATAGTCACGACAATCTGGTAGGCGCCAATGCGCAATAGATCACCGTTATTCAGTCGCACCGGCGATTTGCGCTGCATCGGCCGTCGCGAATCGTTCAGGAAGGTTCCGTTGCTGCTCAGGTCCTCAACGTAATAGCCGCCCTCCTGGAACAGGACACGTGCATGGTGCGCAGAGACATAGCGCTGATTGTCCGGGAGTATCCAGTCATTGTCTGTCGAGCGACCGATATTGCCGCCGCCCACCCCCATGATGATGGTTGCGCCGGGGCCCAGGCGGCGGCGGTGGTCACTGACTACGCGTAGTTTCAGAGCCATTAATCAGTATCCTGTCCCGGGCCGCCTGAAAGTTGACGGGCAGCCGACCAACTGGGCCGGTCGCCCCTATAATATTGAGACCAAGTTATCAGTACTGGGTCGGGGGCCGATGGCAGCGAGTCACATTTTCAGGATCCTGTTCGTGAATCAGGGCAAGGTTTACGAGGTATACGCGCGCAAGGTGAGCCACGGCGGCCTGTTCGGCTTCATCGAAGTCGAGGAGCTCGTCTTTGACACCCGCAAGGGCATGGTGCTCGACCCCTCGGAGGAGCGTATCAAGACGGAGTTCAATGAAGTCAAACGGACCTATCTGCCTATGCATTCCGTATTGCGCATTGACGAGGTGAAGAAGCAGGGGACCAGCAAGATCAGCAACTACGAGGGCAGCAATGTCGCCCAGTTCCCGATGCCCATTTATCCTCCGGGCGGCGGCGAGCGTGGACCGGGCAAGTGACGCATGAGCCGAGCTGAATGCTGGTAATCGGCGGCGGTCCGGCCTGGCCGGAGTTTCGCCTGACCCGAGTGCGGGATGCATTGGCAGGGCGTGGCGTCGAGCTGCTTTGCCTGGCCGAGCAACAACCGCAATTCATCCATCTCGTTGACCTCGCGGATCGCCTCGACGAGCGGCAACTCGCGGTCCTCGAGGCGCTGTTGCGCTACGGGCCGCGCTACCGCCCGATGCGCG
Source organism: Steroidobacteraceae bacterium (assembly GCA_041395505.1). Lineage (NCBI taxonomy): Bacteria > Pseudomonadati > Pseudomonadota > Gammaproteobacteria > Steroidobacterales > Steroidobacteraceae > Steroidobacteraceae bacterium. The sequence goes on from JAWLAG010000001.1 coordinate 1,219,147, forward strand.
AGAGCGGCGCCGAGCATGTCATCGTCGTGCCGCGACTTGGCACCATCTCGCCCTGGTCGAGCAAGGCAACCGATATTGCGCACGTTGCCGGTCTCGCTGCGGTGCGACGCATCGAGCGCGGCGTGCGTATTCCTCTGCGCGGCCTGGGAATGCTCGATGCCGAGGCACGTCGCCAGGTGCTTGACCTGCTGCACGATCGCATGACCGAGACCGTACTGGCCGCAGTCGACGAGGCGGAAAGACTTTTTGCGCATCACGCACCGCGCCCGTTGCGAACGCTCGATCTTGCGCCTGGGCGCCAGGTGCTCGAAACAGCCAATGAGGAGTGGGGACTCGCGCTAAGCGCGGACGAAATCGACTACCTGCAATCGTTCTTTACCTCCGTGCGACGCCATCCAACGGATGCTGAGTTGATGATGTTCGCCCAGGCCAATTCCGAGCATTGCCGACACAAGATCTTCAACGCACGCTGGACCATCGATGGCAAACCCTGCGAGCACAGCCTGTTCGAGATGATCCGCATGACCCACGCCGCCAATCCGCGCGGCGTGCTCTCGGCCTACAAGGACAATGCGGCTGTCGTCGAAGGCTCAGCCGCCACGCGCTTCTTTGCCGACCCGAAGTCGCGTGTGTATCGCTGGCTGCACGAACCGGTGCACATGTTGATGAAAGTGGAAACACACAATCATCCAACCGCAATCTCGCCATTTCCGGGCGCGGCGACCGGCTCGGGCGGCGAGATACGCGATGAGGCGGCGACCGGCCGAGGCGCCAAGCCTAAAGCAGGACTGGTTGGCTACACAGTTTCGCATCTTCGCATCCCGGGATTCCTGCAGCCCTGGGAGGATGAAATTTGCAAGCCCGACCGGATTGCGAGCGCATTCGAGATCATGCGCGATGCACCGATTGGTGCGGCGGCGTTCAACAACGAATTCGGACGTCCGGGCATCAATGGTTATTTTCGGACTTTCGAGCTGAAGCTGCCAGATGACCCAGCGGGCACTCGCCGCGGCTATCACAAGCCGATCATGATTGCCGGTGGCGTCGGCAATGTGCGGCCCGGGCATGTCGAAAAATGCGACGTGCCCGCCGGTAGCGCGCTGATCGTCCTTGGTGGTCCGGCAATGCTGATCGGTCTGGGGGGCGGCGCGGCTTCATCGCAGGGTACCGGCAGCGGGTCGGCGGATCTCGACTTCGCTTCGGTTCAGCGCGGCAACCCCGAAATGCAACGTCGCGCGCAGGAGGTTATCGATCGGTGTTGGGCACAAGGAGCCGACAATCCGATCCTGCTCGTACACGATGTCGGCGCGGGTGGGCTGTCGAACGCGCTGCCCGAGGCGGTGGCGCACAGCCGTCGCGGCGCCAACATCGATTTGCTGGCGGCGCCGATCGATGAGCCTGGCATGTCACCGATGGAAATCTGGTGCAACGAATCGCAGGAGCGATTCGTGCTGGTCGTCGCGGCCGAGCGCATTGCAGAATTCGTCGCGATCGCCAGGCGCGAGCGATGCCCGTATGCCGTTGTCGGTCAGCTTACCGAAGATGGTCAACTTCGGGTCACCGATGCGCGCAGTGAGCGCGCAATCGTGGACATGCCGCTCGATGTGCTCCTTGGCAAGACACCGCGGATGCACCGTGATGTCGCCACGGCGAAGCGCAGACTGCAGCACTTCGATGCGGCCGGTATCGATCCCAACGATGCCTTGCAGCGCTTGTTGCGATTCCCGGCGATCGCGGACAAGAGCTTCCTCATTCATATCGGCGATCGCAGCGTGGGTGGCATGGTGAGTCGCGACCCGCTGGTCGGGCCCTGGCAGGTCCCGGTGGCCGATGTCGCGGTCACCGTGGCCGATTACCGGGGTTATGCGGGCGAGGCCATGGCGATGGGCGAGCGGACACCGCTTGCGCTCGTTGATGCCGCTGCCGCTGCGCGCATGGCCGTGACAGAGGCTATTACCAATATCCTCGCCGCGGACATCTCCAGCCTCACGCAGATTCGCCTGTCAGCGAACTGGATGGCGGCCTGTGGTTCGCCAGGTGAGGACGCCGCGCTCTATGCGGCCGTGCAAGCCGTGGGTCGTGAGCTCTGTCCGCGGCTCGGCATTGCCATACCTGTCGGAAAGGATTCGCTGTCGATGCAGACTCGCTGGCACGAGCCTGGCGGCGAGCGCGCGGTCGTGGCGCCAGTCTCGCTGATCGTGTCCGCGTTCGCGCCGGTCGGCGACGTGCGGCGAACGCTGACGCCGCAGCTGCGCCTCGATTGCGGCGAGACCCGGCTCCTTTATATCGATCTCGGCGCACGCCGGTATCGGTTGGGCGGGTCCTGTCTCGCGCAAGTCTACGGGCAACTCGGCGACGTTGCGCCCGATCTGGGAAATCCAGCCGCCCTCGAGTCCTTGGCATTGGCGCTCGCCGAGCTGCGCGAGCGAGACCTTGTGTTGGCCTATCACGATCGCTCCGATGGCGGTCTCGCTATCACGCTGATCGAAATGGCCTTCGCGGGCCATTGTGGTCTCGACGTGCGACTTCCCTGTCCAGCCGATGCCCCGCCCGCAGCAGTGTTCTTCGCCGAGGAACCGGGCGTCGTGTTGCAGGTCCGCTCGTCCGAGGCGACTGAGGTATGCGCTGTATTCGCGAGGCATGGCCTCGAAGGCCTCCTCGACATTGGCACCCTGGTCGCGCCAGAGGCCGATAGCGCGCGCCTGCGTATCGCCTGCGGTGAGGGCGTCATAGATGCCGATTGGCAGACTCTGAAAGGCGCCTGGTCGGAGACGTCATTGCGCATGAAACTTGCGCGCGACGATATCGAGTGCGCACGCGAGGAATTTGCAACCCACACCCGGCTTCGGCAGATGCCAATCAGCGTGCAATTGACATTCGATCCACAGGAGGATGTCGCGGCACCCCACATCGTCGGTAAGGCGCGGCCCGAAGTCATGGTGTTGCGCGAGCAGGGCGTCAACAGCCAGGTGGAAATGGCGGCCGTGCTCGATCTCGCCGGTTTCGAATCGCACGACGTGCACATGTCGGACCTCATTCGCGGCGACGTGTCGCTCGATCGCTTCCATGCGCTGGTCGCGTGCGGCGGTTTCTCCTACGGTGACGTGCTCGGCGCGGGCGAAGGATGGGCGAAGTGCATTCTCTATAATGAGAAACTTCGCGATCAGTTCGCCAGTTTCTTCGCCGATAAACGGAGCTTGGCGCTTGGCGTGTGCAACGGTTGCCAGATGTTTGCCGCTCTGGCCGAAATCATTCCCGGTGCTGATGCCTGGCCGCGTTTCGTGCGCAACCGCAGCGAGCAGTTTGAGGGGCGGTTCACCGAAGTCGAAATCCTGAAGTCGCGCTCACTGTTCTTTGCGGACATGCAGGGTTCCATGCTGCCCGTCGCTGTTGCACACGGAGAGGGTCGCGCGGAGTTCGCATCGGAGCAGCAGCTCGAGCTCTGCCAGGCAAACGGGCTGGTCGCGTTTCGCTATGCAGCGCGCGCCGGCCAGCCGGCATCGGCCTACCCGGAGAACCCCAACGGTTCGCCGCAGGGAATCGCGGCGCTATGCAATCTGGACGGGCGCGTAACCATCACCATGCCGCACCCGGAGCGCGTGTTTCGAAACGTACAGAATTCATGGTCACCGCCCGGCGCGGGTGAATTCAGCGGCTGGATGCGCATGTTTCGCAATGCGCGTCGCTGGATCGCCGGCGTCTAGTACTCAGGCGCTACGATCGTTGTTGAGCGGCGTGATCGTCTCCTGCGCCGCGTCGACGAAGAATCGGCGCACCATCAATGCCTGCTGCAGACGACCGCCTCGAACGAAGGCCTGGTAGAGCAGGTCTTTCATGATCTCGAGCAACACGCCGGCCTGGTAGCTGTCGAGTATCGGCGGCGCATCGCGCGGATCGGCATCGCTGCCAAAGACCACGCGGCGCACGAGCGCGAAGCTGTCATCGTCGAGGTCCGCGAGCAGCTTCAGCTCGTTGAGCTGATCGAAGAGTTTCAACTTGCCCGACTCACCGACCTCGGCAAACGCGGTGTGCGCAACGCGTCGGCACATCATGGCAAAAGCCGTGAACGCGCCGGCGCTGTAACAATTGAGCGCTTCGCGGAAATAGAGCTCGATGCGCTCGGGCAGGTGGGTGAAGGAGAATTTCTCCTGCGCGCGCTCCACTTCCTCGAAGCCAGGCGCAAGCTCGATTCGCTGCGTGCTGTACATGCGTACGGCAAATCGCAGGAACAAGGGCGAGTTGCAGGCATCGCAGCGGAACACGACGCCGATCTTGGCCGGACGATGCCTGGATAGGTCGTCAAAACCGGGCACTGCCATCGGCGTGATGTGCGACACGACCTCGCAATGCGGACAGGTGAGCGCAAGCACTGCCGCGTGGTCGTTGTGCAGCCTGCCGTGAGTGTCGATGTGCACTGACATGTGTTCTTGTTCTGCTTGCACGGGCCCCTGGCGCCGTTGGGAGGAGCCTACCCCAAAGTGGCGCCGGCTGCTCGCCAGCACCACATCGGGCGCTTCACATAATCCGCCGTCAGCGGCTCAGCGGCTTGTAGCGGATACGGTGAGGTTGGGCAGCGGCATCGCCACAGCGTCGCTGGTAGTCCTCCATGTATTCCTGGAAGTTGCCTTCGAACCAGGCGACCTGCGAATCGCCCTCGAAGGCGAGAATATGTGTGGCGATGCGATCGAGGAACCAGCGGTCGTGCGAGATCACAACCGCACACCCTGGAAACGCGAGCAGCGCCTCCTCCAAAGCCCGAAGTGTCTCGACGTCGAGGTCGTTCGTTGGCTCATCGAGCAACAGGACATTGCCGCCGCTGCGCAGTACCTTTGCAAGGTGGACGCGGTTGCGCTCACCGCCGGACAAATCGCCGATTCGCTGTTGCTGCTGCGTACCCTTGAAGTTGAATCGACCGACGTAACCGCGCGATGAGGTTTCGTAGTTGCCGACCTTCAGCATATCGAGTCCGCCGGAGATTTCCTCCCACACCGTCTTGCTGTCGTCCAGCGTCTGGCGGGACTGGTCGACATAGGCAAGCTTGACCGTCGGGCCAACGCGGATTTCGCCGCCATCCGCCGGCTCGGCGCCGGTCAGCATCTTGAATAGCGTGGTCTTGCCGGCGCCGTTAGGACCTATGATCCCCACAATGCCGCCAGCCGGCAAATTGAAATTGAGATTGTCGATCAACAGGCGATCGCCGAAGCCCTTGCGAAGTCCGCGAGCCTCGATGACTAGCTCACCGAGTCGGTCACCTGGAGGGATGTAGATCTCGTTGGTTTCGTTGCGTTCCTGGAATTCGCGAGAGGACAGCTCCTCGTAGCGGGCGAGGCGCGCCTTGCTCTTGGCCCTGCGGGCCTTTGGATTCTGACGCACCCATTCGAGTTCGCGCTCCAGCATTTTGCGCAATCCCTCGCGTTCCCGCTCCTCGAGCGCGAGCCGCTTTTCCTTCTGTTCGAGCCAGGAGCTGTAATTGCCTTGCCAGGGTATACCGTGGCCGCGATCGAGTTCGAGGATCCACTGCGCCACGTTGTCGAGGAAATAGCGATCGTGCGTGACTGCGATGACGGTACTCGGGTATTCCTCGAGATAGCGCTCGAGCCAGGCAACCGACTCGGCGTCAAGATGGTTGGTCGGTTCATCGAGCAGCAGCATATCGGGCGCCGACAACAACAGCCGGCATAGCGCGATGCGGCGTTTCTCGCCACCCGAAAGCGTCCCGATGCGCGCTTCCCACGGCGGCAGGCGCAGGGCGTCGGCCGCGATCTCGAGTTTTCGCTCGAGTTCCCAGCCGCCGCTCGCGTCGATGGCGTCCTGAAGCTGCGCCTGTTCGGCCAGCAGCTTGTTCATTTCGTCATCATCCATGGGCTCGGCAAACCGGTCACTGATGGCGTTGAAGCGTTCCAGCTGCCGGAACTGCTCGCCGATCCCCTCGACCACGACTTCACGAACGCTCAAGGCCGGGTCGAGTTCCGGTTCCTGTGGCAGGTAGCCGATGCGTATGCCGCTCTGAGGCCGCGCTTCGCCATCGATCTGGGAATCGATGCCCGCCATGATGCGCAACAACGTCGATTTTCCCGCGCCGTTGAGTCCGAGCACGCCGATCTTGGCGCCCGGGAAGAAGGACAGGCTGATATCGCGCAGGATCGTGCGCTTCGGGGGTACCACTTTGGATACCCGGTTCATCGTGTATATGTACTGTGCCATAGTGCCGCGCATTATGAGGGCCGCGCATTATGCGGCACCGCCACGCTCAAATCGATGCCCATACCTCGGCCCGGCGCTGTGCTAGGCTTGTCGGCGCATGCGGCAATCCGGAGGCGGTGTCATTTGCAGCCAGCCGATCAACCCGCCGGCCTGATGGTGGTCGCGGGCGCCGAGCTCGCCCGCTATGGCTTCGGCGACGGGCATCCCTTCGGCACCGACCGCCATGATGTATTCATGGCGGAATTCAATGCCCGCGGCCATGCGCGGCGCAGCATGCTCGAACCGCCGCGCATGGCCAGCGACGAAGAACTGGCAAGCTTTCACGATTCCGCGTACCTGCAACGCGTGCGGGAGCAGTCGCGCTCCGGGAGTGGCTATCTTGACGGTGGCGACACGCCGGCAATTCGCGGCATCTACGAAATCGCGGCCACCGCAGTCGGGGCGACGCTGACCGCGCTCGAGGGCCTGATGTCCGGCAAATGCCGGCGCGCATTCGTGCCGATTGCAGGTCTCCATCATGCAGCGCGCGGCCATGCCTCCGGATTCTGCGTATTCAACGACTGTGGCGTCGCGATCGAGCAGTTGCGCAGGCGCTATGGCGTGCGTCGTGTCGCGTATGTCGACATCGACGCCCATCATGGCGACGGCGTGTACTACGCGTTCGAAAACGATCCTGAATTGATATTCGCTGACCTGCACGAAGATGGGCGCTATTTGTTTCCCGGAACCGGCCATGCCGAGGAGTGCGGCCAGGGCGCGGCTGCGGGCACCAAACTCAACCTGCCGCTGCCCCCGGGGGCAGACGATGCACAATTCGCGCTCCTGTGGCCGCGGGTGCTGGATCATCTGCGCAAATTCTCCCCGGAATTCATCATCCTGCAGTGCGGTGCCGACAGCCTGTCGGGCGATCCGATCACCCATCTGGCCCTTTCCGCCGCCTCTCATGCCCGCGCAGCACGCGATCTCGCGGTGCTTGCCGACGAATTTGCCCGTGGCCGGTTATTGGCGACCGGCGGCGGAGGCTACAGCCGGCGCAACATAGCTGTGGCATGGAATGAGGTCGTAGGGGCACTCCTCGATAGCTAAAAGCCGTCCTTTCGGTAGAATTGCGCCATGTTTCCCCGTGACATGACCATTTCGGGATTCGATCCCGATCTCGCCGCTGCTATTGCCGCGGAACAGCAACGCCAGGAAGATCACATCGAGTTGATCGCGTCGGAAAACTACGTAAGTCCCCGGGTGCTCGAGGCGCAGGGCTCGGTGCTCACCAACAAGTACGCGGAAGGCTATCCCGGCAAGCGTTACTACGGTGGCTGCGAGTTCGTCGATGTAGCCGAACGGCTCGCCATCGAGCGCGCCTGCCGCCTGTTCGGAGCCGATTACGCCAATGTGCAGCCGCATTCGGGTTCGCAGGCGAACGCAGCCGCCTATCTGGCGCTCGTGGCTCCGGGAGACACGATACTCGGCATGAGCCTGGATCATGGCGGCCATCTTACGCACGGCGCGAAAGTGAACTTCTCCGGCAAACTGTTTCACGCCGTTCAATACGGTATCCGGCCCGACGATGGCCTCATTGATTACGACGAAGTTGCGCGACTCGCGCGGGAGTCGCGGCCGAAGCTGATCGTTGCCGGCTTCTCGGCATATTCACGCACCATCGACTGGTCGCGGTTCCGGGCGATTGCCGACGAGGTCGGCGCCTACCTGATGGTCGACATGGCGCACGTCGCGGGTCTGGTCGCGGCCGGGCTATACCCGAATCCGGTGCCCCATGCCGATGTCGTCACCACCACGACCCACAAGACGCTGCGGGGCCCGCGTGGCGGATTGATACTCGCGCGCGCCAACGAAACGCTGACCAGGAAATTCAACTCGTTGATTTTTCCGGGAACCCAGGGCGGTCCACTGATGCACGTCATCGCCGCCAAGGCGGTCGCGCTGCTCGAGGCACTGCAACCCGACTTCAAGCGCTACCAGCAGCGTGTGCTCGCCAATGCGCGGGCGATGGCGCAGCGTTTGCAGGAGCGCGGCTTCGAAATCATATCCGGTGGCACCGACAACCACCTGTTCCTGCTGAGCCTGGTCGGACGTGAGATCACCGGCAAGGAGGCGGATGCCGCGCTCGGCCTGGCGCACATCACAGTCAACAAGAATGCCGTACCCAATGATCCGCGACCGCCTGCCATATCGAGCGGCCTGCGGATTGGTTCGCCGGCGGCCACGACCCGGGGCTTCGACACGGCCGAATGCGTGCAAGTCGCAGACTGGATGGCAGCCGTGCTCGATTCAGGCGGCGCGACGTCCGCGGTGGAGCGCGTGCGTGCAGAAGTCACGGCGCTGTGTCGCAAGTTCCCGGTATATACCGACTGATGTCGCAGCTGCCTGTCGTCAATGCACTGCCCCTTTTGCAGTCACGAGGAAACCAAGGTCATTGACTCGCGGCTGGCGGCGGACGGCAGCCAGGTTCGACGTCGTCGCGAATGCCTTTCCTGCGGCGAGCGCTACACGACCTTTGAGGCGGCCGTGCTCGTCATGCCTGTCATCGTCAAGAGCGATAAGAGCCGAGAGCCATTCGACGAGCGCAAGTTGCGCGATGGCCTGCACCGCGCGTTGCAGAAACGCCCGGTTGGCGAGGAAGCGTTCGAAGAGTCCGTCAATCGCATCGGTCGTAAGCTCCGCGTCCTCGGCGAGCGGGAGGTCGAGTCGCGCCTGGTGGGGGAGATGGTCATGGATGAACTTCGTCAACTCGACGAAGTAGCCTACGTGCGTTTTGCCTCGGTCTACCGGCGCTTCCAGGACGCCGATGCATTTCGCGACGAAGTCGAGCGACTGAAGAAACGAGTCGCGCCGGCGAGCGATGAGCGGCAGCTGCCACTGCTGCCCAATGGCAAGCGACCGGGCCGGCGCAAGCCATGAGTTCCTTCTCCGACTTCGATCGGCAGTGCATGCAGCGCGCACTTGAGCTCGCGGCGCGCGGCATCGGCACGACGGATCCCAATCCGCGTGTTGGTTGCGTGATCGCGCGCGATGGCGCCGTCATCGCCGAAGGCTGGCATGAAGCCGCGGGGCAGCCGCACGCCGAAGCGATCGCGCTGGCGGCGGCAGGTACCCGTGCTGCGGGAGCCACGCTCTACGTGACGCTCGAGCCTTGCGCACACCATGGCCGAACACCGCCTTGCACGGAGGCGATCATCGGCTCGCGGGTGGGGCGTGTCATCTACGCCATCGCAGATCCGAACCCGAAAGTGGTCGGTGGTGGCGCGCAGCTTTTGATGCGCGCCGGTATCGAGGTAGCGTGTGGACTGTTGGCGGAGGCGGCAAGCGAGCTCAACGTCGGATTCCTCCGCCGCATGCGCGCGGGCCGGCCCTGGGTGCGTCTGAAGATTGGCGCGAGTCTCGATGGGCGCACTGCGCTCGCCAATGGCGCGAGTCACTGGATCACCAGCGAGGAGGCGCGCGCCGACGTTCAGTTGTGGCGTGCGCGCAGCGGTGCCGTGATGACCGGCGTGGGCACCGTGCTGGCAGATGATCCGCGTCTCAACGTACGCAGTCCGGGCAAGGTGGGCCGACAACCGCTGCGCGTGATCCTCGACAGCCACTTGTCGACGCCGCCGAGTGCCGCTGTGTTTTCGCAAGCCGGCGCCGTGCACATCTTCACCGTGACCAGTGATTCGGCCCTCAGCCGACCGTTACAGGACCGCGGGGCAACGGTCGAAGTGGTGATTCCCGCGGCAGATGGGCGGGTGAACCTTGCCGCCGTCCTGTCACGCCTGGCGGAACTCGAAACCAACGAGTTGTTGGTCGAAGCGGGCAGCCGTCTCGCCGGCACGCTGGTCGGTGCCGGGCTCGTGGACGAGCTGTTGCTGTATATTGCGCCAACCCTGCTCGGTTCAGACGCGCGGCCGTTGGCGACAATGCCGCCGCTCGCTGCGCTGGGCGAGGCGCCGCACTACGCACTGATCGACCACGTCCAGGTCGGTCCCGACCTGCGGCTGCGATTACGCCAGGCGGAGCATGGTTGATGTTCACCGGTATTATCAGATCGATCGGCGAGGTGACGAAGCTCGAGCAACGTGGCGCCGATGCCACGCTCGATTTTTCGGTTGGTACCCTTGACCTGTCGGCGGCTCAGTTGGGCGACAGCATCAGCGTCAATGGCGTATGTCTTACTGTCACTCGACTGGGCGCAGCGCATTTTGCCGCCGATGTGTCGGCCGAGACGCTTGCCTGCACGACGGCAGCCCGATGGCGCGCGGGACGACGCGTAAACCTCGAGCCGGCGCTGCGTGCCGGCGAGGCACTGGGTGGCCATCTGGTCAGCGGTCATGTCGATGGCACCGGCCGGCTGGCGTCTATCGAGGCCGATGGCCGGTCGTTGCGCCTCGAAATCGCGGTACCGGATACATTGCGGCGCTACGTTTGCCAGAAAGGCTCCATTTGCATCGACGGCGTCAGTCTCACGGTCAATTCGCTGTCCGGCGAATGCGTTTCGCTGTGTATCATCCCGCACACGCTGTCGATGACGACATTGGGTGACCTTGAAGTTGGCGATGAGGTCAACATCGAGGTCGATCAGATCGCCCGGTATGTCGAGCGTCTACTTGGTGCCAACGAAAGTGATGCGTGATGAGTGAATTCGATTCCATCCCGGATATTCTCGAGGACATCCGCAAAGGTCGCATGGTCGTCATCGTCGATGACGAGCAGCGCGAGAACGAGGGCGATCTCGTCATGGCGGCGAGCCTCGTGCGTCCCGAAGATATCAATTTCATGGCGCGCTACGGGCGCGGCCTCATTTGCCTGACATTGACGCGGGAACGTTGCCGCCGACTGCGGTTGCCGCTCATGGTGCAGGAAACCGATCGCGATCGGCGCACCAATTTCACGATTTCAATCGAAGCGGCGGAAGGCGTTACCACGGGCATTTCCGCATACGATCGCGCCCATACGGTGCGTGTGGCCGTTGCGGCCGAAGCGCGTCCAGAGGACCTGCGCCAGCCGGGTCACGTTTTTCCGATCATGGCGCAACCAGGCGGTGTACTCACCCGCGCGGGTCACACCGAAGCGGGCTGCGACCTGACGCGTCTCGCGGGCCTGGAACCTGCTGCCGTCATCGTCGAAATCATGAACGAAGACGGCACCATGGCGCGACGCAATGATCTCGTGGCTTTTGCCAGGGAACACAAGCTGCGGATCGGTACGATAGCGGACCTGATCCGCTATCGCCTTCGCAACGAGCGCTCGGTGGAGCGAGTCGCCGACCGGCCGATAGAAACCGAAAACGGAGCGTTCCACCTGTATGTGTACCAGGATCATGTTCACCGCGAGGTGCACCTCGCCCTGGTACATGGTCGTATCACCGACAAGACGACGCCGCTTGTTCGCGTGCATCTCATCGATACCTTGCGCGACGTGGTCGGAGTCAAAGTCCATGACCGCGCCTGGACCCTGCGCGCAGCCCTTGAACGCATTGCCGAGGAGGACGCCGGGGTCATCGTCCTGTTGCGCGGCCTCGAGTCGCCGCGCGATCTCATTGCCTCGTTGCAGGGACTTGCGAGCGACAGCGGCGAGGTCAACGTGACCGAGCATGCTGTAGCGCTCGATGACAACCCGGTGCTGCGTACCTATGGCATTGGTGCCCAGATACTCAAGGATCTCGGCGTGCGCCGCATGCGCGTGCTGTCCGCGCCCAAGCAAATGCTGGGTATAGCCGCCTTCGACCTGGAAATCGTGGGTTACAACGACGAAACCTGACGATCACCGCGACCTGCAGGGCGCCCGTCGGTAAACGCTATAATTGCTGGAGCCCGGCTGCATGACCTCACGTGGCCGCAAAGCGGCCTCGCGAATGCCCCGGAAGGAGCGAGAAGTGAAGTTGGTCATTCAAAATGAGCGACGAGCGACGCCCTGGGGCAACCGCTTGGTTGCGGGCGGCTCACGTGGGATTAATTGAGATACGTTCCAGGTGAACAAGACCTACCACAACCTGCCCGGCCTCGATGCCAGCGGGGCGAAAGTGCACGTTGTCGCTGCGCGCTTCAACGACGAGATCGTCGAACGTTTGCTGCAGGGCGCAACCCAGACTTGGCAACGACTTGGAGGCCGCGCGGACGGCTTGCTGGTCAGCCGTGTTCCCGGTGCATTCGAACTACCGGTCGCCGCCAGCGCCATCGCAAGGCGCTATGCGCCGGACGCCATCGTGGCACTCGGCTGCGTCATCCGAGGCGACACTGCGCACTTCGAATATGTTGCCGGTCAATGTGCGGCAGGTCTCATGCGGGTTAGCCTCGATAGTGGGGTGCCCGTCATCTTTGGTGTGTTGACTGTCGATACCTTCGAGCAGGCCGCCGCGCGTGCGCAGCCGGGTGAGGGCAACAAAGGCGGCGAAGCGATGGCCGCGGCCATCGAGATGATGCAGGTCCTGAGAAAGACCTGAATGACATCTCAATTGCAACTGCAACGTGCACAACGAGGTGCGCTCAGCGTGGCGCGCAAGCTTGCCATGCAGGCACTATATCAATGGCAGTTGAATGTCGTGCCCTGGCAGGACCTGATCAGCGAATTCAGCGCGGCGGAGGAAATGCGCAAGGCCGATGCAGAGTACTTCGGCGAACTGGTCCGCAACGCGGTGCAGATGAACGCAGAGCTCGATCAGAAGCTGGCGGATTATCTTGATCGCAAGCCGGCGCTCCTTGATCCGATTGAGCACGCAGTGCTGTTGATCGCGATGTATGAGCTCTGCGAGCGGCCCGATGTGCCGTTTCGAGTCGTCGTCGATCAGGCGGTGTCGCTTGCGCGTCGCTTTGGCGCAGTCGACGGACATCGTTATGTCAATGCGGTTCTCGATCGCGCGGCGCGCCAACTGCGACCGAATGAGCATTGATGCCTCATCGTGAGCAACTCTGAATTTGCCCTGATCGACAGGTATTTTCGCTCACTTGGGGCGATAAGGGCGGACGTCATCGTCGGTGTCGGCGATGACGGCGCGGTGTTGCGCCCGCCCGATGGCCACGACGTCGTCGCGGTACTCGACACCATAGTCGCCGGTCGGCACTTTCCAAGACAAACAGCGGCTGCATCGATCGCCCATCGCGCTCTCGCGGTCAACCTGAGCGATCTGGCGGCCATGGCCGCGCAACCTGCCTGGATGCTGTTGTCGCTCACTATGGAGCGCGCCGACACTTCGTGGCTCGATGATTTCGCCGCTGCACTCGATGCGCTGGCATTGCGTTTTGGCGTGGCTTTGGTCGGCGGTGACACGGTCCGTGGACCACTGGCCATCACGGTGCAGGCGAGCGGCTTCGTGCCCACCGGCCGGCAACTGACCCGTAGCGGCGCACGGCCGGGCGATCTCCTGTATGTCAGTGGCACGCTGGGTGATGCGGCCGCGGGACTCGCCATCGCCGAAAGCGCTGCTGCGAGCCTGGTGACGGGCGATTATCTGCGCCGGCGTTTCGATTTTCCGGAACCGCGGGTCGAGCTTGGATTGCAATTGCGTGATTTTGCCAGTGCCTGTATCGATGTGTCGGATGGACTGTTCGCAGACCTGTCACGCATGGCGGCATCGAGTGGTTGTGGCGCCGAGCTGGAACTGATGGACCTGCCCTTGTCGGGTGCATTGCTCGATGCACATGGGCGCGAGTCCGCCCAGCGTCTGGCAATGACCGGGGGTGATGACTACGAATTATGCTTTGCAGTTCCGCCGCAGCTGTCGCGGGCCTTCGAGCGCCTGGCAAAGCCCTGTCAGGTAACACGCATAGGCCAATTCGTCACGGGCGAAGGCGTTGTTGTCAGGTCCGCCGGTGCTGTGATCGAGTTCTCGCATTCGGGCTTTGATCATTTCACCAGCTGACATGCCACGCAATCCGTGGCCGCCGCGTTTTACATACGAAAAACCGCAAACCGGGGCGGGGCTTTTTCCGCGAGCTGCTTCACACCGTCGTTGCAGTCCCACCCGTATTCTTTCGGGGAGAACCTTAGCGTTCGATCCGGCCGTGGGCCGGTGCAAGACTGGCCGGCACCCAATGATCGCGGAACCGAAAAAGCAATCCACTGCCAACAGCGGCTCCGGCGAACGCCTGGAGCGTATCGGCAAGTACGACATCATCAACGAGGTCGGGCGCGGCAGCACCGGAATCGTTTACCTGTCGCACGACCCGTATTACGGCCGCGACGTTGCTATCAAGGTGTACAACCTCGACGCCAGCGGTAATGCCGATCGCGCTCGCATTGCGCGCAAGATGTTCCTCTCCGAGGCGCATATGGTGGGCAAGCTCCAGCACCCGCACATCATGCCCATCTACGATGCTGGCGAGGAGAATGGCAAGTGTTATGTGGTCACCGAGCATGTGCACGGTGCGCGTACGCTGGCGGCCTATTGCCGGCCGGATAATCTGCTGCGCATCGACGATGTCGTCGAGATCATCTACAAGTGTGCGCGCGCGCTTCACTACGCTCATTCGCGCGGCGTCATTCACCGTGACGTCAAGCCGTCGAACATCATGCTCACGCAGGATTCCGAAGTGCGCATCATCGACTTCGGTATCGCGCTGGTGGCCGACTCGGACATATCACGCATCGAAGGAATTGCCGGCAGCCCGTCGTACATGTCGCCGGAGCAAGTGCAGAGCCTCGAGCTGACGAATCGCTCGGATCTTTATTCGCTTGGCGCCGTGATGTACGAATTGCTCACGGGCACACGACCATTTCGCGCGGCGAATCTTGCGAAACTCCTGCATCAGATTGTCTATGCGACACCGGCGCCGCTGCACAAGGCGCGCGCGGATGTGCCCGAGGAACTCGAGCAGGTCGTGGTCCGTGCCATGCACAAGAGCCCGGACGACCGTTATCCGACGGGCCTTGATTTCGCGGCAGACCTCACCCGCGTTCACCAGAAGTTGCGCGAAGCCTATGCCCAGATCGACAGGCAGGAGCATTTCGCGCTGCTGCGCAAGCTCCGCTTCTTTCACGAATTCTCCCACGCGGAGATCTGGGAGTTGCTGCGCGCCAGCCAGTGGCAGGACTACGCCGATGGCGATGAAATAGTCAAGGAGGGCGAAATGGACGATCGCTTCTACGTGCTGGTGGCCGGACAGTGCAGCGTCGAGCGGGAAGGCCGGCGCGTAGGGCACGCCGAGACCGGCGACTGCTTTGGCGAAACCAGCTATGTTCCGGGCGCGAAACGAACCGCCACCATTCGTGCCGACGGTCCTGTCACGGTGCTGAAGGTCAGCTCGACCTTGCTCGAACAGGTTTCGACGTCCTGCCAGCTGCGCTTCAACCGGGTGTTCCTGCGCACCTTGATCGCGCGCCTGCAGAATGCAGGCACGCCGGCAAGCTAGGACCTATCTCATGACCTCCACGTGCGCGGCCCGAGCCGGGCTAGTCGCCGCGCTTGTCGCGCTCGATCAATGCATATGCCGAATGGTTGTGGATCGACTCGAAATTCTCTGATTCGACGACATAGGCAACGACGCGCGGCTCGTTGTTCAGCTGCACTGCCACGTCTCGCACGATATCCTCGACGAACTTCGGGTTGTCATAGGCCCGCTCGGTAACGTATTTCTCGTCCGGGCGCTTGAGGATGCCAAACAGCTCGCAAGATGCCTCGCGTTCGGCGAGTTCGATGATCTCCTCGATCCACATGTGTTCGCGCAGCTCCACCGCAATGGTGATGTGCGAGCGTTGATTGTGGGCGCCATATTCGGAAATGCGCTTGGAGCATGGACACAGGCTCGTCGCGGGCACCACGACGCGCACCCGCGTACTCGTAACGCCCGAATGAATCTCGCCGGTAAGCGTCGCGCGGTAGTCCATCAAGCTCTCGACCTCGGAAATGGGCGCCTTTTTCATCATGAAGAACGGAAACGACATTTCGATGTGGCCCGAGTCCGCTTCAAGGCGCTCGGTCATTTCGCGCAGCATGTCCGGGAAGGAGTCGACGGAGATTTCGCGTTCGTGATGCAGTATTTCGACGAACCTCGACATGTGCGTGCCTTTGAAGTTGTGCGGCAGATTCACGTACATGTTGAAGTTGGCGACCGTATGCTGCTCGCCGGCGGAACGGTCCTTGACTCGTACCGGATGATTGATGTCCTTGATGCCGACCTTGTTGATGGGGATGCGGCGCGTGTCGGCGCGGTTCTGTACGTCCTCTACGGGCTCGACACGGGGTGCAGATTTGACAATGCTGTCCACGGTATTTCCTCGGGTAGAT
Source organism: Steroidobacteraceae bacterium (assembly GCA_041395505.1). NCBI lineage: Bacteria > Pseudomonadati > Pseudomonadota > Gammaproteobacteria > Steroidobacterales > Steroidobacteraceae > Steroidobacteraceae bacterium. The sequence continues at coordinate 1,235,567 of JAWLAG010000001.1, forward strand.
TTTCCGCGCCTCGACACTTGCCCCCCGCAGTCAGGAGTCGCGCGCATTCACTTTAGGGCCTGCCGGCCCCGGCGGCAACCCGGTCGGGTTCAGGAGCCGGTTGCCGACCGCGCGCGGGCAGGATTCTGTCGTGTCCACCAGCGGCCGATCCGGTTGCGCAGACTCGCAAGGTCGAGGCCTGCCTCGATCAGGCAGCTCTGTCGTGAGCCATGTTCGATAAAACGGTCCGGAACGCCCAGCATCAACAACGGTACTTGGATATCGCGGGCGGCCAGAAATTCCGCAATTGCGGACCCGGCACCGCCTGCGATCACGTTCTCCTCGAGGCATACCAGCGCCCGGTGCTCGCCGAGCAATCCCTGAATCAGCTCCTCATCGAGCGGTTTGACGAAGCGCATGTTGCAGACCGTCGCGTCCAGCTCGTCGCCGACCCTGAGGGCGCTGTCGAGCAACGTGCCAAAGCACAGGATTGCGAGACCGCTTGCGCCGCGCCTGCGCAGCTCCCCGCGGCCAACAGGCAGCGCACGGAACTCGCGCTCGATCGCGATACCCGTACCGCTGCCCCGCGGATAGCGCACGGCGGCCGGCGACCCGAGTTGCAATGCCGTCGTCAACATCTGCCAGCATTCGTTCTCGTCGGCAGGCGCCATCACCGTCATGTTCGGCAGGCAACGCAGGTAGCTCAGGTCGAAGCTGCCCTGGTGTGTCGCGCCATCGCCTCCGACGAGGCCGGCGCGATCGATCGCGAATACGACCGGGAGATTTTGCAGCGCGACGTCGTGAATCAGTTGATCGTAGCCGCGCTGCAGGAAGGTGCTGTAAATGGCCACGACGGGTTTCATGCCTTCGCAGGCGAGGCCGGCGGCGAAAGTCACCGCATGCTGCTCCGCAATGCCGACATCGAAGTAGCGTTGCGGGAACTGCCGTGAGTATTCCACCAGGCCGGATCCCTCGCGCATTGCCGGCGTGATGGCGATGACTTGTGGATCGGCGGCCGCGGCAGCGCACAGCCACTCGCCGAAGACCTGCGAATAGCTCGGCGTGCCCGGCCGCTCTTTGCGCAAGGTGCCGGACGCAGGGTCGAAAGGTCCCGGCCCATGCCAGGTGATGGGGTCGGCCTCGGCCGGGGCATAACCTTTGCCCTTGCGCGTAACAACATGCAGGAACTGCGGGCCACGGAGCTTGCGCAGATTGCGCAAGGTCGACAGAAGCGTCTTCAGGTCGTGACCGTCGACTGGACCTATGTAATTGAAGCCCAGTTCTTCGAACAACGTTCCGGGCAGCACCATGCCCTTGACGTGCTCCTCCGAGCGACGCGCGAGTTCCCACACCGTCGGCATCTGGCGCAGCACTTTCTTGCTGCCCTCGCGCAATGCCACGTAGGTGCGGCCCGTCAGCAGTCGCGCCAGGTACTGCGACATGGCACCGACGTTCTCGGAGATGGACATGTCATTGTCATTCAGGATGACCAGCAGGTTGGCCGGCAGCGAGCCAGCGTGATTCATCGCTTCGAAGGCCATGCCGGCTGTCATCGCGCCATCGCCAATGACAGCGATGACGCGGCGCTGTTGATCCTTGAGCGCGAACGCGACGGCCATGCCGAGTGCCGCGCTGATCGACGTGCTGGAATGGCCGACGCCGAAAGCATCGTAGGGGCTTTCCTCGCGGCTCGGGAACGGCGCCAGACCGCCCGGTTGCTTGATGCTCTCGAGTTCGCTACGCCGCCCGGTCAGGACTTTGTGCGGATAGGCCTGGTGGCCGACGTCCCAGATGAGACGGTCGTCCGGGGTATTGAAGACGTGGTGCAACGCAATCGTCAGTTCCACCGTGCCGAGGCCCGCCGCGAAATGCCCGCCGCGCGTGCTGACGGTATCGATCAGATAGCGCCGCAACTCGCTTGCGAGCGTACGCAGCTTGGCGAGCGGCAGTCGCCGCAGGTCCTGCGGCGAGTCGATACGCTCGAGCAGCGGATACGGCTTGCTGTCCTTGGAGTTCACGGGCTTGTATTGATATTGCGAGCCAGGGTCTAGTGTCGGCGCTGCACCAGCCAGTGCGCAAGCTCTGCAAGCACTTCGCAGTCGGGTCCGAGCGTGCGGGCAGTCGTGCTGGCCCTGTCCGCAAGCGCGCGGGCACGCTCACGGGCAGCCGCCATGCCAAGAACGCTCGGAAAGGTTGGTTTGGCGAGCGCCTGGTCGGCGCCCGTGCGTTTGCCGAGTGTTGCCGTGTCACCCTCGACATCGAGGATGTCATCCTGGATCTGGAACGCGAGGCCGACGTCGGCACCATAGCTCGACAGCCGTGCGAGCAGCTGCGGCTCGTTCACGTCGGCCGCCGCTGCGCCCAGCATGACGCTGGCTTCGATGAGCGCACCGGTCTTGCGACGGTGCATCGCCTCGAGCTGCGCGGCATCGAGGGGCCGGCCGACGGCTGCCAGGTCGATCGCCTGGCCGCCCGCCATGCCGCCGATACCGGTGGCTCCGGCCAACAGCTGCAGCATGCGTACCCGTGAGCACGCCTGTGCGGCTTCCGTTACGCCGCTTGCCAATGCGCCGAAAGCCAGTGCTTGTAGTGCATCGCCAGCGAGTATTGCGGTTGCTTCGTCGAAGGCGCGGTGGCAGGTTGGTTGGCCACGACGAAGATCATCATTGTCCATGGCGGGCAGGTCGTCATGGACCAGGGAGTAGGCATGGATCAATTCAACCGCCGCTGCGGGTTGGTCGAGGGCGGCGAGCGGCGCCTTGAAACACTGGCCGGTCAGATACACCAGGCAGGGGCGCAAGCGCTTGCCCTGGCCCAAGGTGGCGTAACGCATGGCTTCACCAAGGCGGGTGCAGCCGTCGTCTTCGGCGCTCAGCATGGCAGCGAGCACAGCCTCATTGCGCCGGCGCAGCTCGCCCAGAATTTGGGCTAGCGCGGGCGTAGCGTTTGCATGGCCACTCGCGCCGTCATTCGCCATCCGCTGCGTCGCTGTCATCATCGAAGGGCTCGAGTTCGCTCTTGTTCTGTGCCGCGACCAGGATTTCCACTTTGCTCTGGGCGGCTTTCAGCGCGCTCTGGCACTGCCGGGTCAGGGCAACACCGTTCTCGAAATTCTTCAAGGCCTCTTCCAGGGGCAGGTCGCCTTGCTCCAGTTTTTCTACGAGCGCTTCGAGCGCGGCGATGGATTGCTCAAAATCAGGGGCGCGCGAAGTTTTGCGTGTCAAAATGGCATCCCGGACAGTACTGCGGTAGCGGCACGTTACACAGCGGTGATCGTCATGGTCAATCACATGGCCAGGGCGACCACCGAGGTTCACCACACGGACGCGGCCGTGGCGCTTCCGGTACATTTTGGCTATAATTAGACTTAGTCTAAAATCATTTCCAGGAGTGACTCACGTGAATCTGAAGGGCAGCAAGACCGAGAAAAACCTGAAAGACGCCTTCGCAGGCGAATCTCAGGCAAATCGCCGTTATCTGTATTTCGCAGCCAAGGCGGATGTCGAGGGTTTCAACGACGTATCGGCTGTGTTTCGTTCCACAGCTGAAGGCGAAACGGGCCACGCCCACGGCCACCTCGAGTATCTCGAGGCGGTCGGCGATCCAGCCACCGGCCTGCCAATTGGCGACACCAAGCTCAATCTGAAAGCATCGATCGCCGGCGAAACGCACGAGTACACGGACATGTACCCGGGCATGGCAAAGACCGCGCGCGACGAAGGATTCAGCGAGATCGCCGACTGGTTCGAGACGCTTGCCAAGGCCGAACGCTCGCACGCCAATCGCTTCCAGAAGGCATTGGACGCAATCTGACCTGTCGCGCCGGGTGCAAATCGCCCGGCAGCGCAAGCGCCAGCCATCCGCCTGAGTGCGGATGGCATGGCGCTGCGTCCGTTAACCACTGCGCAATGCGAAACCAATGAACAAATCGACTCGTGAAGGCAGTCTCGACGCGCCTACGCGTCATCCACTCGATTGGCGGAACCCGCAGTTCTACGACACCGAGAACCTCACCGCCGAGCTCGAGCGCGTTTTCGATATCTGCCATGGCTGTCGCAGATGTTTTTCCCTGTGCAACGCATTTCCGACCTTGTTCGACGCCATCGATGAAAGCAGCACCGGCGAGCTCGACGGCGTCGATCGCAAGGTCTACTGGCAGGTGGTCGATCACTGCTATCTCTGTGATATGTGCTACATGACCAAGTGCCCTTATGTGCCGCCGCATGAGTGGAATGTAGATTTTCCGCACTTGATGCTGCGCGCCAAGGCGGCGCGAACGGCGGCCAAACGGCCGACGCTGCGCGATCGCGTGCTGTCGTCGACGGTTGCCGTTGGGCGGTTGGCGGGAATTCCGGTCGTGGCCGAGGTCGTCAACGCCGTCAATCGTTCCGCACCGGGGCGGGCGTTACTGCAAAAGACACTTGGCGTCGCGCGCGATGCGCCTATACCCACCTATCACTCGCGCAGTGGTACTCGCCGAGCCCGCAAAGTGCCGGCGGCGCTGGTGCCGCCTACGGCGGGCAGCACGACGCGCGGCCGGGTGGCACTTTTCGCCACGTGCTATGGCGAGCGCAACGAACCGCAGCTGGTCGAAGATCTTGCGGCGATACTCTCCCACAATGGCATCGAGGTCCGTGTGCTCGATTTGCCAGCGTGTTGCGGCATGCCGAAGCTCGAGTTGGGCGATCTGCAGACCGTCGCTTCTTACAAGGAGCGCAACGTGCCGCTCCTCAAGGCCGCCATCGACGATGGTTTCGATGTGATGGCGCCGATTCCCTCCTGCGTTTTGATGTTCAAGCAGGAATTGCCTCTGATGTTTCCGGAGGATGCAGACCTCGCACTGATTCGCTCGCGCATCTTCGATCCATTCGAGTATTTGATGCTGCGGCACAAGGACGGGCTGTTGAGAGTCGATTTCGCGAACCAGCTCGGCAAGGTCAGCTACCACGTGCCCTGCCATTTGCGCGTGCAGAACATCGGCCTCAAAACCCGCGATGCGCTCGCTTTGGTGCCCGGGACGACCATCGAGGTGATCGAGCGTTGTTCGGGTCACAATGGTACCTACGCTGTCAAGGAGGAATACCGCGCCGCGTCAGTGAAAATCGGCCGGCCAGTCATGCAGCGCGTTGCTGCGGCTGCAGCGGACCACTACAGCAGCGATTGCCCGATGGCGGGCCATCAGATTGAAAGCGGGCTCGAGTCCGGTGCCAAGCCTGAACACCCCTTGAGCCTTTTGCGCCACGCCTATGGCATCTGACGAGGCACGAGTGCAGGGGAGCGGGCGGCTTACCCGCGCCGATCTGCTGCCGCTCGAACGTTATGCGGCCGAGCGACCGGCATTCCGCGAGCGCATCATCCGCCACAAGGCCGACAGGCAGCTCAGCCTCGGTGCGAACATGACCTGGTGTTTCGAGGACCGGCTGACCGTGCAGTACCAGATCCAGGAGATGTTGCGGGTCGAGCGCATTTTCGAGCCCGCGGGCATCGCCGATGAGCTGGCAGCCTACAACCCGCTGATACCTGATGGCAGCAACTGGAAAGTGACCCTGCTGATCGAGTTCCCGGATCCGGCTGTGCGCGCCGAGCGGCTACGGCAGCTGATCGGCGTGGAGGATCGCTGCTGGGTGCGTGTGGGCGATTGCGCGAAGGTCTATGCGATCGCTGATGAAGACCTCGAACGCGAGAACGAGGACAAGACGTCATCGGTTCACTTTCTGCGTTTCGAGCTCGATCAACCTATGGTCGACGCGGCGAAATCCGGTGCAGCGCTCGCGGCCGGCTGCGATCATCCGCGATACCACGAGACCATGGCGCCGCTTCCCGAGCCATTGCGACTGTCGTTGCTCGCCGACTTGCACTGAGCCGAACGCTTGCCACTTGAGGCCGGTGCCCAAGCCGGTCACAATCCGCCCGGCGCTGCACTGACAGGCGGCGTATGAGACAGGTTCTAATGGCGCAGGGCTATTCTGCATCCGACATCGAGGTATTGAGCGGGCTCGAACCGGTGCGCCGGCGGCCCGGCATGTACACCGATACGACCCGCCCGAACCATCTGGCGCATGAAGTCATCGACAACAGCGTCGATGAGGCCATTGCCGGTCACTGCAAGCAACTCGATGTCGTTCTGTACAAGGACGGATCGCTCGAGGTCGCCGACGATGGGCGCGGCATGCCCGTCGACAAGCATCCCAAGGAGAAACTGACCGGGGTCGAGCTCATCCTCACGCGCCTGCATGCCGGCGGCAAGTTCTCTGACAAGAATTACAAGTTCTCGGGCGGCCTGCATGGCGTCGGTGTTTCGGTGGTCAACGCATTGTCCAGTCATCTCGAATGCTGGGTCAAACGCGATGGCAAGGAGTACAACATCGCTTTCCGCGATGGCAAGCTCGCCTCCAGGCTTGAAGCAATTGGCAGCGTCGGACAACGCAACACCGGCACGCGGATTCGCTTCTGGCCCGACGTCAAGTTCTTCGATCACGACAAGTTTGCCGTTCCCCAGCTCAAGCATGTCCTGAAAGCCAAGGCCGTACTGTGCCCCGGGCTTCGCGTGCGCTTTCAGAACGAAGCCACCAAGGAACAGGACGAGTGGTTCTATACGGGCGATCTGGGCGCCTATTTGAGCGAAGAGATCGGCAAGGTCGACACCCTGCCGGACGCACCAGTCTGCGATCGCCGCGAAGATGACCTGCACGTCGTCGAGTACGCGCTGCTGTGGTCCCCGGGGACGGCCCAGGCGATTGCCGAGAGCTACGTCAACCTGATTCCAACGCCGGCCGGCGGCACGCATGTGAACGGGCTTCGCACGGGTACGGCGCAGGCCGTGCGTGAATTCGCCGAGTTTCGAAATCTTCTGCCGCGCGGCGTCAAATTGACGCCGGAGGACGTCTGGCAGAACGTCAACTACGTGCTGTCGACCAAGATTCACGACCCGCAGTTCGCCGGTCAGATGAAAGAACGGCTCGCATCGCGCGATGCAGCGGCGCTCGTCGAGCAGCATGTCAAGGACTCGCTGGCGCTGTGGCTCAACCAGCACCCCGACGCGGGTGAACGCATTGCGGAGTTTGCGATCGCCAATGCCCAGGAACGCCTGAAGGCGGCGCAACGTGTCACCCGCAAGCGCATCGCAAGCGGGCCAGCGTTGCCTGGCAAGCTCGCAGATTGCGCGAGCGATGACCCGGCGCGCTCGGAATTGTTCCTCGTCGAAGGCGATTCCGCCGGCGGTTCGGCCAAGCAGGCGCGCGACAAGGATTTCCAGGCGATCATGCCGCTGCGCGGCAAGATTCTGAACACCTGGGAACTCGAGCCGGGACAGATCGGCTCATCGCAGGAGGTGCACGATATCAGCGTTGCGCTGGGTGTCGACCCGGGCAGCAACGACATCACCAATCTGCGCTATGGTCGTATCTGCATACTCGCCGACGCCGACTCGGACGGACAGCATATCGCCACCTTGCTGTGTGCACTTTTCCTGCGCCACTTCCGGCCGCTGGTGAGCAACGGCCACGTCTACGTGGCCATGCCGCCGCTGTATCGTATCGATGCGGGCAAGCAGGTCCTGTATGCGCTCGACGATTCCGAGCGCGATGCAACACTTGCGCGGCTCGAGACAGACAAGGTCAAGGCCAGGATAGTGGTCACCAGGTTCAAGGGTCTCGGCGAGATGAATCCGTCGCAACTGCGCGAGACAACCATGGATCCGAGCACGCGCCGCCTGGTGCAGCTGACGATCGAGGCGCGGGATGAGACCGACAAATTGATGGACATGTTGCTCGCCAAGAAGCGCGCAGGGGACCGCAAGCAGTGGCTCGAAACAAAGGGAAATCTGGCCGAGGTGTAGGTATCGAAGGCGGCGCGACGCAGGAGCTCAATTTCGAGGGCATCGAGCGTCTGGCACTTGCCAGCTTCACCGAGAAGGCTTACCTCGACTACTCGATGTACGTGATCCTCGATCGCGCACTACCGGCGATCGGCGATGGCCTCAAGCCCGTGCAACGCCGCATCGTCTATGCGATGAGCGAGCTCGGTCTGTCCGCGGTATCCAAACACAAGAAGTCCGCACGCACGGTGGGTGATGTCATAGGCAAATTCCACCCGCACGGCGACAGCGCCTGCTACGAAGCCATGGTGTTGATGGCGCAACCGTTTGCCTATCGCTATCCGTTGATCGACGGACAGGGCAACTGGGGCTCGCAGGATGATCCCAAGTCGTTTGCAGCGATGCGTTACACGGAGGCCAAGCTCACACGATACGCCGACGTCCTGTTGCGCGAACTCGGTGAGGGGACGGTCGACTGGACGGCGAATTTCGACGGCACGCTCGAAGAGCCGGTCATGCTGCCAGCGCGCCTGCCCAATCTGCTGCTGAATGGCACTTCGGGCATCGCAGTCGGCATGGCGACCGATATTCCGCCACACAACCTGCGCGAAGTCGCTGCCGCTTGCATGCATCTTCTCGACGAGCCCGAGGCGACGACGCGCGCGTTGATGAAGCATATCAAGGGCCCCGACCTGCCGACCGGGGCGGAGATCATTTCACCTCGCGCCGATCTGACGGAGATCTACAACAGCGGCAACGGAAGTTTCCGCGCGCGTGCAACCTACATTCTCGAAGATGACAACATCGTCATCACGGCTCTTCCGTATCAGGTCTCGGGTGCCCGCGTCCAGGAGCAGATCGCCGAACAGATGCGTGCCAAGAAGCTGCCTTTGGTCGAGGACCTGCGCGACGAGTCGGATCATCGCAACCCGACCCGCCTGGTGATCGTCCCGCGCGGCAAGCGCACCGATGTCGAACAATTGATGGCACATCTGTTCGCCACGACCGATCTGGAGCGCAACTACCGCGTCAATCTCAACATAATTGGTCTCGACGGGCGACCGCGGGTCATGCCGCTTCGCGAACTGCTGACGGAGTGGTTGCAGTTTCGTACTGCAACGGTGACCAGGCGGCTGCAGTGGCGGCTGGACAAGGTGTCGCGCCGCTTGCACATACTCGATGGCCTCCTGGTCGTCTACCTCAACCTCGATGAGGTCATCCGCATCATCCGGCGCGAGGATGAGCCCAAACCGGTGCTGATGAAACGCTTCAAGTTGAGCGATGCGCAGGCAGAGGCCATCCTCGAGACCAAACTCCGTCACCTCGCGAAGCTCGAGGAAATGAAGATTCGCGACGAGCAGAAGGCGTTGCGTGAGGAGCAGGCGGAGCTCGAGTCCTTTCTGAAAAGCAAGGCCAAACTGAAGAAACTGGTGGCATCGGAACTGGCGGCTGATGCGGAGAAATTCGGTGACGAGCGGCGGAGCCGCCTCGTCGAGCGCGAGGCCGCGCAGGCGATTGACGCGAGCGAACTGGTCGCAAGCGAACCCGTCACGGTCGTGCTCTCCGAAGGCGGCTGGGTGCGTACGGCGAAGGGCCATGATATCGACCCCGCCACCCTCAGCTACCGCGGTGGCGATTCATTCCAGGCGAGTGCGCGCGGCAAGAGCACTCAGCTCGCCGTGTTCATTGATTCCACGGGCCGCGCCTATAGCGTGCCCGCGCATACCCTGCCATCTGCACGTGGTCTCGGGGAGCCGCTGTCGGGGCGTTTCAATCCGCCTGATGGCGCGCGGTTTCGCGGCACATTGATAGGTGAGCCAGAAGATCTGTGGCTCATTGCAAGCGATGCCGGTTACGGCTTTACCGTGAGGCTCAAGGAACTGCACTCACGAAATCGTGCGGGCAAGGCCGTATTGAAAGTGCCAGCGGGCGCGCTCGTCTTGCCGCCCTGTCCCGTTGCGTCCGAGGCAACACAGCTCGCGCTCGCGACCAGTACGGGCAGGTTGCTGGTATTGCCCATCGCCGATGTGCCAGAGCTCGCGCGCGGCAAGGGCAACAAGTTGTTCGGCATCGCAACCAAGAAGGCCGCTTCGCGCGAAGAGGTGCTGGTGGCGATGCTCGCCTTTGCGCCCCAGGCAACGCTTGCCTTGCATGTCGGCGGACGGCGCATGTCCCTCGGGCCTTCGGACCTCGTGCCATATCGGGGCCAGCGCGCTCAGCGCGGTGCGATGTTGCCGCGCAACTGGCGCAACAACATCACGCACATCGAAGTGGCAGGCGGCTAGCGCCGCCAGCTCAGCGCTCGGCGTGCATTACTACTTCTTCGGGCGCGTGCACGAAGAATCCCTGGATGAACTGCACCCCGAGCTGCCACAGCGTAGCCATCGTGTTGGCATCTTCGACGCGCTCGGCGATGGTCTCGACATCGTTCGCTTTCGCCGCCCCAACCAGAGTGCGCACGAGCTGTTGTTGATCGACGTCCCGGCGCAGGTTCTGGATGATGGCGCCATCTATCTTGACGAAATCGAGCGGCATCGAAGAGAGCAGATCCTCCGAGTGACGGCCGCTGCCGAATCGCTCGAGTGCCAGTTGAAACCCGCGTTGCTTCAGAAGCTTCATCAGCATGTGAACGCTCTGCCCATGGCTTTCCGCAATCTGCTCGGTGATCTGGAAGCAGATGCGCTGCGGGTCGGAACGGCTCGTCTTGAGCTGCGCGTCCAACCACTCGGGCAGTGCCGCATCCAGGGTGGAGTCCCTGGACAGCCGCACGAAAAGGCATCGCGGCTTGCGCTGCATTGCAAATGACATCGATGCTCCGATAACCCAGCGGTCGATGTTTTTCATCAAGTTGTTGCGCTCGGCCGCCGCGATGAAATCCGACGGCAGCACTTCCTTGCCCTGGTGATCGAGCATGCGCACCAGCACGTCGAGCATGTGTGACTCTTCGCCTCGCAGGTTCGCGATCGGCTGCTGCACGAGGCGGAAGCGGTTTTCCATCAAGGCCGACTTGATGTGCTTGACCCAGATCTTGTCGTAGGCCTGTACGCGCGAATCCGTGTCGGCGCGATCGTAGAGATAGAACTGGTTGCCGCCACTGCGGCGCGCGCGGCGCGCAGCTTCGATGGCGTCCATGATCGCGGCTTCGGCATCCGGCTCGGCATGCGGCACGACGCCGAGCCCGATGGTGCAGGTTACGCGCACGGTCTTGCTGCCATGGGTGAATACCTGCGCGGAGATTGCCGCTACGAACTGTGTTGCCCAGGTCTCGACATCGTGCTGGTTGCCGCGCTCGATAAGCGCGAGGAATGCGGCACCCGAGAAACGGCCGGCGATATCCTTCTTGTTGAGATGATCACGGAGCACGCCGGCGCTTCGAGCAAGAACCTCGTCGCTACCCCGCAGTCCCAGGTCGCGTTCGATGGTGGCGAACTTGTCCATGCGAATCAATGCGCAATAGCGGACACCGGCCGTGGCAACATTGCCCGCACGTTCGGTTACGGCTTCCAGGACTGCTCGCCGGCCGAGCAGGCCGGTCAGGGGATCGCGCTTGACAGTGTCGGCCAATTCGTCCGCGATCCGGGATACGTCCCGCCGCTGCGCCGGCACGAGCAATCGTACGCAGGGGTCGCCATCGAATTCGCCAGGTGAGAGCACGATCTCGAGCGGCAGGGTGGTCTCATCGGCAAGCGCAGCGCTCACCTGGAGGCTGTGATCGCTCCATTGTCCCTGCAAAGCGGCGTGCAACGCGCCTTTGAGCGCCGCGTGCGACGTCAAGTCGAAGAAATCCATCAGCGGCTGGCCAACCATGGCGGCATCTTCATCGAGACCCCACAGTTCGAGCCATGATTCGTTGACACCAACGACGATGCCCTCCTGAACCTGCGCGATGGCATCGTTCGAGCGTTCGAGCACCGTCTGCAACTGACGGCGATATTCGTGCGCGGACTTGAGGGTGTTGTCGAACGCGCGCTCGAGTCGAAAGGAGCGCAGCTCGCGCATCAGGACCGCTTCGAGCCGTTCGAGATTGCCGGTGGTGACTACGTCGCGGGCGCCGCGCTGCATCGCGCGCGCGATGGTCTCCTCGTCGGCCCTGGAATCGAGCGCAACCATAGGCAATTGCGGCGCTCCCATGTCGCGCACGCGCGCCGCCTCGGCCAATTCCTCAGGGTTCTTGGTCCATGCGACAAGCAGCTCCGGATTGATCTGCGTCAACGCATCGAGCAGATCGTTGAGCGAGGGTATCCAGGTGCAGTGGGCGGGTTGCCCGGCGCGGCGTAACACACTGTTGATGGTCTCGACCGGTTCGCGCGATGGCGCCAGTACAATGACCGGGACGGGTGACGACTCCGACAATTGTCCTCCCTGTAGGCAGTTGCTGTCCTGCAAGCGAAGGCATTCTAGCACCGACCGCCTCGCGCGCCGGAGGCGGCTGGCTCACAGTCTGTCGATGCAGGTTTTGCACCATTCGCATTCGGGCCCTGCGGCGCCAGCATTTTGACGCATGCGGTGACTCGCTCGCGCTCCTTGCGGGCGGTGGTATCATACGCGGCCTTTTTCCCCGGGCGCGGCCCGGAGCACCCGGTATTGAGAGTATTGCGATGGCCAATTACAGCACGAACGAGTTTCGCTCAGGATTGAAGATTTTGCTCGACGGCGATCCCTATGCGATCGTCGAGAATGAATTCGTCAAGCCCGGCAAGGGCCAGGCGTTCAATCGCGTCAAGATCCGTAACCTCAAGACCGGTCGCGTCATCGAACGTACATTTCGTTCCGGTGAATCGGTAGAGGCAGCCGATGTCATGGATGTCGACATGCAATACCTCTACAAGGACGGCGACTTCTGGCACTTCATGGTGCCGGATAACTTCGAGCAGTACACGGCTGGCGAGGCCGCCGTTGGAGATGCCGCCCAGTGGCTCAAGGACGGCACGGTATGCGTCGTGACGCTGTGGAACAACGTGCCACTCGCCATCGCTGCGCCGCCGCACATCGAACTCACCATCGTGCAGACCGATCCTGGCGTGCGCGGCGATACCGCAACCGGCGGTCAAAAACCCGCGACCCTGGAAACCGGTGCGGTCGTACGCGTTCCGCTGTTCATCAACGAAGGTGAGGTCATTCGCGTCGATACGCGCACTGGCGAGTACATTTCGCGCGCCAGATAACGGCGAGTCGGCTAGCGATCCCCCAGCGCTGCCAGCCAGGTCGCCGCGCATTGCTCGAGGCCGCGGCGATCACTGTCGCCGAACCGCGCGTGGCTTGGACTGTCGATATCGAGCACGCCGATCAATTCGGACCCGCGAATCAACGGTATGACGATCTCGGACCGGGATGCGGCGTCGCAGGCGATATGGCCTGGAAACTGATGCACGTCCTCGACCACGATGGTGCGCCGCTCGAGTGCAGCGCTGCCACAAACGCCGCGGCCGAGTGCAATGCGAACGCACGCTGGGCGACCCTGAAAGGGGCCGAGCACCAGTTCCCCGTCACGAAGCAGATAAAAGCCCGCCCAGTTGATGTCCGCGAGTCGCTCGAACACGAGTGCGGCGGTATTCGCGGCATTTGCGATCATGTCGCTCTCGCCGGCAAGCAGATGGGCGAGGTCGCGATTGAGTGCATTGTAGTCGGTCGTTGGCTGGCTCATGCGCGGGCTCCCGCAAAGGGCAATACTTCGTCGATTCGTTCGCACCGCGTTGCCAACATCAGGACACGGTCGAAACCAACCGCGACACCCGAGCACTGGCCGATGCCGGCGGCAATTGCCTCGAGTAATCGTTCGTCCAGGGCATGAGCGGGTTGACCGCGCTCGCGACGCATCGCGAGATCGCGTTCGAATCTTTGCCGCTGCTCTCGGGCATCGGCAAGCTCTTCGAAGCCGTTGGCGAGTTCCAGGCCCTCCAGGATCAGCTCGAAGCGCAATGCGACCTCAGGGTCGCGAGGATCGGTGCGCGCCAGGGCGGCCTGGGTGGCTGGGTAGCGATGTAGTACGCAGATTTCGCCGCGCCCGAGCTGTGGCGCAATGAATTGTCCAAACAGCAGATCGCCGATGCCGGCCGCATCGAGCTCGCCCGCGAGCTCCGCGCGCGCACCTCGGCGCAGCGCCAGCTCGCGCCACTCATCGACCCCGGCGCCGCGCGGGTCGAATTGCAGGAATTGTCCGAAGGCATCGCGGTAGCTGAGGAGACGGACCGGTAGATCGCGGGCCAGCAGATATGTGACGAATGCCGCTGTCTCGCGCGCCATGGCCTCCATTGTATGGTCGCGGCGATACCACTCGACCATGGTGAATTCGCGATTGTGGTGCCGGCCGGATTCACCATCGCGCACGACATGACAGATCTGGTAGATATCGCCACTTCCACCCGCCAGCAGACGTTTCATGGCGTACTCCGGGGACGTGTGCAGAAAAGACCGACCACCTGGCGTCACGACCGCTGCGGATTCGATATTTGCGTCGGTCACCGCATTGCCGACCACGATGGGCGTGTCGACCTCCATGATGGAGCGTGCGCGAAAGAATTCGCGTGCACGGGCCAGCGCGTCGGCGCGTTGGCGCAGGCGCTCGCGCGAAATGCCGCAATGCCATGGTGGATAGGTCTCAGCCATGGGTCCTGCGGCCGATGCGTTGGCCCATGCGCAACTGCATGCTCACCGCCACCTGCGGATCGAGCGCCACCGCGCCCGGCTCGAAGAGACAAATGACCGTCGAGCCGAAATTGAAACGGCCCATTTCATCGCCGGCATTGAGTTGCGCTTCGCCGGGAGCAGGCGACGTGAGCGCGATGGCCGCGCCGCGGCCCCGGGGGCGCAGTTCGCCGTGCCAGATGCTCTCCATACTGCCGACATTGAGCGCACCGACCAACAGCATGACAAATCGGCTGCCATCGGCTTCGGCAAACTCGAAAATCAGGCGTTCGTTGCGCGCAAAGAGTCGCGGCACGGTGGCGGCGGTGCGCGCATTGACACTGAATAGCTGGCCTGGCACATGCGCGCTGCGCAGCAGGCGCGCCGTGCGCGGCATATGCACGCGATGGTAGTCAAAGGGCGCGAGATAAATCGTGATGAACGTACCTTGCTCGAAACGCGCGGACAGATCGGTATCGCCCGCGAGCAGCTCGTTCACGCCGTAGAGTCGTCCTTTGGCTTGCAGCAACCGGCCGGCAGTGATGGCGCCGCATTCGCTCACGCGTCCGTCGCAGGGAGAGAGCACTGCGCGTTGATCGGCATCGAGCGGCCGTGCACCGGGGCGTAAACCGCGCGTGAAGAATTCGGCGAAGGTCGCGTAGTCGCGCGGGTCGGGTCGTGCAGCCTCTTCGAGGTTCGGTTTGAAGACCGCCATGAAGCCCCTGATCAGCCATTGCTGCAGGCGCCTGCAGCGCACCCGGGCCAGCCAGTGCAGCGCGGCAGTCAGCAGCTGTTTTGGCAGCAGGAACTGCAGCAGGACGAACGGGCGCAACGTGGTCAACCGCCTGAGCTGAGCAAAGGCCTGAGGGCCTGCAGATCGCGCACCAGGGCGTCGCGCTCATGTGGTGGCGTGAATACGGCGACCTCGGCGCCACGGTCGTTCAGCACCAACAATGCGGCGGTGTGGTCGACGGTGTAGTCCCCTCCGGGCAAAGCCACTTCCGCAACCGCGATGCCGAGTGCTGTCGCAAAATCGGCCAGCGGCTTCGCCTCGCCGGTCACGCCTGTGATCGCGGCGGCAAAACCATGCAGATAGGCGGCAAGCCGCTGCGGCGTGTCGCGACGCGGGTCGACACTCACGAACCAGATCTGAAGCCCAGGCACCGGCTGGCGGCGTTGTACTTCAGCAATGAGCGCAAGCGTCGTGGGGCAGACATCCGGGCAGTTGGTGAAACCAAAGAAGAGAATCGTCGGGTGACCGTTGAGATCGGCGTTCGCAATTGGCCTGCCGTCGGCACTGCGCAATGCGAATGGCGGCAGCGGGCGGGGCGCCGGATACAGCGTGCCGGATTGCAGCTGCGGTGGCTGCGCGCGGCTTGCGATTCCGACCCAGGCCCCGGCCACGGTACCAAGTACCGCGAGCAAGGCGAGCAACACCCAGTTACGATTGAAAGCCATGAGTCGATTATCCCACAGGCGACCGATCCAATCGCGCCGGCGGCCTGCCCGCGCGCTGACTGTCGCGGACGCAATCGCGTTGGTGCAGGCGCGTTTTCGACGCGCCAGGTTGCATTATGGGCACGGCACCGCGAATGCGGCTGATGAGGCCGCCGCGCTCGTCTGGCACGTCATGCGCTTTCCCTATCCGGCTAAGCCCGGTCACTACCGCAGAACCGTACCGTCGGTCCGGCTGCGCCGGATCGAGAGTCTGGCCATGCTCCGTATCGATGAGCGTTTGCCACTGCCTTATCTAACGGGAACAGCCTGGTTCGCCGGACTGCCGTTTGCCGTCGATCCGCGAGTGCTGATTCCCCGATCGCCGCTGGCCGAGCTGATCGAGGAACGATTTCAGCCCTGGTTTGCGGATCGTGAGCCGCGCCGTTTGCTCGATCTTGGCACCGGCTCCGGATGCATTGCCTGTGCCGCCGCTCGTTTCCTGCCCGATCTTCGGGTCGATGCGGTCGATGTCTCGCGCGATGCGCTGAAAGTCGCGGCGGGCAACGTCCGGCGACACCGTCTGACGCGCAGGGTGAAGCTGTTCGAAGGGAGTTATTTCTCGCCGCTCGGCAGGCGGCGCTACGATATCATCATCAGCAATCCACCCTATGTGAGCAGTGGCGAATTGCGCGGCTTGCCGGCTGAGTTTCGCCACGAGCCAAGGCTGGCGCTTGCGGCCGGAGTGCGTGGACTCGATGCGGTGCGGGTGATCCTGCAGAAGGCTCGACAGCATCTGCGTCCGCGGGGGTTGCTGATCGTGGAGGTCGGCAACTCGCAGCGGGCGGTCGAGCGCGAGTGGCCAAGGCTGCCCTTCCTGTGGCTCGAGTTCGAGCGAGGCGGCGGCGGCGTGTTCATGTTGAATGCGGAGCAGTTGAACTGATGTCGGGTAACAGTTTCGGCAAGTTGTTCACGGTGACCACCTTCGGCGAGAGCCATGGGCCGGCGCTCGGTTGCATCGTCGATGGTTGTCCGCCCGGGCTTCCTCTGCAGGTCGCCGATATCAAGGCGGACGTCGATCGACGCCGTACCGGCACGTCGCAATTCGTGAGCCAGCGCCGCGAGGACGATGACGTGCAGATCCTCTCCGGAGTTTTCGAAGGCCTGACGACCGGTACGCCGATTGGTCTGCTCATCGCCAACACCGATGCGCGGGCGCGGGACTACGACAGGATCAAGGACCGGTTCCGCCCGGGTCATGCCGACTACACGTACATGCACAAGTACGGCCGGCGTGACCACCGCGGTGGTGGGCGCTCCTCGGCGCGCGAGACCGTCATGCGCGTGGCGGCCGGCGCCATTGCACGCAAGTATTTGCGCGAGCGTGTCGGGATTTCGATCCGTGCCGTGCTTCAGCAATGCGGCGAGCTTGAATTCGATCCCATCGATCTCGAGGCAGCCGACAGCAACCCTTTCTTTTGCCCCGATCCGGCACGGGTCGCGGAGCTCGAAGCGCTCATCTGGGAATTGCGCCGTGCGGGTGATTCGGTCGGCGCGGCGATCACCGTGCGCGCCGACGGCGTCCCGCCGGGCCTTGGCGAGCCGGTGTTCGACCGGCTCGATGCTGACATCGCGCATGCCATGATGGGAATCAACGCGGTGAAGGCGGTCGAGATCGGCGCTGGCGTTCGCGCGGCGAGGCAGCGCGGTAGTGAGCATCGTGATGTGCTCACGCCGGCGGGCTTCGCCTCGAACAACGCCGGTGGCGTGCTCGGGGGTATCTCGAGCGGCCAGGCTATCGAGGTCAGGGTGACCTTCAAGCCGACTTCAAGCATCCAGGTGCCTGGTGCAACAATCGATGTCGCTGGCAATGCGGTCGAGATCGTCACGACCGGGCGCCACGATCCTTGTGTGGCGCTGCGCGCGCCACCGATCGCAGAGGCCATGCTGGCGCTCGTACTTATGGATCACTTCCTGCGAAATCGCGCCCAGAATGCCGATGTAAAATGTACGACCCCCGTGATCAAACCATCCAACACCGACTGAGAGTCAGCAGATACCGTTATGAGCAAGAGTTTCAGGGTTGCCGTCGTTGGCGCTACCGGACTGGTCGGCGAGACCATGATGCAGGTTCTGGAAGAGCGCGATTTCCCCGTCGGCGAACTCTACCCGCTCGCCAGCAACCGCTCGCTCGGCAAGACCGTGCAATTCCGCGGCCGCAGCCAGCCGGTGCTCGAACTCGATGGCTTCGATTTCTCGCGCGCCGAGATCGGCCTGTTCTCCGCGGGTGGTGAAATATCGCGCGTTCATGCGCCACGCGCAGCTGCCGCCGGGTGCATTGTCATCGACAACACGTCCGAGTTTCGCTACCAGGACGATATCCCGCTGGTCGTCCCGGAGGTCAATCCCGACGCGATCGCGCACTACAAGAAGCGCGGCATCATTGCCAATCCCAACTGTTCGACGATCCAGATGGTCGTTGCCCTCAAGCCCATACACGACGCCGTCGGCATCGAGCGCATCAACGTTGCGACCTATCAATCGGTATCCGGCGCCGGCCGCGAGGCGCTCGAAGAGCTTGCCGAGCAGTCAGCCGCGTTGCTCTCGGGCAAGGGTCCCGTCACGCCACGAGTCGTCGCCAAGCAGATTGCGTTCAACGTCGTGCCGGAAATCGACCGTTTCGAGGACAACGGCTACACAAAAGAAGAAATGAAAATGGTCTGGGAGACCCACAAGATCCTCGGCGATGAAAACATTCGGGTGAATCCCACGGCAGTGCGCGTGCCGGTGTTCTTCGGCCACTCCGAAGCCGTGCACATCGAAACCCGGAAACCGATCACAGTTTCCGAGGCGACGGATCTGTTGAGAAAAGCACCGGGAATCACAGTGCTGGACGAGCGCAGACGTGGTGGATATCCCACTGCTGCCACCGAGGCAGCGAACCGCGACACAGTTTACGTGGGCAGAATACGTCAAGATATCAGCCACGAGCGGGGGCTTAACCTCTGGATCGTGGCTGACAATGTGCGTAAAGGTGCCGCAACCAACAGTGTGCAGATCGCGGAAATTTTGGTCCGCGACTGGATATAAGTTATATTCGCCGCGCGTGCTTGCGCGGTGTAGCGGTTTATCTCTAACTGCTTGTTTTTTCGTGGGTTAGGTCGCGAATTCGTACCTGGGGAGTGGAAATGGTCGCTAAGTTCTTGGGGCGTGCGATGGTTTTGCTGGCCGGATTGCCGGCAGCGGCATTTGCGCTCGGTCTTGGGGACATCCGCCTCAATTCGACGCTGAATGCTCCGCTCGACGCGGAAATCGAACTTCTCGAGGCGACGCCAGAGGAGTTGAACGGTCTCAAGGCCGGGCTTGCTTCGCGGGACACATTTACACGCTATGGCCTTGATTGGCCTCAGTTTTTGGCTTCCGTCAAGGTGCGAGTAACGCAGGGTAGCGATGGCCGCAGCGTACTCAAGGTTACCTCGGCGCAGACCATCACCGAGCCGTTCGTGACCATGCTCATCGAGGTCAATTGGGCCCGCGGACGGCTGGTCCGTGAATACACCGTATTGCTCGATCCGCCCGTGTTCACACCCAACCAGCAGGCGAGCAGCAGCGCACCGGTGAGCGCGCCTACGACCGGCTCAACCCGCAGCGGCCAGATCGATCGGCCGGCGGTGAGCACGACCGCTGCGGGTGGCGACAGCTACCGGGTCCAGCGGGGCGACTACCTTTCGCGCATTGCGCGCCAATATGCGGGCGGCTCCAATTCGGAGCGACTGATGGTCGGCATCTATCGCGCCAACCCGGATGCCTTCAATGGCAACATGAACGAATTGCGCGCGGGAACGGTCCTGCGCATCCCGGACAGCGGCGCCGTGGCGGCGATCGGCGCAAGCGAAGCGTCTGCGGAAATTCGCAGCCAGTACGCCAGCTGGGCCGGCCGCAACCGCGGCACCGGCAGCACATCGGGCGATCGCCTGCGACTCGTCACACCGGGTGAACCCGGTGGTGAGACGATCAGCGCCGGCGGTGCGGAAGCCGCATCGCTCCAGGCCCGTGTCGCCGAGCTCGAGTCGCAGCTGGCCGAATCGCGCCGGCTGCTCGACCTCAAGAACGCTGAATTGGCAAAACTCCAGTCCCAGCTCGGTGGCGCCGCGGAGGCCGAGGTTTCCGAGTTGCAGGGCGCTGCGGCTGGCGCCGGCCCCGGTGAGACCGAAGCCGCGGTGAGCGAACAGCCTGCGGAGCCTGCAGAGCAGGTTGCAGCCGGGCAAGCTGGCGCGGGCGAGGAGACCACACCCGAGGCGACCGCACCGTCGGAGGCAGAGCAACAAGCCGCCGCAGAGGTCGGGGCGCCGGGCGGAGAACCTGCTGAACAGGCACCTGGCGCGGTGACGCGCCGGCCGACGCCACCGGTTGAAGACAGTGGCGGCGGTATTCTGGACCTGCTGAAGTCCTTCTGGTGGGTTCCCGCGCTGCTGATCGCTGCCTTGCTGGGCCTCTTTGGCTGGCGAAAATATCGCGAGCGGGCTGAGACCGATTCCCTCGATTCACTGGGTCGACTCGGTTCGGCGGCTGCGGAGCCGGTTGGCTTCGGCGATGGCCGCGTCGGTGACACATCCAACATGACCGGTGTGCGCGAGCAGCCGTTCGTGGTCGAGGAGTCAGGCACCCACGAGCAGCCGCGCATCGATGCGACCGGCGAGTTCAAGGCCACGACAGTCCGGGCCGACGACACCATCAGCGGCGAGACGGCGATCAGTCTTGACCAGGGTGATCCGCTCGCGGATGCCGATTTCCACATGGCCTATGGCCTGTATGACCAGGCGGCGGATCTCGTGCGCATCGCCATTGCGCGAGAACCCGAGCGCCGCGATCTCAAGTTGAAGCTCCTCGAGATCTTCTTCGTCTGGGGCAACAAGGATCAGTTCCTTGCGACTGCGCGCGAACTCGATGGCTCCCGCGCCGAAGCGGGCGAGGGCGAGTGGGACAAGGTGGTCATCATGGGCAAGCAGATTGCCCCCGAGGACCCCTTGTTCGCCGGCGCCGCATCGAGTGGCGCAGCCGCCGGCGGCCTGGATATCGATCTCGTCGGCGGCGATGCCGGCGCGCTCGATTTCGATCTCGCGGGCGCGGAGGCGAGCCAGCTGGCACCGGGGCCCGACGTCGATATGGACTTCGCCAGTGCGCTCGGTGACAAGGATCCGACCGGCGAATCCAAGGCAGTCAGCGAAGACGATCTTGATTTCGTGTTCGATGGCGCCCCTGAGTCCACCGGTGACACGGCGCGCAACCGTACCGAGAACCTGCGCTCGGGGAGCACGACCACCAATCGCACCGTCGAGATGCCGGCGGATGAGCTGCCAGCGGGCGGCGACGATTTCGATCTCGATTTTGGCCTCGACGACTCGCAGCGCGGCGACACCGCCGAACAGCCATCGCCGTTCGAAGCGAGCGAGGCGCCAACCGTCGAGCAGCCAGCGCTCACCAATACGGGCGCGACGATTCAGCAGAAGGTCGAGTTCGCGATCAAGAGCAAGTCGAACGCCGGCGATGAGACAGCCGAGCTCGCAATCGACGACCTTGGCCTCGATGTTGGAGCTCTGGAAGCAGAGCTCGCCGGCGACGATGACGATGCCGAAGTCAACGCCGACACGCCAACCATGGTTGCAGGACTCGATGAGAAATCGCGAACGATCATGGAGCGAGCCGCGGCGCGTTCGATGTCAGAGACGGATTTCGATCCGAACGCGACGGCGTCGTTGCGGCAGATGGATGACGCAGACGATGCATCCTCGACTGCGCGGCTTCGCGCCATGGGCGCCAATGGCAGCGACATCGACCTCGACCTTGATGTGGGCGAACACGCCGCTGGCGCGACCCACACGAATGGCCTCGATCTCGATGTTGGCGCTGCGGAGCACACGAGCGATGTGCAGTACACAAAGACGCAACGAGTTACAGCGGACAGTCTGGCACTTCCCGACCTCGATCCGGTGACCATGAGCGAGGTTGGTACGAAGCTCGATCTGGCTCGCGCCTACATGGACATGGGCGATCCGGACGGCGCGCGTAACATTCTCGAAGAAGTCCTGCACGAAGGTTCGGTGTCGCAGAAACAGGAAGCGCAGCGTCTAATCGAGTCGCTTCCCGGCTGAACGCGAGCGCACCCGTGCGCCGCTATGCAGCGGCCATCGAGTATGACGGCGGTGCATATTCCGGCTGGCAGTCGCAAGCCGATGCACCGAGCGTGCAGCAAGTGCTTCAGGCGGCCTTGTCACAGGTCGGCGACGAACCAATCCATTGCACGGTAGCCGGGCGTACCGACGCGGGCGTGCACGCCTTTGGCCAGGTGGTGCATTTCGATACCGCCGCCCGCCGCAGCCTGCGAGGCTGGACGCTCGGGCTCAATAGCGCGCTGCCACCCGATATCACCGTGCGTTGGGTGCGGCCCGTGCCCGGGCACTTCCACGCCCGCTACAGTGCGCTGGCACGCACCTACCGCTACCTCCTCCTGTGTCGCGCAACCCGGCCAGCCATCGCCAGGCAATATTTCTGGTGGCTGCGTGATGGCCTCGATTGCGATGCCATGCGGGAAGCCGCAGCGCATTGCCTCGGCGAGCACGACTTCAGCGCCCTGCGTGCCGCAGAATGCCAGGCCGCATCGCCGGTTCGCCGGGTGGATCGCATCGCGGTCGATGGCAGGGGCGAGTGGGTGAGCGTCGTGGTCACTGCCAATGCATTCGTACAGCACATGATGCGCAATCTCGTCGGCCTGCTCGTTGCAGTCGGACAGGGCCGCGAGCGAAGCGACTGCGTGCATGGCCTGCTGGCGAGCCGCGATCGCAGGTTGGCGCCGCCTACTGCCCCCGCCTGCGGGCTGGCGCTGCAGGCCGTGCACTACCCAGCCGCGTTCCGCCTCCCCGAGGCGCGCGACTTCAGGTCATTGCAATCGGCTATCATGCAGCCATAGGCGTAAGCCGGGGACCAGCCATGTCGTGGTTCGAGAAAATCATGCCCTCGCGCATCAAGACCGAGCGCCGCCGCCGCTCGGTGCCCGAGGGCTTGTGGATCAAGTGCTCTGCCTGCGATGCGGTCCTCTATCGCGCCGAACTCGAACGCAACCTGAACGTCTGCCCCAAGTGCGCGCACCACATGCGTATCGGCGCGCGCGAGCGTTTGGTCATGTTCCTCGACCCCGACGGCATCGATGAACTCGGCGCCGAGGTAGCACCTCTGGATCCGCTGCGTTTCAAGGACAGCAAACGCTATCGCGATCGCCTGAGTGCGGCACAACGCAGCACTGGAGAGAAAGATGCGCTGATCGTGTTCACGGGCACGCTCGAAGGCCAACCGGTCGTCACCTGCGCGTTCGAGTTCCGCTTTCTCGGCGGCTCCATGGGATCGGTCGTCGGTGAACGCTTCAAGCGTGCCGTGGACCTCGCGATTTCCGAGCGGCGCGCGCTCATTTGCTTTTCATCGAGTGGCGGTGCGCGCATGCAGGAGGCGCTGCTGTCGTTGCTGCAGATGGCCAAGACCAGCGCGGCACTGGCGCGATTGGCCCAGGCGCACATGCCCTATGTTTCCGTGCTGACGGATCCGACCACCGGTGGCGTGTCGGCAAGCCTCGCAATGCTGGGGGACATCAACATCGCCGAACCCAAGGCGTTGATCGGTTTCGCGGGGCCCCGGGTCATACAGCAAACGGTTCGCGAGACTCTGCCCGAAGGGTTCCAGCGCAGCGAATTCCTGCTCGAGCACGGCGCGATCGACATGATAGTCGATCGACGTGACATGCGATCGCGCATTGCCGCGTTGCTGCGCCTTCTGATGCGGCGACCGCCGCAGCAGGCTGCCTGACCCTGCCGGTCGTCCGATGAGCGGACTCGAGGCCTGGCTCGAGCGGATCAGCTCGGTTCATAGCCAGGGAATCGACCTTGGCCTTGAACGTGTCGCGGCGGTTGCACGCAGACTCGGGTTGCTGGACGCGCCCCCGCCGTGCATCACCGTGGCAGGCACCAACGGCAAGGGCTCGACGGTTGCTTATCTTGCGGCTATTGCCGCTGCCGCCGGCCGTCATTACGGCGTATTCAGTTCGCCGCACCTTTTGCGTTTCAATGAACGTATCCGCGTCGACTCCCGTCAGGCGGACGATGCCACCATCGTGGCGGCGCTCGAGTCCGTGGACGCTGCGCGCGGCGGAATCAGTCTGACTTACTTCGAATTCAACACGCTTGCGGCGCTTTGCATATTTCGCGACCAGCAGGTCGACCTGATGATCCTCGAGGTCGGCCTCGGGGGACGGCTCGATGCGACCAATATCGTCGCTGCAGATGTCGCCGTCATCGTATCGATCGGTTTCGATCACATGGCATGGCTCGGCAATACGCTCGATGACATTGCCCGTGAAAAAGCCGGTATCGCGCGACGTGGCAGGCCCGTGGTGCTCGGCCCCGAGCCGTTGCCGACAACCCTTCATGGCCAGCTGCGCGAGCTTGGATCGAAGGTAGTGCAGGTCGGCGAAGACGTGAGTTTCGCCTGCGCAGACGGCGGTTGGTGTTACCGCGGCACCCGCACGGTGCGCCGGGGCCTTGCCGCACCACCGCTCATGGGTCACGCACAAGCCGGGAACCTCGCGGCGGCGATGGCGGCATGGGAGCAACTTGGCCGCTGGCCGCTACCCGACGCGAAGCGGTTGAATTCGGCGCTGTCGGCCCTGTCCCTGCCGGGCCGCATGCAGCGCCATGTCGATAGCTGCGAGTGGCTGCTCGATGTGGCGCACAATGTTCCCGCGGCGGAGGAGTTGGCACGGAACCTCGCACAGTTGCAAAGGCCCCGTACTTGCTGGGCAATCGCCGGTTTCCTGTCGGACAAGGACCCGCACGGGTGCGCATCGGCATTGCGCGCTCAGGTCGATCGCTGGGTGCTTTGCGACATCGACGATCCTCGCGGTCTGACGGCAGATGATGTGGCGGCCCGGCTTGGCGATGGGTTCCAGGTCGTACTGCGCTGCACATCCGTCGCCGAGGCATGCCAGCGCGTGCGCGATGAAGCCGAGCCCGGCGATCGCATCGTGGTCTTCGGTTCATTCCATGTCGTGGGGCCGGCGCTGGCATGGCTCGGGATATACTGATCGCGTGGAACCTCACGTGAAATATCGGCTGACGGGTGCGGCAATTCTCATCGTCCTGGTCGTGCTACTCGTACCCGAAATCCTGCGCGGACCGGTGGACGCAAATCGACTCCCCGGGCAGCCAGCGACGAGTGGCAACGCGAATTCCAGCTCCTATACCATCGATCTTTCCGATCAGTCCAGAGCCGGCACCGCCCCGGCCGCCCCGGGCAGTGCGCCGCCGGAGGCAATCGCGGCAAGTGAGCCTGCGCAGCCCGTCTCGACCCCGGGGCCGGACACAGCCGCGCCGGCGGAGACGGCCCAGCGGACAGGCGCAGCGGTGGAGCCGCCGCGGATACCACAGTCAGCTGGCGAGAAAATCGGCTTCGCGTTTCAGGTTGGCAGCTTTGCATCGCGCGACAACGCCGAGCGGGTGGCAGCCGAGCTTCACAAGACCGGCCTGCCGGTTTATCTGTCACCGACAAACTCGGGCAGTCGCCGTCTTTACCGGGTTCGCGTCGGACCCGTCGCGAGCCGCGATGGCGCGACGCAGTTGGGCAAGCGCGTCGTTGCGGCCGGGCGAAGCGGGCAGGTGGTGCCCACGCCCTGATGCCGACTGCGACGCGGTGAACGTCCTGCGCGCAGGCAATCCTGTACAATCGCGTCGCCGCGGCTCGCGGGTCAGACGGTGGGGTCCTGTGTGACGACGTTCGATGCCATCATGTTGGGCATTATTATCGTGTCGGCGGTGGTGGGTGCATTTCGCGGCTTTCTGCGCGAAGCAATCGGGCTTGCGACATGGATCGTCGCACTGTTGCTTGCCTGGCACATGAGCGACCTGGTCGAACCCTATCTCGGCGGAATACTTGCGGACTCCCCGGCGCGACCCTGGGCGGCGCGCGTCGTCGTTTTCTTCCTGGTGCTGCTCGCCGGTGCCGGTGTCGCTGCGCTGGTGTCCATGTTCGTGCGTGCATCTTTCTTCAGCGGCGCAGATCGCATGCTCGGCGTCTTGTTCGGCGTGTTGCGCGGAATCGTGCTGTTGGGCGTCATCGCCATCATCGGCCAGACATTGCGCCTCGATGGCGAGCGCTGGTGGACCCAGTCGCAGTTTGCCCCCTACGCCGAGAGTGTCGGCAACGTATTGCGCGCGGTTGTGGGTGATTCGCTGGATCGTCGCGCCGCCGGCACGGAACCTGTCAATACCTGAGCATGGAATGGTGAGCTAACAATGTGCGGCATAGTCGGAATCGTCGGCACCTCACCGGTCAACCAGCGGATCTACGATGCGTTGACAGTGCTGCAGCATCGTGGACAGGATGCTGCGGGCATCATGACGTCCCATCAAGGCGAGTTGTGCGTGCGCAAGGGCAGTGGACTGGTGCGCGATGTCTTCCAGCAGCACCACATGCTCGAACTACGTGGCAACATCGGCATCGGCCATGTGCGCTATCCGACTGCCGGCGCCGACAATGTCACCGAGGCGCAGCCATTTTATGTGAATGCTCCATACGGCATCTGTCTTGGCCACAACGGCAACCTGACGAACGCGCGTGAACTCACCGAAGTGCTGATCCGCGAAGACCGGCGCCACTTGAACACGACTTCCGATTCCGAGGTGTTGCTCAACGTGCTCGCATCCGAGCTGCAGCGAGTGGGCACGCCGCGCATCACGCCTGCCGATATCTTCGCTGCGGTGAGTGCCGTATACCGGCGTTGTCGCGGCGGATTCGCCGTGGTTGCAATGGTGATCGGGCATGGCGTCCTGGGTTTTCGCGACGCCAATGGCATCAGACCGCTGGTGCTCGGCGAGCGGGAGACGGCCCGCGGGCGCGAATACATGCTCGCCTCCGAGAGCGTCGCGCTCGACATGCTCGGCTTCGCCCTGGTGCGGGACATCGCGCCCGGCGAGGCGGTATTCATCGACGAAATGGGCCGGCTGCATGCCCAGCAGTGCGTGAGCGCGGTGCGGCACACGCCCTGCATATTCGAACTCGTCTATTTCGCCCGACCGGACTCGATCATCGACAATATTTCCGTTTATCGCGCCCGCATGCGCATGGGCGACCGGCTCGCCGAGCGCATCCGGCAATTACGCCCGGAGCACGACATCGACGTCGTCATACCCATCCCGGATACGAGTCGCACCTCGGCCCAACAGGTGGCCCAGATTCTTGGCGTCAAGTACCGCGAGGGCTTCATCAAGAATCGCTACATCGGCCGCACCTTCATCATGCCCGGGCAGGAGCAGCGGGCCAAATCGGTGCGCAGCAAGCTCAATGCGATCGATTTCGAATTCCGGGGCAAGAATGTCCTGTTGGTCGACGATTCCATCGTGCGCGGCACGACCTCGGCACAGATCATCGAACTTGCGCGCGAAGCCGGAGCCCGCAAGGTCTATTTCGCCTCGGCGGCGCCACCCGTACGCTATCCGAACGTCTATGGCATCGATATGCCGGCATCCTCGGAGCTGGTCGCGGCAGGGCACAGCATTGAGGAGATCACGCGGATGATCGGCGCCGATTGGCTCATTTACCAGGAACTTGAAGATCTGGTCGCCGCCTGTCAGCACGACAACGCGCGTATCCATGAGTTCGACACCTCCTGCTTCTCGGGCGCGTATGTCACGGGCGATGTGACGCCGGACTACCTCGCGCGCCTCGAGGCGGAGCGTTCCGACGCGGCCCGCTCGCGGCGCCGTGAGTTGACGGCCGGGTTGCGACTCGCTGGCAACAACTAGCCTGCGGCATGAACCTGCGCACCGAGATCCTGGGTGGACTCGATGCAGCGCTGCGCTCGGTCGATGGCAGGCGTGTTACCGCCGGCTTCCTCAGGGCGCGAGACATCCGGCGGACCTCGGTCGCGGCGGTGGGCAAGGCCGCCGCGGCAATGCTGCAAGGCGCGATCGATGCGCTCGGTCCGTCCATGCGAGCCGCGCTGCTCGTCACCAAGCATGCCCACACTCCTGATGAGCTGCGCGTCGACCCCCGTTGCCAATGTCTGGAAGCCGCTCATCCGCTGCCAGATGAAGCGAGCCTCGTGGCCGGCGGTGCGCTGCTCGAATTCATCGGCCGGGTGCCGCCCGGCGATGACCTATTGCTGCTCGTCTCGGGAGGCGCGTCGAGCCTCGTCGAGGTCTTGCGGGAAGGGGTGACCCTGGATCAGATGATCGCGCTCACGCGCGATGGTCTCTCGAGCGCCCGCGATATCGCTGCGCTGAATGCCGAGCGCGGTCGGCTGTCGCGCCTCAAGGCGGGTGGCCTGACAGCTGCGATAAATCGCGCGGCGCTTGCGCTCTTTCTATCCGATGTTCCGGGTGATGATCCGGCCGTCATCGGTTCGGGATTGCTGGCACCACGACGTGGCGACGAGATTGAACGCCACGTCGTAGCGCGTATCGACGATGCACTTGCCGCGGCGGCGCTGGCGCTGCAGGCCGAGCCGTCCGAAATCCACATCGCGCCACGCGCACTCGATCACGATACCGAAACGGCCGCAAACGGACTGATGCAGGCGCTGCAACGACATCGCATATGCATTTTCGGGGGCGAATCGCTGGTCCGTTTGCCACCAACGCCAGGACGAGGCGGACGCAACCAGCACCTGGGCTTGATACTCGCGGGACGGATCGCCGGGCGCAACGATGTCGCGATACTTGCCTGCGGTACCGACGGGACGGATGGCCCCACAAGCGATGCGGGAGCGCTGGTCGATGGCGGCACATGGTCGCGCATCGAGGATGCCGGTATCGACCCGCTACAGAGCCTCGCGCTGGCTGATTCCGGCACGGCGCTGGCGGCAGCGGGCGATCTCGTCCACACTGGACCGACGGGCACCAACGTGGGGGACCTGTTGATTGCCATGCGACGTTTGATGTAATAGGCACGCAATGCGACTAATGTTCGTTGCCGAGGATCCGCGTTACCGTGCGTTGATCCGGCACCATCTGTCCTGTGAATGGCCCGACGTCGAGGTCGTTGCCTACAACCCGAAGGTGAACGGGCCATTGGCGCAGGAGTTTCTCGCCCAGGGGTTCGGCGCTGTCTTGTTGTGCGATGAGTGGACCGGCGGACAGGGCATCGACTGGCTGCCGGAGCTGACCGCGCGACAAGGGTTTGCGCCGGTGATCTTCATGACCGACCGCGCGGATTCACAGATCGCGCGAGCGGCCCGCGATGCCGGCGCGTTCGCTGTCATCGGCAAGGAACGCCTCAATCACGATCGCCTGATCGCCACGGTCAACTCGGCCGTTGCGGCGCAGGACGCCGCCCAAGCCGAGTGGCGATCGTCGGACGCCGCGCGCGAGGCGGCGACATTCTGCGGAGCGACCATCCGCGGCTACCGCCGCATCAGCAAGCTTGCTTCCGGCTCGGTCTCGGAGCTGTTCCTTGCCGAGAGCGAGCGGGCTGGCTGCCTGGTCGTCTTCAAGGTGACCCGGGATCAGCGCAAGGCCGATGGTGTCGATCAGTCATTCGAGCGCTTCCTGCAGGAATACGAAATCGTCCGCCGCATCAAGCACCCTAGTATCGTCAAGCTATATGACCTCGGCGTCACCGATGAGCACGCCTACCTCGTCATGGAGTATTTCCGCCGCGGTGACCTGCGCTCGCTGATGCGCAATGGAGTCACGATGCGCCAGGCGCTGCGCTTTGCGCATGCGATCGCGAGGGCGCTCGAGGCCGTGCATGCGGCCGGCGTGCTCCATCGCGACCTGAAGCCCGGCAATGTCATGTTGCGCGAGGACGGCGGCGTCGCACTCATCGATTTCGGCATGGCCAAGCACGAGGCGCTCACGCTCGAGATCACCGACGCCGGACTCATCTTCGGTACGCCGCATTACATGAGCCCGGAGCAGGGCCACGCCCAACCGCTTGATGAGCGCAGCGACCTTTACAGTCTTGGAGTCATCCTCTACGAACTTCTGACCGGGCACAAACCATTCGATGCCGACAATCCCATGGCCATCATCTACATGCACGCCAAGCGCGAGCCCGAGCGATTGCCCGAAGACATGGCGATGGTGCAGCCGGTTCTCGACCGGCTGCTCGCGAAGCGTCCGGACGACCGATACCGCAATGCCCGGGCCGTGGTCGACGCGCTCGGCGAGCTCATGCGGCAGACTGACGCTGCCGAACGCGCCGCGTGAATCCGATACTGGCGGCTGCGACGCCGGGTGCATGGCTCGAGCAGGCGGCGCGACGCTGGCGCGAACTACTTATCGACCACGCGAACTGCGAGAAGAAGGCGGCATCAACCGCGCTGGCAATGATTTTCGCCTACCCCGAGGACACCGCGCTGTGTGCACAGCTTGCGCGCCTCGCGCGCGAAGAGCTGCGTCATTTCGAGCAGGTGCTGCGCCTGATGGCGGAGCAGGACATCCGCTTCGAGCGTCAGCGCCCGGGGCGCTATGGCCAGGCCCTGCATGGCCTTTGTCGCAGTGCGCCCGGGCAGCGCAAGCTCGACCTGCTTCTGGTCGCGGCACTGATCGAGGCGCGTTCCTGCGAGCGCTTTGCGGCGCTGGCGCCGCTGCTTGCGGGCGAGTTGCGAACATTTTACGAAGATCTGCAACGCTCGGAGGCGCGGCACTGGCGGCTTTATCTGGATCTCGCGCTGGCGCGGTATGAGGAGGTGCAGGTCAGAGCGCGGCTGGCTGACCTGGCCGCGAGCGAAGCGGCGTTGATCACTTCGCGAGACACCCTGTTCCGGTTCCACTCCGGGCTGCCCGAGTTCGCGGACTCAGTCGATCCGCGGCAGTGTGCACAGCCGGTAGCCTGACTCGTCCCATCGCAAATAGCTCCCCTCGTCATACCAGCTGCCCAGCACGATTCGCGTGCAGAGCCGGCCGTCGACGCGGTGTTCATGTATGCCGGGGCGATGAGTATGCCCGTGAATGAGTATGTCCGCTCCGCTCACCCGAAATGCCTGCGCAACTGCCGCGTCGTTGACGTCCATGATCTGTGGTTGCGTAGCGCCGGTGTGTTCCTTGCTGCCCTTGCGAGCGGCTCCGGCAAGGGCGAGCCGGTGGGTCAGCGGCAAGCGCAAGAACTCGCGTTGCCACTGCCGGCCGCGCACCAGCGTGCGCAATTCCTGATAGGGCAGGTCATCCGTGCATAGCAGATCGCCGTGACTTATGAGCAGCTTGCGTCCATGCAACTCGGTCAGGCTGGGATCGGCCAGCGCGATGCAACCACTGCGATTCGCAAAGTCGCTGGCCAGCAGAAAATCGCGATTTCCGTGCATGATGAAACACGGCACGCCGCACCTGGCAAGATCCGCAAGTGCCGCAATGATCTGTGCCGCGCAGGCGTCCGGATCGTCGTCGCCGACCCAGCTTTCGAACAGATCTCCGAGTATGTACAGCGATGTTGCCGTCTGCGCATCGCGCTCGACGAATGCAATGAACTGCCGGGCAGCTGCCGCGTGATGGGCGTCCAGGTGCAGGTCGGAAACGAACAGGTGCGTCAATGCTGCGCTGTGGGGTGCATGAGCCTGGCCCGATTCTAGCAGCATGCGTTACGTTCTCGTCGGTCACCGGCGATTACCGTAAAATGACCTAATGCATGCCGTCGCACCCATTACGCGTTTCGCGCCGAGTCCCACGGGAGAGCTGCACCTGGGCAATGCGCGTACGGCGCTGTTCAATTTCCTGCTGGCACAGCACTCAGCCGGCGGCCGGTTTCTGCTGCGCATCGAAGACACCGACACAGAGCGCAGCCGGGAGCAACATGTCACGCAACTCCTCAAGGACCTGAATTGGCTCGGGATCCGGTGGCACGATGAGCCGGTGCGTCAGTCGCAGAGGTCTGCAATTTATGCGGGCTATTTCACCGCATTGCTGGATCGCGATGCGGTCTATCCCTGCTACTGCAGTGCGGAGCAACTGGAGCTCTCACGCCGTGCGCAACTCGCCTCGGGTCGCGCGCCGCGTTACGCCGGCACCTGCAGCGCGCTCAGCGCAGCGCAACGAAACGCGCGCGAGGCCTCGGGTGCTGCGGCGGCATTGCGCTTTCGTGTGCCTGCCGGCCGGCGCATCGAGTTCAACGATCTGGTGCACGGTGCGCAGAGCTTCCTTAGCGATGACATCGGTGACTTCGTCATACGTCGCGCGGACGGTAGCGCCGCATTTTTCTTCAGCAACGCGGTCGATGACGCCCTGATGGGGATTACGCAGGTCCTGCGCGGCGACGATCATCTTGCCAATACGCCGCGCCAGCTTCTGGTTCTGCAGGCCTGCGGCCTGCGCGAACCGCAATACGGTCACGTTGCACTGCTCACAGGCGACGACGGTGCACCGCTATCCAAACGCAACGGTGCCTTGTCGCTGCGCGAGCTGCGCGAGGCCGGCTACCTGCCGACGGCAGTCTGCAATCTGCTCTTTCGGCTGGGGCACTCGTCCTCGGAGACAGGCCTGCTCGATGCCGAGGCCATGGCGAGGGCATTCGACTGTGCTCACCTCGGTCGTTCGCCGTCGCGATTCGACCGCCAGCAGCTCGATGTCTGGCAGAAGCAGGCGGCGCACCAGCTCGATGCGGCTGCCGCGAGCGCTTGGCTGCGCGACGATCTCGTGCATTACATTGAGCCCGATCGGCTGGACGAATTCAGCGCCACGATCCTGCCCAATATCGTTCTGCCGCGGGATGCACGATTGTGGGCCGATGTGATTCGTGCGCGCCCACCTGCGCTGAGCGCGGAGTCGCGCGCGGTGCTCGATGCCGCACCCGTTGAGCTTTTCGCGGCCGCCGCCGCGGCACTACGCGACCCGGCGCAGGACTGGCATGGCCTTGTTGAGGCCGTTCGTACTGCCACGGGATTGCGGGGCAAGGCATTGTTTCGGCCGTTGCGCATCGCGCTGACCGGCCTTGATCATGGTCCCGAGCTGGCCTCACTGCTGCCGTTGATGGCGCGCGAGGCCATCGCCGGCCGGATCGACCGATACACGAGGCGCGATTACCAGTGATCCGCATTTTCAATACGCTCACCGGAGAGAAGGAAGAATTCCGGCCACTCAACCCGCCTCAGGTCGGAATGTACGTCTGCGGGCCGACCGTTTACGACTATTGCCATATCGGGCATGCCCGATCGATGCTCGCCTTCGATGTGATCGTGCGTTATCTCACCTGGCGCGGCTACGAGGTCCGTTACGTACGCAACATCACCGACATCGACGACAAGATCATCCAGCGCGCACTCGGCCTGGTGCGCGACCGAGATCGCATCCAGGAACAGGGCGAACTGGCAGCGACAACCGATCTGCGCCAGGCCTGCCACGAGCTCACCGCGAAATTCACCGACGCGCTCCATGAGGATTGCGATGCGCTCGGCATGCTGCGGCCAACGGTCGAGCCCCGGGCCACCCAATACATCCCGCAGATGCAGGCTCTGATTCGTGAACTGCTGAAGCGCGACCTTGCCTATCAGGCCGACAACGGTGACATCATGTTCGCTGTTGCGAAATTCAAAGACTACGGGAAGCTCTCGGGCAAGGTCCTCGAGGATCTGCGCGCCGGTGCGCGGGTGGAGGTCGACGCCAACAAGCGCGATCCGCTCGATTTTGTACTTTGGAAATCGTACAAACCGGGCGAACCGCATTGGGGCTGGAGCGACCAGGCCGCGGCACCAGGTCGCCCGGGCTGGCATATCGAATGCTCAGCCATGTCCCGCGCGGAGCTCGGCGGCAGCTTCGACATCCATGGTGGTGGGCTCGATCTGAAATTCCCGCACCATGAAAACGAAATCGCGCAGTCCTGTGGCGCCGGCGTTGGCGACTTTGCGCGTCTGTGGATGCACAACGGCTTCGTCAATATCGACAACGAGAAGATGTCGAAATCGCTCGGCAACTTTTTCACCATTCGCGACGTACTGGCCGAGCTGCGTCATCCGGAAGTGCTGCGATTCTTCCTGATCTCGAGCCACTATCGCGGCCCGATCAATTACTCCCTGGATCAGCTCGAGCAGGCCGACGCTGCGCTCAACCGGCTGTATCTGACGATGCGCGATTCCCCGCCGGCGGCAGGCGCGAGTGCAGGCGAGGCGGGTAGCGTCGCACGCGCGGCCTTCATCGCGGCAATGGACGATGATTTCAATACACCCGAGGCGCTCGCGGCGCTGCAGGGCCTTGCGCGCCAGATCAACGTGCTGCGCGATCGCGGCGAGCCAGCCGACGCCGCTGCGGCAGCAGCGACGCTGCGAGAGCTCGGCGCGGTGCTCGGCATCTTGCAGCTCGATCCTCTCGAGTGGCTGCGTCGGTCACGACCAGGGGGCGAAGATGCGAAGGGTAAGTCGAAACTGACTGATGAGCAGGTCGAAACGCGAATCGCCGAGCGCAATGCCGCGCGCAAAGCCAGGGATTTCAAGCGCGCCGACCAGCTGCGCGACGAGTTGCAGGCGGCCGGCGTGATACTCGAGGACCGGCCTGGCGGCAAGACGCAGTGGCGTTACCAGTAGCTCAAATCGCCTGGCGCTTGAGCGATGCTTCGAGTGTGTTCTTCATCAACATGGCGACCGTCATCGGACCGACGCCGCCGGGTACGGGCGATATCCACGCTGCGCGCTTTGCCGCTTCATCGAATTCGACATCGCCGACCAGGTGTCCATCGGGCAGACGGTTCATGCCAACATCGACAACCACCGCGCCGGGCTTGATCCACTCGCCACGCACCAGCCCTGGTTTGCCTGCGGCAACGATCAGGATGTCGGCCATGCGCACATAGGGCGCGAGATCGGGTGTGAATCGATGACAAACGGTGGTCGTTGCGCCCATCAATAGCAGTTCGAGCGACATGGGTCGGCCGACGATATTCGAGGCGCCGATGATGACAGCGTGCTGGCCGCGTACCGAGATGCCAATTTTGTCCAGCATGCGAATGATGCCGTAGGGCGTGCAGGGCCGGATCAGCGGATTGCGCTCGGCCAGGCGGCCGACGTTGTAGGGATGGAACCCGTCCACATCCTTCGCGGGGTCGATACGCTCGACAATCGCGTGCTGTTGAATATGCTCCGGAACGGGCAACTGCACCAGGATACCGTCGATCTTGGGATCGTTGTTGAGCCCGTCGATCGTGAGCAGCAGCTCGCTCTCCGTCGCCGACTGCGGCAGATCGACGGCAGCGGAGTAGAGGCCCGCTTCCTCGCAGGCGCGCCGTTTGTTGCGCACATAGATCTGTGATGCCGGATTGTCCCCCACCATGACCACTGCCAGCCCCGGCCTGCGGCCGCCACGCGCAAGCAATCGGTCCACCTGCTGGCGCACCTCGGATTTGACCTCCTGGGCAATTGCCTTGCCGTCGATGATCTTTGCGGCCATGGCGGCATTGTCGCATGGGGTCCGCCAAAATTGACGCTCTTGCGGTCGAAGCCCTATCATTCGCGGCCCCGCGCGGGGCGCGCACCGAAATACGGACGCGATGGCGCGATCGGGCGGAGCTGGTAGGGCGGGGCATGGCGCAGTCTGGTAGCGCATCTGCTTTGGGAGCAGAGGGTCGCAGGTTCGAATCCTGCTGCCCCGACCAGTCAGGGGGACAGGGCTTGGCGCCTGCGATAACCTTGCCGTCGGCTTGAGCGCCCGTAGCTCAGCTGGATAGAGCAACGGCCTTCTAAGCCGTAGGTCGCAGGTTCGAGTCCTGCCGGGCGCGCCAGGGCAGAACGGTTTGATGATGGTGGACGTAGCTCAGTGGTAGAGCCCCGGGTTGTGATCCCGGCCGTCGTGGGTTCGAGTCCCATCGTCCACCCCAGAATTTGCAGTGGGCCATTAGCTCAATTGGTAGAGCAGCGGACTCTTAATCCGGTGGTTGTAGGTTCGAGTCCTACATGGCCCACCAATCACCCCTACAGCAGTCTCTCCAAACCGCAGTCATTGCTGCGGCCGACGGTCGCGCATGCATTCGGGCCAAATGCGGACGCTTGCGAGGCAAATCCGTGAGCACGGCGCGGCCTTGGTCGTTAGCCTTCGTGGCCATGCGATTGCGGCGACTTTGTATCGATGGTCGCGCCACCGATCACTGGGTCGCCGAATGCACCTCAGGCGTGGAACGACTGCGCGGCGTGCTGGGGCGCGGGCCGCTGCCGGATTCGCTGGCGCTTCGGCTGGCGCCCTGCAACGCCATCCACAGCTGCGGACTTCGTTTTGCGCTCGATATCACGTTTTGCGACCGCCAGGGTAGCGTGCTGGCCTGGCGCGCCGCCATGATGCCTTGGCGCATGAGCGCTCACTGGTCTGCATGGCAGGTCTTCGAATTTCGGACCGGTACGCTTGCGCGTCTGGGCATCCGCCACGGCCGACGACTCCACGTCGCGCCGTGCGAATCGATCGAACCACCGCAGCCTGTTAGGCTCTGGTGCGGGCGCTGTCACGGACAATCGTCGCGCGCCTGAGGATTGAATGAGACTGGCTCAATGACGACATTACCGCACATTGCCATTCTGGGAGGCGGACCGGCCGGGGTCGGCGCGGCCTATCAACTGCGCCGCACGGGCAAGGCCCGGGTCACGCTGATCGAAGCTCAGCAAATGCTTGGTGGCAATGCCGGTAGCTTTCGAGCCTTCGATCAGTATCTCGACTATGGCAGCCACCGCCTGCACCACGCGGTCGATCCGCAGATCCTTGCCGACATCAAGCGCCTGCTCGGCAGTGACCTCAAGGACATGCCGCGCCACGGGCGAATCCGCCTGCGCGGCAAGTGGCTGCATTTTCCGTTGAAGCCGCTCGACCTTCTGTTGCGACTCGACAAGCGTTTTGCGGCTGGCATCGTTCGCGACATGATCGCGAAGCGCCTGCGTCGGCGCGACGAAGGCGACAGCTTCGCGAGCGTGCTGCGTGCCAACCTCGGTGCCACTATCTGCGACGATTTCTATTTTCCCTACGCACGCAAGATCTGGGGCCACGAGCCTGCACAATTGTCGGCTATTGCGGCGCGCAAAAGGGTCTCTGCCGGATCATTCGCGAAGATGATCAAGCGTCTGTTGCGGCCGCCTGGCGCAGGGTTTTTTTATTATCCGCGCCGCGGCTACGGTCAGATTACCGATGCGTATGCGGCGGCGGCCAAGGAGCAGGGCGCAGATATCCGGCTCGCGACGCGTGCACTGGCTTTGTCACGCGATTCGGGCGAATCGCGCTGGCGCCTTGAGGTCCGGGGTCCGGCTGGCGCGGCGACCATTGAGGCGGATCAGCTGTGGTCGACCATTCCAGTGACGGTGCTCGCCCGCATGATGCAACCCGCAACCGACGCGACGGTATTGGCCGCAGCAGACAAAATCACCTATCGCGCCATGGTGCTGGTCTATCTGCAATTGCCGATGAGCCAGTTCACCACGACGGATGCGCATTATTTCCCGGAGGCGCATATCGCGATGACGCGCTTGTCGGAACCAAAGAACTACTGGGCTTCGATCGAACCGCGCAACAGTACGACGCTATGCGCGGAGCTGCCATGCATGCATGACGACGAGCTCTGGAGCCTGTCAGACGAAGAGCTCGGCGCGCGCGTGGCCGAAGACATTGAACGCGCCGGCCTGCCGCTGCCGGTCAAGCCGACAGCGGTGCTGGTCAAGCGCCTGCCGCAAGCCTACCCGATCTACCTGAATGGCTACGAGCAGCCGCTGGCCGCGCTCGATCGATGGTGTGAATCGCTGCCCGGCGTCCTCACCTACGGGCGGCAGGGACTTTTTGCCCATGACAACCTGCATCACGCGCTCTACATGGCCTATGCCGCTGTGGACTGCCTTGCGGGGACAGCTTTCGACCACGGCAAATGGCGCGACTATCGCGAAATCTTTGCAACCCATGTCGTTGAGGACTGAGCACGCGGCCGTAAACGAGCCCGCGGATCCGCTGCCGGGTCCGCTGCCATGGCAGTGGCTCATTGGCATCACTGCGCTTGCAGCACTCTTGCGTGCGATTGCGCTCAACAGCGATCTCTGGGTCGACGAAGTGTTTTCGCTCCTCGCGAGCATTCGCCGGCCGATCATCGATTCCTTCGTCTCCTTTACCGGGGATACGCAGCACCCGTTGTACATGCCGCTCGCACAACTTTCGGTAGCAATTTTTGGTGAATCGCCCGCATCGATCAGGCTGCCGGCCATGTTGTTCGGTGTGGCATCGGTGCCCATGCTTTATCGTCTGGGCACCGCTGTCACGACTCGGCGCGAAGCGGCCATCGCCGCTTCACTTCTGGCGCTGTCCTACCACCACATCTGGTTTTCACAGAGTGCACGCGGCTATACGATGCTCGCGTTCTGGCTGCTTTTGTCCACTTGGCTCCTGCTTCGGCTGGTACGGCGGCCCACGGTGTTGCTGCTGCTCGCGTTCGCCGCGAGCAGTGCGTGCGGCGTCTTCACGCACGCGACCATGGTATTCGCCATCCTCGGGCAGGCGCTGGTTCTCGGTGTCTACCTGCTGGCAGTCGCGGCCGACCGCCGAGCTATCAATTGGCCCTGGACCATCGCCGCGTTCGCTTTGGCGGGTGCGTTCACCCTGTTGCTTTACGCGCCCATGCTCGATCAGGTGATCAGCTTCTTCCTGCACCGTCGCTCGCCGCTGGTCGGCGTATCGACGCCGCACTGGGCCCTGGGCGAGGCCTATCGCGTGCTGCAGGCGGGGCTCGGCGCACTTGGGCCGGCGGCCGGTCCGGCGGTCCTGATGGCCTTGCTGGTGCTGATGACGGGGTTCATCAGTTTCGTTCGCCGAAATGCACTCGCGACCGCACTCTTTACCGTGCCTGTACTGGTCACTTTCGCCGGCGCATTGCTTGCGCGCGGCACCATGTATCCGCGTTTCTTTTTCTTCCTCGCCGGTTTTTTTGTTTTGCTGCTTGTACGCGGGACCCTGGTGATCGCCATGGCCGTAGCTGCTTGGCTCAAATGGCGATGGTTGCGCCCGAGCCTGGCGGCCTATCTTGCCGCAGGCCTGATGTTGGCGGTCTCGGCAGCGTCGCTCGTACCCCTTTACCGCTATCCCAAGCAGGACTTCAGCGGTGCCATGCAGTTCGTCGACTCGGTTTCGCGAGATCAGGACCGGGTCGTCGCCGTGGGAACGGCCGCGCGCGTCTACCGCGAGTACTTTGGACGCAACTGGCCGGCCGCAGCGAGCGATGCCGAGTTGCAGGGTCTGCGCGCAAGCGGACAACGGGTGTGGGTGGTCTATACGCTCGCGATGTATATTGCAGCCGA
Organism: Steroidobacteraceae bacterium; assembly: GCA_041395505.1. Taxonomy (NCBI): domain Bacteria; kingdom Pseudomonadati; phylum Pseudomonadota; class Gammaproteobacteria; order Steroidobacterales; family Steroidobacteraceae; species Steroidobacteraceae bacterium. Next base: position 1,274,686 of record JAWLAG010000001.1, read on the forward strand.
AGATCCGCAGCTGATGCGGGTGCTGAATGAAGACTGTCGGCAACGTCAACGATTTCGCGGCACGCTGGGTGGCGGAGACCTCTATGTCTGTGTGCTCGAACCACGTAACCCGGCATCGGAAGGCTAGGGCAGGCCCATGGCCAAGCTGATCATCCAGATTCCTTGCTACAACGAGGCGCAGACCTTGCCGGAAACCGTGCGCGCGCTTCCCGCCGCCGTGCCAGGCTTCGGTGTCGTCGAGTACCTTGTGATCGACGATGGCAGTTCAGATGGAACCAGCGACGTCGCGATTGGTCTTGGCGTGCACCACATCGTGCGCTTCGCGCAGAACAAAGGACTGGCCGCCGGATTCATGGCGGGCCTGGAGGCGGGCTTGCGCAACGGGGCCGATGTCATCGTCAACACCGATGCGGACAACCAATACCATGCCGGCGACATACCGCGGCTGGTCGAGCCCATACTGGCCGGCCGCGCCGAGATCGTCGTCGGCGATCGCGGCGTTGGCTCGCTGCAGCATTTCTCGCCGCTGAAGCGTTTGCTGCAACGCCTCGGCAGTTGGGTGGTGCGTCGCGCCTCCGGCGTGCACACACCCGATGCGACCAGTGGCTTTCGCGCATTGTCGCGTGAGGCAGCGCTCAAGACACTCGTTTTGCACGGCTATTCGTACACGCTCGAAACCCTGATCGGCGCAGGCATGCGTCGCACTGCGGTCGAGTTCGTGCCGGTTTCGGTCAACGCGAACACACGGCCGTCACGGTTGATGCGCAGCATCGCGCAGTACATCCGCATTTCGAGCGGAACGATCGTGCGCGCCTTTGCCATGTATCGTCCCTTGCTCGTCTTCACGGTCTGTGGCGCGCTGTTGATCACGGCCGGACTCGTACCGGCGGTACGGTTTGTCTATCACTATCTGACGGGCGATCCGTTCGGTCATATCCAGTCTCTGATCCTGGCGGCCATACTGCTGATCGTTGGTTTTCAGGTACTGCTCATCGGGCTACTGGCCGATCTGATCGCCTCGAATCGCAAGATTCTCGAGGAGACACTTTACCGGGTGCGCAAGCTCGAACTGCATCGCGGCAATTCGCGCGAGCCGCCGTCTCGTGACTGAAGCCGACAGCGCCGCGCGTATCGGCCGCGGCCGATGGCGCAAGGCCCTGCTGCGCCTGGCGCTGAGCGCTGCCTTTCTGCTTGTGCTGTTCGCCTTCGTCCCTTTTGGCGAGGTCGCGGCCGCCATGTCGCGCGTTGCCTGGCCAATCTGGGTCGCCGCCATTCCCACCTACCTCGCGCTGCACCTGATCGGTGTCATCAAGTGGCGAGTGCTCAACAACGCCGCGGGTGCGCAACTTTCGTTCACCGTGGCACTGCGCGCCTACTACGCGGGACTGTTCGGCAACACCATCATGCCCTCCATCATCGGTGGCGATGTGCTGCGCGCCGCCATCGCCTTCAATCGCGTGCACTCGCGCACGGCGTTGATCTTCGGCAGCGCACTGGATCGCGGCCTCGATTTTCTGGGCTTGCTCGCGCTGGCGGGCCTGGGTGCACTGTTTGCTCCGCAGGCGCTCGATCCGCGCAGTCGCCAGGTTTTCCTGTGGGTGGTGCTGTTACTGGCCTGCGCAATGGCGATCGGCGCCCTCGCGTTCTGGTCGATATTGCGCCTTGGCGGTATCCGGCGCCTGCGGCGACATCTGGTCCGCCTGCGGCAGGCATTGCGTTCCGCGGCCGGCGCGCCGGCTGCCGTTGCGGGCGCCTTCGTACTGGGGCTGCTGTTGCAGTCGCTCCTGGTGCTGTTCAACGCCTGGCTCGGCCGGCAGATCGGCATCGAAATCCCGCTCTACGTCTGGTTCTTCGTCTGGCCGCTCGCCAAACTCGCGGGAATTGCGCCCACGCAAAATGGCATCGGTGTGCGTGAGGCTGCCCAGGTCGCCCTGTTCGCACCATTTGGCGTCGGTGCGGCGGCAGCGTTTGGCACTGGTCTGGTGTTCGAGGTGATCATCATCGTTGGCGGCCTCATGGCCGGGATCCTGGCCTGGCTGCTCGGCCTCGCATACAAGGCAAAGACCCGATCGACAGCGCTACCGCAGCCGCCGCTTTGATCCGCTATAATTACCGGTTTACCGGGGCGACTCTGTCACGCGAAAGTGGCGGAACTGGTAGACGCGCTGGATTTAGGTTCCAGTGGGGTAACCCGTGAGAGTTCGAGTCTCTCCTTTCGCACCATCGAGGAAGTTTCAATGCAGGTTTCGGTAACCGCGACTGGCGGTCTCGAGCGCAGGCTCGAGGTGGCTGTACCGGCGGCACAGGTTTCGGATCAGGTCGAAGCCCGGCTCAAGCGTCTGGCGCGCACGGCGCGCATCAAAGGCTTCCGTCCGGGCAAGGCCCCGCTCGCGATCATTCGCCAGCAATATGGTGCACAGGTGCACTCCGAGGTCATCGACGATCTCGTGCGCACGAGCCTCAATGAGGCGCTCGACAAGGAAAACCTGCGACCGGCCGCCGGACCGCGGATCGAGCCGAAGTCCATGTCGCCAGGGAGTGACCTCGAATACGTTGCGACCTTCGAAGTGCTGCCGGATGTCACGCTCGCGCCGGCCGAGGATCTCGCCATTGCGCGCCCGAGTGCATCGATCACCGACCAGGACATCACCGATATGGTCGAGAATCTTCGCAGCCAGCGTCCGGTGTTCACCGAGGTGGCTCGCAATGCGGCCGGCAATGATCGCGTCACGGTCGACTATCACGGAACCATCGACGGGCAGCCGTTCAAGGGGAGCGAGGCGAGCGATGTGCCGTTCGTGCTCGGTACCGGGCGGTTGTTGAAGGAGCTCGAGGACGCTGTTCAGGGCGCCGCGGCTGGCGAGCGGCGCGAGGCGAGCGTCCAATATCCCGACGACTACAGCAATCAGGATGTGGCGGGCAAGAGCGCCCATTTCACGATCACTGTGAAGAAAGTCGAGGAGCAGAGTTTGCCGCCACTCGATGAGGCATTCTGCAAGGCTTTCGGTGTGGCGGACGGCAACATCGAGGCGCTACGCACCGAGGTGCGCCAGAGCATGGAGCGCGAGCTGGCACAGGCGATCCGTAACCGGCTGCGTGCCGCGGTGATGGATGCATTGGTTGCCGCCAATCCGATCGAGCTGCCGACCAGCATGGTCGAGCAGTCGATACAGGACTTGCAGATCGACATGGCGCGTCGGCTCAACATTCGCGACGCTGCGCAATTGCCGGGTCGCGAACCTTTCGTCGAGCCCGCGCGCCGGCGCGTGGCGCTTGGGCTGATCCTCGGCGAAATCATCCGTCGCGAGAATCTCGCCGCGGCGCCGCAGCGCGTGGCGGCGCGGATCGAGGAAATCGCGAGCGCCTACCCGGAGCCGCAGCAGGTACGCAAGTTCTATGCCGACAACCGGGAGGCCATGCGGCAGGTAGAGTCTTCCGTACTTGAGGAACAGGTCATCGACTGGCTTGTCGAACGCGCCAGAATATCCGACCAGCCGGCCAGTTTTCGCGAACTGACGGGCTTTGGCCGAACCGAGGAAAACGCATGAAAGAACAGGCCCTTAACCTGGTACCCATCGTTGTCGAACAGACCGCCCGCGGCGAGCGCGCCTACGACATCTATTCGCGGCTCCTCAAGGAGCGCGTCATCTTCGTCGTCGGTCCGGTCGAGGATCACATGGCCAACCTGATCGTTGCCCAGCTTCTTTTCCTGGAATCGGAAAATCCGGAAAAAGACATCGCGCTATATATCAATTCGCCTGGCGGATCGGTGAGCGCGGGCCTCGCGGTTTATGACACCATGCAATTCATTCGCCCGGATGTGAGCACCATCTGTGTCGGCATGGCCGCGAGCATGGGTGCTGTCCTGCTCGCCGGCGGCGAGAAGGGCAAGCGCTACATGCTGCCCAATTCCCGCGCCATGATTCACCAGCCCTGGGGCGGGTTCCAGGGTCAGGCCACGGACATCGGCATCCAGGCCCAGGAAATGATGCGCACGCGCGAGCGACTTAACGAAATCCTCTCGCGCCACACCGGCCAGCCCATCGAAAAGATCAAAACCGACACTGAACGGGACAACTTCATGGGTGGCCGTGAAGCCATCGACTACGGGCTCGTTGACCAGATTCTCGACAAACGGGCGCACGAGGCCCAGACGGGTTCTGCGACCTAGGTAGCAAATACGTAGAACCTTTGGTTGTACAAAGGCTTAGCATTGGCCAGGTCTTTGCGCCCGGCTTCCCGTACATGCTATAAGAGCGCCACAATACAGGCTTCAGCCTGCCTCGCAGGCTAGGGGTGGCTTGGAAACATGACCGAAGATTCGCGCGGGCGCCACGACGACGGCAAGCTGCTTTACTGCTCGTTCTGCGGCAAGAGCCAGCATGAGGTTCGCAAACTCATTGCGGGCCCCTCGGTGTTCGTTTGCGACGAATGCGTCGAGTTGTGCAACGACATCATTCGCGAGGAGCTCGAAGATCGTGCCGAGCGGGCGCGCGACAAGCTTCCAAAGCCACAGGAAATCAAGAAGGTCCTCGACGACTACGTCATCGGCCAGGAGCGCGCCAAGAAGGTGCTGGCGGTTGCGGTCTACAACCACTACAAGCGTTTGCAGACGCGCAGCGGCAGTACGCCGCGCGCCAAGGACGAAGTCGAGATCGCCAAGAGCAACATCCTGCTGATCGGCCCGACCGGCTGCGGCAAGACCCTGTTGGCCGAAACGTTGGCCCGCCTGCTCAACGTGCCGTTCACCATTGCGGATGCCACGACCCTCACCGAGGCCGGCTACGTGGGCGAGGATGTCGAGAACATCATCCAGAAGCTCCTGCAGAAGTGCGACTACGACGTCGAGAAAGCGCAGACCGGCATCGTCTACATCGACGAAATCGACAAGATTTCGCGCAAGTCGGACAACCCTTCTATCACGCGCGACGTTTCCGGCGAGGGCGTGCAGCAGGCATTGCTCAAGCTCATCGAGGGCACGGTCGCCTCGGTGCCGCCGCAGGGCGGGCGCAAACATCCGCAGCAGGAGTTCCTGCAGGTCGACACCAGCAACATCCTGTTCATCTGTGGCGGCGCATTCGCGGGCCTCGAGAAAATCATCCTCAACCGCACCCAGCAGAGCGGCATCGGGTTTACCTCCAAGGTGCGCGAGACCAACGCCAAGCGCCAGGGGAGCGACCTGTTCCATGAAGTCGAGCCGGAGGACCTGATCAAATTCGGCCTGATACCCGAATTCGTCGGCCGCCTGCCGGTCGTGGCCACGCTCGATGAACTCGACGAAGAGGCGCTGGTATCCATCCTGACCACGCCCAAGAACGCATTGACCAAGCAGTACAAGCGACTGCTCGACATGGAAGGCGTCGATCTCGAGTTCCGCGATGACGCCCTGAAGGCCATTGCCCGCAAGGCGATGGAACGCAAGACAGGCGCTCGTGGCCTTCGCACCATACTCGAGAACGTCCTGCTCGAGAGCATGTACGATCTGCCGTCATTGAAGGGTGTCGAGAAGGTCGTGGTCGATGATTCGGTCATCGAAGGCCACAACAAGCCCTATATCGTCTATCGCTCCGACGAGTCTCGCGCGGCGGCTGACGACGTGCCGCGCCGGGCGTCGGGCACGGGCAGCGCCTAGGCTTGTGTCGGCGGAAGCCCGGCGGCTCCCGACCTGCTTGAAATCAGACCTGGTTAACCCCATTTTGCAGGGAGCCGTGTACAGTTTGGGCTGTCGCGGTGCCCTATTTGCCATGAGGCCAATTGCGTGAACGAAGAATCCACACCGGGCTTGCAGATTACGGGGATAGAAAACATACCGGCGCTGCCGTTGCGCGACGTGGTCGTCTACCCGCACATGGTCATTCCGCTGTTCGTCGGGCGGGAGAAGTCCATCCTTGCGCTCGAGGCTGCCATGCGCGCCGATAAGCGCATCCTGCTGGTCGCCCAGAAGCAGGCCGATGTCGATGAGCCCGGCGTCGACGATCTATACCGCGTAGGCACGTTGGCCACGGTACTTCAGTTGCTCAAGCTCCCCGACGGCACGGTCAAGGTGCTGGTCGAGGGCGTGGATCGTGCCCGCATCGATGCGATCGAGGCGGCTGCATTTTTCTCGGCACGCGTCTCGGTCGAGAACGATGTCGATGTCTATGACGACCGCGAACTCGAAGTACTGGGTCGATCGGTCATTTCCCAGTTCGAGCAGTACGTCAAGCTGAACAAGAAAGTGCCGCCCGAAGTCCTGACGGCATTGGCGGGCATCGAACAGGCCGGCCGGCTCGCCGATACAGTCGCGGCGCACATGTCGCTGAAGCTCCCGGAGAAACAGAAGGTCCTGGAGATTTTCGACGTCAAGAAACGCCTCGAGCACATCCTGGTCGCCATCGAGGGCGAAATGGATGTGTTGCAGATCGAGAAGCGCATCCGCGGCCGCGTCAAGGCGCAGATGGAAAAAAGCCAGCGCGAGTACTACCTGAATGAGCAAATGAAGGCCATTCAGAAAGAACTCGGCGACATGGACGAGGGCGGCAACGAAATCACCGATCTCGAACAGAAAATCTCCAAAGCCGGCATGCCAAAAGATGCGCGCGAGAAGGCCGGATCGGAGCTGGCGAAGCTGAAACTCATGTCGCCGATGTCCGCCGAGGCGACGGTGGTGCGCAATTACATCGACTGGCTGGTCAAGGTACCGTGGAAGAAGCGCAGCAAGGTTCTGAAGGACATTGCCCGCGCCCAGGCGGTGCTGGACGAAGACCACTACGGGCTCGAGAAGGTCAAGGAGCGCATCGTCGAGTACCTTGCCGTGCAGCAGCGCGTCGACAAGATCAAAGGCCCGATCCTGTGCCTGGTCGGACCTCCGGGCGTCGGCAAGACCTCGCTCGGCCAGAGTATCGCCCGCGCGACCAACCGCAAATTCGTGCGCATGTCGCTCGGTGGCGTGCGCGATGAGGCCGAAATACGCGGCCATCGACGCACCTATATCGGCTCGATGCCAGGCAAGATCATCCAGAACATGGCCAAGACCGGGGTCGCGAATCCGCTGTTCCTGCTCGATGAAGTCGACAAGATGTCGATGGATTTTCGCGGCGACCCGTCCTCGGCGCTGCTCGAGGTGCTCGATCCCGAGCAGAATGCCACGTTCAATGATCACTACCTCGAGGTGGATTTCGACCTCTCGCAGGTGATGTTCGTCTGTACGGCCAACAGCCTCAATATCCCGGCGCCATTGCTCGATCGCATGGAGGTCATTCGCATCCCGGGCTATACCGAGGACGAAAAACTCAATATCGCCACGCGCTATCTGTTACCGAAGCAGATCAAGTCGAACGGACTCAAGCCGGGCGAACTGAAAGCTGGCGACGAAGTCGTGCTCGACATCATCCGCTACTACACGCGCGAAGCGGGGGTGCGTAATCTCGAGCGCGAAATCGCCAAGATCTGCCGCAAGGCAGTCAAGCAGCTGCTGCTCAACAAAAAGGAAAAATCAGTCACGGTCACGAGCAAGACGCTCGACAAGTACCTGGGCGTGCGCCGCTTCCGTCACGGCCGCGCCGAAGACGCCTCGAGGGTGGGCCAGGTGACTGGTCTCGCCTGGACCGAGGTCGGCGGCGAGCTGCTGACTATCGAGTCGGCCGTGGTGCCGGGCAAAGGCAAGTTGCAACACACGGGCCAGCTGGGCGGCGTGATGCAGGAGTCCATCCAGGCGGCCATGACCGTCGTGCGAAGCCGCGCTCAGGTGCTCGGCATCGAGCCGGACTTCTACCAGAAGCACGACGTCCACCTGCACGTGCCCGAGGGCGCGACACCGAAGGACGGTCCGTCGGCGGGCATCGGCATGTGTACGGCCTTGGTCTCGGCGCTGACGCGCATCCCCGTCAGGGCCGACGTTGCCATGACCGGCGAGATCACCCTGCGCGGCGAGGTGCTGCCGATCGGCGGGCTCAAGGAGAAATTGCTGGCGGCCCACCGTGGCGGCATCGCCACGGTGATCATCCCCCAGGACAACGAGAAGGACCTGGTCGAGATTCCCGACAACATCAAGGGCAATCTCAAGATCAGGCCGGTCAAATGGATCGACGAGGTGCTCGAGATCGCGCTGGTATCGCGCCCTGTGCCGCTGTCAGGACGCCCGGAGGGGGCAGGCAAGCGCTCACGGCGGGTCGCGCGCCGCGCCGGGAAGACCGTGCAGGCACATTGAGGCACGGTCATTTTCCAGCTGGTCTCGCGGCATTTTTTCCACTAGAATGCGCGCCCTCGTTCGCAGCGGCGCTGAATTTCCGTTAACTTCGCGGGTTTGGGTGCTTAGCTCAGCGGTAGAGCGTCGCCCTTACAAGGCGAATGTCGGGGGTTCGATCCCCTCAGCACCCACCAATTGGGGAGCGCCATCGAAACGGAGCGGTAGTTCAGTCGGTTAGAATACCGGCCTGTCACGCCGGGGGTCGCGGGTTCGAGTCCCGTCCGCTCCGCCAATTTGAAAGAAGCCGATGCTGCAAAGTCTGAACGACGCCCTGAAGCGCCATCGCTGGCTCTCAGCCATCCTGCTTGGGGCCATCGCCATGTTCTTCGTGGTCTGGGGCGCCTACGGCGTGGTCAACATGGATTTCTTCAGCCGTGCGGACGAAGCAGCGCGGGTCAATGGCGTCTCCGTCCCGCGGGCCGAGGCCGTGCGCGCCTGGCAGGACCAGCAATCGCAGTGGCAGCGCTTCTTCGGCGGCGAAATCCCCGCAGAGCGCCAGGCCGAGATCAAGAACTCGGTGCTGGAGGGCCTCGTGCGACGAGCGCTCATCAAGGAGCGTGCGACGGATCTCGGCTATCGAGTCTCGCCGCAGCGACTGCGCGAGGCCATCCTGCGCGAGCCGGCGTTCCAGGTCGATGGCAAGTACAATGCCGATGTGGCGCGCGCGCGCCTGGCGCAGGCCGGCATCAGCGAATCGCAGTACGAGCGCGAAGTCGAAGAGTCGCTCCTGCGTGGCCAGCTCGAAGGGGGAATGCGTGTGTCGGCATTCATCACGCCGACCGAACTCGCGAGGATATTCGCGCTCGAGGACGAGCAACGCGAGATCAGCTACCTCGAACTGCCATACGACAAATTCACGGGCGATGGCAAGGTCGACGAAGCCGACATCAGGAAACGCTACGAGGCGGAGCAGCAGCGTTTTCTGACTCCCGAGTCAGTCAAGCTCGAATACGCCGAATTGCGCCTCGATGAGGTCAAGGCGCAGGTCAAACTCGCCGACGGTGCGCTCGAGAAGTACTACGCCGACAATCGCGACAAGTTCGTCGAGCCTGAGCGACGCAAGGCGCGGCATATCCTGATCAAGGTTGCCGAGGCCAAGGACGATGCGGCGGCCAAGGCACGAGCCGAGAAGCTGCTGGCCGAAGTCAAGGGTGGTGCCGATTTCGCGGAACTCGCGCGAGCGAACTCCGATGATGGCGGCTCCGCCGCGCAAGGAGGCGATCTGGGCTGGGCGGAACGCAGCTATTTCGTAGGGCCATTCTCCGATGCTCTGTTCGCCATGCAGCCAGGCGAAATCCGCGGGCCCATCAAGACCCAGTTCGGCTATCACATCATCAAGCTCGAAGAGATTCAGCCCGAGAGGGGAAAGAGTTTCGACGCGGCGCGGCCCGAGATCGAGGCCCGGTTGCGTGAGCAGGAAGCCGCCGATGTATTCGGCGATCGCCAGGAGGCGATCCAGCACGAGCTCGAGTCCGGCAATTCAAAACTGGCGGATGTGGCCGCGAGCAACGGCATGCGCGTGGAAGTCGTCGACGAATATCTCAAGGGCGCGGGTGGCGGAAGCCTCGGTGCGGATCGCGACCTCAATGAGCTCGTCTTCAGCGATGCGGTACTCAACCAGGGGCGCATCGGTGGGCCCGTGTTCCTTGGCGATGACCGCATGATACTGGTGAAGGTGACCCTGCATCGCAAGCCCGAACCGCGCGCTCTCGACACCGTCGCCAACGAGATCAAGGCCGAGATATTGCGCGAACGCGGCACGGCCTCGGCACTCGCCGCCGCCCGGCAGACCGTGGCGCGACTTTCCGCGGGCCAACCATTCGCGGATTCGGCCAAAGCGCTCGGGGTCGAGGCTGAGCCGGCACGTTTCATCGGCCGGGCTGATCCCGCGGTGCCCGCCAAGATCCGCGAGTTGGTCTTTCAGCAGGCTCGTCCCGACGGCAAGCCTCGTTACTTCAGCGTCGAGCTCGACAACGGCGGGGCCGCGGTCGTGCAATTCAGCGCCGTACGCGCCGAACCAAGCGCCGCTGACGGCGCATTGCGGGCTCAGCATGCCGAAGAAATGTTGCGTCGCCACGCCGAAGCTGATGCGGCGGCTTACCTCGAAGAAGCACGGCGCCAGGCACAAGTCACAATTCGCCCCGACGCCTTCAATTAGTCATCGCCGACTGGGGAGGCGCGCATGACGGCAACCACCAGCAAACCTCGATTGGCACTGCATTGGCAGATTCTGCTGGCGCTGTTGCTGGCAGTGGTGGTCGGGTCGCTGGTCGGTGAGAAAGGCCAGGTTTTCGGCATCACCTGGCTCGCGATCTTCGGTTTTGTCGGGCAGTTGTTCCTCAATGCCCTGAAGATGCTCATCGTGCCCCTCATATCGTCGTCGATGATCATCGGCATCGCCGGCATCGGACGCAGTGGCGCGCTCGGGCGGCTCGGCGGCCGGACGCTCGGACTCTACGCACTGAGTGGTGCCCTTGCCGTCATCGTCGGGCTCACCATCGTCAATCTCGTCTCGCCCGGCATCGTGGCAGGCGAGCCGGCGCGCAACGTCCTCTCGCTCGAGGCGGATCAGGAGCGGTTGCAGCAGAGCATTGCCGGTCGCGGTGCCGGTGATGTCGTGCAGATTCTGGTTCGCGCGATACCGCCCAACGTATTTGAAGCCGCATCCGATAACGCCCAGATGCTTGGCCTCATCGTATTCAGCCTGCTGTTCGGCTATTTCCTCACAAGAATCGACGAAGACGACGCCCAGCCCGTATTTCGTTTCTGGAAGGGCGTGTTCGCGGTGATGATGCACATCACCGACCTGGTGATGCGCTTTGCGCCGGTCGGCGTTTTCGCCCTGGTCGCGCAGGTTGCTGCGCGTAGCGGTTTCGCGGCGGCGCAGCCCCTCGTTCTCTTCGCCCTCTGTGTGCTCGGCGGGCTGTTGTTTCACGCCTTGGTGACACTGCCGCTGCTGGTGCGCTGGCTGGGCCGCGTGTCTCCGCTGCCGCTTTATCGCGCGGTCAGTCCAGCGCTCTTGACCGCATTTTCCACGGCTTCCTCTTCGGCGGCCTTGCCTGTCACCATGAGTTGTCTTGAGGAGCGGGCGGGCGTGTCCAACAAGGTCACGAGTTTCGTGGCGCCGCTCGGTGCGACCATCAACATGAACGGCACGGCACTGTATGAATGCGCCGCCGTTATTTTCATTGCCCAGGCGTATGGGATCGACATGAGTCTCGCCCAGCAGATCCTGGTGGTGCTGTTGGCGCTTGTCACATCAATCGGCGTGGCCGGCATTCCCGCTGCATCGCTGGTCGCGATCGCGGTCATCCTGCAGGCGCTGCATCTTCCCGCCGAGGCGATGGCCTTGTTGTTCGTGTTCGATCGCCCGCTCGATATGGCGCGCACCGCAATCAACGTACTGGGTGACTCGGCCGCGGCGGTCATCGTCGCGCGCAGCGACGGCGAGTCCTGGGTGTTGAGCGATGGGGCGAAAGAGGACGCTGTTACGTAGCGACGCGCTGCATTCTTGGAGCTCCGTGGCGCGCATCCCTGCGCGCGCTTCCGCCCAGAGCGTCAAACCGATGCATCCCCGATCTTGCGACTAGTGTCGGCAAGGTTTACGAGTTCCACCGTGGTCGAGGCCAGGCGTATGCGTCCTTGCGACTCATCGACCGCAGCGAGGAAACGCTGGGCGAGCGCGTCCTTGGTCAGCCGCCGCCGGCGATAATCGACGACGTAGCGCCCGGTGAGTTCGATCCAGTTGTCGGTAAGGATCATGCTCACCAGCGGCTCGATGCGCGCATTCTCCAGCGCATATTTCTCACGTGCCTGTTGCCAGGCTGTTGCACTGGCGCGCGCATGTTGCCAGTCGGACCCATAGCGGATCGGAATCTTGATTTCATCCCACAGGAACGGGTAATCGGCCGAATAATTGAACACCGGCTCTTTGAATACGAAGCTGTTGGCGATGCGCACGATGCGACCGTTGTAGAGATCGCCCGCGACCCACTCGCCAACCTCCATCAAGGTGGTGCGCAGCACGCCGATGTCGATCACATCGCCCTTGATGCCGCCGAGCTGCACGCGATCGCCGATGGCGTAGAAGCGTCCGAAGGTCACCGCGACCCAGCCCGCCACACTCGCAATGACCTCCTGCAATGCGAATGCGATACCGGCGCCGGCGACGCCCAGCGCCACAGTGAGCCCGGTCAGTCGCGAACTGAAGGCCGACAGCAGCACCAGGGCTGCAATCAGGTAACCGCTGAAGCGCAGGAAGCGGCGCACGCGGTGCGCGGCGACACCACCGTGCAGGTGGCGCGTCACTGTGCGCTGCAGGAGATTCACGACCAGCAGGATGACGATGACGAGAACGACCGGCGGCAGCCAGTTGCGGAGGCTCTCGGCGGTTACCCACTGTGGCAGTTCAAACATCGAAATCGAGTTTCGCGCGGCGACGTCGCCTGACGGCGAGCCACAAGGACGCCCAGAGCGCGCCGATCACGGTGGCCGAGGCGACGACCACCACCAGCGGTAGTTCCAGATACCAGAGAAACAGGCGCACCTGCACGTCCTGCAGATTCTGCAGGGCGAAAACCGAAACCAGGGTTCCAAGCAGCGCACCGGCGTAGAATCGCAAGCGCGACATGCCGTGTTATTCGCCTTCGTGCGGAAAGCTCATGCCGACGGTGCTGAAGCCGCTGTCGACATAGAGAATTTCACCGGTGATGCCGCGGGCCAGGTCGGAGCAGAGAAATGCGGCGGCATTGCCGACGTCATCGAGCGTGACATTGCGCTTGAGCGGTGCCACCTCCGCGACGCGGCCCATCATCTTGCGAAATCCCGGGATTCCGGCAGCCGCCAGTGTCTTGACCGGTCCCGCCGAGATGCCATTGACGCGCACTCCCTTCGGCCCGAGATCGAGCGCCAGGAAGCGGACGTTGGCTTCGAGGCTCGCTTTGGCGAGTCCCATGACGTTGTAATTCGGTATTGAACGCACCGCGCCCAGGTAGGACAGGGTGACTACGGCCGAGTCGTGGCCAGCGAGCAAGGGCTCGGCCGCGCGTGCAAGCGCAGTCAGGCTGTAGCTGGATACATCGTGTGCAATGCGAAATGCCTCGCGTGTTGTGCATTCCACGAAATCTCCGGTGAGTGCCTCGCGCGGCGCGTAGGCGACGGCGTGGACCAGTACGTCCAACCGGCCCCAATCCTTGCGAAGGCGCGCGAACACCGCCTCGATCTGGCTATCATCGGTAACATCGAGCGGCAGAACGAGCGACGACCCCAGCGAATGGGCAAGCGGTTCTACCCGGTCCTTCAGTTTGTCGTTCGCGTACGTAAAGGCGAGTTCGGCCCCCTCGCGATGCATGGCCTGGGCAATACCCCAGGCGATTGACCGATCCGACGCCACGCCGATGATCAGCGCGCGCTTGCCCTGCATGAAAGCCATGTACGTCCCCTGGTCATTGCCGCCCGACAATCAGCCTTTGCGGCTGACGTGAATCTTCAATCGCTGGCCGGGTCTCAGTATGGACCTTGTGGTCAGTCCGTTCCACTGCGCAATCTGGGTGACGGTGACCTGGAAGATGCGCGCGATCTGCCAGAGGTTGTCACCACGGCGAACCACATAGGTGACCTGGCGTTTCGTGCCGGAATCGGCGGCGGTCGCGTTGTTCGTGCTTGCGGCAGGGGCGCTCGACGCGCGGGCCGCAGGATTCAATACGAGCCGCTGTCCCGTGCGCAACGTCGAACGCGGGTTGATGCCATTGATGCGCGCAAGCGTCGCGACGTTCATGTTGTTGCGGCGTGCGATCGTCCAAAGGGAATCGCCACGGCGCACCACGTGAACGACCGGTCGGCCGCGCACCCGATGCAAACCGCCGTCGACTCGCGCTGCGGCGAGCATCACTTTCTCCGGCAGGGCGGTGGCGCCCGAGGGAACGCGCAAATCACTGCCGACGCGCAGCAGGTCGTTCGGGCCAAGATCATTGAGCTCGCGTATGACATGGGGCTGTGTGTGATACTGCGTCGCGATGCTTGCGAGCGTCTCGCCGGCCGCAATGTCGTGGTGTGAGACACGCATCAGCTCGTCAGGTGAAAGCGTTGCTACGCTTTCGCGAAAGACATCAGCGGTGTCGGCGGGAATCAGCAGGCGATGCGGGCCGGCCGGGTCAGTGGCAAAGCGGTGAAATGCCGAATTGAGCTCATAGAGCTCCTCCGCGCTGATGCCCGCGAGCTCGGCCGCGAGCTTCATGTCGATCTGTCCGGGCAATGGCACAACGGTGAAATAGGGTTCGTCGCGGATTGCTGAAATCGCTATTCCATAGCCTTCCGGATCCGCAATGAGCCGCTTCATTGCCAGCAGCTTCGGGACATAGGAGCGTGTCTCGCTCGGCAGGCGCAGACTGAAGAAATCCGCCGAGCGCCCAGCCGCAAGGTTCTGCCGGACAGCGCGCGCCACGCAGTATTCCCCACAGTTGTAGGCGGCGACCGCGAGCAGCCAGTCACCGTTGAATTTGTCGTGCAGGAATGCCAGGTAATCGAGTGCGCCACGCGTCGCCTCGATGACATCGCGGCGTCCGTCGTACCACCAGTTCTGCTTCAGGCCGAAGCGCTCACCCGTGCCCGGTACGAACTGCCACAGGCCCGAGGCGCGGGCACGCGAATAAGCATAGGGCTGGAACGCGCTCTCGATCAGCGGCAGCAACGCGATTTCCATCGGCATCTGCCGGGCCTGGACTTCTTCGACGATGTGGTAGAGGTAGAGCCCCGCGCGTGAGAACACCCGGTCCAGGTAGTCGGGATTGCGCACATACCAGTAGAGCTGGCTGTCGATGCTGCGCGAGCTGCGATCCTCGAGTGCGAATCCATCGCGAATGCGGTCGAACAAGTCGCTGACGACCCGCGCATTGGCGGCGAGCGGTGCTTCCAGTGGCCGCAGTGGCTCGAGCAGCGGATCGCCCGGCTCGTCATCGCCCTGCGCGTGACCACCAGCGCCAGGTTCGTCGCCCAGGTGGGTTGCCGAGCCATCGGCTCGTGCCGCCGCAGGATCGACAGTTTCGGCTGCCGTCGCGACGGAGCCGTCGGTCGCCGGCGCTGGCGCGAGGGATTCGCCCTGCATGGCCACAGGCGCGCGCAGCGTCGAGCAGGCGCCCATGGCAAACAGGGCCACGGCTGCCAGGACAATGATCGCCGGCTTTGAGGTCTGATCCTTCAAATACGGACCCGCCATATCTGTTTGCGTTTTTTACGGCTCCCGAACCATCCAATGGAATGGCCGCAACGTACTGGCGACGCTACGCGTGACGGGACGCGTATTAAAGCTGTAACTTCACAAAATTGCTATCCTTTTGATTTTACATGCTGACCCCTGCATGAGTTCAAGCACCACCGCCCCCCGCGCCTGGTGGCAGGCCAACCCCGGCGCAGGCCTTCTGCACGTCGAGGCGTCGCTGCTGCGCGACGAGCTGGACAATGTCTTCGGCTGGGAAATGTTGCAGGTCGGCGACTGGGGGCCACCGGGACAGCTCCTGCGCGGGGCTCGCACGCGCCGACAGACGGCAATCGGCGGATTGGGCCAGGTCCAGGCTCGCGCCGCGCAACTGCCCATTGCAAGCGACAGCATCGATGCCGTGCTGCTACCGCACACGCTGGAATACGAAATCGACCCTTACGCCGTCATTCGCGAGGTTGACCGCGTGCTGGTCGGCGAGGGCACGTTGCTGATCCTGGGATTTCGTCCGTTGGGGCCCTGGGGCATGCGCGCCCTCGCGGCGCGACACGGCTTTCCGCCGGGACTGAAGCGCGTGAATCGCGAAGGGCGGTTGCGCGACTGGTTGAAACTCCTGGGATACGAAGTCGCACCGCCGCGTCACTACCTGTACAGCCTGCCGATGCGACGCTGGGGCGAACCTCTGCCGTCCCAGGACAGCCCGGCGGCGCTGCGCCGCGGCTGGTGGTATCCGCTGCCTGCGAGCGCTTATATCCTGAGAGCACGTAAACGGCTGTTTACCTTGACGCCCGTGCGTCAACGACGCAGTGACCGGCGTCGCCTGCTGGGCGGTCTGGCGAACCCCACCACGCAGGCACGACTTTGAATCGCGTCATCATCCACACCGACGGCGCCTGCCGCGGCAATCCGGGCCCGGGCGGCTGGGCGGCCGTATTGCGCTACGGGGAGAACGAACGTGAGATCAGCGGCGCGCTGGCCGAGACGACCAACAATCGCATGGAACTGATGGCGGTCATCGAAGCCTTGCGCGCCTTGAAGCGCAATGTCAGCGCCGACATCTACACGGACTCGCGCTACGTGCAGCAGGGCATCAGCGAATGGCTGCCCGAGTGGAAACGTCGCGGCTGGCGCACCGCGTCACGCAAACCCGTCAAGAACCAGGACCTGTGGCAGACACTCGATGAACTGACCAACGGTCATGAACTGCGCTGGCACTGGGTGAAGGGGCATGCCGGACATCCCGAAAACGAGCGCGCGGATGCGCTGGCCAACCAGGCGATCGACCGCTTGCTCGGTTAGAATGGGCGCATGCGACAGGTCGTGCTGGATACCGAAACGACGGGACTCGATGTCTCCTTGGGGCACCGGGTGATCGAAATCGGTTGTGTCGAAATCGTCAATCGCCGGCCGACGGATCGTTGTTTTCATCGCTATCTCAATCCCGAGCGCGATATCGAAGAAGGCGCGCTTGCGGTGCACGGCCTGACCCGCGAGCGTCTCGCAGGCGAGCCCAGGTTCGCCGACGTCGCCGAAGAGCTGGTCGAATTCATCGCTGGCGCGGAACTCGTCATTCACAATGCCGGCTTCGACGTCGGTTTTCTGGACGCGGAATTCGCTCGCCTGGGCGGCGAATCGCCCAAAGTGAACTCACTGTGCAAGGTGCTCGATACTCTGGCATTGGCCCGGGAGATGCACCCCGGGCAGCGCAACAGCCTCGATGCGCTCTGCAAGCGCTACAACGTCGACAACTCACACCGCGATTTGCATGGCGCCCTCCTCGATGCACGTATCCTTGCCGATGTCTACCTGACCATGACCGGCGGCCAGGCCGCATTGGCGCTGAGTGCGCAACCCCTTGCGCAATCCGGCGTCGGGGGTGCCAACGCCGGCACCACTCGAAAAAACCGTGCGGCAAATCTCATTGTCATCAAGCCGAATGCCGAGGAACGGACCTTGCACGAGCAGTTGCTCGATCGCATCGCAAAAGAGGCGGGCGGGCGCTGCCTGTTTCGCCCGGACAATGCCGATAACGCATGAGGCAGTGCGAACCACGTCCGGTGGCTGAAAAGGCCCTCGGCTAGAATTCCTCGTATGGCAAGAAAAGCAAGCAACGGACCAGCATTCAGCATGCGGCGCTGCCGCCTGGGCGTCGTAGGCCTTGGCTACGTCGGGCTGCCGCTGGCGGTCGAGTTCGGCAAACATTTCGATACCGTCGGCTTCGATGTCAAACCGGCGCGCATCGACGAATTGCGTCGCGGATGTGACAGCACCCTCGAAGTCAGCCGCGCCGAGTTGCGCGCCGCGCATCGCTTGATCATCACCGGTGACCTGGCGCAGCTGCGCAAATGTCGTGTGTTCATCGTCACGGTGCCGACGCCGATCGACGATTACAAGCGGCCGGATCTCACGCCGCTCGAGCGCGCGAGCGAGACGGTCAGCAAGGTCCTCAAGAAGGGCGACGTCGTCGTCTACGAGTCCACGGTGTACCCGGGCTGCACCGAGGAAATCTGCGTGCCTATCCTGGAGCGCCTGTCCGGGCTCAAATTCAATCGCGATTTTTTCGTCGGCTATAGCCCCGAGCGCATCAATCCCGGCGACAAGCAGCATCGCCTTACGACCATCCGCAAGGTCACCTCAGGATCGACGCCCGAGGCCGCGGAGTTCGTCGACAAGATCTATGCGGCCATTGTCACTGCGGGCACGCACAGGGCAAGCAGCATACGCGTCGCCGAAGCGGCCAAGGTCATCGAGAACACCCAGCGCGACGTCAATATCGCGCTCATCAATGAGCTTGCGCTCATCTTCAATCGCCTTGGAATCGATACCGAAGAAGTCCTGGTGGCGGCCGGGACCAAGTGGAACTTCCTCAACTTCCGGCCGGGTCTGGTCGGGGGGCATTGCATCGGCGTCGATCCCTACTATCTGACCCACAAGGCGCAGGAAGTCGGCTATCACCCGGAGATGATCCTCGCGGGGCGGCGCATCAACGACAACATGAGCCTGTACGTGGCGGGCGAAGTCGCGCGCCTGATGCTGAGCCGGCGCATCCATGTGCACGGCGGTCGCATCCTCGTGCTGGGCCTCACCTTCAAGGAAAATTGCCCGGATATCCGCAACACCAAGGTCGTCGATGTCGTGCGCGAGCTTCGCGAAATGGGTGCACAGGTCGATGTGCACGACCCCTGGGCCTCGAGCGCCGAGGCGAAACACGAATATGGCTTCGGCCTGGTGAGTCGCCTCAAGCCGCGCTTCTACGATGCCGTGGTGCTGGCGGTGGCGCATGAGCAGTACCGCGAAATGGGCATTACCGAGGTACGGCGCCTGTGCCGCAAGAGCCACGTGATCTACGACGTCAAGCATCTGTTTCCGGCGGAGCTCGTCGACGGCCGCCTCTGATGGGTATGAAGCTGCTGGTCACCGGCGCTGCGGGATTCATTGGGTATCACACCGCGCTGCGCCTCCTCGAACGTGGCGACGAGGTTGTCGGGCTCGACAACCTCAACGACTACTACGATCCGAACCTCAAACAGGCGCGCCTTCGGCGATTGCAGGATCACGCCGGTTTCAGCTTCGTCAAACTCGATCTGGCGGATCGGTCGGCCATGGCCGAGCTTTTCCGCAGCGGCAGTTTCCAGCGCGTCATCCACCTGGCTGCGCAGGCGGGCGTGCGCTATTCGCTCGAAAATCCATTTGCTTATGTCGACAGCAATGTGACCGGCACGCTCAATGTGCTCGAGGGTTGCCGCTACAATCACATCGAGCACCTGGTCTATGCGTCGACCAGCTCGGTCTATGGCATGAACACCAACATGCCGTTCTCCGTTCACCACCCGGTCAATCACCCGCTCTCACTCTACGCCTCGACGAAAAAGGCGAACGAGTTGATGGCGCATAACTACGCGGCGCTGTTCAAGCTGCCGACGACGGGTCTGCGATTCTTTACCGTATACGGGCCCTGGGGTCGGCCCGACATGGCGCTGTTCCTCTTTACGCGCAATATTCTCGCTGGCAAACCGATCGACGTGTTCAACCACGGTCATCACAAGCGTGATTTCACCTACGTCACGGACATCGCAGAGGGTGTGATACGCGCCTGTGACCGCACCGCTACCGCCAATCCGGATTGGAACAGCCAGGCGCCTGATCCAGGTTCATCGAGTGCGCCATGGCGGCTCTATAACATCGGCAACAATGCACCGGTCGAACTGCTGCGCTACATCGAAGTGCTCGAGGATTGTCTCGGTCGCAAGGCCGAGAAGAACATGCTGCCTCTGCAGGCGGGCGACGTCCCCGATACCGAGGCGGACGTGGACGACCTGATCCGCGACGTCGGGTATCGGCCGGCCACGACGGTCGAGGTCGGCGTACGGCGCTTCGTCGAGTGGTATCTCGACTACTACCGGGGCCGGGATCCTCAGCCGACGCGGGTCGTCAACCTGGGCTAGAATGCGACGATGCGCGTTCCGCTCCTTGATCTCAAGCCTCAGTACCAATCCCTGAAAACCGAGCTCGACGCGGCCATGCTGCGCGTCGCGGATTCGCAAGCTTTCATTCTGGGCCCGCAAGTGCGCGCACTCGAGACCTCGGTCGCCGCGTACTGCCAATGCGACTACGGCATCGGCGTATCCTCTGGCACCGATGCGCTGCTGGTGGCGCTCATGGTGCTCGACATCGGTGCCGGCGATGAAGTCATTACCACGCCCTACACCTTTTTTGCCACCGCGGGCACCATCGCACGTGTCGGCGCTCGACCGGTGTTCTGCGACATCGAGCGCGATACGTTCAATCTCTCACCCACTGCGGTTGCCGACTGGATCGAGACGCATTGCGAGATGCGCGCGGGGAGGCTCGTCAATCGAGACACCGGTGGCATCGTCAAGGCCCTGATGCCGGTGCATCTGTATGGCCAGGTCGCAGACATGGATGGCTTGATGCAGATCGCCCGGAAGTTCGGACTGCGCGTCATCGAAGACGCTGCCCAGGCCATCGGCAGCGCGGACGCCGGCGGGCGCGCCGCCTGCAGTCTTGGCGATATCGGCTGTCTCTCGTTCTTCCCGACCAAGAACCTCGGCGCATTCGGTGACGCCGGCATGTGCGTCACCAACGATCCCGCGCTCGCTCAACGCCTCGAGATCTTTCGGGTGCACGGTAGCAAGCCGAAGTATTACCACGCTTTCGTGGGCGGTAATTTCCGCCTCGATGAAATCCAGGCGGCCGTGCTCAATGTCAAGCTGCCGCATCTCGATGCCTGGAGCGAAGCTCGGCAGCGCAATGCCCGGATCTACGATCAAGCCTTTCAGAAGGCGCAGCTCGGGGCCAGGGTCGTTACACCACCGGCCACAAGCGGCGCACGCCATATCTATAATCAATACGTCCTTCGCGTACAGGAGCGCGACAAACTGCGCGCCTGGCTCGCGGAGCAGGGCGTTGGCACCGAAATCTACTACCCGCTGGCGCTGCATCAACAGGCCTGCTTTGCCTATCTGGGCCACGGCGAGAGAGATTTTCCCGAATCCGAACGTGCCGCGGCCGAGTCCCTCGCATTGCCAATCTATCCCGAGCTGACCGAGGCGCAGCTCCACTATGTCGTGGAGCGGATAGTCGCTTTCTACCAGGGCAGCTGACGTGGTCGCCGCGGCGGCACAACCGGCATGGCGACGGCTGACCGTGCTCGCCAACGAGCGCGGTGCGCGGCATGTGCGCGAATTGCTCCGCGATACGGATCGCTATGCGAGCTTCACGCGATCGTTCGGATCCTGGCTTTTCGATTTTTCGCGCCAACGCGTGGATGGCGACATCCTGCATGCGCTCGTCGACCTGGCCGGCACGGCGGGTCTCGAATCGGCCATACGGGCCATGTGGCGCGGCGATGCGATCAACCGCAGCGAGAATCGTCCGGCGCTACATATCGCGCTGCGCCAGCCACGAGGCGCCAATATCGGCGGCTCCGCGATTCACGATCTGGTGCTCGAAGAGCGTGAACGGATGCTGCGATTTGCCGAGCAGCTGCGCGGCGGCGATTGGCGCCTGGTCATCAACGTCGGCATTGGGGGCTCGGACCTGGGTCCCGCCATGGCGGTCGAAGCATTGCGACCCTATGGCGCCGGCGCGCCGCGCGTCGAGTTCGTGTCGAATGTCGACGGCTGCCGACTCGCGGATTTGCTCGCCGAGGCGGATCCGGCACGCACGCTTTTCATCATTGCATCCAAGACCTTCACCACCCAGGAGACCATGGCCAACGCGCGCGCGGCACGCGAGTGGATCGCCGAGCGGCTCGGCGAGGCGCAGCTGCTGCGTCATTTTGCGGCCGTGTCGGTCAACACGGCAGCGATGAATGACTTCGGCGTGCACCCCGAGCAGCGTTTTTGCATGTGGGACTGGGTCGGTGGCCGCTATTCGCTGTGGTCGTCGATCGGTCTTGCACTGGCGGTGGCGATCGGTCGCGATCAATTCGAGTCGCTCCTCGCCGGCGCCCATGCAATGGATGAACATTTTCGAAGTGCTCCCTTCGCGGACAATCTGCCGGTGCTCGCCGCACTGCTTGGCATCTGGAACATCAACTTCCTGCGGCTGCCGACGCTTGCCGTGCTGCCCTACGATGATCGCCTGCGCCGTTTCCCGGCCTACCTGCAGCAACTCGAAATGGAGAGCAACGGCAAGTCTGTCTCGATCGATGGCAGCCCGCTCGATCACGAGACGGCTGCCGTCCTCTGGGGTGAGCCTGGCAACAACGCCCAGCATTCATTTTTCCAGCTCTTGCACCAGGGTTCGGCGCGGGCGGCGCTCGATTTCGTTCTGCCCGTACGTTCATCCTGCGAGCGTCAGTCGCAACAGGACCTGGCGATCGCCAATTGCCTTGCGCAGGCCGAGGCGTTCGCACTCGGGCAGCAGGACGGGCCCGCGGAAAAGCAGCACGCAGGCAACCGGCCAGCAACGCTCTTGCTTTTCGATAGGCTCGATCCCGCCAATCTCGGTCGACTCGTGGCGCTGTACGAACACAAGGTCTATGCGCAGAGCGTGATCTGGGGCATCAACGCCTTCGACCAGTGGGGCGTGGAGCTCGGCAAGAGAATGTGCGGTGCATTGCTGAGTGCCGTCGCGCCGCGAGGTCCGCGAGCCGATCAGCCCGAGCGCCTGCGCAAGCTCCTGGACTATGTGGACCGCTTCCGCGCGAACGATGGCCGCTAGAAGCGACGGCTGAGAGTCAGGCCGGCGATGCCGATGTCGTAGAAGCTGTCCGGCCGCGTGCTCTGTGGGTCTTCGGGCAGCAGGTGGTCCCGCGCCACCTTGTAGGCGAAACGCAGGTCGAAGCCAAGGTTCCACCCTGGCATGATGTCGATCCATTCGGTGCCGGCCCCGACATAGATGCCGTAGGCGGGCGTTGCCAGGTCGTAGCGGGCCGCGCCGACGAAGCCGCCCAGAGCGAGCGCAGGGCCGATCCGTCGCCGGTAGTCGAGGAGCCGCACGCCGATCAGCCAGTGATCGTCGATGCGGTCGAATTCCATGCGAGTGCCGATGTCGCTGCGCGGCCCGATCGCGCGTCGCGCGCCGAGCGCAAGATAGGGCGTGTACTCCCGGCCTGTGGTGACCGTCGGTACATCGTCGGCCAGATCCACGCGGGTATTCGCTACGCTCGCTCCGGCCGCAAGGAACCACTCGGCGCCATGCTCGCGCGAGGACGAAAAGCTGGCGCGATCCGCCGGGCCTGCGCCCGGGTGCCAGTTGAGCGTCAAGCCGGCATGGCGATAGTGGTTGGCAAACACATCTTCGCCGGCCAGCACTTCGGCGCCGAGCTGGAATTCGCCGAAATTGCGGGCGTAGCTGAGCGCGTATTGATTAGCGCGCTGGTAACCGGCGCTGCCGTAATCCTCGTTTGCAAGCGTGCGATAGCGCAGTTCGAGGCGACCGCCGAACGATGGCCACCAGCCGAAGCGCAGCATGTGCGTCTGCGCACCAATGGCGTCGCCGAATCGACGCAGGTCGCCACCCCAATGGCCGATGACCTGCCCGTCGTTCGTGAGGCCGTCGCCATAAAGGCCGTTGACGTACCAGCCGTTCTGCCACTCCGATGCCTCATAGGTGAAGTCGAATTGTCCCCAAAGCCGTGGTACGTCTATACCGACCGACAAGGCCGAGTTACCGAGCAGGAAGTTCTTCGCGAAGGAAGTATCCTCGCCCGCGTACTCGAAATAAACCGACCAGGGTACGGCACCCGGAAACACGAACCGGCTGCTGATGCTCGCCAGCTGATTGCCAAATTGATTGTCGAGGCTGGCAGGTGATGCGGCATTGTCGAATTTCGACGGATTGAAAAAAGCGCGCAGGATATCGCCAAAGCTCTGCCCGCCGCGGGCGCCGCCGCCGAATTGCAGCAGCCGGCTCGCGCCGATGGCCCAGCCACGCACAGGCTCGATCGAGACGTGCAGCCCCGCAAGCCGCGGCCGTCCGGCCGTATCGCCGCCTTCAAAAGCGATCTGCTGCGAATAGCCCATGTCGGCCAGAAACGCTTCATAGCGCAGCCCGAGGCGTGTCAGGCGCCGTCGATTCGATAGTGTCACCGAGGGCATGGTCGGCGCATGGCTCGAGAACAGCATGGCACTGTCGGCGAAAGGCGATAGCCAGTGCTCCCGAAAGCCGACATCGAGCTGGGCAAAATCCCAGCCGGCGCTGAGCAGGCTGCCCGCGAGGTCGCTACCGCCGTCATAGGCGAGGCCGCCCAGGTTCAGTTGCAAGTGTTCGCCGAGCCGCAGCTGGGTGCGCGCAGCCGCCAGCCAGGGACTGTCGCTCGTCAGGCCGCTCTGGTTGGGCAGGCGGTAGGGTCGGTCGCTCGCGTCGAAAGCCGCGAGTGTCGCGGTGGTCACAGCGAAGCGCGCATCGTAGCGCGCCAGACGTCGGCGCACCGATGCGCACAACGCCGCATCTTTGTCGCAGGCGACATTCAGCGCATCGGCGATGTCATCAACCGCAATGGGTCGGGTCAGCAGGGCTCGATCCGCGAGCAGCATGACGCGCGCGATATCGCGTTCGAAGGCGCCGTCGAGGTAGGCGGGGAGATAGCTGCTGACACCCGCAGCCAGCACCATCAGCACGCCGGCGCTCACGACTCACGCTCCCTCATTGGTCGGGCCCCGTCCTGACGGGCATTAAATATGAAACTCCACTATCATTGCGCGCGGTGCCGGAGTAAGCATCGATTTTGAACATCAGACGACTCCTGATTCTATGTCTTTTCCCCGTGGTGAGCGCGGCCGATCCGTGGCTGCCGCCGGGTGACCTGTCGCTCCGCCACGACATCGAGTTGCTGGCCGACGCCGGCATCGTTCGCGGACCTGTCACGACCTGGCCCATTTCGTGGCCCGATATCGCCCGTGACGTGCTGGCGGCTACGTCGGCGCCAGCCGATGCCGCGCTGCAATCGGCGCTTGCACGCATTCAGCGCGCCGCGCGGCGCGCAGCCGCACCCGGTTGGTCAGGTTGGGCAGTGCGTGCCAGCGCGAGCGAGGAGCCGATTGCGTTGCGTAGTTTCGCTGCGACTTCGCGCGACCAGGGGGAGATCGAACTTGGCAGTGGCTATCTCGGCGAGCGTTGGGCCGCCCGCGTCGTCGTGACCGGAGTTGCCAATCCGGCCGATGATCAAGACGTTCGCTTCGACGGGTCGTATATCGGTATTTCCCTGGGCAACTTCATGATCTCCGCCGGGGCAATGGAGCACTGGTGGGGTCCGGGGTGGGAAGGCAGCCTGGTATTGTCGAACAACGCGCGGCCGATTCCGTCTTTCACTGTCGAACGCAACTACACCGAGGCTTCGCGACGGCCCGTATTGCGCTGGTTTGGACCATGGCGAGCCAGTATCGCGATTGGCCAGACCGATCGAAATCGCGTTGCGGTGCCGGACGTCAGGTTCTTTGCCGCGCGAGTCAACTTCAAGCCCCGACCCTGGCTCGAGTTCGGGTTGTCACGAACGGCGCAGTGGTGCGGCGAAGGGCGACCTTGCTCGCTGTCGGTATTCAAGGACCTGCTTTTCGGGCGAGACAATCGCGACGCGTCGCTGACCGTCAATGATGAACCAGGCAACCAGATGGCTGGCTACGACATGCGCTTGCGATCGCCCTGGCGCCGGCTGCCGGCTGCTTTCTACATGCAAATGATCGGCGAGGACGAGGCCAACCACCTGCCGAGCAAATTCCTGGGCTTGCTTGGCGGCGAAATCTGGGGTGGCGGCGAGTTTGGTTCGTGGCGCCTGCATGCCGAGTATGCCGACACGAGTTGCAGCTTTGCGCGTAACAACCCTCAGTTCGATTGCGCCTATCGCAATGGTCTTTATCCGCAGGGCTATGTGTATCGTGGGCGAGTCATCGGCCATACGCTCGATAGCGACGGTCGCATGACATCGCTCGGGGCACTGTGGTTGCGCCCGAGCGGCGACTCGGTGTCCGTTCTGGTGCGTTCCATCACACTCAATCGCGACGGCGGCGTCGATGCGGCCAATACCCAGAGCACGACGCGTCGCAAGCTCAGCAATGTCGAGCTTGGGTACAATCGCGACGTGGGGCCCGGGCACTTGCAGATCGGCGCAGGTTACGACGATGTCACCGAGGGCGTAGACGCCGGTTCCACGGTGCGCGGATTCATTCAATGGCAGCAGGAGTTCGACTAGCGATGTCAGTACGCGGCATGCCCGGGCGAAGAGTATGGCGTTGGCTCGCGGGGAGATACCTGCCGGTTCTGCTGGCCGGTGCGTTGATGGTCCTGCCATCCACAGCGACCATCGCCCAAAGCGCGTTGCCGAGCGACGCACAGCTCGAGCTGCTTCGAAACCTCACGCCCGAGCAACGCGAAGCGATCATGCGTGAGTTGGGCGCAGGCGGCACGTCCTCTGCTACGCCCGCGGGCTCGTCGGCTCAATCGGGTGCTGTGACGCCGCCCGATCTTGATCAGGCCTTGCGACGAATGAGCCCCGATCAGCTGCGGGCGTTGTTGATTCCGTCGCTGAAGCCGGGCGATACCGTTCTGCTCGAGGTCGATTTCCCGGGGCGTCTCACGAGACTACAGCCCGCGCCGACCGTTGGCGCTCAAGTGCCAAATTCGGCCGGGCCGCCTGGAGCGGGCGATGCGCAATCCATGCAGAGAGCGGACACACAACGAAACGTTGTCGAAACGACACTTACGGTAACGGAGCGTGACAAGCTGGCCAAGCTCATCGAGCTCTTGCGCAGCCGCAATCCCTATGTCCTCGATTCCGAAGGTCGCTTGCTGTTGCCCGGATTTCCGGTCGACGGTATCCAACTGTCCGGTCTCAACGAGGAGCAGGCGACGAAGCGCCTGCAGGCGGTGCCCGAACTTGCGCAACTCGAGGTGCGACTGACCTTTCTGCCGCTCAAGCGCACGGGTGCGAGAGGCCTGCGCCCTTATGGTTACGAGCTTTTCAATAAGGGCGGATCGGCATTTGCGCCGGCGGCCGAGGCACCCGTGCCCGCAGACTATGTCGTGGGGGCGGGCGATCGCATCGATGTCCAGCTCTATGGCAATGAGAACCGCAATCTTGCGCTGGTCGTCGGCCGCGACGGGCGCATCAGTTTCCCCGAGCTCGGTCCGATTCGGGTCGGTGGTCAGCGCTTCTCGGCTGTCAAGAGCACAATCGAGTCTCGAGTCGCCAAGCAGATGATTGGTGTCAATGCCAGCGTATCGATCGGCGAATCGCGTGGCATCCGCGTGTTTGTACTCGGCGAGGCGCGCAATCCTGGTTCCTACACAGTGAGCGGCCTGGCGACAGTCACGACCGCATTGGTTGCCGCCGGTGGAATTACTGAAATCGGTTCAATGCGCGATATTCAACTCAAGCGCCAAGGCGCCATCGTGCGCCGCCTCGATCTATACGATTTATTGTTGCGCGGCGATACCGCCAATGATGCGAAGCTCCTGCCTGGCGATGCGATATTCATTCCGCCGGTCGGCGCGACGGTCGCTTTGGATGGCGAAGTCAAGCGCCCCGCAATTTACGAGCTCAAGGGCCAGACAGCACTTGCCGATGTCATCGCACTGGCGGGCGGGTTCACTGTCGATGCCGACGCTACACATGTCTCGCTGACACGCGTCGATGCCGAGCGGCGACGTGTGGTTATGGATGTCGACCTTACGACGGCCGCAGCGCGCAACACCACGGCAAGTAATGGCGATATTCTGCGGGTCAATCGTCTGCGACCCCAGATCGATGAGGGTGTGGTCACACGCGGGCACTTGCATCGACCTGGTGTACATGCTTGGCGGCCCGACCTTCGCATCAGCGATGTCATTCCAACGATCGACGAGCTTCGGCCGGGAGCGGACCTGCACTACGTCCTTATTCGGCGCGAGTTGCCGCCTGACCGACGAATAGCAGTATTCTCTGCGGATCTCGAGGCCGCCATGCGGTCGCCGGGGTCCGAGAAGGACATCCCCCTCCAGCCACGTGACGAGATCACGGTTTTCGATTTCGAGTTGGGTCGCGCGAGAGTGATCCGACCGCTCCTAGATGAACTCAGATTACAGTCGCAGGCTAGCCAGCCGACCGAAATTGTTCGCGTCACAGGCCGCGTCAAAGTGCCCGGCGAGTATCCGCTGGAACCCGGCATGCGCATCGCAGATCTCGTTCGCGCCGGCGGCGGCCTCGAGGATTCGGCTTACGTTGGCGAGGCGGAACTCACGCGATACGAGGTGAACGGCAGCGACGGTCAGACTGCGGAACTGCGAGATATCAATCTCGAGGCAGCGCTGCGCGGCGATAATACGGCCAACCTGGAGTTGCAGGCCTTTGACAGCCTGATCGTCAAGGAAGTGCCGGAGTGGGGTGTCAAGGAGGAAGTTGCAGTCGAAGGCGAGGTTCGCTTTCCAGGGCGCTATTCGATTCGCAGAGGCGAGACCTTGCGCTCGATACTCGAGCGTGCGGGTGGATTGACGCAGCTCGCGTTCCCGGAAGGTGCTGTTTTCACGCGCGAAGAACTGCGCGAGCGCGAACAGAAGCAACTCGATCAGCTGGGACAGCGATTGCAGGGCGATCTCGCGACACTGGCGCTGCAAGGTGCTGCCGCCAACCAGGCACAGGCCGGCACGGCACTCAGTGTTGGCCAGTCGCTTCTGGCGCAGCTGCAGTCGACCAAAGCCGTCGGCCGGCTCGTCATCGATGTCAATCGCGTGCTCACCGGCCCGGTCGGTGGTGTCGGAGATATTGTGCTTCGCAGCGGCGACCGGTTAATGATTCCGAAGCGTCGCCAGGAAGTCACCGTGCTGGGAGAAGTGCAAAACGCAACGTCGCATTTTTACCGACCGGATCTCGAGCGTGACGACTACATCGCGTTGAGTGGCGGGACAACGCGCAAGGCCGACCGCGGCAGGATCTACGTTGTGCGCGCTGATGGCAGCGTGGTGGGCCGCAATTCCAGTGGCTGGTTCAGGCGCGCGAGTAATATCGACATTCGACCGGGAGATACAGTCGTCGTGCCGCTTGACACGGAACGCATTCCGCGGCTTCCGTTCTGGACCGCTGTCACGCAGATTCTATATAACATTGCTATTGCCGCGGCAGCGGTGAAGACGTTCTAGCATGACATACT
Organism: Steroidobacteraceae bacterium; assembly: GCA_041395505.1. Lineage (NCBI taxonomy): Bacteria > Pseudomonadati > Pseudomonadota > Gammaproteobacteria > Steroidobacterales > Steroidobacteraceae > Steroidobacteraceae bacterium. The sequence continues at coordinate 1,303,715 of JAWLAG010000001.1, forward strand.
GGTTTGAAAGCAATTTTGGTCGCGCATGCGGGTCGAAAGTAGCCAATGGCGGTGTACGTGGCGGACTCTGACAAACCACCGATTCGTCGCGTTGTATATCTGGTGCAACCGGATACAGTAACAAACGCGCATGAGTTGTTTGGAGAATTTCTTTCGATCGTTTCTGAGAAGAGAATTCACTGCGCTTTGATTGTGATCCTCGCTACTTCAATCGGTATCCTTTATTCGCTCGTCGCGCCTGTCATGTATCGCAGCGAACTAACTTTGCTCCCGAATGAGAGCCAAGGGGGCGTACAGATTGGTGGCCAATTAGGCGAGCTTGGTGGACTTGCCAGTTTGGCGGGGTTGAAGCTCGGCTCTACTCGGAGCGAAGAACCGTTAGCCGTACTGCGGTCCAGAGGTTTTGCGGCTCGTTTTATTGAATCACGCTCACTTGTGGAGCCTATAAATACCGCAGCCAATTGGTTTCCGCATTTCTGGTCGAGACGGCAACCCGATATTCGAGACGCAGTGGACGAATTCACAGACAATCTCGTGCAAATCGATGTGAGCACGAAAACCGGCTTGATCACAGTCGCAGTCAGTTGGAAAGACCCGATAGAGGCCGCCAATTGGGCCAACGGAATGGCACGCCAAATTAATGCCGAGATGCGACAACGTGCCCTTGACGAGTCAACTCGGAATATCGGTTATTTGCGAGAAAAGCTGAAGACGGAAACCATAGTATCTTTGCAGCAGTCGATGGGGCGAGTATTGGAATCGGAGCTTCAAAAAGTCATGTTTGCCGCAGGAAGCGATCAATATGCGTATCGGATCGTTGATGCAGCAGAGATTCCAAAAGAGCGCTCTCAACCAAAGCGTGTGTTGATTGCCCTGTTATCGTTTCTGTCAGGTGCCTTAGGCGCGTTTGTCTGGTTGCTGACTCAGTTGACGCCACGGCAGCGGTCTCAAGAAGAAGCAAGTCTGTAATCATCAAGATTCTTCCGTTCGGTTATTGGTGCCTTCTAATCGGAGGTGCCATGGAGTGTGGCCTATGTGCGGAATTGGCGGTGAATTGCGTTTTGGAAATTCGGGACAGGTCAACGAAAGGGGGTTGACCGCCATGTCAAAATCTCTAGTGCACCGGGGTCCAGACGGCGACGGGTTGTGGATCGGGCCGGATCGCAATATTGGCCTCGTTCATAGGCGATTGGCAATCGTCGATCTGACTCACGCCGCTGCACAACCGATGAGCAATGAAGACAAGTCAGTATGGGTATCTTTTAACGGCGAGATCTACAATCACTCCAAGCTGCGTACTGAGTTAGTTGGGTTCGGCCACCGATTCGTAACCGATCATTCTGATACCGAGGTAATCGTGCATGGGTATGAGCAGTGGGGGCTCAACGGTTTGGTTCAGAGATTGTCAGGTGACTTCGCAATTGCACTCTGGAGTCAGACGGAAAATACACTTCATCTGATCCGAGATCGAATCGGTGTAAAACCCCTTTACTTCGCCTTCGTGCCTGGCGGTGTTTTATTTGCATCAGAAATAAGGGCAATACTTGCGCGCGACAACGTCAGCACCAATTTGAATGCCGCAGCTCTGAACCATTATTTGACGTTCATGTCTGTCCCAGCGCCTCTGACGATGTTCGAAGGAGTCCACAAGCTGCCGGCAGGGTTCCATATGTCAATCAATTCCATGGGTCTAAGCAAGATCCTACGCTACTGGGACGCGGTGCCTATCGGTTCGCGGTTTGGACAAGATTGTAAGCACACGAAGCTCAAGAAAAATGAATTGGTCGAGCATGTCAGACAGAAATTCACCGATGCTGTCGCCGACCGTTCGGACTCCGATGCGAAGCAGGGTGTATTCCTGTCCGGTGGGGTTGATTCCAGCGCTATTGTAGCGACACTCGCTAGCCAGTCGCACGAACCAATCCAAACGTTTACGGTGGGCTACAGCGATTATCAAGAGAATAATGAATTAGTACCAGCGCACCGAATTGCCGAGCGATTCGCGACGCAGCACCATGAAGTCGTTATTGACAGCGTCGATATGATGAATTACCTGGGTGCGCTAACCAAAACACAAGATGAACCAATAGCGGATTGGGTGTGTATTCCGTTGTATTTCGTGTCAAAGCTGGCACGCGACAGTGGCGTCAAAGTGGTGCATGTCGGAGAGGGGTCAGACGAGCAGTTTGTCGGTTATCAGCATTACTTCACGTATGAAAAAGTCTATCGTTATTTTTTTCGCGCGTTGGCCGTAGCGCCAAAATGGCTCAAGCGAGCGCTATTGCGCGGCAGCGATGTGGTGTCAAAATGCGGTTCTTCGTTTGACCAGCACGTGGAGTTCCTGCGGCGTGCTGCATTAGGTCAAGAGTTGTTCTGGGGTGGCGCGTCAGTATTTTTGAACTCGCAAAAATCAAGATTGGTCACCGACGCATTGATAGATCGCATACGCGCTCAGAAGTCACAACTAAATCTGAGTGATTTCTCTGCGAACAACGCATTATCTCCGGATACCTATGACGTCGTTAGAGATATCTACGCGGTCTATGGCCGGTCAAACTTCAATGGCGGGTTTTTTGCTCGATTAGCCTACAACGAGCTCAAATTACGACTACCAGAGTTATTGTTGATGCGTGTAGATAAGGTGACAATGTCGACATCAGTGGAAGCAAGGGTGCCATTTCTGGATCACAGACTTGTGGAATTCACGATGAATCTTTGTGATTCCCAAAGAGTCGGCTACGGCGAATCGAAGTACTTGCTAAAACAAGCTCTGACCAATTTGCTTCCAACTGAAACTTTAGCGGCAAAAAAAAGTGGCTTCCAAGCGCCCATGGATAAATGGTTGCGAGGAGAATTTGGACGATACGCTGAATCACGCATTAATTCGAGCCGATTGATCTCGAATGGCTATCTGAATTCTCCCTACATCAAGGGCCTGTTTGATGCACATCGGCGCGGTACGGATCTAGCGGCAAAAATTTGGACGCTTTTCAATCTGGTGGAATGGGAAGCGCATTGGATTGGCTAGAATGATCATGAGTGATGACAAAATCTACCGCTTGGCTGAGTAGGATATTGGCCAAATGCGTTCGCTACAGACGACGCATTATCGAGGCAGGGATATCGCAAAGTCTTTACATAGCCCTGATGCGACTATCGGGACTTATGCTCTTGCCCCTTGCTTATTACGATCGATTGTTTCTTCGAATCTTTCCGCCGCCGAAATTCGCGACACCCACGCTTGGCTCACGGTCCGGAACTGATCGGACATTTGCGTTTCTATGGCATGCCAGAGACCTGGAAAAAATTGCTGCCAGAAATGATAGGCGGCTCGATTCGAATGGCTTCAAACAAGATGCTCTGAATCGAGCAGATAAGGCCTGGGCTGGTGAAATCAACTTCCTGGGCTGGGGCAAGATCGCACTGCCGGTATTTGAATCCTGGCATACAGACACATTCACGCGGACAACTTGGACCTCGCGTTTCCACAAATTTGTCGACACCGTACGTCCGCATGATCGATGCGACGTCAAGCGTCCATGGGAGCTAAGTCGGTTGCAATTTCTTGTCTGGTACGGGCAGGCATGGGTTCATAGCGGCAAGGATTGTTACATAGAATATTTTTGGCGGACTCTCAGGCACTGGTTAATTTCAAATCCTCACGGTTTTGGGGTGAATTGGGCTTGTTCGATGGAGGTCGCTATTAGAGCAATTAACGTTGCCGTTGCTGCGAATCTGTTTGATGGAGCACTAACCAAGAACGAATGTCGCTGGATACGCAAATTGTTATCTCAACATTACAGACACATCAAATTCAATCTGGAGATCAGCGATAAGAACGGCAATCATTATTTCTTTGATTGGCTTGGGTTGGCGCTGTTGGGAACTGTGTTGCATGGTCGATCGGACGCGCAAACGGTGCGAGATATTGAATTATTCATAGACGTTGCGCTCAATCAATTTCACGATGATGGGGTGCACGTTGAGAACGCGTCGGGCTATCACCGTTTCGTTTTGGAAGGACTTGCGATTTTTCTGCTTTGCGAGAAAAGAAATGGTTATGGAGTCCCCGAGAAATTGGCTACTTGCTTTGCCAAAGCCTCCCGCTTCTTGAGTGACATTTGCAATTCTAATGGCGAGTATCCGATTATCGGGGATGCTGATAGTGGCAATCTTCTGCGTTTGTCAGATGTCGCAGGAAATAACGCTGGACCTTTGCTTGCAATTTGCCGGCGACTTTTGGCGGACATGCCGTCGAGTGCGTGTCATCGATTCGAAGAGGAGCTATGGCTGTTTGGCGCGAATGTCGATTCTAAGGAGCCACAGCTGGCAAATGTGCGGGTGCCAAATGACGCCTCGCCGGAACGTCGTGTTGCAGCGTATTCAGATGGCGGGTTTTTCGTTTTCAGAACCGAGGGGTGCGCGCTTGTAGTCAGATGCGGTTCGAGCGGCCTTGATGGTCGCGGAAGCCATGACCATAATGATCAACTTTCAGTGTTTGTAGAGTTGTTTGGTGTGCCCTTTGTCGTTGATCCAGGTACTTTTAGTTATACCGGCCTGTCGGGGTTGCACAAGGCGGATTTGCTTACAAGTCGGCACTCGACCGTGGTTGTTGACGAGCTGGAGCAGGCTCCGATTGTGCGGGGATCTGTAATGAGCACCGTTCGGTCCGTTACGGCAACGTGCGAGCGGTGCGCCCTCGAGGAAAAAAACAAGTTCATGTTTGAAGGCACGATTTGCTGCTACGGAGGAAAAAAGGCGGCCTTTCGACATACAAGGCAAGTAGCAACGTTGATTGAAGAGCTGTGTCAAGTTCGTTTTTCCATAGTGGACACGGTTTGGGCCCCGGTACATGACCAAACACAAATAGCAGCAAGCTTTCAAATCGATCCGCGGTGGCAACTCGACGGCGTAGAGGCAAGGGCGGTTCAATTTCGGTTACGGCACGCTACTGCACGAATTGAGATTGCTGATGCGAATTCGAGCCTTAGCGTACGCAGAGACTATGTATGCCCTGAGTATGGAGCAGCACATGAATCGCATCTTGTGCGTATCTCAACCAGTGCTAGCAAGATTATTACGCTTGAATCGAGAATACAGGCCGCATTGCACAAATAGTATTCGCAAGCGTGCTAGCGAATGGGAGGTGAGAAAACGTGACATTCCTCGGTGGTATCTGTGTGATTGTCACTCTGACTGGAATAGTCGTTTGCTGGCGAGAGCTAATATTGGCGGCAATTCGCCCGACGCCTGGGGGAGCGGTCCTTTTGACTTCGTTTGCGTATTTAACCGGCCTCGCTGTTCTAGCGATACGGTCTGCCAGTCCTGCTCTTGAAATGATATACGCAGCGTGTCTGCTAATGTTTGGCGTGTATTGTGCGGGCTATTTTATCTGCTCGTTGCGATTCAATTTGAAACTGAAATCGCAGCCGACCATCGTGATCGCCAATGGTCATCAACAGTTCTCAGTCTTCAAGAAGTGGTGCTTATTTCTACTAGTGGCTTTGTCGGTTGCATATTCGGTTTACCTCGCCGGTTTAGGTTCACTATTGGCTTCTCTATTGTCGTTCGCGATGGGTAATGGCGACGGCCAAGCGGTACTGGAACAACGACTTCATTATTCGACCGGGGATCAAGGGTGGCTGGCGCCAGGCTACGTGAAACAACTGCGAGACATACTGCTTCCTCTTGTTGCGTTGATTCTTCTATTTACGATTCGGCGCAAAACAGCAACATTCTTGCTGACTAGCGCTATTGTGCTCGCAACTGTGGTGCCGCTGCTGCTGGCAAGTGGACAACGCGGGCCTCTTGTTCTGTTTGCTTTGGGAATGTCATACGCCGCGATAGGCGCGAATAGAAATAGAGTGGTTAGTACAAAAGCAATTTTTGCGCTCGTTGTAGTCAGTCTTTTCGTGATATCAACCGCTTTCATCCTTGTCACTCGTTCGTTTGCATCTCGTGGCTATGACGATTCAACAGTTGGTGTTTTGCTGTTAGACCGGATTGTCACTCGCTTGCCGGAGGAAAATATCGATAGCGCAGGAGTATGGTTGCGTGGCGCGACGTTCCCAGGTGCCGGCTGGGTGTCTGATCTGGCGTCGGTGATGCCCGGTACACAAGAAGGTCTTTCAAATGAACTGCATGCTGAGCTTGGCGGGGGGGCACGTGGGAATTCGGTGCTCGGCCTGTGGATCGATGTATTTTATAATTTTGGATGGGCTCTTTGTTGTCCTGTGGCGTTGGCCCTCGGATTTAGCGTCGCGCTGTTCAATCATTGGGTCAATACGCAGCGCATTAAGTCGGAGATCGCGGAAATTTGCGGCTTATGGATTTCCACGACAATGCTAATGGTGTTGTCGCCGTTCGGGTTTCTGCTGTACGGTCCATTCCTGGTGTCCGCGACGCTTTTCGTTGTCGCAAGATTCTCGAGGCCTAGATTGTGTCTGGTGAGGCGGCCAACCAGCGTATTACCAAGTTTAACTACCGGAGAAAACCCAACGCCAATAAAGTTGGTCAGGTGATTTTGGAATTGCGGAGATGATACGACACGTAAGAAGATCATCCAACGCCCGTATCTTGGGTAGTCCGGGTCGAGTCGATGCGGACTGAGCACGTTGGCGGGATAGGCGCGACGATCCGCAATTTCATGGCACTTCACACGCTCGGCGTGCTCGGCCAAACGGCGGCGGCGCTTACCTATGTAGTGATCACAATTATTTACTCGCGTTCGGACAGCGTCGCTGTGGCAGGCAAGATTGCGGTATCAGTGGGTATGAGTGCTGCTGTTTTTGCAGTGTCACACTGGGCGCTACAGGCAAATATCATGGTGAAGCCGGAAACGAAAGCGTTTTGTACGGAATATTTCGTGCTGCGCTTTGGCTTTCTTTGTATTGCTTGTGTCTCATGCTTGGTTGCGCTTCAGTGGTTGGATATTGCATGGTCGATTGCACTTGCGGTTGCTCTGATGCGATGCGCTGATGGTGTTATTGATTTGGTATTTGGATTCGACGTGGTCGTCTTTGGAGTCAGTGCGGCTTGGAAAAAATACGCATTTGCGCACGTAGCGAAGTTATTGGCAATTGGAATTGTTGGCGCAATCACTCATTTCTATGCCGCGGACTATCTAGGCGCGAGCCTGGCCACTTCGGCGTTTGTATGTGTGGTGGGGGCGATTTATTTGTCTAGGGGCTACGTAAGGCCAAAGACCATTACTCAAGTGAGCATTTCGCGAATCAGGACGCTCCTGAATTCCGCTCGATGGCTCGCTTTGGCCTCAATTTGCAGTGCGTTGATCGTATCGTTGCCACGGATTCTTGCTGCTGAGATGTATAGCGGAACAGAACTCGGGGTAATTGGCGTTGCTCTTACAGTAGTCGGCACGTTTGGATTGATTTTTTACACGTCTTGGACTCGGTTTGCACGGATGTTGAGTGCGACACGGACACGTGCAAGTACCGTACGATCTCTTGCAATTGAGATATTCGCTTGGGCTCTGGTGTTGGCGGTCCTCGCGCTTGGAGTCTTGCCGGAAGCAACTGCATATATATTCAAGATCGATTCCGCAGAGCAAATAGTCGAGATTCGTTCAACTATCCTTGCAGGCGTCATCTTTTTTTCAGGTATGGCTTTTGTCAATCTTTATAAGGTCACTACGGCTCGGTGGATGGAAGCAGTCACTTATCTTATCGCGGCACTTTGCATCACTGTACTTTCATATTGTCCTGGCCCATTGCGCAATATGCCATCGCTACTCGTGCTCGGAGGCATTCTGATGTTTGGCATTTCGATCCCCGCATTGAAGATGGCTCTATTAAGGGTTCCAGATAATTTGCAGCGCGATTGTCAATCGTGACCGCACGGCAACAAATTCAGACAACGATGGCCTTTGCGGGTGCCAATTAGTCGGTGATGGACTCTATTAGGCTTGGTGCTCCAATTGAAGCGATGTGCGCAGATCCAATACTTATGAGTCCAAAAAATCCAAAGGAATCTCGAGAAAATAGCAAAGCCGTTGGCAGACCAGTTGTAATTGTCGTTCAACAAATGACACTAAATGAACGCCCGCGTATTCGAAAGTTATGTGAATTGCTTCGAGAGAAGGGGTTGTCGTTCGAGATTTGGAAATTCGGTGACGATCACGGAAGCGCGCCAGATGATTACGTCGTGAAAAACCTGATGAACGCGAGCTGGCGAAATAGCAATGCTGTAATCCGTTACCTGGTCTGGATGCTCCGCGTGTTTGTACGAGCCGCACAATGCCGGACTGAGGTACGGTACTTTGCTGTTGGCTTTGACTCGGCGTTGCCAATCGCATGTCTTTTAGCGCCAAGGGCATCGCTGTTGTTCGACAATATAGATAATGTTTCCATGAGCTATGCATGGCCTCCGGTAATCAAGAAGCTGCTCATCAAACTAGAGTGCTGGGTGGCGGCGCGTGCGGAGTTACACGTGAACCCGTCTGGGCGGCGCTGGCGTTGGAATGATTCAAATTTGCGAATCGTAACGAACACTCCGAGCTGGTCTGCCGTGCGTGAAGCGCAAAATATTGCAAGCGCGTACAGTAGAGCAAAAAACGGACGGTTTACGATTTATTTGAACGGTTGGCTATCCCAAACCCGCGGCATCGCTACGCTTTTGCGGGCGATCGAAGTTCTCGAAAGTCAGTCAATACAGGTCGAAGTAATTGTTGCTGGGCGACCGAGTTGTACCGACGCAGAAATATTGTTGGGGCGTGAGTATGTTGATTATTTAGGCATGCTTTCGAATGTTGACGCATTGGCGGCGTACTTCAGAGCCGATTTGGCATACATATTTTATGATCCGGCTTTAGAGATAAACAGGTTGGCCGAATCTCAAAAGTGGACCGACTGTTGGGCTACCGGAACTGCATTTGTGTCCAATAGCGAGATTGTCACACTAAAGCCGTTTGTTGAAGCAAACGCGTGTTTCACGGTGCCCTATTCCGACGCCGATAGTTTGGCGTCGTTGCTGAGGGAGTTGGCCGAGAACCGCTCGGCGTTGAAGGAGAGAGTGCACCGTTTGCGGGAAATGAAATTTCGGTATTGGGACGAAGCGATGTCGTCGATAATCGATGAATGGTCGGCAATGAAGTGGCGCCCGCACAGTGGTTTATAAATAAGTCCCTTGGCTACCGAACAGTTGGCAATCAGGTAAATATGGATTACACCCGTCACACGATTTGGTACAAAATTCGAAAGGCGCTCAGGTATGTACGTCTGTACGGCCTTGGCAGGACGGTCAGCAAGATTCGTGCGCAATATCACATGCGTAATGCAGGGCAGCCCAAGGATCTTGCGCATTCAACGGTACCCGCACGGAAGACGCAAGTCGTTGGAATACTTGGGTGCGGCAATTTCGCATACTCGACAATTGCATACTATTTATGCAAGTGCCGAGGCGAAGTAATCCGTGGATGCATGGACATTCACAAGTCTCGCGCGGTTTCGCTCGCGCACCGTTACAGTGCCCACTACGGCACCGATAGTGCTCAGCGCGTAATTGACGATCCACAAATCCAGCTCCTGTATATCGCGTCCAACCACGCGTCCCACGCGGAGTATGCAATTAGCGCGCTGCAAGCGGGTAAAGCTGTTCACATCGAGAAACCCCCTGTGGTGAATCACGATCAATTGCGGCGGCTTTGCAATGCAATTCGGCAGAACAACGGGCTGGTGAGAATGGGTTTTAATCGCCCCTTGTCTCCGTTTGCGAGAAAATTGAACTCGGCGCTTCGCCAACAGAACAGTCTATCAGTGATCAATTGGTTCGTAGCGGGCCACGAACTGCCAGAGAACCATTGGTATTTCAGTGAATCGGAAGGTGGAAGAATTCTCGGCAACTTATGTCACTGGACCGATTTTACACTTCGGATGGTGTCACGAAATCGTCGTTATCCAATCCGGCTGATTCCGGGAAGAGGTAGTGCGTCGGATTCAAATCTGGCGTTAGTATCGGTGTTCGCCGATGGAAGTGTGTCCTCAATAACTTTTTCGGCCATGGGACACACATTCGAAGGTGTGCGCGAGCGACTGTCAGTGCATTGCGGTGACGTAATAGCTTATATGGACGATTTTCATAGCATGACAATTTATGAAAAGGAAAAAACGTCACGTTTTCGATTGATCAATAGAAATCATGGGCACAAGGAATCAATTGTTGGAACATTTGATTGCACCATACCTAACCCCTGCGTTGAAAAATTCGCTTCGATTGCAGACGTTTGGGAGACGTCAGACTATTTTCTCGGAGCCAAGACGGCGTTGGAGACGGGTCGGGAGGTGACAATAGATGAGTATAGTGAGTCAGTTCTCAAGTAAGAGATGGTTTATTGTTCTGCCGATGGGTTCGAGCTCGCCGATTTGGTGATTCAATGAAACAAGTTTTTCAAGATCTGAAAACCGGATCGACGTATGTTTTGGAGGTGCCAACGCCAAATGTAGAACCCGGCAAGATTCTGATTCGTACAAAGTATTCTCTGATTTCATCTGGCACAGAGCGCATGTTGGTTGAATTCGGAAAGGCTAGTCTGGTCGAGAAAGTCAGGCAGCAGCCCGAAAAGGCGGCTCAAGTCATAGCGAAGATAAAGACGGACGGCGTGCTCGCAACGATGCGCGCCGTCGACGCGAAGCTGTCTCAGCCAATGCCTCTTGGCTATTGCAATTCGGGTGAAGTGGTTGCGGTCGGCAAGAATGTTCGCGGTTACTCCGTCGGAGATCGCGTTGTGTCTAATGGTCGCCACGCGGAATTTGCGTGTGTGCCGAGCAATTTGTGCGCGAAACTGCCGGGCAATGTTGCATTCGATGAGGCGCCATTTGCGGTGCTCGGGGCGATTGCGCTTCAAGGCATTCGGTTAATCAGTCCGACGTTAGGCGAAAATATTGTTGTATTTGGGTTGGGCCTCATTGGGTTGATGGCCGTTCAAATCCTGCGGGCAAATGGTTGTCGTGTACTCGGCCTGGATTTCAATCAAGATCGACTGCGCTTGGCTCAATCTATGGGCTGCACGGTTATCGATCTTTCGTCAGTCCAAGATCCGATTCAAGCTGCAATTGAGTTTTCGCGTGATCGCGGCGTCGATGCGGCGTTACTAACGCTGGCGACAAAAAGTAGCGAGCCAATTGCGCAGTCCGCCAAGATGCTGCGTAAGCGGGGCCGAATTGTTTTGGTGGGTGTCGCAGGTACGCAACTTTCTCGAGATGACTTTTACGAAAAGGAACTGTCCTTTCAAGTTTCTTGCTCCTATGGACCTGGTAGATATGACATCACGTATGAGGAGCAAGGCCACGATTATCCATACGGACTAGTTCGTTGGACAGAACAGAGAAATTTCGAGGCAGTGTTGGACCTAATGTCCAGTGGTTCCCTATGTGTATCGCAACTCGTTTCGAGCAGGTTTGAGATCGATAGAGCTCCAGAGGCATATAATTTGATTGCAAGCGACGAACCGGCTCTGGGCGTTCTTCTGCAGTTTGATTCGGCGCCACTTCTCTCTGACGTTGCTGTCAAGCCGATTCAAAAATTGATCGGTAAACCTCGTGAGATCCGCGATCAGCAAAGGGAAAGAGGTGCGGTAGGGATAATTGGCGCCGGCAACTATGCTGCATCGATACTTATTCCAGCGTTCAAAATGGCCAGCGCCGAGTTGGCGGCAATTGGTTCTCGAGGCGGGGCGAATGCCGGATTGCTTGCGCGTCGGTTTGGAATCGAGCGAGCAACGGCTATTTCAGAAGATATACTGAATGATCATACTATTTCGTCGGTCGTGATTGCGACCCGACACGACAGTCACGCCGAGCTTACATGTGCCGCGTTGAATGCGGGCAAGAACGTCTTCGTCGAAAAGCCGCTATGCATTTCCCTGGAGCAGCTTGAGCAAGTTGCGCTTGCCGAACAAAGATCGACAGGTATCCTAATGGTAGGGTTCAATCGACGTTTCGCTCCGCAGATAGTTGAGATCAAGCGGCGACTGGTGGATATGACTTCGCCGAAAGCAATTGTCATGACAGTCAATGCCGGATCACTTGCGGGGGAGCACTGGACTCGTGATAGTGCGATAGGCGGTGGCCGATTGGTAGGCGAGGCATGCCATTTCATCGACCTAATGCGATTTCTCGTCGATCAACCAATTGTAGCAGGTGATGTTCAATCAATGGGCAGCGAGCATCGCGATACATTTGCAATCCAATTGCACTTTGCCGATAAATCACTGGGCACTATTAATTATTTTTCGAATGGCCATCGGGCCGTCCCAAAGGAGCGAGTCGAGATTTTCATCGGTGGGAGAGTTTGTCAGTTAGAAAATTTCCGACGACTGAATCTGTACGGTTTCGGGGGGCGGTCTCAAATCAAGGCGTGGCGCCAAGACAAAGGGCAGGTCTCATGCGCGAAGGCGTTCATGAATGCTGTCCGCCACGGTCTTGAATCGCCCATAAGAGTTGGGGAGCTACTCGAAGTTTCACGGATCAGTATTGAGCTGCAGGCACAAATCGCAGAATGAATATATGCGACGTGCGGACCGGCCGTCGTGCGGTTCAATTGGCCGTTTTCTCCGCACCGTTCGCTATTTGCGGGTTCGGCAAATAATTTGGCGTTTCCTTCGAAAAATACCGCGACCGTCTGCATCAATTACGAGTAAGGCGCCGCAAGTTCGCATGCAACCGAATGTCTGGCGCGTTCCAGCGCGACGGGACAGGTCGTTTCTAGATGACACGCATGCAAGGTTCCTACAGAGTACTCGTGATATCGGTCGAGTTGGATGGGACAATCCATGTATTCCGAAGCTTTGGCGGTACAACCTGCATTATTTTGATGATCTGAACGCGGCGGGGACGTCTTTGCGAACGGATTTGCAAAAGACCTGGGTTGAGCGATGGATAAACGGCAACCCGCCAGCCCGCGGAACCGGTTGGGACCCTTATCCAACGTCGATCCGTATCGTTAACTGGATCAAATGGGCATTTGGCGGTGTACCACTGGATGCATGCGCGAATCAGTCACTGGCAGTGCAGGTACGGCATCTGACGAGAAGGATCGAGTGGCACTTAATGGGGAACCACCTACTATGCAATGCCAAGGCTTTGATTTTTGCAGGGACCTATTTTTCGGGCAGCGAGGCAGAACGTTGGCGAGAAACCGGAATCCGTATACTTGCGAAGCAATTGGATGAACAGGTATTGGCCGATGGTGGACATTTCGAGCTCAGTCCAATGTATCACGCACTGTTCTGCGAAGATTTGCTCGATCTATTGAATCTGTGTATTGCAGCAGACGATCGAGTAAATGGCTTGCAACAATTAAGAACGCGCCTTGCGGTGATCATTCCACGCACGATCTTCTGGTTGCGCGCTTTGAGCCACCCGGACGGTACGCTCGGATTGTTTAATGATTGCGCGGAGGGAGTGGCGCCGCAGCTCGATGAAATCGTCTCATACGCAAGTCGGCTCGGAGTCGTATCAGATGGTGAATTGCAGAGACCCTGCGTATTTCTGAACCATAGTGGATATGTGCGTCTCAGTCGCGGACCTGCTGTGGCCCTTATTGATACTGCTGCAGTAGGGCCAGACTATCTGCCGGGGCATGCGCACGCCGATACGTTGTCGTTTGAATTGTCTTTGCATGGTAGAAAATTGATCGTCAACGGCGGCACGTCCCGCTACGAGGTGGGAAATGTGCGGTCCCGCGAACGATCGACGTCGCAGCACAGCACTTTGGAGCTTGACGGGCTTGATTCATCTGAGGTTTGGTCAGCTTTTCGCGTCGGCAGGCGTGCCTATCCATTCGATCGACGCGTTGAGACGAGTCAAGTTATCTGCAGCCATGATGGATATTCGTATTTGCGGGGTCGACCCATACACACAAGAACATGGAGGCTTACTGAATGCGCGCTGAAAGTTATCGACCATGTTTCCGTTAAGAGATACGCGGCGCGAGCAAGATTTTTGTTGGCGCCTGGATTGACGATCAACGGTAAGATCGACAGATTTTGCATTGTCGACAACGTGGGCCAAGCTGTCGCTTGCGTGCGGATTCACTGTGGATATGCAAAGGTCGAGACGACGACGTACGCTCAACGCTTCGGCGAAGTACAGGAGATAGCGGTGTTGATTGTCGAACTGACGGGAGGACAAGCAATATCGGAATGGAACTGGTGCGGTTGATGAAAATCCTTTTCTTGAGCGATAACTTCGTGCCCGAGGTGAATGCGCCCGCGAGCCGAACATTTGAGCATTGCAAGGACTGGGCATCGGCGGGTCACAGTGTCGTCGTTGTTACTTGCGTGCCCAATTTTCCGGCCGGACGTATTTTCAACGGATATCGTAACTGGCCCTGGCAAAAGGAACTGATAGAAGGGATAAAAGTCATACGAGTTTGGTCGTACATTACAAGCAATTCCGGTTTTGTACGGCGAACTTTGGATTATCTTAGTTTCATGATTACGGGATTCCTGGCTGGGGTATTTGTTCGCCGGCCGGACATTATTATTGGTACATCACCGCAATTTTTCGTTGTATGCGGCGCTTGGTTGATCTCGGCCGTGAAGCGCAAACCTTTTGTGTTTGAGCTCCGCGATCTTTGGCCCGAATCAATTAAGGCTGTCGGTGCAATCAGAGATGGCCTGACACTCCGTTTCCTAGAGAGCGTCGAGTTATTCCTATACAAGCGTGCGCGACGAATCGTTTCGGTAACTCATTCTTTCAAAGATGCGTTGAGTGCGCGGGGTGTTTCGCCCGACAAGATATCCGTTGTCACTAATGGTGTTGATTTGAGTCAGTTTGGTGAAAGGCCGAAAGATCGCGACCTGTTGGGGCAGTTGCGCCTATCCGAAAAATTCATAGTTGGGTACATTGGTACACACGGCATGGCGCATGGCCTTACAACCATATTGGAGGCGGCAAAAGTCGCAAGTGAACGAGACGAGTTGAAAAATGTATTTTTCTTGTTCGTTGGCGACGGGGCGGAGAGACAGAATCTTTTGGAAATGGCCGAGCGGATGCAGCTCAGTAATGTCCTGCTTTTGCGCACCGTACCGAAATGCGACATAGCGAAGTACTGGTCAATTTTGGATGTCGCTGTGATCCACCTTAAAGATCATCCACTATTTCGGACAGTCCTGCCGTCCAAACTTTTTGAATCGATGGGCATGGGAATTCCGGTTCTACTCGGCCTGGCGGGTGAAGCCGCGGATATCGTTTTGCGCGAAAGGATTGGCGCCGTCTTCAGGCCCGGCAGCGCAGTCGACCTTGTGGACCAAATTCAGTATTATCTGAGCGACCCAGTTGCCCTTGAGACTTGCCGGAAATACGCATTGCGCGCAGCATTAAAATATGATCGCTCGAGTCTCGCAGCAAAGATGCTGCGAATACTCAGTGACGTTGTTGTGACAGATCGGGAAAACAAGCAGTTGAGACCATGAAGGGCGGCTACTTGTCGGACGGAAATAAGGATATCTATAATTCTACGATTTTATGGATTTTTCGATATCAAGGACGTCGTGCTGCGCTCGCTTAATGGATGGGCCGTGTAGCTCATGAGCCAGATTGGTCGAATTTGCACGAGCTAAAAGTATCTACCATGGACGTATCACCGTGCGAGACATTTACTTAGCGTTGCTCGCTTTTGTCCTGTCTACGCTTACAATTGCGGCATTGCGACCTTTGGCGGTTGCGGTCGATTTGGTTGACAACCCCGGTGGCCGAAAAACTCATAAAGGTCGGATTCCCATCGTTGGTGGAATTGGAATGTATCTGGGCATCGCTACTTGCATGAGCCTGTTTGAGCCGCAAACATCTTCGGTAAGTATATTTCTGGGGGCTTTGGGGATTTTGGTGATACTCGGCCTCGTCGATGATCGATTCGAAATTTCGCCGTGGTTTCGCTTGCCGGTGCAGATTCTCGCTGTAGTGCTGTTTGTTCTACCAACGAATCTTTTCGTGCAGACTCTGGGCGCACCGTTTTCGGAAAAAATAATTGCGTTGAGTGGTTTCGCCTCGTATGCGACGACTGTCATTTTGATGGTCGGTGGAATCAATGCGTTTAACATGCTTGACGGTATAGACGGTCTCGCGGGAGCAATTGCGATCGTGGCGATGGCGTTTTTGGCGTATTTGGCTTTTGGAACCGGTATGCTTGAGCTTGCTGGAGCGGCGCTCATTATTATCGGTGCGATCATGGCGTTCCTTATTTTCAACGTTCCATTTCGATTCAATCGCCCGTGGTTGTGTTTTATGGGGGATTCAGGCAGCACGTTGTTGGGGTTTTCTGTCGCGTGGATGTCCTTGTCGGTTTCGCAGCACGCGACAGGCGCCGTGCGACCAATAATTGTTCTATGGATTGTTGCCCTCCCAATTTATGAAGTGGTGGCAAGTACAGTGCGCAGGATCGTGAGAGGCGTTTCTCCATTTCGTCCTGATACATTTCACTTCCATCATCAAATGTTGCGAGCCGGAATAGGAGTTCGCGCAATTTTTTTTGTTGCTATTGGGTTGTCCATTCTCTTCGGTTTGATTGGCGTGTCCCTCCATTACCTCGGAGTTAGCGATCAGCAATCTTTCACTTTGTTTTTGATCATGGGGTTTTTGGTCGCCTGGTTGATGTGTCATGCTGAAATTCTGACGCGGCTGATTCCGAAGAGTCTACGTCGAGATTTCGAGGAACGCACAGAGGGTGCATAAGCGCGTGGTTGAATGCGCGTAACCATCTTCGGCTCAGGCTACGTCGGCCTGGTAACAGGGGCCTGTTTGGCCGATGCAGGCAACGATGTCCTGTGCGTCGACGTCGACGCCAAGAAAATCGAGCGACTCAATGCCGGTGAGGTGCCGATCTACGAACCCGGGCTCGAAAACGTCATCGAGCGCAATCGCGAGGCGGGCAGGCTCAACTTCACTACCGACGCGAAGCTGGGCGTCGGGCACGGCCTCTTTCAGCTCATCGCCGTGGGCACGCCACCCGACGAAGATGGCTCGGCAGATCTGAAGTATGTACTCGAGGTCGCCCGGACCATCGGCACGCACATGAGCGAATATCGCATCGTCATGGACAAGTCGACTGTGCCCGTGGGAACGGCCGACAAGGTCAAGGCGGAAATTGCCGGGGTGTTGGCCAAGCGCGGCGAATCGATCGAATTCGATGTCGTCTCGAATCCCGAGTTTCTCAAAGAGGGCGCGGCGGTCGAGGACTTCATGCGGCCCGATCGGGTCGTGGTGGGCACCGACAACCCACGCACGACCGAACTGCTGCGTGCGCTTTACGATCCCTTCACCCGCAGCCGTGATCGCCTCATCGTCATGGACATCCGCTCGGCGGAGCTCACCAAATACGCGGCAAATGCCATGCTGGCCACCAAGATCAGCTTCATGAACGAGATGGCCAATATCGCCGAGCGCCTCGGCGCGGACATCGAGTCCGTGCGCCTTGGCATCGGCTCGGATCCTCGTATCGGCTACCAGTTCATCTATCCGGGCGCAGGCTATGGTGGATCCTGCTTCCCCAAGGATGTCCAGGCGCTGCAACGCACTGCGCAGGGCGCAGGTTTCACGCCGCACATCCTGGACGCCGTCCAGGCGCGTAACCAGGAGCAAAAAGAATTGCTGTTTCGCAAGATCGCCGCCCACTTCGGGGAATCCCTGAGAGGCATCACTGTCGCCATTTGGGGACTGGCGTTCAAACCCAAAACGGACGACATGCGCGAGGCACCGAGCCGCATCCTGATGGAACGGCTCTGGGCGGCCGGAGCCGCCGTCAGAGCCTATGATCCGGTTGCGTTAGGGGAAACCACCCGTATCTATGGAAAACGCCCGGATTTGACCCTTGTAAAGTCTGCCAAAGAGGCCCTGGCGGGCGCCGACGCCCTGGCGATCATGACCGAATGGCAGGAGTTCCGCTCCCCAGACTTTGATCTGATTCGCAAGTCCTTGAAAAATCCGGTGATTTTTGACGGCCGAAACCTGTACGATCCGGCCTTTCTGACCCGGCTCGGGTTCAGGTACTACGCCATCGGGCGAGGGGACCGCGTCCAGCTCGACTGACCGGCGTCCAACGACAACAAAGGTCTGGCGATGCAAATCATTCCGGTCATTCTCTCGGGCGGCGCGGGCACCAGGCTTTGGCCGCTTTCGCGCGAACTCCATCCCAAGCAACTGCTGCCGCTGACGAGTGAGCGCACAATGTTGCAGGAGACGGCGGGCCGAGTCGCCGGGCTTGCCAGCGTCACCGCGCCCATCGTCGTGTGCAACGAGGCGCACCGTTTCATGGTGGCCGAGCAGCTGCGTGCCATCGACATCCAGCCCGTCGCGATCGTGCTCGAGCCGGTCGGCCGCAACACCGCGCCTGCGATCGCACTCGCCGCCTGCGCCGCGCTCGCCTCGCGCAAGGATGACGTCGCGCTCCTGGTGCTGCCAGCCGATCATGTCGTGCGCAACGTGGCCGCATTTCAGGCCGCCGTGCACGCAGCGCTCCCCGCCGTGATGGAAGGCAAGCTCGCGACTTTCGGCATCGTGCCCACGCATCCGGAAACCGGCTACGGCTATATCCGCCGCGGCGAAGGACACGAGCCAGTCTTCAAGATCGCCGAATTCGTCGAGAAACCCGATCGCGCGCGCGCGCAGGCATTCGTGGACGATGGTAGCTATTACTGGAACAGCGGCATGTTCATGTTCGCCGCGCGGCGCTATCTCGAGGAGCTGCGCGCACAGGCACCGGATATCGCTGCCGCCTGCCAGCAAGCCTTTCAGCGGGCGGCACGCGACCTCGACTTCACGCGCATCGACCCCGAATCCTTCGCCAGTTGCCGCAGCGATTCCATCGACTACGCCGTCATGGAAAAGACCAGTGACGCCGTGGTCATCCCGCTCGATGCGGGCTGGAGCGATGTCGGTTCCTGGGCCTCCCTGCACGACGCGGTGCCACAGGATGGTGCGGGCAATGTCACCAAGGGCGACGTCATCGCCGAGGACAGCGCCGGCAATTATCTTTATTCGAGCAGCCGCCTTGTGGCGGCGGTCGGCCTCAAGGATCACGTGGTCATCGAAACCAAGGACGCCGTGCTCGTTGCGCCGCGAGATCGCGTCCAGGATGTGAAACAACTGGTCGCACGCATCAAGAAAAGCGGCCGCTACGAGCATTCGCTCCATCGTGAAGTCTTCCGTCCCTGGGGCAGCTACGACAGCATCGACGCGGGCGATCGCTTCCAGGTGAAGCGACTGACCGTCAAACCCGGCGCATCGATGTCGCTGCAGTTGCACCATCACCGTGCGGAACACTGGATCGTCGTGACCGGTACGGCGCGCATTACCCGCGGCGACGAGGTCTTCCTGCTCGAGGAAAACCAATCCACGTATATTCCCGTCGGGACCCGGCATCGCATCGAGAATCCCGGCAAAATAACCTTGCAGATGATCGAAGTGCAGTCGGGCAGTTATCTCGGTGAGGACGACATCGTCCGCTTCGAAGACGTCTACGGGCGCGAGGGATCGAACAAGTAGTCGTGCCGACACCCGCAACGGGCGCGATGCGCGCTACACTGGCATGGCCATGAATCTCGACAGCTTCAAAGCCTATGATGTACGTGGGCGTATCCCGGATGAAATCAACGCCGATCTCGCCTACAAGATCGGCCAGGCCTATGCGGCATTCGTCAAACCCAAGCGCGTCTGCGTCGGCCGCGACATCCGGCTGACGAGCGCCGATCTCGCCGCCGCGCTCACCCGCGGCTTGCTCGACAGCGGCGTGGATGTCTATGACATCGGCCTTTGCGGAACGGAAGGCACTTATTTCGCAACCTTTGCCGACGGTTACGACGGCGGCATCATGGTGACCGCGAGCCACAATCCACCCGATTACAACGGCATGAAATTCGTACGCGAAGGCGCGCGGCCAATCAGCGCCGATACCGGCCTGCTGCAGATGCGCGACCTGATCGCATCGGGAAAATTGCCGGGACCGGCGCCGGCGCCAGGCACGCGTTCGGCGGTGGATATCAGCGCGCGCTATCACGAGCACCTGCTGGGCTACGTCGATCGCGATAAGTTGAAGCGCCTGAAGGTCGTCGTCAATGCCGGCAATGGCGGCGCCGGCCTCGTCGTCGATGCGCTCGAGCCCATGCTGCCGTTCGAGTTCATCAAGATTCACCACGAGCCCGACGGCGACTTTCCGCACGGCGTGCCAAACCCCATGCTCGAGGAAAACCGCGCGCCGACCATCGACGCCATTGCTCGCCATAAGGCGGACGTGGGGCTTGCCTGGGACGGCGATTACGATCGCTGCTTCTTCTTCGACGAAACCGGGCGCTTCATCGAGGGTTATTACATCGTCGGTCTTCTGGCCGAGACCTTTCTCAAGCGGTTTCCCGGCGCGAGTATCGTGTACGACCCGCGCCTGACCTGGAACACCATCGATGTCGTGACGCGACTCGGCGGCAAACCGGTGCTGTGCAAATCCGGGCATGCCTTCATCAAGGCCAGGATGCGCGAAGTCGATGCTGTCTATGGCGGCGAGATGAGCGCCCATCATTACTTTCGCGACTTCGCTTACTGCGACAGCGGCATGATTCCCTGGCTGCTGGTGCTCCAGACCATCTGCGAATCGGGCAAGTCGCTATCGCAATTGGTCGGCGAGCGCATGGGGCTCTTTCCAGCCAGCGGCGAAATCAACCGCAAACTTGCGGATGCCAGGGCCGCGATCGCAGCGGTACAGCGCCGCTACGAGAGCCAGGCGACGACGGTCGATTTCACCGATGGCCTGTCGATGGAATTCGCTGACTGGCGTTTCAATCTGCGCATGTCGAACACCGAACCCCTGATCCGACTCAATGTCGAGTCGCGTGGCGACGTTGCGCTGATGCAGGCGCGAACCGGAGAACTCCTCGAACAGCTCAGTTGATCGTCTTCGATACGATGCTGGAACGGACGCCTTCGGCACCCGTGGTGGCATAGGCTGCCACCGAAAAATACCAGCTGCCGCTGCCGAGGTTGTTCACGGTGAACGATCTCGCGCTGGTGTCGGCGATGTCGATCGACTGAGTCAACTGCCCCGAGGCATTGCCGTAGTAGATCCTGAATCCCGCCAGATTGTCGAGCGAGCTGCCGTCGGTATTGGTGGTCGGCGCGACCCAGCTGAGCCGCGCACTGCCGACCGTTGCGCCAGTCACGCTGAGCGTGAATGGCAGCAACGACGCGCTCACCTGGCCGTCGCTGACGCTGATGGTGATATTGCGGTAGTCGCCGACATCGGTCGCGCCGGGCGTGCCGCTCAGTCGACCGGTGTTGGTGTCGAATGTGGCCCAAGCGGGCTTGTTGGCGATGGTGAACGTGAGCCTGTCGCCGTCGGGGTCCTGGGCCGACGGTTGGAAGCCGTAGGCGTTGCCCGCCGCGACCGAGCTCGCAGGGGTGCCGGTGATATGAGGTGGTGAATTGCCCGGTGCGGGCGGCGTGGGCGAGGTGACCGGAGCGCTCTGCACCGTAATCGAGAACAGCGGCATGGCTGTCGACGCGATGCCATCGCTGGCGGTAACGCGTATCGATGAGTAGGTACCCACGTCGGCGCCCGCAGGCGACCCGGACAAGGTGCCGCTGCGAGCGTCGAAACTGGCCCAGGCGGGCTTGTTGTCGATCGAAAAACTGAGCGCATCGCCATCCGCATCGCGTGCGCTCGGCGTAAAGCTGTAGTTTTGGCCGGCGGTAACCGTCGCGGGCGGATCGCCGCCAATCTCGGGCGGTGTATTCGCCGGCGTCTGCGGCGCGATCACGTCGATGGAGAATGCGGGCATCGCCGCGCTCTGGCTGCCGTCGCTCACGCTGATGGTCACGTCGCGGAAATTGCCTGCATCGCTCGTGGCGGGCGTGCCGCTCAAGCGCCCAGACCGCGTGTCGAAGCGCGCCCAGGACGGGCGATTGACGATTGCGAAAGTGAGCGTCGCACCCTCGGGGTCGACAGCGGTAGGCTGAAAGCTGTAAACGGACTCAGCGTTGACGCTGGTGGGCGGTGTGCCGCCAATCACGGGCGGTTGGTCGACCGGAACCGGCGACGTGGAGTTGCGTCGCGGCCGCACGCGGATCCGGAAAGGGCCGACGGAGCCACTGCGACGTGTGCTCTTCGCCGTAATCGTAATCTCTGCGGTTTCGCCAACATCGGCATCACTGGGAGTGCCCTTGAGCAAGCCGGTGCTCGGATCGAAATCCGCCCAGGTCGGCGGGTTTTGAATCTCAAAGCTGAATGACTCGTCCGCCGTGTCGGTCACGACCGGCTGGAAGCTGTATGCAGTGCCGGCGATCGCTTCCGGCGGTGCGGTGGTATCGAATGCGATGTTCTGCTGCGTCTTGTCGGCAAGATTCTTGTCATCCAGGCAGCCGGCTGCCACCGGCAAGACACTGGCAATTACCAGTATTCGCAGCACTCTGATATGCATCCGTCTTACGTCCTTTGCCAGAACGCAAAGCGCCACGGATGCGGGACCGAATTGGTCGCATGATTGACGACAGTCGTGCGGCCCACGGCCGCTTGTCTGCCGGCAACCCCGCTATCTGCGCGATCATGTGATCGCCAGACCGGAGGCTTTGCGTCCCCATCTCGCGATGGGTTTGCCCTTGAATAGTGGCCAGTAGATCGCGACTCTTGACGATGCGCAAGATGTCGTAGAATGCCCACGTCGCGCGACAACGACAGAGCAGCCAATTAAGTTCAAATGCCAGGTTCTGCGATCCACCCACGCGCGCAATACAACCGCAACGAATCCATGAAGAAAATCCATCTCATCGCCGCGGCACGACCGAATTTCATGAAGATCGCACCGCTTTATCACGCGCTTGCAAAGGAACCCTGGTGCAAGCCGTTCATCGTGCACACCGGGCAGCACTATGACCCGAATATGTCCGATGCTTTCTTCCGTGATCTGCGCCTGCCGGCGCCGCATTTCCACCTGGAAGTTGGCAGCGGTTCGCACGCCGAGCAAACGGGCAAGGTGATGATCGCCTACGAGAAAGTCGCCATCGCCGAAAAGCCTGACTGGATCGTGGTCGTGGGCGATGTCAATTCGACCGTAGCCTGTGCCATGGTAGGGGCGAAGCTCTGGATTCCCGTGGCGCATCTCGAGGCCGGATTACGCTCGCGCGACCGGCGCATGCCCGAGGAAATCAACCGGCTGATGACCGACGCCATTGCGGACCTGCTCTGGACGCCTTCGGCCGACGGTGATGAGAACCTGCGCGCGGAAGGCATCCCGCCGGAGCGCGTCGAGTGCGTCGGCAATATCATGATCGACAGCTACGAAATGATGCGCGAGGCAATTGAAGCCGACGGTACGCGGGCCCTGTTGGGCCTGCAGCCCCGAAGTTACGGTGTGGTCACCTTGCACCGTCCGTCCAATGTGGACACGCGTGCGGCACTCGAACCTCTGGTAGCGCAGCTATTGTCGGCGGGCGAACACCTGCCGCTCGTTTTTGCGGTTCACCCGCGTACCCGCAAGATGCTGCAGTCTTTCGATCTGCTCCAGTCACTCGAAAAAGCGCCCTCGATCCATTTGATCGAGCCCCTGGGCTATGTGCCGTTCATGAACCTCGTGGTCGGCGCACGTGCGGTTATCACCGACTCGGGCGGTGTGCAGGAGGAGACAACCTACCTCGGCATTCCATGTCTCACCTTGCGGGAGAATACCGAAAGGCCCGTCACCGTCACCCTGGGCTCCAATCGCCTGGTGACCCCCGCGACACTGGTCAAGGAGCTGTCGTCAGTGCTGCAAATTGAAGGGCGTCTCGGACAGCGGCCGCCGTTGTGGGATGGGCATGCGGCTGCGCGTGTGGTCGCGAGTCTCAAATCCCGGATCTGAATAATTCCACCGTTGTGTCGTTCATTGGCAGCTGGCATTCATGGAGGAGATCCATTGGTTTAGCAGGGCGGCGCCCTGGGTATCGACGAGGTTGGTGGCGATGGGCGGCATCTGGTTGGTGCCACGCTGGTTCATGCGCACATAGATGAGCGACGCGGCGGGGTTGCCCGGAGCGATGAGCTTGGCACCGGCGATGCCGAGTGGGTTGGCCGGATCGACATTGCAGGTGTTGGTCGAGGCGATGGTGGTCTGGTAGCGCAGGTCCATGCTGACCGGCGTGCCGCCACCAGGGCGATGACACTGCGAACAATTGGTGTGCAGGTAAGCGCGCGCACGCTCAGCGACCGTGCCGCTGCTGCCGTAAGGGTCGGGATACGCCGGCTGCGCGGCCGGATCGGTGATGGCCGGTGACAGGACGCCGATGCTGTTGAGCGTATAGAGCTGGTTCGCGGTGTTGCCGGTGAAGGGCGGCGAGGGCGAGCTGGGATAGGCGTAGTTGCTGTTCTGCTGCGCGGTCTCGAGCCCGAGGCTGCGTCCGGCGGCACCGGTGTGGCACTGCAGGCACTCCGCTTCGCTCGGGATGTGCCAGCTCTGGCCACTGGCACTGATGTCCTTGCCATTGGTGACGCGGGTCGCTTCGGTCTGTGCGGCATTCCACTCGTAGACGTAACCCGCCCAGACGCCATCGGGATGCTTCATGAACAGGCGGGTCTCGATCAGCTGATTGCCGAGCGAGAAGTCCTTGACCAGCACCGTGCCATTGGGGAAGTCCCAATCGCCATTGCTGCCCGAGGTGCTGATGGTCTGGCCGTTGGGCAGACCGATCCAGCGGCGCTTGACGGCGCCATCGGACCAGAACGGCGCGCCGGGGGCGTAGGGGATCAGGCCCGATGCGGGTTGGGTCGGGTTGCTCGCATTGACACAGCCCGTTTGGCTGAGCTGATCGGGGATGGTGTTGCCGCCGCCGCCGCCCGAGCCCTGCAGGTGATACAGCGAGCCGAAGTAATCGACCAGCAGCAGCTCACCGGCTTGGTCCTCTGCAAAGCCAACCAACGTGACGCCCACATTGACCGGGTTGCTGAGCGTCGTCGTGGGGCTTGCTGCATTGTCGATGCGGTAGAGGCCATCGAAGAAGTCGGCGAACACATACTGCCCGACCAGACCCGGAATGGCGCTGCCGCGATACACATACCCGCCCGTTACGCTCGAGCCGCCCGCATTGCGGTACTGGGCGATGGGATCGAGAAGATTCTGGGCAGAGCCGCAATTGCTGTTGAAGCTGCTCGCGCCCTCGCGACAACGCCACCCGTAGTTGCCACCGACGTTCACGCGGTCGACTTCCTCCCAGGTATCCTGGCCGACATCGCCGACCCAGAGCTGACCGGTCGAGCGATCGAAGGAGCCTTTCCAGGGATTGCGAAAGCCCCAGGCGAAGATCTCGGGACAGTTGCTCGAGCCCGAGCCATTGACGTTGCAGGCCGCGTTGCCGGCAAATGGATTGCCGGCCGGAATGCGGTAGGGCACCGAGCCGTTCGTGCCCGAGATGTCGATGCGCAGGATCTTGCCGAGCAGTGTCTGCGTGTTCTGCCCATTGCCGATGCTGCCGTGTTGATCGCCCGCGCCGCCACCGTCACCAATGCCAAAGTACAGATTGCCATCGGTTGGACTGAACACGATGAAGCCGCCGTTGTGGTTGATTTCGGGCTGATCAATGGTCAACAGTACGGTCTCGCTCGATGCACTGAGCGTGGCACCACCGTCGGTGGTTCGGAACTCGGAGATGCGCGATTGGAACGGGCCGTTTGCGGTCGTCGTGTAGTGAACGAATGCACGCGGATCGGTCGGAAAGTTCGGATGAAAGACCAGGCCGAGCAGACCGCCTTCTCCCTGAGTCGAGACGCGAGATTTGATATCGAGCACAAGCGCTGTGCTGGAAACACTGCTGTTATTGGCGAAACTGCGTACTTCGCCGTTCAGCTGGGTGACGAACCAGCGACTGTTGTCGCCGGGCGCCTGCAGGGCACCGCTGAGGTTGGGGAACGTCAGGTTGGGGAATGCTCGCGGCGCACTCAGGTTGAGTGGTCCACCACCGGTGCCGGGCCGTTGCGGCGCGACGCAGCTCGTGTTGCTCGGCCGCTGACTCATGCCGCTGACTTGGGCGGCCGGCGTAGTCGCCGATGCCGTGTTCGAATCCGCCGATTCGTTGCCGGCGTTGTCATAGGCACGCACGGTGTAGCTGTACTGGGTCGATGCGCTGCGACCCGTGTCGCTGTAGGTGGTCGTACCGGCGCCGACTTGCGCGATCTGCACGCCGCCGCGACGCACGCGATAGCCCGCCAACCCCGAGCCGCCCGCATTGTCGGTCGATGCAGACCAACTGAGGTTGATCTGGCTCGACGACACCGCCGTCGCGGTCAGTCCCTGCGGTACCGTGGGAGCAGTGGTATCCGGTGGCGCCGGCGTGGTGACATTGGCCGTGTTCGAAGGGGCCGACTCGTTGTTGGCGCCGTCCACCGCCGTCACCGTATAGGCGTAGCTCGTTGAGGCCTGCGCCGTGTTGTCTGTATAGGCGGTGGTACCTGCGGGCACGTTGCCCAACTGGCTGCCGCCGCGATAAATGCGATATTGCGCAAGGCCGGAGCCACCCGTATCCGTCGAGGCATTCCATGTGAGTGATACGGACGTCGAGCTGGTCGCGTTGCCGCTCAACCCCGTCGGCGCACCTGGCGCCGTGGTATCGCCTGGTGTGGTGGCACTTGCGGCTGAAGAGGGTGAGGACGCATTGCCGTCGTTGTCGAAGGCGATGACGGTATAGCTGTAGGTCGTGTTGGGCGTGAGCCCACCATCGGAATAATTGGTCGTGCTCGCGCCGACGCTTGCAACCTGTGTGCCGTTGCGCAAGACGCGATAGCCGCCAAGGCCCGATCCGCCAGTGTCGGTCGAGGCCGACCAGCTGATATCGATGCGCTGCGAGGAATTGGCCGTTGCACTCACGTTCTGCGGGATCGACGGCGGCGTGGTATCGCTCGCGGCCGGCGTCGTCACCTGCGCGGGCGTGGATTGCGCCGACACATTGCCAGCGTTGTCCTCGGCCGCGACGGTATAGCTGTAGGTGACATTGCCGCTTACGCTGCTGTCGGCATAGGACGTGCCGGTGACGCTCGTGATCTGCACGCCGTCGCGGAAGACGCGATAACCGGCAAGCCCTGAGCCACCGGCATTGTCGGTTGAGGCATTCCAGCTGAGATCAACCAGCCCGGCGTTCGGCGCGCTCGCCGTCAATCCCGTCGGCACGGACGGCGCCGTGTTGTCGGCAGCGGCTGGCGTCGTGACATTGACCGCGCTCGAAGGGGCCGACTCGTTGTTGGCGCCGTCCACCGCCGTCACCGTATACGCGTAGGTCGTTGAGGCCTGCGCCGTGTTGTCTGTATAGGCGGTGGTACCTGCGGGTACGTTGGCCAACTGGCTGCCGCCGCGATAAATGCGATATTGCGCAAGGCCGGACCCACCCGTATCCGTCGAGGCATTCCAGGTGAGTGATACGGACGTCGAGCTCGTCGCGTTGCCGGCGAGGCCCGTTGGAACACTGGGCGCTGTTGTATCGGCACTGGTCGTGCCAGTAACGGCCGCAGACTGCGGTGACGCGTTCCCCGCATTGTCGAAGGCCGCAATGCGATAGCTGTAGCTGCTGTTGATGGCAAGGCCGGTGTCGTCATAGCTCGTTTGCCCGGAACCGACTTCATTGATCTGGATGCCATCGCGGTAGATGCGATAGCCCGCAAGACCCGACCCGCCGGTGTCGATCACGCTGCTCCAGCTGAGTCGTATCGCAGACGTGCTGAGCGTCTGGGTGCTGAGTCCGCCGGGCGTCGGCGGCGCCGTGGTATCGCCTGGTGTGGTGGCGCTTGCGGCTGAAGAGGGTGAGGACGCGTTGCCGTCGTTGTCGAAGGCGATGACGCTATAGCTGTAGGTCGTGTTGGGCGTGAGTCCACCATCGGAATAATTGGTCGTGCTCGCGCCGACGCTCGCAACCTGTGTGCCGTTGCGCAAGACGCGATAGCCGCCAAGGCCCGATCCGCCAGTGTCGGTCGAGGCCGACCAGCTGATATCGATGCGCTGCGAGGAATTGGCCGTTGCACTCACGTTCTGCGGGATCGACGGCGGCGTGGTATCGCTCGCGGCCGGCGTCGTCACCTGCGCGGGCGTGGATTGCGCCGACACATTGCCAGCGTTGTCCTCGGCCGCGACGGTATAGCTGTAGGTGACATTGCCGCTTACGCTGCTGTCGGCATAGGACGTGCCGGTGACGCTCGTGATCTGCACGCCGTCGCGGAAGACGCGATAACCGGCCATGCCCGATCCACCCGCATTGTCCGTCGAAGCCGACCAACTCAGATTGACCAATCCCGCGCTTGGCGCATTTGCACCGAGTCCCGACGGCACTGAGGGCGGCGTTGTATCGCTCGTGTTCGGTGGATCGGTGCGCACGGCCGCAGTCGTCGTACTCGGCGCCGATTCGTTGGCAGGTGTGGCCGCGTCGAATGCTGTAACGGTGTAGGTGTAGTCCGTATTCGGCGCGAGACCATCATCGTCGTAGCTCAGCACCGATGCGGCGACACTCGCCATCGCCTGCGCCGAACCATTGCGGTAGATGCGATATCCGTTGACGCCCGATTCGCTGTCCTGCGATTGCGACCAGGTCAGACGAATTGTCGTCGCAGCGATCTTGGTGGCGGCAACGCTCGCCGGCACGGTTGGCGGCGTCGTGTCGACTACGGGCGCAGCAAGGGATTCAACAGCAGGACCGCCCGTACAGGCAGCAAGCACGCACAGTGCACTCACGGCGCACACTCGCGTGATCAAAACGGAAATTTTCATTGTTCTTCAGACAGACTGGGCCGGCGAATGCAAGACCCAAATCGTGACACGCCGCACAGATCCAGTGCCAGCGGAAAATCGCGATTGAACAGATTCCTGTCGGTATATGCCGACAGTCACGTTGGCAGATTTTACATCTACTGGCAGGTGCTGTTCATGCCCGCGATCCAGTCGCGCAGCAATTGCGCGCCGCGCGTGTCGACGAGGTTGCTCGCGAGCGGCGGCATCTGATTGGCGCCGCGTCGATTCATCCGCAGGTAGACGATCGAACCATCCGGATCGGACGGTTTGATCAAGCGCGCATTGGCGACACCCAGCGTATTTGCAGGGTCCGCGTTGCAGGTATTGGTCTGATCCATGGCCGTGCTGTAGCGCAGATCCATGGTGGATGGCGCGCCGCCATTTGGCCGATGGCATTGCGAACAATTCGTATGTAGCCAGGCCCGGGCGCGCTCGGCCAATGTCCCCGTGCTTCCATAGGGATCGGGCAGCGCTGGCAAGGAGGCCGGGTCCTGCGTAAGCGCGGGCGCAAACAAGTCGACGGCCGCCAAGGTATGCAGTTGATTGTCTGTCCGACCTGTGAACGGCGGCGAAGGCTGCGAGGGGTAGGAAAAATTCGAGTTGAGTTGTGCGGTCTCGAGCCCGAGGCTCCGTCCGGCGGCCTGTGTGTGGCAAGAAAGGCATTCCGCTTCCGACGGAATATGCCAGACCTGGCCCGCGACCGTGACGTCCTTGCCACCGGTCACGCGCGTCGCCTCCGACTGGGCCGCATTCCATTCGTAGGTATAGCCCGCCCAGCTGCCATCGTTGTGGCGCATGAAGAATCGCGTCTCGACCAACTGGTTGCCGATGCTGAAATCCTTCATCAGCACCGTGCCATTGGGAAAATCCCAATCGCCACTCGCCGCGGAGACATCGATCCTGCTGTTGTTTGGCAGCGCAATCCAGCGGCGCTTGATCGCATCATCCGACCAGAATGGCGCAGCCGGCGCATAGGGGATGAGTCCAGTCGCAGGGGAGCTCGGGTTGCTGGAATCGACGCAACCAGTTTGCGAGAGTTGTGAGGGCAAGCTGGGGCCACTGCCAATACCGGTTGCAGTGAGTTTGACAACCGAACCGAAGTAGTCCGCGATGTAGATTTCCCCGGCCTGGTCTTCAGCAAACGCAACGATCCCGCCGACGCCGATATCCTTGCCGTCGCCCAGGCTGGGATCACCGCCGAATACCTTTGTTACAGTTGGCGTGGCGGTGGCGTCGACAAAGAAAGCGCCCTTCAGGAAATCAGCAAAGACAAACTTGCCACGCAGCAACGGTATCGCCTGGCCGCGGTAGACGTAGCCACCGATCATTGCCGAGCCGCCCGGGTTCGCGAATTGCACGACCGGAGGCAGGAGATTCTGTGCCGTGCCGCAGTCGCTGTTGAATACTCCCGTGCCCTCGAAGCAACGCCAGCCATAGTTGCCGCCAAGAGTGACTCGGTCAGCTTCCTCCCAACGCTCCTGTCCAACATCGCCAATCCACAGCTGTCCGGTCGATCGGTCGAAACTGCCCCGAAAAGGATTGCGGAATCCCCAGGCAAAAATCTCCGGGCAATTGCTGGTGCTCGTGCCATTGACGTTGCACGCCGGATTTCCGGCAAATGGATTGCTGGCCGGTATGCGGTACGGCACTGTGCCCGAGCTGCCGCTGACATCGATGCGCAGGACTTTTCCCATGACGGTCTGGGTTTTCTGGCCATTGCCTATGGGCGGATGGTCATCGCCGTAACCGCCGCCGTCACCGATGCCGACATACAAGAAACCGTCAGGTCCGAATGCGAGGAAGCCACCGTCGTGGTACACGTTGGTCTTCTCGACCTCGAGGAGCACCGTTTCGGAATTTGGGTCGAAGGTCTGGCCGCCATCGTTCGTTCTGAACGACGACACGTGGATAACAAAACGGTTGGGTATCGCAACCGTGTAGGTGATGAATATCCTGGGGTCAGTCGGGTAATTCGGGTGAAAAGTAAAACCCACTGCGCCGGTATCGCTGCCTGGGCCGAGGTCGGAAACGCGGCTGCGAATGTCCATCATCAAGTCTGTCGCGTCCACTGCCGGGTCGTTGGCGAATCGGCGGATAACGCCGCGCAACTCGAGGACGTACCAGAAGTCATTGTCTCCCGGTGCCTGTTTCAGATCGCTGAGAGTCTGGAACGAGAGATTTGGAAACGCGGGCGCGGACTCGAGCGCAAAACTGCCGGTCGCATCGACAGGGCGATCGCCCGCAATACAAGTAGTATTGGAAGGGCGCGCGGAGAGACCAGCGGTGGACGTCGGCGGCGGTGGCGGTGAAATGGTTCCAGCCGAGCCACCGCCGCCGCCGCAGCCAGCAATGACACACGCAATGCAGGCTAGTAGGGCATGGCGCGGCACATTCGACGCGCCGAAAACGCTTGCTGTCATAATGGTGACATCCGTGCGAAACATTCCATCCCGCTGGGCTGCCCTTGTACTGGCAATTGCGTTGATTGTCTACGGGTCGCTGTATCCATTCACCTTCGACTGGCAGTCGCTGTGGCATCCGGACCGAAGCTCGTTTCCGTTCAGCTGGTACCTGAAGCGGCCCTTGCCGGCGGACCTTATTGTCAACATTCTTTTCTATGTGCCTTTCGGCGCGGCTCTTGCGTCGTTTCTGCCGAGACGATGGTCGGTCGGCATCGCCGTCGTCGCGGCAGCTTTCATCGCAGGTATTGCTTCGGCCGCGCTCGAGACACTGCAACATGCGGTCATTGCGCGGGACCCAAGCCTGACCGACGTGGTTCTCAACATCCTGAGCGCCGTCCTTGGGCTCACGATGGCGCGAGTCTATGGCGACATCAATGTCCGCCGACTGAAGTGGGTTCGGCACGGACAGTTGCCGATGCTTCCGGCCGCCCTGGTGTTCCTGTGGCTGGCCATTCATTGCGTACCATTCGTACCCGATCTTGGTCTGTACAAGCTGGCTGTGCATTGGCAGGAATTTCTGGGCTCGGATCTGTCCGGCGCGCAGGTGGCGTATTTTTTTGCCATGACACTCATTGTTGTCACGGCGATCCGTGCCAGTGTGAGCCGCGACTATTTCTGGCGCGCGCTCGCCATCGTGGTTGCAGCCGGATTGGGTGCGCGCCTGCTTGTTCGCGGCCAGGTGCTCGAGTGGAACGAGTGTATTGCCTGGATCCTGGCTCTGCCTGTCGCGGTCACGACGCGTACGATTCCGTGGCGTCAGACGCGACTGCCGATTTTCGTCCTGTCGCTCCTGGCGGTGGCCTTGTATGGACTGCTGCCCTTTGATCTGGAGACCTTCGCGCGGCCGTTCTATTGGAGTCCGATGTCGGGCTTCCTTGAAAGCGATCAGGCGAGCGGTTACCGCAGCTTCATGGAAAAACTGCTCGTCTACGGCGGCTTGCTCTGGGTCAGCTCGGCAACGGCCGGTAGCCTGGTTCTCGGTTGCGCGGCGCTCGTCCTGACTTCGTTGACCGTTGAGTTCTGCCAGCGTTACATGCCAGGGCGTGTAGCGGAAATCACCGACCCGCTGATGGTCCTGTTGCTGGCGTTGTTCATGTTGTCGTCCGCGTTTCGGGGCCGTGCGGGCGGCGCCGAACGCGCCCGGTCGCAGAATCACCCGTCGCAGATATAGCGGGCGATTTCGCGGGCGATCTGTGCATTGCTCCGAAGCGGTTTCCAGCCGAGCGCGAGCGAAGCATCGGTGTTGAGAACATGTCGATGACGCAGCATCTGCAATTGCTCGCGTGCCAGCAGTCGATATCGGCTTGTGACAGCGATCGCAGACACGAGCGGCAGTGGAATGTGCAATCTCGTGACCCGTGATGCGCCGAGTTCAGATGCTATTTCATCGATCCACTGCAAGATGCTGAGTGGCGTCGGGGCGGCCGCATTGAATATGCCCTGGTGATTGCCGAGTGCAATCAACGCCAACAGATTGGCCGCATCTTCGACGTGCACCATGTGCGTCGCATGGCGGCATGGTCCAGGCACGATCGCGATGCCTGCGCGCCGTATGCTATTGACGAATCCGCGAAACAGACCCTCCCGGCCGCGGCCGCCAATTATGCAAGGCACCATGCACGACCAGCGGGGCAACTGCTGGACCCGTCGCAGCCCGGCCAGTTTGCTGTCGCTATAGACTCCCTGACCGGCAAGTGCAGCCGTAGGGAGCAAATCCTCGCCGTTCATGGCCTGGTACATCATGCTGGTGCCGACATAAACGAAGTGAGTCCGCGCATCGGCATATCTATCGCAGAGGTTTTTCGTTGCGAGAACGTTGTTGCGGTGAAACCAGGCGCTGCGGGTTATCAAGGGTATGTCGCGCCGGATGTACTGCACGGCCGCACAATGCACGACGCAATCGACGGCTGGCAATGAGTTGCAGAACGCTATGTCGGCCAGATCCCCACGATGGTCCACGCTGCCTTCGATATCCGTGGTTATCGTCGTGCCACCGCGAGCAGCGATGGCTGCGACAGTGGCGCCGCCAAGGAATCCGTTTGCGCCGGTAACGAGGCAGCGCATGGTCAGCTCTTGTAGAGCAGCGTAACGCCAACCAGGATGACGAAGATTCCGGCGATGCGCGTGGCGCCCAACGATTCGCCGAGCAACCACCAGGCGAAAATGGCATTCACGACATACCCGATGGAGAGCATGGGGTAGGCGACACTGACATCAGTCCGCGAAAGTGCAGCGATCCAGATAGCCACACTGAAGACGTAGCACATGAGGCCGGCCACGATGAATGGCTGGAACGCGACATGCATGAAGCTTCGGATCGACGAGAGGGCGCTGAAACTGATCGTGCCCAGGCTGTTCGTGCCTGCTTTGAGCAGCAATTGTGCCGCCGCATTGAGCAGCACGCCCGTGATGATGAGCAGGAAGTTCGTGGGTGTCATGCGGATCCATTCGGTTCGGTGCCAGGGGTCGCGACGATTCTACAGACGGAAAAGTGTCGAAACTGCGAGAGCGGCGCGGCACCGCCGCAAACCTCGCCGGCAGGGCCGTTCGGCGCGACGAAGATGTGAATATCGTGCGCTCTTGCGTAATCGGCGAGTGCGGGCGCGTCGCGCAGCGGTTCGACGCCGTCCAGTCGCTCACGCCACACATGGTAATACCTGGGTGCCCACATGACCGCGGAGCCCTGTTTCCATTCCACCCACGTTGGCGTGCGAGTGAGCAATTGGAAGCTCTGGTCGGTATTGACGCCCACGTTGGTTGCAAGCGGCACCAGAACGGTTTCGCCGATGTGATTGGCGCGTATCCATTCGGCGGCAGCCAGCCAGTCGGCATCGCGCGCGGCCTGCTCGGGCGTCGGCATCACCTGGTTGCGCCATTGAATGGCCCAGCCGGCAGATGCAAGTACAACGACGACGATCGCCTTGGCCCAGAACGGCGCAGATGGCCAACGCGCTGGTGACGATTGCGCGACCAACAGCAACAGTACCGCCACGGCGAAAAGCATCCCCTCGACTTTACCCGCATGAACGAAGAGGCCGAACATGACAGCAAGCGCGAGCGCTGCAATCCAGACGAGTCGGGCCGGTCTTACCAGCAAGATGGCGATGACTGCGGTCGCAGCCGGTGCCATGTAGCCCGTCGCGACGCCGAGCAGAATCAATAGTGAAAGTGAGCGGTCGAATGCCGAATCGTCGGTACCAGCCAATCGGATAGCACAGGCAGTGGCCAGTGCCAGGCCGATGAACTGTATCGCGCCGTCGACGCGCAACAGATGCAGATTGAAGAGATTTCGCGAGTTGAGCAGATACGGCGCGATACAGCCGATCGCAAAAAGTGCCATGAACGTGAGCAAGACAGTCAACCACGCCCTCGCGCCAAGGCGCCGTGCGGCAAACGAGTAGACGATCCAGCCGCAGAGCATCTGTGCGAGGTCAACCGCCTTGGCATTTTCAATCAGGAAGTGCGCGGCGTAGTGGCCACGTATGTATTCACGGTAGTCAAAGGGTGCCGCGTCGGCCTGGTCATGGGTGGCCTTCAGGATCCAGATGACCACTGGCAGAGCGATCACGGTGAACACGGACGCCGCCTTGCCAAGTACTGTCAAGTTGAAGGTCGTCCGTTGTGAAAATACCAGCACTGCACATGCGCAAACTGTCCAGATACCGACAAATGCGTTGATATCAAATGCGATCGCTGCCATGAACGCCGCCAGAGTCCAACGACTTCGGGTTGCGAAAACCAGCGCCAGCACGACGAAGGGCCAGGCCATTGACGAGTGCGTCAGGTCGTTTACGAACAGGCCGTGAAAACCGACAGGTGTACTGCCATTGAGGAGCGGACTTGCTGCCAGCACGAGCAGCACGACGGCCGATTGCGAATGTCGCAGACCCAATTGCAGCAGCATGTAACCCAGCGCCGCAAAGCCGGCGGCGCGACCAAGATAGTGGAGTGCGAGGAAAACGCTGTCGATGTTTTCGTCGGTCGCGAATTGCCTGACAAGCCACCAGAACGCGGATACAAAATTGGGGAGAGTCTGGTAGAACGGATCCGAATGAAATTGCGGGAGTTCGTCAAGGCGCAGGGAGTAGGCAATATAAAACGCCTGGTTGCCGCCGCCGAAGTGATAGCCCTGCAAGGCTATCGACAGGGCAGCGAGCAACGCGCAATACGCTGTCGCAATCCAAGTTTGCCTTTGCGTCAACGCCATTTGCTTCTTTCAGTATTCTATCCACTCGACCAAGCGGCGTAGCGATACGAACTGTGCAAGCACAGTTATGCCTATCATTGCGGCGAGCGTAACGAGACTGCCGCGATTGCGGAGCGCGAAAATAATCGGATCGTCGTGCATCTCGCCGCGATTCGCTTTGATCCACAGCCGCCCGCACCAGTAGATGAGTGCCACCGCAACGAGCCAGAGCAGTTCAGGCGTCGCGTATCGCGCCTGGGTGTCGGGTTGGCTTATGAAAAGTCCGAAGACGACTACGGCAGCAATCGCACTGCTTACGCCCAAGGGCCAAAGCACGGCGAGATCCTTGACCTGGTAGTCGCGTCCCGCCGCGGACGCGCGTGCCTCGGACTGGAGGTAAATGAGTTCGGAGCATCGTTTCAGCAGGGCGAGGCTGAGGAAGATGAACAGCGCGAACGCGATCAACCACGTGCTGAGCGGAATATCGGCGGCAACGCCTCCGGCCAACATGCGCAGCGCATAGAAAAGTGACAGCGTTACGGCATCAATCAAAACGATGGACTTCAGCACGCTGCTGTAGGTCAAGGTGGCAGCGACATACAGGACGACAATCCAGGCAAAAGTGTGCGACACCATACTTGCGAGCGCGAAGCCCGCGAAAGCGAGAACGACGACCAGCCAAAGCGCTGCAACGACGGATAATTGGCCGCTGGCCAATGGACGCCTGACCTTGCGCGCATGTGCGCGGTCGCTGTCGATATCCCACAGATCGTTGACGACGTAGGTGGCAGAGGCGACGCACGAAAATGCCAGGAACGCGAGGATCATCTTCGGTGCGCGAGTGAGATCGAACAACGAAAACCCAGTGAACAAAGGTACGAAGAGCAGGAGGTTCTTGAGCCACTGATGAACGCGCATGACGCGCAATACAGATTTGAGACGCGATGGCCCGCGGCGCCCTGCGGGCCCGGCAGATGCTGTCGCAGGAGGCTGGGTGAGGTTGCTCTGACTTTCGCCGGCAAAGCTGCATTGCAGTTCGTTGGCCTGGGCCCAGGCGTGGTTCCAGGCATCGTCGAATGGGCTGAGCACGGTAACCACCGCGCCATGGGAAATCTGCTCGCGCACCCAGGCAACGGCGGCGGGATTGGTCGGCAATCGCGCCGGGTCGGGTTGCACATCCTGCGCTACGCCTCCTGGGCGCAGTCGTCGCATCACCCGCGCCTTGAGTCGCCGCCAACCCATCTCGCTTGCCAAGTCGACCGGCGTCAAATCTGGGTGAAGGCGAAGGAGTAGTTCGCTGGCGTCGGTTTGGGAGGGCGGCATTGCCGGTCAGCAACAGGACTGGGATCGACTGCGCGGACATTAGCACGCGGTTCAAGACGCGCACCATGGAACCACGCCACTATTGAGCATTGTTTAATTATCTGTTCTAATTAAACATCGTTCTTTTTCAGGAGTCAATCGCCATGAGTCCGGCCTTACGTCACAGGTTCAAGGCACTGGCAGCCGCGCTGGCAGTCCTGCCCGGTTGCGCGCAACTCGACTCATTCTGCTTTACGAGTTGCCGCTCGCAGCACGCCGCCTCGACGCCACTCGTGAGCTATCTGTATCCAGAAGGCGATGTGCCGAGGGTCGAGGAGAGCGTGCAACTGCGCCTGCCGCTGCGCGTCGGGCTGAGTTTCCTGCCAGCGGGCGAGGGGGCAGCGCCCGATGCTGCCCAGCGCGAGCAGATCGTTGAGCGGGTGGCGGAGCGATTTCGCTCCCTCGAGTACGTATCCAGCATTACCGTCGTGCCGGACTACTATCTGACCGCAGGCGGCGGGTTTGCGCAGCTCGAGCAGGTTTCCGCGCTCTTGCAGCTCGACCTTGTCGGTGTCATGTCCTATGACCAGATCGCGCGTAGTACGGAAAACGACCGATCGCTTTGGTACCTGACCATCGTCGGCGCCTACCTGGTGAGCGGCCACGATCAGTCCACCAGCACCTTGCTCGACCTCGCTGTGGTCGAACCGCACAGCCGCCGGTTGTTGTTGCGTGCCGGGGGCACGAGCAGCGTTGCCGGCGCGACGACGATCAGCGCCGCAGATCGCAAACTGCGCATGCAATCGGCAGCCGGCTTCGAGCAAGCCGCCGACTCCCTCATTGAAAATCTCGCAGGTGAGGTGGGACGTTTCGAGACCCGGGTCAAGGCCGGGGATGCGCCGGTGCGCACTGTCGCGCGCGATGGAGGGGGTGGCGCAATTACCTGCGCTCAGCTCGTCGCAATCGGCTTGCTTCTCCTCGGCGCACTCGCGGCGCGACGCACGCGTGACGACGACGGCCCGGAACGATGATGATCAGGCGTCTGGCAGATCCAGAGCGCCCGGATTCATCAAGTGCTTCGGGTCGACTGCCGACTTCAGCGCGCGGATCAAATTGAGAGCAGCCTTGTCGAGAACACTGCCGTAGGGATAGCTCTTGCCTAGTTGAAAATGTGTCGCGCCATGCCGGCTGTAAAGATCGATCAATCCCCGCTTGAGCTTCTCCACGAATTCATTCACAGCCGCTTCGTCGCGATAGCTCGGGAGGGATGCGAGGTATTCGGCAGGAACGACCTTGCGATGGTAGGCCGTCTGTTCGCCTGGCCAGTAGAGCGCAATTTCATACAGGAACGCTGTGCTTCCGACCGACATGAACATGCCGCCGTGCCAGACTCCCAACTGTTTCATCTCGGTCGCGTGTTGCGCGAAATATGCGGTCAGATCGCGGTGGAAATCCGCGACTCGCGAATACGGCAGATGGCCATGAACAGGCACCCAGCGCTCGCCGTTCGGGCCGAGAGTGTTGATCAACGGGGCGAAGGGCATGCCGCGTACGACGGCCGGGACGGTGTTGACCATCGACCAGCCGCCTGCCGATTCCATCAGCTCCTGCAAGCGCCGGCTCCTTGCGCTCACGTCCTGGCCTGA
Organism: Steroidobacteraceae bacterium; assembly: GCA_041395505.1. NCBI lineage: Bacteria > Pseudomonadati > Pseudomonadota > Gammaproteobacteria > Steroidobacterales > Steroidobacteraceae > Steroidobacteraceae bacterium. The sequence goes on from JAWLAG010000001.1 coordinate 1,342,046, forward strand.
ACATCCGTCAATAATGAAATGGACGCTGTATTCGCAGTTGCGCATCTGGCGCGTGCCGGCCCACGCGGTTCGCAGCAGCTGCGAAATTGCAGCGCCGGTGGAAGGCGCCGTCGCCCAGAGGTTGCGGATGAGTGTGAGCTTCGATGTACGTTCCTGGCGGGCGATCTGGCCGCGCGAGAGCGCCGCGTCGATTGCGAAATGCTCATCCTCGAGCCGCTCCAGCCCGGCGGCGCGTAGCGCCTTGGCCATGTCGTCCAGCTTTGCGAAACCGAAGGACAGGCAGCGGAATTCATCGTAACGGCGCAGCAGCGGCAGGGTAATCCGCGCCTTGACGCCGAGCGTCCCGCAATCGCCGACGAACAGGCCCGCCAGATCGGGTCCGTACCAACGACAGAACGGAGCGCTGCCACGCGCCGCCGCGCCCGTGCGAATCAACTCGCCGGATGCGAGAACGACATCCATCGCGAGCACCGACTCCGCGCTTGTGCCATATCGCGCTGAGCCGTGACTGATGGAGTGCTGCGATACCGAACCGCCTACCGTCGCTGCAAGGCCGGAAAAAGGACCAAAGAACGGCGTTCGCAAGCCCAGCGCGTCCAGCGCAGTCTTGAGCGCCGCCCAGGTCACGCCCGCCTCGACCGTCACGTAACAATCCTCCTGATTGATTTCGACGATGCGATCGAGGCCGCCCATGTCGAGCAGGGCGGATCTGGGCGTCGACGGCAGGTAGCCGTCGGTATAGGAGGCGCCTCCGCCACGGGTGAATACTGCGAAGTCGGCCGACGTAATGGTGGCGACAGCGGCCCGCAGCTCTTCCACGGACTGCGGGCGCACAACGGCAACCGGCAATTCGCGGCGGCGATACACGTCGGTTGCGAAGGTGGTGACGATATCCCCTTGGGCGATGCGGTCCGCTGGCATTGCGCTCGCCAGGCGCTGCATCAGCTCATGCACATCGGGAGCCTGATTTGTCATCCGCGGTATCCCACTCGAGGTTGGTCTGCCGGCTTATTTGCGCGTCAGCACGACGGGTCCCGCCGCGCTGATTTCGGCGTCGAGTCGGCGGCGCGCCGCGGCGTCATTGGCGCCGTAGGCCTTCAGGAACAAAGTCGACAATCGTACCGCGACGTCCAGTTGCCGTCGTTGCTGTGGTCCCTGCGCCTCGGGTCGGCAGATCAGTCCACCGAAATAGTGATCGACCCCCTGCAAAGTCAGCGCATATCGATTGCCGCCGGGTGCCGAAGCGTCATAGGCCGCGAGGTGCGAGCGCCAATCCTCGGCCGCCGCGCCGGGTGGAATATCCAGGTTGCCGGTTTGAATCAGGGCGGGCACGGCGAGCGTCGCATAGCCTTCGACATCGATCAGCGTGGGAATCGGACCCGGCGGCGAGAAGGCGATCGCGGCAATGGTCCTGGCATCGCGCAATGCGCCGGCGTAACCGGGCGGCGCAATGGCTGCCGCGCCTGCCAGCGTAAGCGCGACCAATCCACCGTAACTGTGGCCGGCCGCGAGGCGCTGTGTATCACCAAGCTGGTCGGCGAGCAAATGCATGTCCTCGAGTCGCGCCTTCCAGCTGGCCAGGCCCGGGAAGTCGGCGATCTTCGGGTGATCGGTCGAATCGACATGCAGCGGGGCGTGGACTTCGAACCCGCCGCCCACCCAGGGCTTGATCAGCTTCAAATACTTCCAGGGTGCCGAAGCGGCGCCGTGCGAAAACAGGATGGTTCCGCGCCGCTTGCCGCGAGGCCGCCAGTGCCAGACGGAAATGGCCCGTCCTTCGGTCGTGCGCAGCGTATATTGTGGCGCGCTCGCCCCTGCGTAGGCCATGCTCGCCGCGCCGCTTGCGATGAGCAGTTGCATGATGTGGCGACGTGTGAGGGTATTCTGAGGCATCGGTTCTCATGATCTAATCACGCGCGTCGGCCATGCTGCTCGCCGCGCGCAATGGATATCCGACAGTTGGTCGGCTGAATCGCTCTGGTGAACTCGAGGAGATGACTCAATGGTTGAATCTAGGATTACCCGACGCGCCACGCTCGGTCTCGCGGCAGGCGTTGCCGCAGCCTCTGTCGCACCGAAGCTCGCTGCCAAACCCCGTGTCAAGTTCGTCACGCGAGTCGATTTCAAGAACCCCAAATGGAACCGCGACACGTTCGCCCGCATCGACGGCGAGCTGGATCCGACCAAGCAGAAGCTGGGCTGGCTACGCGGTACGGTCTATGGCGTTCGTGAGAACGAAAAGGTCCGGCCGCTATTCATTGCCGAAGGCTTCAGCTTTACGCGCACCAAACTGCTGGAAGACGGCAGCTGGCGCCGCCTGTTGCGCGAGATCGTGTTCTACCGCGATATCGCTACCGGCAAGATCATGGAGACCTGGCACAATCCCTACACCGACGAGGATGTGCGAGTCGTACCCATCGCGAATGACCCGTTCAATTTCACGATCAGCGAGTGGGCGCCAGAGCCGCCATCCTACGGCGGTCTCAACAAGGAAAAACCCCCGCGTCGACCGCTGCTGCTCGACTGGAACTACGGACCCAACGGCACACTGATTCTCTCCACCGACATTCACCTCTATTACCCGAGCGCCCTTCAGCCGGACAAATGGCCGCGAGAGTCTGCCGGTCCCATGAGTCGTGTGTCCGAGCTTTTCAAATACACGGTCCAGCAAAAAGACGTCGAGAATCCGAATATCACTTCGCTGCCTATCGTCGGATCCTGGTCGCGCATCACGCCTTGGCTGCCCTGGATGTTGATGGGCCAGGCGCCGGGTCACTGCAGCTATTTCACGAACTTCGCGACGCTACCTGGCGGCATCAAGGACTTGCCTCAGGACCTGGTGGCTGCGGCACGCGCCATGGACGAAAAGTGGCTCTCGGCGCCGACCGAGGACTATGGGCCTTCTTTGTCCAGTCTCGAGAACTATGCGCGCGAGCAAAAGCCGGCCCCGGTGCCGCCAGGCTGGACACCGCCGCAACCGCCACAGGCGCCGCCCGCCTTTGGCGGAGGTGGCGCGAAGCCGCCGTTGCGCTGACACTCAATGACGCAAACTGGCGGCATTGGCCTCGCCGGCCAGATTGCCTACGGCAGCGGGCAGGTCGCGGGGCAGGTCTTTCGCGATCTGCCATCGCTCCTGCTGCTTTTCTTCATGACCAATGTGCTGGGTATCGCGCCTGTAATTGCCGGCTCGGCGATATTCGTGCCGAAGCTCGTCTGGGGCGTTCTATGCGACATGGTGGTTGGCATCCAGTCGGACCGTTTGCGCAAACGCGTGCCACGGCACTGGTGGCTGCTTGCTGGCGCCCTCGCATCGCCGGTCGCCATGTACCTTCTTTTTCATGTGCCGGCCGGCGGCACGGTGACCCGCGTTGCGTATCTGGCCGTTGCCTTCAGTCTTTACATGGCGGTGTTCGCAACTTTCTCAGTGCCTTACCTTGCCATCGCGAGCGAACTGACCACGACACCGCAGCAGCGCACCGTGTTGATGGCCTGGCGACTTGTGTTCACTGCCGGCGGCGTGCTGGTATCCGGTGCGCTCGCGCCTGCGATCGTGCAAAGCCATGGAGGCGGTCAGGACGCCTATGAATTCATGGCGCGCGTTCTGGCGGTCATCTGCCCGGTTGCCTTGTTGATCACGTTTTTCGGTGTGAACCGGTTCGTTCGCGCCGGCACGCCGGCCGCGGATGCAAGCCCGCAAACCACCCTGAAGCCTCGCGAAGCGGCCGAACTGATCAGCTCGCGGCGATTTGCGCCGCTTTTCTACGCGAATCTCATGCAACTTGCCGGTTCCGGCATGGCTTACGCGTCCATGCTGTATTTCCTCACTTACAACATGGCGCGCCCGGATGCTTTCCAGCTTGTCGGTGTCATCGTGTTCGTCATGTGCGCCGGCATCATCCTTGCGCAACCCATGTGGGTGCGCCTTGCCGCGAGTGTCGGCAAGAAACCCGCCTACGTGATGGCTACCCTGTGCTATTCCATCATGTACCTGACGTGGGGTTTCAGCGCTCACGCCAGCAATGCGGTGACATTTCTCATTGCGTTCCTGGTCGCCGTGGGCAATTCCGGATGGGCGTTGCTTGGTTTTTCACTGCTCGCCGATCTTGCGAGCCAGGATCAGCGTCGAGCGGGCCTATACTCCGCGGTCTGGATCGCATCCGACAAGATCGGCTTTGCAGTCGGTGGCACCTTGCTGGTGGGACTCGTCCTGTCGGCCTTCGGATTCGATGCAGGTCGCGCGGTCGCGGGCCTGCCCCAGTCCTCGTCGGCCATGACTGGCGTCATGCTGGCGTTCGCTGTCTCGCCGGCGTTACTGAATCTGTTGGCGCTGCTCGTGTTCCGGCGCCTGCCCGACCCGCAGGCGGCCTAGAGCCGCTGCACCAGTTCCATCGCGGCGCGTTCGCCCGATTCCATGGCAGCCTCCATGCCGCGGTTGGCCGTCGCCGTATGCTCGCCGCAAAAATGCATCCGGCCGTGTGGCAGGGCCAGTACGGACAGGTCGGCCTGCAACCGGCCTGGTTGAAATACCGCCCAATCCCCGCCTGCGAAAGGATCAAGGGCCCATGAATGGTATCCGGCCGGCTTGAGCGCTCCGCGCGCAGCGGGCCGTGCTTTTTCAATGTCTGCAATGACCAGCCGTTGCGCCGTTTCCGCTCCCAGGCGGTCCATATAGGCCGCTTTCCAGCCGCGCAGGCTGCAGACGAAATTCGTTACCTCATCGTCGCGGTCGCCGAAATGCTGGGCCATGACCATTCCAGCGGGGCCGTCGCTCCACATGGATGCGCTGAGGCCGTCGGCCTCCCAGAACCGCTTGCGCACATTGAGGAAAACGAGCGAGACCTGCATGTAGGGCAATGTCTGCACGGCGCGCGCCTGCCCGCCGGGCAAGACGGGGTCGAGCCTGACATTTCGCAAAGTCGCTGCCGGCAGGGAGGAAAGTACGTAGCGTGACCGGAAACGACTACCGTCGCGGCAGCTCAACGTCACCTGGTTCTCGTCCTGGTCGATCGCCACGACTTCGCTGCCGAGGATGACCGGTCCCTTGAGCGCGGCCGCCATGGCTGTCGGCAATTTCTGGTTGCCGCCGCCGACCACCGGCGCCGTCGGCGCGACACGGGCCTGCGCCCGGCTCCAGGCGTCGACGAAATAGAACATCAGCGCGGACACGTCGTGTGCCGAGTTGCCGTAACTGACGTTCTGGTTATATGCGAGTTCTATCGCGGCCTCGTTCAGACCAAGTGCCCGTAACGCCTCGAACATCGAAACATCGAGCGCGGCCTTGTCTGCATCGAGCCACTGTGTTGGCGACTGCAATGGGTTGTGCTTCGACATGAGCACCGGCACCACGGCGGGCGGGAGTAATTTGCGCAAAGGTTCAGGAAACGGATTGAGAGAAGACCGGGACCAGGTTTCCGGATCGATGCGCTGGCCGCGCAGCAGCACTTCGCTACGCCCCAGCGCGGCGCGAAATCGCGGTGCCATGTCGATCAATGGCAACCCCATGCGCCCGGCAATGTCGATCGTCCGGCCATAGCCGCCACCCATGCTGTTGGCGCCCACTTCGGGGTGACCGGGCAGGTCGAATCGCGTGTAAACCCGTCCACCGACGCGCGACCGGCCCTCGAGCACGCGAACGCGCGCGCCAAGCTCCTCCAGGATCAGTGCGGCATTGAGGCCGGACAGGCCGGCGCCGATGACTGTGACATCGACGGGGGTCGTTTCAGTTGTTGCGGACCATAGGTTGCCCGCAAAAGGCGCAAGGCTTGCAGCGGCGATCGATTTGCATGCATCGCGACGTGATAGTCGCGCCGGGGGAGACATGAAGCTACTCCCGCGCTGTCGTCTGCGGCCGGGTTTCGCGCTCGAGATACAAAAGCAGCGACTGCCTGTCATCTGCGCCCGGAATGCCCATGAAGGTCATGGTCGTGCCGGGAACGACTTCGGAGGGATGCTGAAGCCATGCATCCAGTTTTTCCATGGTCCAATTCCAGTCCGCCGCACGAAGTCCGGCCGAATAGTTATAGCCAGGGACGGTGGCTGCTTTGCGATCGATGATCGCAGCGAGATGAGGTCCGATCTTGTGCTCATCGGCGATCGAGTCGGTGCGGTGGCAGGCGCGGCATTGGGTGATGAAGAGCAATTTGCCTCGGCGCAGCGCTGCGTCGTTGTCATTCGGGGCAGGCTCGACACTGTGGACCGTGTTTGCGGTCAAGGCTCCAAGGATGGTCAATATCAATGCCGGGTAGATGGTTCGCATGGGCAAATTCGACTCTTTTTCGGTGCGGAGTGCAATTAGCGGGACGCGGTCGCGGCCAACTGGCGGGCGACCTGTTCGAGACGGATAGCCGGGACAGCTTCGAGAAACTCGCGGGTGGCGCCGGCCACCTCGTGCGGGGCCTCGAGTGGCGGATAGTGACTGACGTCATCGAGATAGACGACTCGCTTGCTGTCCGAACCGACGCGCGCCGCCAGCAATTCGGCCGTGGCACGCGGCAATACCGGATCGCGGGCGCCCCAGAGGATCAGCGTCGGTGCGCTGACGGCGGCCAGGAATCGCCTGACTTCGGCATCGCTTTTCATGATCGCCGTCATGCTAGTGAACTGCGTGGCGCCGGGGCGACGATTGAGGTCGAAGTACTCATCCACCAACGCGGGTGTCACGCGCTCCCGGCGTTCGAAGTGCGCCCGCAGAAAGTCCTGCCAACAAGTGCGCGACCAGGGTCGTGATTGCATGCAGGTTGCGATGGACCAGCGCAGCAGGAGCGGCAGGCGCTGTCGTGCCGCATTGTTGTCAACGGGTGCAGACGGCGGGACATTCGAGAGCACCAGCGCTGTCGTTCGCTGCGGATAGGTCGCCGCGAATCGATAGCCAATGATGCCGCCGCTCGAAGTGCCCAGCAGCGCTGCCTTGTCGACGTGCAAGGCATCGAGAAAATCGGCAAGGAATTGTTCGGGACTCAACGCGAAGCCTTCAGGTACGGCGCCCGACAGTCCTGATGGCGGCTGGTCATATCGAATAATGCGGAACCGATCATCTAGCTCGGCCGTCACATCATCGAACATGCGCAGGCTGCCAAACGAACCGTGCAACAGCACCAGCACCGGGCCGTCGCCGTCGTCGCGATAATTCACCCGGACGCCGGCTACGACGATCTGTCGGGAACCATGGCCGTACTGGCTGCGCAAAGTTTCGTAGTCGCTCGGCGCTGCGCTGCGGCGTGCGGCAATGAAATTGCCGACGACCAGGGCGCAGGCGCAAGCCAGCGCGAGGAGCGACAGCAGGACCCATTTCCTTCGACTATGAACTGGCACGGTCAGCTGCCACGTGCGATTGATTCAGGTCATCGTCGAGCCTGTCGGCTTCGGAGCGGCGCGATTCGAGCAGGTCTTCGGCGTTGAGGCGATACCTCACGATGGCCAGCAGGCTGATCAGCATGGCAATCGCCGGGATGACCGCGAACCCAATGTAGATGGCCTGGATCGCACTGTCCGATTGTGCCTGCAGCCCACCGGATCTGGACTCGACATAGCCCATGGCACTCATCAGGATGCCAACGCCAGCGATGCCGGCGGCGGCGGATATCTTGTCCAGCAGGCTCGTGATGCCCGCAAAAGCGCCTTCGCGGCGCAGACCGGTCTGTATATAGTCGAAACGAATGGCATCTGAAAGCATGGAATAGGCGAACAGGATCAATCCGGCCGAAAAGACGCCGGTAACTAGCGCTCGCGCAACCAGCAGCGCATACGCCTCGCCTGCTCCGGCGCTCAGCCACGTCAAATGGGCAAGACCGAACCCGAGCATCGCGACCGCATAGCAACGCTTCTTGCCGGCGCGGCGCGCGGCGCGCAGCCAAAGCGGCATCGACGCGAATACGCCGATGGTTGCGAGCAGATAGTAGTTCCCCAGCCAGTTGTCGGTGCGCTGGAGAACGTAACGCGAGAAATAGGCATTCGTCACCGAGGTCGTTGCGGTGCCTATCAATACGAATATATGGGCGAGTGCCAGCATTCGGAATGGCTGGTTCTGCCAGGCAAGCCGCAATTGCCGCCCGAAATCCCGGAGGCGCAGCCGGTCCTTGTCCTGCATCGTCGTGCGTGGTGCGTTGAGCAGCATGACCGTTGCAGCTACGCCAGCCAGGGCAACGACCGTGGCAACAACGACCGCGACCTTGATATGACCCGATCGATCTGCGCCCCAGTGGGCCAGCAGCCAGGTGGGCAGCGTCGAGCCGACCAGCAGACCGACGGTGTTGCCAATCACACGATAGGACATCAACGTCGAGCGCTCGTGATAGTCATTGGTGACTTCAACCACCATGGCCATGCCCGGAATCGTCAGGGCTGTGTAGGCAGAAGCATGTACGACCAATATCAGCGCAACGTAGAGCCAAAGTCCGGGGCCTGACAGCGAACTGGGTGCGGCGAAGAGCAGCACCACGGTGATCGCCATCAACACGCTGCCGATCAGCAGGTAGGGCAGTCGTCGTCCGATCGGCGAGCGGGTACGGTCGCTTGCAGCGCCGAGCAGGGGATCGAGTATGCCGTCGTAGATCTTGACGACGGCAAAAAGCAGGCCTGCGACGGATGCCGCCATTGCGAGATTGTCCGTGAAGTACCGTAGCGCGAGGACAGTCACGATATTCATCCCGGCGGAGTGCGTCAGCGACGCCAGCACGAATGCAAGACGGATCTTCTTCGGCGATCCTTGCCCTGTCATGGCGACTGTCCCGGCGGCACCAGTTGATTGGGCCAGCCCGTGAATGCATCGCGAATCGATGGCCAGTCTTTCGGTGCAAAAGCAACGCCGATCGTGCGCAGGGCGTCGGTCCCGGTGATCGCGGTGGCATGGCCGCTGCCATGGGTGTCGAGAAGGATCAGTACATCACCCGCGACCAGCGCCACGCGGCTCAAGTCGCCGGCGGTGACGCTGATTTCCATGCAGCCGCCGAGCATCATCGTGAGCCCGGCCACTGGGGTGTTATGCGCGGCCTGGGTGACACCGGGGTCGCACTGGAATGGTCGCCAGCCACTCGCCGGAAGCAGCTGGGCGAGGGAAGGTGGCGGGTGGGCGATCTCGAGGACGCAGATGCGCGTCGCGCCATCAGTCGCCGTGACTACCCCATAGATGCTCATCGAACGGGATCATACGGCAAGTGCCACTGCGGCGAAGGTCTGCCTCAGGTGATGGACGCCTGGTAGATCGTCTCGATGGAGTGATCGAGCTTCGCGTCGAACTCGGCGTCCGACTGTTTTGCCGACAGACCTTCGGCCAGCGCGCGCGAAAAACTCGCGACCATGCGATGGTTTGCGGCAAGGCGACGGTTGGCTTCATCCTGCGAATAACCGCCGGACAGCGCGACGACGCGAACGACGTTGCGGTGCTTGATGCAGTCCATGTAGAAGTCGGGTTCCTCAGGCAGGGTGAGCTTCAACATCACGAGCTGCTTCGGCTGCAGGCGATTGAGTTCGGCAAGGAGGGCAGTGCGCAGCAGCGCCTCGGCCTTGGCCTTGTCCGGGCAATGAATGTCGACTTCGGGCTCTATGATGGGCACCAGTCCGGCGGCGATGATCTGCTTGCCGATCTCGAATTGCTGTTTGACGACGGCCTCGATGCCGGCCGCATTGGCCTGCTTGATCACCGAGCGCATCTTGGTGCCGAAGATCCGTTTGGCTTTCGCGCGCGCGAGCAGTGCATCGAGTCCCGGCATGGGTTTCATCACCTGCACGCCGTCGGCTTCCCCTGCCAGGCCCTGGTCGACCTTCAGGAACGGTACGACGTTCTTTACATCCCAGAGGTAATCAGCGGTGGGCTTGCCCGCGATGTCGCGATCCATGGTGTTCTCGAACAGGATTGCGCCCAGAATGCGCCGGCCACTAAAGGACTTGCTCGTGATGATGCGGCTGCGCATCTTGTGTACGAGAGCGAACATTTCGTCATCATTGGACCATTCGTCCTTGCCGATCCCGTAAAGGCCCAGTGCCTTCGGTGTGCTGCCGCCGCTTTGATCCAGCGCGGCGATGAATCCCGGCGCGTTTTTTACCTTGTCCAGTTGCTGATCGAAATTGCTCACGTTGATGTCCTCGAGTGCTGGGCCCATTACCCGGACCGGTCACCGACCTGCGATGGTGGGCGGTACTGGGATCGAACCAGTGACCCCTGCCGTGTGAAGGCAGTGCTCTACCGCTGAGCTAACCGCCCGGAAACCGGGAAGGGGCGCAAGTCTAGTGGCAGGTGCCGGACCCCGCAATCGTCAGCCGCGACCCACCTTCTTGACAGCGCCCAAGGCCTGCCTTACCGTCGCGCCCCTTTCGTGGGGCTATAGCTCAGCTGGGAGAGCGCTTGCATGGCATGCAAGAGGTCGGCGGTTCGATCCCGCCTAGCTCCACCAATTCTCCGAGGTCCCCATCGTCTAGAGGCCTAGGACATCGCCCTTTCACGGCGGTAACAGGGGTTCGAATCCCCTTGGGGACGCCAACTTGCGCGAACTTCTTCACAGTTTTGACCTACTGTAAGATTTCTCGACTCTGCATCGTCTAATATCCCGACGCTCGGTGTAGCCAGCTGACCCCCTCAGGTGTCGTTCAGCTTGGTTGACCTAGCATCCTGGATTCGGGCGCTTGCAGGGACCATACGGGTGAATTTCAAGTTCTTTGGCACACATGTGCATGTGCCATTTCTGATCCTGGCCATTTGCGAATCGGCTGCGCTCTGGGTTGGGGCGACTGCGGCCATTCTCCTGCTCAAGGTCGATGCCAACCTGACGGATACCTGGCACGGGCCGGCGACTTTCGCGGTACTGAGCCTCATCGCCATGTTCGCCATGGGCATGTTCAGCCGGCGGTTGCGCGAGCGAACCGCGGGCGAACTGTTGCGCCTGCTGTTCGCGGTGATCGCTGGCGTCATTGCGACGGCCTTGCTGTCGCGTCTGGTCGGCAACCACGTTCTGCCTGTCTATCTCTATTTCGTCGCCGCCGCAATGGGCTTCGTACTCGCCGCGCTGGTGCGCATCGCGCTCGGGCGCGTCATCAACGAAGACGTGTTCCGTCGCAATGTGCTGGTCTATGGCAGTGGCGCACGCGCGCAGAGCCTGGCCGGTCTGCGCCGCCGCGCCGACCAGCGCGGTTTCCGTCTGGTCGGATTTGTCCGTCCGGAAGGTGAACCCGTATCGGTCGAACAACATCGATTGCTCACCGTCAGCGATACCTTGCTGAACCTGGCTTATCGACACGACATCGACGAAATCGTCGTAGCCATGGAGGATCGACGCAAGAATTTCCCGGTAGCGCAATTGCTCGAATGCCGTCTCGCAGGCGTCGAGATCACCGAGGTCGTGACATTTTTCGAACGCGAGACGGGCAAGGTGCGCCTCGATGTGCTGCACCCCAGTTGGCTCATATTCTCCGAAGGCTTCCGCCAGGATCATGTGCGGCGCCTGTCGCAACGAGTGTTCGATCTCATCTTCGGTTGCCTTTTTCTGGTTTTTCTCTGGCCGTTCATGCTGCTGGTTGCATTGGCCATCAAGGTGGAAGATGGCCCGGGCGCGCCCGTCCTCTACCGGCAGCGGCGCGTTGGCCTGCTTGGTAAACCCTTTGAAGTCCTCAAGTTTCGCAGCATGCACACGGACGCTGAACGGGACGGCGCGCCGCGCTGGGCCAGTGAGGGCGATTCGCGCATTACCCGTGTCGGCGCGTTCATCCGCAAGGTTCGCCTCGATGAGCTGCCGCAGATATTGAACGTGATTCGCGGCGACATGAGTTTCGTGGGGCCGCGGCCGGAGCGGCCGGAATTCGTCTCGCAACTCGAGAATACGATCCCGTATTACCGGGAGCGCCATTGGGTCAAGCCCGGTATCACTGGCTGGGCACAGCTTTGCTACTCCTATGGCTCGAGCGAGCGCGATGCGTTCGAAAAGCTGCAATACGACCTTTACTACGTCAAGAACCACACGCTGCTGTTTGATCTCGTGATCCTGCTGCAGACGGTCGAAGTCATCCTCATGGGCAAGGGAGCCCGCTGAGCATGCGTGCCGACCTGTTCCTGATCAGCGGACAGGCTCTGACGGTCGCCGTGTTTGCGGTGCTCGCCGTGTTGCTACGCCCGGCCACGGCCAACTGGCGAAGTCCGGAGCGGCGCCTGTGGCTCGCGATCATTGCCACGACCATTTGGGCTGCCGTGGACCTTTGGCAGCTCCTGGACCCTGCGGTCGCGCCTTGGCTGCCGATGGTTTGCGAGTCGCTGATGCTCGCCGCCTGGGGCTGGATGCTAGGGGCTGCGCTCGCGCTCACGACCGGTAATGCGCTGCTCGCGCGTCTTGCGGCGTGGTCGAGTGCACTCGCCGTCCCGGCGGTCATTGCGTCGGCCCTGACGCCCTCACGCGCAAATGTCGCGATCGTCCTGATCGTGCTTGCAACTGTGTTGTTGCTCGCCATCGAGAATGTCGTGCGCAATTCGACGAGTGAAGCGCGGCCGGCCACGCGTCTGCTGGCCTTGGGTATCGGCGGAATTGCTGCCCTGACCCTCCTGAACAACGCGAGTTTCGCGCTTTTTGGCGAGCCAGAGGCTTGGTTGCATGTGACCAGGTCGTACGTTAGCGCCGCCTGTGGCGCTTGCCTAGCGCTCGCGGCACGGCGCATGCCCAGCTGGTCGGTCGGGTTGTTCGTTTCGCGCCAGGTTGCCTTCTACGCGACCTCTGCGGTGCTGGTCGGGGCCTATCTCCTCATCGCAAGTGTCGGCAGCTGGGCGCTCGCGCAGCGCGCCGGTGACTGGTTGCGCCCGGCACTGCTGGTATTTTCCGCCATGGCAGTCATTGCGCTGGCGGCGCTGCTGGGTTCCAGGCCTCTGCGTCAACGCCTGCGGGTATTTCTCAGCAAACATTTTTATCGCAATCGTTACGACTACCGGCTCGAATGGCTGCGATTCATCTCGACACTGTCCACGGCCACCGATGCCGATACGGTACCCGCCACCGCGATGCGCGCGGTTGCGCAGATCGTGGGTAGTCCGGGAGCGCAGCTATGGTTGCTGGACCGTGAATCACGCCAGTTCGCGCCGGTCGACAGCTGGCGGATGGATTCTGGCGCACCCTCAACGGCGCTGGTCCGTGACGAGCAACCCGTGGCCGAGGAGGCTGCGCTGCCACGTTATCTGCGTGACAGCGGCTGGCTGATCGACTTTCAGGAGCTTGCTGCTCGAGCGCAGCTCTATAGCGGACTGGAAGAGGGTGAGCGAACCCGCCTCGCCGAGACGCACCGCGGACTACTCGTGCCGTTGCTGCATGTCGAGCAGCTGGTGGGCTGGATGTTGCTCGAACGACCGGCTTCGCTTGGAACGCTCACATTCGAGGACCGGGATCTCCTCAAGATTGCCGGTCGCCAGGTTGCCGTGCATCTCGCCCAGGTCGACAGCGACCGGCGGCTCGCAATGGCACGCCAGTTCGAGGCATACAACCGCATGACGGCCTTCGTCATGCATGACCTGCGTAATCTGCTCGCCCAGCTGAACCTCATTGCGCAGAACGCCACCCGCCATCGGCGCAATCCGGATTTCGTCGACGATGCCATGAGCACGATTTCGCATTCGGCTGACCGCATCAGCAAATTGCTTGCGCAACTGCGCCAGGGCGATGCGACCGGCGAATTGCGGCGCTTTGATCTCGCCCAGCTTATCGAGCGCTCCCTGCTGCGACTCGGTTCGCGTAATCCGGTACCAGCGTTCGAGTGCCGGGAGTTTCCAATCGTCGATGCCGATCCGGAGCGGCTGGCTGCGGTGTTCGAGCACGCCGTGCGCAATGCGCAGGATGCGACGGCGGAATCGGGCGCGATTGCCGTAGCGGTCGGTTTCCGGGAGCGCCGTGCCTACATCGAAATTGCCGATACCGGCGTTGGCATGAGCGATGAGTTCGTCCGTGAGCGACTCTTTCGCCCGTTCGACAGCACCAAAGGATCCCGTGGGATGGGCATCGGTGCGTTCCAGATACGCGAATACATGCGCTCGATTGGTGGTGATGTGCAGGTCAATTCGCAACCCGGCGTGGGTACCCGTTTCCTGATGTTGTTTCCGGTCAAGGAGGCTGCCGAAATTCGGCAGAGCGCGTGATGGCAGACTCGTCTGGCAAGTTGTTGATCGTCGAGGACGATGCGGGTCTGCGTGCCCAGCTGCGCTGGTGCTTCGAAGGCATGGACGTCGGTTTTGCCGAAAATCGCAACGAAGCAGTGACCTATGTGCGCCGTCACGAGCCCGCCGTCGTGCTGCAGGACCTGGGGCTTCCGCCCGATGAAGCCGGTACGGCCGAGGGCTTCGCAACGCTTGCGGAAATTCTCTCGCTGGCGCCACGAACCAAGGTCATTGTCGTTACCGGCAACCACGAACGCGAAAGCGCCCTGCGCGCTATTGAAATGGGCGCGAGTGATTTCTACGAGAAGCCCGTCGATGTCGATGTCCTGCGGCTGATCGTCAAGCGCGCGTTCCATGTCGCTGCACTGGAGGAGGAACTGGCCCAGTTGCGCGGCACGAGCGGGCGCGGCGCCATCGAAGGCCTGATTGCCACCGATCCGGCCATGTTGCAGGTCTGCCGCATGATCGAAAAAGTGGCTCCGGCCGATGTGGCCGTGCTCGTGCTGGGTGAGAGCGGCACAGGCAAGGAGTTGATCTCCCGGGCGGTGCACGATTTGAGTCCGCGCCGCGAGGCCCGCTTCCAGGCAATCAATTGCGCGGCCATACCCGAACAGCTTCTCGAAGCTGAATTGTTCGGCTATGAGAAGGGGGCGTTCACCGGGGCGGTGCGCCAGACGCTGGGCAAGGTGGAGCTCGCTGACAAGGGCACGCTGTTTCTCGACGAGATTGGCGATATGCCGCTTGCGCTGCAAGCAAAGTTGCTGCGTTTCCTGCAGAACAAGGTCATCGAGCGGGTCGGCGGCAGGCAGGAAATCCCGGTCGATGTGCGGGTTGTTGCGGCAACCAATCAGGATCTCGAGTCGCTCATTCGCGAACAGAAGTTTCGCCAGGACCTCTACTACAGGTTGAGCGAGGTCAATATTACGGTGCCGGCATTGCGTGATCGTCGCGAGGACATCATCGCCATCGCGAATTTCATGCTGCGCAAACACAGCGCGCTCAGCGACAAACCCAAGCGCGGTTTTTCGGACGATGCCAACCTCGCCATGACTCACTACAGCTGGCCGGGCAATGTTCGCGAGCTCGAGAACAAGGTCAAGGCCGCAGCGCTGCTCGGCGATGGTACGTTGATTACTGCGCAGGACCTCGGCCTGAGCGGGCCGGCGGCCACCTCGGTTCCGCTCAATCTCAAGGAAGCGCGCAATCGTGCCGAACGGCAGGCGGTCGCGCTCGCAATGTCGGTATGCAATGGCAACATATCGAAGGCATCGGAGCTCCTCGGGGTGGCGCGGCCGACGCTCTACGACTTGCTGTCACGCCATGGCGATTGCGATACGCGCCAGGCGGGCGAGGGATAGATGAGCATGTCGGTTCAGGGCACACAACCGCTTCGGCTGCTGCTCCTCCTGCTCGCCGCCGGTGTGGTCGCCAGTTGCGATGCGGTCCGAAGCCCGGACGAGATCGTCGCACGGGCGCAGACCTTGATTCAGGACGGCAAACCGCTCGAGGCGCGTGTGCGGCTCAAGAGCCTGCTGCAGCGAAATCCCGACGCGGATGCGGCACGGTTGCTCCTGGCACGGGTTCTTTTCGATCTGGGTGAGGTCGAGGGCGCCGCAACCGAGCTGTCGCGATTCTCTCCGGAGCGCATTGCGGCGCTCGGCGCAATGCCGCTGCATGTTCGCGTCCTGCTCGCGCAAGGTGCATCGGCTCGTGTACTTGGCCTGCTGGATGAGGGCAAGGTCGAGTTGCCTGCAAGGGAGGCACTGATCGTGCGTTCCGAGGCGCTGCGTGCCGAAGGACGCGGTGTGGAGAGCCTGGCCGCCTTGCGCCAAGCGGCCACGGAGCAACCCAAGGATGCAGGCATTGCGGTTGAACTCGGCATGGCGCTCGCCGATAGCGGCAATTTCCCGGCGGCTCTCGAGGTGCTCGACCAGGTCCTGAATACAGCTCAACCCGATGCGGATGCCTTGGTCGAGCGCGGCCTGCTCAAGCTACGTGGCGGCCAGGCGGACTCAGCCGGGGCCGATTTTTCCCGCGCTCTCGACACCGCCCTGCCGGCATGGCCCCTCGCGCGTCGCCAGCGCGCGGAGCTGCTGGCGCTCGATGCAGAAATCGCGGGCGGTAATATCGACGAAGCCAGGGCGCGCCTCGAACGCTTGCAGGGGTCGGGACCTGCGAGTGTGGGTGTCGTGCTTGCAGATGCACGTATCGCGTTGTTCGAAGGTCGTGCGGGAGAGGCGGTCGATCAACTGCAGCGCGTTCGACAGGTCGTGCGCGGCAACGTGGCGGTCGATTCGCTATATGCACGCGCGCTCCTCGACAACGGCAACGAGTCGCTCGCGCGGGATGTGCTCGAGTCGCTCTACAAGGAAAACAGCCGCGACGTCGGCGTGCGCAATTTCCTGGCGCAGGTCTTGTTCAGGCAACGGCGTATCGATGACGTCGTGCGACTCCTGAGCGATGGCGACTGGGCGGACGATACGCCTGATGCATTTGCGGCCGGCCTGCTGGCAACTGCCCGCGCGAGCCAGGAGCGCTATGCGGTCGCGGTGGCGAAGCTCGATGCCAGGCGCGAATCACCTGCACGAGACACCGAAAGCCAGCTGCAGCGCGCTGCGGCCGAGCTCGATGCCGGCCACGCCGATCAGGCGCTGAAAATCCTTGGCGGCGCGACCAGCACCGCCGAGCCGCAATTCGCCTATCTCAAGATGCGCGCAATGATTGCGAGTACGCGACGGGCCGATGCAGTCAAGTATGCCGCGGCACTGGCCGAATTGCCGCAAACCGGCACCGGTTCCCTGATTGCGGCCGCGGATGCCGCGATGTCGCTCGGCGAGGAGGAAATCGGCGCCGGCTTGATCGATCGCGCCTACGCATTGGCGCCAACGAATGCGGACGTACTGCTCCGGCGCGCTTCGCTGGCTTTTGTGCGGCGGGATCTTGCCGGCGCGCGCGCAGCGCTGCTGGCGATACCGTCGAGCGCTGCGACGCTCGAGCGGGTACAGCTGGGGCTGGCACAGATTGCCCGGGCCCAGAAAAATTACTCCGAGGCCCGTCAGCTGCTTGCAGCTGCCGCCGAGCGCGCACCACGAAGTGTTGCTGTCGCATTGGCCCGCGCCGATAACGAGGCGGATGCCGGTCAATTGCAGGTCGCCGCGGAAATCTTTGCCCGCTTGCTTGAAGTCGCACCCGCCGATGGCATGGCCGCCCACGCGGCGGGCCGTTGGTGGCTACAGCACCGGCAATACCCGCAAGCGGTGGCCTTGTTGCGGCTTGCCTGCGAGCAGGATGCGGGGAACGCAGCCTATTGGGTTGACATGGCGCGTGCGCAAATGACCTCGGGCGATACGGCGGCGGCCCGCGACGCGTTGCGTCGTGCGGGTCTCGCTGATCCAGCCGCATTGCCGCCGCGGCTGGTTCTCGCCCGCCTGGATCTGGCCGCGGGCAACGCGGTCGCCGCCCTCGAGGACGCAAAACGTCTCGCTGCAGGGTTCCCGAACCAGGCGGATGCATGGCTGCTCTATGGCGATGCCGCGCAGGCAAGCGGCGCACCGGCCAAGGCGGCTGAACTTTTTGCGCGCGCCTACGGTCTGCAACCGAGTCGTGCGGCGGCCGTACGGGGTTTCGTGGCGCGCCGGGCCGCCGGGTTGGCCGCTCCGACGCAGCCGTTGCAGGAATGGCTGGTAGCGCACGAAGACGACGCTGCTGCGCGCTCGGTGCTGGCCCAGCATTGGATGCAAACGGGCGCATTGCAGTTGGCGAGGGACGAATTCGCGCAGGTGGTTGCGCGTCAGCCGGGGGACGTCGTGGCTTTGAACAATCTCGCCTGGCTTCTGACCGACGAATTCCCGGCGAAAGCCGAAGAATACGGCCGCCGCGCGCTGGCGATCGAACCTGGCAATGCCGCAATCCTCGATACGCTTGGTTGGATCCTCGTCAAGACCGGCAAGATACCCGAGGCGACACAGCTGCTTGCCGAGGCCGTGCGTATCGATGCAACGGACAGCGCGAGTCGTTATCACTACGCGGTCGCGTTATCGCGCGCGTCTCGCAAGAATGAAGCCCTGTCCATCGCCAGCGCCTTGCTCGGCGGGAAGTTGACCACCGATTTGCGACGAAACACGGAATCGCTATTGAAGGAGCTGCAGTGATGTTGGGAAAGACCATTCGCGTAACGACTCGCACCCTGGCGCCATTGCTCATATTGAGCTGCCTCGCAGGTGCCGTTGTCGCGCAAGATGCGCCGCCGCCACCGGCCGCAGCGCCGGACGCCAACAAGGCAAATCGCACCGACTACATCATCGGCCCGGGTGATTCGCTGCAGGTGTTCGTGTGGCGCAATCCCGAGCTGTCCGTCACCGTGCCGGTGCGGCCGGACGGCAAGATATCGACGCCGCTCGTCGAGGATATGGTTGCGATCGGCAAGTCGCCGTCGCAACTCGCCCGCGATATCGAAACCGTGCTGTCCGAATATGTCAGAACGCCGCAGGTCAACATAATCGTAAACCAGGCCGTCAGCGCCTACAGTCAGGTGCAGGTCGTGGGTCAGGTGCGTTCGCCGCAATCCATTGCGTTCCGCGAGGGACTGAAGGTGCTGGACGTAATCCTCGCGAGCGGCGGATTGACCGAATTCGCATCGGGCAACCGCGCAAAAATTGTGCGAGAAGTCCAGGGCCAGCGTAAGGAGATTCGCGTAAAATTGGCGGATCTGATGAACCGCGGGGACATGCGGCAAAATCTCGAATTGCGGCCCGGGGACGTCCTGATCGTGCCGCAGACATTTTTCTAAGTGACCAACACATGAACCAACAAGTCGCCGAGATTCTTCACTATGTGGCGGGCGTATGGCGGCGTCGGCGCCTGGCGCTCATAGTCGCCTGGGCAATCTGCGGACTCGCCTGGTTCGTCGTGCTGTTGTTGCCGAATGTCTACGAGGCATCGGCACGGGTCTTCGTTACCACGCGAACGCCATTGCGACCGATGCTGCGCGGTATCGCCGTGGATGATGACCTGCGCTCGCAATTGAACATGGTGCAGGAGGCATTGCTGTCGCGGCCGCAGCTCGAAGCCGTGGTCCGGAAGAACGATCTGGATGCCGGCGTCAAGTCGACCGCGGATATGGATGCAGCTGTCGCGTCGCTTCGCAAGTCGATCGTGATCGAAGTGCGCGGCCGGCAGCCTGACCGACCCGAACTCGACGACAGCGGCTTGTATGCAATCAGCTATCGCAACGCGAGCCAGGACAAGAGCGTGGCGGTCGTGCGCACGCTCCTTGACAACTTTCTCGAGAATACCTTGCAAGGCAAACGCGAAGGGACCGACGAAGCGCAGAAGTTCCTGCGCCAGCAGATCAAGGAATATGAGACCCGCTTGTCGGAAGCCGAAGCGCGTCTTGCCGAATTCAAGAAGAACAACCTCGGCATGATTCCGGGCGAGGAGGGCGATTACTTCTCGCGGCTCGACAAGGAAATGGATGGCCTGCAAACCGCGGAAACCAACCTCGCTGTTGCCCTGAGCCGACGATCGGAATTGCGACGCCAGCTCTCCTCGGCCACACCCTACGTGCCCGGCACATCCGGGAGCGGCGGTTCCTCATCCGGAGCTGTCAGCGATGTATCGCTGCGCCGTCAGGAAGCGGAGGCCAAACTCGAAGAATTGCTGTTGCGCTTCACCGAGAAGCACCCCGAAGTCATCGCGCTTCGCGGCACCATCGCCGAGCTCAAGGATCGTGAGGCGAAGGAGCTCGCGGAGCTGTCGCGCGGCGGCAAGGGCACGGGCGCCATTCGCAGCTTGAGTGCGAACCCCGTGTTCCAGAACATCCAGGTGCAGCTCAATCAGGCCGATGTCGAAATCGCCTCGCTCCGTGGCGCCATTACGCAGCACAAGAGCGAAATCGCGAAGCTGAAGGGTGTCGTCGATACGGCGCCGGAGGTCGAACAGGAGTTGGCGCGATTGAATCGCGACTATGGCGTGACCAAATCTCAATACGAAGCGCTGGTGGGTCGTCTCGAGCAGGCACGCGTGTCCGAAGATGCCGCGAAGAGCGGCATCGTGCGATTCGATGTGATGGAGCCGCCCAAGGCAAGTTCCTCTCCGGTCTGGCCCAACCGGCCGCTGCTGGTGCTGGCGAGCCTGCTCATCGGACCAATTCTCGGTATCCTCGTTGCGCTGGGGCTCAATCTCCTGCACCCGACTTTCAGCAGTGCGCGCATGCTCGAGCGTGTCACGCAACTACCCGTACTCGGTGCCATCAGTGCATTGAAGCGCGAATCGGACGCGGTGTTGCAGCGCGCTGCGGCGCGGCGCTATGTGATCGCAGGTGCAGCGTTGGTCGTTTGCGGTGTGGTCTTTGCGCTGTTCGCCAATTTTGGCGCGCGAATGATTTACGGATAGATTCGTACCATGGAAGTTGTCATATGAGCTTCATAGAACGTGCGCTCGAGAAAGTCCGCAACGCCGAGCGGGACACGACGGGCAAAGGCGGGGCAGCGCGTTTGGACCGACCGGGCACCCAGGAGCCTGGACAGGCGCGTGCACGCAGCACGCAGGCGCCCGAGCCGGTTCGACCCCGCGTGGTGGTCAACCCGGCGGTTGCCGTCAGCGATGAGCTATTGCGAGAGGCCGGTGTTCTTGCTGCGCCGGACGATGTCCATCAGCAGGCGGCCGAGTTCCGCAGCATCAAGCGAGAGCTGCTGAACGATATCGCCGACGGCGATGGCCGGCGGCGCCTCGTCATGGTCACGAGCGCGCTCTCGGCCGAGGGCAAGACCTTCACCGCCGTCAACCTGGCCTTGTCGCTTGCGCTCGAGCAGGACTGGTCGGTCTTGCTCGTTGACGCCGATATCATCAAACCGGCGCTGTCCAAAATGCTCGGCCTGCAGGGTCGACAGGGACTATTGGACGCCGCGCTCGACTCATCCGTCGATGTCAACTCCCTGATCCTCACGACCAGCGTTCCGGGTCTGTCGGTCATTCCCGCGGGGCGGCCCGATCCGCATGCTTCCGAGTACTTCGCCAGCGAGCGCATGGATGTCATCTGGCGCGCTTTGCTCGCCGATCCGCGGCGCATCGTGGTCATCGACTCCTTGCCCGTGCTGCTCACATCCGAAGCGCCGGCGCTCACCCAACATGTGCACAACGTCCTCATGGTCGTTCGCGCCGAACGTACGCCCCAGGCCGCGGTGCGCGATGCGATAGAACGACTCGGTGAGCGCGCCGAGATCAGGCTGGTGCTCAACGCAGAAGAAAAATTCGGTCCCAAGGACGGCTATTACTACGGTTACAACTATGAATACAACTACCGTGCGGACAATCAATAGCGGCGCAGCCCTTGGCTTGATGCTGGGCGGCGTACTGTCTGTCGCTCAGCAGGCCGCGGCCGCGGATTTCGACTACGCCCTGAGCGCCGGCGCCTATTACTCGGACAACCTGGGACGCACACCGACGAATGAGAATGGCACGTTTGCTGCGGCACTGGGGGCAGATGTCAGCGCGAGGGAGCGGGCCGGACGATTTCGCTACGATGTGCTTGCCGATCTGACCTATTTTGAATACACCGATTCCTCCTACGATGGCGAGCTGCTGGGGACCGGTCGTGCGAGCGGCAGTTTCGCCTTTGTTCCGGAACGCTTCATCTGGAATGCGTCGGCCGGTCTTGGCCAGGCCAGGCAGTCCTTGCTTTTGCCCTCGACGCCTTCCAACCGTCGCGACCGTATCGATATGTCCACCGGGCCGGAATTCATTCTACGGCTGGGTCTTGCGAATGAAATCCGCGCAAGTGCGCAATATGCGCGTACCGATTACTCGGGCGGCGGCGCGGAGGATCAGGAGTCGACAGGCGGTCGTGTCGTCTACAATCGCCGCCCATCTCCTCGCCTCAGTTATGGGCTGGGCGCGAGTTTCGACACCACCAAATATCCGAACAATGGCGCGTTGACCGCGTCGGATTTCGATCGCAAGGAAGCATTCGCCGTATTCAGCGGCCGTGGACCCCGCACGTTCGTCGAGGCGGAGGTTGGCTACAGCACGCTCAAAGGCGGTACAGTCGACTCGAACGGCTTGTTGACCCGCGCAACCCTGGCGCGGCGCCTCACGCCATCGTCCACTTTGAGCGTCTCGGCAGAGCGGGAATTTGCAACGGCCGAGCCGGGCTATGGCCGGGAGTTTTCGACACCAGTCCTGCCGAGCACGGGCTCCACGAATGACTTCGCCTTCGGCGTTCCGCAACAGCGAGACAATTTCCAAGCCGCATACGCTTTCGTTCGACCGCGCACCACGGTGGATATCAGTCTCGGCACGCGTCGCGACCGCTTGCTGTCGGGCCCCAGCGCGACGCGACGATTCGATAGCCTTCGCGGCAGTGTCATGCGGCGTATTTCGCCGACAATCGACGGCGCATTGTTTGCGGAGCGCACGTCGGATCGATTCGAGCTTCTGGGCGTCGATGCCGACGAGACTTCGTTCGGTACGCGGGTGTCGGTAGCGCTGTCGCCCCGATATTCGATCGATTTTTCCTTGCGCCACAACGAGCGCAACTCGAATGTCGGTGGCGCGGATTTCACCGAGCTGGCAGGTGGCGTTTTCCTGCGGTATGGCTCCGTACCGCGACGCGACTTGTTTGAGTAGCCCGATACCTGGTGGTTTCGCGAACTGAGCGTCTGGTTTGGCCGCGAGCAGCTGGCACTGGCCTGCTGAGTCCGCACAGACTGGGGCCCGTCCTCATCGCAGCCACGGTGACGGTACTCCTCTGGCCTTCTGCGCGCGAGTTGCCAGTCGTGTGGCGATTGTCCTCGGACAATGATCAGGCGCACGCGTGGCTGCTTTTGCCCGCGATACTTTGGGCGCTCGTGCGCGCCGGCAATTCAATGCCGGACCGGTCGCCAGGCGCAGGCAAGATCAATCTTTGGTGGATCCCCATCCTGTTGTTGAGTCTTTGCTGGGCCGTCGCTGTGCGGGGCGCAATGAGCAGCGTGGGCTTGGCGTTGTGGCCGCTTGTCATCATGGCCTGCCTGGTCGGCGCATTTGGATTTCGCCGCGCCAAGCCGGCCGTCCTGCCGGTCGCGCTCCTGTACCTGACGCTGCCTGTATGGGACGTGCTGGTTGACCCGCTTCGGGGACTCAGCACTGCAGTGACGACCATGGTATTGCGAGCGCTGGACATTCCGGCGTTCGTCGAAGGGCATCGCGTGACATTGACGCACGGTGCAATAGAAATCGCGTCCGGGTGCTCGGGTGTCAATTTCTTCGTTGCAGCGTTGTCGCTGGCGGGGGTCGTGGGCCTGATGAATCGGGCGAGTGGCCGGCAGCTGGCGCGCTTGATGACGGTCGCGGCGGGGCTCGCGCTCGTTTGCAACTGGATTCGAATCATTGTCATTGTCATTGCCGCGCACCTTACCGAGATGCGGACGTTTCTGATAACGACCGATCATTACGTTTTCGGCTGGCTGTTGTTTGCGCTTGCCATGGCAGTTTTCTGCTGGTTCGCCGTGAAGCCAGGACCGGAATCGAAAGCCGCAACCCGCAAGGGCGGTGGCGTGCCGGTAATGCCCGCAAGCATGTTGGCTGCGCTGGCTGCGGCGGCAGTCGGTCCGTTGCTTTGGTTTCGAAGCGAATTCTTCGCTGCCAAGGCTGGCCCTCCTGCTGCATTGGCCCAGCTACCGCAAGCACTGGATCGCGTGGATGCCAGCATGAATGTTGCCTGGCGACCTGCGTTCGCCGGCGCACATGCCACCGACTTTGTATTGTCCGACCGGGATCCGGATGTCTATGTCTACCGCGCGATCTATTTCCAGCAGCAGCAAGGAGCGGAGCTTGTCGGTTACAGCAGCCGCTTGATTGCCACCGGTGACTGGAACACGACGGAGCACACATTGCCCGATTCAGTCATGGTGGCGGCGACCGCACCCGATGGCGCGCAATGGCGCATACGCTATGCCTATCTGGTTGGCAATAAGCAAACCGCGGCTGCCCGCCGTGCGCAGCTCACCTACGGTTGGCAGGCCCTTTGGGCTCGGCCCGCCAGTGCCATACTGGCCGTTGGCTCACCGTGTGCGCACGATTGCGCCGCCGCGGAGCGCGCCATATCGGCCCGGTGGCAGGCATCATTCCCGTGGTTTGCCGCGGAAGTTGCCGAGGCTCGCACCAATGGCTGAGTCGACCGCCTTGGTCAACGCGATGACGGTCGACGTGGAGGACTACTTCCACGTATCGGCGCTCGCGAATGCGATCGATCGGCAGGACTGGTCCAGCATGGAATTGCGCGCAGAAGCGAGCACGCGTGCGTTGCTCGAGTTGTTTTCCGCGCATGAGGTCAAGGCCACGTTTTTCGTCCTGGGCTGGATGGCGGAAAGATCGCCCGCGCTGGTTCGCGAGATCGCCAACGAGGGCCACGAAATCGCTTGCCACGGCTGGAGTCATCGGCTCGTCTACGAGCAATCGCGCCAGGAGTTTCGCGATGAGGCACTGCGCTGCAAGCAATTGCTCGAAGACCTGACCGGAACGAAAGTGCTTGGGTATCGGGCGGCCAGCTACTCGATTACCCGCGCATCACTATGGGCGCTCGACGATCTGATCGATCTCGGTTTTGTTTACGACTCGAGCATCTTCCCCATACGTCACGATCGCTACGGCATTCCCGATGCCAATCGCGCACCTGGACCGGTCGTGGCACCGTCCGGTCGGCCGATCGTGGAGTTTCCGCTGACAACGGCGAAATTGGGCGGCCTGCGCGTACCCTGTAGCGGCGGTGGGTATTTTCGATTATTGCCGTATTGGTTCACACGCAATATGTTGCGCCGGGTCAACACGCGCGATGCCCTGCCTTTCATTTTCTACCTGCACCCGTGGGAGATCGATGCCGGACAGCCGCGTTTCGATGCGGGTTGGTTGTCGAACTACCGGCACTACACGAACCTGAAGGCCTGCAAGCAGCGCCTGGAGACGCTGCTGGGTCAGTTTTCGTTCGCACGGGTCGATCGGGTTCTCGAAAACCTGGGGCTGATCGCATCGGGTCGGCCAGCCTGATGCGATAATTTCGAGGGCTGTTGGCCCGCGCACGCATCCACTCGAGGGGGGGAATTGGCCGACCTTCAGTATGAAGTGACCTGGCGAGTCTACCCGCACCAGGACCTCGTGCAGATGTCCGGTCTGCTGTGTGGTCTGGTGGCGTTGCAGCGAGCGGGCGTCATTTCGCTCGCCGTTGAGCGACATCCCGTACCGATCGGCATCAACGTGCCGTTGACCGATCTTCGCGTCATGCAGAAATCCACCGGTCGAAGCTGTCGCGCGATCTGGGAATTTCGTGATCAGTCAGACGTGCTCTATGCCGAACAGTTGGCGGGGGCGGACTGGTACTTCAAGCGCCAGTTCACCGAGCAGTCGTTGCGCGTAGCTGGTACGGCGAACGCCCACAAGGTGAGACCGCTCGGGCTGACGATTGCGGCCTTCTCCTGGCCGGCATGGCGCTGCGTCGCCGCCGCGATCAGGACTTCACTCGGTAGCGCAACCGCACGGCGGGCACGCGGTGGCGCCTGGCGCGCCTTACGCAAGGCGAGGTC
Organism: Steroidobacteraceae bacterium; assembly: GCA_041395505.1. NCBI lineage: Bacteria > Pseudomonadati > Pseudomonadota > Gammaproteobacteria > Steroidobacterales > Steroidobacteraceae > Steroidobacteraceae bacterium. Next base: position 1,367,714 of record JAWLAG010000001.1, read on the forward strand.
CGACTTCATGCTATGGGCAACGCTGCCCGATACCGCCAGCGTGGAAGTCGGCGATGAGCACCCGCGGGAGCCGGCTATTGTTTTCCAGCCACGGTTGTGGAATGCCGAGTCACAGGGGAGCGGCGATGTCTTCGATGTCGCCAACGCGGATCGCATCCATAGCGTACAGGTGCTCCGCGCCGCCTTCGGTCAGCCGGAACGCATCGGGCTCATACATACCGCCGACGCGGTTGCCCTGGCACCCGACCTCATGCTGCAGCCCAAGGTCAGCGTGCGCCGCTATCATCGCCAGCTGAAATCATCGCTGATCGCGGTCAATTGCATCGGCCTCAGTGGCAGTGTCGGCTGGAAGTTCGCCGAGTACCTCGCGGCGGGTGTGGCCGTCGTCAGCCAGCCGATCGACAAGATTCTGCTGGCGCCGATCAATCCCGATGAGCATTACCTCGTCTACGAATCGATCGAGCAGGCTGTCGAATTGTGCCGGCGATTGCTTAAGGAGAGGCATTTGGCGAGCGCCATGTCGCGCCGCAATCGTCTGTACTACCAGACCTGGGTGCATCCGCCCGCTCACGCCCTGCACCTGCTGAAGAGCTGTTTCGAGAGAGGCTAGCGGGCGCTAGGCCGCTTTTGATTCGATGGCCTTCTGCGCGGCATTCTCGCCGCTAAGGAATGCCTGATCGGTCCAGAGATAGCCCCAGTCGCCATAGCGACCGCAGTAGCCAATGCCGATATCGTCGAGATAGCCATGAACGGTCGCCAGTGCACGCGCGCGATCAAGATCGAAAATGATATTGGCGTAGTCGATGAGCATCGCAGCCTTGTGCAGCAGGCGATCGTTGTCGCGGAGCACGCCGCAACGGATCAGGCCATCGATGCAAGGCTGGATGAGTGTTTCCGGGGCGCTGCTGAGGGGTCGGTACTTGCGCGAGAAATACACTTCGCACTGGATGCTGCTGGTCCCTGGTGGACAGGTGTGGGCCGACATGTTGCGCGGGTAGCTGACCCGGCTGAATGGATATTCATCGTCGTAGAAATACGTCCAGCTCGATGGCGAAACATCCTCACGGGCGACGCCCAGATTGACCAGCACGACCGAGGTGCAGGCAAGCTGTGCCGCGGCAGCGACCACGTCCCGTGGTGTCCCGGCGATCATCGGTATGAGCTCGGTCAGCGGCACGGACGATATGAGACGGCGATAGGTCTTGCTGGAGCCGTCGGAAAAGCCTGCCAGATTGCGTTTTGGCTCGACGGCGGTCAGGCGCTTGTTGAGCTCGATCGGATGCTGGCGACACCAGGGTGCGAGAAATTCGGCAAAGCCGCCACGCTTCGGGTATCGGTAGCCCTGGACGTAGTGGATGTTGGGCGGCGACTGCGCCAATGCACCCGTGAGTATCTCGGCAAGCTTGGCCTGGTACAGGCGCGGGCCGACCCATTCCGTGCTGAGATTGCGCGCTTCCGTCGTGTGGTACTTGCGCGTGTACTGCATGGGAAACGTCCTGGCATAGGTCGTGCCATAGCTCGCAAGCAGCCATTGCTCGTAGTTCACAACCGATTCATTCGGACGATTCTGTGCTTCGACGAAGTCGCAGATCGTTTCGGTCACGAGTTGTTCCGGTAGCCCCTTCAGGTTGGTGATGCCTGGGTGGCGAAAGCGATGGCCCTGCCAGTAGTTGTCGATATAGGCACGCACGTCTTCGTACTCGCCGCCGAGGTTGGCCAGCAACAGGTCCCGGATGCGTGCGTCCGCAGTAAAGGAGACATGCGGACCCTCGTCGAAAACGAAGCCGTCCGCGACGTGGGTCGCCGTGTGGCCGCCGGCATAGGACTTCTGGTCGACGAGCGAGAACCGCGCCCCCTCCGCCTGCAGGCGATGGGCGGCCCCCAGGCCCGCCATGCCGGTGCCGACAATTAGGATGTCCTGGTTGCTGCTCGTCACGTACGGTCCGCCTGGAAAACCGCAGGTTGGCTTATGTTACCTGCCAAGTCCGTGAACAAGGCCGCAGTTCAAGCCGGCGCTTGGGCGCCGGGACGCGCGACGCTGCGGACGAACTCCCAGGAATCAAGCAGATAGGCGCGCGCAATGATGGCCATGACACCCAGAAAGGTCGCGCCGCCGAGCACCACCTGCGCGCCCAGGGACAGCCAGCCATTCAGGGCGCCCGCCCAGGCCGAATCGGCCCACAGGCGGCAGGCGCCGAACATGGCGATAGCGCTCACCAGGGGCGGCGCCAGTGTGCCGAGGATGGTGCGCAGCGGTATGGCCAGGGCAAAAGCGACCTGCCAGGCCGAATACAGGTAGCAGACCGGGAAGGTCACAATCCAGCCCCAGGCCGCGCCGGTCAGGCCCCAGTGGCTGCCGACCCAGACGCCGAGCGGTACCAGGACCGCGGTCAGGGCGAGGTCCCGGGTCGCGAGGGTGGGCCGCCCGACCGAGGTCACTACAGTGTGATGAACGAAGGCGAGCATGCGCAGGGGCGCGATGGCAGCCATCAGGGTCAGCACCGGTGCTGCATTGGACCATTTTTCGCTGAGGACGACCGGCACGAAGACCGTGGCGATGGCGGCGATGCCGCCGCAGGCGGCAAAGGCGTAGAGCGAGACCAGCTTCGCGAGCCGAAGGTAAGTCTGGCGCAATCGGTCCATGTCGTCCTGCATGCGTGCGAAGGTGGGGAAGCTGACTTTGTTGAGCGCCTCCATGGCCTTGTCGACGGGCATCAAGGCGATCAGGCCAGCGACGGAATACGCCCCGAGCAGGGCGCTACCCAGGACCCGACCGACGATGGCCGAATCCGCCTGGCCGCTGAAGTACCAGAGGAGTCTCGCGCCAACGATGTTGGAGCCAAATCCGGCAAACGGCTTGACCTCGGCGAGGTCCCACCGCGGCCGCACCGGCCCGCGGTGGAAATAAAGCGTCATCGACAGGCGCACGACGAGATTGGCGAGATTGCCTGCGACCAACGCCCAAACACCCCAGCCGGACCAGGCGCCCGCAAAGGTGGTCGCGAGGCTCGCGAACTGGCCCGCCATCATCGCTACGCTTACTTCACGAAATCGAAGTTCGCGCTCCATCAGCGCCTGCGGAACCACCATCCAGCCGGCGACCAGGAGCTGCAGGCCCAGCATGCGAGTGACCAGCACGACGCGCGGCTCTTCGAAGACGTGGGCCAGGAGGGGCGCCAGCAACCACAGAGCGAGCAGCAGGGCCAGGTTCAGAAACAACACGGCTCCAGAAATCGCTTCGATGGTCTGGCGGGACATGGACCGGGCCTGGACGATGGCGGCTCCGAGCCCGAGCTCGTTGAACAACGCCAGGAATCCGGTCACGATGGTGGCCATGGCGACCAGACCGTAATCGGTTGGCGCCAGCAGCCGCATGACGACGATGGTCATCGGCCAGGTCGTCAGCTGAACCAGAGCGCGTGCTGCGACCGTCCAGCGTATGCTGGAGAAAACACGATCCCGTAATTGCTGGTCGCTCATGGAGTCTTATGGTTTATTGACATACCGCGGCCCGCCGCCGACATCGAAAAACGCGAACTCGATTCTGGCTCGGACGCCCGCAAATCGGCGACAATGGTATGCCAAATAACAACAAACAAACGGCATGGATATCACAGGGACCGGGTGAGTCAGCAGCGATCTTCAATTTTATGCGTTCTTCCGTATTGGCCGTGGCCGCCACGGCGCAACGGCGCGGCCGTGCGCTTTTTCCCGATACTGGAGCATCTGCAGCGCGAGCGAGGCGTGGACCTGGTCGTCATCAACGATAGCCCGGCGGCCACCTCTCCGCGCGATGTGGCGCGATTCTGCAGCCGCTACGCGGTGATCCCGGCACGCGGCATGGGGGATGCGGGCATTGTCGAGCGCGGCTATTTCTGGCTGCGCGGGTTGTTGCCCGCGACCGCACCGTACGAATACGCCGACCCCTTTGCGCATGAGCTCAGCGAGCGCATTCTCGAATTCGTGGGCGAGCGGCGGTACGACATTCTCTATTACGCCGGTGTGTCGCGCGCCGATACTTTTGTTCGACTGAAGGCCGCGCGCATCGCTCGGCGTGCCGTTTTCGATTTCGTCGATTCGCCCTACCTCAAAGCGGTACGCGAATCGGCAACGGTGATGGGGCTAAGCCGGGCCAAGCACCTCGTGCATACCGTGACCACGCGCAACTGGGAGCGCCGGCTGCGTGCCAACACGGATTGCAGCATCTACATATCCGCCGCTGATGCGGCGGCCGCGGGAATGACCGATGCGAGCACGGGCAAGGTCGTCGTCGTGCCGAACGGCATATTGGCCGAGGCAGACACGGGTGAGCCGTTACCCGCGGATTTGACCTCCGGGAAGACGATCGGTTTCCTGGGCAACATGGGCTATGAGCCCAACTACCTGGCTGCGCTTCGCCTGCACGACCGCATCTTCAGGCCGCTGAAGGCGCGCTGCGCGGACTTGAAGCTGGTCATTGTGGGCCGGGACCCGGTCCCGGCCATCCAGCGCCTTGCGTCGGAGGATGTCATCGTCACGGGAACGGTTGACAACATCATGCCCTATATCGATGCCATCGACGTTTGGGTACTGCCGATGTTCACGGGCGCGGGCCTTCAGAACAAGGCGATAGAAATCATGTCGCGCGGTCGGCCGGTCTTGATGTCATCCATCTGCAATTCCGGAATCGGGGCGCGCGACGGGTTCGAGGTCTGTCTCGCGGATTCGGACGAGTCGTTCGTCGACACCGCGCTCCAGTTGTTGAGCGATCCCTTGATGCAGCGGCGGATTGGCGAAGGTGGTCGATCGCTGACCGCGCGTGAGTTTGACTGGGCGGCGATCACGGCGCGTCTCGAAACTGTGATCTACGGCGAGCTATTGCCATCTGCCAGGCCGCAGGTGATGCGGGTAGGGGCACCAACCCGCGACGCCATGTGACAATATCGCCTTGAAGCCCGACTCCCCGGGCGGGGCGATTCGACTATCGTGCAGCTGATCGAGACCACCGAGTTTGCGCCGCAGGACTGGGCTGCGTTCGTCACACGCAGTCCCAATGCGGCGGCCTATCATGACCCGCGCTGGCTCGAGCTATTCGCCCGCGTTTTCAGCGTCAAGACGTACTTTGTGAGCGCGCGGAACGCTCAGGGTGGGCTGCTGGGTGGCCTGCCGCTGGTGCTGCAGAGCAGCCTGCCGTTCGGTCGGTACATGACGTCGCTCCCTTTCGTCAACTATGGCGGGCCGCTGGCGCAATCCGGGGAGGTAACGTCGCGACTCGCCAGCGCTGCGGCCGAGTTGGCGCAGACGCACCGCGCGCGTCACCTCGAGCTTCGTACGTTTGAGGCGGACGTCCTGGGCTGGCCACAACGCATCGACAAGGTGACGATGATTCTGTCCTTGCCTGATTCGGCAGAGGCGCTGTCCAAGCAGCTTGGTGCCAAGCTCAGGTCGCAAATCAAGCGCATGGATCGCGAAAGCCCGCGCATACGCATCGGCGGAGTGGAGCTGGTCAACGATTTCTATGGTGTATTCGCCGTCAACATGCGCGAACTCGGGACGCCCGTCTATTCGCGCAGCTTCTTTCGCGAAATCCTGACCTCGTTCGCCGATGAAGCGCGCATTGTCGTCGTGGAACGCGGCGCCCAACCAGTCGCCGCCGGACTGGTGTATCAACATCGCGATTGCATGGAGATACCCTGGGCGGCGTGTCTGGCGGAGCAGAAACGCGTAGGCGCGAATATGCGCCTTTACTGGGAGTGCCTGAAATTGGCCATCGAACGTGGCGCTCGCCGTTTCGATTTTGGGCGATGCACTCGCGACTCGGGTACCTTTCGCTTCAAGAAGCAATGGGGCGCCGAGCCGACGCAACTTTATTGGCACTATTGGCTGGCAGAGGGCCGCAACGTGCCGCAACTGCACCACGGCAACAAGCGGCTGGGCCTTGCCATACGTGCGTGGCAGAAGATGCCGCTCGCGGCCTGCAACTGGCTTGGGCCGAAGATAGTTCGTAACTTGCCGTAACGTGCCGCAAATCAAGTAGCGCGTAAGCCACCGCAATTGACTATGCCTTCCACTAGTTCAGCCAGAGCGCGAAAAAACCACGCAAACACCGAGGGCACGTCATCCACGGTGGCTCCTTCGAAGGCGGTGATGTTTTTTACGGGTTTGTTCTTTTTCTTCGAATTCTTGCGGCCACAGGACATGTATTCTTTTATCGCGCCGCTAAAAATCCCATTAATATCCGGCATTGTTCTGATATTTCTCTGGCTAAACCAGGGCAAGCGTTACGGTTGGAAGGATAGACGAATCCGTCTGATCATCTACTTCACCGTGTTCTGCGCCGTAAGTATCCTTTGGTCAAACAATCAATATTGGGTCTGGCTAAGTTTCCAGGATATGGCCATCACCTTGTTGGGCGGCATATTGCCGCTAGTAGCGTTCTATGCGGCGAAAAACCGCTTTCGCAATTTTCTGGTCTTCTACATTTTTCTTCACTGTATTTTGGCGGCTTGGGCATTCGCACATAAGGGTACGGGGCCCGGCGGATCCATTGGCGACGAGAACGATCTAGCGCTTGTGCTTAACGCGGCGATCCCAATCGCATTCATGGGTCGACACGCTTTGAGCGGCAGAGTCATTGGTCCAAAACTTCTGGTCATTGCAGCTGCAATTCTTGGGTTCGGCGTTATTGCGACAGAATCCCGCGGCGGATTTGTCGGGCTAGCCATCGCCTTGTGCGGGATCATCATGATTGGTAAACACCGCATAAGGAACTTTCTGATACTTGGTGTTCTTGCAGCGATTACTTACCAGTTTCTGCCAGCGGAATATGTCGGGGACGTAAAGTCAATCTCCGATCCGAATGATATTACTCGCGTGGAGCGGATCTACTCCTGGCAGCTGGCTTGGAAAATGTTTCTGGCCAACCCGATTCTCGGCGTATCTGCAGGCAACTATGCATGGTCGGTAGCCGATTACGAGGTAAATCAGGGTATAGATTCACCCATCAAGCGTTCTTTGGCCGGTCGTGCAGCGCATTCTCTGTACTTCACCCTCATTGCGGAAACCGGCCTCGTTGGCACTACGATCTACTTCTTGTTGATTTTTCGAATTATTGCGACGTTATGGAAATGCATACGATGGCAGCCTTTGTCGCCCGCACTTCCAGGCAAGTTTATCAGTGATCTTGCGGCGGCTATCTTGACCTCGTTACTGAGTTACCTTGCGTGCGCATCGTTTATTACAGTTCTTTATTACCCGCATTTTTGGTACCTGTGCGCGTTCGCTGTCGTCCTTGACGAAATTCGTCGCAAAATGGAAACACAAGACAAACCTTCCCTGGAAATCACCACATCGCCGTAATTTGTCGCCGCCGCGCATATCACGCTATGTCGCGGATCGATGACATGTGTCTCTCAATTGTTCGGTCGTGTAGTGTGACTTGAGTCGGATAAAACGTCCGCAAATGCATTTACGATGACCTTGTCGCGAACGGGTATTTAATTCGGAGTCATGTCATGCAGGTCGCATTTCGATCGTTATTGTGTCTAGCGTTATGCCTGTCGTATGTAATCCCGGCGTCGGCTCAGCAGAGCTTGATGGCTGGCGCGACTGCGGAACGATATACGATCCCGCAGGGTTGGAAATTAGCGTACGCACAAGGATTCGAAGGTGGGCTCAATGCATCGATTGAGCACATTGATGCAATCGCGTCTCCGAGCTCAGCGATAGTGCACTCAGGATCGCGCGCATTGATTGGAACGATAAGAGGCGATGACCAGGGTGTCCGTTGGGTACTGTTTCCAAGTGCGATTGGCGATGCGAAAGAAATTTACTACTCGTGGTGGGATTACCTTAGCCCGGAAACCCGGCAAAATGACGAAATGTGGATCTGGCAGGCGCATGTGCGAGATCCGGCGTTTCAAGAAGTTTTCTGGGCCTACTGGAATACACCAAACGGGGAATTCAATTCCAACAGCTCGAATCTGGTTGGTGTGTCGCAGGGATCACCTGCACAAGGTGCCCGGGAGAACGCCGACTATATGGGGATTGTGCCAATCCATAATACCGGATGGACACAATTTGAAGTGCATTATCGAGCAAACTCGCCGGGGCAAAGCGATGGCTTCTTGCGCATCTATCGCAACGGTGCACTTCTGGCGAAACTCGAGAACAAGAATCTGAATGGTCAGTTTTCGATGCAGGGTATGCAAACGCAAGTTGGCGGTACCTACACCAAGTTACTTTGGAAGGATAGCACCGGCGCTTGCACGCAAGGCATCGGATGGGGAACGGGTTACGACCGTTGCCCGGATTTCAATAATTGCGGATGTGCACCGAATGTCCCAATTCACCAACGTGCTCTGGATGACATCATTGTCATGGTTCCATCGAGCACAAATCTTTCGGCGCCACCGCCGACTCCGGCACCGGCGGCGGTACCAGCTGCCGTGGGTGAGCTGCGCGTGGAATAGGACTTACGATTTCGCCTGCCGGTGGAGAGTCGAGACAGCGCGGGACAATTCGTAAATTTTCTCGAGTCTTTCGGCCAAGCTGTCCCAGGAGTATCGCGAAACGGCGAGTTCTCGTGCTGCGCGGCCAAGGGATATCGCGAAGTCCGGGTTGCTTCTGATTTTCTTGATTGCCTGGACAAAATCCTGCACATCGTCCGCGATCAGCGCATGCTGGCCATGAATAAGGTCCAGACCTTCCGCTCCTACGCTCGTGGTGACGATAGGGAGCCCAACTGCCATCGCCTCAAGCAGTTTCAGTTTGGTTCCCCCTCCATGGCGGAGAGGGCAGATGCAAATATCCGCGTGCCTGTATTCGGCCAATAGATCATCTACAAATCCGGTGGCAATAACGCTGCTGTCGAGGCTTGCAACATTCGAAACAAGAGCTGGCGGCTTCGCTCCAACCACGCGCACCCGTAGCCCAGGAGCATCGACCTTCAGTACGGGCCAGATTCGATTGAAGAAATATTCCACTGCATCGACATTCGGTGCCCAGCCAAAATTGCCAACAAAAATCAATGTACATAGCTGCTCTGCGGGCTTCTCATGAGGAGTAAAGTGCTGGACATCGCATCCGTTTTCGCACACTTCTACGCGCGATTGCGGCGCGAGTCTGCGGAGAATGGCAGCATCTGCCTCTGAGACCGCAACATTGCAGGAGACCAAGCGGCAGTATTCTTGCTCCGCGTCGACCAAACGAGACGACTCTAGCCGGTAAATCGTTCGGTGAATCAATCGATGTTCCACGTTGCAGCGCGTGGCCATCACTTGAGACTCTACGTTGTGATGATTGAGGACTATCGGGTAATCACGAAACAGCGGAACAAAAATTGCAAGGCTGATCGTGTCGAGATGAATTACATCATATTGACCCTTTGCTACTAGAATCGTGATGATCTGAGCCATTTCTCTCGAGCGAAGCCAATTCATGGAGTATCCGCCCTTGGAGATTACCGCACGTAGATAGAGGAGCAGTCTGGGCAATGTATGGCGCTCGGCGGGGATCGAAACGATCTCAACCGATTTGGCGAACTTCCGCAACTCGGCCGCTGCAAGCTCAATCTGTTTGTTGGAAGATAACAGGGCAGACTGATTGAAGCACAATAGGTCGACCGCGTGGCGGTTTGCGATACGGCGGAACAAATTATAGTTGCGTACCAGTGCGCCGGTGACCGGCGGAAAAGGAACATTGTGTGAAATCCAAAGTATACGCATCATGCACGCCGGCTAGGCTGCCAGGTTGTGAACTCTGCGCCAGTAAGAAATCTGTACCAGGCAGTCAGGATCGCGACATTTGCGGTAACGAAGAAAGCTGCAATTCTGAGGGCAGCGAACGCACGCCTGTTTGAAAGACCCCCTCCAAACGTTGCTGCTGCGTAAAAACCGACCTGCAACACAAACAGCGGTAATGCATAGTTCGTTTCGCTCTGAGCTACCAAAGCGGCATTGGAAACAAGGGCTGTAATCATGAAGATTGGCACCAACCAGCGCAGTAGCTTGTGTTGAAGGAGTTGCAGGGCAAAACGTCCATGCGTCAGTGGATTGATAGCCGAAATATTTCTAAAAAATGCTCGCATACCCCGGGCAACCGTACGGACTTTTCGCGCATATTCGGCTTTCGGAGATTCCAGACTTCTGTAATACCCAATCGTTCGCGGGTCGGCGATGGCTCTCATCCCTCTTTGAACCGTGTTCGCTGCGGCTAGAAAATCACTGTCGCGATCGGTCGCCCAGTTGTCGCAAAGAATCTTGCGGATGGCGAAAAAGGACCCACTGAGGCCGATCAAGGATCCAAGGCGGCTCTCGAGAGTGCGCAGCCACATTTCGTATTTGACGTACAAGCCTTCACCGTCGATTTCGCCGTTGCTCGTCAAGACCTTGTCGGTACTACTGACACATCCGACACTCGTATCCGCAAAATTCTCCACCAATGTGCCAATAGCGCTGCTTTCAAATGTTGTCCCTACATCGGTGAACACCAGCACTTCGCCGTTGCTCGCATCGATAGCCTGTTTTTGGCAAGACTCCTTGCCACGACGGTCCGTGTTAACAATGACACGTAGCACGCTGGACTCGTAGCGACGCAATATTTCCGCAGTGTTGTCGGTAGAGCCGTCAGAGACGCAAATGTACTCTATCGGTCCGCGCGCGTAATTGGTGGCAAGCAGATTTTCAATCTTGCGCTGAATATTGGTGCCTTCATTGTAGGCTGTGACTATGATCGAGACGCTTATAGAGTCTGGACGGCGCGCGCAGTCCTTGCCAAACAATGCAGCGGCGGTCCAAATGACGACAGCGTACCCAAAATAGGCATATAGAATTGCTGCGACGGAAAACCAAAAAACAAACGTCATGTGTGCTGTTCAGTCCGGAAGCGCCTGGCGAACATGGCGTAGAGTGTAGTCGAGTGTGACCGGTTATTAACTGGCAGCATTTAGCAATTCGGTATACAACGAGTCGTACCGGCTTCTCATTATGTCGACGCTATATCCTGTTTCGATCCGGGATCGCGCTCGCCGTTGGGTGTCTTCGAGTGCACCTTGGTCATCGAGAAGTCCGTTGATTTGTGTGGCGAGTTGCCCCGTATCGGTCCCAGGAGCCAGTAATCCGCAACCATCGTCAAGCAAATCTGTAAGGCCACCTACGGATCGCGCGGCAACAATCGTGCCTTGTGCCATGGCCTCCAGCGCAGTCATGGGCATTCCCTCGTGATCGGACGTAAAACATACGACATCAACCTGCCGTAAGAGCGCAGGAATATCATCGACGAATCCGGTGAAATTGAGGTGCGACACCGATTGTGCATCACTCGATGATTCGAGTATGTCGCGAAGCGGACCGTCCCCTACGACGAGAAACCGGTAACATCCGGGACGCATGTGCTCAAGGTGGCGAGCAACTTCAAGAAAGAGGTCGACGCGCTTGACGGCGACAATTCGGCCAATGAATGCAACGGTACGGACAGGTAACACAGCACGGGGTTCGAACGGCCTCGATGCGATGTCTATACCATTCGGTATGACGGTAATTCGGTTTGGCGGTAGACCTTTTGAGAGTACCTTGGCGAGATCATCTGAAACCGCAACAGTCTGGTTTGCAACAAATTGGGCTGATAATCGGTTCAGCACGTCAGTTGTTCGCGCGGCTAGACGGATGAATGACGGGAAATGCTCGGGCGCTCCATGTTCGGTGCGGACCAGGACTCGTCGAAAATCCAGCCCACGCGATAGCGCAGCAGCAATGTGCTCTTTTTTTCGATGAGAGTGGAGAACGCGAACGTCATGGCTTTTTTGAAGCTCCCGCAATCGGGTCGTTATGGAAAAAAAGGACAGCCGCTTTTCATCGAGAATAAAGGTTGATACGCCACAGTGGTCCAACCGCGATCGCAGCAGGCCGTCGTTAAGTAACGCGACGATAGGTTCGTATGCACCGGCAGTATTCTGGTTCATCGCGAGATTGAGAAGCATTTGTTCCGCGCCTCCCCACAAGTCGCCGGACGCCACATGTAGAACATGTTCGCGAGCTGTCACGATTCGGGCATTCTCGAAGCAATTAGGTGGAGGCGATCGCAAATAATTCTTGCCGTCTCTTTGCTGATGCGCGAATGCAGTGGCAACGTGATGAGCCGCTCAGCGTAATTGTCTGCGTTCGGAAATCCAGAATTCGCGATTACATGGTCTTGAAGTTGCGGGTAGTCGGCAAGCAATTGTGGATACATCGTGCTTATTCCAAGTTGTCTGCACAATCGATCGTTCATTATGTGTTCGCGCAATCTGTGACTGCGGCACAGTACGGGAAGGCGCAGGAGCGATTCGTTTGTATCTTGCCGTGCCATTGAATGGTATCCCCTCAGATAGGCCGATTCTGGAGCAAATAGCGCGGAGTAAATAGACGGTGCCGGTTTGGGCAGAGCCCGGGAGGCAAGCCAGTTGAATCGTATAACCGGTTCCGCCCAGTCTGGAGCGACGGAAATAATCTGGTTGAGACGTACATGAGTTTCACCGATGCCAAATAGCTGCGATCGCCGCAACCAGTCGTACAAGCCAAGAATCAAAATGAGATTGTTGGCATATTGCTTGATTCGCCACGAAAGCGGTGGACGAGGTTGGCGCGCTGCTGCGGCAAATCCGACGTGCGTATCAGACGTCGCTTGCGGTTGCAGCAGTAAACCGCCTATCAAAGCATTTACCGGTTTGCCTCTACCAAAGCTGAATATGACTGGAGTTTGGAGCGAGCGACGGGCGAGGATCGCATCGGGATGAGCTTGGCAGGCATCCAGAATTATGACGGCGGGCGACTTGGACCGCAGCTCGGCTCTTATCTCCTCTGCATTGTCGCCCGAACCAAGGAAATTGACGCATACAACCGCTACCGTATTGCGTGTCACAGCGGCCAAAACGTCTGCTGCAGGCATCTGAGGGTTATCTCGGTCAAAATCAACGAGTCGCAGTCGCGCTCCCGCGGAAATAGCTGCTGTCGCAATGTCGGGGCACGCATACGCAGGCGCAATGACTTCGGGTATTCCTGCTTCGCGGCTATCGGAAATAGCCGCTGAAATAGCTGCGGACAGGGCGGAAGTGCCATTGGCGTACAAGTGGCCTTGTGTAAGGAATGGTAGTGGCTCGTCTGCAGCGTGCTTACGCGCAGAACAAACTAATTCGCCGACAGGGGCAACAGACTTGAGCACGATTGAGTAAAACGGGGATCGCAGTCCAGTCCCTATAATACAGGCTCATCGACCGTGGCGAGGTACCGAGAGGCGTCGCCTGTGCGTGCCGCGCTAGATATGCGATGCTTGAGCCGGTTTTGCAGCGAGTGCAAGCCAAGCCCGGCAAACAGCGAGCTCCGCTAATTTTGCAGCAAATTTTTTGTAGTTAAGTGATGCCAAAATCCCTACCGCATACCATCAAGTCGCAGCTCCGCTCGTTATATGGGCGCTTCGCCGCGCCAATCGGTCAACGCCGGCATCGCCGGGATTTCGCGATTCTTACGTACCATAGGATCTTGCCCGTCGAGCATGCCGACTTTGGCATTGAGGAGCCAGGCATGGTCGTTACGCCAGAGACCTTCGAAATGCATCTTCAGGTGCTCCAACGTGAGATGCGACTGACGCACCTGGGGGCGACAGTAGATGACGAGCGTGGTGGCGCGGTTGATTCAACTCGCCCTGCAGTTGCAATTACGTTCGACGATGGCTGGCGGGATAATTACCTTTACGCTTATCCTCTTCTCAAGAAGTACAATGCGCCTGCGACAATTTTTGTTGTTACAAGCCTGGTTGGAAGCAACCGGGGTTTCTGGCCGACCAATTTGGCCAGGCGGTTGAAAGGGCGTCCTCTAAGTTCATCCCTCAAGGATATTGTCGCCGACGAGCTGGCAGAATTCCTTCATGCATTTGGCGGGAAACATTCTGATCAGCGCGTGTCGTGGGACGCGACATTGATCAGCTTGGCCGTGGGTGCGTGCAAGCGGTTTGCCGACTCCCAAATGGAAGCCTGGATCGAGCGGATTGATTCACAAGACGCGTCTTCCGGTCGAGATATTGTCAGCTGGGAAGAACTGGATGAAATGTCTGCGAGTGGGTTGGTTAGCGTCGAATCACATTCTGTCGCACATCAGCGAATGACCGCGAACGTGACAGACGACGTAATTGCGCGGGAACTGGCTGATTCGCGCACCGCAATCAGGAAACGGCTTGGAATCGACCCACAGATATTTTGTTACCCTAATGGCGACTATACGGCGAAGGCGGCGGAGATTGTGTCAAAGTACTATCGCGCTGCCGTAACGACCGACATAGGATGGAACCACCGTACCGGTAACAGGTTCTCGTTGCGACGTTTTTCGATACACGAAGACATGGCGAGCACACGGGACGATCTAATGGCAATCCTCTACTAGGCCAGCGCGAATGCTCGCGGTCTTCGAATTGGTCATCTACAGTTCGAGATTCTGCCGGGCCGACTTGCTCAGTGTATTCGCGTAAAGATTTGCGTAGTCCCGCAGCGTCGTTTGCAGGGAGAAATTCTCAACGACATAGTCTCTGCCGGCCTTTGCGAGAGTGCTGCGAAGAGGTCGATCGCGCAGGAGCCGTAAGATTGACTGAGAGAGACCAGCATGATCTCCACTATCGACCAATAGACCTCGGATACCGTGTTTAATTATTTCTTGCGCGCCACCGCTCGCGGTTGCGACCATCGCGCGACCACATGCCATCGCCTCCAGAAACGACATCGGCAGCCCTTCAGAGCTGGAACTTGAAACGTAGATATCTAGGTTTTGATAGAAGTCTGCGTCCGTGTTTCTCAAGCCCAAAAAATGGAAGTGCTTCTCGAGCTTCAGCTCATTACGCAGGTCAAGTAACCTTCGCGCAAGCTGTCCGTCAGTGCTGCCCGCAACTGCAAAAATTGCTTGCGGGACTTCCCGGACGACAAGCGCTGCCGCACGCAATAAGACGTCGTAGGATTTTGGCGGGCGGATATTGCCGACCGCGCCAATCAGGAGAGCCCCATCAGTCAAAGCTAGTTCGGCGCGTAAACTGGTGGAGGCACCGTCCGTGAAACTGCTTGTGTCGACGCCATTATGAATAATTACGCTTGACTCCCTGCCTTTAACAAGTGGTTCCATAGCGTCGGCTGTGCTTCGTGACACAGCAACTAACCTCCCGCAAAAACGCGACAATAACCAGTGTTTTACTGCAGCCAATCGCCCCAGTTTGTCGAGATCCGTTGGTCCGTGCAGCGTCGCTACCACGGGGATGCCGAGAAATGCCCCGCACAGCGCGCCATAAACAGCAGACCCTGGCAAATGTGCGTGGATCAGGTGCGCACCATTCGATCTGGCAACTTTGGACAGTCGGCCCAAGTATCGAACATTGAAAGAACCGCTTGAGTTCAGAATAACGGGCTCAACGCCGACCTGACGCAGTCGGTCAGCCAGCCAGTCTTCGCGAGGGATTACGGCAACGCAACGGAAACCGAAATCAGGCATGCGAGCTGCGAGTTGCGCAAAAACTGTCTCTGCGCCACCGGGCCCGGCGGTGTCGATGACCAGGAGAACGGTCGGTTGATTGTCCACGGGCTATCGCAGCAGTGCGCGCAAGTAGTCGCGCGCCGCAAAAGCAGCTGGCCTGGGATCCGAAAGACGCAGCAATTCGTAGCGCAGCCCGGGACGCCAAGGCATGAGGAACCGACCCAAAGTGGTCAACTTTTTCTTGATGCTGGCGTCGGCGTCTCGAAACGTCAGGTACAGGTGATCGAGATCCCCGAGCCACCAACGCAAATACCTGCCAATTGAATAACAATGCGGAAAAGAAACTGGCTGGCCGACAGCAAGCTGATACATATACCAGGGAAACTCCACGCCGCAGTCAATTGCAAGTTGCAGCGACCCCCAAAGCCTGGCGTTGATTTCCATCAACCAGTACTCGCCAGATTGGTCCCGTTTGAATTCTACCATCGCAACCCCGTGCCACTGCATGCCGCCAAGAAGGCGTTCAACGCGCGAACGAAGCTCACTCGGAACCGGAACACTACGGCTAAGCACGCTCACGCCTCCGGATGGGGGTTTTTCCCGTAGGCGTTCATGCGCGAAGAACCCCAGTGCTTGCCCATGGTCGTACAGAGCAAATACGCCGCATCCTTGCCCGACGACCAACTCCTGTACCAGAACCTCGTCGTTCTCGTCCAACAGAGTCGACTTGGCCGTAGTCTGCAACGTCTCGGCATCACGACAATAACTGACGGACCGGCGGAAAATTTGGCCACCGGATGCCTGTGCCGAACGTCGGGGTTTGACGACCACGGGGAAACTCAAACCTCCTTCGTCACATGCGGTCAGATTGCGCATGCTGACAACAAACGTCTGGGGTGAACCGATCCCTGCGCCTCGGGCCGCTTCAGCCGTGTAGTACTTGTCCACTGCGTGCAAATATTGTGCGCGTCCGGGCAGTGCTGAGCGCAGACGGGTGCCGCTATCGATCATGTCAACGACGAGTGGAACGGTGACATCGGTCATAGGGAAAACGACGAAATGCGGAGCATTGGCGGCCAGGTCGGCCAACCATGCCCGGAAACCGGCAGGATCGCTCGATGGGTCGGGGTAGCTCAGCCGAAAAGTGCAAAAGCGTGAACTGGCTGAAAGGCTCGAGGCCGTTGTGTCGGCGACTGCCACCCGCAACCCGCGACCACCCAGGCACCGAACCGTCGCGAGAGCGCTACGTTGCTGGCCATCAAGTACCAGTGCGTCGCACTGCGCGATAGGGTTTTCTGCCACTGGTCGCCGGTCGTGATACTCTGCCATGATCTAATTTAGACTTCGCAAGGGTTTATAAGGCAGAACAGACGGCAATGGACGAAGCAGAAGCGCCTGAAATTCTATTCGAACCATGGCTCCGTCATGCGCAGTATCAGCACCCCATCGGCGGTTTCTGTCTCCTTATTGCGACAGCGGTCTCATTTTCGGTCCTGACGAACGCATGAGTTTACGAGCTCGCGCGGCCAGCGCGATGGAACGCAGTCTGCTCGCGCTCGGCCTCTTGACGTCGGGCAGTGATGTTCCCGCGAACCAACGCGATCGTCTGGTATTTGTTTGCACGGGCAACATTTGCCGCAGTCCCTATGCGTCCGCCATTGCGCAACGAGCTGGCATCAATGCCGTCTCCTGCGGCATTGCTACGACACCCGGTCTTCCGGCTGATCCTATGGCAATCGATGCGGCAAGACGCCGCGGCATTGACCTGGCCACCCATCGCACGTCAGCCTTTGCCGCCAGCGCCCTTCGTGCTACGGATTGGGTAATACCAATTGAAATGCGACATGCGTTGCATGTTCGCGGCGCAGCGCGTCAAGCTGGATGTGCTGTTACCATCCTTTCTGCTCTCCATGCCGGCCAATTTTCGGTTGTGAGCGACCCATATGGCACCAATGCGGCTGAGTTCGATCGGGTATATCATTTGATCGACACTTTATGTGCCCGCCTGTTTTCGATTTGCCGCGGCTAATACCTTGAATCCGGAGTTGTAATTTGGCCGGTCTGAACGACGACACGCAGCACCGAGTTGCGATCGTCGTTTCGTATTACATTCTTCCGGCGCCGGCAGTTGGTGCATTGCGCCCCTCCAACACTATCGATGCGCTCGTGGCAAATGGCTGGACAGTTGTAGTGCTGACGCGGCATGCACCCTCCGTAGTGGACTACTGGCGAAATCGCCACGGTGATCGAGTTGATGTGGTGACCGTTCGCGAACTGCCCAAGGTTCTGGATGCGCTTGCCCGATTTAGGAATCGGCTGGTCGAGCGCAGTGTTCCGGCGGCTGCCGTTCAGGATCCAACGGTCGCCGATGCGCCTACGCAAAAGAGCTGGTTGTGGCGCCGCGCTCATTCGATCATGTGGATCATAGATACGACCAAAGCATGGGCCTTCGCGGTTTTGTGGCGGATGATTTTCCACCCCCAGGCGCGCCGCGCGCAGGTGATCATCTGCTCCAATCCGCCGGTAGCGCAGCAGTTGGCAGCCGCGACCATGAGTCGAATCTTCAGAATTCCGTACATCATGGACATGCGCGACCCATGGCTCGGCAACTTCGGTTACATGGAAGGAATCCGCTCCCGATTGACGGATATCGTCGACACCGCCGCCCAGAAATGGTGCGCGAATACCAGTTTCGCGGTCACGACCGCCTCGCCGGGTATTGCGCGCGGAATGATCGCCGACGCGCATCTGCCCGAGAGCAAGGTACACGTCATTTACAATGGCTATTCCGGTCAGGCGGCAAAGGTATCGGGTTCCATGGTCGGCCGGCTGGACATGCTCTACGCCGGTACGATCTACCTCAACCGCAATCCGTTCCCGCTTCTCGAGACGGTCGACGAACTGCTCGCGGCAGGTCAACTTGATCCTTCGCTTGTCTCCATAACATTCGTGGGAGATTGTCACGCCTATCAAGGCGTCTCCCTGGCTGACTGGGCGAGGCCGCGAGCCATTCGCGACGTGCTCCATATTCGCGATACGGTTCCGCGCGTTGAACTCGAGTCGATGCTTGCCGCGGCCAACATCATGATCGTGCTGGCGCAAAAGCAGCTCGGGCAGATTCCAGCCAAGTGCTATGATTTCATGCGCCTGGGCAAGGAATCGTTGGTCGTCACGGAAAGTGACGGCGACACAGCGCGCATCGCGCGCGAGTCGCGTGCGGCAGTGGTGGTCGATCCGGATTCGCGGCCGGCCATGCGCGCGGCAATACTCGACATGTATCGCCGCTATGCAATCGACAAGACCGGCTTCGATTTTGATCCCGCCGCAGTCGCCCGGTTTGCCTCCAGTGCACAAATTGCCAGATTCCTGGAATTGATCGAAACGAGGCTCCGAGGCGCCGCACTGCAGGCCGACCCGCGATAGTGTGACGCTCGTCACAACGCACGCCGCAGCAAACGCCGCGATTGCGGCTTACCGACACGGACAGCGATGAGCCGAATCAGGTAGCATTTCACCCCAGGGTTGCCGGTCGGATTCGGGCGAACAAAAACAACGGATTAGCGAAGGGAATGAGCGGAATTTCGGACGAGCTGGACGAGGTGGCCGGAGGCACGGATATTGCCGTCGTCGGCATGGCCTGCCGCCTGCCAGGCGCGCAGACCCCGTCCGAATTCTGGGAGCTTCTGGCGGCCGGGCGTGAAGCGAGCACCCGGCTCGGCGACGATGACTTGCGTGCAGCCGGCGTGCCCGATGTGCTCCTGCGCGATCCCAATTACGTCAAGGCCGGAATGTTCCTTGCGCACATGGAGCAGTTCGATCCCGGCTTCTTCGGCTTCAGTCCGCTCGATGGCCGCATTCTCGATCCGCAGCATCGACATTTCCTCGAATGCACCTGGGAGGCGCTCGAGAACGCCGGCTACGACCCGACGCGGACCGATGCCTCGATCGGCGTGTTCGCTGGTTCCGGCCACAACGCCTATCTGCCCTACAACCTGCTCACGAATCCTCAGCTGGTCGCCGAAGTCGGTTTCTTCCTGCTGCGCCACACCGGCAACGACAAGGATTTTCTCGCGACCCGCGCGTCCTACTGCTTCGACCTCAAGGGCCCCAGCGTCAATGTGCAGACGGCCTGTTCGACTTCGCTCGTCGCCATTCACTACGCATCGCAGAGCCTCATCAACGGCGAGTGCGACATGGCACTTGCCGGCGGTGTCACCATCGAGATGCCGCACCATCAAGGCTATCTGTACAAAGAGCAGGAGATCCTCTCGCGCGACGGTCATTGTCGTCCGTTCGATGCGAGCGCCGGCGGCACGCTCTTTGGTAGCGGTGTCGGCGTGGTGCTGTTGCGCCGGCTCGGCGATGCGATCGCGGCGGGCGATCACATCCACGCGGTGATCAAGGCCTCGGCGATCAACAACGACGGTGCGAACAAAGTCAGTTACCTTGCGCCGAGCGTGGATGGGCAGGCGGCTGCCATACACGAGGCGCTGGCAATCGGCGACATCGACCCCCGGTCGGTGACCTACATCGAAGCGCACGGCACCGGCACGCAACTTGGCGACCCGATCGAAGTCGCCGCGCTCACTCAGGCTTACGGCGCCGACAATGCAGCCCGGCAGTACTGCGGACTCGGATCGGTGAAATCGAACATCGGCCACCTTGACACGGCGGCGGGTATCGCGAGCCTCATCAAAGTCATCCTCGCGATGCAGCACCGCCAGTTGCCGGCCACGTTGCATTACACGGCGCCTAATCCGGCGATCGATTTCTCCGCGAGTCCTTTCTACGTCAATGACAGACTGCGCGACTGGGCCGCACCGGCGCCGCTGCGCGCGGGGGTGAGCTCCCTGGGAGTGGGCGGAACCAATGCCCATCTGATCATCGAGGAAGCACCGCAGTTGGCGCAGAGCGAAGCGCCGCAACGCAGCTTGCAGCTCATCATGTTGTCCGCGCGCTCCGATCAATCGTTGCTGCGCAGCCGCGATCGCCTTGCGCAATTCCTTGAAAACGAGCCGACGGATTCAGCGGCCCGTTTCGCGGACCTTGCCTATACGCTTGCCGTGGGCCGTCGTGGCTTTCGCAAGCGGGGGTTCGCGGTCGTCGCCGATGCCGCGGAGGCCATGGCGGTCCTCAATGGCAGTTCGCGTGACCAGTGGCGACAGGCCGACGCACCGGCTGGCAGTCGCGAGGCCGCCTTCATGTTCGCTGGCGGTGGCGCACAATATCCGAACATGGGCCGCGGCCTGTACGAATCAGAACCGGTCTATCGTGCCGCCATCGACGAGTGTCTGCGCCTGCTCCGTTCGGTCATCGACTACGACCTGAAGACCTTGCTCTATCCCGAGGCCGCGGACCTCGAACGGGCCGCAGTGGAGCTCGAGCGTCCCAGCCGCACATTGCCGGCGCTATTCGTCACGCAATACGCCCAGGCGCGGTTGTGGGAGTCCTGGGGCGTGCGCCCGGCTGCCCTCATCGGCCACAGCATGGGTGAGAACACGGCGGCCTGTATCGCGGGCGTGCTGTCGTTGCGCGACGCTCTCGGACTCGTCGCCTTGCGCGGCAAGCTGTTCGAGACGGTCGGCGAAGGCTCGATGCTGAGTGTCGATCTCGACGAAAAGGAACTACTGCCGCTGCTTGGCACGGAACTTAGCCTTGCGGCGATCAACGCCCCCGGACTCGCGGTCGCCTCCGGTCCCAAGCCGGCGCTGCGAGCCCTGGAGCGTACGCTCGCGGAGCGGGAGATCGGGTGCAAGCCCATTCGCATCGACGTCGCGGCCCACTCGAGCATGCTCGACGCAATCCTCAAGCCTTTCGGCGATTATCTGCGCTCGATCTCATTGCAGGCGCCACAGATACCCTTTGTATCCAATCTCACCGGCGACTGGATCAAGTCGGGAGAAGCGACCAATCCGGAGTACTGGGTGCGGCACCTGCGCCAGACAGTGCGCTTCGCCGAAGGTGTGGGGCGACTGCTCGAGTCGGGCAAATACGCGCTCATCGAGGTTGGACCAGGGCGAACGCTGTCGAGCCTCGCGGGATTGCATGCTGCGCGCAAACCCGACCAGGCGATCGTAACCTCACTCCGCCATCCCGATGACGCAACGCCCGATCCGGTGCACATGCTCTCGACGCTCGGGAGTCTGTGGCAAGCGGGTGTCGAAATCGACTGGTCCGTTTTCCATGGCGACGGGACTCGGCGTCGCGTGCCTTTGCCCACCTACGCCTTCGACCACATGCGCTGCTGGGTCGATCCCGGTACGCGGATGCTGAGCGCCGCGCCGCTTGGCAAGGATGATGCGGAACGCGGCGCCGGCATGGTCGACTGGCTCTATCAGCCGACCTGGCAACGCGCAGCACCATTGGCGGCTCCTGAATTGCGCGGCACCCGCGTGCTGCTGCTTGCGGGTGAGCATGCATTGGCTGGCCAGTTGATACAGGCCCTGCAAAGCGCCGGCGCGGATCTGAAGATCGTGCGCCAGGGCGCGCGTGCCGAGCTCGATCCCGGCGCGGCGCTGACGATCCGCCCCGGTCAGGCGGACGACTTCGTCCGGCTCGTCGCTGCCTTGCAGGCGAGCGACTGGGTGCCGGGCTGCATCATCCACACGCTTGCCCTCGATGTCGAGGCCGGCGCCGACGCGGCGCTCGATCCCGTACAGCGAGCGCGCAGTTTCGACAGCCTGTTCCATCTGGGTCAGGCGGCCGCCAACGAAGACTGGCAGGCACTGCGCTGGTTGGTGGTCACGTCGCAGGCCATCGAAGTGGCGGGCGAGCGCGCCATGCGACCCCTCGCGGCGCTTGCCCAGGGTCCTGTGCGCGTCATGCCGCATGAATTCCCGGGCTGGAATTGCCGCCTGGTCGATATCGATGACAGCACTTCGGCCGGGACCATCCTGGCGGAACTCAGCGACGCGTCGTCGACGCCCCTGATCGCCATCCGCGGTCGCGGCAGGCACCTGCAGCGCTTCCTGCGACGAGCCGACAGCTCGGCCGACGCCGTGGCCGCCCTGGCGCCGCGCGCGGGCGCTGCCTATCTGATCACCGGCGGTACCGGCGGCCTCGGGCTGGTGGCCGCGCGCGCCATGGCGCAGCGTGAGCGGGTCAAGCTGGTGCTCCTGGCACGCAGGCCATTGCCGGCACGCGATTACTGGGACCAACTCATCACGGAACAGGCACCGGAGGCGGACACCCTGGCGGCGATCAAGGCCATCGAGACGACCGGATCGGAAGTCATTCTGGAGACCGGTGACGTTGCCGACCGTGCCGCGATGAACGCGCTGGCGGCGCGCCTTGCCGGGCGCGGTGCTGCAGTCCGCGGCGTCATCCACACCGCGGGTGTGGTCGAAGATGCGCTCCTGATGACCAAGGACTTCGACCAGGCCGAGCGCGTATTGGCGGCCAAGGTCGCCGGCACGGTGGTGCTGGATCAGGTGTTTGCGGGCGCGACGCTCGATTTTTTCATCCTCTACTCCTCGACCAGCGCGTTCGCGGGACTGCCGGGCCAGATCGACTATGCCGCCGCAAACGCGTTCCTCGACAGCTACGCGCACGCGCGCACGGCCGAAGGCGGGAATTTTGTCGCCATCAACTGGCCGGCCTGGCGCGATGTCGGCATGGCGGCGGCAATTGCAACGGGCGCCAAGGCGCGGCGACTTCCGGCCGGGCGACCGGTTTCGCATCCGCTCATCGATCGCTGCATCGAGGACTCACCCGGCCGTGCGGTCTACGCAACACTTTTCGACGTGCCTGGTTTCTGGTTGCTGAACGAGCATCGCATCAAGGACGGACCGGCGTTGATTCCAGGCGCAGGCTTTCTCGAGCTGGCGCGGGCCGCATTTGCCGACCGATTCGCCGATGCAACCGCATTCACCATCGACGAAGCGGAGTTCGAGCTGCCGTTCATCGTGGGCGATGCCGAGCATAAATTGCTACGCGTTGCATTGAATGGCGAGCGCGACAACGTGGAGTTTACGCTGCTGAGCGAAAGCTTCGGCGATGCGGTCGAGCATGTGCGCGGCCGGATCCGTTCGAGCGAGCCATTGCGCGCAACGCTTGATATCGCCGCGGTGCGCGCACGTTGCCAATCGGGAGAGCAACGTTTTGATGACGCGGACCACCATCCCTACCTCGACTTCGGGCCGCGCTGGGCGTCGCTGCGGCGCGTGCTGATCGGCGAGCAGGAAGCGTTGGTCGAGATCGAACTCGATCAAGAACATCAGGGCGAGCTGGGACAATTCATCCTGCACCCGGCATTGCTCGATATGGCGACTGCGGGAGCCCAGGTCGTCATCGACAACTATTCGCCGCAGGAAGAATTCTACGTACCCATCGGCTACCACGAGTTGCGCAGCAATGGCGCATTTGCGCGGCGCTCATTCAGTCACGTGCGATTCCGGCCCGCGGATGCCAGCGGGCGAAGTCACGAGGTGGCGACACTCGATATCGATGTTGCCAACGAGAGCGGCGAGATTTTTCTTCAGGTGCGCGGTTTTGCGCTGCGCCGACTGGCGGACACGCATGCGCTCAAGCAGGCCGCCGGCGAAAATGCACCCAGCGAGCATCCCTCGCTCGCGCGTACGCTCGAGCTGGGCGTTGCGCCGGATGACGGTGCCGATGCCCTGATGCATGTCATGGCGCACCGCCTCGGGCCGCAGACCGTGGTCAGCCCGTATCGGCTGGATTACCTGCGAGGCGAACTGCTGCGCATGGCCATTCCCGAGCGCCCGAGCGAGAAGTCGCAGCACGATGCCGACGCCGATCCGTCGATTGCGCAGATCGAGGCAACGCTCGGCGAATGTCCAGCCGTGGCCGAAGTCATCGTGCGCGCCTTCAAGGACGCCTCGGAGGAGACACGCTACGTCGCCTTCTTCGTGCCCGATCACGAGCACTTCGTAACGCTTGCCGAAGTGCGCCGTTTCGCGCGCCAGCACCTTGCGGCCGAATTGACGCCGCAGCAGCTGGTCGAGCTCGACGAATTTCCGTCCGGCGCCGCGGGCGTCGATCGCAAGGCGCTGCGTGATCCGCTGGCGCCGGAAGACAATTTCAGCGCGCCCCGTACTACCACGGAAAAGGCGCTGGCCCGAATCTGGCAGGAGGCGCTCGGCGTCGAGCGGGTCGGCCTGGGCGACAATTTCTTCGACCTGGGCGGCCACTCGCTCCTGTCCACGCGCGTCGTCATGCAGATCTACAAGAAGCTCGGCGTCCGGCTCGACCAGGCAACCATGGTCTTGAATACGCTGGAGCAAATCTCCCGCGATGTGGATCAGCGCGTTTCGGTCACGCAGACGGCTGCCGCGAACGAGGCGGAGGCAGCTCCCGCGCCGCAGCGCGACAAGGGCCTGCTGCGCTCGCTGTTCGGCAAGAAGGCGGGCTAGGCCATGGTGCCGCTGTTCTTTGGCGACAAGGATGCGCCGCTCTATGGCGTCTATCAGCCGCCCAAAGGTGAGTCGCGCAATGCCGGCGTCGTGTTGTGCTATCCATTCGGACAGGAGTACATGCGCGCACACCGCGCGTTCCGGCAGTTGGCGCTGCTCCTCACCCGCAAGGGTTTCCATGTGCTGCGATTCGACTATCGCGGCACCGGTGATTCGAGCGGCGAGCTTGAATCGAGCCGTATCGAACAGTGGCTCGATGACATCGGTCACGCCGTCCAGGAGTTGCGCGATACCGCCGACCTCAAATCGGTCAATGTCGTTGGTCTTCGCCTCGGTGCGCTGGTTGCGGCAGCGGCGTGCGCCAAACGCGATGACATCGACAGGCTCATACTATGGGATCCGGTCCTGACCGGCTCCGCCTACGAGAATGAGCTGCTGGCTGAAATCCGCAACGAGCGGCCTGGCCACGACGATGTGCCCTCCGGCAATGCGGTAGATACGGACGGACGGCTGCACTACAACGGATTTACCATGGCGCCGGCATTTCTCGATGGCATGCGTCGCCTCGATCTGCAGAGGCTTGAATTCCCCGAAGGACTGCAGATTCTGCAGATCGTCTCCCATGAAACCGAGGATTTCGCGGCGCTGCGCGATAGGCTGCGCCCGAGAGCGGGTTTTCGTTATCAGTTCACACCCGCGCCGCACGACTGGAACTATGTCGACAATTTCGGCGGAATCCTGCTGCCGCAACCGGTGATTCAGGCTATCGTCAACAGACTCGACGCCGAGGTTCAGGCATGAAAGAGCGCACAATCCGGGTCGGCAAGCCAACGCCACTGATCGGCGTCGCCAGCGAACCCGATGCATTTTCCGCCGACCGTCCTGCGGTTCTGGTACTCAATTCCGGTGTCATGCACCACGTCGGTTCATGCCGCCTGTCTGTCAAGATCGCCCGTGCTGCCGCCGCGCGTGGCTTGCTCGCGGTTCGTTTCGATTACTCCGGAATAGGCGACAGTGAACCGCGCCGTGGCGCCGATTCATTCGAAGAAACCGCCACGCGCGAAGGCATCGAGATGATGGACTACCTCGAGCGCACTCGCGGCGTGAAGCAATTCATCCTCTATGGCCTGTGTTCGGGCGCGGACATGGCCTACCTGACCGCGCTCGCCGATGCCCGAGTGGTTGGATTCGCGCAGATAGACGCATTTTGCTACATCACCTGGCGCTACCAGCTCAACCACTACGTACCCAAGCTGCTCGATGGCAAGCGCTGGGCCGGCTTCCTGCGCCGCAAGCTATCGGGCGGCGGCAGGGATGAGCGGGCGCCAAACGAAATCGCTGGTATCGAGGAGGAATATTTCGAGGTACCGACCTACACGCGGGTGTTTCCGCCGCGCGAACAGGTGGCAGATGGACTACGCAAACTCACCGATCGCGGCGTGGCGATGTACGTCAATTTCACCGGCGGTGAACCTGCCTACAACTACGAGAGCCAGTACCGCGACAGTTTTCGGGACGTGAATTTTCGCGACCTGCTGACGCTCGATTACTACCCGCTTACGAACCACATCATCACGCAACCGCAATATCAAACCGCGGTCGTCGAGCGCATCGCCGAGTGGATGCGCGAACTCGGCGAGCGGCGGGCGGCTGGCATGATGCGCGAGGTCGCATGAGGACGGCGAGCCCATGAGTCCTGGCACTCGCGCCGCAAGACCGTTCAGCGCCGTCGTTCTCGGCGAGCAGTCGCTGCTCATCCAGTGTTGCGAGCTGCTACTGGCGCGCGGTCATGCCATACGCGCGGTCGTCGCCCGCAATCGACGCATCGTCGAATGGTGCCGCGATCATTCCATCAGCTGCTCGGCGGATTTCGAAACGCTCGAACGCGACGTGCCGCAGGGTTCGGTCGATTACCTTTTCAGCATAACGAACCTTCGCATGTTGCCGGAACGCCTGCTCGGCCTGCCGGCGCGCATGGCGATCAATTTCCATGACGGACCCTTGCCGCGCTATGCGGGCCTGAATGCACCGGTCTGGGCGATCGCCAATGGCGAGGCCGAGCACGGTATCACCTGGCACGTCATGCAAAAAGGCGCAGACACCGGCGATATCCTGGTCTCGCGGCGATTCGCCATTCCGCCGGACGCAACCGTGTTCGCGCTCAATGCCGAGTGCTACCAGGCCGGACTCGATGGTTTCACCGAGCTCGTCGATCACATCGAACGCGATGCGCTGGCGCCGCGCCGCCAGGACACCGCCGACCGCAGCTACTTTGGCCTCAGCAAGCGGCCGCGAGCGGCCGGGCTGCTCGATTTCTCGCGCTCAGCAGCCGACCTCGCGCGTCTCGTCAGGGCGCTCGACTTCGGCCCCTATCCCAATCCGGTGCTGCTGCCGAAGTTGGCTCTCGACGCCGAGATCCTGCTTGTGCGCGAAGCGCAGGCCGTGTCCGCCGCAGGTGGTGCTGAAGCCGGCACGATTGAGGCCGCGGACAGCGGCGGCATTACGGTGCGATGCGCCGAAGGCGCGCTCCACATTCGCCGGCTGTCCGATCTGAAAGGCGCGGATGTTGCGCTCGCGACGGCAATCAGCCGCCACCAGCTCGCGGCCGGTACGAGACTGCCTGCTCTCGAGCGGTCACAAGCCGATCAGATCGATGCCGAAATCGCCCACATCGTGCGGCATGAGCCGTATTGGCAGCAGGTATTGCAGCGCATCGAACCGAACGAGCTGCCTTTTGCCGAGCGCACGAGCGAGACAGGGGCGACGGCGACCCGGGAGCTGCCGGACCTCGGACTCGACAATACGTCCGTGGCGGCGGCCTGCATTGCGCTCGTGGCGCGCCTGTCCGGCAGGACGGAATTTGGCGTGGGCGTCGTGACCGCCGCGCTCATGGACAAGCCCGAATGGCTGCGCCGATTTCTCGTGCCGATTTTGCCCATGCCGGTCGATGTCAGCATGCATGATGGTTTTTCGCGGTTCCTCGGGAAATGCGCATCGTCACTGGCCGACTTGGAGCAGCGCGGCGCCTACCAGTGCGACCTGATCGCGCGCGAGCCCGAGCTGCGCGGTGCTGCAGACCCGCACGACCTGCCGTTACGCGTACTGCGACCAGAGGCGGCGGGGCAGGTTCCGTCGCAATTCCTGCAAGGCGCTGCACTGGCCATCATCGCACCTCTCGATGGCTCGCGGCCGAGCCTGGTCTACTCCCGCGCGCATTTCACCGATGCGGCCCTGGGGGACTTTCTCGATTGCCTCGCGGTCTTCGCCAGGGCGGTAGCGGCCAACCCGGACGGTTCGATCGGGCTCCTGCCGGTTCTCGCCCGCGACACAGAGTCGCGTCTCGAGGGATTCGAGCGTGGCGAGCTGCGCAAGACCGACGACCTTGGCCTTTGCGTGCATCAGCTCATCGAGGCGCAGACGGCGCGCACGCCGCAACGCATTGCCTGTATTTTCGAAGGCGAGCAGCTGAGTTACGCCGAGCTCAACGCTGCGGCGAATCGTCTCGCGCGGCTGCTGACTGCGCGCGGCGTAAAGCGCGGCGATCTGGTTGGCGTCATGGTCGAGCGCTCCATCGAGATGATGATCTCGCTCCTTGCGACCCACAAGGCGGGCGCTGCCTACGTGCCGCTCGATCCGGTCTACCCGGCCGATCGCATCGAGTACATGATCGAGGACGCAAAGCTCGCCACAGTCATCACGCAGCGCGCATTCGCCTCTCGCGTGGAACCCGATCGCGCAGTGGTGCTCGAGGATCTCGTCACCCGGCTCGCCGGCGAATCGCCTGACAATCCCGGGATCGACGTACGGAACACCGATCTCGCCTATGTGATCTACACCTCTGGCTCGACCGGCAAGCCCAAGGGCGTGATGGTCGAGCACCGCAATGTCGCCAATTTCATGATCGGCATGGATGCCAGGCTCGATGCCGAGCCGGGCGTCTGGCTAGCTGTCACCAGTATTTCCTTCGACATCTCCGTGCTCGAGTTGTTCTGGACGCTTGCGCGCGGCTTCACGGTGGTCATCTACGCCGATGCGGTGCGCCAGAAGGCCGTCAAGGCACCGCAGCGCGTCACCCGCTCGGGCGCCAAGGGGCTCGATTTCAGTTTCTTCTACTGGAACGTTGCCAAGGATGAAAGCGACTACGACGAGGAGAAATACCGCCTGCTCATCGAAGGCGCAAAGTACGCCGATGCGAACGGCTTCAGCGCGGTGTGGAACCCCGAGCGGCACTTCGAAGCCTTTGGCGGGTTATTTCCAAACCCGTCGGTAACGACGGCGGCGCTGGCGATGATCACGCGCCATGTTGCTTTGCGGGCCGGCAGCTGCGTGGTACCGCTGCATAGCGCCATCCGCATCGCCGAGGAGTGGGCCGTTGTCGACAACCTCTCGAACGGCCGCGTTGGTCTGTCGATCGCCGCGGGTTGGGCACCGCCCGATTTCGCCATCAGGCCGGAGAACTTCGCCAACGCCAAGCAGGTCATGTTCGAGACCACGGAGGTCGTCAAGCGGCTGTGGCGCGGCGAGCGCGTGTCCTTCCCGGGACCCAAAGGCGAGGTCATGGTGCGCACGCTGCCGCGACCTGTGCAGCGGGACCTGCCGATCTGGATGACGACTGCCGGCAACGTCGAAAGCTTTGTGCAGGCGGGCCAGAAGGGCTACAACCTCCTCACCCACCTGCTCGGCCAGACCGTGGAAGAGGTCGCCGAGAAGGTCCGTGCGTATCGCAAGGCCTGGCACGAGGCGGGCCACAAGGGCAAGGGCCAGGTGACGCTGATGTTGCACACCCTGGTCGGCCCGGACGCCGAGGATGTCGAGCGGGCGGTGCGCCAGCCGCTCAAGGATTACCTCAAGAGCGCGATGTTCCTGGTCAAGGCGGCCGCGTGGCAGTTCCCGACCTTCAAGCAGATGTCGCAGGAGCAGGGGCGGACGCTCGATGAATTCTTCGCCAATATTTCCGACGAAGACCTGGATGGCCTGCTGGAATTTGCTTTCCAGCGATACTTTCACACCAGTGGATTGTTCGGTACACCCGCGACCTGCCTCGCGATGGTGGACAAGGTGCGTAGTGCCGACATCGACGAAATCGCCTGCCTGATCGACTTCGGTATTCCAACGCAGACAGTGCTCGATCACCTCCCTTACCTCAACGAATTGCGCGCTTCGGCGCAAAGTGGCGATACCCTTCGGCCGGCCGAGGACTATTCCCTGCCGGCATTGCTACGCGATCATCAAGTCACGCATTTCCAATGCACACCGTCGATGGCGACCATGCTGGTCGGGGACCCGGACGCGGCATCAGGCCTGTCGGGCTTGCGTCAGATGATGGTAGGCGGCGAGGCGTTTCCACCCGAGCTCGCGCGCAATCTCGCGAAGCTCGTGGGCGGACGGGTCACCAACATGTACGGCCCTACGGAAACCACCATCTGGTCCGCGGTAGGTGACGTAGCGGCAGCGAATGGGCGGGCGCCGACATCCCCGGTATCGATTGGCCGGCCACTGCCGAACCAGAGCGTGTACGTGCTCGATGCGCGCCAGCAGCGCATGCCGATTGGCCTCGTCGGCGAACTGGTCATCGGAGGCGAGGGCGTCGTGCGTGGCTACTGGCAGCGCAGCGAGCTCACGGACGAGCGCTTCCTCGCCGACCCGTATGCGCCCGGCACATCGCCACGCATGTACCGCACCGGCGATCTGGCCCGCTATCTGCCCGACGGGCGCATCGAGTGCCTGGGGCGGCTGGATCATCAGATCAAGATTCGCGGCTACCGGGTGGAACTTGGCGAAATCGAAGCGCTGCTGCGAGCTGTGGACTCCGTACAGGAAGCTGCGGTCATATTGCGTGAAGATCAACCCGGCGACCAGCGGCTCGTCGCCTACGTGCGCCCGGCGTCCGGACACGAATTCAAACCCGAGGACCTCAAATCCAGCCTGCGTCGCCAGCTGCCGGAATTCATGGTGCCATCGCTCATGGTACGCGTCAGCGAATTGCCGCTGACACCGAACGGCAAGCTCGATCGCAAGGCGTTGCCGGCCCCCGCGCGGGCGGAGCGCGTGCCAAGCGAGACCATTGCACCGCCTGTGGGCGAGGCGGAGGCTACGATCACCGACATCTGGAAACGTGCGCTCGGCCTGTCGCAGGTCGGCACCAGGGAGAATTTCTTCGATATCGGCGGTCACTCGCTGCTCGTGGTACAGGTGCTGGCGGAACTGCGGCAGAAGTTCTCGCGACCCATCCAGATGACCGATCTGTTCAAGCACACGACCATCGAGGCGCTGGCCGGGTTCCTCGGCGGGGATGGCGCTTCGGCCAAGCCGATCGATCGCAGCAAGGCGCGAGCCGAAGCCCGGCGGGCGGCCTTGGGACGCCGCCGCCGCGGCTGATCCAGCCGGCGCGTGGCAGCAGGCGGCAACAGCATCGACATTTTTTACGCGCGGCTCGATGATCCGCGCCTGCAGGCGTTGGGCGATCTTTGCAACGACGACGAGCACGCACGCGCGTCGCGCTTTCGCTTCCCGCGCGATGCAAGGCGCTACCGGGTCGGTCGCGGCGCGTTGCGCGTGATCCTGGGTCGCGCGACGGATACGGATCCAGAGCGCGTTCGACTGCTGGCCGGAGCGAACCAACGGCCAGGGCTTGCGGATCTGCCGCGCTCGCGACTCGATTTCAATGTCAGCCATAGCGAGGAAATCCTGCTGATCGGTCTCTCGCATGGCATGCAACTCGGCGTGGACGTCGAGATATTGCGCAAGGTCGAAATGGCCCATGCCCTTGCGCGCGAACACTATTCGGCCTATGAGGCCCTGCAATTGCGCGAGGCGGCGACGCAGGAGCGTGACCGCGTGTTCCTCGGTGTCTGGGTGCGCAAGGAAGCTTGCGTCAAGGCGAGCGGTGTTGGCATCACGGCCGATCTGCGCAGCTTTACCGTCGGCTGCGGCCCGCAATCACTGCAGGTGGAGGTACCCATCGAGCGGGGCAGCAATGCGGTGGTTGCCATGCACGTGCAGTCCATTGCGCTCCCGGGGCCCTGTCTCGCTGCGTGTGCGAGTCTCGGAGCGGAATCGCCCCGCGAGCTGCGTGTCACGGAGTTTGCCGGCGCGTGCTAGGGAAGCTCTGCCCGGAATTCTGGTTCTAGATCAGGCGCTTGGCCTTGGCGAGCCGAAGAACGAGCTGCTCGTAGTTGCCGACCATGGATTTTTCGGTGAACTTCTCGTAGTACAGGGCCTGGGCGCTCGCGCCCATGCGGGCCGCCAGATCGCGGTCCGATGCCAGCCCAAGGATCTTCCCGGCGATGGCCTGCGGCGAACGCGGTGGCACCAGAAAGCCTGTGCTGCCGTCCCGAATGACTTCCGGTACGCCGCCAACGCTCGCGCCCACGATGGGCTTGCCGTAGGCCATGACCTCGAGGAGCCCAAGCGGCATGCCTTCCCAGATCGAGGAACTGACGAAGATATCCGACACCGCCAGGAAGCGCGGCACGTCCTTGCGATAACCGAAGAATTCGACGGCCGATTCGATGCCGAGCGCAGCCGCCTGCTGCTCGAGCTCCGGACGCAGTTCGCCATCGCCGACGATGAGGAATTTTGCGCGCGGGTATTGCGCGAGGACGGCTGGCATCGCGTCGACGAAATAGTGCGTGCCTTTCTGTTCGGTCAGCCGCGACACACTGATGGCGATGGGCCAGTTGTCGGCGAGCCCCAGCGTCGCCTTGAGCTCCGCCACGTCGAATGGCTCGGGCCGCATGTCGACGCCATTGGCGATGACATCGATCTTGCGCGGTGAGATGTGCTCGAACTCGATCAGATCGTTGCGCGAATGCTGCGACACTGCGACGACGCGGTCGACCAGATGGGAGACGAGCCTTTCGGCGATCATGTAGCGCTGGTGGTCCGGGAAGGCGCGCGAATGGTCGGTGTGGATGCGGATCGGCGTGCGCGCGAGGCTGGCTGCGATCGCACCTTCGACGAACGGGTGGGTGTTGTGCGTGTGGATCGCATCGATGCGCTCGCGCTTCAGGAGCTTGGCGAGTGCCATGATCGATTTACGGGTCCGGCCACGCGCATCCTCGGGGATCACGTGCACCGGTATGCCGGCCGCTTCGAGTTCCGGTGTAAAGAACCCCTTGCGCAGCAGACAGCAGACCGAGGGCTCGAAGCGGTTGGTGTCGATGCGTCGTGCCAGGCAGGACACGATGCG
Source organism: Steroidobacteraceae bacterium (assembly GCA_041395505.1). Lineage (NCBI taxonomy): Bacteria > Pseudomonadati > Pseudomonadota > Gammaproteobacteria > Steroidobacterales > Steroidobacteraceae > Steroidobacteraceae bacterium. The sequence goes on from JAWLAG010000001.1 coordinate 1,400,740, forward strand.
CTCGAGTCCGCCCACATTCAGTGAGCGCGTGACCTGCATGATGCGAATCTTGCGCGGTTCGTTCAATTATTCTCTCGCACAATCCCGCCGGTTGCGCGCTGCAACCGGCCCGGCCTCAGCCAGCGCGTGCCCGATGCGCTGATGCTGCCGGGAAAAACCTGGCCGTTTGCTCCGCGCGCAGGCGATCGCACAACCTGCCATCCGGGAGCTCGACGTCGGCGTAGGTGATCGGGCTGTCCTTGGTAATGTCGCGAAGGAGCCTGCAACCCACGGATTGCGCCATCGGCAGATAGTCCTCGCGCACACAGAGATCGGCTCGCTCGATGAGTCCGTACGCAGCAAAGCCGCCCATTCCATCCAGCATTTCCCCGGCGCGAAGATCCTTCTTGGCGGTCGCAACGGTATCACAGACAGGCGCTCCGCGCGGCGTGAGGGTCGGATCGTTGAACAACGCGGCGCGCGCGACGGAATGGGGCAGTTGCAGATGCGGCAGGTGATAGGGCGTGTAGAACATATAAAGAGGACCGGCGCCAAACTTGAAGTATTGCATGTACTCCTGTTTCACCTTGTCGTCGTTGTAGCCGATGACGAACGCGCCGGTGTGCGGTTCCGCGCCCAACACGAAGTCGACGATACCGCCGTTGCGAAAGTCCTCGGGCGAGAAGTGTTGCAGGAGATCCTTGACATGTGCGCACTCGTGTCCGTGCATGCCGCGGATGGCGGGAACGAAGCCGGTGGCGTTGCCCATCAGTGCCGATTCGAGCGCGAGCTTGGAGCCGTCGGCGAACGAGGCGACCATGGCCGGTTTCTGGCCGTGCTTTGCAGCGAATTCGCGTTGCGTGTCGGGGTTGCGGTAGCGATTGAGGAAGCCCTTGATCTGTCCCATGCAGACGGGTTTGTAGCCGATGCTGTCGACGAACCGGAAGAGGTTCATGGCAACGCCGGGTTCATCGCCATCCGTATAGGTATAGACGACACCGGCACTGTCGGCATGTGCCTTGAGGATGGGGCCGACGGTCGCGTCCACCTCGGCGTTCATGAGCACCACGTGCTTGCCATTCTGGATGGCCGCCGAGGCGACCTGGGCGCCCACTTCCACATCGCCCGTCGAGTCGATGACGACGTCGACCTGGCCGGCCCGGCAAATGGCCAGGTAGTCATCGGTCACGAGCGGCTGGCCGCGTTCGATTGCCTTGTCGATTGCCTCGGGCGAGCTGCCGACGACCGCCGCCTTGATGCCGGTCTGCGAATACGCGCTGAGCGCCTGCTCGACGGTACGGTTGGCAATGGCGACCAGGCGCATGCCCGTGGTGACGGTGAGGAACTGCCGGGCGATGCCCCGTGCCATGTAGCCGGCGCCGACCATGGCAACGCGGATCGGCCGACCCTCGGCTTCCCGGCGCTTCAGAACGGTGTCGATGATGATCATGGTGCCGCTAGCTCCCGTTCGTAATCAGGCCAGCCACGATCCGCCGCGGAGACGATCTCGACCGGTCGCGGCCATTGTATGGCGAACGCCGGGTCGTCGTAGCGAACGCCGTAGGCAGAATGGCGCTCGAAGCGGTGGCTGGTGAGATATGTAAAGGCGCTATCGTCGCACAAGCTGAGCGCCCCGTGCGCGCAACCCTCTGGAATGTACAAGGCACGGCCATTGTCAGCCGTCAGCTCGATGCCGAACCACTGACAGTGGGTCGGCGAGTCGCGCCGAAGATCCAGGGCAACGTCGTAGATCGCGCCGCGAGTGCAGTTGACGATCTTGACCTCCGCATGGGGCGCACGTTGCAGGTGCATCCCGCGCAAGGTGCCCGACCGCGGGTTGTGGGCTGTATTGATCTGCACGATTTGCGCCGTCAGGCCGCCACGCGCGAGTTCGTCGCTGCACCACTGCCGGGCGAAGTAGCCGCGCTCGTCGCGTAGGGGTTCGAGTTCGAGGACATGCACGCCGGGAATTGGCGTGGCGTGCAGCTTCATGCCTGCGCGGGATGCGTCTTCCAGAGCATCCACGGACACTCGCCGCGCGCTTCCATGCGATCGTAGGCGACTTTGTCCTTGAAAGTGTCCATGGGTTGCCAGAAGCCGTCATGGTGCCAGGTAATCAGTTTGCGCTCCGAGATGAGGCGCTGGAACGGCTCCTCGACCAGTTCTTCGCCTTCGTGCAGGTAGTCGAAAATCGACTGGCGAAGGATGAAATAACCGCCGTTGAGATAGGAGCCATTGCCCTGCATCGGGCGAATGTTCCTGACGTGGCCGTCATTCGTCGCATCGACCAGGTGAAAGGTCTGTTGCGGTTGTACCGAGGCGAAACTGGCGACCGCATCCTTGCCACCGAAGTCGGCGATCATCTTGTCGAGAGCGATGTCGCCGAGTCCATCGGAATAGTTGGCGAGGAACGCCGGCTCATCGCGCAGATAGCTGCGCACGCGCAGCAACCTCTGGCCGATGTTCGAGTGCATGCCCGTATCGACGAAGGTGATGCGCCAGTCGTGGATATCACTCGAGTGCAATTGCAGGCGTCGACCGCCTTCGGACATGGTGAAGTCGTTGGATACGTACTCGGAATACTGCAGGAAATACTCGCGAATCAGATCGCCGCGATAGCCGAGGCAGAGGATGAAGTCCTTGTGGCCGAAATGCGCGTAATAGCGCATCAGGTGCCAGATGATCGGGCGCGTGCCGATCGGCACCAGGGGCTTCGGTATCGTATCCGAGTGCTCGCGCAATCGGGTTCCGAGGCCGCCGCAGAAGAGTACGACTTTCATGCCCTCAAGCCTAACGCCCCACGCCCAAATAGTGGGAAAAATCCGCCGGATCGAGATTGCGCCGGCCATCGACGACGATTGGATCGCGTCCAATCTCGCGCAATAGCTGCGGCAAAACCGTGAACTCGTCCCACTTCGTAACCTGGATCAGGACATCCGCCTCGCGTATCGCCTCGATGAGCGACGAGGCGACCGTTACGCCGGTCATTGCAGGATGCCCTTCGGCGCGCGCCACGGGATCGTAGGCCGTGATGCGCGCCTTGCGCTCGCGCAGGATGCGAATGATTGGAAACGCAGGTGACTCGCGCAGGTCGTCGGTGTCCGGTTTGAAGGCAAGGCCCAGCACCGTGACTGCGCGACCGGCGAGATCCGGGACTGCACGATCCAGCAGCTTGATGAGTTCCGCAGGCTGGGACGCATTGATCGACAGCACGCTCGTGAGCATGGGCATTTCGAGGCCGAGGTGGCGGCCCTGTGCCGCCAGCGCGGTGACGTCCTTCGGCAGGCAGCTGCCGCCGAAACCGCATCCGGCTTCGAGAAATCCCGTAATGGCTGCGCGGTTGACGCCGCCGTCCGCTCGCCGTTGCGTGAAATAGGCGGCTGCATGCACGCCGCGCATGACCTCCGCCACGTCGATGTCGCCGATGGCGCTGCAGAGGCGGCCGATCTCGTTCGAGAACGAGATCATTGTCGCGAGCACGGAGTTCGATGCGTACTTGATCATCTCGGCGGTACGGCAATTGGTATGGATGCGCGGCACGAAAGCGGGGTAGGGCGTGTAGACCGCCGCAATGCTCTGGCGCGAACGTCCATCGAGTCCGCCAACGACGATACGGTCAGGGTCCGTGAAATCGGCGATGGCCTGTCCTTCGGTAAGGAATTCCGGATTCATGCCCAGGCCGAAGTCGTGCCCGGCCTGCCGGCCGCTGCCGGCCTCCAGCGCCGCGCGCACCGGCCCGTCGGTGGTGCCGGGAATGACGGTGCTCTTGACGACGACGCAGTGATAATCCGCTTTGCGCCGCAACGCCGCGCCAATCTGCTGCGCCGCCGTGGTCACGTATTGCAGGTCGATGCGGCCGTCGCGTGCCGGCGTACCAACGGCGATGAAAGTGATATCCGAATTGAGTACCGCGGCCTCGAGATCGCCGGTTGCGCGCAGGGTCTTGCCAACGGTGCGCTGCAGCAGCTCGGGCAAGCCGACTTCATGGATCGGCGCCTGGCCTTTGTTGATGTGATCGACCTTGGCTGGATCGACGTCGACGCAGATGACCTCGTGGCCGCGGTCCGCGAGGCAGGCGCCCGTGACCAGGCCAACGTAACCCGTGCCTATGATGGAGATGCGCATCAGGCCTCGGCGGCCTCGCGGTTGTGCGAGTACCAGATGAGCGATCTGCGCACGCCTTCCTCGAGCGACACGCGCGGATCGAACCCAAGGTGCTCGCGCGCCTTGTCGATTTTCGGGCAGCGACGGTTGGGGTTGTCGATCAGGTAATCCGCCTGGCGCGCCTTGCCGAGTACCACCTTGCCGCGATAGCCGAACTGTTCCGATGCGCTCTGGCAGACGAGCCGCGCGACATCGGCCATCGAGATCTCCGGGCGATCGATGCCCACGTTATAGGGTTCGCCACGGTGTCCCTTGACGAGCACCTTGTAGTAGCCGGTGATGGCATCGGTGGCATAACAGAACGTTCGGGTCGGGCTGCCGTCGGAGAGCATGACGATGTCGCGGCCCGCTAGCACGTCGCGCGCGAAATCCGGCAGCACGCGCCCGTCGGTGATCTTGAGGCCTGGTCCGTAGTTGTTGAAAGGCCGCGCCATCTTCACCGGCACGTTGCGATGCTGTGCAAAGGCGACGCAGAGAGTCTCACCAAAACGCTTTGATTCATCGTAGCAGGCGCGCGGTCCGGTGCAGGAGACGAGACCGCGGTAGGTCTCGGGCGTCGGAATCGCATCCGCCGACGGATCACCATAGATCTCGCTCGAGGAGTAGAACAGCATGCCCTTGATCGGTTGGCCCGCGTCAGCCCGCGCAACTGCGTACTCGAGGAGGTTGCGAAGGCCGTTGATGTTGGCATCGATGCACTCGATGGGTGCCTTGCGATAGTAGATCGGCGAGGCGATCCCCGCGGCGTGGATGATCCAGTCGAAATGGCCCATGTCGGCGGGCAGGGGTTCGATCATGTTGTGGCGCACGAGCGTGAGCTGCGGATCGTCGCGCAGATGCTCGAGCCACTGCGGCACGCCACGAAAGTAGTTGTCGTAGACCGTGACCGAAATGGCCCGGTTCGCGGGTTGCCCGCGGTTGTGGTGCAACGCGGCCTGCACCAGGTAGTAGCCGAGAAAGCCGCCGCCGCCCGTGATCAGCAGCCGCGAGCCTGCGAGCTCGGCAAACTCATCCTGCAGATCGGCACAAATGCGATCGAGGTCCTCGCGCAGCAATTGCGCGAGCGAGGGCAGGGCGGTATGCGTCATTTTCGGTCCAACCAGCTGAATTTTACTATTTTCACCCCTTGGCTGGATCGGGGCGCGTGACTTGCATCACAGGCAGAGCTTGCGGGCGTAGAACCCTTCCGCAAACTTCTCCGGTGCATTGCATTCGAGTCCGCGAATGCGCGCGAGCCCGCGGAAAGTCTCGCTATCGAACCAGGGCTTGTGTGACTGGGTCGCGAATGCGGACATCAGGACCTCGACTTTGCGCTCGAGGTCCCGGCGGCTGATCGCGATATAGCAGTTGGGCTGTCCGAGATCGCCTTCGTACTTCGGGATCTCGTATTCAAGGATCTGTCGCGTGCGCCAGGTGTTCCAGGTCAGCTCTGCGAGCAGCGCGTGGTCCTGGTGGCGATCCTCGAGGCGATGGGTCAGGATGAGATCGGGCGCCGGAACCGCGCTCTTGAGCGCTTCCATGGCATCCTTGATGACCGCGTACTGCGCAGGAAAGTAACTGCCACGAAATTGGTGCATCTGCATCGACACCCGCGCGACACCCACCAGCGCCGCCGCCGCCGCGCGCGCCTCGGCTGCACGCGTTTCATCGCCGGAGAAGACTGCAAACGTGAAGCGGCACGCCGGCGATTCCCTCGCCAGTCGCAAAAGCGTTGCGCCGCAGCCGATTTCGATGTCGTCGCAATGCGCACCGATACAAAGCACCTGGGATGGATTGCCAAATCGCGCGATCATGGCGGGCCGCCGAATTCTAGTTCTGGCTTCGAGTCTGCCATAGGCGGAAGGCCTTGTCGCCCGGCGCCGAGGGTCGCTGTGATCCCACTCACATAGACCGCGATCCAGGTGCCGGAAAATTCTTGAATGTCCCGGATGAGCGCTTAGAGTGTCCATGATGAACATGCGCATGAACCGTCGACAAGCGCTTGCTGCCCTGGGAGGTGCCGGCCTGCTGTTGGCGGTGGGCGGCGTGTACCTGCGCCGCCAGGGCTCTGCGGCAGGACCTCCACCGCTCGGACCTGCAGGCTGGCTGCACATTGGACCAGGCGGCACGGTGCGGCTGTACAGCTTCCTGACGGAAATGGGGCAGGGTATCGCGACCGTACTTGCGCAATTGGTTGCCGGAGAACTCGATTGCCCGATCGAGTCGATCAGCGTCGAAGCCGCACCGCTGCCAGGCGGGTTTCGCGATGGCTGGAGTTACTGGACAGGAGGCAGTGCGTCGGTGACGCGGATCTACCGGCCGCTACGGGAGACCGCGGCCAAAGCACGGACCCTGATGTTGCGCGCTGCAGCCGAACAGTGGAATGTTCCTCAGGCGGGCTGCGTAACCGAAAGCGGTGTGGTCGTGCATGCCGCTACCGGTCGGCGGCTCGATTACGGGCAGCTGGCGGCCGGCGCAGCACGTCTGCGCGTTCCGTCGCGTGTCACGTTGCGCGATCCCGCAGCGAGTCCGTTTCTCGGGCGCAGCCAGACGCGGATTGGCAGCGGCACGCGGGTTGACGGCAGCATGCGCTACGCCGCCGATCGGCGTGTGAGCGGCATGCCTTGCGCCTTGATCGTCGATCCGTCGCGGCTCGGCGCGACGGTCGGCAACGTCGACGAGTCGACAGTGAATGGTCTCCGTGGTCTTAAGCGCATCGTCTCGCTCGGCCACTGCATCGCCATCGTTGGCGACGATCATGCGGTCTGTCTCGAGGCCGCGGGCCGGTTGCGCGTCGATTGGCAGGGCGGCCATGACGGGTTTTCTTCGCGACAGCTTCGCGACCAGCTGGCGAGCGCAATCGCTGGCGATGCGGCCAGGAGCGTCTCCGGCAGTCACGAGCGCATCAACACACTCTGGCAGGCAGCCCATCGACGCATCGAGGTGAAGGTCGAACTGCCATTCCTCGCGCAGCTGCCGCTCGAGATGCTGGGTGCGACCGTAACGCAGATCGACGCGCGCTCGGTATCCCTGGAGCTTGCGACGCAGGCGCAGGATCGGGTCGCCGCTGCCGTCGCCGCCGAACTTGGCATCGCATTGCAGGACGTCGAGGTAAGGAGCATTGAGCCGGGCGGCGGATTCGGGCGACGCCTGGCGACCGATACCGCCGTCGATGCCGTGCGGCTTGCCCGCGCAATCGGATCTCCGGTGAGGGTGTTCTTCACGCGCCATGCTGATTTCGCGCGCGGCCATTTCCGGCCGGCCGCCGCGATCCACGCGCGCGCAGTGCTGGCGAGCGATGGCGGACTTGCGGCGGTCGCTACGCACCTTGCGACAACCCAGCCCGGAGCACCGGTGGCGGGACTCGAAGGCCTGCCCTACAGGGCCGGGCAGATCGCGGTCGGCGTCACGAACATTGCGATTCCTGTTGCAACCGGCGCGTGGCGCTCGATCGAGTACAGCTGCAATATCCACGCGATTGAGTCGCTCATCGACCAGTGCGCCATCACCCTTGCGCGCGATCCGATCGAGCTGCGTACTGCCTGGCTCAACAGTGACGTGCGAGGTCAACGCGTGCTCGGGCAATTGCGCGAAATGCAATCGGGCCTGCGGGAGGATGAAACCGCGGGCGTGGCGTTCGCATCTTTATACGGTTCGCGCATTGCAATGGCGGTGTCCATTGGCAGGACATCGGCAACCTCTTTCGAACTGCGCGGTGTCGATGTCGTGGTCGACTGCGGTTTTGCAGTCAACCCGCGTGGCGTCGAGGATCAGATCATCGGCGCTACGGTATTCGGGCTCGAAGCTGCACTGTTTGGCGAAGTCCGCTATCTGGGCGGCCGCGTCATGGCGCAGAATTTCGACGGCTATCGATTGCTTCGCATGCACGAGGTACCGCATGTTGCGGTTGCATTGATATCCGATCCGGCGCAAGAACCTGGCGGAGTCGGCGAACTCGCTGTGCCCGTGGTCGCACCGGCCTTATGCAGTGCCATCGCGCGCCAATTTGGCATAAGGCCGCAACGTCTGCCGATTGCCGGCGAGCATTTGCAACTCGCGTCGGCGCCCGCCAGAATCACGGGCTGACGTTATGGCTACAGCTGTGCTTGGCATCATCGGTGGGTCCGGAGTCTACGACCTGCCGGGTATCACCGATTTGCGCGAAGTGCGCATCGATTCCCCCTGGGGCAGGCCTTCCGATGTTCTGCGACGTGGCCGCATGGGCGAGACCGAAGTCGTCTTCCTGCCGCGGCATGGTCGCGGCCACCGCTACGCCCCGTCGGCGATCAACTATCGCGCCAATATCGACATCCTGAAACGTGCCGGCGTAACCGACCTCGTCTCTATTTCGGCCTGCGGCTCCTATCGCGAAGAGCTTGCGCCGGGCCAGTTCGTTCTCGTCGACCAGATCGTCGACCGCACGGTTGGCCGCGCAGGATCCTTCTTCGGCAACGGTTGCGTGGCCCATGTGTCGATGGCCGACCCGGTCGGTCCAGCGCTGCGTGCGCGGATCGCGGCGGCGGCAGCGGCCGAGAACATCGACGTCAGAATGGGTGGAACAGCCCTGTGTATCGAAGGGCCGCAATTTGCGACCCGGGCGGAATCACTGACCTACCGCGCCGCAGGCTATGACATCGTCAACATGACCTGCATGCCCGAAGCGAAGCTCGCGCGGGAGGCGGAAATCACCTACGCGCTGGTTGCGATGGTGACGGACTACGACTGTTGGCATGCCGCGCATGCCGCCGTCGATGTGGCGGCGCTGCTGCGCGTGCTTGCGGACAACGCCGAGCGCGTGCAGCGACTGGTTGCGCGTGTCGCGGTGGATTTTCCGGCCGAACACGAACCCTGCCCGATCGGTTCCGATCGCGCGCTCGATCACGCGATACTCACCCAGCCGCAGGCGCGCGATCCGGCGTTACTCGCCAGGCTCGACGCCATCGCGGGGCGCGTGCTTGGCTGCGCTGGCGAACCGTCGTGACGGGGGAGGTTGCCGAGCGATTGCGTCGGGCTGTGCGGACCATCCCCGACTATCCCAAGCCGGGAATCCAGTTTCGCGACATCACAACGCTCCTCGGCGATGCCGAGGCGCTCGCATTGGCGGTCAAGTCGCTGGCTGCACCATTTCGCGGCGATCGCATCGACAAGGTGGCCGGCATCGAAGCGCGTGGTTTCATTCTGGGTGGCGCCGTTGCCTGCGCGCTCGATGCGGGGTTCGTGCCAATTCGCAAGAAGGGCAAGCTGCCGCACGAGACGGTCAGTGTTTCCTATTCGCTCGAATACGGCATCGATCAGATCGAAATGCACCGCGATGGTGTGTTTGGTGGCGAGCGCGTGTTGCTCATCGACGACTTGATCGCCACAGGCGGCACTGCGCTGGCGGCGGCACAGCTGTTGCGCTCGCTGGGGGCCGTGGTGGTCGCGGCAGCCTTCGTGATCGACCTGCCCGACCTGGATGGCGCCCGGCGCCTCGCAGAAGCCGACATTCCCGTGCGTTCGCTGCTCGACTTCGCGGGTCACTGATGTAGCAATGAAGATCGGCGAGCGTCACTGGCGTACGATCTGGAGCGATGACGAGGGTCGAAGCTTCAACGTGATCGACCAGACAAAGCTGCCCTTCGAGCTCGCAGTCTGTCGCATCGAAACCCTGGACGACGCAGCTTGCGCCATTCGCGACATGGTCGTCCGCGGTGCGCCTTTGATTGGTGCGACAGCGGCCTACGGGCTCGCCCTCGCGAGCTACACGGATGCGAGCGACGGCGCCATGGCGGCAGCCTTTGAAAAGCTCCTCGCGACGCGTCCGACGGCAATCAATCTGCGCTGGGCACTCGAGCGCATGCGCGAGCGGATTCTTTCGGCGCGATTGCAGGCGCGGCCAGCCATTGCGGGCCTGGAAGCACGCAGGATCGCCGACGAAGACGTCGAGTGCTGCCGGGCCATCGGAGTGCACTCGGCGGCGTTGCTTGCGGAACTTTCCGCGCACAAGGCCGGCGCGGCGGTGAATGTCCTCACCCATTGCAACGCCGGCTGGCTCGCCTGTGTCGACTGGGGTACTGCGCTCGCCGGTGTGTACGCCGCGTTCGATCGTGGCATCAATGTGCATGTGTATGTCGACGAAACGCGTCCGCGCAACCAGGGCGCATCGCTTACGGCCTACGAACTTGGTGCCCACGGTGTTGCGCACACGCTGATCGCCGACAATGCGGCTGGCCATCTGCTGCAGCGCGGCGAGGTCGATATCTGTATCGTCGGGAGCGACCGGACCAGTGCCAATGGCGATGTGGCCAACAAGATCGGTACCTACAACAAGGCATTGGCGGCGAAAGACAATGGCGTGCCATTCTACGCGGCCTTGCCGTCGTCAACCATCGACTGGGCAATCGGCGATGGTATCGCCGGCATACCAATCGAGGAGCGCAGCGCGCGCGAAGTGACCCATGTTCGCGGCCGTGGCGCGCAAGGCGAGCTGGTCGAAGTGCAGGTCGCGGCGCCCGGCACGCGGGCATTCAACCCCGCCTTCGATGTCACGCCAGCCAGGCTCGTGAGCGGCATCATCACCGAGCGCGGCATTGCCAGCGCATCTGCTGCGGGCCTGCGCCAACTTTATCCCGAGCGCGGCGCATGATCACATCACCTCACCAGGCGCTGATCGATACCGCAATTGCGATGGAACAGGCGGGTTTTGCCGTTGCGAAGTCGGGCAATGTATCGGTGAGGACGGGCACAGGCATGCTGATCACGCCGTCGGGCGTGCCCTACAGGTCGTTGCAGCCCCCGGACCTCGTGCAGATGGACCTCGAAGGCAGGGTACTGCAGGGGCGCCTGGCGCCGTCGTCGGAGTGGCAATTCCATGCGGCCATCTATCACGCGCGCGATGATGCCGCTGCAATCGTCCATACGCACAGCCCGGCGGCGACGGCTTTGTCCTCGGCACACCAGTCCATCCCCGCGTTTCACTACACGGTTGCCATGGCAGGCGGCAACAACATCCGCTGCGCACCGTATGCGACTTTCGGTACCGCGGCGCTCGCCACGGAGGCCGTGGCAGGACTCTGTCAGCGCCGCGCCGTGCTGCTCGCCAATCACGGTGTGATTGCAATCGGAGCGAGTCTTGCCGCGGCATTCGCGCTCGCCTGCGAAGTGGAAAGTCTTGCGGACCGCTATCTGCGTTTGCTCGCGGCCGGGTTGACACCGCAGCTGCTCGATGATGAAGAAATGGCGCGAGTGGCCGCGCAGTTCGAGCGCTACAAGCGTTACGACGATTTGCCGGACAGTTGAACGCGAAAATCCGCTTCCGTCCTGGCACGAATCTCTTCGACCGGGACGCCGGGCGCCAATTCGCGAAGCACCAGACCTTTGGCGTCCCGCTCGAATACACCAAGGTCGGTGATGGCTAGATCGACCACAGCGACGCCCGTCAACGGCAGGCTGCAGGCCTTGCGCACTTTTGAGCTGCCATCCTTGGCGCAATGTTCGAGCACCGCCACGACGCGTTTTGCACCGGCGACCAGGTCCATTGCGCCGCCCATGCCCTTGACCAGCTTGCCGGGCACCATCCAGTTCGCGATGTCGCCATTCTGGGCTACTTCCATGGCGCCGAGGATAGCGAGGTCGATATGGCCGCCGCGGATCATGGCGAAGCTCGCCGCCGAGTCAAAATAGGACGTAAACGGTAACTGCGTTACGGTTTCCTTGCCGGCATTGATCAGATCCGGATCCTCTTCGCCGGGACGCGGATATGGTCCTATGCCCAACATGCCGTTTTCGGATTGCAGCACGACATTGACGCCCTTGGGCACGTAGTTCGCGACCAGGGTCGGGATGCCGATACCGAGATTCACGTAGTAGCCATCGCGTAGTTCCAAGGCGGCTCGAGCAGCAAGTTGTTCGCGATTCCAGCTCATGCGGGGTTACCAGGCAGGTTCTGGTCAGTCCTTGCGGTAGGTGCGTTTTTCGATGCGCTTGTCATAGGCGGGGCCCTGGATGATTCGTTGCACGAATATGCCCGGCGTGTGGATGTGATCGGGGTCGATACTTCCGACAGGCAGCAGTTCCTCGACCTCGGCCACTGTGACCCTGCCGGCCGTCGCCATGATCGGATTGAAATTGCGAGCGGTGCGGCGGAACACGAGATTGCCTTCAGTGTCGCCGCGCCAGGCCTTGACCAGCGACAGGTCCGCAGTGAGACCGGTCTCGAGTACGTAGCGACGACCGTTGATTTCGCGAACTTCCTTGCCGTCGGCGACCAGTGTGCCAACGCCCGTTGCGGTGAAGAATGCCGGGATGCCGGCGCCACCCGCGCGTATGCGCTCGGCCAGCGTGCCCTGAGGATTGAATTCGAGTTCGAGTTCACCGGCCAGGTACTGGCGCTCGAACTCCTTGTTCTCGCCGACATAGGAGCTGATCATCCTGCGAATCTGCCGGGTCTTCAGCAAGGCCCCGAGGCCGAATTCATCGACGCCCGCATTGTTCGAGACCACCGTGAAGCCCCCATGACCCGATTGCATCAGCGCGACGATGAGATTCTCGGGAATTCCGCAAAGCCCGAATCCGCCGACCATCAAAGTGATGTCATCGCGCACCAGGCCCTCGAGCGCGCTGGCCGGGTCGGCGAAAACCTTGCTCATCGCTGCTTGAAGTCTTCCGGTGTCAGTTGGTGGCGATTGAGGAGCTTGTAGAAATCGGTGCGATTGCGTTTGGCGAGGCGCGCGGCCTGGCTCACGTTGCCGCCTGTGATCTGCAGGATCTGCGACAGGTAGCTGCGAGTGAATTCATCGCGGGCCTCGTCGAAGGAGGGCAGGCGACCCGACGATCCGCCGAGCGATTGCTGCACGAGTTCGACGGGGATGATGGGTGTCTGCGACAAGGCGACGTTCTGGCGCACGACGTTGTGCAACTGGCGAATATTGCCCGGCCACTCGGCAGTTGCCAGGAATTCGACCGCTTCCGGCGCATAGATCTTGCGTTGGCCGGTCTCGGTGCTGATCTGTGCCAGGAAGTGCGCAACCAGCAGAGGGATGTCCTCGCGGCGTTTGTTGAGCGGTGGCATGTCGATATGAACGACATTGAGTCGATAGAAGAGGTCTTCGCGAAAACCTCCGGACATCATCAGCTGTTGCAGATCGCGGTGCGTTGCCGAAATGACGCGCACGTTGACCGGCACTGCATCGGTGGCGCCGATCGGCCGGACCATGTTCTCCTGCAGGACCCGCAGCAGCTTCACCTGCAGACGCATCGGCATGTCGCCGATTTCGTCGAGGAGCAAGGTGCCGCCGTCTGCCGATTGGAACAGGCCACGGTGCGATTTGATCGCGCCCGTGAACGAGCCTTTCTCGTGACCAAACAGCTCCGACTCGAGCAGGTTCTCGGCCATGGCGCTGCAGTTGATGGCAATGAACGGTTTGTTGCGCCGCGGGCTTGCCTTGTGGATGGCGCGCGCGAGTAACTCCTTGCCCGTTCCGCTCTCGCCGGTAATGAGTACGCGCGCATCGGTCCCTGCCACCATGTGCGCCTGGGAGAGTTTCTCTTCCATGACGGGGCTGCGGGTGATGATTTCGTCGCGCCAGGCTTCGTCCGCCTCGGTGAAGCCCGAGATCTTCAACGCCTTCTGTACCTGGTCGAGAAGTTCCTGCTTGTCGACCGGCTTGGTGAGGAAGCCGAATGCGCCCATCTGCGTTGCCTGCACCGCGTCGGGAATGGTGCCGTGTGCGGTGAGCATGATGACCTTGAGACCCGGCCAGCGATTTTGCAGTTCTTTGAGCAACCCGATGCCGTCCATCGGTTCCATTCGCAGATCGGTGATGACGAGATCCGGACGGAAGCGGCTCGTGGCGGCGACGGCCTGCGGCCCGCTTTCGACGGCTTCGACGTCGTAGTTCTCGGCACGCAGGCGAATGGTCAGCAGGCGAAGCAGTCCCGGGTCGTCATCGACGACCAGGATTCTCGCTTTGCGCTTGCCCAACGGCATGGTTGCATTCATGGCGTGCGTCCCTCGTTACCTTGTGCGCGCTCGCTCATCGAGCGTTCGATGTTCGCGAGAGCATCGAGCTTCTTCTTGGCTTCGGCCAATTCGCGCTTGAGTCTCGCGTTTTCGTCCGCTTCGGATTGTAACCTTCTGTTGAGCTGCGCCAAACGGTCTTTGGCATTGCGATCGGCGCTGTCCTGCAGTCGCGCAATGTCGTTGGTTAGCGACAGCTGGGTGTTGAGCCGTTGCAGCTCGACGAATGCAAGCGAGCGCTCGATGGGCAGGAGCAACTCCGGCACGGCCACCACTTCGCGCAACAGCCGCTGCGCCTCGGAAGGATCGCTGCCGACATGATTGGGTGTACCGAGCAGTAATGCATAGCGCAACTGTGTCCCCGGTGTTGGTGACAACTCGTGCTCGTGTTTGGCCCTGGCGATGATCTCCGCTTGCTGGGCAGGGCTTGCGTTGATCAGCCGCTGCAGGGACTCGATTGTCTCGGTGAGCGAAGCGAGTTGCTGGGCCGTGCGATCGACGCGTGGTTCGGCGACGGGCTCCGGTTTCTTGCCGAACTGGCCGCCGCAACCGGCCGTGAGCAGCACCGCGATGCAGCCGATGGCGAAAAGGCGGCCCTCAGGCAGCATGTGCGGCCTCTGCTCGCGCTGCGGACTTGGCCTGCGTGCGAAGTGGCAGGCGCACCCGGAAATGCGCGCCCGAATAGGTGCCGTCGACGATCTCGACGGTGCCGCCATGCGCATGCGTAAATTCAAGTACGACCGAAAGTCCAATGCCAGTGCCCTTGAGGTGGCCGCCCGTGGGAGCCTTGCCAGTATAGAAGGCATCGAAGATGCGCTCACGTTCTTCCTTGGGGATACCCTGACCCTGGTCGGCGACTTCGATCTGCATGACCTCGCCCGCTGCCTTGACGAACAAGTGCACGGTGCCCCCGCGCGGCGAGTACTTGATGGCGTTCGACAGGAGATTCTCCAGGATCAAACGCACCTTGCCACGGTCGGCGTACACGGTGACATCTTCGACGGCAACATCCAGGCGCAGGCGCTGGCTTAGTAGTGTCAGCTGTTGATTCTCCAATACCTGTTTGACAACCGACCGAGCGCGAAATTCCGTGAGCTCGAGGTCTGTACGCTGCGACTGCCAGGCGCTGAATGACAGCAGGTTCTCGATGAGCCGCTGCAGCCGTATGCCATTGTCGCGCAGGATCGTGGTGACCTCGCGCTGGCTGCTGTCGAGCTCGCCCACAGCGCCGTCCATCAACAGCTCGGTGCCCTCGCGGATGTTGGCGAGCGGCGTCTTGAGCTCATGCGACATGTGTCGCAGGAAGCGATTACGCTCCTGCGCGAGGTCCACAAGGCGCTGGCGTAGCCATTCAAGCTGACGGCCGAGCCGCTCGATATCCGTCGGGCCTGAGACCTCGATGCTGCGATTGAACGCGCCGCGGCCGAGTTCGCTGATGGCGCGGTCGATCTGGCGCAGCGGCCGCCCGATGGAGAATGCGAGCAGCAATATCGCGAGGAGCGAGAACGGCACCAGCAGCGCGGTCTGCATCAACAGCCATTGCTGCGCATCGCGCGTGCGTGAATCGAGCGCCGAGAGGTCGGCGTCGATCTGCCGGTTGGCACTGTTGGCAATCTCGTTGGCAAGATCGGTCATGCGATAGAGCCGGTCGACGGGCGTCTGCAGGTCGGCGCCGGCGCCAAGCTGGGCGCTCTCGAGCGCCGCCTTCGCCCGCAACTGCAGGGTCTCGAGTTCATCGAGTTGGGTATTGGCGATGTCCGTGCCGAGGCGCGCACGCAGTTCGCGGCGGGAGTTGGCAAGGCGGGCATCCGCCTGGTGATAGGTATCGAGGAACTTGCGATCGCCGAGCACCAGGTAGTAGCGCGTGGCGCGTTCGAGAGAGGTGATCGAGGTGAACATCGACTGGGTGAGTCGGGTCGCTTCCACGCCCTTGACCACGAGTTGCTGGCTGCTCGCGGCGAGCCGGCGCATCTGGATGGCTGCATTGACGACCGCGAACAGCAGCGGCACGGCAATGAGCAGCAGCCCGAACATCATCAGGCCATAGAGGGACTTGGGGCGGGCCCAGCGCATCGTCGTATTCTAGAACCTATCTCATGAACCGGGGTCACGAGATGGGTATCAGTGCCGTCGGCCGCGCCTCATCAGGCGGATTCGCTCAGTGCCAGGGCTGCGTCAGGAGCTTGCGTTCCCAGGCGAGCGAGGAGCGCACGATGCTATCGAGGTCGTCCAGCGCCGGTTGCCAGCCTAGCTGGCGTCGGATGCGTTCGGCACGCGCGACCAGCACCGGGGGATCGCCTGCGCGGCGCGGACCTTCCACCACCGGCAGCCGCAGGCCTGCGATCTTCTCGACGGCTTGCAGGGCTTCTCGCACGCTGTAGCCACGGCCATAGCCGCAGTTGAGCACGCTGCTCTTGCCGCCATCGCGCAAGTAGTCGAGTGCTTTCAAATGTGCGGTTGCAAGGTCCGTGACATGGATGTAGTCGCGCACTCCCGTGCCATCGTTGGTCGGGTAGTCGGTGCCGTAGACAGCGAGCTGATCACGCTTGCCCACCGCGGCTTCACATGCGACCTTGATCAGCAGCGTTGCCTTGCGCGTGGATTGTCCGATGCGGCCCTCGGGATCGGAGCCCGCGACGTTGAAATAGCGCAGTGCCACATAGCGCAGGTCCGAGGCGGCTGCCAGATCGCGCAGCATCCACTCGGACATCAGCTTGGATGTGCCGTAGGGGTTGATCGGTGCGGTTGCGGTCTCCTCATCGGCGACGCCGTCTGCCGGAATTCCATACACGGCTGCCGTGGAGGAGAATACGAAATGTTTGACGCCCGCGCGCAGGCAGCATTCGAGCAGGGACCGGGTGCTGCAGGTGTTGTTACCGTAGTACTTGAGTGGTTCTGCAACCGATTCGGGCACGATGGTATGTGCGGCGAAGTGCATGACCGACTTGACGCCATGTTCGCCGAGCACGCGCTCGACCAAGGCCCGGTCGCCAACACTGCCGACGACCAGGGGGTTATCGAGCGCCGCTTCCCGGAAGCCGGTCGAGAGGTTATCCAGGATGACAACTTCTTCGCCTCGCTCGACAAGCTGAAGCGCAACGTGGCTGCCGATGTAGCCGGCACCGCCGGTGATCAGTATCTTTGACTTGGACATGCTCCGGATCATACTTAAAGTCCGCTTCAACTGCGTGAAATGCGTGGCAATTTCGTCGTCGGAGGTGCGTTGACGGACCCACGACCCTACGACGGTCTCACCCCGGAACTGCTGCAGGAGGCCATCGCCTCGTTGGGGGTGGCCACTGACGGGCGGCTGTTTGCGCTCAACAGCTATGAGAACCGTGTCTATCTCGTCGGGTGCGACGCAAAGCCGCCTGTCGTTGCCAAGTTCTACCGGCCCGGGCGCTGGAGCGATGCGGCCATCCTGGAGGAGCATGGTTTCGCCGCGGAGCTTGCAGCGCGCGACCTGCCGGTTGCCCGTGCGCTCGAATTCAAGGGCACGACGTTGCACCACATGGAAGGATTTCGCTTCGCGCTCTTCGATTATCTGCAAGGTCGCGCGCCGGAACTCGGTTCGCGCGATGCGCTGGGTCTGATCGGCCGGACCCTCGGACGCATCCATGCCGTTGGTGCGCTCAGCGAATTTCAACACCGGCCGGATCTCGATGTGGAGCGTCTGGGTTGGCAGGCGAGGGATGCGGTACTCGCGCACCCCGATCTCGATGAGCGTTTTCGCGATCGCTATGCCGCAGCGTCGGAGGAACTGCTGGTCGCCATCGAGCAGGTACTCGATGCCCACAGCGGCGTGCGCTGGCAGCGTATCCATGGCGACTGCCATCTCGGCAACGTACTGTGGAACGACCACGGGCCGGTATTCGTCGATCTCGACGATTGCATGATGGGTCCGGCCGTTCAGGACCTGTGGATGTTCGCGACCGGGAATGAGGACGAACAGCGCGGCGCCTGGGAATTGCTGCTGGGCGGCTACCGTCAATTTGCGCACTTCGATCGCCACGAACTGGCGCTGGTCGACGCCCTGCGCGCCTTGCGCATGCTCCACCACGGCGGCTGGATCGCAGCGCGATGGCGCGATCCTGCATTCCCGCGAGCGTTTCCCTGGTTTGGCGAGGCGCGCTATTGGGAACAACACCTTTCGGACCTGGCGGCCGAACGGGACCCATTGCGGGGTGAGGCTTGAGGTTACACCGCAGCAGTGTCCGCCAGCGATCAGGCAGGTTATGCTTCGCACCGAGTGCATTCCCGTGAAAGTCTCTATGCGCACCAGTGTGTCGTTGTTGGCGATCTGCGGCCTGCTCGGGGCCTGCGGCGATCGCGCTGCGCCCGACGAGGATGCAGCGCGTGCAGCCGAGCAGGCGCGGCAGCAGGCTTTGGTGGCGGCGGCCGGGGCTGAGGCCGAGCTCGGCGCGAATTTCATCAACGCCGTGAGCGCCGGCAAGTCGACCGCGCCGGTCAACGTCAAGTTCGATATCCGCAGCCGCCCTGAAGTCGGCCAACCGGTCGAAGTCGAGCTGGCTGTCGTGCCGGTGGCGCCCGATCTGGAACGCATCGGCCTGACCTTTCAGACACCCGACGGATTGTCCATCAGCGGTGGCGGAAGCTTCGGCGACCTGCAGCGCCCGCTGCCCGGCAAGATCGCAAAGCACGTTCTGACGATTACGCCCGGCCGGGAAGGGGCCTACACCATCACCGTCGTCGCCCTGGCCGACTCCAAGGACAGCTCTCTCGCTCGCGTATTCGCGATCCCGCTCCTGGTTGGGCCGCCGTTACCGGCCGCCGCGGCGCCGGCCGCGGGGAGCGCGGGCGGCGGATCACCCGGCGGAGCCTGAAAAACCGCGAGCGCGATCACGGGGCCACGTGCGGGTCCGACCTATGATGCCGGTCTATGTTCAGCTGGCGTCATTATGTCAAATAGCCGCGCGAGTGCAAAACCTGGCGCCAGCGCACCGGTCGGCGAGGCGACCACCCAGGTGCGAACCGAGGTCCCCATCGTCGATGACGGGCTGCGCACGGACGTGCTGCAGGAGCAGTTGCTGCCGAACCGGGCACGCGGCACTTTGCACACCGTCTTGCTCGAGCAGCTGCAACAGGCCAGGAAGCGCTCGATCGATGGCGAGGTTTCTCTCGAGGATCTGATTCCGCTGCTCGATGGCTATTACCGCCAGCTCGATGAGGAGCGGCGCGGCATCGTGCGCTCGATGCAGTTGATGTCGCATGAAGCCCTCGGCGTCGGTCGCGATGCATCGCGTGAGACGACCGCGTTCATGCGCACCATTCTCGACAACATCAAGGAGGCCGTCATCACGCTCAACGCGGACGGCGTCATCGAGACCTTCAATCCCACCGGCGAGCGACTGTTCGGTTACGCCGCCGCCGAGGTCATCGGGCACCGGCTCGACCGGATCATGCCGACGCTGAGTCGCCCGGATTCTGTCGCCAACAATCTGCGACGATTGGCCGGCGCGGGCCGTGAAGCTCACGGCAGCGTAGGGCAGACCGACCTGCAGGGACGCGCCAAGGGTGGCGCCCAATTCCCCGTCGAGATGACAGTCAGCCAGGTTTCGATCAGCCGACGTGACCTGTTCATCGTCAGTATCCGCGACTCATCCGAACGGCAGCGCTCGCAGCGCCAGCTGCGCGAGAGCGAAGAGCGCTACCGCATCCTCGTCGACAACGCTCCCGAGGCGATTGTCGTCGTCGACCTTGCGACGCAACGCTTCGTGGACGTCAACAAGAATGCCGAGCGATTCTTTCGGCGCTCGCGCGAGGAGTTGTTGCAGCTTGGCTTCGTGGAGCTCGGCGATCCCGAACGTCGCGGCGCCGAACTCATGCTCGACACGCTGTTCGAGAATGCGCTGCATGGCGAGCCGCAGGTGTTCGAGTGGGTTTATCGCGATGCCTCGGCCCACGACTTGCCATGCGAAGTGCGCCTGGTGCGGCTGCCGAGTGCCGACCAGCGCCTGCTGCGTGCGAGCATCACGGACGTGGGCGATCGCAAGCGTGCCACGGCTTTTGCAATCGGCGAGCGCGCGGTCTACGAGAAGATCACGGTCAATGCACCGTTGGCCGATGTGTTCACCTCGATTACCGAACTGGTCGAGACCGTCAATCCGCAGGTCGTGTGCGGGATCAGTCTGTTGAGCGAAGGCGGCGGCTTCGAATCAGTTGTTGCGCCGGGTCTGCCAGGCGAGCTACGCCGGCGCCTCGCGGTTGGCAAGATCGACGTGCGCGACGGCTCCTGTGCTGCTGCGGTTTTTCTCGGCCGCCAGGTGCTGGTGGCCGATGTTGCGAGCGATGCATTCTGGCAGCATCACCGCGAGCACCTGCAGAAAGCGGGTATTCGTTCCTCGTGGTCGACGCCGATACGCGGTGAGTCGGGCAAGGTCCTTGGTTCGCTGGGCGTTTACCGGCAGGAGACCGGGTTGCCAGGCAAGCGTGATCTCGAGGTTCTTGCCAATGCCGCACAGCTTGCCGCGATTGCCATCGAGCGGCGCCGCTCGGGCGAAGCGTTGAGCGCGAGCGAGGCTCGCTACCGCGGCCTGTTCGAATCCGTGCTGGAAGGCATGTATCAATGCGATCGCGACGGTCGCCTGCTCGCCGCCAATCCTGCGCTCGTCCAGATGCTCGGCTATAGCTCGGCGCAGGACCTCTACCGACTGCCGAGCATGGCCGCCGTGTACTGGAATCCCCGTGAGCACCGCCAGTTCGTCGCCGAATTGGCGGCACATCGCTCGATACACAACGCCGAACACCAGCTGCGTCGCAGCGATGGCGAAAAAGTGGTCGTGCTCGAAAGTGCGCGCGCAGTGTTCAACGATAAGGGGGAATTGACCGGATTCGAGGGGTCGCTGTCGGACATCACGGCACGCACGCGCGCCGAGCAGGCAGTATTTGCCGAAAAGGAGCGGGCCCAGGTCACCCTCAATTCGATTGGCGATGCGGTCATCACGACCGATGGCCAAGGCGCGATCGATTATCTCAATCCGGTCGCCGAGCAGTTGATTGGCTGGCGTTTCGACGAGGCCTTCGGTCGAAGCATTGACGACGTATTGCGCCTGCGCGATGAAGTGTCACGGCTGGGTATCGACAATCCGCTGCGACGGGCGCTGACGAGTGGCGCGCGAATCTCGGCGACGACCCGTACCATGCTGGTGACACGCGATGGTGCGGAGCTCGCTATCCAGGAAACCGCCGCACCGATCCTGGATCGCACCGGCGCGATCATCGGCGCCGTCATGGTCTTCAACGACGTGACGCGCGAGCGCCGCTTGCGTCGCGCGCTCGCCTATGAAGCGGCCCATGACGCGCTCACGGGTCTCATCAATCGACGCGAATTCGACAGCCGGCTGCAGGGCGCGGTGGATGACGCGGCGCGCAGTGGCGGCCGTCACGCCCTGTTGTACATCGATCTGGATCAGTTCAAGGTCATCAACGATACCTGCGGTCACGGCGCCGGCGATCGGCTCATACGTGAGATCACAAGTCTGATACAGAACCGATTGCGCGCGGAGGATACGATTGCGCGCCTCGGCGGCGATGAATTTGGCGTGCTATTGCACGATCTTGGGCTCGAGCAGGCAGGCCAGTTGGCGGAGACGTTGCGGCAATCGATTGCGAATCATCGGTTCGAGTGGCAGGACCAGTCGATGTCGATCGGCGCGAGCATTGGTGTCGTGGAGATTTCCTCGAGCACCGAATCGGCGGCGAGCGCGCTGAGCGCGGCCGATGTCGCCTGTTATTCGGCCAAGGACCTCGGCCGCAACCGCGTCCAGCTCTACGGCGGTGAATCGGGTCAGCACCGCCATCGCGAAATGCAGTGGGTCTCGAAGGTAACAAGCGCCGTAGAGCAGAACCGGCTCGAGCTCGTCACCCAGCCGATTGTCGCGATCCACCAGGGCGCGGGTTTGTCGAATTTTCACGAATTGACGGTGCGCCTGCGCGATGCCGACGGCAACCTGGTCATGCCGAACGAATTCATACCCGCGGCCGAGCGTTACAACGTCATGCTGGCCATCGACAAATGGGTGGTGCGCCAGGCGGCGCAGCTCCTGCTTCACAATCGCGCGAAGTTTCCGCAGCTTCTGCTCGCGGTGAATCTGTCCGGCAGTTCGATCAACCAGGATGGTTTCCTCGATTTCGTTCTCGAGGTCGTTGGCGAGGGCGATACCGGTTCGGGCATCTGTTTCGAGCTGACGGAAACCGCGGCTGTCGCAAACCTGCACAATGCCGTGGCCTTCATGCAGGAATTGAAGTTGCGCGGCTGTCGCTTCTCGCTCGATGACTTCGGTATCGGTTTGTCGTCGTTCATGTACCTGAAGACATTGCCCGTGGATTTCCTGAAAATCGACGGCGAATTCGTTGCCCGCATTACCGACGATGCGGTGGACCGCAGCATGGTCGAGGCGATCTGCAAGGTCGGTCACGAACTCGGCATTGCGACGGTGGCTGAACGCGTCGAGAGTGGCGCCGTACTCACCGAACTCGAACGCATCGGCATCGACTACGCACAGGGCTTTCACATCGCGCGGCCGGTCCCGGTCGCCAGCACCTTCCGTCTCTGATTCGACCCTGCTGTCACGACCACAGTTATAATCTTCGTATCGGGGCCTTGGAGAGCGGCGACAATGACGCAGCGCGTGCGCGTGGAAGTGGCGACACATCTGGCCGAAGTCATTCTGGCACGGCCGGAGAAAATGAATGCCCTCGATGAGGCGATGTTCGAGCAGCTGGCCGCTGCCGGCGATGCCTTGCGCGCGCGCGAGGACCTGCGCTGCGTCCTGCTGCGCGGTGAAGGCGACAATTTCTGCTCGGGTATCGATATCGCAAGTCTCGGCGCACTCGCCGCCGATATGGACAAGTTGCGCATGCGCCTGCTGGAGCCGGCTTCGGGGGAGATGGCGAATTTCTTCCAGCGGCCCGCTATCGTTTGGCAGCAGCTCGACGTTCCCGTGATTGCCGTTTTGCGCGGAGCCGTCTTCGGCGGCGGCTTGCAGATCGCGCTCGGCGCCGATTTGCGGTTCGCCTACCCTGATGCGCGTTTATCGGTGATGGAAGTCAAATGGGGCTTGATCCCGGACATGGGGATTACGCGATCATTGCCGCGCCTGGTGCGAAGCGATATTGCGAAGGAGCTGCTGTGGAGCGGGCGAATCGTGCCTGCCGCGGAGGCGCAGACGCTCGGTTTGGTCACCAGGGTCGATGACGATGCGCTCGCCGCTGCGAGAGCGTTCGCAAACAGCATCGCCAGGCAATCGCCCGACGCCATTCGCCGCGGAAAACACTTGCTCGATCAGGGCTGGAACCTGCCCGCCGCGGAGAGCCTCAGGCTCGAGGCCGAACTGCAATTGCAGATACTGGCTCAGCCGGGTCTGCGCGAGGCGATGGCGGCCTCAGTGGCAGGTCGGAAAGCCACGTAGGGCTAGTGGGCCGCCGTACTTTCGCTGCTTGATGGCGCGCTCGGGTTGCGGGGGACCTTCATCAACACGGCCGCAATCAGCGCAATCGCGGCGAAAGCCGTCAACACCAGGAATGCATTGCCGTAGGCGATGACATTGGCCTGGCGCTGTACCTCGGCATCGAGCAGCCAGATGTTCTGCGCAGCGCGCGGCAGAGCATCGAACACCGTGATGCTCTCCGCCAGCCGGGCCCGATTCTCGATCGTCGAGTGACCGAGGTAGTTGCCGATGAGCGAAATGGCGATGGCACCTGCAATCGAGCGGATCAGCGTCGTTACGACGGAGCCTTCCGTGCGCAATGGGCCGGTCAGAGTGAGCATGCTGGCCGTCATCAGGATGCCGAAGGTCGTACCGAGGCCTATGCCCTGCACGAACGAAGCAAATCCGATCGTGCTTGCACTGATGCCAAGTGACAGGTGCACGAGCGGCCAATTGGCGATTGCAATGATCGCAAAACCGGCGGTCATCAATGTCAATGGACGGAAGTACTGCATGAGTCGGGTCGATACCACCGACCCGATTGCAATGCCGACACCGCGCGGCGCCATGAGCATGCCAGCCGATGTAGCCGAGTGGTTCTGCAACTGCTGAAGAAACGTCGGCAGCAATGCCGAGACGATCAGGATCAGCGGATAGATCGCGATCATTGCCAGCGTGCCAGCCATCAGATTGCGGTCACGGAAGACGGCACGGTCGAAGAATGGATTGGTAGCGGTCAACATGTGAACCAGGAACATGGCCAGAGCTGTTGCGCCGACCACGCCTTCGATGAATATCTCGCCGCTTGCGAACCAATCGAGATGATTGCCGCGGTCGAACATCAATTGCAGTGTCAGCAGGCTGACCGACAACAGGACGAATCCGGTAACGTCGAAAGGTCGATTGTTGCTGCCGTGGTCCTTCGGAAGTGATGTCGCGAGCAATAGCCATGCCATCAGCCC
The DNA here is from genome assembly GCA_041395505.1 of Steroidobacteraceae bacterium. Taxonomy (NCBI): domain Bacteria; kingdom Pseudomonadati; phylum Pseudomonadota; class Gammaproteobacteria; order Steroidobacterales; family Steroidobacteraceae; species Steroidobacteraceae bacterium. The sequence continues at coordinate 1,425,270 of JAWLAG010000001.1, forward strand.
GACCGGCGCGTTTACGAAGAAGACCCATCGCCAGCTGCTGGTCTCGGTGAGCCATCCGCCGAGTGTCGGGCCGATGACGGGGCCAACCATCACGCCGACTGTCCACACGCCCATTGCTCGTGCCGCACTTGCACCTGTAAATGCGCGCAGCAGCGCTGCCTGCGAGATCGGCAGGAGTGCAGCACCGAAAGCGCCCTGAATGCCCCGGAACAACACCAATTGCTCGAGGGATATGGCGACACCGCAGGCCATGGATGCCAGGGTGAAGCCCACGACGCTCAACAAAAGGATCCTGCGCTCTCCAAAGCGGATCGCCAGATAACCAACGAGCGGCATGCACAGCGCACTGGTGACGATGTACGAGGTGAGCACCCACAGTGTCTGATCGAGTGTGGCCTGCAACGAGCCCTGGATGTTCGGCAACGCGACATTCGCGATGGTCACGTCGATCGAGTACAGCAATACGGCAACGGTGGTCGCTGCAACGACCAGCCAGGGTCGCTCGGGCGCCGTGCTCACTGCGATGCGGCGCTGGTGGCACCGCCGGCTGGCGAAGCTTGCCGGCCAGCGGCCGCCGTGTCGATCTTTACCGTGGCGCTCATGCCGGCGCGCAAGGGCGGGTCATCGGGAGCGCGCTCGACACTGATTCGCACCGGGATCCGCTGCACCACCTTGACCCAGTTGCCACTCGCATTCTGTGGTGGCAGTAGTGCGAATTCCGCGCCGGTCGCCTGCGCGATGCTTTCGACGCGGCCGTGCCACGCGTGCCGGGCGTAGGTGTCGATTTCGATTGCGACCGGTTGTCCCTCGCGCACCTTGCCAAGATCCGTTTCCTTGAAGTTGGCTTCGATCCAGACCGGATCATTTGCGACGATTGCGAATGCCGGGCCATTGCGGGTGACATAGGAACCCGCCATGGGCAGCTTGCTCACCATGCCGTCGCGCGGTGCATTGATGACCGCCTGGCGCAACTGCCATTCGCTGCGCGCCAGTTTTGCTTCGGCCGCCTTGACGTCTGGATGTGCGTCGATCGGCAAATCCGGTCGGCCGCCGAGCTGGGCGGCAAGCGCCGCAAGGTCGCGCTCGGCTAACGCGACCGCGCCGTCAGCCTCGACGGCCGCGCGGTCTGCGTCGTCGAGTTCGGTCGCGGCTATCAGTTTGCGATTCTCAAGTTCCTGTTTGCGGCGAAATTCCTTGTGCGCGAACTGCGCGCTGCGCCGTGCCAGTTCGAGTGCGGCCTGCTTCTCGGCGTATTGCGCTCTCAGTGTGCTGATTCGCACTCGTTCGGTTTCGACCTCCGCGCGCGCCTCCGTCACGTCGTAACGCAGCGATTCCGGATCGAGTTCGAGTATGGGCTGGCCGGCGCGAACACGATCATTCTCATGGACGAGCACATTGAGGATGCGTCCGTCCACTTCGGCGGCGACAATGACTTTGTCCGACTTGACGTAGGCGTTGTCGGTCTTGGCATAGCGCTGCTGCGCATGCCAATACCAGTAGGCGGAGATTGCCGCGGCGATCGGTAGCACCCAGAGGCCAACGATGCGCAGCGCAATGCGACCGTTCGATCGACGCAGCAATTGGCCAGCGTTGTCAATCACGTCGCGATCCCGGTTGCCCATTGCTTTGCTGGCCTCGCTCGAGCAACGAATCGTGCACGATGCCGAGCAAGCGCATCAATTCATCGCGGTCGGTGTCGCTCAGTTCCCGCATGGCGTGGGCCGCGACCTGCGCACTTATCGTGCGGATTCTGTCGACCCGGGGTCGCGCGCGCGACGTCAGGTAAAGGCGCACCGCGCGCCGATCGGACGGGTGGGGCCTGCGCTCGACCAGGCCTGCCCTGGCCAGGTGATCAACCTGCCGCCCAAGCGTTATAGGTGTGAGTTCAATGGCTGTCGCGAGCTCGCGTTGCGTGCAGCCCTCCATCCGCGACAGATAGGCGAGGGTGCGAAGGTCAGTCTGGGAAATACTCGTATCGTCTCGGCGCGCCATGAAGTCGCGCCGGATCAGGCGTGCGACCTCATGGACAAGAAAAGGCAATGTCGGGGGCGTTTGCACAGGCAGTAGTCCTGACTAATAAGCATGACAGATTATATGCCATACTACTTAAGCAGGTTCGCCCGAGGCGAGGCGTCCATTTTTGTCCAGATAATCAATAATTTGCGCAGCTGCGACGGTGGCATCCCCGGTCGCGGTGTCGACGCGAAGCTCGGCAAACTCGGGCGCTTCATAGGGCGAGCTGATTCCCGTGAAATTCTTGAGCTCCCCTGTGCGGGCCTTCTTGTACAAGCCTTTGACGTCACGCTGCTCGGCTACGGCAAGCGGTGTGTCGACCCAGACTTCGATGAATTCGCCCGGCTCGAACAACTCGCGCGCCATGCGCCGCTCGGCGCGAAATGGCGAGATGAACGATACCAGCACGATGAGTCCTGCATCCACCATGAGCCTGGCGACCTCCGCAACCCGGCGAATGTTCTCGACGCGATCCTGGTCGCTGAAGCCGAGATCCTTGTTGAGCCCATGGCGCACGTTGTCGCCATCGAGGAGATAAGTGCGCTTGCCTTGCGCGGCGAGATTTTTCTCGACGAGGTTCGCGATGGTCGACTTTCCGGCACCGGACAAACCGGTGAACCAGAGCACTCCCGGGCGTTGCCGGTTGTTGCGTGCGCGCGAGGCTTTATCCACATCGAGCGCCTGCCAATGAATGTTGTGCGAGCGGCGTAGTGCAAAATGAAGCGTACCCGCGGCGACTGTTGCATTCGTCAGCGGATCAATGAGTATGAATCCGCCGAGTTGCCGATTCCGGGCATAGGGTTCGAAGGCAATTCGCTGGTCGAGCTCGATTTCGCAGACACCGATGTCGTTGAGTTCGAGTCGCTCCGCCGGCCGTTGCTGCAATGTATCGACATCGATCCGGTATTTGATCGGACTGATCGTCGCGCCCACCGTACGCGTGGCCATTTTCATCAGATAGCTTCGGCCTTGCAGCAACGCGTCGTCGTGCATCCACACGACGGTGGCTTCGAATTGATTCGCGACCTCCGGTGGCTCGTTGCAAAGAGCCAGTACGTCGCCGCGACTCACATCGACCTCGGCGTCGAGTGTCAATGTGATCGCCTGGCCATTGACGGCTTCGTGGAGATCGCCGCTCGCGGTGACGATGCGGGTAACGTGGGCGTCGCGCCCGGATGGCAGCGCGCGCAGCCTGTCGCCGACCCGGACGCGGCCGGCACAAACGAGACCCGCGAATCCTCGGAAGTCCTGGTGCGGTCGATTCACCCATTGTACCGGCATGCGAAATGCGCTTGCCGTGTCCTCGACCTCGGTCGGCACAGTCTCGAGGTGCTGCATCAGCGTCGGGCCATCGTACCAGGGCATGTTCGATCCGGCGTCGATGATGTTATCGCCACGCACTGCTGACATTGGAATGGCAGTGAACTCATTGATATCGAGCGCGGCGGCGAATTCCGAGAAATCCGCCACGATCTTGCGGTACACCGCTGGCTGGTAATCGACCAGGTCCATCTTGTTGATCGCTAGCACCAGCTGGCGAATGCCCAGCAGGTGCACGAGGTAGGCATGCCTTCGGGTCTGGGTGAGCACGCCTTTGCGTGCATCGATCAGAAGTACGGCGAGGTCGGCCGTCGAGGCACCGGTGACCATGTTGCGTGTGTATTGCGCATGACCCGGTGTATCGGCAACGATGAACTTGCGCTTGTCGGTCGAGAAATAGCGGTAGGCCACGTCGATGGTGATGCCTTGCTCGCGCTCGGCCGCCAGGCCATCGACCAGCAAGGCGAAATCCGTCTCACCGCCGCGTGTGCCGTGCTGCCTGGAATCGCGCTCGAGCGCAGCGAGCTGGTCCTCGAAGATCATCTTCGACTCGAAGAGGAGCCGTCCGATGAGGCTCGATTTACCATCGTCCACGGAGCCGCAGGTGATGAAACGCAACAGACTCTTGTGCCGGTGTGTGTCGAGGTAGCGGGCAATGTCGCTCGCGATCAGATCGGATTGGTGGGCCATCAGAAATAGCCCTCCTGCTTCTTCTTCTCCATTGACGCCGCGGCATCGTGGTCGATGACCCGGCCTTGTCGCTCAGAAGATCGCGTCAGCAACATCTCCTGGATGATCGCGGGCAGCGTGTCCGCGCGGCTCTCGATGGCTCCGGTTAGTGGGTAGCAGCCGAGTGTGCGAAAGCGCACGCTACGCATCTGGGGGCGTTCGCCTTCGGCAAGCGGCATGCGTTCGTCGTCGACCATGATCAATGTGCCGTCGCGCTCGACCACGGGCCTCTCGGCCGCGAAATACAAGGGTACGATGGGAATGCCCTCGAGATAGATGTATTGCCAGATGTCGAGCTCCGTCCAGTTGGAGAGCGGGAAGACGCGTATGCTCTCGCCGCGGTGCTTGCGGGTGTTGTAGAGATTCCAAAGTTCGGGCCGCTGGTTCTTTGGTTCCCAGCGATGCTGGGCACTGCGAAACGAGAATACGCGCTCCTTGGCGCGGCTTTTCTCCTCGTCACGCCGCGCGCCGCCGAAGGCGGCGTCGAATCCATACTTGTCGAGCGCTTGCTTTAGTGCCTGGGTCTTCATGACGTCGGTGTGGATAGCCGAACCGTGCGTGAATGGGCCAATGCCTTTCGCGATGCCTTCCTGGTTGACGTGCACGATGAGATCCATGCCGAGCTTCCGGGCCATGGCATCGCGGAATTCGTACATCTCGCGAAATTTCCAGGTCGTGTCGACGTGCATCAGTGGAAAGGGCGGCGTGGCCGGATGGAACGCCTTCATGGCCAGGTGCAGCATGACCGCGCTGTCCTTGCCGATGGAATAGAGCATTACGGGCTTCGCGCACTCGGACACCACCTCGCGCATGATGTGAATGCTTTCGGCTTCTAGCCGCTCGAGGTGGGTCAGTGGAATGCTCACGCGCGCGGTGCTCTTCGAGTGAATGGGCGAGAAAATAACTCTACCATATTATATGCATTGGGTAGTATATAGGCGGCTACACGCCGCGCATGCGCCGCGCTTGGGCCCGGGCGGCAATAGTGGCATATTGCGGTCAAACAATAGATCCGGTTGCGACCGGACGCCTGGGAGGGTCAATGGAAGAGCAGTCGACAACCGGCGCGGCAGCTGACGCTGCCGCACCCGCGAGCACAGCGGCCACGCGCAATATTCCGTTCGAGTTTCGTGCCACCGGCGGCGAGTATTTTCGAATCTGGATCGTCAACCTGCTGTTGACCATCGTCACGCTTGGTATCTACTCGGCCTGGGCGAAAGTGCGGCGCCTGCGCTACTTCTATGGCAGCACCCTGCTCGACGGTGCGTCCTTCGAATATCACGGTCGACCGATCGCGATTTTGAAGGGTCGATTGATCGTCGTCGGCGCTTACATGATTTTCCTTCTGGTAAGTCACTTCCTGCCGCTGATTACCTTCATCATCATTCCATTGTTCATTTTCGCAGTGCCCTGGATCGTGCAGCGATCGCGCTTGTTCCAGATGCGCATGAGTTCCTGGCGCGGGCTGCGATTTAATTTCACGGGAACCTACGGCGGGGCGATGGGCGCCTATGTAGGCTGGGCAATCGTGGCCGCCATCACGCTGTACGTGTTGGTCCCTATCTGGTTGTGGAAGCGAGTCAATTACCTGCTTTCGAATTCGAGCTATGGCGGCGAACGTTTTCGCTTCACAACCCCCATCGGCCGATACTTCGGGTTCTATTTCAAGACAATCGGCTTGATGTTGCTGCTCGGTATCTTGGCAGGCATTCTGGTCGGCGCCGCAGCCGCCGGCGCGGGCAAGCCGGCCGTCGAACCGGGCAACCCGTATTCCATCTTCATGCATGCGCCTGTCATGCTGGCGTTCATTATTCTCGGCGTGCTTGGGCTTGGCATCGCGGGCTATTACCAGAAGTCCTTCATCAATGCCTCGTTCGGCGGTCTCGAGATCGGCAATCACAAAGTGCGCTCCGAGCTTCGCGCCTGGCCATTGATCGGCATCTATGTCAGCAATTTCCTGCTGATCGTCCTGACACTCGGTTTGTTCTATCCCTGGGCCAAGGTGCGGCAGATGCGCTACCAGCTCGACAACACGAGCATCGACGCACAGGGCGGTTTTGATGAGTTCCGTGCCGGCGCCGAGGCCGATGCGAGCGCAGTGGGCGAGGAAGTGGGCGACTTCTTCGACGTGGACTTCGGGCTGTGAGTGGCGCTGATTGATCGCTGGGCAGTATTTTGATTCGAACAGCTCCCGATCCCATGCGGCGCAGCTGACCATCTCGCCGCAGGGCCAGATCCGTCTCGCGGTCGCAACGGCCGAGGAAATGCCGAATCAAGTCGTCGAAGCGTCGGTCACCGAAGTTGGGATTTCCGAGCGCTTGGGCAACATCACGCGTCGCGTGACATTCCCCGATGGCGCGGTATTCGAGACCGATGACAACGATGCGCTCGACCGTGCGCTCGCTGAGTTCGGGCACGTGCCCGGTGTGGTGGATTGGCTCGAGCGGCGTTGGCCCGCGGCGCTCGCCGCGTTGGCGGCGGTCGCGGCGATCACGATTCTCTTCATACGATACGGTGTGCCGGCGCTCGCCAATTTCGCGGCGGCCAATCTGCCGGCCAAGATCGACGCACGACTCGGCGCCGAAGCGCTTGAAGCGCTCGATGGGGTCTTCTTCCGGCCCACGGAGTTGCCGCGCGCCCGGGAGCGCGAGTTGCAGGGCTATCTCGACGACATGGCGGATGAAGTCGATGACGGCCATATGTATCGCCTCGAATTGCGCCGCTCGCCCATCATGGGCGCCAATGCGCTTGCGTTGCCGTCCGGCATCATCGTCATGACCGATGAACTGGTGGCACTATCGCATAATGACGAAGAGCTGATCGCCGTGCTCGCGCACGAGGTCGGTCATGTGCGTCGTCGCCACGCGCTGCGGCAGATATTGCAATCGGCAGGCGTGTCCGCGATCGCTTTTGCGGTCCTCGGCGACGTGAGTTCCGTGTCGGCGCTGATCTATGCGGCGCCGGCGCTCATCGAGGCGAAGAATTCACGAGACTTCGAGCGCGAGGCCGATGATTTCGCGAAAAGCTGGCTCGATGCGCATGGCATTGCGCGTTCGCGTTTCGACGACATACTCTGTCGCATGGATGAGCGGCCCGAGACCGAGGGCGAGGGCGCAGGCGACGAGGGCGATCGCATCGGGCGGTTCCTCGCGACTCATCCGCCGACCGAGGAGCGTGCGCACTGCAGTGAACCGGCCAAGCGGCGCACGGCCGACGCGCGCTGAGTCGGCAATCATGTCAATGAGCCGAGGGGTCAGACATTGCTAGCCATCCTGCTTGCCCTGCTGGCGCTCATCAGTGCCGCGCTGTTGGTCCGGTTGGTTCATATCGCGCGTGCTCGCGGTCAGTTGCAGCCGCGACTCGAAGCCATCGGACTCGGTGCCGTGACCAATTTCTTCGACACCCTGGGCATCGGCTCGTTCGCGCCGACAACAGCGTGGTTCAAGTTCCGCTCGCTCGTTCCGGACAGCTTCATACCGGCCACCCTTAACGTCGGACATGCCTTGCCGACGGTCGCGCAATCGGTCATTTTCCTCGTGCTGCTGGGCGTGCATGTCGATCCTGTGCTGCTTGTCTCCTGCGTTGCCGCAGCCACGGCTGGCGCGCTGATTGGTGCGCCCATTGTCGTGAGTACGCCCATTCGGCTCGTGCAGGCCGTCGTCGGCATCGCCCTGGTGATTGCGGCGACACTGTTCGCGATGAGCAATCTGGGGCTCTTTCCGGTGGGCGGCACTGCTACGTCCCTGCCTGCGGCATCGCTCCTGATCGCAATCGCAGCGCATTTTGTCATGGGAGCCCTGATGGCCTTCGGCATTGGACTCTATGCACCGTCGCTGATCCTGCTGAGTCTTCTCGGCCTCGATCCGCGACTGGCCTTTCCGGTGATGTCGAGTGCCTGTGCGTTCCTGATGCCTGCGACAGGTTTCAAGTTCATGACGTCCGAGCGCATCGATCTGCGTGTCGTCATCGGGATCGCCCTGGGTGGGGTACCCGCCGTGTTGCTCGCGGCCTTTGTCGTGAAGGAACTGCCGATGACCACGCTGCGCTGGATGGTTGTGGCGGTTGTTCTATATGCCGCCGTGCTGCTGTTGCGAGCGGCGTTCAAGGGCGATGCTGCACGCGATCCGACCTCGCGCTGACCGGAGTTGAGACCATGAGAGCAACGATACCTGGCGCGTTTGCGTTGACCCTGGCATTGGCGGCGCAATGTGCCGTAGCAAGCGCCGCAAGCGATGCGCTGGCGGCGCTATTGGACGATGAGCGCGAAGCGGCCTGGCGTGACGATCCACTGCAGGCAACTTACGAAGGCGTGCATCGCTACGACGATCGCCTGCCATCCGTGACGCCGGCGGATCAGGTCATGCGGCTCGCGACGAACCAGCGGTTTCTGGATCGCCTGCACGCGATCGATGTCGATTCGCTTACGCCGCAGGAGCGGATCAGTCTTGAGCTATTCGATTTCGTGTTGAGCCAGCGGCAGATACTGGGTCGCCATCGCGACTGGCGCACGCCCATCAACAGCGACAGCGGCTTCTATGCCGACTTGTTGCTGCTCGCCGACGCGCATCCATTCGCGAACGCTGCGGACTACGAACGCTATATTTCGCGCCTGCGGGATGTGCCGCGATACTTTCGGCAGAATATCGACAACATGCGCATCGGCATGCGGGAGGGATTTACCCTGCCGCGCGAGATACTGCCCGGCATCGCGACGATCATTGCAGGCGCACAGATCCGTAATGTCGAAGAGTCGACGTTCTGGGCGCCATTCGCCCGTTTTCCAGAGTCGGTCTCTGCGTCGGATCGGGAGCGCCTCATGGCGGATGGCCGCAGTGCCATTCGCGATGCCGTGGCGCCCGCCTATGCGCAGTTCCAGGCATTCTTCGAGTCGGAGTATCGGCGCAAGGCGCGCACTAGTGTCGGAGCGAGCGCGATGCCGGGTGGCCGCGAGTATTACGCCGACCTGATCCGCTACTACACGACCTTGCCCGATGCGACCGCCGATGGAATCCATCGAACGGGACTCGCGGAAGTCGCGCGTATACGCGCACAGATGGAAGGCATCGTCAGGGAAGTCAATTTTGCCGGTGACTTCGCGGCATTCCTCGCCTACCTTCGCACCGATCCGCAGTTCTATCCCAAGTCAGGCGATGAGTTGCTACGTGAAGCCGCATGGATCACCCGCGAGATCGATGCGCGCATACCGGATTTCTTTGGACTGATACCGCGCACACCATACACCGTAAAGCCAGTGCCGGCGGCGCTCGCCCCAAACTACACCGGCGGGCGATATAACCCGGGCCCCACGGGTGCAGCCGGAGAGTATTGGGTCAACACGACGCGATTGGATCAACGACCGCTTTACGTACTTCCGGCATTGACACTGCATGAGGCAGCGCCTGGCCACCATACCCAGGGTTCGCTTGCGCGTGAACTCGAGAACGTGCCGGCATTTCGCCGCAACTTCTATCCGCATGCGTTCGGCGAGGGCTGGGGTCTATATTCGGAGTGGCTCGGCCAGGAAATGGGTATTTATCACACGCCCTACGAGCGTTTCGGACGCCTCACCTACGAGATGTGGCGCGCATGCCGGCTCGTGGTCGACACCGGTATTCACGCGATGGGCTGGACCCGCCAGCAGGCGATCGACTACATGACCGGCAACACGGCACTGTCGAACCACGAGATTCGCACGGAGATCGATCGCTACATTGCCTGGCCAGGCCAGGCGCTTGCCTACAAGACCGGCGAGATGCACATCATCGCGCTGCGACGGCATGCCGAGCGAGAGCTGGGGGAGCATTTCGACGTGCGCGCCTTTCACGACGCTGTGCTCGACAATGGTGGCCTGACGCTGCCGGTACTTGGTGAGCAGATCGAAGCCTACATCGCGCGTGTGAAGGCGGCACACTGATGGCGGATGGCGCAGCAGCGCAAAAGGACCCGGGGGCCAAATTGCCCCGGACCGGACTTCGCATCAGCCTGTACGCGCAGGTCATCGCCGCCATCGTGCTCGGCGTCGCGGTCGGCTACCTGTGGCCCGACTTTGCGCAAAGCCTGCGCTGGCTCGGCGACGGTTTCATCAAGTTGGTGCGCATGATCGTCGCCCCGGTCATTTTCCTCACGATCGTGACCGGAATTGGCGGGCTCTCGGTGGGTGGCGCCATGGGGCGAGTTGCGATCAAGACGTTTGCCTATTTTCTGGTGGTTTCGACATTTGCCCTCATCGTCGGTCTCATCGTCGCCAATCTCGTGCAGCCTGGTGTGGGCATGCACATCGACCCGAAGACCCTGGATCCGTCTGCAGTCGACCAGTACGTGCGAAAATCCCACGAGTCGACGGTCGTGGGCTTTTTGCTCGATATCATTCCGACTACGCTTCTCGCCGCGTTGACCGGCGGCGAGATCCTGCCGGTGTTGTTCATAGCGGTCCTGTTCGGCAGCGGCTTGACGCTGGTGGGCGATCATGGCAAGCCACTATTGCATCTGCTCGAGTCCCTGTCGTCCGTGGTCTTTCGCATCGTCGACATGCTGATGCACCTGGCGCCGATTGGCGCCTTTGGCGCCATGGCTTTCACGGTCGGCCGCTATGGCCTCAATACGCTGCGCAACCTGGCAGAGCTCGTGGCAACCTTCTATCTGACGTCGGCTCTCTTCGTCGTCATCGTGCTCGGCATTATTGCGAGAATGAATGGATTTTCGATATTCGCGTTGTTGCGCTATCTCAAGACCGAACTGTTCCTCGTGCTTGGCACGTCCTCCTCGGAAGTGGCGCTACCGCGCCTCATTGCTCGCATGCGCGACGCCGGCTGCCCGCCAGCCATCGTCGGTCTCGTCGTGCCCACCGGGTACTCGTTCAACCTTGACGGCACCAATATCTACATGACCCTGGCGGCGCTGTTCATTGCTCAGGCGACCGATGTGCCGCTCAGTCTGGGTGACCAACTGCTTTTGTTGTCGATTGCAATGTTGAGTTCGAAGGGCGCCGCCGGAGTCACTGGCGCGGGCTTCATTACCCTGGCAGCCACGTTGTCGATTGTGCCGTCCGTGCCGGTGGCGGGCATGGCGATCATCCTCGGCATTGACCGCTTCATGAGTGAATGCCGCGCATTGACCAATTTCATCGGCAATGCCGTCGCCACCATTGTGATCAGCCGCTGGGAAGGGCGTCTCGATCCGTCGAAGATTGAATTCACCGCGAAATTCCGTCCGGGGGATTGATTCATGGCGAGACTCGTTTTTGGTATGAACCAGACCTTGGACGGCTACGTCGATCACACCGCGTTTTCACCCAGCCCTGCGTTGTTCAGCCATCTCACCGACCACATTTGCACATTGGCCGGCAGCGTATACGGTCGCCGAATGTACGAAGTGATGCGGTATTGGGATGACGATCACCCGGAGTGGGGCGAGGCTGAGCGCAGATTTGCGATGGCATGGCGCCGGCAGCCGAAGTGGGTCGTGTCCAGCACGATGACATCGGTGGGCCCGAATGCCAAACTCATTGGCGATGATGTAGAAGTTGTTGTCAGCGGGCTTAAGGAGGAGCTGACAGGAGAAATCGACGTCGCGGGTCCGAATCTGGCGCAAAGCCTGACCGACGCGGGACTTATAGACGAGTATCGAATTTACTTGCACCCCATTGTGCTGGGCGCCGGCAAGCCATTCTTCGCGGGCGCCCGTCCGCCACTTCGACTGTTATCCGTCGACAGAATAGACGTGAGCATTGTCAGGCTGGCATACGATAACGCGTAATTGGCAGACAGCCGGTTTCTGCACATGCGGGCGGCGGCCGACGGCTATTGCACCGGCACATGAGTGGCAAGGAATGCGGTCATCTTTTCGTAGAGTGCAAGGCGCCACTCCGCGCGGCCCAGCGAGTGGTCGCCATCCGGAATCAACAGCAGATCGTAGGGTTTGTTGGCGCGGCGCAACGCTGCGGCCATTTTCTTGCTGTGATCGACGACGACATTGACGTCGGCCGTACCATGGACCAGCAAAATCGGTATGCCGATGCGGCCTGCCTCATCCACCGGCGATCGTTCGCGCAAGGCTGCCTGACCTGTGGAGTCCACACTTGCCTTGCGACCGGCATAGAAGCGCTTGTTTTGCCATGCCCAGTCATCCATCGCACTGACGCCCGCGATGCTCACTGCGCATTGGTAGAGGCCCGCTTCCTTGTAGCTAGCGACTAGAGCGGCAAATCCACCATAGCTCCAGCCGACGATGCACATGCGTTTCGGATCGGCGATTCCCTGGGCGATTGCCCATCGAGCTGCAGCCGTAATGTCATCATGCATGATGGTGCTCCAGGCTTGATCGCCTGCTGCTTCGAAGGCGTAACCAAAGCCGGTCGAGCCGCGAAAATTGACTTGCAGCACGGCGTAGCCGCGACTCGCGAGCACCTGTACGAGCGGGTCGAAACCCCAGGTGTCGCGTGAGTATGGGCCGCCGTGCGGCAAGACGACGAGCGGCAGGTTCCGTGGCTCACGGCCAACCGGAACCGTGAGGTATCCCGGCAACCGCCAGCCCTTGCCGGTGTCGACGTTAATGGGCTGCATCGGCGCGAGCCGCGCGCCGCTCAGCAAGGGGTGCGTGTCGGCAAGCTTGACGAGTTGCCCACTCGTGATGTCAATCTTGTAGTACACGCCCGGATCGACATCGCTCGTTGAGCGGATCAGCATCGATTTGCGATCGTCCGAGGCGTTGACAATGGTGTTGACGGTCTTTGGCAGAGCGCCATCCACTGCGCGTTGCACGCTTCGCGCCCAGCCATCGATGTAGTTGGCGCCTGGCTTGTCGGCCTCGAAAGCAAACCCCAGCACTCCCTGATCGCGCGTCCATTCGATCGACGTATCAACGTCGACGTCGGGGCGGCCAAAGACCGGCTGCATGTTGCTCTGATCGGTCAGGTCGGTTTCGAATATGCCGCGACGACCATTGAAATCTGCAATGACCAGCAAGCGATCCGGATCCGCGCCAAATCCCATCGGAGAAAAGTCGTGCCCATCGAAAGCATTGAAGCGTGCCAGCGTGATCCAGCGCTCACCGGCGGCTTCGCGGGCAATGTACAGGCCGCGTTCGTCCTTGTAGCCAAAGCCAAATCGCACCTCGCCCTTGCGGTCCGCCATCCAGGAGGTAATCGGCTGGCGTTCTCGAAGCACCAGTTTCATGCGGCCGTTGTACACGTCGAGTTTGAAGACCGAGGGGTAAATGTTGCCGTCGTCATCAAGCTCGATCAGGACGTCGCGCGGATTGTCGGGCAGCCAGTGGACGATTCGATCCTGAAACTGTGCCTCACCTGCGCGCCCGTTCTGCACCAGCACTTTGAGGTTCTCACCCGTAAAGTCGACTGCAACAAGACGGCTGGTCCAGTACGGCCGACCGAGATCGAACACGGTGCCATAGAAGAAGCACAGGAGGCGGTCGTTGGTCTTGAAGTTGCAGTGATCGACGTCGAATTGTTTGATGCGTCCGGCGACGACCGAGTGTGCCGCCTTCGTACCAAAGTCAACTGTGACAACCGTGGGATCACCGTCCTTGGTGGTTGTTATATAGACCAGGCGCTGGCCATTCGGCGACAGGCGCGCCGCGCGCATGGCTGGCTCGCCGGCGAAAGCGGTAAGCGGGATCTCGTTGTGGCCCACTGCCGGCCACGTGATGACTAGCCCGAGCAGCGTGGGCCACACGATTCGCCTCATCGCAAACTCCCTTGCGAATTCAGCATGATTCTAGCCTGCCTCGAGTGCCGCCGTCTCAGGTCGTGCAGGCCGCCCTTCGCGGATCCCTTCCAAAGGCCAGCGGCTCCAGCCATCCGTGGCTGGAGCCGACTGGCACAAGAAACAGGCGTGAGTCCTAGCGACCGTCGCGGTCTGCATCCCCGGGCAGCACATGTTCAATGCTGTGCCAGCCAGAGCGCACGGCCTGCTTGGCGTCCTGCCAGGCGAGCTTCGATTTGCCTTTTACCTTTTCCCAGCCCGATTCGAGTGAATTTTCCATGTCGCTGAATTGGCTGTTGGGATTGCTCTGGCGCTGGTCCCAGGCGTATCGGTAGGCCGGATCGTAATCTGACCACTGATAGCGAGTCTGGAAGTACGGTTCCTTGTTGAACTGGTCGTGCCAGTGGGTTGTGTACTTCTCGATTCGATTGAACTTCTCCATTAGTCGGCTCCTTGCTGGTTGCACGGTTGTTTCAACAGCAACAGCTTCGCTGCGAAACGCCGTGTGTCCTGTCGGAGGAGCGCGCATCACCATGTAGGCGAGGGGCGAATCGCGTTCTGTCGGAAACGGACTACGACTGTGAACAGTTCGCGCCGACACCCTGGCTGGCGAGACTTGAATAATCTCTGGGACGCAAGCAGCGCAAACGCGCTTAGTGGCGGGAAGGAGAAGACATGAATCGACTGACAACGACAGCAGCCATCGCGGCCCTCGGCACGCTGGCAATTGCGGGTTGCAACAGTCGCAGTCCGGCGACCAGTACCGAAGCAGCGGCTGCACAGGCAGACGCCGCTGCGGAACGCGCAGCGAACGCTGCAGGTGATGCCATGGCGGCTGCGGCTGAGCCGATTGTAGAGGCTGCGGATAGCGCCGAGGACAAGGCGGCAGACGTCGTCGACGAGATGGGGCAGGACGCCCGGGATACGGCCGAGGAAATGCGCCGCGACGAGTAACCCGCAGAATGAACGGATCTTTCAAGCAACCAAATGTGACATGGGAGACATCATGAAAAGTGAAATTCGAATGATCAGTGCGTTGGCGGCCGCGATGGCGCTTACAGTGGCCTGTTCGGACCGACAGGCTTCGCAAACCGATGCTGCAGCCGAGCGCGCAAGCAGCGCTGCGGGCGACGCCTGGGACGCAGCGGGCTCCGCATCGGATCGTGCGGCCGATGCGGCCGGCGATGCTGCTTCCGCTGCGGCTGATGCCGCCGGCGCCGCGGTGAGCGCGGCAGGTGCAAGTGTCACCAATGCGGCTACCCAGGCCGGAAACGCCGTGGCTGATGCGGCGGATAAAGTCGAGGACAAGACGGCGGACGCCTTGGACAAGGCGGGCCAGCAGGCCCAGGAGACGGCGGACGAGATGCGCCGTGACGAGTGATTCGAGCAACGCCAAAGGAGTGATCATGAGTCAACAGGATGGAAAACGCGTCCAGGGTGAAGGTAACTACCGCGCAGCTCGTCGCTTCCGCAAGGAAGCGGAAGAATTTGCGAATGATGAGCAACGAGTGAAGAAAGCGGCCCGGGACGCAGCACCTGATAGTGCAGCGCAACAGCGGGAGCTGGAAGATGCCGAACAGGCTGGGCGAGATCGTGCCCGATCCTGAGCGCGATCCGGCGGAGGTCGCGGATGACGCGAGCCTCACCGCTGGCCAACGGCGGCGCCGACTCGACCAGCTGATCCAGGATCTCGAGGATCGGCTGCGCGCGTCGGAAGAGAATATGTCAGCGGACGGTGAAGGACAGACTGCCGACAGGTTGCGCCGGGCTCACGAGGCGCGTCGACGACTCGACTAGCCACGGCGCCGAGTCATGATCCTTGCCATCAAGTTGGCGGATTTTCGCGTGACGACAGTGGCGCCATCAGATCTTCGAGAAAGAACGCCGCGAGTTCAGTGCGGCCGGACAGCCCGGCCTTGGCATAAACCGAAGTGGACTGTGTCCGTGCCGTCTTTTCCGACGTATTTCGAAGCGTGGCTATTTCCTTGAAGCCGAAACCCTTCAGGAGCAGGAACGCGATTTCCTTCTCCGCGGCCGTCAGTTGCCAGCGTCCGAGCTGCCTGTCGATGGCGATCGAAAGGCCCTCCACATGCCGTCGTGCATCATTGCGCCAACGCTCCGCCTCGGCCCGCAGGGCCGTCGATGTCGCAAGTTCGGCGACAAGTCGGCGTCGGAGTGAGAATGTATCTCGCAGCAGGTAGAAGAATCCGAGCGCAGCCAACAAGCCAGCGATTCCCTCGGCGAGCACGTGCCAGCGGGCAACGCCTTCGCCGGAATCCTGCAGGAGGTCCGTGCCGATCAGTACGGCGACGACGGCCAGTACGGCCGCAACTACCCAGCGCTCGCCCGAATTCACGCCCGACCCTTCCTAGTCATGGTCATGGTCATCGCCTTCCCGTTCGCCTAACTGCAGCGTCGTCCCGAAAATTTCCAGCGACTGCGAGGCAGGATCGTAATTGCGTGCGACATTGATTGCAAAGGCCGCCACAATTGCCATGAATACCACGCCAATCGCGGAACGCGGTGAAGCGATGGTCTCGGCCGGGCTTACATCCTGCTTATGACCATCAACCATGCTCAGGGCGAATCCATCGCGATGCCGGAGCGAGTGCAGAATCACGCCCGCGATATGCAGCACTACGATCAGCAGGAAGGCGTCGGCCAGGAATTCGTGGATCTCCTCGAAGGATTCCCGATTTGCGCCGCTCGTCATGAGATAGCCCGTTGTGCCGAGCGCGAGCGTCAGGACCATCAGGACGATTGCAACCCAGCTCGATGCCGGATTGTGACCCGCCACATGGGTCTTTCTACCCGTGACTTGCCCGACGATATAGCGGACCAGGTCGGCTGGATTCAGCCTGAACGACGTGAAGCGCGCATGCCGCGTACCCAAGAGCCCCCACGCCACTCTCGCAAGCACGATGAACGCCAGCGTGAGTCCTGCCAGCATGTGCCAGGGAAAGAACGCGGAATCCTCAGCCGTGCTGGCGATCAAATAGGCCGCCACGAACAGGCCGGCGAACAACCAGTGAAACAGCCGGACCGGCAGGTCGTAAACGAGTTGGTTTCTCATGTGGCACCCATCCAGGGTCTCGAACCTTTCTGGTTCCTGCGCAAGAATAGGTGCTGAGTGGTGCCCTCACCATTGGGCAGATGTCCTATGCGCTGGGGCCGGCACCGATCCCGGAAAAGATGCCAAGGCCGAGCAGGGCGAAGAAGCCGGCCGCAATGGTGCGCACCAGCTTGATCGGTATGCGCGTGGCCAGCCTATCGCCGATGATTACGGCCGGCACGTCCGCCGCCAGCATGCCGAGAGTTGTGCCGATGACTACCGTGATCGGTGCGCTGTAATGCGCGGCCAGGGCAACTGTCGCGATTTGCGTCTTGTCGCCCATTTCGGCCAGGAAGAAGGTGATCAGCGTGGCGCCGAACACGCCGAGTCGTCGCGCGACCTTCGCCTCGTCCTCCTCGATCTTGTCGGGAATCAACGTCCAGGTCGCCATGCCAATGAATGACGCACCCAGTACCCAGCGCAAAACCGGGGGAGACAGCTGCGCGGTGATCCAGGCACCTGCCAGCCCCGCCAGTCCGTGATTCACGACCGTCGCGCAGAGGATGCCGAGGACGATAGGCGCGGGCTTCTTGAAGCGTGCAGCCAGAATGAATGCGAGCAGTTGTGTTTTGTCGCCGAATTCGGCCAGTGCGACGATGCCTGCTGAAATCAGAATTGATTCCATGATGTTGTCCCGGTCAAGGATAAACTATCCGGATTACGCAGGCATCGCGCAGAAACGACCCGAGTGGAAAACGCTACAAAGCAAGGTATTTCCGTCGAGAAACGCAGCGATCTGATCGACCGCCGCGTCTCGGTCGCACCCATGATGGACTGGACCGACCGTCACTGCCGCTACTTCCTGCGTGGCTTTTCGCGGCACACACTCTTATATACAGAGATGATCACGGCTGCGGCCCTGGTGCGGGGTGGGCGGCGCGATCTGCTTGAGCATCATCCCGAGGAGCAACCGCTCGCCCTGCAGTTGGGCGGCAACGACCCGGCCATGCTGGCGCAGGCCGCACGCATGGGGGCGGAGGCCGGCTTTGTCGAAATCAACCTCAATTGCGGTTGCCCGAGCGACCGGGTCGCCAGCGGATCCTTTGGCGCGTGTCTCATGCAGACTCCGGGACGCGTTGCGGATTGTGTCGCGGCGATGAAGGCGGTGACCGATCTGCCGGTCACGGTCAAGGCGCGTATCGGTGTGGTGGAAGGGCGGGGCGCCGCAGCGAACGATGAGTTGCGCGAGTTCACTGCGCGCGATGAGCAGGGGCTGCTTGCATTCGTATCCAACTTATTCGATGCCGGTTGCGATGCGCTGATCATCCACGCGCGCAAGGCAGTGCTCGGCGGCCTCTCGCCCAAGGACAACCGCGAGATCCCGCCGTTGCGCTATGACGTCGCGGCCGCGATGAAGCGCGCCTTTCCAAACCTGCCCATTGTGCTGAACGGAGGATTGCGCACCGCCGCGCAGGTACTCGAGCAATTGCAGGTCTTTGACGGCGTCATGCTGGGTCGTGAGGCCTATCACCGCCCAATGCTGCTCGCGGAGCTGGATCGGTTGCTATGCCGCGGCACGCCGGCGCCGAATACGGAATTCGAATTCGTCATCCGCCGCATGGCGGGCTATGCGACCGAACGACTGCGATGCGGCGACTCCCTGCCGGCAATCACCCGGCATATGCTGGGTCTTTGCGCGGGTCGTCCCGGTGCGCGGGAGTATCGTCGCCGGTTGTCGGAAGGAGCGCGACGCGCTGGTGCGGACGAGTCTGTACTGCTCGCGCTCTTGTCGATTCCGCTTCGCGCTTGAAAATCAATCTGCGGCGCCTCTGGTGCCCGAGCACGCGCGCCCAACCCGCGTAGCCTGGAAGTATTCGCAGGCTGACACGTGCGATCACCAGCAGTGGAACGGCGAGAACCGCACCACCGAGACCCCATGCGCCACCAAACAGGACGATTGCGAGCATCACGAATAGCGGATTCAGCGTAAGTCTGCGACCGAGTACGGCGGGTGTAATGAACTGACTCTCGAGCAGATGCAACAGGAAGAATCCTGCAGGGAGCAATAGAGCTGCCGGCTCTGCACCAAAGGTCAGCATGCCGACCAATATGCAAGTGGTTCTGCGGCGTTGGTCAGGGCGAGGGCCGCACCGCCGACGACACCGGTCAGTACCAGTCCGGCGGCAAGCGTCGTCGGCACTCTGGCGCGCTTGAGTACGACGACGATCGGCCACAACACCATGGCGAGCAGCAACGCGAACAACATGGGTAGCAGAACTGGTCGCGCAAGCACGGCCGCGACGACAATGCTGACTGCGGCGAGGATGTTCAGTGCTCGGGAAGGACCATGTGCCAGGTACCGACCCATTGACGACGCCATGCAACTCCCCCTTTGAGCGAAGTATGCGCCGCGCCCGCAGGCGTGAGGATTGAGCGATTTCCCGGGCGTCTGTAGGCGTTAGCTCACATACCAAGGGGCCAGGTCAACTGGCCCCTCGCTATCAAGGCACGCCAAGGTTGTCAGTTGTCCAGTTTCTGCACCGCATCGCTGCGGTTTCGTTCGGCGTCCAGGGTCATCTGCGCCTTGCCCTTTGCAGCTTCGTATTGAGCCTCCGCCTGATCCTTGCAGGTGGCTTGCGCCGATCCAGCCAGCGCCTCGCACTTTTCCTTTGCAATATCCATATCGCCCTTGGCCTTGGCGATCGCGACGTTGTAGGCCTCCTCCGCGCGGTCCTCGATGGCGTCACCACGATCGTCGGGGTCGGCCGATGCCGCATCGTCCATGCTGTCCGCGTAGACTTCCTGCTGGTCCTTGCGCGCGTCCGCCACGTCTTCATTGCGATCCTGCGTAGCGTCCGCGACGTCTTCGGCAACTTCCTGGGTGCTCTCACGTTGATTGCAGGCCGTTGCGGAAAGTGCAGCCAGCAGCGCCACTGCCAATAAATGTGTTCTCGCGGGGATTGTCATGCCAGATGCTCCTGATTGTGTAGGTTCCGCGTCATGTTGCCGCCAATGCCGTTCATCAAGCATGACGGCAATGGGATCATCAAGGCATAGGAGTTGTCTTACGGCTGCTCGAACTGCGAAGCTGCGTAGCCCCAATTCAAGTGCGACCCGACGATCTTCTTGAGGTAGCGCGCGCGTTCATTCTGGTGATCGAGATAGTAGGCGTGTTCCCACAAATCGACGACCAGCAGACAACGATGTCCATCCGTAACAGGTGTGCCCGCGTTGCCTGTGGTCTGCACCTCGAGCGCACCCTGTGCCGTACGGACCAGCCACAGCCAGCCACTCGCAAAATGCGTACCGCCACTGTCGGTCAGCAATGTCCGTAGGGTCGCCAAAGAGCCGAAGTCCTTGATGATCGCGTCTCGGAGCTCGCCAACCGGTTTGAGTTGCCGGGGGGTAAGCGATCGCCAATAGGTGTCGTGATTACATGCCTGGGCGGCGTTGTGATACAAGTCCGTCAGGCCGCGTCGATAGGCTTCGATGACGATCCCATTGGGTGTCTTGCCTCCAAGCGCATGACTTAGCGCCATTTTGTTTGCTTTGCGCACGTAGCCTGCGTGGTGCTTTCTAAGATGCAATCGCACTGTGCGGGCGCTGATCACCGGCTCGAGCGCTGCGACGTCCCAGTCAAGGACGGTCAGGGCGAATGGTCCGCGCGTTGTTGAATTGCTACTCATGGAATTCGCCTCGCGTTGTGGTCACTTGTTCAGGCTGCGCAGGTTTTCCATCATGCTGGCGATCTCCTCGGCATGGTGTTCCTCCGCAGCGAGTATCTGTTCGATCATTCGCCTGGTCGTGGAGTCCTTGTCCTGTAGATAGCGCGCCATCTCCGTATAGGACTCGATGGCTACTCGCTCCGCGACGAGATCCTCCTTCAGCATGGAGACGAGTCTCGTGCTCGTGCCATACTCGGCGTGGCTGCGTGCGGCAAGCCCATCTGGATTGAAATTCGGATCGCCGCCGAGTTGCACGATGCGCTCCGCGATCAGATCGGCGTGCGCTTGTTCTTCCTGCGCATGAACGAGGAACTCCTTCTTGATCGCTTCGGCCAGGATGCCCTCTGCGACAAAATAATGGCGACGATAGCGCAGTGTGCATACGAGCTCCGTAGCCAGTGCTTCGTTCAGGATATCGACAACAAGTTTGCGGTCGGCTCCGTAACTTGGCGTGACAGCGCCGTCCTCGATTCGTTTCCTGGCACGTGCGCGCAATGTCTTGATGTCACTGAGAAAGTCCCGTTCAATTGTCTTGCCCATGATTACTCTCCAGATTCCGGTTGCGCAGAATCGCCATGCGCGACCGCGCGATTGATGATCGAGACCGACGCGCTGACCAAGAGCAGTCGCCGCGCGAGTCGTCCTTTGCCAAACAGGGCAATGGTTCCTGCAACTCGCGCGGCCCGTACGACGCGCGGATCCGTCAGCCAGCGTAGCGTGCGGCTACGGGGGAAAGTGGATTCTGGTTGCGGCGAGTCTTGCGCTGCCTCGACTCGCAACCTCAGGCGCGATCGCTGCAGCCGTGCGGCAAGGGCGCGGGCAGGTTCGCTATCCGTTGTTTCAGGCATGGACAGGGTCCGTCTCGTCCTTGGCCGAGCTGTCAGGTTCAGGGCGGCTGGCCGCATCCCGTACCCAAAGGAGATCGCTCTGCAATTCGCCGCGCGTCAGGGGAAAAGCCTCCTGCAGATCAAGTAAAGCGCGATTTGACCGATGGAGTGCCGCTGCGCTGAGGGCGGTCAGGCTGCCAATTGACGTGATGCAGACAGCGAGTCGATGAGGCGTATCCCAGTACCAGGCAACAAGGATCGCGAATGCACCGCCAATCGTGACGACTGCGAGCAGGCACGAGGCCAGTGCGCCGACCAGCATGGTGAGCAATTGCCTGGGCAGACGCGCAGCTTCGCTGCGGATCAGGCTGCCATAGAGCGCAATGTGCTCCGCTATTCCTGGACTCAGGCGCCAGAGCGAAGCAATGCCACTCAACCATTTGATCCGCACGAGCTCGAGCAATCTGCTGTCAGCGTCTGCGCAAGAGCCACCCTGCCACCAACGCGGTGCCGGCCGCGATGGCAACGGCATTCCAGGGTCGCTCGCGGACATAGTGGTCAGTCGCGCGTGCCGCTTCCCGGCCTCGATGGCGCATGGCCTGTGCCGCTTCATCGACTCGGTCGCGCGCCGCCGCCATTTGCTCCCGGGCGCGGGCTTTGAGCCGACTCACCTCGTCGTCACTGAGGTGAGCCGCCCGCTTGATAAGATCCTCCACATCCGCGGCAAGCGCGGAAAGCTCCTCTCGAAGCGATTCGTTTTGGGTGCCGTTGAATGCGGTGGTCTGCGAGCCGCCTACGCTCTCATTTGCTGTGCTTCGCCCCATGCGTCAAACCCTCCGAAGCAGACTTGCAATCAAGGTAATGGCAGCGACCGCCAGAAAGACGAAAAACAGCACTTTGGCGATGCCGGCAGCACCCGCTGCAATGCCCGTGAATCCGAAAACCGCCGCGATGATGGCGATGACAAAAAAGACCGCCGCGTAGTTAAGCATGACCTATCCCCTTGTTGTATGGTGTCCAGCCGTTTCGACTACCATGACAGCCTGACAGATCGTAAGTGGCGAAACGGTCGGCTGAACTGGCATCGTCGTGTAGGAGGTCGCTGACACTGCTGGAAAAATCAAGGGGAACCGCTATGATCAATAGCCCTGCGGTTGACTGGAACGATGGTTGATGCGGGAGAATCCGCAAGCGTTGATGGTTCGCGCGCTCGCCGTACTGGTAATTGCCGGGTTGGTTGGCGTTTTTGCGGTCAGCGAGATTCGCCGCCAGATCATCCAGCGCACCGCCGTCGATGTTCAGAATTCGCTCGACCGACTCGCAAAGCTGGCTGAATTCGAAGCCGTCGTGGGTGACGCCGAAGGCAGTCTACGCAGCTACCTGCTGACCGGTGCGCCGCGCTACAAAGACGCCTTCGAGGCCGCTGTGGCCAACGCACCGCGTGCATTGGACCAACTCGCGCAACTTTACATGAAAGAAGGTTCGCCCGGACCGTCGGCATTTCGGCAGCTCGCGGCATTTTCGGGGGTTCGGTTTGGTCAATTGTTCAGTCTTCGTGACTTGTTCGACGCCAAGGGCGGTCGGGCCGCCATCGACCTGCTCGACACCGGGCTGGATGACCGCTCGGAGCAGCGAGTCACCGCTCTGATCACCGAGCTGCGTGCAGCGGAGCGGGACAACGTCCGCCGTCGCAACACCGAGTGGACAGAAGAGCATAAGCAGAATCGCCTGTTCATGGCGTTGATTACGCTTGCGGTCATCGTGCTTGTGGTTGTTACCGCGAGCCTTGCGCTCAATGAACTGCGGAATCGACGCGATCGCGCCCGTGAGCTCGAATCCATAGTTGCCGCACGCACCTCGGAACTGGCTTCCCTGACGAGCCACCTGCAAAGCTCCGTCGAGGAAGAGAAGGCGAATCTCGCGCGCGAGTTGCACGACGAGCTCGGCGGTCTTCTTGTCTCGGCAAAGATGGATTTGAACCAACTGAAGTCGGTGCTGCCGGCAAATGATGAACAATCGGCCGCCCGCGTGGCCCGCATGGACAAGGCGCTTGCCGATGGCGTGCGGTTCAAGCGCCGTATCGTCGAAGAATTGCGACCCACCTTGCTCGATAACCTCGGCCTGATCCCTGCGCTCAGGTGGCAGGTCGAGCAGGCCTGTGCTGCAGCCGGCCTCAATCACGAGCTGAACTTGCCCGAGGAAGAGCCGGCCATCTTGCCGCAAACGCGTATCGGGCTTTTTCGGATAGTCCAGGAAGCGCTCAATAACATCATGAAGCACGCGAGTGCATCGACGGTATGGCTCGATGTAGCGCTGGAGGAGACACATTTGCGCCTGTCAATCGCCGACGATGGCGTTGGACTCAAAGACGAGGTCATGCGGGGCAAGGGTGGCCATGGCCTGACAGGCATGCGCCATCGTGTCCGGGGCATGGGCGGGCGGTTGATGCTCGGCCAACGCGCCGGTGGCGGCACGCTGATAGAAGTGATCGTGAGCCTCGAGGCCCGCGAACCCGATGGACAGATCGAGCGTGGTGCCTAGCTATCGAGGCGCTTGGCGGTGACTTCGCCAATTAACCCGGGCAGTTGGTCGAATTCAGTCGATTTTTCGAGAAAATAACTGGCGCCGAGTGCGAGTGCTGCACGACGGTATTCATCGAGCGCGTAGGTGGTGAGTACGATGATCGACGGGTGAAACCGGATATCGCGCAGCGCCCGCATGACGCCAAATCCCGTCCCTTGTGCGAGATGCAGATCAAGAATAATCAGATCCGGGCGCAGTCTTGCTGCAGTTTGAACGGCGTCGCGTTCACTCTCCACGGTGCACAGTAGTTCAACGCGCGGGATGCCCAGCAGCAATTCTCTCAGCCGATCCGCCAGCACCTGCGAATCCTCGACCAGCAATACTCGCAGTGGTGCATGCCCCGCCGATCCGCCGGCGCGCTGGTTGTCAAATGAGGATTGCAGAAGCATCTTTCGTGGTTGTCGTGAGTCAGCCCTGGATAAGGCCGTTGCGCAGTGCGTAGGTAGTGATGTCGGCGTTGTTGGCGAAGGCCATTTTCTCGAGAATGCGGCTGCGATAGGTGCTTACAGTCTTGACTGACAGGTGCAATTCGTCAGCTATTGCCGATACCGCCTGGCCTGCTGCTAGCTTGCAGAAAATCTGGAACTCACGCTCCGACAGTCGGCTGTGCATGGGCTGGTCCTGATCGGAATCGAGTTCGTCGACCAGGATCTCGGCAAGGGCGGGAGACACGTAGCGCCTGCCTCCCAGGACCGCGCGTATCGCGGTAATGAGCTCTTCGGAGGCCATTTCCTTGTTGACGTAGGCGCTCGCGCCGAGTCGCAGAACCTGCAGCGCATACTGGCGCTCGCCAAAGCCACTCAAAACCAGGACTCGCGTTCCAGGAGATCCCGCCAGCAGGTGTTTGAGAATGTCGAGCCCGCTGCGCTCGGGCATGTTGATATCGAGGATGACGAGATCCCAGGCCTTTTCTCGTGCCCTGGCAAGCGCATCGTCACCCGATGAGGCCTCGCCGATCTCGCCGATGTTCTGCTCGCTTTCGAGGAGTTGCCGCAGGCCCGCCCGGACCAGCTGATGATCATCCACAATGAGTACGCGTGCCATATATTCCCCCGAGAGCGTCCTGGCTATTTTGACGGCCGCGCGCAGTGACTGCAAAACAAATGACCCAACGAGCGAGTCGGCGCTGCGAGCTTTGTTCGGTAAGAATCGTCCTACAACGCACGGCGCGACGAGGCGGGCGCCTACAGATAGTCATGCCACGGACAAATAGGATGGTTACCGAGTGAGCAACACTGCGGAGGACCCAATATGCTGAGCACCATCATCGCAGGCCTGATCTTCATCGCCGACATCTGGGCCATCGTTCAAGTCCTGAGTAGTGGCAGTTCCACGGCGACCAAGCTGCTGTGGGTGCTGGTCATTCTGTTCCTGCCCGTGCTTGGATTGATCCTATGGCTACTCGCCGGGCCGCGCGCGCCGGCTCGGGTGGTCTAGAGTTGCGACCGCAGCAGCGACGCGGCGCGTTCAAGCGAACGTCGCCAGAGCGGTCTTCGGCGCCATCGCTCGTAGTTGTAGGCGCGACACTCGCACAGGTCGTTCTCGATGAGCGCGAGTTGGACGCGTGCGAATTCACCGTCCCAGACATTGAGGTTGGCCTCGTCATTGACGCGGAAGGATCGGGTATCGAAATTTGCAGAGCCGATTGACGTCCAGACCTGATCAATTACCATGACCTTGCAGTGCATCATCGTGCGTTGGTATTCGTAGATCTCTACACCTGCAGCCAAAAGCTTCCCCCACTGGGCCTGTGAGGCGTGTCGAACGATGTGTGCATCGGTTTTCCCGCCCGGCACCATGATGCGAACAGCCACGCCCCGCCGGGAGGCGGCGATGAGCGCGCTCGTGGTCAGTGCGTCCGGAACGAAGTAGGCGTTCTGGATCCAGATTTCACGCGATGCCGCGCCGAGTGCAATCGCAACCATGAGCTGCATGCTCTCGGCACCCTGTTGTGGTGAACTCGCGAACATTTGCGCGCGCGAGTGGCCCGCGGGTTCCAGGTCGGGGAAATAACGGTCTCCATGCAGCACGCGCCCTGTAGTTTTCATCCAGTTGTCGAGAAACGCAGCCTGCATCTGCGCCACGACCGGACCTTCCACGCGGTAATGGGTGTCGCGCCAGTGGTCCTCGTCCTCGGCATTGCCGGTCCAGATTTCAGCAATTCCAACGCCACCAGTGAAACCAATCCAGCCGTCAATGATCATCAGCTTGCGGTGCGTACGGTTGTTCATGCGGTGGAGGTGATACCAGCTGAGCGGGTGGTAGATCTCGACTTCGACACCTGCATCCTTGAGTGCGGGAATGATGCCATCGCCCAGATTCTGGGAGCCAACCCAATCGATATGGACGTGTACTCGAACACCGCGGCGTGAAGCGGCGCACAGCGCGTCCTGGAATTTGTTGGCGATCGGGTCGGACCAGAAGATAAACGTCTCGAAGGTAATGGTGTGCTCGGCATCGCCAATGGCTTCGAGCATGGCGGGAAAGATCTCTACACCGTTGACGAGCGCTTCGATTCGATTGCCGGAAGTGATGGATGGTCCGAGCAGTACCCCGAGCGCGCGCGTGAAATCCACATCTTCGATGTCATAGAGTCGTCTTGGTCGGCGCGCGAGACGTTTCTCGGATGTAACGAAATTGATGCCGATGATCATGATCAGCGCGGTTGCCAATGCGCTGAGCACGATGATCTCAACCGTAACCATGATTCTCCCCTTGAACCGCATGTAAAGTGTCAACTGGCGGGGGACCGAGCTCAAGCATGCTCGTCCGATCGCCCGTTAGGACTTGTCCTACACGCCAAGTGCCGAGGCGCCTAGTGTCGGCTGTTCGCGGCTGGACGAGACTGCCAATCAGAGCAGCGGAATCGTCCGCGACTGAACTGAGTGACAGGAAGGCAAGCAATGAAAACGATACTCGCAACCATCGCACTGGCATTGTTTCTGGGTGTGACGGTAGCAGGCTGCAACGTCGTGCGCGGTCAGGAGACTGCGGGAGAATACGTAGACGATGTCACCATCACGACCAAGGTGAAAGCCGAGCTCCTGGACTCGAACAAGGTCGAGGGTCTTGACGTCAATGTCGATGTTAACAAGGGCCGTGTGACACTGTCTGGTTGGGCCGATACAACCGACGAGCGCTCCAAGGCGGCGCAGCTCGCAGCAAGTGTCGAGGGCGTCACGGCGGTCGACAACCAGATCAAGATCAAGCAGTAACAGGCTCCCCCCCAAGGAGAGTGAGGTACGACACTTCCTCACACCGATTGGCATCGCATCGGAAGGTGCGATGCCTTTTTTTTCAAGAGTGCGAGGCACGGAAACATGAATTTCATCATTTACATCATTGTGGGCGGCATAGCCGGGTGGTTGGCAAGTCTGATCATGCGAACGGACGGTCAGCAGGGCATCTTGCTCAATATCGTTGTGGGTGTCGTGGGTGGCGTGATCGGTGGTTTTGTTCTGCCACTGGTCGGCGTTGTTCTCGCCGGGTGGGGCGGTTTCCTGTTGACGGCGCTGATTGGCGCCGTAATCCTGCTCGC
Source organism: Steroidobacteraceae bacterium (assembly GCA_041395505.1). NCBI lineage: Bacteria > Pseudomonadati > Pseudomonadota > Gammaproteobacteria > Steroidobacterales > Steroidobacteraceae > Steroidobacteraceae bacterium. Next base: position 1,452,776 of record JAWLAG010000001.1, read on the forward strand.
AATCGTCAACCTGGTGCGCAAAGGTAGCGCTCGCTAGACGGCTGCCGCGCCCCCGTTCAATGCGCGCAACGATATTACGGGCGTGCTTGTTTTTGATGGCATTCGTTTCTGCCAATACTTCGAGGGCAGCGAAACCGGGGTCGCTGAGTTGCTTGAGCGCATAAGCTAGGATACTCGCCATCTGGAGCTGACCAAGCTCGTGGCGCAGCTCGAGCTGGAGCCCCAGTCGCAATATCGACCTCGCGCGTAATATCACGCTCGCCACAGTTGCGGCTTCGGGTGCGTAACACGGATTTTCGCGGCAATCCGTGGCGTGCCCCATTTGGTCCCATCGCCGTCCCATAATTGCGCAATGGATCAGTGCGCTTCTTGCTATAGGAGAAAGTGCGCCAAGTCGCCGTGGGAGACGCGCCTTGGGCGATAATCTGCACCCCGACGCCGCAAGAGCGCGTGAGGCGAGGCAATGGTTCGAAGGACTGCAAGCCTGGGCATGACGATCATCTTCATCTCGGCGCTCTGCGCCTGCACGGGCCATACCCAGGACGTGACCCAGATCGGGGCGCTCCGTTACACCAAGTACTGGGGCGAGAATCTCTGGCGGTGGGAGGGCGGTACGACATTCATCGAGCGCGAAACGCTCTGCCAGCGCGACGGCAGTGATTGCGTCGAGGATTCCACACTGCGATTCGAACCCCAGGGAGCGGAGTTATCAATCCCGCCCTGGCTCATTGTCTTTGGCGGGGACAGGCGTCCACTGCAGCGTTTCTATGACGTGCAAACCGGCAACAAGTTGCCTTGCGAGAATTGCGCCGACATCGATTGGCAAGAGCATGTGGGACTCATGAGCTGGTCCTTGTCGGGCGATCGCGCCGTCGGGTTATTCTGGCGTGATGCCGACCGGCAAGCAGCCTTCTACTTGTTCCAGTTCTCGGCGACCAAAGTCGATGTGACGCGCATCGATCCGCAGCCGACACATCCCGACCCGAGGAACTTGCCGCGCCTTTCGCGCGATGGGTCGACGCTCGCGTGGTTCGATTGCTCTGCCAACTGCATCCTCTATTGGGAAGATCTGGCTACGCACGCGCGCCAGGCGTTCGACACGCACTGTCCGCCGCACGACTACCTTGAATTCGTCTGGGAAGGCAATACACCGAAGGCTCAGTATTACTGGGGCGCCGCCGGCAGCAATGTCATGGCTACGGTCTGTCGCGACGCCGCGGGCAATGTCGCGTTGCCAGTCGGCAAACGCCCGGAGTCTTGAGGCGATCTGACAACCGATTGGCGCGCAGGGACGGCCTCGTAGTGTTGTTATGTGAGCAGGCGGGCGCAGAAAGCAGGCCTTATGTGTGGACGATGAGGCCATGAGTGATTCAGTTTCGGCCGAGATGTTCGCGCGCGGTGCGTCCACGTATTGACATTATTTTGCGTTCCTCGCCATTGCCGGTGGGCAAATCCAGCGGCATTGCCTGCTTTATGGACTGGAGAGCCAAAGGAGAGCCTCATGCCAGTCCCTGCATTTGGGCGAGCCGCGATTGTTCGCCTGCTTATTGCACTGCAAATTACCTTGCTCGTGCCCGGTGTCGTTCAGGCGGAGCAACAGCTGTTCGTCAGCAGCAGCAATATTGGTGTCGCCGGCAATGCGCCAATCGAGCCCGTCGAGATCGTGAGGTTCGATGCGCAAACGGGGCGCCGCATTGACCGTGTTGTCGATGTTTTTGAGCAGGCCATCATGCGCTCGATCCGTGGTGTCACCGTGGGTCCGGATGGTCACATCTATGTCGCGGCGCGCCAAAGCGCCAGCGGCGATGACGACCTGGGCCAGGTCATCAAATACGACGGCCGGACATTCGCGTATCTCGGTCAGTTCGTACTGCCCGGTCGCGGTGGCCTGCGCGGTCCCGAAGGCATCGCTTTCGGACCTGACGGTCATCTCTATGTTGCGAGCCGGTTTACGGATTCGATACTGCGCTACGACGGCGCAACCGGGGCCTTCATCGACGCATTCGTGCCCACCGGCACTGCTGGTCTCGATGACCCGATCGCGATCAAGTTCGACGCGGCCGGTAACCTGTATGTTGCTGCTGACCGCAACAATGGCGTGCTGGTATTTGGCCCCCAGGGTCGATTCATCCGCGTGGCTGCTGACACGGCCGCGCAGGGCTATACCTCGGCGCGTGGCCTGGCCATTGGCCCCAATGGAGACGTGTTCGTTGCGACCATCGCTGTTGACGCACAGTCGCGCGCCGGCGTCGTCGCCAAGTTCGACGGCAATGGCAATTTCGTCGCCGAGATCGCGCGACTGACTCCGGGCAGTGCGGCGCTCGGTGAAATCGTCGGCGATATGGCGTTCGACGCCAGGGGACATCTGCTGGTTGGCGACATCATCGGCCAGCGCGTTCGCCGATTCGATGTCGGCGGCGGCGCTGAGCTCAACCCGGCGGCGGATCCCATCCTGCGGCCGAGGTTTATCGCGCTGGCGGACCTTGCACTCATGAGTGTCGACTCCGATGCGCTCACCGTGACCGGCGATGGTGATGAGAATCCAGATCGGATCTACGGCGTACCATTCACGACCGAAGTCATCGACGGCATCGCACATTTCTATCTGCCGGGTGATGTGAATTTCACCAATCCGCTGATTCGCGGTACGGGAAGCAACGGAATCGTGCTTCATGTTGGCAACAACGCCATGGTTGCCGATGGCGTGACTTTCATTGCATCCGGAAAAGCTGCGCTTCCAGGTCCCGGGGGCGGGCCGGGCGGCAGCGGTGGCAGCGCGTCATTTGGCGGCGCGGGTGGTCGGCCGCTGGCGCCGAATCCGGTGACGGTGACACGATGCAATGGGGCCGCGTTTTTTGGTGATGACAATGACGAACCCAGCGCACCCGGCTGCGGTGGTTACGGGGATTCCGACATCGGTTTCGATGGTTTCAATGGTAACGCGGGTCTCGGTGGCACGGTCGGCGAGGACGGCGGCGACTCGTCGGATGGCGGCGCCGGGTCGGACGGCGGCGTTGGCGTGGCGAACGGCGATCTTGGCGCAATGGGCGGTGCGGGTGGCGGAGGACGACTCGGCAGTGTGCGCGGAGCGGCGGGCGGCGGCGGTCGCGGCGGTTCGGGCGCGGCATTCTCGGTCATCATCAATGCGTCGGATGGTGGCGCCGGCGGAATTGGTGGCTCAGGGGGCGATGGAATCGACGGCTTGTTTGGTTTCGACGGCGCGCTCGGTGCGCAAGGCGCGCATCGCTATCAGGCCGGTGTCTTCAGCGCCGGCAATGGCGGTAGCGGCGGTGGTGGTGGCAGCGGCGGATCCGGCGGCGGCGCGGGTGGCAGTGGCGGCAACGGCGGCGGCGGCGGTGGCGGTGGTCCGACGACCGTCGCGCCTCCGTTCAATACAATCGTATTGAGCGGTGGCGATGGCGGTCGCGGAGGCGGCGGAGGTCAGGGCAGCAGCGGCACTGCGGGTGGCATCGGTGGCGTTGGCGGCGACGGTGGTGGCGGTGGCGGCTTGTTCGTTCTCGATGTCGCTGGCCGACTGATTTTCGACAGCGCATTGCTGGAGTCGCGCGGTGGCGATGGCTCGCGCGGCAGGGCCGGCCAGTTTGCTGCGATGCCAACAGCCGGTAGCGCCGGTGGCAACGGGACCGCCGGGACGGCTGGCGATGTGTTCGCAGCCAATGACGGCGGCGATGGCGGCGATGGCGGACGCGGTGGCGCCGGCGGCAAGGGCGGTAAAGGTGGCGCAGGCGGCATCGGTGGCGGTGGCGGTGGCGGTGCCGGTGGTATGTTCGCGTTGATCGCAAGCGTTCTCACCGCACCGGATGTCCTGGCGGACCTGCGTGGCGGCGAAACGTTCGGCACTCAAACCCGAGGTGCCGATGGCTATCTGCTGGTTGGCACTTATACCGATCGACCGACGTTTACGAACGCGACGGCCGAGGTGATTGCAGGCAGTGGTCGCGACAATCCGTTCATCTCGGGTAACACCAACGTCGCAAACATTCCGGGCCTGCAAGGCGGCGCGGACGCGTTTGGCATCGCCCAGCTGACTGCGGGCGACATTCCGGGCGCAAACGCCGGACCGTCGGACACCGGCGTTGCAATCGTGCGCATGGACCGTGGTCCCGCCGGTTACGACGATGATTTCCGCGATCAGGACATGATCCTGCTCGTGAATGTTTCAGGCGCAGCAATCGACAATCCACAATTCGGTGTCGGCGGCGGAGTCAGCACGCCCCTGTTGCAGGGAGGGTTTGCGACGCGCGGCGAATTTGGTGGTAACGGCCCGACAACGATCACTCAGCTGTCGCCCGGCGCTGTCTATGTGACGTTGGTGCCGGACGGCGCGGTAAGCGTGAATTTTACGGGCCGCATCAACGGCCGCAGTCATCGGGTGAGCAGCGCAACTCTCGCCAAGGGCGAGGCGGTTTACTCTTCGCCGGACAGTACCGGCGCCGGTGGTGGCGGCAGTGGCGGCGGCGGCGGTTCACTCGACGTCGCACTGCTCGCAGTCTTGCTGGCCGGGTTGCTGCAGCGACTTTGGCGCGCATATCGCGACGCCCGTTGCCGCAATGGTTGCAGCGGCACGGATCGTGAGCTAAATAACGTACTGGCGCCACTGGAGTCGCGAGTCGCTGCAGAAAGACATGACATCCGATGCCTGGCATAAACTCGAGACGGCATTTGCGCGCGCGCTGTCGCTGCAGGGCGAGCAACGTGAGATTTTCGTCGCGGAATTTGCAGCAGCTGAGCCCGCGCTCGGAGCCGAGCTGCGTCGCCTGCTGAGCGCAGACGGCGACGCAGATGCCGAGCTCGTCGATCCTATCGCTGCCACGGCTGCGTCGCTCGCGCGCGAGCGGGGCGATCCCTGGGTGGGGCGCGTCATCGGCGCGTGGACGATTACCCGCAGGCTCGCCGGCGGCGGCATGGGCGCGGTGTTTCTCGCCGAACGCTCGGATCACCAGTACGAGCAGGCCGCCGCGCTCAAAGTCATGGCGGCGCAGCTCGTGGCGCCCGAGGCGATCGGTCGTTTCAAGTCCGAGCGGCAGATTCTCGCAAATCTCAATCACCCCTTTATCGCGAAACTCATCGACGGCGGGTCGACCGATGAAGGCGTGCCGTATCTCGTCATGGAGTACATCGACGGGATGCCGATCGATCAGTACTGCGACGGGAAGCGCCTGCGCGTCGCCGAGCGGGTTGCCTTGTTTCGCAAGGTGTGCGAGGCGGTCGACTATGCGCATCGCAATCTGGTCGTGCATCGCGACCTGAAGCCGAGCAATATCCTGGTCGACGCGCAGGGCAATCCGCGTCTGCTCGATTTTGGAATCGCCAAGCTGATCGAAGCGGACTCGGCCCGCCACACGGTCGCAATGACGCGCGAAGGTACGCGCGTGATGACCCCGGAGTACGCGAGCCCGGAGCAGGTACGCGGTCAGCCGGTCTCGGTCGCGACCGATGTGTATTCGCTTGGTGTGTTGTTGTTCCGATTGCTGACGGGACAGTCGCCCTATGGCGCCAATCCGACCACACCGCTGGAAATCGCCCGCGCGATCGTCGAGCTGGATCCGCGTCGACCCAGCACGGCGGTCTCATTGACGGGTAGCGATGCACAGGTTGGCGAACATCGTCGCGTATCACTCGACGTATTGCGGCGTGCGTTGCTCGGTGATCTCGATAACATCATCCTGAAATCACTTCAAAAAGACCCCGAGCGGCGCTATCCGACCGCCGAGGCGCTCGCTGCAGACTTGCGCCGCTACCTCGCAAATGAACCTGTGCAAGCGCGCGGCGATGACTGGCTGTACAAGGGCCGCAAATTCACGATCCGTCATTGGCGTGGAGTCACGATGACGACGCTTGCATTGGTCGGAAGCGCAGCGATTGCCGGCTATTACACCAAGCGCCTGACCGACGAGCGCGATCGTGCCAACCTGGCCGCATCCCAGGCCGCACAGGTATCGGGGTTTTTGTCGCGGCTGTTCGACAGTGCGTCGGCTTTCGCTTCGAAGGGCGAGGCGATCACGGCTTTCGATTTGCTAGAGCAGGGCAGCCGCGACATCGAGCAGCTCCGCGAACAGCCGCAGCTGCAGGCGGAACTGCAACGCATCATGGGCACGAGCTACACCTCGCTTGGATTCACCACGCGTTCCACGCCGATGCTGGAGGCCGCGCTTGCCACCAAGGAAGCCGCCACGCCGCGCGATGAGCTGTCGATTGCCGAAACGCTCGAGAACCTGAGCGAGGCGTATCGACAGCAGGGTCAGCTGGAACCGGCGGAGTCATATCTGAGGCGTGCGCTGGCGGTGCGCGAAGCAGAGCTTGGCGAAAATGATGCGCTGATCGCACACACCCAGGCGCGTATTGGTGCCGTACTGCATGATCGACGGGACTATGATGGCGCACTCGCGATCGAGAAGCAGGCGCTCGAGACATTCATTGCGCTCGGCCTGGGGGAGGATCCAGCGGCCATCGACGTACGCGGAAATCTCTGCAATTCGCTCGACTCGCTCGGCCGCTACGATGAAGCCGCAGCGATGTTCGCTGAAACGATTGCGCTGTCGCGTCGCATTGAAGGGGAGATGGACCCCAACACCCTCATCCGGATGGCCAACTACGGGCTTTTGATGACGCGCCAGGGCCGGCTGGACGAAGCGCTGCAGCAATTCGATGTAGCCCTCGAGCGCGGCCGCAAGGTGTGGCCGGAAGACAACGACAATCTCGCCTTCATGGCCAGTTCACGTGCCGCGGTCTTGAAGCGCATGGGTCACATGAGCGACGCCCTGGCGGGCTACGAAGAGGCCGCCCGCATCACGCGCAAGGGGCTCGGCGAGCACAATGCCCGCTATTCGATGCGCTTGCGCGGCCTGGGAACGGTCCTGCTGGACATGGGCCGCTATCAGCAGGCCGATGCCATGCTGCAACGTGCCCTTCAGCTTGCGATCGAGCTGCAGGGCGAGGATGGTCCCCAGGCGGCGCAGCTGTGGATGTTTCTCGGCATGTCGAGTCGGGAGCAGCAGCGCCCGGCGCAGGCCGAAGCGTACTTGCGAAAGTCGTTGGCGCATGCCAACCGCATGACCAAATACAATCAGCTCAACGCAAGGAGCACACTCGCAGCGGCAATCAGCGCCCAGGGTCGCTACAGCGAGGCCGAACAGCTCGTGCAGCAACTACTCGGCGAGATGATTGCGGTCAATGGCGAGAACAGTCCTGTGAACATTCCGTTTCTTTCAATGGCGGGTGTGCATTACCGCCGCGCCGGCAATCTGCAGCGTGCGCTCGAGATGGGCGAACGAGCCTATCGACTGGCCGAGCCGGAGATGGCCAAAGCACGCTGGGTGGCGGCGCTCGCGGTGGCCGACTATGCCGATACGCTCCGGGAAGCCCGACGACCGAACGACGCCGAGCGTCTGTATCGAGAGGCGCACGTCGTATTGGTGCGCACCTTCGGGGCAAAAGACCCGCGCACGCGCCGTATCGCGGCGCAGCTCGGCGTCTAGCGCCAGCCGGCGTTTGGGTGCCGCTCGATCGACGGCAAACACGGTGCTAGCATCGGCCCGTGAGTACAAAGGGCGACATCACGCGCCTTCTCAATGACTGGGCTGGCGGCAATCAGCAGGCCGGCGATGCGCTTGCGCCGCTGGTCTACGATGAGTTGCACAGGCTCGCGAAACGGTTGTTTCGTCGCGAACGCGATGGCCACACTTTGCAACCAACGGCGCTCGTGCACGAGGTGTATGCCAAGCTGGTCGACGTCGATGTGGCCTGGCAGGATCGAGCGCATTTCTACGCGCTGGCCGCGCGAATGATGCGCCGCCTGTTGGTCAATCATGCGGCTGCACGCAGCGCCGCCAAGCGGGGTGGTGATGTCGTTCGCGTCACCTTCGACGACGCGAACGACATCGCAGTCGATAGCGATTCCCAGCTGCTTGACCTCGACGAAGCGCTGACGCAACTGGGCGACCTCGACCCGCGCAAGGCCGAGTTGATCCAGTTGCAGTATTTCGGCGGCTTGACCTTCGCCGAAATGGAGTCGGTAACCGGTTTGTCCTCGAGCACCCTCGATCGGGATCTTCGACTCGCCCGGGCCTGGTTGAAGGACCGGCTGGCGAGGTAAGGCGCTCCCGCGCCCACAGCGGGACAGTTGCCTGGCCAGAAAAGCATTTGGGCAAAGCCGGGTCCGTTTGCGGCTACTACACCTGGAGAAACCAGATATCAATTTCCAGGGTATGGACGGGAGGACGGACGATGAAGATTCTAATTGCAGCGGTAATGGCGGTTGCGCTGGTCGGCTGCGCAACGCCGTATCAGTCGAGTGGTTTTCGCGGCGGGTACAAGGAGATTCGGCTGGGCGACAATGTATTTCAGGTCTCGTTTCAGGGTAATGCCTACATCGGCGCCCAGAAGGTCAAGGACTTTACGCTGCTGCGCAGCGCCGAGTTGGCACAGGAAAACGGATTCGACTATTTCGCCATCGTCGATTCGGCAAGCTATCAGAAGACCGGCGTGATCTCGACGCCCGCCAGAACCTATAGCTCCGCGAGCGTCGTCGGCAACTCCGCCTACGGGAGCAGCACGACTTACGGTGGCACGGTATCGACCTACGCGAAGCCGTCGAGTTCGAACACTATCGTATGTTTCAAGGAGCGTCCGGAAGGCTTCAGCTATTCGGCAACCGAAGTCATACGTTCGCTGCGGGCAGCGTATCGAATGCATAGTGACCCTTGAAGATCGGCCGTACATGCCCCATCAGGTGCAGCCGAGGCAACCTGCTTCGCCGAGTGCGTGATCGTACCGCCCGCGGCGAACTCAACGATCGCAATGTCCCCGGGCGAGCGCTCGGGGACAACAAGGCTTCGACCAGACCGACGATGCGGCCAGCTAACTCGAAGGACCCGGCGCCCAGTGCCTCATGGCGGCTCGTCAATTACGAGCGTCGCGGTCGTCCGCCATGGCAGATCGCCTCGGTGTCCGCGCGACGAAACTCCGCCACCCAGTTCGTCTCCCAGCTCCGGTTATCGTAGGAAAACGCCTGCTCCCATCGTGCGTGATCGTGATCAATCTTCTCCCATAGGTATCGAACTTTCACGGGCCGGTGATCGTCTTCATCTTCCGCATAGAATTCGCCGCGGTTGCCATCAAATCCTCCGACTGCGGGAATGGGGTCGAGTTTTCCGGTCGTGCCGTTAACCCAGTAAATCGACCATTGTCTTTTTTCAACGTCAAAGGTGCGCAATGTAAGACCATTGCTCTTCTTGCTTGGCGTATATAGTTCACCAACAGTTGCGAGACCATCCAGGTAAAGTGACATGCAGAGTGTCGATGCGAACTCGACCCAGTCCGTGCTGCCGGCACCGCGAATCCTGAGTCGTCGCTGCCTTGTCAGCCAGCCGCCAACAAAGTAGTCGAAGTCATGGACGTCACCGGTGCGCGTGATGGTGTAGCCAGGAGGAGAATCGATCGACCGGCCGGAGTCGCCGGCGATTGCGCCCATGCCCGATACGCTCGCAACCATTGTGATGCAAAGACGCGTGGCGGCACCGAATGCAGACCGCGCTGGTTTCAACAGTTTCATCGGAATGCAGGCCTCGCGCAGTAGTTGAAATCGCTTCGGATTCTAGGCGGCCTGGTCGTGGCATCAAAGCAATAATAGTCGACGTTTATTTCAAGTCGACCTTGAAATTGCTCGCGGTCGCGTTCGGCGCCAGCGGTCAATGTAAACTTGATTCCGCATTGTTTTGTCCCAAGCTACCAGCTGGCAAGAACTACAGCGTCTCGGCTAGCGCGTCGGCAAACGTACCTGATCTGTAATCCAATTGACCTCCCAGGTCTTGCCGCCGTCGTCGGAAAACGCCTGTTCGAAGTGAGGGTGCTCTGTGTCAGTTTGTGTCCACTGGTAACGAATCAGAATCGTGCGCCCCTGATACGTGTCTTGTGCGAAGAATTCGCCGACTCCATCGCTGAATTGACCAACATTCGCGGGCCCGCCGATTGCACCTTGTTGCTGGTTGGCCCAGTAGAGACTCCACTGGCGGGTCGCGGGATTGTAGAGGCGCAAAGTCAGGCCGACTATGGGTCCGCTCGGGCCGCCAACATTGAATTCCTCGATCTGGGCTGCACCATCCCAGACACGACGTGTCTTGGATTTGCCATCGAACTGGACCCACTCGCTGGAGCCAGTCAAAGGGTGCATCAAGCGCCTGAGGTGAATGGTCCATTCGCCGAGCTCAAAATCAAAATCGTGGGACCCATCGCGGACATTGGGCTGCGCCTTGATGGGTAGATCCGCAGCATTCGCGTAAATCGCGTTGGTCGCGAGCAACAGCGCGACAGTCGGTAATGCGAGCGAACCAATGCTTTTCATTGTGACTCCGGCAAATTGCAGCGACAGCAAGTCTAGGTCGTACCCGCATCGGCGATGACACAAAGATTTGACGGTGATACAAGGTTACGCTTTAAATGCGCGATGCGATCGCGTTTACCACCTTTTGATGCGCTGCGCGTGCTTGCCCTGTGCGTGCGCACAAGCAACTTCACCAAGGCGGCTGACGCGCTGGGACTATCACCGGCCGCCGTCAGCCAGCGCATGCGCCAACTTGAAAAAGACCTGGGAGTGATCCTATTCCGGCGGCGAGGTCCGCAGCTCATACCCACGGATCGCGCTCGCTCCATGGCCTCGAAGGTCGAGGTCGCGATTGGCGAATTGCGCGCAGCCATCGACGACTGTCGGATGGACCGAATGCCTTTGAGAGTCACCTGTGCGCCAACGTTTGCGGCCCGGTGGTTGCTGCCACGGCTGGCGACATACCATGGGTTGCCAGATGCGAATCCGCTTGTTGTGGACGCTTCCACCGTATTCGCGCCACCCGGCACGTTCGATGTTGCAATCCGTTTCATGGCGTCGCCAACAGCGGGAATGGCGGCCGTCCGTCTATGCGCGGATCGGGCCACGCCATTAATCAGTCCGCGCCTGCTCGGCAATCGGCGCGCATTCGCGATCGACGACCTGTTGCGCACGCCCTTGGTGCCGGATTCACGGTGGTCGGCCTGGTTTCAATGCAGCGGTCATCCTTGCGTGGTTCCTAGGTTTGTCGCCACACGCTTTGCCACCTATGAACTCGAAGCACAGGCGGCCGTGCAAGGCATAGGCGCTGCATTGCTGTCGCCAGTCATGTATGCCGACCTGTGCCAGCAAGGTGTACTTTTCGCTCCATTCAGTCAAACAGTCGATCGCGCGGAGAGCTACTGGTTATTATGGGAAGGAAACCGTCGCGAGCCGCATTTCGTGCATTGGATCAAAGAGCAGTTTGCGCATGGTTAGAATGCGGATCACAGGGTCGGTCGAATTGTGAGTGGGCAACGCAGCAAGCAGGACAATCTGCAGTGCGGTGCGTTACGTGTCGTCAAGGCAGCTTGGGGCATGCACGCCCTCGATCTGAACGATCACGCACTGGGCGCGTTGTCACCGAATGCAATAAGATCGGCAACCAGAATGGGGAGGACACCGCGATGCGCACACTGACCGTCGTGCTTGCACTGGCCTGCTTGCAGGCCTGTGGTGGCACGCTTGGAGGCACCAAATCCTTTACGCTCGATGTTGCCATGCCGGAGCAGGGCCAGCTTCGCCATCGTGTCGAGCTGAAGACCATCGAGGCAATGAAAGGCGGTAGTGAAGTCGACTCCGTCGGCACCTTCCACCTCGGCAGGCTCGACGACGGCGAGATCGCCGATGTGCGCAAGTCGCTTGCCTCGACTCTGCAGCGTGTGAACTGGCCGTCGGCCGATACCGGTACACTCGACCTGCATGTGCTCTACACGAGCTACTATGTCGCGCACAGCAACAACGACGGCGCGATCGTGGCGACGATCGACTGGGCCCTGGCCCGGAATTCGAACGAAGTGACTTTTTCCGAGCGCTTCTTTACATCGGTCCAGGCGGACGACGTCCCGGGACTCAACACGCTCGGCAAAATCAAGGACCTGCTGAACCAGCACGTCGTGCAGCGCATTGCAGATACGAGCGTCCTGATCGCGATGGACCCGGGCGCCAAACCCCGGGTCGCCGTGCCGCACACCTACGGCACGATCGCGGAGGCTGTCGCGCCGCTGCCGAAGCGGCTCACCTCGCTGATGGGCCTGCCACAATTCTCGACCAAGACCATGGACTGGGAGAAAGGCTCGCGCAACGAGCCCGTCGACTGGAGCAAACGGCTCGCGACCTCACCCTGAGGCCGCCGGATCGCCCGATCGGATCCGGCTCGGAGTTCATCCGCCCTGACGCGGGTTCGGCGCAAGGTTGCACAATTTCCGTGCAGCGATCCGCGGCCTCAGGAATGTCTCAGAGCATCGATACCCCAGTCGGCACCGCGATAGGACTCCGCAACCACCCAAGCGCTCACAGCCAGCACCCAAGTGTCGACCGTTTCGATTCTCTGAAACGCGCTTAATTGGCCGGCGATCGCGATGGGCAGCCAGACCAGCGGCAAAAACAAACCCATCTGTATTGCCGATAGAACGGCCGCCAACCGATCCATCACGCGAACGAGAATCGCAACGCCCGCCACCAAATACGTGCAGCCCGTGAAATAGGCCCAGCCTACCTGCCAACCCAGCCAGGACGGGACGAGCGGTGCGGTCATGTTGAGGTAAAAGAAATGCGAGAGACCGAAGGCAAGCAGCGACAGGCCATATAGAAGCCTGGCGATGCGCACGCCGCTTTCGCCTGTCACGAACGACACCCGGCGACGTTCCCAGCCCGTTGCGAGCTGCGCGTATAGAACCCAGGCGCCGGCCACGATAACCGAAGTCATCGCAAAGCTCTGGTAGGAAACCTCCTGCAGCGGCGCGCGGAGGATAAACGGGGCCTTGAAGGCAACGAGCCAGAACAGCAGAAATGCGAGCAGCAACCGCGCTGCATGGGAGGCAGTCTGCCGCCAAAGCAATCCCAGACCGCCCGCCAGCGCGAAACCGCCGGATAAATAGACCAGCGCCCCGTGACGCGGCGTGTCCGTCGCAGCGCCGATCCAGATCGGCGCGAGGTCGCCTTGGATCAGGCTGGTCGCACCCAGAAATATCATGGTCGCTGCAAAGACAGCGTGCGCCAGGCTGTGGAATGTCTTGCGCGGCATGATCGAGTTTCTCTAGCGTGCACAGGTCAGTCGGGCTTTCGAAAGCGCAGCATGAATTGATCGGTTCGGAATCGGATGCTGGGGTCGAATACATTAACAGTGCGGGAATCGCTGGGGTTGCGAAGCGCTTCGGATTCGGCCTCCAGGCGAAAGCCTGCTGCTTCCACTTCCCGGCGGACGATGGCCGGATCGATGCGATGAAGTCGATTGGGAATTGTATCCTGATCGGGGTCTTCGGGCGCGGAATGATCGATGATCACCAGCGCGCCGCCCGGCCGCAGCGATCGGAAGAACAAAGCGACCATTGAATGTGGATTGACCTGCAATGAGGTGACATGAAAATCGTGATAGATCTGGCTGACGAAGATGAGATCGAGCGGGTGGCGTCGCCGGAACGCCCATCCTTCGGAGAGAACGTCCACGTTTGAAAATTCAGGATCGCGTTCGAGTTGATAGATTGGCCCCTGCTCCGCGCTTGCCGGGCGGCCGTGCGCATCGGTGACCGCATAGACGTGTCCCGTGGGGCCGACAATATTCGAAAATAGCCGCGTGTAATAACCTGTACCGGGACCCAAATCGACGACATATTCACCCGGGCGCACTTGAGCAAAGGCGAGCACTTCCGTCGGGTGGCGCACGGTATCGAGGACATGATCGTCGGCAGGACGGCTTGGACGAGCCAGCGCAGCTTGGATCAGGTCTTCCGATGAGACAACTTTTCCGGCCTGCGCCGATGCTGCACCGCCCATGGCGATCGCAAGGAGTGCTGTGCCCAGCACCAGCCTGCGGCGGTCGATCATACTGTTTCTCCTGTGCGGCAACGGCCGAGGCTGCATACAATCAGGTCTCGACCGTTGTGCGACGAACTCCGTAACGTTTGGGCGCCAAGTGTGATCAATCCAATCCGATAATCGTATTCATGTAAAGAACGACAGTAATTGGTCCCCAGGCTCGGCGGGTTAGCCCACAACTACGCCGCGCGGCGGCGAAATGGCCGTGTTTGCCGAGTTGGCACTTGAGTGCAGGCGAGTTACATGCAGTCGCTCATGGTGGGACAGTGACGAACCGAGGGCCAAAGAATGAACACACCTGTCGTCCTCCGAAATGTGCGGTGGCTATTCGCCACTAATGCGTTGATCAATTGGGTTGTCTCATTACCGGGCATACTTGATCCGACAGCGGCAGCATTGGCATTCGGGGGGTTGGAACCTCGCTACCCGTCGATCATTCGACTGTGGCAATGCTTCGTTTTCATGTTTGGCTGTCTCTTCTGGGAGGTCAGCCGAGACGTCGCATGCAAGGCAGCACTCATCAAATACGTTTGGTTATTTTGATCGTATTGACCAACTGGGTATGGATTCCATTCATCGTGTGGGGCGATATCGCGGTCAGGAGCGCAATCGGCCGTTCCGTCACGCGGTGAACTTACTGCCGTAATTGACCCGGAGCGTGCGTTCGGCGTCGTCAACCATAACCAGAAAATTCCTGACGGAAAACAGTGCCATGTCTACCCAGCCTCCGTGGGTGTCACGCGTCTGTTGAGACATTCTGTCCTGCCCAAGGTGCCTGCCACACCGTCATTGGTTTCACGAGCCGGTCTGATCACAAAGCGCTATCGAAGCTCGCGTGGTTTTCGGGCCGTCGGCTCTTCAGGCATTGCCTGTAATTGGTGGCGATGTAGGTGCGGACTCAGAGCTCATTTGCGATCGCACTATTTCCGTGGCCGATAGTCACCGCGTGGACCGGGAGTTATGTGCAGCAGGAGAGATGGTTCAATCATCTGAATTCGATGCCATTCACCTTGCCGAACGATGCATGCGTCACCCGGGCCCAGATCGAGGCTGGCTGCCGGGTCAGATTCACCGATTACACGCAATCTGCCCGAAATTACGTACAGTATTTCGTCGCCATCGGGATGGACCTCGCCGTTGTGAGGCGCATCTCCCGTCACCGAGACGAAACCTACGGTCATGCCGTCGATTCGCTCCGGCGGGCCGCTTTTTCGTGTTCGGGCCGAGACTGTTAAATCTCGGTGAATATCCAGGGCGAAGCGACTGACGTCGACTGGTTCTAGATTCGCCATGGGGTTGCTCCATTATTGGCACGATCGAATCCATACGATGGCGCGGACGCCGTTCCAAATGCAATCACCGATCGCGCGGTTCTTCGATTCATGTCACTGCCCACGACAAGGCCTCTTCGAGCCGATCGTTACCCCAGAAGAGCTCGCTCCCGACCAGGAAAGATGGAGCACCGAAAATAGCCCGACGGGAAGCCTCTTCCGTCTGCGTGCGAAGGAGGGTCTTGGCGTCCGGCGTCTGAGTCTCGTTCAGGATTGGTTCTGGATCCTGCCCCAACGCAATTAGGCAGTCAGCTACGGTCTCGGGCAGTGATATGTCGAGGTCTTCGGCGAAGTTCGCGCGGTAGATGTTGCGAACAAACTCAGGGAGCCATTCGGCCTGGCTGTAGCGGCAGGCAATCCTGGCTGCCAGTAAACCGCTACGAGGGAACACCGTTGGGCGGCGGAACGGGATACCTTGATGTTCGCATGTGCGCTCGAGGTCTCGCCACATGTAGCGCCCCTTGGCCGGGTAGAGATTGAACGGCGAGTCACGCCAACCCTGTTCGCGGAAAATCGGGCCGAGTAAAAAGGCTCGCCACGTGACCAAAAGGCCCCGTTCTGCCGCGAGCGCCTCTATGCGCATCGCGGCGGGGTAGGAGTAGGTGCTGCCAAATTCAAACCAGAATTCGATGTTCACGCTGTGCGCTCTGTCTAAATTGACGTCCCCCAATGCAGCATACGCCACACCCTTCGCGTAACCCACTCCGCTAACCATGGTGCGGTCTGTCGGGGCAACTACACAATGTCATCCAACAATTGCGGTCGGCTGCAACATCGCGGCACTCAACCGTTGCGATATTCCCCGCACAGGGCGGTGAAGCCGGGTCGTCTTCCCATGTGTTCAAGAGACCCACTAGGACCAACAGCAACAAGATCGGCACGAGCACGCTCGCGAGCGAGCGGGGAAAGATAAACATGATTCGGTCCTCCTGCGCCCAGACTAACGGCGGCGGATCGGCGGATAAACAAGACAAAAATGGATTCTTTGTTCGCTATTTCTATATAATAGGAAAATGGATCAATTGCGGGCGATGCGGGCATTTGTTCGCGTGGGCGAATTCGCCTCATTCTCGCGCGCGGCGGATGCGATCGACTCGTCGCGTGCGATGACCAGCACGCTGGTAGCCCAACTCGAGCGTCATTTGGGTGTGCGGCTGTTGCATCGTACAACCCGGCGCGTTTCGCTGACTCCCGAGGGCGCCGAGTATCACGACAAATGCCGCCGCATTCTCGCCGAAATCGACGCCGCTGATGCTTCGCTGAAGGGCGCCCGCGAACGCCCAAGCGGTCGACTTCGTGTCGACGTCCCGCATTCTTTCGGGCGCTACCTGTTGCTGCCCGCGCTACCAGCCTTCACAGAGCGGTACCCTGATCTCGCGTTGGACGTGAGCCTCAATGATCGTTACGTCGATCTCGAAGCCGAGGGCGTCGACGTCGCGCTGCGAGCCGGTGTCAGCCCGCAGGCACGGCTGATCGCGCGCCGGGTTGCCACCTCGCGGCTCATCACCTGCGCAGCGCCGCAGTATCTCGCCCGCTTCGGCGCCCCTCGCACACCAGACGACCTTCATGATCATCGTCTGATCGGCTACAAGTCGGGTGCGAGGCAACGTGCCAGCCCGTGGCGTTTCACCACAGGGCAAACGGTCAGGCGACTCAAGTTGGGATTCCGCCTCACCGTCGACACGGCCGAAGCGCCCATCGTCGCCGCACTCGAAGGTGTTGGCATCGTGCAAACCGTCGATCTGCTTGTCATGCGCCTCCTCAGCGAAGGGCGCCTGATCGAATTGCTGGGTGAATACTCCAGCGCCGGCGCACCGCTCAGCGTTGTCTATCCGCGGTCGAACCAGAACAGCGTCAAGGTTCGAGTGTTCGCCGATTTTGCCGCGCGACTCCTTAGCGATTGGCAAAAGCGCGTCGTTGTTGCGGGGGCGCGGGGTTGACCTGGTCTTTACGGACAGTTGATGTTCACAAACCGGGCCAACCCCAACCGCGAAGAACAGATGCTGGACATCCAGAACCGCAATCACGAGACCAAAGAACACCAACATCGCGAGCATCGGCGGCGATGACCGCGGCGGCGACGGTTGGGGCGACGCCTCAGGGTGGGCGCGACGGAGCCGTCTGATCGGCCCCGCCGCTTACCGTTGGTCGCTAGTCGTTATCAAGCGTCGCCTTCTTGTTGGCTCCGCGCTTGGTTGCGGCTGGCGGCGGCTCATACTCGGCACCACTGGTCGTATATGCGACCAATAGCGTCGGGCGCTGCTCCGCCGGCGCGCCTTCACGCGATCGAAACGCCCAAATTGGTGCATTCTCGACAGCGCGGATAGCGAAACCCCGATTGCGGTGTTGCCCAGAGACCCACTTCTCAACTGGCCCCTTCACGTTCCAGTGCACGGGTCCGGCAGCCGAGATGGTGCGGGTCTTGTTGCTCCACGCGACCTCCGGCTGATTCGCGTAGGTCACTTCCGATTCCCTCCACACACCGCGAACGGCACCGAGTTTGACGACGTTCGGCCCGTTGCCGGACCCCACAACGTTCATGACCAGACGCGCATCGGTGATCGTCGCGCCGGCGGGAATCGCGGCTAGATCGAAGTACACGAATACGCTCTTGTCTGGATTGCCGATGTGTATAACGGTGTCGTCGCCGTAGTTCTGATCAGGTGCGCCGCCTTGCACATCGGCATCGCCTGCGGCCACCAGGCTGACCTCATGCGGGACTTGAACCGTCGGTATGTCGACGGGCGCCTCTCTCGCGTGGGCAAGCTGCGCATGCGGCGACAAGGTCGCAAAGGTACATGCCATGCCAAAGACAAGACCATGCGGCGTCGCAGCAAATGGTTTACGAACGTGTCTGATAAGCTTCACGGTTGCAGATCCTCGTATTGCCAATGATGAGGGAGCGAAGCGCTCCGTCACTTAGGCATACAGAATCGGCCGGTCAATCGGCTCAGCTCCCGGAAGGTGAAACGGAATCGCATCTGGTTCAGAAGTGCCTGTCGGCAGGTAGCCATAAACCTGTCAGTGAATGTTCCCTGCGGCATCCCACGCTGCGCTAGTGCAAACCGAATTTTAGTCGCTGGAGACGACGCCATGACCAGGTACCGAGCCCGATGTTGTCCAGCATCTCGTGCTCGGTGGAGCCCTTGCGGGTGATGCCATCGATGGTGGCGAGATCACACGAGGTCGGGCCCATCGGGTAACAAGTCCCAATACCCCATTCTGTTCGGTTCATTTGGCCGTGGTAGCCCTGACAGTGTCGATCGATCCGAACTCCACAATTGGCCAAATTCTTTTGGGCAAGGGCCGTCACCGCCTGGTTTGACCCTTTCAATCGACGAATCGGCGACACGTCCGGAGCCCCGAGAGCGGACGCTCATGAGCGGCAGCCAGGGGTCGTTAGTGACCAAGCATCCGTTTTGCAAGTACGGTCTGCATGTCTCGTCGGCCATCGGCGATCAGATAAATGACGACCCGCTCGTCGACGACTCGATAAATCAGACGATATGGTCGGAAGAAAAGCTGCCGGAACTCTAGTACGCCCAGCTCGCGCAGTTCCTTTGGCACCGAGCCTCGAGTCGGTTCGACCGAAAGGCTGTTCGCTGCGTCGAGGACGCGATTCAGGACGTGGTCGGCGCTGCGAGGCGAGTCGTGCTGAGCAATGTAGATGACGATATCTTCGAGGTCGCGTTCCGCATCATCCGTGATGACGACCTCAAACGCCATCAGTCATCCGCTGCGATCTCGGCGCGAACCCGCTTGGCGACATCAGCGAACCGCTTGACGTGCCCCTGCGCGAGTTGTTGGTTGCCAAGCGCCAGAATTTTCAGCAGTGCCAGGGTCTCCTGGGTTTGCTCGTAGGAAACCACATCTTGCAGGACGGCTTTGGCCTCGCCGTTTTGCGTGATTACCAGCGGCCGGCGCTGATCAGCAAGCACTTCGAGAATCTCTGCAGCGTTGGCTTTGAGATAGCTTATAGGCTTGATCTGTGTTGAATATCGCATGGACCAAATATAGTCCATTATCGGACCAGTGACAAGAGCGCCGCACAATCAGGAAAATGGGTGCGGCCGGCGCTGCAGTGGGCGGCAGCAACGGACGACCCTCACTCGCCGTGACCGTCCGCCTTGTTCGGCCCTGGTTTGATGTCAACTGTCCTAACCTGATGTGACGCCAGGCCCCGCGGCCTGGCGCGCCTCATGCAAGCCTGGCATCAGTTGTCGAGCTTCTGCACCCGGTCGCTGCGTGCACGCTCGGCATCGAGCGTGGCCTTGGCCTGACTCTTCGCCCGGTCATACACCGCTTCCGCCGCGGGCTTGCACCTCGTTGAGCATCATCGCTCTTAACTCGGTGTCAACGACAGTGGGACCAGGCCAGTGTGTATTGGAACGTTGATGTATTGTTGGCGTCCTTGGTGATGGCCTTCGGCAGATTACTCGCGAACCAGGTAATCGTGGTACCCGCCCGGTTGGTCATATTTCCGTTGGCGTCGTAAGCCTCGCGAGCTGGGTAAGGGTCCTCCTACGCGTCTATGGTGATGAGTCCGCCAGATTGTAGCGTGCACAGGCGGCACACTTGTTTGGCAAACCCGGCATTTCCCGATCGATCACTGTGAACGGAGCGACATCATGGTTTTAGGACACACGATTACGTTGATGGCGGTGAGTGCCACCGCGGTGCTGATTGCAGGCTGCGCATCGCGCGGACCGATCGCGACGGCCGAGCGTGCTGAAGCGCGCACGCTCATCCAACAGGCGGAAGCGTCTGGTGCTGCCGAAAGTGCGGCGGACGCACTGGGCAGCGCGCGGGCGAACTACCAGAAGGCGGAAACGGCCGCTCAGAATGGCGATGAGCAACAGGGCCGGCAAGCAGCGCAGAAGGCGGTTGTCGACGCGCGCCTTGCGCTCGTCAGGACGGAACAAGTTAAAGCGCAGCACGCTGCCGCGGAGTTGCGCGAATCGATCGACACGCTCCGAAGTGAAACCAAACGCAACGGCACTCGCTAGGCAAACGGAGGATACCCAAATGATAGTCGACGTCAGCTTGAACATCGCGAAGCGCTTCGGCGCGTTGACGGCGTTGTCGCTAGCCTTGCTGGCGAGCTGTGCATCGCAGCCGCGCAACATCGTGGAACTGGAACGGGCTCAACGGGCCGTGGCCGAGGTGGCTGCGACACCGCAAGCGGCTCAACTCGCTGGCAAGGAACTCGAAGAGGCCCAGGACATGCTCGCCCGTGCGCGCCGCGCTGCGGATGACCGCAAACCATTGGACGAGGTGGTTCACCTGTCCTATCTCGCCGAGCGTCGAGCGGAAATCGCGCAATCAAGACTGCTTGCGGCGCAAGCCCAACGCGAAATTGAGCAGGCACAAGGCGAGCGCGATCGAGTCCTGCTTCGCGCTCGCGAGCGCGAAACGACGCAGGCACAGGCACTCGCGGCTCTGCGCGCCGCAGAAGCGCAACAGGTCCAGAGCGAACTAGACCGCGCCCAGCAGCAGATTGCCGAGCTCGAGGCCTACAAGACGGAGCGTGGTATGGTCCTGACGTTGCAGGATGTCCTGTTCGACACGGGATCGGCAACGCTCAAGCCTGGTGGCGACCGTATCCTGCAACGGGTCGCGGAATTTCTGGCTGGCAGCGAGGAGTCTCGGGTTGTCATCGAGGGTCACGCCGACAGTCGTGGTTCCGAGGCGTACAATACGGCGCTGTCACAACGTCGGGCCGAATCCGTTCGCGATCGACTTGTGGCGATGGGCGTCAATGGCGGTCGCATCGAAACGGTTGGATTGGGGGAAGGCTACCCGGTCGCCAACAATTCCACGCGCGCGGGTCAGCAGCAAAATCGCCGCGTCGAGATTGTCTTCTCGGACGAGACGGGACAGTTTGCCGAATCTACGCGCAAAGTCTCTCGCTAAGGTAGTCGTCAACCATCCGACAGAATGGCGTCCCACGATGTGGCTTGTTGCGCTTCTGGGTCGTCCTTTGATACCGGCGGCGGTTGCGCCGCAGGTACGGTGTCGGGGGTGACCGGTGAGGCGGCGTGAACTCGCCGGTAGAAAATCAGCTGCGGGTCAGTCGGATCAATGTCATTATGCGCGAAGCTATTGCGAATCGCCTGCACGATGCCAGCGCGGGTTACGAATTCATGGGAACGTTGCGGTGCGATCCACCAGCGTATGCGAATGGCGAGCGACGTAGCACCGAGTTCCCATGCCACCACCTGCGGCTCGGGCTTTGCCAATACCCCCGGCACAGTCGTCACAGCATCTCGAACCAGTTGAGTCACCCAGTTTACGTCGTATTCGTAGCCAACGGTCAGATCAAGTTGGACGCGACGAGATTCGAACGCTGTCAGGATGCGAATCGAATTCGAATAGACGTCTGTATTCGGAACTAGAACCAACGTGCCGTCGAAGGTTCTCAGATGTGTCGCCCGGGTATCGATGGCCCGGACTGTGCCGCGCAGCTCGCCAATCTCGACTTGGTCACCGTGACGAAAGGGCCGCCGCAACAATATCAACAGCCCAGCCAGCCAATTTTGCAAAATGTCCTTGAATGCGAAGCCGACCGCAATCGAACCGATGCCCAGACTGGCTACGAGATCACCCATGCTGAGCGTCGGCAAGACTATCGTGAGCGCCAGCATTAGACCGAGAACAAGAGTGACCCAAAAACCAAGCCCACTCAGAACGACAGCCAGATCAGCGCGTTCACGTCGTCGAAGGTAGGTACGGAAAACAATTCGGATCGCAAAGGCAAGCAATACAAAAACAGCGAAAGTGAATCCTGCCGCGATCAGTGCAGGCAAGCGACCGAAGAATGCCTCTACCCAAGCGTCCGCCGTCTGCCGAGCAAGTGCAAAGCCGTCTTGCACCGCCGCACTGTTGACCTCGCTGCGCACCGCTCACAGGTCCGGTGGATTGGCACCATTGTGGCGCTCGCGGTATTCCATGGCAGCTCGCTTGGCGCAATACCCCCGCGCCGTGCCAACCAGGGCGTTGCACTTGTTCATGTCGGTACGAAATTCGGCATCGATTTGAGCAGCGGCTTCGACCGAGGGTTCGCAAGCGCTGACAAATACCGCGACCGCGATGACGCCGGGATTGAGCGAAGTAATTGGCTTGATCATGATCTGAACGTAGATGCAAGTGCGACGCCGCGCGATCAGCAAATTGCCCGTACTAGCGTCGGAGACGTCTTACATGCAGCGATAGTGGCCAATTTTTCCATCGGGCCGTGGGCGTCGCGGTCAATCTTTGGCAAGGATCCACCGCAGCGCGATAGGGGTAAACAACGTCGTGATGACAGCCACAATCACGACCGCAGAGAACAGATTCGCGACAATCGGCGGCGGTGGCACGGGAAGTTGGAAAACACCGCCGCGCAGCGCGATGTCAGCAATGACGAGTTCCACGGCACCTCGACCGCTCATGGCGATGCCAATGGCGGTTGAATTGCGTGCGCCCATTCCAAGCCAATAGGCGACGCCACCCGAGCCCAGTAATTTGCCGGCTAATGCAACGATGACCAGAAGTGCGAGAAAGGCGGGAACCTGTGAGAGCGCCGCAATATCGAGGTGCAGGCCGATGGAGGCAAAGAATACCGGAGCGAGGAAACCGCTCGTGATACCGGAAACCCTGGCTTTGACCCCCTCATAGAAATTGTTGTCGACGGTCGTCCTGTTGAAGAATAAACCTGCGACAAATGCTCCGACGATGAAATGCAATCCAAATCGCTCGGCCAGGAATGCATAGCCGAGGGCGTAGACTAGCAATGCGCTGAATTCGAACTCAGCGACCGTTGCTTTGCCCAGCAGATGACCAATTCTCGGTATGGCAAATAGCCCGATTCCGATCGTAATCGCGAAAAAGGCGGCCACGTTTCCGATGATCGTTAGTACTTCGAACGTGCTCGGCAGCTCGCCGGTGCGAATCACGGCGAGCAGCACCGCCAGGAGAACAAGACTTAATACATCGTCGAAAAGTGCCGCCGATACGATCATTTGCCCGGGCTTGGAATTGAGCTTTCCGAGATCCATCAAGACTTTGACAGCCACCGGTACCGCGGTAATGGCGAGTGCCGTACCTATGAACAAGGACTGAACAAGTCTCAATGACGAGGTGGGCAGCAGAATCCAGCCGAGCGCGAAGCCTGCCGTAAGTGGCACCACAAAGCCCCCGATGGCTACGAGTAATGCGCTGCGGCTGCTCGCGGCAAGTTGCCGAGGCTTGAGTTCGACGCCTGCGTTGAGCATCAGAAAGAAGATCGCCAAATCAGTAATTGCCGTGAACACTTCGTTGCCGGATAGCTCGGCAAGAACGGGAAAAGAAGAAGCGTTTTGTGCGACAACAATGCCCAATGCGATGCCGGCGATGAGCTCACCAGCAAGTGCCGGTTGGTTGGCGCGTTCGGCAATTTCACCGCAAACGCGGGTTACCACAAGCAGAACCAGTAATATGTAGAGTAGTTCCATCGACCGTGATCGACTCCTTGCGGCCTGGAACGGAGTTTGTTATGAGAATTGGGCCCCGCAAACTGCGGAGAACTCACGCTTCAACGCGCTACGTTTCGCCGGGACGTGTAGGCAGTCTGCTTTGAAAAGAATTCAGGACCTGCGCGACCAGGGAATTGAGCTCGCTCACCTTGATTACATACAGACCTAACGGGATCGCTGCACCAACATTTCAAATCAGTAATACACCTGACTCCAGGTGGCTAGATCCCACCTGCGGCCGCCCGGAATCCTGGCTGGCGACGAACGCTGGTCGGCGGCTCGCAGGGGGACACTGGACTGCGACTACCAGTAGCGCGGGGCTTTGTAGTACTGGTAGACGCGATCGCGATAGCCGAGACCGTCGTGCCCCGTCAGTTCGTCGATCGAACCTGCCGGAGCAGCTTTCAATTGTTCCTCAGTGTAGTTGATGACATATGCGCTCTCGTCAGGGTCATAGTCGAGGCCCGACCAGGGCAGTGGGTGATACTTTTCGCCCATACTGAGGAAGCCGCCAAAGCCGACCACGGCAAACATGATGTTGTTCGTCTGTTTGTCGAGGATGATGTCTTCGATTGTTCCCAGTTTCTTGCCGGTTCCATTCTTGACATCAGTGCCGAGTACGGTTTTTGCCCGAATCGCCGATGTATGTCCTTTGACTGTCGTCATTCGTTTCTCCTATTGGTGTCGTAAGTGTTGATTGGTAAATCGGCAGCGCCTGGTGATCATTTGCGTGTACGATTGCGATGCAACCATCCCGCCGTGCCGGCGAATCCGAACCCGAGCAATCCGATCAGCGGCAGGAACGACGCGGAGTCGGGCAGGCGATTTCGCGCCATTTGTGTAGGTGCCTGGTCGGACGACGAGTCACGCGTCATGGACCCATTGCCTGGTCCAGTCGCATTCGAACCATAGATCGCCGGGTCTGGATTGATTGCCGGGCGACGGAAAACGACTGCGCCTTGCTTGATTACCCGCTTACGAAGTACTGTATTTTTTGGATTCTCCGTACGCATTCGCGTGGCCTGGAGGCGATCGTTTGTCTTTGTAAAATGCAGCACGACCGTGTCGCCGGTGGAGATATCGCTTAATTCGTTGCCGCCGCTGCTCCCTAGCCTATAGATAGTCTGATCAATGTCGAAATCAACGTCTGTTCCAGCAGGAACGTAATAGGTTTCAGTCTGACCCGCCCGCGCGTCACGATTCTCGCCAGCATCAAGTACACGAATTACGAGTTCGCGCTTATCGGCACTCACCTCGATCACTTCTCCACGAACTTCATCTGGATCGATGGCAAAACTTGGCGTAGCCGCGAGAGACATCGCTATCGCGGCAAAGCAAAAAAGATGTTTCATGATCAAATTCCTCCAGTGAGATGGGTTGTCAAGTGGACACCGTACGATTCGTTCGCTTGCGCCTCCCGAATAAGGTCTGCCTGTATGATGAAACGCCGCGGCGCTTTGCCAACGAACCAGAATGGGTAGCAGGTGATCAATGTCAGTGTGGGTTCGATGGTATTTGTCAGAACCGACAAGTCGGTCGGCTCGACGACGCGATGTTCGCGCACCTTGTAGATGCGTACCAACGTGCCGACGCGCAAGGCGAGCAACTCGCCCGCTTCAATCTTGCGAAGACGCCGAAACGCTCCATCACGATGTGCCGTCAGCGCGACATTGCCCGATCCGTCGAGCGCTGCGCTGTCGGGCAGGTGTCCTGCACCGATGGTCATCGTCAGTTCGGATACGCCACGAAAGACAGGAATCCTCGCATCCCTCGCAAGAAATTCGAGGGTAGCGACAGGCTGTGGAACTGCTGAAGCGACGTACTCACGGAACGCACTCAGCCGTTGTGCGGACCAGTCCTCGTGGGTCACTGGTGACGCCTTGCGTTTACCAAACTCGTGGATGACTACGCCCGGCTCGGACCGCTCGGGGTTCTTGGCCGCGAGTTGCGCGATGCTGTCAGCATCGAACCATGCTCGCGCCGCCACTGCACTCAGGAATGGCAGCCAGCAGGCCAGCGCGGCGGCCCAAAGAATTCTCTCCACCAACCTCATGGAGATCATCTTCGCGGCTGCAGCGAATGACTTCAGCCAGAGCAGCTTTGACTCTGGCGTAGGAATGATCCGATGGCTGACAGGCCATCGGGACGGGCAGTTTTCGAGCGTCGGTAACTCGCGCTACCTGACCGCCTTCTCCGCCTCCGTCGCGATCCTGCCGATCGGCTTCGGCCAGTTCGCCGCTATATAAAGAGCGACGGCGTGGGCGGCCACGGCCTGGCGCAGCGCAGCCGGATCGATCTTGTCGAGGGTGTCGTTGGCGGTGTGGTGGATGTCGAAATAGTTCGTGCCATCGAGCTGCATGGACAATAGCGGCACGCCCGCGCGGTGCAGCGGGCCGATGTCGGCACCGCCGTGGGTTTCGTTCTTGCCGAGCGCAACGCCCTGCGGCTTGAGCCACTGCGCAATGCGCTGCACCATCGGCCAGCTCTCGCCGGGCACGCTCGAATTCACCTCGTACACGGGCCCTGCGCCGAAGTCGGCTTCCATGGCGAGCGCGTGACGGGCGAGGCTGTCGGCGGATTTGTCGGCGTAGGTGTTGGCGCCGGAGAGCCCGAATTCCTCGTTCGCAAAGAGCACCACGCGGATGCCCCGGCGCGGCCGCACGGGCAGGTCGGCGATCAGTTTGGCCGCCGCCACCGCAATCGCCACGCCCGCGCCGTCATCGATGGCGCCGCTGCCGAGATCCCAGGAATCGAGATGCGCGCCGATCAGAACGAACTCGTCGCTGTCGCGGCCTTTGACATCCGCAATGACATTCGCCGAGCGTGACTGCGGCAGATCGCGCGCGGTCAGCATGAGCTTCATGCGCACGCCCTGGCCGCGGGCGAGCCGCCGCTCGAGCAGATCGGCGTCGGGATTGGAAATCGCCGCCGCGGGAATGCGCGGCTGTGTGATCGTGTATTGCAGTGCGCCGGTATGCGCGAGGCGGTTGTTGTCGGTGCCGACCGAGCGAATCACCAGCGCCGAGGCGCCGGCGGCCGCGGCCGCACTCGGGCCGGCGGCGCGATTGCGAACCGCGCGTCCGTAGCCCTGGCCATTGCGCGTGCGTTCGGTGCGCTCACCGATGTAGGCGATCTTGCCGGCGAGCGAGCCCGGGGGCTGGGCAGCGAGCTGCTCGAGGTTGCCGACATCGACGACCTCGGCGACAACACCTTCATCGGGCGTGCCGATGCTGCCGCCCAGTGCGACGACGGCCAAGGGTCGATCGGGCGATCCGAGCAAGGTCGCGCTCGCCGTGCCGCGGCTCCAGTGCGGCACGATCACTTCCATGGTGGACACGGCGTCGAACGGCAGGCGACGCAACTGCGCTTCGGCCCACGCCACGGCCGCGGCATCGCCGGGGCTGCCCGCGAGGCGCGGCCCTACCTCGGTCGTGAGCGAGCTCACGAGGTCGTAGGCCAGATCGGAATTCAACGCGGCTTTGGCGAGCGCCGCCGCCGTGCCGGCCTCATCGGGGCGGGTAGCGGCCGTGCTGACGGCAGATAGCGACAGCAGCGCCAGGAAAGGGGCGCAGATCTTGCGCAAAACGTGGTTCATCGGTGGTCCAGTGGGTTGGTAACGCAGATTCCCGCATATTGTAGCGGTCGCATATAATTGTAGGGCCCATGTCGAAGGATATTGAGCTTGCGATCCTGTTTGCAGATGTGGTGGGTTCGACGCGCCTGTTCGAATCCCTCGGGGATCAGCGTGCCCGCAACATGATCTCGACCTGCATCGACATCATGCGTACCGCCACCGAGCAGCATGCCGGCACGGTCATCAAGACCATGGGCGATGAGGTCATGTCGACCTTCCCCACGGCGGACGATGCCCTGAATGCCGCCTCGCAGATGCAGCAGCAGATCGAGAGCCACTCCATGCTCAAGGTGGACGGCCATGCGGTGGCCATCCGCATCGGCGCGCACTACGGGCCGGTGGTGCTCGAGAGCCGCGATGTGTTCGGCGCCACGGTGCACACGGCCAACCGCATGACGAGCCAGGCCAAGGCCGGGCAGATCATGACCACCGCCGAGATGGTCGATCAGCTCTCACCCGACTGGCGCGCGGCAGTGCGCCAGATCGATGTCGCCACCTTGCGCGGGCAGGGCAACGAGGTGTCGTTGTACGAGGTGTTGTGGCAGACCGAAGACGTGACCAACATGCTGCCCTCCATTGCGATGAGCCCGCGAAACACCAATGTCATCGGGCGATTGCGCTTGAAGTTCCAGGGCGCAGAGATCGTGCTCGATGAACGCCGTCCGAGCGTGGTCATCGGCCGGGCCGAAGAGAATGACCTCGTTGTCAAGGGCAACCTCATCTCGCGGTTGCATGCGCGCATCGAGCTGAGCCGCAGCAAGTTCGTGCTGGTCGATCAATCGACCAACGGCACCTTCGTGCAGATGAAGGGCGGAGAAGAGTCTTTCGTGCGCCGCGACAGCATGCAGATCCGGGGCGAGGGCATGATCGGGCTCGGCAAGGTGCCGGAGATGGACTCGCCGCTGACGATTCGGTTTAGTTGCGAGTAGGGAAATTCGGCCGCTAGCCCGGTTGCTAGCGTCGACAGAGCATACCTACGTGGTCTTTAACTTTGTCTGATTGCTAACGCACGCCTGACAAAGTCGCTGAAGGTTCGGCGTCACTGGTGCGTATCGAGCGATCCTCCTAGTCGCGTAGCCATCTGGCTACAAGCTTAGTTTGTTGCGCCGCAATATGACCCCGGTATTGCCGTACACCCCTCAAAAAGTACAAATCTTGAGAATCGATTCGATAGCCAGTCCCAATGCACTCGCGACTGCGCACTAATGCTCATCCTTTGGGAGGGGGCATTTGATGCCACCTGTTTTTCGGCAGGGCGCGACTTGGACTTAGTGAAAACAATTATTTACATAAGATATTCGCCGTGCTTTGCATGTAGTATCTGCGCAACAAAAGGCTTCTAATGGATCGGCTCTACTTGTGGAGCCGCGGCATATTTCGCCTTAACTAGTACTCCAGGGAGTGGGCCGATACCCATTAACGTAATCCGGGGGTTTTCCTAGACGCATCAAGGACTTGCCATAATGCGGAAAACGTGACTAAATTCACAAATGGCGTACAGAAAGATTGACCGGTAGGCATGGCCACTGCGGACACATTGGCGCGGCAATCTTCTGCTCGCCAAGACTTACTAGCTACGGCGGAGAGCATCCTCGATCCGCTTGTTGATTTTCTAATGCGCGGTGGTCTCGGTGCAAATGCGGTCAAACAAGCTCTTATTAAGTGCTATGTACGTTCTGCATCGCAATTGCTGTCAGATAAAGGTATGAGCCCGACGACGTCTCGAGTGGCATTGCTCAGTGAGCTGACTCGTGCTGAAGTCGCTTCTGCATTTGAGAGTCGCGAATTTGAAGATCATGCGGATCCAATGTTGGTGCACGATTTGGCGACGATTTTGAATGTTTGGCATACCGACGACCAGTTTTGCATTCCTTTTGGAGCGATGCCGCGCGAACTAGATATCGTTGGTAGGCCGGGTAGGCCGTGCTTTGCCGATCTTGTACGCGTCGCTTCGCCGAAACGCTCGTCATCCGAGATGCTGCAGAGATTGGTAGCGTCAGGTGTCGTTCAGATTATTGAGGAGAAGACGGTGCGCGCACTATCGCGCGCGTTCAAGCCGCGAGAGTACGATTCAGCCGCGGTTGCATATATCGGCCAGCAAGTCAGCGGACTGCTGAGGACGTTCCGGCGGAATTCAAATGCGTCAGTTCTTAAGGTGTCGAAATTCACAGAGAAAAGCGTGAAGACAGACCATCCCATAGAAGTACGGCGTGAGCCAGAGGTTTCAGGTTTTGTTAGTGAACGTGCTATGGAGTTGCTACGAAGTGTCGATGATTGGTTTGTTAAGCATGCAGATGCTGACTGCAGCGTCACGAGCTCCACGGCACATTACACCGTCAGTGTATTTCTGTCGCGTTCCGAAGACGGTTCACTTCAGTCGGTGCAAGGCACTTGACGGTAGGAAGTAAGCTTGGATTGAAGGGATGTATGGATCGAAGGGAAAGGGGAATTGCTATCATGGCTTTTAAGACTATCGTTGCGTCAGCTGTAGTCGGGTTGCTTGTCACGCCGTTTGCATTTGCTGACGGCGCCGATCAAGTTGATCTGAATGTTGTGTCTGAGGTTGGCGCTGTAACTGCAAGCCCATTGGCAGGCTTCGTCGAGACAGGCGTTGCAGGCTTCGTTGAGACAGGCGTTGCAGGCTTCGTCGAGACAGGCGTTGCAGGCTTCGTCGAGACAGGCGTTGCAGGCTTCGTAGAGACAGGCGTTGCAGGCTTCGTCGAGACAGGCGTTGCAGGCTTCGTCGAGACAGGCGTTGCAGGCTTCGTCGAGACAGGCGTTGCAGGCTTCGTCGAGACAGGCGTTGCAGGCTTCGTCGAGACAGGCGTTAACTAGACAACACGGCCGCAACAAGCCGGCCAATTGCCTGTTGGCGACTGATCTACCGGCGCGGTCGTAAAGCGATCGCGCTGGCGGATTTTCTTTTTCCAGAAGAAATCGACTTTCGATGCTGGCGCACAAATTCGTTTGCATTACGCAACGACACAGCGTTGCTGTTATTGGGTTTTTAAATCATCAAACTGATTCAGATGTCCTAACTACGACTCGATCTGACGGACGTGCCGCTTACGCGGCGACTTGGTTCTCCGCAGCTGTCCGATTTGCCCGATCCAGCTGTTTCTCGTCCGACTGCTTCTTGCTATCGAGGAAGGTCCGTATCGGCGTCTTGCCGAAGCAATACTTGCCCGAGTGCGTGCGCTCGACATTGTAGCTCTCAACCCAGGCATCCACGTCGACCTGCAGCTGCTCGATCGTGCGGTACAGTTTGCGCCGGAACGCGCTCGCGTAGAACTCGTTCTTCATCGTCACGTGGAAGCGCTCGCAGATCCCGTTGGTCTGCGGGCTCTTCACCTTCGTGCGCGAGTGTTCGATGTTCTCGAGGTCCAGGTACAGCACGTAGTCGTGCGTCTCGCGATTGCCGCAGAACTCGCTCCCGCGGTTGGTCAGGATACGCAGCAGCGGCACCCCATGTTCCTCGAAGAACGGCAGCACGCGATCGTTCAGCATGTCCTCGGCCGTGATCGCATGCTTGCGATCGTAGAGCTTCACCATCGCCACCTTGCTGTACGTATCGATGGAGGTCTGCTGTTAAATCCGCCAAACGCCTTTCAGCGTGCCCACGTAATAGGTGTCCTGCGCGCCGAGATAGTCAGGGTGCTCAGTCTCGATTTCCCCGTGCGCGGTCTTCTCTTCTCGCGCCTTCTCCAGCGCTCACACCTGGTCCTCGGTGAGGATCAAACCATCCTGCGCCACCTTCGCCGACAACGCCTTCAGGCGCTTGTCGAACTTCTCGAGGTCGTTGCGCAGCCAAATCGTCCGAACCCCCGCAGGCGACACGAAGTGCCCTCGCTTGCGTAGCTCGTTGGACACACGTACTTGGCCAAAAGCCGGTTGTTCGAGGGCAAAAGCCACCACTGCGGCTTCGATCGCCGGGTCGACTCGATTGCGCAGATTCGGTTTCTTCCGCGACAGCTTGACCAGCGCGGCTTCGCCGCCAGAGTCATGCAGCTCCTTGAAGCGATAGAAACTATCGCGGCTGAAGCCCATCACCTTGCAGGCCTCGGACACGCTGCCTAGCGTCTGCGCCAGCTTCAGCAATCCCACCTTGTTCCGAATGATCTTCTGTTCGTTCGTCATCTGACTTCCCTTTCGCATTCTCATGCGACATGACGATGTCAGATCAAGTCGTAGCTAGTGCAGGTGAGAACTTGTATGACAGCGGACGACTAGCCGTTTGCTGCCTGCGCCGATTCGCCCGTCACCACCCTGAATGCCTGATAGGCCTCCCGAAACTCCACCAACGCCTCGCACTGCGCACTGTGTCTTGCGAGGGCCGGCCAATCGCTCAACTTGAGCACCTCGGGCAACGCTTCGCTGACAAATCGCAACGCGCAACCCATCGCGATATCACCATGGCCGAGGCGACTGCCGAGCAACCAAGGGGCCGAGGAGCGCTCGCGCCAGCGCGTGAGTTCTTCGAGAGCACCTTTGATCTGCGCGCGGCATCGCTCCTGCCACAGGGCGGTATCCCGTTGGTGGATGACGGACTCGTACACCAGGCTCACGGCCTTGTCGGCAAGACCGGTCGACAGGGCGCAGACCTTGAGCGCTGCGCGGCGGGCCACACCGGTGCGCGCCATCAGCGCGCGCTCGGCGGGGACCAGCTCATCGAGCCAGTCGATGATGGCTGCGCTTTCGATGATGACGGCGCCGTCTTCCAACACCAGCGCGGGCACCCGGGTGAGCGGGTTGTATTGGCGGATCCGCTCGGCATCGCCAAATACCGACCAGGGCAGATGATCGAACGCCAGTCCGTAGTGCTTGAGGGCAACCGCCACGCGGCGCACGAAGGGGCTGTCGTACTGGCCTATCAGCTGCATCATGGCCCAAGCATACGCTAATCCACGCGGGTCGTATCACGGCGCAGCGCCACGCTGCGCGCGTCCGCCGCAACGATCGTGCCATGCACGCCGCTCATCCGCACCAGGGGCAGCCACTCACGGTCCACGATGGCGATGGCGTCGTCGGCGCGCCGCCAGGCATCGCGAAACGCCGCGAGCGAGCACCGCGCGCGGCTGAGACCCCGTTGCGCGAGCCCGAACGCCAGCTCGCCATCGTATTCGAACACGCGCTGGTTGCGATCGAGGTAGTAATTGACGCCATGCCGGTACTGGCCCACCGTGAATACCTGGGTGCGCGCATCGACAAAATCCCCGACGGCAACGGCGAATGGCTTGCTGCCGGGCGACTGCGGCAAGCCGTTGTAGGCGATGAGCAGCGCCTGGTAACAGACCATGGCCACGCCGCCAATCGCGAGCCAATGCAGGGCGGCGGCTGTCGTTTGCGGTGCGCGTGCGATCCACACGAGTCCAAGGCCGGCGATCAGCGCGGCGAGCGCGAGCGCTGTTCGCAGGGGCGCATCGAGCTCGCCCTGGCTATGCCAGCCGTAGAACGCCAGGCCGGCGGCGAGCGCCAACACCACCGCCAGCGTGACGGCGCCCACCCGGCGCCAGCTTGTTTGCACCTGTTCGAGATCGCCCGCCAGCAACAGGGCGAGCGGCGGCATGATGGGCAGCACATAGGGCGGGAGCTTTGAGTGCGAGATCGAGAAAAAAACCAGCACCGTAACGCACCAGATCCACAGCAGCCGCTCGACATGCAAGCCCTGCGCCGGCGCGGGCGCCCTCAGGGCGCGACGCAGCGCGCCGGGCAGACGTGGCAGCCACGGCAGCAAGGCGAAGCTCGTGATCGCCAGGAAATACCACCAGGCGCCGGTGCGATGATGCACATTGGTGGTGAATCGCGCGTAGTGCTCGTGCACGAAGAAGAACCAGGCGAAATCGGGATTGGCGCGCTGCACGGCGATGAACCACGGCAACGTCACGATCAGAAGCAGCGCCAGGCCGGGCAGGGCATGAAGCCGTTTTAGTACCGACAGATCGCGCTGCATGAGGCAATAACCCGACAAGGTCAGGGCCAAGAGGAGCGGAGCCACGAGGCCCTTGCTCAGTACCGCGAGCGCCAGGGTCAGCCAGCCTGCCAGCATCCAGTGTCGCTCGGCGCGACTGCCGGGCGGTGCGCCTTGGCCGAGCACGAGTGCGAACAGGGTCGCTACACAAAAGAACGTAAATCCTTGATCGAGGAGCGTGATTTGACCCACGACGAGATACAGCGGATTGATCGCGAGGAGCGCCACCGCCACCTGCGCCCGCTCGCGCGGCCAGCCGATGCGCCGCGCAAAGCCATAGAGCAGGGGCAGGCAGGCAAACCCGAGCGCGCATCCCCACAGTCGGGCCGTCCACTCATGCACGCCAAACACCTTATATAGAGCGGCGGTCGCCCAGTACTGCAGCGGTGGTTTCTCGAAGTATTTGAGACCGTTCAGGTGCGGCGTGACCCAGTCACCGCTCTCGATCATCTCCTGGGGAATTCGCGCATAGCGCGCTTCGTCGGGATCGAGGAGCGGCCGCCACGCCATGGTGGCGCACCACAACACAAGGAGCGCGAGCCACCAGCCATGGCGGCGCAGCCGCTGCGCGAAGAATTCGCGGCTCATGATGGCCGCTGACCCGGCTCAGGGTGCGGGCGGCGCGAGCAGTGCGTAACGACGGCCGTGAGGAATTTCATAGCGCTGTGCGATGCGTGCGACGCGCGCCGAGACCAGCGTGTTGGCGAGCCCATCGTCCGGCTGCCCGAGCGCGATGTCGGCTTCGCCCAGCAGGCGCGTGACTTCGCCCTGCGCCCGGCCCGGGAGCTTGACCAGCAACAGGGCCTGTGGTCCGCGGTCGGCGAACCACCGCTCGGCCTGGGCGAGCGCCGCATCGGCCGGCCCCTCGAGCAGCTGCGAAGGCGTGGCCTGATTGAAATCGAGCATCGCGATGGTCGTCTCGTCCGGCTGCAACAGCGCGAAGGGATGACCTTTGACATCCTGATCGATGCGCTTTGCCAATTGTGGCAGGTCGTACCAGGGGTTGAGCCTTTCGATCAGCAGGTTGCCGCCGACGACGAGCGTCACACCGTACACGGCAAACAACAACGCGAGGCTGCGCCCGAGCTGCGCCTGATCGAGCGACTGTTGCGCGCGATAAAGCCAATACAATCCGCCCGCCAGCACCGCAACCGACGCCGAGAGCAGCGCGCCGTACTCTTCGTCGGCCATGGCATCGGCCGCACCGAGGAGCAACAACAGGATACTGAACAGGCAAACGATGAAACCCACGATGTACAGCGTGCCGCGGGCCGGCCACAGCGATGACGACGGCATCGCGCGCTGGTCGCGATACCACAACGCGATCAGCACCGCCGCGCCGACAAAGGCGGGTGCCGCGTAGATGTCGCGGGCCGTGGCCGCGAACGACAACAGTATCAACCATGGCAAGGTCACCGCCACTGCGAAGCGCCAGGCGCTGCGCCGCTCATTCGCCTCGCGTGTTTGCGTGAAGGCGCGACGGAGCGAGGCTAGCAAGAGCAAGGTCCACGGCAAGGCGTAGATGCCGAGTTCGATGAAGTACTTGC
The DNA here is from genome assembly GCA_041395505.1 of Steroidobacteraceae bacterium. Lineage (NCBI taxonomy): Bacteria > Pseudomonadati > Pseudomonadota > Gammaproteobacteria > Steroidobacterales > Steroidobacteraceae > Steroidobacteraceae bacterium. The sequence goes on from JAWLAG010000001.1 coordinate 1,487,666, forward strand.
CGAAGTGGTTGCGATGGCCCTGGGTGTACTGCAGTCCCGCGGGCGCATCGACCGCCATGAAGCGACCGACGGTGTTGTACCAAAGGAAGGCGCGCAAGGAATCCGCGCCTTGAGCGCTCGCGGCAAGTGCCCAGACCCACGGTCCGATGATCGCCGCTTGCAGCGCGAGCCCGGCATAGAGCTCGTAGCGCAGCAGCTCGCGCCAGCGCCGCTCCCAGGCCAGATAACAAACGAGCGCGAGCGCAGGTACCAGCCATCCGGGCGCACTCTTGGCCATGAAGCCCACGGCCGACCCGAGGTGCATCAGGCTGTACCAGCCGAGTTTGGCGCGGCCCGCAGGCGCATTCACGCCGCGCCAGGCGCCGAGCAGGGCGACGCTGACGCCGGCGAGCAAGGCCGCATCGGGCGCAAGCCAGATCAGCGTGCGATAGACCAGAAACGACGAACCGAAAGCGAGCGCCGCGACGAGCGCCGCGCGCTTGCCCGCCATCGAGCAGGCGAGCCAGCCGACCGCCAGCGTCGAGATGAGCGCATAGAGAAAATTCGGCAAGCGTGTCGTGAACGCCGAGGTGCCCAGTGCCTGTATCGACAGCGCCGACAGCCAGTAGCTGAGCGGCGGTTTTTCGAGGAATGCGCGCTGCGCGAGCTGCGGTACGGCCCGGTCCGCCTGCTGGCTCATCTGCCAGGCGATGTCTGCCTCGCGCGGCTCGTCGGGCGTCCAGAAGTTGCGCCCGGCAATGCCGCCGGCCCACAGGGGCAGCAGGATGAGCAGCACGAGCAGCGGCCAGCCGCGCAGGCTTGGGGATGGTGCGTTTTGCATTATGCTGACGTCTTGGACGGTCATGGCGCGCAAATCCGTCGCCGCGTCGGCCAGCGGCGACGAATAATCGCGTGCCGGGCCGTCCAATCGAGTTGACCATGAGCGCTTACCCGGATGACAAGGCACTGGCGAGGCGGCTCGCGAACGGCGAGCGCAGGGCATTCGAGCAGTTCTTCGCCGATTTGTTCCCGCGCCTCTACCGGTTCGTATTGCTGCGCGTCGAGCACGACAACGAAACGGCGCAGGATATCTGCCAGCAGGTGCTCGAACGCACCGTCAGGCGCATCGACAGCTACCGCGGCGAAGCCTCGCTCTTTACCTGGGTGTGCCAGATCGCGCGCAACGAACTCGCCGATCACTGGGAACGGACCTCGCGCGAACGCCAGCGCAGCAGCTCCTACGACCAGGATGAAGTGCTGCGCCACGCCCTCGAGTCGCTCGAAGTCGATCCCTTGCGCGCACCCGAGAAGGTCAAGGAACAAAGCGAGCTGCGGTTGCTCATCCAGACCGTGCTCGATCATCTGCCGGCCAACTACGGCAATGCACTGGAGTGGAAATATGTCGAAGGGCTCGATGCGCGCGAGATTGGCAGTCGGCTCAACTTGAGCGACAGCGCCGCGCACTCGTTGCTGGCACGCGCGCGGCGCGCGTTCCGGGTCGAGTTCGAGGCCCTGGCACAGGAGATCAAATGAGCGAGGCGGATACACGAGTGGACGACACCGATCCCGATGCCCTGCGGCAGCTCCTCGAGCGCGCGGGCCGTCGCCCCGAGCCGCCGGTCGAGATTCGCGACGCGGTCTACCTCTCGACGCTGGTCGCCTGGCAGGACAGCACGCGACGGCGGCGCAATGTGCGCCTGACGGCCTGGGCGCTTGCGGCATCCGTCGTTGGGGTTGCCATCGTGCTCGCGCTGATGTGGCGCGCGCCGGGTGGCGAGTTGGGTGCCGTGGTGGCGACGAGCGACGGGCCGGCCGGCATCAGCCTGCGCATTGGCGAGACCCTCGACTTGTCCAGTCAGTCCGGCCGCGTGCTCGAACTCACGAGCGGGCAGCAATTGCGCCTCGCCAGCGGCTCGCGCCTGCGTTTCGTTGCGAGTGATCGGGCGCGACTTGAAGCCGGGCGTGTGTATTTCGCCTCGCAGGACGGGCCGGACCGGCCATTGCGTCTCGATACGCCCCTCGGCACGGTGAGCGATGTGGGCACGCGATACAGCGTCGAACTCTCGCCGCGCGATTTGCGGGTGCGCGTGCGTGATGGCCGCGTGCGTGTCAATACGAGCGCGCAGATCACTGAAGCCGACTCAGGTGTCGAGCTGCGTTTCGATGCCACTGGTCAGGAGGTGGGTCGACGTCCGGTCGCGCGACATGGCGATGACTGGCGCTGGGTCGATGCGCTCGCGCCTCCCATGGCGCTCGATGGCCGGCCGCTCCTCGATGTACTCGAACAGATCGCCTATGAAAGCGGCCGGCAGCTGAGTTTTGCCGACACCACGCTGCGCGGCGAGTGCGAGCGTATCGAGCTGCACGGTCCGGTGCTCGACCTGTCGCTCGGCGATCGGCTGTTCGCGGTGCTGGTGACGACCGGTTTCGAAGCGGTCGAGAATGGCGATATGATATTGATCCGGCGCCGGACCATGGCGCCTCCCTGAACCCGGCGCCATCCGAGTGGTTGGCCGGGTCTTCATGCCGACGCCATGCCCAGACTCGCCGCGACACTCATTGCGCTACTTCTCGCCTCAGGCGCGCACGCGGCGTCGCCCATCGCCATCGAGGCCGGCACCCGCATCGCCACCGCACTCGATGCCTTGCGGGAGCGCGGCCTGCGGCTGGTGTACAGCGATGCGCTCGTTCCGGCGCGACTCGAAGTGCTGCGCGCGGTCAGTGGCAGCGATGCCGAAAGGGTGGCGAGCGAGCTCCTTGGGCCCCACGGCCTCACGCTGCGCCGTCTGTCGGGCGGTGTCGTCGCGGTCGTCATGGACCGGGGCGGGCCGCGCTGGTCGGTCACCGGTCGCGTGGCCGCTGCCGATGGCGCGCGACCGGTTGCGCAGGCGCGCGTCGAGTTGTTGGCCGATGGTCAGGTAGCCTGGACGAACGCCAATGGCGAGTTCCGCCTTGCCGTGCGCGGCCGGCGCGATCCAACGCTGCGCGTTGCGGCCAGCGGGTTCGCACCGCGCACCATCGCGCTGCATTTCGATGAGGCCGTACGCGATGATGTCACGCTGACGCTGCGCGCCGACCGGGTCGCGCTCGAGCAGGTCACCGTGCTCGCAAGTCGCTATCAATATGAGAGTCCGACGCTGGCGGGTCCGTTCGCACTCGATCGCCAGGACATCATCGCGCAACCGAAGCTGGCGGAAGATGCCCTGCAGGCCATGTTGCGCTTGCCGGGCATCGCCTACTCGGGTGTCTCGGCACGACCCAACGTTCGCGGCGGCGAAGCGTCCGAAATGCTGGTCACGCTCGATGACATGCCGATCCGCGAGCCCTATCATCTGGCGGCCTACAACAGCGCATTCAGCGCGCTCGATGAATCACTGATCGGCGAGCTGGATGCATTCACCGGTCAGTTGCCCGCGCGCTATGGCAATCGCTTGAGCGGCATAGTCGCGCTGCGTAGCGCCGCCGCCGATGATCCCGCCCCGAGTGCGGTGGGCCTCAGTACGTTCAATGCGCGTCTGCGCCATGGCCGGGCAGCGACGGACGAGGGTGGTCCCGAGTGGCTCGCGGCGGCGCGCTTCGGCACGCTGCGCAGCTGGATCGGACAGTACACGCGCGATCTCGGCGAACCCTCGTACAGCGATGTGTTCGCGCGGATGAGCCGGTCACGCGAAGGCACGACACTGCGGGCCGAACTGCTTGCGCAAACCTCGAACCTCGAATTCTTCGACGCCACGACCTTCGAGCAGGCGGAGCTCTCGAGCGAGGCGACGTATGCCTGGGTTTCGGCCGAGCGCGAACCGAGCGAGCGCTTGCGACTGTCCGCGTTGCTGGGGTTTTCGCGGATCGCGAGCCGGCGCGGGGGGCTTGCGGCCGGCGGACTCACGGTCGCGGGCAGTGCGGCGGATAGCCGCTCGAGTCATCTGTGGGACCTCAACCTGCGTGCGCAATGGCAGGCGTCGAGCCGGCACTTCATCGACGCCGGCCTCGCTGCGACCCTGGGCGAGGGCAGCTACGATTACACGGGCCAGGTCGAACTCGAGCCGATTGCGGTGCAGCTGTTCGGCGGTGCCGAAACACGGCAGGCGCGCGTGCTGGCGGATCTCGATCGCAACATCTATGGCGCGTGGGTCAGCGATCGCTGGCAATTGGGCGCGCGCTGGTTCCTCGAGGCGGGCCTGCGCGCCGATCATTATGGCGGCGACGCCGATACGGCGAGCACGGTGGTCGGTCCGCGACTGTCGCTGCGCTTCGATGTCGCGGCGCACACTGTGCTGCGCGCCGGCTGGGGCCGTGCCTTTCAGGCCGAGGAAATCCACGAGCTGCGTGTTCAGGATGGCGTGACACGATTCGGTCCACCGCAACGCGTCGATCAGTGGGTGCTCTCGGGCGAGCGCACGCTCGCGCCGGGCATCGCGCTTCGCCTGGAGCTGTTCCAGCGCGATCTGCCCAATCCACGCGCGCGATTCGAGAATCTACTCGATCCCCTGCGCGTGCTGCCCGAGCTCACGGCCGACCGACAGCTCGTCGCGCCCGATTCTGCGCGCTCGCGCGGCGCGGAAGTATCGCTGCAGGTACAACGCGGTGCGTGGTCGGTGTGGTCGGCCTACAGCTGGCTCGATGCCGTCGATCGCATCGCGGGCGAGAGCGTGCCGCGCAATTGGGACCAACGGCATACTGCAAGTACATCGCTTGCGTGGCAACGGGGGCCGTGGTCGTTGTCGATGCTCGCCTCATATAACAGTGGCCGGCCCACCACGGCGTTACTCGACGACCGGCTGGCGAGTCCGCTGCTCGGGCCGCGCAATGGCGCACGGCTCGCGCATTACGCGACGCTCGATGTGCGCGCGGCTCGCGAATTCCCGGTCGCGTTGGGTCGCCTCGTGGTCTATGGCCAGGTCACCAACGCCCTGAATCGTCCCAACCGCTGCTGCACCGAACTCGATCTGCCCGATGAAGGCTCGGATCCGCTGCGACTTGAGCAGGAGTCCGTGAAGTCCTACCCGATCCTGCCGGCCTTCGGTATTTCCTGGGAATTCTGACCGCGTGGGGCGGCGCTTTGTGCTCGGATTGGCGCGGGCGTAAACTTTCCCGCCTGCCAGTTCGACGGGTCAAGGGGGCCGCATGTTGAAGAAAATCATTCTATCCGTGGTGGGTATCGTGGTGCTGCTTGCAGTCATCGGCATGCTGCTGCCGCGGCAGGTGCACCTCGAGCGCAGCATCGACATCGATCGGCCCGCGAGCCTGGTATATGCGACGGTCAATTCCTTCCAGCGCTTCGCCGAGTGGTCGCCCTGGGCCGACCTCGATCCGAACATGACGCAGTCCATCGAGGGGCCGCGCACCGGGGTGGGCGCCAAGCTCAGCTGGAGTGGCAACGACAAGGTCGGCACCGGCACGCAGGTCATTACCGCCTCGGAGGCGAATGTCTCGGTCGACAACGATCTCGACTTCGGCGACATGGGCAAGGCGAAGGCCGGCTTTCGCCTCACGCCGGCGGAGGGCGGCACCCATGTGGTGTGGAGCATGGATGCCGATATGGGCGCAGGGCCTGTCGGCCGCTATTTCGGCTTGTTCATGGACAAGGCTGTGGGCGCCGACTACGAAAAAGGCCTGGCACGCCTGAAGACGCTCATCGAGAAGTTGCCGGCAGTCGACATCGCAGGCATGGTTGTCGATGAAGTCGAACTGCCTGCACACGCGATCGCCTACGTCAGCAAGACAACGGCTACCGACAACGCGGCCATCAGCAAGGGCTATGCCGACGCCTATGCGGCGGTCGGCACATTCATCGCCAAGAACCAGCTCACGGCGACCGGCGCGCCGGTCGGCATTGATGGAGCGATGAGCGAAACGAGCTACAGCTTTGATGCGGGCATTCCCATCGATCGCGCCGATGTCGAAGGCGCGGGCGATGTGCAGATCAAGGACAGCTACGCCGGCAAAGCCTTGAAGTTCGTTCACGTCGGACCCTACGAGACGCTGGAGGACAGCTACCGGAAGATGGATGCCTACATCGCCGCGCAGGGCTATGAGAAAAACGGCGCGACCATGGCGGTCTACGTCGATGACCCGACCAAGGTGCCTGCCGAAGAGATGCGCACCGAGTTGTACTGGCCGGTCAAATAGTCGCGCGCATGCGCCGATACAAAGAGCAGTTGTGTCGTTGCGGGGCGCTCGTTCGCGACTGAGCAACGCGTGGCCGTCACCAACACCGCCAATGCGACGACGATGCCAACCAGAGGTGCTGCGGGCGAGCGCTTGAAAATGAACATGGCGCGGACCTGTCCTGTGTTTGATCGGACTGTCATTCTTCGCGCACGGCGCCAGGCGCGTGATGGCGCTCACGGACCGGTTTGGGGACAAATCGGACCAGCCGGGAGTGCGTGACCGGCTGGGCGAGGGCGCCGCAGCGCTGGCCGACCGGAAAGGATCAAATCTGGACATCCGCTTGCGGGCACCGGTTGCCTGATCTGCCGGTTACTGCATACTGGGCGTCGGAGGCCATGTCCGAATATGAACGCCCAGACATCCCGCGTCGATGTGCTGTTTGTCATTGCGCCGCACTCCTTGTTGCTGGACATCGCGGGTCCTGCCGAAGCGTTCCGACTCGCGAACCTGTGTCATGCCGAGCGCGGACGGGCGCCACGATTTCGATTGCGTTTCGCCGGCATCGAGTCCGGACCGGCGACATCCGTCGGTCTTGCGCTCGGGGCCCTCGAACCGCTCCCGGCCACGTTGCCGTCGCCGACCTGGGTCGTGGTGGTGGGTCAGCCGAGCGCCGTCGTCTGTGCGCCCACACCTGCGATGGATCAAACGGCGCGTTGGCTGGCACAGACGTTGCGCACCCATCTGCAAGCGCCCGATTCGCCGCATCGCCTGATTACGATTTGTTCCGGGACCTTGCTCGCAGCGCGCGCCGGATTGCTCGATGATCGCCGGTGCACGACCCACCACGACCTGATCGACCTGCTGAGGTCGGTCGCGCCCGGCGCGCGGATCATCGAGAATCGCGCCTTCCTCGTGGACGGACCGCTCGCCTCCAGCGCCGGTGTCACCGCGGGCATCGATCTCGCCCTGCATCTGATCGCCTCGGAATGCGGCGATGCCGTGGCGGCTGCCGTCGCGCAGGATATGGTCGTGTACCTTCGCCGCTCGCAGCTCGATCCCGAGCTATCGCCATTCCTGGCGCATCGCCGGCACACACATGCAGCCGTCCATCGCGTGCAGGATGCCGTCGGCGCCGCGCCCGAGCGCGACTGGGACATGGCGGCGATGGCGCGCGTGGCGCACGTTACGCAACGGCATCTGCTGCGCCTGTTCGTGCGTCACGCCGGCGTATCGCCGTTGCACTATCTCGAAGCCATGCGCCTGGAGCATGCGCGCCAGTCGCTCGAGCATGGCTCGAACGTGACGACGGCCGCGGAATTCGCGGGCTTCAGCTCCGGGTTGCAATTGCGCCGCGCATGGAAGCGCCAGTGGGGCGGATCGCCGCGCGATGCGCTGGTCAGTGTCGCGGTTCGCTCAGCTCCCTGCCTGCCACACGCCCCGGCGCGCACTACGGTCGCCCAGGAGCGGCACGGGCTCAAGCACCCAATTGCCTGACTTGCGTCGCGCCGGCGAGGGAATGACAAAAGCCGTGTCCTTGCCGTTGCGTCGCTGGAATTCGTCCCAGTCGATGCGCCAGCCGCGGTCATCGAATTTCTTCAGCCACTCGCGGTAGGCCACTACGGCCTTGTCGGCCGGCATCAATACCTCCTTGGTGTTGCTGATGGGTGTACGTGCCGGGTAGACATCCATCAGGATATTGATGTCCTGCTGCGCGATGACCTTGTTGCGTGCGTGTATGGGTCCGTCGTGTTCCGGACCGAGCATGAAGTTGCGCATGTTCACGAAGAAGATACGCGTCTTCGTATCGCTCACCGGCTGTTCGATGAAATACTGGCGAAACTTCTGGGTCGGACCGACATTGATTTCTGTGATCATGGTCGCCGGACCATGGGTTCCGGTGCCGGCGTACATGGCACCGGCCTTGGTTTTCGCTTCGTCCCAGGTCTTGTCCTTGAGACCAGGTGTGTCGAAGCGATGCAGGAACCACATGCCCCAGCCCTGGGGGTAGGGTTCCACTTCATAGTCGCGGACGTGATAGGTCTCGCGATTGACGCCCTTGAAGCCATGGGTGGGATGCACGAATTCGTTGTGCGCCGGATCGAGGCCGTTTTCGATGGAGCGTTCGTAGTAGTAGTCGACATCGAGCACGAGTACGGAATTGGCTCGCCAGGCGGGATCGTCATACTCCACGACTTCGACGAGCGGCGGGCGTTCCGCTTCGGGCAGGTCGCCGAGGAATGCGAACACGATGCCGTATTTCTCGACAGTCGGATAGGCATCGACTTTCGCGCGTCCCGGCGGCTTGGTGCCATAGCCAATCGAAGGGATGTTGCGGCAGGCGCCGTCCGCATCGTATTCCCAGCCATGATAGGGGCACACGATGCAGTCATCGACGATGCGTGGATTGCCGCCCAGCTCCCATGCGCCACCCAGCGATCCGCCGCGATGCACGCAGGTGTCGCTGAGTACACGTGGCCGTCCCTTGCTGTCCCGGTAAGCGACGAAATTGAGACCGAGCACCTTCATCCGCTCGGGCTTGTCCGGTCCCAGGTCTTCGCTGCGAATCATCGGATACCAGAAATTGATGTACATGGTGCGGCTCTCCCGAAAGCAATCGTCCGATTGTCGGCCGTGATCGTGCGGGCGGTAGTGCGGACAACTACGTATCGTTCATTGAGTGGACAGGGGCGCTGTGGAGGCGCGTGCTGGTATTGACTCAGCATTGACACGAGGTGCGCGGACATGCGAATTGCAAGCATGGTGCTCGTCGCGGCGAGCGTTCCGGCGCTCCGCACTACACCCGCCGTCGCCGGCGAAGGGCATGGAATATCGAACGGCCGAGTACCAGCAGCGCGCGGGCGGTGCGGGTGCACCGCGATCGACCGACATTAAGCGGTTGTCATGTCGGTGGTGTGCGACGTTTATCGCACACCATTTGACAGTGCGACGGACCTGTCGGCCCTGATTCGTCGCCGCGTCGCGACAACACAATGGATTTTTCTTCGACGCAACCATAACGCGGAACCAACAGCGAGTCGCGACAGTCCGTCTCTGCGAACACCTTCGTTCAAGGAGAATCCCCATGCGTTCCCGAAAGTCCTTGGCGCTTGCCGGTCTCATCGCGCTGACGCTGGTCGCTTGCGGCGGCAGCAAGCCGAATACGACCGAATTGAGTACCAGCGGTACCTTGCCCAACAGCGTTTCGGTATCACTGACGGGCACGATCTCTGCATTCGGCAGTGTCGTAATGAATGGCGTTCATTACGATACCAATGGCGCGGCAATCACCCACAATGGTCAAAGTGTCGTGCAATCGGCACTCGCGGTTGGCCAGGTCGCCCGCCTCAATGGCGCGGTGTCCATGAGCGAAGGGCGAGGGCGTGCCGATCGCATCGATGTCGATGATCAAGTGGTCGGACCGGTGTCGGCTGTCGACGCGGCTGCCGGTACGCTGACGGTCCTCGGGCAACAGGTCACGGTCGATTCCAATACATCGTTCGCACAGAACGTCACCAGCGGTGATCTCACCGGTGTCGCCGTCGGTGATGTGGTCGAAGTGGCCGGCCTGGAATCCGCCGATGGCAGTATCCGCGCCACGCGGATCGAGATTGAATCGGCTGGCGAGACTTTTCAGATCGTCGGGACAGTGTCGGCACTCGACAGTGCCACGAGCGTTTTCAAGATCAACGATCTTACGGTCAATTATGCATCGGCCATGGTCAACGGCTTCGCGAGCGGAGCGCCAGCGGATGGCGAAATGGTGATCGCTCGCGGCACGGCCTTCGATGCGGCAACGACGACGCTGACCGCCAGTTCGCTGCGTCCGGCCGACGATTCGGGCGACGGCGGCAGGGAAGGATCGCGAGCGGAGCGTGAGGGCTTGATCACGCGGTTCGTTTCGGCAACGGATTTCGACGTTGGGCAGCAGGCCGTAACGACCGATGGCACGACCAAGTTCATCGGGGGCACCGCGGCGGACCTCGCGCTCAATGTCCATGTCGAGGCGGAAGGCAGTCTCAATGCGAGTGGCGTTCTGGTCGCTGCCAAGGTCAAGATATTTTCGGCCGGCATAGCGGAGCTGGTCGGCGAGGTGACCGCCGTCGATGCCACCGCCGGCACGCTGACGGTCCTTGACACGACCGTGACGGTCACGAGTACGACGCGCCTCGAGGATCGCAGCAATTCGCGTGTGTCCCAGTTCAGCCTTGCCGATATTGCGGTCGGTGACACGGTCGAAGTGCGTGGGTTTGAAGACCCAATCGGTAGCGGCGCGGTGACAGCGACCCGCCTGGAGCGTGAGCGACCCAGGGCGACATCCAAGGTGGGCGGATTCTTCAGTGCAACCACGCCACCGCAGTTCGAGATCCTGGGCGTGACGGTCGATGCCAGCGCCGCAACTTTCTACAGCAATGCGTCGCAGGATTCGGAAAACAAGGATTCGTCTCGTGGATCGACGCTGACTGCGGATGAGTTCTTCGCCCAGGCACCCGGTCGTGTGGTGTTCGCAAGCGGTACGTTCGACGGCACGACATTGATGGCGGACAAAGTGCTGCTGTCCTCCCGCGAGGACTGTGAGGACGGTGACGGATTCTGATCTGTCCAGGCTGGGCGGCGTCCATGGATGGACGCCGCGCAAGTCAAGGATCACCTGTCGCGCACCGCGACCTGCGGAACCATCCACTCCGCTAGCGGCCGCGATAGGCGACGACGCTATGAGGTGCTGCTTCGTAGATCGTTCCGTCGGCGCCGATGGCGGGCGATGACATGCCGCCGCTGGCCGTCGAATCCGACGTCAGCGTCGCGAGGTTTGGTGTGAATGAATGCATCGATGCTCGCGTCGAGAAGAAGACACCATCCCACGAGAGAGACGGGGACGACACACTCGGGCCGGCCAATGGCACCTTGCTCAAGAGCACGCCAGCATTATCAAGCATCCACAGGTTATGCAGTCCCACGGCGTAGACATGCAGGCTACCTGCATAGAATGCCGGCGTCGCAAGCACCGGTTCCCCTGTTCTGAAGAACCATTGCTGCTTGCCAGAGACGACGTCGTACGACCAGATGAGGCCCTGGCTGCTGCCGATCGCAACCTGTCCGGCAGTCGACACGGCGGGCGAAGACAACAAGGTATCGCTGAGCGCCGCGTTGTACCAGAGGTGCGTAAGCTGCTGGTTGGGCGGTGGCGTCCATTCGTAGCCATGCACGCCACAGCCGTGCTGGGCGACAACGACGATCGGATGATCCAGCGCCTTGCCGTCGATTCGATCGGTGACTGCGACCGTGGGTGTAATCCACGTGCGCGCATCGGCCGGCTCGTACCATGTTCCGAAGTTTCCAGGCCCCGGATCGCCCGGCTTCGGTACGTAGCGACTGAGCGCTTCAAAGTCGAACGAGCCGATGGCGTCCACCTTGATGTCGCCGGAACACAGCAAAGGCTCAAGCGCGATGCGCTGACACCGGTCGTTGAACGTGTATAGCGTCAGACCCAATGTCACGAATACGGCTGTGTCTGTGCCGGAACCGACGACCTTGGGTGATGCGGTGGTGAACGTATAAGGAGAGCGTAGTTGCTCCATTGCAAAGTCAAGCTGCACCGAGCATTTCAATGCGCCGTTGCCGCCGCGGCCGACACGATCGCTGCGTCCCAGTAGGCCACGTTCGCGTCGAAAGTCCACGCCGGTTTTCCGTCCGGGGCAATTGCGACCATCTGACCAGTCGCGGTGCCAATCAGGACTTTTCCGTCCTTGGCGATGACTGGCGAAGCGTAGCCGATGGGAGGCGTGGACAGATTCCACTTGACGACGAGCGTTGACGCCGTATTGACGCCCATACTGCCCTGGCTCGGCGCGTCGGCGTGAAACTGCCCCCAGCGCGGCGTGCCGCAACCAGCGAGAAGCGCGAGCGCAAGCAGGGTGCAGAGTTGATTTCGCATAGTGTGCCGATGATGTGGCATCGTGCGCAGTGCGTTCAGTCTAGCGCGCCAGGGAATTTCAGTCCATTGGGCAGGCGCCACAGGCAATGCGTTGCGACAGCGCATGAACTGCAGCCGGCCCATGGCGACACGTGGTGGCGGGTATTATTGCACACCGATCCCTGACATCACCCGGAGAAGCAACAATGCCAAAAGGCCGACTCGAAGCGTTCAGCGATGGGGTGATCGCGATCATTATCACGATCATGGTGCTGGAGATGAAAGTGCCGCATGACGCAACGGCTGGTGCTTTGCTGCCGCTGCTGCCTGTGCTGCTGAGCTATGTCCTGAGCTTTCTGTATCTTGGCATTTACTGGAGCAACCACCACCATCTCTTGCACACTGTCCGTAACGTGTCCGGCGGAATACTCTGGAGTAACTTGCATCTGCTTTTCTGGTTGTCGCTCGTACCGTTTGCGACGGGCTGGATGGGAGAAACTCACTTCGGTGCATTACCCACGGCGCTCTATGGCGTCGTGCTTTTGATGTGCGCGATTGCCTACTATATTTTGCAGTCCGTTATCGTTGCTCGTGAAGGCCCTGATTCGACATTGCGGCGTGCCATTGGACGAGACGTCAAAGGCAAGGGCTCTTTGGCTCTCTATGTCGTCGCTTTGTTGGGTGTTTGGCAGTGGCCGGGACTTGCGCAGGCAATCTATATTCTGGTTGCGCTGATTTGGCTCATCCCCGATCGGCGCATCGAACGGTCGACTACGCATGCGGGTTCCCACACATAGGTTCCAAGGTGGCGTAAGGAGTCGCGGCCGGGGATGTGATTCGCGTGCAGGTTCTGAACGAATTCACAAGCGTTCAGTTGGTCCGTACGCAGTTAAGTTCGATGCGCAGGCACGATTGTGATAGTCCTGGAGCCGCGTTGGAGCTACCCTGATCGTCATGGCGAGCGGTGACGACACGGCGATCTATACGCGGCGCACTTTGCATGCGAGCGATCTGGTGCGCATCGGCGAAGTCATTGCAAGGCCGCGTTCTGACGCGGCGGGCTCGCTCAATGAGTCGGATGCTCACGTTGTTGTAATGCCGCTGCGCGGCCTGTTCAGGACGCATTTCTCCGCGCGCGATGCCGTTCTCGGCACGGCAAATGACGCGGTGCTTCTGCCGCAGTCGCAGCCGCATCGCTTCAGTTTCCCAGGCTGCATCGGGGATCACTGTCTCGTGATGCGATGGTCGCCGGAGGCGCTCGACCGGGAATTGCAATCGCTCGCAGCGTTCGCGCCCCGTGTTGCCCTGGGGGCTGCTCTACTGGTGGATCGCAGTCTGCTTTGGCGGCAGGTTCGTACTGGTTCGGTCGACCCGATTGCGGCGGACGAACTCGCCGTCAAGGTCCTGGCTGCGATCCTGGACGCCGCGAAACGTGACTCGCACGGTTTCGACCCTGCACCCGGGCGCACGAGTATGCGTCAGCGAAAAGCGGTCGATCGCGCACAACAGGCGCTGATCGCCGATCCATTCAGGCGGTGGTCACTGACCGACCTGGCTAGCGCAGCAAGTGTCTCGCCTTATCACCTGGCGCGATTGTTTCGTCGCCTGGTTGGAATGTCGGTGTTTGAATTCGTCCTGCGGATACGAATCACACATGCGCTATCTCTGGTACTGGATTCCGATGCCGACCTCGCTACCGTCGCTGTTGATTCCGGTTTTGCGCATCACAGCCATCTCACTGCAAGATTCCGTCAAATATTGGGATGTACGCCGCGGGAGTTGCGACGACGCGCAGGAGCGTGACAGCGACTCGATACTGCGCGAGTTAGGCTTCGGATCCGAGGATACCGATGCTGATTTTCAATCGACCACCTTTCGCCGTGCTCGCGGGCTTCATCGTCGTAGCAGCCGGTCTTTTCGTTAACGCCGCAATGAGCTCTGATGCGGATCGTCAGACTGTGTCAGCGTTGGATACCGCATATCAGGCAGCCGTTGAGCGCGGCGATGTCGCCGTGATGGGCTCCATACTGCATGCGGGAATGATTCTCGTGCTCGGCGACGGCAGCGTTCATACGCGCGCCGACCTTCTGGAGAGCGCTCGCTCGAGTCAGGTTGTATTCGAGCATCAAAAAGAGGACCCGGGAACGCAGACTGTTCGCATGTATGGTCGGGACACCGCGATCGTGACCGCGCGCCTGTGCCTCAAAGGTAGGCGACGGGGCCGTCCCTTCGAGAGTCATTTGTGGTTCAGCGACACCTACGTACGCACGGATCAGGGCTGGCGATATGCTTTTGGCCAGGCATCGATCGCATTGCCGCGCAACAAGTTGCAGGCGCAGTGCCTGGTCAGGTAACGGCATCGATTCCTTCAGCCGCGCTTCATCCCCTGTTCAGCCCCCAGTGGCAATACTGCCGTCATGTCGTCGAGGGGTGCACTATTGTTAAGTTTTGCGCTTATTGCTGCGCAGCCGACGCTGGCGGATGTCTTTGCGGGTGAAGCCTCCAGCGCTCGCATGCACCATCAAATCCTGCAACTCGTGAATGAAGCGCGATCGAGATCGCGCCGCTGTGGACACAGCTTGTATCCCGCGGCGGCGCCACTTGGCGCATCGCGAATGCTCGATGAGGCGGCCGCGCGCCATGCCCATGACCTTGCGGACCACCGTCACTTCGATCACACAGGTACGGACGGCAGCGAACCGCGGGACCGTGTACGCGCGAGTGGGTACGGATCCCGTCTCACTGGCGAGAACATTGCCTTCGGTCCCGAATCTGCGGAGGAGGTCGTTCGGGGCTGGCTCGCGAGCCCGGGACACTGTGCCAATATCATGGACGCGCGTTTTCGCGACATGGGTTTCGCCGTCGTTCGCGGCTATCGGCGCGGGCACTGGTACTGGGTGCAGGTGTTCGCCGCGCCGCGGCGAGCAGTGAAATAGCAGCCGTGCCGGCTAGAGAAACTGGAATCGATGCCGATCGCCGTGGCGGCGTATGAAACCCGCTGTCGGCGCGGGGAAATGAGCCGGCACGATGAGCGTCTGTTTCTCGCCGTGCGTGTCGACAAACCGGCGGCGGTAATGTGCGGCGGCGACCGGATCTTCGCAGAATGCACTTGACCACTCGGGGTGCGTCACTTGCAGAGGATGGTGAATCACGTCGCCCGAAAGCATTGCGTCCTGACCAGAGTCGCCAAGCTGCACGATGATATTGCCCGGCGTATGACCCGGGGCAGCCTGCAGGCACAGCTGTGAATCGAGCACGTGGTCGGCCTCGACCAGCGTGCCCTGGCCGGACTCGATTACCGGCAGGACGCTGTCGGCAAACGCCCGCACATCCTGGTCCTTGCCTTGGCGCCAAAGGCTCTCACGATGTTCATATTCACGTCGGCAGAAGAGATATCGCGCCTTTGGAAATGTCGGAACCCAGCGACCGTTCTCGAGGCGAGTGTTCCAGCCGACGTGATCTGCGTGCAAGTGCGTGCAGAGCACGACGTCGATATCTCCAGGCGCCAGGCCAAGGTCAGCCAGGCGCGCGAGCCATGGCGTGGCCAATCGGTGAAACCACGGATGACCACCGCGGTCTTTGTCATTGCCGGCACAGGTGTCGATCAGCACCACGTGGCGACGTGTTCGAACCACATAGCTCTGAAAGGAAAGCACTGCGCGCCACTCGCCCTCCTTGCCGATTTGCAGATAGCGGGGACCGAGCCAGTCGGTCGCAGCCTTGGCGCCTTCGGCGGAGGCCTGCGGCAGCAATTCGCTGAGTGGCAGCGTGCGATTCTCGCTCTCCACGACCGTATCGATTTGCAATTGGCCGATGCGTATCGATGGCATCGTACCGGCGCCGGTGGAGCGGACGTCGATCACCACCGCAAAATTGTCTCGCCCAGCAATCGCCCGAACGTCAGTGCCGGCGTGAGCGACAATCCGCCGACGAACGCATCGCCCGAGGTACGGCCGAATCCAAGTATTTCGCCGGCTGCGTAGAGGTTACCGATAGGGCGGCTTTCGGCGTCAAGCACGCGCAATTGACGATCGACGGCAAGACCGGCTGGACTCAGAACCGTGATGCCGCGCGCCTTGATGGCATAGTACGGTGGCTTTGTGATGGGTCGAATCAGGAACTGCTTGCCGTGACGCCGATCGACACCACGCTCGACGGCCCGATTGTAGTCGTCGACCGTGCGTTGCAACGCAGCCGCCGGCACGCCGGTTCGCGCCGCCAGTTGTCGCATGGTGCCGGCTTTGATGAAGGCGGGGTGGTTTCCGAATCGGGCGCGATACGCGCTCGACGGCTCGAGCGTAAGCGGGGTCGCGTTTTGCAGAATACCGCTGTCGAAAATAATGTGCATGGCCATATCGCGGCATGCCAGGAGTGCGCGCTCACGGTAGTCGATGCTCGGGTGATCCTCCTGCATGAATCGCTGTCCGCGGTTATCGACGAAGATCTCCCAGACCTTGCGCATGCCCGGTGACAGCTGGAGGAAACCGCCGCTGCAAGGGTCTTTGGCATCTTCGTAGTAACCCGCAAACGTGCACAGGAACTTTTCGCTGCCATCGACCGCGGCGCCGAGCGCACGAGCCGCGACGATTCCGTCGCCGCGCGAATAGGGGTTGACATGCGAGCAAAGCGGTACATTGGGCGTGAGTTCGCGCCACAAGCGAGGATTCGCGGCATAGCCGCCGGAGGCGAGCACAATATTGCGGGCGCGAAACTCGAACTCCCCGTTCGGCGTCCCGGCGCGCAGGCCAACGATGCCGCCACGTGCATCGCGCAGCAGTCGCGTCAGACGGTGCTGCAGGCGCAGGTCGATGGCACCCGCCGCCACGAGTCGATCGTGCACGGGCCTCAGCGTGTCGAGGATGGAGATCGCTTTGTTGCATCCCCAGAGATAGCGGCGTGTCGCATAGGCTTCGTGTGCCTCGCCGGCGACCGGTGTACCGGGTGCGGGTTCGAATCCGAGATCCATGAGCCAGTCGATGGTGGCGGCGGCGTTGTCGACGAACAAACGCAATACGACGGGGTCGATACGGCCGTGGGCGATGCGCTGGGCGTCACGGTAATGGGCGTCCGGACTGTCGTCGATGCCGTGGAGCGCCTGCAGGCGTGTTCCGGCCGCTGCGATCTGACCCGACGACCAGTGCAAGGTGCCGCCAATGCGATAATCAGCCTCGAGCTGCAACACGCGCGCACCGCGAGCGGCCGCCTGGATCGCCGCGGGCAACCCGGCGGAGCCGGCGCCGACGACGATGACATCCCACTGACCGGCAGCGGACCCTTTGGCGGGGGTCCGCAAGCGTTTTCGCGGTGGATGGAATTCGCGCGCGCTGCTCACGGTGTCAGATCATAACCCACCCGCCGGTTGCCAGCGGGTTCGCACAAGCGCAGCATAGGCCGATCGGAAACCAAGCGAGGATACGCGCATGAAACCAATTCTGGTGTTGGTCGTTGCGGCTATGGTCCCTGCCGCTGCACTTGGTTCGGGTGGCGGATCGATGAATATGCCCTCGATGTCCTCACCCGCTGTCGAGCGCACGCCCGAAGACAGGGCCAAGAGCGCGTACAACGCTGGCGTACGCTCCATCCGCAAGGCCGATAGCGCCAATGAACGCGCTGACAAGGAAACGAATCCCGACAAGAAAGCGAAGCTGCAGGAGCGTGCGCGCGACAGTTATCGCAAGTCACTGAAGGACTTCGAATCTGCGATCGAATTGATGCCACAAATGTTCGAAGCCTGGAACTACATCGGCTATGCCAAACGAAATCTCGGCGATTATGCCGGCGCGCTTGAAGCCTACGACCAGGCATTGACCATCAATCCGCAATACGGTGATGCCATAGAATATCGTGGCCGCGCTTATCTCGGACTCGCACGCGTTGACGACGCGAAGAATGCGTACCTCACGCTTTTTGCCAGCGACCGCAAGCTGGCCGACAAGTTGCTCACGGCCATGAAGGACTGGGTCGGCGCGCAGCGCGGCACGACCTCAGCCGTTGCGCCTGCCACGCTGGATGATCTGGACAAATGGATTTCGGAACGTATCCAGATCGCCGGTCAGACCGCCGGACTTACGCCGGACGGGAAGGGTACGCGCTGGAATTGACGTCCGGGCGGGCGACCCCTTGTCGCACGGTCAGGTCCTTTTCATTACGTTAGCGGTGGCCGCGGTGTCGGCCGCGTTAGTCGTACGCGCCGCCAATTCACCAGCGCCTTTTGATTGGCGACTGCCGCGCGGATTTCCCGTGCCCGCCGTGCCGGCCGACAATCCCATGTCATGGAGCAAAGTTGCGTTGGGTCGGCGGCTATTCTTTGATCCGCGACTGTCCGCCGGCGGCCGCCTCAGCTGCGCCAGCTGCCATGCGCCCGAGCGCGCATTCACCGATGCGCGTGGTGTCAGTCGCGGCGCACTTGGCGATGTATTGGCCCGCAACGCCATGTCGCTCGGTAATGTGGCTTACAACGCCAGCTATGGTTGGGTGGATCCGAAATTGCGATCCCTCGAGGCGCAGATGCAGCAGCCCTTGTTCAATGAGCACCCGATCGAGATGGGGCTGGCAGGTCGAGTCGAGGAAGTCTTGACCGTGCTGGAGACGGACTCTGATTACCCGTGGCGTTTTCGCGAAGCATTCGCGGACGATCCGCGCCCGATTTCCATGGACAACCTTGTCCGCGCGATTGCCTGTTACGAAAGGACGCTGATTACCGGCAACTCGCCATTCGACCAGTATGTATTTCGCGGCGAGCACGACGCGCTAGACCCGTCGGCCAGGCGTGGACTCGCGCTGTTCTATTCAAAACGACTCGGCTGTGCAGTGTGTCATGCCGGGTTCAATTTTACCGGTACATGGACACAAAGCGGCCGCGATCGCGCGCCACCGGCGTTCGCCGACAATGGCAGCGGCGGCGCGTATCGTGTGCCGACTTTGCGCAACGTCGCCTTGACCGCGCCCTACATGCACGACGGTCGATTCCAGACGCTCAATGCCGTGATCTCCCATTACGAGAGCTCCGCGGGACGCGGCAGGCTCAGGCGCTTCAGGCTGACAGCCACAGAACGCGATGACCTGATTGCATTCCTGAATTCGCTGACGGATGCCGTGTTCATCGAGCAGCAGTTGCGGCCTTGAAGCGGGGTGGCAGGCTCAGACGCCCCGAGAGAATTTCTCTTCGTCGAGATCGTAGAAATACAGGAAGACGCCATTCAAGAGAAACATGACGGCAGGTACGATGGCAAATCCCGCGTACAAACCCCAGACGGCCGAGGCAGGTTGCGTCACCAGCGCGCCGCCCACGGTCGGCACATAGCCGACCCACTTCAGCAATACGCCCACCACAGCCAGGCCGAAGGCGAATGACGCCTTCTCGACCACTGCGATGACGCTCGACATCAGGCCTTCGCGATAAAGACCGGTGAGCTTGCGGTCGTAGGCCATGGTATCGCCCAGCATCGAAATGGACATGAGAATGATCGCGCCGGATCCGAATCCGGAGACGATACCCCTCAGCCAGATTTCCCAGGGCGCAATCCGCGCATCGGCAAGCAGCCAGCTGAGGGACCCGGCGCAGAAGAACAGTACGCCAAGCAGATAGGTGCGCCGCTTGCCGATGCGGGTGCCGAGATGAACACACAGCGGCATGACGGCAGCGACGGTAAGGTTCAGGCTGACGGACAGGTGAATTTGCCCTGTATAGCCGACCTTTACGACGTTCAGCATATAAAGGAGTCCGGTCACTGCGACGCTGGCGAAGGCCAGGAACTGGAATACCTTGGCGCCGACCAGCATCGCAAAGGGACGATTGCGGAATAGTTGCAGGGTTTCGCGAAAGGTAATCCGGTGACCGGAGCCGGCCTTCGGTTCGATGGAGCGTGCATTCGCGGTACCGAGAAAGGACAGGAGCATGGCCGTGAAAATGACGAGCGCCATGACGGCTGCCATGATGCGATACCCAAGCAGGCCGCCACCGCCCGCGGCGATGAGCGCAGCCGTTACTGCAAGCGCCAGCAGCTGGCCGATCGATATGAAAACCGTGCGATAGGACAGGAGCCGTGTGCGTTCGTTGAAGCTGTCGCACATTTCGGATGGCATGGCCATGTACGGTACATTGAAGAGCGAATAACCGGTCGAGTAGAGAATGAGCGCTGCCCCCATGTAGGCGATCAACGCGCCGCGTGACATCTCGCCGGGCATGAACAACATCAGGAATGAAATTGCCGAGACAAATGCACCGGCGAGCAGATAGGGTCTGCGTCGGCCCCAGCGCGAGCGCGTGCGATCGCTCATGGCGCCGATGACGATATCGGCAACGGCGTCGTAGAGCTTCGAGATCATGAGCAACAAGCCCGCGATCTCGGTTGATTGCCCGAGGACGGTGGACATGAACGCCGGAAAATACGTGGTCACGGTATTGAGCATGATCGACACGCCCACCGTGCCCACGCCAAACCCCAGGCAGGTGCCGAGACTCAGGCGCTCGCCGCGCGCGATCGGTGACGATTCACGGTTCATTCGGCTGCCAGCAGAAATTCAGTGATGGCGGTCGCTTTGGCGCGCTCGCCGCCGCCAATGGCGGCGACGTGCGAATCGCGCAACAACCCGGCGGCTTTGTCGATGGCCGCGTTCAGCACAGGTAATTCGCTGTCCGGCTTGAGCAAGAGTACCGGCGCCTGAATCATCGGCATGCGCGCATAGGCTCGATACTCGAACGCGGCGATATAGGGCAGGGCATACGTATCCATGGCCTTCAGGACATCGATCGTGGCTCGATGCAGCACTTCGGCGGACGGAATCGCCGCTGCCAGTCGGTGTGCGGGATCACGCATGAACCAGGGAAAATGCAATGCCTGGTCGCGTACGAAGTTGAATGCCCAGATGAATTGCCGGCCGTAGTCATCGGGTGCGACCTGCGGTGCGTAGTTGTCGATGACCAGCTGGCGCATGTCGTCGTCGTATTCGATGATACCGTCGAGAACCACGCGGCGAACGCGCGCCGGACAGGACGCTGACAGCTCACAGGCGATGCGCGCACCCGTGTGCGCGCCATAGACATCGACGCGATCGATTCCGAGTGCATCGAGCGTGCGCTGCATGCTGTCGGCGAAATAGGCGATATCGGGGCGATCCGCGGCCGGTGCTGCAGAGTCGCCGTTGCCCAGGGTATCCGGCGCAATCATCGTGCTTTTCAGACCGGCCGATCGCAATGCCCGCATCAGCCCCTGCATGAAGTACGACGAGGTCGGCGATGCGTGCAGCATCAATATTGGAATATCGGCACTCGCAATCGCCCCGGCGGCGGGTGCCAGTCGTCGCAAATGCAGCTGGCCTTCGCGAAGATTGACGAAGGCGCGCTCGATCTGCGCTTCTTTGGCGGTCATCGCATCGAACAATAGTGTGCGCAGGTCATTTCGTCTATGGTTGCCGCATGCGAGCTCCACTGCCCGATGCAACGTCAGACGCTGTGGCTTCGGCAGACGCCGACTTGCGCGCGGCTCTTCGCCAGCGTGGACCCATGAACCTGGCCCATGCGCTCGAGGTGATGGAGCGGTACGGACTCGACGGCCTGGTGCTCGGCGAGCCCGTCAATGTGTATCACCTGCTCGGCTACTGGCCGCAGCTCGCCAGGACGCGCGTCGGTCAGCCACCGACCACCTTCGCACTGCTGACGCGCGCCGCTCACCCCGTTCCGGCGCTGGTGGCGTCGCGATTCATCTATTACTACACCTATGCCGATGGCGGCTACCCGGCAGACCGCCCCGTTTATCTCTACCGCGAGCCAGGTGATGCGGCCATCGATGATTTTCGCGACGACGCCGGCATTGCGCGCAATGCCGATGCAATGGAGTTCCCGGATCTGCACCGCGAGCCGCTGTCGACTACGGAAACCCGACGTCGTTCTGCGCTCGACGCCGCGACCAGCGCCCGGCGCGGCGATGTCGATGCGGGCGCCGCCCTGGTGCGCGCGATGCGTGATCTGGGTCTTTGGCGCGGGCGGGTGGCCTATGACCATCCGGTCATCGCCGCCGTGTGTACGCGTCACGATCGACCTGGCGAGCTCGTGCCTGGCGACAACGTCCTGCGCTGGATACGACTCGTCAAGTCGCCGCTCGAGATCATGCTGCTACGCCGTGCAGCCGCCGCGAACGCCGCCGCGATTCATGAACTTGGGCGCTACGTTCGCGCCGGCGCAACGCATGCGGAGCTGCAACAAGGCTTTGCCGTCGAAGCAGCGCGGCGTGGCAACCAGGCGGTTTTTCTGAATGTCGATCGCGTGTCCTCCGAGTTGTCGCAGGAACGCATTGTCGATGGACAGGTATTGTTCATCGACGGAGTCAGTCATTTCGCCCATTATCACGGCGACTACGCGCGCACGGTCGTCGTGGGCGAGCCGGCTGCAGCGGCACGGTCGGCCACGCGCGCCGTTACCCATGCCTGGCGCGCCATTCGAGAACAATTGCGCCCCGGACTGCGCTACTCGCAAATCGTGCGCTTGGGGCAGGATGCGTTGCGCAAGGGTGGCTTCGATGTGGCCGTGGGATTTGGCCCGCACTCAGTCGGTCTCATGCACACCGATGAGCCGGGCGATCTTGCCGGCGGTTTCCATCGCAAACTCGACCTCGAGCTGCGCGAGAACATGGTTTTGAGCGTCGATTGCCCGGTCATGAACACCGGCATCGGTGGCTCAGCGCATATCGAGGATCTCATGCTGATCACGGCGAACGGCGCGGAGCCGCTACATGTGCCTGGCGAAGCCGTGATTATCGCATGAGCGTGCACGGGCGCCGGATATTGGGCATGCTGCTCGCGGTCGTGGCGATCATCGCAATCGCCCTCGCAATTGCCATGACCATGCCGAAGCGGTGGTGGTCAACGGATTATGCCGAAGTCCGGGCACGCTGGGCGCAACCTCCTTCGACTTTCGTCGGTGTCGATGGCGTCGATCTGCATGTGCGGGACGAAGGGCAGGGTCCGGTGGTTGTGATGCTCCACGGCAGCATCCTGAACCTGCACGAATGGGACCTCGTTGCCGAGCGACTGGTCGGGAAATTTCGGGTGGTGAGGTTCGACTGGCCGCCCTATGGCGTATCGGGACCCGATCCATCCGGCATCTACACCACCGCGCGCGCGGCTGACCTGATGGCAGGACTCATCGAGCGCCTTGAGCTTGGCAAATTCTTCCTCGTCGCCACCTCAAACGGCGTCAATATCGCGCTCGACTACAATGCGCGCTATCCAGGTCGGGTCCGGGCGATGGCGTTGTCGGTATTGCCACTCGAACGGCCGAGCCAGACGCGCAAAGTCGACTGGCGGATCCGCAAACTCATGTGGTTTCACGCCGCGTTTGCACCCGACAATCATTCGAAGTACTGGTATCGACTCATCCTCGAGGACACGACACCAGCGGATTTCGTGCCACCTGATGATCTGGTTCAGATGATGTACGACATGAACAACCTGCCGGGTGCTTCACAGCATCAACGGGATTTCATCGCATCGAATGTCCGCCTGTTCCAGTCGAGCGATGTCGGTGCGCTGGCCGGGAAGGTCGACGTCCCGGTGTTGATTCAATGGTGCGACCAGGACACGGTAATTTCGCAGTCCGCCGAACGTACCGTGTCGCGTTTCACTCGTGCGCCGGTCACGCTTGTTCGTTATCCGCAGTTCGGGCACTTTCCGATGTGGGAAGATCCGGACCTGTTTACACGCGATCTCGCAGTATTTCTTTCGCAACAGGACGCACAATGACCAAACGCATCATCGATGCCGATACGCATGTAATCGAAACCGCACCGATCTGGGAACACCTGACTGAGAGCGAGCGCGTGCATCGCCCGCAACCGGTCGAGCTCGATGCCGGCATAATCGTGCCGCCCATCCAGATGCCGATGAAATCCGTGTGGATCATCGATGGTCAACTCTATGCGCGCACGAACCTCGACCTGATCGAGGAATTGTCCAAGGGGCAAATCAAGCCGGGTGCGCTCGCGATGACCGATCCGGCGGAGCGGCTCAAGGCAATGGATCGGCAGGGAGTCGATGTGCATGTCATTTTTCCGAGCCTGTTCCTTGCACTTGCGCCCGAGTCACCGGCGGTCGAGCTGGCCCTCAGCCGTGCCTACAATCGTTTCCTTGCGGATCGTTGCTCGGGTAGCGGTGGTCGGCTGCGCTGGGTCATGCACCCGGCAGTCAACAACATGGACGAAACCCTGAAGGATATCGCCTGGGCCCGGCGAAATGGCGCCGTCGGTGTGCACCTGCGCGGCCTCGAAGGCGATCGACCGATCGATCATCCCGACTTTCATCGAGTGTTTGAAGTCGCACAGGATCTCGACATGCCGATCTGCGTGCACATCGGGCACGCGAGTCCCGCATTCAGGCGAATTCGCCGCAATACAGAGGACAAGCCTTCCAGGTATCACATGTCGGTGCCGACGCTGATGGCCTTCACTGCGCTTGCGATGAGCGATATTGCAACGCGCTTTCCGCGCCTGCGCTTCGGCTTCTTTGAAGTGGGGTCCTCCTGGTTGACTTATATCGTCGCTCAGGCGCACAAGGTGCGCGATGATCGCGATCGCAAGGCTTACACGCGATCGGTGCTGCGCGAACGCAACTTCTTCGTCACCTGCGAGGAGCACGAGGAGCTGCCACTGATTCTGCAATACGCTGGCGATGACCGACTGGTGATCGGTAGCGATTTTGGCCATCCGGGCGATGTCGATGATTCGATATTCGTGCAACGCAAGCTTCGCGACCGCGCCGACATCAGCGAAAATCAGAAGACTCGCATTCTGAGCGATAATGCAGAGGCGCTATTCGGGCCTGGCTGAGGGGTGCCGCTCCCGCGTTCGTCCTAAAGGCCGACAATTCTCGCCAGCGACTGCCGAATCCAGCCATCGAAACGAAGTGGCGATTCGAGGTAGGCGAGGCACAGGCATTCTCCGTCAGCGGCTACCACCGGACGGTGAGTGACTTCCTGGTTGGTTTCATCGAAGTCCCCTGCAACGAACGTTGCACGGCCATCGTCAAATCGACCGCTCAGCACCTGCGTGAGTTCCATCGCGCCATGTGAGTGCCGAGGCAGGCTCTTGCCAGGCGCGATGCGCAGCAGGAAGGTTTTGCCGTTGCTCGAATGCGGCAGTGCAATGCGACTGTAGCGTATGCCTGCGGCGATCCAGCGCCAGCGGCCGATGGTGCAGCCGCGCAAAGCGCGCGATTCGGTGAGCGGGCCGACGTGAGGCATCGGGCGCGCTGGCTGCCAGGTGTCGGATTCGACGACCGGTCGCGTGCGAGGTGCAGTTGCGCGTGTCAGCGTATGCTCGAGCGAAGCGCTGCCCATTGCGACGGGTTCGATCTCATCCAGGCAGACGCCACCCGTCGCGAGCAAAACCTGCACACGCTCTCGGCAATTCTGGCATCCGTCGCAGTGTACCGAGAGCACCAGGCCTGCCGCGGGATCGAGGTGACCGGCCGCCCAGGACTGCAATAGCTCATCGTTCGGATGGTGGTTGATCATAATTCCTTGTCTTGAAGATGTTGACGCAGTGCGGCGATGGCAAGACGAATGCGCGATTTGACCGTACCGAGCGGAATGCGCAGTGTCGCGGCGATTTGTCGCTGCGGCTGATCGTCGAAATAGGCAAGACGGACGATCTCCTGCTGCTGTGGTGACAATGCCGACAGGGCCCGTCTCACATGTTGGATACCCTGCGCCGTATGCACCGGATCAGCCGACGATTCCACCGGCAGATCGATTTCCGGCAGATCCAGAAGCCACGAACCGCGGCGTGACGCAGCGTCGCGGCGGCACTGATCGACCCAGAGGTTACGCGCGATGGTGTAAATCCAGGTGATCACCGCAGCGCGCTGTGGATCGAACGACGCAGCTCGACGCCACACCGTGGCCATGGCCTCCTGGGCGAGATCTTCCGCCTGATCGCCGCTCGCACCGCAGCGAAGCAGATACGCCT
The DNA here is from genome assembly GCA_041395505.1 of Steroidobacteraceae bacterium. Classification (NCBI taxonomy): domain Bacteria; kingdom Pseudomonadati; phylum Pseudomonadota; class Gammaproteobacteria; order Steroidobacterales; family Steroidobacteraceae; species Steroidobacteraceae bacterium. Next base: position 1,513,625 of record JAWLAG010000001.1, read on the forward strand.
TGACGCGGGGCGCAAAATGCCCGAACAACGATGCAAATGCACCGTGGTCGGACTGGTGCGCTACAGCCCGCACGGCCTGTGCCCATGCATCGGTCGCTGTCGATTCCCGTGCGGGCAAACGGTTCACGGTGAGAGCAGGCCTGCGCCGCCGCCACGATGGCGGCGGTCCGGGAATATGCACGCGCAGGGCCAAAGATCCATGCATACCCATTGTACGGCCAGCGCAGGGTTTCGGATCACTGATGCGGGTGATCCAATCGCGCCGCGCTGCGTATAACCACAAAACCCTGTTGCAACCGGCGTGGCGGGGCGGTTTCGAGAGGTCTTTGACATGGCGTTTACGGCATCTGCATTGAAGTGGGTCGAGCGGGGTGCGCTGCCCGATGCTGTGGTTCGCGCCGGAATTCGCCACCTCGTCCGCGAACGTAGCCGCGATATTCGCGTGGTCGGGACCGAGGCGGGCGAGCAGCGAACACGGGATTTTGCGGCGGCAATGGTCGCGTCGCCCGTTGCGGTCCTCACCGACAAGGCCAATGAGCAACATTATGAGGTGCCGGCGGAATTCTTCGCTCTCATGCTCGGACCCCACCGCAAGTACAGCAGTGGCTGGTGGCCGGACGGCGTAACCACCCTTGCCGAGGCCGAGAAAGCGGCATTGCGCCAGACCTGCGAGCACGCGCAGCTCGCCGACGGACAGCGCATTGTCGAACTGGGTTGCGGCTGGGGGTCGCTCAGTCTGTGGATGGCCGAGCACTATCCGAACAGCTCGATTCTCGCTGTGTCCAATTCGAATTCGCAGCGCGAGTACATCCTTGCGCAAGCTCGCCAGCGAGGGCTCGTGAACCTGCAGCTGCAGGTCGTCGACATGAATCACTTCCGTATGCCCGGCGATGTAGACCGAATCGTCTCGGTCGAGATGTTCGAACATATGCGTAACTGGCCGGAGCTCTTCTTGCGCGTGTCACGGGCGCTGCGAGACGATGGCCGTTTCTTCATGCATGTGTTCTGTCATCGTGCCGTGCCGTATCTTTTCGAGGATCAAGATGCAAGCGACTGGATGAGCCGGTATTTCTTTTCAGGCGGCATGATGCCGAGCGAATCGCTGGCGGTTCAGTTCCAACGCGATCTGGCATTGCGGCAGCAGTGGCGCTGGAGCGGCGTCCACTACCAGAGGACCGCGCGCGCCTGGCTCTCAAACCTCGATCGCAATCGGATCGCAGCAAGGGCAATCCTCGAGACGGTATACGGGAGTGAACAATCGGCGCTGTGGATGCAGCGCTGGCGGATGTTCCTGATGGCCTGTGAGGAATTGTTCGGGTATCGCCGCGGCGAGGAATGGTGCGTGAGTCATTACCTGTTCGAGAAACGCCGCGGTGAGTGATCAGCTCCGTTGGGTGCGCGACGCACTGCGCTCCCGCATTTTCAACTTCGTCCTTTTCCAGCTGGCCTGGTTCATCGGCGTGACCAGCGCGGCACGAGGTGAGCCACTACTGGCACTGCTCGTCGTGTCCGGCGCGACCGTCATGGCCATTGGCTTGCGTCCGCCCTTTGGCGCGGGCCTGCGCCTCGCATTGCTGGCATTGCTCGTCGGCATATTGATCGAGTCGCTGTTGGCGCACCTGCGGGTAACGGAATTCAAACCCGCACCAGGCAATTTGTTGTCGGTTCCGCTCTGGATGCTGGCGCTCTGGGCATTGTTGTCGACAACGTTGAGCTCCTCCCTGGGTTGGCTGCGCGGGCGCCCGCTGCTTGGCGCGTTGGTCGGCGCGAGCGGTGGCGCACTTTCCTATGCCCTCGGCGCACGACTCGGCGCACTGACCCTGCCAGGCGAGTATGCGCTCGGCGTGATCGCTGCGGTATGGGCAATCGCATTGCCACTACTGGTCTGGTTGGCTCGTAGCCAGGTCGCCTCGGCATGACCGCCTTCACACAGGCGTGGCTTACAAGCTCGGCGCCAATCGCGACACTCGCGATTCTGGCCTGGGTGCTTTGCAGCCTGCGCCGCAACGTCGGATTGATCGACATGTTCTGGCCGCTATTCATGCTGGCGGCTGTCATCACTGCAGTCGTGCGTGGCAACCCACCGACGACGGTCGGAATCGCAGCGTGCGCTATTGTCGCCCTCTGGGCCCTGCGCCTTTGCGTCTACCTCACGGCGCGCAACTGGAGCGCGCCTGAAGATCGACGTTACCAGGCGATACGCGCTCGCAACGGTAATCATTTTGTCTGGACGAGTCTGGTGACCGTGTTCCTGTTCCAGGCCGTGCTGGCCTGGATCGTGGCAGCGCCTGCCGTGGCTGCGGTCGCGTTCGATGTTCATTCGCAATGGTGGAATTGCCTGGGTGCCGCTCTCGCGCTGTTCGGGCTATTGTTTGAGTCACTTGCCGACGAACAACTGCGGCAATTCAAGTCGAACGGGCAGAATGCCAGCCGCGTGCTCGATACCGGCCTTTGGCGTTACAGCCGGCATCCGAATTACTTCGGCGAGTTTTGCCTCTGGTGGGGCATCTTCCTGCTCGGCGCCCGTCCGGGCACGCTCTGGACCATTGTTTCGCCTGCGCTGATGACGTTGCTGTTGTTGCGAGTCTCAGGTGTGACGCTGCTCGAGAAAGACATTGCCGAGCGCCGACCCGCGTATCGACGTTATGTGGCCCGTACGTCTGCTTTCGTCCCCTGGTTCGTGAGGAGCGACCGTGCATGAGAATCGCGGTCGTCGGTAGCGGTATCGCCGGTAATGTGATCGCAGCCAGCCTGCATCGGGAACACGATGTCGTGGTATTCGAAGCCCGCGACCGGCCCGGCGGGCACTCCAATACCCATTTGGTTGAATACCAGGGCCGGCAATACGCAGTCGATTCCGGATTCATCGTCTATAACGAGAAGAACTATCCGCAATTTACCCGATTGCTGGCCCGGATCGGCATCGCGACCCAGCCGAGCTGCATGAGTTTTTCTGTTCGCAATGAGCGCATCGGACTCGAGTATTGCGGCACGAATCTCAATTCGCTGTTCGCGCAGCGACGCAATCTTCTCAATGCCACCTTCCTGCGCATGTTGCGGGAAATCCTTCGTTTCAATGCGCGTGCTCCCTCGTTGCTGGATGCCGATGCACCGGAAGTGGCTCTCGGCGAGTACCTCGCGAGGGAGGGTTACAGTGCGTATTTCATCGAGCACTACGTCATTCCGATGGGTGCAGCGATCTGGTCGACGCGACCCGGGCTGATGCTCGAGTTTCCGGCGCGGTTCTTTGTTCGCTTCCTTCACAACCACGGGATGCTGAGTGCCGGCAAGCAACTCGCCTGGCGATCGATAGTGGGTGGTTCGCAGTCCTATGTCCGGAAGCTGACGGCGCCATTCCGTCAGGCCATACGGACCAACTGCGCCGTGGAGCGCATACGCCGGTTGCCGGATCGTGTGTTGCTGAAATGCCGCGAGACGGATTTTGAAATTTTCGATCGGGTATTTCTCGCCTGTCACAGTGATCAGGCGCTCGCCATGCTCGAAGAGCCAAGCCGGGCCGAGCGGGACGTGCTCGGCGCAATACGATTCCAGCGAAATGAAGCCGTGCTGCATCTGGACTCGAGCCTGCTCCCGACGCGGCGGCGCGCATGGGCGGCGTGGAATTACCACGTAATGCCGGATGTTGCCGGTCCCGTGACGCTGACCTACAACATGAACATACTGCAGTCGTTGCCGGCGCCGACGCCCATTTTGGTGACCTTGAATCGCTCCGATGCAATAGACCCGTCCCGCATCCTCGCGCGCGAGACTTATGACCATCCCTTGTTCTCGCCGGATGCGACCCTTGCGCAAGGCCGGCATCGTGAGTTGAATGGCCACAAAGGCACCTATTATTGCGGGGCGTGGTGGCGCAACGGATTTCATGAGGATGGCGTCGAGAGCGCGCTGCAGGCGGTGAGGCATTTCGAGGAGGATGATGCAAAGCGCGCTTTACATCGGGCGGGTTAGGCACACGCGCCACCGCCCGGTCGTGCACGATTTCAGCTACCCCGTGCGGTTGCTGTGGATTGATCTCGCGGAGCTCGATACGGTATTTCGAGGGCGCTGGTTGTGGTCCACGCGGCGCGCCAACCTCGCCTGGTTCCGGCGAAGCGACTATCTCGCGCCGCACGATGCACCGCTCGCCGACGCCGTCAGGCAATGCGTCGCGAGCCGGACAGGCATCGTGCCGGCTGGTCCCGTCCGTGTGCTTACGCAGGCGCGGCTGTATGGATCGTGCTTCAATCCAGTCACCTTCTACTACTGTTACCACGCCGATGGGCATAACGTGCAGGCAGTGATTGCCGAAATCACCAACACGCCATGGAACGAGCGCGCCCAATACGTCGTGCTGGCGGACAGTGCGGCATCGGGTGGCCGTGCGGTTGACGGGACGTTCGAGAAGACGTTCCATGTTTCGCCTTTCATGCCCATGGATCTCGACTATGCCTGGACCTTCGGTGAGCCCGGCGAGCACCTGCGCGTCGGCATGGTCAATCGTCATGCGGGCGATGTGCTATTCAATGCCTATCTCGATCTGCGCCGCGTTGCCATGACCGGCTCGCAGCTTGCGCGTACGCTGATTGCCGTGCCCGCTTCGGGTGTGGGTGTGCTGGCGAGGATCTACTGGCAAGCCTTGCGGCTGCGGTTGAAAGGTGCTCCCACTTACGCGCATCCTTGAGCGCATCGTCGACGCGGTGTTGACAATCCGGGGGTCAAGGCTACGATCCCTCGATCATGAACACCCAGATTGTAACGCGCTGCGGCACCGCAGGTGCCTGGTGGCGATTCGCGTCGATTCTCATCGCAATGCTTGCACTGGGCGCCTCGCGCGCGCGCGCCGTCGACCCGACACCCGACGCTGCCGAGGAGGGCTCGATCGAGGCGATCGCAGCGGCTACGAGCGAGCCGCGTTTTCTGAGCCCCTGGGTGGCCTATGTCCCCGACGCGAAGGATGTGCCGTCGCCAACGAGGTTCCTTGGGCACATCATCGGTGCGCCCGGCGAGCTTACCCAACCGGCGCGGATCGTCGAGTATGTGCGGGCTCTTGCTGCCAGCTCGCCGCGCGTGCATGTCGAGACGCTGGGTGTCTCGGAGGAAGGTCGCGACATCGTGCTTGCGGTCATCGCGGATGAGCAAGGCATCCGCGACCTCGATCAGCTGAAGGCCGCTTCGGCCGCACTTTCCGATCCGCGCCGCACTTCGCCCGCGGCGGCCGCCCAACTCATCGCCGGCGCGCGTCCCGCCTATTATTTCAATTGCAACCTGCATGCCGATGAGACCGGTAGCGGCGAGATGTGCATGGAGCTGATCCATCGTCTCGCCGTATCGGAGCAGCCCATGATCCAGGCAATACGCCGCAATCTGCTGGTGCTCGTCAATCCGGTATCCGAGCCCGACGGACGGGCCAAGGTGACCGACTGGTTCCATCGCTACCTCAAGGGCAAGACCAATTTCGACGCGCTGCCGCGGCAAAGTCCGCCCTACTGGAGCCGCTACGTCTTCGTCGATATCAATCGCGATGCACACCAGCAGGATTTCGCCGCGACGCGCGCGGTGAGCAAGATGTTCTTCGACTATCATCCTGTCGTCGTGCACGACCTGCACGAAGCAATATCGCTGCTGGTGACATGGAACGGCACCGGACCCTACAACCCGCACCTGGACCCGATCGTCACATCGCGCTGGCTCGAAATGAGTTTCCACGAGATGACGACCATGAACGCCCTGGGTATGCCAGGCGTATGGACCTGGAACTTCGGCGATGGGTTCGGGCATCACTATCTGGATTCAGTAGCCATCAACCACAACGCCATCGGGCGCGGCTACGAGACCTTTGGCAACGCGACAGCGGAAACCGTCGAGCGACACGCTGATGCCGATTCGTTGACGCGCGAGTGGTATCGGCCATGGCCGCCGGACGCGAAGTTCCGCTGGTCGATGCGGGATAACGTCAACTACCAGCAGACGGCTGCGCTAGCGATACTCGACTGGTCGGCCAGGCATGCCAGCGAGATGCTGCAGGATTTCTATCAGACGGGCTACAACTCCTGGCGCAAAGGCGTCGAGCAAAAACCCTATGCCTACATCGTGCCGGCCGGACAGGCCGATCGCCTGCAGGTCGTTCGCATGATCGATCGGCTGCAGACGCAGCGTATCGAAGTGCACCGTCTGGACAAACCCATCGACGTCGATGAAGGTCAATTCAAGCGTGGCGATTTCCTGATCCGTCTCGATCAGCCATATCGCAACTACGCCCTCGATGTTCTCGAGCCACAGAGTTTTCCGACGGGCTACAAGGAGCTTCCCTACGACGACGTTTCCTGGGCTTATCCGGTCGGGTTCGGCGTGCGCGCCGTGCGCATCGAGGATGAGCGCGTGCGCAAGGCTGAAAGCCACTTGCTCGAGGGCGGGACGCTGGTGGGCGGTACGGTGCGCGGCAATGGACCTGTATTCATCCTGCGCGAACGTGGCCAGGAATCGCTCCTCGCTGCGCGTTTTGCGCTTGCGCACTATCCGGTGCGCATCGCGGAACGATCCTTCCGCATGTCGGGAGAGGTATTTCCTGCGGGCTCGTGGATCGTTACCGCCGGCGACGGTCAATCGCCGGCGGAACTGCGCAAGGCTGTCGAGCATGTGAGCGGGACGTTCGCGATCGATTTCTGGTCGCTGCACCAGGTGCCGGACGTGGCGGCACACGATGCCAAGCTGCCGCGCATCGGCCTGTGGGTACCGTGGGCGGACACCGACATGATGGGCTGGATACGCCTGATCCTGGAGCGCGAACAGGTTCCTTACACCTATTTGCGCGATGAAGACCTGCGCGCCGGCCATCTGCGTGAACGCGTGGACGTCATTGTGTACGGACCATTTTCACGCCTGGAACTCGCCGGGCAGATACATGGCATCGCTGCAACAGAGGGTCCGATGGCGTATCGGGCGACGCCGGAGTATCCGAGTCTTGGTCAGCCGGTCGCCTCCGATGACATCACAGGTGGTGCTGGATACGAGGGTCTCGCGGCGCTCAAGGATTTTGTCGACGCTGGTGGCGTGCTCCTGACGCTTGGCAGTGGCAGCGCCCTCGCGCTGGAAGGCGGCCTGGTCTCTGGAGTTGCCCGCGCGAACACAGCTTCGGTATTCACACCGGGCGCGGTGCTCCGCGCGAGTTTTCGCGACATTTCGCATCCGATCGCCTATGGATTTGACAGTGAGGCCGCGGTGCTGCGCACCAACTTGCCGGTATACGAGACGCCGCGGCGCTGGCTGACCATGGCGTATTGCACGTCCTGTCTCGATGGCCCGATCGATGAGCGGCATGTGGTTCTTGCCTGGGGCGGTAAAGGACCAATGGTGATCAGCGGCGGCATACGCGGCGAGGACGAACTCGCGGGCCATCCGGCAATCCTCGATACGCCGATTGGCAACGGGCATGTCGTCAGTTACAACTTCAACGGGATTCACCGCGACATGAACAGCGGCGAGTGGCGGCTGGTGTGGAACACCATCCTCAACTGGAACGCATTGCCGAGACCGTCACCCTGACGGCCGGCATGGCCTCAAGCCAGCTTGTCCTCTGTGCGCAGGTCGAAATCGCTGGCGTCGTGGCGTTCGTGCAATTGCTCGGATAATTCCCCGGAAGTGCGATTGACCATGCGGCCGCGCTCGACGGCGGGCCGGGCGGCGATCTCTTGCGCCCAGCGCTGCAGGTGCGTGTAGTTCTTGACCTGCAGGAATTCGCCTGCCTCGTAGATTTTCCCTTGCGCGAGAACACCGTACCAGGGCCAGACCGCGATATCGGCGATGGTGTATTCATCGCCCGCGAGATAGGCCGTTTGCGCCAGTCGCTGGTCGAGCACGTCGAGCTGTCGCTTGACCTCCATGGTGAAGCGATCGATGGCGTACTCGATCTTGAACGGTGCATAGGCGTAGAAATGGCCGAAGCCGCCGCCAAGATAGGGTGCGCTGCCCACCTGCCAGAATAGCCATGACAGGCATTCGGCGCGGCCCGCGGAATCGCGCGGCAGGAAAGCGCCGAATTTTTCCGCCAGGTACAGGAGGATCGCACCCGATTCGAAAACCCGCACCGGTTGAGCGCCACTGCGATCGATGAGTGCGGGAATCTTCGAGTTGGGGTTGACGGCCACGAAGCCGCTGCCGAATTGATCGCCGTCATTGATACGAATGAGCCACGCGTCGTACTCGGCGCCGCCGTGGCCCTGCGCCAGCAGCTCCTCGAGCAATACCGTGACCTTCACGCCGTTCGGTGTCGCGAGCGAATAAAGTTGCAGCGGGTGGCCGCCGAGCGGCAGCGGCTTGTCGTATCGTGCACCGGCGGTCGGCCGGTTGATGTTGGCAAACCTGCCGCCATTGCCCGGTGTCCAGGTCCAGACGGGCGGCGGCTGATATTCTTTCGTATCGCTCACTCGTTCAGATCATAACCCACATGTGATGCGGCGACATGCCGAACAGGTGAGTAATGGTTTCGCCAAGGCCGGGGACCGTTTCGAGGAGAACCCAGCCGAAGGCCGCGACGAGCACGAGCCATAGAAGCGCGTCGAGCGAACTGGCCCAGCCGTAGTTGCGACCACCATTCGCGTAGCGACGTGAGGCACGACGCGCGACGCCGACCGGTGCCGCCACGATCAGGTAGGCCAGGACCAACACGGCAATGAGCGCCCAGGTGGGCACGTTCGGCAGCGGCCACCAGGCAAACCACGCGCTGTTACCCAGCAACAACAGCAGACCGGCAACGAAGACGACAAAAAGGGCTGCGGACAGAATCGACAGTACTGGCAGGGTGAGGCCCGCCAGAACCTGGGCGCCATATCCGACCGACGGCTGCGGCTGACGATAGACGCTTGCGTGGCGTCGGTGCGCGGCACGGTGCATGTCGCTGCGCTTGCTGCGCAGTTTGTCGGCGAGATTGGTTACGCCTTGTTTGACGTCAGCTGCCGCGCTTTTTACGGTTGACTCGTGTTGTTGCCATTGACGCCGGCCGAGGTCGGCGGCGACGCCGCTGTATTCGTCATACTTTTTTTTTACGCGGTTGATCACGTCCTGGGCATTGAACGGCTCGCCATGTGCGAGCGCGACGTCTTCGGGCGTCTGTGCGCGCGGCATGACGAACAGCATGACCAACCAGGCGACGATCCAGATGCCAGTGACGAATGTGAGAATGACGAACAGCAGCCGGACCCACACTACGTCGACGTTGAAATACGCAGCGAGGCCGGCGCACACGCCACCCAACATGCCCTGTTCGGGAAGACGAAACAGGCGTCGCGTCGGTGTTGCAGAGGACGAAGCTTCCCCTGTGCTCGTCGATTGCCCGTCTTCGTGCGCTGTGTTGCCTCGAGGCTGTTCGGCAGCGCCCTCGACGGGGCCCATTTCCTTGAGGATCTGGCCCATTTCGCTGGCATCGACCACGTTCTTGTGGGCGCCGAGAAAGGTATCGCATTTGTCCGCGATGGCTTGTTCGAGATCCGTGAGGATCTCGGCGCGATCGGGATTCTGGCTGAGCTTCTGGCGGGCGTCGTCGAGGTAGCCGCGCAGCGCTTCAAAAGCGTTCTCGTCGACTTGATAGGCATTGCCGTTGAGATTGATGGTGACGACTTTCAGCATGCTCATGCTCCCAGTTTCGTTATGGTGTCGTTGAGGTGCTGCCAGTATTTCTGCAGTTCCTGCAACGCACTCTGACCCGTTGATGTCAATTTGTAGTACTTGCGGGGCGGCCCCGACTCCGACTCCTGCCATTCGTAGTCCACCAGCTGTTCACGCCGCATGCGCGAGAGCAGGGGGTAGAGGGTACCCTCCTGGGTGGCAAACTCGGTCTGTGCGAGACGCTTGCGCATATCGGCGACATAGAGCTTTTCACCGGCGATGGCCTTCAGGAGCACGAACTCCAGCAGTCCTTTGCGTATGGCGGCGAATTTTTCGCTGGTATCCATGATGGGCTAGTCGAAAGCTACCTTGTGTAAACAAGGTAGCAGGGTAGATTAAGGATGTCAAGCCCGTCCCATCCAGTGCCAGGCGGGCAGCGGCGCTGGATGGAACCCGATGCGGGTGGCTGCTAGTTTCCGGACATGTCCGACACCGTGTCGTTTCGATGCCCGATCTGCCGCAGCCAGGTGTACGAGCGCGTCGGGCTCGCGACGGATCGGCGACCGGTGTTCGAGTGCGCCGGTTGCTCGGTGCTGTTTCGCGACCCCACGCGACTGACACGTTTCGAACCGCATACCGCGGGCATACTCGCACCCGAGTTGTCGCAGCATTGGCGCAAGCTGTAGGGAGATTGAACGACATGAAATTGCAGGAATTGGCGTGCAGTCGCCGATGGCCGGCGCAACACCCGGACCGTCTGCAGCTCTATTCGCTCGCGACTCCGAATGGCGTGAAAGTATCGATCATGCTCGAAGAAACCGGTCTGCCTTACGAGGTGCACAAGATCAATTTCGACACTGCTGATCAAAAGTCGCCCGAGTTTCTCGCCCTCAATCCGAACGGCAAGATTCCTGTACTGATCGATCCGGCAGCGACGCAAAATGAGCCGCTGATACTCAGTGAGTCAGGCGCAATACTGCTGTACCTGGCGCAGAAAACAGGCCAACTCCTGCCGAGTGGCGTTATCGGGCGCAATCAATGCATGCAATGGTTGATGTTTCAGGTAAGCGCCATTGGACCGATGTTCGGTCAGCTTGGTTTCTTTCATCGGTTTGCCGGCCGCGAATGGCCAGACAAGCGACCACGAGACCGCTATGCAACGGAATCGCGCCGCCTGCTTGGTGTACTCGATGCGCAGCTTGCTACGAGGGAATGGCTCATGGGAGACGCTTATTCGATCGCCGATATCGCCGTCTTTCCGATGATCGACAATCTCGTGAAATTCTATGGCGCCGGGGAACTCGTGGGTATCGATGATTTTCGCAATGTCGGGCGTGCCTGCGAGTCGTTTCTTGCACGACCCGCAGTGATCAGGGGGATAAGGATCCCCGCGTAAGAAAATTCCTTGCGGTCGCTTCGAAGGCGCGCCATGACGCGTGTGCCAGCACACCGCCGAGGCTGATGCGGCGGACGCCGGCGTCTACGAGTTCATCGACACGCTGCTGCGGTTGATACATCAGGACATTGACCGGCCGCGGCGCAACCGCCGCGACAATGGCGCGTATCGTCGGCAGATCGACCACGCCTGGTGCATACAGGCAGTCCGCACCGGCGTCAGCGTATTGAACGAGACGGTCGATCACCAGGCGCGGATCAGTCTGTCCCAACAGGTAGGCTTCGCATCGCGCCACCAACAAAACCTCGGGCGCGCCCGCATCAAGTGCCTGGCGCGCTGCGCGGATACGCTCGATGGATAGCCCGGTGTCGTATAGCTGCTCGCTGCGTTGGTCTTCGATCGACACCCCTGCGATGCCGGTGGCTGCTGCGCGAAGGACATTCTTCGCGATGGCCTCGGGAGCATCGGCGAAACCGTTTTCGAAGTCCGCATTCAGTGGCAGGCTCGTCGCGGCCGCGAGGCTCTGCAAGTGCGTCAGTGCTTCATCCAGCGTGATCTGGTAATCGCTTCGGCCGAGCGCCATCGCGCATGCCGAGCTCGATGAGGCCAGGGCCTTGAAGCCCATCGCCTCGAGGCGCGCGGCGCCGCCAGCATCCCAGGGATTGGGCAGCAGGAGGCAGCCGGACTGATGCAGTTTCCGGAATGTGCGTCGGCGTTCGAGCCATATGTCGTGCATCGTCTGCTCCTGCGGTTGGGATCGTCGCGCAATCGTGCGAAGCAGCTCAACGCCTGAGTTTCATGTAAAGCCGCCTGGTCGGATAGTCGATGATCAACTGTTCCACCGTGCCGATGACATCCATGCCAAGCAATATGGCGGGCTCCCGCGTCAACCGCCAGTGCTTGAACAAATGTACATCGCCAAAGCTCATTTGCGCGCCTTTGATCATGATCTGATCCATGTAGATGGTGGGCATATTGATGCGATTGGCATACTCGACGTCGAGAGTGACGCCGATCACCTCGGATGGAGGCAAATCCTCGGGCACGCGTTTGAGGGCCTCCTGCAGCGCGAGATTGCCTAGCGACTGCGCCGAGCCCGTGTCGATGATTGCGGTCGTGGGTATCCGTCCGATGCGCACGTCGATCGCCATCAGATAATTGCGCAGGAACTTGATCGGCATCATGCGATAGCCGGGGCCCGGGTCATCACGGCGCGAGCGCTTGACGGTGATGATGTCGTTCCTGAAATCGATGAAGATTCTCTTGTCGTGAAGGCCGGCGTTGCCGAGCACGCCATCGGCGCCGCCGAATACATCCGCTACGACCGGCAACATGGCGGGCTCCAGCACCAGATCGCCGATGTCCATGCGGTCGATCCTGAGTACCGGCACGATAGCTGTGCCGGATACGCCTTGCACGCGCATCTGTCGGTTAGTTCGGGCATCGTCACCAAGCAACTGCGCGACCCGCGGAATAATCGCTGATTGGCTGGCGCCGGTATCGAGGACGAGTCGGAAAGGTCCCTTGCCATTGAGGTAGACGGGTGCCCAGATGCGCCCGATTCGATCACGCAGTGTGGGTGCGACGTACCGCGGAACGCGGCCCGTCACGGTAATTTCCTGCAGAGTCGGTGGCGTGTCGGCTACGGTTGTGGAAGAGCCGCCGTCGACCTGCGCAACAGCTATGGAGCTGCCCATGGCGACCGCGGCAGTGAGTGCAAGAAGCGGGAGAACAGTGGTGGCTTGGTTGCGCATAGGCGAATCGCAACAAAAGGATATGGCTGCACCGCCTTTCACTCGGGCGGCAGGTGCCGTTCGGCGGATCATAAAGCAAATGCCTGCGGAAAGGATATGATCGTTGAAGGGTCGTGAGTCTACGCAAACCCAAGGACCTGATTCGACAAGCGTCACCACATGGAAGAGGAAGTACAAGAATGATGCCCCGGAAGCGATTCTCAATTTTCGCGCTGGTTTCGCTGTTGACCACCGCGTATTTGGCTCACGGCCAGGAGGCCCCAGGAGCCGAGGCGGCACCTGTCACTGAGGAGGCGCCGGATGCAGCGCAACAATCGACGATCAAGGTGCCGGAAGGAACCGAAGTCGCACTGGCATTCGTGGATGCACTCAGCTCCAAGACCAATACCGATGGCGACCGCTTCAACCTCCGGGTCGACGGCGATGTGCGTGTCAATGGCGTGGTGGCCATTCCGTCAGGAGCGATTGCGGTCGGGACGGTGACGCACGCGCGCAAGAAGGGATACATGGGCAAGGCCGGCGAGTTGAACGTGATCCTCGACTATGTGAGCGTCGGTGATCGCCGCGTGAAACTGCGCGCCAACAAAGGCAATGAAGGCGACGCGAAAGTCGGCGCAACCGTCGCATTGACGGTTCTGTTCGGACCCCTTGGTTTACTCAAGCGCGGCCACGATATCGATATCAAGCCCGGCACGCCGATTACGGCTTATGTCGACCAATCGGTCGAATTGCCGTTCAGTCCATGACAGAGGATCGATACGCGGGAGTATTTCCGGGTCAGCCCGGGCCCGACGCTCAGGCAGCCTCTGTGCGAAATGCCGGCGACTTGCCTTGCTTGTCGACGCCAGCATAGAGCGTCACATGCGGGTAGGGGATTTCGATGCCCTTCGCGTCGAATGCCTGCTTCAATTGCTTTAGGTAGGCGCGGCGCACCGCCCATTGCTCGAGCGGCTTGACCTTGATGCGGCAACGAACGACGACGGCCGAGTCGCCGAGTTCCTCGACGCCTGCGATTTCCAGCGGCTCGAGTATTTTTTCGGCAAAGCCTTCCTGCTTGCGCAGTCCTTCGGCAACTTCGCGTATCGCCGCGTAGACCTCGTCGAGGTCCTCACGATACGCAACGCCAATGTCCATTACCGCGAAGGCGAATCCGCGACTCATGTTGGTGACCGTGGAAATGAGGCCGTTAGGGATGTAGTGTACGTCGCCGTTGTAGGCGCGCAGACGCACGTAGCGCAGGGTGACGTCTTCTACGACGCCCGACTTGTCCGCCACTTCGACGACATCGCCTCGCGCCACCTGGTCTTCGAGCAGCAGGAAAAAGCCGGTGAAGTAGTCCTTGACCAGTGATTGCGCGCCGAATCCGACCGCAAGGCCGACCACACCCGCGGCACCGAGTATCGGCGCGATCGATACGCCGAACTCGCTCAGTATCAACATGCCGGCAACCAGCGTGATTGCGACCGACGCGATGTAGCGAATTACCCGGCCCAGCGTCTCGGCACGCTTGATGCCGTGGCCCTGGCCAATGTGGCTCGTGAAGCGATCGCGGAAGATGCGAATCAGGCGGCTGGCGAGACGTTTGGCCACCATGGCAAGTAGGATGATGACCAGGACGCGCAGCGCCGGCGCTGCATAGGCGACCGATTCAGGGCCGAACCATTCGATGAGTGTCTGCTTGATTGCTGTCATCTCGTTACCTCGTTCACTTCGAAAAAATAGCCGTCCAGATCCCAGAACGACGCGCCGATCATGTGTTTGGTTACGCCGTCGGCGCCTTGTACCGACCACGGATGTGGCGACGAGTGCAGGCGCGATCCAGCGGCCAGTGCCCTGTCGGTGGTGGCGCGTACGTCCTGCGCCGCGACCACGAAAATCGGTGCGCCGAAGGTCAGTTGCGCCGGCAGATTGTCAGGGGCAGGTCGGGGTGGATCCAGCCACTGCAGCAAGCCGATCATGCCGATGCGCTCGTGCTTGCATTGCATGATGATCAACCTGGTGCGGTCGCCGATTTCGCCCGCAGCCAGTTGCCCGTCCGAGAGCACGAATTCGCTGTCAAACCAGCGTCGCATGCCAAAAACCGTTGCATACCACTCGGCGGCGCGCTCTGCGTCGCGCACCATCAGGGTGGTTCGTTTTATCTCGTCAGGCATGATGGCGCTCTCCTGCTGGCATTATAGGCATGCGATCGCGCCATGCCTGCAATGATGCGGGCTCAAACCGGGTCATTAAGCAGATGAATTACAAGAAAGCGCTTTTGGGTGCAGTTGTGCTGGCGGCGGTCGGCGCATTTTTCGTGTTCGATCTGGGTCGATTCCTCGACCTGCAGGCGATGCAGTCGGCGCGCAGCGAGTTTGCGGCTCACTACGCGTCGCGGCCGTACGCAACACTTGCGCTTTTTGCGCTCATTTATGTCGCCGTCACAGCGCTTTCGCTGCCGGGGGCTGCCGTGTTGACCCTGGTTGCCGGCGCCTTGTTCGGGTTGGTGGCCGGTACGATCGTGGTCTCGTTCGCATCGTCAATCGGCGCGACTTTGGCGATGCTGGTATCGCGTTATCTTCTGCGCGATGCGGTGCGTGGGCGGTTCGCCCAACGACTGTCAGAAATAGACCGCGGTGTCGAGCGTGAAGGCTCGTTCTATTTGTTCACGCTGCGCCTGGTGCCCCTGTTCCCGTTCTTCGTGATCAATCTCGTGATGGGGCTGACACGCATGCGCGCCGGTACCTTCTATTGGGTTAGTCAGGTCGGCATGCTGGCGGGTACGATTGTCTACGTCAATGCGGGTACCCAGCTCGGTCAACTGCGCTCGCTTGAAGGAATTTTCTCGCCGGCGCTGCTCGCTTCGTTCGTGCTGCTTGGGGTATTTCCTCTGCTGGCGCGCCGGTTGTTGCGGCTCGCGCGCGCACGGCGCATCTACTCGCGCTGGCGTGGGAACAAGCCACGGCGGTTCGACCGCAATCTGGTCGTCATCGGTGCCGGCGCGGCCGGTCTGGTCACGAGTTACATTGCTGCGGCCGTCAAGGCGAGCGTAACGCTCGTCGAAGCGCAGCGCATGGGAGGCGACTGCCTCAACTCGGGTTGTGTGCCGAGCAAGGCGCTCATCCATGCGGCCAGTATCGCGCATCAGGCGCGCAAGGCGGGCGCTGCGGGAATTGGCATTGCACCGCCTGCAATCGACTTCGGTGCCGTCATGCGCCGGGTTGCCGACGTCGTTCGCCGCGTTGAACCGCACGACTCGGTCGAGCGGTACACCGCACTTGGCGTCGATGTCGTATTGGGCAAGGCGCGCATCGTCGATCCATGGCGTGTGCAGATCGAGCGACAGGACGGCGCAACGCAGGAGCTCAGCACTCGCGCGATGGTGATTGCGACAGGTGCCGAGCCCATCGTGCCGCCTGTTCCAGGCATCGAGGACTCGGGTTATCTCACGAGCGAGACTCTCTGGGGGCTGACGGAGGCGCCACAACGGTTGCTGGTGCTTGGCGGTGGACCGATCGGTTGCGAACTAGCGCAGGCTTTTGCGCGTCTTGGATCGAGTGTCGTATTGGTGGAGATGGCGGCACAACTATTGGGCCGCGAAGATGGTGATGTCGCGGAACATCTCCTGCAGTGCATGCGCGATGACGGTGTCGACGTGCGTGTTGGTGCGGAGGTCGTGCAATTCGATCGCGATACAGGGGGGCGTTACGCCATCGTCGATTCCGGCGGTAACCGCGAGAAGCTGCACTACGACACGTTGCTATGCGCGGTCGGCAGGCGCGCGCGTCTCACCGGTTACGGCCTGGAAGCGCTCGGCATTCGCGCGGACAAGACCATCGTGCACAACGAATTCCTGCAGACGGACTACCCCAATATCCTTGTCGCGGGCGACGTCGCTGGACCCTATCAGCTCACGCATGTGGGTGCGCACCAGGCTTGGTACGCAGCGGTGAACGCCCTGTTCGGCGGTTGGAAGCGATTCCGCGCCGATTATCGGGTATTGCCGGCCGTGACTTTCACGGACCCGCAAGTCGCGCGTGTCGGGCTCAATGAACAGGAGGCTAAGTCCCGGAATCAGCCATTTGAGGCGATCCGCTACCAATTTGCCGAGCTCGATCGTGCCATTGCGGACGACAAGGCGCGTGGCTGGGTCAAGGTGCTGACGTTGCCTGGCAGCGACCGCATCCTCGGCGTGACCATCGTTGCGCCCGATGCGGGTGAGTTGATCGCGGAATGGGTGCTTGCCATGAAGCATGGACTGGGCCTCAGCAAGCTGCTTGCCACGGTGCACGCCTATCCCACACTGGTCGAAGCGAACAAATATGCCGCCGGCGAATGGCGGCGGGCGCACCAGCCGCAACGCCTGCTCGCAGGGCTCGCGCGATATCATCGCTGGCGGCTCGGATCCGGTGCGCCTGACAAGGGCCACGCCAAGCCATTATGATCGCCAGCGATGCGACACCCGCTGCACGGTCATGCCGACGACGGCGATGCGCTCAGGTTCTGCAGTACCTGTGCGTTCTCGGGTGCCTGTCTCGCGCAAGGCTACGACAAGGCGGCGCTCGCGGAATTGCACGTGCTTGTCGAACACGTCGGCCCCTTCGCCGAAGGTACTCATCTATTCCGCGAGGGCGATGCATTCAATGCCATCGCGGCGGTGCGCGCCGGCACGGTGAAGACCTACATGATCGACGCACACGGCAGGGAGCACGTGCTGGGTTTTCACATCCCGGGTGAACTCATCGGCCTGAACGCGATTCACGACACACGCTACCCCTGCAACGCCATCGCTCTGGACGAAGTGCAGTTGTGCCGTTTTTCGTTCCCGAAAATGGCGATTCTGGCGACGCGGTTGCCGGGACTGCAGCAGCGCCTGTTCGCGTTGTTGTCCCAGGACATCGGCCGCGCGCATCTCCTTGCGGGCGATTTTTCGGCCGAAGAGCGGCTTGCGGCGTTCTTCCTGCTGTTGTCGCGACGCTATGAGCGCCAGCAATTCTCCGCCACCGAACTGCATCTGCCGATGTCGCGCAGCGATATTGCAAGCCACCTGCGGCTCGCACCGGAAACCGTCAGCCGCATCCTGCGACGTTTCCGTGAAGAGGGGATTGTGCATATCGAATTGCGCGATCTACGCATACTGGATGTCGAAAAACTCGCCGATATCGCCAGGGTTGCGATTGGCGATACTCGTTTGATCTAGATCAAGGCGCGCATCGCGCAGCGTGAGCACAATCCCGGCAGTTATCCGGGAGTGCAGACATGGACCAGACTCGCAAACTATGGCTCGGCCTCGGCGCATTGCTGCTGGTGGCGTTCTCCGTTCTCCTGTGGATGGGCAAGGAGGTGTTTCGCCACGCTCCTCCAATGCCGGAGCGCGTGGTGGCCACCAACGGTGATGTCATTTTCACCCGCGCAGACATGCAAACGGGCCGCGTTGTCTGGCAAAGCATCGGCGGCCAGCAGCTTGGTTCAGTGTGGGGTCACGGTGCGCTGGTTGCGCCCGACTGGAGTGCCGACTGGCTGCATCGCGAAGCCACTGCCTGGCTCGAGGCGCGCGGCAAGCGCGAGTATGGCCAGGACTGGCAACGCCTGTCCGAAGGCGAGAGGGCGAAACTCATTGCCGACTTCAAGCCCCTGATCCGCGCCAATACCTACGATCCGGCCTCGGGCGACCTGCGAATCAGTGACGAGCGCGCACAGGCCATCGCAACCGTCCTCGATCACTATGAGAGTCTGTTCGGAGACGGTGCGGATACAGCTGCATTGCGTGAGAGCTATGCGATGAAGGACCGCACGGTCGACAGCAGCGCCCATCGTCGTCAGCTCGCGGGATTTTTCTTCTGGACGGCCTGGGCGAGCGTCACGGAGCGTCCGGGCAGTGCCGCGTCGTACACGAATAACTGGCCCGCCGAGCCGCTGGTCGGCAATGCACCGACTTCAAGCGCGTTCCTGTGGACGGTGTTCAGCGTCATGTTCATGATCGCGGGTATCGGCCTGCTCGCGTGGCACTATGCGGGTTACCACGGCAAGGATCCGCCGGTGACGCCGCCGGCCACCGATCCTCTGCAGAGTCTCGCCATAACGCCGTCCATGCGCGCAACGGCCAAGTACTTCTGGCTGGTGGTCGTGCTTTTTGTTGCGCAGATATTGCTCGGTGCAATTACGGCGCACTATCAGGTGGAAGGGCAACAGTTGTATGGATTCCAGCTCGCTGACGTCCTGCCGTATTCGTTGACGCGCAGCTGGCACACGCAACTCGCCGTGCTGTGGATCGCTACCGCGTGGCTCGGTACGGGGCTTTATATTGCCCCGGCCATTTCGGGCGTGGAACCGAAGTGGCAGCGGCTCGGGGTGAATTTCCTGTTCATCTGCCTTTTGATCATCGCGGTCGGTGCATTCGCAGGGCAGTGGCTCGCTGTCATGCAGAAGCTCGGCCTCGCCAACAACTTCTGGTTCGGCCATCAGGGTTGGGAATACGTCGACATCGGCAGGTTCTGGCAGATTTTCCTTTTTGTCGGCTTGATGCTGTGGCTGATCCTCGTCGGCCGGGCGCTGGCACCGGCATTACGGAGGCGCGATCAGATGTCGTCCATCGTCGGGCTTCTGTTCCTGTCGACGTTCGCCATCGGGCTCTTTTACGGAGCAGGGCTGATGTGGAGCGAAACAACACACTTGTCGATGGTGGAATACTGGCGCTGGTGGGTTGTTCACTTGTGGGTGGAAGGATTCTTCGAAGTCTTTGCCGTTGCCGTCATGTCCTTCCTGTTCGTGCGCCTGGGATTGATTCGCGGCAGCACCGCTACGGCGGCGGTGCTGTTCGCGACGCTGGTATTCATGGCCGGCGGCATCCTCGGCACTTTCCATCACCTTTATTTTGCAGGAACTACAACCGCAGTCGTGGCCCTGGGTGCCTCTTTCTCGGCACTCGAAGTCGTGCCGCTTGCGCTGATCGGCCTCGAGGCGGTCGACACGATGCGTTTGAGTCGCGCGGCGCCCTGGATGCGCCGCTATCACTGGCCCATCATGTTCTTTCTGGCGGTGTCGTTCTGGAATCTGGTCGGCGCCGGTTTGTTCGGATTTCTCATCAACACGCCACTTGCGCTCTATTTCATGCAGGGACTCAATCTCACGCCTTTGCACGGTCATACGGCGCTATTCGGCGTCTATGGCATGCTGGGCATCGGTCTTATGCTGTTCTCACTGCGAGGCCTGCGTCCGCAGGCACAATGGGACGAGTCCTTGCTGCGGCGAAGTTTCTGGGCACTGAACGCCGGGCTCACGGCAATGGCACTGCTGACGCTGCTGCCGATCGGGTTGCTTCAGCTCAATGCGGCCTTGTCGCACGGCTACTGGTATGCGCGCTCGGCGGAGTTCATGTCACAACCGTTGATCGAGATTCTCGTCTGGATGCGCGTGCCGGGTGATGTCATATTCTCGATCGGTGCCTTGCTGCTCAGCTGGTTCGTGGCGAAACTGTGGATCGCGCCGAGCAGGGAGTCGAAGACGAGCGGCCAGATCGGCCGGGCGGAGGCTTCGAACTGATCGAATATTACGGCGAGATACGCCAGATTCACATTGTCGCGGTTGCCTTGAGTGGCGGCCTGTTCGCGCTGCGCGGCGTTGGCATGTGGATGGGGTCGGTCATCGGCATGAGCTGGCCGGTGCGCTACCTCAGCTATACGATCGATATCGTGTTGCTGACGGCCGCGCTGCTGCTTGCGACCATGCTCCATCGCGTGCCCTTCGTCGATCCTTGGGTGACGACCAAGATCGGTCTGGTCATGGTCTATATCGCAGTGGGGTCATTCGCGTTGCGACGCGCGCCGACGCAGCGCTGGCGAGTGCTGTGCTTCGTGGTCGCGCTCGGAATATTCGCGCTGCTGGTTGCTATCGCGCGCAGCCGGACAATGCCATTCTGGTACGGCCAGTCCTAGCCGAAATCATCAGTGTTCGCGGCGCAGCGCGAACAGTTGCTCATCGATCTGGCGCGTGAGCCGCTCGAAACTCGGCTTGCTTATCAGTCCAAGCCTCTGGGTTTCAACCAGGCTGTCTTTTTCTATGAGCAGGAGGTGACGATCGCGCGCGCCTTGTTCGCGGAGTTCGAGGTGCGGATGTGCGCCGCGCAACCCGTCGAGCGTCTGGCGCAGTTGCGTGATGCGCTCACGCAATGCCGTACCGGTCCTGGCGGCCGCCTGGGTGGAGATCATGTGGTCAGCCGCTAGCCGCTCGGTCTCCGCAAGCGCCGCTTCGGCGGCGCGCAATTGCCCAAGCGCCAGTTCGAAATCGCTCTGCGCAGGGTCTGCAGCGTGCGACAGGCCGAGCGAGGCGAGCAATGGTTTGATCGTAAGGCCCTGCAGAACGAGCGACAGCAGCACGGTTCCGAAGGTGAGGTGAAGAATCAGATCGCGCTGCGGGAAATCGCGAGGAATGGCAAGCGCCAGCACCATGGACAAGCCGCCGCGCAATCCTCCCCAGGTGAGGATGGCCGACCAGGACCAGGGCGACGTCTCCCGTCCAACGAGCCGTGTGACCAGGTTGTTGCCGTAGATGACGATGCCGCGTGCCGCGAGTACCGCTGTCCATGCGAGCATGATGGCAGGCAGATAGCCGATCAGCGATTCGAGGCGAATCTCGTAGCCGACGAGCAGGAAGATGACGCTGTTCAATATGAACGCAAGGTAGGTCCAGAAGGATTCGACGGCGAGTCGCGTCGGCGCAGACATGCCGACATGGGCGCCCCAGTTGCCGACGATCATGCCGGCGACGACGCAGGCGATGACGCCGGAAAGATGAAACATCTCGGCCAGCACGAAGGCGCCGTAACCCGCGAGCACCGTCAAGGTGATTTCGATGAGTGGATCATCCACCGCGCGAGTCGCCAGACTCACGACGAGACCGACGCCCGCCCCGATGATCGCAGCACCGACGGTGATACGGAGGAAATCGACGGTGCCGCTAAGTGCCGTGACGGTCGCCCCGCCCACGAGCGCGAGCAGGATCGTGAACACGACAACGGCCGTGCCGTCGTTGAACAGGCTCTCGCCTTCCATCAGTACGGCAAGCTTGCGATCGACACCCAGGCTTCGCAGGACGGACAGGACGCTGACTGGATCGGTTGCACAGATCAGTGCGGCGAAGAGCATGGCGGCGAGCAATGGCAGGCCGCCCAAACCGAGCCACTCGAAACCAAGCCACAACAGCGTGCCGGTCAGTGCGGTGGCAAGCAGCACGCCGGGGCCAGCGAGCAACGCGATAGTCCAGCGCACGGGCTTTACATCCTTGGTCTGCAGCTGGAATGCGGCCTCGAAGATCAGCCCGGGCAGGATGACCAGGAACAGCAGTTCCTTGGAAAGATGCGGCACATCGAGCGAGGTCAGGTGACCAATGGCAAGGCCAGTGAGCACGAGGCCGATGGCATAGGGGAAATCGTAGCGCCGGGCAAGGAAGGCAACCATCGCCGCAATGGCGAGCAGCGCCAGCACGCCCAGTTCAGCTTGCGGTGTCATGCGGCACTCCGCGGCAGAATCAATTGCGGGAATTGTTGTCCATCGGCTCGCGTTTTGCCAGTCTAGCGCTCATCCGCATGGGCGGGGTTACTTCGGGACGGCGCATGAGCAAACAGCACTGGAATCCCTGGCATGACGCGGCGATCGAACGCGCATTCATCGATTTGTCCGACGGCCAAATGCACATCAGGCGAACGCGCGCCATGCCGCGAGCGGCGATACCGTTGCTTATGTTGCACGCATCGCCCGCATCCTCGCGCACGCTGGTGCCCTACATGCGCGAGCTCGCTCCATCGGTGCGCTGCATCGCGCCTGATACACCCGGCTTTGGCGATTCCGCGCCACCATCGCAGGCAGCGCCTACCGCTGCCGACTATGCCAAGATCATGGCGCAGTTGCTCGATGCGCTCGGGCTCGGGGAAGTCGATCTCTACGGCAGCCATACGGGAGCTCATATTGCCGTCGAACTGGCGTTGCAGCGCCCGCGGCAGGTGCGGCGCCTGATACTCGATGGCGTAGGATTGTTCGATGCGGAACAGAAGCAGCAGATGCTTGCCAACTACGCACCTGCAGTCAGTGCCGATGACATCGGCGGACAGTTCAACTGGGCATGGCATTTCGTGCGCGATCAGTGCGTGTATTTTCCCTACTTCATGCGCGATGCGGAGCACCTGCGCATGCTGCCGATGGCTGATGCGCGAACGTTGCACGCGACGGTCACCGACGTGCTGAAGGCGCTGACAACCTATCATCTGGGGTACCGCGCCGCCTTCTCGCATGACGATCGCGCGCAACTTGCCAAGCTGACCCAGTCCGTGCTGGTGACTGCAGATGCGAGTGACCCGCTGCGGGTGCATGTACCGCTTGCGGCCGAGCTCATACGCAACAGCAGGACGGCCATCACGCCGCCGACGACCGAGGTGGATTATCTCGCCGCGAAGATTCGGGTGCTCGCGGAGTTCCTGGGCGGCTGAGGTCTCAATGCACGAGACGTTGCTGCTGCTCGAGTTTGGTCGTGATCGAGAAGCGCGGCTCGGCACTGGCCTTGCGTCCGAGCACGAGCGAGGCCGCGAGTCGGCCGACCGCGGGGCCGTGCTTGAAGCCATGGCCAGAGCCTGCTCCAACCAGCCAGCAATCTCCGAGCGTCGGATGTCGGTCGATCAGCAGGTCGCCGTTCGAGCTGTTCTCGTACTGGCAGACCCTGCTTTCGACAAGTGGTTGTGCTGTGAGCGCAGGGAAGCGCCGCGCAACATAGGCGCGCACGTCGGCAAGTGCCGCGGCATCGAGGCTGCGTTCCATGCTGTCGGGGTCGCAGGCTGGCCCGTGGCGATCGTGCGCGATCTTGAAGCCGCGGCCTTCGATATTGGGGAAGCCGTAGTAGATGTCGCCGGCATTGAAATCCGCCCAACCCGGCAGCTGCTGCACGCTGAAACGCGCATCACCCGCAGGCGGGGCGAAGAAGAATACTTCCTGGCGGGTCGGGAATATTCGCGTGCCAAGTGTCTGCGGCAATAGTTTGGGCAGCCACGGTCCGCAAGCGAAAACAAAGGCGTCGGCTCTGATCTCGCTGCCATTGATACTGAGTGATTCGAGCTCAGCGCCGGAGTGCGGCTCAATCGGAACGACTTGCGCCAACGTATAGCTGCCGCCGTCAGCAACGAATTGGCTGACCAATGTCTGTACGGCCCGACGCGCCATCAACACGCCGAATTCGGGCTCGTACAGTCCCGCCGTGATGTCCGACCACTCGATCTGCGGCCAGCGTCTGCGCAGTTGATCACGCTCGAGCAGTTGCGACGGGAGTCCGAGTTCGCGGTGTACCCTGAGACTGTCCTGCAGATAGGACTCGAGCTGGGCGAAGAAGAACAACACGCCCGTATCATGAAACAACGGCAGCTCCGCGCGGTCCGACAAGCGGCGCCACTCGGCGAGTGACTCGAGCGCCATGCGCGAATACAGTGCATCGGCGCCGTAGCCGGCGCGGGTCATGCGCGATTCACCGCCGGATGAGGCCAGGGCGTTCGCGGGACCGCGCGCGTCGATGAGCAGCACGCGCTGTCCTTTGGCGCGCAATTGCCGGGCGGTCCAGGCGCCGAAGACACCGGCACCAATCACGAGACTGTCCCAGCGGCCGGCGAGCGTTTTGGCCGGCAGCGCCGCGCCCAGGCTCATGTTGGCTGCCGCGGCACCCACGGCTTTGAGTATCTCTCGCCGCGTGGGTTTCGCCATGGCATGTGTTTGCGATCAGCCCAGGCGCTGTTGCAGCGCTTTGACTTCGCTTGCGAGCTCATCCGGCAGGCGCTGGCCGAATTCTCCGAGATACTCGTCGATAGCCGCCGCTTCCTTCTGCCACTGCGACTTATCGACTGCGAGCAGTGCTTGCAGGGTCGCTGAGTCGATCTGCAGCCCCTCGGTATTGAGATCGGCGGTCCGCGGCAGATAGCCGATGGCGGTCTCCGTGGCGTCGACGCGCTTCTGACATCGATTGAGCATCCAGGCGATGACGCGCAGATTCTCGCCGAAGCCAGGCCACATGAATTTGCCATCGGCGTCGCGCCGGAACCAGTTGACGTGGAAAATCTTCGGCGGCTGACTCAGACGTTTCCCGACGGCGAGCCAGTGGGTCCAGTAATCGGCGAAGTTGTAGCCGCAGAATGGCTTCATGGCCATGGGGTCGCGCCGTACCACGCCGACCTGGCCGGTTGCCGCAGCAGTGGTCTCTGAGGCGACCGACGCGCCAACCAGTACGCCGTGCTGCCAATTGCGCGCTTCGTAGACGAGCGGCGCGACTTCGCGCCGGCGTCCGCCAAACACGATCGCCGAAATCGGCACGCCGATGGCGTCGTCGGCGTGCGGCGAATACGCCGGATTGCGTCGCGCATCGACGGTGAAGCGGGAATTCGGGTGCGCAGCAGGACCGTTCTTGGGGTCGTAGGGCCGCCCCTGCCAATCGATGGCAGGCTGCCCGCTTGCCAGGCCTTCCCACCAGGGGCTGTTGTCGGCCGTCACTGCGACGTTGGTGAACAGCGTGTCGCGCTGGATCATGTCGTAGGCGTTGCGATTGGTGTCGGCATTGGTGCCGGGTACGACGCCGAAATAGCCGGCCTCCGGATTGATTGCCCACAACCTGCCATCGCGACCGGGATGCAACCACGCGATGTCATCGCCCACTGTGAATACTTTCCAGCCCGGCATGGATCCGGGTGGAATCAACATCGCCAGATTCGTCTTGCCGCAAGCGGAGGGGAAGGCTGCTGCGACATAGTGGGTATCGCCTTCGGGGCTTTGCAGGCCGACGATCAGCATGTGTTCGGCGAGCCAGCCTTCCTGTCGCGCCTGCCAGCTTGCAATGCGCAGCGCATGGCATTTCTTGCCGAGCAATGCATTGCCGCCGTAGCCCGAGCCGAAGCTCTCGATGCTCAGGTCTTCCGGGAAATGCATGATGAAACGGCGATCGGGGTTCAGATCGCCGGTCGAGTGCAGGCCGCGCACGAAATTGCCGTCGCGGGCAATGCGCGCGAGCGCCGGTCGGCCCATGCGCGTCATCAGTGCCATGTTGACCACGACATAGGCGCTGTCCGTAATTTCGACGCCGCAACGCGCATAGGGCGAGTCGATGGGTCCCATGCAATAGGGGACGACGTACAGGGTGCGTCCGCGCATCGCGCCGCGGAACAGATTTCGCATCTTGCGCCGCGCTTCGATCGGGTCCATCCAGTGATTGTTTGGCCCGGCATCCTCGGGCTTGTGCGTGCAAACGAAAGTCAGATGCTCGACTCGCGCGACGTCGTTCGGGTCGGAGCGGTAGAGGTAGCTGCCGGGCGCCGTCTTGCTGTTGAGGGGCGTCAGTTCGCCACGCTTGACCAGTTCATCGATGAGTCGTCGATATTCTTCCGGGGACCCATCGCACCATTGCACTCGGTCGGCCTGGGTGAGCTCCCTTACGGTATTGACCCAGTCGGTTACCGGGCGGGACATGTCGTGCATCGCTACATGGGTGGCTGGGGCCGTCGCCATCGTCGCTTTTCCTTGGAATTATCTTGGGCAGAAACGCGCCATTATAACGAGTCAGACCTCGATCGCAGGCGAACGCAGGTCACGCAAAAAAAAGCGCGCGAGGCTCCATAACCTCGCGCGCCAGTTGACATTTTCTGCCTGTTCGGCCGGCTCAGGCGGAACGATTCGAGCGTCGAGCGGCGCGTTTGCCGGCGGCCGATTTGCGCGCCGGTCGGCTCTTGCCACGCGCCACTTTGACGGGTCGGTTGGGCAGAAGGATCTGGCGCGCTTCGCGCCCGGCGTCAGCGACGATGCCGACCGCTTGCAGCGCATTGGCGCGGATGCGCTTGCCCGAGGCGGGTAGGGTGGCGACCTGGTCCGTGTAGAAATGCCGCAAATCCCTGGACTTGGCGGCACTGGCAAGGCGGCGCGCGGTCGCGGCCGTCAATTGACCGAAGCTCTCGGCCTGATGCGCGAGCAGCTGTTCAACGGTGCGGTGCGACAGGCCGCTCAGGCGGGTCGCGGCGTCGGTCAGCTTGAGGACGGGCTTATTGGCCGCTTCGACGCGCAGCGCAGCGCGACCCAGAAGGCTGCGGCCTTCGGTGCGGAACAGTTCGCCCACGCTGCGGGCCTGGTCCGCGAGTTCAGAAAATTTCCGGTTGAGTGAAGAAGACGTGATCATCGGACGGGCTCCTGTGGGTTGCTGCAATGCACCATTTGTTGCAGCGCAGCATATCCACGGCCTTCATGGTTGTCAACCGCCGGGTAGGCTCGACCGCTAAGCCATTGATTATGAGACTAATTCCTGTCGAGGAAACCGTCGATCAGTGGGATGACCTGCTCGAGGCGATACAGCATGAACAGGTGGCCGCCTCCCGGGATGATGTGCAATTCGCTGTTCGGGATCAGCAGGGCGAGGATACGGGCGTTGGCCGCCGGCACCAGCGGATCATCTGAGCCGGCCAGGACCAGTGTCGGCTGGCGCAACCGATGCAGCCAGTGAAGACTGGTCCAACCCGCGCCGGCCATGAGCTGATAGACATAGCCCATGGCTTTCGGCGCGACGATCCGGCTCGTGTGGCGATTGATCAGCGACGGCCGCTCGCGCACTTCGCCACCGTAAATGTCGCCCGCGGCCCGGCGCATGTAGCCGGGCGAGAGGTAGCGTTGCGGCGTGATCATCTTCAACAGCGCCGAGGGTCGGCCAGGAATCATCACCGCGCCGGGCGAGGTTGCCGCGAGCACGAGCCGGCGGCAGCGTTGCGGAAATTGACGGGCGAATTGCTGGGCGAGGGCACCGCCCCAGGAAACGCCGGCGACGTCCACGGTCCGCAGGCCCATGCGATCGAGCAAGGCGCTTGCCAGGCGCGCAAGTCCGGCGAATCGTCGCACTCGCCAGGACATGGGCGAGCCGCCGGTCCCCGGCACGTCGAAGGCAACGACTTCGCGATCGGGCATGGCTGCGATGAAGGGAAACAGCACTTCGAGGTTGGCGCCGATGCCGTTGAAGAGCAGCAGTGGTGGCTGTTTGCCCGTGCCGCTCTGGTGCGCGATGCGCAGCGACACACCGTCGATATCGACGAATTCGATGCGCGGGCCGCGGACGCGGCGCAGGTCGGCTGCATGCAATGCGGCGGTCATCGCTGGTGCACGTAACGACCCGGTGCTGCATCGGAGGCCGGATGATTCGTGCTGCCGAGCTGCGCCGGCGCCGGGCGCAGCGCGCCACCGTGCTCGCCTATCCAGCCGAGCCAATGCGTCCACCAGCTGCCGCGACGGGTTTGTGCGCGCGCGAGCCAGGTAGGCGCATCGAGAGTGAGATCGTCATTGAGATAGAACTTTGCCTTCGGATTGCTCGGCGGATTTACGATGCTCTGTATGTGGCCGCTCGAGGACAACACGAAAGTCGTCGGGCCCTTCAGTATGGTTCGCGACGCGTAGCATGCCTCCCAGGGCGTGATGTGATCGGTGATGCCGGCCACGACATAGGCGGGGATTTTCACTTTCGACATGTCGATGGGCGTGCCGAGGAATTCCGTCTTGTCGGCACCGCCTTGCGCCTTTTTCAAAGGATTATCGAGGAACATGCGCAGAAGATCCGCGTGAAACTGCGCCGGCAGTCGCGTGGTATCGGCATTCCAGTAGAGGATGTCGAAAGCCGGCGGGCGGTTCCCCATGACCCAGTTGTTCGCAACGAACATCCATACGAGGTCATTGGGGCGCAGCCAGGAGAATACGCGGGCCATTTCACTGCCTTCGAGTACACCGCGCGATTGGCTGCGCTGGATCGCGGCGCTGATACCGCTGCGCGATGCGAACTGGCCGAGCTGGGTGGGTGCTTCCGTGTCGAGGACGGTGACCAGAAGCGTTGCGCTCGCGACGCGCTCATCACGCTTGGCCGCCAGATGCGCGAGCAGGGTCGCGAGCGTGAAGCCGCCAGCGCAGGCGGCCATCATGTTGAGCTTGTCGGCGCCGGTGATTTCAAGAGCGACATCGATCGCCTGGATACAGGCCGTGAGGTAAGTCTCCATGTTCCAGTCACGCTGTGCCGCGGTCGGGTTTCTCCAGCTGATCACGAACAGCTGCACACCGTTCTGGGTCGCGTATTCGGCGAAACTGCGTCCGGGCGACAGGTCCACCGCATAGAACTTGTTGATCTGCGGTGGCACGATGATCAGCGGTCGTGTCAACACCTGTTCGGTGGCCGGACGGTACTGCAGGAGCTCGAACACCTCGCTGCGAAACACGACGGCACCGTGAGTGGTGGCAAGGTTCTTTCCGACCGCGAACTTTCGCTCATCGACCTGTCGCGGCATGCCGCCGTTGTTCAGCAAATCGTCCACGAAATTCGACAGGCCGTAGAGGATGCTGCGGCCGCCGGTTTTCATGGCGCGCTGGATGGCGCCCGGATTGCCGATCAGCGCATTGGTCGGCGCGAAAGCCTCGGTCACGAGTGATAGCGCGAAACGCGCTCGTTCACGGTCTTCTTCGCTTGCGCTGGCATCATCGAGAATGCCATGCATCGTGCTCCGCCAGGCGAGATACGCTTGCATGAGACGCTTGAAGTAACCGCTCTTCGACCAGATTTCGTGGCTGAAACGCCGGTCTTTCGGATCCGGTGTGACCTGCGATCGCCCACCCAGCACGTCGAGCCACTCACGAGCGAGCCCGATGTGCGCCTCGAGCACATTGCGCGGATTCATGGCAACCAGCCGCGCCAGGCGTTTGCAGGCATCGAGAATTTCGTCGCGATCGATACCGATCAGCGGATTCGCACCGAGGATCTGCTCGGCCGCATCGTTGGCCGCCGAATGCTCGAGTTCGGGTGGTTCGCTGCTCTCGCCCGCATGGCTGAAACCTTCGGCATCCGGATTTTCGATTTGCGCCTGGCGTTCGGGCTCTGGGTTCGTCATAACAACTCGCTTCGTGACGCAGGTCTCAGTCGCCGCGGACCTGCAGCTTATCCTGAGCATCTCGACTCGGCCTAACCCCGAAGGCTGTGATTATGGTCACAAGACCCCTCGTGGCGCTTACTTAACATGCACAGCGCCTCAAGAAACACGGTGCGCGGCCGATAACTTCGGGTTTTGGCCTGCGCCCGTCACGAGATGACGCGCTTGCAGGTCGCGCAGGCGCATCGTCGTTCCTTGGGGCGGTTTGGTTATCCAGATTTGTCTTTCCTTGAGGAGTCTAGCGCGATGCGCCAGGTTACGCTTGTCGGGCTGTTGTCGGCCCTTGCAGGATTCATCGTGCCCGAGGTCGCGGCGGCTGCAGGCGCCGCGGCGGGCACGGTCATCGATAACACCGCCCAGGTGAGTTACACGGTATCCGGCACGCCGGTGACGACGCCATCGAATACCGTATCGGTAACTGTTGCGGAAATCCTTGACGTCGTTGTGACCGCACAGACGCCTGTGGTCAATGTCACTCCGGGCGCCACGCAGCAGGTGCTGGTGTTCCGGGTCACCAACACCGGCAACGGGCAAGAGGCGTTTTCACTCGCACTCGACAGCGTCCTTGGCGGCGACAACTTCGATCCCGTACCGAGCGCGCCACTGCCCGCCATCTATTTCGATACCGACGGCAGCGGCACCTGGACGCCGGCGGACGTGCTGTACGCGCCGGGCAGCAATGAACCGCTGCTCAATGCCGATGGTTTCGCGACGATTTTCGTCGTGAATGGCATTCCCGCAGGACTCAACAACGGCGACCGGGGCTTGAGTCAACTGACTGCGCGCTCGTTGACCGGTACTGGTGCGCCGGGAACGGTATTTGGGGGTCAGGGCACGGGCGGCACCGATGCGGTCGTCGGCACTACCGGCGCCGATGGGAGCGATCAGGGCGAGTACCTGGTGAGCGATGTGCTGGTCAACGCAGTCAAGAGCCAGACCGTGGTTGATCAATTCGGCGGCACCCGGCCCATTCCCGGTGCCCGTATCAACTACTCCATTGCGGTCAACGTCACCGGCAGCGGCACCGCG
Source organism: Steroidobacteraceae bacterium (assembly GCA_041395505.1). Lineage (NCBI taxonomy): Bacteria > Pseudomonadati > Pseudomonadota > Gammaproteobacteria > Steroidobacterales > Steroidobacteraceae > Steroidobacteraceae bacterium. Next base: position 1,544,337 of record JAWLAG010000001.1, read on the forward strand.
ACCGCCGCTGCGTTCGTCGACAACATTCCGGTGAACACCACCTATGTGCCCAACAGCTTGCAGCTGAACGGCGCACCGCTGACCGACGCCACAGATGCGGATGCCGGGCAATTCGTGCCGAGTCCGCAGGCCCTGGTGCGCGTGACGCTTGGCAACCTGACGCAGGCCAGTGCGACCCAGACCATCCAGTTTTCCGTAACCATCAATTGATCAATCACGCCATGAAGGAGGCGACGATGAACATGGGGATCAACACAGCGATCAATGGGTTTTCGATGATGCGAGTGACAGCGATGTCGGCGGCTACGGCATGCGCCGTGCTGCTGGCGGGCGCGAGCCACGCCGCGGCGCAATCACGCGCCGATGCGGCGCCGCCGGGAGGTTGCATCGTATTGAAGACCGTTGCCGAAGTCGAAGTAAGCAGTGTCGAGAACGGTGAGCGTGTCACGCGACTCGTGCCGGCGACGAAGGTCGTGCCGGGCGATGAAGTCGTGTGGACCGTCACGGCATCCAATGTCTGCAAGAGCTCGGTCGAGAAAGTCGTCATCAACAACCCGGTGCCGGAGCACATGGCCTACGTGGCCAATTCCGCGGTCGGCCCGGGCACCGAAGTCAGCTACTCGCTCGATGGCGAGCGCTATGGCAAGGCCGAACAGCTCGTCGTCACCGACGCCGATGGCAGCCAGCGGCCGGCACGCGCCGATGAGTATGGCTTCCTGCGCTGGACTCTGGAGTCGTCGCTGAAGCCGGGCGCTGTCGCGTTCGCGCGCTACCGCGCAGTGCTGCGCTAGATCGAGTTGCCGAATTGGTTGCGGCGCACGGCAGGGGCGACGCAATCACACATGTCCTGCCATCGAGTCGTTTTGTGAGGAGTGAAGATGATCAACTTGAACAAACAGCTGAGACTGGCGGCGAAGGCCGCAGTTGCGCTGTCGCTTCTGGCCGGCGCCGGCCAGAGCGCATTTGCGGCCGGCACGGCCGCAGGTACGGCGGTGAATAACCGCGCGACCGTCAACTACAGTGTCGGTGGTGTGCCACAGGGGGCGATCGAGAGCTCGCCTACCGGCAATTCGACGGCCACCGGAGCCGATACTTCGTTCGTCGTCGACAACCGCGTCGACTTCTCCCTGATCGAAGTGTCGAACAATCCCGGCGACCCGACCTTGAATCCCGCAACGGCCTTTCCGGGCCAGACCGGTGCGTTGACCTATTTCCGTCTGACCAACGAGGGCAACGCGGCACAGGCATTTGCGCTGACCGCGGCCAATGGCGGAACACTCGCGGGCTCGTTCACGGGCGCTGGCACGGATAACTTCGATCCGGCGAATCTGCGCGTGCGCGTCGATACCAACAACGACGGCATCCTGCAGGCGAGCGAGAACGTCGCGACCAACAACAACATAGCATCGCTCGCGGCCGACGGTACGATCGGCGTATTCATTCTCGGCGACATACCCCTGGGTCAGACGTCGGGTGATTTCGCAACGGTAAGCCTCACCGCAGTTGCCGCGCCGGACGGCAATCCGGCCGGTACGCTCACGGAGAGCGCATCCGACACGGCCGGCGTCGATATCCTGTTCGGCGATCCAGGCGAGAACAACACCGAGACGGCTGCCGACCAGTATGAAGTCGGTGCGCCGGCGCTCACCGTCGCCAAGACTTCGGCGACGGTCGAAGATCCGTTCAATGGCACGACCAACCCGCTGGCAGTGCCAGGCGCGTTCGTCGAGTACACGATCGTGATCACCAACACCGGCACGGTACCGGCAACGGATGTTGCAATTGCCGATCCGGTGCCCACGAGCACGACGTTCGCGCCATTGCGCTACAACGCTGGTGCGAGTGATGTACGCATAACGGTGGGTGCCTCCGATACCTTCTGTGTCGCGGAAGCCGGCGGAACCGATACCAATGGCGATGGCTGTGTCGTCAGCGGCGGCGCCTTGCAGGTTGGCGCTCCGGCCCTGGCCAACGTTGCACCTGGCGCGGGTAACGCGGTGTCGATCCGCTTCCAGGTGAGTATCGACTGATCGATGCTCGGAGGCTGAGCTAATGCGCGCGCCTGGCGCGGGGCCATTGACGACCCTGCGTGTTGGCAACTTGCAAAACGACCGGGGCGGGGTGATGAACAGTCACCCCGCCTCGCGCGCGTTTGCGCGTCTGCGATCGGCGCTCGGTTTCCTGGCTGCAAGCCTGTTTCTGGCCGTCATGCCCATCGCGACGATTGCCCAGAATGCCCCGCCCGGCACGTTGATTACCAACATCGGCAATGTCTATTTCGACATCGGCGGCGCGACGCAACGGAGCGATTCGAATGCCGTGACCGTGACCGTGTTGCCGACACCGACAACGGCGACCATCACGATCGATCGTTACAACGCAGGGGCAGCGACCTCCACAACGGCGGGGCCAACCCAATGCCTGCAAGGCAATGTGGCCGTGCCGTTGCCTGATCCGGTCGTCGCCGGCAGCGGCTCGTTGAATCCCGCCCAGCCACTGCCGTTGAGCGCAACCGGCACAGTCCATGCCGGCGATGCAATTTTTCTGCGGGTTACGGATGGTGACCAGAATCTCGATGCGACGGTGCTTGATTTCATCGACGTGCGGGTGGTCGCTAATGCGACCGGTGACAGCGAACGGGTCCGTCTCACCGAAACAGGCGTGAACACCGGAGTATTCGTCGGATACGTTCCATCGCAGACCAGTGCTGCTGCGGCCGGGGACTGCGTTCTTCAGGTGACCCGTGATACCTCGCTGCAGGCGTTCTACGTGGATCCCGATGATGCGGCCGATGCGGTCCAGGCGGAGAGCCTGATCGATCCATTCGGCCGGCTATTCGATTCTTTGTCCGGCGCGCCTGTCGACGGCGCGCGCGTGACGCTGATTGACGTTGCAACTGGTCTGCCGGCCGCCGTTCTTGGCGACGACGGCGTCAGCAGCTACCCCGCGACACTGATTACGGGCCAACCCGTGACCGATTCGGGTGGCACGGTTTACGTCCTGCCCGCGGGTTTCTATCGTTTTCCGCTGGTGGCGCCCGGACAGTACCGGCTCGAAATCGAACCGCCGGCGGGCTATCTCTTTCCGTCGATGCGTACCGAGGCCGACTTGCAACAATTGCCTGGCAATCCCTGGCGCCTGGGACCTGGCTCGTTTGGAAATTCCTTCGACGCACTTGCGCCTCCAGCCGTTGCCGTCGACGTGCCGCTCGACCCATCAGGCACGGATTTGATACTTCGCAAGAGCGCGAATACCACGGTCGCAGCGCCCGGCGACTTCGTTCAATACCAGGTGAACGTGCAGAACGCGAGCACCGTGGGCGAGTTTCGAAACGTGCTCATCGAGGACAGGCTGCCGTTTGGTTTGCGCTTCCGCCCGGGCTCGGCGCGCATCGATGGCCAGCCGGTCGCCGACCCGGCGGTCAGCGCCGACGGGCGCGGCCTCACCTTCACCGTGCCGTTGCTGCCCGCGGGGGCGCAGGCAACCGTCACCTATGTGGTCGAGATCGCAGCAGTGGCCCGCGGTCCGGAGCTGGTCAACGTCGCGGTTGCAGAGGCGCTCGGCGGCATACGCTCGAATGAAGCGCGCGCACTCATCCGCCTGCGCAACGAATTGTTCACCGACAAGGGATTCATCGCTGGCCGGGTAGTCGAAGCGATATGCGCGAGCCCGGTCGAGTCTGCGCCGGGCGTCGCTGGCGTGCGGATCTATCTGGAGGATGGCCGTTATGCCGTAACTGACAGCGAAGGAAAGTACCACTTCGAGGACGTGCCGCCCGGCACTCATGTCGTGCAACTCGACATGCTGAGCGTGCCGGATTATCTGCAACTCTCCGGCTGTACGGACAACGCCCGATTCGCGGGTCGCGCCTATTCGCAATTCGCGCAACTGCGCGGTGGTCAGCTGTGGCGAGCGGACTTCCGGCTCATCGAGCGCGCGCCTGCCCGTGGCACCGCCGAGCTCCGCATGCGTTCGCGGTTGATAGACGAGCGCACGGCGGAACATGAACTGCTGGTCCATGTGCAGGGCGTCGCAACCGGCAACAATCGAATTCAACTGTTGTTGCCCACGGGCCTCCAGTACGAATCCGGGAGCGCGCACCGCGACGGTACGCCAATTGAAAGCGTCAGCCTGCGCTCCAATGTGTTGTCCGTGGACCTGCACGAGCTGGCTGCCGGCGCCCAGATCGTGGTCAAGCTGCGAACGCGCGTAACGGCAGCTGCCGCCGATCTGCTCGCGATCAAGGCGATACTGACCTTCGACACGGCTGCAGCAAGCGGCCAGCGCACGGCTGCAACCGAGAACAGCCTCCGTTTCGGCAGCGCCGAATACCGTAGCGGCAGCTATCGATTTTCGCCGCGGTTTGATGTGCTCAAGACCCATCTGTCGACGAGTGACCGACTCGAGCTCGATCGAATTGCCGATGAGTGGCGGGCGGCGACCGAAGTGCGCTTGCGCGCGGTCGGTCACGCCGACAAGACGCCGATATCCGCTGCGAGCCGCAAATTGTTCGCGGACAATTACCAACTGTCGCAGGCGCGCGCACAGGTTGTCGCCGATTACCTGATGCAGCGGCTGGGTCTTGAGTCGGATGCCGTTGTCGTCGATGGGCGCGGTGCCGATGAACCGCTTGCGACCGGTGACGATCCGGCATCGCTTGCGCGCAATCGGCGAGTGGAAATCGAGGTGACCGGTCGACACCTGGTCCGCGCGGGTGAACTGCAACTCGTCAAGGCTGTTGCGGAGCCGCAGAGCATCGCGACGAGCGGCGTGGTGCTGCGCGCACCGGTTGCGGCCACGGCACCTCGCCGCCCGGCGATCGAGCGCAGCAATGGCGCCGAAAGCATCCCGCAGATCGAGGAATTGCAGCCGGGGATCGACTGGCTGTTGCCGCGCGAGGACGCGGTGCCACCCATCCCGGCCATCAAGATCGCCATCAAGCACGGGCCCCGCCAAAGCATTGAGCTTCGCATCAACGGGCAACCAGTGGGCGAACTCAATTACGACGGCGAGCGCAGCAATACCATCAAGACGGTGAGCGTCAGCCGCTGGCGTGGCGTCAATCTGCGCGATGGCGAGAACGAACTGGTGGCCGATGTGCTCGATGATACGGGCAAGCTCCTCAAGCGGCTCACCCGCAACGTGCACTATGGCAGCAACGCCGTGCGAGCCGAGCTCGATCGCTCGGCATCGGTACTGGTTGCCGACGGCCGGACGAAGCCGGTCATCGCGTTGAAGCTCTTCGATGCCTATGGCAAACCAGTACGTCGCGGCAGTTATGGCTCCTTCCGCGTCGATGCGCCGCATCGTTCGTGGTGGGAAGTCGAGTCGCTCGATGACAATCCATTGCTGGCCGTGGCGCCACGCGAACCGCCGTTTGAAGTCGAGGAGGGTGGTATTGCACGGCTCGAACTCGAGCCGACCACCCAGGCTGGCAACGTGAGAATGCACCTGCGACTGAGCGAACGACAGAACCAGGATCTCAATGTCTGGCTCGCGCCAACTTCGCGCGAGTGGATCATGGTTGGCGTGGCGTCGGGTACGGCAGCCTACCAGCAGATTTCGCAAAACCTGCAAAATGCCGAGGCGGCCGGCGTCGAGGAAGGATTCGACTCTGACGGGCGGGTTGCATTCTTCGCGAAAGGCAGCATACGCGGCGATTACCTGCTGACGCTCGCCTATGACTCGGCCCGCGATCGGGAGGAAGCGCGCCAGCGTCTGCTCGGCGTCATCGAGCCGGGCCGCTATTACATGGTGTATGGCGATGGCACCGAGCAGCGCTTCGAAAGTGCTTCGGCGCGCAAACTTTACTTGAAACTCGAACGTCGGCAGTTCGCGGCACTCTTCGGCGACTACGAGACCGGTTTCACCGTCACCGAACTGACGCGCTACAACCGCACACTGAATGGTCTGAAGGCGGACTACGGTGGCGATCGCGCGGGATTCAGCGCCTTTGCAGCACGCACCGACCTTGGCATGGCGAGGGATGAGATCCGGGGCGACGGCACCTCGGGCCTTTATCGGCTGAGCCGAGCTCCAATCGTCATCAACAGCGACAAGATCCGGATCGAGATCCGCGACCGGTTCGAGACGTCGAAAGTGATCTCGAGCAGCGAACAATCGCGCTACCTCGATTACACGCTTGATTACTCCACCGGTGAATTGTTCTTCAAGCAGCCGGTGCCAAGCCGCGACGACGAATTCAATCCGGTGTTCATCATTGCCGAGTACGAAACCGTCGGAACCGGCGAGGAGCGAACCTCCGCCGGTGCCCGGGTTTACGTGAAGTCGGCGGACGAACGCGTCGAGGTCGGCGCCAGCTACCTGCGTGATGGTGCTGCCAATGGTGACAGCGAGATCAGTGGCGTCGATCTGCGCTGGCGACCAGCGGCGAGCACGGAGCTGCGAGCCGAGTTCGCCGCCAGTCAATCCGACGATCCGTCGCGCGCATCGTCGGCCAGCGCCTATCTCGCCGAGCTCAAGCACGTCACGGAAAAACTGGACGCACGTGTCTATGTGCGCGAACAGGACGTCGGGTTCGGCATCGGCCAACAGCTGTCGACCGAAGAAGGCTCGCGTAAAGCCGGCATCGATGCGCGCTGGCGCCTTGAGGAAAACCTCAACCTTCAGGCCGAGTCGTACTGGCTGCAGAGCGTCGCGACTGCGGCGGAACGGCGCTATGCGGCGGCGGAATTGCGCTATGGTCACGATGGGCGCAGCGCCGGTATCGGTGCGCGTATTGCCGATGATCGAATGGCCGACGGCGAGCACAGGCAGAGCGAACAGCTGTTCCTGACGGGCAGCATTAACCTGTTTGACGATCGCATCACGCTGCGTGGCTCAGGTGATATCACCGTGGGCAACCAGAACGAAAGCGTGGACTATCCGGCGCGCGCGCTGGTGGGGGTTGACTATCATCTTGGCAATCTGACAACCGCCTTCGTCGAATACGAGCACGGCAATGGCAGCGCGCTCGATACGGACATGACGCGGATCGGATTGCGTGCCCAGCCCTGGGAGCATACCCAGGTGACGACTTCATTGAACCAGCAATTCACGGAGTTCGGGCCACGCTTGTTTGCCAATTTCGGCTTGACTCAGGGTTGGCAGATCAACGATGCATGGTCGGTCGATTTTGGCGTCGATCAGAGCAATACCATGCGCGGTTCCGCTCTTGCGCCATTGACCGACGGGCAGCCGCTCGCGAGTGGTACACTCGCCGAGGACTTCTTTGCCAGTTATGTCGGTGCGAGTTACAGGCGCGACCTGTGGACCTTGACCAGCCGTATCGAACATCGAAGTGCCGACAGCGAGCAGCGCTGGGGCGTATTGGCAGGGTGGTATCGCGAGCCGGTGCGCGGCCATGCATTGTCGCTGGCCCTGACCGGGTTTGATTCGCTGCTGCTCGACGGCGGCCGCAACCGCAACGGCGATCTGCAGTTCAACTGGGCGTACCGGCCCGTCAGCAGCGCCTGGATCGTCTACAACCGGCTCGACCTGCGCTTTGACGCCACACGCAATCTGCTCAATGATTTCGACTCGGCGCGCATCGTGGAGAACCTGCATATGAACTGGCAGGCCGGGCCGCGTGACCAACTTGGCCTGCAGGTGGGTGCCCGCTACGTTGAGAGCACGTTTGCCACGGAGCGCTACTCCGGCACATCGACTTTCGCCGCCGCCGACCTGCGTCATGACATCTCGCCCCGTTTCGACGCCGGATTGCATCTGGGCGCATTGAATTCCTGGCAGAGCCGACTCGGCGAGTACACGGCCGGCGCGGACCTTGGTATCAATGTAGCGCGCAACGTTTGGATCGCGATCGGCTACAACCTGCTTGGATTCGACGACCGCGATTTCTCCGAGGCCCGCTTTACCGCCAAGGGACCATTCCTGCGCTTCGCCGTCAAGGCAGATCAGGATACTTTCAAGGATTTGGCGCTCGACAGACTCCGCCCTTCACGCTAGCTTGGCGCCGACCGGCTCACCGCCGGCCCCAACGCCATGCATTCCATCGAAGACATTTTCGGCGCCGGTGGCGCCCTGGCCGATACCCTGAGCGGATACCGGCCCCGCAGCGGTCAGCTACAGATGGCCGAACGTGTCGCCCTTGCCATGCAGGAGCGCCGCGCGCTGGTCGTCGAGGCCGGAACAGGCATAGGCAAGACTTTTGCCTATCTGGTGCCTGCGCTGCTATCTGGCCTGCGGGTCATAATCTCGACCGGCACCCGAACCTTGCAGGATCAGCTGCATGGCAAGGACGTGCCGCTGGTGGCGGGGGCGCTCGGCAGGCCGGCCAGGCTCGCGTTACTCAAGGGCCGCGGCAATTATCTGTGTCGCCATCGTCTGGAGGAGTATTCCCGCCAGTCGTCGCTTGCCATGGCACGCGAGGGATCGACAGATGTCATGGCACTCGAGCGTTGGTCGATGGCTACCCGTACGGGCGATCTGGTCGAGCTTGCGGGATTGGCAGACGATGATCCCATTCGGCCGCATATAACATCCACCCGGGACAATTGCCTTGGCCAGCGCTGCGCAAGATTCGATCAGTGTTTCATTCTCCAGGCGAGGCGAGCCGCTCTTGAAGCGGACCTGATCGTCGTCAATCACCATCTCCTGCTCGCGGACATGCTGTTGAAGGAAGACGGTTTCGGCGATCTGCTCGGGGCAGCGGACGTGGTGATCGTCGATGAGGCGCACCAGCTTCCTGACCTTGCAACGCAGTTCTTCACCGTGTCGGTCGGGACGCGACAGACCGCGAATCTGCTCATCGATCTTCGAGGCAGGCTCGCGATTGCCGATTTCGCGACGGACGACTTGCTCGATCCCGTGCGACGGGTCGAGAAGGCCGAGCTGCAACTTCGGCAAGCGGCCGCGCGCGGGGCAACGGCGGTCGATGCGACAACCATTGCGGCGGCCGATGAGTTACAGCGGGCGTTGGGTGTGCTGGCCGAGCAGTTGCAGCCGTTGCGCGACGACGAGGCACTGGGGCAATGCGCCAACCGCGCGCGACAACTTGCCGAGCGCCTGGGTGCGGTCATCGGACTTGCCGATCAGGATGGCGTGCGTGGCATGGAGGCGACCGCCAATCAGGTGACCCTGTCCGCAATACCGTTCGATGTCGCCGGCAAGTTCAATGCGCTCGTCGCCCAGACCCAGGCAAGCTGGATCTTCACCTCCGCAACACTCGCAATCGGTGCCGACTTCACTGCATTCGTGTCGCGCCTCGGCCTCGATGACTGCGAAGCGCTCGCGATTCCAAGCCCGTTCGATTATGAGCAGCAGGCACTGCTCTACCTGCCGCCGAAGATGCCGGATCCGGCCTCGGACCGTTATCTGCCGGCTGTCATAGCCGAGACCGAGTGGCTGGTTGCCGCTGCAGGCGGCGGCGCGTTCGTGCTGTTCACCAGCCATCGCGCTCTCTCGCAAGCCGCCTCGCAATTGCGTACGATCTGGCGAGACGAGTCCTGGCCGGTGCTGGTGCAGGGCGAGGCGCCGCGTGAAGTCCTGCTCGAGCGATTTCGCGCCCATGGCAACGCGGTGCTGCTCGGTACGGCGAGTTTCTGGGAAGGCGTCGACGTAAGGGGCGATGCGCTGCGGCTGGTGATCGTCGAGAAACTGCCGTTTCAGTCACCGGATGAGCCGTTGGTTCGCGCCAGGATCGACTTCCTGCGCCGCAGCGGCGGTAACCCGTTTGCGGATTTCCAGTTGCCCGAAGCGGTGCTCACGCTCAAGCAGGGTGTCGGCCGCCTGATCCGCAGTGAATCCGATCGCGGTGTCGTCGCATTGCTCGATCCGCGCCTGCGAACGCGCGGCTATGGGCGGGTGTTCATTCGCGCATTGCCACCGATGGCGCGTACTGAACAGCCGGGCGATGTAAAGCACTTCTTGCGGCAATTAACGCGCGAATTGCACACAGCGTCCGGCCATGGCTGATCGCCGCAATCTGCTCGCCATCGATACGGCATCCGCACAAGCTGCGGTCGCGCTGCATATCGGCCCGGACCTGCTCGTGCGCGTCCTGCCAGCGGCGCAGGACCAGTCGCGCGCGGTGCTGCCGGCCGTGCGCGAGCTGCTTGCCGAGGCTGGCCTGTCCCGGAGCAGCCTGGGCGCGATCGTTCTGGCACGCGGGCCTGGCGGATTCACCGGCGTGCGCCTCGGTGTCGCTGTTGCGCAGGGACTCGCCTATGGGCTCGACCTTCCCGTGGTCGCCGTGTCGAATCTTGCGGCGCTTGCCCATTGTGCGTTCGCCGCCGCACCCGGCGCAAAACGAGCTCTCGCCTGCGTCGATGCGCGCATGCGCGAGGTCTATTTTGCTGTTTATGAGCGCGAGTCGATTCTCTTGCAACAACCGACAGCCCCGGAGCGGGTGGGTGCCCCGGCGGACATGCCGCTCGACCTGCTCGCCGCAGGGGATGTCGCTGCCGGTTCGGGCCTGAGCCAGTTTCCGCAGAGCGCCGACGCATTGCGACTGCGTGGCGTCGTGATGCCGGCCAATTTGATCCAGTGCGACATGGCGGACATTATCGCGTTGGGCCTGGCGGCGCTCGAGCGCGGGGAGATCCTCGCTGCGGCCGAGGCGCAACCCGTTTACCTGCGCGAGCAGGTTACGGCTGTCACGAAACAGTAACGTCGGAAGGCTGTAATATTCCTGTCACCAGGCAGAGCATGGCATGTCCGACAAACTGATTCTCATCGTGGAGGACGAACGCCCGATCCGGGAAATGATTGCCTACGGCTTGCGCCGCGCCGGTTTCGAGACCTCGGAGGCCGAGGATGCGACCAGTGCACGCAGCGCAGTGGTGGACCGGCGCCCTGATCTCGTGCTGGTTGACTGGATGTTGCCCGACACCAGCGGTCTTGAATTGACCCGTCAGCTCAAGCGCGACCGCAGTACCAGCGAGTTGCCTGTCATCATGCTGACGGCACGCAGCCAGGAGTCCGATAAGGTCGCAGGGCTCGAAGGTGGCGCGGACGATTACATAACCAAGCCCTTTTCACCGCGCGAGCTGGTCGCGCGCATCAACGCGGTTTTGCGTCGCGGCCAGAACGAACAGGAGCTGGAGCGTATCGAGCGTGGGGGCCTCGTGATGGATCGCGCGAGTCATCGCGTTCTGGCGGGCGAGCAGGTAGTGAACCTCGGGCCGACCGAGTACCGCATGCTTGAGTTCTTCCTGGCGCATCCAGAGCGCGTGTTCAGTCGCGAGCAGCTGCTCGACCGTATCTGGGGTGGTAATGTTTATATCGAAGAGCGTACGATTGACGTGCATATCCGGCGGCTGCGCAAGTCGTTGGAAGGCCATGGTCTCGATCATCTGATCCAGACCGTACGAGGTGCCGGATACCGGTTTTCCGAAAGCCGCTGATGAGCCCAAATGCACGCGCACTCGTTTACGCCGCCACCCGGCTCGGTGCTGCGCTCGCGCTCGGCCTGCTGCTGGGTTGGATCCTCGGCAATATGACCACCGGCCTCGGCATCTCCCTGGGTGGTTTTCTCGGCTGGCAGCTTTATCACCTCGCAAGAGTCGACTTCTGGTTGCGGCGGCGCGCGTATATCGAACCGCCTGACACCAGCGGCATGTGGGGCGACGTGGTTGCGCAGGTGTCGCGCCTGCACCGGCGCAAGCGTTTTCACAAGCAGCGCATGCTGCAGATTTTCCGCGAACTGCGGCGCGCGACTGCCGCCATGCCCGATGGCATCGTCATCCTCAACGCCGCGCAGGAAATCCTCTGGTTCAACCGTGCCGCGGCGCAGCTCCTGCGACTCGAGCGCCGGCAGGACATCGGCCTTCGTATCGACAACCTGATCCGCCAGGAGCAGCTGGGCAGATATCTGCGTAACGGTGATTTCTCGTCAGCGGTCACGGTGCCAGGCCGTGGCGACGGTCCGCAGCGGCTGTCGATCCAGGCGGTTCCCTATGGCGAGGAGCAGTGCATTCTCCTGGTGCGCGACGTCACGCAGCAGCTGCGTCTCGAGACGATGCGCCGGGATTTCGTCGCCAATGCGTCGCATGAACTGCGTACACCGCTCACGGTCATTGCAGGGTACCTCGAGACCATGGCGGCCGACCCGCAACTGCCGGCAGAGCTCGCCACGCCGATCGAGGAAATGCGCCACCAGGCCGTGCGCATGACTCGCGTGATCGAACATCTGCTCGAGCTGTCACGCCTGGAGACAGCCGAGGGACCGGCGCCCCGCACGCCGGTCGACGTGCCGCAGATGCTGCGTACCCTCATTGCCGATGCGCGACAGCGTTGCGGCACGACCAGGCAGATCGAGCTCGACCTCAGATCCGGCGACGGCTTGCTCGGAGTCGAGGCGGAGCTTCATTCCGCGTTCGCGAATATTGTCGAGAATGCGATCAAGTACAGTCGGGACGGCGGACGAATTGTCGTGAGTTGGGGTATTGACGGCGGCTCGGCGATGTTTGCCGTGCGAGACGAGGGTATCGGTATCGCCGCCGAACACCTGCCGCGCCTGACGGAGCGTTTCTATCGCGCCAGTACCAACGGCGGCCGCGGCCGTAGTGGTTCCGGCCTGGGTCTCGCGATCGTCAAGCACGTCCTGCAGCGCCACGAAGCGGAGCTGCAGGTCGAGAGTGTCGAAGGTCGCGGCAGCCGCTTCGCCTGTGTCTTCCCGCCGAGCCGTATCGGCACAGCCGCCCTGCGCAAGGCGGCCTCCTAACCCGAAGTCAAAGGTGATAAGGTATTTTCATGGAAACCGCTGATCTGTCCCACCATATTTCACGCCGCTTCAATGAGGATCTCGAGCGCGTGCGCAGCAAGGTGCTCGCGATGGGCGGCTTCGTCGAGGAGATGCTGCAACGGGCCCTGAACGCGCTGATCGAGGGCGATAGCGCGCAGGGTGAGTCGGTCGCCAACGATGACTACAAGGTGAACGGCATGGAGGTCGCGATCGACGAGGAATGCTCACGCATTCTCGCGACGCGCGCGCCCGCGGCGGGCGATCTTCGGGTCATTGTCACCATCATCAAGACCATTACCGATCTCGAGCGCATCGGCGACGAATGCGAAAAGATCGGCTGGATAGGCGCGCGCCTGGCGGGACTGGAGCGGCCGTCGGACCGCTATCGGTCCGTCAAGCACATGGGCCGCGAGGTCCAGGACATGCTGCACGCCACACTGGATGCTTTTGCACGGATGGATGCAGAGGCGTCTATGGAGATCGCGCGACGCGATCGCATGATCGATGAAGAATACGAATCCATTCAGCGGCAGTGCATCACGTTCATGATGGAAGATCCGCGCGCGATCCGGCGCACGCTCGATACCATGTGGGTGGTGCGTGCGCTCGAGCGCATTGGCGATCATTCCAAGAACATCTGCGAATACGTCGTATACATGGTGCATGGCAAGGATGTGCGCCACACCAAGCTGGAGGGGCTCAAGCGCGAACTCGACGCGGACGACGCGGAGAAGTCTTGAGTCTGCTCACGGAACTCGCGCGACGCCGTCGAGCCGTCAATGTGCTGATCGCCATCGCCGTCGCCGCAATGCTCGGCTATGCCTTGTATGCCCAGCGCCAACTCGGTCTGGAACCCTGCCCACTGTGCATTTTCCAGCGAGTCGGAATCGCCGCGCTAGGTGCAGTCGCCTTGCTCGCCGCGCTGCATGGGCCGCGCTCACCCTGGGGTCGCCGCTGCTACGCATTGACCGGGCTCATCGCGGGCGGGGCTACCGTGGGCGTTGCAGCCCGCCACATCTATATCCAGAGCCTGCCACCCGGTTCGGTACCGTCCTGCGGTTCGACGCTCGATTTCATGCTCGAAGTGCTGCCGTTGACCGATGTGGTGCGCAAGGTGCTTACGGGTGGCGGCGAGTGCGCGCAAATCGATTGGCGTTTCGCGGGCCTCACCATGCCGCAGTGGGTTTTGTTGGCCGCCGCGCTGCTGACCGCGGTGTTCGTCATCGCAAACTGGCGGCGGGATACCCCGGATCAGGCGAGCAGATTGCAGAGCATCCGATAGTAGATCTCGTGCAGCGCGTCGAGGTCTGCAACGGCGACGTGCTCGTTGACCTTGTGAATGCTCGCGTTGACCACGCCCAGTTCCACTACCTGCGCACCCATCGGCGCGATGAATCGCCCGTCCGATGTGCCGCCACCGGTCGTCATCCGCGTCTCGATTCCGGTGGTGTCGCGAATGGCGCGGGCAACCGCCTCTGAAAACACGCCCGGTGGCGTGTAGAAAGGTTCGCCGGATAGATACCATTCCAGGGTATAGCGCACCTTGTGCTTCTTGAGTATGCCCTCGACCGTATTCTTGAGGCCTTCGATGGTCTGCTGCGGTGCATAGCGGAGGTTGAACCTCGCCTTCAATTCACCGGGTATTACATTCGGCGCGCCCGTGCCGGCATTGAGATTGGACATCTGAAACGATGTCGGCTGGAAGAACTCCGTGCCCTTGTCCCACTCGTGCGCAACGAGTTCGGCGAGCGCAGGCGCCAAAGTGTGCACAGGATTTTCCGACAGCTGCGGATAGGCAATATGGCCCTGGACACCATGCACCGTCAGCCGGCCCGAGAGTGATCCGCGGCGACCGATCTTGATCGTGTCTCCGACCTTTGCATCGCTCGAGGGTTCGCCAACCAGGCAGTAGTCGATTGGCTGGCCGCGTTCGCGCAAAGTCTCGACGACCCGCTTGGTACCGTCGACCGAGGGCCCTTCCTCGTCGCTCGTGATGAGATAGGCAATGCTGCCGCGATGCGATGGGTGATCGGCTACGAAGCGTTCGCTCGCCGTCACCATGGCCGCGAGGCCGGTTTTCATGTCGGCTGCGCCGCGACCATAAAGCAGGTCGTCTTTCTGCGTGGGCGAAAACGGATCGGTATGCCACTCCTCGAGCGGACCCGTCGGTACGACATCCGTATGACCTGCGAAACACAATACCGGCCGCGCGCTACCGCGCTTGGCCCAGAGATTCTCCACGGCGCCGTAACGCAGGGATTCGACCGCGAAACCAATTGCCGCCAGGCGTTCGGCCATGACGGCCTGGCAGCCGGCATCGTCCGGCGTGACAGACTGGCGGCGCAAGAGATCCAGCGACAAATCGAGGGTTGCTGACATGGCGCAGGCTTATACGGCGTTGCGCCGCCGAGTGCAATAGATCCCGGCAAATCAATCGCTTGGCTGCGCTGAGCGGGTGTTTCATAAAACTGTCATTTTGTGTCATTAAAGTTACGGCAGCTCGCAGTGGGCACTGGAATTGGAGGTGGGCAAGTGAACAAGACTCTTCTAGCTATATTGGGCGTACTCGGCGTCGGAATGAGCCAGTTGGCGGCGGCACAGTCGTCGCGCGATTACATCAGCATCGTGGGTTCATCGACGGTCTATCCGTTCACGACAACCGTCGCCGAGCGTTTCGGCCGCGGCGGCTCGTTCAAGACGCCGAAGGTCGAGAGCACCGGAACCGGTGGCGGCCTGAAGCTATTCTGCGCGGGCGTAGGCGTGCAGCACCCGGACATTGCGAACGCATCACGTCGCATCAAGGCGAGCGAGCTCGAAACCTGTGCCAAGAACGGCGTGAAGGAAGTGGTAGAGCTAAAGATCGGCTATGACGGAATCGTCATCGCCGAGAGCAAGAAAGCCAAGCCCATGAAGCTCAGTCGCGCGCAGGTGTTCCTTGCACTTGCCAAACAGGTGCCAGATCCGGCGAATTTGAGCAAGCTCGTGGCGAATCCGTACACCAGCTGGAACCAGATCGACAAAGGCCTGCCCGCGCAGAAAATCGAGGTGTTGGGGCCACCACCCACCTCCGGTACGCGCGACTCTTTCCTTGAGCTTTACATGGAAGCCGGCTGCAGCAGCGTTGCATGGATCAAGACGTTGAAGGAAACCAATGAAACGCGCTTCAAGAAAATCTGCCACACCCTGCGCGAGGACGGGGCGTTCATTGAAGCGGGCGAGAACGACAACCTGATCGTGCAGAAGATCGAAGCCAATCCAGGCTCGCTCGGTATCTTCGGCTACAGCTTCCTCGAAGAGAATCTTGGTCAGCTGCGCGGCGCGGTCATCGATGGCGTCGAACCCGACTACGAGACGATCTCGTCTGGAAAGTATCCCGCATCCCGGCCCTTGTTCATCTACGTCAAGAAAGCGCACGTCGGCGTGATTCCGGGCATCAAGGAATTCATTGCCGAATACGTGAGTAGCAAAGCGATTGGCGAGGATGGCTATCTGGCTGAGCGCGGTCTTGTGGCGCCAACCAAGGCAGAGCTTGCCAAGTCGCGCAGCGATGCCGCGTCTTTGAAGGCTTTGAAACTCTAGTTCAGCAGTTACAACCTTTCGCTCTACCCGGGGGGGTATTTCGATGCATATGTTCAAACAGGCCGCCGCGGCGGTCGTGGGGTCGGTTTTTCTCCTGAATGTCGCGACTGCCGCGTCGACGGATGGCGCCGATGAGATCGCGCAACTGAAAGCGATGCTCGCCAGCATGCAAACGCGTATCGAGCAGCTCGAAGCGCAGCAGCAACAGCAGGCGCAACAGGTCACCGAGCAACAGGAAGCCATCGATAGCGCCACGGATGCCCTGGCGCAGACCAAGACAGGAATTGGCGACTGGGTGTCTCGATTCCAGTGGAAGGGCGATTTGCGCTACCGCAATGAAAGCTTCGACGTGCAATACAATTCGTCGAACCGCGTGCGTGACCGAATCCGAGCACGTGCGGGATTCGTGGCCAAGGTCAACGATACCTTGAGCGCGGAACTGCGCCTTGCGAGTGGCGGTGACGACCCGCGCTCGTCCAACCAGACCTTGACCGATACCAATTCGCGCAAGGCTTTTGGCCTCGATCTCGCATATCTGCGTTGGCAGCCACGTCCGGACACGTCGCTCAGCCTCGGCAAGATCAAACAGCCGTGGTCAACACCGTCGCAAAGCATGTTCTTCGACGGCGATGTCAATCCTGAGGGCATTGGCCTTGCGTGGGCCAGCAAGACGAGCGGAGTCTTCGCGAACGCGTTCTATCTGGATCTTGCTGAACGCAGCAGTCGCGCCGATAGCAATCTCATCGGTGGTCAGCTGGGCTGGACAGGATCGGTGGGCGACGGATCGAAGCTGACTTTGGTCGCAGGCTACTTTGATCACGGCGCGGTCGAAGGCTACAACGCGCTATTTGGCGGGGGTGCCAATGGCAACACGACTGTCACCAATTCGCCGATTTGCCGCGCCGGCATCGCGACCTGCGTCGCCAATGACTTCAATATCGTCGATGTATCGGCTGAATGGAGTACTTCGCTGTCCGGCCGGCCGTTCAGTCTGTACGCTGATTTGGCCCAGAATACCGCGGCGGATGATCTCAACAACGCCTATGGACTCGGCTTTTCCTACGGCCGCGCCAAGGACCCCGGCACCTGGGAGATCGGTTATCTTTATCAACAGGTCGAAAAAGACGCGCTCTATGGCCAGTGGGTGGACTCGGATTTCGCCGATGGCAATACCGATGGACGCGGGAGTGTGTTGAAATTCGCATACGCATTTGCGAAGAATTTCAAATTCAATGCAACCTTGTTCCTCAATGAAACGAATGTTGATGTGCCGACCAGCGTATCGGGTGTCGGGCCGGTCACCGGCAGGGACTACAAGCGCCTGCAGCTCGATCTCGTTACATCGTTCTAGGGCGAGCGCAGCCCGGCGGTTCGACGACGGCCTCCCTGGCATTCGCCAGGGAGGCCTTGTCGTATTCTGGTTTCGTGCCTGATTGTCGATCGATGAAACCATGAAGCCACAGTTGCTGCTCCTGATTCTTTGCGCCATTACGGTGGTCGCGTTCTGGCTCGGCAAAGCTCGGGCGATCAGTGTGGCGGGCGGGGCGCGTGGCGTGCGCAATCTGCACTCCCTGCCGAGTCATTATGGCCAGTTTGTCGGTATCTGGACCTTGCTGCCGGCCGTGGCGATTTTCCTGCTGTGGGTCATGCTGAGCGATGCGGTAATCACTGCAAAAGTGGGCGCCCACATGCCCGCGGAGATTGCCCAGCTGCCTGCGGATCGCTTCAGCCTCGTGATGAACGATGTACGCAATGTTGCCGCGGGCCGCACGCCGGCCGCGCTCGCTGAGCCGTTGGTTCGCGAAGCCGCCGAGCGATACCGGTCGGCAAAGCAGACGAGTGACATTTTGCTCGCCGTCCTGGTGCTCGCAACCGCGGTGCTCGCGGCGCTTTTCTCGCGCGGCCGCATCCGCACCGACATGCGGGCGCGCAATAACGTCGAATCAGTCTATCGCTGGCTGCTGTTTGGATGCGCGTCGGTCGCAATCCTGACCACGATCGGCATCGTGCTGTCGGTGCTGTTCGAGACCTGGCGGTTTTTTGGCCGCGTGCCGGTTACGGAGTTTTTTGGCCTCAAGTGGAGTCCGCAGACGGCCATCCGCGCGGACCAGGTGGGTTCCTCGGGAGCCTTTGGTGCCGTACCGCTATTCGTCGGAACCTTGCTCATCTCCGGTATCGCCATGATCGTCGCGGTACCAATCGGGCTTTTCTCCGCCATATTCCTTGCCGAGTATGCTCCGGGGAAAGTGCGGGCCGTCATCAAGCCGCTGCTTGAAGTATTGGCAGGTATTCCGACCGTCGTTTATGGCTTTTTCGCGGCGTTGACGGTTGGTCCGAGCCTGCGGCGCCTTGGCGAATCCATGGGGCTCGACGTTGCGAGCGAGAGCGCGCTCGCTGCCGGACTCGTCATGGGCATCATGATCATTCCGTTCGTTTCCTCGCTTGCGGACGACATGATCGCGGCGGTGCCGCAGAGTCTTCGTGACGGCGCGTACGCGCTCGGCGCAACGCGCTCGGAGACGATCAAGCAGGTGGTGTTGCGGGCGGCGCTGCCCGGAATCGTTGGCGGTGTGTTGCTGGCCATATCGCGCGCCATCGGCGAGACGATGATCGTCGTGATGGCCGCAGGCCTTGCGGCCAATCTCACGCTGAACCCGCTGGAGGCAGTGACAACCGTGACCGTGCAGATCGTCACATTGCTGGTTGGCGACCAGGAATTCGACAGTGCCAAGACGCTGGCCGCATTCGCGCTCGGTTTCGTGCTCTTCGTCGTCACGCTCATTCTGAATGTCGTGGCCCTCTACGTCGTCAAACGCTATCGTGAGCAGTATGAGTAAGCCCGCGTCCAGACCCGCCAGTGCGCGCGACGCACGCGAGACCCAGGCGCTGGTTGCGCGCAGCCTGCGACGACGCTATCGCGCCGAGCAAAGATTCAGATTCTATGGAATCGCAGCGGTCGCGCTCGGCGTACTGTTCGTGGTCTTTCTCTTTGCCGACATCATCTCCAAGGGATGGTCGGTTTTTCAGCAGAGCTACATCCAATTGCGCGTCGACTACAGCGCCGAGGTCATGGGCCTCGAATCGGACCGAAGTCGCGAGGTGTTGCAGGCGGCTGATTACGACGCATTGGTGCGCGAGGCCCTGCAGGAAAGGCTCGGCGAGGTCGAGGGTAGGTCGGCGAGGCGGGAATTGAAGCAGCTCGCGAGCGTTGGCGCGGGCTATGAGTTGCAGCGGCGGGTACTCGAAAATCCCGATCTGATCGGACAGAGCGAGACCTTGTGGCTGCTCGCGAGTGCAGACGTCGACTTGCTGCTGAAGGGCCGCATGAATACGTCTCTGCCGGAAAACGAGCGCGCGCTCAGCGATCAGCAACTGGCCTGGATCAAGACTCTGCGAGATAACGATGCCCTCGAACTTCGCTTCAATCGCAGTTTTTTCAGCCACGGCGATTCGCGCGAAGCGGAACTAGCCGGGGTGCTGGGGGCCGTCCGCGGATCATTCCTTACGTTGCTGATAACCCTGCTGTTGTCGTTTCCGATTGGCGTGGCCGCAGCGATATACCTCGAGGAGTTCGCGCCAAGGAGCCGGATGACCGATCTGATCGAGGTCAACATCAACAATCTCGCGGCAGTGCCGTCGATCGTCTTCGGCCTGCTTGGGCTCGCGGTATTCATCGGATTCTTCGGCATGCCGCGCTCGGCGCCGCTGGTCGGTGGCCTGGTGCTCGCGTTGTTGACGCTGCCCACGGTGATCATCGCATCGCGCGCATCGCTGAAGGCGGTACCGCCGTCGATACGCGAGGCGGCACTCGGCATGGGAGCATCCAGGATTCAGATGGTCCTGCATCATGTCATGCCGCTTGCAATGCCCGGAATGCTGACAGGTACGATCATCGGCATGGCGCGGGCATTGGGTGAGTCAGCGCCCTTGTTGATGATTGGCATGGTCGCCTTCATCGTCGAAGTGCCGCGCGGAGTGCTGGATCCGGCCACCGTGCTTCCAGTGCAGGTATTCCTCTGGTCCGATCTCCCCGAGCGCGGTTTTGTCGAGCGAACCTCCGGCGCGATTATCGTGCTGTTGATGTTTCTGGTAGTCATGAATGCGACCGCGGTTGTCCTTCGAAACCGCTTCGAGAAAAGATGGTGAGCATGAACGTCACTCAACCCACTGCACCGCCTGCGGAGGCAGGCAACCAGACTGTAAAGACGGTTGGCTCCTATGCCGTTGAGGATCCAGTCTTCTCCTGTCGCGATCTCAACGTGTACTACGGTGAGAAACACGCTATCAAGAACGTCAACATCGACATCGGCCGCAAGCAGGTGCTGGCCTGCATAGGTCCGTCTGGTTGCGGCAAGTCAACATTCCTGCGATGCCTCAATCGCATGAACGACACGATAGAGTCGGCGCGGGTGAGTGGCCGGATTCTGCTCGACGGGCAGGATATCCATGATCGTCGGCAGGATGTGGTTCAGTTGCGCGCCCGGGTCGGCATGGTTTTCCAGAAGCCAAATCCATTCCCCAAATCGATCTACGAAAACGTCGCCTACGGGCCGCGAATTCATGGACTGGCTGCCGATCGCGGCGACCTCGACGAACTGGTGCAAACAAGTCTCGCGCGGGCCGGGTTGTGGGAGGAGGTCAAGGACCGACTCGACCAGCCGGGTACCAGCCTCTCGGGTGGTCAGCAGCAGCGCCTGTGCATCGCGCGTACGATTGCGGTCAATCCCGAAGTAATCCTCATGGACGAACCATGCTCGGCACTCGATCCCATCGCCACTGCGCGCATCGAGGACCTGATGGAGGAGCTGCGCAAGAGCTATGCGATCGTAATCGTCACACATTCCATGCAGCAGGCCGCGCGCGTGTCGCAGCGCACTGCCTATTTTCACCTGGGCGACCTCATCGAAGTGGGCAAGACGGACCGGATCTTCACCAATCCGCGGCACCGGCTCACCGAGGACTACATCACCGGGCGTTTCGGCTGAGTACGCAAGGCGCGACTTGGGAGGCGCCGCCGGCCTGAAAGCATTGTTCTCTGATTTTGATCAGCGCCTTTCAGGAACGCCGTGGACCCCTCCATGGGGGCTCCGGGGCGCACATCCATGTGCGCCACGGTCCTGAAAGGCGCTGATCAAAATCAGAGAACAATGCGTGCACGCACGCCACGGCGCCCGCATCGCGCCTTGCGTACTCAGCCGAATCGTCAGTCGATGTTGCGCAGCAGTTCGTTGACCGAGACCTTGGCGCGGGTCTTCTCATCGACGCGCTTGACGATGACGGCGCAGTAAAGGGAGTACTTGCCGTCGGCGGAGGGCAGGTTGCCCGGCACGACGACCGATCCGGCGGGTACCCGGCCGTAGAGCGTCTGGCCCGTGACACGATCGTAGATGCGCGTGCTTTGACCAATAAAAACACCCATCGAGATCACTGAGCCTTTCTCGACGATGACCCCCTCAACTATTTCCGAGCGCGCGCCGATGAAGCAGTTGTCTTCAATGATGGTGGGATTGGCCTGCAGTGGCTCCAGCACGCCGCCGATGCCGACACCACCCGAAAGGTGCACATTGGCGCCGATCTGGGCGCAGGAGCCGACGGTGGCCCAGGTGTCGACCATGCTGCCTTCGCCGACCCAGGCGCCAATGTTGACATAGCTCGGCATCAGCACGACGTTGCGAGCGATGAAGGCGCCACGACGTACGATGGCATCAGGAACCACGCGCAAGCCCGCAGCCCGAAAGTCCGCATCGTTGCAGTGCGCGAATTTGAGATCGACCTTGTCGAAGAAGCGGCTGTGGCCGCCCTCGATCACGCGATTCTCATTGATGCGAAACGACAGCAGAACGGCTTTCTTCAGCCACTGGTTGACCTGCCAGCCGTTCCCAACCGGGTGCGCCACGCGGAGTTCACCGCGATCGAGCAGCGCGAGCGCCCCATCGACGGCATCGCGTACTGCGGCCGGTGCCGTGGCCGGCGTCAGGCGTTCGCGTAGCTCGAACGCGTTCTCGATCTGCTGGCGCAGAGGCTCGATATCAGTCACCGCTTTTCATTCCTGACAGAAAATTACGAATTCTCTCGGCTGCCTGCACGCATTCATCGACGGGCGCGACGAGTGAGATGCGCACGCGGCCGAGGCCCGGGTTGCTGCCATCCACTTCGCGCGCCAACAGACTGCCTGGCACTACAGTGACGTTGCATCGCGCAAACAGCTCACGCACGAAGCGTTGGTCGTCCATACCCACATCCGGCCAAAGGTAGAACGTACCAGCCGGCTCGTGGACGCTCATTACCGAGGCAAGTATCGGAACGACGCGACGGAACTTCTCACGATAGATCCTGCGATTGGCAGCGACATGCAGGTCGTCGCGCCATGCGGCAATGCTGGCGGCCTGGACCGTCTCCGACATCGCCGAGCCGTGATAGGTGCGGTAGAGGAGGAAGCGCTCGATGATGGCCGCGTCTCCGGCAACGAATCCTGAGCGCAGCCCGGGCAGGTTCGAACGCTTGGAAAGGCTGTGAAACGCGATGCAGCGCTCGAGGCGATCGTTACCGCAGTTTGCCGCGGCCGCCAGGAGACTGGTTGGAACGAGTGCGTCGTCGTTGTACAGCTCGCAATAGCACTCGTCGGCCGCGACGACAAAGTCGTAACGATCCGCAAGCGTCAGTGCCGCACGCAGGTGATCCGCCGACAGTACGGCCCCCGACGGATTGCCAGGATTGCACAGATAGAGCAGTTCGCAGCGGTTCCAGATGCTCGCAGGAACGGAATCGAAGTCGGGATGAAAGCGATTTGCTGCTGTCGTCGCCAGGTAGTAAGGCTCGGCGCCAGAGAGCAACGCCGCACCTTCATAGATCTGATAGAAAGGATTCGGCATGACAACCATCGGCTTTGATTTGCGGCCGACGATCGTCTGAGCGATTGCGAACAGGGCTTCCCGCGTTCCATTCACCGGCAGCACCATGGTTGCAGGATCGACCGCTCCCGTAGACAGGCCGAATCGCCGTTCGAGCCATGCGGCTGCACTGCGCCGCAGCCCGATGCTTCCCGAAGTCGTCGGATATCGGGCGAGCCCATCGAGTGAAGCGCGAAGCGCATCGAGCACGAAGCTGGGCGGATCGTGGCGTGGCTCACCGATGGTGAGCGAGATCGGCGACAGGTCCTGTGGCGGTGTCGCCCCCGCCAACAAGGCGCGCAGCCGCTCGAAAGGATAGGGTTGCAGCAGGGACAGGCGCGGATTCATGCGGCGCGCCGCCGATCGAGCGACTCGATGAGTGCCGTTCGCAGTCTTTCGGCTGCTGCCTCATCGAGCGGCTGCGCATTCTGGTCGGTTACGAAGAAAACATCCTCGGCGCGTTCGCCAACGGTCATGATCTTCGCGGCGAGGAGATCCATGCCCTGGTCCACCAGTACCCTGCCGACGTCGCACAGCAGCCCTGGCCGATCGCCAGCGATCAATTCCACGACAGAGCGGCGGTTGCGCGGATCGCGGCTGATCGCAACCTGCGTTGGCGTGTGGAACATGCGTGCCTGGCGCGGTGCTCGCCTCGAGACAACGGGTGGCGCGTGATGCGGCGAGCGCAGCAGCCGGTCGAGCGCGCCCTGGATTTCGCGCTGACGGTCCGGGTCGCCCGTTGCACTGCCGTCGGCCTCGAGCACATGGTAGGCATCGATGCTGAAACCGTCGTGTGTCGGGGTGATCCGCGCATCCACGATGTTCAGCCCCAGCTGATCGAGTGCCGCTGTCGTGCGCGCGAAACCGTCGTAACTATGTGGTGCCAGCGTCACGATCGAGGTCGTGCCGATTTCGGTCTCCGGGCGCACGGCGACGAATCCAGCGCTGTCGCGGTTGCCGTCCGCGAGGAGCAGCCGCGTGTGCCAGGCGATCTCGTCGGGCGTGTGGCGCAGGAAGTAGGCCGTGGTCAGCCGACGCCAGGCGCCGTCTATCTGTTCGGGCGTCAATGCGGCCGCAGCCAGTTGCTGGCGCGCGGCCAACTGCGTCTCGGCTATGAGGTCTTCCTGGTCGATCGGGCTCTCGAGGCCGCGCCGCAGTGCGCGGCGAACCCGCAGATAGAACTCGTGGAACAGGGATTCCTTCCAGGAATTCCACAGCTTGGGGTTGGTGCCGCGAACATCGGCGCAGGTGAGCACATAGAGATAATCGAGATGCGACTCGTCGCCAACCTGACGTGCAAACGCATTGATTACTTCCGGATCGCTGATGTCCTGCTTCTGCGCCGTCACCGACAACTGCAGATGATTGCGCACCAGCCAGGCAACCATGCGCGCGTCGTAGCGCGACATGCCTTGCTCGAGGCAGAATGACTCGGCATCGACGGCGCCGAGTTCCGAATGATCGCCGCCCCGACCCTTGGCAATGTCATGAAAGAGTGCCGCGAGGTAGGCGATCTCGGGCTTCGGCAATTTCTGCATGATCGCCGACACCTGCGGCAGTTCCTGGTCGTAGCGGCTCAGCGCGAGTCGACGCAGATTGCCAACGACGAACAACGTATGGGCGTCGACGGTATAGGCGTGGAACAGGTCATATTGCATGCGTCCCACGATGCGGCCAAACGCCGGGATGTAGCGCCCCAGCACGCCGTAACGATTCATGCGCCGCAGCTCGTGTGTGACGCCGACGGCGGCGCTCATGATCTCGAGGAACAGTCGATGGTGGCGGGGGTTCTGCCGGAATTCCTCGTCGATCAGCCACAGGTCCCTGGTCAGAGCGCGTATGGTGGCGGCGCGCACGCCGCGAATCTGGGGATTCGACTGCAGGATGAGGAACAACTCGAGCATTGCCGAGGGCTGGCGCGCGAATACGTCGTCGTGCACGACCTCCAGGTACTGATTGCGCAGCTGGAAGCGGGAATTGACTGGCTGCGGCGGGCTGTCGTTGCTCAGAATCGCTTCGCGAAACAATTGCAGCAGCAATTCGTTCAGCAGACTGACTTCCATGACGGTGCGGTAGTAGCGCTGCATCAATTGTTCGACAGCGAGCGTGAAACTCGCGTCTTCGTAACCAAATACTTTGGCAAGGCGGATCTGGTTGTCGAACAGCAAGCGGTCCTCGCGCCGACCGGCGAGAAGGTGCAGACCGAAACGCACCTTCCACAGGAACGCCTGCGCCTGTTTCAATCGGCGCAGCTCCGCACCGGTCAGGAAACCCTGCGCGGCAAGATCATCGAGCGATTCGGCGGCGAAGTGACGCTTTGCAACCCAGGCAATCGTCTGAATGTCGCGCAATCCACCCGGTCCGGTCTTCACGTTGGGTTCGAGGTTGTAGGCCGTATCGTTGGCGCGCAGGTGCCGTTCGGCTTGCTCCTTGACCTTCGCCTCGAAGAATTCGTCGACCGGCCAGATATTGTCGGGACGCAACTTGCGATTCAGCTGCTCGTAAAGGTCGGCGCGTCCCTCGAGAAGCCGCGCCTCGATGAGTGTCGTCATCACGGTGACGTCCGCGCGGCATTGCTCTACACACTCATCGACCGTGCGCACGGCATGGCCCACCTCAAGTCCGATGTCCCACAGGAAGGTAACGAATCGCTCAAGCGCCGCGCGCATCGCAGCCTCGGGTTCGTCGGCGATCAATACGAGCAAGTCGATGTCGGATGCAGGTTGAAGTTCGCCGCGGCCATAGCCGCCAACGGCAACCAGGCAGGCAGCTGCGCCTTGCTCGCCGAGCAAGTGCCGCCAAGCCATCCCGACCAGCGTATCGACCAACGCGGCGCGAAGATGCACCAGATCCTCGATCGGTTCATCGGCGTAGTAGCGTTCGCCGAGTTCCGCCTGCGCCTGCAGCAGGGCTTCGCGATATTGACTTGCCTCGGCAGTTGGCAGCTTCTCACGAAGTCGCGCGAGCAGCGGCCACGGGGGCAGGGCGAATGAGCGAACTTGCGTCTCGGTGGCCGGCACGCTCATGCGCGCGCACGCGCCGCGGCGCCAAGTGTCAGAACCTCATAACCCTGGTCGGTGACGAGTATCGTGTGTTCCCATTGCGCTGACAGCGAATGGTCCTTGGTGACGACGGTCCAGCCGTCGTTCAGCAGTTTGACGTGCCGTTTGCCCGCGTTGATCATCGGTTCGATCGTGAACGTCATGCCGGCCTGCAATTCGACGCCGGTTCCGGGCGTGCCGTAATGCAACACCTGTGGATCCTCGTGATAGACCCTGCCGATGCCGTGGCCGCAGTACTCGCGAACGACGGAGTAACCGGCGGCTTCTGCAAAGCGCTGGATCGCGTGACCAATGTCGCCGAGGTGCGCACCGGGACGAACGGTTTCGATGCCACGCCACATCGAGTCGAAACACACTTCGACGAGCCGGCGAGCCTGTATGCCCGACTTGCCCACGAAGTACATGCGGCTCGTATCGCCGTGAAAGCCATCGCTGATGACGGTGACGTCGACGTTGACGATATCGCCGTCTTTCAGCCGCTTTTCATTGGGTATGCCGTGGCAGACGACGTGGTTGACCGACGTGCATATCGTCTTGGGAAAGCCCCGGTAATTGAGATTGGCCGGAATTGTTCCCTGGGTGTTGACGATGTAGTCGTGGCAGATCTGGTCGATATCCTCGGTGCTGGCTCCCGGCTGGATGTGCTCGCCGATCATGTCCAGGACCTCGGCCGCGAGGCGCCCCGCGATGCGCATTTTCTCCTGCTCTGGAGCCGATTTGATGGTTATGGTCATGGGGCGGCGCGGCTCTGTCGCGGGGGCAGCGTAAGGCGTTGTTCTGACGGAAACTTCATGGTATAAAGCGCGGCCTTTTTTGGCAATTAATCCACACGCGTACTGGCTTTTTACCCCCGCGACTGGGTGTTCGGCGCGAGCCGAATGGTCCGGGGAAGTACGCGGAGGCTCAACCCTGCAAAGGAGTTCTCATATCATGGCCAGCGTGTCCATGCGGCAGATGCTGGAAGCGGGTGTCCATTTCGGCCATCAGACCCGTTTCTGGAACCCGAAGATGTCGCAATTCATCTTCGGCGAACGCAACAAGATCCACATCATCAATCTCGAGAAGACGCAGCCGCTGATGACGGCGGCGATGACTTTCGTGAAGGACATCGTCGCCGATGGCGGCACAGTGCTGTTCGTCGGCACGAAGCGTTCGGCGCGCGACGCGATCGCCAAGGAAGCCGGCCGCGCGGGCATGCCTTTCGTCAACCAGCGCTGGCTCGGCGGCATGCTCACCAACTTTAAGACCATACGCCAGTCGATCAAGCGACTGACAGAACTCGAACAGTTGCGCGAGACTGGCGCTCTCGAGAAACGCGGCAAGAAAGAGGCAACGCAGTTGCGCCGCGAGATGGTCAAGCTGGAGCGCAGCCTCGGCGGCATTAAGGAAATGGAATCGCTTCCCGATGCGTTGTTCGTCGTCGATGTTGGGCACGAGCGCATCGCGATCGCCGAGGCGCGCAAGCTCGGCATCCCGGTCGTGGCGATCGTCGATACCAACTGCACACCGGACGGTGTCGATTTCGTCGTGCCCGGTAATGACGATGCCATGCGCGCCATCCAGCTCTATGCCAACTCGGTCGCCGAGGCAGTGCTCGAGGGCAAGGCCGCCGTACCGCGGCTTGCGGCCACGGAAGACGAGTTCGTGGAGCTCGACGAGGAAGGCCGGCCGAAGCGCAAGGCAGCGCGCGGCAAGCCGCGACGCGAGGCTGCCGTTCGCAGCAAGAAACCCCCGGTGCGCCGCAAGGCAGCGGCACCAACAGCGGCCGCTGCCGCTGCAGATCCTGCGGCCGCCGCAGCGGTGGCGCCTGCACCGGATGCCGACGCGGGTGAGGGCGCCGCGATCGACCTGGCTGACGATGGACTCGACGATGACGCCGATGCCGGCGATGCCGCCGACCAGCGCAAGCGCAGCACGGCACCGCGCGGCCGCGGCCGTGCTGGCGCGAAAACCGACGGAGACTGAGCGGTGGAAATTTCGGCACATAAGGTCAAGGAACTTCGCGAGCGTACCGGCGCCGGGATGATGGAGTGCAAGAAAGCGCTCATCGAGAGTGGCGGCGATGCGGATGCTGCGGCCGAACTGATGCGCAAGCAGGGTCTGGCCAAGGCGGACAAGAAAGCTGCGCGCGTAGCGGCCGAAGGCACGATCGCGCTGGCACGCGATGAGCAGTCGAAGGCGGCGGCGATCGTAGAAATCAATTGCGAGACCGACTTCGTGGCCCGTGGCGATGATTTTCGGGAATTCAGCGATGCGGTAGCGGCCAGTGCGCTCGCCAATCCGCATTCAGCGGCCGAACAACTCTCGGATGCCAAGCTGGCGGATGGCACGACCATCGATGCGCGACGACGCGAGTTGATTGCGAAAATCGGCGAGAACATCACCGTACGCAGGGCTGCTCGCCTCAAGGCGCCGACTCATCTCGGCGCTTACCTGCATGGCACACGCATCGGCGCGCTGGTCGCCGTCGAAGGCGGCGATGCGCAGCTCGCACACGATCTGGCCATGCACGTGGCGGCAAGCCGGCCGCGGTATGTGGCCGTTTCCGATGTGCCGGAGGCGGAAGTCGCAAAAGAACGAGAGATCCTGCTGGAGCAGGCCCGCAACGAAGGAAAACCGGCGGAAATCGTCGCGAAAATGGTGGAAGGCCGTTTGCGCAAGAATCTGGCCGAGCAGGTCCTGCTTGGCCAGCCATTCGTCAAAGACCCCGACCAGACTGTCGAGAAGCTCCTGAAGGCCGCTGCTGCCAAAGTCGTTGGCTTCGAGCGATTTGAAGTCGGCGCCGGTATAGAGAAAGCACAGAGCGATTTCGTTGCCGAAGTCATGTCCCAGGTAAAAAGCAGCGGCGGCTGAATCATGGGCAACAGCCAACGGTTTCCGATCGTGCGGTCGTGCACATGACCGAATCCGTCGGCCCCCGATATCGCAGGATGCTCGTCAAGCTCTCCGGCGAGGCGTTGATGGGGCGGGGGGACTACGGCATCGATCCGGCGGTGATCCGCCGCATCGCGGGCGAAATCAAGCAACTCGTGGAACTACCAACCCAGGTCGCGCTGGTAATCGGTGGTGGCAACATCTTTCGCGGCGCAGGCCTGGCGCGCGCCGGCATGGATCGTGTCACGGCGGATCAGATGGGCATGCTCGCCACGGTGATGAACGCGCTCGCGATGCAGGATGCACTCGAGTCGCTGGGCGTGCATGCCAGGGTCATGTCGGCGATCCGTATCAACGAGGTGTGCGAGGACTATATCCGCCGTCGCGCGGTGCGCCATCTGGAGAAGGGCCGCGTCGTGATATTCGCGGCCGGTACCGGCAATCCATTCTTTACGACCGACACAGCTGCCTCGCTGCGCGCGATCGAAATCGATGCCGATGTACTGATCAAGGCGACCAAGGTCAATGGCGTCTATTCGGCCGACCCGGTACACAACCCGAATGCTACGCACTATGCGCGTCTGACCTTCGACACCGTGCTCAGCGATCGGCTCGAAGTCATGGACGCAACGGCCATCGTCATGTGCCGGGACAACAATCTGCGGCTGCAAATCTACAACCTGAATACGCCGGGCGACCTGATACGCATTGCGCGTGGCGAAGCCGTTGGTACCATCGTCACCCGTGAATGAATACTGACGGGCGAGGCCTGGACGGGGGCATGAGATGATCGAAGAAACCTTGCAGGATACGGCGCAGCGCATGCACAAGTGCGTGCAGAGCTTTCAGTCGGACTTGAAGAAAATGCGCACCGGCCGGGCACACCCGAGTCTGGTCGAACATTTGAAGGTCGACTACTACGGTTCCGATGTGCCGCTGCAGCAAATTGCGAATATCTCCGTCGAAGATGCCCGCACTTTGACGATCGCGCCCTATGAGAAGAACATCGTGCCGGCGGTCGAGAAGGCGATCATGAAGTCAGATCTGGGCCTGACGCCCATGACCGCAGGCCAGATCATCCGCATTCCATTGCCGCCGCTTACCGAGGAACGTCGGCGCGACATTACCAAGGTCGTCAAGCAGGACGCCGAGAATGCTCGCGTCGCAGTGCGCAGTGTCCGACGCGAAGCGATGACCGACGTCAAGGAGTATCTCAAGGAGAAGATGATCTCTCAGGACGACGAGAAGCGGGCGGAAGGCGAAATCCAGAAGCTGACCGACAAATTCGTGGCCGAGGTCGACAACCTGCTCGCGGCCAAAGAAAAGGAAATAATGCAGGTTTGATCCTGCATTGGTGCAGGACTGCCTCAGTATGACTGTGCCACGCCATCTGGCGATCATCATGGACGGCAATGGGCGCTGGGCCGAGCAGCGCAATCGCGACCGCAGCCTGGGCCATGAGGCGGGAATCGCGCCGGTGAGAATGTGCGTCGAGGAGTGCATACGCCGCGGCGTCGGTGCACTGACGCTCTTTGCGTTCTCCAGCGAGAACTGGCAGCGCCCGCAGGATGAAGTGACGGCACTGATGTCACTGTTCATCAGCTCCCTGGAAATGGAGCTGCCCAAACTGCACGAGAACGGCGTCAAACTTCGCTTCATCGGCGAGCGTGACCGGCTCGATGACGATCTGCGCGCGCGAATCGGGGCGGCCGAGCAGCATACGGCGGCGAACCGGCGTCTTGAGCTGCAGGTTGCGTTGAGCTATGGCGGTCGCTGGGACATCGCCCGGGCGGCGCGCCGCCTGGCGGAGGATGTGAGCGCCGGCAGGATACGCAGCACGGAGATCGATGAGTCGGCGCTCGCGACGCGCCTCTCGCTCGCGGGTCTTCCGGATCCCGATCTTTTCATTCGCACCGGCGGCGAGCATCGCATCAGCAACTTCCTCCTCTGGAACCTCGCCTACAGCGAGCTGTGGTTCACCGATACCCTGTGGCCGGATTTCTCGGTCGCCGACATCGACCAGGCCTTTGCAAACTTCACCGCCAGGCAGCGCCGATTCGGAATGACCGGCGCGCAACTTCGCGGAGCCACCAGTGCTTAAGGCACGGGTATTGAGCGCATTGGTGTTTGGCGCCGTGGTCCTCGCGGTGCTGTTTGCGCTGCCGTCGACTGCAGCACTTGCGCTGCTGCTCGCCATCATGGCGGTGGCCGGCTGGGAGTGGTCGGGGCTGGTCTGGGGCTCGCGGCGCGCGATTCGAGTCGCATATTCGATCGCCGTGGTTGCGCTGTGCCTTGGCCTGCCGCTGCTCGTACCGAGCCGCATCGGTGTCGATGTTTTCTTGGTGACCGCATTGCTCTGGTGGATATGCGCCTTCGCATGGGTGACGCTGCGGCCAGGCTGGACCCCCGTGCCATTGGCGGTCGTGGCGGGGCTTCTCGTCCTGGTGCCGGCGTGGCTAGCGCTGCGATGGCTCCTCTCCTGCGAACAAGGCGCGCAGTGGATACTGTTCTGCCTCCTGATCATGGTTGCAGCCGATAGCGGTGCGTTTTTCGCCGGACGGCATTTTGGCCGCGTCAAGCTCGCCCCGCTGGTATCGCCGAACAAAACCTGGGAAGGCGTCATGGGCGGCGTATTGCTTGCCTGCATGGTTGCCATCGCCGGCGCCTGGTGGTTCGACGTGGCGACGTCACAGCTCCTCCTCGTGAGTGTCGCGGCGGTGTGTTTCAGTATTGTCGGCGACCTGCTCGAGAGCATGTTCAAGCGCGCCGCCGGCGTTAAAGACAGCGGTCGCCTGCTGCCCGGACATGGCGGTATCCTGGATCGTATCGACAGCCTTACAGCCGGCGCGCCCGCACTGGTGGCGGGCCTGCGCTTGCTCGGAGTCCTGCAGCCATGAGACGCGTGACGATCCTCGGATCCACGGGCAGCATCGGCGAGAACACGCTCGATGTCCTGTCCCGTCATCGGGACCGATTCGAAGTCCATGCGCTCGCGGCGCATCGAAACCACCAGCGGCTCCTGCAGCAATGCCTGACCTGGCGCCCTGCCGTGGCCGTACTCGGCGACCCGGCTGCTGCCGCCAAGCTCGAGCAAGGGGTTCGCGCCGCGAAGCTGCCGACCGAAGTCTGCACCGGCGCGGCAGCGTTGGATGCGATCGCAGCAGATCCATCGGTGAGCGATGTCATGGCGGCCATCGTCGGGGCAGCGGGACTCGAGTCGACGCTTGCGGCGGCACGCAGCGGCAAACGATTGCTGCTTGCGAACAAGGAAGCGCTGGTCATGTCAGGCAGCCTGTTGCTCGAAGCAGTTCGAGCAAGTGGCGCAACACTGATTCCCATCGACAGCGAGCACAACGCAATTTTTCAATGCCTCACGCCAAGCGCGACGCCAGGACGGCGTCCTGCGGGTGTGCGGCGCATTCTGCTGACAGCCTCAGGTGGACCATTCCGATCGGTCGAAGCCGCCGCGTTGGTCAGCGTGACGCCGCAGATGGCCTGTGCTCACCCGAATTGGAGCATGGGGCGCAAGATCTCGGTCGACTCAGCGACCCTCATGAACAAAGGCCTGGAACTGATCGAAGCGTGCCTGCTGTTCGGTCTCGGCAGCGAGGAGGTCGAGGTGCTGGTGCATCCGCAAAGCATCGTGCATTCGCTGGTCGAGTATCAGGACGGGTCCGTGCTGGCCGAACTCGCCGCACCCGATATGCGTATTCCCATTGCTCACGCTCTGGCCTGGCCGGCGCGCATGAATGCCGGGGCCGATTTCCTTGATCTCGTGAAGATCGGTAAACTCGAGTTCGAAGCGCCCGACTTCGCGCGGTTTCCGGCGCTGGGGCTGGCACTCGCCGCGGCGCGCGCGGGCGGAACCGCACCGGCAGCACTCAATGCGTCGAACGAAATCGCGGTGCAGGCATTTCTGGATGGCCGGGTGAACTTTCCGGGGATCCCTGGAGTCATTGAATCAGTCATGACAACAATAGAAATTGGCCCGGTCTCAGGCCTCGACCACGTGCGTGAAATTGATGCGCGCGCGCGACAACTGGCCAGGGCTGCGATCGGTACCGACAGGTTGCGGACGGAGGCGCGCAGCGCGTGAACGCAATCTGGTTCTTTTTCTGGTTCGTGGTGGCGGTGAGCTTGCTGGTCACCGTGCACGAGTTTGGCCATTACTGGGTTGCCAGGCAGCTCGGTTTCAAGGTCCTGCGTTTTTCGGTGGGGTTCGGACGCCCATTGATCAAGCGCATTTGGGGCGCGGACCGGACGGAATATGTGATCGCGGCGTTGCCACTTGGTGGCTACGTGAAGCTCCTGGATGAACGCGAAGCGCCGGTTGCACCGGGCGAACTGGCACGTTCTTTCAATCGCAAGCCACCCTGGCAGCGGATTCTGGTGCTGCTCGCCGGCCCATTCTTCAACATAGCGTTTGCCATATTGGCGTTGTGGCTGATCCTCGCGGTCGCAGGAACCACCGAGGTGCGCGCGGTCGTTGGCGCCGTCCTGCCCGATTCCATTGCCGGCAAGGCCGGTCTCACAAAGGACGATGTCATCGTCGCCATCAACGATCAGGAAGTTGGCGGCCAACGCGATGTCGTGTTCGGACTGCTCGATGCCGTGTCGGGTGATGGCGAGATACGCATGCGCGTCAAGCGAAATCGCACCGACCACGACTTGCTGCTCGAGGTTGCCGATCTCCAGTTGCGACGCACGCTGACCGAGCCGGACCAACTGATGCGCGGTCTCGGTTTCGGATTCTGGCGTCCGGACATTCCGCCGGTTGCCGGCAAGGTCGTCGCCGACGGTCCGGCCGCACGTGCCGGTCTCAAGGACGGCGACAGGATCATCGCCGTCAATGGTGAGAGGGTAGCGAGCTTCGAAGACCTCGCCCGGCGCATCAATGCGATTCCCGGGACGAGCGCTGTGCTGCGACTCGAGCGCAACGGCAGCGATATGTCACTGCGCGTGCAGGTAGGCGCATATGAGCAGGATGGCAAGCGAATCGGCAGGATCCTGGTCGAGCCCGTGGGATCCATAGCCTATCCCGAAGAAATGTTGTTCAAGTCCCGCTCGGGGCCGATCGCGGCATTGTCGGGCGCGTGCAGCGAAGCCTGGCGGCTCACGGTGATGCAGGCGCGCCTGTTCACACGCATGGTGCTTGGACGGGTGTCGCTCAAGAACCTCAGTGGGCCACTGTCGATTGCGCAGTATGCGGGCGAATCCGCGCAAGCGGGTTTCCTGACCTTCGTCAATTTTCTCGTTCTGATCAGTCTCAGCCTGGGATTCCTGAACCTGCTGCCCATACCCATCCTCGATGGCGGCCAGATCCTTTTCCAGCTTGCCGAATGGATCAAAGGCAGCCCGTTGTCCGAGCAGGTGCAGTCGATTGGCCAACAACTGGGGATTGCGTTGTTGCTGCTGTTGATGGGCGTCGCCATTTTCAATGACGTCGCGCGACAATTCGGCTGAACCGTCCTATTCCAAAAAGAATGCGAAATTTCATGACCCATCATTCGTCGACGTCCCTCGTACGTGTTTTGCTGGCAGCCGTCCTGCTCGGCACCATGGCGAGCGCAACCCTCGCGCAGGGGGTGGGCGAGCCGTTCACGGTCGGCGACATCAAGATCGTCGGACTTCAGCGCGTCTCGGAAGGTACGGTATTCAACTACCTGCCGGTCAACATCGGCGACAGCATGGATGCGCAGCGCTTGCGCGAATCGTTGCGGGCGCTGTATGGCACAGGATTCTTCAGCGACGTGGAGCTTCGCCGGGATGATGCAACGCTCGTGATCGTGGTGCGGGAGCGGCCGTCGATCGAGAGTTTCGAGGTCAAGGGCAACAAGGACATCAAGAGCGAGGACCTCAACCGTTCGCTGCGCAATGTCGGTCTGGCGACTGGCAAGATATTCGACCGATCCGTACTCGAGGATGTGCGCGGTTTTCTCACGGATCAGTATTTCAGTCGCGGCAAGTATGCGGTCAATATCAAAACCGATGTGCAGGACCTGCCCGACAACAAGGTACGGATCAAGATCGACATCAAGGAGGGCAAGCGTGCCCGTATCAGGCAGATCAACATCGTAGGCAACAAGTCATACGACGAGGACACGTTGCGGGACCAATTCGAGCTGCGTACGCCGGGTTGGTTGTCCTGGTACAAGCAGGACGACCGCTACGCCCGCGAGACGCTGCAGGGCGATCTGGAGAAACTGACCTCCTACTACCAGGATCGCGGCTATGCCAACTTCGAGATTTCTTCGACGCAGGTCGCCATTGCACCGGAGAAGGACGACATATTCATTACCGTCAACGTCAACGAGGGCGAGGTCTATCGCATCAGCCAGACGAAGCTGGCCGGCACCTTCGTGGTACCGGAGCCGGAGTTGCAGCGCTTCGTGGTGGTCAAGGAAGGCGATATCTTCTCGCGCAAGGCAATCACCACGACCCAGGAGCTGATCCAGAACCGCCTGGGTCTCGAGGGCTATGCTTTCGCCAAAGTCGATCCGGTGCCGACCACCGATGAAGATGGCAAGACGGTGGAGATCACCTTCTTCGTCGATCCCGGCAATCGCGTCTACGTCCGGCACATCCTGTTCTCCGGGGTCACCAAGATCAACGACGAGGTGCTGCGCCGCGAAATGCGCCAGCTCGAAGGCGGCTGGTTGTCGAACGCCTTGCTCGAGCGCTCAAAACAGCGCCTGCAACGACTGCCCTACATCGAGAGCGTCGAGTCGGAGACGAAGCCCGTGGCCGGTACAGCCGACATGGTCGATGTGGAATACACCATCAAGGAAGGTCCCTCGGCGCAGCTCGGCGGCGGTATCGGCTATTCCGAGTCCCAGTCGTTCATCCTGAACGGCAGTTACGCGGACAGCAACTTCATGGGTAGCGGAGAGCGCGTGGCCATCGAGCTCAATTCCGGCAGGTACAGCAAGGTTTATGCGCTATCGCACACCGATCCCTATACCAGCATCGATGGCGTTGCGCGCACGCTTTCGCTGACCTACCGTGACGTCACGCAATTCGTGTCGGCATCCTCCGACCTGTCCTCCGAGACGCTCGCGCTCGGCGTCGACTATGGTTATCCGATCACCGAATTCCAGGCGTTGCGCCTTGGAATGTCCTACCAGCGTGCGCAGTTGCTGACCACCCAGGGTGGTAGTGCCGACCAGGCGGTGCAATGGGTGCAGGCGAATGGCGATGCATTTGCCCGGACCGAAGTCGATACCCGTTTTTCTCCCCCGGTCAGCTTCAATTTCTTCGGCACACAGTTCCAGACGTTCGAGCTGACAGCGGGCTGGAGCTTCGATTCGCGCAATCGGGCGCTGTTCGCCAGCCGCGGGCAGCGCCACCAGCTGTCGCTGTCCTACACCCTGCCCGGGAGTGACGTCGAGTATTGGCAGGCAAACTACGAATACGTCCAGTATCTGCCCATGCCATGGCGGATGACGTTGTTGCTCAATGCCGAGCTCGGCTATGGCATGGACATCGGCGATACCACCGCCGTGCCGCCGTTTCGCCAGTTTTTTGCAGGCGGTCCGGACTCGGTGCGCGGCTACCGTGAAAGCCGCCTGGGACCCAAGGACAGCCGGGTAGGCATACAACAGGACCAAGGCAATCCCTACGGCGGCAACATGAAGGTTCTGGGGCGAGCGGAACTGATCTTCCCGATGCCCCAGAAATGGGCGGCATCGGCGCGTATCAGCCTTTTCTACGACATGGGCAATGTGTTTTCCACCGGCCATCGCTACCTGTTCCTGGGTCGGGATGGCCAGACGCCGGTGGATTACGGGTTCGAATTCTCGCAGTTGAAGCGTTCGACCGGGGTCGCCGTGCAGTGGCTGGCGCCACTTGGCATATTCCGGTTCAGCTACGGTATACCGTTGAACGCGTATAAAGGCGATAATGTCATTTATCCTGACGAGAAAGAGCAGTTCCAGTTTTCCATCGGCCAAGCGTTCTAGAGGTATAGACAGCGTGAAGTATCCAATTTATTCCTGGTTGATTGCCGCCGTGCTCGGTTTGACCGTGCTGCCCGCCAAAGCCGATCTCAAAATCGCCGTGGTCAACTATGGGCAATTGCTGCAACAGTCGCCGCAGGCACAGGCAGCCGACGAATCGGTGCGTAACGAATTTGCGCCGAAACTGCGCGAATTGCAGAACCAGCAACAGGCCTTGAAGACCAAGGAAGAAAAGTACCAGAAGGACTCCGCCACCATGACTGCGGACCAGCGGTCGCGTGCCGAGAAGGATCTGCGCGATGGTTATCGCGAACTGCAGAGGCGGCAGGCGGAGATCCAGGACGATGTCAATGCGCGGCGCAATGAGGAAGTGTCCAAGTTGCAGCGCGCCCTGATCGAAGAGGTGCGAACCTTTGCGAAGGCGCAGAGCTATGATCTCGTACTCACCGACAGCGCCGCGATTTATTACACGCAGGTGCTCGACATCACGCCGAATATTCTCGCCGCGCTGAAAGCGCGAAATGGTGCAGCGAAGCCCTGATGTCTGCTGCCACGGCGTCGTGTCCGCGACGCCGTGGTTGCGCGCCAAGGCAGCTTGCCAATGGCCGTGACGCTCGCGGAATTGGCCGTCAAATTTGGCTGTGACCTGCGCGGTGATCCACAGCGTGTCGTAAGCCGCGTTGCTACCCTCGAGGCGGCCACGGCGGACTGCCTTTGTTTTCTCTCGAATCCCAAGCTCATCGCGCAGCTGCGAAGCACACGCGCCGGTGCCGTCGTGCTTGCGCAGCCTGCGCTCGAGCACTGTCCGGTTGATGCGCTCATAGCAATCAATCCGCATGCAGCATTCGCCCGCATGGCTCAGCTGTTGCATCGCGTACCGGATCCGAAGCCCGGCATCCATCCCACGGCGCAGATCGCTGCGTCGGCAACCGTCGACCCGAGTGCCGCCATCGCGGCGCAAGTCGTGATTGGCGAGGCATGTCGGATCGGTGCCAATTGCGCGATCGACCCGGGAGTGGTTCTCGGCAGCGGGGTCACGCTCGGCGAGGGCTGCCGGATCCATGCGCGCGCCGTGCTCTACGATGGCGTCACGGCAGGCGCGCGATGCATCGTGCATTCGGGTGCCGTCATAGGTGCGGATGGTTTCGGCTATGCCGCGGACAACGGCCAGTGGATCAAAGTGCCGCAGATTGGCAGCGTAGTCATTGGTGATGACGTTGAGATCGGGGCCAATACCACGATCGACCGTGGTGCGCTTGGTGATACCGTCATTGAAACGGGCGTCAAGCTGGATAATCTCATCCAGATTGGCCACAACGTGCATATTGGCGCGCACACAGCGATGGCGGCATGCGTTGGCGTCTCGGGCAGCGTGCGCATCGGCGAGCGCTGCCAGATCGGCGGAGCAGTCGGCATCGCCGGGCACCTGCAAATCTGTGATGATGTCATCGTCACCGGGTTGTCGCTGGTGTCGCACTCGATCAGCCAGGCGGGCGTGTACTCCTCGGGCATACCCGTCGAGCCGGTTCGGGATTGGCGGCGAACCGTTGGCCGCTTGAAGCGCATCGAACATCTCGCCGACCGCGTGACGCGTCTCGAGCGCGCTGGCGGTGGCACAGACACTACGGATCCGGCAGGAACTTGAGAGGACAGGGCAGGACAATGGATTTTTCGCAAGGCACGACCGACATCAACGCAATCATGCGTCAGCTCCCGCACCGCTACCCGTTCCTGCTGGTCGACCGGGTACTCGAACTCGTCAAGGGCGAGCGCATACGTGCACTGAAGAACGTTACGGTCAACGAGCCGTTCTTTCCCGGCCACTTTCCGTATCGCCCTGTCATGCCAGGCGTGATGATCATCGAGGCGCTGGCACAGGCGGCCGGTATCCTTGCATTCCAGACGGCAGGCGTGGTGCCCGATGAAAGCACGCGCTTCTACTTCGTTGGCATCGACAAGGCGCGTTTCCGCAAACCCGTCGAACCGGGCGACCAACTGATCCTCAACGCAACGCTCGAGCGCAATCTGCGCGGCATATGGCGATTTGCGACACAGGCGACTGTGGCTGACGCGGAAGTCTGCGCTGCCACCATGATGGTGGCGCCCGAAACCGGGTCGCAGGATCCATGATCGATCCGCAGGCGCGGATTTCACCGCGCGCACAATTGGCCGACAACGTGTCGGTAGGCGCGTTCGCGGTCATCGGCGATGACGTATCCATCGACGCCGGCTGCCGTATCGGACCGCATGCGGTCGTGCACGGACCTACGCGCATGGGCCGTGACAATCAGGTTTTCCAGTTTGCCTCGATCGGCGATGCACCGCAGGATCGCAAATATCGCGGCGAGCCAACGCGGCTCGAAATCGGCGATCGCAACGTCTTCCGTG
This sequence comes from Steroidobacteraceae bacterium, assembly GCA_041395505.1. Lineage (NCBI taxonomy): Bacteria > Pseudomonadati > Pseudomonadota > Gammaproteobacteria > Steroidobacterales > Steroidobacteraceae > Steroidobacteraceae bacterium. The sequence goes on from JAWLAG010000001.1 coordinate 1,583,788, forward strand.
AATGCTGCACGGTCAATCGCGGGACCGTCGGCGGGCACGGAGTCACGCGGATTGGCGATGACTGCCTGTTCATGGCAAACACCCACGTGGCGCACGACTGCGTGGTCGGCAACCAGGTCATCATGGCCAACCTTGCGACCCTTGGCGGCCATGTCGAGCTCGGTGAGCATGTGATCATGGGTGGTTTGTCGGCGGTGCATCAGTTCTGCAAGATCGGAGCTCATGCCTTCATCGCCAACAATGCTGCTGTGACCCGCGATGTGCCGCCGTATGTCATGGCGGTCGGCCAGCCAGCAGAGCCGCATTCGGTCAATTCCGAGGGATTGAAGCGGCGCGGCTTCTCCGCGGTTCAGATACGCAACATCAAGCAGGCATACCGGCTTCTTTACCGCTCCGATCTGCCGCTGGAGCAGGCTCGCCGGCAAATAACGGAACTCGCTGACACGCAGCCCGAGCTCGGCATCTTCGCCGGTTTCATCGCAGCATCGACCCGATCGCTCGTACGTTGACGGGCTGATCGTGCACATCGTACTGGTAGCTGGTGAGGCCTCGGGCGACCAGCTTGGGGCCGCGTTGATCGACGCACTGCGCGAGCGCTGGCCAGGGGCGCAGTTCAGCGGCGTCTGCGGGCCCAAAATGCGGGCCGCAGGCTGCCAGGCCTGGGCTGCGAGTGATGAGCTCGCCGTGATGGGCGTGGCCGAGGTGGTTGGCCACCTGCCGCGGCTGCTGCGCCTGCGACGTGAGCTGGTCAGCCGATGCAGCGCCTTGCGGCCGGACCTGTTCATCGGGATCGACGCACCCGAATTCAATCTCGGGCTCGAAAAGCGCCTCAAGCAACGCGGCTTGCGCACCGTGCAGTATGTTAGTCCGCAGGTCTGGGCTTGGCGCCAGGGGCGCGTGCGGCACATGGCCGCCGCCTGCGACCTGGTGCTCTGCCTGCTGCCATTCGAGCCCGACTTCTACACACAGCATGGTGTGCAGGCGGAATTCGTCGGTCATCCGCTCGCCGACCAGTTTGGCGCGCGTAGCGATCGCGAGAGCGCCCGGGCCGCGCTCGGTGTCGATCCGGCTGCGCCGGTGATCGCCCTGCTACCGGGTTCGCGGCAGGGCGAGGTGGCGCGACTTGGTCCGTTGTTCGCTTCCACGGCCGCGTGGCTCGCCCGGCACCGGGCGCAGTTGCGCTTCATCGCAGCACTGCTCAACGATCACCTTGCCGAACAATTCAAGCAGTATGCCAGCGCGCAGGGGGCGGACGTTGCCTGTCATGTCGGAAAGGCCCGCGCTGTCCTGGCAGCCGCTGACGTCGTGATCGTCGCCTCGGGAACGGCTACGCTCGAAACGCTGCTCAGCAAGCGCCCCATGGTCGTTGCCTATCGGCTCGCGCCCGCAACGGCGTGGCTGATACGCCGGTTCAATCTGGTCAAGTCGCCTTACTTTGCGCAGCCAAATCTGTTGGCGGGTGAGCGACTTGTGCCGGAATTCTTCCAGGAAGCTGCAACTGCAGACGTATTGGGGCAAGCGGCGCTCGGCTGGCTGGATCATCCGGAACGTAGCGCGGCACTGATTGCGCACTTCGACCGCATCCACGAAACTTTGCGTTGCGATGGGGCGCGGCGCGCCGTCGCAGCCATTGCCCGGCTTATGGAACCGGGTTTGTGACGGCTTGCGGGGGGGGCGATTGCAACTGACGATGAACCTGGTGCCCGGGTCGGAACTGATTGCCGGCGTCGACGAGGCGGGCAGGGGCCCGCTTGCCGGTCCCGTCGTGGCCGCAGCCGTCATCCTCGATCCGGCGCGCCCGATCGCGGGGCTTGCCGATTCCAAGACGCTCTCGGCGCCCGCGCGCACACAGCTCGCTCGGGAAATTCGCGATCGTGCCCTCTGCTTTGCGCTCGGCAGCGCGAGCCCTGCGGAAATCGACGAGGTCAATATCCTGCAGGCCACCTTCCTCGCCATGCAGAGGGCACTCGCGGGATTGCAGCCGCGACCTGCCCATGTCCTCATTGATGGCAATCGTTTGCCGTCACTTGCCGCTCTCCCGTATCGCTGCACGGCTGCGGCCGTGATCCGGGGCGATCAGAGCGTAGCTGCGATCAGCGCGGCCTCGATTCTCGCCAAAACCGAGCGTGATTCGCTGATGCAACAACTGCATCACGTCTATCCGCAGTTCGATTTTGCGCGCAACAAGGGCTATCCGACGGCCCAGCATCGAGCAGCACTTGCCTCGCACGGCGTGTGTGAAGTCCATCGCCGCTCGTTTGCGCCCGTGCGCGAGGCGTTGCAGGGCCCATGACCGCGCCGTTCGTGCATCTGCGGCTGCATACCGAGTTTTCGCTCGTCGACAGCGTCGTGCGTATCGAGCCGCTGATGCGGCGTGCCGCGGAACTCGGCATGCCTGCCGTTGCTCTTACCGACGCCAGCAACCTGTTCGGTCTCGTCAAGTTCTACCGCTGCGCGCTGAAAGCTGGCATCAAACCGATCATCGGCGTCGATGTCGATCTCATGCCTGATGGCGATCGCGCGCAGCATCCGCGCATCACGTTGCTCTGTCAGAATCTTGCCGGCTATCGCAACCTGACGCGGCTGCTATCCAGGGCCTATCTCGAACGTAGTGACCGGGCTTTGCCATTGCTCGATGCGAAGTGGCTGGACGAGTCGACCTGCAAAGGGTTGATTGCGCTGTCCGGGGCCGGCGCGGGCGACATCGGCATCGCGTTGCTGCGAGGTCGGCCCGACCTTGCCGAGCGCCGCCTCGCAAGGTGGCGCAGTCTGTTTGGGGATCGCTTCTACATCGAGCTGCAACGCCTTGGTCGTGACAGCGACGAAGCGTACATCAACGCTGTATTGCCTCTTGCAACCAAGCTCGAAGTGCCCGTGGTGGCAACGAACGACGTGCGCTTCCTGAGCGGCGCCGACTTCGAATCGCACGAGGCGCGGGTGTGCATACACGACGGCACCTTGCTGGCAGACACGGGTCGACCGCGGCGCTATACGGCGAACCAGTACCTGCGCTCGGCTGAGGAGATGTGCGAGTTGTTCGCCGATATTCCCTCGGCAATCACCAACAGCCTGTGCATCGCCGAGCGCTGCAGCGTGGCCATGTCGCTTGGCGATATGCAGCTGCCGGACTACCCGGTGCCGGAGGAGATGCCCGCCGCAGACTATCTCGCGCAGCGCGCCAGGGACGGGCTGGCCGTGCATGGCCTTGGCGCCGACGAGCGATACGTCTCGCGTCTCGCGAGCGAGTTGCAGGTCATCAACGCCATGGGATTCGCCGGGTATTTCCTGATCGTAGCGGACTTCATCGCCTGGGCGCGGACCAATGCCGTGCCCGTTGGGCCGGGCCGCGGCTCGGGCGCCGGATCGCTGGCGGCCTACTGCCTTGGCATCACCGACATCGACCCGATTCGTTACGACCTGCTGTTCGAGCGCTTCCTCAATCCCGAGCGCATATCGATGCCCGACTTCGACATCGATTTTTGCATGGAAGGGCGGGATTCCGTCATCGACTACGTTGCTGGCAAGTACGGACGTGATCGGGTCTCGCAGATCATCACCTACGGAACCATGGCCGCCAAGGCGGTGGTGCGCGACTGCGGTCGAGTCCTGGGAATGAGCTACGGTCACGTCGATCGGATCGCAAAGCTGGTGCCGTTCGAACTCGGCATTACCCTCGACGATGCGCTCGAAAAAGAGCCGGAACTGAAACGGCTGTACGCTGGCGACGATGAGGTGCGCGGCCTGATCGACCTCGCCCGCTCACTCGAAGGTTTGACCCGAAACGCGGGCACGCATGCCGGGGGCGTTGTCATCGCGCCATCGCTGTTGACTGATTTTGCTCCGCTCTACCGTGAAGATGGCTCGACAAGCGTCGTCACGCAATTCGACAAGGACGATGTCGAGGCGGTCGGCCTCGTAAAATTCGATTTTCTCGGCCTTCGCACGCTGACCGTGATAGAGCGCGCGCTTGGTTACATCAACCAGACGCGTATGCGCGGCGGGGAGTCGCCGCTTGATATCCGGCGCATCGCAATGGACGACGCCGCCACATTCGCCTTGTTGCGCTCCTGCCGTACTACAGCCGTGTTCCAGCTCGAATCGCGCGGCATGAAGGACCTGATTCGACGTCTGCAGCCGGATTGTTTCGAGGACGTCGTGGCGTTGGTGGCCTTGTTTCGGCCGGGTCCGTTGCAGTCCGGCATGGTCGATGACTTCATCAACCGCAAACATGGGCGCAACGATGGGCCGATCGATTACCTGCACCCGAGTCTGAAGGGCATCCTGAGCCCGACCTACGGCGTGATTCTCTATCAGGAGCAGGTCATGCAGATCGCGCAGACGCTGGCCGGCTACACGCTGGGTGGCGCGGATCTCCTGCGGCGCGCAATGGGCAAGAAAAAGCCAGAGGAGATGGCCAAACAGCGCAGCGTATTCATCGATGGCGCCGTGCAGCGGGGCGTGCCAGCGGCAAAGGCTGCTCATATTTTCGACCTGATGGAAAAATTTGCCGGCTATGGATTCAACAAATCCCACTCGGCGGCCTACGCAATGCTCTCCTACCAGACAGCCTACCTCAAGGCGCATTACCCGGCCGAGTACATGGCGGCCGTACTGTCGACCGACATGGATCACACCGACAAGATTGTCACGTTCAAGGCGGACTGCGATCTGCTCGGATTGCGCGTCCTTGGCCCCGATGTCAATGAGTCCGTCTTCGAATTTCTCGTGAGTTCGCCCGGTCAGATCCGCTACGGCCTTGGCGCCATCAAAGGCGTTGGCCGCGGCGCGGTGGAGGCGTTGCTCGAGGAGCGCGCGCGCAACGGCCCTTTTCGCACGCTCGAGGAGCTGTGCCGCAGGCTCGACATGAACCGGGTCAATCGCCGTGTGCTCGAAGCGCTGATCAAAAGCGGGAGTCTCGATTCGATCAATCCCAATCGCGCTGCGTTGTCCGATGCCCTGGGCAGCGCATTGCAGCTTGGCGAGCAGGTCAACAGCGCGCGGCGCGCCGGACAGGTCGATCTTTTCGGTTTGCCGAGAGCATCGCCGATGGGGCAGGCCGCAAACTCATCGGCCGCAATGACTGCCGAATGGCCGGCTGCCAAGCGACTCGCGGCTGAGCGCGAAACGCTGGGTCTGTTCCTGACCGGCCATCCGATCCTGCAATACGACAAGGAGCTCACCTGGGTGGTGACGGGGCGGATCGGTGATGTCGCAGCCGATCGCCCGGCGCAAGGCACGGCTTTCGGATTTGCGAGCCGGCAGGTCAAACTGGCCGGGCTGTTGTCCGAGCTTCGCCGCCGCGGCAATCGGGTAACCGCGGTGCTGGATGACAATACCGGGCAACTCGAAGTGACCTTTTTTGAAGATACGCTGCGCGACTGCCGGGACATACTCGTCAAGGATGCGCTGGTGCTGATCGACGGCGGGCTGCGATTCGATGAATTCATCGACGGCTGGCGGCTCGCGGCGCGCGCGATCACGCCGCTCGCGCGCATCCGTGAGCAAAATGCCAGGCGTCTGCACCTGCAATGGCGAGGCGACCTCGGCGCATCGGGTGTGCAGGCACTGCACGAGCTTCTGGCTCGTTATCGCCCCGGGGATTGCCAGGTCACCATCAGCTATCTCGGAGCGAGCGGTGGCGTGGACGCCGTGCTCGGTCGCGAGTGGGGCGTTCGCCCCGTGCCCGAGCTGTTCTTCGAAATAGAGACTTTGTGCGGCTCGGATGCCGTCCGCGTCTACTACAGTGCGCCGGCGGGCGCCGACAGCAGCGCGATAGCCTAGCGCGCAAATCGTTTCAATCACGATCCCGGAAGGCAGCGCATGGCCGCGCCCGGGCCGCGTGGGTCCGCCCCGGACTTGCCAGCGTGGCAGGCGGTCCGTAACCTCGCGCAAGCGCACCAGTAGCCGGAACCCCATGGCAGTCAGCTTTCTCGATTTTGAACAACCGATCGCCGAACTCGAAGCCAAGATCGAGGAGTTGCGACACGTTGCTGCCGATGGCGAGGTGGTCGTCGACGAGGAAATTGCCCGCCTGCGCAACAAGAGCGAGCAGCTGACGCGGCAGATATTTGCATCGCTCACCCCGTGGCAGATCACCCAGCTCGCGCGGCACCCGCAGCGGCCGTATGCGCTCGATTACATTGCGCGGGCGTTCACCGATTTCCACGAACTGCATGGCGATCGCATGTATGGCGATGATCTTGCGATCGTGGGCGGGCTCGCGCGCATCGATGGCACGGCTGTCGTGGTGATTGGCCACCAGAAGGGGCGCGACACCAAGGAGCGGGTGCGGCGCAACTACGGCATGCCCAAGCCCGAAGGCTATCGCAAGGCGCTGCGGCTGATGCGCACGGCCGAGCGCTTCGGACTGCCGATCGTCACCATGATCGATACGCCGGGCGCCTATCCTGGTGTTGGCTCGGAGGAGCGCGGTCAGAGCGAGGCCATTGCGCGCAACCTGTTCGAAATGGCGCTGTTGCGTGTGCCCATCGTGAGCGTCGTGATCGGCGAGGGCGGATCAGGCGGTGCCTTGGCGATCGGCGTCTGTGACCGGCTGCTGATGCTGCAATACAGCACCTATTCAGTCATTTCGCCGGAAGGCTGCGCGTCGATCCTGTGGAAGAGCGCCGACAAGAAGGAGACCGCCGCGGAAGCGATGGGATTGACTGCCGAGCGGCTGGCGCAGCTGAAGCTGGTCGATGAGATCGTGCCGGAGCCGCTCGGCGGTGCACACCGCGATGTCGATGCCATTGCGCGGGGCCTGGGAGCTGCACTCGGCCGCCATCTGGCCGAATTGCTGGCGATCGATGCGCAGCAGTTGCGCGATGCACGCAGCGCCAAGATTGCCGGCTTCGGTGTCTTCGAGGAAACCGTTGCCTAAGGGCGCTGCGCCCGAGTTCACAGCGGCTGCATTGGCTGCGCAATTGCAGACACTGCTAGGGTCCGCGTTGCCGTGCTGCATCGCCCTGAGTGGCGGCCTTGATTCGACCGTGCTGCTGCATGCGCTTGCCAGTCTGCCCGCCTGGCGCAAGCGACTTCGGGCCGTGCATGTCCATCACGGTTTGCATCACGAGGCTGATGACTGGGTGCACCATTGCAGGCGGTTGTGCCGCGACCTGGGTGTAGGACTGGTGGTGCGCAGGGTGGCGGTGACGCTTGCCGCCGGGGTTTCCGTCGAGGCCGAGGCCCGCCGCGCCCGGTACCAGGCGCTCAAGCGCTGCGTGCGCAAGGATGAGGTGCTGCTTACGGCGCATCACGGCACGGACAATGTCGAAACGATGCTGTTGATGCTGGTGCGCGGAGCGGGCGTTGCCGGACTCGGCGGTATTGCTGCGCTCAGCGAGCGCGATGGCATGTCATTGGTTCGACCGCTGCTGCCCTGGTCGAGGCGCCAGCTCCTTGGTTATGCGGAGCGCCACGCGCTCACCTGGGTGGACGACCCCAGCAACCTTGATCTGCGCCTCGAGCGCAATTACCTGCGCCACAAGCTGCTGCCGGCGTTCTGCGAGCGCTGGCCGGATCTCGAGCAACGCGCCGCGCATGGCGCGGCCCTGCTCAGGGAGGCTGCACAACTCAACGCACAATTGGCGGCGGCGGATTTGGCCTGGTGTGGTGATGGCGAACAACTTGCGCTCGACGCCCTCGGCCGGCTGCCGCTGGTTCGGCAACGCAACCTGGTGCGCTACTGGCTGCAATTGCATTCGCTGTCGCCGCCTGACCGCAACAGCCTGCACCGCATCGTGAGCGAGTTGCCGCGCGCCCGCATCGACGCGCAGCCCTGGCTCCGTTGGCCGGGCGGTGAGGTGCGTCGATTCGGCAATCGCCTATTTGCACTGCAGCCGGGTGCGCTGTCGCCCGCGACGCGGACCTGGGACTGGGCCCGATCGAGCCAGTGCGAGCTAGGACCTGGGCTCGGGCGGTTGCGACTCGATCGCTCGGCGCACGGCAAGCTGGCGCTCGGGCGGCTGGATCGGCCGATCACGGTGCGCTATCGGCAGGGCGGCGAGCGCATGCGGCCAGAGCCGGGCTCGGCCCACAGGGATTTGAAGGACCTCTTGCGCGAAAGCGGCGTTCTGCCGTGGATGCGCGGCGCCATTCCACTGCTCTATTGCGGCGATATTCTGGTTGCGGTGGGCGATTTGTGGGTCGATGCTGCGTTTCATGCGACGCGGCGCCACCAGAAACGCGCCAATGTCAAATGGCTCGGACGGCCGACAATTATTTGAGCGCCGCGCCCTGATTTGGTAGTCTGAATTCCCGTCATCAAGGCTTCGTGCAGCGTAACGCCCGAAGTCCATCGGCTCCAGAGACGGGATTCCCACATGACTCGATTCATATTCGTCACCGGCGGCGTCGTTTCCTCGTTGGGCAAGGGCATTGCTGCCGCGTCTCTGGGCGCGATCCTCGAGGCGCGCGGCCTCAAGGTCGCCATGGTGAAGCTCGATCCCTATATCAACGTCGATCCCGGCACGATGAGTCCGTTTCAGCACGGCGAGGTATTCGTCACCGAAGATGGCACCGAGACCGATCTCGACCTGGGCCATTACGAGCGCTTCGTGCGCACCACGACGGGCCGGGACAGCAATTTCACCACCGGCCGCATCTACGAACGTGTGATCGCCCGGGAGCGGCGAGGGGATTACCTCGGTGCGACCGTGCAGGTCATCCCGCACATCACCGACGAAATCAAGCGAAGCATCTTCCACGGTGCCAACGAGGCCGATGTGTGCATGGTCGAGATCGGCGGCACGGTTGGCGATATCGAGTCGCTCCCGTTCCTTGAAGCCATTCGGCAGCTCGGTGTCGAGCTCGGGCGCAATCGCTGCCTCTACCTGCATTTGACCCTCGTGCCGATCGTCGGTGGATCGGGCGAGATCAAGACCAAACCGACCCAGCACTCGGTCAAGGAATTGCGCGGCATTGGCATCCAGCCCGACGTGTTGCTGTGCCGTTGCCGGGATCCACTGCCGGACGAGCAGCGGCGCAAAATCGCCCTTTTTACCAATGTCGAAGAGCGGGCCGTGATATCCGCGGTCGATGCCGACGATATCTACAAGATTCCGATCCTGTTGCACGAACAATTGCTCGATCAGATCGTGGTCGAGAAGCTCGCGCTGAATGCGCCTCCTACCGATCTTGCCGAATGGCGCCAGGTGGTTGCCGCAAAGGCAAATCCGGAGTGCACGGTCGATATCGCAATGGTCGGCAAGTACGTGCAGATTCGCGACTCGTACATCTCGCTCAACGAAGCGCTGGTGCACGGCGGGATCAAGACGCGTACGCGCGTGAATATCCACTACATCGAATCCGCGCAGATCGAACAGGCGGGTACCGGGGCGCTGGACGGGATGGACGCCATCCTGGTGCCGGGCGGTTTCGGTGAACGTGGCATCGAGGGAAAGATCGCGGCAGTGCGTTACGCGCGGGAGAATCGCGTCCCTTACCTTGGTATTTGCCTTGGAATGCAGATCGCAGCGATCGAATTTGCAAGGTATGTGCTCGGCCTCGACGCCGCGCACAGTACGGAATTCAAGCGCGATACGCCCGATCCGGTCATTGCGCTGATCACCGAATGGCAGGATCGCAAGCACGGTCAGCAAATGCGCGCAGATGATGCGGACAAGGGTGGCACCATGCGACTCGGCGCCCAGCCCGTGCGACTGGTCGGTGGATCGCGGGTGCGCGATCTCTACGGCCGGGAGGAAATCCACGAGCGGCACCGGCACCGCTATGAATTCAACAACCGCTACCGCGACGCGTTCCGCGAACGCGGCGTGCTGTTCGCAGGCCTGTCGCCCGATGATCTGGTGGAAATACTCGAGCTGCCACAGCATCCATGGTTCGTGGCGACCCAGTTTCACCCCGAATTCACCTCGACGCCGCGCGATGGTCATCCGCTGTTCACGGGCTTCATTCGCGCAGCGCGTGCGCAGCGCCTCAGCCAGATGCCTGCAGCGGCTGGCGCATGAAGCTCGCGGGGTTCGAGGTCGGCCTCGAGCGGCCGTTATTTGTCATCGCCGGCCCCTGCGTGGTTGAGACTGCCGCGCTCACGGAGGAGATTGCCGGACGGCTGAAGGAAATTACTGGCAGGCTCGGTATCAACTTCATCTTCAAGGCGTCCTACGACAAGGCCAATCGATCCTCGCTGGAGAGTTATCGCGGCCCCGGGATCGAGGCGGGTCTGAAGATCCTCGCCGACCTGCGTCAGCGGCTGGCTGTTCCGGTTCTGACCGACGTGCACGAGGACTCGCCGTTGGGCGAGGTCGCCGATGCGGTGGATGTGCTGCAGACGCCTGCGTTCCTGTGCCGTCAGACGAACTTCATTCGCGCCGTTGCGGCTGTCGGCAAGCCGGTGAATATCAAGAAAGGGCAATTCCTCTCGCCCTGGGAGATGGGCAATGTCGTTGCCAAGGCGCGTTCGACGGGTAATCAGCAGATCATGGTCTGCGAGCGCGGCGCGAGTTTTGGCTATCACAACCTGGTTTCTGATATGCGATCGCTCGCGGTGATGCGGGCGACAGGCTGTCCGGTCGTGTTCGATGCAACCCATAGCGTGCAGCTGCCGGGCGGCCAGGGCGACAGATCGGGTGGCCAGCGCGAGTTCGTGCCAGTCCTGGCGCGCGCAGCCGCCGCAGTTGGCGTCGCCGGCATATTCATGGAGACACACCCTGATCCGCAGCGAGCGCTCTCGGACGGACCCAATGCCTGGCCACTTGACCGCGTGGCATCGCTGTTGGAGTCGCTGCAGGAAATCGACCATTGCATCAAGCGCAAACCACTGGAGGAACTCGAGGAATGACGAAGATTGCCGCAATTCTTGCTCGCGAGATCATCGATTCGCGCGGCAATCCGACCGTTGAGGCCGATGTCACACTCGCGAGCGGTCAGCGCGGGCGCGCAGCGGTGCCATCCGGTGCGTCCACCGGATCACGCGAAGCGATCGAGTTGCGCGATGGCGACGTCAAGCGCTACCTGGGCAAAGGTGTGCGCAAAGCCGTCGCAAACGTCAACGGCGAGATTCGCAAGGCACTACTTGGCCGGGATTGCCGTGACCAGGCCGCGATCGATCGCCTGATGATCGAGCTCGACGGCACCGAGAACAAGGAGCGGCTCGGCGCGAACGCGATACTGGCAGTATCACTTGCCAATGCCCATGCGGCCGCAGCCGCCGAGGGCGTCGGACTGTATCGCTCGCTTGCCGGATCGGTGGCACCATCGATGCCGGTGCCCATGATGAACATCATCAACGGCGGAGCTCATGCCAACAATCGCCTGGACATCCAGGAATTCATGATCCTGCCGGTGGGCGCTCCGAGCTTTCAGGAAGCCCTGCGCTATGGCGCGGAGATTTTTCACACGCTGAAGAAGATCCTCAACAAACAGGGGTTTTCCACGGCGGTCGGCGATGAGGGCGGTTTCGCGCCCAATCTGGCATCCAATGCCGAGGCGCTCGGCGTCATCCTCGCCGCGATCGAGCAGGCGGGCTATGTTGCCGGCAAGGACATCTACCTGGGCCTCGATGTCGCCAGCACGGAATTTTATCGAAATGGCAGATACCAGCTCGAGGGCGAGGGTCGCGAGTTCGATAGCGGCGGGTTTGTCGATTACCTTGCCGACCTCGTCAGCCATTATCCGATACTGACGATCGAAGATGGCATGGCGGAAGGCGACTGGGACGGATGGAAGTCACTCACTGAAAGGCTGGGCGCAAGGGTGCAGCTCGTAGGCGATGATCTCTTTGTAACCAATACCCGGATCCTGCGCGAAGGCATCGAGCGCGCCATCGCCAATGCCATTCTCATCAAGCCGAACCAGATTGGCACGTTGACAGAGACACTTGCGGCAATCGAACTGGCCGACAAGTCAGGCTATGCTGCGGTCGTGTCTCACCGCTCGGGCGAGACCGAGGACTCGACCATCGCCGATATCGCCGTGGCGACGACGGCGACCCAGATCAAGACCGGATCGATTTCCCGATCCGACCGCGTGGCGAAGTACAACCAGTTGCTGCGCATCGAGGCGGAACTCGGTCAGGTTCGATACTGCGGGATGAGTGCATTTCCGATAAAACCCTGACTCTGGTACGCTCGCCGCCCATGAAGTGGTTCGCCGTTGCGCTGTTGGCCATCACCCTGCTGTTGCAGCTGGGTTTGTGGGTCTCGGACAACGGCGTGCGCGAGATCTATCGCCTTGAAGCCGCGGTTGCCGACCAGGCTCTGCAGAACGCGACGATGCGCCAGCGCAATCAGCTGCTGGCCGCGGAAGTCGCCGACCTCAAGAAGGGGACCGCGGCGCTCGAGGAGCGCGCACGCAGCGAGCTCGGCATGATTGCCGCTCGCGAGTCCTTCTTCCAGGTCGTTCCGGGGCGCGCCCCGCCCGCCTATGCGACTGCCCAGAACGGGACAACCTCCCGCTAGTCGCTCGCCGGCCGGCCGCGCGCTCCAGAGGCAACGATGCGTTACTGGCTGATTCTCGCCGCAGGCGGTCGCGGGCGGCGCCTTCGCGATGATCTGCCCAAGCAGCACGTCAGGATCGCTGGCAAGACGCTGCTGGAGCATGCCCTGGAGCCGTTCCTTGCCGATTCGTCGTGCCGTGGCATCGTCCTGGTCTCGGCAGCCGACGATGCGCGCTCGCGCGACGTGGCGGAGCAGGCGCGCCATCGCATGGCGAACAAGGCGGGTGCGATCTGGTGCGCGAGCGCGGGCGAGGAGCGCTGTCACTCCGTGCAAAACGGTCTGGCGTACCTGCGGGAGAGGGTCGCTCCCGATGATTGGGTGCTGGTCCACGACGCGGCGCGCCCATGTCTCGATGCCGCGGATCTCGGCCGGCTGCTACGCGAGTGCGCCGACCATCCGGTGGGTGGCTTGCTCGCCTGCCCGGTCGTCGACACACTCAAGCTCGCCCAGGAGGGCGACTGCAGCGGCACGGCGGATCGCAATGAGCTGTGGCGCGCGCAGACACCGCAGATGTTTCGTTTCGCTGCTCTCGAGGCGGCGCTCGAGCAGGCCATCGACCAGGCCAGGCTCCCCACTGATGAGTCGCAGGCGATCGAATGGCAAGGCGGTCGACCGCGAATCGTGGCGGGATCGACGTACAACCTCAAAGTGACGACCAAAGAGGATCTTCTTCTGGCGGAGGCAATCTTGCAGCAACGTAACACCAGCGCTGGACCGGCGCTGCGTATCGGGCAGGGCTTCGATGTGCACGCTTTCGGGCCAGGCGATTCGGTGCCACTCGGCGGCGTGCGATTCGCGAATTCGCGAGGCGTGGTCGCGCACTCCGATGGCGATGTCCTGATACATGCGCTGGTCGATGCATTGCTCGGTGCAGCCGGCCTCGGCGATATCGGAGTGTGGTTCCCGCCGGATGACCCCGCGTGGCGCAATGCACCCAGCGAGCGCTTCCTTTCTCAGGCCGTGGCCATGCTGGCCGAGCGCGGCTACCGAATCCGGAACGTGGATGCGACCATCATCTGCGAGCACCCGCGAATCGGTGAGAAACGCGGCGCAATTCGCGACTCGTTGGCACGGGCGCTTGCATTGCCAGCGAGCCAAATCAACATCAAGGCCACGACGACTGAAAGGCTTGGTTTTCTCGGCAGGGGCGAGGGCATCGCCGCGCAGGTGGTCGCGTTGATAGAGGCCTGCGAGCCCTGAGGTGCCTCAACCCATGCCGCCCGGTCGGCGCAGCAAGACATACAAGGCACCGCTGCCGCCGTCGACATGCCGCGCGGAGGTAAACGCGAGCACGCTGTCGAGTCGGCGCAATGTGCTGTTCAACATGGTCTTCAAAACAGGACCACGATGCCCGGAGCGCAGGCCCTTGCCGTGCACGATACGAACGCAACGCCAGTTCGCGAGCGCTGCGTGCGTCAGGAACTGACGCAGCTGAAGCCGGGCCTGTGCGCCGGTCAGGCCATGCAGGTCGATTTCCGCGTCCCTGCGGTACTGACCGCGTCTGAGCCGCCGCAGCACGCTGTCCTGGACACCGTCGCGCCGAAAACTGAGCTCGTCCGCGGCGTAGGTGTCGAGCTGCTCGGCCGAGAGGCTGAGGCTCTCCTCGAGCACGGCCAACTTCTCGGCACGCGCAAACCGCGCGCGCGGCTTCGGTCTGCGCTGCGAGGACTGCGAGCGGGCAGTGCTACGCAGCGGTTTGACCCCGCGCATGGCGTCGCGAAAGATCTGCGCCTCATCATTGTCCGCCGGGTTTTTCAAGCTATCGGCCTCCGCAGTCATTGAGTATATTGTCGCGCCGGCGGTAGGGAGTGGGCGCGGCCCGCAAAAAATAGTGAAAATTCTTGTCAGTAACGACGATGGGTACCGCGCGAGCGGCATCAGGGCGCTTGCGAAGGCACTGTCTGCGCTCGGCGAAGTCACGGTCGTGGCGCCGGATCGCAACAAAAGCGGTGCCAGCAATTCACTTACGCTCGACGTGCCTTTGCGGGTCGCGCAGGCTGAACCAGGCGTTTATTTCGTGAACGGCACGCCGACGGACTGTGTCCATATCGCGATATCCGGTTACTTCGACTTCGACCACGACATGGTTGTATCGGGCGTCAACGACGGCGCCAATCTCGGTGATGACGTGCTTTACTCGGGCACGGTCGCGGCAGCCATCGAGGGGCGGTTCCTTGGTCTTCCTACGATGGCCGTGTCGCTGGTGACCCAGCGCCGCGGCATCGGCGCGCGCAATTTTGACGTCGCGGCGAGGATCGCGGCGCAGCTGGTCGAGCGCCTGCTGGCGCAACCGCTCGACCGCGCGACCATTCTGAATGTGAACATTCCCGATGTGTCCTGGGAGGAGCTGCGTGGCATCAAGGCGACGCGTCTCGGTTTTCGCCATCGCTCGAAAGGCATACAGCCCGCCGCAGACCCCTATGGCCGACGCGTCTTCTGGGTGGGGCCCGCGGGTGATGGCCAGGATGCCGGGCCGGGCACGGATTTCGACGCAGTGGCGAACGGCTTCGTGTCGGTCACTCCGCTGCAGATCGATCTCACGCGCCATGCTGCGGTCGAGGGGCTGGCGCAATGGCTGCCCGAGCACCTGTGAACGAGCTGCGCTACAGCGGCATCGGCATGACTTCGGCCCGCACGCGCGACCGGCTGGTGCAACGCTTGCGCGACAAAGGCATCAAGAACGCGGCCGTGCTGCAGCAGATGCGCAACGTGCCGCGCCACATATTTGTCGACGAAGCGTTGGCGAGCCGGGCATACGAAGATACGGCCCTACCGATTGGACACGGCCAGACCATCTCGCAGCCCTATATCGTCGCGCGCATGACCGAGGCGCTCATCGAGGGACGCAAACCCGCCAATGTTCTTGAGGTCGGCACCGGTTGCGGCTATCAGACTGCGGTCCTCGCGGGGCTCGTCGAACGTGTGGCAACAGTCGAGCGTATCAAGCCGTTGCTCGATCGTGCGCGAGCGACACTCAAGGAGCTCGGCGTTCGCAACGTGCGTTTCCGCCATGGGGATGGCACGCGTGGCTGGCGCCAGCACGCGCCCTACGACGCCATACTGGTCGCGGCGGCGCCGCTCGCGGTGCCCGAGCCCTTGTTGCAGCAATTGGCCGAAGGCGGCCGGTTGGTCATGCCGGTCGGCGCGGAGGGGGCGCAGGTCCTGATGCGCTTCGTACGACGGGGCGAGAAAGTCGACAGCCAGGCACTCGGTGGCGTCGCGTTCGTGCCCCTCGTCAAAGGTCTATCGTGACAAGACGATAACAAAAAGCGCACAACCATTTGATAACTAACCGTATTCTTTTTTCGACTGCGGAGTAGGTAAAACTTGCAAGTGCTGACAGGTCCCGCGTAGTATCTGTCGCTCGTTAGAGACAGGTTATGTCGCCTGACCGGGAGACGGATTCGCAGAGGGCACAGGGGCGAACGGGGAAGTCGATTTTCCAGAAGAAGAAAAACGTAACAAGAACAAGAAAATCCGAGCAATTATTCGAGTCTGTCAGCTTCGAATGATTGGATAGATTTCTCACCCCTGCGCCCTCTGCGAATCCGGCCTCACTACTTCGACACCCTACTCATTCCGTGAACAACAGCGCGACGACATCGCGCGATTCGGCGGCGAGCACGTTGAATGTCCGGCACGCCGCGGCGGACGGCATGGCTTCCGTCGCTGTGCCGCGCGCTTGCATCGATTCGCGAAGAGCGCGCGGCGCGAACTGCTGTCGTGCGCCGCAGCCGAGCAAGAGTATGGACGGCGATCGTGGCAGCCAACCACATAGCCACTCGCCGTCAAGATCGGCGAAACGATCAAGCGGAAGGGGCTGCACGCCCCGCGTCGCATCGATTGCGCAGGGCAGGCGATAGCGCTCGGAGTCGACCACGATTACGCCGTCTTCATAGGCGTTGATGACAACCGGGCCAGCCAGGTCCTGCATGAGCGGCATGGTCGGCTACGATACGCGAACATGCGCGAAATTGTCCTGATCGCCGACGACGCCTACCTCGCCGATGACTCACCGCGACGCGACGCGACGCCTGCTGCGCCGACCTTCGCGCAGCTGGCCGCCCTGCTGCGCTATGCGAGGCGCGTGCCGGGACAAGTGGACTGGCTCGAGCTGCTTGCCGATGAGTTGGGCCTGGCGAGCCCGGTGAGCGATGCGGACCTCGCGCTTCGCGCCGTCGGTGCCGTAGCCGCCGAACCGCAAGCCCGGGCTTTGCGAGCTTTTGCAGTACGTCTCGAGGCCGGCCTGACCCAGGTGCGATTGGCGGCCGACGGTCTCATCGACATGACGCCCGAGGCCGCGGCGCAACTCAGTCGCGCGTTCAATACGGAATTCGTTCGTTCGCCCGAACCGTATCGACTCGAGGCCGCGGACGACGGTAGTTTCATACTGCATGGCGCCTGGCTCGAGGATGTTACGACGGTCGACCCGCGGCGATTACTCGGCGGCACGATTACGGAAGGACTGCCATCGGGTGAGCGCGTTGCGCCGCTGCGCAAGCTCTGGAGCGAAATCGAGTTATGGCTGGCGCAGAATCGATCGCGCTGGTCACACTGGCGCGAGGTCCCGAATGCGCTGTGGCTTTGCGGCGCCGCTCGGCGAGTGGCGAGACCGGCACGCCGCGCCACCGTCGACTGTGCGTTGTTCGCTCGCGATGTGACCGCGCGCGGGCTCGCCTTGATGGCCGGCGTCAGTGCATATTCGGCTTGCAGCGTGCCTGGCAGGTGGCCAAGCTGCGGCCATGTCTACGTGGTCGCACCGCTGCAGCAGGTGGTTGGCGAGTGGCTGCCTGTCGTACAGGAGTTGCTCGGCACCCGCCGGCTCGCCCATTGCCGCTTGCACCTCAATGATCGCTCCTTCGATCTTGGGCCGCGTGATCGCTGGCGGCTGTGGCGGCGGGCGGCGGACTGGCGGTCACTGGTAACCCGGCCGTGAGGGTGCAGCGACGTCCCGTCGATCGGTCGAATGCGCTGCCGGGCCTGAATCCGGTACTGGCCCGTGTCTACGCAGCGCGCGGCGTGCGCTCGCCCAGGGACATCGATCTTTCGCTTGGCGAGATGTTGCCGGTATCGAGTCTGCAGGGGATCGATGCGGCGATCGAACTTCTCATGGCGCACCGCTCGCCGCAGCGCAGGGTCATGGTCATTGGCGACTTTGACGCCGATGGCGCGACCAGCACGGCCCTTGCTGTCCGCGCCTTGCGTAGTATGGAATTTTCCCACGTCGATTATCTCGTTCCCAATCGCAGCGAGTTTGGCTACGGGTTGACACCCGAGATCGTGGCGGTCGCGGCCGCTCGGCGTCCGACCTTGATCATTACCGTCGACAACGGAATTTCGAGCCTGCAGGGCGTTCGGCGCGCCCGCGAGCTTGGCATCGACGTGCTGGTCACCGATCACCACCTGCCGGGTCCCGAGTTGCCGAATGCCAATGTCATCGTCAATCCAAATTGCCAGCAGGGCGAATTCGGCTCCCGGTCACTGGCAGGCGTCGGTGTCATTTTCTACGTCTGCGCAGCCCTGCAGCGTGCACTTGCCGCGAGCTCGGCCGCGGCGCGGGCCACGCGGGTCGCGGACTGGCTCGACCTGGTCGCGCTTGGCACGGTGGCCGACCTGGTGCCGCTCGATCGCAACAACCGTGTGCTGGTCGCGCAAGGCCTCTCGCGCATCCGTGCTGGCCGATGCGTGCCCGGCTTGCGCGCGCTCATGCAACTGGCTGGCCGCGAACTCGGCTCAGCGAATTCGGCCGACCTCGGCTTCACTGTCGGTCCGCGCCTGAATGCGGCGGGGCGCATCGACGACATGAGCATCGGTATCCAGTGCCTGCTGACGGACGACGAATCGACGGCCCGGATGCTGGCCGCACGCCTCGATCAACTGAATGGCGAGCGTCGGGCGATCGAGGCGCAGATGCAACAGACCGCGCTCGCGGCGGTGCGCCACCTGCGGGACGGCCCGTTGGCGGATGCGCGCCGCGGTGTGACGCTGTACGAAGCCGACTGGCACCAGGGTATCGTCGGACTGGTCGCGAGTCGTATCAAGGACAGGTTGCGTCGCCCGGTCGTGGCCTTTGCGCGCGCGGGCGATGCACTCCTGCGTGGGTCTGCGCGCTCGGTCGCAGGTGTCCATGTGCGCGATGTGCTGGCGCGTATCGACGCCTTGCACCCGCAGCTGATCGTGCGCTTCGGTGGCCATGCCATGGCCGCCGGCCTGACCCTGCACGAGGAGCAGATCGAGACCTTCGCCGAGGCATTCGACACCGCGGTCCGCGAAGCGCAGGGAGATGCAATTCGCGCTGACGTCGTGGAGACCGATGGCGAGCTGTCTGTCGAGGAGCTGTCACTGCAGACGGCGGCGGCGCTACGCGACGGTGGACCCTGGGGGCCATTGTTTCCGGAGCCATCTTTTGATGGCCAGTTCCGGCTCAGTCAGGCCCGTGTCGTGGGCGAGCGCCACTTGAAGCTCTGGCTCGAGCACTGCGAGTCAGGGCGACGCTTCGATGCCATCGCCTTTGGCTATCTGGCCCCTGGTGAAGTCCTGCAGCGCCTGCCAGGCGACGCGCGGGTCGTCTATCGTCTCGACGTCAACAGCTTTCGCGGCGAAACGAGATTGCAGCTGCTCGTCGATCACCTTATTTGCTAGGATGCGCTGCCAATTCCACGGAACAGGTCGAGTGATGGAAGTTACACAGACGCGCAAGGTTCTGCGCGACCTCGAGTCGCGGCTGCAGATGCTCAGGGGGTATCTTTGATTACGATCGCAAGCGCGAACGGCTCGAAGAGGTCAATCGGGAGCTTGAGGATCCTGCGGTCTGGGGTAATCAGGAACGCGCGCAGGAGCTCGGCCGCGAGCGGGCGCGGCTGAGCGCGGCGCTCGGCGGCCTGGACGCCGCGCAGCAGGGCATCAGCGACAACCTGGAGCTGCTGGAGCTGGTTGCCGCCGAAGCGGACGATGCGGCACTTGCCGAGATCGACCGTGATGCAGAACGATTGCGCACCACGGTCGAACAATTCGAATTCCGGCGCATGTTCTCGGGCGAGATGGACTCGCACAGTGCCTTCCTCGACATCCAGGCGGGCGCTGGCGGCACCGAGGCTCAGGACTGGGCGCAGATGCTGCTGCGCATGTACCTGCGGTGGTGTGCCTCGCGCGGCTTCGATGCCGAAGTGATCGACTCCAGCCCCGGCGAAGTGGCGGGCATCAAGAGCGCGACTGTGCAGATCCAGGGAGAATACGCCTATGGCTGGCTGCGTACCGAAACCGGCGTGCATCGCCTGGTGCGCAAGTCGCCCTTCGACTCAGGCAATCGCCGCCATACATCCTTTGCCTCGGTGTTCGTCTCGCCGGAAGTCGACGACGATATCCAGATCGAGATCAATCCCGCCGATCTCAAGATGGATGTCTATCGCGCGAGCGGTGCCGGCGGCCAGCACGTCAACAAGACCGAATCCGCGGTGCGCATCACGCACGTGCCGAGCGGAATCGTCGTCGCCTGCCAGAATGAGCGCAGCCAGCACAAGAATCGATCGACGGCGATGAAGATGCTGAAGGCGAAGCTTTATGAGCTCGAGGTCAACAAGCGCAATGCCGCTGCCCAGGTGCTCGAGGAATCCAAATCCGATGTCAGCTGGGGGCACCAGATCAGATCCTATGTGCTCGACCAGTCGCGCATCAAGGATCTGCGTACCGGCGTCGAGATCGGCAATACCACGGCCGTTCTCGACGGCGGTCTCGATCCCTTCCTCGAAGCGGCGCTGAAGGCGCAACTGCAGTAGTGCCATCCAGGGTGCATGATGACGGACGATGAGAACCGGTTGATCGCTGAACGACGTGCCAAGCTCACGGAGCTGCGCGCGCAGGGCACGGCGTTTCCAAACGACTTCCGTCCCGACGCGCAGACCGGTGAGTTGCAGGCGAGGTTTGCCGACAGCAGCGCCGCGCAGCTCGACGCCGCGCAGGTCAGGGTACGCATTGCCGGGCGCATGATGCTCAAGCGCGTCATGGGCAAGGTCAGTTTCGCAACGTTGCAGGATGGGTCCGGGCAGCTACAGCTTTTCGTCGCGGCAGATGTGCTCGGCGAGCGTTATGCGCAGTTCAGGAACTGGGATCTCGGCGACATACTGGGCGCAGAAGGGGTCATGTTTCGCACCCGCGCTGGTGAACTGTCGCTGCGGGTCGAGGTGCTGCGGCTGTTGGTCAAGTCGCTCCGGCCGCTGCCGGACAAATGGCATGGTCTTGCCGACACCGAAACACGCTATCGCCGGCGATATGTCGACCTGATCGTCAGCCCGGAGAGCCGCGCGGTCTTTCGCAAGCGCAGCCGTATCGTGAGCGCCACGCGGGCGTTCCTCGACGGCCGGGATTTTCTCGAAGTCGAAACGCCGATGATGCAGGTCATACCGGGTGGCGCGGCTGCGCGGCCATTCGTGACCCACCACAATGCGCTCGACCTCGACATGTACCTGCGCATCGCGCCTGAGCTCTATTTGAAGCGCTTGCTGGTCGGCGGCCTCGAGCGGGTTTACGAGATCAACCGCAATTTTCGCAATGAAGGTGTCTCGACGCAGCACAACCCCGAATTCACCATGCTGGAGTTGTACTGGGCTTACGCCGATTACGAAGATCTGATGCAGCTCACGGAGGAGCTCCTGCGCCATCTCGCTGCGGCCATCGGGCAGGCGCAGTCGTTGAGCTACCAGGGTCGTACTATCGACCTTGCGCGGCCGGCGCGGCGGATCTCGGTAATCGACTCCGTGATCGCCGCCAATCCCGGATTCGATCGTGCGCGGACCCGTGACCCCGATTACCTGCGCGGAGTGTGCGAGCGGCTTGGCTGTGCGCTTTCCGACGCGGATGGTCCAGGCAAGATGCTCATCGAGATCTTCGAGAAGACGGTCGAGGCGACACTGCAGGATCCGACTTTCGTGCACAGCTATCCTGCGGAGGTGTCGCCGCTGTCACGCGCCAACGACGCCGACCCATTCCTGACCGACCGATTCGAGTTCTTCGTTGCGGGACGGGAAATCGCCAACGGATTCTCGGAATTGAACGATCCGGAGGACCAGGCCGAGCGATTTCGCGCTCAAGTCGAGCGCAAGAGCGCCGGCGACGAAGAAGCGATGTTCTTCGACGCCGACTATATTCGCGCCCTGGAGTACGGTATGCCGCCGGCTGGCGGGCTCGGCATAGGTATCGACCGGCTGGTCATGCTGTTGACCGATTCGCCCTCGATACGCGATGTACTGCTGTTTCCGCATCTGCGGCCGGAGAGTGATTGAGCGCTGCCCGCGCACCCATTGGCGTGTTCGATTCCGGTGTCGGCGGCCTGACAGTGCTTGCGGCACTGCGCCGTGTGATGCCCGCGGAGCGTTATCTTTATCTTGGCGATACCGCCCGGCTTCCCTATGGAACGAAGAGCCCGCAGACCGTCCTGCGCTATGCGCTGCAGGCCAGCGCCTTGCTGGTCGAGCGTGGTGTCGGGATGCTCGTGGTCGCTTGCAATACAGCAGCTTCTTTCGCATTGCCGGCGCTGCGCGCGCGATATCCGCAGTTGCCCGTCATTGGCGTAGTCGAGCCCGGCGCCGCAGCCGCAGCCGCGGCCTCGACCAGGCAGCGCATTCTGGTACTCGCCACTGAAGCCACAGTACGCGGCGGCGCCTACCAGCGCGTGCTCGCTGCCATCAGGCCGCGCGCAGAGGTGGCCGCGCTCGCGGCGCCGCTGCTCGTGTCCCTGGCCGAAGAGGGACTAACCCACGGGCCGATCGCCGCGGCCATCGTGCAACATTATCTCGCGCCTCTGCTGTCGAGACCGCGCGAATCTGCATTCGATTGCCTGTTGCTCGGCTGCACGCATTTTCCGCTCCTCGCTGACGAGATCGCGCGCGCAGTCGGTCCTTCGGTAACGGTAGTCGACTCGGCAGCTACCACCGCGTCGGCGGCCTGCCAACTGCGCCAGGGGTCTGGGGCGGCCAGTGCGCGCGGTGCGCCCGCGCTGAAGTTGATGGCAACTGACAATGTCGAGCGTTTCGCGAAGGTGGGCGGCGCATTTCTCGGTGAACCGATCGAACCGGATCAGGTCGAGACAGTGGACCTGGCCGCTCAGTTGGCCGGGAGCGCGTAGGGCAGGGGCAACTCGTGCACGGCCTCAACGACGTCGACCGCTTCTTGGGTCGGCTCCCGGGTTTGACTGCCCGGCAGGTTGGCAACCGCGAGCACTTCATATCCTGTCGGCGTGGCTAGAGCATCCGTAATGTCGAGCCGCCTGCCGTCGGGTGCGTGGCAATGGCGCCCCGGTGCAAGCGCAAGCCTGGTGTCGACTGCAAAGCGTTGCATGCGCCGCTTGACGCGGCCGCGGTAGTGGGCACGGGCTATGACTTCCTGGCCGGTATAGCAGCCTTTGTCGAAAGCAATCGCGCCGACGAGGTCGAGGTTGAGCAT
This sequence comes from Steroidobacteraceae bacterium, assembly GCA_041395505.1. Classification (NCBI taxonomy): domain Bacteria; kingdom Pseudomonadati; phylum Pseudomonadota; class Gammaproteobacteria; order Steroidobacterales; family Steroidobacteraceae; species Steroidobacteraceae bacterium. Next base: position 1,606,680 of record JAWLAG010000001.1, read on the forward strand.
TTGCGCAACGAAGGACTCACTGGTCGCGGCATACACCTGGGGCTGGCCAGCTGCAATATCGGCGCCGCGCCAGGCGAGGCTGCCATCCAATGCAGTCTCGTTGCCGCGGCGGCGAATCTGCAACCAGCGTATGCCGGCGCCCGCTTGGCGAATGAATCGCGTGTCACCGACCGCTCGCAGCGCGAAGGGTTCTGCATCGCCCAACGAACGGCTCTCGCCCCATGCAAACAGCCCCAGGTCACTCGCATGCTGCAACGAAAATTTCGAGCGCAGACGAAACCTGAGCATTCTTTCTCGTACGCTTTCGAGGAGTTCATCGGGCAGGATCAGCCAATAGCTCGCCTCGGCAAGGCGCACGATCTGCATGATCGAGATCACGCGACCTTGCGGATTGTGGTAACCCGCAAGCCGCGCATGCTCGGTCGTCATCGTGAGCAGGTCATTCGATAACTGGCCGTGAAGAAAACGACCGGAGTCCGGCCCATCGACGGCAAGCACGGCAAGATGGCTGAGCGTTGTCGCCACGTCCGTGCCGTCACTAGGGAAATCACTCATGGCAGGAGGCCCAACGTAGTCGACGCCCGGGGAATCTGGCAAAATCGATGCTAATGCAGCATAACATTGAGCTTCCGGCAGTGCCCGAGCGCTCTGCCACGTCGCCGGCAACGCCCGAGGTTGGCGCGCCGTTGCAGGCCACGCCGCCGCAACCATCGGGCGGACCTGTCGAAATCGGCGGCCCGACCGGACCCGAGCCGACGCGGTTCGGGGACTGGGAAAAAGGTGGTCGCTGCATCGACTTCTGAATATGCGATCCTCTGCGCCCATGTCGACACCGCCTCTTTCACCCCATCTCGGCGTGTACCGGTTCATGTACACGATGGCCCTGTCCATTTCCCATCGCATCAGTGGGCTCGCCATGTCAATCGGCCTGATCGTACTGTGTGCGTGGCTGGTCGCCCTGGCCGCGGGCCAGCAGACCTATGCCGCATTCATGGTCTATCTCGGCAGCTGGCCCGGTCAGGCGCTGCTGGCGGCCCTGTTGCTCGCCTTTATCTATCACTTCTGCAACGGCATCAGGCATCTGCTCTGGGATTCGGGCCGTGGGCTCGAGCGAGCCGAAGCCAGGCGCAGTGCGGTCATAACCATCGCGGCCACGCTGCTGCTCTACGGCTTCTTCTTCTACCTGCTCTTCCTTGGCAAGGCGGGATTGACATGAGCCTGCGCAGCCCGCTCGGCGCCGTTCTTGGACTCGGCGCGGCCGGACACGGTGTGACGCATTGGTGGCAGCAGCGGCTGACAGCCACGGCGCTGCTGGTGCTCGGTCCCTGGCTGCTGATATCCCTCGCGCGGCTCGATGGGCTCGATCGTGCGCACCTCATCGAATGGTTGCGCGCGGGGCTCACTGCTCCGGTCCTGATTCTGCTGGTCATCGCCGTCGCCTGGCATTCCAAGCTCGGCGTGCAGGTGATCATCGAAGACTATGTGCACGGACGCAGCAAGCTTGCGTTGCTGGTTGTCACGAGCTTCCTGCATATCCTGCTCGCCGTGTCGGCGATCCACGCGATTTTGCGGATATCACTGGCAGGTGCACCGTGAGTGGCGACTACGAATTTGTCGATCACAGCTATGACGTTGTGGTCGTCGGTGCCGGCGGCGCGGGATTGCGCACCACGCTGGGCCTGGCGGAAGCGGGCCTCAGTACTGCCTGTGTCACCAAGGTATTTCCCACCCGCAGTCACACCGTAGCGGCTCAAGGTGGCATATCCGCTGCGCTCGGCAACATGGGCGAAGACGACTGGCGATTCCACTTCTACGACACCATCAAAGGGTCGGATTGGCTTGGCGACCAGGACGCCATCGAATTCATGTGCCGTGAAGCGCCGGCGGCGGTGCTCGAGCTCGAGCACTACGGCGTGCCGTTTTCGCGAACTGCCGACGGACGCATCTACCAGCGGCCTTTCGGCGGCATGACCACGCATTATGGCCAGGGCATTGCGCAGCGCACCTGCGCTGCGGCCGATCGCACCGGCCATGCCATGTTGCACACGCTGTACCAGCAATCGATACGGCACCAGGCAGAATTCTTCATCGAGTACTTCGCTACCGACCTGATGATGCACGACGGTGAGTGTCGCGGCGTCGTCGCGATCGACCTTGCAACCGGGAAGGTGCATCGCTTCCGAGCCGCGATGGTGGTGCTGGCGACGGGCGGCTACGGCCGAACGTACTTTTCCTGCACGTCGGCGCATACCTGCACGGGCGATGGCGGCGGCATGGCGCTGCGGGCTGGATTGCCGTTGCAGGACATGGAGTTCGTGCAATTCCACCCGACCGGAATCTATGGCGCAGGTTGCCTGATTACCGAAGGCGTACGTGGCGAAGGCGGCTACCTCACCAATTCCGCCGGCGAGCGCTTCATGGAGCGCTACGCCCCGAACGCCAAGGACCTTGCCTCGCGCGATGTCGTCAGCCGCTCAATGACCATCGAGATTCGCGAGGGGCGCGGTGTCGGCAAGGAACACGACCATATTCACCTGCACCTCGAGCATCTGGGCGCCGAAGTGATACACCAGCGCCTGCCGGGCATCGCCGAGACCGCGCGCATCTTCGCCGGTGTGGACGTGACGCGCGAGCCGATCCCGGTGCTGCCAACCGTGCACTACAACATGGGAGGCGTTCCCTGCAACGTCCATGGCCAGGTGGTCACTTTACGCGGCGCAGATCCAGAAAGCGTCGTGCCAGGGCTGATGGCGGCGGGCGAGGCGGCCTGTGTATCGGTGCACGGTGCGAATCGCCTGGGCTCGAATTCGCTGCTCGATCTCGTGGTATTCGGTCGCGAGGCGGCGCGCTACTGTGCCGACCATCTCAAGCCGGGCGCCACGCTGCCGCCGCTGCCAAAGAGCGCGAGCGAATTCGCGGTGGCGCGTATCGACCGCCTGCGCCATGCCAGGGGATCGCGGCCGACCGCAGCAATACGCAATGAAATGCAGCGCGTGATGCAAAGCGACGCCGCCGTATTTCGCACCGGTGCGAGCCTCGAGGAGGGCTGCAGGAAACTCGCGAAGACCTTCGCAAGCTTCGCCGATGTGGCGATTACGGATCGTTCGATGCGTTGGAACACCGATCTCATCGAGACCATGGAGCTAGAAAACCTGCTCCTGCAGGCCGTTGCCACCATACACGGCGCCGTAAACCGCACCGAGAGCCGCGGCGCGCACGCGCGCGAGGATTATCCTGATCGCGACGATGTGAACTGGCTCAAGCACACGTTGGTATGGGTCGGCGATGATGGCCAGCCGAAGATCGAGTATCGCCCGGTCCATATGCGGACCATGACCGATGCGGTAGAGGCAATTCCGCCCAAAGTGCGCAGCTATTGATCCCCAGGCAGGACTGACCATGGCCGAATTCTCCTTGCCCGCCAACTCCCGCGTCGATCGCAATGGCAACCATTTCGCGGCGACGCAGCCCGCTGCCAGCCCGCGGCGCTTTCGGATCTATCGCTACGACCCGGACGATACGCGCAACCCGCGTATCGACACCTATGAGATCGACATGGCGGCCTGCGGCCCGATGGTTCTCGATGCGCTTATCAAGATCAAGAACGAACTCGATCCGACGCTGACGTTTCGCCGCTCCTGCCGCGAGGGAATCTGCGGCAGTTGCGCCATGAACATCGATGGGGTCAACACGCTCGCCTGCACCAAGGCATGTTCGGACATCAAGGGCGATGTGCGCATCTATCCGTTGCCGCACATGCCGGTGGTGAAGGATCTGGTAACCGACCTGACTACCTTCTACGCCCAGTATGCCGCGGTAAAGCCATGGCTGCAGAGCCGCACGCCGGCGCCGCCGGATCGCGAACGTCTGCAAAGTCCCGCCGAGCAGGAGAAGATCGACCGGCCATCGGCATGCATACTGTGTGCCTGCTGCTCGACGTCCTGTCCGAGCTACTGGTGGAATGCAGACCGCTACCTGGGGCCCGCGGCCTTGCTGGCCGCCTATCGCTGGCTGATCGACAGCCGGGACGAGGCCCAGGGCGAGCGATTGGATGCGCTCGAGGATCCGTTCAAGCTCTATCGTTGCCACACGATCATGAATTGCACGGAAGCCTGCCCCAAGGACCTGAATCCAGCCAAGGCCATCGCCGAGATCAAGCGCATGATGCTGGAGCGCCAGCACTGAGCACGGCCAGTGCGCCGCTGGTGAGCGCAAGGCTGCGGCAGTTGCATTGGCGATGCCGCCGCGGCATGCAGGAACTCGACATCATGCTGCGACGGTTTGCCGACCGCGAGCTTGCCAGACTATCGGCTGACGAATTGCGAGTCTTCGCGCAATTACTCAGCTTGCCGGACCCCGAGCTCGCCGCACTATTGTTGCGAGGTGAACAGGGTCCGGACCGCGAGCTCAATGCACTCGCCGCGCGTATCGCCGCGATGGCTCCTTGACGTCGAGATTCCCCTGCCGGCGTGGCGGGCCATCCATGGCTCGCTTGCCACCCTGGTATTGCTCTGCCTGCAACGCTCGGCGGTGCCGGGCTGGCTGCAAACGCTCTGCAGCACATTCGCGCTGCTGCTCATTGCCTGGCAGTGGCGCCGACGCGACGTCCTCCGGGGCCAGGTGGAATTCGACCTCGACGGCCGCTTATGGTTAGTCGAGGGTCGTTGCCGACGGCCGGCGCAGCTGGGCACGGCCAGCTGGCGCCTGGGTCCGTACTATGCGCTCCTGCTGCGCGATGTCGGCGATCACCGCAGGCGGAGGCGTTGGCTGCTCGGCCATCGCGCAGCCGCCGATCCGACCGCGTTTTGCCGATTCGTTGCATTGCAGCGGCTGGGTATTTGGTCGCGGTACCGCCTTGCGGACAGGAGCGGTACCATGGGTGGATGCCAGTAAGCGAAACTCGGCGCCAATCCACGGTTTCGATGCGAACTTTTGCAGTGCCGGCATGTCTATTGGCCGGCAGTCGATACTGGCGGCTGTGCGGCTCATGCAGCAGGGGGCAGTCTTGAGCGCTGATCCGAGCGATATGAGTCTGATTCGGCGCGTTCAGCGCGGTGACAAGGGTGCCTTCGATCTGCTGGTGCGCAAGTACCAGCACCGAGTCGTGAAGTTGGTCATGCGGTACGCGGCGAACGCAGCTGAGGCGGAAGACATTGCCCAGGAAGCATTCATCAAAGCCTATCGAGCCCTGCCTCAGTTTCGTGGCGACAGCGCGTTCTACACCTGGCTCTACCGGATCGCAATCAATACTGCGAAGAACTCCGTCGCCTCACGCGAACGCAGTCCGATCGAATTTACGCTCGACATGAACGACAGCGAGGCAAGCTACGACATGCAGTCGCGATTACGCGAGACGGCCACGCCCGAGGCGTTGGCCTTGACCGACGAGATTCGCCGCACCGTCGATGCCGCCATGGCTGCGCTGCCCGAGGATTTGCGCACTGCGATCGTATTGCGTGAACTGGAAGGGCTCAGCTACGAGGAGATTGCAACCACCATGGATTGTCCTGTGGGCACGGTGCGCTCGCGCATATTCAGGGCGCGCGAAGCGATCGACAGCAAGTTGCGGGAAGTATTTGATGCCGGTTTGGGACGGGCAGAGGGCATAGGATGAGCGAGCAAGGCGCATCGAAGGGCAACGGTTCCGGCCATGTCCAGGTTACACAACAATTGTCGGCCATGTTCGACGGCGAGTTGCCGGCCGAAGAGTGCGAACTACTCGCACGCCGCTTGACGAGGGATGAAGCCCTTCGCACCAAGTGGTCGCGCTATGCGCTGATCGGCTCGTGCATCCGCGGCGACTTCGTTGCCTCGTCCGTCAGCCAGGGCGTCATCGGCAGCGAGCAGCTGGCGCGGCGCGTGCAGGCGGCCGTGCAAAAGGAAGGGCAGGCCGGCGCTGCCACGCGAGTTCGAGTGCCGAGGCGGCTGGTTCATGGAGCCCTTGGTCTCGCCGTGGCGGCAGGCGTCGCAACTGTCACGGTGCTCGGGCTGCGCGTATTGCAGACTGGCCCATCCGCGGCCACGGCCACGGTGTTGGCGGACGGCAGCGCTGCCGCGGCGCAGGTTTTGCCCACCGTGTCGTCAGCGGGTTCCGGCGAGCCGCTCAGCTACAGTACACCGACACCCGGGTCCAGTGCGCCGGGCCTGCCGGCGACCGAGCTTGCCAATTACGTCGTTGCCCACAGTGAGTTCTCCAATCCGCTCATTCGGCGCAATCTCCTCTCGGCGTTCGTAACCGGTAGCCCGCCGGCGGTCGATGACGAGGGCTCCCCGGCTGATCGCGACGATGCGGCCAAGGCCAAGCCTCGTGAGCCAGTGGCAAAGGCGGAGGTGACCGATGCGCGCTAGGGCGGGTATCGCGCTTGGTCTGTTGCTCTGTGCCGGCAGCAGCGGCTTCGCATGGGCCGACGATAGCAGCGCGACGCCCTCGCAATGGCTTGCCCGGATGAGCCGCGCGCTTACAGACAGCAACTACGACGGTGTGTTCATGCACGTGCGCGGCGGCAGCGTCGAGACCTTGCGCATCATCCACCGGGTGCAGGATGGCACAGTCGATGAGCGACTGGTGTCGCTCGATGGTTCCGGACGCGAATTCATCCGGCGCGGCAACGAGATGGCTTGCTACATGCCTGACAGCCGCACCGTCGTGGTCGAGGAGCAGCCTGCGGACGCGCGACCCTTGCTCGGAAACCTGCCACGGTTCGATGATACGACCGCCAATGTTTACGACATCCGCGCCGTGGGTCGGGCGCGTCTGCTGGGTCGCGATACGCAGCTCATCAGTGTGCGGCCCAAGGACCGATTCCGCTATGGCTACCGGCTGTGGATCGACGAGTCGTCGAATCTGCCGTTGCGGACCCAGCTTTGCGATGCCAGTGGCGCAGTGATCGAACAGATCGTGTTCGCGAACCTGACCCTGCCGGAGCGCATCGCTGATGAGCAATTCCGTCCGCAGGTAGCTGCGGCCGATTTCAACTGGCTGCGCCGCGGCTCGCGCCAGGTGCAGGCAGCCACCAGCGCCGCGTCCTGGGGCGGCGTCAAATTGCCGCCGGGGTTCCGTGTCGCGGCGCGTACATCGCAGGTCATGCCAGGATCGGAGAAGCAGGTGGACCAGGTCGTTTTCACAGACGGCCTCGCGTCGATCTCGGTGTTTGTCGAACAGCAAGGCGCTCCGGCGCGTGCCGGTGAAAGCGAGGAACGCGAAACCGCCGTGGGTTCGGTGTCGGTCTTTTCGACAGTCTCCGGTGGCCAGCGCTACACGGCCGTCGGTGAGGCTCCGATCGAAACCGTGCGGTACATTGCGACGTCCGTCAAATCGGGCGCTCCGGATTTCGGTCGGCGCAAGCGCTGAGCCAGACTTATCCTTGACTTCGGCATGAGCGATCTTGCGGGCCTGGTCCTGCTCACGAGGCCCGATTGCGATTTGTGCGAAGAATTCCTGGCCGAGTTCGCGGCTCACCTGCCCGCTACGACAGCGCCGCCCCTGCGCCGGCTCCCGGTCGACTCGGACGCCACCCTGGTGCGGCGTTATGGCCTCAAGATCCCGGTATTGCTCCTGGATGGGGAACTCGTCTGCTGGGGCCGCTTCGACCCGGCCGAACTCGACCGGTTGCTGGGTGCGCCTGCTCGTCGTCGAGAGCGGCTATAATGGCAAGCTGACGTATAGGACCAGCTGCGGGCTCGCAGCCGCGAGCTGCGCATTGCGCCGCGTCGCCACGCGAGCGCCGCGCCCGGCACGTTTCCGATGCAGCACATTCGCAACTTTTCAATCATCGCCCATGTCGATCACGGCAAGTCCACGCTTGCCGATCGGCTCATACAGCTGTGTGGCGGTCTTGCGGACAGGGAAATGCAGGACCAGGTCCTCGATTCCATGGCGCTCGAACGTGAGCGGGGTATCACGATCAAGGCGCAGGCCGTGTCGCTGCACTACCGCGCGCGCGACGGCCAGAATTACCAGTTCAACATCATCGACACACCCGGTCACGTGGATTTCTCCTACGAAGTATCGCGATCGCTGGCAGCCTGTGACGGCGCATTGCTGGTGGTCGATGCCTCCCAGGGTGTCGAGGCGCAGAGCGTCGCCAATTGCTACACGGCGATCGAGCAGGGGCTCGAAGTCGTGCCGGTGATCAACAAGATCGATTTGCCGTCGGCCGATCCCGAGCGCGTGAAACGCGAAATCGAGGAAATCATAGGCATCGCCGCTGCAGATGCGAACCTCGTGAGTGCCAAGACCGGCGCAGGCGTGGATGAATTGCTGGAGACCATAGTTGCGCGCATTCCCGCACCCCGGGGTGAGCCGCAGGGGGAGCTCCAGGCGCTCATCGTGGATTCATGGTTCGACAACTATGTCGGTGTCGTGTCGCTGGTTCGGGTCGTAAACGGCAGCGTAAGCACCGGCGATCGCATCCGCGTCATGTCGACGGGTCGCGCCTACGCAATCGACAAACTTGGCAAGTTCACGCCCAAATCCGTCGCCTGCGATGCGCTCGGCGCGGGTGAGGTTGGATTTCTGATCGCCGGCATCAAGGATATCGACGGTGCGCCAGTTGGCGATACCATAACATCGGACCGTCGCCCGGCAAGCCAGCCGCTGCCAGGGTTCAAACAGATCCAGCCGCGCGTCTTCGCGGGCCTGTTTCCGGTCAATTCCGAGGACTATGAGTCGTTTCGCGATGCACTTGCAAAACTGCGACTCAACGACTCGGCGCTGCACTACGAGCCCGAAGTCTCGGGTGCGCTCGGATTTGGATTTCGCTGCGGGTTTCTTGGCCTGCTGCACATGGACATCGTGCAGGAGAGGCTGGAGCGTGAGTACCACCTCGATCTCGTTACCAGTGCGCCCACCGTCATCTATGAAGCCCAGCTGACCGATGGCACCACGGTCTTCGTCGACAACCCGGCTCGCCTGCCAGGCACCAACCAGCTGGCTGAGCTGCGTGAACCCATCATCACCGCGAACATCCTGGTGCCGCCCGACTACGTGGGTGGAGTGTTGCAGCTTTGCAGCGAAAAGCGTGGCGCCCAGAAGAAGATGCAATATCTGGCCAATCAGGTGTCGTTGCAGTATGAACTGCCGCTCGCCGAGGTGGTGCTCGATTTCTTCGACAGGCTGAAGTCAGTGAGCCGCGGGTATGCTTCCTTCGACTATGAATTCGCGCGTTTCCAGGCCGCTCCGCTCGTGAAGCTCGACATCCTCATCAACGGCGACAAGGTTGACGCGCTGTCGATCATCGTGCACCGGGAGAATGCCTATCAGCGGGGCCGTGACCTGGTCGACAAGATGCAGGAGCTGATTCCGCGGCAGATGTTCGAGGTTGCGGTGCAGGCGGCGATTGGCACCAACGTGATTGCCAGGGCGACGGTCAAGGCACTGCGCAAGAACGTGCTGGCCAAGTGCTATGGTGGCGACATTACCCGCAAGCGCAAGTTGCTCGAGAAGCAGAAAGAGGGCAAGAAGCGCATGAAGCAGCTCGGACAGGTTGAAATACCGCAGGAAGCGTTTCTCGCGGTGCTCAAGGTGGGCAAGAAATGACCGGCGACGGCATCGGCAACGACGGAGTTTGATCAATGTTCGCTGAGATACTCGATTGGCTGACCGTGGCCGCTGTGGTTTTCGGTGTGATCTGCGCCGTGGACGACCTGTTCATCCGGCCGCGACGGCGCGCCGAGCGCGGGCCGGACTCGACCGACCCGCAACCACTGCGCACGATGTATTTCCTGTTGCCGTTCCTGGTAATCGCTGCGGTCCTGCGCCTGCTACGCGCCGAGCGTCTCGATTTCAGCCTGGTCCTGGTCCTCATCACGGTCATATCAGGTGCATTGTGGGCGATCGATGTGCTGCTGTTGCGGCGCTTGCGCGCTGGCCTCGCTGCACGTGCGGCCGGAGGCGGGATTCCCGAGCCCATGACCATCGACTATGCGCGCAGCTTTTTTCCGGTTGCGCTGCTCGTACTGCTGGTGCGCTCATTCCTGTTCGAACCGTATCGGATTCCTTCCGATTCGATGATGCCGACTTTGCTTGACGGCGACTTCATCGTCGTCAACAAGTTTGCCTATGGTCTGCGCCTCCCGGTGCTCAACCGGAAATTTCTCGCCGTGGGCGAACCGCAGCGCGGCGATGTCGTCGTCTTCCGCTATCCACCGGACCCGGCCATCAACTACATCAAGCGACTGGTCGGCCTGCCAGGCGACCGCGTAACGATTCGTGCGGATCGAATTTATGTCAACGACCAGCCCGTACCATTCAAGGTCGTAGGTAGCTATGACGATGGTTGCTACCGCAATATGCAACTCGCCGAGGAGACCCTGGGCGAGCACCAGCACCAGGTCATGTTCTGCAACACGCCTGGTGACATTGGCGTCGCCGTCATGCCAAGCTGCAATCGCAGTCCGGAGGCAGTGCGCGGGCGCAACTACTTCTGTCAGCCGGTCGACATGGAAATGCAAAGGGACCTGAACGACGCCTTCGACATCCGTGTTCCGGAAGGCAAATACCTTATGATCGGCGACAATCGCGATAACAGTTCGGACGGACGGGTCTTCGGCTTTGTCAGCGAGGAGCTGCTGGTCGGCAAAGCGACGCGCATCTGGTTCAATCTGGACCTGCAGCGCAGCGGTGGGCCCAATTGGGGCCGGATTGGCAAAGCGATCGAATAGCGCGCAAAATAGCCAGGGGAGGCAATGGCAATGCGTCGAAAGCAGAGTGGTGTCACGTTTATCGGCTGGCTTTTCCTGTTGGTGCCCGTAGGGCTCCTGGTTTATGCGGCCATTCGGTTGACGCCAATCTACTCGAACTATTTCTCGGTGGTTCGGGCCATGGAACAGACCGCAAAGGAGTTCAAGGGGGACGAGGGCATTTCCGCGGCCTCCATTCAGAACTCCCTCGAGAAGCGACTCGACATCGACAGCGTGGTGTTTCCGACCGTCAAGGACATCGGTATTCGTCGCGAGGGCAGCACCTGGAAGATGGCGCTGCGCTACGAGGATATCGCGCCGCTTTTCTATAACCTGTCGATTCTTGTTACATTCGACAAGGAAGTTCGTGTCGAGTGATCGCGGCTGACTGGCCGTTGTCCTGGCTGCAATCGCAGCTGAACATCACGCCGCGGGACGTCGCAATCTACGAGCAGGCGCTCACTCATCGCAGCGCGTCCGCCGATAACAACGAGCGCCTGGAATACCTCGGTGACGCCGTGCTCAGTTTTCTGGTGGCCGAAGAGCTGTTCGCAATGCATCCACATCTCGACGAGGGTGATCTGAGCCGGATGCGCGCCCGTCTGGTCAGTGGCGCGGAACTCGCGCCGGTGGCCGCCGCGATCGGCATTGGAGAACAATTGCGCCTTGGATCCGGCGAGGCAGCGAACGGCGGACATCGGCGCGAGTCGATACTCGCGGATGCCCTAGAGGCATTGATCGGCGCTGTCTACCTCGATCGCGGCATCGATGTGGCTCGATGCGTAACGCTGCGGCTGCTGCGCGAGCGGCTCGATGTGCTGCCCGATCCCGATGCACTGAAGGATGCCAAGACGCGACTGCAGGAGTACCTGCAATCGCGCGGCATGCCGCTGCCGGAGTATCGCTTGCAGGCAACCCATGGCGAACCGCATGAACAGGTATTTCATGTCTGCTGTGCAGTGCGGGGTTTGACGGACGCCGGGCACGGTTCGGGCTCGAGCCGGCGCAAGGCCGAGCAGGAGGCCGCTCAGCAGGTTCTCGATTCCCTTCTGGAACAACAATGAGCGAGGCCGCCGAACTCGAAAATCCGGCTTTCAGGGCGGGTTTCGTGGCGTTGCTGGGCAGGCCAAATGTCGGCAAGTCAACGCTTTTGAATGCGCTCGCTGGCAGCAAACTGAGTATTGTCACGCCGCATGCACAGACGACCAGGCACAGGATCTCGGCCATCATCGAGCGCCCGGGTGGGCAGATCATTCTCGTCGATACACCGGGCGTGCATCGCGGCGAGAGAAGAGCGCTCAACAAGGCGATGAATCGAACTGCCTCCGGCGCTTCGGCCGACGCCGACATGATCGCGATGGTCGTCGAGGCAGGCAAGTGGCAGGCTGAGGATGACCTCGTGCTCTCACGCATTGCCAGGGATGCGCGGCCGGTCATCGCCGTCATCAACAAGATCGACCGGCTGCGAAGCCGCGACAGCCTGCTGCCATACATCGACGAACTCTCGCGCCGCCATGAATTTGCAGCCATCGTGCCTGTGAGCGCCTCAAAAGCGGATAACCTCGACGCTCTCGTCCAGGTCATCGAGCGCCATCTGCCGCAATCCTCGCGACTCTTTCCGCAAGGTCAGCGGACGGATCGAAGCATCGAATTTCGCGCAGCCGAGGTCATTCGCGAGAAATTGTCCCTGGAATTGCGCCAGGAGCTTCCCTTTGGCATCGCTGTGCAGATCGAGGGCGTCCAGCCGGTCGAGGAGCAACTTCACGTGGATGCCGTCATCTGGGTCGATCGGCCCGGGCACAAGCCGATCGTGATAGGCCAGGGTGGTGAGAGGTTGAAGCGGATCGGTCGCAACGCGCGCCTCGAGCTGAACGAGCTCTATGGCCAACGCGTTCACCTCACCTTGTGGGTTAAGATACGGCCGGGCTGGGCGGATGACATCCAGGCACTGCGTAAACTGGAAATCGAATGAATCGTTCGATCAGACGGGTGCAACTGACACCGGGTTATCTGCTTCACCAGCGGCCGTATCGGGACAGCAGTCGCATTATCGAAGTATTCACTCGCGAGTTCGGCCGGCTGACGCTGTTCGCCCGTGCCGTGCGCGGCGGCAAGTCGGCCCTGGGGTCGGTGCTGCAGCCATTCCAGTTGCTGTTATTCTCATTCAGCGGACGTGGCGATGCGGCGCAGCTGACCGGTGCCGAGGTTGGTCGGCCATGCACAGCGGTACTCGCGCAAACTTCGTTGATGCCCGCATTTTATGCGAACGAGCTATTGCTCAAGTTGCTCACCCGTGACGACCCGGCGCCGGTGCTATTCGACGCGTATGCAGAATTGCTCGACTGGCTGCACGGCGCCAAGGAAGTCCAGGCGGGCCTGAGGATTTTCGAGAAGCGACTGCTCGATGCCATTGGCCTTGGGCTCGATCTCGTGCGCGAAGCCTCGGGCGGCACGATCGAACCCGATACCCACTATCGGTATCTGTCGCGGCAGGGAATCGTGGCGGCAGGTGATGCCGCCGGGCATTCGGTGCGCGGCGATTGCCTCCTCGCACTGGCGCGGGAGGATGTGACCAGGCCTGGCCAATTGACCGGCGCGCGAGCGATCCTCCGCGCGGCAATAGACGATGCTCTCGAAGGCCGTCCCCTTGCGACGCGCCAGGTCGCACGCGAATTGCATGCAATCGAGAGGACAGACGGGCGATGAGCGCGCCGATTCTGGGTGTCAATGTAGATCACGTGGCTACCCTGCGGCAGGCTAGACGTGCGTCGCTGCCCGATCCGGTGGCGGCGGCGATCGTGGCCGTGCGTGCCGGCGCGCCGGTCATAACCGCACACTTGCGCGAGGACCGGCGGCATATCCAGGACGACGACGTTCTCAGGTTGCATGAAATCGCTGGCGGCAGGCTGAACCTCGAGATGGCCGTGACGCCGCAGATGCTGCGCTTCGCGGAGCAATTGGGCCCGCCGGAGTGCTGTCTCGTTCCCGAGAAGCGCGCCGAGTTGACTACGGAGGGTGGGCTGGATGTACTCGCCGGCGAGACCGAGGTCAGGGCGGCTTGCCAGCAACTCGCTGCCCTTGGCACGCGCGTGGCGCTGTTCATCGATCCGGTGCAACAACAGGTCGAGGCGGCGGCGCGCTGCGGTGCAGTTGCAGTGGAGCTTCATACCGGAAGTTACGCCAATGCCGGTGTTGCGGCGGCCGCGCACGAGTTGCAGCGTCTGGTCGAAGCGGCCCGGATTGCAGTACAGCTCGGACTTGCAGTGCATGCCGGCCACGGGCTCGATTACTTCAATGTCAAGCCGGTCGCCGCGATCCGGCACATCGAGGAACTCAACATCGGCCACGCTATCGTGGCGCAGGCGATGATCTGCGGGTTCGAGACAGCGGTGCGACAGATGCTCGATCTGCTGCGTGCAGCGCGCCCATGATCTTCGGCATTGGCATCGATGTGCTGGAGGCCCGTCGTGTCGACCTGCTGCTCGAGCGCTATCCGCAGCGCTTCGTGCAGCGCTTGCTCATGCCGAACGAGCTCGAGCAGTTTCGAAGAACGAAACGGCCAAATCGCTTCCTCGCCATGCGCTTTGCCGCCAAGGAAGCCATTGTAAAGGCAATGGGCACCGGATTTGCGAACGGCGTGTGGATCCGCGATATCGGTGTCGTGCAGAACAAGCTCGGCAAACCGGAAGTTGTGTATTCGCCGCGTGGCGAGCGCAAACGTCGCGAGCTCGGCGTAGGCGAGGGCCACGTTACATTGACGGATGAGGCCGGATTGATCGTTGCCGTTGCGGTGTTGCTGCGAGCGTCGGCGCCATGAATGTCCTTACTTTCGACATCGAAACCGTGCCGGATGTCGAGCATGGCCGGAGGTTCCTGGGGCTCGGCGACCTGGATGACGTCGCCGTGGCCAAGGCGATGCAGGCACTGGCGCGTCAGAGGCGTGGCGAGGATTTCCTGCCGCTGCAGCAGCACCGCATCGTCGCCATCGCCTGTGCTTTGCGGCGCGGTGAAAATCTCACGGTCTGGAGCCTCGGGGAGACCGATTCCTCCGAGGCGCAACTCGTGCAGCGATTCTTCGATGGGCTCGAGCGCTACTGTCCCGATCTCGTATCGTGGAATGGCGGCGGGTTCGACCTGCCGGTGCTGCACTATCGTGCATTGCGCAACGGCGTCGTGGCAGCCCGCTATTGGGAAACCGGCGATGAGGACAAGTCTTTTCGCTACAACAACTACCTCGGACGATTTCATTGGCGGCATATCGACCTGATGGATGTACTGAGCGGATACCAGGCGCGGGCGCGGGCGTCGCTTGATGAAATCGCCACTTTGGTGGGATTGCCTGGCAAGCTTGGCATGACGGGGGCCGATGTCTGGCCACGTTATCTGGCGGGCGATTTGCGGGCGATTCGACAATACTGTGAGACCGACGTTCTGAATACCTATCTGGTCTACCTGCATTTCGAACGCATGCGCGGTCGGCTCACGCCTGCGCAGCACGGGCAGGAGATAGAACGTGCGCGCCAATTCCTGCAAGCCTCGGACGGACCACATTGGCAGGAGTATCTCGCGGCCTGGGATTCGACGAATTGACAGCGACGCGATCCGGCCCGGTCGAGCTCGGCACAGTGATCGATCTGGGTCGGGATGGCGAAGGCGTCATCCGCAACGGCAAAACCGTATTCGTTCCCGGTGCGCTTCCTGGCGAGGTCGTGAAATTTGTCCGTCGGCGAAGCCGTCGTCAGCACGACGAAGGTGAATTGATCGCAGTCGAATCGCCATCCGTGCACCGTGCAGATCCCATCTGCGCGCATTTTGGCCGCTGTGGTGGCTGCACGTTGCAACACCTGTCAAGCGATGGGCAGGTCGAGCTGAAGCAGCGCGAATTGGCACAGTGCCTGGCGCGTATCGGGCAGGTTGCACCGCAGCGTTTTCTTGCGCCGTTGCGGGCTCCGACACGGCACTACCGGCGTCGGGCGCGACTCGGTGTGCGCTACGTTGCGAAGAAAAACCGTGTGGTGGTAGGTTTTCGCGAGCGATTCAAACCCTACGTTGCCGATCTCGACCAATGCCCGGTCCTGGTCGAGCCTGTTGGTTCGCTGTTGCGGCCATTGAGTCATGTATTGAACGAGCTCAGCATTCGCGAGCGGCTGCCACAGGTCGAGATTGCCGTGGGGGACTCGGGCGAGGTCGCCATGGTGCTGCGTACGCTCGATGCGCCGAGCGATGCCGATCTGGAGCGACTACAGGCCTTTGCTGAAGCGCACTCGTTGTTGCTCTTTCTTCAGCCGGCAGGTCCGTCAAGCGTCGTGCCGCTGTCCCACGAGCGACGCAGTCAAAGCTACTGCCTGCCGAATCACGATTTGCGCCTCGAGTTCGCGCCGACGGATTTCGTGCAGGTGAATGCGCTCGGCAATCGGCTCCTGGTCGATGCCGCGATCGAGCTGCTCGATTGCAACGCAGGCGATTCCGTGCTCGACCTGTATTGTGGCATTGGCAATTTCACGTTGCCGATCGCGAGGCGCGCGCGGCAGGTCCTCGGTATCGAGGGTGCGCCGGAGCTCGTGGCGCGAGCGAGCGCAAACGCCCAGCTTAACGGCATTGGCAACGCGCAGTTTGTCTGCCGCGATTTGACCGATGGGCCCGCGCTCGCGCACTTGCTGCGCGATCGATCGATCGATCTCATATTGCTCGACCCGCCCCGCGCGGGTGCCCAGGCGATATTGCCCGTGCTGGCAGACTTGCGCTGCCGGCGCATCGTCTACATATCCTGCCATCCTGCAAGTCTGGCCCGGGATCTGGGCCAGCTCGTGCATGAGTTCGGATATCGTCTCGAAGCCGCCGGCAGCGCGGACATGTTTGCGCATACGGGGCACCAGGAGGCGTTAGCCTTGCTCACGCTGTGACCGGCGTCGCGCTAGCGCTGCTGGCCAGTTCGCGGGCGACACAGTAACCTTGGCGCATCGCTGGCTTGTTGGCAGGTCCATGGTGTGACGCTGGGGCCGCTCATGGTCGATATTGCTGGCCTGGAACTCACGAGCGAGGACCGGGAGGTGCTGTCGCATCCGATGGTCGGGGCGGTCATTCTGTTCTCCCGAAACTACGAATCTCCGGAGCAGCTGCTGCGGCTGACTGCGGCCATCCAGGCAGTGCGCGCGCCACAGCTCCTTGTCACCGTAGACCAGGAGGGCGGCCGGGTGCAACGCTTTCGTGAAGGTTTTTCGTTGTTGCCGCCGCTCGCATGGCTCGGGCAGGAGTATCAAAAGAACCAGGCGCGCGCGCTCGATCATGCGCGCCGACTCGGCTGGCTGATGGCCGCCGAGATGCGCAGCGTCGGAGTCGATTTGTCATTTACGCCCTGCGTCGATGTCGACTATGGCATCAGCGAGATAATCGGCGATCGCGCATTTGGCTCGGACAGGAATGCGGTCGCGCGCCTGGCCGTCGCTTATGCACACGGCATGCACGATGCGGGCATGGTCGCGACCGCCAAGCATTTTCCTGGCCATGGCGCGGTGCGCGCCGACTCGCATCTGACGCTACCAGTCGATCGTCGAGCATTGGCTGACATCCGGGACGACCTGCTGCCATACCGGCGAATGATCGCCAACGGCCTCGCAGCCGTCATGGTGGCGCACGTTGTCTATCCGGATGTCGATGAAATGCCTGCGAGCCTGTCGGGACGCTGGATCAAGGGCGAGTTGCGCGGTGAACTGTCTTTCGCTGGCACCGTATTCGCGGATGACCTGTCAATGCGGGCGACCGCGCAGTTCGGCAATGCGGCGCAGCGCGCCGCCCTTGCGCTTGGGGCAGGCTGCGACGTGCTGCCGGTTTGCAACGATCGCGAGGCAGTCCTCGAAATACTGGACGCACATGTGCTGGCCGCGAGTCCTACCAGCCAGATGCGCATGGCTCGCCTGCGTGGCGGTGCCAGGATTGCACCCGGGGATTTGCGGCACCATGGCGATTGGCAGCTAGGCAGCCGGATCCTGGCCGCCTATCGCGAAACGCCAGTCCTGGAGCTCGACGGCAGGCCGGCATGAGCGGACTTACAGAACCACTGCTGCGCGCAATCCTCGATTCTGCCCCGCAAGGCGTCGTGATTTTCTCCACGGACGATGCGGTTCGTGCCCGATATCTGAATGCAGTCTTCACATCGATGACGGGTATGACGTTGGCGGACGATCCGTCAGGTTCCAGTTGCGGTCTCGCCGGGAGCGCCCAGGATCGCGAAAGCATCGAACGCATTGGTCAGGCCGTGCGCCGCCGCGAGCCCTCGCGCCTCGTGCTGCGAAGCTACGGCGCGGAAGCGGTGGCCAGCTGGTGCGAACTCAGCCTGCAGCCACTGACCGAGTCCGGTTCTGATTCACAGTATGTAGTGGGATTCTTGCGCGACCTTGCGGGTCGAGTGCCGCGTCAGGACCAGTCCGGTACGGAGCCGCCGGCGTGGATTCGCGAGGATCGCTTGACGGGGCTTGCTTCGCGGGATTTTTTCGACGAGGTGTTGCGTCGCGAGTGGGCAGCGAGTCAGCGGGAGTCGCGTCCGATCGGCTTGATCCTGATCGATCCGGATTATTTCGCCGGCTATAACGAAATATTCGCGAGTACCGGTGCGGATGCCTGCCTGCGACGTGTCGCGCGTCTCGTGCAGGCGGCGTACCGCCGCGGCAGTGATCTCGCCTGTCGCTGGGACGGATGCGTGCTGGCCGTCATGCTGGCCGGGGCAGGAGCCGAGCCTAGCACGAGCTATGTGAATTCGGTTCTGGCCCGGATATTCGAACAGCGCATTCATCACCCGCGCTCGCCGCTGCGCTATGTGACGGCGAGCGCCGGGATAGCCGTGCTGGTACCGCAGCGAGCCCAGGAACCCACCGTGCTGATCAGCGCCGCCGAGAGCGCCTTGCGACGTGCCAAGTCAGCTGGTCGCAATCGCGCCGAGGTCGCCGGGAAGGCCGATTTTCGGGCAGGCTGAGCGGCTCGCAGTCTACCGGCCGTTATCCCGGCCGCTGCTCGCCGGGGTCACGATTGCGATCACTCCGAGTGATGGGCTGTCGTAGTAGTTCTTCTCGTAGAAGCGGATACGACGCCGTTCGTCGATTGCGCCCCCGCCGTAGCTGACCTTGACACCCAAATGCAGGTACTGGCCGCGTTCCAGCGAGATCCTGCCGTTCAATCCGGGTACGTTGGCGCCGAGGCGCTGCAAGGTGAACCCTGCGCGTGTTCCCCAGTCGCTGGCGGTTTGAGACCAGCCAAAGTGTGCAATCGGCGTATATCCGGACGCTGCGCGCAGGCGGTTGGCGATGTCGCCCAGCTTCAACTCGGCCGCCGGAGTGCTGCGAACGAAACGACCAATCGCCGAGCCACCCGAGGCGCCATCATCGGCGCCGGCGCCGCCGACGACGCCGGCACCTGGTGCGCGAAATATGATCAACTCGATGTTGTAGATATTCCCGCCGTTGGCGGACTGTGGCACCGCGGTCGCGGTCGCCAACAAGCCAGCGAAGACCAGCAGCCATTGTCGGTGGAAACCCATGGCGTGATTGTAATGCAAATCGGTGTCAATCGTCGCCGGAGAGGGCGGTGAGCAGCTCATCGGCCAGCGCGAAGCGCTGCTGCCCACTGTCGAGAACGGCATTGATGCGCAGTTTGAGCGGTCCGTCGAACCGACAGCGTCCGCTGCTGTCGCTGGCGAGGCGTACCAGGACCGCGGGATCTGCCGTGCTGTGCTCCGTAAACGACAAGTAGCCACCCTGAGGACCCAGCTCCATTCGCCGCATGCCCAGGCGGCGCGCGCGCAACGTCAGTGCGGCCGCCCGCAACAGATTGGCCGCTGCCGGCGGCAAGGGTGCTCCAAAGCGGTCGACGATCTCCACGCCGAGTTCGTCGAGTTCCGCCGCGCCCGCAGCCGAAGCAATCCGCTTGTAGAGCCCGAGCCGGACATGGACGTCGCCGACGTACTCTTCAGGGAGGAGTGCGGGCACGTGCAGCTCGACTTCAGCGGGTGCCGCGAGAGGCCGGTCGAGTTCAGCGGTTCGGCCGGCCCGCGCGGCCGCAACGGCCTCGCCCAGGAGGTCGAGATACAGCGACAGACCGATTTCACTGACGTTGCCACTCTGTGCTTCGCCAAGAAGCTCGCCCGCACCGCGGATTTCAAGGTCATGTGTTGCCAGCACGAAACCTGCGCCCAGTTCCTCGAGCGATTCGAGTGCCGCGAGCCGCTTCTGCGCATCGCTGCTGACGCTTGCCATCGGCGGAGTCAGGAGGTACGCGTAGGCACGGTGATGAGAGCGACCGACCCTGCCGCGCAGTTGGTGCAGTTGCGCGAGGCCAAAGCGATCGGCGCGATCGATCATGATCGTATTTGCAGTCGGGACATCGATGCCGCTTTCGATGATCGTGGTCGCCAACAGGAGATTGAACCGGCGATGGTAGAAATCGATCATGAGTTGCTCGAGGTCGCGCTCCCGCATCTGGCCATGACCAACACGAACATCAGCTTCGGGAATGAGGTTGCGCAGGCGCATCGCAACTTTTTCCATGTCCCG
Source organism: Steroidobacteraceae bacterium (assembly GCA_041395505.1). NCBI lineage: Bacteria > Pseudomonadati > Pseudomonadota > Gammaproteobacteria > Steroidobacterales > Steroidobacteraceae > Steroidobacteraceae bacterium. The sequence continues at coordinate 1,626,902 of JAWLAG010000001.1, forward strand.
TACCTCGTTGTGCACGAAGTAGATCTGCCCGCCGCGCCGTAGTTCACGCAATGCCGCTTCGCGTATTGTCGCATCATGCCATTCGAGCACGAACGTCTTGATTGCGAGCCGCTCGACCGGTGGCGTCGTGATCAGCGACAGGTCGCGCAGACCTCCGAGCGCGAGATTGAGCGTGCGCGGTATTGGCGTGGCGGTCAGTGTCAGGAAGTGCACCTCGGCCCGCAGCGCCTTCAGACGCTCCTTGTCGCGGACGCCAAATCGGTGTTCCTCGTCAACGATTACCAGGCCGAGATTGCGAAATTGAACCTGGGCGTGGAGAAGTTTGTGGGTAGCGATGACGATATCGACGGCGCCTGAGGCGACACCGGCGATGACGCGATCCGCATCGCCGCGGCCGCGAAATCGCGACAATGCCTCGATGCGTATCGGCCAGTCGGCGAAGCGGTCGCGAAAATTGGCGGCATGCTGTTCGGCCAGCAGGGTGGTAGGGACCAGCAAGGCGACCTGGCATCCCGCCTGGCAGGCAATGAAGGCGGCGCGCATGGCGACCTCTGTCTTGCCGAAGCCGACATCCCCGCATATGACGCGGTCCATCGGTTTCGACGCGGCCAGGTCTACACGCACGGCCGCGATGGCCGCGGCCTGGTCTGGTGTTTCTTCGAATGGGAAGCCGTCCGCGAACCGGTTGTACTCGAGGTCGCCGACGGCGAGTGATCTGCTCTGTTTGAGTTGTCGCCTCGCGTGCAGATCGAGAAGCTCGGCCGCGACATCCCGGATCTGTTCCGCGGCACGGCGTCGCGCTCGCTGCCAATCGCCGCTGCCGAGCTTGTGCAATGGCGCGTGATCGGGCTCGGAGCCGGTGTAGCGGGACACAAACTGCAGCGAATGCACCGGTACGTACAACAGGTCACCGTCGCGATATTCGAGAACCAGGAATTCCCCGTCCTCGCCGCCGGCTGTCATGACTTTCAGTCCGCGATAACGGCCGACGCCGTATTCCTGGTGTACCACCGGCGCGCCCTCGATCAGGCTCTGCAGGTCGCGCAGGATCGCGGCCGGGTCGATTTCGCTGCGTCGACGACGGCGTTGCTGGCGCGCTCGCGCGCCGAATATCTCCTGCTCGGTAACGATACGCAGCGCAGGCTCTGCAATCGCGAGGCCGCGCACCTGCTCGGCGACCATGATGGCGTTGCGCGCGGGACTCGCCGTGAATTCCTGCCAGCTCTGCATTTGCGGCGGATGCAGCTCGTACGGTGCAAGCATCTGCAGCAACAGCTCGCGCCGACCGGGTGATTCGGCGACCAGGAGCGTGCGCTGCCCGGCGTCCCGAAGCGCGGCGACCAGGTTGGCGAGGGGTTCCTGCGGCCGAGCGAGCCCGGTCAGCGCAATCGGAGCGCGAGTATGGAAATCCTGGCTTGGTACCGCCTCGATCGCGTCGATGGCGTGCTTGAAGCGCGCCATCGTTACCTGTGGCCGTTCGGCCAGATGTTGCTCGATCTGTTGCGGCTCGAGCGCGATCTCGTGCGGAGCAAGGATCGGGCGTTCGATGTCGTGACGTCGTTCCTCGTAGCGTTCCTGCAGGTCGCGCCACGCGCTGGCGCAGTGCTCGAGCGCCTCTGTTGCGGTGACCACTACGGCGTCATCGGGCAAATGGTCGAACAGCGATGCGGGAGTCTCGAAGAATAGCGGTAGATAGAACTCGATTCCCGGCGGCGCGATGCCGTTGCCAACGCCGCGATAGATCGCCGAGCGAGACGGATCGCCCTCGAAACGTCTTCGATATCGCTGACGGAAATCCCGAATCGCGATTTCATCGAGCGGAAATTCGCGACCAGGAAGCAATTTCACCGTGTCGATCTTTTCGAGCGAGCGTTGCGTATCCGGGTCGAATTGGCGAATCGCGTCGATCTGTCGATCGAGCAGGTCGATGCGCAGCGGTTCGGTACTGCCCATCGGGTACAGATCGAGCAAGGACCCGCGCATCGCGAATTCGCCCGGATCGCGAACCTGGCCGACCGCCAGGTACCCGGCCGCGACCAGGCGGGTTCGCATGGCGTCGGTGTCCAGCGTATCGCCGGTGCGAACCTGAAAACTCAATGCCGAGAGGTAGTTCCGGGGTGGCAGCCGCAGGAGCAGCGTCTCCGCCGCAACCAGCAGGATGCCGCGCGGTCGATCGAGCAGCCAGGCGAGCGTTGCCAACCGTTCCGACACGAGATCAGCGTGTGGCGAAAACAGGTCGTAGGGCAGTATTTCCCAGTCGGGCAATGCGCGAACCGCGAGCCGGGTTCCGCAGAAGAAACGCAATTCCGCCGCCGTTTCCTCCATCGCCTGCACGGTAGGCGCGATGACGAGGTAGAGGCGCGAGTCCTCGACGGCTGCTTGCGCAATCGCAAGGCTCGTGGCGCTGCCGTGCAAGCCGTGCCACTCGACATGGCGCCGGGAACGATTCGGGCGTATGGGTGAGAACAAGGCGGAATACCGCGCGCAATAGCCTACGGGCGCGGCAGGATACCGGCTCGAGGCCGGCGATCCAATAGACTTGTAGAGGTGGTGTCGGTCTAGGGTGCAGTAACGACGGCGTGGATCACGCGATCGTTTTCGAAGAACACGGCGAAATTCGGATAGTCCCAGCGTGTTATCGGCGGTTGACCGACCGTGGCGTGGCGATTCGTGGGCTCACCAAATCGTGATTCGACGGCGCTCATGGTAATGCCGCGTGCCGGAGTCTCAACCGAGCTCGCCCGCAGCTGAATCGCATCCCCGACCGCTACGGTTTCCGCCTGGGTCATGGCCGCCGCGCTGGCAAGAGCAGCGAACGACAGTGTCAGCAGCAAAGCCCTATTCATGGTTGCATCTCCCGGTCGAACCGTTGGACTATAGCACCGGCCGGGACAATGGCGCCGCACCGGGTGGGCGGTATCCTGACCAATCTGTGACCCAGTTCGGATTTTGCAGGCGTAACCGCTCCCTCCAGGCCCTGATGTTCTATCCCTTGCCCATATTCGTCGGAATGCGCTACCTGCGCTCCGGCACGCAGCGATTCTTCGTATCCCTGATCTCGTTGCTCGCGCTGCTGGGCGTCGCGCTGGGTGTCGCTTCGTTGATTGTCATCCTGTCGGTAATGAATGGCCTCGAGGGCGAGTTGCGGGAACGACTCCTCAGCCTGAGTGCGCATGCCAGGGTTTATGAACGCGACGGGTCCTTGCCTGTCGACTGGAAGACGCTCGCGACGAAAATCCGCGAATTACCCGGCGTAGCGGGTGTCGCGCCATTTGTCGAGCAACAGGTGCTTGCCGTCCACCAGCCTGATATGTTGCCCGTGCTCCTGCGGGGCATCGCTCCGGATCTTGACGGTTCCGTCACAGGCCTTGCGTCCATGCTGGTGCAGGGGCGAATGCAGGATTTGCAGCCAGGATCCGACCGGCTGATCCTGGGCAGCATAGTCGCCGAGCAGCTCGCCGTTGCCGTTGGCGATCAGGTCACGCTGCTCATACCGGCGGTGGCCGCGGATGGAACGCCGCTGCCGCGTCTGCGCGAGTTCACTGTCGCCGGAATTTTCGAGGCCGGTCTGCAGGATCACGACGCGACATTGATGGTGGCGGCGCTGGCAGACGTCGCGCAGCTGCTCCCTGGCGGCAATGTGCAAGGAGGCCTGCATTTGCGGTTTACCGATGCGCTGGCGGCGCCGCAGATTGCAGCTGCGATTGCCGCGGCTCTGCGACCGGGACTCGCGATAACCGACTGGACCGTCGATCACGCGAATTACTTCCGGGCAATCCGGATCGAGAAGACCATGATGACGCTGATCCTGCTGCTCGCAGTGGCGGTTGCTGCTTTCAATATCGTGGCGATGCTGGTCATGGTCGTAACCGACAAGCGCACCGACATCGCAATCCTGCGCACGCAAGGCGCGCGCCCGTCTTCCGTGATGGCGATTTTCGCGACTCAGGGGCTTGCGATCGGTTGGCTCGGCGTTTGCCTTGGACTCATTCTCGGGGTCCTCGCTGCGCTCAACGTGGAGCCGATCCTGGGTTTTTTCGAAAGTGCATTCGGTTGGCATCTGATGGACGCGAGTGTCTATTACATTTCGAGCGTGCCGTCGGAACTGCATTGGTCGCAAGTCGGTGTGATCACCGTCGCCGCGTTGTTCATAACGGCATTGGCAACCATTTATCCGGCGTTGCGTGCAGCGCGGATCGCGCCAGCCGAAGCACTTCGATACGAGTAAGCGCATGGCATACGAATGGCTGATTGGTACACGCTATATGCGTTCGACGCATCGGCGGGGATTCGTGTCCTTCGTCGCGCTCATGTCGGTGCTCGGGCTGATGCTTGGAGTTGCCGTATTGATCGTCGTGCTGTCGGTCATGAACGGCTTCGAGGGCGAGCTGCGGCAACGAATTCTCTCGGTTACATCGCACGCGACGCTGATGGGACTCGAGGGCAGTTTGCCGCAATGGGAGTCGGCCCGCCGCCGGGCATTGGCCAGCACGGGCGTTGAGGCCGCCGTACCCTATGTCGAAGCTCAGGCGATGCTGGCGATGGGCGGACGGGTCCTCGGCGCAACCGTTCGTGGCATCGATGTCGCGGCGGAACGCGCCACACTTGGCCTCCTCGGCAGATTCCAATCTGGCTCGGCCGATTCCCTCGTCGCGGGCGATTACGCGATTGCGCTCGGCGATGCGCTCGCAAAAGAACTCAACGCATCGGTAGGCGACAGCCTGGTTGTGATAACCCCGCAAGGCACGGCGACGCCGGGCGGAATCATGCCGCGAATGCGCCGCTTCCGGGTCAGTGGGATATTCAGCTCCGGCATGTATGAGTTCGACCGTGGCCTCGCCCTGGTCAACATCGACGATGCGCGACGCCTGTACAATATGGGCGATTCGGTTACAGGCATCCGCCTGACGCTCGATGATCCATTGCAAGCGCCGGGCACGGTGCGTCAGCTCGCTCTTGAGCTTGGCGGCGGGTACTTCGTGAGCGACTGGACCCGCAACCATGCAAATTTCTTTCGCTCGATTCAACTTACCAAATCGCTCATGTTCTTCATTTTGATGTTGATCGTCGCCGTCGCCGCTTTCAATATCATCGCGACACTGGTAATGATCGTCAAAGAGAAGCGGGGTGACGTCGCGATTCTGCGCAGCATGGGCGCGGCGCCGCGCAATATTCTTCTGACTTTCACCGTACAGGGCGTATTGATTGGCGTCCTCGGCACCTTGTTCGGAGTTTTGCTCGGTGCGACGATTGCACACAACCTGGAGAGGCTGGTGCATTCGGTGGAACGAGCCTTCGGAGTCCGCTTCCTTGACCCAAAAGTATATTTCATGAGCGATCTTCCCGCGTATGTGCAATGGCCCGATGTCCTGCAGGTGTCGGCCATCGCGCTGCTGCTTTGCGCCGTCGGCACGCTCTACCCGGCATGGACCGCTTCGCGTGCCCAACCCGCAGAGGCGTTGCGACATGACTGAGCAGGTCATGCAGGCGACGGGCCTGCGCCGTGAATTTCGTCAAGGATCGAGCGTGCTGCAGGTGCTTTGCGGGGTTGACTTCAACGTGGCTCGTGGCGAGCGCATTGCAATCATCGGAGCCTCGGGTTCGGGGAAGACGACTCTGCTGCAGATACTGGGCGGCCTCGACAAGCCCGACGCCGGCACCGTCAGGATAGACGGTCGCGACATACACGACATGAACGAAGCGGATCGTTCACGGCTTCGCAATCAGACCATGGGGTTCGTATACCAGTTCCATCATTTGTTGCCGGAATTCTCTGCATTGGAGAATGTTGCCATGCCGCTCCTGGTGCGGCGCGAACCGATCGCGGCCGCGAGGCGGGCGGCAACCGAGCTGCTGTGCCGTGTAGGGCTCGAGAACCGCCTCGACCACCGACCGCACCAACTGTCGGGTGGCGAGCGTCAGCGTGCGGCGGTGGCGAGAGCGCTCGTCGGCGGACCAGCCATCGTGCTTGCGGATGAGCCGACTGGCAATCTGGATCACCGCAACGCCGAGCAGGTCTTCCAGATGATGCTGGATCTCAATCGCGAACTCGCCACCAGTCTGGTCGTAGTCACACACGATACGGCGTTGGCGGCAAGAATGGACCGTCAGGTCCAGCTGCAGGATGGAATATTGGTCGATTCGCCCGCTTAGTCAGACCTGGGAGACGCGGCGTGTGCGATATCGTCGGATCGTGCGCCATCGCCAAAGCAATTCGAGAATCAACCAGCTGAGCACGGCTCCTGTCAATGCGCACACGGCGCAACCGGTCAGGAAGGCGCGCCACATTGGCCCCAAGCCATGCTGTAGCCACGACCACGACAGTTCAAAGTGGAATGGCCCCTGCTGCCCCACCAGAAACGTTCCAACGCGATAGGCAAAGTAATAGACAGGTACGACGGTCAACGGATTGACCAACATGACGGTTGCGAAGATCGTCGCGACGTTCAATCGTGCGACGATCGCCACCAGAGCGGCCAGTGGCAGGTGTATCGGCAATGGTACGAAGCAGATGGCGATGCCGGCGGCCACGGCGCCGGTAATGCTGCGACGCTGCATCGACCACAGGCGCGAATCGCCAACGAAACGCCAGACCGGGCGCAAATACCAGCGCCCGCCCAGTCGTTCGATGCGCGGACGAAGCTTTTTGATCCATTTGCGGGCCATTTGCCGGCGTCACGGTACCATGGCCTTGGGGTTGCGCCTACCAGCGCGCCATTGCGTTCGTGACCGCGCTCGCACATTGCGCAGTCTTTTTCGTTTGCGGCGAGTTGTTGCAACTGCAGCTGGCGTCGGCGGTTGCCGTGCCCAGGTGGATTTCCGTCGCAACGATCCTGGCGCTCGCGCTCGCCCATCTCGCGGCGCTTCGAATGGGCGGAAGGAACTTTCTGCATTGGCTGGTTTTGCCGCTGCTCGCGGCAGCGGCTGGTTTCATTCATATGCAAGGCGAGGTCGCTCGCTACCTCGCCGGGCGTTGGCCGCGTGCCGACGATGGGCAGCGCATACTCGCTGAGGTAATAGTCGAGTCCATACCCTCACGCGATGAGCGCGGAGTCGGTTTTCTTGGCATTGCCGCTGCCAAGGGCAAAACATGGCGCACCCGGATTACCTGGAGCGAGCCCTGGCGAGATCCGCCACGATTGGGCGAGCAGTGGCAGTTCGTTCTTGCAATGCAAGCGCCGACCGGTTTCGCGAACCCCGGCGATGTTGCCCGCGCGAAGGCAAGGTTGCGTGAGGGTATCCATGCGATCGCGCGAGTCGTGCCGTCGGCGCTCAACCGGCGACTCACGACCGCGGGTTCACCGATTGCAAGGGTGCGCCAGCAGGTTGCGGAACACGTCGCCGCAACCATTGCCGATCGCGACGCCGCGGCGCTCCTCGCGGCGCTTGCCGTTGGCGCAACGCAGGACATGTCATCCGAGCAATGGCAGGTCTTCGCGGCCACGTCGACGACGCATCTGGTTGCGATTTCCGGCATGCACGTCACGATCTTCGCCGTCGTCATGTTCGCTCTGGCACGGCGCCTGTGGCGTGCGCTCGGGCTCGCAAGAGCCGGATTGCAGCGTGACAACTTTGCGATGATCTTGGCACTCGGCAGTGCGACCTGCTATGCAATGCTGGCTGGCGCGTCGATCCCGACGCTGCGGACATTGCTGATGCTCGGGCTTTTCTATCTGGCGCGACTCACGGGCCGTGCAGCACAACCTGCAAGCGTCCTTGCCGCCGCCGCCGTCTTGCTGCTCGTATGTGATCCGACCGCGGTACTTGCGGCCGGCTTCTGGCTGTCCTTCGTCGCCGTCGGCCTCATTCTTTTTGTTGCAGAGAAGGGGCTGTCCGAACGCGGTGATTGGCGACAGAGCCTCACGCTGCAGTGGTGGATAGGCATCGGCCTGCTGCCGTTGTGTTCGTATTTCTTCGCGACCGTGCCCGTGATCGGCTTGGCGGTCAATTTGCTGGCGATCCCGGTTTTTGGATTCCTGCTCGTTCCGCTCGTGCTGGTCGCTACCGTGGCGTTGGCCGTGACGCCTGTATGCAGCACCTGGCTGTTCACTATGGCCTGGCGTGTCCATGACATTTTCTGGCCTGTGCTCGACTGGGCAGCCCTGCATGGTCGGATCGCAGGAGCTTCCGGGCTCGATGGGATTGCGCTACTGGTGATCGCGACCCTGGCGCCCCTCATGATCCTTGCGGTTCCCTGGCGGCTGCGTGCCGCCGCCTGCCTTGCCGTGTTGTTGCTGCTCGGTTCCAGGTCGGAGTCGCCCGCCGCTGGTGAGGCCATTGTGACTTTTCTGGATGTCGGCGATTCTGTTTCGATCATCGTGCGTACGCGTCGACATGCCCTGGTGTACGGGACCGGCGAGCGCTACCGCAGTGCAGGCCGTGTCAGCGAGACTGTCGTGTTGCCGCAGCTGCATCGCGCCAATCTGGGTCGGGTCGATCGCCTCGTGGTGCCACGACTGAGCCCCGATCGTGCTGCCGGTGCGGGTGAAATGCAGGGCCAGCTGGAGATCAGGGAGGTCCTCACCGAGCGCAACTGGCAAATGGCGAACCGTGCCGCGCTACGCTGCCCGGAGACCGGTGAATGGCAATGGGACGGCATCTGGTTCCGGTTCCTGCACGGCAGCGATAGCTGTGTGCTGCTGCTCGGCAGCGGCAGCGACTGCCTGCTTCTCGCGAGCGCCGTACGTGTCGAGCATGAGCCGGTGATTGCAAGGCAAATCGGCTGCAACGTGATGTTATTGCTCGTGCCGCGCTCCGGCGCGGCCGATACAGCGGGTGGGGGCTTCGAGCGTGGACTGCATCCGCGTTACGCCATTTTGAGTGCGTCGGCCAGCGGCAGGCGCGTGCGTAGCGTCGCATCCAGCGCGGCCCGCTGGCGTGCCGCCGGTGCCAAAGTGCTCACCACGGGCGAGAGCGGCGCCATCACCATGCGACTGGGATCGACCGGCCTTACCGAGCCACAGGGCGAGCGCGAGCGCCGGCGAGGATTCTGGCGAGGCTGGTGAGCCTGGTCGGCTTGCGGATCCTTGCTCAAGGCCCCGTGAACGGCCTATCTCCTGTGCCAGGGCCGAAAACCCTCGAGATCGTGTGTCCTGGAAAGCGTGCTGGCGGACGCCTGGTGTCCAGTGGGCTCCTGAGGTGGGTTCTAGCTCAGGTTGCCCTTAGGTATGATGGCGCCGGTCGCAGTTTCCGGATCGTCACCAATGTGGGAAATTTTTCGAGCTGGCGGGCCATTGATGTGGCCGATACTGTTGTGCTCCATCATCGCCGCCGCCATCATCCTCGAGCGGCTCTGGACGCTGCAGGATCGACGTGTCATGCCGCGTGACCTCGTCAAGAAGGTCTGGCAAATGGTCGAGGCGGACCAGATCAACGAAAAGGTGATCGAGCGCCTGCAAAAAAGTTCGCCATTGGGCGAGGTGCTCGCGGCCGGACTGGCCAATCGTCATCGCGCGCGCGAGGTCATGATGGAGCGGCTCGAGGATACGGGGAGACACGTCATCCACAGCCTCGAGCGCTATCTCAACACGCTTGGCACGATTGCCGGCATCGCGCCGCTGCTTGGTCTGCTGGGTACGGTGACCGGCATCATCAAGGCCTTCAATGCCATTACCCAGGGCGGCATGGGCAATCCGCAAATGCTCTCTGGCGGTATTGCGGAAGCGCTGTTGACGACAGCGGCGGGGCTGTCGGTCGCGATCCCGGCGCTGATTGGTTATCGATACCTGCGCGGCAAGGTTGATCGCATCGTGATCGAAATGGAAAAGGACGCGATTGCACTCGCCGAGGCGGTCGAAAACACCGCGTCGCGACGGGCGAGCTGAATAGATGAATCTCAAGCCACGCCGATCGGAGGAGCCAGAAGTCAACCTGACTTCGCTGATCGACGTGGTTCTCCTGCTGGTCGTGTTCTTCATGTTGTCCTCGACATTCATCGACGAGGGACGCGTCAAAATCAAACTTCCAGAAGCCAACGCCAGCAAGGCCGTAAAGTCTGCGACCGAGCCTCTGGTCATTACCGTGACCCGGGAAGGTGTGTATCGTCTCAACGACCGGGAGCTGGTCAACTCGAGTGCTGCAACGCTGCGCAATGGCATCGTCAAGCTGGTTGGCGATGAGCGCAATGTCAGGGTGACGATACGCGCCGATGCCGATTCTCGCCATCAGGCCGTTGTTACGGTCATGGACGTGCTCAGCAAGCTTGGATTCGGGCAGATCAACATTGCCACGGTAGAGTCAACCGCAGGATCGCCTTGAGTCAATCGATCGAGACTGACAGCGCAACGCAGGTCTACAAGCGACTGCTGGGTTATGCCCGGCGCCACCTGGGCCGTTTCGCGATCGGCGTCGTGGGTATGGTGTTGTTTGCGCTGACAGACACGGCATTCGCATGGCTGGTCAAGGAATTCCTCAACGGCGCATTCGTCGAGCGTAACCTCGACATCCTGTGGTTCGTGCCTGCCGGCATCGTGGCGCTATTCTTCCTGCGCGGCCTCGGCGACTACACGGCCAACTATTTTCCCGGTTGGGTCGGCCGCCAGGTAATCCGCGCCTTGCGAGGCGAGCTGTTCGCGAAATATCTGCGTCTGCCGGTGTCCTATCATGACAACGCGACCTCCGCGCAGTTGTTGTCGCGGCTGACCTATAACACCGAGTTGGTTGCGGAAGCCGCAACCAACGCATTGACCGTGCTGATTCGCGACCTGTTGTCGATCGTCGGTCTGTTCGGCTGGTTGTTCTACCTCAACTGGCAGCTCACGGCGGTTGTACTGGCCATCGCGCCGGTAATCGCCTGGCTCATTCAGCGCATCAATCGGCAATTTCGACGTTACAGCACGCGGATCCAGAATTCGATGGGTGATGTGACCCGGGTTGCGAAGGAGGCCCTCGAAGCGACGCGTCTGATCAAGGTCGCGAATGCGCAAACACATGAGCAGCAGTTGTTCGCCGCCGCCAATGAGCTCAACCGACACACCAATACGCGCCTCATCGGCGCCAAGGCGATGGCAAATCCCGTCGTACAGCTGGTTGCCGCTGCGGCGTTGGCCGGCGTACTGCACTTTGCCATCCGCCAGGTGCTTGATCACACCATGCCCGTGGGGGACTTCATGTCCTACCTGACGGCCTTGCTGATGGTTACGGCGCCGCTTCGCAGGTTGGTCAACGTGGCCGGTCCGATCCAGCAGGGGATTGCGGCCGGGCAAAGCATCTTCTCCATCCTCGACGAAAAAGAGGAACCGGAGGGCGGCAGTTTGGGGATCGACCGCTGTCGGGGTGACATCGAATTTCGCGCGGTTGATTTCTCCTACGACGGCGACAAGGGCAAGGCGCTGCATGGCGTCAATCTGGCCGTCACTGCCGGTTCGACGGTGGCCATCGTGGGTCGCTCAGGCAGCGGCAAATCGACGTTGGTGAGTTTGTTGCCGCGATTCTACGATCCGGTCGCTGGGCAGATACTGCTCGATGGCGTTGATATACAGGATTACCAGCTTGCCGATCTACGCTCCCAGTTCGCACTCGTCACGCAGGACGTCGTACTGTTCAATGACAGCATTCGCGCCAATATCGCGTTCAACCTGACCGGCGCCGACGACGCGGCGATCGAATCGGCCGCACGGGCCGCTCACGTCATGGAATTCGTGGCCGACCTGCCGCAGGGGCTCGATACCATGGTCGGCGACAAGGGCGTGTTGCTGTCAGGCGGTCAGCGGCAACGCATTTCCATTGCGCGCGCCATTGTCAAACAGGCACCGGTTTTGATTCTCGACGAGGCGACGTCGGCGCTCGATAGCGAGTCGGAGCGGCGCATTCAAGAAGCGTTGTCGCACTTGATGAGCGGTCGCACGACCTTCGTCATCGCGCACCGGTTATCGACGATTGAACAGGCGGATTTGATCGTCGTCATGCACGAAGGGCGCATTGTCGAGCAGGGCGGTCACGCCGATCTTCTTGCGCGCAACAATCTCTATGCGCAATTGCACCGTCTGCAATTCGCTGTCTAGCGGTTCCGCGATTGGCTGAAGCGCCAGCATATTGGTACGGTGACGGGAGTCCGCCGCTGGTGCTGCGCGTACTGAGCAAGCTATTCTCCGCAGCCGTGACCGTGCGACGCGGGCTCTATGCGCGCCATTGGCTGCGTGCTCGATCATTACCGGTTCCCGTCATCGTGGTCGGCAACCTGACGGTTGGCGGCACCGGCAAGACACCGCTGGTGATCTGGGTCGTCGATCAATTGCAGGCCATGGGCCTGAGGGTAGGCGTGGTATCACGGGGCTATGGGCGAGAAGACCGGCAACTTCGTCGTGTGAGCGCGAGCGACAGGGCTGTCGATGTTGGCGATGAACCTCTGCTCATTGCACGGCGGACCGGTTGCGCGGTCGCCGTTGCAGCACGGCGTATCGACGCGGCGCGACTGCTCGCACCAGAAGTGGACGTGATAGTCAGCGACGATGGTCTGCAGCACTACGCACTGCATCGTGACCTCGAATGGCTGGTGCTCGACGGCCGGCGCGGTGTTGGCAATGGTTATCTCCTGCCCGCCGGGCCATTGCGTGAACCGATCGAGCGCACGCTCGCCGTAGACTGCCTGGTCGTCAACGCCAGCGCGGGCTCCGCGGCAGGCTTGCCGGCACTCTGGAATGCGGTGCCGACCGTACGGATGAGCTATTCAGCGACACGCGCGGTTGCCATCGATGGCGCGAATTCGCTCGACCTGGAATTCTTCCGGGGACAGACCGTCAATGCGGTGGCGGGTATTGGCCAACCGGAAAATTTCTTCGCCATGCTGCGTGCCGCCGGATTGACGCTCAAAACCCGCGCGTTCGCGGATCATCATCAATTCCAGCCGGCGGATCTCGACTTTGGCGACTCGCGACCGGTATTCATGACCGAAAAGGACGCGGTAAAATGTGCTGGCTGGGCGGGCGGCAATTGCTGGGCTGTTCCCGTCGATGCCCAGTTCACCGCAGCGGCAGCGCAAAAACTGCTCGCAACGGTGCGGGAGCGGATTCCAATCAGCAACAGGGGCTATGCACGCCATGGATAAGCGACTTCTGGAAATCCTTGCCTGCCCGGTATGCAAGGGTCCAGTCCAATTTCATCGTGATGCGGCGTCGCTGGTGTGCCGGATGGACAAGCTCGCATTTCCGGTCCGCGACGGAATCGCCATCATGCTGGAAGACGAGGCGCGCCAGCTGGCCGACGGCGATTCGCTTCTCGAACGCCGGGATTGAATTTGCCGGACTTCGCCATAGTCATTCCGGCGCGATTTGCATCGTCGCGTTTTCCCGGCAAGCCGCTGGCGCTCTTGCGTGGCCGACCAGTATTGCGCTGGGTGTGGGAGCGTGCGCGCGACAGTGCGGCCGCACAGGTACTCATCGCGACCGACGATGAACGCATAGCCGCAGTTGCGCGCGGTTTCGGTGCGGACGTCGTCATGACCGATGCGAATCACGCCTCCGGCACTGACAGGATTGCAGAAGTGGCACAACTGCTGCGTTGGCCCGGCGAGCAGCTCATCGTCAACCTGCAGGGCGACGAGCCCAGCATGCCTGCGCCTCTGATCGACCTCGTGGCGAGCACGTCGATACAGCACCCTGCTGCGGATATCGCCACGGCCTGCTGCCGGTTTTCCTCGGTCGCAGAGTGGCACAACCCGAATGCCGTCAAGGTCGTGGGTGCCGCTGACGGCCGTGCGCTTTATTTCAGCCGGGCTCCGATTCCGGCGGCCGTCTCTGGCGACACTCTGCCGTCCCTGGCACGACGGCACATCGGCATCTATGCCTACCGCGTAGCGGCGCTTCGGCGTCTGGCCCGCCTCGGGCCTTGTGACCTCGAGCGTGAGGAACGACTCGAACAGTTGCGGGCATTGCATGCGGGCATGACGATCATGCTTGCCGAGACCGACAAACCGCCGCTCGGCGACGTGAACACGCAGGCCGACCTGGCACGCCTCGAACTGCTCCCGGATTTCTGACACCGCCCAGCAGGCGCCGGTTGCCGGTCAACGGCTACAATAGCGGCAGGATCGCCGCGACCGGGCCGCACTTGTTCAAGACCGAGATGCTTGCCGAATTACTGGACCGTGAGCTCGAGCATTTCGAGCGAACGCACCAGCGGTCGATCCATCAGCTGCAATCGGCGTCCCGGCATTTCCGGGGCGGAGTGCCGATGCACTGGATGGCTGACTGGGGCACGCCCGCACCCCTGGTCGCACGCGAAGCAGTCGGTGCTGTGCTCGAAGACATCGACGGCCACAGCTACGACGATTTTTGTCTGGGCGATACGGCGGCCATGTTCGGGCATGCGCCGCCGGCCGTGGTGCGTGCGGTCGGTGAGCAACTCGCGCGCGGATTCTCCACCATGCTGCCGAGTCCCGATCTGGTTGCGGCTGGAGACCTGCTGAGCGAGCGTTTCGGTTACGAATTCTGGCAATTGACACAAACGGCGAGTGACGCAAACCGTTGCGTCATTCGATGGGCCCGGGCCATTACCGGCCGGCCGCGCGTCCTGGTCTTCGACGGCTGCTACCACGGCATGGTGGACGATAGCCTGGTCGAGCGCCTGGGCGAGGGGACCTTGGCGAAACCCAGCCTTGTCGGCCAGTTCTATTCATTGGGCAGTGGCAGCGTCGCCATCGATTTCAACGACGAGAATTCGTTGCGTCGGGAACTCGCCAGGCGCGATGTCGCGCTGGTCCTGTGCGAACCGGTCATGACGAACACTGGGATGATCGAACCTCTGCCGGGATTCCTTCGCCTGCTGCGCGATCTAACCAGTCAGACCGGTACGCTGCTCGCCTTCGATGAGACGCACACGCAGAGCAGCGGACGAGGCGGCCATGCGCGCGCGCTCGGCCTCGAGGCCGATTTTATTGTCGTCGGCAAGGCGATTGCCGGCGGCTTTCCATGCGCCGTCTACGGGTGCCGTGCCGAGATCGGCGCAGCGATGGATGCGATCGACCGGACGCGCCCGGCGGGACACTCCGGCATGGGGACGACGCTGGCCGGAAATGCACTCGCGTTGGCCGCGCTGTGCGCGAATCTGCGCGATGTGGCTACGGACGAAGCCTACAGGGCCATGCTGCAGGGTGCATCCCGCTTGCAGGCGGGTCTCGAGGCGCTGATCGCCAGCGCCGGACTGTCCTGGCCGGTCTGTCGGGTGGGTGCGCGGGTCGAGATCATGTTCGGAACCCGGCGGCCGCAAAACGCTCGCGAGGCACGTGCTGACGAGAATGCGCAACTTCACCGTGCGCTGCGTGTATTCCTGCTCAACCGCGGAACATTGATCACGCCGTTTCACGGCATGATGCTGGTGAGTCCGGTAACCAGCGGCGCACAGATGGACAGGCTGCTCAAAGGGTTCGGGAATTTTCTCGAGGCGTGCAGATGAGTGACTACATCGACATTGCTGCGATGGTCGACAGCAGCGAAGCCCGGCGTTTTCTCGACGCGAATCCGGACATCGCAGCGGTGCAGATTTTCGCGACGGATCCATCCGGTGTGGCGCGCGGCAAGAGCATTGCACGCGATGAATTGCTTTCGTTCTTTACGAGTGGCCGGCGTGTTGCCGCATCGCTGCTCGGCCTTGACATGCTCGGCGAGGATGTGGACGAAACCGGTCTCGTGTGGGATATCGGCGATGCGGACCAGCTCGCGTTGCCGGTGGCAGGCAGTCTGCAGCGCTGCAGTTGGCTGCGACGGCCGACCGGACAGGTCATGCTGACCCTGCACGATACCAATGGGAGGCCGTTCGCGGCGGATCCGCGTCATGTGCTGGCGCGCGTCATCAAAGAGTTCGATGGCCTTGACCTGGTACCTGTCCTGGCCTGCGAGCTCGAGTTCTACCTGGTGCGTCGCTCGCCGTCGGGACGGGTACGTTGCCTGACGTCGAGCGGGCAGGTCAGCATCGACAGCTACGATCTGCGGCAGATCGATGAGTATGCCGTCGTCTTTGACGCCATCCACGATGCGGCGCGTGAGCAAGGCATACAGCTGGGCACGCTGATGTCCGAATATGCACCCGGCCAGTTCGAAATCACGTTGCCGCACCGCGCCGATGCGCTGCGCGCTGTCGACGAAGCCGTATTGTTCAAACGTCTTGTCAAGGGTGTCGCCTCGCGTCACGGCCTCACGGCAACGTTCATGGCAAAACCCTTTGCGCAGTTTGCCGGTAACGGGCTGCATATCCACGTCAGCGTCCGCGACCGCAGCGGCACCAACGCCTTTGCCAGCGATGATCCACAAGGCAATGCGCTTTTGCGCTCAGCCATTGCCGGCATGCAACAGCACATGGCCGAAAGCATGCTGGCGTTCGCGCCGAACGCCAATTCCTACCGCCGGTTTCGCCGCAAGAGCTATGCGCCGGTGGCGCCGACCTGGGGCGTGAATAATCGGTCGGTCGGATTGCGTATTCCCGCTGGTTCGGCCGAATCCCGACATATCGAGCACCGTATCAGTGGCGCGGATGCGAATCTCTATCTTGCGGTAGCCGCGACCCTGGCCGCCGCGCTGCAGGGCATGCGTCATGGCGCAGTTCCTGACAAACCCGTCAGCGGCAACGGTTACCTGGCGGCCGAAACGGCTCCTTTGCCGCTCTACTGGCAGGCCGCGATCGATAGTGCTTCGCGATCGGCGTTCTTGAAGCAGGCGTTTGGGGCCGATTTCATGAAGATATGGCTAGCCATCAAGGTGAGCGAATACGCCAAATTCAATGCTGAAGTCACCGCGCAGGATCATGCGTGGTATCTCGAGCGCTGCTGATGTGATCGGCAAGGACCCAGTGCGATGGTCGGGGTGAGAGGATTTGAACCTCCGACTCCTACGTCCCGAACGTAGTGCTCTACCAGGCTGAGCTACACCCCGAGATCAATCAAACGCTGCGCGCTACGGCAAAACGGGCCAGTGCGGCCAGTGCCTCGCGGTAGGGGCCGGGCGCCAGGGCCGCCAGCCTGGCAATGGCCCGATCGGCCTCGGTCTGCGCGCGGTCGCGAGTGTACTTTAGCGCACCGGTCGATTCAATTGCCCGCAGAATTTCATCGAGATGCTCGAGGCCGCCTTGCTGGATTGCCGTACGCAAAATGTCGCGCTCGGCGTCGCTGCCACAGCGCATGGCGTGAATCATCGGCAAGGTTGGTTTTCCTTCGGCGAGATCGTCGCCGAGGTTCTTGCCGCGCTCGATGGGATCACCCTGGAAATCGAGTGCATCGTCGATGAGTTGGAAGGCGCTGCCGAGATGACGCCCGTAGGCGGTCAGGTCGTCTGTCAACGAGTCGCTTGCGCCAGCGAGCACGGCGCCAACAGCTGCGCCGGCAGCGAACAGGGCCGCGGTCTTGCGATGGATGACATCAAAGTAGCGCTGTTCGGTCGTATCAGGATCGCCTGCGTTCATCAGTTGCAGTACTTCACCTTCGGCGATGACGTTGGTCGCATCCGCCATGATTTCCATAACGCGCTGCGAGCCGATTGCAGCCATCATCTGGAATGCGCGCGAGTACACGAAGTCGCCGACAAGTACGCTTGCAGGATTGCCAAAAATCTCGTTTGCCGTCGCACGTCCGCGCCGTTGGGTCGAGTGGTCGACGACGTCGTCGTGCAGCAACGTAGCCGTATGAATGAATTCGATGAAGGCAGCGGCGCTGATGTGTTGTCTGCCCTGGTAGCCACAGGCCCTGGCGATCAGCAGAACGATCATGGGTCGCAGGCGCTTGCCGCCGGCGGCAGTGATGTGCTCGGCAACGCGGGAGACGAGTGCGACATCGCTCGCGAGCGCACGGCCGATCTCCTCATCCACGGCGCGCATGTCCTCGGCAACCAGGGCACGGATCTGCGGCAGCGACATCGGAAGCGTTTGCTCTTGTAACCTGTTGTTTTGCATGCCTGTTTAGTCGTTTGACCCTGGCAGCGCCTGCCAGTAGAATGCGCGGCCTTGCGGGTTCTGCCCGTTTGGCTGGCAATTCAATCACTTGCGCCCTGTCTGCCTCTGGTCTGGCCGGTCGCTGGTGGCACTATATACAGGGTAATTGAAGCATGTACGCCGTTATTGCGACAGGTGGCAAACAATACCGCGTTGAGCGCGGCGGCGTATTGCGCGTCGAGAAACTCGATGCCGAGCCGGGTGCGACCGTGACCTTTGGCGAGGTGCTGTTGGTGGGAACGGGTGGTGATGTGAAGCTGGGCACGCCTTTGCTCAAGGGTACCAGCGTCAACGCCACGGTCGAGCGCCACGGCAAGGGCAAGAAGGTAAGCTTCGTCAAGTTCCGGCGTCGCAAGCATTACATGCGTCGAGGCGGCCACCGCCAGCAGTTCACGGAAGTGAAAATCACCGATATCGTGACCGCTTGAATTCGAGGTAAAGCGCAATGGCACACAAGAAAGCAGGCGGCAGCACGCGTAACGGTCGCGATTCCCACTCCAAGCGCCTTGGCGTCAAGGTCTTTGGCGGGCAGAACGTCCGGGCTGGCAACATCATCGTCCGGCAGCGCGGTACGCGCATGCACGCAGGCGTCAATGTCGGCGTCGGTACCGACCACACATTGTTCGCGTTGGCCAATGGCACCGTTGAGTTTCAGCGCAAGGGTCCACTTGGTCGTACGTTCGTGAACGTTCGCGGAGCGCAGTCCTAAAGGCGCATCGCGGCAGCGCGCGTCGGTCCGCAGGGCCTCACGTCGCGCCAATGCGTCCCCACCAGAACCTTTCGGCCGATGCCATGACGCTGTGCGGCGTCCGGCAGGGGCAACTATGAAATTCGTCGATGAAGCCCGTATCAAGGTGCAGGCCGGTAATGGCGGACGGGGCAGCGTCAGCTTTCGCCGGGAGAAATTCGTGCCCTTCGGCGGCCCGGACGGCGGCGACGGGGGCAATGGCGGCAGCGTTTTCCTGCGCGCGGCCGAGGGCGTCAACACCCTGGCCGATTTTCGCGTCGAGCGAACTTTTCGTGCGCAGCACGGCGAGCCGGGCGGAGGACGCGACTGCACGGGTGCCGGCGGCAAGGACTTGTACATAACCGTACCCGTCGGGACGGTCGTAGCCGACCATGACACGCAGGAGTCGCTCGGCGATCTGACGCGCGCCGGCGCCACACTGCTGGTCGCGCGCGGCGGCAAGGGAGGCTGGGGCAACACCCGATTCAAGTCGAGCACCAATCGCGCGCCGAGACAACACGGCTCGGGTCTGCCAGGGGAGAAGCGCAGCCTCGACCTGGAACTTAAATTGATCGCTGACGTCGGCCTGCTCGGCATGCCGAATGCGGGCAAGTCCACTTTGATCGCGCAGTTGTCAGCGGCGCGCCCGAAAATCGCCGATTATCCCTTCACCACGCTATATCCCAATCTGGGAGTCGTTGCTGTCGGCGCGCAACGCAGCTTCGTGATGGCGGATATCCCAGGTCTGATCGAAGGTGCCGCCGAGGGCGCTGGGCTGGGGATCCGTTTCCTGCGCCATCTCCAGCGCACACGTTTGCTGCTGCATCTCGTTGACCTCGCGCCGCCCGATCCGCAAGCCGATCCAGCGACGCAGGTGCGGCAGATTGTCGCGGAGCTGCGCAAATTCGACGCGGGACTTGCGCGCAAACCGCGCTGGCTGGTGATCAACAAGATCGATCTATTGCCGCCTGAGGAAGCACAGCTACGCGCCGCGGCGATCGTGAAGAAGCTGCGCTTCAAGGGCCGCTGGTTCCTCATATCCGCTGCGACCGGCGCTGGTACGCGGGATCTCGCGCATGCGGTGATGGAGCATTTGCAGTCGTCAACCCGGCCACGGGCCCAGGGCGCCTGATTTGGCCCCCGCGGCTACGCGAAACCAGAAGGTTCGCCGGCGTCTGGCTGCGGGCAAGCTGCGGTTGCGGATTCGTGATCTGCGCAACCTCGGTCCGCGGGCCGAAGCCCTGCTGGCCGACGTTGGAATCGATTCGGTAACGAAGCTACGCAGGGTCGGCGCAGTGCGGGCCTATGTGCTGCTGCGACGCGCTCGCGCACGCAGCTCCCTCAACATGCTTTGGGCGTTGGTGGGCGCGCTAGACCCGTGGCCGGAAGGCACGGACTGGCGAAGTGTTTGCCGGGGCGAGGAGCGGCTGTCGCTACTGCTCGCTGTCGAGGATCAACTTCGGATCGATGGCCGCAGGTCGGGAATCAGCCGAGTGCCTTGATACGGGCGGCGAGCCGGCTCTTGTGCCGCGCAGCCTTGTTGCGGTGGATTATTCGCTTGTTGACCAGCCCGTCGATCACGGAAATCCCGTTGCGATAAGCACTGACCGCTGCCGCTTTGTCGCCGCCCGCGATCGCTGTCGCGATACCGCGGATGGCAGTTCTGGACTGCGAACGCATGGCGACATTGCGCTCGCGATTGCGTTCTGCCTGACGGGCTGCCTTCTCGGCTGACTTGGTGTTTGCCACTCGTATGCTCCGGACCTGATTCCAGGGATTGCAGGGGGCGCGTAGTTTGCAAATCTGGCATCGGTTTGTCAACGGCGCACCTGGTCTAGTGCCATGATTTGCCATTAGTTTTTGCCGGCCATCGCCTGTATATTGCCCACGCCATGGGAAGCAGGCCTTGAGTCGCGCGATTTTCAAGAGTACGGGCGTCGTCGGCGTCACCACGCTGATTTCGCGCATTACTGGGTTGCTGCGCGACATGGTCTACTCCCAGGCCTTCGGCGCCGGTACGCTGATGGACGCTTTCCTGGTCGCTTACAAGATTCCGAACTTCCTGCGTCGGCTGTTTGCCGAAGGGTCCTTCTCGCAGTCATTCGTGCCCGTCATTTCCGAGTTTCGCATGCGTCGCAGCCAGGCGGAGGTAAGGGAACTCGTCAGCGGCGTCGCCGGCACACTCGGCACGGTATTGCTGATCGTGACCGCGATCGCAGTGATTGCGGCACCTCTCATAATCCTGCTGTTCGCTCCGGGTTTTACCAAGACCGGCGACAAATACGATCTGACGGTTCAGATGCTGCGCTGGACCTTCCCCTATTTGTTCTTCATTTCGCTGACTGCACTGTTCAGCGGCGTGCTCAACAGTTACGGCCGCTTTGCCGTGCCTGCATTCACCCAGGTCGTCATGAACGTCGTCATGATCATCGTCGCACTCGGCGTGGCGGTGCACAGTGCCAACCCGGGGCGCACGCTTGCAATCGGCGTGTTTGCTGCGGGATTGCTGCAGGTGATTTTCCAGCTACCTTCGGTTGCGCGACTGGGTCTGCTCGATTGGCCGCGCTGGCGCCCGGCCATGGAGGGAGTACGTCGTATCGGCCGACTCATGATTCCCGGCATTATCGGCTCATCGATGGCCCAGGTCAGTTTGCTGCTCGACACATTGATCGCCTCGTTCCTGCCGACAGGGAGTATCGCCTGGCTGTATTACGCGGATCGACTGATGGAATTCCCGCTCGGTGTCTTCAGTATCGCCCTCGCTACGGTGATACTGCCCGGGCTTTCCGCACAATTCGCCGCGGCATCGGTCGAACGTTTCAGCACGACGGTAGATACGGCATTGCGGGCAACCTTGCTGCTGGTGACGCCCGCAGCGGTCGCAATGCTCGTGTACGCAACGCCATTGACAGCGGCGATATTCGGCTACGGCCGTTTCGGTACCGAGGACGTGCGAATGGCGAGCTATGCACTGATGGCGTATTCCTGGGGCCTCGTTGGCTTCAGCATGGTCAAGGTGCTGGCGCCGGGATTCTATGCGCGCCAGGACACGCGTACGCCGGTACGCATCGCGCTGTTGGCGCTCGCTGTCAACATGGGCGCCAACGTCGCGATCGTGCTGCCTGCCTACTATGCGGGTTTCCCGATACCGCACGTGCTCCTGGCCACCTCGACCTGCCTGTCCGCTGCGGTCAATACAGCGTTGCTCTGGCGCGGCCTTGCGCGCAGCGGCTACTACAAGCCTGCGCCGGGGTGGCCCGGTCTGTTGCTTCGAATGCTGGTCGCGAACCTCGCCATGGCGGCAGTACTCGTCTACCTGCAGGGCGAGCCCCAGCAATGGCTGCAGCTTGCGCCCTTGCCGCGGGCGTTGCGCCTTACCTGGCAGGTCATGCTGGCCGCGGCGTGTTATTTCGCGGTGTTGTTCGCAATAGGCATCCGGGCCAGGGATTTTCGCGGCGGCAAGCGCGGTTGACGCCCGGCGTCGCAGACGCATGCCTATAATCACCGGTTCGATGCAACTCATTCGCGACCCATCGCCACGTTATTTTCCCGCCGCCGGTAGCGCTGTAACCATCGGCGGATTCGACGGACTACACCTGGGGCACCAGGCACTGATCGCGCGGACGGTGGATCTTGCGCGCGATTCGGGCCTGGCGGCCGTGTTGATCAGTTTCGAGCCCTTGCCGCGCGAGTATCTGCGCAGGCTCGCTCCGCCGGCGCGGCTGACGACATTGCGCGAGCGCATGCATATCCTTGGCAATACCGGTATCGACTGTTTCTGCGCGCTGCGGTTTACGGAGAATCTGCGCGCCATCAGTGCGGAGCAGTTTGCGGCGTTGCTGCGCGAGAAGTTTGCCGTGCGACACGTCGTAGTCGGTCATGATTTTCGCTTTGGCCGTGACGGTGCCGCGAGCGCCCAGAGTCTGCGTTCGGACGGGGCACGGCACGGTTTCAGCGTCGATGTTCTGGCGCCGATCACGCAAGATGGTGTTCGGATCAGCTCGACGGCAGTACGCGCGGCGCTCGCCGGCGGTGATCTGGCGGCGGCGCGCAACCTGCTCGGCAGAGCCTACACGATGTGCGGCAGGGTCATTCGCGGCGAGCAATTGGGGCGAACACTCGGATTTCCCACGGCAAACATGCGGCTCGGACGGCGCGCCAGCCCTCTCGACGGTATATTTGCCGTTCGTGCCCACGGAGCGACGGTGGGCGTCCGCGATGGGGTTGCGAGCCTTGGTACCCGCCCGACGGTCGGTGGAACCGTGCCGCTGCTCGAGGTGCATTTGTTCGATTTCGCGGGCGATATCTATGGCGATGAGCTGTGCGTCGAGTTCATCGCGAGACTGCGCAGCGAGCAGCACTTTCCGTCGCTCGAGACCATGCAGGCCCAAATGCACGTGGACGCCGCCGAGGCGCGTGCGCGCTTGAGCGCATACGACTGATGAAACGCTGATACCTAAAGGATCGCTGGTGCCCGATTACAAGACAACGATCAATCTGCCCAAGACAGATTTTCCCATGAAAGCCGATCTTGCGAAGCGCGAGCCGGCTATGCTCGAAGACTGGCAGCGGCGCGGTATCTATCGAAAACTCCGTGAAGCCCGCCGTGGGCGCCAGGTGTACCTGCTTCATGACGGTCCGCCCTACGCGAACGGCAGCATTCACATCGGCCATGCCGTCAACAAGATTCTGAAGGACGTCATTGTGAAGGCGCGTTCGATGGAGGGATACGATGCGCCGTACATCCCTGGCTGGGACTGTCACGGCCTGCCTATCGAGCTCGCGGTGGAGAAGAAATACGGCCGCCCTGGACGCAAGCTGGATGTGCGCGCATTTCGTGCGGAATGCCGCAAGTTCGCGCTGCAGCAAGTGGCTGCACAGCGCGCCGATTTCGAGCGGCTTGGTGTGCTCGGCGACTGGGACCGGCCTTACCTGACAATGGATCCTGCCTATGAGGCGGAGCAACTGCGCGCCTTCGCTCTCGTGCTCGCGAACGGCCACGTTTACCAGGGTGCCAAGCCCGTGCACTGGTGTCTCGATTGTCGTTCCGCGCTCGCAGAAGCCGAAGTGGAGTACGAAGAGCGCGTATCACCGGCAATCGACGTCGCGTTCAGGGTCGCAGATGCTGCCGACCTTTGGCGACGCATTGGCGAGCGGGCGCGGGGCGGGGCCGCGGACATCTCTGTCGTCATCTGGACGACGACCCCCTGGACGCTTCCGGCCAATGAAGCCGTTTCGGTGCACCCCGAATTCGACTACCAGCTCCTGCGCGTAGGCGCCGATCGCTATCTGCTACTTGCCGCAGACCTCGCAGCCGATTGCCTCGTCCGCTATGGGCTGGGCGCGGAGGAATGCGTGGCGCAAATGAAGGGCAGGGACCTCGCGGGCTTGCAACTTCGCCATCCGCTCTATGAGCGCACTGTCCCGATAATCGTCGCAGAGCATGTGACCGCCGATGCCGGCACGGGCGCTGTCCATACGGCTCCGGCGCATGGCCAGGAGGACTTCGCGGTCGGGCAGCAATATGACCTGCCTGTCGTGAATCCTGTCGATGACGCCGGCAGATTCGTCGCCGGCACGGAGCTGGTCGGCGGACTGGGGATAGACGCAGCAAATCCAGTGATCATCGACGCCCTGGACAAACGCGGCGCATTGCTCTCGCACAAACCCTATACGCACAGCTACCCGCATTGCTGGCGCCACAAGAGCCCGGTCATTTTCCGTGCTACGGCGCAGTGGTTCATCAGCATGGATCGGTGCGGCCTGCGTCGCAATGCATTACGCGACATACGCCAGGTTCGTTGGACGCCCGCCTGGGGAGAGGCGCGCATCACCGGCATGATCGAAAACCGCCCCGACTGGTGCATTTCGCGCCAACGTACCTGGGGCGTGCCGATACCTCTGTTCCTGGATCGCGAAACGAGCGCCATTCATCCGCGCAGCGGCGAACTGATCGAACAGGTCGCGGTGCGCGTTGCGAAGCAGGGCATCGACGCATGGTTCGATCTCGACCCGGTGGATCTGCTCGGTTCTGAAGCGAGCCGCTACCGCAAGGTTACGGATGTCATGGACGTGTGGGCGGACTCCGGATTCTCTCACGAGTGCGTCAGCAAACTGCGCAGCGAAGTGAGCACGCCGGTTGATCTTTATCTCGAAGGTTCCGACCAGCACCGCGGCTGGTTCCACAGTTCGCTGCTGCTGTCCGAAGCGTTGCACGAACGTGCTCCTTACCGCGCCGTACTGACGCATGGCTTTACCGTCGACGACAAGGGGCGAAAGATGTCCAAGTCGCTCGGCAACGTCGTCGTGCCGCAGCAGGTGATGAGTACCATGGGGGCGGACATACTGCGCCTGTGGGTGGCTGCGACCGACTATGGCAACGAGATCAGTGTGTCGGACGAGATACTGAAGCGCATCGCCGACTCCTACAGGCGCATGCGCAATACGCTGCGTTTCCTGTTGGGGAACCTGCACGGGTTCGATCCACAACGCGACTTCGTGTCGCCGGAGAAAATGATCGATCTCGATCGCTGGGCCTTGCGACAAACCGCCGAGTTGCAGCGGCAAGTCAGGGACGGATATGAACGATTCGAGTTTCACGAGATCTACCAGCGCGTACACAATTTCTGCGTCGTGGATCTCGGCGGCTTCTACCTGGACATCCTCAAGGACCGCCTCTACACCATGCGGGCTGACAGCACGGCGCGACGCTCCGCCCAACAAGCAATGCAGCAGATCGCCGAAGCCATGGTGCGATGGCTCGCTCCGATCCTGTCATTTACTGCCGAGGAAGTGTGGCGTCATCTGCCGGGCGAGCGTGGTGAGTCAGTCCACCTCGAGCAGTGGCACCCGCTTGTCGACCTTGCGCCTCCGGTCGCGGACTGGGAGCAGGTCATCGCTTTGCGTGATGACGTTTTGAAGATACTGGAGCAGCTGCGGGCTGCTGGCCGTATCGGTGCGCCGCTCGAGGCCGAGATCGACCTTTATTGCGATCGGACGGCCGAGGCATGGCTACGACCACTCGCCGATGAGCTGCGATTCGTCCTGATTACTTCCGACGTTACGCTCCAAGGCGCTGATCTCGCTCCAGCCGATGCGACGCCAGCGCAATCGGTGAGCAAGGGCCGTGTATCGGTAGGCGTCAGGGTCAGCGAGGCAAAAAAATGTGTGCGTTGCTGGCACCGCCGTACCGATGTGGGCCGTGTCGGGGCACATCCCGAGCTTTGCGGGCGCTGCGCGAGCAATATCGACGGGCCCGGCGAGACAAGGGCGATGGCGTGAATCAACCGAGGCCGGAGAACTGGACTGCCAGTGGCTGGCGATGGCTCGGCCTGTCAGGGCTGTTGATCGTCCTCGATCAGCTCAGCAAAGGCTATATCGAAACCCATCTTCGCCTCTATGAGAGCCGGTACGTAATGCCAGTGTTCGACATCGTGCGGGCACACAATACCGGCGCCGCTTTCAGCTTTCTTGACGATGCTTCCGGCTGGCAGCGCTGGTTCTTCACCGCTCTTGCAGTCGCGGTCAGCGTCGCGATCACGGTCTGGTTGCGGCGGGTGCCGGCTCGCGGATCGGTATTGGCGCCGGGGCTTGCCTGCATACTCGCGGGTGCACTTGGCAATCTACTGGATCGTCTGCAGCATGGCCATGTCGTCGATTTCCTGCATTTTCACTGGCAGCAGCATTCCTTCCCGGCATTCAATCTGGCCGACTCGGCGATCACCGTCGGGGCCGCACTGGTGCTGCTCGACAGCTGGCTCGAACACAGACGCTCGCGCGATCAGGGTTCGGCATGAAAATCGTGCTTGCGAACCCGCGTGGCTTCTGCGCCGGCGTCGACCGCGCCATCGAGATCGTAGAGCGGGCACTCGAGTTGTTCGGCGCGCCGATCTACGTCCGCCACGAAGTGGTGCACAATCGCCACGTGGTCGAACGCTTGCGCGAAGCAGGGGCGGTATTCGTCGAGGAGCTGGACCAGGTGCCCGATGGCGCGCGCGTCATATTTTCAGCGCATGGCGTTTCGCGGCAGGTTGAAGTGCTCGCAAAGGCACGCGGTCTCACGGTCTATGACGCGACCTGTCCGCTCGTGACCAAGGTGCATATGGAAGTCGGACGATTCGCGCGCGACGGGCTGGACGTCATTCTGGTCGGGCATGCAGGCCACCCGGAGGTCGAAGGCACCATGGGGCGATTCGACGCATCCGCGGGTGGCCAGATTCATCTGGTCGAGGATTGTGCGGATGCCGAAGGCGTGTCGGTGCGAGACCCTTCTCGGGTCGCCGTCGTCACCCAGACGACGTTGTCGGTCGATGACACCGTGCAGATCATCGCGGTGTTGCGGCGCCGGTACCCGGCGCTTGCTGCGCCCCGGCGAGAGGATATCTGCTATGCCACGCAGAATCGCCAGGATGCAGTGAAGGACTTGCTTCGCGACTGCGACATACTGATCGTCGTCGGATCCCGCAGCAGCTCCAACTCGAACCGCCTTCGTGAGCTGGCGGACCGGGCCGGTGTTCCGGGTTTTCTGGTCGATGGCGCCGATGATCTGCAACGTGAGTGGTTTACCGGCAAGAGCTGCGCGGGTGTCACCGCAGGCGCGTCGGCGCCTGAGAACCTCGTGCAGGCCGTGGTAGGCCGACTGATCGCCTGGGGTGCCGAAGCGCCGAAGGAATCAGCCGGGCGCGACGAGCAGGTGGTGTTCGCAATGCCACGCGAACTGCGCACGACGCGCGCCAGGGGCGAGGGTCCCGCCCGTCCGTAGGACGCAACCGACGCCAGTCAGTTTCCCGCGATGCCCGGACGCTGCCAGAAGGTTCGCACGACGCCCTGAGGAACGACGCACCTGTTCAGCACCTCGACGCCCGAGGCGCAGATGACACGCCTGCCCGCAGCATCGACGCCGTCTCCGCCACTGCCGCCATTACCCCCGCCGCCCGAGCCCTGCGATCCCAGAACGGATTCGTAGATCAGGGAGATTTCGCCCGCGATACCGGTTTGCACCAATTGGGTCGAAGCATCGCTGGCATCGATCGCGAGATCATCGTTGAAGTCGATGGCCGGCCGGCCGGTGTCGACACTCAGTGCGTAGACACGGTTGACGCCATTGGCAGGCACGCAGGGATCCTGCTGGCTCGGCGGCAGCGGTTGATAGGTCGGGAAGAGGATCACGCCATCGACCGTCAAGGCTTCGCCGAGCACCTTTTCGCCGATCCAGCCGCCGTTCAATTGCAGCTCGAGCTTCCAGCCGTTCGCATTGGTGTTGACCGCGGTCGCTGTGATGTTGGGGGTGATGTCGACCAAGTCATTGTCCGTCAGCGGTACAATCGCGTTGTATTGGGCTTGTGACAGTTTTCCGAAGGGATTCTTGTCGCGCACCGAGTAGAAACGGTCGTGCACGGCCGTATCGAGCGGATGGCCGCGGTAGCCGGAGCCGATCGCGATGTTGAAGTAGGGGTCGGCGCCGCGGCGTTGGATCAACGCCACGTCCGGCGCATTGTAGAAACGGCGTACGTCCTCGCTCGTTGCGCCGGCGACCCCGGCAGCACCCAGAGTTGCAATGACTCCGCCCGTAACCAGACTGCCCCGGCTATTGCCATTGAAAATATCGAAACGCCAGATCTGGCCGCCCATGTCGGCAGCATAGAGCCGGTCCGCGTATTGATCGGCATTGCTGTCAACGACCGTGATGCGGGCAGGAATCGAATTGACCATGTTGGGCAAGGCGAGGTCGATCGGTCCGCCGCTGCTATTGCCGCCTGCCCATAGCAGCTGGCCGGTGAGTGCATCGACGAAATAGATGCGTCGGCCCGAACTGTCGGGCGTGTAGGCGTAGTTCTCCTGCGCATCGTCATAGCCGCCGCCGAAAATCAACACGAGATTCTCACCGTTCTGGGCGGCGCCGGAGACTCGCACCCGCGTGATGGTCGGGACCGACCAGGTCTCGCCGATGCCGGGGAACTGCGCGGGTCCCCCCGACCATAGGAGCCTCGGCTGGCTGCGATTCGTGACATCGAGGGCATAGACGTTTCGGCCACCTCGGCGCATGCCGAAATAGATGAACATGCGATCGCCGGCCCCCGCATCGATCACGCCATCGAGATTGGCGTCGAACTTGAGGATCCGCACGTCGGAATCGAGCCCGTAGGTTCTCGCGACCACACCTGGATTGCGGTACAGGTCGCTGAGTCGTGGCAATAGCTCAGGCGGCACGAAGGCCCATAGTTCTGCGCCGGTGCGCGCATCGACCGCATGCAGGAAGCCATCGTTGGTCGGGACGTAGATCACGGCGTCGTTGCTGTCGGGCGCGGCAGGGCTGCCGCCATAGATCGCAAGCGCCGGGCGTGCATGCAGGGGGTCTCCCATGCTCGGGCGCGCATCGGTCGTACTGCCGTTGAAGTTCTGGTCGTAGACGTCGAATCCGCGCGCGAAGTTGATGACGTCGTCGCGGGCAGGGCCGCTACCGCCCGTGCCGAGCAATGTGTCGGTCAACAGCGCATTGCCGGTCTGCAACTGGTTGACACTGGCCGCGAGACTGGAATTGCCCGCAGCGGCGATATACGTGTAGAGCTTGCGCTGGGCAGGATCCGGCAGCTGCTCGACAGCGCCGCCTGCTTCGGTGTCGTTGCCATCCACGCTCGATGACCAGAAGCTGCGGGCGTTGTTGCGGAAAAAGCCGGTGGCAGGATCGATGGCCGGGTTGCCCTGGGCATCGACGATGACACCGTTGCTGATGCCATAGCGCTTGAGGTTGCCTTGCCAGCGCAGCGTATCGCTCGGCTTGAAAACCGACACGTAGAGCTGATTGAGCGTCTGCGTACGATTGAAGGCGTTGAGCGAGACCGCGGGCGTCGTAAAGGTGGTATTGACGCGCAGGATGTTGGCGAAAATGGCCTGCAGGCTATTGCTCAAATCGACAATGTCGTTGGCGGCGAAGGATTGCCCGCCGCCGCGGGTGGCCGTCTTGGCGAGGAAGGGCGATCCAGCCGCCGCGGCGCCGAAGCCGACGGTATAGGTCGTGACCGTCTGTTCGCCCGGCAATGGCGACTGGTCCGCTTCGCGCATGTACTGCGCGAGGTCGTCGAGGCAACGACCATCGCCGCTGTCATCGCAACTGCTGCTGCCGACGACGCTGGCAAAGCCGGGTAGCGATTCGATGCTGGCATCGGCGGCGTTGTCGAATGTCGGCTCGCCGTCGGTCAGCATCACGACGAAATTGCGCTGGCACTGCGCCTTGATCGGTGATTCGTAGCGGGTTTGATCTGTGCTGCGGCGCGAGGCGGGAATACTCGGGAATGGCGTGTTGATGTCGATTCGGGAATTGAGGCCGAAGTCGACCGGGCTGCCCGAGAAGTAGCGCTGCGCCTCGTAGAGCGTTTCCGACAATGGTGTCTGGCCCTCTGCCGTCAACGAGTTGATCGCGTTGGTCAGGCTGGTACGGGTTTGCGAAATATCGGCGATCTCGTGCACGACCATGCCGCCTGCGGCCAGATCGGTGGCACTGTCCGGATCGTTGCTGAATCGCATCAGTCCGATGTTGACCCCATCGAGCGAATTGATCAGCGAGCGTGCGGCGGCTTGCACGGTTTGCAGTCTCGTTGCTGTCGCGGGCTGCGGCGCCGACTCGTTCCAGTTGAGCCAATTGGCGCTGTAGAGGCGATAGACACTCGCATTGGTCCAGGAAATCTGCTGCAAGGGCTGCGAAGTCCAGCGACTGTTGTCATCGCCATTGCGGGCATAGCGCTCGGACGACCCGTCGCTTTCGCCATGTGTACCCGCATCGGCCGCGCACTCGATGTCGCTGTCCGTTGCGCTCGAGCGCAATGCCAGCCACTGGGTCTGCGCGCTGTCCCACTGTGCGACCCGGCCTGTCCAAAGGCCCGCCGCGGCAATACCATCGATGGCGGCGCGACAACGGTTGACGTTCGACTCGAAACGCGCCGCCGTGGCATCGCTGCAGCTCGGTGGTGCTGCAGCCGTGCTCAGGGTCCAGTAGGTTTCCGACGCGTTGCAACTTCCCGCGTATACGACCGCAGGATCATAGGGCGCCTTGGGCAGCGTCACGCTCGTGGTCATGCTGCCGGAGGTGTCGAAAATGAGCAGGACATTGGGATTGGCGCCGCCGCCCATGGCCTGGTTGACGAAGATCTCTGTGTCGTCGGCATATGCCGCAGCGCCTGCGAGGCAACCCAGGACCGTGGCGGCAAGTCGCATGACGGCAGGGCAGGCGGCGCCGCGCATGATCGTCGGCTGAAGACCAGTCATCGGGGTGCTCCGGAAGCTTCCGGGACATTCAGCTCAACGCGCAGCAGCCGCCCCGATCCGTTGGCGCGGACGATCAACAACGGAAAGCGCGGATAGCGCAGCATGGCCTCGCGCATCTGGCTTGCCGATACGTCGCGATGACTCAGGACGAACCGTGTCGCCGCCTCAATGGGCAGCGATGTCATCGGGCAGGACGGGCAGGGCCTGACGATCAGGGAGCCGCCTGCTGCCGCATCCATGGTCACGGCGCCGGCCGTTGTCTCGATCGCTGTCTCGAGCAGCGTAATAGGCGGAGCGGCCGAGGCGGTCGCAGCCGCAACGAGTGCAGCGACGATGGCCGCCATGCACTGCTTTGCGCGCGGCGTCATGGCAACCCTCCGCCGAGCTGGCCGAAACTGTTCTGGGCTCCGCCCGCATTGCCACTTACGACGAACACGCCTTGACGTTGCTGGTCCTGGGCATTGCGCGCCGATGTGCCGGAGCTGTCGATCTGGAAATGCAATCCGATGAACTTGTTCACGCTGGATTGCGGCAGATTGGTCTCATCGCCCATGTAACGCGTGCTGGTCGTGAAACTGTCGCCAGGCGAGGAGGGCATGGCCGTCGGGCCGGCGACAGTTGGCGCCGCGCCGGGCGAGGTCGGAACCGCCGCGAGCGTGCCCATGGCAAGCTCGATGCCGGCGCCCGCCGCTTCGCTGGCAGCGCGGTGGTATTGCTCATTCCCGGCCATGATGAGCTCGGTGGTCGACGTGTTTACGCCGGTGATCGCGAGCAACGTGAGAATCATCAACAACACGAGCCCAACGACCAGGGCGGCGCCGGATTGGCGGTCGATGCGGGGCGATGGGTTCATCACGGTCTTCGTCCTCGTGTTCATAGCGTGCGTGAATTGCGCAGTGTGATCGTGCGTGACATGAGCACCCGCCGGAATCCAGCCTCCGCGCCGGCCGGCGTGTATTCCACATTGCCGTAGCGATAGGTCTGGGTGTCGACGAAACCGGGTTCGATATCGGCGCTGCGCACGCGGACCCAGACCCGGACCGAAACGACCTGCAGGCGCTCGAGACCTGGAAAATCAGGGTCGACGTAGCGCGTTGCGCGTCCATCGGTCTCGGGGATTCCGTCATTGTTGCGGTCGGCACTCGCGTCGATGTTGCCGTCGTTGTCGTAATCACCCGTATCGATGCCGAATTGCACCTGCAGGTCTTCGATGCCGGGCATGACTTCATCGTCGATGAAACCCACGTTGCCGCCGATGGAGGTGAGGGACTTGACGCGCAGCGCGGGCAACTGCGGGTTCTCGACCGAGCTGCGATCGACATAGTAGGCGCGTACGCGCAGATCCCGGATTTCGTTGTCGGCATCGATGGGGCCGGGCGCGATGCCATCGAGAAACAGGTTCTGCCCGGTACGGCTTGTGAGACGCGACGTGTAGATCTGCAGGCGGCCCGCCTGGGCTGCGGCGGGTGCATCGGCCGCGCGCCGGAGTGTCAGCGTATCGGTGTTGGGCGCGGCATTGCCGGAGTTCGGAGCGCAGGCCGCACCTGCGCCCGGGCCCAGCGCAAAATTGTTGTCCGATCCTTGTACGGGCATCAGCACGTCGATGGCGAAATTGGTGCCGCAACTGTGTGCGCTTGCAGGCAGGGTTGGTGCCGCGATGGGCGATGCCGCCGCCGGCGGGATGGGATACTGGCGCAGCGCAGTGGCGCCCGCCAGTACTACGCCTGGATTGGCGCCTTGTATCAGGCGTAGCGCATCGGGGTAGTTGCTGTAGCCGTACTGGCCTGCAAGCTCGACATCCGGCTCGATGACGCTGAATACGTAGCGGCCCTGCTCCTGCAAGCGGGCAATGCGTTCGGACAGCGCGAAGGTGTTGCGGCTGTTCGAATAGACGATCACGGCCCCGACGATCAGGAAAGAGCCGATCGCCAACGCGACGAGCAGCTCGATCATGCTGAGGCCGCGGGAATCTCGCAGCCGGCTCATGCGGGTGGTCTCGGCACGATCAGCAGTTCCGCCGCGAAAGTGAGCGGGTTTGCAACCCCAGGCTCCTGCCAGGTCACGGTCACGCGGTAGCGCTCCGGCTGTGCCGCCGCGGGCGGCGCAAAATATTCGACGTTGCCGGTCGGGGCCCCGGCGGCGCCGCCCGGCAATAGCGTCTGCACCGTCTGCAGCCAGCGCGCCAGATCGTCCTCGGCGAGTGTGGCCGGATCGCAATTGGCACCGGCGACGGCAAAGGTGTCCTGACAGGCCTGCACCGCCGGAGCGCCGCCATAGCCGGCCAGGTCGTAGGCATCCGCAGCATCTACATTGGCGCGAATGCGGTTCAACATGTCGCTCACCAGGTTGACGGCCTGAGTGCGCAGCAGCGCACTGCGCCCGTTCTGCACCGACTGGACGAACAGCGCAGCAATGCCCAGCATGCCAACCGAAAGGACCAGCAGGGCGACGAGCGATTCGACCATGGTGATGCCCCATAGGTCCTTGCGAAGCCTTGAGACGCTGGCCGCCCTCATGGGCACGTGAGTCCCCAGCTGCCGAGGCGGGCAGGGTCGCGCGTGATTTCCGCGCGGCCCGTCGGTCCGATCGCGATGCCGCGGGCGGCGCTCTGGTTCGTTCCGGATTGCAGCGCAAGGCCACGTTCATCGCACAGCGCAAGGCGCGTCGCGCTTGGTTGCCCGGCGAACGTCGCAAGGTAGCCGTTGCTCGCGAATGTCAGGCATCGCCCGTCGCCGGTGCTGGTCAAGGCCGCATCGCCACGGCCGCCGCTGCCGAGCAGCGCATCGGCGGCATCGCGCTGGCAATCGTTATTGCCATCTTCGAACACGATCCAGCCTGCAAAGTCATTGCCATTGGCGCATACGGCGTTGGCTGCTGCTGGATTGGCCGATGCGCACAGTGCCACCGGCCGCTGACGTTTGATTGCTTCGCTGCGCGCCTGCTGGATCCCGGTGAGCAGGTCGTTGGCCGCCGCAGTGAGGCGGGCATTGCGGCGAAACTCCCCAAAACTCGGCGCGCCGAGCCCGAGCACGACCGCCGCAATTGCCAGGACGACCATGAGTTCGAGCAACGTGAAGCCGCGTGCCGTTCTTGTGCGGACACGCGCGGACAGGTATGCCGCGCGCGTCGGTTGAGTCCCCATGGGCGCAATATAGGGAGTGCGGACGAGATGGCCGTCACTTTCCGATATGCGGTGTCATCCGCGCGACAAGCGGCGTCATGAACGCGAGCATCCGGCCAGTTGGCGCGTCGTGCGCTGCACGCGTGGTCGACCCGTGCGGCTGACGATGACGATGCGCGCTTCGTCGAGATCGCCCGTCGGGCAGACGCGCACCGAAGTGGTGGTGCCCGCCGTGACGATCGGCCAGAAGATGATCGCTCGCCGGTTGCTCTGGATACGCACGGCATCAGCGACCTGGTGTTGCGCGATGGCCGAGCGCGCTGCGCCCGGTTTCGGCTGCTGATACAACAGCCAGTGCCGTGCATTGCGATTGGCAACTCCGAGGCAGCGAAACGCGTCGTCACTGAGGCAGATGATGGCCGGGACGCCTGTTGTTATGGCGGTGGAGCGCGCCTGATGCATGGTGAGCAGCAGTGCGTTGGCGGCAGCTGTCAGGGCGGCCTGTTGCGCGAGGTTGCGAAATCCGGGCACCGCCGAACCGACCAGGGTCGCCGCGATCAGCAGGGCGACAAGCAATTCGACCAGCGTGAAGCCCGTCTCCCTGCATTCGTTCGTCCCAGACATGGTGCCGGCAGATTGCCCGCGCGGCCATCGTGACTGGGTTCGCAAATATCGGCAATTAAAGACATTTTTCGGGTAGCTGCCTATAATTCGCGGTCATGGATGGCACCACGATTCACGGTGTGCCGCGGCAGCATCTAGCCGAGAGGCTGCGCGGCTGCGGCATCCAGCCGACGCAACAGCGGCTGCGGATCGCTGCAATCTTGCTGGCAACGCCGCAGCACATCACGGCGGAGCAGATTCAGGCCCGCCTCGCTGCCCTCGGGACCCGTGTATCCAAGGCGACGGTCTACAATACCCTCAAGGTGTTTGCCGACAATGGCCTCATCGGTCGTTTGTGTGTCGACGGCACACGCACCTACTTCGACTCGAATACCCAGTCGCACTATCACTTCCACGATCCGGCTACTGCCCGGCTGATCGATTTTCCCCTCGAAGCCATTGAGTTCAGCCGTTTGCCGCCGCTGCCGGACGGTACGGAAATCGCTGGCATCGACGTTGTCATCCGCTTGCGCAGGCCGCGCGAGAACCCATAGGTGTTAGAATTCCCGGTTCCGGCGCCGGAGTAGCTCAGCTGGTAGAGCAGCGCATTCGTAATGCGCGGGTCGGAGGTTCGAGTCCTCTCTCCGGCATGGTTTCATCCAAACTGGCGCGAGGGCCCATGCAGACCTTGCTTGGCCAACTTGCAGTCAGCGCGCGCTGGCTTGTGCTGCTGTCCGTGGGTTTGATCATGGGCCTCCTGCCACCCACTGCGGCCAACGCGGCCAACGCGGCCAGGAGCGAGCCCTCCGTCGTTGCCTTGCTCGAACTCACCGGGCCCATTACGCCCGCATCCGCCGACTACCTGCAACGCGGGTTGCGTTGGGCGCGCGAGAACAACGCGTCGTTGGTCGTGCTGCAGCTCGATACACCGGGTGGCCTCGACACGTCGATGCGGGACATGATTCGCGAAATCCTCGCATCGCCCATCCCGGTAGCTGGGTTCGTGGCTCCCGAAGGCGCACGAGCGGCGAGCGCTGGTACGTATATCCTCTACGCGACGCATGTGGCTGCCATGGCGCCAGCGACTACGATTGGCGCCGCGACTCCCGTGCAGATCGGAGGACCCGTGACGCCTGTCCCGGACGACGTGCCATCCAGGACGACGCCGGATTCGCCCGAGGCGGAGCACGCGCCCGGACCTCCGCCTGCAGATGCCATGAAGGCGAAGCAGATCAACGATGCAGCCGCCTACCTCCGGGGCCTGGCGCAATTGCGCGGCCGGAATGCCGATTGGGCGGAGCGCGCGGTGCGCGACGCCGATGCAATCGCCGCCTCCGAAGCCCTCGCGATCGGCGCGATCGACATCGTGGCCGCGGATGTCGATTCTTTGCTCGTCGAAATCGACGGTCGCCGAGTCATGACAGCTGACGGCGAACGAGTACTTCAGCTCGCAGGCGCCCGTATAGAGGCCGTCAGGCCCGACTGGCGCAACCAGCTGCTGGCCGTCCTCGCGAACCCTCAGCTGGCGCTGATCCTCATGATGCTGGGCGTCTACGGTCTCATTTTCGAGTTCACCAGTCCGGGATTCGGCCTGCCGGGCATCGCGGGCGCCATTTGCCTGTTGCTCGGGTTGTTCGCCCTGCAGACCTTGCCGATCAACTTCGCCGGGCTTGCGCTCATTGGTCTCGGAGCTGCGCTGCTCGTGGGGGAAATATTCGTGGGAGGATTCGGCGCCCTGGGCATCGGCGGGGCACTCGCAATCGTCCTTGGCGGCCTGCTGTTGTTCGATCGCGATTCACCCGAGACCCGGGTGCCACTCGCCATCATTTCCAGCCTCGCGATGGTGGGGCTCGCGGTCAGCTTGCTGGCGGGGTGGCTGGCCCGCAGGGCGCATCGCGCACCGGTTGCTTCGGGCGCCGATGAGCTCAAGGGCATGGAGGGAATCGTCATCGACTGTCATGGCGATGACGGCTATGCCCTCGTGCACGGCGAGCGGTGGCGCGTGCGAGCCGATCGACCGCTGCAGCAAGGCCAACACGTGCGTGTCGATGCGATCTATGGACTGACGCTCCACGTCAGCCCGTCGCCGGTCAAGAACTAGCTGGAATCCGGCTCATGATCGCCCGCGGGTTCGTGAGACAGGTTCCAAACGCAATTCATCTTAAATAATCAAGGAGCAGAGCATGCTGCCAGTTTTCGGTTCCGTCGGTTCAATCCTGGTCGTTTTCGCGATCTTCCTGGTATTGAGTTCCATCAAGATATTCCGCGAGTACGAACGTGGCGTGGTGTTCCTGCTCGGACGGTTCTGGAAAGTCAAGGGCCCTGGTCTTGCGCTGGTCATTCCGGGGCTGATGCAGATGGTGCGCGTCGACCTGCGCCTGGTCACCATGGACGTGCCGAGCCAGGACGTCATATCGAAGGACAATATCTCGGTCAAGGTCAACGCCGTCGTGTACTTTCGAGTCGTCGATCCGCAGAAGGCGATCATCCAGGTGCAACGCTACCTGGTCGCGACCAGCGAACTGGCGCAGACAACCCTGCGCGCCGTACTTGGCAAGCACGAGCTGGACGAAATGCTCGGCGAGCGAGATCGCCTGAACCTCGATATCCAGCGCATCCTCGACAGCCAAACCGACGCCTGGGGCATCAAGGTGGCCAATGTCGAGATCAAGCATGTCGATATCAACGAGACCATGGTGCGGGCCATTGCCCGGCAGGCGGAGGCCGAACGAGAGCGCCGCGCCAAGATCATCCACGCCGAAGGCGAACAGCAGGCGGCAGAAAAACTCGCCCAGGCCGCGGCAGTACTTGCCCAGCAACCGCAGGCGCTGCAGCTGCGATTCCTGGAAACGCTCACGGTGGTCGCCGCGGACAAGAACTCGACCATCCTCTTCCCTGTGCCCATCGATGTCATTGCGCCATTCATGGACGCAGCCAAGGCGCTGGCGAAACGCGGCTGACATTGTCACGTCCGCCGGGCTTGGCCACGGCTTTGGCCGCATGCAATACTGCGTGATCGACCACGGAGGAGCGGTGCATGGGACGACTGACGGGCAAGGTGGCAATCGTAACTGGTGCGGCGTCGGGCCTCGGGCGTGCCGACGCGCTGGCCATGGCGCGTGAAGGCGCGCGCGTCGTTGTAACCGATGTCAATGCCGCCGAAGGCGAGAAAGTGGCCGCTGAAATCAACCGGATTGCCAAGGGCAGCGGCATGTTCGTGCGCCAGGATGTGCGCGATGAGGCGGCCTGGCGGGACGTCGTCGCGCAGACCACAGAGCGCATGGGCGGTTTGCATGTGCTGGTCAACAACGCCGGTGTCGTCGTCGTCGCGGATCCTGAAACGACGACGCTCGAGCAATTTCGCTTCGCCAACGCCGTCATGTCCGAAGGCGTCTACCTCGGTTGTCGCGCTGCCATTCCCGCGATGCGCAACAGCGGCGGCGGCTCCATCATCAACATGTCCTCGGTTGCGAGCCACCTGGGGTATCCGGTATTTTTCGCATACAGTGCGGCCAAAGGCGCAGTTCGGGCGATGACCAAGTCGATCGCCGTGCATTGCCAGATGCACAAGTACGACATTCGCTGCAATTCGATTCACGCCGGCGCGATTGACACGGCCATGGTGCACTCGGCGAACGACCAGCTCGGGCTCAAGATGAGCGACATGGAGGCCACGCCCTGGGGCGTCGGCAAGCCCGAGGATGTTGCCAGCCTGGTCGTCTTCCTCGCCAGCGACGAGTCGCGTTTCATCAATGGCGCAGAAATGCTCATCGACAATGCGCTGACAATCCAGTGACCTGACGGTCTCGTGCACAGCGAGGCGCAAGCCAGGCGGTCGGCGTGGTGGGTGCGGGCGTTCGCGTCCTTGCCAATGCCGCTTCTTTACGCGCTGGCGGACTTCCTTGCCTGGATTGCCTATCGCATCGCCCGTTACCGCGCGCATGTGGTGCGGCCGAACCTGCAAAAGGCCTTCCCGCAGCTCGAGGCCGGCGCGATCGAGCGGCTGATGCGCGATTACTATCGCGGTTTTGCCGAGGTGCTGGTCGAGATCATCAAATCGGCTCGCATGAGCCTGGAGCAGATGCGCGAGCGGGTGCACATCGTCAACCCCGGGTTGTTGCGCGAGCGCCTGGCGAGGAACCAGTCGGTTTTGCTGGTTGCTGCGCATCAGTGCAATTGGGAGTGGATGCTGCTTGCGCTGTCCGCGGATCTTGGCTATCCGCTCGATGCGGCTTACAAACCCTTGGTCAATACCTGGGCCGAGCGCGAGATGTTGACGATTCGCGAACGCTTTGGTGCGCGCATGGTGCCCGCGCAGAACCTGCTGGCGGACGTCCTGCAGCGCGGCAGGATTACGCGCGCCGTCGCATTGGTTGCGGACCAGGAGCCTGTGCAGAGCGAGCGCAAGCACTGGCTGCGCTTCCTCAACCGGGACAGTGCGTTCTTCCTCGGCGCTGAGGAAATTGCCCGCGTTACGCGTGCACCTACATTTTTCATAGCCATGCGCCGCTTGCGCCGCGGCGTCTACGAAATGCGCTTCGAGTTGCTCGCGGAACCGGCCAGCGAAAAACTCCGTGCCGGGGATATCACCGAGCGATATGCCGCGCGTGTCGAGGAGCAGATCAGGGACGCGCCCGCGGACTGGCCGTGGTCACACAAGCGATGGAAGCTGCACAAGCCGCTTTACGGCACGGCCAGCCGCGCTGCCGGTTCACGCGGGGTCACGGGTTAGTCGCTAGGCTGCGGCGAGCTTCTGCTCGAGGAAGGCGGCCAGTTCGCGGATGGTCGGATAGTCGAACAGCTCGGTCAGATCGACGCTGCCGGGATAGGTCTGGTCGATCTGCTCGTGAATTTCGATCAGCTTGAGTGAGCTTGCGCCGATTTCGAACAAGTTGTCATCGAGGCCGAGCGCCTGGCCCTGCAGCGCCTGTTCGCAAATACCGAGCAGACGCGCTTCGATATCACTGGCGGCAGCCGCACCCGGTCGTTGTTGGGCCGCGCGTAGCGCGGCGAGCTGGCCGAGCTCGGTGTCGAATTCGCCGTCGACATAGGCAGTTTCGAGCTGAACCCGCTGGATCTTGCCGCTGGTCGTCTTGGGAATGCGCTTGACCGGTACGACCTCTGCGATTTCTATTCCCGTGTGCTCGTTCAATGCGCGCGCCACGGCGTTCGCGACGGGCAGGAAGTCAGTCAGTTCCTGCCGATGCAGGACGAAAACAACGACCTGATCGGCTTGCGCACCGCGCGGACGCGCGCCGATGGCTACTACCTTGCCGAGTTCAAGGCCAGCTTCCTTGACGGCAATGTCCTCGAGATCGTGCGGGTAGTAGTTCTGGCCATTGACGAAAATGATTTCCTTGTCGCGGCCGGCGATGTACAGGTCGCCATCGTGGATGAGCCCCAGATCGCCGGTGCGCAGCCAGCCGTCGGCGGCAAATGCGGCCGAGTTGGCCTGCGGATTGTCGAGGTAGCCGTGAGTGACATTCTCGCCGCGGATCTGTATGTGGCCCACAAGGCCCGCCGCGAGGGCCTGATCGCTGTCGTCGCAGATGCGCAGTTCGCAATGCGGTATCGCCCGACCCACCGACATGAGCTGCGTGGCGTCGCGTGCGGTCGTTGCCAGCATGGCCGGTCGATCGCCGACTGCAAGCTGGTGCCGGTCGACGCAGATGGAATGCAGCATTTGCCCGAGTTTCGGGAAGCTGACCGCGAGCGAGGCTTCGGCGAGCCCGTAGACCGGGAACATGGCCCGGCGTGCAAGGCCCGCAGCGGCCATGCGGGCAAGGAACTCTTCGCACAGGTCAACCGAGATGGGCTCGGCGCCATTGAACAGGATTCGGACCCGTGAAAGATCGAGAGACTCGTACGAGCGCTCGCCAAGGACCTTCAGGTAATGGCGGTAACCGAAATTCGGTGAAGCGAGAATGGTGCTGCCGAGGCGGGACGCGAACTGCAACCACAGCAGCGGCCGACGGATGAACAATTCGGTCGACATCAATCCCACGTTCATCCGGTGACTCATCATGAAGATGGTCATGCCGATCAGGCCCATGTCGTGGGTGAGGGGCATCCAAGACAGGGTTTGATCGGCGTCACTGAAGCCGGCGGCAATTCCAGCGCCGCGGGCATTCGCCATGATATTGCCGTGAGTCAATACCACGCCCTTCGGATCGCTGGTCGAGCCTGAGGAAAACTGTACGAACGCCGTGTCTTCGGGGCGGGCCGCAAAGGGGCGGCCACTGCGGCCAATGTCGGTCAGATCATCCGTATAGAAAGCCTTGTCCTGCAGGGCCGCAAGAATTGCCGACTGTCCGTGCTGTTCTGCGTACTTGCCGATGCGCTGGAGTGTCTTGCGGTCCGTATAAATGAACGGCTCGCGCAGCAGCGCAGCGATGCGCATGAGCTTGTGGCGGTGCTCATCACTGATGCCGACGGCCACGGGCACGGGGACGATACCACCGAGCACTGCCGCGAAGAATGCGTCGACGAATTGTTCGTTGTCGTTCAGGTAGAGGATGATGCGATCGCCGGCTTTGGCGCCCAGCGCCTGCAGGTGATGGAGAATGCCGAGGGCGCGTTCGTGCAACTCGCTGAACCGGACGCGCCGTTCGTGGTGCTCGCCCTCGAGATAGATGACTTCACGGTCGGCATTGCGGTTGCCGGCGAGCATTTCACACAGGGTCGACGGAATCTGCATCAACGTTTTTCCAGTTTCATCAGCAATGGCGCGCGGGTGCGCAGATTGACCTGCGCTTCGAGATCTATCGGAGAGCTGTCGGCGCGACGCAGTCGGAAGCGCCTGGCAGCTTTACATAGATGTATCAGCATTTCGTAGACGGCGAACGTCTCGCCGATGCAGTGTCTCGGTCCGGCGGCGAAGGGCATATAGGCGAAGCGCGGACGCTGCGCTTCATGCGCATCATCGAAGCGTTCGGGCAGGAATGCATCCGGCTCGCGCCAATAGCGCGGATGGCGGTGCAGGACATAGGGCGAGAGCAGCACATCCGTGCCCGCTGCAATGGGGAAGCCGCCGAGTTGATCGTCTTCGATCGCCCGCCTCGACAACAACCAGCCGGGCGGATACAGGCGCAGTGACTCGTTGATTACCTGTTGTGTGTAAGCGAGTCCCTCCATGGTCTGCAGGCCGAAGCCGGCCGCTTCGTCGAATGCGTCGACTTCCCGTTGCAGGTGTTGCTCGACCTGCGGGTGTTCCGCGATGAGGTACCAGGTCCAGTTGAGCGAGCTTGCCGTCGTCTCGTGACCCGCCACGACCAGCGTCATGATTTCGTCGATCAGCTCGCGGGTCGACATGGCATCGCCCGTTTCCTTGTCACGCGCCTGCATCAACATGGCGACATAGTCGAAGTGCTCTTCCTCGAGTGCGCGGCGTCGATCGAGGAGTTGTGCGATGGTCTTGCCCAGTGATCGGAATTTGTAGGCAAAGCGCAGGTCACGCGCGGGTTCCCGGGTGACTACAACGAAGGGGTTTTCGCCGTGCTCCGCGGTGAGTCTCTCGAGGTCGCGGCCAAAAATGGAGTGCAGTACGATGTCGAGCGTGAGTTCACTCATCTCTTCGGTGATGTT
This sequence comes from Steroidobacteraceae bacterium, assembly GCA_041395505.1. Lineage (NCBI taxonomy): Bacteria > Pseudomonadati > Pseudomonadota > Gammaproteobacteria > Steroidobacterales > Steroidobacteraceae > Steroidobacteraceae bacterium. Next base: position 1,669,111 of record JAWLAG010000001.1, read on the forward strand.
GAGCGCCTCGCCGCTGCGCGCCAGCACCTCCCAGCGTTGCAAATAGCGGTCGTTGATCGTCGCAATCTGGCTGGCGAATTCGTTGATGATGCGACGGTGGAACGTCGGCTGCATCATGTATCTCTGGCGGCGCCAGAACTCGCCCTCGCTGGTCATGATGCCGTTGCCAAGCAATATGCGTACCCGATCGAGGCCAAGACCCTTGCGGTAATTGCGGTGGTTCGACACCAGTACCCGCTTGATATCATCAGGATGATTGATGACGTAGACGTAGCCGCGACGAGCCGGCGAGTACACCCGATAGGTGTCGCCCAGGCGCGCAAAGAGTTCGACCATGCGCTGCAGGGAATCGTCCGTCGCACCGATGTCGAACTGCTCGTCCGGCTCGGGCGGAGTCGATGTGCGTTGTGGTTCGTTAGTCCCCATTATCGCCACCCCTTTAGTTTACCGCAGCACTGTCCGGCGAACGGGGCAACTTGTCTATCTGCAGGCCATGCCCGACAATGCGCCGCTTTGCACGGCGTCACTGGAGCGGCCGGAATCCACAGCCGATGAACGACTCGAACCCCAGGGGGGAGCTGCGCAACACCGTCTACCGCACCCAGACGCGCTCGTCCCGGCGAATGACGGGCTGGCGGCGAATCGGCTACCGGCTCGCGGTGCCGATCATCATTGCGATCGTGCAATTGTTCTGGCGGAGCTGCCGCGTGCGCGTGGTGCTCGGCGCGGAACACTTGCGTACTGCCGCCAGCGGCGGCGCGGTAATTCCATGCTATTGGCACCAGCACCAGCTTTTCTGCGGCAAATACCTGCTGGACGAGGCAGTGCACGGATTGAAACTCGGCTTTCTGATAAGCCCATCCGTTGATGGTGAGTTGGGCGCGATGGTGGTAGGGCGGCTCGGTGGCCACGTCATCCGTGGATCATCGACTCACACGGGTGCGCGCGCGTTGCGCGATTATTTCGACGCACTGAAAAAGCTTGGCGTGTCACCGGCGATTACGCCTGACGGGCCACGGGGTCCGCGCTTTCAATTCAAGCCGGGTGCAATCCTGCTCGCGCAGATGTCGGGCAGGCCGATAATTCCGCTCGCCTATGCCGCCAGCCGGGCCTGGTTCGTGCATTGGGACCGGTTCGTGATTCCATGGCCGTTTGCCCGCATTGCCATTGCGATTGGCGAACCTCAGTTCATTGCGAGGACTCAGTCGGGTGACGCACTCGCCGCGAACCAGGATCGACTCGGGCAGCTACTGCGAAGTCTATATCTCGATGCCCGCTCGGCACTCATTGCAAAGACGCGATGATGACACCATCGCTGTCAGTCGTGGTACCGGTTTGCAACGAGTCGCCGAATATCGGTCCGCTGGTCGAGGAGATATGCGGCGCGCTTGCCGGCGTTGACTTCGAAATAATCTACGTCGATGACGGCAGCAGCGACGACAGCGCCGAGGAAGTGCTGCGGGCACGGCAGTCCCATCCCCAGTGCGCCCTGCGATTGCTGCGTCATTCGCGCCGCGCGGGGCAGAGCGCCGCGCTCGCAACCGGCGTGGCGGCGGCGCGAGCGCAGTGGGTAGCAACGCTCGACGGCGATGGACAGAACGATCCGGCCGATCTGCCCGCACTGCTGGCCGCCAGAGGCGAGCCGCAACACGCTGGAGTGCGCCTCATCATGGGCAATCGCGCGCGACGCCGCGACAGTGCTTTCCGCCGCTTGCAATCGCGCCTTGCCAACAAGGTACGTGCGGCATTGCTTGACGATGGCACGCCCGACACGGGTTGTGGCATCAAGCTGTTCGAGCGCGAGACATTCCTTCGACTGCCTTATTTCGACCACATGCACCGTTTCCTGCCCGCACTGTTTCAGCGTCAGGGTGCGGCCGTGGTCTCGGTGGTGGTCAATCATCGTCCGCGACAGCGTGGCCAATCGAAGTACGGCATGTTCAACAGACTCTGGGTCGGCATCGTCGACACCCTGGGTGTGATGTGGTTGCAGCGACGGCGTGTCGCTGGCCTGCGGATTACAGAGGAACAGGATAAGTCATGAAATTCTCGGCGGATCAGCTGTGGCTGGCGGTCGGCTTTCTTGGTCAGGCGATGTTCTCTGCGCGTTTCATAGTGCAGTGGATTGCCAGCGAACGCGTCAGGCGCAGTATCGTGCCGCGGGCGTTCTGGTATTTCAGTCTGGCGGGAGGTCTGACCCTTCTCTCTTACGCGCTCTACAAGCGCGATCCGGTATTCATCGTGGGCCAGGGCGCCGGTGTGTTCGTGTACCTTCGCAACCTGCATCTTCTGCGATCCGGCCGCCAGCAGGTGGACGCCTGAACGCTGTGTCGATGCCCGATCCGGTGACAACGGCGGCGTGGCGTTGGTGCGACGCCGCCTTGCTGGCGTTCGCCGCTCTGGCAGTCATCGGCAGCGGATTGGGGCTGCGGGATCCGTGGCCGGCGGACGAACCCCGCTTCGTGCTGTTGGCGCGCGACATGATTGCCAGTGGCAACTGGCTGATTCCCGTCATCGGGGGCGATCTATATCCCGACAAACCGCCGCTTTTTTTCTGGTCACTCGCGGCGAGCTACGCGTTGTTCGGTTCGCTGCGCTGGTCGTTCCTGCTGCCAGCGCTTGTCAGCGCGGTTGCAACGCTGTGGCTGGTCTACGACCTGGCGCGACGTCTGAGCGGGCGGTACGCTGCGATCGCGACGGCAATCACATTGCTCGTCACGCTGCAATTTACGACAACGATGCGCGGCGCCCAGATCGATCCACTGCTATGCGCGCTGATGACGCTATCGGTATATGCGCTGTCGCGCCACCTGATATTCGGGCCGGCCTGGGGGTGGTATTTTGTCGGCGGCGTGGCAGCGGGCCTCGGCGTGATCACCAAGGGCGTCGGGTTCCTGCCCATTCTGATGGTGTTCCCCTACATCTGGTTGCGGCGTCGCGGTTTCCGTGGACTGTATGCCGGAACTGGCAACGTCGGGCTGTGGCTGCTGGCGCCACTTGGCATGCTGCTTGCGATCACATCGTGGTTGGTGCCGGTATTGGTCGCCGCCATGGTATCGCCTGATATCGCGGCCTATCGCGACGAGATCCTGTTCAAGCAAACGGTGGGTCGATACGCATCGGCGTGGCATCACAACCGCCCCTGGTATTACTTTCTGGTCGAAGTGGTGCCCGGACTGTGGTTGCCGTTCAGTTTGCTGCTTTTCTGGCTGGTGCCTGCCTGGTACCGATCATGGTGCGACGGCAATGGCCGCGTGGCTCTGTTGCTGAGCTATCTGCTGATTTGTTTCTTGTTCTTCTCGCTGTCGTCCGGAAAGCGCGGTGTGTATCTCCTGCCGCTGCTCCCTGTATTGGCGGTCATTGCGGCGGCGCCACTCGAGACCGTTCTGTTGCGCCGCGCACTGAGCCGTTGGAGTCTCGCGCTCGCTGGCATCTTGGTGGCAGCCATGCTCGTGCTGTTTGCGGCTGCCCAGTTGCAACTGCCCATGTTGCAGGACGTCCTCGGCGAGGCTGGCATTGCCAACACCAGGCCATTGCTCTATTTCGGCATCACCGCATTGCTCGCGGTTGCATTGTTGTCCCGCTCGCGTGGCTACCTTGCCTGGCCCGTCGTCTTTGCCATGTTCTGCGTCATGTTTGGCATCGGCATCGCGCCCCTGATGAATGGCGAACGTTCGGGCCGCGACTTCGTAGCCGGCGCATTGCGCGCAATACCCGACAACTACGACATCGGCCTGGTCGCGTACAAGGAGCAATTCCTCCTGTACCTCGACCGGCCAGCCTGGAACTTCGGACATCGCCGTTGGCGTGAAGGCAATGCCGAGGCCGACGACGCGGCCGCATGGCTCGCCGCCGGGCAGCGCCGGTTGCTGCTGGTGCCTGATAGCCTTTTGCGACCCTGTTTCCCGGGTGCCCGATTGGTGCGCGCAGGACACAGTGCCTCTGAATCGTGGTGGTGGGTGACCGGCGTTGCCTCCGCGCCCTGTGTGGCCCGGGGTTCGCTCACTCATGCCCTTTACTACGATCCGGCAAAACCCGGACATCGCGCGCCCTAGGGCGGGCTCTGTACAGGCGCCAAGAGGCGCGCGACGCGGCGGCTCCGCAGTGCGTTCCTAGGCTATTCTGATTCAGTATCAATTAGTTACCTTGTTTTCCTTTGCATGTATGTCAAAATGTTCACCTGCCCAGGGAGTTGGACTACGCCGGTGAATTGTGGCGTAAGTCTGCGGTTTTTCTTGGAAACTTCGTCAGAATGACAACTCAAAATTTGCCGGAGTCCTAAGGACCGCATGTCCACGACGTCTCCAGACGATCCAGCCGATTTCGCGGCCTCCGACGTGTTGGCGCCGGAGAACTGGCCGGTGCGCCGCCACAGTGCGGGCGCCATCGGGCTCGATGCACGCGGCACCAAGCTGATCGTCGACCTGCAGAATCTCGAGGCGTCGAAGCGCGATAGCGTTCTTGCCGGTTGCGTCGAGGATTTGCTCGAGACGAGCGGCTGCGACGCCTGCTGCATCGCCTTGCTCGACCCGGAGGCTGCGGTGCTGGCGACGCTCCATACCGCGCGCAACGGACTCAATCCCTGTGATCCGGATGAATTGCAGGGCCAGGAGTATGCGCTGCTGCCCTGGTTGAAGCAGCGCAGTGAGCACCTGCGCCTGTCCGAATTCCTCGACACGAGCACGCCGCGGCGCGAGCAACTCACCGACGCCCGACGTCTCGCCGCCGCGCGCATCGCGGCTGCATTGTTCGTTACCGTGCAGGTGCAGGGTCGGCCGGCAGCGTTGATCGGGCTGTGCGAGTCACTGCCAAAGGGATCCTTCAGCGTGCATCGTCGGCTGCTGCTTAAGCTTGCGGGTGCATCGCTCGGTGCCGGCCTGGCAAGACTTGCGCTCGAAACGAGGTTGCAGCGGGTGGAAGAGCGCGAGTTGCTCGCCCAGGCGGCTGCCAACGACGGGCTCTGGGACTTTGACGTTGAATTGAACCGTACGTTTTTTTCACCGCGCTGGAAGCAGATGCTCGGCTATGACGAGTCGGAGAGCGCATCGCTCGACTGGCGTGGACTCGTGCATCCTGACGACATCGGTCGCGTTCAGTCCGGTATCCGCGAGCACATCGCCGGCGAATCGCCAATGTTCGACAGCGTACATCGCATGAGGCATCGCAATGGCGAATGGCGCTGGGTCGCGAGCCGGGCAAAAGCGCGCCTCGACGAGCATGGCCGGTTGCTGCGCCTGGTGGGCGTCGAACTCGATATAACGGAACGGCGCATCTACGAGGAAGCGCTGTTTCGCGAAAAGGAGAGTGCGCAGATCACTCTGCAGTCGATCGGCGACGGCGTCATCACCACCGACGCTCATTCCGTGATCGACTACGTGAATCCGGTGGCCGAGCAACTGACCGGCTGGCGCCTCGAGGACGCAATGGGCCGGCCCGTCGACGAGGTGTTTCGAGCTTTTCACGAAGAGACCTGCGAGCCGCTGGAAAATCCACTGACGACGTCGATCCGACGCAGTCGACCCGCCAAGTCCGTGCGACCGATGCTACTCATCCGTCGCGACGGCAACGAGCTTTACGTTGAGAGCACCGCGGCGCCGATTCGCGATGGCGCCGGTCAGGTCGCAGGCGGCGTGCTCGTCTTCCACGACGTCAGCGAATCGCGCGAATTGAATCGCCGGTTGTCCTATCACGCCAGCCACGATCTGCTCACAGGGCTCGTCAATCGGCGTGAGTTCGAGAATCGCCTGGAGCGCGCGCTGAAGAGCGCCCGCGCGCGCGAGTCATCCTACGCCCTGTGCTATATCGATATCGATCAGTTCAAGATCGTCAACGACAGCTGCGGACACAGCGCGGGCGACAGTCTGCTCGGGCAGGTTGGCGCCTTGTTGAAGGCCAAGGTGCGGTGGCGCGACACGCTTGCACGCCTCGGCGGAGATGAATTCGGCGTGCTGCTCGAGAGCTGTTCACTCGATGAGGCCATGCGCACCGCAGAGAACCTGCGCGAGGCGGTTCGCAATTTCCGCTTCACCTGGGAAGATCGCGTGTTCAGGCTGGGCGCGAGCATCGGCGTGGTACCGATCACCGCAGACAACGAGGACGTGGCGTCAATCGTTTCGGCCGCCGACAGTGCCTGTGCCGCGGCCAAGGAAGCCGGACGCAATCGGGTGCACAGCTTTGCCGAGAATGACATCGAGTTGATGCGCAGACGCCGTGAGATGCAATGGGCTGCGCGTATCAATACCGCGCTCGAGGAGGGCCGGTTCGAGCTGTTCCGCATGCCGATCCAGCCGCTTCAGGGTCCGGCCGTGGGCTTGCACTATGAGCTGTTGCTGCGCATGCGCGACGAAAACGGTCGCATCATCGCACCTGACAATTTCATCGCTGCGGCGGAGCGTTATGGCATCACGCCCAATATCGACCGCTGGGTCATTGAAAATGCCTTGCGCTGGCTGGTCTCGGAGGCGGATGAGCGCGAAAAGCTTGCGATGTGCTCGATCAACCTGTCCGGGCAGAGCCTGGGCGACGACAAGTTTCTGCCATTTGTCATCGAGCAATTCCGCCGCAGTGGAATCGATGCCAACAAGATCTGTTTCGAGATCACGGAAACGGCTGCGGTGGCGAGCTTCTCGCAGGCCAACCGCTTCATCCAGGCGCTCAAGGAGCTCGGCTGCCGCTTTGCGCTCGATGATTTCGGTACGGGTCTTTCCTCGTTCGGCTATCTAAAGCACTTCCCGGTCGATTTCCTCAAGATCGACGGCAGTTTCGTGCGCGAGATCCTGCACGACCCGATCGACCGCGAAATGGTCCGTTCGATCAACGAAATCGGTCATCTTACCGGCAAGCAGACGATCGCCGAATTTGCCGAGAACGCCGAGATCATACAGATGCTCACCAGCCTCGGCGTCGACTACGCGCAGGGCTATGGCGTGGCACAGCCGCAGCGTGTGCTGAAGGCCGTCAGCGCCTGAGCGGTCGCTCGCCCCGTCAGCGCTAGCCGCCGCCGAATTCGAAGCGCATCGACAGATCGATGGCCCGCAGGTGCTTGGTGATGGCGCCGACCGATACATAATCGACCCCTGTGGCTGCAACTTCGGCGATATTGTGCAAATCGATGCTGCCGGAGGCTTCGAGCGGCACGGGCGTCGCGCGTTGCCGGTTGAGCGCGACCGCCTCGCGCATCTCGGCGAGCGAAAATTCGTCGAGCATGATGATGTCGGGCTCTGCCGCGAGGGCGTTCCTGAGTTCTGCGAGATTTTCGACTTCCACTTCGATCCGGGCTGCGCCTGCCGTGCGTCGCGCCAATGTAACGGCCTGGGAGATTCCGCCCGCCGCCATGATGTGGTTTTCCTTGATCAGCACCATGTCATAAAGGCCCATGCGGTGATTGTGCGCGCCACCGACCTTGGTAGCGTACTTCTGCGCATGTCGCAGGCCCGGGATGGTCTTGCGGGTGTCAAGGAGTCGGCAATGGTCATTGTCCATCGCCGCAACATATTTCGCTGTAACGGTTGCGGTGCCGGACAGTGTCTGCAGGAAATTGAGCGCGCAGCGCTCGGCGCTCAGGAGGGCCCGGGCTTGGCCTTGGACAGTTGCCACCCGCCCGTCGGCGCGAACCTGACCGCCCTCGGGGCAGAACCATGTGAATTTCGTATTCGCATCGAGTTCGCGAAATGCGCACTCGAACCACGCTTGACCGCAGATTACCGCATCCTCACGCGCCACCACATGTGCCCTGGCTTGCTGGTCGACGGGAACCAGCGCTGCGGTGAGATCGCCGCCACCAATGTCCTCGGCCAAGGCGGCTGCAACCTGCCGACGTATTTCCGCCGCGTCCGGTTTCATGGCGATCGCCGCGGATGGGCAGCAAAAAGAAACCCGGCCGAAGCCGGGTTCCCCTGTTCGTCCAGTCGCGCCTCAACCGCCGAAGAATGGCAATCCATGCGCTGAACTTCCCATGCACAACAGCATCGGAATGGAGAGGGCTGTATTGGTGCGGGAGGCCATTGCAGCAACCTTGCGCGCTGCCGCCTTTTGCTCATCGGTCGCGGGGACGATGCCGAGAATTTTCTTCTGGTTCGGCCAGATCAATACCCAGACATTGAACAACATGATCGTGCCGAGCCAGGCGCCGATGCCGATGATCAAGCGATCGCTGCGCAGCAGGAAGGCATCGGCAAACCAGCCAGCGCGCCCCAGGTACCAGGCGCCCGTCAACCACGTGAGCAGCGCTGCGTAGCGGAACCAGCGCAATGCAAGCGGTGCGACGTACTTGCTGATGCCGGCACCGCCCGGGCCGCCTTTGTCCGCGGCGGCGCTCGCAAGAGCGGGTGTCTGCACGAAATTGAAGTAATACAGCAATCCAATCCAGGTAATGCCCGCCAGGATGTGAAACCATCGCGCCAGCGAAAGTTCCTGGAAATTGCCGCCGCCGACCCAAACCAACACGAGAATTGCGAGTATGAAGCCCGTAATCAACGTGCCCTTGATACTGTTAAGCGGATTCATAAGTGCTGCTATCCCCCTGATCTGCCTTGTTTAATGTGATACTGGCAATTGAAGAATAGGGCAGCCAACCGCATAATTCAATTGTGATGCCGAGCCGGCCTGTTTCCCCATGCGTCAATGTCTGTGTCATCGGTCAGGACGGCTACTGCAATGGCTGCCGACGTACGCTCGAGGAAATCGCCCGCTGGGCGTCGATGACGGCTTTGCAGCAATGGGAAACCATACGCTCGCTGGAGGAGCGCTGGGCACTGGCAAGGGAACGCCCAGAGTTTCTGCCTGGTCAAACAGGATGATTGGTCGTAGCGGACCGTAACCGAACCCGAGGAGTCTATGGCAGAGGTCAATGAAAGAATTCGCGAGCACCTGGCGGCGGCGCCGGTGGTGTTGTTCATGAAGGGTACGCCCGATTTTCCGCAATGTGGCTTCTCGGCCCAGACAGTGGCCGCCTTGCGTTCCTGCGGCAGTGATTTTCACGCGGTCAATATTTTCGAAGATCCGGAATTGCGCGACGCACTGAAGCAGTACTCCAGGTGGCCCACCTATCCGCAGCTTTACGTCAAAGGTGAGTTGATCGGCGGCTGTGATATCGCGCTCGAGATGTATCGTAGTGGCGAGCTGAGGCAGCTCCTCGAAGATGCCGGTGCTGCGAACGCAGCCTGATCTTCCGCGCTAGTCGTTCGCGGGCCGGTCGGTCGGCTCGTCGCTGTCCGCAGACGCGGTGACCTGGTCCTGCCAGCCGAGCGAGATGGCGCGGCGGTGCGCTGCCTCGTAGCTGCTCCGGCAGTCATTGCATATCGTGCAGAAAAGCTCGGCCGTGCGCTCTGCGTCGTAGCTGGCCGAGTGCGCTGCATCGCTTTCCCAGTCGATGCCAGCAACCTGCACGGCCTTGGCGAGCACGGTCTGGCCGAGTGCGGCTCCAGCCAGGGTCGCCGTATCGAAACTCGAGAATGGATGAAACGGATTGCGCTTGATGCCGCAGCGCTGCACGGCAGCGTTCAGAAACCCCAGATCGAATGCAGCATTGTGACCAACCAGGATGGCCCGCCGGCAGGATTCGGCGCGGATTCGCTCCCGGACCACACGAAAAATGCGCTGCAGTGCGTCTCGCTCCGGCAGCGCAGGACGTAGCGGATGATCCGGGTCGATGCCGTTGACGGCAAGGGCCTGGGGAGAGATCACCGATCCGGCGAATGCCTGGACCTGGTAGCAATGGGTGTCATGGCGTTGCAGCCGCCCATCGCCATCGATGACGACGAATACCGCCGCTATTTCCAGCAGCGCGTCGGTTGCACAGTTGAAACCACCGGTCTCGACATCGACGATCACCGGCAGGAAGCCGCGAAAACGACGGGCCATTGCGGGCAGTGCGTCAGTCACCGCGCTTGAGCCGCCAGCCCAGTGTCTGTCCGGCGCCATAGGGAATCAGGCAATCCTTGCCCGCGCTGATCTGAGTGTCCATGACCCAGTCGCCTCGCTCGAGCACGATTTGCCCGGTATTGCGAGGCACGCCATAGAAATCGGCGCCCCGTTCCGCGAGAAAAGCCTCCAGGCGATCCAGCGCGCCCGCCTGTTCGAACGCCGTGGCGTAGAGCTCAACCGCGGCATGTGCCGAAAAAACTCCTGCACATCCGCAGGCTGATTCCTTGCTATGGCGCGAATGCGGTGCGCTGTCGGTACCGGCGAAGAACCGCGCATCGTCGCTGGTCGCGGCGCCCAGCAAGTGATTGCGATCGTTCTCGGTCTTCAAAATGGGCAGGCAGTACAGGTGTGGGCGGATGCCACCGACCAGCATGTCATTGCGGTTGAGCAACAGGTGCTGCGGTGTCAGGGTCGCGGCGACACCGGGGCGCGCACGCTTGATGAAACGGACTGCGGCCGCGGTGGTAATGTGCTCGAACACCACTTTCAGCCGCGGGTGGCGCTCGCAAAGTGGCGCAAGCGTCCGCTCGATGAAGCGCTCCTCGCGGTCGAAGATATCGACGTCCTTGTCGACCACCTCGCCATGCACCGATAGCACCATGCCATGTTCGGCCATGCAGGCAAAAACGGTGTCGAGCCGGTGAATCTCGGTGACCCCGGCGTCCGAGTGCGTGGTTGCACCGGCCGGGTAGAGCTTGCAGGCCATGACCACCTTGCTCAGCGCCGCGCGCTCGATTTCTGCTGGCGCGGTCTGGTCGGTCAGATAAAGTGTCATCAAGGGTTCGAAGGAAAAGCCGGAAGGGACAGCCGCGAGTATGCGCTGCCGGTACGCCATTGCCGCCGCTGTTGTTGTCACGGGAGGCGCGAGGTTTGGCATCACCAGCGCTCGCCGGAACTGCCGGGCAGTCAGCGGCGCGACGGCGACAAGTATGTCCTCGTCGCGCAGATGGACATGCCAGTCGTCGGGTTGCCTCAGCTCGAGCCGCTGCATCAGCGCCGGCGCTGCCTTTCACCAAGCAGCGCCGTGACTGCCAGCACGGCGCCGAAACCCGTAATTTCCGTCGCAATGGCACCAAGGCCTCCTTTGCGCGACGCGGCGGCCAGATCGATGTGTGCCCAGGGAATCGATTTGTCGACGAATCGGCTGAGAAAACGTGCAGCGAGGATGTGATCGCCTTTGCCCTCGACCGCGCACTGCATGACATCAGCGTTGTCGCTGTGCAGGTCGCTGTCGAAATCCTCCGGCATGGGGAAGGCGTGCAGGCGCTCGCCACAACGATTTGCGGCATCCTGCAATCGGCGCTCGAGAGCCACATCGTTACTGAACAGGCCGCTCATTCTCTCGGTGAGCGCATAGACGCAGGCGCCGGTGAGCGTTGCAAAATCGATGATCGCTTCGGGCCGCTCGCGCGACGCCAGTGCGAGCGTGTCGGCAAGCGCCATTCGGCCTTCGGCGTCCGTATGAATGACCTGGATGTGCACGCCATTGGCGGCGCGCACGATTTCCTGCGGGCGGTATGCACCACTTCCGATTGCATTGTCTGTGATCGCGAGCCAGCAATCGATCGGCTGCCTGGATTCGAGTTCGACCATTGCCAGCGTCGCCGCGAGGGCAACCGCGCTGCCGGCCATATCGGTGTGCATGTCGAGCATGGCACGGTGGGGCTTGAGGTTGGTGCCTCCTGTATCGAACACGATGCCCTTGCCGACCAAGGCTATGGCAGGTCGTTTTCGCGGCAATTTCGGACGGTAGCGCAGCAGGGCAATGCCGCCGTTTCGCAGTTTGCTGCCCCGCGAGACGGCGAGGAATGCTTCGGCGCCGAGCTTACGCAGCCTGGCTTCGCCGTACCAGGTCAACTGCAGTTTTTTCGAGCGCGCGAGCTGCGTGAGCAGCCTGCGGTAAGCCGCGACATCGAGCTTGTTGGTCGGCAATGCGGTCAACCAGCGCGCCAGATTGTTGGCTCGAGCATTGGCGGCAAGCAGGCGCAGATCGAGCGCATCGGAGCCAAACAGTCGCAGCGACTTGATTCGCGGCGCTCGCGCACCCGGTTTTCCCTGGTAGCGAGGCAATGCAAAATCGGCAGCGAGCGAGGCCGATGCGAGTGCTTCGAGTCCGGCCGCGATGTTCTTCCTATTGCCGGCGATGGCCAGCAGTCCGACTCGCGCGCGGCGATTACCTGCGAGCGCCATCATCCGGGCGGCGGTGCTCGCCAGAGCGAAGATCTCGCTCCCGTCGGCATGAAACCCAAGCACGGCCAGCGTTCGCGCGGGATTGCCGAGTACCGTGCTGCGCGCGCTGCCCGCGATCGGCGGCGCTTCGAGCAAGAGATCCTGCCAATGCCGGGCGGCCGGTAATCTCGCGAGAGCCGCAGGCTTGGTCGACACCGGCAGCAATACCAGCAACATATCGAGATCCTGCAAGTCGCTGGCAGCAGGGAATCGACTCGATGCGTCGATCGCGGGAAGTGTCAGATCAGGCAGCATGATGTGGGGAATCGATCGCTTGACCGTGCTCGGTGCACGCCGGATCATAGCGGACTTGGTCGCATCTGGGTCTTTGCTTGATTGTAACGATCGTAGCACAGCGTAGCGGTTGGGCGGGCCGGGCTCCGGCCGGCGCCTGGAAAATCGTCTGAAAATCATCTGATGAGCAATAGTACCGAGCCGGACGATCTCGATCCGGTAGAAACCGAAGAGTGGATCGAATCCATCGATTCCGTGCTCAAGGCGCATGGTCCCGCTCGTGCGCATTTTCTGCTCGAGCGTCTCATCGACCACGCACGGCGCTCGGGCACCTATCTGCCTTTCAAACCCAATACGGCCTACCTCAACACAGTCGCGGTCGGACAAGAGCCGGATTACCCCGGCAATCGCGCACTCGAGCGCAGGCTCGAAGCCTATCTGCGCTGGAACGCGATGGCCATGGTCGTGCAGGCCAACCGTATCTCCTCGGAATACGGCGGGCACATTTCCACTTATGCCTCGGCGGCGACGTTGTACGAAGTGGGTTTCAACCATTTCTGGCGTGCGCCGAGTGCAAACCACCCGGGCGACATGATCTTCATCCAGGGCCATGCCGCTCCCGGAATCTATTCACGCGCTTATCTGGAAGGCCGATTGACCGAGGAGCAGCTGCGCCACTTCCGGCAGGAAGTCGATGGCGAGGGACTGTCTTCGTATCCGCACCCCTGGTTGATGCCGGGGTTCTGGCAATTTCCAACCGTCTCGATGGGCCTCGGTCCCATGATGGCGATTTTCCAGGCCCGATTTCAGCGTTATCTCGAAAATCGCGGGCTCGTGCCGGCCTCGAATCGGCGCGTCTGGGCATTCCTCGGCGATGGCGAAATGGACGAACCCGAATCCATGGGTGCGTTGACGATGCCGGTGCGCGAGCAGCTCGACAACCTCATCTTCGTCATCAACTGCAACCTGCAGCGTCTCGACGGGCCGGTACGCGGCAATGGCAAGATCATCCAGGAGCTGGAAGCCGCATTTCTGGGTGCAGGCTGGAATGTGGTCAAGGTGCTATGGGGCTCGCGCTGGGACCCATTGCTCGCGCGCGACCACCAGGGACTGCTGCGCCGGGTGATGGAAGACTGCGTCGACGGCGAATACCAGAATTTCAAGGCCAAGGGCGGGGCATACACTCGCGAACATTTCTTTGGCAAGTACCCCGAGCTCAAAGCCATGGTCGCCAACATGTCCGATGACGAGATCTGGCGACTCAATCGTGGCGGCCATGATGCGCGCAAGGTCTTCGCCGCCTATAGCGCTGCGGTCAATCATCGTGGCCGACCGACGGTCATACTCGCCAAGACGGTCAAGGGGTTCGGACTCGGCAAGGCGGGTGAAGGCCAGATGGTCACCCATCAGCAGAAGAAGCTGTCGGACGAGGACCTGCGGGCGTTTCGCGACCGATTCAACATTCCGGTGTCCGATGAGGACCTGACGCGCCTGCCGTTCTGCCGACCGGAGACCGGGAGCCCCGAGCTCATCTATCTGCAGGGGCGACGCAAGGCGCTGGGCGGATTCCTGCCGTCGCGGCTGTCGACCGTTGCGCCGCTCACGGTGCCCGGTATCGAGGTATTCAAGGCCTTGCTCGAGGGAACGGGCGAGCGCGAGATCTCCACCACCATGGCCTTCGTGCGCCTGCTGACGACGCTCCTCAAGGACAAGAACATTGGCAGCCACATCGTGCCGATCGTGCCCGATGAGGCACGCACCTTCGGCATGGAAGGCCTGTTTCGGCAGATCGGGATCTATTCGGCGGTGGGTCAGTTGTATACGCCGCAGGATGCCGAACAGCTCATGTCCTACCGCGAGGACAAGAAAGGCCAGATGCTCGAAGAGGGCATCAACGAGGCCGGCGCCATGTGTTCGTGGACGGCGGCTGCAACGGCATACGCCAATCACGGCATCGCGATGGTGCCCTTCTTCATTTACTACTCGATGTTCGGCTTCCAGCGCATTGGTGATTTCATCTGGGCGGCGGCCGATATGCAGGCGAGGGGATTTCTGATGGGTGCGACGGCGGGTCGCACCACGCTCGCCGGCGAGGGCCTGCAGCACCAGGATGGCCACAGCCTTCTGCATGCGACTACCGTGCCCAATTGCCGCTCCTATGACCCGACGTTTGCCTATGAGCTGGTCGTCATCATCCACGACGGTTTGCGGCGCATGTACGTCGACGGAGAGAACGTCTTCTACTACATCGCGTGCATGAACGAGAACTACCCGATGCCTGCCATGCCCCCGGGAGTCGAGCAGGGGATCGTCCGCGGCATGTATCTGTATTCGATTGGCGGTCGCGGTCGGGTGAGGGTGAACCTGCTCGGCTCCGGAAGCATATTGCGCGAATGCATTGCCGCGGCCGAGATCCTCGAGAGGGATTTCGGCGTGCCGGCGGATGTTTTCTCGGTACCGAGCTTCTCGGAACTCACGCGCGAGGCGCGCGACTGCGATCGTCACAACCTGCTGCATCCGGACGGTGCACGGCGGCAGTCCTATGTTGCGCAGATTCTTGGCGATCGCGAGGGACCGTTCATCGCGGCCACGGACTATGTCGCCGCGGTTCCCGAGCAGATTCGAAAATGGGTACCTGGCGCGTATCTGACTTTGGGAACGGACGGCTTCGGCCGCTCGGATACTCGCGCCGCACTCCGTCGTCACTTCGAAGTGGATCGCAACTTCATTGCGTATGCGGCACTCAGCGCATTGGCGGAGGAAGGCAAAGTCGACCAATCGACCGTGCTGCAGGCCGTGCGCGCGCTCGAAATCGATCCGACCAAGCGTGACCCGCGGCTTGCCTGATGCGCTCGACGCGGAGGGTCCGGCATGAATAGCAGCGTCGAAATTCGCGTGCCCGACCTTGGCAATTTCACGGATGTCGAAGTGATCGAGGTGCTGGTAACGGTCGGGGCCTCCGTGCAGGTCGATCAATCGCTGCTGACGCTGGAGACCGAGAAGGCGACCATGGACGTGCCGTCGAGTGCGGCGGGCACCGTGACGGAAGTTCTGGTCGGAGTCGGCAGCAAGGTCAATAGTGGCGACATCATCGCGCGTCTAGGCGGTGCAACGGCCACGCCGACTGCTACGCAGGTCTCGCCACCGGAAGGGCGGCCCGCACCAGCGCCGCCACCCGTCGCGGCCCCTGAGGCACCGTCACAGGCGCCGGCAAAGCCGGCGCCGCCACCGCCACAGGGCAGTGCTGCGGCGTCCGGATCGCAAGCGCGGCCATCGGTCGACTCGAGCCCGCCGCCCTTCCCAACGGCGCATGCCAGTCCGTCCGTGCGCAAGTTCGCCCGGGAGCTGGGCGTCGATTTATCTACAGTTCACGGCAGCGGGGCCAAGGGCCGCATTACGCACGAGGATGTCAAGGGCCATGTCAAGGCGCAGCTTGCGGGCCGGTCCAGTGCACCGCAATCGGCGCTGCCGGCACTCCCTCAGGTCGACTTCGGTGCTTTCGGCGAAGTCGAGATCAAACCGCTCAACCGTGTGCAGAAGATTTCGGGGCCGCGGCTGCAGGCGGCATGGGTCAATATCCCGCACGTCACCCAATTCGACCAGGCCGACATCACCGACTTGGAAGCCCTGCGCGCGGAGTTGAAGGACAAGGCAGCAGCGCGGGGATTCAAGCTGACGCCGCTCGCGTTCATCATGCGCGCCTGCATCAAGGCGTTGCAGAAATTCCCCAAATTCAACAGCTCCCTCGATGGCGCTGGCAATCTGGTCTTCAAGAAATACCTGCACCTCGGCTTCGCAGCGGATACGGAGCTCGGGCTGCTCGTCCCGGTCATCCATGACGCGGATCGCAAGGATATCTATGAATTGGCCGGCGCGCTTGCCGAGCTGTCGGCGGCTGCACGCGAGGGCAAGCTCAAGGCCGCACAAATGCAGGGTGGCTGCTTCACGATTTCCAGCCTCGGCGGGATAGGCGGGACCGCATTCACGCCCATCATCAACCCGCCGGAGGTTGCCATCCTCGGCGTATCGCGTGCCGAGCGCAAACCCGTCTGGGTCGACGACCGATTTGCTGCGCGGCTCATGTTGCCCCTTTCGCTGTCCTATGATCACAGGGTAGTCGACGGCGCCGATGCCGCTCGATTTACCAGTTACCTGGCGGAGCTGTTGTCCCGTCCGCGTCAGCTGGTCGAGGCCGTGCCTTGAGTGATGTCGAGCTGACCGTTCCGGATCTGGGCAATTTCACCGATGTCGCTGTGATCGAAGTGCACATCGGTCCTGGACAGCAAGTGGCGCAAGGCGACGCCTTGCTGACGCTCGAAACGGACAAGGCGACCATGGATGTGCCCGCCGCTCTGAGTGGGCGTATCGGCCATGTACGTGTCGCCGTCGGCGACAAGGTCTCCTCGGGCAGCGTGATCGCGACGCTCGCGGCCGTTCCTTCGGGCGTCGGTACGGCAGGCCAGGAGGCGCCGGCGTCCTCGCCCGCGCCCGGATCGCAGCTGGCTGCCAACAAGCCGGCTGCAGCGGCACCGCCCGACATACGCCCTGGCGGCAGCGCGGCAGACCGTGAGGTCGACCTGCTTGTCCTCGGTGGCGGACCGGGTGGCTATACGGCCGCCTTCCGCGCTGCAGATCTCGGACGCAAGGTTGTGTTGGTCGAGCGCGGCGCCAGCCTTGGCGGCGTGTGCCTCAATGTCGGTTGCATCCCCTCCAAGGCGTTGCTGCACGCGGCGCGGGTCGTCGAAGAGGCGACCGGCATGGCGGCGCACGGTATCGAATTCACTGCCCCACGGATCGACCTGCCGCGCCTTGCGGACTGGAAGAACAACGTGGTGCGCAAGTTGACCCATGGGCTGGCCATGCTCGCCAAGCAGCGCAAGGTCGAGGTGCTCACCGGCAGCGGCCGGTTCGTTGCACCGGATATTCTGGCGGTGGCGCAGTCGGGCACGCTCGAACGGCTCCGGTTCCGGCACTGCATCATTGCCGCCGGGTCCGAGCCCAGCCGCATGCCCGGCCTGCCCGATGACCCGCGCATCATGGATTCGACCGCGGCGCTAGAGCTCACGGCAATTCCGGCCCGATTGCTGGTAGTCGGCGGTGGCATCATCGGCCTGGAGATGGCCTGCGTGTACGACGGACTGGGTGCCAAAGTCACGGTCGTCGAGCTCACCGATCAACTCATGCCAGGCTGCGATCCGGATCTGGTACGCCCGCTCGAGAAACGCCTCAAGGCGCGCTACGCAGGCATACACCTGAAGACTCGCCTGCAGGGAGTCGCAGCCGGCCCCGAGGACCTGCGCGTGACGCTCGCCGATGCAAATGGCGAGCGGACGATGGCATTCGACAGGGTGCTCATCGCCGTCGGTCGTCGACCGCTGGCGAGGGCGTTGGCACTTGATGCGGCGGGCGTCGCGGTCGATGAGCGCGGATTCATACCGGTCGATCGGCAGATGCGTACCAATGTGAGCGGCATCTTTGCAATCGGGGATATCGTTGGCCAACCGATGCTGGCGCACAAGGCAACCCACGAGGGCAAGGTGGCGGCCGAGGTTGCCTGCGGCGAGCGCAGTTCATTCGATGCCCGTGTCATCCCGTCCGTCGCTTATACGGACCCGGAAATCGCCTGGGTTGGATTGACCGAGACGGCGGCGCGAGAACAGGGCCTGGCCGTCGAGAAATCGCTTTTTCCGTGGGCCGCGAGTGGGCGCGCACTGGCGAGCGGCCGGGACGATGGATTCACCAAACTGATTGTCGACCCGACGACACGCAGGGTGCTGGGCGGCGGTATCGTCGGGATCAACGCCGGTGAGTTGATCGGCGAAATTGCCCTGGCGATAGAAATGGGCGCCGACGCCGCCGACATCGGCCTGACCATACACCCGCATCCGACACTCTCCGAGACAATCGCCATGGCGGCAGAGGCGGCCGAAGGTACGTTGACCGATCTGTACCAGCCCAAACGGCGAAGCTAGCAGCGCACTGAGCCAAGCAGGACGCCAAGCTTGCGCAGATCCTCCAGCATGTCGCGCGCGGCGATCACGACGTCCGGCTGCGCCGATCCCAGCTCATTGGCGAGGGTGTCGATCGCCTCGCGGCCGGTAAGTGACGGGTTCTCCTGCAGGATTTCCAATAAGCGTGCGGTCGCGACGCCCAGGTTCATGAAATGTACGTCGTCGTTGCGGTCGCGCCAGGCCAGGATACAGGTGCGTTCGGAGGGCGCGATGGCCGGCTGGAAATCGGGCGCGAGACGGTGCACGGGCCAGAGGTAAGCGGCAACGTCGACAAGCGGAGCCAGCACCGGGCGGCCGTCGATCAGGTCTCCCAGCGGGTCGGCTTGCGGCCATGCCGGATCGGCTGCAACGGTCAGCGCGAGCTCGATCCATTCGTGTCGCGCGAGTTCGGCGATGAACGCAGGTTCCCCGGCGCGCGCCGGGCGACTTTGTAACCAGTCGACGAACTCGCCTGGCAATTCCAGGAAGTAAGGTGTTTTCGCATGGTGCTGTGCGTAGAATTCGCGCACCAGCGTACTCCACCGTTCCCGGCCGAGAATCTTCTGCAGGACCGGAAAACTGCCCGACAGCAGGCTGTTCACATTGTTGATGAACAGTTCGCGGTACACCGCGAGCCGCCGCTCGGGAATACCCGGGAGAGGTGTCTGGTTGTCTGGGTCGCGCAGATGGGCCGCAAAACGCCGTTGCAATTGCGCGAGGCCGCCGCTCAAGCAGCGCTCCTGCGGCGCGACTGTGCCGAACGTTGGAGGCCGCGAACCCTCGCTACCTCGCCGAGCAATTCATCGACAGGCGGAAAGTTGAAATCACGTTCGAGCAAGGTCGGTACGGGCCCGAAACGGTGGTAGGCCTCGGCAAGCAACTCCCAGACATCGTGGCATACGGCCGTGCCGTGGGTGTCGACGCGCAGATCTTCGGCCTCGACATAGTGTCCGGCGACGTGGAAGTAAACCAGCCGCTGCGCCGGAATCCTCGCCAGGAATTCACTCGGGTCGTAACGGTGATTGATGCTGTTGACGAAAATATTGTTGATATCGAGCATGAGGCGGCAGTCGGCTTCCTCGAGCACTGCGTTCAGGAAATCGATCTCGCTCATGCCCGGCGCCGGAGCCGCGTAATAGGACACGTTTTCGATTGCCATCGGCTCGCCGATGATTTCGCTCACGCGTCGTATGCGCCTGCTCACGTGCCGTACGGCCTCGTCCGTGAATGGCAACGGCATCAGGTCGTACAGGTGGCCATCATCACTGCAATACGACAGATGTTCCGAGTAGCAGCGCACTGCATGTGCGCGCATGAAATCGCGAATGTCGAGCAGGAGTTTCTCATCGAGCGGTTCTGGTCCGCCCAGGGACAGCGACAGTCCATGGCAAACGAACGGGTAACGTTCGGTGAACGAACGCAATTGTCGACCCAGGCGTCCGCCTACGCCGATCCAGTTCTCAGGCGCAATCTCGAAAAAATCGACCCGGCCCGGCGCGTTCGCGGTGAGGTCGGCCATGAGCGGCCGACGCAGACCGAGGCCCGCGCCGCTAACGGGATATTGAGTTGCGAGGCTCATAAGAACTTGACCCGTGATTTTACCGCTTTATTGCGCGGCTTTGGCCGACTTCATTTCGTACTCGCACCAACGACGGATTACGCAACTCGCGCAGCGCGGATTGCGCGCAAGGCAGGTGTAGCGACCGTGCAGGATCAGCCAATGGTGGGCATTCTTCCGAAATTCCAGTGGTACGGCGGACAACAGCGCTTTTTCGACGGCAAGCGGAGTTTTTCCTGGCGCGAGCCCGGTCCGGTTCGCCACCCGGAAGATATGCGTGTCGACAGCAATCGTAGGTTCACCGAACGCGGTGTTGAGGATCACATTGGCGGTCTTGCGACCGACACCCGGTAGTGCCTGCAGGGCTGCGCGGTCGCGCGGCACGCTGCCGCCGTGATCGCGCAGCAGGATCTCGCAGGTCGCCATGATGTGCCTCGCCTTGGAGTTGTATAGGCCGATACTGCGGATGTATCCGCGAAGTCCGGCGATGCCAAGTGCAAGTATTTTCTCCGGTGTATTGGCGGCTCTGAAGAGCGCGGCCGTAGCGGCGTTGACGCTCCTGTCGGTCGCCTGGGCCGAGAGGATGACTGCGACCAGCAATTCGAAGGGACTTGCATAGTTCAACTCCGTGCGCGGCTCGGGACGTTCCGCCTGCAATGCCAGGAACAGCTTGCGGCGTGCCGCGGGTGTCATGAACCGCTTGGCCCAGGCGCCTGGTGCTTTCTTTGCTCGAGGAGCGCAGCCCGTTCACTCCCGCGCTGCTCCATGCGCCGCGTGCGGGCGCGGTAGCGCTGCCGATTGTCGTCCGGCGAAGGCACGGGTGAGGAGACCGGTCGCGGTTGCATCGAAATACAGTCGACCGGACAAGCCGCTATGCACAATTCGCAGCCCGTGCAGAGTGTCGCCACGACATCATGCATATAGCGAGCGGCGCCGACGATCGCGTCCGTGGGGCAGGGTGGCAGGCAGCGGGCGCAGCCAATGCACCGCTCAGGGTCGATAACGGCGACGATTTCCCGTGGATAGCTCCCGCACGAATCATCGAGCGCAACGAGTTCCCTGCCGAGCAACACAGCCAGGCTCGCAATGGTGCTGGTCCCGCCCGGCGGACAACGATTGATTGGCGCATCGTCGCGGGCGATGGCTTGTGCGTATGCGCGACAGTCCGGGTAGTCGCAGCGTTGGCACTGGGTTTGCGGGAGCAGCGCGTCGATGCGATCGGCGAGTGCCACGGTCGTGTCAGGTGATCAGCATGCCGGGTTTGGCGCCACTGTCGGCACTCAGCAGGAAGATTCCGCTGTCATCATCGCCGGCGCACAGCACCATGCCCTCCGAGACCCCAAAACGCATTTTCCGCGGCGCCAGATTGGCAACGACGACGACCAGTCGATCGACAAGCGTGTCCGGGTCGTAGGCGGCGCGGATACCGGAGAACACCGTGCGTTGCTCGCTACCAAGATCGAGGGTCAGTCGCAGGAGCTTGTCCGAACCTTCCACGAGCGAGGCGGCTGCAACGCGTGCTACCCGCATCTGCACCCGCTGAAAATCCTTGATGGTGATGTGGGCTGCAGTATCAGTCACTTGATTCTCCGTCGGCGCTGCGGGAGCGGCTATGAGACGCGCCACCGCGGTATTGTCGAGGCGTGATGCCAGCGGCTGGTACGCCGCCAGCGGCGTCGCGAGCAGCGGTTCGCGCGGCGCGTCCCAGCGCGCGAGCGACACGCCGAGAAATCGCTCCGCAGCGCTCGCCAATTGCGGCAGGACGGGCGCGAGCCAGGTCATGAGCAGTCGAAAGTAGTTGATGCCCTGGGTGCAAATCCTCTGTACGTCGCCAGAGCGCGCGGGATCCTTCGCGAGCAGCCAGGGCTTGTGCTGGTCGACAAACTGATTGGCGCGATCCGCGACGGCCATGATTTCGCGGATAGCCTGGGAGTATTCGCGTGCCTCGAGGCAGCGGCCGACCTTCTCGCCCATGGCGGCAAGCTCGGTGTATCCGGCATCGTCGAACAGGTGATCCGAGAGCTTTCCGCCGCTACGGGCGATGAATGGCGCACAGCGGCTCGCAATATTGACCAGCTTGCCGACAATATCCGAATTGTATCGGGCGACGAAGTCTTCCAGATTGAGGTCGATGTCATCCAGTCCGTCGCCGAGCTTGGCGGCAAAGTAGTAACGAAGCGCCTCGGGCGGCAGCAGCTCGAGGTAATGTCTCGCCGTAATGAAAGTGCCGCGCGACTTCGACATCTTCTGGCCATTGACCGTAAGGAAGCCGTGCGCAAACACCGCCGTCGGCAGACGCAGTCCGGCCGAATGCAGGACTGCGGGCCAGAAAAGGGTGTGAAAGTAGCTGATGTCCTTGCCGATGAAGTGGTAAAGCTCCGCGGTACTGGTCGCCGCGAAATATTGATCGAAATCGATATTGCGTTGCTTGCACAGCGCCTTGAAACTACCAAGGTAGCCGATGGGCGCATCGAACCAGACATAGAAATACTTTCCCGGCGCATCGGGAATCTCGAAGCCGAAATAGGGCGCATCGCGGGAGATGTCCCAGTCGGCAAGCCCTGCCTCGAACCATTCCCTGAGCTTGGCACGTACAGCAGGCTGCAGCGATTTCCCGGCCACCCAGTCTCGCAGCATTGCCTCATGTGCGCTCAACTTGAAGAAAACGTGCTCGGAATCGCGCCAGACCGGCGCGTTGCCTGTGAGTGTTGACCGCGGGTCCTTGAGATCCTGCGGCGAATAGGTGGCACCACAGTTCTCGCAGGCATCGCCATACTGGTCCGCCGTATTGCAACGTGGGCAAGTGCCGCGCACATAGCGATCGGGCAGGAACATCCCGGCGCTCTCATCGTAGGCCTGGCGCACATTGCGCCGATCTATGTACCCGGCATCGCGCACCCGCTCGTAAAGCGAACGCGTCAGGGCAAATGTCTCACTCGCATGCGTTGAGTGAAAAAAATCGTGCGCGACAAGGAAATCACGGTAGTCGGCCCGATGTTCCTCGGCAACGCGTGCAATCAGGGCTTCGGGGCTGATGCCCTCGCTCTGGGCGCGAATCATGATCGGCGTACCGTGCGTGTCTTCGGCACAGACGTAAATGCAGTCGTTGCCGCGCATGCGCTGATAACGCACCCAGACGTCGGTCTGCACGGCTTCGATGATATGACCGAGGTGCAGCGACCCGTTGGCATAGGGGAGTGCGCTGGTAACCAGAATGCGGCGTGTCATGGGATGGGTTCCAGGTAAGCCCCGCGCGGATGCGCCGCTCAACCCGCTTCGCGGAAGGCTTCGAACTTGGCCTTGTTGATGGCCTTCTTGTAGGCCTCCGGGCCCTTGATGGCTCCCTGGTCCAGCAGCCCCTGAATTGCCGCATCCATGGTGCGCATGCCGACCTGGCCACTGGTCTGCATGGTGGACTCAATCTGATCGAGCTTGCCCTGCCGGATGAGGTTCGCAACGGCCGAGGTGTTCAACATGATCTCGAGCGCGGCGACGCGTCCTTTGCCGTCGCTTCGCTTCAATAGCTGCTGCGAGATGACGCCGCGCAGGCTGGTTGAAAGCATGGTGCGCACGTGCGACTGCTTGTCCGAGGGGAAGACGTTGATAATGCGGTCGATCGTCGGTGCCGCGCCGTTGGTGTGCAGCGTACCCATGACCAGAATGCCCATCTCGGCGGCAGTGACGGCGATGCTGATGGTTTCGAAATCGCGCATTTCGCCGACCAGTATCACGTCCGGATCCTCGCGCAAGGCTGAATGCAGGGCATCGGCGAAACCCGGGCTGTGTACGCCGATTTCGCGCTGGCTGATGAGACAGCCCTTGCGCTCGTGGACGAATTCGATCGGGTCCTCGATGGTCAGTATGTGCCCTTTGGTACGGCGATTGATGTCATCGATGATGGCAGCGAGCGTCGTGGATTTGCCGGAACCCGTCTTGCCGGTTACCAGGATCAGCCCGTTGTTGGCGCGCGATAACTGGTGCACGGCCGGCGGAAGCTTCAGTTCCTCCATCGTAAAGGCGCGGGACGGGATGGCGCGCAATACGGCGCCCATGCCGTTAAGGTGGCGCATGACATTGACGCGAAAGCGGCCACGCTCGGGAATCATGTGTGCGAAATCCGCGCCGTCATGGCTGTCGAAGCGGGCCCTGGCCGTGCGCGACATGATCTCAAAAAGCACTTCTTCGACGTATTTGGCTTGCAGCGGTTCGTTGTTGAGTGGCATCAGTTCGCCGTGCATCCGTATGCGCGGTGGATCGCCGGCAATGAAATGCAGGTCCGAACCACCCCGCTCGAGCACCATGAGGAGATATTCGTCGATCTTCGCCATTCAGTTCTTCAGTCTTTGCCGGCGGTTTCAGGAAGCTTTGCCGCCTCGAGCTTTGGCAGCATCGTCGTGTCAGTCACGTATTTCTGGAACAGGCGCTTGTCCGAGGCGTAATTGTATGCATCGTCGGGGTCGATTTCCTTGGCGACGATCGCATGCTGCAGGGCCTGGTCCATCAGCTGCATGCCGAGATCGCGCCCGGTCTGGATCTGGCTTGGAATCTGGTGCGACTGCTCGGCCTGGATGAGCTTGGCTATGGCCCTGTTCATGACCATGATCTCGCAGATTGCCTTGCGTCCACGACCATCTGTGGTTTTCACGAGCACCTGCGTAATGACTGCGAGCAGGCTGGAGGACAGGAAGCTCTTGGTCTGCTCGCGCTGTTCGATGGGCAGGGCGTCGATGATTCGGTCGATGGTCTTGGTGGCGCTGGTCGTATGCAGTGTGCCGAGCACCAGGTGACCTGTTTCCGCGGCCGTCATTGCCATGGTGATCGTCTCGGCATCGCGCATCTCGCCGACCAGGATCACGTCGGGGTCTTCGCGCATCGCCGCGCGCACACCCTCGGCAAAACTCGGTATGTGCGTGCCGTACTCGCGCTGGATCACCTGTGCCTGTTTGCTCCGATGGACGAATTCGATCGGGTCTTCGAGACTGATGATATTCAGCTTACGCTCGGTATTGAGCAGGTCGATCATCGCCGCCAAGGTCGTCGACTTGCCCGTGCCGGTCGACCCGGTTACGAGGATCATGCCCTGGTGCTGGTCACACAGCTTGCGGATCGTCGCCGGCAGGCCAAGGCTCTCGAGGCTCGGCACGCCCGATGGGATCGAGCGAAAGGTGGCGCCGATGCCGGTCGCTTTGCGGAATACGTTCACGCGAAAACGCCCGCCGTCCGCACTCACATAGGAGAAATCGAGATCGATGCCCTTGGTCAGCTGGGCGTTCTGTTTTTGCGTGAGTATCTCGGTGATATAGCTCTCGAGCTCGGAATCCCGCAGCTCGCGAAACTTGATCGGCAGAAGGTCGCCGTACATACGCAGCATCGGCGGTACGCCTACTGCGAGATGGATGTCCGAACAGCCTTGCTGGGTGCCCAGCTTGAGAAACGCATCGATGCGCGCCACGCGCGACTCCGTCAACCAGCCTTGTACTTCTCCAATTCTAACCGCATTTCGTCCATGGATTGCGGCCGCTTGGCAAGATCCACCGCCATCGAGCGCATGGTGAGATCGGCGAGACCCGGAGGCAGGTTCTTGTTGATCTCCTGCGGCGGCCGCGCCTTGCCCTGTACGTGCTGGTACATGACGGACATGTGGTCGCCCCGCGAATAGGGTGGTACCCCGGTGATCATTTCGTAGAGGA
This sequence comes from Steroidobacteraceae bacterium, assembly GCA_041395505.1. Lineage (NCBI taxonomy): Bacteria > Pseudomonadati > Pseudomonadota > Gammaproteobacteria > Steroidobacterales > Steroidobacteraceae > Steroidobacteraceae bacterium. Next base: position 1,694,736 of record JAWLAG010000001.1, read on the forward strand.
TGACGCCGGTGGCGTATACGTCGGCGCGATGGTCGACGCGCTTCCCGAGAATCTGCTCAGGCGCCATGTACTTCGGTGAGCCGATCACGTAACCGGTCTTGGTCAGCTGCGTGTCCCCCTCGCGCTGGGCGGCTGCGACGCCGAAATCGACGATCTTCAGCAGGCCCTCGTTGTTGATCAGCACGTTGGCGGGCTTGAGATCGCGATGCACGATACCGACCTGGTGGGCGACCGCCATGCCCGTGCAGATGTCGATCGCGAACCCGAGTGCTCGCGGCAGTGGCATCGGCTGCTCATTGACGATCTCGCTTCCGAGCGTATGCGACGGGAAGTACTCCATCGAAATGGCATAGATGCCCTGGATGAACAGGAAGTCGTAGATCCGGATGACGTTACGATGCGTGATCTTGCGCGAGTAACGCAGCTCGTGCACGAAGCGCTTCATCATTTCCTCATCCTGGGACACATTCGGATTGAGGAACTTGAGGATCAGGCGCTCATCGACAACGGTATCTTCCATCAATAACACGGTACCGAAGGCGCCGCGGCCGATGCGCTCGATGAATTTGTAACGGCCTTCGATGATCTCGCCGGGTTTCAGCACGGAGATGTCGAGCTGCTTCTGAGCGGATTTCTCCGCATCGCGAACCACCTTCGCCACCGCGGAGTCGGACATCATTACAGTACGTGCAGGCTGTGGCGGTGGCATGGTGCTTTCGAGCGGTGGGCGCGGCGTCGCCTCGCCCGCCATTGGCGGTGCCGGCGTGCGAATCGTACCCGCCGCACCAGGCGGGGCAGCGCGAGTTGCCGTGCCCGGTGCCGGTGGCGCCATGGTCAACCCGGATGCGAAGCGATCGTCAAGTTCCGACAGCGCCGCTGCCGCCGCTTGGGCAATTGTCGCGTCAGGGGTTGCCGCCTGCGCCTGCAACTGCAGGCGTACATGCTCTGAGCGGCGCTCGTCCGTCAGCTTGGTGATCGCCTGGATGGCTTCGACGCGAATTTCCTTCTCCGGCCGGTTCAGTAGCGGCAGCAATGCGTCGATGCTCTTGTGATCACCGAGCTTGCCGATGGCGCGGGCCACGACAGGTATGGTTCGGTCGGCACCACCCAGCATCTCCAGAAGGCGCGGCAGGGCCCGCTTGCTGCCAATTTCCGCGAGCGCATCCACCGCGCGCTCGCTGACCCACCAGTCGGAGTCCTTGGTCGCCTCGATGAGCTGGCCGACGGCGCGTTCGTCCTTGGTCTGGTTGAGGATTTCGATTGCGGAGCGGCGTATGTTCTCATCCTGGTCGCGCACCAGCTGCAGCACGGCATCGACCACCTTGGGGCCGCCGATCTTGCCGAGTGCGTCGGCCGCGCGGCTGCGTACCCACCAGTCATCATCGGAGATGACACCGAGAAGATGCTTGACCGTCTTGGCAGTCCCGATTTCGTTGAGGACCTCGACCGCCGCCCGACGCGAGTACTCGTTTTCGTCCTTGAGCACGGGAATCAGGAATTTGATCGTTTCCGGATCGTTCGCCTTGATGACGACATCGATCGCCTTGTTCTGGACCTCGATCTCCGGATCCCGCAGCAGTTCGCACACGTTGCGCGCATCGATCGGTCCATCCATTCGCTGCATGGCCGAGAGCGCGGCGCTGCGAACCAGCTTGTTCGGATCCTTGAGCTGGCTCTCGAGCGCCTGCTGGACACCCGGGCGATTGAATCGCGAGAGAATGTTGATGATGTGGATCCGGGCGATTGGATCCTTGCCTTGCAACCGGCCGATGAGTTCCGGCAGCGCATCGGCGTCCGCCATCTCGCCGATGATGCGAAAAAGCGCTGCTTTTTCATTCGGCTCCTGCTGGTAGGCGGCGTTCAGCAGCTCGCGTAGCCCAAATCGCTGCTTCTGCGCGCTGATGACATCAAGAAGCGCGGAGCGGCTGATGCCGTCGGTCGTGAGCGCATCAAGCAGCAGATGGGGTGGATAATTGCGACTGCTGGACAGTGCCCACGCAATACCGGCAATGACACGCGGGCTGCCGTGCACCAGCGCCTGCACATAGAGCGGAAACGACTTCTGATCGAGCAGTCCCGTCAAAGCCTCGACCAGCGCGATCGTGGCCGACTTGTCAGCATCGGGCAGGGCGGCCAGGATGGTTTCTATCGCCCCCGATCCGAGGGATCTGAGCTTGGCGATGGCCTTTTGGCTCGCCGGGCTTGCGGGGTCGTGGGTCGCGCGCAACTCGGCGACGATTTTCTCCGCCCGCAGGCCTGCTAGGAACGCCATTGCTGACCGTTCCTTCCCGCATTAACTTTGACAGCACTGCGCTGCGCCAATCCGACACTCTCCGTCACAGGCTGCGGACGTCTTTACCCGCGCCTGACGCAATTCAACCGACCCTAAAGTATGCCATAGGCGGGCTCCGGGCCGCCGGAGCCAGGCCGCAATTTGCTACCATGCCGGCCCGTTTGGCTGCCCCGCTGTGGTGAGGTCCGCTGGAAATGCCTGATATCGAATCCCGGATTTGCGCTGCGGTGGGGCAAGTCAACGATCCGAATCTCGGTTGCAGCTTCGCTGACGCCAAACGTGCGATCCAGGTCACATCTTCCAAAGGTCAATGGTCGGTCAATATTGTCCTGGGCTATCCCGTCGGCGATCAGCGGGAGGGCCTGATCGCAGCAATTGCGGCGGCTATCGCGGAAGCGGGCGTGAGTGAGCCGGTTGCGATCCAGCTCACGCCGGGAATCGCCGCGCATGCCGTGCAACGTGGAGTCGAACGCGTGCCAGGCATTAGCAACATCATTGCGGTCGCCTCCGCCAAAGGTGGCGTCGGCAAGTCAACGGTCGCGGTCAATCTGGCGATTGCGCTGGCACGCGATGGTGCGCGTGTGGGGTTGCTCGATGCGGATATCTATGGGCCGAGCCAGCCCCTGATGCTTGGTCTGCAAGGCGAGCGGCCATCCTCGGATGACGGCAAGATGATCGAGCCCTTGCGGGCGCATGGTGTGGCGGCGATGTCGATAGGTTTTCTCGTCGACAACGAGCAGCCCATGATCTGGCGCGGGCCGATGGTCACTTCGGCGCTGCAGCAATTGCTGAACCAGACGCGCTGGGGCGAACTCGATTACCTGATCGTTGATCTGCCGCCCGGTACGGGCGATCTGCAATTGACGCTTGCGCAGAAAGTCGCCGTTGCCGGAGCGATAATCGTCACCACGCCGCAGGACGTCGCGCTCGCCGACGCGCGCAAGGGATACAGGATGTTCGAAAAAGTGGGCGTTCCGGTGCTCGGAATCGTCGAGAACATGAGTGGTTACACCTGCGCGAACTGCGGGCACCACGAGGACATTTTCGGCAGCCGTGGCGGGGCTGAGATGGCGCAGAAGTACCAATTGCCGCTGCTGGGCCAGGTACCCATCGATCCACGTATCGGCAGGCTTCTCGATGCGGGCCAGCCGGGGGTCGCGTCGGAACCCGCATCGGCACATGCGCGCGCTTTCGTCGACATCGCAAGGCGCGCTGCGGCGCATCTGTCATTGCGTCCAATCGATCGCGGGCGTTTGTTCGGCAAGGTAGTCGTTGAGAAAGGTTGACGGTATGAGCATCAAGTCGGATCGATGGATCAGGCGCATGGCAGAGCAACACGGCATGATCGAGCCATTCGCCGCCGCACAGGTGCGCGAAGTAGATGGCCGGCGCATCGTGTCCTTCGGCACGTCGAGCTATGGTTATGACGTGCGCTGCGCGGCGGAATTCAAGATTTTCACCAACATCAATTCGACCATTGTCGATCCCAAGGAGTTCGATGCCAAGAGCTTTGTCGATATCGCTGCCGACGTTTGCGTCATTCCGCCGAACTCGTTCGCGCTTGCAAGAACCGTCGAGTATTTCAGGATTCCACGCAGTGTGCTGACAGTCTGCCTCGGCAAATCCACCTATGCGCGCTGTGGAATCATCGTGAATGTCACGCCACTTGAGCCGGAGTGGGAAGGGCATGTGACACTCGAGTTTTCCAACACGACGCCACTGCCGGCCAAGATCTACGCCAACGAGGGAGTCGCACAGATGTTGTTCTTCGAATCCGACGAGATCTGCGAGACGTCCTATCGGGACCGCGGCGGCAAGTACATGCGCCAGCGCGGAGTCACCCTGCCGAAAACATAGCGACCGCAGCGCCGGGGTTTGCGCAGCTGCCGCTCAGCGCGACTCGCTCTGGGTGAAGCTGCGGATCATCATGGCCCATTCGACCGAACGGCCCCGCCGCCGATCGGCGCGGACAGGAACGTAGCCAAGCGAAGGCGCGAGCCATAGCCGGGTGACGCGATCGGAGTCCGGCTTGTGGCTTGCTATTACCACGGTATCGAGTTCGCCAATACTGGTGCGCAATCGGGTCGGACCCTCATTCTCATAAACGTAGGGATTGGCGCGGTTCTTGTCCACCAGCACGTAGTCGGTCGGCGCCTGGCCCATTTGCATCGCCCAGATGAGCGCGATCTGGTTCGACAACGGATCCTGCGCAGCGTCCGGCAGTGGCAGGTCGACAGTTTCACCTTCAGCCTGGCCGGTGATGCGTTTCTTGGTCCAGTCGAATGCGAGATCGATGGATTTTTCGGCCTTTGCCTTGCCGGTTTCTGCGTGGTAGGCGAATGGTCGAACGCCACTGGCGGTTATTTCCAGTTTCGAGGTCTGTTCGATGGCGTCCGGGACGATAAGCCGAAAAATTCCGCGCGCGCGATTGGTGGTGCTGTAAAGGAAACGGCCATCGCTTTCGCGTTGCAGACGGATAAAGGTCGATCCGGCATTGAGTCCTTTCCACTCGACCGTATAACTTGCCTCGAAGGGGTTGATTGCGGGCGCAGCAAACGCGGACCCGGCACAACAGCCGGCGCTGAGCAGCAGTGCTGCCGCGACCCTGGGACCCTTGCCGATCACCGGCACTTGCTGCATTCCTAGAACTCCTCTAAAGGCGGCGAGGTCAGCACCTTGCCATCGAGTGTGGGTCGATCGCCCGAAATCTGCAATCGCCCGCTCGCAAGCTGCGCCAGCACTCGTGGGTAAATAATGTGCTCAATAGCCTGAACACGCGCTGAAAGGCTTTGCTCGGTGTCATTCTTCGATACGACGAGACGTCCCTGGCGCAATACCGGTCCGGCATCGAGTTCCGCCGTTACGAGGTGGACGCTGGCGCCGTGATGCGCGAGGCGCTCGGACAGTGCACGCCGGTGCGTATGCAGTCCAGGCAGTGCCGGCAGCAGCGAAGGGTGGATGTTGAGCAGACGATGCCTGTAATGCTCGACGAATTGGCTTGACAGTATGCGCATGAAACCCGCGAGCACAAGATAATCCGGCGCATGTTCGTCGATTGCCCGCGCGAGGCGACGGTCGAATTCCTCGCGGCTCTGGTGAGGCTCGGGCCGCAGTATCGCCGTGGCAAGACCCTGCGCTCGGGCGGCTGCGATGCCGGTCGCATCCCGATCTGCAATGACCAGCACGACCCGCGCCGCAATATCGCCGCTCTGGCAGCCATGTGCGATCGCGAGCATGTTGCTGCCGCGGCCCGAAATCAGCACGGCCAGGCGGCAGCTACTGCTCGCGCTCATTCGGTGATGATCACCGAGCCATTGCCGGGCGCGACCTGGCCGATGATTCGCGCATCTTCGCCTTCGTCAACGAGCAGTTCGACCGCGCGCGATGCGTCGCCCGGCGCGACGATGCACACCATGCCGATGCCGCAATTGAAGGTGCGGTACATTTCGCCTGTTGCAATATTGCCGTTGCGCGCTAACCAATCGAATAGCGGATTTGCGGGCCAGGCACTGCGGTCAAGACGCGCATCGAGGCTCGCTGGCAGCACGCGCGGAATGTTCTCGGTGAGCCCACCCCCCGTGATGTGCGCGAATCCATGCACCGGCAGTTGCCGCGCTATTGCGAGCATTGAGCGGGTGTAGATGCGGGTCGGCTCGAGGAGTCGATCGATGAGGCGGCGGCCTGCAAGATCCTGGTGCGGATCGTGGTTGCCGACTTCGAGGACCTTGCGAATCAGCGAATACCCATTCGAGTGCGGGCCGGAGGAAGCGAGACCGATGACGAGGTCTCCTGCAGCGACTTTGGAGCCATCGATGATGGCGCTGCGCTCTACGATGCCGACGCAGAATCCGGCGAGGTCGTAATCGCCACGCTGGTACATGCCCGGCATTTCCGCGGTCTCGCCGCCAACCAGGGCGGCGCCGGCCCGTTTGCAGCCTTCGGCGATGCCATGGATCACATCGGCCGCGACGTCGACGTCGAGCCTCGCCGTGGCGTAGTAGTCGAGAAAGAACAGCGGTTCGGCACCGCAGACCGCGACATCGTTGGCGCACATGGCGACCAGATCGATGCCGATGCTGCCGTGGCGGTTGTGATCGATAGCGAGGCGCAGTTTGGTACCGACGCCGTCGGTTCCCGAGACCAGGACCGGCTCGCGGAAGCGCTCGAGTGGAACTCGGACCAGCGCGCCAAATCCGCCAAGTCCGCCCATGACCTCGGGGCGCAACGTACTGCGCGCGGCGGGTTTGATGCGTTCGACCAGCGCATCGCCGGCATCGATGTCGACACCTGCGTCGCGATAGCTCAGGTTCTTCGGTGTTGTCACGTCGGCCTTTGCGGTTGTAGTCCGGGGCGCCCGAAGGCGCGGCATTCGGGCGGCGCTATTGTACAAACGTCGGCTGCATCGCGGCAGGGATTCGGGATCGCCGGACAGGTGCTCTGGTAATATTGGCGGCAAGGGTCGGATCCGCCAACGTGAAGCACCTGCCTAATCTCATCTGCCTGCTGCGCATCGCGCTGATCTGGCCGATCGTCCTGTCCCTGCAGGCGGGCGAACACGTGCGTGTCGTGGTTCTGTTCCTCGTCGCAGCGATTTCGGACGGGCTGGACGGTTTCCTCGCCAAGCGGTTCGGCTGGGCGTCCGACCTCGGAAGGTTTCTCGATCCGTTGGCGGACAAGCTGTTGCTGGTCACGGTATTCGTCGTGGCGACCTGGAATGGGCTCATTCCGTGGTGGCTCACGGTCGCCGCCGTGGCGCGGGATTTCATCATCGGATTGGGTGCGCTCGTCTATCGCCTGTGGTTCGGGCCGCTGCATGGCCGACCCACCATAGTCAGCAAGATCAATACGCTGGTTCAGTTCTCCTGCCTGGTGGCTGCCATCCTGGCGGCCGCATGGCATTGGCCGCCGCGCGAACTGCAGGACGCGTTGTTCGTGTTTGCGTTCGTGCTCTCCATCGCCTCCGGCATCGATTATCTGGCGCGCTTCGTGGGTCGCGCCTGGCGCGCGCCGGCCGCGACGCTCTGAGCGCAGGGCGGTCGTGAAACAGCTCGCACTGGCGGTCGCACGCGCGGGCAGTCGCGTGTTCGCCAATTTTCATGCCGGCGAAAATGCCGAAGCGCTCGCTCGTTGCCAGCAGCTCGCCGGAGGCGAACGTCTGGCGCTGTGGCTGTGGGGCCCGCCCGGCTGCGGGCGCAGCCACCTGCTGCAGGCAACCGCGGCGGCGGGCGGCGAGAGCGCGACGCTGATTCGCGGCTCGGATCCCGACATGCTGCCCGGGCCACTGGCTGGCCGGACGCGACTCGTCATAGTCGATGACATCGACGCTCGGGTGGGCGATGCCCGATTCGAACGCTGGTTGTTCACGGCCTATCGCGAACTCGAAGATGCGGCAGGCGGTTTGCTTGTGAGCGCCGAGGCGCCACCGCGCGGACTGCGCTGGGGTCTGGCCGACCTCGCCTCGCGCATGTCCGCGAGCCAGGTATTGAGGCTACGCCCGCTCGATGACCGTGGTCGCGCCGCTGCCCTGAAGCTCCATGCCGGGCATCGCGGTTTCGCGCTGCCTGATGAGACGCTCGATTACCTGCTTGCACGACTGCCGCGCGACTTGCCGAGCTTGTTCGAGTTGCTCGATACGCTGGACTCAGCTTCGCTGGAAATGCAGCGGCGCATCACCGTGCCGTTCATTCGTGAAGTGTTGCACCGGCGCGGTCACGAAGTTTGACAGCCATCTCGGCGAGCCGCGCGCCGAGTGCCTTTGCAATCTGCGCCTCGTGTTCGCTGAGCGCTCCTTTCGCCGCCGCCACGCCCGAAACGTGAGTTGCGCCATACGGGGTACCACCGCTTCGCGTTTCGTTCAGCGCGGTCTCCGTGTATGGCACGCCGAGTAGCAGCATGCCATGGTGAAATAGCGGCAACATCATGCTGAGCAGCGTCGTTTCATTGCCGCCGTGCATCGACTGCGAAGCGGAGAATACGGCCGCAGGTTTACCCACCAGGGCACCTTCGAACCAGAGCGGACCGAGACCGTCTATGAAGTATTTGAGTGGCGCCGCCATGTTGCCAAGGCGTGTCGGACTACCGAGTGCCAAGCCATCCGCGCGACGCAGATCGTCATGCGTCGCGTAGGGCGGCCCGTCGCCCGGCACCGGCTTGACCGGACGTTCATTGTCGGCAGAGACCGGCGCGACGGTGCGCAATATCGCCTCGGCATCGGTGATGGTTTCGATGCCGCGACAGATCTGGCGCGCCAGCGCCGCGGTGGCGCCGCTGCGTGAATAGTAGAGCACGAGTATTTTGGCCAAGATTGCACCTCGGTTGCGGGCGGGCGCGACAATTGTAGTTCACTTGACGCCGGGTCAAGTTGCATAGAACCATTGTCTGGTGATCGTACGTCGCTATATCGTGAAGGGCCGCGTGCAGGGCGTTTTCTACCGTGCGAGTACAGCCCGCGAAGCGCTGCGTCTGGGCGTATGCGGTCACGCCCGCAATCTGGCCGACGGGTCGGTCGAGGTGCTGGCGGGCGGCGAGGCGGCTGTGCTCGATGAGTTCGAGAAATGGTTGTGGCGAGGACCGGGCGCTGCGCGTGTTACGGCAGTCGAATTACAGGCTGACGCAGGCACGCTCGCAACACAGATGCAAAGCGGGCGCTTCGTTACTTCCTGATGGCGCTCACGCTGGCCTCAGGGCTGCCGAGATCGTCGGCGCCATTCCAGTACGACCAGCGCTGTATGACCTTGTCCGAATACCAACGCCGTCCGACACTGCCGTTATAGCGCGCCAGTGCGCGCTGCACGTCATTTCGCTCGATGCGCAGGTAATAGCGCAGGATGGCTGCTCCCATGCGAATGTTCGGGCCGACGCGCACGAGTTCGTGGCGGCGCATGCCCAGCTGCTCGGGCCAGAAAGGCATGACCTGCATGAGGCCGACGGCGCCGGCGTAGGAGACCGCCCAGCGGTTGAAGCGGCTTTCGATGTCGATGATGGCCATGAGCAGACCCGGCGGCACGCGCAGTTCGTTGGGCCGGTGCGCCTCGCAGAACACCTGCTGCAGGATCTCGGTGCGTTCGGCCTCATCGGCGACCGCCTTGCGCAGTCGCGGCTCCATCATCTTGTACCAGACAGCGGAGTCGAAACTGTCGGCGAAGCACTTCGCTTCGTGGATGGCTGCTGCCACGACCGGACGCAGCGCGGCGTCGCGCTGTTGGTCGGCATTCGCGGCCGCGGGCAGGGCGAGCAACAGCGCGAAACTAGTGCGTGCCAATACGCTCGCAAATGAATTGCACGATGCCATTGCGGTCGATGTCCTGACTTTGACTGTCTCGTCGATGGCGATATTCCAATTTGCCGCTCTTCAAGCCACGATCGCCGATCACGATTCGGTGCGGAATGCCCAGCAACTCGGCATCCGCGAATTTCACGCCCGGACGCGCATCGCGATCGTCGAGCAACGTGTCGATTCCCTTTGCTACGAGCGCGGCATACAACTCATCGGCTGCCGCCCGCACATCGGCCGAACGGTCCATGTTGATCGGCGTCAACACCACATTGAACGGGGCAATTGCGTCCGGCCAGATGATGCCGCGCTCATCATGATTCTGCTCGATCGCAGCGGCGACGATCCGCGTCACACCAATGCCGTAACAACCCATGTAGAGAGTGACCTTCTGTCCGTTCTCAGCAAGTACCGTAGCCGCCATTGCGTCGCTGTACTTGCATCCGAGCTGGAATATGTGACCTACTTCAATACCACGCATGATGGACAGCGGGCCGCCGCCGCCCGGGCTGGGATCGCCGTCCACTGCATTGCGAAGGTCCGCAAGCTCGGGCAGAGGCAGGTCGCGGCGCCAATTCACACCCGCAAGGTGCAGGTCGGCGCGATTGGCGCCGCAGACGAAATCACTGAGACCTGCGACGCTGTAGTCGGCGATGCAGGGCAGCGCAAGTCCTACCGGCCCGATAAAACCCGGCGGTGCGCCGCAGCACTCGCGAATGCGCTCGGCACTGGCAAAACGAAGCGGTGTCGCAAGCGACTGGTGCTTCTGTGCCTTCAACAGATTGAGTTCGTGGTCGCCGCGCAGCAGCAACGCAACGACGCCGCCGTTGCGCGCCTCGACGAGCAGGGTCTTGAGCAGGCGGCTGCGATCGATGCGCAGCATTGCGGCAACATCCTCGATGCTGCCCGCTCCCGGTGTCGCGACCTCGCGCATGGCCTCTGTTGGAGCAGGCGGGCGGGCCTCGGCGGCGGGCAGGGGGACGGTCTCCAGATTGGCGGCGTAGTCATCACCGGGGCACCAGGCAATGGCGTCTTCGCCCGAGTCGGCCAGGACATGGAACTCCTGCGAGACATTGCCGCCGATTGCGCCGCTGTCGGCCGCGACCGCTCGAAAGCGCAGGCCGAGCCTCGTGAATATGCGCGTATAGGCGTCGTGCATCGCCACGTAACCCTGGCGCAGCGATTCTTCATCCTGGTGGAAAGAGTAAGCGTCTTTCATGACGAACTCGCGCGCGCGCATGACGCCGAATCGCGGCCGGATTTCATCTCGGAACTTCGTCTGGATCTGGTAGAAGTTGACAGGCAGCTGCCGGTAGCTTTGCAGTTCGCGCCGGGCGATATCGGTGATCACTTCCTCATGCGTCGGCCCGACGCAGAACTCCCGGTCGTGCCGGTCGCGAAGGCGCAGCAACTCCGGTCCATATTGCTCCCAGCGCCCCGATTCACGCCACAGTTCGGCCGGCTGGATGGCTGGCATGATCAGCTCCAGGGCGCCGGCACGATCCATTTCCTCGCGCACGATCGCCTCGACCTTGCGCATGACCCGAAAGCCAAACGGTAGCCAGCTGTAGAGCCCTGCCGCCAGCCGTCGAATCATGCCGGCACGCAGCATGAGCTGGTGGCTGACGATCTCGGCTTCTGATGGCGTCTCTTTCGCGGTGTTGATCGGGTAGCGGGACCAGCGCATAAGGGGCGCAATGATACCAGCGCGGAGTGCATTGTCGCGCGGCCGATCGGCCCCTATCATGGCGATGTGACCGAAACACCCATGCCCGGCCCGCAACAGCGTCGCGGGATGTATTTGCTGCCGAACCTGTTTACCACTGGCTGCCTTTTTGCCGGGTTCTATTCCGTGGTGGCGGCGGCCGATGGCAACTTCTCACGGGCATCGGCGGCAATATTCATCGCAATGCTCTTCGATGGCCTGGATGGGCGGGTAGCGCGTTGGACCCGCACCGAGACGGTGTTCGGCAAGGAGTACGACAGCCTTGCCGACATGGTGGCGTTCGGAATTGCGCCTTCGCTGGTGGCGTATCACTGGGGTATCGCGCGTATTGCCGAATTCGGCCACTCCTGGGTGCGTTTTGGTTGGGTCGCCTGTTTCTTCTACAGCGTATGCGCGGCGCTGCGCCTGGCGAGATTCAACGCCCGGGCGGCGACGGCCGACAAGCGTTACTTCGAGGGATTGCCAAGTCCGTCGGCAGCCGCGTTCGTGGCGGCATTTGTCTGGTTCTTCAATAATTGGCGCGAGCCCGGCCTGCTCGGATTGATCCTGGCCTTCGCTGTGACTGCGGGTGCCGGAATGCTGATGATCAGTTCCGTGCCCTATCCAAGTCTCAAGCAGGTCGAATGGGACCGGCGTGTCAAAGGCTACTACATGGTGATCGTGCCGTTGTTCCTCGCAATGATTGCCATCGAACCGCCGACGATGCTGCTGGCGATGTTCGCGACCTTCTGCCTGTCGGCGCCATTGTTGTGGCTCGCGCGCCGCCTGCGCCGCACCATGCGCGGCGGCGTGGCACCCGAGCCGTGAGCGTCGCCGCCGATAACCGGCGCCTGGCCTATTTGCAGGCGATCGGCGTCCAGGCCTGGCGGGCGCACGTCAGGCGGCCAGCGATAGCACCTGAACCCGTTACCGACGCGGTTGCTGCAAAGGTGGCGGCTTCGGACGATGCCGAAGTTGCAAGCGCCGCATTGCCTGGCAACTGGGTTCAATTGCGCGAGCAAGTGCAATCCTGCACGCGTTGCGCGTTGCATGCTGGCAGGAAGCAGACTGTTTTTGGCGTAGGCAACCAGGGAGCGGACTGGCTCATCGTCGGTGAGGCGCCCGGCGCGGAAGAGGACCGCCAGGGTGAACCGTTCGTCGGGCGTGCCGGCCAGTTGTTGAATGCAATGCTGGGCGCGATCGGCCTCACGCGCGAGACGGTCTATATCGCCAACATTCTCAAGTGCCGGCCGCCCGGCAATCGCGATCCCAAGCCAGCGGAAGTCGCAAGTTGCACGCCATACCTCGATGCCCAGATCCTGCTCCTGCGGCCGCGCATCATCCTGGCCGTTGGCCGGATCGCCGCGCAGCACCTGTTGCGCACCGACGCGCCCCTGGCGCGGTTGCGCGGTCGTGTGCATCACTACGGAACCGCCGCGACGGCGCTGGTCGTGACCTACCACCCTGCGTATCTGTTGCGCTCGCCGGCAGACAAACGCAAGGCGTGGGAGGACCTGAAATTCGCACGCAGCACGCTCGCGGCGCTGCAACCGGTGAAATCGCATGGCGGCTGAGCGCGACGCCATGCAGTCGCTGCCGCAGCTGCAACTACGGCCCATGGTGGACGATGACCTCGCCGAGGTCATGCGCATCGAGCAGGCGAGTTACGATTTCCCATGGACCCTCGGCATCTTCGGCGATTGCCTCAGGGTCGGCTATATCTGCCGTGTGCTCGAGTTCGACGTGCATATCGTGGGCTATGGCGTCATGAGTGTCGGTGCAGGTGAGGCACACATCCTCAATGTCTGCATCGACGAGCGCTATCGCTGCCGTGGGCTCGCGCGCGTGCTGCTGCACGAAATGCTCCGCAGCGCAGCTGCGCTCGGTGCGCAGGCAGCCTATCTTGAGGTGCGACCGAGCAACCTTGCGGCAATCCGACTTTATGCCGCACTAGGATTCGAGCAGGTTGGCACCAGGCGCGGCTACTATCAGGCGCGGAACGGCCGCGAGGACGCGGCGCTGTTGCGAATCGACCTGCCGATCGGCCAGACAGCCGCGACACGGTCAACGGCGTCCCCCGTCGGCGAAAATTTCTAGTCCGATCAGGTATTGCAGATGCACAGTCTCGAAAAAGAGATCGCGCGCCGGCGTACTTTTGCCATCATTTCGCACCCCGATGCGGGAAAGACTACGCTGACCGAAAAGTTGCTGCTGTTCGGCGGCGCGATCCAGCTCGCTGGCACGGTCAAGGGGCGCAAGGCGGCCCGGCACGCCACCTCGGACTGGATGCGGCTCGAGCAGCAGCGCGGCATTTCCGTGACCTCGTCGGTCATGCAATTCCCCTTCGACGGACGCATCGTCAATCTGCTCGATACACCCGGGCACGAGGATTTCTCCGAGGATACGTATCGCACTCTGACCGCCGTCGATTCGGCGTTGATGGTCATCGACTGTGCAAAAGGTGTCGAGGAGAGGACCGTGAAACTGATGGAAGTCTGTCGCTTGCGTGCGACCCCCATCATGACGTTCATCAACAAGCTCGATCGCGCGGGCAGGGCACCCATCGAGTTGCTGGACGAGGTGGAGCAGGTGCTTGGCATAGCGACAGCACCGGTGACCTGGCCAATTGGCATGGGTTCAGCGCTGCGCGGCATTTATCACCTGCTTGAAGACTGCGTCTACGTGTACCGCGAAGCCGCGAAAGGGCGGGCAGGGAGTTTCGAGCGTTTGCCGGACCTGTCGAGCAGCGCCGTCGGCGATTTGCTCGGTGACGATGCGAAGCAGTTCATGGAAGAACTGGAACTCGTGCGCGGAGCGACGGCTTCCTTTGACCTCGCTTCATATCGCGCGGCACGTCAGACGCCGGTCTTCTTCGGTTCTGCCATCAGTAATTTCGGAGTGCGCGAATTATTGCAGTTTTTCGTGATGCACGCCCCGCCGCCAGGGGAGTTCGTGACGACCGCGCGGCCCGTATCTGCATTGGAGCCCGCGCTCAGCGGCTTTGTATTCAAGATCCAGGCGAACATGGATCCGGGGCATCGCGACAGGATCGCGTTCATGCGAATCTGCTCGGGGGCGTACAATCGCGGCATGCGCATGCACCATGTGCGGCTCGGCAAGGAAGTGCGCGTGAATGACGCAATCACCTTCATGGCAGCGGATCGACAGCATGCCGACCAGGCGTTCGCTGGCGACATCATTGGGCTTCACAACCACGGCACGATCAATATCGGTGATTCGTTCTCGGAGGGCGAGCGCCTGGTATTCACCGGCATCCCCAATTTTGCGCCGGAAATCTTCCGGCGCGCGGTGCTGAAGGATCCGCTGAAGGCCAAGGCGCTTGGCAAGGGACTGGCGCAACTGTGCGAAGAAGGCGCCACGCAGCTGTTCAAGCCCATGCGCAACAACGACCTTATACTCGGGGCCGTTGGCCAATTGCAGTTCGAGGTGGTCGCATTTCGGCTCCAGGACGAGTACAACGTCAGCTGTCAATTCGAGCCCGTCAACGTCTATACGGCTCGTTGGCTCGCAGCGGACCAGCAACGCGAACTCGACGAGCTTGCCAACCGATCGCATGACAACATGGCTGTCGATCATGCCGGCGCACTGGTCTATCTGGCGCCGACTCGCGTGAACCTCGAGCTCGCGATGGAGCGTTTCCCACGAGTGCGATTCAGTCCGACGCGCGAGCATTTCCTGCATGAGTGAACCTGCCGAGGCGCGTTCCAGCATCCGCGCGGTGCGGGCCTGGGCTTTTTACGACTTCGCCAATTCCGCTTTTGCCACCACAGTGATGGCGGGTTTTTTCCCGACGTTCTTCAAGCAGTACTGGAACGCCGGCGTCGATGCGACCGTCAGTACCGGCAGGCTCGGCGTTGCCAACGCCATCGCAGGGCTCGTAGTGGCGATCCTCGCGCCCGTGCTGGGTGCAATTGCCGACCGAGGAGGCGCAAGAAAGAAATTGCTGCTGGTGTTCACGGTCATCGGGGCTGCCGCCACGGCGGCGCTGTACCTGATCGGTCAGCCCCACTGGAGCGTTGCGGCGGCGATGTTCGTTACCGCATCGGTCGGTTTCATGGCGGCCAATGTCTTCTACGATGCACTGATGCTCGATGTTGCCAACGACCGGGAGCTGGATCGCGTGTCGGCACTGGGTTTCGCCCTGGGTTATCTGGGCGGCGGCTTGTTGTTCGCCCTCAACCTGCTGATGGTCGTGCGACCGCATTGGTTCAATCTCGCGACCGCCGCCGATGCGGTACGCGCGTCGTTCCTGACCGTGGCATTGTGGTGGCTGTTGTTCTCGATTCCCCTTGCTGTGTGGGTGCGCGAGCACAAGGGTGCGCCGCTGCCGATCAAGACTGCCGTCCGCCAGGGCTTTGCGGAGCTGGGTGCGACCGTGCGGACGGTGATCCGGTATCGGGAGGCCGTCGTGTTCCTGTTGGCCTATTGGTTCTATATCGATGGCGTCAACACCATCATCAAGATGGCAGTCGACTTTGGGCTCGCAATCGGGCTCGAAGCCAGTGATCTGCTTGGGGCGCTCCTGCTCACGCAATTCGTGGCCTTCCCGGCAGCCATGTTCTTCGGCTGGCTAGGTGGGCGCATCGGCTCTCGCAATGGCGTACTGGTCGCACTGGCCGGTTACGTCGTCGCGAATGTTTCCGCCTATTTCATCGATACATCGCTGGGTTTTGTGATCCTTGCGGTACTGATCGGTCTTGTGCAGGGGGGTGTGCAGAGTCTGTCGAGATCACTGTTTGCTCGCCTGGTGCCTCAGGGCAAGAATGCGGAATTCTTCGGGTTCTACAACATGATGGGCAAATTTGCGACCGTGCTCGGTCCGGCGCTGGTGGCACTCGTTGGCTGGTTGACCCACAGCAACCGCGCTGCAATCCTGTCGCTGTTGCTGCTGTTCGTGATGGGTGCCGCGATACTGCTGAAGATCCCGAACAGGGTGGTTCAGGCAACTTCCGCATCCGTTGCGCGATAGCGACGGACCGCGCGGCCGAAACCTGCAATCAACGACGGCGCAGTTGCAGACGGCCTGCCATAGCGCAGCGAGGCATATTGCTCGAGCAGTGCCGAGGCTTGCGGGCGTTGCATCCGCAGGCGCATTGACAGCGCAGCGGCTGATTCGCTCGCGCGTATCGGGATGCCAGCGCGCGCGAGCTTCGCAAGCAGGAGTCGATAACTGCGCTGCAGTGGCTCATTCCCGCGGTACAGGAGTACGCGTGCCTGCCAGGCGCCAAGTGCGATCAGCCAGATCACGAACCCGATCGCAAGTATGCGGCCGGCCGTGGCGAGGTCCGCATCACGTAAACCAAGACTCTGCAACAGGGAGCGCTGCGAACTGGAGTTGAATTCAATGATACGTTGTGTCCACCAGGCGTTGGCGGCGTCCCATTGTCGCCTCAGGCCACGCAGCCAGGTTGAGGCAAGCACCAGCCGCTGGGTGAACGAGCCGGAGTCGCTCAGGAGTTCGCTTGCGCCACGCGTCAGGCGCTCGGGAGCGACGACCGCCGTCGGGTCAACGCGGGTCCAGCCGCGCGCATCGAGCCATATTTCCGCCCAGGCATGTGCGTCCGACTGGCGAATGGTAAAATGGCGGCCGATTGGATTCCACTCGCCCCCGAGGTATCCGGTGACGACCCTGGCCGGCACGCCGGCCGCCCGCATCATGCTCACATAGGCCGAGGCGAAGTGGCCGCAGAAACCGCGCCGCGAATTGAACAGGAAGTCGTCGACCGAGTTGTAGTCCAGGCGCGGCGGTGTCAGGGAGTATTCGAAGCCCGTCGATGCGAACAGGGACAGAACCGCATCGCTGAAGGCGAGATCCGAGCCGGCTTCGCGGCGCATGCGTCGCGCCAGTTCGAGTGTGCGCGGATTGCGTCCCGCCGGCAGTGCCGTGAAAAAACGTCGTCCAAGGGAGCGCAGCGTCTGGCTGTTCCCTGCGCGAGTGTATGAAGTAAGGCGATAGCTGATCGGCTTGCCGACGGGCTCGTTCGCCGTCAGTTCGTTCGCGCCCGCCATGCGCATGCCGCGTTGCCTGGGAGGCGTTGGCATTTCGAGTGCAAACAACCAACGTTGATCGTGCGGTTCCAATGCGACGGTGTAGGAGTAGGAGGGGCCTCGATACGACAGGGCGGGTTCCATGTAGGACGCGCGGCGCGCTCGCCACGTATAGCCGTCGAAGTCCATCATCACGGGTCCGCGAAAGTACAACTCGCTGCTCGGCGGGGCACGGCCCGTGAATTGCACGCGAAAAGCGACAGCATCGGAGTCGACCAGCTCAGTGATCGAGCCCGGGCTCATGCTGTCGGCGAGGCCGGTGCTCGCTGCGCCGCCACCCGGTGTCGCCCAGAATGAGCCTGCGA
This sequence comes from Steroidobacteraceae bacterium, assembly GCA_041395505.1. NCBI lineage: Bacteria > Pseudomonadati > Pseudomonadota > Gammaproteobacteria > Steroidobacterales > Steroidobacteraceae > Steroidobacteraceae bacterium. The sequence goes on from JAWLAG010000001.1 coordinate 1,712,381, forward strand.
TACGCGGGAAGAACAAAAAACCCATGATTGCGATCGGCAAGGCGAGGCCAATTGATCTTGCGGACATTCGAAGCGCCGCCCGGGTCGACAAGCCCGCGCCGGCCGCGCTTACGATCGCCATCGCTGCGAGCGTGAGCCATGCGACAGCTCCGTAGAGCGGCATGCGTATCATTCCCTGTCGGTCGAGACAGGCAGCGAGCAGCAGGAAAATGGCGCTGCCGGCCACGACCTGCGCATCGCGAGTCGTGCGTGCTTCGAGCAATTTGAGGGCCCCCATTGCGCCAAGCAGGCTGCTCCCGGCGGCCAGTCCATTCAACGTGCGGAACTGCGCGAACACGGCGCCGAGCAATGTCAGCACCAGCAGCAGCATTGCGATGCGCCCCGGTGGGCGGGCCCGGTCGGCGGACATGGCCAGGCGGTATGCAACTGCTGCGATTGCAGCGACGATGGTCCAGGTCGGCATTCGATCCAAGTGCAACAGAAGGCTCATCGCGAAGGCGAGGGCGATGCACTGCGTTTGCCGCGGCGACAATTCGGCGCGCGCGCTCAAGGTAAGTTCTCCGGCCAGATGCCGAGGCGATCGAGGCTGATCTGGTAGTGATTCAGGCCGCGCCCAGGCGGATCGATCTTTGCGCCAATTCGCAGCTGGTACGATGCCCCGATCGTGTGTGCGTCGACAATCCATCGACAGATCTGTTGCAGCCTCAACTCGGCTGGCATCGGCGCCAACGCATCAAAATCGAACAGAGTTGCTTGTGCCTGTTCCGCGACGTAGCTTTTCACCATCAACGGCGCGCCGCGCGCATAGGCACTCCAGGCAACCCTGCGTGGCGAGTCGCCTTCGCGAAAATCGCGCAAGTGCGAGAAATCATCGGCTCCCGGACGCTGCCCGCCGGTCACGGCGCCGGCGGCCTGACTGGTTCCCCGGGCTGCGCCATGCTCGATGGGTTTGGGCCAGGCAATGTAGGTGACATCGCCATGCAAATAGGTGAAGGCGCGGAACAATCCATAGGGGTAGCGAGTCTCGAGGCGAACTCTCGGGATGGTCTGTCGTCCGCGCTCGCCATACCAAAACGGCACTGCAACGCTAAGTGTTTCGCCCGCCAGCAGGCTGCTTGCTGCGGTGTTTCCTCGGCCGGCATCGAGCACCAGCGCGTGGCGATCAGCGGCACTGTGATTGTGTAAATGGATCGAGATTTCACCCTGGCTCGCGGCAAATCCCGACTTGGCCCCGACAGCCACGACCGACAAACCAAGCAGATTACGGTGGCATTGGTGCATGGCGACGAGCCAGACGCCGCCAAAAAGGAAGGTCGCGAACAAAGCCACATTGTTCGAGTAATTGAGACTCGCCAATAACATCACGAACAGCAGCAGGGCGAACGCCATCCCGGTGCGCGTCGGCAGGATATAGAGCCGCCGGGCGGTAATCTGCAGCGGCAGGCGATCCTTGCCTTGGCGTCGCCTGACCCAACCTGCGAATGCTGCCGCCAGCCGTTTCCTCCACGCAGTCGCCGGGTTGATTGCCATTGCCCGCATGGCGTCAGGGCACAGGTATGAGTTCCATCAATTCGGCAGCAAGAACATTGCCGGCATCGCCACCGCTGCGGCTGTGCAAGCGATGGGCGGCGACGCTCACGAACACGGCCTGGACGTCGTCGGGCAGAACGTGGGCGCGCCCCTGCACCAGAGCGTGGGCCTGCGCAGCGCGAATCAGTCCGAGGCCGGCGCGGGGCGACAGGCCATTGGATGCGCCATCGAGTTCCCGGCTCTTCTGCAGAAGGGCTTGAACGTAATCGAGAACGGGCTCGGATAGAAAAATCTCGCGCACCTGCGTCTGCCAATAGATGACCCGCTCGGCACTCATCACCGGATGCATCAAGGGCAGGGCGTCGCGGCGGTCGTTGCCGCGCAACAACAGCCGCTCGTTGGCGCGATCGGGGTACCCCAGCTGTATGCGCATCAAAAAACGGTCCAGTTGCGACTCGGGTAAAGCGAAGGTGCCAGCCTGTTCGAGCGGGTTCTGGGTCGCAACGACGAAGAATGGTTCGGGCAGCCGATAGGTCGTGAGCTCGGTGCTGACCTGTCGTTCTTCCATTGCCTCGAGCAATGCGCTCTGGGTCTTCGGGCTGGCCCGATTGACTTCGTCCGCGAGCAGCAACTGCGTGAATACGGGACCGCGCCGGAAATTGAACTGCTGCGTGGCGCGATCGAAGACAGCGACGCCCAGAATATCGGCTGGCAGCAAATCGCTGGTGAACTGAACGCGTTGCCAGGCGATGCCGAGGACCTGCGCCAGCGCATGGGCCAACGTCGTTTTGCCCACGCCAGGCAGATCCTCGATCAGCAGATGCCCGCGCGCGAGCAGGCAGACCAGTGCCAACCGCAGCTGTCCTGCTTTGCCCAAGATGACTTCACCGAGCGCATCGAGGGCGGCGGTGAGTTCGCTAGTTGCCATCGATGAGCCTGTCAACTATTGCCGCCTGGCCGCGCAGTTTGCCCAACAGCGCTTCGAACTCCGTCACGCGATCGCGTTCCTGCTGCACTACCGCGGCCGGCGCGCCGTTGACGAAGCTGTCTTTGGCGAGCAGTCCGCGGCTGCGATCGAGGTCCTTCTGCAATTTCTGCATGCGCTTTTGCAGCCGATCGCGCTCGGCGGCCGGCTCGATCAGTCCGGCAAGCGGCACGAGCAGGCGCATCAGGCCGACGTTGGCCATCGCGGCAGGTGGGGCAGGCGCGTCCGCCGGCAACACGTCGATCGACCCGAGCGCGGCCAATCGCCGCAGTAGCGACTCATGGGCGGCGAGCAGGCGCCGATCGTCGACGCTCGCATCGGCAATCTTGATGGATAGCCGTCGGCCGGGACTGACATCCATCTCGCCGCGAATCTGCCGCAGGCCCATCACGAATTGCTGGATCCAGCTGATCTCGGATTCGGCCTGCAGGTCGCGCGCATGGTTCTGTGTCAGCGGATAGTCTGCCAGCATTACACTTTCATGATGCGCTCCGGCGAGCGGCGCGAGTTTCAGCCAGATCTCTTCGGTGATGAATGGCATCAATGGATGCAGGGCGCGCATCGCAGCTTCGAGTAACGAAACCATGTTGTAGCGAACTCGCGCCGCTGCATCGGGATCTTCGCCCTGCAGTATCGGTTTGCACAATTCAAGGTACCAGTCGCAGTACTCGTGCCACACGAAGGTATACAGGGCGTTTGCGGCGTAATCAAAGCGATATTCCGCGAACGCTGCGTGCACATCGGCAAGCATGGCGGAAAAGCGCGACTGCGCCCAGCGGTCGACTACCGATTCGGTTCCCGCCGCAGGCCGGACCGGCGGCTGGTCGCCGACGGTCATCATGACGAACCGGGCCGCGTTCCAGATCTTGTTGCAGAAATTTCGATAGCCGCCGACGCGCCCCAGGTCGAAGCGTATGTCGCGCCCCTGGGTGGCGAGTGCCGCGAAGGTGAAGCGCAGGGCATCTGCGCCGTGTGCCGCGATACCCTGCGGATACTCCTTGCGCGTGGCTTTCTCGATTGCGGGACGCAGGTGTTCCTGCATCAGGCCGGAGGTCCGCTTTGCGATGAGTGCGTCGAGATCGATACCATCTACGACGTCGATGGGGTCGATGATATTGCCTTTCGACTTGGACATTTTCTGGCCATGTTCATCGCGCACCAGTCCGGTGATGTACACCTCCCGAAACGGCACGTCCTTCCTGAACTTGAGGCCCATCATCATCATGCGAGCCACCCAGAAGAAAATGATGTCGAAACCGGTAACCAGCACTGACCCGGGATAGAAGCTGCGCAGGTCGGTTGACTCATCGGGCCAGCCGAGGGTCGAGAACGGCCATAGAGCCGATGAGAACCAGGTATCGAGGACATCCGGGTCCTGGCGCAGCGCGAGGCTGTCGGCGAGCGCGTGCTTGCTCCGCACTTCGGCTTCGTCACGGCCGACATAACACCGGCCCTCATTGTCGTACCACGCTGGAATGCGGTGTCCCCACCAAAGTTGCCGGCTTATGCACCAGTCGCGAATATTGCGCATCCATTCGTAGTAGGTCTTGGTCCAGTTCTCCGGCACGAAGCGCGTGCGTCCGGACTCGACGGCAGACAGCGCCTCCTGCGCGAGCGAATCGATGCGCACATACCATTGATCTGTGAGCAGCGGCTCGAGTACGGCCCCCGACCGATCGCCGCGCGGAACCATGAGTTTGTGCGCCTCTGTGTGCTCGAGCAGTCCCAGCGACTCGAACTCCGCGATCAGTTGCTGGCGTGCAGCATAGCGATCGAGGCCGCGATAACGTTCTGGCACGCTGTCATTCAGATGTGCATCGGCGGTGAGGATATTGAGCATTGGCAGCCCGTGACGCTCGCCGATCTCGAAGTCGTTGAAATCATGTGCCGGCGTAATCTTGACGCACCCGGAACCGAATTCTGGGTCGACGTAATGGTCGGCGATAATCGGGATGCTGCGTTCCGCGATCGGTAGCCGAACGCGCTTGCCGACGAGATGTGCGTAGCGCGGGTCATCCGGGTTGACTGCGACGGCCGCGTCGCCGAGCATGGTTTCAGGTCGGGTCGTTGCAACCGTCACATGTCCTTCGGCGCCTTCGAGCGGGTAGCGCAGGTGCCAGAGCTTTCCATCTTCCTCCGTACTAAGTACCTCGAGGTCCGACAAGGCCGTGAGCAGAACCGGGTCCCAATTGACGAGCCGTTTGCCGCGATAGATGAGTCCGTCTTCGTACAGTCGTACGAATGCTTCGTTCACGGCTCTTGATAGATCGGGATCCATCGTGAAACGCTCTCGCGTCCAGTCGACGGATGCGCCGAGGCGCCGCATTTGCGCGACGATCGTGCCGCCCGATTGCGCTTTCCAGCGCCACACTTCTGCCAGGAAGTCCTCGCGCGGCATGTCTCGCCGATTGCGGCCTGCAGTCGCCAACTGTCGCTCGACGACCATTTGCGTGGCGATGCCCGCATGGTCTGTCCCTGGCTGCCAGAGCGTATTGCGGCCGCTCATGCGGTGATACCGTGTCAGCGCATCCATCAGCGTGTGCTGAAACGCATGGCCCATGTGGAGTGTGCCGGTGACGTTCGGCGGAGGCAGCATGATGACGTAGGGATCGCCGGAACCGCGCGGCGCAAACCACCCGCGGCTCTCCCAGCGTTCGTAGATTGTGGACTCGATCGAGCCCGGCGAGAAAGTCTTGTCCATCAGTCTAGGGTCAGGCCCGGTGGCGGATGCAGAAGGCGAGTATACCCAAGCGCCTAGTGCGCCGATCGTCCCCGCAGCTGCTGCGTCGCGGGCTCCAGGCCCAGTTCGCGATAGCTGCGAAAGCGTTCGCGCCCGCGGGCGCGGCGGTCCGCGTCACCATCGATGATGTCGATGACGCGCTCGCAGGAGTCTGCCGCTGCGACAAACGTTTCCGATAACGAAATGACGATTTCGCCCGCATTGTCGGCGTCTAGCTGCAGCCTGACGCAACGCGGCTCCACCGGAGCGACGGAGTCGGCGCACTCATGCGGCAGGAAACTGCCGTCACGGAAAGTCCACATCAGTTCATCGAGGGCACGTTGTTGCTCTGCATCGGCGCACAGTACGACCACCGCCTGGCCTGCCTGGTAGGCTTTCTCCGCCAGCCTGCAAGCGAGCCTCAGCCGTTCCCGACCGCTGGCGTCGTCAGTGATGTAGAAATCGACTCGAGGCCTTGGCATGCCCGGCGGCCCTATTGGCCCGCACGCTTTAGCAGAAAATCGGCGAGCGTCGGGAGCGGGCGACCCGTGCTGCCCTTGTTCGCTCCGCTCAGATAGGCCGTGCCCGCGATGTCGATATGTGCCCATATCATGCCCGTGGTGAATTTGGACAGGAAGGTCGCGGCAGTGATCGCGCCGCCATCGCGGCCGCCGACATTGGCCATATCGGCGAAATTGCTGCGCAATTGCTCGGCATATTCTTCTGTTAATGGCAGCCGCCATAGTCGATCGTCCGCGCGCAGGCCGCTGTCAAGCAGCTCACTGGCAAGCGCATCGTCGTTGCTCATGAGCCCGCTATGGTGGGCACCCAGGGCGACGACGCAGGCACCGGTCAACGTGGCTACATCGATGAGCGCCGATGGTTTGTATCGGCGCGCATAGTGCAGCGCATCGCAAAGAATGAGACGGCCTTCCGCATCGGTGTTGAGGATTTCGACTGTTTGACCTGACGCGCTGGTGACGATATCCCCCGGCTTGATTGCGCGGCCGCCAGGCATGTTCTCGCAGGCAGGCACCAGTGCAATGACATGCAGGGGCAGGTTGTATTCTGCCGCGAAGTGCACGGCACCAAGCACGGTGGCTGCGCCGGACATGTCGAATTTCATTTCATCCATGGCCGGTGGGTCCTTGAGCGATATGCCACCGGTGTCGAAGGTGACACCCTTGCCGACCAGCACGACCGGACCACGCTTCGATGGGCGGGCGGGTCGATGCTCGAGGACGATGAACTGAGGTGGCTCGTCGCTGCCTTGGGTCACGGCCAGGAAGCAGCCCATTTTCTCTCGCTTGATCGCGTTACGATCCAGAATCCGCAGCTTGACGCTCTTGTAGTCGCGTGCAATGCGCCGTGCCGTGGCAGCGAGGTAGGTGGGCGTGCAGTGGTTGCCCGGCAGGTTGGCCAGATCACGTTGGGTGCGCATGCCAACGGTGATGGCGGCGGCCTGTTTGGCCGCTCGGCGGCCTGCCGCGCTGATGCTTGCGACAGGTCCTATCGTCAGGTGCCTGAGTGCGGGCGCGGGCGGGTGCGTGCCGCTCTTGAGGTCGTTGATGCGATAAATCGCCTGTCCGCATAGCACGCCGGCGCTGCGCACCAGCAAGGCGTCGGGCAATTCGCCGCCAACCGCAACATCGAGCGCGATCGTTGCGCTTTGAATTCTGGTTCGCGCCAGCGCATTGAAGCCGCTCACCAACGCGCGTCGCCATGCACGGCGATTGAGGTTCTTCTGCGCACCCTGACCCACCAGCAGCACGCGCGTGCGCGAATCTGCGGCAACTGGCGGGAGCAACAATGTTTCGCCGAGTTTGCCGGAGAAGTCGCCTCGCTTGACGAGCTGTGAAATGCGACCATCCTGCTGCCGGTCGACTTCGTCGGCCCATTTGCCGAGCTTGCCGCCGTCGAACACTCCGACCACGCAACAATCATTGTCTTTTTGAGGTACCTTCTTGGACCAAAGGTCGAAATTCATCCGCGCGCGCTCCTTCGGGTTGCCTTGGCTGTCCCGCCACAGCCCACGATTAGGCCGTGGTCGGTTGGGCCGGGCCCTATAATGATAGTTTATCGGACTTTTCCGGACTGATCTCTTGGGCGGCGTTTTTCGCAATTACCTGTTGCGCGAAGTACTGGCGGCGGTCGCCTCGGTGACGCTGGTGTTGCTCGTGATCCTGGTCACCAACGAAGTGGCGCGGGTTTTGTGGCGTGCCGCCGAGGGTGGTTACCCACGATCAGTGGTGCTCGAACTGATCGGGGCAGGCACGATGCAGAATCTCGCGGTGATCATGCCCATAGGCCTGTTGCTCGGCGTGGTGCTGGCTCTTGGCCGCATGTATCACGAAAGCGAAATGGTCGCGGCGCAAGCCTGTGGTGTTGCGACTGGCCGCGTGCTGCGGCCGGTAATGGCAGTGGCACTCGCCATCGCGTTGCTGCAATGCCTGATTACGCTGGTGCTCGCGCCCGGCGCGGCCCAGCGCTTGTTCGATCTGCGCAAGTCAGCTGCGCTCGCGGGGCAGTTTTCGCCAATCGCCCCGGGGAAGTTTGCCACCTTTGGCGGTGCCGGGACGGTCGTGTACGCCCAGAGCGAGGATCCGGACGGAACGCTGCGCAAGGTATTCGTCAAACGCGCGCACGAGAAGTCGCTCGAGGTCGTCACGGCCCAGTCCGCGCGCCACGAAATCAGCAACGACGGTGCGGTTCATACCATCACCTTGTTTGATGGCGAGCGCTACGAAGGTGTTCCGGGTGAGAGACGCTTTCGCATCATTCGTTTCAAGGAAAACGTCATTCCAGTACACGTCCCGGACCTTGATACGAGCGAGGTTCGAATCGAGTCCGTGCCAACGGCCGAGCTCATCAGGATGGGTACGAGCAAGGCCATTGCCGAATTCGCCTGGCGAACCGCCTTGCCCATCATGGCCCTGGTGCTTGCCGTGATCGCCGTGCCGTTGGCGCGGCTGCGTCCGCGGCAGGGTCGCTACGCGAAAGTGTGGCTCGCGATTCTCATCTACATCGCATACACCAATCTGGTTGCGACGGGACGCCTTGCAATCGAACGCGGCAGTCTGCCCGCCTGGCTCGGGGTGTGGTGGGTACATGCAGTCATTCTTTTGGCCGCCTGGTTGATCCTGGCGTCGCCGAATTGGCTTGCGCGGCTTCGCTACAAGGCAGCGGCATGAGGATCACCAGCTATCTGTCGCGGCAGGTGCTTGCATCGGTTGCCATGGTGATGATGGTATTGATGGCGCTTACCGCGCTGTTTACCTTCATCGGCCAGCAGGATGACGTCGGCATCGGCACTTACCGCAGCGGTGATGCGTTCTGGTTCGCGCTGTTCAACCTGCCGCAGCAGATGTTCGAATTGCTGCCTATCGGAGCACTCATTGGCAGCCTGATCGGTATGGGCGCGCTCGCCCGCGGCAGCGAGATCACCGTCTTGCGCGCAGCAGGCATGTCGGTCTGGAGCCTGGCCCGGTCAATCCTGCCCGCTGCTCTGGTACTGCTCGGCATGGCTGTGCTGCTCGGCGAGTACATCGCGCCGCCGCTGGTTCAGGTTGCCAAGCAGCAGAAAGCCTTCGCCAAGTTTTCCAACATCAGTTTTGCGGGGCGCGGCGGCGCCTGGTTGCGCGAGCCCAGTCGCATCATCAATGTTACGCAACAATCGACGGCGGACAGTTTTTCCGGGGTCGCGATTTTCGAGCTCGACCAACAAGGTCGACTCAAGTCCATGGCCACAGCCGCGTCGGCCGCGGCGGGTAGTCCCGGATACTGGGATCTCGGCTCCTATGCGGTAACGACTTTCGCGGGCGAGACCGTGAATGCCGAGCGCGAGCAACGCTACCGGTTGGCGACAGGCAGCAGCGGCGAGTTGCTCGGACTGACGGTGCGCGAGCCTTGGCAGCTGCCCAATCGCAGTCTGTGGAAGCTCATCCATCATCTTCGTGCCAATGGCCTCGACGCCGGTCAGACGATATTCGCATTCTGGTCGCGCATTGCGCGGAGCGTCGCGATCGTATTCGCCGTTCTTCTTGCCGTGCCCCTGGTCGTCGGTGTGTTGCGAAGCGCCGGTTCGGGCAGCCGTACGGTTGTTGGCATGCTGCTTGGAATCGCGTTCTTCATGCTGCAGAACCTGCTCGAAAGCGGTACGATCGTTTTCGACCTCAATCCGGTACTACTGGCTTGGTTGCCCGCCGCGCTGCTGGCGGGTGCGTCCTTGATCGCGATCCTGCGCGCGCGTTAGCCGGCGGGTTTCAGCATGTCCTCGAGCGGGCGGAACAGGCTCGTGTAACGCCAGGTCGGAACATCGAATACGAACCCGGCGAGTCGCCGCATGGTCTCGGCACTGGGCGCTGCCGGGTTGTCGGTGGCTCCTGATACGACGCCCGCATCGATGGTAATGCGGGCGCGATTGTTATCGCTGTGGCCCGCGATATCGACAAAGGTACCGTCCGACAACTCGGCGCGCGCATGATCGACAGGTGAGAAGTCACTGCTGTCGGAACGATGCGCAAGGTCGGTCATTTCGAGTTTCTCTAGGGCCCTGGCAGACTGGTCCGTCGCATCATCCGAGATCGTCGTGCGACCTTTAGGAAGATCGACAATGGCCAGGTGCGGCGAGTCGGTCGAGGGTCGTCGCAACCGGTAGGTCCTGCCCGCCTGGGTGACCGTCAGGCCGACGATGTCTTTGGCGGCAATATCAACCAGTTCGTGCGCAAGCCAGTCGGCCGGTTTGGCGGACGGTGAAAGTGACGGTTCGACGAGCAGTCCTTGTGCGTCGCCGGGTTTGCGTGCAAACACGCCGCGCCCACCGGCGTTCTTGCCGAGTATGACCGCGGCAAGGCTTTTCTCGCCTGATCGAAGCTCGACCAGCGTGCTGGACGCTCCAGGCTTGCTCGGGTCGTCGATGCCGAGTTCGGTGTACTTCGCCGGCAATGACGTTTTTTTCTCGGCAATGCGCAGTCCCGCGAAATCGATCAGAAACTTGCGCAACTTGCCCTGATCCGCCGCGAAGCCGCGCTCCGCGACCTGCCAGCCGTTGGCCGAACGCTGCAGCGTCGTGCGCTCGCCCGACTGGCTGACCGTCATGCTGTCAATGGCATTCAATTCGCCCTGCAGTGAATCGAAAAGTTTCGTTTCCGTGCCGAGATCGCGCGGCAGCGAGCGTTGCTGAGACAGCCACAGGGCGCCGCCTATAACCACCAGCGCCGCGAGCAGCAACAAGGTCAGCTTGCGTGACGTCACGGTTCGTCTCCTGTCCTGGCGGCCGGTGGTGCACCGCGGGAGCGGCGTCGCCACGTGACGAAGATCAACGCCAGCAGTGCGAACGCAACCGGTACCAGTACGATATTGACGAACTTGAGTCGATTGCCCAGCGCCTTGATATCGCTGTCGAGGCCCGCGCGAACCGCTCGAAGTTCCTTGCGGATGCGCAGCTTCTCGTCCTGGAAGCGTTCGAGTTCGGCCTCTTGTTCGGGCGTGAGAAGCATGGCATTGCTGTCGTTGCGCTGCGTTTGCAGTGACGACAGCTTTTGTTCGGTCGCCGCCAATTCCTGTTCCAGCTCCTGCTCCTTCGCGCGAAAGCGGTCTTCGGCGGCAACGCGCAGGTCATCCACCCGGCCGAAGGGCCGCGTGAAACTCGCACGGCCGCGGACGCTGATCAGATCATTGCTGCCCGCAAGATTTTCGATCACGTTCCAGACGAAGTCGCCGTTGTTCGCCCATGGCTGCACGATTCGCTGCCCGAAAAGGTTCTGTTGACGAACCCACATGAAATCGGACAGCAGGTCAGTGTCGGCGACGATCACAAGGTTGGCGGGCTCGCGTGATTCGCGCAGCCGCTCATCGCTTGCGGCCGTGCCTTCGGGCGCAGCGTCGGCAAACGCGCTCCTGATCGGCCCGCTCACTCTCGCGGCAAGCACGTGCCTTTGTCCGTCCGGGCGGAACCCGTCACGCAGCGTCGCCGGGTCGGTCATCATGGAAAATCGTGCCGCCGGCAACAGGCCCGAGTCGGTGCTCGAGAGCAGCAAGGGCTCGAATTTCAGTTTGCTGTCGGCTATCGGTTTGAGCTCGCCGGCACTCGCCAGATTGATGTTGCCAAGACCGCCGCTTACCACGTCCTTCTGGTCGAATGCGTCGCGATCGAGTCCCAGAATGCCAATGTGTCGCACCGGTGCCATACCCTGGCGCATGGCGACGGTCATGCCGTAATGCAGGTCGCCGACTATCTGGGTGCTGTCGAAATCTACGCCCCAGGCTTTCAGCAGCGGGCTGAGCCTCGAAGCACGGTCTGCGCCCAGAGCCGCCATGGGATTACCTGGCTCGGCAGCAGATTCATCCTGCTCTGCCAACGGGTCGATGAACGCCAGCACCCGGCCGCCACGCATGACGAACTGATCGATGGCGAACTCGGTCGCAGGTGTCAGCTCCTTCGGGTGCACGAGCACCAGTACCTTGATTGCCGGATCGATCGTCGCGAGCCCGGACCGATCGATGATGCGCACATCGAATAGTTGGCGAGCTTGCGAGAGTACGACCCAGGCGTCGCGAAACTGGCCGGACGCCGGGTCCATGCCGGCGTCCATTGGCAGCGATGAAAACCAGCCCACCGCCGGCTTTTTCTCGTTGCCCAGCTGGTAGATGAGCTTGGCGATGTCGTACTCGAGAAACTCTTCCTTGCCCGGATCGAAGAATTCGATGCTGGCATGGCCGTCGGTGGAGTTGGTGCCGGCAAGTCCAAAATAGACCTGGGTACCGTTGGCTCCCATGGGCACCGCGCGCAAGCCGAGCGCTGCAGCCCGGTCCTCCTCCTCGGAAAATGGTTGCGGGTCGATGACGGACAGGCGCAGCTTGCCGCCGCTGCGCGACGCCAGCTCCTCCAGCAACTCACGCACGCGAGTCGCGTAGGTGTCGAGGCCAGTGACCTGCTGCGCCGCTTCGGCCGAAAAGAAGAAGTACAGGTTGACCGGCTCTGGAAGCTTTTGAATGATGTTGCGCGTGCCATCGGCAATCGTGTAGAGCCTGTTTTCGGTCAGGTCGAGTCGCGGCCCATGCAGGCCCTTGGATACGAGGATGACGCTGCCGAGGAAGAGCAGTGTCAAAGCGATCAGCGCTCCGCCACCCATGCGCAATCGATGGCTCATAGGCGCTCCCCCAGATTGCCGTGGCTAGTCATGCGCGTCTCGCCTCGAGAACGATTGCCGTTGCGGTCAAAAAGAAAATCATGGTCAGAAGGAAGTACAGGACATCGCGCAAATCGATGACGCCTTTGCGCAATGCTTCGAAGTGCGTCCAGAACGAAATCGATGCTGCGGCATCGCGGAGGCCTTCCGGTAGCCATCGCAATGCGTCGACAACGAGCGGGAAGCCGGCCAACAACACGGCGAAACAAACGACTATCGTCAGGATGAACGCGACCACCTGGTTGCGCGTCAATGCCGACATGCACGAGCCGATCGCAAGAAATCCGCCCGCCATGAGCAAGCTGCCAATATAGGCGGTGATGATCGCGCCGTTGTCGGGTTTGCCGAGGTAGTTGACCGTGACCCAGAGCGGAAATGTCAGCGCGAGCGCAATCGCGGTGAAACCCCAGGCCGCAAGGAATTTCCCGATCACTGCTTGCCATAGCGTGATTGGCTGCGTCAACAACAACTCGATGCTGCCGCTGCGGCGCTCTTCGGCCCACAGTCGCATGGACACCGCCGGAATCAGGAACAGGTAGAGCCAGGGGTGAAAAACAAAAAAAGGCTCGAGGTCGGCCTGGCCTCGCTCATAGAACCCGCCGATATAGAAGGTGAGGGCGCTTGCCAGCACCAGGAAAATCAGGATGAAAACATAGGCGAGGGGAGTTGCGAAGTAACTGGCGAACTCCCTGCGAAAAATGGCGCTGACGTGGCTCACGTGGGTCGACTCCGGGGCTGGCGGGACAGTCAGGCGGTGATGCTGCGGAAAACATCGTCGAGACGCCCCTGTTCGAGACGCATGTCCATGACCGCGATGTCGCGCTGGTCCAGTCGCGCCTTCACCGTGGCCGGACCCTGCCCGGCGAAACTTCCGAAGACCGTCAATTGCAGTTTATGGCCGTCAGCATCGCAGCCGCTATAGCCGGGAACCGACTGCAGGGCATCGCGGGCAGCCAGCATCGCGTTGCTGTCCGCGAATCGAACGCTTATCGCGTCGTGATAGCGCGAGCGTCGCGCAAGTGCCGCAGGTGTTTCGTCCGCGACGACGCGGCCCTTGGCAATGATGATGGCGCGCGTGCACACCGCGTCGACTTCTTCGAGAATGTGGGTCGAGATTACGATGATCTTGTCGCGCGCCATGTCGGCTATGAGCCGCCTGACTTCGTGCTTCTGGTTGGGGTCGAGCCCGTCGGTTGGCTCGTCCATGATCAGCACCGGCGGATCGTGCAGTATCGCCTGCGCAATGCCGACGCGCCGGCGAAATCCCTTCGAAAGTGTATCGATGGTTTGACCGAGGACGCCTTGCAGGGCCAGTCGCCCGACTACTTCGTCCATCCTCTGGCGGCGGGTACTACCATGCAGGTCGCGCAGATCGGCGATGAAGCGCAGGAAGCCTTCCACGGTCATTTCGCCATAGCTCGGTGCGCCTTCTGGCAGGTAACCGAGGCAACGGCGGGCAGCGATGGGATCGGCCTCGACATCGTGACCATTGATGCTTGCCGTACCGCTGGTGGGCGGCAGGAACCCGGCGATCATGCGCATGGTCGTGGTTTTGCCGGCGCCATTGGGGCCAAGGAATCCCAGGACTTCGCCGGGTGCGACGCTGAAACTGACGTCATCGACGGCAGTAAGTGAGTCGTAGCGTTTGGTGAGGCGTTCTGCTTTGATCATGGTGCGGGTCTTTGGCCTAGATCGGCAATAATGCGGAAAGTTCCTCGCCAGTGTGGTCAGGGCAGTGCATTTTCGGCAATGCGCAAGCGGGTAATCAAGTCAAAATGAAGGCAATGCGACAGGATACTTCAAGCTCCGGGAGGCTGATATGGGATTTGCCGCTGCGGCTGATGCACGGCTTGCTGATCGTCGGCGTCGCTCTGGCCTGGTTGACGCAGAACCTGTCCGCCGACTATTTCGACTGGCACCGGCGCAGTGGCTACCTGGTTTTGTTCATCGTGATAAGTCGCCTGATCTGGGGATGGTGCGGGCCGCGCTATGCCCGCTTCCGGCAGTTCATCAAAGGTCCGGCCTGGACGTGGGATTATGCGCGGGACCTGCTTCGACCCGGAGCCCGTAGACACTGCGTCGGCCACAATCCCTTGGGCGGGTGGATGGTGCTGTTGATGCTTGCGTTGTTGTTTGTTCAGGCCGTGACGGGCCTCGTCGCGAACGATCAGATCATGAACAGCGGTCCGCTTTTCGGTTATGTATCGGAGGCGTTCAGCAACCGTATGACCAAGGTCCACAAGCTGGTCGTGAATGTACTGCTAGCGGCGATTGCAGTGCACATCGTGGCGGTGCTTTTCTATCTGCTGGTCAAGAAGCAAAATCTCATCGTGCCGATGATCACCGGGCGCAAACCGGTCGCGCAGCTGAAGGAAGGTGCTGGCATCGACCGCTCGATGGTGGCCCGGGCCATTCTCGTCTGGGTGATCGTGGCGCTCATGCTCGCACTGCTCGTGCGTAGTGCGCCGCAGGCTGCACTCGGGGCCTGGGACTACTGATGCCGACCGGGCGGGCGCCGATGCTGGGTCCGGCAGTCGCTCAGTCGGTCTTGAACTTGTTGTGACAGCTCTTGCACACCTTGCCGGTCGCTGCGACGGCAGGTTTTGCGCTCGCCAGGTCGCGTTGACCGGCAACATTCTGCAGCTTCGTCGTTTCTACGCCCAGTTGTTTCATGAGCGCCGCGAACTCCTCGGGCTTGCTCCAGATCTCGGGTTTCGCTTCGGTCCTCGCGCCACGGTCCGAGCCCGCCGGAAATGCCTCCGGAAGCATGGTGGCCAGCATCGCAACCCGCTTGCTCAGGGTTTCGAATCGCTCCGGGTCATATGGCATCTTGCCGTTCACCATCGCCGCCATCTGGCCAAAATTGCTGCCGAGCACGGTATACAGTGACTGCCGGTACTCGATCTGCTGGGCGCTGCGATTCGCTTCTGCGCCGCCGCCGACGATGGGCAGGCAGAGAAGTACTGCGGTCGAGGCCGTGGCGAATACGGTGCGAATTGAGCCGATGGACATCCGAAACTCTCCTGGATTGCAAAGCGGGCGGCTGGGTGGATTCAGGCGCGATTATGCCATGCGCCATCAAAGGCGTGATAACGCTCCTCGGAGGTCGGACAGCAGGTCATCGACATTTTCGAGGCCAACGGAAAGGCGCAGCAAACCGGGCGGCAGCCGTGACTGCGCTCCCTCGACGGTGGCGCGATGTTCGATCAGCGACTCAACGCCACCGAGCGAGGTCGCGCGAATGATCAATTCGAGACCCCCAGCGACGCGTAGCGCCGCTGCGTCGCCATCGGTGACTTCGAACGACAGGAGTGCCCCATACCCGCCCTGCATCTGTTGCCTGGCCAGCGCATGTTGTGGGTGCGATGGCAGTCCCGGATAGCGGACCCGGCGCACTTTCGGCTCGTGCTCCAGTGCGGCCGCGATGATCTGTGCAGATGCACAGCAGCGTTGCAAACGAACGTCGAGCGTGCGCATGCCGCGCACCAACAGCCAGGTTTCGAACGCGCCAAGCACCGCACCCGCTGCGACCCGCTCCACGTGCACCGCATCACACAGTGCATCTCGTTCGCGAAATGCCAGCGCACCGGCAAGCACGTCGGAGTGGCCGTTGAGGAACTTGGTCGCCGAGTGAAGGACAATATCGGCACCGAGTTCCAGCGGCCGGGTAAGGAGCGGTGTAGCCACCGTCGAGTCGATGACCAACTGCGCACCGCTCGAATGCGCAATCCCCGCCGCGGCCGCGATGTCAAGCAACTCCCAGGTCGGATTTGCCGGCGTCTCACCCCATACCAGTGTGGCGCGTCCCGGTCGCAGTGCCGCCTTGAGCGTAGCGAGATCCTCGCAATCGAACCACTGCAGGCCAATGCGGCCCTGCGCCTCGAGCTGTTGCAGACGAGCGCGCACACCGAAATACAGGCGCGATTGCGCGATGACCAGCGTACCCGGCGATAACGCCATGAGTAACGCATTGGCGGCGGCCATTCCGGAGGCGAACAACATGGCGTCCGCCGCGCCTTCGAGTGCCGCAATGACGCGCTCGGCATCCTTGGACAGCGGCAGATCATCGCGTATGTAGATCGCATCGCTGATCGGACGGTAATCGCGATCGCGGCCGTAGGTCGTGGCTGGCTGCAAGGGGGGCAGGACAGCGCCGGTTTGTGCATCGTGTGCGCCGCCGGCCCGGGCCAGCCAGCTCTCCCGGCTCATGCCGTCGATCCGGTCGCCGTTGCTCATGCGCGAACTCTGCGCAGTGTCCGTGCTGTCACGCCGTCTGCCATCGCTCATGGTATCTTTTGTCAAAGCGCAGTCGCAACGTAGTGGAGGGACTCATGGCGAGCAGCCAGATCGTTACCCGGCAAATCGACTATTCGGCCGGCAGCACCAAGCTCAAGGGTATGCTCGCCGTCGATTCGGCAGTCGCGGGCAAGCGTCCCGGTATCGTGGTTTTCGGCGAGTGGTGGGGATTCAACCCCTACCTGCGCCGCCGCGCGCAGGATCTGGCGGCGCTTGGGTATGCAGCACTCGCGGCCGACGTCTATGGCGATGGTGTTGTCGCGGCCGACGCGGAGGAAGCCGGGCGTCGCATGAACGCACTGTTCGCTGATATGAATGCGACTTCGGCGCGTATCCGCGCAGCTGTCGATACTCTTGCGCAACAACCGGAAGTCGATTCGTCCCGGCTTGGCGCGATGGGCTATTGCCTGGGCGGCGCGCTGTCTTTGCATGCCGCGCGCACCGGCTTGCCACTGCGCGGTGTCGCCAGTTTTCATGGATCGCTCGGCAAGACGCACGCGGCCAAAGCGGGCGATGTCAAGGCCAAGGTCCTGGTATGCCACGGCGCCGAGGACAAACTGGTCTCCACCGAGGAGCTGGCTGGGTTCCGGGAAGAAATGAACGCACTGGGCGTCGAGCTGGAATTCCACTCCTACCCGGGGGCGCTGCACGGGTTTACCAACCCGGAAGCGACCGCAAATGGCAAGAAATTCGGCTTGCCGCTGGCCTACGATGCGGCTGCCGACCGGCAGTCCTGGAACGATTCGCAGGCATTCTGGCGGCGGGTGATGGCCTGATACGGGCCACTCAACTGGACGGCCGCACGCGCACGGGCACCGAGACGTTGCAAACGTCGATGTGATTGGCCGGGCGCAGATACCAGGGGTCGCGACGGTTGCGACGCGATTCAACATAGGCATCGAACGCAGCGCTTCGCGTATCAAGCCGTTGCAGCGCAATGCGCTCGTCGGCCAGTACATCGGCTGCAACCCGCGCCCGTTCGATCACGGTCGCCTGTCCAGCATCGGTGTAAAAACCCATGGGCGGTGGACCTCGTGTCAGGGCGGCAAGGACTTCGATGCCTTGAACGACGCGTCCGACGACGGTGATATTGCGGTCGAGTTGTCGAGGTGCCTGGCCGATCACCGCGTAGAGTTCCGTGCCATTGCCCGCATCGGGAGGATTGTCCCGGCCAACGCCTACCGCTCCGTAGCAATGTAACCCCCAGATGCGGCGGTGAGCAAAGTCCACCCCGACCGGGAATCCGTCCAGGAATCCCGTCGCCGGCGCGTAGCCATCGGCATCGGTCAACCTCGATACCGCCATGCCCGCATCAAGTGCAATGTCGAATTCGGCGACCGGATGGGCCTCGGCACCGCCCGGTAGCGCAGTGTCCCTGGACGCGCCCCATTGTGCGACGAAATTGTCCTGGACGCGGCTGACCGTGAGCCCGTCGAAAAACCCTGCGCGCACGAGCGCACGGACGTTCGCACTCGCTGCGGGCGCAAGTGAATCCGCCAATTGCACGATGAACCGTCGCTCGCCAGCCAGGTCGAAATAGATCAGCTGGCCTGGGTCGAGGTCCTGCCAGTCCGCGGCTGTGGTCGCGTCGAGAATCTCGCTGCTGGTCGGTGCGGGCTTGACCGGGCGCGGCGCGGCGACGCAGCCGCAGATCAGCAGCATGGGTAGCAGAACGAGACGCGAATCGAGCTTGCGCATGATCGAGGGCCCGCGACATGACCGGCGAGTCCCCATTGTAGGCCAGCTCGGCCCTGGCGGTGGCGATCGCGCCTGCAATTGGCAATACTTCCTTAACGAGTTCAGCCGGAGTACCGAAAGATGATCACGCGTAAGCTGATTCTGGGCGTCATCGCCGCATTGCCGATGGTGTTCGTCGCGAACCTTGCCTCGGGCGCCGAACCTGATGACTATGATCGTGCGTTGACCGTGGTCGGCCGCGATGCGCAGGACCGTGCGCGCGATGAGCGCGACAAGCCTGCCGAAGTGCTGCGTTTCGCGGGAGTCACACGAGGCATGGTGGTTGCCGATGTGTTCGGTGGCGGTGGCTATTACGCACAATTGCTCGCGACGCTTGTTGGACCTGAAGGACAGGTCCTGCTTATCAACAATGCACCGTACGCGGAATTCGTTGCAGACGATCTGAAGCGCCGCTTCGCCGACGGGCGGTTGAGCGAAGTCGACCGGCGGGTCGTCAAGAACGAGGATCTTACGCTGCCGGCAGGCAAGGTCGATCTGGTCCTGATAGTCATGTCCTACCATGACCTTTACTACAGCGGCGATGGCTGGCCGGCGATCGACGCAGGGCAGTTCCTGGAGCAGATCAAAACCGCGCTCAAGCCTGGCGGCGCATTTGTCATCGTCGACCACGCGGCCCGAGCGGGCAGCGGAAAATCCGATGCGCAGACGCTGCACCGCATCGATGAGGATTTTGCCGTGCGCGATATCGAATCGCATGGCTTCGTGTTGGAAGACCGCTATACCGGACTGCGTAACAATGAGGATGCACGCGACAAGTCGGTCTTCGACCCGTCGATTCGCGGTCACAGCGATCGCTTCGTGCACCGCTACCGCAAGCCCGCAGCCGCGAACAACGAGTAGGCGGTTTCCGGCATACGTTTGGTCGGGTCGGTTCGCTAGGCTCCGCCCATGGTTGCAACCATGCGCGCAATGTGTCTGCATGCGCCGGGCGCTGCGCTCGAGCTCGTAAAGCGACCGCCGCCGACCCCGGCCGCGGGACAGGTGCTGATTGCGGTGCGGGCCTGCGGAGTCTGTCGCACGGATCTACACATCGTCGATGGCGAATTGCCCAATGCGCGGCTGCCGCTCGTTCCCGGCCATGAGATCGTCGGCACGGTTGCCGCGTGCGGACCCGGCGCGACGCGATTTGAGCCCGGCGCGCGAATCGGCGTGCCCTGGTTGGGCGGCAGCTGCGGATCCTGCGATGCCTGCCGGCGAGGGCAGGAAAACCTGTGCACTGCGGCGCGTTTCACGGGCTTTTCGCTCGATGGCGGCTATGCTGACTTCGCAGTCGCTGATGAACGATACTGCCTCCCGATCCCCGGCAATTACACAGACAGCGAGGCGGCGCCGCTCCTTTGTGCGGGCCTGATCGGCTACCGCGCGTATCGTGCCGCCGCCGCGGAACGGACTCTCGGTCTGTATGGGTTTGGCGCGGCCGCACATTTGCTGGCGCAACTGGCATGCGCCCAGGGTCTCAAAGTGTTCGCTTTCACGCGCGATGGCGATCGCCCGGCGCAGCGGCTCGCGCTGCAACTGGGCGCCGAGTGGACGGGGAGCTCAATGCAATCGCCGCCTGTTGCGCTCGACGCAGCGATCATCTTCGCGCCAGTCGGGGCATTGGTGCCGCCCGCGCTTGCGGCCGTGCGGCCCGGCGGTCGAGTCATCTGCGCAGGCATTCACATGAGTGATATCCCGAGTTTCCCTTACGACCTGCTCTGGCACGAGAAGCAGCTGCAGTCGGTTGCGAACCTGACTCGTGCCGACGGCGAGGCATTCATGCGCCTTGCAGGGCAGATTACGTTGCGTCCGAGCCTGACTGAATTACCGCTCGAGCAGGCCAACAGCGCCCTCGATGACATGCGCGCCGGTCGTTTGACCGGAGCGGCGGTGTTGAGAACAGGAAACGCTGCCTGACCTCAAGGAGCCGCCGGTTGAATCATCAGGCCCCTTGGCGATAGATTCGATACTTGCGCCACTCGAAGTACAAATCACTGCCAGTCTTCAGAAGTATCATGGCCAGTAGACCGCCAATGGCCGATACACCTTTTTCAATGACAAGGTAAGCCATTCCCAAAACCGCCAGCTGTACGATCCAGATACGCAAGTGCAACTCGCGCACTGCCAGGTTGGCAAGGTCCGGCCGCAATGCACCGGCGCGCAGGTAACCGGTTGCAAACCCGTATAGATGACAAACCAGCACTGTTGCAACGACAAATTGCCAGGCACGCTGGTGGCCCAACTCCAATAGCGTCGCAAATGGACCGTTGAAGTGGCTCCGATCGGCAAGCAGCGCCATGATGCCAAAAAGGTGGCCGAGCAGGGCGATGCCAATACCGTAGAAATAAATCGCCCCGCGGACTAGCCCAAGGATCAATCCTTCTTTTGCCACCAGCAGCATCAGTACGATTACGACCAATTTTGCAAGACCATCCAACCATAGCGCCATGGCCACGTCGAAGCTGCGCCAGCCCAGCTGCAGCAACCCGAAAACCGGAATGGCGCTGGTGATCAGGATTGCAACGAGTCCGATTGCAGCTGCGCCGTTGCGCATTGCGTCGTGATCGGCAGGCAAACGGCTTGCGGAGGCGTTGGCGAGCGGCGGCATGCTCATCCGGGATTAACCAGAAGCAGAAGCAGCATGAACGCCACGGCGCCGGCGGTCGCAATTGCCACCAGACTCAACATTAATTGCGCGAAGTGCAGTACCCTGCCACGGTCATTGCGAATCAACCCGATGGGAGCGTAGAAAAAGGCGAAGGCGCCGGCAAAGAATGCAATGATTGCCAATCCGACGATCGACCAGCCGCCGGAGCTGAGCACGCCTCGAGTCCCAAGAATAGCGTTGCGTCCCGCGCCTGGATCCAGATTCGGGTAGAGCTTGGCAAATACAGCCCACAACGACAGGGTGGACGTGCCGAGGAGCAGCGCAAGGATGCTGTTGAAGGTCTTGCCGCGAAAGCTGGAACCGACCAACCAGTTTTCTTCCCGGCTCAAGAGAATTGCCATGGCACAGGCGCAAATCAGCAAGACGGCGGCGCAGAGAATGGGGGCCGGCACCGGTCCCCCGTAGGCGGACTTGATGATGAACGGTACGGTCAACCCGGCCACGGTAACTCCGATGGTGAGCAACGCGATGGACCGACGCGGAGGATGGCGGGCGGCTTGATAAATTGCGTAGGTCGCAGTGATCGTGCCGAACCCGCCGCCGTAGACGATCAAAGCGACCGAGTGCAATCCGTCTGGCAGGGCCAGCACGATCGTGCTGATCGCCAGCGCCAACACGAGCGCTGCACCGAATACGATGCGCATCAGAGCCATCCGGGAATGATAGGTTTCGCTATGCGACAGGTTCTGGGCCTACGTCGCAAGAATCGGCCAAGCCCGGCCAGGGCGGGCGCCATATCTTTGAAATTGCGGTGAAAATTGGCGCTCCCTACGGGATTCGAACCCGTGTTACCGCCTTGAGAGGGCGATGTCCTAGGCCTCTAGACGAAGGGAGCCAGGGCGGATGACCCATGCAGAAGCAGGCTATTATATGCGCACCGGTCAAATGCCGATAGGCGCCCTGTCCGCCGGGACAGCGGCGGATACTCCAGAAATTGAGCCCAAGCAACACCTCTGACGAGGTTACTTCAAGTCTTGCCCGCGTTGTCCCGCGTGACTCGCACAGCGTGTCGCGGGCACAGATTTCCGCCAATGCGCTGCGGGTTCTGTATCGACTGAAGGATTCCGGCTTCCAGGCCTTCCTCGTGGGCGGCTGCGTCCGCGACTTGCTGATTGGCATCGAGCCCAAGGACTTCGATATCGCCACCAACGCCTTGCCCGAGGAGGTCAGGAAGCTATTTCGCAATTGTCGTCTGGTTGGCCGACGCTTTCGGCTGGCGCATGTGTTCTTTGGCCGCGAGATCATCGAAGTCGCCACATTTCGGGCCGCCAGCGCACCGCCACCGGGTACGGAGGGTGCATCGTTTGATCCCGATGCCGATGCCGATGCCGGTAGCGACGTCGACGCCGACGGCGACGAGGGCGGCGACGAGGACGGCGAGCGAGTCGTCGATCACAGCGGTCGCATACTGGCCGACAATATTTACGGCAGCATCGATGAAGATGTCTGGCGTCGCGACTTCACGGCGAACGCGCTCTACTACAACATCCGCGATTTCTCGATCTGGGACTACGTCGCGGGACTCGAAGACATTGCGGCGCGACGGCTGCGGCTCATAGGCGATGCCGAGACGCGCTATCGGGAGGATCCGGTGCGCATGCTGCGTGCCGCCCGATTTGAAGCCAAGCTGGGTTTCACGCTCGACGCCGCGTCGGCGGAACCGATCGAAAGCTTGCGCGAACTGCTGGCAGGCGTGCCGCCGGCACGGCTGTTCGATGAAACACTCAAGCTCTTCCTGTCGGGGCATGCGCTCGCGAGTCTCGCTAGCCTGCGTCGCCACGGACTCCTGCGGGCACTGTTGCCCCCGGTTGCCGAATTCCTCGACACGCACCCGACTGGGCCGGTTGCGCAGTTGCTCGAACTCGGTCTTGGCGATACGGACGCGCGCCTCGCTGAGGGCCGGTCCGCCGGCCCCGCCTTCCTCTTCGCCATATTGATGTATGGGCCCATCGTTAAACGTATCGAGGAGTCACCGGCGGAGCAGTGGCACGATAGTGCGACAATTGCCGCGTGTTGCGATGACGCCTTGCGTGAACTTCATGGCCGCGTGGCGTTACCCCGGCGCTATGCATTCGCGGTGCGCGAAATGTTCACCTACCAGCCGCGCCTTGAAGCTCCTCGGGGCCGGCGTGCATTGCGTTTACTCGAGCAGCCGCGGTTTCGAGCGGCTTTCGATTTGCTGCAGTTGCGCGCCCGCTCGGGCGCCGGATCGCGCGATGCAGCAGCGTGGTGGCAAAGACTGCAGAATTCGGCGCCGGACGAGCAGCAGGCGATGAGCGACGCATTGGCCGCCGCGAATCCGAACCGAGCAGCCCCGGCTGGCGCCACACGGCGTCGACGCGGCGGCCGGCGCCGCGCGGGTCGCGCTCGCACCCCGGGTTGATCGTCGCGTGGCTTGCTGGCGCCCAGCCTACGTCGCGCTCGGGAGCAATCTGGACGGTCCGCGCTATCAGGTCGGTAAAGCGCTCGAACGTCTGGCACGACTCCCTGACAGTCAGCTGGTGTGCTATTCCGCTCTCTACTCGAGCGCGCCATTCGGACCGGTCGAGCAACCGCGATTCGTGAATGCGGTGGCAGCGTTGCTGACCATGACCGGCAGTCGCGAGTTGCTCAGTCACCTGAAGGACCTGGAGCTGGCGCTTGGCCGTGATCCCGCCGGTCAGCGCTGGGGGCCACGGCGCATCGACCTCGATTTGCTGCAACTAGGCGTTGAATGTGCGAACGACGATCAATTACAGCTGCCGCACCCCGGGATAGTGCAGCGCAATTTCGTTCTGTATCCTTGGGCGGAAATTGCTCCCGAGCTATGGGTGCCCGGCGTCGGGCGGGTTGCTGACCTTGCTCGTGCAATTTCCCCGGCAGGACTGACTCGCCTTGACTGAACGAAATATCGAACAGCGCAACACGGCAGCTGCACAGCCGCTGAGCGGCAAGCGTTACATCGTCGTCGAAGGGCCTATCGGCGTCGGCAAGACCAGCCTCGCCTGCAAGCTCGCCGAGAGCCTCGGCGCCGATCTGGTGCTCGAGCAGGCGGCGCGCAACCCCTTCCTCGAGCGCTTCTACCGCAATCCACGCGCGGGCGCGCTGCCGGCGCAGTTGCATTTCCTGTTTCAGCGCGCCCAGCAGCTGGCGGCGCTCAACCAGCAAGACATGTTTGCGCCGCTGCGAGTCGCCGATTACCTGTTCGACAAGGATCGCCTGTTCGCGAACGTCACGCTCGATACAGAAGAATATGCACTCTATGAGCAGATCTACGCCAAACTTTCGATAGAGGCGCCACGGCCCGACCTGGTTGTTTACCTGCAGGCGCCGATCGATGTATTGCTTGAGCGCATAGGCAAGCGCCGGATTCCCTATGAGCAGATGATCGACCGCGGCTACCTCGAACGGCTGAATGGCGCATACGCGCGATTCTTCCACGAGTACGACGGCGCGCCGTTATTGATCGTCAATGCGGCACATATCGACCCGCTGGGCAACGATCAGGACTTTCGCGAATTGCTCGGCGCCATGGGGCGTATGCAAAAGGGCCGGCTCTATTACAATCCGCTGAAAGCCCGTACGATCTAGGGTCGAACCATGTATACGCAACTCAAAATGCGCGACTCGGCGCGGCCGCCGGTCTCGCTCAGCACGCTCGACAAGATGAAGGCCGAGGGCGAGAAGATTGCCAGCCTGACCTGCTACGACGCGAGCTTCGCCGTGCTGGTCGACGAAGCCGATGCCGACGTCGTGCTGGTCGGCGATTCGCTCGGCATGGTCATACAAGGCCACGATACGACAGTGCCCGTTACCATGGATGACATCTGCTATCACTGTCGTGCCGTCAAGCGCGGGCTGCAACGCCCACTGCTCATGGCGGATCTGCCATTCATGAGTTACCCGTCGCGGGACGAAGCGCTGCGTAATTCGGTGCGACTGATGCAGGAAGGCGGTGCCCAGGTTGTCAAACTCGAAAGCGGCGCAGGCCAGGTCGAAATCGTCGAGCATCTGGCGAGCCACGACATTGCGGTGTGCGCACATCTGGGCCTCAAACCCCAGTCGGTGCACAAGACCGGCGGCTTCCGCGTGCAGGGGCGCAAGGAAGATGACGCCGAGCGCATGTTGCGCAACGCCAAGGCGCTGGAAACGGCAGGCGCGGATATTATTCTCCTCGAGTGCATACCGGCGCCGCTCGGGGCATTGCTCACCCGCGAGCTCACCGTGCCGGTCATCGGCATCGGGGCGGGACCTGATACCGATGGCCAGATCCTCGTTCTCTACGATGTCCTCGACATTACGACCGGGCGCAAGCCGCGGTTCGTACAGAACTTCATGACGGAGGCAAGCGACAATCTCGACGCGCTGAAGCGCTATGTCGCGGCCGTTAAGGATCGCAGCTACCCGGCCGCGGAGCATTGTTTTTGAGTACCCCAGCGCTTGACGTGGCGCGCCACGTCGCGGAAGTTCGCGATGCGGTTGGCAGGTGGCGCAGCGAAGGGCATCGCATCGCATTCGTGCCGACCATGGGCAATCTGCACGCCGGGCATCGCAGTCTGCTCGAACTCGCGGCGCGTCTCGGCGATCGATTCGTTGCGAGTATTTTCGTCAATCCCATGCAATTCGGACCGAACGAGGATTTTGCCCACTATCCGCGCACGCCCGATGCCGATGCGTCAATGCTTGCCGAGGCTGGCTGTGACCTGATGTTCATTCCGGATGTCGCCGAGATGTATCCAAACGGACCGGAAAATGCGACGCGAATCGAAGTGCCGGAGTTGTCCGGCATCCTCTGTGGCGAATTCCGGCCCGGACACTTTCAGGGTGTCGCAACGGTCGTGGCCAAACTTTTCAATATCGTGGATCCGGACACCGCGATCTTTGGCATGAAGGACTACCAGCAGCTTACGGTCATCCGGCGCATGGTTGCCGATCTTTGCATGCCAGTGCAGATCGTCGGCGCGCCCACTGTGCGTGAGAGCGACGGGCTCGCGATGAGCTCGCGCAACCAGTATCTGACGGCAGATGAACGTGCGCTCGCGCCGGGCATTCACCATGAACTGCAACGCGCTGCCGCTCGGCTGTTGCGCGGCGACAGCATCGACCAGGTGCAGAGTGATGGCGCGGCGGCCCTTGCGGACCACGGTTTCTCGGTCGAGTATTTTGCGGTCCGGCGCGCGCTCGATCTGATGCCGGCCAGCGCAAGCGATCATGAGCTCGCAGTGCTCACTGCGGCGCGCCTTGGCAAGGCGCGCCTTATCGACAATGTCGAGGTAAGGCGCTAGCTCTCCTGTCGCTCGAGCGCCCATTGCAGATGCTCGCGCACCATGGGCGAAGCGCCGTCGAGGCTCGAGCGCAGCGCGCGGATGATGTCGTCCGATGGCGGCGCATTGCCGAGTGCGACAGCAATGTTTCGCTGCCACCGCTGGTACCCCAGCCGATAGATCGCCGTACCTCGCATCAATCGATCGAACTTCTCGGCTGACCAGCCGAGCAATTCGATCAGCCGTGGCCGATCGAGGCCGTGGCGCACCTTGATGTCAGGATGGGTTGCGGCGCGGGCGAACTTGTTCCATGGGCAGACCAGCTGGCAGTCGTCGCAACCGTAGATTCGGTTGCCGATCAGCGGTCGTAGTTCGACCGGAATGCTGCCCTTCAGCTCAATGGTGAGGTAGGAGATGCAGCGCCGCGCATCGAGCTGATAGGGCGCGACGATGGCTGCCGTGGGGCAGGCCGGCAGACAGGCCGAGCAGCTGCCGCAATGTGCGCTTGCGCGTGCATCGATCGGCAGCGGCAGCGTGGTGAAGATTTCGCCGAGAAAAAACCACGACCCGGCCGTCGTGTTGATGAGGTTGGTGTGCTTGCCGATGAAACCGAGTCCGGCGTTGCGCGCCAGGGCCTTCTCGAGCACAGGGGCGCTGTCGACGAAGACCCGGTGCCCTTGCGCTCCGGCAAGCTCATCGATATGACGTGCGAGCCGGGTCAATGCCCGGCGCAACACCTTGTGGTAGTCGCGACCCAGGGCATAGCGGGACACGTAGCCACGGGTCGGATCCTCGAGCAGTTCGATGGGATCCGCCGCAGTCTGCGGCCAATAGTCCATCCGGGCGCTTATTACGCGCAGCGTGCCCGGGACCAGTTCCGCGGGCCGGCTGCGTCGGCTGCCATGCCGTTGCATATAGCCGAGTTCGCCGTGGTAGCCGCTGTCCAGCCAGTCTCGCAGTCGCGCTTCGTCTTCCCCCAGATCGATCCCAGCGACTCCGATGGCCTGGAATCCGAGTTCCTGCGCACGCTGCGCAATGGCACTGCGCAGCTCGAGCATTGCGGGGTGATCGGTCGCGGCAACTTGTTTCATCGCCATCAGTATAATCAGCCGGCCATGTTGCCCGCCGCCGTCTACAGTACCCAGCAGGTGCGCCAGATCGATCAATTCGCCATCCATGAACTGGGTATAGAAGGCTACGAATTGATGGCGCGGGCCGCAGACGCGGCATTGCGGCAACTGCGCCAGCGCTGGCCCCTGGCGCGCCGAATCGCCATCGTCTGCGGCTCCGGCAACAATGGCGGCGACGGTTATGTCCTTGGGCGCCTTGCACAATCGCAAGGCTTGGTGGTTGATGTGTGTGCGGCTGTCGATCCTGCGCGACTCGCCGGCGACGCCGCGCGTGCCTGTGCCGATTTCACGGCTGCTGCCGGTCATGTCGTCGCGTTCGATGCAGGCGTGCTGCGTCGCGCGCACGTCGTTGTCGATGGTTTCCTCGGTACCGGGCTCGCGGACGAGTTGCGCGCCGATGCCAAGGCGTGTATCGCGGCGATCAATGCGAGTCGCAGGCCGGTGTTGTCGCTCGATCTGCCCTCCGGCCTGGACGGTGACAGCGGCCGGGATCACGGTGCCGCGGTGCTCGCCGACTGCACGGTGACTTTCGTTGCGCTCAAGGCGGGGTTGTTCCTCGGCGACGGCCCACAGTTCACGGGTGATCTCGCGCTCGCATCGCTCGGCATCGATGTGCCCGACCGACCGCAGTTTCATCCCATTTTGCGTCGTGTCGTTGCTCGAGATCTCTCACAGCGTTTGCAGCCGCGGCCACGCCGCGCGCACAAAGGGCAGTCGGGGCGGGCGCTGATCGTCGGCGGCGGGCCGGGTATGCCAGGCGCCGCGCGGCTCGCCGGGGAGGCTGCGCTTCGCTGCGGCGCGGGTCTCGTGGTCGTTGCCGCCGCGCCCGAGAGCACTGCGGCGATCGCAGCGGGCAGCCCGGAGCTCATTTGTCGCGCGACTTCGGACCCCGGGCAACTGCGTGATTTGATCGATGCGGCCGACGTGATTGGCGTCGGCCCCGGACTCGGCCAAAGCGCATGGTCACGGGCACTGCTCGATGAGGTACTCGCAAGCGACAAGCCCCTGGTGGTCGACGCCGATGCCTTGAATTTGATCGCAAGCTCGGGCGCCCGCAGGCGCGAGCGCTGGATATTGACACCTCATCCAGGCGAGGCTGCGCGCTTGCTCGATGTGACTGCGGCGCAAATCGAAGCAGACCGCGTTGCGGCCGTCCGCGAATTGCACGCGCGATACGGTGGAGTGATCGCACTGAAAGGCGCAGGTACGCTCATCGCTGAGGCCGGCGAAGTCATGCACATTTGCGATCTGGGCAATCCCGGTATGGCGACAGCTGGTATGGGCGATGTGCTGACAGGCGCAATTGCGGGCCTGCTGGCCCAGCTCAAGGAGTGCGGATGGGCTGCCCGACTTGGCGTGTATGCGCATGCGGCAGCGGGTGATCTTGCCGCAGGTGATCGGCCGCGCGGCTTGATGGCGAGCGACTTGCTGCTGCCGCTGCGACAAGTCGTCAACCCACTCGAGGGTGTGCGCCCATCGTGAAGCGGGAATGCCGCGTCCTGTGCGGCGAGGCCGCGACGCTGCAACTTGGCCGACAGCTGGCTGCGAGCTTTCGCGCGCAGCCAGGGCGCGCCGTCTATGTTCACCTGGAAGGCGAACTGGGCGCGGGCAAGACCACGCTGGTCAGGGGGATGCTGGAGCAGTTCGGCTATCTCGGACCGGTCCGCAGCCCGACATTCACGCTGCTCGAGACCTATGGCTTGGCCTCGTTGCAGATCGTGCACATGGATCTGTACCGTCTGCAGGGTACAAATGCCATGGAAGGCCTGGGTCTCGCGGACCATGACCAGGCGAACAGCCTGTGGCTGATCGAATGGGCCAGACGCTACGCCGCTGAGTTGCCTACGGCGGACCTCATGATCGAACTTGAGTACCTGGGGTCGGGCCGACGTGCTTGGCTTGCTGCCCTGAGTGACTGCGGGCAGTCCTGGCTTCGAAGACTTCCTGAGGTAAGCTCTGTAGGTTGTTAATTTTAATTGATATTTATTTTTGCGCAGGGTAGATTAGGTCAACTTTCTTTCGAGCGCTGCCGCGAGCTGACATGTTGCGTACCCTTGCAAGTCTGACAGTTGCGTTGGGTTGCCTGATGGTGTTGCCTGCACGGGCCGGCTCGCTCGTTCAGGCAATACGCGTGGAAGAACAAGG
The DNA here is from genome assembly GCA_041395505.1 of Steroidobacteraceae bacterium. Lineage (NCBI taxonomy): Bacteria > Pseudomonadati > Pseudomonadota > Gammaproteobacteria > Steroidobacterales > Steroidobacteraceae > Steroidobacteraceae bacterium. The sequence continues at coordinate 1,742,024 of JAWLAG010000001.1, forward strand.
GAACGGCACGGTGATCCGCCTGGCCCTGACTGCCGCGACGCGATATCACATCATCCGGCTGGACAATCCTGATCGGCTGGTCGTCGATCTTGACGACGCGCAGTTGTCGCGAGCGGTGGTGATGCCGCGGACAGGCCGCGCGATCCTGGCGGTACGCACGGGCCGCCGCAGCAAGACGACGCAACGGATCGTTTTCGACCTCGGTGGCCCCGCCCGCGTGCGCGAGGAAATGCGCGACCTTGCATCAGGAGGAGTCGAGCTGGCGCTCGCTCTGAATGGCGCCATTGCCACGCCGCAAAACTCTCCCGCGCCAACCGCCGCGCCTGGCCCGCAACCAGCGCCGCGCCTCGTTGCCGTCAAGGCCGCGCACCAGCCGGCCGCATTCAGTCGCGACATCATCGTGGCGGTTGACGCCGGACATGGCGGCAAGGATCCGGGTGCCATTGGCCCAAGTGGCGTGCGCGAGAAGGACGTCGTCCTGGCAATTGCTCGCGAGCTCGTTGCCAGGATCAACCGCGAGCCCGGCATGCGCGCCATGCTGACGCGCGATAGCGACAAGTACATCTCGCACCGCGAGCGCATGCGCCGCGCGCGGCAGGCGCGGGCTGATCTTTTCATCTCCGTGCATGCGGACTCGATCCGCAACAGCGCGGTGTCGGGCTCGTCTGTTTATGTGCTCTCTGAGCGCGGGGCCACCGATGAGGCTGCGCGCTGGCTCGCAGAGCGGGAAAATGCCGCGGACCTCAAGGGCGGAGTCAGCCTGGATGACAAGGACGACATGCTCGCGCAGGTCCTGCTCGACCTTTCGCAGACTGCGAGCATCTCGCAGAGCATGACCGCGGCCAATCATGTCCTGGAATCGCTCGGTGACGTTGGAGAAGTTCGCAAACGGCACGTACAGCAAGCAGGATTCCTGGTGCTGAAGTCTCCCGACATGCCGTCGTTACTGGTCGAGACCGCGTACATATCCAACCGTGGTGATGAACGGCGCCTGCGGGACAATGGCCACCAGAAGCGCCTAGCCGAAGCGCTCTTTACGGGGCTGCAGAATTTCTTCATCGCCAATCCCCCGGACGGTACACAGCTCGCACGCAACGCGGGCACGGTGGCGGCGGCTACGTCCGGCACGCTCTAGGCAAGCTCTCTCCAGGCGCGACGATCCGTTAGACTTGCAGCGCCGGCCGCAGCCCGCATCGCGGCCCCCAGCGTTTGATCCAATGCGCCTGCCCATCAAAGTACTGCCCGAAGTGCTCGTCAATCAAATCGCTGCCGGCGAGGTCATCGAGCGCCCAGCCGCAGTGGTTCGGGAGCTCGTTGACAACAGTCTCGATGCCGGCGCGACGCGCATCGAGATTGACGTCGAGCGTGGCGGCGTGCAGTTGATACGGGTCCGCGACAACGGCGAAGGCATTGCGGCGGACGATCTAGTCAAGGCGGTTGCGCGCCACGCGACCAGCAAGATCGCCAGCCAGGACGATTTGGCTGCGGTGAGCAGCCTCGGCTTTCGCGGCGAAGCCCTGCCGTCCATTGCATCGGTCGCGCGCCTGCAGATCGTGTCGCGGGCCGCGGGCGAGTCGCAGGCATCGCAATTGTCCGTGACTGCGGGCGAGATCGGCACGCAGGGACCGGCGGCACGCGAACAGGGCACGACGGTCGAAGTGCGCGACCTGTTCTTCGCGGTGCCTGCCCGCCGCAAATTTCTGCGTAGCGAGCGTACGGAACTCGCCCATATCGTCGACCTGGTCGAACGCGCGGCGCTATCGCGCTTCAATGTGTCGTTTCGACTGCGTTGCAATGGTCGCGATCTGCTGGATTTCCCGGCGGCCGGCAGCCTGGCCGAGCAGACCACGCGTTTTGGTTCGATACTCGAGCCACAGTTCGCCGCCGACTCCATCCCGGTTGCCGCCCGCTCGGGGCCCGTCGAGCTCGCAGGCTGGATCGCGCAACCAACGGCATCCCGGGCCCGTGCCGATCGTCAATACTGGTTCGTCAATGGCCGTTCGGTGCACGATCGCCTGCTTGCAAGTGCGGTGCGGGTCGCTTATCGCGACGTGCTCTACCACGGTCGCCATCCAGCCTATCTGTTGTATTTGTCCATTGACCCGGAGCTCGTCGACGTGAATGTGCATCCGGCCAAACAGGAGATCCGCTTTCGCGACAGCTCACAGGTGCATGCCTTCGTTCGTCACGCAATCGAGGACGCGCTTGCACGAGGTTCGACGGCGGCGTCGGCAACCATCGGATCGGGAGCGTCCGCAAGATTGCCGGATGAATCCTCCCCGCCACAACTACCGCTGGCGGTGGCAAGGGCGGACGATGGCGAAATGATCGTCACGCGACCTGCCGCGGGCGGGCAATCCGCGCCGATGGTGCGGGAGGCCGCCGGCGCTTACTTTGGTCGTGTGCTCGGCCAGGTTCACGGTATTTATGTTCTTGCCGAGACCGCTCGGGGCCTCGCATTGATCGACATGCACGCAGCTCACGAACGCGTGCTCTACGAGCGTTTGAAGGCGAACGTCGGCGGATTGGCGGCCAGCCAACGACTGCTCGAACCGCTGACCATCTCGCTGACGACCAGGGAAATGCAGCAAGCACTGCACAATCTGCCGGCCTGTGCAGCGGCTGGCTTCGATATCACGCAGATTTCCGAGCAGGCGCTGCTGCTGCGTGCCGTGCCGGCGCTGTTGCGTGACGCATCAGCCGCGGTGCTGTTGCGCGAGGCGCTGCTGGTGGAGGAACGATCCGAGGCAGGTCACCATCTTGGCGGCGGCGCCGAAAGAGTCTTGGCCGAGATTGCATGCCGTGCCGCGGTCAAGGCCAACCGGCGCCTTGCAACCGATGAGATGACGGCTCTGTTGCGCGACATGGAGCACACTGTGCGCATCGATCAGTGCAATCACGGGCGACCCACCTGGGTGGAATTCCCGCTCGCTGAAATAGATCGCTGGTTCCTGCGCGGTCGCTGACTCATGCCTCGCGATGCCGCCGCGGTATATCCGCTCGTCGTCATTACCGGGCCGACGGGTATTGGCAAGTCGGCGTTGGCGGCCCAATTGGCGCGTCAGTACCCGGTCGAGATCATCAGTGCTGATTCGGCGCAGATCTATCGCGGCATGGATATCGGTACAGCGAAGCCCGGCAAGGCCGAAAGACAGGCGATTCGATACCATTTGCTCGACATTCGTGATCCGGCCGAGTCGTACTCAGCCGGGGAATTCAGGCGCGATGCCCTGGCGCTCATTGCGCAGATCCGCGCGCGCGGCAACCTGCCACTTTGCGTTGGCGGCACGCTCCTCTATCTGCGCGCTTTGCTGAGGGGCATCGCCAGGCTGCCACAGGCGTCTGCGCAACTTCGCAGGCAATTGGATGCACGTGCGGCGCAAGACGGTTGGCCTGCGCTGCACAAGGAGCTCGCTGCGATCGACCCCGACACCGCCGCGAGGGTGCATGAAAACGACGCGCAGCGCATCCAGCGCGCGCTGGAGGTGCACCAGTTGACAGGCTCGACGATGAGTGTGTTGCAGCGGGATGCCATGAGTGAATCCGTGCCGGGTGACCGGCTGTGCTATGCACTGTGGCCCTCATCACGCGAGTTTCTGCACCGCCAGATCGCGTCGCGACTTGGCGACATGTATGACCGCGGCTTCGTCGCTGAAGTCGAGTCGTTGCACGCGCGTGGTGACCTGACCGACCGCACGCCGGCGGTGCGAGCTGTGGGATATCGTCAAATCTGGGCCCAACTGGCCGGCAAGCTGGAAGCATCTGCGGCCCGCAATGCCGCGCTTGCCGCAAGCCGTCAATTGGCGAAGCGCCAGATGACGTGGCTGCGTCGCGAGCCCGAATTTCGGCGCCTGCTGGTGCCGGACGAGGACGCGGCGACCAGGGTTGCGAACGACGTCAAGGCTTTGCTTGCCTGACGTGGCTGTGACTGCGCCGGCATGCTAGGATTGCCTTCGGCAAATTCGGTCGCCAAAGTGCCATTATTTGAATAATAAGGAGAATCCTGATGGCCAAAGGCCAGTCATTGCAGGATCCATTTCTCAATCAACTTCGCAAGGAACGCGTTCCGGTTTCGATCTATCTGGTCAACGGCATCAAGCTGCAAGGCCAGATCGACTCATTCGACCAGTTCGTCGTTCTGCTGAAGAACAGCGTCAGTCAGATGGTCTACAAGCATGCAATTTCGACCGTCGTGCCGGCACGCAATGTGCGCATCGGTTCCGAAGACACCGACGGAGACGATTCGTCATCGGGATGAGGTTCGTCTCGCGTGTTTGACCGCCCGGCGAGTGGCGAACGCGCGGTGCTCGTGCAACTGGGCATCGGTGCTCCCGTCGAATCCGACGCGCTCGAGGAATTTCGCTCACTCGCACATGCCGCCGGGGTGCAGATTGTCGCTGTCGTAACCGGCCGGCGCGATCGCCCGGATCCCCGATTTTTCGCCGGCAGCGGCAAGGCCGCAGAAGTGGCAGCCATCGCGCGCGCCGAACAGGCCGAAGTCGTGCTTTTCAATCACGCACTTTCTGCGGGGCAGGAACGCAATCTCGAGAAGCTCATCGGATTGCGTGTACTCGACCGCAATGCGTTGATACTCGATATCTTTGCGCAGCGAGCCCGCAGTCATGACGGCAAGCTCGAGGTCGAACTGGCGCAGCTCCGTCACCTCGCCAGCCGACTGGTGCGCGGATGGACTCACCTGGAGCGCCAGAAGGGCGGCATCGGCTTGCGCGGTCCGGGCGAGACCCAGCTCGAAACCGACCGTCGCCTGTTGGCGAGGCGCGTGCGGGTGCTCGGCGAACGGCTCGAACGAATCAAGCGCCAGCGGGATACCGGGCGCGCGCAGCGGGCCAGGATACCCGTGCCCTCTGTTGCGTTGGTCGGTTACACCAATGCCGGCAAGTCGACATTGTTCCGTGCTCTCAGCGGCGCAGACACATATGTCGCGGACCAGTTGTTTGCCACTCTCGACCCGCTCGTGCGCCGCATTCGATTGCCGGGGGGCACTGAAGTCGTCATCGCCGATACGGTGGGCTTCGTACGGGACCTTCCACACGAATTGGTCGCGGCTTTCCGTTCGACGTTGACCGAGGCGCGCGAAGCATCATTGCTGCTGCACGTCGTCGATGCCAGCGATCCGCATCGCGACGTGCGCATCGCGCAGGTCAATCTGGTCCTCGAGGAAATCGGTGCTGGTGCGATCGAGCAGCTGCTCGTGTACAACAAGATCGATCGGCTCGGCCGCGAACCATTCGTCGAGTCGCGCGGCCTCGACTCATCGCCCGCTGTGTGGCTGAGTGCGGCCACTGGCCAGGGGATCGACCTGTTGCGGGAACAGATTGCCGAGCGCCTGGGGGCTGGTGTGCGTCATGTTCGGCTGCGACTCGCGGCCTCTCACGGCGCATTGCATGCCCGGCTGTACCGCCAGGGTTCCGTTATGGCCGAACGCCTGGATGACGATGGCGGGTGGCAGCTGGATGTCGCGTTGCCAAGGGCAGAGCTGTTGAGCCTGCAGGATACGCCCGGCGTGACACTCGAGGCGCTACTCGATCAAGCTCAATCTTGTGCCCCGCACGACGGGTTTTTACAATCCCGGACCGCATCTGTGGCATCTTAGTAATCATGGCTTGGAATCAACCCAACAACTCCCAGGATCCCTGGGGAAAACGCCGGAATTCAGCTGGCCCACAGGGTTTCGACAAGGCCCTGCGCGACTGGCAGAAGCGGTTGGAAGCACTTTTTGGCCAGGGCGGCCGGGGCGGAGGCAGCGAAGGACAGGGCCAGGGTCCCGTGCCGTCGATCGGACTGCCTCTCCTGATCGGCTTGCTGCTCTGGCTTGGGACGGGTTTCTATCAGGTCGAACCCGCGGAGCGCGGTGTCATTACCCGTTTTGGCCGTTATGTGGAAACGCGGCCGCCCGGACTTGGCTGGCACTTGCCCTGGCCGATGGAGAAGGTCACCAAGGTCAATATCCAGAACGTCAATAGCGTCGAGTACGAGTCCCGCGTGCTGACAGCGGACATCAATCTCGTCGATATGCGACTCGCGGTCCAGTACCGCTTGAGCGACCCGGTCAAGGTGCTGTTTCGTGTGCGCGATCCGGAATCAACATTGCGCTCGGTCAGCGAGAGTGCGATTCGCGAAGTCGTCGGACGCAGCGAGCTGAATGCCATCCTGGTCTCGAATCGCCAGGCCGCGACCGACATGACCCGCGATCTGATCCAGAGCACTCTGGATCGTTACGAGACCGGCATAACAGTGCAGACCGTCAACCTGACCGACGTGCAGGTGCCCGAAGCCGTCATTCCCTCACAGCGCGATGCCAACAAGGCGCTGGCGGACAAGGAGCGGTATGTGAAAGAAGCGGAGGCCTACGCGAGTGGCATAATTCCAGTAGCGGAGGGTAATGCGGCACGCCAGCTGCAGGACGCGGAAGCCTACAAAGCGCGCGTAACGGCAATAGCCGAGGGTGAGGCCTCGCGCTTCAGCCAGTTGTTGACAGCCTACAAGCGCGCCCCCGGGGTCACCCGCGATCGGTTGTACATCGAGGCTGTCGAGGCTGTGTTCGAGCGCGCAAGGAAAGTCATCATAGATTCCAAGGGTAGCGGCAACATGCTCTACCTCCCGCTCGACAAGATTCTCGAAAAGCAGGCGCGGGCCCCTGCGTCGGCCACTGCGTCCCAGGGCGAGTCCGGCGCAACGGAGACCGTTACCGTTGACGGCCGGCAGCGGGGAGAACGCTGATGGCTTCGCGTGCAACCACGGCGGTTATTTTGCTGGTAGCCGTTCTTCTGATCGGTTCGAGCTGTGTATTCACGATAGGGCAGGCCGAGCATGCAATTCGCGTGCAGTTTGGCGATATCGTCGAGCAGTACGATACGCCGGGGCTCAAATTCAAATGGCCGGCGCCGATCGACAGGGTGCGCAAGTTCGAGCGGCGCATTCTCACCCAGAGCTACAACAGCGAGACTTTTCTAACCAATGAGAACCGGGCCCTGATCGTCGATTTCTATGTCAATTGGCGCATCAAGGATCCGTCGCGATATTTCGAGTCGACGACAGGCGATGAAGAGGTTGCAAGTCAGCGCCTTGCGGACATTGTCAAGGATGGCATCAAGAATGTCGTCGCGCAGAGGACATTGCCGGAAATCGTCACTTCGGAGCGAGCGGCCGTGACCGGCGACATGTTCGGCCGCGCGAGCAAGAGCGCCGACAAGTTCGGCATCGAGTTGATCGACGTGCGCGTACAGAGAATCGATCTGCCGGATGACGTTGCGGCACGTGTTTACGAGAGCATGAAGCAGGGCTTTGACAGGCTCGCCAAGCAATTGCGGGGCGAGGGCGAAAAGGAATCGCAGCGTATCAAGGCGGAGGCCGACCGGCATCGTACTGAAATCCTCTCGGCGGCGAATCGGGACGCGCTGAATATTCGCGGCAGCGCCGATGCGCAGGCAACCGAAATTTATGCTGCTGCTTTCAATCGCGATCCGGAGTTCTATGCCTTCTACCGCAGTTTGCAGGCGTATCAGAAGTCGCTCGGCAAGGATGAGGATGTACTCGTGGTTACGCCCGATGGCGAGTTCTTCAAGTACCTGAAATCCTCCGCCAGTCGACGCTGACCATGTTGGCATGGTCGGATTTGCTGACAGCCGTTGCGCTATTCCTCGTCATTGAGGGAGTAGCCCCATTTGTCAATCCGGGTGGGCTCAAGAGGGCCCTGGCACAGCTACAATTGCTCGGCGATTCCGAGCTGCGTGTCGCTGGTTTGGTCAGCATGCTGCTCGGCGTCGCATTGCTCATCGTCGTTCGCTGACCAGCAGAAATTTCAGGATCAAGTCGCTTGGGTAAATTCGCGGTTGTCATCGGCACGCAGTGGGGCGATGAAGGCAAAGGCAAGGTCGTTGACCTGCTGACTGATCGCGCCGAAGCGGTGGTGCGTTTCCAGGGAGGACACAACGCCGGCCATACGCTGGTTATTGCCGGACAGAAGACCATCCTGTCGTTGATTCCCTCGGGAATCCTGCACGAAGGCGTGCGCTGTTATATCGGCAACGGCGTGGTGTTGTCGCTCGAGGCGCTTCTGGGCGAGGCCGATCGCCTGCTGGCGGCAGGCGTTCCGGTGCCCGACAGGCTGAGAATCTCGCCAGCCTGCCCGCTGATACTGCCATCGCACGTCGCACTCGATCGCGCACGCGAGGCCGCCCGCGGTGCGCAGGCTATTGGTACGACCGGCCGCGGCATAGGCCCGAGCTATGAAGACAAGGTCGCGCGCCGCGCATTGCGCGTTGCGGACTTGTTCGAGCCTGCCCGATTTGCCGACAAACTGGCGGGCCTGCTCGACTACCACAACTTCCTGCTGCAACGCTGCTACGGCCTCGAGGCGAGCGAGATCGAGGCGACGCTGGCGAGCCAGCTGCGCCACGCCGAGCGTGTCCTGCCACTCGTGGTAGATGTTCCGGCCGAGCTTGACGCATTGCGACGACGCTCTGCAAATGTGCTCTTCGAAGGCGCGCAGGGCGCGATGCTCGATGTTGACCACGGAACCTATCCATACGTTACTTCGTCGAACACGACCGCTGGTTTCGCCGCGACAGGCTCCGGAATTGGCCCGGCCTGCCTCGACAGCGTCCTGGGTATCGTCAAGGCCTACGCCACGCGCGTTGGCGCGGGCCCGTTTCCGACGGAGCTGTTCGACGACGTCGGGGCGCACTTGTCGCGCGCTGGTGCGGAATTCGGTTCAGTAACAGGCCGGGCACGGCGCTGTGGGTGGTTCGATGCCGTGGCACTTCGCCGCGCCGCCATTCACTCGTCGATCAGCGATCTGGCTATCACCAAGCTCGACGTTCTCGATCAGGTGCATCCGCTGCGCATCTGTGTTGCCTATCAGTTGCGCGGTGAGCGACTGGAGCATCCACCATTGGTACCTGCGGACTTCGCTGCGGTCGAGCCGGTCTACGAGGAGATGCCCGGTTGGCGCGAGTCGACGGTTGGCATCACGGAATTCTCTGCGTTACCACGCAATGCGCAGCGCTACCTCGAGCGATTGTCGGAATTGATCGGGGCGCCACTGGCACTGGTGTCGACGGGGCCCGATCGCATGCAGACGATCGAGCTACGCAAGCTGTTCGGGTGAACGTCATGAAATCAGCGTCATTGCCCCTCGTTGGTCATTGGTTGAACGGCGCGATCCGTCGTGATGAAAGTGGCCCGCGAGGGCCTGTATTCGATCCATCGCTAGGGCAGCCATGTGCGGAGGTCGCTCTCGGCGCGGACGCCGACATCGAAATGGCCGTCGCATCGGCCGCAGCTGCATTTGCGGACTGGGCGGCGACTCCGGCGTTGCGCCGCGCCAGGGTGATGTACCGCTTCAAGGAAATCGTCGAACGCAACGCCGCGGAGCTCGGCCGCGCGATTTCGCGGGAACATGGCAAGACGGCGGCGGATGCCCAAGGGGAGATCATCCGGGGGCTCGAGGTGGTGGAATTCGCCTGCGCGGCGCCACAGTTGCTCAAAGGAGAATTCAGCGAAAATGCCGGCAGCGGCGTGGATGCGTTCAGCGTGCGCCAACCGCTCGGCGTGGTGGCGGGTATCACGCCGTTCAATTTTCCGGTCATGGTGCCGATGTGGATGTTTCCGTTGGCGCTGGTCTGCGGCAATTGCTTCATCCTGAAGCCATCCGAAAAGGATCCGTCGCCGAGTCTGCTGCTGGCCGAGTGGCTCGATGCGGCAGGGTTGCCGCCGGGTTGTTTCAATGTCGTGCAAGGGGAGCGTCGCGTCGTGGATGCGCTTCTTGCGCATCCGCGGATCAGTGCCATCAGCTTCGTCGGCTCGACCGCGGTTGCACGCCATGTCTACCTCACGGGTACATCTGCCGGAAAGCGCGTGCAGGCCCTCGGTGGTGCCAAGAACCACCTGGTCGTGATGCCGGATGCCGATATCGACCTGACTGTCGACGCATTGCTCGGCGCAGCCTACGGCTCGGCGGGCGAGCGCTGCATGGCGATTTCGGTTGCCGTCGCGGTCACCGATCCGCTGGCGGACGAGCTCGTCCTGCGGCTCGCGTCACGGGTGAGAGCGCTGCGCATAGGGCCGGCAGACGCTGCGGAACCAGACATGGGACCGCTGGTGACCGCAGAGCATCGTGCCAAGGTCGTGGGGTATATCGAGCAGGGGGTTGCCGAGGGCGCCATTGCAGTGGTCGATGGCCGAGACTGGCGACAGGCAGCCGAACATGGCAGCGGGTTCTATCTGGGCGGCACGTTGTTTGACCACGTGCGACCCCAGATGCGTGTCTACCGCGAGGAGATTTTTGGTCCGGTTCTGGTGATCGTGCGGGTCGCATCGCTCGATGAGGCGATGGAGCTCATCAATGCCCACAATTACGCGAACGGGACCGCTATTTTCACACGCTCCGGTGAGGCCGCCCGTCGATTTTCATCGGGCATCCAGGTTGGCATGGTAGGCGTGAACGTCGCGATTCCTGTACCTGTGGCCTTCCATAGTTTCGGCGGCTGGCGGCAGAGCCTGTTCGGTGACCACCATGCCTACGGGCCTGAAGCCGTGCGGTTCTACACTCGACTGAAGTATGTGACCAGCCGCTGGCCCCGCGGCGCCGATTCGTCGAACGCTTTCGTCATGCCGACGTTGCGCTGAGCGCCGCGTTGGTACCGAGAGCGCGAAGGTCGCGCCACGAGTGTATTGCGGGCAGGACAGTGCGCAACTCGCCGGTATTCATGGCGAGACTCGCAAAATCGCCGGTCAACTGCTGGTAGAACTCGGAAATTCCGGGATTGTGTCCGACCATCAACACGTGCCTGTCCGTATCGGTCACGGTGCGCAGGCTGAGCCATAACGCGCTGGCAGGGGCAAGGTAGAGTTCGTCGAAGGCCTCGATTGTCGCCGCAGGCCATCCGAGCGCGCGGCACAGCCGGTGCGCACTGTCAAAAGCCCGCTTGGCCGTGCTCGTCAGAACTCGATCCGGCTGTTCGCCCAATACCCGCAGTTGCTCGGCCACCCTGTCGATCTCGCGCTTGCCTGCTTCGGTCAAGGCCCTGTCGTAATCGTCCTTGGGACCAGAGTGGGCGGCGCCATGTCGCAACAGGCTGAGCCGCAGGGGCGAATGGGTCGTTCTCGGGTCCGCTAGGCGATTCACATCATGCCTGTCTGTAATTGCGCGGCTTCGGACATCATGGATCGGTCCCAGGGCGGATCGAAAACCAGTTCGACATCGACCGCTGTGACAGTCGGGATCAGTCCCAGTTTCTCGCGGACATCCTCAACGAGGATATCTCCCATGCCGCAGCCAGGCGCGGTCAGCGTCATCTTGACGTCGATTCGGCGCGACCCATCATCGCGCGGCAGTACCTCGCAGGCGTAGATCAGTCCGAGATCTACGATATTGATCGGAATCTCCGGGTCGTAGCATGTCGCCAACTGCTGCCATGCGAGCTGGCGTACATCCTCGTGGCTCGCGTTGTCGGGCAGACTGGGCGGTGTGGCAAGATCCTTGCCGAGCGCGTCAGCGTTGCTTCCCGAGATACGAAACAAATTGCCGTCGACGTATACAGTGAAACTGCCGCCCAGCGCCTGGGTGATAAAGCCGGACTGTCCAGCTCGCAGCTTGACTTCGACACCGGCCGGTACGATGACGGCATCGACGTCGCGACTCAAGACCACGGCTTCGTTGTGCTGACCGTGCATTAGAGGCTACTCCGTCGACACCGGCTCGCGCGCATCGCGCAATGCGGCCGCCAGCGTATGCCAGCTCAAGGTCGCGCATTTGACGCGGGCGGGAAAGTCACGCACGCCGGCCAGTGCCGCTACCTTGCCCAGTTCCTCCGGAACTTCGGCATCGTGATGCGTAAGTACCTCGTGAACCCTGGCGTACAGGTCGGCGAATTGTTTTCGTGTCATACCTTTGACGGCCTCGCTCATGAGCGAGGCGGAGGCTACGGAAATCGCGCAACCGCGACCCTCGAATCGCAAGTCGGCGATCCGGTCGCCATCGGTCCTCAATGTCACCGTCAGTTCGTCTCCGCACAGCGGGTTGTTGCCTCGCGCTGTCGCATCCGCCGGTTCGAGCCGTCCGAAATGGCGCGGACTGCGGTTATGGTCGAGAATTACATCGCGATAGAGCTCCTTGAGATCCATCAGCTGAACATCCTGCGTGCGAATTCGACTGCCGCGACCAGGCGCTGCACGTCTTCATCGGTGTTGTAACAGGCGAAGGAGGCGCGGGCGGTCGCGGGCAGGTCGAAATACTCCATGACCGGCATTGCGCAATGGTGACCCGTGCGGATCGCCACGCCTTGCGAGTCGACGATGGTGCCGAGGTCATGCGGGTGCACTCCCTCGACGACGAAGGAAAGTACGGCGCTCTTGTTGGCGGCGGTACCGATGAGGCGCAGACCCGGGATGGAGGCGAGCGCCGCACATGCGGCTTCGTGCAATTGCATTTCGTGTCGATGGACGGCCTCGATATCGAGGCTATCCAGATAGTCGATTGCTGCGGCAAGTCCGACAGCGCCAGAGATATTCGGCGTGCCGGCCTCGAACTTCCATGGCAGATCGTTCCAGGTACTCTCTTCGAATCGAACCGTGCGGATCATGTCGCCGCCGCCCTGCCACGGCGGCATTTCCTCGAGCAAGGCGCGCCGACCGTAGAGCACGCCGATTCCGGTCGGTCCGTATATCTTGTGGCCGGAAAAGGCATAAAAATCGCAATCGAGCGCACGCACATCCACGCGGCAATGCGGCACCGCCTGCGCGCCATCGATGAGTGTCGCTATGTTTCGGGCACGCGCCGCCTGGACAATTGCTGCGACAGGCAAGATGGTGCCTAGCGCATTGGATACATGGGCGATGGCGACCAGCCTGGTCCGGGCTGTCATCAGCCCAATGACGCTGTCCGCATCAACAGCGCCGCTGGCATCAAAGGGTGCGACGACGAGGCGCGCGCCGGTCGCCGCACAGGCCAGCTGCCAGGGCACAATATTCGCGTGATGCTCGAGTCGTGTCAGGAGGACTTCGTCGTCTGGCTGCAGGCGCGGGCGCGCGTAACTGTTGGCAACCAGGTTGATCGCTTCTGTCGTGCCGCGCACGAATACGATTTCCGCGCTGCTGCCCGCGTTAAGGAATGAACGTACCCTTTCACGCGCGCCTTCAAACGCTTCGCTTGCCAATTGACTGAGACGGTAGACGCCGCGATGCACATTGGCGTGCAAATGACGTTCGTAGTAGTCCACTGCCGCAATGACCGAGCGCGGCCGCTGCGCGGACGCTGCGCTGTCGAGGAAGCAGGTGCCCCGGCCCTCGGGGTCCTCGGACAACAACGGAAAATCCTCGCGTACCCTCCTGGCGTCAAAGGGCGCCGGCCGGTCGGCCGTTTGCCGTGCGTTCGCATTCATTGGAGCAGGCCCTTTGGCAGCGTGAAGGCCAGTTGGTCGGCAAATCGCTTGGCCAGGTCCTCGCGCAGGCCACCTCGCGGCGCAAGCGCCAATGCATCGGCGATGAACGTCCACTTCAGCAAACCAGTCGCGGTCTGTGCGTCGAGCCCGCGCGATAGCAGGTAGAAGAGCATCTGTTCATCGAGCCTGCCAGTCGTCGCGCCATGATTGGCGCGAATCTCGTCCGTGTTGATCTGCAATTGCGGGCGAAGTGCGATCTGCGCGCTGGACGCCAGAAGCAATCCGCGCAGCGACTGTGCGCTCACGGCTCCGCGCGCGAGCTCCGTGGCCCGCACATGACTGTTGCATGCTGCGCTGCCGCCATCGGCGGCTATGGCGCGGCACATGTGCTCGACACGTGTGCGTGCGCCGCTCAATTCGAAGAGGTTGTAGCAATCATGTCGCGCCCGATCGTGGGCGGAAACTGCCTGGAAGACCTTGCCGCATGCGTCGTCGCCTCGTAGCCGCAGCTGCAGGCCATGACGGGAACTTTCGCCGCCCGCGACGGCCAGTAATTGCTCGAGGCATCCCGCAGAGTCGACGCTCGCGAGCACTGAATCGACGACGCTGAGCTTGCCGTCCAAGATGAAGTCGCGCCAATGCGTCAAAGTCGCGCCGGCAGCGACATTCAATTCGACACTGACATTGCTGTGCGCGGATTCCCCGCTCGTCTGCAGGTGTCGCTCGTGGATCTGCAGGCGCGCCCGCGGAGCCAGGTCAATTTGAACGCGCACGTAGGATGTGCGCGCGAGGTCTGGCGCAGTCGTAGCGCACAGCAATTCGAGCGGCGGGCACTCGCCCTCGGCCATGATGTGCAGCGTAATGGGAGCGAAACCATCGTTGAGCCAGGCCGGCGCCAATTCGTTGCCGGTCAACTCCGCTGCGTTCCGTGAAACGTCATCGCAGTTGATGGCAAGTCCGGGTGGGAGCTGCAGGGCAGCAAGATTGCTCGGGCGGCCGTCGAGCAGAACAATCTGCAGCGGTTCAGCACCTGTTATCTGCCAATGCGCGGCTGCAAGCGCCAAATCTTCCGACGATACGGTCTCGCACGCAGCGGCGCCGGCCTTGGTCAGGGTCCTGAGATCGCTGTAACGCCAGTTCTCGCCCCGCGGTTCGGGCCAGCCTGCTGCAAGCAGTCGATCCAGTGCGGCCAGGCGAGCGGCTCGATTCTCCACGTCAGCAGGCAACAATCGTGCGAAGGCATCAAGTGCCCTGGATGTGGTCTCAGCCGCAGTCGGGGTCACGCCGCGGACTCCTCGAGCCAATCATAGCCTCGTCGTTCGAGTTCGAGCGCAAGCTCGCTGCCGCCGCTGCGCACGATGGTGCCTCGCACCAGAACGTGCACATGATCGGGTGTAACGTGGTCGAGCAGCCGCTGATAGTGCGTCACCAGCACGAGTGCGCGCGCGGGGTCGCGGGAACGCTGGATGCCCGCGGCGACCACTTTGAGTGCATCGATGTCGAGTCCGGAATCGGCTTCATCGAGTATTGCCAGGGTTGGTTGCAGGACCAGCATCTGCAGGATCTCATTGCGCTTCTTTTCGCCGCCGGAAAACCCTTCATTGACACCGCGTGAGAGGAACTCATCGTCGATCTTCATGATGCGACTGTATTCGCGTACCAGCTTCAGAAAATCATAGGCGTCGATTTCGGGCTTGCCCTGCACCTTGAGTCGCGAATTGAGTGCCGCGCGCAGCAGGTACAGGTTGTTGACACCCGGTATTTCCACCGGATACTGAAAGCCCAGGAACAGGCCGGCCCGTGCCCGCTCCTCGATGGGCATGGCCAGCAAGTCCTTGCCGTGGAAGCGGACCGACCCGCCGGTGACCTCGTATCCAGGCCGGCCCGCTAGCGTATAGCCAAGCGTGCTCTTGCCCGACCCGTTGGGCCCCATGATGGCATGCACCTCGCCGGCCGCGACATGCAGCGTCAGGCCGCGAAGTATTTCCCGGCCACCGACCTTGACCTTGAGAGAATCGATCTCGAGCATCATCCCACAGCGCCTTCGAGACTCACCGCCAGTAGGTTCTGCGCTTCGACCGCAAACTCCATCGGCAACTCCTTGAATACGGTCTTGCAGAATCCACTGACGATCATGTTGGTAGCATCCTCGGCGGACAACCCGCGCTGCTGGCAATAGAACATCTGCTCTTCGCTGATGCGCGACGTGCTGGCTTCGTGTTCGATGATCGCGTCACTCTGCTGCGACTCGATGTACGGGAAGGTGTGCGCTCCGCACTCGGACCCGATCAACAGCGAATCGCACTGGGTGTAGTTGCGGGCATTGCCTGCACCGGGCAGTACCTTGACGAGACCACGATAGCTGTTCTGCCCATGACCCGCCGAAATACCCTTGGAGACGATCGTGCTGCGGGTATTTGCACCCATGTGGATCATCTTCGTGCCGGTATCGGCCTGCTGGTAGTTGTTGGCAAGTGCTACCGAATAAAACTCGCCGACGGAATTGTCTCCGCGCAGGATACAGCTCGGATATTTCCATGTAATCGCAGAACCGGTTTCGACTTGCGTCCAGGAGATGCGCGAGTTGCGGCCGCGGCACTCGCCGCGCTTGGTCACGAAGTTGTAGATTCCTCCGCGTCCTTGTTCATCTCCCGGGTACCAGTTCTGTACCGTCGAGTACTTGATCTCGGCATCGTCCAGGCATATCAGTTCGACGACGGCCGCATGTAACTGGTTCTCGTCACGCATGGGGGCGGTGCAGCCCTCGAGATAGCTGACATGACTGCCCGCATCCGCGATTATCAATGTGCGTTCGAATTGACCCGTGTTGGCGGCGTTGATGCGAAAGTAAGTGGACAATTCCATCGGGCAACGTACTCCTGGCGGTACGTAGACGAAGGAACCATCGGAGAAGACCGCCGAATTGAGCGCGGCAAAGTAATTGTCGCCCGCCGGCACAACGCTGCCGAGGTACTGCTCGATGAGTGCCGGGTGAGACTTGACGGCTTCGGAGAAGGGGCAGAACACCACCCCCGCGTTGGCGAGGCGCTCCTTGAAGGTGGTCGCAACCGAGACGCTGTCGAATACGGCGTCCACGGCGACGCCTGCGAGTCGGGCGCGCTCGTGCAGTGGAACACCGAGTTTCTCGTAGGTCTGCAGGAGCTTGGGGTCGACTTCATCGAGGCTCTTGGGTGCATTGGCGCGGGATTTTGGTGCGGAATAGTATGAAATGGCCTTGTAGTCGATGGGCGTGTAGCGCAAATGAGCCCAGTGCGGCTCACGCATGCGCTGCCAGCGCCGAAATGCGCCAAGGCGCCAATTCAGGAGGAACTCCGGTTCGTTCTTTTTTGCCGAAATCAACCGGATGACCGATTCATCGAGGCCAGGTGGCACCGTGTCGGATTCGACATCCGTCACGAAACCGTGACGATAGCGCCGGGCTACGAGGGCTTCTATGTCATTCGCACTCATCGAGCGGTGCTCCTTGGCAGTGGCTTGCCAGGATCGAGCTGGGACAGAGGAATACGTACCGTTTGTGGCACGAGACCAGCCATCTCCGCCAGCGTCAGTTGCTGGAGCATCGCGCGAAAGGACAGGCTGACCCGTTGCCAGCTTCGCTCGACCTGGCAGTGATTCTGTAGCTCGCAGCGGTGTTCGCCGTGTGCGCAATCGGTCAATCGAACCGGACCTTCGAGGGCATCGAGTATGTCAGCCGCGCTGATCGACTCGGGCGGCCGCGCCAGACGGTAGCCGCCTTGCGCGCCGCGGGTGGATTGCACGAGACCCGCCCGTTGCAGTTGCTTCAATAGTTTACTGACCGTGGCCGCACCAATGCCGGTCCGCTGGGCCATTTGCGCGGCCGTGCGCAACGCCCCCGAGGGCTCGGTCAACTCGGCGAGCAATACGGTCGCGTAGTCGGTAAGGCGGCTGATCTTGAACATCGGCTGGCAATTCTCTAATTGGACTATTCTAGTCCTGATTTGTTCGTCCTGCCAGAGCGCCCGATGTTGCCGTTTTGCCACAGCGGCCTGCTCGACCCGATCTGCTATTCTTCGCCGCCATTTCACCGTAGTGAGCGCTCGCACCAAAATGACGGATTCCTCCGATGTCGTGTGCGCCGTCGATGACCTGTATCTGAGCATCAATGGCCGGGAAATCTTCTCCGGCCTGACCCTGCAGGCGCGACGTGGCCGCATCACGGCCGTCATGGGGCCAAGCGGAACAGGCAAGACGACACTACTGCGTGTACTGACTGGACAGGTGCCGCCGGATTCCGGGCAGGTGAGTGTTTGGGGACAGGATGTCGCGCGACTGGGGCGCAGACAGATTTACGCGTTGCGCCGGCGCATGGGCATGCTGTTCCAGAACGGCGCCTTGTTGACCGATCTCGATGTCTTCGAGAACGTGGCTTTCCCGTTGCGCGAACATACACGTCTACCGGAAGCGCTGATTCGCCAACTGGTGCTGACCAAACTGCATGCGGTCGGACTGCGCGGAGCGGCATTCATGAGCCCGGCGGCGCTCTCTGGCGGCATGGCACGCCGCGTTGCGCTGGCTCGAGCAATCGTCATGGATCCCGAATTGCTCATCTACGATGAGCCGTTCGTGGGTCTCGATCCAATATCGATGGGCGTAATCGTGCGCCTCATCCGCCAGCTCAACGACGCACTTGGAATAACCAGCATCGTCGTGTCGCACGACGTCGATGAATTGGCCGAGATCGCCCATGACAGCTATTTGTTGTCGGGTGGCAGGGTAGTGGCCTCGGGCTCCCCCGAAGAACTCAATCGCAGCGACTCGCAGGTCGTGCGCCAGTTCATGGCGGGAATGGCTGATGGTCCTGTGCCTTTTCACTACCCGGCACCTGACTACTACGCGCAATTGCTAAGTGAATCGGATCCGCAAGCATGGCGGTAGGCAAGACCGGGCTCGCGCGCATCGGCGCGACGGCAATTTTTTTGATCGAAATCCTGGCCCAATTGCCGGCCGCACTGCTTCGCCCCCGGGCGATCGTGCACCAGGTCTATAACGCGGGCGCGCGCTCACTGATCATCATCATGTTGTCGGGACTTTTTGTCGGCATGGTGCTCGGGCTGCAGGGTTTCGATCTGTTGCAGCGATTCGGATCGGAAGACGCGCTCGGTATCGCGGCTGCTCTCGGGTTGCTGAAGGAGCTGGGCCCTGTGGTCACCGCTCTGTTGTTCGCCGGCCGCGCAGGTACGGCACTTACATCCGAGATCGGCCTGATGCGCGCGACCGATCAAATTACTGCAATGCAGATAATGGCTGTCGATCCCGTGCGCCACGTCGTGGCGCCGCGCTTCCTGGGCGCACTGATCGCCGTGCCGCTGCTGACCGCCATATTCAATATAGTCGGCTTGTTTGGCGCACAACTGATCGGCGTGCAGATGATGAGCGTAGATCCCGGCTCGTTCTGGTCGCAGATGCAAGGTGCCGTGCAGCTCGATGACGTCAACGAAGGCATCATCAAGAGCGTCCTTTTTGGTGCTGCCTGCGCACTCATTGCAGTATTCGAGGGGTATCATTCCGAGGCGACCGCTGAGGGCGTCGGGTTGGCTACAACGCGTACGGTAGTTGCATCATCGGTAATGGTTCTGTTGCTGGATTACATGCTGACCGCGGCTTTCCTGTAGCCGCGCGGCGCTCGATCAACGAAGGATACGTCATGCGTCCAAATCGCACTCTGGAAATTGGCACCGGGCTGTTCGTACTGCTGGGGTTCGCCGCGCTTTTCTTTCTCACCACGCAGTTGCCGGGCAGCGGTCTGAAAATCAATTCCGAACGTGGTTTCCAGGTGGTGGCCGAATTCGACAATATAGGTGATCTGAAGGAAGGTTCACCGGTAACGATGGCGGGTGTGCGGATAGGCAGTGTCCAGACCATCGATTATGACGCACAGAAGTTCAAGGCCGTCGTGCGCCTGTTCATTCATGATCGGTTCAGTCAGATACCGGATGATAGCGATGCCAGTATTCAGACCAGTGGTTTGCTTGGCGGCAAATACGTGGCGATTGGTCCAGGAGGCTCGGAGACCTACCTTGCCAATGGCAGTCACATCGAGTTCACGCAGTCGGCGATCGTGCTCGAGAACCTTGTGAACAAGTTCTTTGCGAACTTTGCCGATCGCAAGTCGAGCGCCGACAAACCTGCAGAGGAGTCGCCATGAGGAAATTCCTGCTTACATTGATTCTTGCGCTGCCGGCTTTGGCCGGGACCGCAGCCGTGGACAGTTCCGATCCGGCTCGACTGATCGAAACCGCCTCGCAGGCAATGCTCGCGGAACTCGATGCGCATCGCGCAGAATTCCGTGCCGAACCGAAAAAACTCTACAAGGTCATCGACGATGTCCTGCTGCCACATTTCGACACGGAGTACGCTGCGCGTCTTGTGCTCGGTCGATATTGGCGCGACGCCACGCCGCAGCAGCGGCAGCGCTTCGTGACGGCCTTCTATCACTCGCTGCTGATGAACTATGGCGATGCGCTTATCGATTTCACTTCGGACCGGCTGCGCGTCCTGCCCTACAACGGACCTTCGAACCAGGACAGGGCCACCGTTCGCACGGAAGTCATGCGCAGCAATGGCGAGAAGGTGCCGGTCAATTACAGCTTGCGGCGTAGCGATGGCGCGTGGAAGGCCTGGGATGTCGTTATCGAGGGGATCAGCTACGTGAAGAGTTTCCGGGAAGACTTCGGTGCCGAGATCGGTCGCAATGGCCTCGATGCCGTCATTGCGCGCCTCGAGAAAGACGCCGTCCAGCGCGGCGGCAAGGCGAGTGCGTCGAAGTGACCGTCGGCTGCGACAGCAACGGAGCGATACTCCTGAGCGGGGCGCTTGGTTTTGCAACTGCCCGCAACCTGCACGAGGAACTGCATGCGGCGCTCGTTGCGGCATCACCCGGTCCGATCACGGTGGACCTCGCGGGCGTGGATCATGCGGACAGCGCAGGTCTTGCTGTATTGGTTGATGCGCTCGGCTGGGCCAAGCGAAATGCACGCGCCATGCGGCTGCAGAATCTGCCGCAATCCCTGCGTAGCATTGCCCGAATCTGCGAAGTGGAGCAGCTGCTTGATGGCGGTGTACACGCCTAGGCGGGGCTTTCCCGGACACTATCCCGCAAGGGATTACTGAGTTGGGTCCTGGTTTGGCGGTGGCTCGGATTCCGGTTGGGCCCCACCCTGGGAGTCGCTCGAATCGCCGGACTCCGCCTCTTTGAGTTCTTCCTCGCTGAAACCTTCGTCTGCTGGTGTATCTGTCACCTCGCCGTCGCTTACCTGGTATGCACGTCGCTGCAGGTAAGCGTTGCGAATAACGACATAGGGGTCGAAGGTGCGGGAAAGCACTTTTTCCGCATCCAGCAGCGAGGCGCGTTTGTCCAGCAATTTGAGGCCCTGCGCGCCGTAGAGCACCGTGTCGTTGTTGACGTAATTGATGGGTTCGGCAAATTGGTCCGCGACGCGACCGACGCTATCTCGCACCGACGACGGACCGAGCACCGGCACAACCAGGTACGGCCCCGGCGGCAAGCCCCAGCGACCCAATGTCTGACCGAAGTCCTCGTCGTTGTGCGGCAGGTCGGCCGCTTTTGTGGCCGGGTCCAACAGTCCGCCCAGCCCAAGCGTGGAGTTCAGCAGCAATCTGCCGGTGTCCTGGGCCGCCGCGCGAAACTTGCCCTGCAGCAGGTCATTGACCAGTACCAGTGGCATTTCCAGGTTGCCGAAGAAATTGCTGACACCCGTACGCACGGGCCGCGGTGTGACGTGCCGATAGATTCTGGCCGCCGGTTTGGCAAGACCGCGATCAACGTGGTCGTTGAAGGAATAAATACCGCGATTGACCCGTTCGAAAGGATCGCGCGGGTCGCGCGTACCGGGTTGAGTCGCGCAACCACATAGGACGGCACACAGCGCCATGATCATGGCGGGTTCGGGTCTAGGCATGCGCAAATTCTATCAGCGCCCGCGTCGTTGCGCCTGGGATTCAGCATTCTGGCGACGCGCGGGTTGCGCTGCCAGGTAGTCTTTCACTTCCTGCATTCGGGCCATGAAGCGTTTGCGTTGCACTTCGGTAAGACTCGGCGCCGCGAGTGCCAATTCGAATTGCCGCACGGCGAGCGGCAAGTCACCGCTCGCGATGTGATATTCGCCCATGTAGAAGTACGCGTCGCCCGTGTCACCTGCGCTGGCTGCGGCCAGTGCCGTCAGCCGGATCTGCTCAGGCGTCGGCGCGACATTGTTGAAAAGATCGAGAAGCAGGGCATGTGCCAGCTTGGGATTGCCGTTGGCCATCAGAGCTTCGGCATACCGGATCGTCAAAGGCAGATTACGCGGTGAAATCTGCAGCGCCCGTTCAAAGGTCGCCATGCCGCCCTGTAGATCACCCGCCTTGATCTGCGCTTGTGCGAGTGCGCTCTGCAATGCCGGTATGCCCTCGAAACGTGCGAGCAGCGCCCTCAGGTCGATTTCCGCCTCGGTCGGAACGCCACGCTCGAGCTCGGAAAGTGCCTTGCCGTAGGCAAACGCTGCCGAGCCATCGTCGGCCTGCCTGGCGTAGAAATTGCGCGGATCCGTTTCGAGCGGCGCGGTGATCACGCGAATGCGTTCGCGCATCAGTCCATAGCTGACCGTCGGTGTTCGCACATCGACGTGCATCTGCGCGGCGCGCGCCATTGACTCGGCGATACGATTGCGGGTCACCGGGTGGGTCTGCAGCATCTCCGGCAGCGCGCTCCCCGCGCCCGTGTGGCGCGCCATGGTTTCGAAAAACTGCGGCATCGCCTGCGGATCGTAGCCGGCGGCCGCCATATATCCGATGCCAACGCGATCGGCTTCGTATTCGTTGCTGCGAGTGAAGTTGATCTGCTGTTGTGCAGCCGTGCCCTGTGCGACCGCTATTGCGCCTTGCATGACGTCGCCGCCGGCGCCGGTTGTCGCGCCGATGAGGATGGCGGCGAGGATGGCCGCGGCCGAGGCCAGGCTCTGCCTGCCTTGTGCCTGAATTGACCGGGCGATGTGTCGCTGCGTGACGTGCGCGATTTCGTGTGCGAGCACGCTGGCGAGTTCCGATTCACTCTGCGTTGCGAGAATAAGGCCCTGGTTGACTCCGACGAAACCGCCGGGCAGGGCGAATGCATTGATGCGCGAGTCACGGACGACGAAGAATCGAAAGCGTTGCGACCCTTCCTGCGCGTGCGCTGCCAGCGAACTGCCGAGCGACTGTATGTATTCGTTGATTTCCGGGTCCTCGACGAGCTGGCCCTGATCACGCAGACCGCGCACGATCATCAAGCCGATCTGGTATTCGTCGTTAAGGCTCAGGGTGGCGTTCGCCGGGCTGCCCATGTCGGGCAGGTCATCGCCGGGCGAGCTGGCGGCGGACAGTCCGGTCCACAGCGTAGCCAGGAGCAGTATCAACAGGCGCTTATGCATGCATCTTCGAGTCGGGCCGCCATTGCAAGTTCCGCTCGCCCACCTACAGATTCTCCGAGGCGAAGTCCGCCAGGCGCGATCGTTCGCCGCGTACCAGCGTTACGTGGCCTGCGTGCGCCCATCCCTCGAATCGGTCGACGACATAGGTAAGACCCGAAGTGGTCTCGCTCAGGTAGGGTGTGTCGATCTGCGCTATGTTGCCCAGACAGACCATTTTCGTCCCGGGGCCTGCGCGGGTAACCAGTGCCTTCATCTGCTTGGGTGTGAGGTTCTGCGCCTCATCGAGGATCAGGAAACGGTTGAGGAAAGTCCGGCCACGCATGAAGTTCAGCGAACGGATCTTGATGCGATTGCGCAACAAATCATTGGTTGCGGCGCGGCCCCAGTTGCCACCTTCCTGGCTCTGGGTGAGTACCTCGAGGTTGTCCATCAGAGCGCCCATCCAGGGCTCCATCTTCTCTTCCTCGGTGCCGGGCAGAAAGCCAATGTCCTCGCCCAGCGGTACAGTAACCCGCGTCATGATGATTTCTGCGAATTTGCTCTGGTCCAGTGTCTGGGTAAGACCCGCTGCAAGAGTCAACAGGGTCTTGCCAGTTCCGGCGGGGCCGAGGATGGTGACGAAGTCGATCTGCGGGTCGAGCAGAAGATTGAGCGCGAAATTCTGCTCGCGATTGCGTGCGGTGATGCCCCAGACGCTGTTTCGTTCACTGCGGTGATCGCGAACGAGTTCCAGGCGCGCCTTGCCGTCGTCGACACCGCGCACGATGGCTTCGATACCCTCGCCGCGATCTTCGAAAACGAACTGATTGTGGACGAGGTCGCTGACGACGGGTCCGCTCAATTCGTAGAACGTTGCTTCGCCTTCCTGCCATGAACGCAACTGTTTGCTGTGGGTTTCCCAGAAATCCGCCGGCAACTGCATGGTTCCGGTGCTGAGTACATCGATGTCCTCCAATGCCTTGTCACTGTAGTAGTCCTCGGCATGAACACCGACCACTGCTGCCTTGATGCGAAGGTTGATGTCCTTCGAGACCAGTGTGACCTTGGCGCGATGCTGCAGCGCCTGCAATGCCAGGGTCTGCGCGAGGATTGCATTGTCGCTGCCATGCGTAGGCAGGTGTTTGGGCAGTTCGGAATGCAGATTGCGGGTTTGAAAGAACAGGCGGCCCGCAGGCGGCCTCTTGTCATCGTTGCCGAGGAGCTGGTTCGCCAGCGGCAAGCCTGAATCGATATCCTGCTTGGCGGCACCGCGCATCAGTTCGTCCAGGAATCGACTGACCTGGCGGCCATTGCGGGCGGCTTCCGATACGCCTTTCTTGTTTGCATCGAGCTCTTCAAGCACGATCATCGGCAGGTAGATGTCGTGTTCCTCGAAACGAAATATCGCGGTCGGATCGTGCAGCAGGACATTCGTGTCGAGGACAAAAATCCGTCGCGACACGATCGCGGGTTTTTGCGCGCGCCGATTTGCCGGTGGTGCCGGCTTGCGGCCGCTCACAGCGCTCGCGTCGCTTCGAGAACCTCCGCGACGTGACCTGGGATCTTGACCTTGCGCCACTCCCGCACCAGTTTGCCGTTGGCATCGATCAGGAAGGTACTGCGCTCGATCCCGCGGACCTTCCTGCCATACATGTTCTTCATCTTTATCACATCGAACAGCTTGCAAAGTGACTCGTCGACGTCCGCCAGGAGCTCGAAGTTGAGCCTTTCCTTGGCGCGGAATTTCTGGTGGGACACAGCGCTATCGCGTGAAACACCGACGATGGTCGCGCCGGCGCGAGTGAATGCCGCTTTCTGGTCGCGAAAGTCGCGTGCTTCGACGGTGCAGCCGGAAGTCATGTCTTTCGGGTAGAAGAACAGCACCAGGGGACGTCCCTTGAGGTCGGCTGAGGAAAAGGGATTGCCATCGGTGCCAGTGCTGCGAAATGCCGGAACTTTCCTGCCGACTGCGGGTGTGCTCATGATTTGACTGGTTCCAGTATCGCATCGAGATTCATGCTGTCGCAGAACTCCATGAATTCCTCTCTTAGCCCCGCGATTTGCAGCTTTGCCGGTACGTTGATCGACATCTGCACAGCGAACATGCGTGCACCGGTATGAGGTGCCGCAAAGGTGCGTGTTGCAACTTCGGCAATGTCGACCCCGCGGGCGGCGAAGAAGCCGGCAAGACCGGACACGATGCCTGTCTGATCCAGGCACACGACGTCGACCGAGTAGGGAAGGAGATCGGCTCGCGAGCCGCGACTCTCGGTGCGGCGGCTGTGCAAAGTGAGGGAGTGCAGTTCACCGAAGCGCTTCAACTCGGCTTCGATCTTCGCCAGCGAATGCCAGTTGCCGGATACCAGCAGCAGCATCGCGAACTCGTTGCCAAGGCCCACCATGCGGCTCTCGTGAATGCTGCCGCCGGTGTCGGTGATCAAGCGGGTAAGCTCATGCACGATGCCGATGCGGTCCGTACCGAGGGCAGAAACCGCGAGAAATTGCCGGGTCTGTTGATTCATGGCTCCGGATCGAAGTGTAGCCGCTGAGATTTGCCGCGGCGACGAAAATATGGCCCGTCCGGCCGACAATGGCGCGAACCGACTTGCGTGGCAGCGGTCCTACCCCTACCATCGCCGGCGCCTGATCACCGGCAAGCGACGCGGTACCGGATTCGCCACCATGATGCCCATTCGTCCATACATTATTGCGCTGCTAGCAGCGCTTTTTTCCCAGCTCGGTGCGTGTCGCTATCTCGCCTACGATTGCCACAAGCCCGCGCTTTACCAGCAGGCGCAGAGCATTGCGCCGCTCAAGGTGCCGGCGGGCCTTGAGGCGCCCGATACCAGCAATGCTCTCAGGATTCCCGAAGTCGTCGCACCAGCCGCCCCGGCGGGCTCCGATGGGCCCTGCCTCGAGTCCCCGCCAGAGTTTCAGACGACTCGCCAAGCACCGCCGGCGGCCTGATATCATGCGGTTGTGGGTGCCGGCCGTTACGTCGACTTTCTCTTAAGTTATTCTTCTAACTCATTGAATGGAGAGGTGGCCGAGTGGTCGAAGGCGCTTGATTGGAAGTCAAGTAACATCGCAAGGTGTTCGTGGGTTCGAATCCCACCCTCTCCGCCAGCCAGACAGTCAATGGCGTCCCGCATCGGTCCCTCCGCAACGACTCACCGTAAACCCCGTCAGGCCCGGAAGGGAGCAGCGGTAGCGGCACGGTCGGGTGCCGGAGCAAGGCGGGTGCGGGCCGCCTCCATCCCGGCCGGGCGAGTGCCATGAGCTACCAGGGCCTTGCGCGCCAATACCGGCCTCGGTCATTCGATGATCTCGTCGGCCAGGAGCACGTGGTGCGCTCCTTGCGCGGTGCGCTCGAGCGCAATCAGGTCCACCATGCCTTTCTCTTCACGGGTACGCGAGGGGTGGGCAAGACCACGATCGCGCGCATCCTCGCGAAGTGCCTCAATTGCGAGGCGGGTGTCAGCGCGAAGCCATGTGGCAGCTGCGCCAGTTGCCAGGAAATCGACACCGGGCGGTTCGTCGATTTGATCGAGGTCGATGCCGCATCGCGCACCAAGGTCGATGATACGCGTGAGTTGCTCGATAACGTCCAATACCTTCCGACCAAGGCGCGCTACAAGGTCTATTTGATCGACGAAGTGCACATGTTGTCGGCGCATTCGTTCAATGCGTTGTTGAAAACGCTCGAAGAACCGCCGCCGCATGTCAAGTTTCTGCTGGCGACGACTGATCCACAAAAATTGCCTGTAACGGTGCTGTCACGCTGCCTGCAATTCAATTTGCTGCGTATTCCGGCGCCGCTCATTGCGGCGCGCCTGGGCGAGGTGCTGGGGCGCGAGGGGATCGCCAGCGAAAGCGGCGCCCTGCGGCTGCTTGCGCGAGCCGCAGATGGCAGCCTGCGCGATGCATTGTCCCTGACCGACCAGCTGTTGGCCTATGGCGGTGGCAAGGTGCTCGAGGACGATGCCCGCAATATGCTGGGCACGGTTGAGCGCGGCCAGGTCATGACATTGCTTTCCCACCTCGCCAATCAAGATAGCGGACCGCTCCTTGCGTATGCACGCCAGCTCGATGAGCGTGCTCTCGATCTCGCGCAGCTGCTCGAGGAACTGGCGGCGCTTTTGGTAGAAGTCGCCGTGCAACAGAGTGTGCCCGAGGCCGAGCCGCTGGACCCTGATTCGGCTGACGCAATTGGCGCGATGGCGCGAGCGCTGGCGCCCGAAGATGTTCAGCTGTGGTATCAGATTGCGATACTCGGGCGGCGCGATCTCACGCTCGCGCCAGACCCGTTGCGCGGCTTCATGATGACCCTGGTGCGAATGCTGGCATTCCGCCCGCAGGACGAACCAAAGCACGAGGGCGGCGAGCCGCTGACAGGCTCGCGGCCCAAACCCGCGGTAACCCGCGCCGTACCGGGTGCAGCCACCTGGTCGGACATCCTGGGTCAACTCGACCTGCAGGGCGCGGCCCGCCAGCTTGCCAACAATTGCCGGCTGGTTGCTCGCGAGGGCGGTCTCTGGCGCCTCGAACTCGACGAGCGACAGCGCAATATGCTCACAGATGCGCAGCGCGACAAACTCGCACAGGCGTTGCAGCGCGGTTACGGCGCTGACCAGCGGGTCGAGATCAAGGTCGCAGCGCTTGATGTCAGCGCAGATGCCACGCCGGCTCAGCTTGCCGCGCGCGAGCAAAGTGCGCGCCGCCAAGCGGCCCGAGAACAGCTTTACGAAGAACCCGGGCTGAAGGCTTTCAAGGAAGTCTTCTCCGCACGTATCGACGATGGCAGTCTGCGTTTGCAGCACGATGAATGAGTCAGAACTAGGGACCAACGAGGCAACGACACATGCGAGGCAACATTGGCAATCTTCTCAAGCAGGCGCAGGCGATGCAGGCAAACATGCAGAAAGCCCAGGCCGAACTTGCGAATGTTGAGGTAACGGGCCAATCGGGTGGCGGCATGGTCAAGGTCACCATGAACGGCAAGCACCAGGTCCGCGCTCTCGACATCGAGCCCCAGCTGTTGGCGGACGATCGCGAGATGCTCGAGGACATGTTGATCGCCGCGATCAACGATGCAGTGCAACGCATCGAATCCGCGGTCAGCGAGAAAATGTCCGGCATGATGGCCGGCCTGAATTTGCCACCTGGTTTCAAGCCACCTTTCTGAACCTGCCGCGACCAGCGCCATGAAGCACAGCCCGCTTCTTGCGGAATTGATCGAATCACTGCGCGCGTTACCCGGCGTCGGCCCGAAAACCGCGCAACGAATGGCATTCCATCTCCTTCTGAAGGGACGTCCAGCCGCGCAGCGGCTCAGCACGGCGATGGCCGCCGCGATAGACAAGGTCGGCCGTTGTCGGCGCTGCCGCATGCTGACCGAAGGTGAACTATGCGCCATCTGCGCGGCGAACAATCGCGATGCGAGCCTGTTGTGTGTCGTTGAATCACCGGCGGACGTCGTCGCCATCGAGCAGGCCGCAGGCTATCGCGGCCGCTACTTCGTTCTGCTGGGTCATCTATCGCCACTCGATGGGGTTGGGCCGATTGAGCTGGGCGCCGAGCAACTGGGGCGCATACTGCGCGAGGGCGAGGTTGCCGAAATGATCATTGCGACGAATAGAACGGTTGAAGGCGAGGCGACTGCGCATTTCCTGTCGGAGCTCGCGCGCACCCATTCCGTCGGGGCGAGCCGAATCGCCCATGGCGTTCCGCTTGGCGGCGAGCTCGAGTATGTGGATTTCGGCACGCTGGCGCAGGCAATCACCGCCAGGCAGGCACTGCAGTAGCGGCTCACTGTGACCGACACCCACTCAGACCGCTTGATCTGGATCGACCTGGAGATGACAGGTCTCAATGTCGATGACGATGTCATTCTGGAAATCGCTACGGTCGTGACCACGGCGGAGCTGCAAATCGTGGCCGAGGGTCCGGTAATCGCGATACATCAGTCCAATGAGCGATTGGCGGCAATGGATGACTGGAATCGGCGTCAACATGGCGCGAGCGGTCTCAGCAGTCGAGTGAGAGCGAGTCGGGTCGACACATTGGCAGCCGAGCAAGCAACTCTCGAATTCCTGCGCCGCCATGTTCCTGCCGGCGCTTCACCCATGTGCGGCAACAGTATTTGCCAGGATCGACGTTTCCTTGCGCGGCAGATGCCGCAATTGGAACGATATTTTCATTACCGCAATCTCGATGTGAGCACCCTGAAGGAGCTCGCCAGGCGTTGGGCACCAGCTGTGCTGACGGGACTCAACAAGGAGAGCCGCCATCTCGCGCTGGCGGATATCCACGAGTCGATCGCCGAATTACGCTGGTATCGAAGCCGACTTTTTGCGCCCGAATATCGTGAATCAGCGCGACCATGAATTGACTCGCGACGATCTGCCGGAGTTTGCAGATGTCGTCGCCGCGGCCGATCGCCTTGGCCGTGCCGTATTGCGCACGCCCGTATTGCATAGCGAAGCCCTCGACGGGTTGATCGGTACCAGAACCACATTCAAGTGCGAGAACCTACAGTACGGTGGTGCCTTCAAGATTCGGGGTGCGATGAACGCCATGGCAGTGGCGCGCCAGGCCGGACCCGTTGGGCAGGTCCTGACGCATTCATCCGGCAATCACGGCGCTGCGCTCGCCCGGGCCGCGCGTCATTTCGGCAGCGCTTGCTGTGTGGTTGCGCCGAACGATTCCGCAGCTGTCAAACTGGCGAAAATCCGCGATCTGGGCGCCAGGCTGGTGCTCTGTGAGCCGGGCATAGCGGCGCGCGAGCAGGCACTGCAGCTGGAATTGCAGCGCAGTCCAGGCCTCGTCGTGCACCCCTTCGACGACGCTGCCGTGATTGCCGGCCAGGGCACGGTGGCGCTCGAGTTTTTCGAACAGGCATCGGATCTCGGTGCGCTTTTCGTGCCGCTTGGCGGCGGCGGACTGATCAGCGGAATCGCGCTCGTGGCGGCAGAGATCGCGCCGGACTGCCAGATTATCGGCGTTGAACCTCAGCTGGCTGCCGAAGCCCAGCGCTCATTGCTCTCCGGGCGGCGGGAGCGCCAGGGTGCAACGACGACGATTGCCGATGGTTTGCGCGGCTCGATCGGCGAGCGGAACTTTCACATCGTCAAGCGGCTCGTTCGCCGGATCGTCACGGTGTCCGACGCTCAGATCGCCGCCGCAATGCTGTTGTGCTGGCAGGAATTGAAGATCCTGATCGAGCCCTCCGCCGCCGTTGGCCTCGCAGCCGCGCTCGAAACAGGGCGGGAATTCGCGCCTCGTCCGGTTGGTATCGTGCTCTCGGGCGGCAACGTCGATCTCGGGCAGTGGCTCAAAGCGCCAGCCGCCCTGCAGTCAGGCGCTCGAGTTCGGGCCTGAGTTCTGGGCGATGTAAAGCCAGGTCTCGACGACGGTATCGGGATTCAGCGAAATACTGTCGATGCCCTCGGCAACCAGCCAGCGCGCGAAGTCGGGATGATCCGACGGTCCCTGCCCGCAGATGCCGACGTACTTGCCGTGCTTGCGGCAGGCGCCAATAGCCATTCGCAACAATTCCCGAACCGCCGGGTCGCGTTCATCGAACAGAGGCGCGACAATTGCCGAGTCGCGATCTATTCCAAGCGTCAGCTGCGTCATGTCATTCGAGCCGATCGACATGCCATCGAAATGCTCGAGGAAGCGGTCGGCTAGCAGAGCGTTCGTGGGCAATTCGCACATCATGATAATCCGCAAGCCATTCTGGCCGCGGACCAGGCCATTGTCCGCGAGCAGTTTGATCGTCTGCTCGGCCTCCGTCAGCGTCCGCACGAAAGGGACCATGACCTCGACATTGGTGAGGCCCATTTCTTCGCGAACCCGGCGCAGTGCCCGGCACTCGAGCTCGAAACATGCGCGGAATTCCGGATGCACATAACGTGAAGCGCCACGAAAGCCGAGCATGGGATTCTCCTCGGCAGGCTCATAGAGCCGCCCACCAATCAGGTTGGCGTACTCGTTCGACTTGAAATCCGACAGCCGTACGATGACCGGGTGGGGCGCGAATGCCGCGGCAATCTGTGCGATCCCCTCGCTCAGCTTGGTTACGAAAAAACCGACAGGATCCGGATATCCGGCCATCTGCGTGCGGATCTGTTCCTTCAAGTCGTTGTCGAGGCGATCGAATTCGAGCAGGGCCCGCGGGTGCACGCCTATCATGCGATTGATGATGAACTCGAGCCGAGCCAGTCCGACGCCGCGGTGTGGTATGCCGGCAAAGTCGAAGGCGCGATCGGGATTGCCGACGTTCACCATGATCTTGACCGCAATCGCCGGGAGCGAGTCGAGCTCCAGCTGGTCGTGATCGAAAGCAAGCGCGCCGTCGTACACGTAACCGGTATCACCTTCGGCGCAGGAGACGGTCACCGCCTGGTTTTCGCTTATACGCGCCGTAGCATCGCCGCAGCCCACCACCGCTGGAATTCCCAGTTCACGGGCGATGATGGCGGCATGGCATGTGCGACCGCCGCGATTGGTGACGATCGCCGCGGCACGCTTCATGACCGGTTCCCAGTCCGGATCGGTCATGTCTGCAACCAGCACATCGCCCGGCTGCACCCGCGCCATCTGTTCCACCTCGCGTACGATTCGCGCAGGCCCGGTCCCGATGCGCTGGCCAATGCTGCGGCCGGTCGCGAGCACGGTCGATTTTTCGCGTAACCGATAACGTTGTATGGTGCGACCGCTGCGGCTCTGCACGGTCTCCGGACGTGCCTGCAAGATGAAAAGCTGGCCATTTTCGCCGTCCTTGCCCCACTCGATGTCCATCGGGCGTCCGTAATGCTCTTCGATGAGCAGCGCCTGGCGCGCGAGTTGCTCGAGATCAGCATCACTTACGCAAAAGCGCAGCCGATCTTCGCGGCTGACATCAACCGTGCGCACGCGCTTGCCTGTGCCCGCCTCGCCGTAGACCATCTTGAGAGCCTTGGCACCGAGATTGCGCCTGAGGATCGCGCTGCGGCCCGCGCGCAGCGCGGGTTTGTAGAGATAGAACTCGTCAGGGTTGACGGCGCCTTGTACGACTGTTTCGCCGAGCCCATAGGATGCCGTGATGAATACGACATCCCTGAATCCCGAGTCGGTGTCGAGCGTGAACATGACACCACTCGAGGCGAGATCGGAGCGCACCATGTGCTGGATGCCTGCCGACAGGGCAACGGTGGCATGGTCAAAGCCCTGGTGCGCCCGGTAGGCAATCGCCCGGTCGTTATAAAGTGATGCGAAGACATCGTGAATCGCCGCAACGACGGCATCGGCGCCGCGCACGTTGAGAAAGGTTTCCTGTTGTCCGGCGAAAGATGCATCCGGCAGGTCCTCGGCGGTAGCGGACGACCTTACTGCTACCGCGATATCACGATCGCCGCCCATCGATTGGTAGCTGGCCCGAACTTCCCGCTCGAGCGCTGCAGGGAATTTCGTTCCCTTGATCCAATCGCGAATGCGCGCGCCGGTAGCGACCAGTTTGGAAACATTGTCGACGTCGAGGTCCAGGAGCGCACTGTTGATGCGATCGCCCAGGCCGTCGATAGCGAGAAAATCCCTGTAAGCCTGTGCCGTAGTGGCAAACCCATTGGGCACGCGCACGCCGAGTCGCGACAATGAGCTGATCATCTCGCCAAGAGACGCATTCTTGCCGCCAACCTGATCGAGGTCTTTCATCCCGACCTGTTCGAATGCGATCACCAACGGCTTCATCGTGAAATTTTCCTGCTCAGAGTCTTGCCCGATTGATTGCGCGGTGAAAAACTTCTCTATTGTCGCCTATCGACGAGAGTTGTTCTGTGACCAGACATACTGTTTTCTTCGTATCCGACCAGACCGGCGTAACAGCCGAAACGATGGGCCATAGTCTGCTCACGCAGTTCGACGGGCTGGATTTTCGCGCGCAGACTTTGCCATTTGTGTCAAATCTTGACAAGGCAAACGATGCGGTCGGGAAGATCAATCGTGCTGCCGAGATCGACGGCTGTCGACCCATCGTTTTCAGCACACTGGTGCAGGACGAACTGCGAGAGGTGATTCGTCGCGCCAATGCCTTGTATCTGGATTTTTTCGACGCGTTCATCGGGCCAATGGAAGCGGAGCTGAACGTCAGGTCGACGCACAGTGCCGGCAAGGCGCATGGTATCAGTGATGCTGCCAGCTATGCAGCCCGCATCAATGCCACGAATTTCGCGCTCGCCAACGATGACGGCGGCGGCCATGACTATGCGGCGGCCGATGTGATCGTGATCGGAGTCTCACGATCCGGCAAGACGCCTACCTGTGTGTACCTCGCATTGCAATATGGCGTGTTGAGCGCCAACTACCCCTTGACCGAGGACGACCTCGAATCCAATGGTTTGCCTGCGATGTTGCAACCCTACCGCAGCAAGCTATATGGGCTGACAATCTCGGTGGATCGGCTGCAACAGATACGACAGGAGCGCAAACCCGACAGCCGCTATGCCTCGAGGCAGCAGGTGCAATACGAAATCCGATCGGCGGAAGCAATGTTCTCGCGATTCAGAGTTCCCTACCTTAACACGACCGAGACCTCGATCGAGGAGATCGCGGCGAGAATTCTGAGCGATATGGCAATTGAGCGGCGCGTCAGGCCATGAACGTCGACTGGTTCCGTTTGTGTCACGGAGAGAACTGGCTATAGTGTGGTGATGCAGAGCGATTGCCTGGCATTGGCTTCATGGCGTGCGCGACCGCGCAGTTTCGTCGCGCTCATGGGCCTTTACGAAAGCAATTTCGTGCGACTTGGCTGGCTTGTCGATCTGGATCGACGACCGTCCGGCGTGCTGCACTCGCGCGTGCCAGGAGACTGTGAGCTCGTCTTTTCTGTGAACTGCATCTCACCCCACACGACAATGGCGAAGATGACCTACCGCCTTGCCGGGCCAAATCCCTGCGTTGAGACCGGTGGGCACGACTCGCCGGATCTCGAGTTGCGCATTTACCATGACGCGCGCCTGGTCGAAGCCGTTGCCTGGCAGGGCGAGCAAGGGCACACCGTCCTGCAGCGCCTGCAACGCCGGGCGGAGCGTGAACTGGATCAGCGCTGGGCGCGCAACAGCATGTTAAACAAGTGGCTGGAATATTGTAGCGAGCGGGGCCACCGGTTGGTCCGCGCTGGCCGGTAAACGCTGTCGTCGGGGCCTGCCCCGAGAGGCCACCTGCAATGAGGTCGCTGAAACCTCTCGCATTCGTCAAGATTTCAAAGGCCGCGCCACCGCCACCCGAGGCGGACAATGAGCGCGTAGTCGAGCTTTTCAATGACCGCGCGGCATTGAAGAAAAACTATGCCGCGCTCCAGCAGGAGTGCAATGAACTGCGCGACCGCGTCAAGCAGCAGGAAGGAGCGACGCGCCGTTTTCAGGAGTATCTGGAGACCCTGGAAGGTCGTTTGACGCGCGCTGAAACTGCGTACCCGGCGCTCGCATTCCATCATCTGCGCGACTTGTGGCGGTTCGGCGGTGAACAACTGCAACAGTTCTCGGCAGAATTGCAGCAACAGCAACGCAACCGCAAAACGAAGCCGGGCGTATCGTTGCCGGCGAACTCCGATCTGAAAGCGCGGCAGAGGGCTGAAGCCGCGCTGCGTGCCGCGGAGGCGGTCTGCGCCGATGCACTGCTGGGTCTCGCAGAAGCGGAGCGGGCCCTGGCCGAACTCGACAAACCCTGGCACGCGTTGAAGCGCAAGGAGGCCCAGGCGCGGGTCGGCGGACGGCGCGACGCGCTTCGAAAGGCGGAGCAGGCGTTGGAAGCCGCGCGTAGTGACTGCGAGGTTTCGCAGGCTACACCGCGATCTGCTGCTGACTTGCCCGACCCGGGTGGCGAGTTGTCGGTTGCGGCAAAGCGAGCTGTCAATCTGGCGGTGATCGCCTATGCAGAGGTGCTATGCCTGAAACTGTCCAAATCCGACCTGCTTTCGCAGGCGCGGCGCGCGATATCACGCCGTGAGGTCGTCGATGACTACGGCGATGTCGCGAGCTGCGAGCGCCTGATGCAAATGGTCGATCGGGCACGCGATGCCCTCGGGAATCGCAACGCGATGTCGGTGCAGGTCAAGTCGCGAACCGACCGGCTGCGCAAACTGGCACGCTACGCATCGCAATCTGACTGTATCCCGCTGCAGGACTCCATCGCGGTCACGGCGGGTGATGCGCTCGGTGACGACGCCCTGGGGGCGAGTGCGAGCCGCTTGCCCAATGTCCTTGCCGAAGACACCTGGGGAATATTCGGCGCGTTGCTTCGCTAGGGCAGAGCTTGCCTGGATGCACTCTGCAGGGCTCAGGTGGCCTCGGTTACCGTACCGGTTGTGTAGGCCTTGCGCGCGAAATTGGCGCTGCCGGCGACAAGATTATCGATCCAAATGTAGAACATGGGCACGAGCAGCAGGGACGTCAGTGCGCCGAACGCGAGTCCACCCATGATCGAGATGGCCATCGGCGCATACGATGGCCCAGCGATGCCGACGGCCAATTGCGAATCGCCGAGCGCGAGTGGCGCGAGGCCAAACAAGGTTGTCAATGTCGTCATGAGGATGGGTCGAAAGCGATCAGCGCCCGCCTGCACGATTGCCTCCAGCCGTTGCATGCCGAGCGCGCGCAATTCATTGATGCGCGCAACCAGCACGATGCCGATGTTTACCACCACGCCCATCAGTACCTGGATGCCGATGAGGGCCATGAAGGTCATGGTCGTGCGCGTCAGGAACAGCGTCCAGATTACGCCGACGATCCCCAGCAGCAGTGAGGTCACGATAGCGAGTGGGTGCACGGAGGACTCGAAAACCGCCGCCATTACCAGGTAAATCATCACGATGGCGAGCAGGAGATTGATCCCCATCATCGCCATGGTGTCGTCCTCCTGGTCGATGCCGCGACCGAATTTCCAGCTGTAGCCGGGCGGCAGCTGGTAGTTCTTCATGATTGCCTCGACCGCATCGCGCACCACGGGAAGGGTCGCGTCGCTTTGCAACGTGCCGGATACGACCGCGGTCGTAAGCCGGTTGATACGCTGGATGGCGCGTGCCGCGTGCCCCAGCTCGAAATCGGCGACTGCCGCAAGCGTGATGCGTTCTCCGCCCGGCAGGTAGATTGGCAGTTCGGCGAGGTCCGCGATGTCCTGGCGGTCGTTGGCGCGGAATGCGAGTCGCATGGTCAATTCGCCATCGGCGCCCCGCAGTTCGCGTAGCCGATCGCCGCGCATCGCGACGGCAACGGTCTGGGCAACCTGCTGTGCCGTGACATTGAGTGCCGCAGCCCTGTCGCGGCGAACGCGAACCATCACGACCTGGTCGCCATCGAGTGCCTCGGAGCGAACGGTCGCAAGGCCCTTGACGCTGCGCAATACGCGAGCCACATCGTCGGCGAGCGGCGCCAGTTCGTCGGTTGAGTCGCCGGACAACTGCAGCGAGAATCCGGTTCCGCCGCCATTTTGGTCGAACTTGAAGCTCGGACGCCCAATGACGACCTCCGGAAGCTTGGCGAGTATGCGATCCATGGCGACGGTTGCAGTAAGTCGTGCGACATCCTTATCGTTCAGGATGATGACCGAGTGTGCCTGATCGTCCTGGTAAAGCGTGTAGACGCTCTTGATGTCGAAATCCTGGCGGTTTTTCCTTAGATAATCTTCGACCGTCAGTACCGCGCCACGTACCCGTTCTATTGGATAGGTGCCGTCGATATGGTATTCGAGCACGAGCTGGCGGCCGGCATCTTGCGGGAACATGTCGATCTTGAGCAGTTTCTCCGGCCACTGTTGCGAGGCAACGAGGAGTGCGGCCGTTGCCACTATCATCGCAATGACGGCGGCGGCGGTGCGTCTTGGGTGCGTCAATACCGTGCGAAGCAGGGTTGCATAGCGATCGCGCAGGCGATCGATGCTGGCACTGCGCGAGCGCACCGGGCTGCCACCAAAACGCAGCGTCAGCATCGGAATAAGGGTCTGTGCGATGACCAGCGAGGCGATCATGGCGACCACGATCGGAATGGCCACGTGGGTGAGGAATATCGTGATCTGGTTGCGATCGCCGAATACGATGGGCAGAAAGACGACGATGGAAGTCGCCGTACCGGCGAGCGTCGGTATGCCTACCTGGCGCACACCCCGCATGGTCGCGGCAAATGGATCGTCGGGTTGATTCTGCCTCTCCCGGAAGACACTTTCCGTGACGACCACTGCGTTGTCTACCAGCATTCCGATCGCGAGCATCATGCCCATCATCGACATGACATTGAGCGTCAAGCCAAAGAAGTACATGGTTGCGAGGGTGATCAGCAGTGATAGCGGCACGGCGAGACTCACGTAGGCGGTGGTCGTCCAGTGGCGCAGAAAAAGGTAGAGCACCAGGATTGCGAACAGGCCGCCGATCAGGCCGGCATTGCGAACATCGGCGAGAGAACTGCGGATGGACTGCGCCTGATTGTCGATTACGAATATGTTGATGCCCTGCATCTGCGGCAGTTGGCGCGCGGACTCGACGACGGCGAGCGCCTTGTCCACGACATCGACGATGTTGGCGTCGGTCGATTTGAAGACATCGAGGCCAACAGCTGGCCGGCCATCGAGATTTCGGCGCGTCTGCAGCTCCGGAGAGATGAGTTCGATTTTCGCGATCTGCTCGAGGCGCAGGTTGTCGCGTACCAGCAGCTGGCGAACATCGTTGATGGAGTGGAACTCCCCAAGCGGCCTGACCGCGAGTTGCGCGCTGCCGTTGGATATGCGGCCGGCACTGACCGAGAAATTGCTCTGCTGCAGAAGGCGGGTCAATTGGCGAAGGTCAACGCCATAGGCGGCGACACTGCCGGCATCGAGCAGGATGCGCAGCTCCCGCGGCTCGACACCCGCAAGTTCGACCCGGGCAACGCCATCGAGCCGCTCGATCGGTTTCTTGAGGTAGCGATCGAGTAGCTCGTATTGCGTTGACAGGTCCTGGGCAGCGGACAGACGCACCGTCAGGATCGACTGATCGGACGATGAGGCGGTGAACATCTGCATGCGGTTCGCTGTATCGGGCAACAAGTGGCGGATCGAATCGAGTTTGTTGCGTACTTCGTATCCCGCGGCCTTTGCATTGACGCCCCAGTCGAACTGAATCTCGAACTGGGCGCGATCGGCGTTTGATGTCGAGCGGATTTCCTGTATGCCGGGCAGGGTGGCAAGGGCCTCCTCGACCGGCCGGGTGATTTGCTCCTCGACCTCGCTCGGGGTCGATCCATCGTAGGGAATCACGACCCCCATGAAGGGAAAGGTCACGTCCGGAAACTGCTCGAGCGGCAGCAGACGGCCTGCCACCGCGCCGAAGGTCGCGAGTGCCGCGAACAGCATCAACACGGTGATCGGACGGCGCAGGGCAAACTCCGTATGTCTCATGATTCTGTCACCGCTTCGCCCGCCGGCTCACGGCTTTTCTCTCGTGCGCCCAGGAGTGAGTAGAGCACAGGAATCACGATGAGCGTCATCGCCGTCGCTATCAGCATGCCGCCAATCACGGTAATGGCCATGGGTCTGCGCACTTCGGCGCCTTCACCCAGGCCGATGGCCATGGGGACGAGCCCGAGTATCGTGCTGATGCTGGTAATGACAATGGGCCGCAGGCGCTGCCGGGCCGCAAAGAGGATTGCGTCATGCAACTGTTGTCCCGCGCGCCTCGCCTGGTTGATCGCATCGACCAGTACGATCGCGTTGTTCACCACGATGCCGGCAAGCAGGATGAGTCCAATGAGCGCCACGGCGTTGATGGTCGTCGCCGTGATTGCCAGCGCCCAGAACGCGCCGATCAAGCCCATCGGCACGGTCAATAACACCACCAATGGATGTGTCAAGGACTCGAATTGCGAGGCCATCACGAGATAGACGAGGAATACTGCCAGTCCGAAGGCAAGTGCGAGGGAGGCGAAACTGTCACGCATCTCTTCGCTCTGCCCGCGTACCGAGACGCTGACGCCAGGCGCGAGTGGCGCGGCCGAGAGAATTTGCCGTGCCACGTTGACGGCGTGACCGAGATCGCCGTCGCTTGCGGTGGCGGAGACGATCGCGACGCGCTCCTGTTCGGCGCGCCGGATTTCGGCGGGGCCGAGCGCCAGGCGCACGTCGGCCACCGCATCGAGTGTCACGGGTCGTTCGGCGCCCGGATTGACGACGATTGCACGGATATCGTCTATGGATGAATCGCGTGTGTCGAGCGCTTTGACGAGGACGTCGATCTGCTTGTCCCGCAGGCGGTAACGGGTCGCGAGCGTCCCGCGAACGCTGTTGACCGTACTGTCAGCGAGGCTGCGAACCGGAAGTGACAGATGTGCGGCGCGCTCCTGATCGAAGCTGATCTGGATTTCGGGATGTCCTTGCTCGACGGTGCTGCGAACCTCCGCGAATTCACTCCGCGAGCGCAGTTGTTCTTCGACGCGCTGAGCCGCGGCGTCGAGCTGAGGCAGGTCGTAGCCCGAGAATATGACTTCAAGTGGTGTCGCCAATGACAGCAGCGCAGGCCTCGCAAATTCGTAACTCACGCCCGGCACGGCATCGAGTTCGCGGCCGACGGCCGCCTGTACCTGCATTTCGGCATCTTCCTTGGCGGGCGAGAGGAGTTTGATGTTGAGCTCCGCCGTATTTTCGCCCGAGTCCACCGGGGTCGCGTCGAGCCGGTTGCCGGAGCCCGCGACGGCGTAGGTGCGCTCGACGCCGGGCAATGCCGTTGTTGCCTGTTGCAAGGCACGTGCGACCCGATCGGTGCGCTCGAGCGGTGTGCCTGCGCCCAAGCGCAACTTCGCCGTGAATTCGCCCTGCTGCAGCTGGGGGATCAATTCCGTTCCCAGCTGGGTCGCAATGGCAAACGTCGCGAGCAATGCAACGGAGGAGAGCGCGATCACGGCCGCGCGATGCTGCATGGCTTTTCGGAGCACCGATGGATAGACAGTTTGCAGACGCCCGAACGACCTTGCGGTAAGCAGAAGGGCGGGAGAGAGCAGTAATCCAAGCACGGCCCCCAGCAGTTGCGCCGTTGCTGCGCCGAGTCGCAACAGCAGCAGCGCAAGCGCCCGCAGGGGCAGTGACAGGGTGTAACGGATGCGGGCTGCGAGCCCGCTCGGCCATTGACCGAGCAGTGCCGAGAGCCGGAACGCGTGTATCACCGAGACGGAGGCAATCGCGACCTGCTTCGCGCTCTCGCGCAGGCCCGATGCATAGTCGCGCGGTAATTCCGATGCCGCGAGAGGCGACGCGCGCAAGCTGGCGAGCATCGGCACCACGGTGAGGCTGATGATAAGCGACAGCACTTGCGCAAAGACGATCGTCAATGCCTGGTCACGAAAGAGCTGACCGGCGATCCCAGTGACGAAGACCAGCGGCAGAAAAACCGCGATGGTCGTCAGGGTCGAGGCCGTGACGGCCATGGCCACTTCGCGGGTTCCTTCCAGCGCCGCGGTATGCGCGGGCTTACCGGCTTCGCGATATCGGGTAATGGCCTCGAGAATCACCACGGAATTGTCGATCAACATGCCTACCGACAATGCGATACCGCCGAGCGACATGACGTTTAGGCTGATGTTGAAACCGTACATCAGCACGAAGATTCCAACGACGGTCACGGGGATGACCACGGCGGCGACGAATGTTGCCTGGGCCTGGCGCAGGAAAAGAAACAGCACCAGTACCGCAAGTACGCCGCCTATGAGAGCCGCATCGCCAACTTCGCTTACAGCGCTGCGAATGAAGGTCGACTGGTCATTGACAACGCGGATGCTGCTGTCGCGTGGCAGACCCGCCGACAGGCTCTCCAGGCGCTCGCGCACGTCGCGGGCCAGCGCGACCGTATTGGCATCGCCTTCCTTGTAGAGCGCAAGTTCTATGCACTCGCGTCCGTCGAACCGGGTGATGGCTGTGCGGTCGCGATACGCCCGGGTCACGGCGGCGATGTCCTTGAGATAGACCGGGCGATCCTCGACCGTGGCGATGACCGCATTCGCCATCGCTTCGACAGATTCGAATTCGTTGACAGTACGGACGAGGAAGCGCTCGCTGCCTTGCTCGAGACGGCCGCCGGAGAGATTGACGTTCTCTGCGCCGAGTCGGGCGGCGATTGTGCCGATATCCAGGTTGAGCTGAGCCAGGCGCTGCTGGTCCACCCGCACCTGTATCTCGTCCTCATAGCCGCCGCTCACCTTGACGGCCGCAGCGCCGATGATCGATTCGAATGCCGGCTTCAGGCGGTCGTCGGCGAAACGGCGCAATGACTTCAGGCGTTCGACCGACGTGTCCGGCGAGGCATCGATCAATGCCATGCGCATGATCGGTTCCGATGCCGGGTCGAAGCGCAGCAGAACCGGGCGAGTGGCGTCCTGCGGTAGCTGCAGCAGGTCGATGCGTTCACGGACTTCGATGCCCGTGAAATCCATGTCGGTGCCCCAGGCAAACTGCAATATCACGTCGGACTGCCCGGCCCGCGATACCGAGCGAATGCTGCGCAGGTTGCGCACTACGCCCGTCGCTTCCTCGATGGGTCGCGTCAGGAGATTTTCGATTTCGACTGGCGCTGCGCCGGCGAGCTCCGTGCGCACCGTCACCGTGGGGTAACTGAGATCGGGCAGCAGGTTCACCGGCAGGCGCGCGAGCGATACCAGGCCAAACAGCAGCAGCGCCGCTGTGAACATGATGACCGTGACGCGGCGCCGGACCGCGATTTCAATCAGGCTCATGAGGTGGGATCCTCAGCCCTTGGCCGGATCGTCAAGGCTGACGACACGTATAGCGCTGCCATCCTTGAGCGCCGTCTGGCCAACCACAACGACCTTGCTGTCGCGATCCAGACCGTCGAGAACTTCGACGAAACGCGAATCGTTCATGCCGGTCTTGATCGTGCGCAGCCTGGCATGACCATCGTCGACCACGAACACCTGCGGCGTGTCGGTGTTTTCGAGCAGCGCATTGCGCGGAATCTGCAGTGACCCCGCGCGGCGCGCCAGCTCGATCGCAACGCGGGCGAACATGCCGGGCTTCAAGGCGCCGTCGTGGCTGTCGACCTCGATGGTGACCTTGAACGTCGCTGTTTTCGGATCCACCGTGGGCGCGACCAGCGTGACGGCGCCCGCGAACTGTTGACTCGCGAGTGCATCGACTTCGATCAACGCACGCTGTCCGACCGCAAGGCGCGCTAACTCGCGTTCTGGAATGTACACCTCGGTGCGCAGTGGATTTGGATTCGTGATGCGAAAAGCAGGAGCCCCCGCAGCGAGATTCTCACCGACCCGCACATGACGTTCTGCGACGATGCCGTCAAAAGGCGCGCGTATGTTGGTGAAGGACAGATTGAGGGTCGCGAGGTCGTGTCGGGCCTTGAGATCGGACAGGTCGAAGCGTTGATTCTCGAAGGCGCCCGCGGCGATCAGTCCCTTGTCGTGCAGCTCGAGTTGCCGCCGGTAGTCAGCGCGCGCCTTCGCGAGCTGGGCGTCGATCTGCTGCAATTCGAGCGTGAGTTGGCGCTCATCGATGGTCGCCAGCAACTGGCCCTTGCGCACCTTGTCACCTTCCTCGACAAGCAGGCGCCGCACCTCGCCACCGACCCGGGCCGGCACGATAGCGTCGGCTTCCGCGATCAGTGTGCCGGTGCCGGCGTGGTGGGCGATGAAGTCGCCGACAAAAGGCTGCGAAACCTCGACGGGGATGGCATCGGCGGCCTCGGCCGATTTATCAGCCGCGGAGGTTGCTGCGGGAACGGCGCTGCTGTCCGAGCAGCCTGCCGCGATGAGCGACCCAAGGACGATAATTGCCAGTGCCGCTGCGGTATTCGAGCCCATTTGCGCCTCTCCCAGAGCATTTCGGGCCGTCTCCGCCGTCACGCCGGGACGGGGGGATCAGCCGATGGGGGCGAGTGTAAAGGGCTCTAGTGTTTTAGTCAACTAAAACACTAGTTCTGCTCAGATTGCGCGGTGCGGGTCGTTCCGGGCCGGGTCGGGTTGTCGCGAACCATGTCGGCCATGACCTGGGCTGCCTGGTCGAGCACAGCGTCAGGGAGCTTGTCGAATTCGATATCGCTGACTGCCTTGAGCGCTGGCTCGCCCTTGCTCTCGCGACGCGCATTTTCGCGTGACAGGCGCGCAGCGTCTTCGGCGTCGCGTTCGTTGCGACGCTGGGCCAGGTTCAAGGAAACACGCTGTTGTTTGCGAAGCTCGCGGTTCGCCGCAATGTCTTCCTGCAACCAGCGGTAGTCGGGGTCGTTGGCCGCCCGTTTGTCTTCCATATGGGCAAGCTCCGGCAGCTCCCGGTTGACGCCGGTCGCGCGCTGGTAGGAAACCGGCGAAATGCGGTCCCAGGGCAGGGCGGCGTCCAGGGCGCTCTCTCCGAAGTCCTGCATGTCGATGGGTGAACTGAGGGCAATGTCCGGTTCGACGCCTCGATGCTGGGTGCTCTCTCCCGATACGCGGTAGAACTTGCCCACCGTAACGGTCAACTGGCCGCTGGCCGCGGATTGTCCGCCGCGGCCCAGCGTGACGAGATTCTGGACAGTGCCTTTGCCAAAGGTCGTCTGGCCCATTACGACGCCGCGCCGATAGTCCTGGATTGCGCCGGCGAAGATTTCCGACGCGGAGGCGCTGAAGCGATCGACCAGAACGGCGAGCGGGCCTGAATAGGCGACGCCGGATTCCGGGTCATCGAGGACCTCACGCTCACCATTGGAAAATTGCACCTGCACCACGGGGCCGCGGTCTATGAACAATCCCGTCAGCGATTGGGCCTCCGGCAACAAGCCGCCGCCGTTCCCGCGCAAATCCAGAATAAGGCCATCCATCTTCTCCTTACGCAACTCGCGAAGAAGGCGTCTGACGTCGCGCGTGGTGCTGCGGTAATCGGGATCGCCCGCCTGCATGGCTGCGACGTCCTGGTAGAACGCAGGCACGGTGATGACGCCGATGCGGTAGTCCGTGCCATCGCGATGCAGGGTCTCGACGCGCTTCTGCGCAGCCTGCGCCTCGAGCGTAATCTTGTTGCGCGTGAGACTGATGACCTTCTCGTTGCTGCCGGGCGCTGCTCCGGCTGGCAACAGCTGTAGTCTGACGATGGTGTCGCGTTTGCCGCGGATCAGTTGCACGACGTCGTCGAGCCGCCAGCCAATGACATCCTGGATGGGGCCGTCGGCTCCCTGCGCGACCCCTGTGATGCGATCGTTGACTCCGAGCGTACCCGCCGTTGCCGCAGGCCCGCCTTCGATGATGTTGATGACCGTTACATAGTCGTCGGTCAACTGCAATGATGCGCCGATGCCGTCGTAATTGAGCGCCATAGCGATCCGATACTCCTCGCTCTGCCGCGGCGAGAAATAGCTCGAGTGCGGATCGTAGGTGCGGGCATACGCGTTCATGAAATTCTCGAACACATCGTCCGCCGAAATCTGGTCCACGCGCTTCAATGTGCGCGAATACCGATCAGTCAAGGTCTTGCTTGCTTCAGCCCAGGTCTTGCCGGCCAGAAGCAGTGACAGGCCGTCGCTCTTGACACGCTTGCGCCACAGTTCGTCGAGCTCGGCACCGCTCTGTGCCCACGGCACGTCTTTGCGGT
Organism: Steroidobacteraceae bacterium; assembly: GCA_041395505.1. Lineage (NCBI taxonomy): Bacteria > Pseudomonadati > Pseudomonadota > Gammaproteobacteria > Steroidobacterales > Steroidobacteraceae > Steroidobacteraceae bacterium. The sequence continues at coordinate 1,786,437 of JAWLAG010000001.1, forward strand.
CGAATTCGTAGTATTCGTCCACCTGCCAATCGGGCTCCTGCGCAAGGAGCTTGATGGCCTTCGCCAGGCGTTCCCGGTTGCGCTGCTGGAAGCGATTGAACATGAGGAACGCAGGTTCGATCTGGCCCGTGCGTATCATGTCGTCGAATTGCGTCTGGTAGCGCGAGAACTCGGCGATGTCGTCGGCCAGCAGATAGGCGTGCTGGCTATCGAGCGATTCCAGGTAGCGTTTGAAAATCTGCACCGACATGCTGTCGTCGATGCGCGCCTGCCGATAATGCTGCCGCTCGAGTATGGCGCCAATCTGACGTGCGACGGCTTTTTGCTCGACCGTGGGCGCGATGGCGTCGGCAGGTAGCAGCCCGGTTCCCGCGGGAACGGCGCTCGAGCGCGCGAGCGCGAGCAGGCTCAGGACGAGTAGAAGGGCGAAGAGGGTGGCCGCGGTGCGGCGAGACAGTGCGTGCATTGCGCCTACAATAGTGGTCCGGTTTTCAGTTAGACTGCAAGAGTCCAAGGCTAGTTCTCCAGGGGCCTGCGGGCAAGCGGTTCGCGATCAGAGGCGGTTGGCAAATTGCGTCCATTGGCAGTATTGCTCGGAATCGTGATGGGCTCGACAGTTTCCATCGCCAGCGCGCTCCTGCTGACCTGGATCGTGTTCCTGCTGCTGCCCGAGTACAAGGCCCGCCTTGCGGCCGAATCGGTGACATTACTGCGCTCGTTTGCAGTGGTCGCGACGCTTGCGATCTTTGCCATTGTGAGCTTCCGAGTTGAACTCAGGCTGAACCCGCGCCGTTGGCTCGCGCATCTGGCTCTGGTGGCGATGATCCTGGTCGCGGTATGGTTCTTCTGGCCGCAACGGTACGGCGGCTGACCGACCGCTCGGCTCGATTCTGCAAGACTGACGAGGTTCAAAATGCGCATCTGTTTCGCACCAATTCTTGCAATGACTCTGTTGGCCGCAGGCTGCGGCACGGTCGCGCAACAGCCCGCGGCGGCCCCTGTGGTCACCGAGGACAGCTTCAGAGCGCATCTCGCGCAACTCGCCAGCGATGAATTCGAAGGCCGCAAACCGACGACTCGCGGCGAGGAGCGGACCATTGCCTACCTCAGCGAGAATTTCGAGCACCTGGGTCTGAAGCCGGCCAATGGTACGAGCTATCTTCAGGATGTGCCGCTCGTCGAGTTGACCGCCGCCTCGGACGCGAGCCTCGAGTTCGATGGCGGCAAGTCGGGCAGGAAGGCGCTGCGCTACGGCGATGACATGGTGATCTGGACCAAGCGTGTCGTCCAGCAAAGCGGCATTGCGGACAGCCCGCTGGTGTTCGTCGGTTACGGCATCGTCGCACCAGAGTATGGCTGGAACGACTACCAGGGCATCGACATGCGCGGCAAGACAGCCGTCATATTGATCAATGATCCCGGTTTTGCGACCTCGGATCCGAAGTTGTTCAACGGCCGAGCCATGACCTACTACGGCCGCTGGGTCTACAAGTACGAGGAAGCGGCACGCCAGGGCGCTGCTGCGGCCATCATCATCCACGATACCGAGCCAGCGGCGTATCCATGGCAGACGGTCGTGACAAGTTGGACCGGACCGCAGCTCGATATGCAATCAGCCGACGGTAATGCCGGGCGGGTAGCGGTGGAAGGTTGGATCCAGAAGCCAATCGCGTCGGCCCTGTTCGCCGAGGCTGGTCTCGATCTCGATCAGGCGATGCTTGCGGCCCGGACGAAGGGTTTCCGGCCGACGCCGTTGGCGGGCCTCACCGCGAGCGCGCAGTTGCGTAATGCGATCCGTCGTGCAAATTCACACAATGTTGCAGCCATCCTGCCCGGGCGCTCACGTCCGAACGAGTACATCATGTACATGGCGCACTGGGACCACCTTGGCCGCATGCTCGGTGGGCAGCCTGACACGATATTCAACGGCGCAATCGACAATGCAACGGGGACTGCCGGATTGCTCGCAATAGCAGAGGCTCTGGCTGCCGCCGGAGCGCAGGAACGTTCAATAATGTTTGTTTCCGTCACGGCCGAAGAGTCGGGACTGCTCGGCTCGGCCTACTACGCAGCCAACCCGCTCGTGCCTTTGCGCGACACCGTGGCGGTATTCAATATGGATGCGATGCACTTCGGCGGTCGCACGCGCGATGTCACCGTTGTCGGGTATGGCGCTTCGGAGCTCGACGATTACCTCAAGCGCGCCGCCGTCCGCCAGGATCGAATTGTCGAGCCTGAACCGACGCCGGAAAAGGGTTTTTACTATCGGTCCGATCACTTCAACATGGCGAAGAAAGGCGTGCCGGCCTTGTACATCAAGCTGGGAATCGATGACCGCGAGCACGGCAGGGACTGGGGCCGCGAGCAATTGGAGAAATTCACTGCAACCTGCTATCACCAGACCTGCGACAACTACAGCCCTGACGTGCGGCTCGATGGTTCAACCGAGGATCTGAACCTGTTGCTGTCCATTGGTCGAGAGATCGCCAACGACGGCCAATATCCCAACTGGCGCGCCGGCAACGAATTTCGTGCGATTCGCGACCGCAGCCGGGCTGAAGACTAGCGCCGATACTGATGCGACGCCCAGCCCTTGAGGCGGCTGCGTGATGTCTCGGTGTCGTAGGGATCGAAGCCGCGTCCAGCCTCGTTCTCGCTGAGCTTGTCCATCAGAAGCGCGCTGACCCGCGATCGCGTCTCACGTACGCGCTGCTCGGCATTCTCTGGCTGTGTTGGCCGGTTCCGCTCCGGCCGCAATTCGTTTTTCATCCTCGGCTTCCCCTGCCGCCGCCGGATTCTTGTAGTCTGGCGTGACGGCAGGGCAATTATTGCCCACTGTCCCCAATCGCCGACAGCGACGCCGGCGTTATGCGATGCAGGTCGCACTTCAACGGCAGTTTGCGCGACATAATCCGACTTGCGCTACTCGTTGAGGCTCGCCTGTCGCGGCAGGCGCCTGAATGCCACGACCAGGCCGCGCGCGATGAGCAGCATGACCCAAGGTCCGAGCACCGCGAGCCAGTTTGCTTCCTGCAATCGGAACAGGCCGGCGAAGTAGTCGCCCGCGAACGACCAGACGCCGCCGTGTGCGTAGCGCCCAAGTGCTGCGTTTCCGACTGCGTATACAGCCGCTGGCACCAGCGTGACTCCCACGAGCAGCGCGCCGGCCAGCAGCAGACCTTCGCGCCGCAACAGGCTGCCGGTCCTGTAGTATTCGATCAGCTTTCTCAACGGCGATCCCCGGTCCGAACTCACCAAGCGACATCTTAGCGTTACCCATGAAGAAAATCCGCGCTGCCGTCATTGGTGCAGGCTATCTGGGCAGATTCCATGCCCAGAAATATGCGGCGCATGGCGATGTGGAACTGGTCGCGGTCGTCGATCCCTCCGCGGAGCGTCGACAGGCAGTCGCTCGCGAATTGGGCTGCGAGGCGTTGGCCGACATCGGCAGTCTGCTCGGCAGGGTCGAGGCCGTGAGCGTGGCGACGCCGACACCTGCCCACTTCAACATTGCGCGCGAGTTCCTGCTCGCTGGCACGCACGTGCTTGTCGAGAAGCCCATTACCGTGAGCGCAGCCGATGCGCGCGAGCTGATCGGGCTGGCGGAGCAACAGCGCGTGGTGCTTCAAGTCGGGCATCTGGAGCGCTTCAATCCGGCAATACTTGCCGTAGATCCCCATGTGAGCCAACCGCGTTTCATCGAAAGTCAGCGGCTCGCGCCGTTTCGCGAGCGCGGCACCGATGTCAATGTCGTTCTCGACCTGATGATCCATGATCTTGATATCGTGCTGTCGCTGGTGCGTAGCGATATCGTTGCCCTCGAGGCGATCGGCACCGCAGTTTTCTCGCCGCAGATCGATATCGCCAATGCACGCCTGCGATTCGCCAACGGTTGTGTTGCCAACATCACGGCGAGTCGAGTAAGCCTGAAGACCGAGCGTAAGCTGCGTATGTTCGAGGACGCAGCCTATCTGTCGCTGGATCTGCAGCAGCGGATCCTGACGCTCATCCGCCGCCGCGATGGGGCGCCCACCGCAGACGAGTTGCCGGTCGCCATCGAAGAGCAGAGCTTTCCGGCCGGTGACGCCTTGGCTGCGGAAATCGACTCGTTTCTGCGCTGCATCGCGACCGGTACGGCGCCCTTGGTTGGCGGCGCCGATGGCTTGCGCGCGCTTGAGGCGGCGCTGCGCATCACCGAGCTCGTGCAAAGCGGAGTTTCCGACCGCGGGCCGGCACGTTAGCTGCGCCCGTGGCTCTCTGGGCCGCTCTTGAAACACCGCTGCATCGCCCCGATAAAGGCGTCATGGCGAACACAAATCAACTGATCCAGCCCGCGGGGCCAAACCTGGTCATCGACCTGGTTGCCGATTTCATTTGTCCATGGTCGTTCATCGGCGTGCGCCGACTCGGCGTTGCGCTGCGCAACTTCTCCAGTCAGACACCGCCGGTGTTCAGGTGGCATGGATTGCGGATGCATGCGGGTGATGCCGCGCCGCCGCAGGACTGGGCGAGCCATCTTGCGACCAGGCTGCCGCCTGGCGTCAGTGCCGGCATGGCGGAGCAGGGGCTGCGGGAGGCCGGAAGGGAATTCGGCATTGGATTTCGCTTCGATTCCATACGCAATGTGGCCGATACCGGTGAAGCGCACCGGCTGGTGCACCTCGCGGCCGCCGAGGGCCTGCAGGGCGCGCTCGCCGACAGGCTTTTCCGCGGCTATTTCGAACTCGGCGAGGATCTGACCGAGGCCGGGAGCCTTGTGCAAATCGGGCGGGACGCGGGTCTCGGCGAAGAGTCGTTGCGGCGCTTCACCGACAGCGAAGAAGGACTCGATTCAGTGCGTGCCGACGAAGCGAGGTTGCGATCGTTGGGTGTCACCGCGACGCCCAACCTGTTGCTGAACCACCACGTCCTGGTGCCCGGTTCAGCTGATGTCCCGACCTACGTCGCAGCGCTCGACAGGGCACTGTTTCCGCAACTGACAGACCAGTCGCAGCAACGGTTGCACTGAGCTCGGCGCCGCTCCTGCTGAGGTGCTGGCCCCGGATTGGGGTATTCTTGCACTTCATGGAACCGGCTCATTTCGCCAACAAGTCGCGCTCGCTCAAGGTGGCGGCAACACAATTTGCCTGCAGCTGGGATGCGGCTGCGAATCTCGACAAAGCCGAGACGCTCGTGCGTCGTGCCGCGGGGCAGGGTGCGCGGCTGGTGCTGCTTCAGGAACTCTTTGAGGCGCCGTATTTCTGCATTGAGCAGGACGTGCGCCACTTCCGCCTGGCCACTGCCGTAGAGGACAATCCGGCCGTGAAGCGCTTCGCATCGGTGGCCCGGGAGTTGGGCGTGGTGCTGCCAATCAGTTTCTTCGAGCGAGCGGGGCAGGCCTGTTTCAACTCGGTCGCGATACTCGATGCCGATGGTCGCAACCTCGGCGTCTACCGCAAGGCACATATTCCGAACGGCCCCGGCTACCAGGAGAAACATTATTTCTGTCCGGGCGATACCGGATTCCGGGTATGGGACACGGCAGTGGGCCGAATCGGCGTGGGCATCTGCTGGGACCAGTGGTTCCCCGAATGTGCTCGTGCAATGGCGCTGATGGGGGCGGAGCTCCTTTGCTATCCGACCGCGATAGGCTCGGAGCCGCCGCCGGCCGCGCCGATCGACTCGCGGGACCATTGGCAACGTACACAACAAGGGCACGCAGCGGCGAATCTCATGCCCATGGTGGTCTCGAACCGAGTCGGCACCGAGCGCTCGCTCCAGGATCCGGAAAACCTGTTTATCCGCTTCTACGGTTCGTCATTCATTGCCGACCCAACCGGTGCCAAGGTGGCCGAGGCGGACGATGCGCACGAGGCCGTGATAACGGCAAGTTTTGACCTCGACGCCGTAACAGAATTGCGGCGCGGCTGGTTCGTGTTTCGCGATCGGCGGCCCGACCTCTACCAGGCGCTGACGCGTTATTGAGCGCCGGCACGGCTGTGCAGACTGCATGTCGTTGAGCCTGGCGGAAAGATTCCTCTCCACGAACGGACGGGCGCGTGCAGGCTCGGTCGTCGCCGAGCTGCGTTCGCGCTATGGCGAGCGGCTCAGTACGGTGCAGAGCGTTCGCGAGCAGCACGGCAAGGGCGAGGCGTTCGACGCAGGTTCGCCGCCCGATGCCGTTGTCTGGCCCGAGTCGACCGATGAGGTCAGCGCGATCGTCACGCTCTGTGCCGGCCATGACGTGCCGTTGATCCCCTTTGGTGCGGGCACGTCGCTGGAAGGTCATGTCAGCGCCCCCTATGGCGGCATTTGCTTGGACCTGTCACGAATGAATCAGGTTCTGGCAGTGCATGACATGGACGCTGATTGTGTCGTGCAACCGGGCATCACCCGCAAGCAGCTGAATGCCTATCTGCGCGACACTGGTCTGCATTTCCCTGTCGATCCCGGTGCAGACGCAAGCGTTGGCGGCATGCTCTCGACGCGAGCATCGGGGACGACCACGGTGCGCTACGGCGCGATGAGCCAGCAGGTTCTTGCGCTGCAGGCGGTACTTGCCGACGGCCGGGTCGTGCGATGCGGTACGCGTGCCCGAAAATCTGCCGCGGGTTACGACCTCGTGCGCCTGTTCGTTGGCGCCGAGGGAACGCTCGGCGTGGTTACCGAAATCACGCTGCGGCTGCATCCGCGGCCTGATGCGGCAGGTACCCTGCGTTGTTCGTTCGCGAGCATGCGCGATGCCGTGGACACCGTGGTGGCGCTCAGCCAGTCCGGAACCAGCATCACGCGAATCGAATTCCTGGACGAAGTGCAGGTACGCGCCTGCAATGCCTACGCCAGTGAGCGGCTGCCCGAACAACCGCTGCTGCTGATCGAGTTCCAGGGTCAGGCAACAGCGGTGGCCGAGCAGCTGCAGCTGGCACGCGCGCTGGTTGGACAATTTGACGGACAGGTGGTTGGTGAGGCAGAGAACGACGCCGAACGCGACCGGCTGTGGAAAGTGCGTCACAACGCTTATTTCGCAGCCCTCGCGCTGCGACCAGGCTGCCGTGCCGTGGTTGCGGATGTTTGCGTGCCTCTCAGTGAGCTGACCGAGAGCGTGATCGCCGCGCGCTCGGCGATCGACTCGGCACGGCTGCTCGCGCCCATGGTGGGACACGTTGGCGATGGCAACTTTCATGTCGTTTTCCTGGTCGACCCGTCATCGCCCCAGGAGTTCGAGCGCGCTTCGGCAGTCTATGATGCACTGATCGACCGCGCGCTGTCGGTAGGCGGCACCTGCACGGGTGAGCATGGAATCGGGTTCGGCAAACGAGAAAAGCTGGTGAAGGAGGCAGGGCCTGAGGTCGTGGGTCTGATGCAAGCCGTCAAGCGGGCCTGGGATCCGAACGGGATTCTCAATCCCGGCAAGATCTTTCTCGACGAACCCTGACGACGGGCGACCGACCCGTCTGGATACCTGGCCAATGTCGGCACAGCGCACTTACCGCGGCAAGATCCTTTTCATGACAAACGGCATTGGCGAGATGGGCCGCGAGTATTTTTCGCTCACGGTGCATGCCGACCGTTCCCGGACGCTTCGCGTACAGTGCGAGATGGATAACGACAGGCTGTCGCGCGACGTGACCTTGTCCATTGATCGCGAATGGCGGCCGCAGGACGCATTCGTGCGACTCTTTATCGCCGACCGGTTCGTCGGCTCGAGCTGGTTTTGGTTTTCCGCCGGCCACGCCGTTTGCGAGGGATATACCAGTCGCGAAGGGCGGTTTTCACAAATTTTCGATCTCGCCGCGCCGGTTGATTGCTTCGGTACCCACGCCTTGCACGGTGACTCATGGACCGTCGGCCGGTTGCGCCGTCACGCAGGCGGCCCGAACAGCTTTCAGTTCGTGAATTTCGCGAGTTCATTGTTGGCCAATGGTGGGTCAGGTCCATTGCTCGTGCCGGTCGCACCTGGTTCCGCGCGGGTCCATGACCTGGGCGATGAGGAGATTTCCGTCCCGGCGGGCGAGTTCACGGCGCGACATGTCCGCGTAGAAGTGCCGGGCGTCGATGATTTTGACATCTGGGCGGCGGGGGACGACTGTGTACCGGTGCGATTGACTTCTGATGGATTGAACCAGACTTATGAACTGGTCGAGCTTGCCGGAGAATGGCAATGAAGGAGATTTGAATTGAAACGCGCACTGGCATTGGGCCTCATGGTTTTCCTGTTCGGCGCGCATGTGGCGTCATCGGAAGAGATGACCAATCATGCAAAGATTGTCTGCGATGGGCAGGAGGGCAATCGTGACCAGTACCTGCGCATGTGGCAGGTGCTGTTCATGGAGCGCGATGCGTCGCGAGTCGCGGAATTCTATGCAAGTCAAGTGGTTTCACATAACAGCGATGCTGGTGGCGCGGGTTCAGTCGTAACGAGTGAGCAACTCGCCCAGTTCTGGTCACTGTCGAAAAAAGTCAATCCCGAGCGAGTGCTCGATGATGAGTTGATAATCTGCTCAGGCGATTACGTAGTTGTCCGGACCCTGGTCAGATCCACGGACAAGATGGGCATGTTCGGGCAGCCGCCGACTGGCAAATCCTATTCGACGACCGCGATCGATATTTATCGCTTTGTCGATGGCAAGGTCGTCGAGAGGTGGGGGAATTCCGACCTGGTCAGCATCGCGCAGCAGCTGGGCTATGAAGTCGCGCCGCGAGCCGAGACGAAGGCCGCGCCCGAGAAAAAATAGACTGAAGGTGTCCGTGCCATTGGCATGACGGGCACCAAGGCGCGACCATCGGCGCGGGCAAGTCGGTCAACGAATCACCCGAGCACCTTTGCCAGCCATCACTGCTTCGACCTCCGCAGCACGCACCATCGAGGTATCGCCCGGCGTGGTCATGGCCAGTGCACCGTGCGCGGCGCCGTATTCGACCGCCGCCTGCGGACCCTTGTTTTCGAGGAACGCAAAGGCGAGTCCGGAGGCAAAGCCATCACCGCCACCGACACGATCAAAGATCTCGAGGTTCTCCCGTTTGATCGATTCGTAGATCTTGCCGTCGTGCCAGAGTATGGCTGACCAGTCATTGAATGTCGCCGTACGCGCGTTACGTAGCGTGGTCGCGGCGACCTTGAAATTGGGGTAGGCCTTGACGGCTGCCTCGATCATGCGCTTGAAACCGGCAGTCTCGATGTTCGTCAGGTGTTCATCCGCGCCCGGTACAGCGAATCCGAGGCAGGCGGTAAAGTCTTCCTCGTTGCCGATCATGACATCCACATGGCGGGCGATGGCGCGATTGACTCGCTGCGCGCCGTCCATGCCGCCCTGGCTCTTCCAGAGCGATGCCCGGTAATTGAGGTCGTAGGACACGACAGTGCCATGACGCTTTGCAGCTTCGACCGCTTCGATGACTGCTTCCGCCGTGTTGCTCGCGAGCGCCGCGAAAATTCCACCGGTGTGAAACCAGCGTACGCCTTCGTCGCCAAAAAGCCGCTGCCAGTTGATCTCGCCCGGCCGGATCTGCGATGCAGCCGAGTGACCGCGATCGGAGCAACCGAGCGCAGGGCGTATCCCGAAGCCTTTTTCGGTGAAATTCAGTCCGACCCGGGTGTTGCGGCCAATGCCGTCGAAGTCTCGCCACAGCATGTGGCTCATGTCGACGCCGCCTTGCATGATGAGGTCTTCGACCAGCCAGCCGAGGTCGTTGGCCGGCAGTGCGGTAACGACGGTGGCACGTTGACCCCAGCATTTTCGCATGGCACGCGCGACGTTGTATTCGCCGCCGCCCTCCCAGACCATGAAATTGCGTGCATTGCGGACACGCCCGTATCCGGGGTCGAAGCGCAGCATGACTTCCCCGAGCGCGGCGCAGTCCCAGCGGGTCTGTGCGGCGGGCCTGATCTGCAGCCCCGTCACGACTCGGTCACGCTCTCACCTGGTGTCATCGCGCGATTTCCTTCTTGATTTTCGCAGCAAGGGTCACGGTCTCGCGCACGCGGCGCTCGATACCCGGGTAGTCCCGCGACCGCAGCAGGTCTTTGGTAATCAAATTGCTGCCGATACCGCAGGCAACGACGCCAGCGCCGAACCAATCGCGCAGCGATTTCTCCGTCGCATCGACGCCGCCGGTTGGCATGATGCGGGACCAGGGCATCGGCGCCATGATAGACCGCACGAAATCCGGGCCTCCGACCGATGATCCGGGGAAGAGCTTGACGATTTCGCAGCCCAGCTCCTGCGCATCGCCGATTTCGGTCGCTGAACCGCAGCCCGGACTGTAGGGAATGCCACGACGATTACACAGCCGCGCGACGTCCCTATTGAGTAGCGGCCCGACCACGAAGCGGGCACCGTTCGCGATGTAGATCGCTGCCGTCGGCGCGTCGACCACGGAGCCCACACCCATGATGACCGATGGGTCGGTGGTGGCGAAGTGTCGCGCTACCTCGAGAAAAGTGTGCGCAGCGAATTCACCGCGGTTCGTGAATTCGACGCATTTGGCGCCGCCATTTGCGCATGCCTGGATGACATTGCGGCAGACTTCGGGGTCCGGATCGTAGAACACCGGAATGACGGATTGGGCCATCATCGCGGTAAGCACGGATATTCGGTCTTTCGCGGTCAAGTCAACTCCCCACCAGCGCGTTGTCTCTTGCGAACGCGAGATGCCATAGGCTGCCGCAAAATTCGGTGGCCGTCACCTGGAACATGTGCTGCCGGCTGATTCCGGAGCAGTGCGAGAAAATCGCGTCGCCAGCGGTGCGCATCCTGCCCTCGAATGCGACGGCATAGTGCCGCGTGCCGACGCTGACGTTCCGCAAGCGGCATCAGCAGCGCCTGTTGAATGGCGTTCGCCGTGACCTCAACATCGAGCGGATTGACGATGATGGCCTCCCGAAGCGTCTCGGCGGCCCCAGCGAACTCGGACAGAATCAGCACGCCAGGATCGTCCGGATCCTGGGCGGCAATGTATTCCTTGGCGACCAGGTTCATGCCGTCGCGCATCGGAGTTACAAATCCCACCCGCGCCACTCGGTAAAGCGCCGCCAGCGTGCCGCGGGACAAAACCCCTTTGATGCAATGCAATGGCACCCAGTCGGCTTCCGCAAAGCGTCGTGTTATGGCCTCCTCGGCGTGCTCAAGGCCGAGTCGCAAATTTGCATAGTGCGCCTGCGGTTCGCGCGATGGTGCAGCGACCTGCACATAAACGGCCCGGTGTTCTCGCGCTTGCCGATTGGCAAGGAAATGCTCAAAAGCGCGAAATCGCTCCAACAGCCCTTTCGAATAGTCGAGTCGATCGATGCCAGCGATCAGCGGGTCGCGGCCAAAGAATTCTCGCAAGCCTGCGGTGTCGCCATTTGTGTCCGCGGCGCGGGCGAGTCGGGCGAGGTCATCGACATCGATGCCGGCTGGCAGCGTGCGACAGCGAACCAGCCGTTGCGCGCACTGCAGATCGCAGCCGTCAACCAGTTGTGCCCCGAGCACTGCCTGGGCGTAGTGGCGGAAATTGTCGGTGTCACTGCTGGTTTGAAACGCTACCGCGTCGTACTCGAGCAATGCGCTGAACAACTGTCGGTGCCAGGGTAACCTTGCAATGACTTCCGATGGCGGAAACGGCACGTGGAGGAAAAAGCCGAGCCGTTGGCAGGCACCGGCAGCCCGCAAGGCCCTCGCCAGCGGCATCAGGTGATAGTCATGCACCCAAAGTAGATCGTCCGGGTGCAGACGCGCCATGAGCGTGCTCGCATATCGCTGATTGACTCTGACGTAGGTCGCGAAGGCTTCATTGTCGCACTGCATCAGGTCGGGGCGATGATGAAGCAGCGGCCACAGGCACTGGTTGGAGAAGCCGGCATAGAACCCTGCGTGCTCGTGGGCCGTGAGGTCTGTGGTCAGTATTTGCAACTGATCGCAAACTTCGCATTCGGGTTCACGTTCAGCCGCAGACCTCGAGATTCGGCCGCTCCAGCCAAACCAGGTGGTGGGTTCTGCCGTTAGCGAGTCGCCGATCGCCACGGTCAGGCCGCCGGCGTGTGCCGTGCATCCCGGCCGGGTGACGCGGTTGGAGACGATTACGACACGACGGGCTCGTTGCGGCGACGTAATGAGCGTCGGGCTCGTAGGTAGTCGCATCACCCGGTGCCGCCCGGGCTAGAATTATTGCTTCCGCTGGCCAGATTGCATTGCTCCATGGCGACAGGCGACGATTCCCGAAGTGCAGAGCATGCCTGAAAAACCCAGCTCCTGCGGGCGTACGGTTCCTGCGACTGATCTTTCAGGTACAGCCCTGTTCCTTGATGTGGACGGCACACTCCTGCGGATTCGAGCAACGCCCGACGCAGTCGTGGCCGATCCATCGCTTGTATCATTGTTGTTGCAGCTTACAGGCAGGCTTGAAGGTGCCCTCGCGCTGGTGAGTGGCCGATCGGGAGATCAGCTTGATCGGCTATTCGCGCCCGCGAGGTTTGCCGTTGCCGCTGAGCACGGCAATTGGCGCCGTGACGGGAGTGGTCGAGTGCATCAACTTCGCAGGTTGCCACTACCGATGGCGGCATATAGCGCTATGCGCGCGCTCGTTACTGCAGACACCCGTCTGCTGTTGGAAGTGAAAGACGCCTCGCTCGCCTTGCATTACCGGCGTGCCTCGGAACGAAGGTGCGAGTTGCGTCGATACATGCAGCGACTCGCGGGCGCTCTGGCTCCAGATCACAGTCTCGTGAATGGCAAGATGGTCAGCGAGTTGCGACCCGCGGGCGTCAACAAGGGCTCAGCAATTGCGCAATTCATGCGCGAACCACCCTTCGCCGGTCGTCGCCCGGTATTCGTCGGCGATGATTTGACCGATGAAGACGGTTTTGCTGTTGTAAACGCATGCGGTGGAGTGTCGGCGCACGTCGGTCGGCGCAAATTCACCGCGGCAAGATATCAGTTCTCCAGTGTTGCGGCTGTTCGCGCCTGGTTGGAGATATCGCTGCGAGAACTGGTGGGACCAACCACGATAACTGGCGCCACGGTTCGAGGTCACTAGTCAAGATGCACCAAAAGATTGCCTCTTCGTCGAGGCTATGTTTGTCCGTAGCGTTGACCCTAATGGTTCTGGTAGTCCTTGCGTGGCAGCCAAGTGCAGACGCCGAGGATCTATACGGTCTCGATGTTGTTGAAATGCCTGCACTCACGTGTGCAGTGCCGCGCAAAGCGGCGCATTGGTCAAGTCGGCGGGCTGAGACCTTGAAGAAAATCAACAATGCGCTCGATTCATTGGAGGATGCGCGACCAAAGGCCTCGGCTATTACAACTTGGCCATCAGAGCTGACGATGGGTCTGAAAAATGACGTAGAGCGATGGGTTCTTCCAAATACGAAGCTAAACGAAATCCGCGAGACAGTGCGCAACCTGGCGACAACAAGACCTCAACAGACCGCGCAAGCGAAGGATCTGGCGGACCTGGAGGCTCTTAGAGGACGATTGTGCGGTTTGGCAATTCAAGCGATCGATATCTTCGTTTATTGGCAGCAGCGCGTTTGGATTGAACGGTTGCAGCGCGAACGCCTTGCGGTCCTTGCCGGCTATGGACAGATCGACTCGAAACTCGCGCAAGCACGGGATTTTGACAGCGAAATACAGCGGCTCGTTGCGACAGGAAATTTCGATCAAGCGATTGGGCGCGCCGCGGTCTGGCGCGTATTCGAGGAAGCGCACTCAGCCGACACGTTCAAGGCGGCGGGATCCGCGGAAAGACCAAGCGTTCGACTCCCGGCAGTTGTGCGCGATTGGACATGCCCGTCGCCAGTCGCACCGGTGGCGGACACTCACCCGAAATTGATCGCGCTGCCGGGTCTGGGTGAGTTTTACCCAATGAATTCGCGTCAGCGCGGCGAGAAGGGTACGGTCATGGTGCTTGTTCGCATTGACCCAGGCGGATGCGCTGTGGAGGCATTGGTGGTATTGGGATCTGGCCACGTCGCTCTCGATCAGGCTGCTCTGCGTGCGGCGTTAGCAGGACAGTACCGCGCTGGTCAGCTGAATGGGACAGCCATCGAAGGAACCATTACATACAAGGTCCATTTCGGGCAGGACCTTGCGCCACGGCGGTAAACGGCCAGTTAGCCCAAAATGCGATTGGCCGACACCAGAGCGCGGTTCGTGATGTACCGGGGCAGAGGGGCGGGGGACGCCTATGCCGGTGATTCGTGCGAGTTCGCTAATTTCTCTGGGCCTGCCCAGAAGGGGCAGGCCCAGAGAAATTGGTGGAGGCGGCGGGAATCGAACCAACCGCGCCCGCGGGGTCGGGTGAGCTGCGCTGCTGAGGCGCGGTTCACGACGAGCCGGGTTGGAGGACCGCGGTGGCGCACGCGGGTGATTCGTGCGAGTTCGCTAATTTCTCTGGGCCTGCCCAGAAGGGGCAGGCCCAGAGAAATTGGTGGAGGCGGCGGGAATCGAACCAACCGCGCCCGCGGGGTCGGGTGAGCTGCGCTGCTGAGGCGCGGTTCACGACGAGCCGGGTTGGAGGACCGCGGTGGCGCACGCGGGTGATTCGTGCGAGTTCGCTAATTTCTCTGGGCCTGCCCAGAAGGGCAGGCCCAGAGAAATTGGTGGAGGCGGCGGGAATCGAACCAACCGCGCCCGCGGGGTCGGGTGAGCTGCGCTGCTGAGGCGCGGTTCACGACGAGCCAGGTTGGAGGACCGCGGTGGCGCACGCGGGTGATTCGTGCGAGTTCGCTAATTTCTCTGGGCCTGCCCAGAAGGGGCAGGCCCAGAGAAATTGGTGGAGGCGGCGGGAATCGAACCCGCGTCCGCAAGCCCTACATCTGAAGATCTACGCGCGTAGCTCTCTCTTTGTGTCTCGCCAACCGCTACCCGAGGAGCAGGGAAGACGGCGAGCCAGCGGACAGTGACTCTTAACGGACGCATCCTGTCGCACGAGGCGCCGCGATCCTATGAGCGCGTCCCCTGATTCGGTGTCATAGGCACCAGCCGGTCAGAGGTCAGCTGCTGTATTAGGCAGCTAGAGCGTAGTTGTCGTCGTTGGCAACTAAAGTTTGCAGCAGTGTTTAACGAGGGCCACTGCACCTCGGCACGCACCTCAGGTTTCGCGACCCACGTCAAAACCGGTCGCCCCCGAAATGTATCCCCAATTTACCTTAGATCGCGCCGCGGCGCTTGGGTTCCATGGTGACTGGGTCATCGGTTCTTGAGCACCCGGGCCTTCTCCCGCTCCCAGTCTCGCGCTTTTTCGGTGGCGCGCTTGTCATGCTGTTTCTTGCCCTTGGCGAGGCCGAGCCGGAGCTTTGCCTTGCCGTTTTTCCAGAACAGCTCCAGTGGCACGAGTGTATAGCCGCGACGCTCCACGGCACCAATCAGGTGCTGCAGTTCGGAGCGCTGCAGCAGGAGTTTGCGGGTTCGTACCGGATCGGCCGGCACATGGGTCGATGTGGTCTTCATCGGCGAAAAGTGCGCGCCGATCAGAAATGCTTCACCGCCGCGCAGATAGACGTAGGCTTCGGTCAACTGGGCCCTGCCGGCCCGCAGGGCCTTGACCTCCCAGCCGAGGAGTGCCAGCCCCGCTTCGTAGCGATCTTCGATGAAATAATCGAAGCGCGCCTTGCGATTCTCGGCGATCAAAGCCGAGGAGCTGTCTTTTTTCACTGCGGCGAATCTCCCATCCCCACATTCTACTGTGACTGCGCAGCTTGTAGCGCGAGCCGTGATCTTCGACAATTCCGGCGATGCGTGAAGTGCGACGCAAGAGCCTGGTGCCACGGACCGCGAAGCAGATATTCGAGCTGATCGATGACATCGAGGCGTACCCGCAGTTCCTGCCATGGTGCAACCTGGCACGCGTGGAGTCGCGTACCGCCGATACGGTTGTCGCTACCCTTGGTGTCGAGCGGGGGCCGCTGCATACTGAATTCACCACCCGCAACGATCTGGAACGCTACCGCCGTATCGGCATCGAACTGGTCAGCGGCCCGTTTACGCAATTGCGAGGTGGTTGGTCGATCACGCCAATCGGGGCCGCGGGTTGCGAAGTGGCGCTCGCGCTTCAATTCGAATTTCGCAACGCATTGCTACGCACTGCACTCGAAGCAGCGTTCGCACAGACAGTCGGCTCTCTCCTCGATGCGTTCGTCAACCGCGCCCGCGAGTTGCCCGCGGATGCGGCGGATCCCGATACGTGACCGTCAAATGCTGCCAGGTCGTTGCGGCGCAACCCGATGCCGCCTGCCTGGTTTCCGTGTCAGTACCGGCCGCCGCCAATGTATCGCAGGTTATCGAACTGGCACGCCAATCCCCAGGTGGTGATCGTCTGCCGCAGGACTTCACGGCGATCGCGATCTTCGGCCAGGTGGTCGATGCGGATCATGTTCCCGCAGACGGCGATCGGGTTGAATTATTGCGACCGCTGGCGCTTGATCCGCGTGAACAGCGCCGCCGCCGCGTGCTGGCCGGCCGCAGGCGGCGTCGGTAACGCGGTCAGAACCGGTTCGGCTATTGGCTGGACGGCTGCTCGGCGGGTGTGTCGCTGGTCGATGCAGGAACCGAGTCGGCGGCAGCGCTCGCGACCCCATCGTTGTCGATGCGACTGACTTTCTCTTCCACGAAGTACACCGTCAGCCGCTGTCGCTGCGGTTTTTTCCAGCGCCCGACCTTCAGGTAGTGAACGTAGTCCCAGCGGTCGCTGTCGAATGCGTCCGGTACCATTGGCGTGCCTAGCAGGTATCGCACCTGGACCTTGGTCATGCCCACCTGCAGCTGTGAAACCGCTTTCGGATCGAGGAAATTTCCCTGCTGCAATGTCATGCGGTACACGCAGCCACTGCTCGTAAGGACGACGGCAAGCAGCACGGTTGTCAGGGATAATGGCCAGGCGCGCATGATCTGTTTCATAATGTCCTATCTTAGCGCAATGCAGGGGCGGGACCGTGGAGACTGACGACCTGCGCAAAGCTGGACTGAAGGTCACCGGACCTCGCGTCAAGATACTCGACATTCTTGCAGGCAGCGATTCCCGGCACCTGTCGGCCGAGGCCATCTACAAGACTCTGCTCGAATCGAACCACGACATCGGTCTCGCGACGGTGTATCGAGTGCTGACGCAATTCGAGGCCGCGGGACTCGTGACCCGTCGTCGATTCGAGAACGGGATGGCGGTATTCGAGCTGAACGAAGGCAGCCATCACGATCATATCGTTTGCATAGACTGTGGCAGGGTCGAAGAGTTCATGGATGCCGGGATCGAGCGACGCCAGGTCGAGGCTGCGCAGCGTCTGGGTTTCGAGATCGCCGACCACTCGCTCGTTCTGTACGGTCGCTGCGGGCGGCAGAATTGCCCCCACCGCAGTACGGGATCAGGCTGAGGGTTTGGCGCGCGAGCGCGACTTGGCAACCGGACGCTCCTCGGCATCGGCACGTTGCAACATTTCGCGCGCGTGCTCACGGGCCTTCGATGTGATTTCGATGCCGCCGAGCATGCGCGCGAGCTCTTCGATGCGTTCCTCGGGAGTGAGGCTACGAATCGCAATGCGTGTGCTGCGACCGTCTGTCAGTTTGGTTACGCGCAAATGCTGGTGCGCCTGGCTGGCCACCTGGGCGAGGTGAGTCACGCACAGTGCCTGGCCACGATTGGCAAGGCTGCGCAACTCCTGGCCGACGATTTCAGCGACAGCACCGCCGACACCTGTATCGACTTCGTCGAAGACCATGCAGCGGCTCTCGCGGGTCGCTCGTGTGACCTGTACGGCAAGCGACAGCCGCGATAACTCACCGCCCGATGCGACTTTCGCGACCGCACGCAATGGCTGGCCGGGGTTCGCCGTGACGCGGAACTCGACATTGTCATAGCCATGTGCCGCGGGTTCGGCGGACTCGAGCGGTGAGAGGTCGATCGTAAAGCGCCCGCCCGGCATGCCAAGCGTCTGCATGCGCGCCGTAATGTCGCGCGAGAGGATCCGTGCCGTCGCACTGCGCTTGGCGGACAGCTCCTTGGCCAAAGCCTGATAGGTCGCGAGGGCCGCTTGCTGTTGCTTGCGCAGGTTCGCGAGGCTGTTCTCGGCATCGTCGAGCTCGCCAAGTTCGGCAGTGATCTGGGCCTGCCGAGCCGTCAACTCCGCAACCGGGGCGCGATGCTTGCGCGCAAGCTCCTCGATTGCCGACAGTCGGGTCTCGATGCGCTCCTGCGCTCCGACGTCGGTCTCCAGCGAATCGATGTAGCCGCGCAACAATGCTGCGGCTTCCTTGATCTGGATGGCGGCTGAATCGACCATGGGCAGCAGTTCGGCCAGCCGCGCATCGCTCGGCGCCGCAGCGCGCAGGGCAGCAAGCGCGCGACTGGCGTAGCTGTGGGCATTGCCATCCTCGGCCTCGTACAAGGCAGCCGCGGCGAGCTGGGCCGCCTGATCGAGCTTGCCGCGGTTCGCTAGCCGGCCCCGCTCAGCCTGCAGCTGCTCGTACTCGCCGGGTTGCAACGCGAGCGCTTCGAGTTCGCGCGCCTGGTAGCGCATCATGTCGAGTCGCGCATCGCGATCGCGGGCGCGCGATTCGAGTTCGAGCGTGCGATTCAACAAGGCCAGCCAGGTGCGATGGGCGGCAGCGACACCATCGGCCAGCAACTCCAGCTTTCCGAATGCATCCAGCAGTTCGCGCTGTGCGCTCGCGCGAGTCAGCGACTGAAATTCGTGTTGGCCATGGATATCGACCAGGTGTTCACCGACAGCGCGAAGTACCTGGATCGCGACGGCCTGGCCATTCAGGTAGGCACGGGAGCGACCATCATTGCCGACGACACGGCGCACGACCAGTTCATCCTCGTAGGGAATGGATTGTTCGTCGAGCAAGCCGCGCAGTGCAGCCGCTGGCTCCTGCAGGGCAAAAGTGGCGGATATCTCGGCGCGCTCGGCGCCGTGGCGCACCTGCTCTGCGGCGGCGCGGCCGCCCGCGGCCAGCTGCAAGGCATCGACGATGATCGACTTGCCCGCGCCGGTTTCGCCGGTCAAAACCGTCAGTGCGGGAGCAAACTCTATCTCCGCGGCGTCGATGATCGCGAGGTCGCTGATTTGCAGGTGTGTGAGCATGGTCGCGTCCTAGCGCTCGGAGTGATTGCCGCCGCGGCCCCAATGCAACTTGGATCGCAGCAGCCGGTAATAATCGTAGTCCCGCGGGTGCAGAAGCTTGATGGCGTGCGGCGCAACTGCAACGCGTATGGTCTGCCCTGGCTCTATTTCCGCCAGTACCTGCCCGTCGCACATGATCTGCGCGCGTGTCTCGTCGCGCTCATTGAGTGCGATTTCGATCTGGGCGGTTGCGGGAAGCACGATCGGGCGGTCCGATAGCGTGTGGGGGCAGATTGGAGTCAGGACCAGCACATCCAGTGTCGGTGCAACAATCGGCCCACCACAGGACAAGGCGTAGGCGGTGGAGCCAGTGGCGGTGGCCACGATGACTCCATCGGCGCGATGGGTGTTGACGTAGGTGCCGTCGACGCGCGATTCGAAATCGACCATGCGGCCCGTTTCGGCCTTCTGCAGCACGACGTCATTGAGCGCCATGCCTCGTGCCAGCGTCCTCGTGCCGTCGCGCAAAGTTACATCGAGCATGGCGCGAACGTCTTCGAGTCCATCGCCGTCGAGTATGGTCTCGAGCGCCTGGGCCGCATCCTGGGGCAGGATGTCGGTGAGAAATCCGAGCCGGCCGCGATTGATCCCCACCAACGGGACGTCGCGCCCGGCGACCAGTTGCGCGGCCCGCAGCAAGGTGCCGTCGCCGCCGACCGCTATCACCAGGTTTGCCTTGTGCAGCAGTTCGGATTCCGCAATGGCCTCAACCTCATCAGGTAGATCCGTCGAGCCAGTGTCGGCAGCGACGAATACGGCAATGCCGCGCGCGCGCAGGACCTGCGCAGTCGCTGCGACCGATTCGCGCACTCTATGATCCGACAGACGGCCAACGATGGCGCAGCCGTCCACCCGCATCCGAGGCATTGCATCACTTTCTGAAACCGCAAGGACTGTCGCTTTTTAACATGTGGCGCGACTGGTTCCAATGTGATCTGGTGCACGAAACGGTGTGATTCATGCCTAGCGACCTGTCTTGACGCGACTTGGGTCACACGGTTAGCTTTGATCGGCTGGTGGTGTGGTTTTTTTCAGAAAATCAGAGCGTTAGCGGAAATGACCCAAGTCCAGGGCGATGACAAGCTGAACGACCGCGCGCAGCAACTGCTGCGAACACTGGTCGAGGCCTATATTCGCGACGGGCAACCGGTGGCGTCGCGCTCCTTGAGCCGCGAATCCGGACTCAATCTGTCCTCTGCGACCATTCGCAATGTCATGGCCGATCTCGAAGAGCTGGGCTTCGTCGTTTCGCCGCATACCTCGTCGGGCAGGATCCCGACCGACAAGGGTTATCGATTCTTCGTCGATACGCTGTTGCGCGTGCAGCCACTCGAAAGTGCCGCAATTCATACCTTGCGTGAGCAATTGTTGAACCCTGCCGACAGTTCCCAGGCATTGATCGCAACGGCCTCGCAATTGCTCTCGAATGTCACGCGCCTCGCTGGCGTCGTGACCATGCCGCGAAAGTCCCACGCCCAGCTCACCCAGATCGAGTTTGTCGGTCTGTCAGAGAAGCGCATTCTCGCCATCCTCGTTTTCGATGATCGTGAAGTGCAGAACCGGATCATCGTGCATGACCGCTATTTCGCAGCCGATGAACTGAAACGGGCTGCGAATTTCCTCAATGAGCAGTTTCGCGGCCGCACCCTGCAGCAACTGCGCAGCGAAATAGTCAAGCAGTTGAAGGAGGCGCGCGAGCACATGAATCAGGTCATGCTCGACGCGATCAGTTTTGCTGAGCGAGTGTTTCCCGCGGATGACGAGCGCCTCGAATACGTTATCGCCGGAGAGACCAACCTCATGGGCGTGGCGGAACTGTCCAATGTCGAGAAGCTGCGCAAGCTCTTCGAGGCATTCAACGAGAAACGCGACGTCCTGTCGCTGCTCGATCACACCCTGAAGGCCGCTGGCGTGCAGATTTTCATCGGCCAGGAATCGGGGCACCACGTTCTCGATGACTGCAGCGTGGTGACGGCGCCTTATAGCGCGGACAACGAAGTGGTCGGCGTGCTGGGCGTCATCGGTCCGACCCGTATGGCCTATGAGCGGGTCATACCCATCGTGGATGTCACTGCCAGATTGCTCGGCGCGGCCTTGAATTCACGCCGCTGATCCCCATAGTCGTGGTTTAAGATGACTGTGCCAGCGGGCAGGTCGGCGGTGCCGGCTTGCCATAACTAATTGAAAATACTGGAGTTCTAACATGCCTGACACCGGTCAGGAAGCTACCGACAAAGCCGGCGAGCCAGCGATTGCCGGCGAGGAAACCGTCGTTCTGCCCGAATCTGCGGCCGTGGTGGATGATCTGACCCAGTTGCGCAGCGAGCTGGCCGCAAGTGAGGAGCGCGCGCGCGGCCACTGGGAGCAATACCTGCGTGCCGCAGCGGAACTCGACAATGTGCGCAAGCGCGCCCAGCGCGACGTCGAGCAGGCGCACAAATTCGGCGCCGAACGGCTGGCGCAGGAGCTGCTGCCGGTCAAGGATAGCCTCGATCTCGCCATCGCGAATGCGGACAAGGCCGACGTCGCGGCACTGGTAGCCGGGCAGGCCGCAACGGCGAAATTGCTCGAACAGGCTTTACAGCGTTGCGACGTGGTCACCATCGACCCGCACGGCGAGCCCTTCGACGCGAGCGTGCATGAGGCCGTGCTGGCCCAACCCTCGAGCGATGTCGAGCCCAACACCGTGTTGAGTGTCGTGCAACGCGGCTATCAGCTGCGCGGCCGACTACTGCGTCCGGCGCGGGTGATCGTGGCGAAGGCCCCGGACGAATCTTGAAAATCGCCGGTGCAGACCTCATAGAAAGTGCCAACAGGTTAACGAACCAAGCTATTTCCGGAGTGTGGTGAAATGTCCAAGGTGATAGGAATCGATCTCGGGACCACGAATTCGTGTGTTGCTGTCATCGAAGGTGGCAAACCCCGCGTAATCGAAAACAGCGAAGGCGATCGCACCACGCCGTCGATCGTGGCATTTGGCAAGGACAACGAAGTGCTGGTGGGCCAGTCCGCCAAGCGCCAGGCGGTCACAAATCCCAAGAACACCCTGTTCGCCGTGAAGCGGCTCATCGGCCGGCGGTTCGACGACGAAGTGGTTCGCCGCGACATTGACATGGTGCCCTACAAGATTGCCAAGGCGGACAATGGCGACGCCTGGGTGGAGGCCAATGGCAAGCCGATGGCACCACCGGAAATCTCCGCTCGTGTCCTCATGAAAATGAAAAAGACCGCGGAGGATTATCTCGGCGAGCCCGTGACGGAAGCCGTCATTACCGTGCCGGCATACTTCAACGATTCGCAGCGCCAGGCCACCAAGGATGCGGGTCGCATTGCGGGGCTCACTGTCAAGCGCATCATCAATGAGCCGACCGCGGCAGCGCTTGCCTATGGACTCGACAAATCCGGCGGCGATCGCAAGATTGCGGTTTACGACCTGGGCGGCGGCACCTTCGACGTGTCGATCATCGAGATCGCGGAAGTCGACGGCGAGCGTCAGTTCGAGGTTCTCTCGACCAACGGCGACACCTTCCTGGGCGGCGAGGACTTCGATCTCAGGATCATCGACTTCCTTGCCGGCGAATTCCAGAAGGAATCCGGCGTCGACGTGCGCAAGGATCCACTGGCCGTACAGCGACTGAAAGAGGCGGCGGAGAAGGCGAAGATCGAGCTGTCTTCGAGTCAACAGACCGACGTCAATCTGCCGTACATCACCGCGGATGCATCGGGTCCGAAACACCTCAATATCAAATTGACGCGCGCCAAACTCGAGTCGCTCGTCGAGGAGTTGGTCAAGCGCACCATTGGACCTTGCCGCACGGCGTTGAAGGACGCTGAACTCGATCCATCAGAGGTGGCGGAGGTCATCCTGGTTGGTGGTCAGACGCGGATGCCTCTGGTGCAGAAGTACGTCAAGGAATTTTTCGGCAAGGAGCCTCGCAAGGACGTCAATCCTGACGAGGCTGTTGCGGTGGGCGCGGCAATCCAGGCTGGCGTGCTCGCCGGAGATGTCAAAGACGTCCTGCTGCTCGATGTTACGCCGCTGTCCCTCGGTATCGAGACGCTCGGCGGCATTCGTACCAAGCTGATCGAAAAGAACACCACGATTCCCACCAAGGCGTCGCAGGTGTTCTCGACTGCGGACGATAACCAGACGGCTGTAACCATTCATGTGCTGCAGGGCGAGCGCGAGCGCGCCAGCGAGAACAAGTCCCTTGGCAAGTTCGACCTGACGGATATACCGCCCGCGCCGCGTGGCATGCCACAGGTGGAAGTGTCTTTCGACATCGACGCCAATGGCATATTGCACGTGTCTGCAAAGGACAAAGCCACGGGCAAGGAGCAGAAAATCGTCATCAAGGCGAGCTCTGGACTGTCCGAGGACGAAATCAAGCGCATGGTCGGCGATGCCGAGGCACATGCGGCCGAGGACCGCAAGTTCCGCGAGCTGGTCGAAACCCGAAACCAGGCGGACGCTCTCTTGCACGGCGTCGAGAAGACGCTGACCGAACTCGGCGAGAAAGTCGCCGGAGCGGATCGCGCCGCTGTCGAATCGGCCGCCGCAGACCTCAAGGCCGTCTTGAAGGGCGACGACAAGGATGCGATCGCGAAGAAGACCGAAGCGCTGGCTACGGCCTCTGCCAAGATCATGCAGCAGGCCTATGCGGCGGGCGATGGTGCGGCGGGCAGCGCGAGCGGAGGTGGCGATCAGGGCGCGGCCGGTGGTGGCGCGGATGCCGGCAAAGGCGATGACGTGGTCGATGCGGAGTTCGAGGAAGTCAAAGACGACAAAGGCCCACGCAAGTCGGCCTGACCTCGAGGCCGCTGTCTTGTAAGCTGGCCGCCGCGTCGCTCATCCGGCGCGGCGGCTTTGTATTGTCCGATGGCAAGTGATGGCAAAACGCGACTATTACAAAATTCTCGACGTACCGCGCAATGCGGCCGAAGCCGATATCAAGAAGGCCTATCGGCGCCTCGCGATGAAATACCATCCGGACCGCAACCCGGGCGACAAGGAGGCCGAGGAGCATTTCAAGGAGGCCAAGGAGGCCTATGAAGTGCTGTCCGATGCACAGCAGCGCGCCGTCTACGACCAGCATGGCCACGCGGGCGTCGAGGCTGCCAAAGCCGGCCAGCCGGGCGGCGGATTTTCCGGAGGCGACGCCTTCGGCGACATATTCGGCGAGGTATTCGGCGATATCTTCGGCGGTGGGCGCCGTGGCCGCGCCAACCAGGTATTTCGCGGTGCAGATCTGCGCTATGAGCTGACGCTCGACCTGCGTCAGGCCGTCTTCGGCCACGAAGTCGAAATCGAAGTTCCAAAACTCGTCAGCTGCGACGTATGCGGTGGCACAGGTGCCGCAAAGGGTTCGAATCCCGAGGTCTGTCCAACCTGCAATGGCAACGGCCAGGTGCGCATGTCACAGGGCTTCTTCCAGTTGCAGCAAACCTGTCCGCGGTGCCGCGGCAGCGGCAAGGTCGTGAAGAACCCCTGCGACAACTGCCTGGGACAAGGCCGCATCCGGCGCAGCAAGCGGCTTTCGGTCAAGATTCCCGCCGGTGTCGATACCGGTGATCGCATCCGACTCGCGGGCGAAGGCGAAGCCGGACCCAATGGCGGTCCGCCGGGGGACTTGTATGTCGAAATTCGTGTCGGCGATCACGACATCTTCGAGCGCGACGGCGAGCACCTGTCCTGCGAAGTGCCGGTATCGTTCGCGACCGCCTCGATCGGCGGATCAGTGGAAGTACCAACGCTCGATGGGCAGGTGATGCTCAAGATCCCCGCGGGCACGCAGTCGGGGCGGATTTTTCGATTGCGCGGCAAGGGCGTCAAGCCGGTGCGTGGCGCGACCGCGGGCGATTTGTTCTGCCGTGTAATGGTCGAAACACCAGTCAACCTGAGCAGCGAACAAAAAGAACTGCTGCGCAAGCTGGATGCATCGCTACGAGCGGGTGGCGACCGGCATTCGCCACGCGAGAAGTCCTTCTTCGACGGTGTCCGTCGGTTTTTCACTGGCGGTGCGGGCTGATGGCCGGCCCACAGGCCGATGATGTGCGCGAGCCGCTGCTGATCATCGGTGCCGCGGGCCGCATGGGACGGACACTGGTACGGGCGAGCCTCGAGTCCGGCGACCTGCGACTCGGTGCGGCGGTTGATCGCGTTGGCAGCCCGTACATCGGGCGCGATGCCTGCGAGCTCGCCGACGCGGTGCGTGGCGGTGTCCCGGTCAGCGATGACCTGCACAAGGCGCTAGGCCATTGCAAGGTCGCGGTCGATTTCAGTCACGCCGATTCGGTTGCCGCGCACGCGACGGCTTGCGCGGCGGCCGGCGTTCCACTTCTCGTCGGCACGACCGGGGTCGACCCCGAGGCCGAGGAGTCGTTCGCTGCGGCTGCCCGGTCGATTCCCCTGCTGGTCGCAGCCAATACCAGCATTGGTGTCAACTTGCTGATCGAGCTGGTTCGCCAGAGCGCTGCGGCACTGAAGGCAGGGTGGGATATCGAGATCTTCGAAGCTCACCACCGGCACAAACGGGACGCTCCCTCCGGCACCGCCCTGGCGCTCGGCCGGGCAGCGGCGGAAGGCCGCCAGATGTCCCTCGACCAGGTGGCCCGGTTTGCGAGGCAGGGAAAGGATGAGCTGCGGCGCAGCGGGGAAATCGGCTTCGCGGTCCAACGCGGCGGCAGTATTGTCGGCGAGCATCAGGTCGCGTTTTGCGGCGAGTCGGAGGTACTGACCCTGGCCCACAGTGCGACTGATAGAATGGTGTTTGCGCGTGGTGCGCTCCACGCTGCCGCCTGGTTGCGGGGACGCCCGCCGGGTCGTTACCACATGCGGGACGTAGTTGCCTAAGAATCAATAGGTTATCGAGTAATAGTGGCACTGTTTCGAGGTAAAGTGAACCAACGACTGACAGCACTCATAATCCACGAATTGCCCCCCAAATTACATGGACACCCGGGGGGTCCGATCGTAGAATTTCCGCGTAATCCGATTAGCGGGTTAGTCCGTGCAAGGCGGGAGGATGTTCGCAAGAACTCCTCCCGCTTTGTGCATCAGCGCATCGCCATGGCAGCAGCGACTCGCGCTCGTATCAACAAGGCCTGCCATCGGGGCAAAGGGAACTCCGAGTGACGGTACCGGCAGTGCTCGCTCTGGCCGATGGAACTGTGTTTCACGGCCGTTCAATTGGTGCGCAAAGCAACACCACTGGCGAAGTCGTTTTCAATACTGCACTGACCGGCTACCAGGAAATCCTCACCGACCCGAGTTACGCGCGACAGATCGTCACGCTGACCTATCCGCACATCGGCAACACCGGCGTCACGCCCGAAGACCTCGAATCAGCGAAGGTCCATGCGGCAGGTCTCGTCATACGCGATCTGCCAAGAGTCGCGAGCAACTGGCGCATGACGGGTGATCTCGGCACCTTCCTGCGCGAAAGCGGATTGGTGGCGATCGCCGACATCGACACCCGCAGACTCACCCGCGTCTTGCGCGAGAAGGGCGCGCAGTCCGGATGCATCATGACCGGCGAGAAAGCCAGCAAGGCTGCGGCACTGCGGGCGGCCGCCAAGTTTCCGGGTATCAAGGGCATGGATCTTGCGCAGGTTGTCACCACGCGTGCGAGCTATCAGTGGAACGAAGGTGTCATCTGGCCGGAGCACCGGCTACCGGCAATGCGCGCGCACCAGCGGCTCCATGTGGTGGCCTACGATTTCGGCATCAAGCGCAACATCCTGCGGTTGCTCGCCGAATACGGCTGCAGAATTTCCGTCGTGCCGGCGAAAACCGCTGCGGCCGATGTGCTCAAGCTCGAGCCTGATGGCATTTTTCTTTCGAACGGACCGGGCGATCCTGAGCCCTGCGAATATGCGGTCGCCGCCATACGCGAGTTGGTCGAGGCCGACCTGCCGGTTTTTGGCATCTGCCTCGGTCACCAGCTGCTCGCACTCGCAAGTGGTGCGCGCACCGTCAAGATGAAATTCGGCCATCACGGGGCGAATCATCCCGTCCAGGACCTGGTGACTGGTCGTGTGCACATCACCAGCCAGAACCACGGTTTTGCAGTGGATGAAGCATCGTTGCCGCAGAACCTGCAGGCGACGCATCGCTCCTTGTTCGATGGCACCCTGCAGGGCATTGCCCGTACCGATCGGTCGGCTTTCGGTTTCCAGGGGCATCCGGAGGCGAGCCCGGGACCCAATGATGTGCGCTATCTGTTCGAACGCTTTACGCAGCTGATGCTGCGGCGACTCGCGGAGAAATTGCGCGACTTGCGCCGTGAAGGCGCGCGCAAGGCGGCCGAAGGGTAACTGCAATCGGTAATTCATGGCGCACTCCCGACTCAGCGGGAGCGCGCGAGGCCTGAACATGCCCAAACGAACCGACATCAAGAGCGTACTCATCATCGGCGCCGGACCAATCGTCATCGGCCAGGCCTGCGAGTTCGACTACTCCGGTGCCCAGGCTTGCAAGGCACTGCGCGAAGAGGGCTACCGGGTCATCCTGGTCAACTCCAATCCTGCGACCATCATGACGGACCCGGAGATGGCCGACGCGATATACATCGAGCCCATCAACAGCCGCACCATCGCCAGCATCATCGAAAAAGAGCGACCCGATGCACTCTTGCCGACGATGGGTGGCCAGACGGCGCTCAATACCTCCCTCGACCTCGTGCGCGAAGGCGTTCTCGAGAAATTCGGCGTCGAGATGATTGCGGCCTCGCGCGAGGCGATCGACATGGCCGAGGATCGCGAGCTGTTTCGCAACGCAATGGCGGAAATCGGCCTCGAATCGCCGCGCTCGATCATGGCGCACGATATGGACGAGGCACTTGGGGCGCTCGAGCAAATAGGCTTTCCATGCGTCATACGTCCGAGCTTTACGCTGGGCGGGTCGGGCGGTGGCATTGCCTACAATCGCGAGGAGTTCGAGGCCATCGTCATGCGCGGCCTCGATGCTTCGCCGACTTCCGAGGTGCTCCTCGAGGAGTCGGTGCTGGGCTGGAAAGAATACGAAATGGAAGTCGTACGCGATCGCAAGGACAATTGCATCATCGTGTGCTCGATCGAGAACTTCGATCCTATGGGTGTGCACACCGGGGACTCGATTACGGTTGCCCCCGCCCAGACGCTGACCGACAAGGAGTATCAGCGTTTGCGTGACGCCTCGATTGCGGTGCTGCGCAAGATAGGCGTCGATACGGGCGGGTCAAACGTGCAGTTTGCGATCAATCCGCAAGACGGGCGGCTGCTCATCATCGAAATGAACCCGCGCGTGTCGCGCTCCTCGGCGTTGGCTTCGAAGGCAACGGGCTTTCCCATCGCCAAGATCGCCGCGAAGCTTGCCATCGGATACACGCTCGATGAACTCAAGAATGACATCACCGGCGGTGCAACGCCGGCTTCGTTCGAGCCCAGCATCGACTACGTCGTCACCAAGATTCCGCGTTTCACCTTCGAGAAATTTCCGGCTGCCAACAATCGGCTGACGACCCAGATGAAATCCGTCGGCGAAGTGATGGCAATAGGCAGGAGCTTTCAGGAATCGCTCCAGAAGGCCTTGCGCGGACTCGAAACCGGCCTCGTAGGTCTCGACCCATTGCTGTCCCTGCCGTTGGGCGAGGCCGAAGAGCGGCAGCTCATCTACGAACTGCGCTCACCGGGTCCAGACCGGCTCCTCTATGTTGCCGACGCGTTGCGGGCAGGTTGGGGCCGTGATCGCGTGGTCGAGCTGACCGGCATCGATCCCTGGTTCATTGCCCAGCTGGAGGAGCTGATCGAGGCGGAGCAGGAGCTCGCCGACAGCAATTTGGCGGCACTCGATGCGAACCGTTTGAGGAGCCTCAAGCGCCAGGGTTTCTCCGATGTACGGCTTGCGCAGCTTCTGAAGACAACCGAGGGTGCCGTGAGGGCGGCGCGCCATCAACATGGCGTGCGACCGGTGTTCAAACGGGTGGACACCTGCGCCGCCGAGTTCGCAACCACAACGGCCTATCTCTACTCGACCTACGAGGAAGAGTGCGAGGCGCAACCTGACGAGCGGCGCAAGATCATGATCCTCGGCGGCGGCCCAAACCGCATCGGCCAGGGCATCGAGTTTGACTATTGCTGCGTGCATGCTGCGCTAGCGCTTCGCGAAGCCGGTTTCGAGACCATCATGGTCAACTGCAATCCCGAAACCGTTTCCACGGACTATGACACCTCGGATCGCCTCTATTTCGAGCCGCTGACGCTTGAAGACGTGCTGGAGGTCATCGCGAAGGAGGAGCCCGAGGGTGTGATCGTGCAATATGGCGGTCAAACGCCCTTGCGCTTGTGCCGTGCGCTTGAGGCAGCCAAGGCACCGATCATCGGCACGACACCGGAGTCGATCGACATTGCAGAAGATCGCGAGCGTTTCCAGGCGCTCGTTACGCAGCTTGGCTTGCGGCAACCGGCCAATGCCACTGCGCGCACCGAGACGCAGGCCCTGCAGCTAGCCAAGGAAGTTGGCTTCCCGCTGGTCGTGCGCCCCTCCTATGTCCTCGGCGGCCGCGCCATGGAAGTGGTTTTCAACGAGACCGACCTGCGCACGTACATGACCGATGCGGTCAAGGTGTCCAACGACAGTCCGGTCCTGCTCGATCGTTTTCTCGATGTCGCTGTCGAGGTCGATGTCGACGCGGTTTGCGACGGTGTTGACGTATTGATTGGCGGCGTGATGGAGCACGTCGAGCAGGCTGGCGTGCATTCCGGCGACTCCGGCTGTTCGTTGCCTCCCAATAGTCTGTCGGCCGCGGTGCAGGCCCAGATCAAGGAGCAGACCCGCAAGCTCGCACTGGCGCTCCACGTGGTCGGCCTCATGAACGTCCAATTCGCGGTACAGAACGGGATCGTCTACGTCCTCGAGGTCAATCCACGTGCATCGCGGACAGCTCCATTCGTGTCGAAAGCGACCGGCCTGCCGCTCGCCAAGATTGGCGCTTTGGTCATGGCGGGGCAAAAACTGGCCGATATGGGACTGACCGAAGAGCGTGTGCCTGCCTATTTCTCCGTCAAGGAAGCGGTATTTCCCTTCGGCAAATTTCCGGAGGCGGA
Organism: Steroidobacteraceae bacterium; assembly: GCA_041395505.1. Taxonomy (NCBI): domain Bacteria; kingdom Pseudomonadati; phylum Pseudomonadota; class Gammaproteobacteria; order Steroidobacterales; family Steroidobacteraceae; species Steroidobacteraceae bacterium. The sequence continues at coordinate 1,816,597 of JAWLAG010000001.1, forward strand.
TCCGATACTCGGCCCCGAGATGAAATCCACGGGCGAAGTGATGGGTACGGGGCGCACGTTCGGCGAAGCCTATGCCAAAGCGCAGCTCGCATCCGGAGTGACACTGCCCACGAGGGGCGTATGCTTCGTCAGTGTGAGGGAGCAGGACAAGTCGGCTGCCACGCGCTTGGCGCAGCGGCTCATCGAGCAGGGGTTCTCGATCGTCGCGACCACGGGAACCGCGGCCGCGTTGCGTGCGGCTGGAATCGCCTGTGAGCGCGTGAACAAGGTGCGGGAAGGACGTCCCCATATTGTCGATATGATCAAAAACGACCAGATCAGCCTCATAGTCAACACCACGGAAGGAAAGCAGGCGGTACTCGAGTCACAGATGATTCGACGCGAAGCCGTGGCCCGGCGCGTCACCTACTACACGACCATGGCCGGTGCATTCGCGAGCAGCGAGGCAATCGACCATCTGGCCGAGGTCGATGTCAACCGCCTTCAGGACCTGCACACAGAGGCGCGGGTCTCGTGAAGCGCCGCCCGATTACAACGAGCGGGGCCGAGGCGTTGCGTGCGGAGCTGAAGCGGCTCAAATCCGAGGATCGACCGAGGGTTATCAAGGCGATCGCCGAAGCGCGCGGGCATGGCGACCTGTCGGAGAACGCCGAGTATCACGCGGCACGTGAGCAGCAAGGATTCATCGAGGGGCGCATCAGCGAGATCGAATCATTGCTTGGCAGCCTCGAAGTCATCGACGTCAGCAAGCTACCCGCAACCGATCGGATCGTGTTTGGCGCGACCGTCGAGCTGGAGGACCAGGACTCGGGCGAGTCCGTCGTCTACCAGGTCGTGGGCGAGGACGAAGCGGATATCAAGTCGCGCCGGATTGCGATCACATCGCCCATCGGTCGGGCGCTGGTCGGCAAGGAAGCCGGCGATGTCGTCGACGTGATTGCGCCAGGCGGCACGCGCAGTTACGAAATCATCGCCGTTCGCTACCAGTAGGCAGGGGCGGGGACTGTTACGTCTGGGGCAGGATGACCCGCGGCAGCGGCTCCCGGTTGCGGCGGTAGAGCACCGCAACGTTACCGATGCGTTGCACGAGCTGGGCGCCGGTCCGGGTGGTCAGTTCCTGCAACGTCTCGGCGCGCAGGCTTCGGTCACCGGCCCGCACCTTCACCTTGACGAGCTCGTGAGTTTCCAGCAGTTGATCGGCTTCGGCGCAGACCGCCTCGCTCGCTCCCGCCTGGCCGATCCACAGCACGGGCTGCAAAGCGTGTGCGAGACCTCGCAGGTGGCGCTTCTGTCGTTCGCTGAGTGCCATGTGGGGCGCATTTTAGCCGGTTGCGGAACCTAGGCGGTGGCCAAACGCTCCAAATCGAGTCGGCAGTGGTTGCGCGAGCACTTTTCCGACCCGTATGTGCAGCGTGCGCAGAGCGAGGGCTGGCGCTCACGGGCCGCGTTCAAGCTGGAGGAAATCGACCGGCGCGAACGCCTGCTCTCGCCGGGCATGACCTGCCTCGACCTTGGCGCGGCGCCCGGGGCCTGGAGCCAGTATGCGCGTCGCAAGGTGGGTCGTCATGGGCTCGTGGTCGCCAGTGACATTCTCGCGATGGAACCGATCAATGGTGTTGAATTCGTGCAAGGGGACTTTCACGACGCTGAGGTCGTGTCGGCGTTGTTGCGGTTGCTGCCCGCGCGCGGCGTGGATGTCGTGTTGTCGGACATGGCTCCGAATCTCTCGGGGATGGACGCGATCGACCAGCCGCGCTCGCTCCTCCTGGCCGAGCTGGCCCTGGACATTTGCGGGCAGCTATTGAAACCGGGTGGCTCCGCCCTGATTAAGACATTCCAGGGTGCCGGCTTCGAGCAGTTCGTGGCGGCTGCCCGCAAGGTCTTTGGCAAGGTCAAATTTGCCAAACCTGCCGCATCCCGTGCCCGTAGTCCTGAGCTATATGTGCTGGCGAGGGGTTGGCGAATGGTGTAGGTTGACTCGCAAGTGCCGGGACTGCGTCCGGCGAGGTTGTGTGCTTGAACGATCTGACCAAGAACATACTTTTGTGGGCCGTGATCGCCGTTTTGCTGACGGTCATTTTTTCGCGTTTCATGCCCACCGCAGGCCAGCCCCAGCCGGTGCGGTACTCGGAATTCCTCACAGAAGTGAGGGCAAATCGCGTCGACTCGGTCGTCCTGCAGGGCGAAGAGATCTATGGCTCGCGCACCGACCAGAGCCGCTTCAAGGTATTCAACCCGGAAACCGACAACTCGGCGCTCATTGGTTTGCTCGACAAACACCATGTCAAGATAGAAGGCCGACCGCCCAAGGAACCGAATTTCATCGCGCAGTTGTTGCTGCAGCTGGCGCCGGCGCTGCTCTTGATCATGGTGTTCGTGTACGTGCTGCGGCAGATGCAGGGTTCGGCCGGCGGACGCGGCGCAATGTCTTTCGGCAAATCGCGTGCACGCCTGCTCAATGAAGACCAGGTCAATGTCACGTTCGCCGACGTTGCCGGTGTCGAGGAAGCCAAGGACGAAGTGCAGGAGATCGTCGAGTTCCTGAAGGATCCAGGCAAGTTCCAGAAGCTCGGCGGCAAGATTCCCAAGGGCGTGCTCATGGTCGGCTCGCCTGGTACCGGCAAGACGCTGCTCGCACGCGCGATCGCCGGCGAAGCCAAGGTTCCGTTTTTCACCATCTCGGGTTCGGATTTCGTCGAGATGTTCGTGGGCGTTGGCGCATCACGGGTGCGCGACATGTTCGAGCAGGCGAAGAAGCACGCCCCGTGCATCATCTTCATAGACGAGATTGACGCCGTAGGGCGGCATCGCGGTGCCGGACTCGGCGGCGGTCATGACGAGCGCGAGCAGACCCTCAACCAGTTGCTGGTCGAGATGGACGGTTTCGAGGGCAGCGAAGGCATCATCGTCATAGCGGCTACCAACAGGCCGGACGTACTGGATCCAGCACTGTTGCGACCTGGTCGTTTCGACCGCCAGGTCGTCGTGCCGCTGCCCGATGTACGCGGCCGCGAGCAGATCCTGCGCGTGCACATGCGCAAAGTTCCCTTGGGCGATGACGTCAAGCCGGCCCTGATAGCACGTGGCACGCCGGGATTTTCGGGCGCCGATCTTGCGAATCTGGTCAATGAGGCAGCCTTGTTTGCAGCGCGTGCCAACAAACGCACTGTTTCGATGGACGAATTCGATCGTGCCAAGGACAAGATCCTGATGGGCGCCGAGCGGCGTTCCATGGTCATGAGCGAACAAGAGAAGAAAATGACTGCCTACCACGAAGCGGGTCACGCGATCGTCGGCATGACGGTTCCCGAGCACGACCCCGTTTACAAGGTGACGATCATTCCCCGCGGCCGTGCTCTCGGCGTAACACAGTTCCTGCCCGAGCAGGACCGGTACAGCTTTTCGCGGCGGCGCATCGAAAGCGCTATCGCAACGCTATTTGGCGGACGCATCGCCGAGGAAATCATATTCGGCCCCGACTCCGTGACGACCGGCGCGTCCAACGACATCGAGCGTGCAACGGAGCTTGCGCGCAACATGGTCACCAAGTGGGGTTTGTCCGATAAACTGGGCCCGCTTACGTATTCCGACGAGTCCGGCGAAGTCTTCCTTGGCCGAACAGTGACGCAGCACAAGCAGGTGTCGGACGAAACAGCCCATGCGATCGATCAGGAAGTGCGCCGCGTCGTGCAATCCAATTACGATCGCGCCCGTGAGATTCTCGCGACCAACATCGAAAAACTCCATGCGATGGCCAGTGCTCTCGTCAAGTACGAGACCATAGACGAAGGGCAGCTGCAGGACATCATGGCCGGCAAGGAGCCGCGCCAACCCAGCGACTGGGACGACAGCATCGGCCGTGGCGATGGTGACGACCAGGGCGGCCAGGTTGGCGTTGAACCGGCGCAGCCATCCAGCAAGCCAATCGGACCGGCGGCAGGGCAGACGCGCTAGCTTCTCCCGCGCGCACCGACGTGTTGCTGCAGTGTGCTGATGGACCGCTGAGTCTCTCCGCGCCCGTCATCATGGGCATCATCAACCTCACGCCGGATTCATTCTCGAGCGACGGCTTTGGTATGGACTCGGGCGCGGCTGTCGCAGCGGCGGAGTCCATGGTCGCTGCCGGCGCCACGTTGATCGATATCGGCGGTGAATCAACCCGACCGGGCGCCTCGCCGGTCACGCCGGATGAGGAAGCGAGTCGAGTCTTGCCGGTTCTGCGGGCGCTGGTGGCGCGGGGGCTGCGCGTGTCGGTCGATACTTCCACGCCGTCGCTGATGCGCGCTGCCGCCGCGGAAGGCGCCGCCATGATCAACGACGTCCGCGCCTTGCGCCGTCCGGGCGCGCTGTCAGCCGCTGCGAGCGGTCAGTGCGCGGTGTGCCTGATGCACATGCAGGGGGACCCAAAGGGCATGCAGACCGCACCCGCATATGACAATGTCGTGACCGAAGTCAAAGCGTTCTTGCAGGATCGGGTGCAGACTTGTCTCGACGCTGGCATTGCGCCGGAGCGTCTGGTGGTCGACCCCGGATTTGGCTTTGGCAAATCGCTGCAGCACAATCTTCGATTGCTGAACGAACTCGGCGAGTTGACACAGCTCGGTTACCCGGTGCTGGTCGGCTTGTCGCGAAAGTCCATCCTCGGCCTGTTGACCGGGAGGGAAGTGGGCGAACGCACGTCGGGTAGCGCAGTGCTGGCCGCGCTTGCTGTGGAGCGAGGCGCTGCCATCGTCAGGGCGCATGACGTTGCAGCCACTCGCGATGCGATTTCGATTGCAGTGGCGTTGAAGCCATAGGGAGAGCAGGTGACGCGCAAGTATTTCGGTACCGACGGCGTTCGCGGTCGTGTCGGCCAACACCCAATGACTGTCGATTTCGCCTTGCAGCTTGCAAGCGCGGCGGCGCGCGTGCTTGCGCCGCAGGGCGGCACCGTGTTGATCGGCAAGGACACTCGACTGTCAGGTTACATGTTCGAAGCGGCACTCGAAGCCGGATTCGTTGCGGCCGGCGTCGATGTCTTGCTCATCGGACCCCTGCCAACGCCGGGTATCGCTTACCTGACACGCAAGTTCAAGTGCCGTTTCGGCGTAGTGATCAGCGCCTCGCACAACCTCTATGACGACAATGGCATCAAATTCTTCGATAGCGAGGGCGGCAAACTCAGTGACGAACTCGAATCACAAATAGAGGCTGAACTTGAGCGCGGCGCGCTCACCCGCGAGTCCACTGCACTTGGCAGTGCCCGTCGCGTCGACAAGTCGCGCACGCAGTACCAGGAATTCTGTGCCGCGAGCCTACCCGAGGGGATGAACCTCGAGGGCATGAAAATCGTGATCGATTGCGCGAACGGCGCGGGCTACAAAGTCGGCCCGCGTCTGCTCGCTGACCTTGGCGCCGAAATCATCCCGATCGGCTGCTCCCCGAATGGCAGAAACATCAATGCCGGCTGTGGCTCGACTTCACCGGAACTGTTGCAATTGACGGTGCCTGGGGTTCACGCGCATGTTGGCATAGCACTCGATGGTGATGGCGATCGACTCGTCATGGTCGATCAACTCGGCCGCACGGTCGATGGTGATCAAATCATATTCATGATCGCGCGTCATCGGCACCTGCACAGACAGCTACCTGGTCCCGTCATCGGTACATTGATGAGCAACCTCGGTATGGAACTCGCGCTGAAGGATCTCGGGATAGGCTTTCGCCGCGCGGCGGTAGGTGATCGCTATGTGCTCGCCATGTTGCGCGAAACCGGTGGTACGATCGGCGGGGAGACGTCAGGTCATATCCTGTGCCTCGATCGCACCACCACGGGTGATGCGCTGGTCGCGGCGCTGCAGGTCCTTGCGATCATGCGCGAGACCGGATCAACGCTGGCCGAACTCGGGGCCGGATTCGTGCATTTCCCGCAGGTCATGCACAACGTGCGTGTACCACGACGGGTCGATCCGCAGCAGGTGCCGCAAATAGGCACGGCGGTGGCGGCCGCCGAATCCAGGCTCGGGGGGGAGGGTCGCGTGGTATTGCGAGCTTCCGGCACGGAGCCCGTCATACGCGTCATGGTAGAAGCCCGCGACGCCGCGACCGCGACCCTCGAGGCAAAAACTCTCGCGGCGAGCGTGGAGCGCGCGATCACCTGAAACGCGCGTTGCCGGCGTTGCGCCGGCCGCTCTCGGCCGCTATCATCGCGCGCCTTTGCGTCCGGCTGGACCGGAGAATCCAATGCCTCGCCCCATCGTTGCCGGAAACTGGAAGCTCAATGGCTCGCGCACTGCAAACCGCGAACTCATAGAGCGCATCCTCGCCGGACAAGCGCCGTCCGATTCGGCCGAATGCGTTATCTGCCCGCCGTTCGTTTACCTCGCGGACCTTGCGCGGGCGCTGGCGGGCTCGGGGATCGCACTCGGTGCACAGGATGTGTGCGCCGAAGCCGCAGGCGCGTTCACCGGCGAAGTATCGGCGGCCATGTTGAGCGATGTCGGCGCGACCTGGGCGATCGTTGGCCATTCGGAGCGACGTAGCCTCTATGGCGAGACCGATGAGCTGGTCGCAAGAAAATTCAGCGCTGCCCAGGGCCAGGGGCTGACACCGATACTCTGCGTCGGCGAGCAGCTGCAGGAGCGCGAGCGCGGCGCCACGACCGAGGTCGTTGGCCGCCAGCTGGATGCCGTACTGCAACTTGCCGGCGTGGCCAGTTTCGCCGCGGCAGTGATTGCCTACGAACCGGTATGGGCGATCGGCACCGGTGTAACGGCGACGCCCGCCCAGGCCGAGGACGTACATGCCTTCATCCGCGAGCGATTGCGGCGTCAGGATGCTAAAATAGCGGCCGACGTGCGCATTCTGTATGGCGGTAGTGTCAAGGCGGCCAATGCTGCAGAGCTATTCGCACAGCCTAATGTCAACGGTGGCTTGATCGGCGGCGCGTCACTCAATGCCGAGGAGTTTCTGGCGATACTCGGCGCGGCTAACGGTTGATCAACATGCTACGAACGACGCTGACAATACTTCAGTTCCTGGTCTCGGCCGCGATCATTGCACTTGTACTGATACAGCGCGGCAAAGGTGCGGAGGCGGGCGCCGGTTTCGGTGCCGGTGCCTCAGGCACGGTTTTCGGTGCGCGTGGCGCCCGCACGGGACTGTCGCGCATCACTGCCATTCTTGCTGCGGTCTTCATCATCAACAGCCTGGTCCTGGCTTATATGGGTTCGCGCAAGACCGACCAGCCGACCAGCATTCTGGACCAGGCAGCTGCAGTCACGGAGCAAGCGCCGGCCGCGGCTACCGTACCCGCTGCGCAAGATGCGCCGGCATCGGTAATCGACGACTCAGTGCCCGCACCCGCGACGGAAGATTCCGCGACCCAGCAGGTTCCGGCACCGCCAAACCCTTAGTCGCCTGCGAACGGGTATCGGGTGGCGAAACGATCGCGTGAACCTATCGCTGAGATTATGCCGACGTGGTGGAATTGGTAGACACACTAGCTTGAGGGGCTAGCGGCGCAAGCCGTGGGAGTTCGAGTCTCCCCGTCGGCACCAATGCAACATCAACCGCTGTACTGCAATGCCGTTGCACTGCCTGCTACAATGGCGGCCTGACGGGGCAGCGGAGCATTCAAGCGGATGATCCGTATGCCCTTTTCGCGGTTTGCTTGATGCTCAAACAATACCTGCCGATCCTCATATTTTTGGTGGTTGCCAGCGGCCTGGCAGTGGTGCTTCTGCTGCTGGGTACGCTGATTGGCCGGTATTTCTCTCGGGCTCCGTCCGATCCAGAGAAACTATCCGCTTACGAATGCGGCTTCGAAGCCTTCGAAGACACGCGGATGAAGTTCGACGTTCGCTATTATCTGGTAGCTATCGTTTTCATCGTATTCGACCTGGAAATCGCCTTTCTCTTCCCCTGGGCCGTGACCTTCACTGGTTTGCCCGCTGCAGGCAACATTGCGATTGGCCTGTTCCTGCTCATTCTCGTCATCGGCTTCATCTACGACTGGAAGAAAGGCGCGTTGGAGTGGGATTAGCAGCCGACAGCCCTGAGAGTTTTGCGCAGCGCGGCTATTTGACGGCCCGCCTGGATGACCTCGTCAATTGGGCGCGTACCGGATCCCTTTGGCCGATGACGTTCGGTCTGGCGTGTTGCGCCGTAGAGATGATGCAGGCGGGCGCATCGCGCTATGACCTCGATCGGTTCGGAGTCGTGTTCCGGCCGAGCCCCAGGCAGTCCGACGTCATGATCGTCGCCGGTACACTGGTCAACAAGATGGCGCCGGCGCTGCGCAAGGTTTACGACCAGATGGCCGAACCGCGCTGGGTCATATCCATGGGTTCCTGCGCGAACGGTGGCGGCTATTACCACTACTCATATTCGGTCGTGCGAGGCTGCGACCGAATCGTGCCAGTCGATGTCTACGTGCCGGGTTGCCCGCCAACCGCGGAAGCGCTCATCTACGGCATCATCCAGTTGCAGAAGAAGATCGCTCGCACGAGCACTATTGCCAGATGATCCAACGCCGATGAGTGACAACGCCGAGCAATTGCGCACAGCCCTGCAGGCGATGACTGGCGAAACACGTTATCTCGCATGCGGCGGGCTGGGTGTCGACATCGCCTCGCCGCGCTGGCGCGGACTTGCGCTGCAATTGCGCGATGACCCGCAGCTGCGATTCGAAATGCTCCTGGACATTGCTGGTATCGACTATCTTCAGTACGGCGATGACGAGTGGAAGACGCTGGGCGCGACGCGCAGCGGCTTCTCGCGCGGCGTGCATCGGCTGCACCCGGAGCAGGAAGAAGCGCCCGGACCGCGGTTTGCTGCGATCTACCAGCTACTTTCCATTTCCCAGAACCAGCGCCTGACCGTCAGGGTCTTTTGCGAAGGCGATGAGGAGCCGATGCTGGACTCGGTCGTTGATGTCTGGGCGTCGGCAAACTGGTACGAGCGCGAGGCCTTCGATCTTTACGGAATCTTGTTTCGTGGTCATCCCGATTTACGTCGAATCCTGACCGACTATGGGTTCGTCGGCCACCCGTTTCGAAAGGATTTCCCACTCGTCGGCAATGTCGAGGTCCGCTACGACCCGGTCAAGAAACGCGTTGTCTACGAACCGGTGACGATCGCGCCCCGGACCCTGGTCCCGAAAGTCATTCGTCGCGACAACCGTTATGACGAAGCCCTGAAGGATGGCAAGAGCGGTGTCTGAGATCCGCAATTACACGATGAATTTCGGTCCGCAGCATCCGGCTGCGCATGGGGTGCTGCGTCTGGTGCTCGAGCTCGATGGCGAAGTCGTCCAAAAGGCTGATCCGCACATCGGTCTGCTGCATCGCGGCACCGAGAAACTTGCCGAATCCAAACCGTTCAACCAGTCGATCGGATACATGGATCGGCTCGATTACGTTTCGATGATGTGTAACGAACACGCCTATGTGCTCGCAATCGAGCGATTGCTCGGCATCGAGGCGCCGTTGCGGGCGCAGTACGTCCGCGTGATGTTCGACGAGATTACCCGCATCCTGAACCACCTGATGTGGCTTGGCGCGCATGCACTCGACATCGGTGCCATGACAGTGTTCCTGTTCTGCTTTCGTGACCGTGAAGACCTCATGGATTGTTACGAGGCGGTCTCGGGAACACGAATGCACGCCACCTATTACCGGCCGGGAGGCGTGTACCGCGATCTGCCGCTGACAATGCCGAAGTACCAGGCTTCGCGGTGGCGCAGCGAATCGGATGCAGCGCGGCTGAACGAAGCGCGAAGCGGCGGACTGCTCGAATTCATCGCGGATTTCGTTAGCCGATTCGATGCCGCGGTCGACGAGTATGAAACACTGCTTACCGACAACCGCATCTGGAAGCAGCGCACCGTCAACATTGGCGTGGTTTCACCGCAGCGAGCCCAGCAGCTCGGGTTCACAGGACCAATGTTGCGCGGCTCCGGCGTCGAATGGGACCTGAGAAAGAAGCAGCCCTACGAAGTCTATGATCGCCTGGACTTCGACATTCCGGTTGGAGTCAATGGTGACTGTTACGACCGCTATCTCGTGCGTATCGAGGAGATGCGACAGTCGAATCGCATCATTGGACAGTGCATCGACTGGCTGAAGGCCAACCCCGGTCCGGTGATGCTTGAGGACCGTAAAGTGAGGCCGCCGCGCCGCGCCGAGATGAAAGGCGACATGGAGTCGCTCATCCACCACTTCAAGTTGTTCACCGAGGGCTATTGCGTGCCGGAAGGTGAGTGCTATGCCGCTGTCGAAGCGCCCAAGGGTGAATTCGGCGTCTACCTGGTTTCGGACGGCGCCAACAAGCCCTATCGGTTGAAGTGCCGTGCACCGGGATTTGCGCATCTGGCGGCGCTCGATGAAATGGTGCGGGGCCACATGCTGGCCGACGTCGTGGCAGTCATCGGAACGCAGGATATCGTGTTCGGGGAGATCGATCGCTGATGTCAGATGCAGCTGGCCAAGTTTCGCTGTTGAGCGAGACAACACGCAAGGAAATCGATCACTGGGTTGCCAAGTTCCCGCCAGGGCGACACCGGTCTGCCGTGATTTCCGCTTTGCGTGTGGTACAGGAACAGAACGACGGACATCTGACAGTCGCGCTCATGAACGCCGTGGCGGATTACCTGCAGCTGCCGCCTATCCAGGTCTACGAGGTAGCCACTTTCTATTCCATGTTCGAAACCCACCAATGCGGACGCCACCATGTCAGCATCTGTACCAACATCAGTTGCATGTTGAACGGTGGTGAAGACCTGCTTGCACATGCCGAACGCAAGCTGGGCATCAAGGTGGGCGAGAGCACTGCGGACGGCCGAATATTCCTCAAGCGCGAGGAAGAGTGTCTTGCGGCCTGCACCGGGGCTCCGATGGCGATGATCGACCATCATTTTCACGAATACCTGACGCCCGAGAAATTGGACCAAATTCTCGATGGGCTCGATTGATTTCATGGACAGCTACGCCGACAAACGCAATTTGGTGGTTTTCGAGCCACTGCATCTCGACGAATCATGGACTCTGCCGGTTTATCGCAGCATTGGCGGTTATTCAGTATGGGAGAAAATCCTGCGCGAGAAACCCCCGCGTGAGCAAATCATCGATGCCGTCAAGGCGTCGGGACTACGCGGGCGTGGTGGTGCCGGATTCCCGACAGGCGTCAAGTGGAGCTTCATGCCGCGCAATGCCGACATGCAAAAATACGTCGTCTGCAATTCCGACGAGAGCGAGCCCGGTACCTGCCACGATAGGGACATCCTGCGCTTCAATCCGCATTCGCTCATCGAAGGCATGGCCATAGGCGGTTACGCCATGAATGCCACGGTCGGTTACAACTACATTCGCGGCGAGTTCCTGGGCGAGCCGATCCCGCGATTCGAGGCAGCGTTACGCGAGGCATATGCGGCTGGCCTCCTTGGCAGGAATATTGCCGGTTCGGGCATCGATTTCGACCTGCACTGTTTTGTTGGCGCAGGTGCCTATATCTGCGGAGAAGAGACCGCGTTGCTCGAATCCCTCGAAGGCAAGCAGGGCAAGCCACGATTCAAGCCGCCTTTTCCGGCCAACTTCGGCCTCTATGGACAGCCGACCACCATCAACAATACGCAGAGCTATGCCTCGGTTCCGACCATCCTTCGCAAGGGCCCGGAGTGGTTTGCGGCGCTGGGCCCGCAGAATTCGGGCGGTACGGTGATCTTCTCCGTCTCGGGGCACGTGCAAAACCCAGGCAACTTCGAGCTGCCGCTTGGCGTGCCCTTCGCCGAACTGCTGCAGTATGCCGGTGGCGTACGCGGCGGGCGCAAGCTGAAAGCAGTCATCCCGGGCGGATCGTCCGTGCCAGTAGTGCCGGGCGAAATCATGCTTCGAACCAACATGGATTTCGATTCGCTGCGCGCGGCAGGATCGGCTGTGGGATCGGCGGCCGTCATCGTCATGGACGAAACAACCTGCATGGTGCGCGTCCTCGAGCGTTTGTCGAGATTTTACAAATCGGAGTCCTGCGGGCAGTGCACGCCGTGCCGCGAAGGTACGGGTTGGCTCAACCGCATGTTGCGCAGGATCATGGCTGGGCATGGGCGCATGGATGACCTCAACCTTCTGCTCGATGTCGCGAATCGAATCGAAGGGCACACCATCTGTGCCCTTGGCGATGCGGCAGCATGGCCGGTTCAGAGTTTTCTCAAGCACTTCCGGCACGAGTTCGAGTACATGATTGCCAATGGCGGCAAGAGCATCGTCGGCGATGCCACCCGTGTGGCAGCCTGAGGAACGCGCATGGCTGCCAACCCGCAGGATGACATGGTCAATATCGAAGTCGACGGCGTTGCCATGAAAGCGCCGAAGGGCGAAATGATCATTCGCGTAACCGATGCGCACCAATGCTATGTTCCGCGCTTTTGTTATCACGACAAACTGAGCGTGGCGGCCAATTGCCGCATGTGCCTGGTGGAAGTGGAGAAGGCGCCGAAACCACTGCCGGCGTGCGCCACACCGGTCGCCGAGGGCATGAAAATCTTCACGCGTTCGCCGAAAGCCATTGCGGCGCAGAAGGCAACCATGGAGTTTCTGCTCATCAATCACCCGCTCGATTGCCCGATCTGCGATCAGGGTGGCGAATGCGAATTGCAGGATCTTGCGATGGGTTTTGGCCGCGACATATCCAGGTTCCATGAACGTAAACGCATCGTTCGCGACAAGAATCTGGGTCCGCTGATATCCACCGACATGACACGCTGCATTCACTGCACGCGCTGTGTCAGGTTCGGCCAGGAGATTGCAGGTTTTCCCGAGTTGGGCACGACCGGACGCGGTGAGGACATGCAGATTGGCACTTATATAGAACGTGCCGTGAACCATGAATTGTCCGGCAACATCATCGACCTGTGCCCGGTCGGTGCGCTCAATAGCAAGCCATTCAGATTCAGCGCACGCGCCTGGGAGATGACCCAGCACGAACTGATATCGCCCCACGACGGAGTCGGCAGCAACATGTTCGGGCACGTGCTGCGTGGCCGCTTGATGCGTGTGGTGCCTCGCAGCAACGACGCCATCAACGAAACCTGGCTCGCGGACCGGGACAGGTTCAGTTATGAGGCGCTGCATAGTCCCGATCGGCTTGTCGAACCGGCGCTACGCAATGAGGATGGCAGTTGGCGCACGGTGCCATGGCGGGAGGCGCTCGAGCGGGCGGCCGAGGCGATCAGCGAGGCGGCGGAGTCCTTTGGGATCCTGGCAGCCGACAATGCCACGGTCGAAGAGCTTTACCTGCTTGCGACCATTAGCCGTGCGCGCGGACCGGGCAATATCGATCACCGGCTGCGTCAGCTTGATTTCCGTGCCGACGATTTCGGCTGCGGCATGCCGGACCTGGGTCACGCGATTGCCGACACCGAAAGCCAGCGGGCGGTACTCGTCCTTGGCTCGAACCTGCGCTCGGAACTGCCGCTGCTGGCACATCGGCTGCGCCGCGCGGCGCTGCGCGGTGCGCAAGTGTCGTTCATCAATCCGGCGCGCTACGAATATTTCTTTCCGGTAGCGAACTACGTCGAGTCCGCTGCCAACACGCTTGCGGCAGACCTCGCGGCGGTTCTCCATGCTGCCTGTGCGGCGAGTGGCCGTTCGCCGCCGGCGCTCCTTCGCGACAGCGGCTTCGATGCAAACGCGGTACAGACCGTACACCGGGAAATCGCCGCGACGCTCGTAGGCGAGGGTCCGCGCGCCATCTGGCTCGGCGCGCTCGCGCAACGGCATCCGGCTTATGCCGAGTTGCAGGCGCTGGCTGGTGCGCTTTGCGACGTCACCGGTGCGTCGCTCGGAATACTCGCAGAAGGCGGCAATGCACGCGGCGCCTGGCTGGCCGGTGCCGTACCCCGCCAAAGCGGACTCAATGCGCGACAGATGCTGCAGCGTAGCCTGCGCTGTTATCTGCTGTTTGGTGGTGTCGAACCGTGGTGCGAGACAGGTAGTTTCGATAGCCATGCCGCCTTGCGGGGCGCGCAGACAGTCATTGCGGCTACACCATTCGCAAACGATGCCTTGCGCGCCGTAGCGCACGTGCTTTTGCCCATCACGGGTTTTGCAGAAAGCGCTGGGACCTACGTCAACCTGGAGGGGCTCTGGCAGAGTCAGCAGGGCATCGCTACTGCGCCCGGTCAGGCACGTCCTGGGTGGAAGGTTGCACGAGTATTGGGGAACCTTCTGCAGGTCCCTGATTTCGAGTTCGATTCGGCCGACCAGGTGCGCGATCGCGCGCGGGAAAATATCGCGCCAGGAGCAGCTGCGGCGCGTATGCCCGGAATGCCAAAAGGTCCCGCGGTATCAGGCACGCTGCGTGACATTCCGATGTATCAGCTCGACGCCATGCTGCGCCGTGCACCCGCGCTTGCTGCCACGCTAGCCGGGCGCGCTGCCGTACGCGAGTATCCGTCGTGATCGACAACCTGCAATCATTGCTGGTGGCGTGGTGGCAGCATCCTTTGGGCCTGCTGCGCTCCACCGTGTGGATAATCGTCGTAACAGTCGCGCTGATTCTGAGTGTCGCGTTCACGACCTTGCTCGAGCGCAAGGTGATTGGCTGGATGCAGCTTCGCAAGGGTCCCAATCGTGTGGGTAGCCTGTTCGGCTTGCTGCCCGGAATATTTCAGCCGTTCGCGGATGTGATCAAACTCCTTGTCAAGGAAGTGGTGGTCCCCTCCAGTGCCAATAAGCTTTTGTTTCGGATCGCACCCGCTATCACCCTGATACCCGCCTTCGCCGTGTGGGCAGTTATCCCGCTGTCTCCGGACCTCGTTCTTGCCGATATCGATGCTGGTCTGCTCTATGTATTGTCATTGACGTCGGTTGGTGTCTACGGCGTGATACTGGCCGGCTGGGCAGCCAATTCCAAATATGCGTTTCTGGGTGCCATGCGTTCGGCGGCGCAGATCGTGGCCTACGAGATTGCCATGGGATTTGCGCTGATCGGCGTGATCATGGCCTCCGGCTCGCTCAATCTCGGTGATATCGTACGGGCGCAGCAGGGCGGTGTGCTCAACTGGTTCTGGTTGTGGCTCGCGCCGCTTTGGATCGTGTACCTGATCTCGGGCGTTGCGGAAACAAATCGCGCGCCGTTCGACGTGGCCGAGGGCGAGTCGGAAATCGTCGCGGGCTTCCATGTCGAGTATTCGGGAATTGCGTTTGCGCTGTTCTTCCTCGCCGAGTATGCAAACATGATCCTCATCTCGGCACTGGTCGCGGTATTCTTCATGGGCGGTTGGCTGAGTCCCTTCGAGGGTGTACTCGATGCTGCAGGTGCGCCGGCGTGGCTCGCCTGGCTTGCAGCGCCGAGCTTTTTCTGGCTGTTCGCCAAACTGTTCTTCTTCCTGTTCTGTTTCCTTTGGTTTCGCGCGACATTTCCCCGCTATCGCTATGACCAAATCATGCGTCTGGGTTGGAAGGTGCTCATTCCCGTCACCCTGCTCTGGGTGGCAGTCGAGGGCCTGATGGCGCTGGCGAAAATTGGTCCGTGGCGCGCCTGAGGCTTGCATGATGTCAATGCGCAGCATATTCAAGACGTTCTTTCTGGCCGAGCTGCTGAAGGGCATGACCGTCACCGGCAGGTCATTGTTCAAGAAAAAGGTGACTGTCAACTACCCTGAGGAAAAGACTCCGCAGTCGCCACGCTTCCGCGGGTTGCATGCGCTGCGCCGCTACCCGAATGGCGAAGAACGCTGCATTGCCTGCAAGTTGTGCGAAGCGGTATGTCCCGCGCTCGCGATCACGATCGAATCATCCGTGTCGGCCAACGGCACGCGGCGCACGTCGCGATATGACATCGATTTGTTCAAGTGCATTTATTGCGGTTTCTGCGAAGAAGCCTGCCCGGTCGATGCAATTGTCGAGACACGCATCCACGAGTATCACATGGAGGCGCGTGGCGAGAACATCATGTCAAAGGACAAACTGCTTGCCATTGGCGATCGCTACGAAGCAATGATCGCGGCTGACAAGGCCGCCGATTCGCAGTATCGCTGACGAGGGAGTCATTGGAGTGCTGATTACGGTACTGTTCTATATGGTGTCGGCTGTGCTGATCGCCGCTGCGCTTGGCATGATCATCACGCGCAACCCGGTCTACTCGGCGATGTGCCTGGTACTGTGTTTCGTCACCAGCGCCGTCATCTGGTTGCTCATCGAAGCCGAATTCCTCGCTCTTGTGCTCATTCTGGTCTACGTCGGCGCCGTCATGGTGTTATTCCTGTTCGTGGTCATGATGCTCGACATCAATTTCGAGGAATTGCGCCGAGGGTTCGCCCGATATGCCTGGTTGGGCTGGTTGGTGGCGATGGTGATCGCTGCAGAGTTGATTGGCGTAGTCACCGCTCGAACCCTGGGGGTCGATGCTACGCAGGGTGCGGCCGCGTTACCCGAGGGCTACTCCAATACCCGCGAGCTGGGCGAGGTCCTGTACTCGAACTATCTCTATCCTGTGGAGCTCGCGGCGATCCTGCTGCTGGTCGCGATCGTGGCGGCAATAGCGCTCACCATGCGCAAGCGTCCGGGACTCAAAGCGCAGAACATCTCGGCCCAAGTGGCAGTGCGACGAGCCGATCGCGTTCGTATCGTCAAGATGAACCCGGAGAAACGCTCGTGATCACATTGGCACATCTGTTGACGCTCGCGGCAGTGCTGTTTGCAATCGCGGTTGCCGGAATATTCATCAATCGCAAGAATCTCATTCTGCTGCTGATGTGCATCGAACTGATGTTACTTGCAGCCAATTTCAATTTTGTCGCTTTCTCCCGCTTCCTGGGTGACATCAACGGGCAGATATTCGTCTTTTTCGTGCTGACGGTGGCCGCTGCCGAGGCGGCGATCGGGCTTGCAATCCTGGTCGTGCTGTTTCGTGAGCGACGGAGCATCAACGTCGCCGATCTGGACTCGATGCGGGGTTAGTTGTGCTGAGCCTCAATCCCAATCACTTGCTGCTGATCGCGTTTTCTCCGCTGGTCGCGGCCCTCATTGCGGGACTCGCAGGCCGGATCATCGGGCGCGTCGGAGCGCATAGCCTGACCATTGCCGCAGTTGCTCTTTCGGCGATCCTGTCCTTCCAGACCCTCAGCCTGCTCTGGCAGGGCATGCCGACATTCAATGACAGTGTATATACCTGGCTTGTCAGCGACGGCATTCGCATGGAGGTCGGATTCCTGGTCGATCGTCTGACCGCGCTGATGATGTGCGTGGTGACTTTCGTTTCGCTCTGTGTGCACGTGTACACCATCGGCTACATGCGTGATGATCCGGGCTATCAGCGGTTTTTCAGCTATATCTCGTTGTTCACGTTTGCGATGTTGATGCTGGTCATGTCGAACAACTTCATGCAGCTATTCTTCGGTTGGGAGGCGGTCGGACTCGTTTCCTATCTCTTGATAGGCTTTTGGTATACGCGCCCCAGCGCAATTTTCGCCAACCTGAAGGCTTTCGTCGTCAACCGGATCGGTGACTTCGGCTTCGTATTGGGCATTGCCGGTATCGTGTATTTCACCGGATCGCTCGATTACAATGCGGCATTCGCTGCTGCGCCCGATATCAAGTCTGCGACCCTGCCGTTGACTGCGGGTACCAACGTCGAGGCGTTGACCTTCATTTGCATCTGCCTGTTCGTTGGCGCGATGGGTAAATCGGCACAAGTGCCGCTGCATGTCTGGCTGCCCGACTCAATGGAAGGCCCAACACCGATCTCGGCGCTGATTCACGCGGCGACCATGGTCACGGCCGGCATTTTCATGGTCGCGCGCCTGTCGCCGTTGTTCGAATACAGCGAGGCGGCGCTTTCGTTCATTCTCCTCATTGGCGGGACGACTGCGCTGTTCATGGGGTTCCTGGGTATCGTCAACAACGACATCAAACGTGTCGTGGCTTATTCGACCTTGTCGCAACTGGGCTACATGACGGTGGCGCTTGGTGCATCTGCCTATAGCGTCGCGATTTTTCATCTCATGACCCATGCCTTCTTCAAGGCGCTTCTGTTTCTCGCTGCCGGTTCGGTGATCATAGGCATGCACCACGAACAGGATATGCGCAAGATGGGGGGTCTTGCGCGCAAGATGCCAATCACCGCAATCACTTGCTGGATAGGCGCGCTGGCTTTGATCGGAACACCGCTGTTTTCGGGCTTCTATTCGAAGGACCTGATCATCGAAGCAGTGGCCGAATCTCATCGCCCATTCGCCGCATACGCGCATTTCTGCGTGCTTGCCGGAGTGTTCGTTACGGCCCTCTATACGTTTCGCATGATCTTCCTGACATTCCACGGCAAGCCGCGATGGCATGGCAGTGATCACGGCTCACATGACGCTCACAAACATGCTGCTCCGCATGAACATGAACCACATGAGAGTCCGTGGGTGGTGACATTGCCGTTGATAGCATTGGCGATACCTTCGATTGTCGTTGGCTATTTGACGGTGCAACAGGTGGCTTTCGGCGGCTATTTCGGTGAGTCGATACTCGTGCTGGCACAGCACGACGTGCTCGGAGAACTTGAAGGCGATTTCCATGGTCCGCTCGCGATGGCAGAGCACGCCTTGCAGTCGGCGCCATTCTGGTTGGCGCTCGCGGGTGTGCTGGTCGCATGGCTGGTCTTTCTGGCAAAGCCGCAGATTGCAGATCTTGCCGAGCGACGCTTGGCATGGATTCGGCGGATCCTCGACAACAAATACTACTTCGACTGGTTCAATGAGAATGTAATCGCAGCCGGCGCGCGTGGCCTTGGTCGAGTCTTCTTTCGGGTTGGGGATCGGTTCCTGATCGATGACGGCATCGTCAACGGCAGTGCCGGCATAGTTGCCGCCGTGGCCGGGTGGGGGCGCCGCCTTCAAAGCGGTTATCTCTACAGTTATGCATTCTGGATGTGTATCGGACTTGCCTTGTTGCTGGGCTGGTTCCTGATATTCGCGCACTAGGAATCTGGACCGGTACTCGCATGCTGAAGCTTTCGCTACTTTCCCTGATCATCTGGATACCCATCGGTACCGGTATCGTGCTGCTCACATTGGGTGATCGCCGCGCGGCGTTCGCTCGCCTCCTTGCGCTCATCATGGCGGTCGTTACCTTCCTGCTATCGGTGCCGCTGTACACGGGGTTCAATCCTGCGACCGCGGCGTTCCAGTTCCAGGAATTCGCGCCGTGGATACCGGCTTTCAATGCCTTCTACCGACTTGGAATCGATGGCATTTCGCTGCCCCTGATTCTGCTCACGACCTTCATGACCATACCGGTCGTAATTGCCGCCTGGACCAGCGTGAAGGAGCGTGTTGCGAGCTATCTTGCCGCCTTCCTGATCATGGAAGGCCTGATGGTCGGAGTTTTCTCAGCCCTCGACGCGTTGCTATTCTATTTCTTCTGGGAAGCAATGTTGATACCGATGTTTCTCATCATTGGTATTTGGGGAGGTCCACGCCGGGTTTACGCGACATTGAAGTTCTTCCTTTACACCTTCCTCGGGTCGGTGTTCATGCTTGTTGCCCTGATCTACATGTACCTGCAGTCGGGCAGCTACGAAATTGCGACCCTGCAGGGTTTGCCGCTCGGCATCGTGGAGCAGCGCTGGATCTTCCTGGCGTTTCTGCTGGCTTTTGCGGTCAAGATACCGATGGTGCCGGTGCACACCTGGCTACCCGACGCGCATGTCGAGGCACCGACCGGCGGATCGGTGATCCTCGCAGCCATCATGCTGAAAATGGGAGGATACGGCTTCCTGCGATTCAGCCTGCCAATCACGCCGGATGCCAGTCGCGAGCTGGACAGCCTGATCATCGGGCTCTCGCTGATAGCGGTCGTATACATTGGTTTCGTCGCGCTCATTCAGCAGGACATGAAAAAACTCATCGCCTACTCGTCGATTGCCCATATGGGTTTCGTGACGCTCGGCGCATTCATCGCATTCGACATTGTCGCCCGGCATGGCGATCCATCGGGAGCCGGCATGGGTATTGATGGCGCTATCGTTCAAATGGTCTCGCATGGGCTCGTCTCCGGCGCGCTGTTCCTGTGCGTGGGTGTGATGTACGACCGGGTGCATAGCCGCGAGATTTCGGCGTATGGCGGCGTCATCAATACCATGCCGCGTTTCGCGGCATTCATGGTGTTGTTCGCGATGGCAAACGCGGGCTTGCCCGGCACCTCGGGATTCGTCGGCGAGTTTCTCGTCATCATTGCGAGCTTCAAGGCCAATGTCTGGTATGCCATCCTCGCGGCAACGACCTTGGTCGTCGGTGCCGCCTATACGCTATGGCTCGTGAAGCGCGTCATTTTCGGACCAGTTGCGAATAGTGATGTTGCCGAGTTGCGCGATATAGGTGCCAGCGAAACAATCGTACTGCTCACGTTGGCTCTGCTGGTATTGCTGATCGGCGTGTGGCCAGCTCCTTTGCTCGAAGTGACGCAAGCTTCAGTGGTGCAGCTGATCGAGCAAGTTACCTTGAGCAAACTGGTTCCGTAGGGTGGACATGCCAAGCATCGCTAACATGATCGATTGGGTGGCACTGCAGCCGGCAATCCCGGAGATTTTTCTCGGTACGGCCATCTGCCTGCTGCTCCTGGTCGATGCTTTCACCGCCCGTGAAGGTCGTACCTACATGCCGACATTGAGCCTCGTGACTCTGCTCGCCGGCGCAGTTCTCACCTTGAAGACGGCGAGCCTCGAGTCCACCGTGGTCATGTTCGGTGGCTCCTACGTTGCGGATCCGCTCGCGACCTTTCTGAAGCTGCTCGCTTTTCTGGCGACAGCCGTCGCGCTGTTCTACTCGCGGCACTATCTGCAACGGCGCGGCATTTTGAAGGGCGAGTACTACATTCTCGCTCTCACTGCGTTGCTCGGTATATTCGTTATCGTATCCGCTAATAGCTTGCTCACACTTTATGTTGGTGTCGAACTGCAGGCGCTGTCGATATACGCCATGGTGGCTTTCGATCGCGATTCGGGTGTTGCGGCTGAGTCGGCGATCAAGTATTTCGTGCTGGGAGCCATAGCATCCGGTGCCATGCTGTACGGAATGTCGCTCATTTACGGTTTGACAGGTACCTTGCAGCTCGATGAGCTGGGTGCGCGACTGGTTGAGCAGGCGCCGGGACCGGGCGTGCTACTCGGCATGTTGTTCCTGGTAGTTGCCATCGCCTTCAAGTTTGGCGCTGCGCCGTTCCACATGTGGGTACCGGATGTTTACCACGGAGCGCCTACCGGAGTGGTTGGATTCATTGCGAGCGCGCCCAAGTTGGCATCATTCGCGCTCGCGTTCCGGCTGCTTGGCCATGGCCTTGAGACGATCGGTGATGACTGGAGTCGTGCGTTGACGGTGATTGCCGTGCTCTCGCTCGTCATTGGCAATGTCGTCGCAGTCGCCCAAACCAATCTCAAGCGGCTGTTGGCGTACTCGGCAATCGGAAATGTCGGTTTCATCCTGCTCGGCTTCGTTGCCGGCAACGAAGCGGGTTACGAGGCGGCTCTTTACTACACGATCGCCTACGTGTTGATGGTGCTCGGGTCCTTCGGCGTGATTTTGCTGGCCGGTCGCGATGGGGTCGAAGCCGACGAAATCAGTTCCTATGCCGGGCTTGGCAAGCGCGATCCGCTGCTCGCGCTTTGCATGATGTTCCTCATGTTCTCGACCGCGGGCATTCCGCCATTCGTGGGTTTCTGGGCCAAATTGACGATCTTCCAGGTCCTTTGGCAGACGCAGCATACCGCTCTGGTAATGATCGCGGCTGCCGTGTCCGTTATCGGTGTCTTCTATTACCTTCGAATCGTGAAGGTCATGTATTTCGATGCACCGGGCGAGTTGCCAGGCGGCGAGCGGCTGCCGGCTGTGAGAGCCGTCCTGACCCTGAACGCCGTCGCCGTGCTGGCGCTGGGCCTGCTCCCCCATGCCCTGCTGGCCTGGTGTTCACAGCTGCTTGCTTCAGGCTGATTTGCCTATGCGGGCAAACCGGTTGCCATGCCCTGGCTCCTGCCGCTAAAATACAAAGTCTTGCATGCGACTGGTGCGGGGTGGAGCAGTCTGGCAGCTCGTCGGGCTCATAACCCGAAGGTCGCAGGTTCAAATCCTGCCCCCGCTACCAATTTCAGTGTGTCCCATTATTGCGAACGCTACATGTTCGCCAGGAATTACCGCGCGTAAAGTGTAGCGGCTGATCTCGGCGGATGGCCATGCGCAATGTCGTAGCGATTCGACGGCGTGCCGACACGGTTGCGACTGCAGCTCATTTTGAAACCCAGGTCCGGGTTTTGGCTCGCGCGTTCGTCCCTCACTACGTCGCTCGCATACTGCAGTTTCTTGATATGTCTCTTCATGGCACTTTGGCCGTCAACGCTGAGGGCTCTGTTGCCATACGTGTTCGCGCCAGCTGGCCATTTGCTTGGCGTTTCTCGAAAATTTTCGCGCGCGAAGCTGTGCAAAGCGCGACTCGCCAGGGACAACGCATCGACATCTATCTGGCGACGCCGCGCCACGACCACGTGCAATGCTGGGCCACTGACCAGGAGTCAGCTGTCCGCCTGATCAACAGCCTGCCCACACGGGCGACAGTCGAAAGCGACACTGACGCGCCGGTGCCACCTGTGCACCCGAACCTTAGGATCATCGCCCTAACGCTGGCGATTGCTGCCTGCGGTGTTGTCATATGGCGCGGAGGAACGGAATCCGACATCGGCAAGTCGCCTCGCTCTGTTGATCCGGCTACCCATACGAATGAAATACCACTGCAGCCGGCGACAACCGGCACGCACTGGCAGCTCAATAAAGGCGGTGAAGATGCAAGTTTTTCGCAGGTCATGTCGCGTCATAGGCAATGGCAGGGCTACACTGCGAGCGCGATCAGGCTGCGCACGACTTTCTACGACTTATGGTACCTGCTGCAATTGGGGCGCATCGATCAGGACCTGTTCGATCGGCAAATGAGGCGAACGGCCCTGGAGCAATGGCGCGAGCTGGAGCGCGCCCTGCTGGCTCAAGCCAGTGCATCAATCGGCGCCGATGCCGATTTGAACTACCGCCTGGCTGAACTAGCGCACGAGGAATCATTTGTACTTGAGAAATACTTGCAAGGTCTGCAGGAACTCGACGGCGATCTGGCATTTCGCGCGGTCAACGGGCTTTCTGCGCTGGATGCCAGGCAGGCGGCTCTTGAGCCCGGGAGAGAGCCGTCCGGGTGATTTCCGTCGACAGGTCATGACACGCCCGCCATCTGCCTATGGCAGAGGCGGTATGAGGCAAAGCCAATGCAATCGCTACGATCGACACCGTTGGTAATCCGATGAGTAATTCAATCGAGAGGGTCTGCAATGGTGGCATCAATAGTCGATCAACTGGTTGGCAACAACACGCGTTATGCAGCAGGCGATGCCTTGCATCGACCCGTTTACCCCGGCAAGCAGCCGATACAACCCGCCAAGCGGGTTGCAGTGCTGGCCTGCATGGACGCGCGCCTTGACATTGACGGGCTGCTTGGCCTGCAGACGGGGGAAGCGCACGTCATCCGCAATGCCGGCGGTGTCGTAACCGAAGATGCGCTCCGGTCGCTGATTATTTCGCATCACCTGCTCAATACCAGGGAGTTCATACTGATTCACCACACGCGCTGCGGCATGCTGGCATTTACGGACGATTTGTTGAAGGCGGGGCTCGAGGGTGATCCAGGTGCAGAGAAACTCATCGGCCAGGCCACGGCTCGAGCGTTCACGAGTCCTCACAAGTGCTCGGCGACACCCGCGGCCTTTCATGCCTTCCGCGGTGCGATCGAGCCACTCGATGCGCCACGAGATGACAAGAATATTGCGCGGCTGGCATGGGATGTGCGCCGGGGCATATCGTCAATCTTGAATCACCCGTGGATACCGACGAGCGGTGCCGATGCGGTCGGCGTGCGGGGGTTCATCTACGATGTCGACAGCGGCCGGCTCGAGGAAGTGAATTATCCCGGGCCGACAGGTTCGCCCGGCTAGGTACGGCGATCGCGGCTACTGCGTCTCGAGGTACAGCGCAAAAGTACCCAACCAGTGACCGCCTTCGTAGTGTTCGCCCGTCACTGCCGGCAGGGCCGTTTCACGGTGAGCGGCGAACGAGGCGAGCAGAGCGCGACGGCGCGGATCACGGACGGGCAACGCCTTGGCGATGCCGCGCAGCATCCAGGCTCGGCTCAGATTGAGTCCATCGATGTGTGCCAATTTGGGGTCCTTACGATCCGTCACAACTCCGGGCGGCAGCCAGCGCGTCGACCCATCACGAGGAATTTGCGGCAGAAAGGCGCTGAGCCAGGCCGAGTACTCGCTTTGCCCAAGCACGCGACGCATGAAATCCGCTTCGGCGAGGCAAGGCGACAGGAAGTCCTCGCCGGATGGTTCGTAGAGCAGGGGACAGCGACGGTCTGATTGGTAGAATTCGCGCGCCTTTTGCCGCAACAACTGCTTCATATCGTCATGGCCCGCACTCTGCGCCCAGTCCCAGATCAAGCCAAACGCGAAGGCTGTTTGATTGTGCTCGCCAGTCCGAATTGGGTAGTGAAGCATTGGGAGCCAATCGAGGATGCGCCGAGCCGCCTCCTGTTCGAGTGGCTCGAGCGCGGCGGGGTGATCGAGCTCCGCAGCAAGCTGCAGAAGCCAGGCGAGGCCATAGGGGCGTTCGAATGAGCTGCGCCCGGCGCCGCGCAGGTAATCTAGCTCAGCGAGGATTTTTTCTGCCGATAGATCCTGCTCGAGCACGGCGCTCGCCACCGGCACGAACGAGCCGTCGGGAAATCGAGCGCGGGCACGCGCCAGCAGCCAATGCGCATGTACGGCCGAGTGCCAGTCGTAGCAACCATAGAATGCGGGTGCCAACTCGTGCGGCGGCGCGACATCGCTCGCGTCATTCAGCACATGGGAAATCTTGTTGGGGTATTCTGTGTGCACGCACGCAAGCGCGAGGTTCACGAATCGTGCCACCGCCGCCACATCCATGTTTTCGCTGCGCGCCAGGTTCGCAAACAGCGATAATACGAACATGGCGAGCCAAGGCGTCATGCCTCGTGCAAATACGCTGCATGATGACAATTCCATGGCCTTGCTCTCAACCGCGGTTGCGCCGAGCATAGCAAACTGCAATTCGGTCGAGCCCGATTCGCCGAGCGACACCGGGCTGGTTTCGTCTGGAGCGGGGGCGTAGCATGAACCCAATCATGAATACACGCACGACAATAGACCGACGGAGATTCCTCGGCGTGAGTACAGCAGGATTAGCGGCTGCGACGATTGCCATCGGCAGACCGCAGGGCGCCGGGGCTGCGAGCCGGGCCGCGGCGCGGGCTGGCCGAATTTCCTTGGGATCGGACCTCAGCGTTGCACGCATGGGTTATGGCGCGATGCGACTTACCGGGGATGGTATCTGGGGCGAGCCGGCCGATGCGCGCACTTGCCGTACCGTATTGCGCCGGGCGCTTGAACTCGGCGTTGATTTCATAGATACGGCCGATTCCTACGGCCCCTTCGTCAGCGAACGTCTGATTGCAGAGGCCCTGCATCCCTATCCGCGCCATCTTGTGATTGCCACCAAGGGTGGATTACTGCGCCCTGGTGCAAATCGCTGGGTACCCGATTGCAGGCCCGAGCATCTGCGCGAGGCCTGTGAAGGCAGCCTGAAACGACTGAAGGTCGAGCGGATCGATCTATATCAGCTCCACGTGCCGGATTCCAAGGTCCCTTATGAGGACTCGATCGGTGAATTGGCGCGACTGCGGAAGGAAGGAAAGATCCGTCACATCGGCGTATCGAACGTCAACATCGAGCAACTTGCAAAGGCAAGGGCCATCGTGCCCGTGGTTTCGGTCCAGAATCGTTACAACGTGGCGGATCGCGGATCCGACGCGGTTCTGGAGATTTGCGAGCGCGACGGAATTGCATTCATCCCCTGGGCACCACTCGGCAAATCGGGGCGGGATTCGACTGCGGATACAGGCGCCAAGGCAGCGCTCGAGCAGTTGGCCAGCGATCGTGCGATCAGCCTGCCGCAGGCACAGTTGGCATGGTTGTTGTCACGTTCGCCGGTGATGCTGCCGATACCAGGCACATCGTCGCTCGAGCACCTCGAGCAAAACGTAGCCGCCGCGAAGCTGCGGCTGACGGTCGCAGAAATGCGCCGCGTAGGATGAGATAGTGGAGTCGTTGATGGCCAAGAATCGCGGAACGCTGATTTCAATCTTGCTGGTATCCATCATCGCGGCGACTGGCTGCGCGCGCAAAACCGATACCGGCAGCGTGGCGGCGAAACCGCGGGAATCCGCGGAGTGGGAACAATTCAGCCACGATTTCATCGAAGGCTACTTTCGGCACAATCCGGCATTTGCGGTTTACCAGGGTCGTCACGAGTACGACGGCCAGGCTGCCGACTGGACGAACGCAGGGCTTGCAGCCCAGATCGCCTTCCTCAAGGAAAACCTGACACGGGCAAATGCCTTCCGCGCCGACTCGTTGTCGCCAGAGCAGAGATTCGAACGCGACTACCTCGGCCATGTGGCACGCAAGCAACTATTCTGGCTTGAAGATGCGGATGCGCCACACTCAAACGTTTCATGGTATTTCGACGCAGGGCTCGATCCCAATGTCTACATTGCCAGGCCTTATGCCGATCCGGCGACGCGAATGCGCGCGTTCATCAAGTACGCCAGGGCAATCCCGACCGTGCTTGCCCAGATCAAGGCAAATCTTCGCACCCCTATGCCCCTGAGTTTCGTGGACTACGCCGAGCCCGGGTTCCGCGGTTTCGCCAGCTATTACACAGGCGATGCCAAGGCGGCTTTTGCAACGGTTCAGGATCCGGCGCTGCAAAGCGAGTTCGATATGGCCGCGAAAGAGGCGTCCACGGCCATGACCGCCATGGCGGATTGGGTCGCCGCGCAGCGCAAGACGGCGACCCAGGATTTTGCACTGGGGGGCGAGCGGTTCCTGCGCATGCTACGGGAGACCGAGGCCGTCGATACCACGCTCGATGAGCTCGAGCGCATCGGGCGCGCGGATCTTGCGCGCAATCAGGAGGCGCTTGGCGACGCCTGCGCAAAATTTGCGCCCGGCGCCACATTGGGCGCCTGCATGCAGAAAATGAACGATAACAAAGGCGCGGGTGGGCCGGTCGCCGAGGCACGCAGGCAACTTCCCGGACTGCGCCAGTTCCTCGTCGATCATCAAATCGTCTCGATACCGGGCACGGAGGAGGCACTGGTCGAGGAGTCGCCGCCTTACAACCGACAGAACTCCGCCTATATCGACATTCCAGGCCCTTACGAGAAGGGCCTGCCATCGGTCTATTACATTTCGCCGCCCGATCCGACATGGTCGCCCGCCGAACGAGAGGCCTATGTCCCAGGACGCAAGGACCTGCTGTTCACGTCGGTCCATGAAGTCTGGCCGGGCCATTTCCTCAACTTCCTTCATGCCAATCGCGCCAAATCCATTTTTGGGAAAGTGTTCGTCGGCTACGCGTTTGCCGAAGGCTGGGCGCACTACACCGAGGAGATGATGTGGGATGCGGGTCTCGATAACGGCGATCCCGAGACCCACATCGGCCAACTGTCCAATGCCTTGCTGCGCAATTGCCGATTTCTTTCGGCAATCGGTTTGCATGCGCGAGGGATGTCAGCGAGTGAGTCCTTGCAGATGTTCCGCGAAGAGTGTTACCAGGACGAGGGCAATGCGCGACAGCAAGCTGCAAGAGGCACCTACGACCCGGCGTATCTCAACTACACCATGGGCAAGTTGCTGATTCGAAAGTTGCGCGACGACTGGACCGGCGGCGATCGCAGTCGGCTCAAGGAATTTCACGATCAGTTCCTGGGTTATGGCGGGCCGCCCATCCCGTTGGTGCGCGCCGCCATGATGCACGAGGAGCAGCCCCGGGCCGTGTTCTAGGCGCGAGGGTCTGGCCGCCTCAGACAGCCATCGATCAAGCCTTCCCGCCGTCCCGGATGGGACGGCGGGGACGACACTGCGGCTATTTGCCGTCGGTTGAATCGCCGTCGGTAGTGGCATCCGGAGATGCCGCGCCTTCGGGCGTTTTGATGGCATCGAATTCCGATTCGCTCAGATAGCCATCCTGATCGCTGTCGGCCGCGACAAAGGCACCGGCGGTCTTGGCATCGTGCTGGGCCTCAGTGGCCGAGATGCGCCCGTCGTGGTCGGCATCCAGGGTGGCGAATTGGCCGCTTTCCTTCACTTCACCCGCCACCGCGAATGCGGCCGCCGCGCTCGCGGCAATAAGGGCAAGCAATTTGTGCTGTTTCATCATCGCTCTCCTTGTCGATTCCATGTCATCAGGGCTCGCTGCCCAGGCAATGGAAAGCAACTCCCGTGCCATATGTTAAATAGACTGCGATTTCAATGGTTTAGCGGGAAAATGCGAAACAGGGCTACGAAACATGGCGCCATTTCTGTTACGAAACGGCGACTTTTTGCCTGGTTGCCCCCCGCAACCCGGAATTGGTAACCCCAAAAGTCAAATAAAACAGATAGTTACATGTCGGCCGCGGCCGACAATGAGGTGGCCAGCATCATTTGAGTGTTTCCCTCCTTTGGCCTAGAATGCCGGCCGCTGCCGCGCCACCTCGGAGCGGCGGCGTGCGGAACTCAGTGGAGTCATCGCACGATGTGCATGTGTGTACAGCCCCTCCGAGGGGCTTTTTTTATGCGCAGCGACAAATGGGCCATGGGCCCATTTTTTATTTGCGGCGTAGCGGCCGGAGTGCAATGTCCGATCGATGAATGGTCTGCGGGAAAAATTATTTGCCCTGTGCGAGAGCGCGTTGCGCGAGATTGACTATGAGCTGGTCGATCTCGAATACCAGGCAGGACGGCGCCACGCGACTTTGCGCGTTTTCATCGACAACGCGGCGGGGATTCGTGTCGAGGACTGCGAACGCGCGAGTCGGCACCTGTCGGCTCTGCTCGATGTCGAAGACCCTATTTCGATGCCATATTCGCTCGAGGTTTCATCGCCGGGATTCGACCGAGTTTTGCGCAAACCGGCGCATTTCGAGCGATTTGCGGGGTCGAGGGTGCTGGTGCAGCTGTTGACTCCACGCGACGGCCGTCGCCGCTATACCGGCACGCTCGCGCATGTGGATGCCGATGGCGTCCAGTTGCTGGTCGACGGCGAGAACGTCGCCATGCGTTACAACGAGATAGACAAAGCACGGCTCGCGCCGTGACGAGGACAGGTCAATTGAGGGTGCTGTCATGAACAAGGACATCCTGATGGTCGTCGACGCCGTTTCGAACGAAAAGGGCGTTGAAAAAGAAGTCATATTCGAAGCGCTCGAAGCTGCGCTGGCTTCTGCCACGCGCAAGAAGCATGGCGAGGAGTGGGATGTTCGCGTGGCGATCGATCGCAAGACCGGCGACTACGATACATTCCGACGCTGGAAGGTGTTCGCCGATGACTCCAATGAGCTCGAGGAGCCGGTGCGCGAACTGCGGCTGGAAGATGCGCTCGACATGAATCCGAAAGCGGAAGTGGGCGGCTATGTCGAGGAGCCCATGGAGTCGGTCGCCTTTGGGCGCATCGCGGCCCAGCAGGCGAAGCAGGTCATCGTGCAGAAGGTGCGCGAGGCGGAGCGCATCCAGGTTGTCGAGCAATACAAGGACCGGGTCAATACCCTGGTGTCCGGCGTGGTCAAGCGAGTCGACCGCAACGGCATCTATGTCGATCTCGGTGGAAATGCCGAGGGATTCGTCTCGCGCAGCGACATGATTCCGAGGGAAATCGTCAAGCCCCAGGATCGCATCAAGGCCTATTTGCGCGAAGTCAAATCCGAACCGCGCGGACCGCAGTTGTTTCTGACGCGCTCGGCGCCCGAGTTCCTCATCGAACTATTCAAACTCGAAGTTCCGGAGGTCGGGCAGGGTCTCATCAAGATCCTCGGCGCGGCCCGCGATCCGGGCGTGCGGGCGAAGATAGCAGTGCAGAGTGTCGACCCACGCATCGACCCGGTGGGTGCTTGCGTCGGTATGCGCGGTTCGCGCGTGCAGGCGGTTTCGAACGAAGTTGCAGGCGAGCGCGTCGACATCATCCCGTTCAACGAGAACGCCGCACAGTTCGTGATCAACGCGATGTCGCCAGCCGAGGTTCTGTCGATCGTCGTGGACGAGGAGTCGCACAGCATGGATATTGCTGTGGCCGAGGACAAGTTGTCGCAGGCGATCGGTCGGGGTGGCCAGAACATCCGGCTCGCCAGCCAGCTGAGCGGCTGGGATCTCAACGTCATGACCGAGTCCGATGCGGAAGCCAAGAGCGAATCCGAGGCCAAGGAACTCATCGAGAGTTTCATGAAGCAACTCGACGTCGATCAGGACGTCGCGACGATTCTGGTACAGGAGGGGTTCTCGACCATCGAGGAAATTGCCTATGTTCCGCAATCGGAGCTGATTGGCATCGAGGAGTTCGACGAATCGATCGTCAATGAGCTGCGCAACCGTGCGCGTGACGTGCTCCTGACCCAGGCCATCGCGAGCGAGGAAACGCT
Organism: Steroidobacteraceae bacterium; assembly: GCA_041395505.1. Taxonomy (NCBI): domain Bacteria; kingdom Pseudomonadati; phylum Pseudomonadota; class Gammaproteobacteria; order Steroidobacterales; family Steroidobacteraceae; species Steroidobacteraceae bacterium. Next base: position 1,847,121 of record JAWLAG010000001.1, read on the forward strand.
TGACCAGAATCTTCCAGCCGACGATCTGTTACTGCTCGAGGGCATGCAACCGGACCTTGCGCTCGCACTGGCCCGTCGTGGTGTGCGCACGCGCGAAGAGCTTGCTGAACAGGCGATTGACGATATTTCCGACATTGAAGGACTCAGCTCAGAGCAAGCGGGTTCTCTAATCATGAAGGCGCGCGAGCTGGAGAACTGGTTCGAGGCGGGACGCTAGAACGCTGGAGACTGCGCATATGGCAGAAGTAACGGTTGCACAATTTGCGGAAGTTCTCAAAGTGCCGGTTGACCGGCTGCTTGCGCAACTCGATCAGGCTGGAATCAAGGTGGCCGGACCGGACGCTCAGATCACCGAGGACGCCAAGCTCGAGCTGCTTACGCACCTGCGGCGCAGCCACGGTCTGGCGCCGGAAACGGGCTCAGCCGCTGCGCCGGCACGTATCACGCTCAAGCGACGCACTCAGAGCGAATTGAAGCTTGCGAGCACCCAGGGTCGTGCGCGCACCGTCAACGTCGAAGTGCGGCGCAAGCGCACCTACGTCAAGCGCGACCTGTTGGAGAAGCAGGCTGCCGAACAGCAGGAAGAGATCGAAAAGCAGCGCAAGGCGCAGGAAGATGCGGAGCGCGCTGAACGCGAACGACAGGAGGCCGAACGTCTCGAGCGCGAGCGGATCGATGAAGAAAACCGCCGGCGCATCGAGGAAGAGGCCGCGACCCGTCGGGCGCAGGAGGAAGCGAGACGCGCAGCTGAACAGGCGCCGGTCGAGCCGCCGCCGGCACCGGTGGTCGAGACGCCGCCGCCGGCACGCACCCGTGGCTCCGAACAGCCGCGCGGTCCCGAGCGCGGCCGCAAATCCGCTGCGGCCGGTGATAGCCGCACCAAATACGGCCGCGAACAGCTGCATGTCGCGGGCGATGTCAGTTCCCGCTACAAGAAGAAGAAACGCCAGCGTGATCGTTCGGTCGTTTCCGTCGAGGCCAAGCACGGTTTCGAGATGCCGACCGCTCCGGTCATTCGCGAGGTGGCGGTGCCCGAGACGATCACGGTTGCCGAGCTTGCGCAAAAGATGGCAGTAAAGGCGACGGAAGTCATAAAGGCCATGATGCAAATGGGAGTCATGGCGACGATCAATCAGGCCATCGATCAGGATACCGCGATTCTCGTGGTCGAGGAGATGGGCCACACGGCCAAGGCGCTGAAGGCCGATGAGCTCGAAGAAGATCTCCAGGGCGAGGAAATCAGCGTAGAGGACTGGGAGCCACGTCCTCCGGTGGTCACCGTCATGGGACATGTCGACCATGGCAAGACCTCTTTGCTCGACTATATTCGTCGCGCCAAGGTGGCGGCAGGCGAGGCAGGCGGTATTACCCAGCACATTGGTGCCTACCACGTGGAAACTCCGCGCGGAGTCGTTACCTTCATCGATACGCCGGGTCATGCGGCATTTACCGCAATGCGCGCCCGCGGCGCACAAGCGACGGATATCGTAGTGCTGGTGGTCGCAGCGGATGACGGCGTCATGCCGCAGACCATCGAAGCCATTCAACATGCCAAGGCAGCGGGTGTCCCACTGGTGGTTGCGGTCAACAAGATTGACAAGCCGGATGCTGACTTCGACCGCGTACGCACGGACCTGTCCAAGTACGAGGTCATATCCGAGGAATGGGGTGGTGACACGATATTCGTTCGCGTGTCCGCCAAGACCGGTGAGGGCATAGAGCAGCTGCTGGAATCGCTTCTGCTGCAGGCCGAGGTTCTCGAGTTGAAGGCGCCGCGGACAGGCCTTGCGAGTGGCAGCGTCATCGAGTCCAGCATAGAAAAAGGACGTGGCGCAGTCGCAACGGTCCTGGTGAAGAAAGGCACACTCAAACTCGGCGACCCGATCGTTGCCGGGCAGGAATTCGGTCGGGTCCGCGCCATGTTCAATGAAGTAGGCGACTCGGTAGAGCAGGCGCTGCCATCGATGCCCGTCGCGGTACTTGGCTTGTCGGGTGCGCCGAGCGCTGGCGAGGAACTGCTGGTGGTTGCAAGTGAGCGCAAAGCGCGCGAAGTTGCAATGCACAGGCAGGCGAAGCAGCGCGATGTCAAGCTCGCCAAGCAGACGACCAGTGTCGAGGACGTGTTCTCGCAATTGGGCGATGGCAAGCCCGGCGTCGTCAACATCGTCATCAAGGCGGATGTGCAGGGTAGCTCCGAGGCGCTGTCCGAGGCGATGACCAAACTTGCGCACGACGAGGTACATGCCAAAGTCATCGCGAGTGGCGTGGGTGGCATTACGGCGTCGGACGTGCAGTTGGCGGCTGCATCCAAGGCATTGCTTATCGGTTTCAATGTTCGCGCGGATGCCGCAGCGCGCGATGCACTGAAGGATACCGGAGTCGAAGTCCGCTACTTCAGCGTAATCTACGAAGCGATCGACGACGTCAAACAACGCATGACGGGAATGCTTGCGCCTGAAGTGAAGGAGCAGATCGTCGGCGTCGCCGAGGTTCGCGAAGTGTTCCGGTCAAGCAGTTTTGGCGTGGTCGCCGGTTGTCTGGTGCGCGAAGGGACCGTGCGCCGCAACAACCCGATTCGCGTACTACGGGACAACGTTGTCATATTCGAAGGCGCACTAGAGTCCTTGCGACGCTTCAAGGACGATGTAAACGAGGTTCGAGCTGGTACGGAATGCGGAATCGGCGTGAAGAACTACCAGGACGTTCGCGTTGGAGACCAGATCGAGTGCTTCGCACGCGTCGAGGTCGCCCGCGCTCTCGCCTGAGGCGGGCGTGACCAATGAGCTTTGGACAACAAGGCACGCGCCGCGAGCGCCTGGCGGAGGGTATCAAGCGAGCCCTCGCCGAAAAGCTGGGGCGGGGTCTGAGTGACCCGCGTATCAAGCAGGTGACTCTAACCGCTGTCGATATGGCGCCGGATCTCAAGTCGGCGCGTGTCTACTTCGTGCCATTCGGTGGCCACGAAGACGCGGCGCAGGTGGCGGCGGGCCTGAACAGCGCGGCGGGTCATCTGCGCGGCGAATTGGGCCGCGAAATGCGTATCAAGCACGCGCCGCGTCTGCACTTCGTGGTCGACGAGACTATCGATCGCGCTGACCGGCTTACGCGGCTCATCGCCGCCGCGACAGCGGCTGACCAACACGGTGGTTGACGGCGTATTGCTGCTGGATAAACCGGCGGGCATGTCCTCGGCGGCCGCAGTGGGCCGTGTCCGACATTTGCTTGGCAGGCCCAAGGTGGGTCACGCAGGCACATTGGATCCGCTGGCCACCGGCATGTTGCCATTGTGTGTGGGCGAGGCAACCAAGCTCGTTTCCTACCTGATGCAGGGCCGCAAGGGTTACGAGTTCTGTATTTCGCTGGGCTCACGGACCAGTACAGGGGACAACGAAGGCGAAGTCGTGGCGACTGCGCCGGTGCCGGCGCTCGACATGGATCGCGTGATTTCGGCGCTTCGGTCGTTCGAAGGCGCCGGCACACAAATCCCGCCGATGTATTCAGCGTTGAAGCACGAGGGGCAACGCCTTTACAAACTGGCCCGCGAAGGGCAGGTAATCGAGCGCAAGTCGCGGCCCATCGTCATCGATGCGCTTCAGTTGCGCGAGCTTGGGGCCTCGCATCTGCGCCTGCATGTACTATGCAGCAAAGGGACCTACGTCCGGGTACTCGCCGAAGACATCGCGAGTGCCCTGGGCACGGTGGGGCACTGCAGCTCGCTGCGGCGCAGCTACGTCGAGCCTTTTGCCGAGTCAGACATGATCAAAATCAATGAACTCGAGGATCGCATCGCGCGTGGTGAAGACCCGGGCCTGCTCGCGCCGGACGCGGCGCTCGGGCATCTTCCGGCCGCACTCCTGGCGGCAGAGGCCGCGCGCCGGATCATGCAGGGCCAGCCGATTGCCTGCCCGGCCGATCTCACGAGTAACTGCGATCCCTCGCTGGAGCGGGTCGTGCGGCTGTACGGGGCCGATGGCGGGTTTATAGGGCTTGGCAGCGGGCCCGACGCCGGCGGGCGGTTGCGGCCGCTGCGCCTGATTGCGAGTGCCGCAGGGGACCCAAAAGGCTCTTTTATTTCGCGGACTTAGCTTGAGCCGGCGGTTGGGCGCCTGTAGAATGCGCGCCCGAAAACAAGGGTAGCAATCCATATTCAACGAAGGTTTTGTAATGCCTCTATCAAGCGAAAAGAAAAGCGGGATCGTCGAACAGTTCCGCCGTGGCCCGAAAGACACAGGCTCCGCTGAAGTGCAAATCGCGTTGTTGTCCGAACGGATCAACGGCCTTGGCGAGCACTTTGCCGCGCACAAGCGCGATCACTCCTCCCGCCGCGGCCTCGTCAAGCTGGTTAACCAACGCCGCAAGCTCCTCGACTATTTGAAGAGCACTGAACCACAGCGATATCAGGACATAGTGACGCAGCTTGGGCTGCGCCGCTAACACGGATATCCCAAATAGCCGGCTAGCGGCCCCGCGCCCTGACCGGCTTCTTTCATTCGGAAGTCAAGGAATTCTCGCGTGAGCACGATCAAGAAGCGTTTCGATTACGGATCAGTCCCTGTCACCATTGAGACTGGCGAAATGGCCCGGCAGGCAAATGCATCGGTACTGGTATCGATGGGCGATACCCAGGTATTGGTGACGGCCTGCGTTGCAAAGAAGGCCGTCCCCGGCAGGGATTTCTTCCCGCTGACCGTCAACTATGTCGAGAAGACCTACGCGGCGGGCAAGATACCTGGTGGCTTTTTCAAGCGTGAGGGCCGACCCAGCGAGAAAGAGACCCTGACCTCCCGATTGATCGATCGGCCAATCCGACCGCTGTTCCCGGACGGTTTCTTCAATGACGTGCAGGTTGTCGCAACGGTCCTCTCGCTCGATCCGGATCTCGATGCGGATATTCCCGCAATGCTCGGTGCTTCCGCCTCGCTGGCGTTGTCCGGTGTGCCGTTCAACGGCCCGATCGGCGCCGCGCGAGTCGGGTACAGCGATGGCAAATACCTGTTGAATCCGACGGCCAAGGAGCTTGCGGCCTCGCAACTGCACCTGGTCGTCGCGGGCACCCAGCATGCGGTGCTGATGGTCGAGTCCGAGGCCAAGACGTTGCCGGAAGACGTCATGCTGGGTGCGGTCGTTTTCGGGCACGAACAGATGCAGGCGGCCATCAAGATCATCAACGAGCTGGTCGCGGAAGCTGGCAAGGCCCGCTGGGATTTCAAGCCCGCCAGCGCCGAGGAGTCCCTCGTTACGGCGGTTCGAGCCAAAGCGGAATCGGCGCTGGCCGATGCCTACCGCATCACCGAAAAGCAGGAGCGCTATGCGCGTGTTGGTGAGGTCAAGGCCGCGACGGTTGCAGCCCTTTGTGAAGGTGAAGATGCCAAATGGGCGTCCGATCAGGTTGACGACCAGTTGTTCACCCTCGAGAGCCAGATCGTCCGCCAGCGCATTCTGCGAGGTGAACCACGCATCGACGGTCGCGATACTCGCACTGTACGCCCGATCAGCATTCGCACGGGCGTGCTCCCTCGCACCCATGGTTCGGCGTTGTTCACCCGCGGGGAAACCCAGGCGATGGTGGTCACCACCTTGGGTACCGCCCGCGATGCTCAAATAATCGATGCCCTCGAGGGAGAGCGGCGCGAACCATTCATGCTGCACTACAATTTCCCGCCATTTTCGGTCGGTGAAACCGGCATGATGGGTTCGCCCAAGCGCCGCGAAATTGGTCACGGCAATCTGGCGCGGCGAGGCATCAACGCCGTAATGCCTGACATGGCTACATTTCCATACGTGATTCGAGTCGTTTCGGAAATCCTGGAATCGAACGGTTCGTCATCGATGGCCAGTGTCTGCGGTACGAGCCTGTCGCTGATGGACGCCGGAGTGCCCATCAAAGCGCCGGTTGCAGGCGTCGCCATGGGCCTCGTCCTTGAAGGGAGCAAGTATCAGGTCCTCACGGACATTCTCGGCGATGAAGATCACCTGGGTGACATGGATTTCAAGGTGGCAGGAACGGACAGCGGCGTCACTGCATTGCAGATGGACATCAAGGTCGAAGGTATCACGCCTGAGATCATGAAAGTCGCGCTGGCTCAGGCGCGTGAGGCGCGGCTGCACATATTGGGTGAGATGAACAAGGTCCTGTCGAAGTCGCGCGAAACCATGTCCGAGTTTGCGCCTTCGATCATCACCATCAAGATCGATCCGGAGAAGATCCGCGACGTGATCGGCAAAGGTGGCGCAGTGATTCGTCAGATCACCGAAGAGACCGGCACCACCATAGATATAGAAAACGACGGTACGGTCAAGATAGCCTCGGTCATTGGAGCCGCCGGAAAAGAAGCGCAGCGGCGCATCGAACTGATCACCGCCGATGTCGAAGTTGGCCGCATTTACGAAGGCAAGGTCGCGCGCCTCATGGATTTCGGCGCCTTCGTGACCATACTTCCGGGTCGGGATGGTCTGGTGCATATCTCGCAAATTTCCGAGGAACGCGTCGAGCGCGTGAGCGACAAGTTGCGCGAAGGCGATACGGTGCGTGTCAAGGTTCTGGAGATCGACCGCCAGGGCCGCATTCGCCTCTCAATGCGAAACGTCGACGCCGCAGCCTGACCGCCAGGGCGGCGCCGGGTGTAGCCGCGGTGCGCGACGATTTGACGGCTGCCGGCGCCGGAAGCTTGTTGGCGAGCCGCAAGGCAGGCGTGTGCCTGCATATTTCCTCGTTGCCGGGAGCCGGACCGATCGGCAATATCGGTCAGGACGCCCGCCGCTGGATCGATTTCCTCGCGGCGACCGGAGTGCGCTATTGGCAATTCCTGCCGATCAGTCCTACCGGATACGGCGATTCGCCTTACCAGCCGCTGTCGGTATTCGCCGGTAACCCGCTGTTCATCGACTGGCCAGGTCTGCAGCAGTACGGCCTGCTTCGATCGAGCCGATTCGACCACGAGGCCCCGTGTGCCGCGACGCACTACCCGGAAGCGCAGCGCCGTTGTGAGAGCCTGTCGCGACAAGTCGCCTGCGAGTTTTTCGACCGTGCCGGTGGTGAATTGCAGCAGGAATTCGAGGCGTTTCGCCTGCGCAACCGGGACTGGTTGCATGGCTACGTGCAATTTCGCCATTTGAAGTTGTTGCATGGTGAGCGTGCATGGGACGAATGGGCCCCGGAGTATCGCAATCGCGAAATTGCTCCGTTGCACCGATTCGTCAATCATTATCGCGCCGATCTCGAGCGTATCGAGCTCGAACAGTTCATATTTGCCTGGCAGTGGCGGCAACTGCGCGAACACGCGAAACGCCGTCAGGTGGCGCTGATCGGCGATGCGCCGATCTATCTAGCGCTGGATAGCGCTGACGCCTGGTTGCACCGCGAGTTACTGCAGTTGGACGGCGACGGAAGGCCGACGGCCGTTGCGGGAGTGCCACCCGATTACTTCAGCAGCAGCGGGCAGCTCTGGGGCAACCCGCTTTATGACTGGCCCTATCATTCGGCGAGTGGCTTTGACTGGTGGTGTGCGCGCATCGCGGCGTTGGCCCGGCAGGTTGACTATCTCAGGATGGATCACTTCCGTGGTTTTGTCGGCTATTGGTCGGTACCTGCCGGCGCCGAAACCGCGCGCGAGGGGTGTTGGCGCGAAGGACCGGGTGATGCGTTATTTCGGGCGTTGTCTGCACGTGTCGGCCGCCTGCCGTTGATCGCGGAAGACCTCGGTGTCATTACTGAAGACGTACGTCAGTTGCGCGAGCGGCTCGGTTTGCCCGGTATGGCGGTTCTTCAGTTCCTGCTTGCGGATCCGGAGTGGGACGCCGCTCGGCAGGGCACGGACACGATCTGCTACACAGGCACGCACGACAACGACACGAGCGTGGGATGGTATGAGGATTTGAGCAGAGCCGGGCGTGAGGCGGCGCAGCGCGTGAGCAACCGGCTTGCCCGGTTCGGTGATTCGATGCATGAACCACATTGGTGCATATTGCGCTGCGCACTCGATTCACCAAGTTGCCTGGCGGTGGCACCGATGCAGGACTTCCTCGGTCTGGGATCGGCCGCTAGGCTAAACTACCCCGGTCGGGCCGACGGAAATTGGCAATGGCGGCTCATGGAGGCGCAGCTGACAGACCGGTTGGGACGTCGCATTGCCGAGGAGCTGCGCCAGCGGGGGCGCGCTTGAGCGCTGATCGGAATTTGATGACCAGATGAGCATGATGGCCGAGAAGAACGCCGACAGCCGCTTCGTCAGCCGGCTGGCTCGAAACACACTGGCGCTCGTACTGGCGGGCGGCAAGGGTAGCCGGCTGCAGGAGCTGACCGAGTGGCGGGCGAAGCCAGCGGTACCATTCGGCGGCAAATTTCGCATTATCGATTTTCCCTTATCGAATTGTGTCAATTCCGGAATTCGACGTCTCGGCGTACTTACCCAGTACAAAGCCCATTCCCTGATACGCCATCTCGTGCAGGGATGGAGCAATTTCAGCGTCGACCGTGGCGAGTTCCTGGAAATCCTGCCGGCCTCACAGCGCACGGGCGGCGAGTGGTACCGGGGTACGGCAGATGCGGTGTATCAGAACCTGGATATCATCCGCACGCACGCACCGGAATTCGTGTTGGTGCTCGCCGGCGATCACATCTACAAGATGGACTACGGGCCACTGCTGGCCGCGCATGTCGAGCAACAGGCAGACATGAGTGTCTGTTGCATCGAGGTGCCGCGCTCGGAAGCGGCCGGCGCCTATGGAGTCATGACGGTCGACGACGCGGGTCGAATCATCGGCTTCGAAGAAAAACCGAGGGATCCGCACCCCATTCCTGGGCGACCGGACTTCTGCCTTGCGTCGATGGGCAACTACGTATTCAACACGATGTTCCTGTACGAACAAGTCATCCGCGACGCGGACACGAGCGCGAGCAGCCACGATTTCGGCAAGGACATCATTCCGCATGTCATCGGCAAATATCGAGTCATGTCGTTCCCGTTTCGTGCCGGCGATGCGACCGGCCGGGCCTATTGGCGTGACGTGGGCACGGTCGACGCCTACTACGAGGCCAATCTGGAGCTCACGCGTATCGATCCGGAACTCGACCTCTATGATCTCGAGTGGCCGATCGCCACGCACCAGGCACAGTTGCCGCCAGCCAAATTCGTGCACGATGTTGAAGGTCGACGCGGCATGGCCATCGACTCTATGGTATCCGGTGGCTGCATTGTGTCGGGGTCGGCGGTATTCCGATCATTGCTGTTCTCGAGCTGCCACGTGCACTCTTTCAGCACAATAACCGATTCGGTACTGCTGAACGGCGTCGAGATCGGCGAGCGCTGCAGGATCAATCGCGCAATCATCGATCGCGGCGCCCGGATTCCCCCCGGCAGCGAAATCGGCATCGATCATGCCAGGGATCGAGAGCAGGGGTTCCGGGTATCGCCTGGCGGCGTGGTGCTCGTGACGCCGACCATGCTCGGGCAACAGGTGAATTTTGCGCGCTGAGCATCTTTCGGACAATTCGGCGCACTCGTTACTGATGCTTGCGGCAGAAACCGCTGCTTTTCGGGGAGGCAAGATCGGCGGTGTGGCCGACGTAGTGCACGGCGCATCGCGAGCACTGCATGCACGCGGTTGGCGTGTCGATGTGCTCATACCGGGACACGCAGCGGTGCTCGATCACGTTGGGCAGAGGCGGTCGGAAGGGGTGGTGGCGATCGGCTCGTTTCGACCGACCGAGGTCGCGATCGAGTCGGTCCTGCTGCCCTGCAATAGCGGATCGATTCGCTATTTGCTGCTACGCCATCCCCTGTTCGAAGCGAATGGCATATACAGCGACGACGGTCCGATGAACCCATTTGCGACAGATGCCACGAAGTATGCGCTTTTCTGTCTGGCGGCCGGCGAGGCACTGTGCGACGGAGTGATCGCGCGACCCGAGGTATTGCATTTGCACGACTGGCATGCTGCGGCGTTCCTGGCGTTCCGCGGAATCCTCCCGCGTTGGCGTGGGTTGGCACGGTTGCATACGGTATTCACGATTCACAATCTTGCGATCCAGGGAATTCGTCCTTTTGCCGGCGTGCCGTCGTCGCTGGACAATTGGCTGCCACGGATTCGGTTCGATCGCAGTTCACTGGCCGATCCGAGGTGGCCGGACTGCTTCAATCCGATGGCAGCGGCGATTCGCAAGGCGGACCGTGTGCACACCGTATCGCCGAGTTACGCGCGTGAAATCATCCGGCCCAATAGCGATGGACCTGTGGTCAGCCACGGCGGCGAAGGTCTGGAGGCCGATCTGCAGTCCGCCGATGTCCAGGGGCGCCTGCATGGCATCCTGAATGGCTGCGACTATCCAGCGCGCCTGCCGCGGCGCACTTCCTGGGCAAATTTCCTTCGCATTGCGAACGACGCCGTACGAAGATGGGCGTCGCGTACTCGCGACCTGCGCTCGGCGCACTATTTTGCCGCACAACGCCTGGCAGCGCTTTCTCGAAAGCGGCCGCGGATGATACTCGACAGCGTAGGGCGGCTGGTTGCTCAGAAGGCGGAATTATTCCTGGGTCCCGCCAGCGGCGGCAAAGTGGCGATCCGGGCGTTGCTCGATGCGATGGCAGACAATGAGCTTCTGATCATTCTGGGAAGTGGCGATGTGGAGTTCGAGGCTCGCTTCACGGAATTCGCTGCAACTGAACAGCGCTTGCTGTTCCTGTGTGGTTACGATGAACTCCTGGCCGACGAACTGTATCGTCAGGGTGATCTGTTTCTCATGCCAAGCAGCTTCGAACCCTGCGGAATCAGCCAGATGTTGGCGATGCGTGCCGGACAACCCTGCGTCGCGCACGCGGTAGGGGGTCTTCGCGATACGATAAGCCACGAGGTCACAGGTTGGCTCTTCGACGGCAGCGACCTGACCGACCAGGCGGACAACTTTGTTGCGGCTGTCGCTGCGGCGCGAACCACATTTCACCGAAATCCAGACGGATTTCGCGCCATGCGCCGGGAAGCGGCGCGACAGCGATTTGACTGGGCAAGTACAGCGCAATCCTACGAGCGCCTGCTGTACTCGACACCGACAGTTGCCTGACCAGCTGCTACATAGCGATGCCTTGGAGCAGCTGGTAGCGGGGCGTTGGGCAGACCCCTTCGCGGTTCTCGGTGCGCACCAGACGCCGGTTGGCACGATTGTTCGCAGTTTGCAGCCGGGCGCCGTACAGGTCGATGTGATTTACGGCAATCGGGCGATATCGATGCGCATGGTCCATCCGGCCGGGCTGTTCGAGGCGGCCTGCCAGGGCGACTTGAATGACTATCAGCTCCGGATTCACAAGGCTGGCGGTGAGCAAATCTGCGACGATCCGTACAGGTTCCCATCACCCTTGGGAGAACTCGACCGGTATCTCGCTGCGCAAGGTCGACACTCGCGTTTGCAGGAATTGTTCGGCGCTCGCCCGATGAAGCTCATGGACGTCAGCGGAGTTTATTTTGCCGTATGGGCGCCGAATGCCGGACGTGTCAGCGTGGTCGGCGATTTCAACGACTGGGACGGAAGAGTCCATGTCATGCGCCACCATCCGGGCAGCGGCATATGGGATCTGTTCATTCCTGGGCTGAGCTGCGGTGCGCGATACAAGTTCGAACTGCTTGACAGCGTGATGCAGCTGTTGCCTTTGAAGAGCGATCCGTGGGCACGTTACATCGAGCAGCCGCCGGGCAACGCCTCCATCGTATTCCAGGATGCATACGAGTGGCGCGATGATCAGTGGATGCGGGGGCGGGACAGCAAAAGGCAATTCTTCGCCCCGATGTGCATTTACGAAGTACATCTTGGGTCGTGGGCACGAGTCCCGGAGCAGGACGGGCGTTCCCTTGGCTACGCGGAGCTCGCGCAGCGCTTGATTCCCTACGTGCGCGAACAGGGCTTCAGCCACATCGAGTTGCTGCCAGTGATGGAGCATCCATTCGGCGGTTCATGGGGCTATCAACCTACCGGACTGTTTGCACCAACGAGCCGGTTCGGTACGCCCGATGATTTCCGCAGGTTCGTCGATGCCTGCCATCGGGCGGGTATCGGCGTCATCCTCGATTGGGTACCGGGGCACTTTCCTCATGATGCCCATGGACTGGCACGATTCGACGGTACGGCGCTCTATGAGCACGAAGATCCCCGTCAGGGCCTGCATCCGGATTGGGGTACGGCGATTTACAATTTCGAACGCAACGAAGTCGTGAATTTTCTGCTCGCAAACGCAGCCTTCTGGATCAGTTCGTTTCATATCGATGCATTGCGGGTTGATGCTGTGGCATCGATGCTCTACCTGGACTACTCCCGCAAAGCAGGTGAATGGATACCGAATCGCGACGGGTCGAATCAGAATCTGGCCGCTATTGAATTTCTGCGACGATTGAACTGCGACGTGCATGCACTTGGCGCATTTACGATCGCCGAGGAATCGACGTCATGGCCTGGCGTCAGCCGCCCGGTCGAGAGCGGTGGGCTGGGATTCAGTTTCAAATGGAACATGGGCTGGATGAACGATACGCTGCGCTATGTCCGCGAAGACCCGGTGCATAGAAGGCATCACCACGAATTGCTCACGTTCGGAATGCTCTACGCCTATAGCGAGAACTTCATCCTGCCGGTCTCACATGACGAAGTTGTGCATGGCAAGGGTTCCTTGCTGAGTCGCATGCCAGGAGACGAATGGCAACAATTTGCAAACGTGCGGTCGTATCTCTCCTTCCAGTATGGTTTCCCGGGCAAGAAATTGCTGTTCATGGGTTGCGAATTTGCACAGCGTGCCGAATGGGCACACGATCGGTCGCTTGACTGGCATCTGCTGGCGGACTCGCGACATGCAGGCGTCCAGCGGCTGGTGCGCGATTTGAATCATTTATTGGTAAATCAGCCCGCACTGTATGCTGCGGACCATGAAGCATCCGGCTTTTGCTGGTTGAGCGTGGACGATAGGGACGCGAGCGTGCTCGCGTTTTTGCGCCTCGCCAATGAGGCGATGCCGGTCGTAGTTGCCGTCAATTTCACGCCCGTACCGAGGCGCGATTACCGCATCGGGCTTCCCCGTGCGGGCCAATACCACGAACTGCTCAACAGCGATGCCACGGAATATGGCGGTGGAGGCATCGGCAATCTGGGCTGCGTCCATGCTGAAGCAAGGCCCTGGGCCGGTTTTCCGGCAAGCGCCGCGTTGACCCTGCCGCCGCTCGCAGCGGTCTTTCTCGGTCTGGAGAGTCGCTAGATGGCAAAGTCCGGGAACGATGACGGCGCACGTCCGACGGAACCATATCTGCATCCACCGCCGCCAGCCCGTGATGCCGAGTCGATACGATTGTCGTTCATCCATGCCTACTGCCATGTCCTTGGCCGATATCGCCTGACAGACCGCATGCCGGACGTGTACCAGGCGACCGCAATGGCGGTGCGCGAGCGAATCATGCCCGCGTGGCAGCAGACGCGGATACGTACCGATCGGAAGCCGGTCCGCAGGGCATTCTACTTGTCCCTTGAGTATCTGCTTGGACGTCTGCTGCAATCCACCATGCACAACCTCGATATCGAGGCGGAGTGTGGCGACGCGCTGCACGCATTGGCCATAGAGATGGAAGAGGTGATTGCGGCGGAGCACGACGCTGGACTTGGTAATGGCGGTCTGGGTCGACTTGCTGCCTGCTTCCTTGACAGTTGCGCGTCGCTGGCGCTGCCCGTTTCCGGATACGGTATTCGTTATCGGTATGGAATATTCCGACAAAGAATCAGTGATGGACGCCAGATCGAAGATCCCGACTCGTGGTTGCGCGAAGGATATCCCTGGGAAATTGAGCGGATCGACGAGAGCCTCGTGGTGCAATTTGGCGGATGGACCGAATGCTATGCCGCGCAGGCGGAGACGGAGCCTCTGCGTTACCGATGGGTCGGCACGGAAGATGTATTGGCTGTGCCATTTGACATTCCCGTTCCCGGTTATCGCAATGGCATCGTTAACACGCTCCGACTCTGGTCGGCCATGGCAACCAGCGAATTCAATCTCGATGAATTCAACGCGGGAAGCTATACCGAGTCGGTGGCCGCGAAGAATGCGGCTGAGAACATCACCATGGTTCTCTACCCCAACGCCACGAGCGAGAACGGCAAGGAATTACGACTGCGGCAGCAATATTTCCTGGCCTCAGCGAGCCTGCAGGACGTGCTCCGTGAGTGGTGTCGCCATCATCCCGGTCAATTCGATAAGTTCGACGATTTCCATTGCTTCCAGCTCAATGACACGCATCCTGCGATTGCGGTCGCGGAGCTTATGCGTCTGCTTATGGATGTGCACGGCCTCGGTTGGGACCGAGCCTTTGCCATCACGCAAAAAAGCATGGCCTACACCAACCATACCCTGCTTCCGGAGGCCCTGGAGACCTGGCCTGTTGCGATGTTTCGCAGGCTGCTGCCACGCCTGCTCGACATCATCCTGGAAATCAATGCACGCATGCTCGCACAGATTGCAGACCGTTGGCCCGGTGACGAGGCACGTCAACGGCGGATGTCGCTGGTGGATGAGTCGCACGAGCCGATGCTGCGCATGGCGCATCTTGCAATTGCCGGCAGTTTCTCGGTGAACGGTGTTGCCGAACTGCATTCGCAATTACTGACCGAACGCCTGTTTCGCGATTTTCACGAACTCTGGCCGGAGAGATTCAACAACAAAACCAACGGCGTAACGCCGAGGCGCTGGCTTGGCATAGCCAACCCGGGCCTGTCCGCAGTCATCGATTCGGCCATCGGGCCACAGTGGCGCCGTGATCTGTGCTTGCTGCGCGAGCTTGAGTCGTTCGCTGACGATCCGGGCTTTCGCAAGCTTTGGCGGGACGCGCGGCAGCGGAATAAAACCCGCATGTTGGCGCAGGTAAACCATATCTGCCGTGCGCATATCGATGGCGACATGCTGATCGATGTTCAGGTCAAGCGGATTCACGAATACAAACGCCAGCTCCTGAACGCTCTGCATGCCATCCGGCTCTACGCCAGATTGTGCGCCGGAATGACCATCGGTCCAGCGAGGCGCTGTGTACTGATCGGCGGCAAGGCGGCGCCTGGTTACGTGATGGCCAAGACCATCATCAAACTGATCAACAATGTCGCGACGATCATCAATGGTGATGAGCGTACGAATGCACGACTGCAGATGCATTTTCTTCCGGACTACAACGTGACGATGATGGAAATGCTGGCGCCAGGCGCAGATCTTTCTGTGCAGATTTCGACGGCTGGAAAGGAAGCGTCCGGAACTGGCAACATGAAATTCATGTTGAACGGCGCCATGACAATTGGCACGTTGGATGGGGCGAATGTAGAGATCCTCGAAGCAGTCGGTGCTGATAATTTCTTCCTGTTCGGGCTGACGGTGGAGCAGATTGATGCACTGCGCCCCCACTACGACCCGAATACGATCATATCGGCATCAAGCGATTTCAGCGCCGTGATGCAGATGCTGGAGTCGGGGGTGTTCAATCGCAATGAGCCCGGTATTTTTGATTCCGTAGTGGCAAGTATTCGCGATCCGCACGACCCCTGGATGACCGCGGCCGATTTCGAGAGCTTTTCCGACGCACAGGATGCAGTTTCCGCTGCCTTCGTCGACCAGCAGCGTTGGACTCGAATGAGCATCGCCAATTGCGCGGCCGCAGGACGATTTTCCAGCGACCGGACTATTGCCGATTACAACAGCGAGATCTGGCGCCTGGCATCCCTGCAGACATGATCCGGGCAGGGCAGTCCTATCCGCTTGGCGCACATTGCATCGACGGTGGTGTCAATTTTGCAGTGTATTCGGGCGTCGCGACTCGCGTCGAACTATGTTTGTTCGATGCCAGTGGCCGTGAATCCCGGTTTGATTTGCCTGCATGCGACCATGGCGTCTGGCACGGATTTCTTGCTGATTGCCATGCCGGCCAGTTGTACGGGTATCGTGTCCACGGGCCCTTCGAGCCCACGCGAGGCCATTGGTGCAATCCGAGGAAACTTTTGATCGACCCTTATGCAAAGAAATTGTCCGGCGCGTTGCGATGGCATGTCACCCACCAGCCGTGCCAGGTCCCGAACCGCCCGTTCATCATGGATGCAACGGATAGTGGTCCGTATATGGCCAAGGCGATCGTCACTGACGATACCCTGGCAAATGCGGTCAGATCGACCCGCGCGCGCAACGAGCGGGTAGTCTACGAAATCCATCCACGCGGTTTTACGATGCTTCATCCCGATGTGCCCGTGGGTGATCGCGGCCTATTGCGCGGGCTGCGCAATGGGCAGGTCCTCGATTACCTGCGTGTGCTCGGAATCACCACGCTCGAGCTGATGCCGATCCAGGCGTTTTACGATGAAGAGTTCCTCGCCCGGCAGGGCATGCACAATTATTGGGGCTATAGTCCGCTCGCCTTCCAGGCTGTCGAGCCACGCTATCTCGGCCCGGACGGACCCGGCGAGCTCGGGGATCTCATTCGGGCCGCGCATGAGCGCAATCTCGAGGTCGTACTGGACGTGGTCTTGAATCACACGGCTGAAGGCGATTCACGCGGACCGTTGATTGGGTTACGCGGCTTCGATAACGCGGCGTATTACCGCCTGGACAGCCAGGACGGCTCGAAATACCTGAACTACACCGGTTGCGGGAATACGCTGAATGTGGATCACCCGCGTGTTGTGCAGCTACTGCTCGACAGCCTACGCCACTGGGTCCTGACTTACGGGGTCGACGGTTTCCGCTTCGATCTTGCGACGACTTTGGGGCGCAGCAATACGGCATTCGTTCCGACCGCGCCATTGCTGACGGCGCTCGACCAGGACCCAGTCCTCTGCAGATGTATTCGCATCGCCGAACCCTGGGACGTTGGACCGCAGGGCTATCGACTGGGCGGGTTCCCCGCCGCCTGGAGCGAATGGAATGACCGTTTTCGAGACAGCGTCCGTCGATTCTGGAGAGGCGATGCCGGCGAGGCGGCGGAGTTCGCCCGGCGCTTGCACGGTTCCGCGGATTTGTTCGAATCGAGCGGCAGGCAGCCGACCGCCAGCCTGAATTTCGTCACCTGCCACGATGGAATGACGGTGGCCGACCTCGTCAGCTACAACCACAAGCACAACGATGCGAATGGCGAGAACAATCGCGACGGGCACAACGAGAATTTCAGCCAAAACCATGGCATCGAGGGCGATACCGACGATCCAGTCATAGCCACGCTGAGGCGAAAGCAGCGGCTCAATCTGCTCTTCTCGACGATCCTCGCGAGCGGGACTCCGATGTTGCTCGCGGGCGATGAAATCGGGCACAGTCAGCGTGGCAACAACAATGCCTACGCGCAGGACAATGAGCTCGCGTGGATCAACTGGAGTCGACTCGGTGCGACGGGCGATCACGTTGCAGCTGTGTCAGCGGCGCTTGCGGTGCGCAAGGCTCACGCCGTGATTCGACGCGATTTCTACGCCCATGGCGGACCCAGCTGCCTCGATGGTTACCGCGACATCGACTGGTTGGGTGCCAATGCCGAACCCGTTGACGGCCAGTTCTGGCAAAGCACCAGGCAGCTGTTGCTGCTGTTGGCACCACAACGGCCGGAGGAAGGGGCCGCCGTGGCGATGGCATTCAACACGGGCGAGGCCGGTACGGTTCAGCGCCTTCCTCCCGCACCGCCAGCGTGCAAATGGCGCTGCCTCCTTTGCTCGGGAACCGAATTGCCGCAAATTGACCGCGATACCGGCCATTGGCCATTGGAGCCTCGCTCGACGACTGTGTGGGCTCTCGAACCGGACTGATGGCGCCGTTAGTCGTCTGTGCGATTCTCGCTGTCGTTGTCCGCGCGGCGGCCGCCACTGGCAATGTTGCGTAGAATGTCATCCTGCATGGCCCGCCATCGCTGCAGATTCTTCTGCGCAATGCCAGCAACCGACTCGACGGGATCCACACCGATGATGGACTTCACCCTGTCTCGCAGATCGCGTTGCTGCTGGGTGAAGAGTCGCAGGCTCTGTTCCAGATAATTTCCCAGTACTCCCTGCATCGCTCCGCCATAGGCACGGATAATCTGTGCAAGGAAATCGCGGCTCATCACCGGGTCGGCAGTCGTTTCCTGCTCGGCAATCACCTGCAGCAATATGCTGCGGGTGATGTCGGCAGAACTTTTCTTGTCGATGACGACGAAGTCAACGCGCTCCAGGACGAGGCGCCGGATGTCCCCCAGCGTGATGTATCGGCTCTCGCTGGTGTCGTAAAGGCGCCGGTTCGGATACTTCTTGATGATCCGCGGTTCGTTCATCTGCGCACCCCTTACGTTCCGCCTGTACCCATACAATAGTACAAGCGGGCGTCGATCCCAAATCAGGCTGGTGCGCGAATCTCACGTACGCCCGAAAGACGAGATATGCTCCAGTGCGCGGTAGCCCATTTCATTAGGTTCGCCGGCTTTTCGCGCTCGAGGCCCGGTGGAACGATCATACGGAGAAGCCCGAGGCACTGCGCGAGCAGCGCCGTGCCCGCGTCGTCGCGAACAGCAATGGCATGGTCGCGTTTCGACAGTTTACGCCCGTCCGCCTCTACAACGAGAGGTATGTGGGCGTAGCGCGGTTGTGAAAAACCGAGGCAGCGCTGCAATTGCACCTGCCAGGCGGTGCTCGGCAGCAAATCCGCGCCGCGTACCACATGGCGGACCCCGTCCAGCTCATCGTCGACTACAACTGCGAGCTGGTAGGCGATGACACTGTCGCGACGCTTGACGATCACATCGCCCAGTTCGCGAAGACTCCAGGACAGCCGACCGCTAACGCCATCGTCGATGACCACGACATCCGTATCCGTGACGCGAAACCTGGTGGCTGACTCTGTCGCGGGAAACGACTGTTCACGGCAGGTGCCGGGATAGGCTCCGGTGCTGGAACCAGGGTCCTGCGCGAGATCCTTGCGTGAACAATGGCAGTGGTACAACCGATTCAGCCGGGCGAGTTGATCGAGTGCGTCACGGTAGTGGGGCAGTCGTTTCGACTGGTACGTTACCGGGCCATCCCATTCGAGACCCAAGCGTTCGAGCAGCTGGATTATGGAGTCGCTGCAGCCAGGCTTGACCCGCGCCGTGTCCAGGTCATCGATGCGCAGGCGCCACTGTCCGCCGTGGGCGCGAGCCTCGAGATAGCTCGCGATGGCGACCACCAGGGAACCGAGATGGAGGTGCCCCGTCGGCGATGGCGCGAACCGCCCGTTCGCGGCCTGGCGCGAAGGTATGAGCGATCGCCTATCGGTAGCGATCGTCCCGTTCGCCGTACTGGCGTTCCCGTCGCTCACGTCTTTCCTGAGCTTCGATACTGAGTGTCGCCACCGGCCGTGCTTCGAGTCGCTTGATACCTATCTCTTCGCCGGTTTCAAGGCAGTAGCCATAGCTACCATCCTCAATGCGCTTGAGCGCCTCATCGATCTTGCGGATGAGCTTGCGTTCGCGATCCCGTGTGCGCAGCTCGAGGCTGAACTCTTCCTCCTGGGTCGCACGGTCGTTCGGATCCGGGAAATTTGCGGCCTCGTCCTTCATGTGCGAGACGGTCCGATCAACCTCCTCCATGAGGTCGCGCTTCCAGCTGTTGAGGATATTGCGAAAATGGTCGAGCTGCTCCTGGTTCATGTAGCGCTCGCCGCGCTTGGGCACATAAGGCTGGACGCCGCGCGGGCCGTAAAGAAGGCCATCGCTGTTATCCGATTCCTCGCCATCGGCGTTGTCCGTTTGCGCGAGCGCCGAAAGCAATTCCGCAGGCGGGGCCACTGCCACGGCGACTGCTTCGGCGACCGGAGCTGCATTGGAGCGCTTCTTGATTGGACTGACGGGCGCCGCCCGGGTTGGGGTCGCAATAGGTGTCACTTGAGGGGCAGCTGCGGTTTGTGCCGCAGGAGATTGTTTTCGCGCCGATTTCTTCGCTGCAGGCAGCTTGGCTCTTGCCACTTTGGCCGGCTGACTCGACTTGGTCATTTTCGGCTTCGCTTTTCGCGCCGTTGGCCGCGGTGCCGGACGGCTCCTGGTCGCGGCATGGGGTCGCTTCTTCGCGGCGGCTTTTTTCGCCGGCATCTTCAACTCCTTACAAGTCTGCGCATCGCTGCCCGGTAAAAAGGACGCGGGATTATACAGGGCGAATCCGGGCTGTACAGAGCCCGCGGGCACGGCACTTAACTTGTTGAAAAATATGGATTAAATTACTTCTGGCCGGCTGAGGTCGCCGCGCCATCCGCGCTTGCGGCGCACGACCCGCACCGAAGTATGGATGCCCCCACGGACGTTGAATTTCGCGGTCAGCTGCAGATAACGCGCACGCAGATGACGCTGCAGGTGATCCGCGATTTCGTTGGTGACGGCTTCATGGAACGCGCCACGATTGCGAAACGACCAAATGTAGAGTTTGAGTGACTTCAGTTCGACACAGAGCCGGTCCGGCACATAGCGCAAATCCAGCTCCGCGAAATCCGGCTGACCGGTCCTGGGGCACAGACAGGTGAACTCCGGGATGCGCATGTGGATAAGGTAGTCCTGCGCAATGGTCGGATTCGGAAATGTCTCGAGCGCGGTCGTCGGCTTGGTTGGCATGGGCGCTTACTTTACACTACCGCCGGCCCGTCGCGAGGCTGCACATCTGGTGAGTTCTGATCGATGCGTCTGACCAAGATCAAGCTTGCGGGCTTCAAGTCTTTCGTTGATCCAACAGCGGTCGGATTTCCCGGCAACCTGACTGGTGTCGTCGGCCCCAATGGCTGCGGCAAGTCGAACATCATCGACGCAGTCCGATGGGTGATGGGCGAACTATCTGCCAAGCACTTGCGCGGCGACAGCATGGCGGACGTCATTTTCAACGGCTCAGCAACCCGAAAGCCCGTCGGAGCTGCATCAGTCGAACTTATTTTCGACAACAGCGATGGCAAGATTGGTGGGCCGTATGCGAGCTATAGCGAAGTATCGCTGAAGCGCGTGGTGAGTCGCGACGGCCAGTCGCAGTACCTGATCAACGGCGCACGCTGCAGGCGCAAGGACATCACGCAGCTCTTCCTGGGCACAGGGCTCGGATCGCGGAGCTACGCAATCATCGAGCAGGGAATGATATCCCGCGTCATCGAGGCCAAGGCGGACGATATGCGCGCTTTCGTCGAGGAGGCAGCAGGCATCTCGCGTTACAAGGAGCGGCGCCGGGAGACCGAAGCCCGGATCAGTGATACCCGCGAAAATCTCGATCGCCTGAACGATGTCCGCGGCGAAATAGACAAGCAGATCCGACATCTGCAGCGCCAGGCGGGTGCTGCGCGCCGCTACCAGTCTTTCAAGGCCGATGAACGGCGACTCTGGGCGCAGCTGCTGGCATTCAAGCTGCGCGAGTTGGACAACGGTGTCGTATTGCACGATGACACCATGCGTGAACGCGAGCTGGCCATGCAGGCCGTGCTCGCCGAGCAGCGCTCCAGTGAGGCAGCCATCGCCACCCAGCGCAGTTTTCACGATGAACTGAGCGAACAGATTTCCGCGGTGCAGGGACGCTATTACGAGGCAGGCGCCCAGGTAAGTCGCCTCGAGCAGCAAATCCAGTTCACGCGCGAGAAACGCGAGCAGCAGCGCGTCGAGCTTGCGCGTTTGCAGCAGCAGACCGTCGAGGTCGAGGCACATTTGCAGAGAGATGCCGGCGAGCTCGAGAAAATACGCTCCGAGAAAGCGACATTGGCGCCAGACCACGAACGAGCGGTCATGGCGCAGACCGCGGCGCGTGGTGCCCATGATGATGCGGAAGTTGCAGTGCAGGCCTGGCAACAGCGCTGGGAGGATTTCAATCGCGAGCTTGGCGGCGCCCAACAGGCCGTTCAGGTCGAGGCAGCCCGCATCGAGCAACTGGAGGCGCAGCTGCGCAGGCTACAGGCGCACAAGGACCGCATCGCGATCGAGCGGGAAAAGCTGGTCTCGCCGCAGGACGCGGAACAGCTGCGGCGTTTTGATCTCGAGGAATCCGAATCGCGCGATCTCATTGCTGCGAACAACGCGGAGCTCGACCGGGGATTTTCCTTAATGCAAGCGCAGCGCGGCGCAATCGAATCGACCGAGGCGCAGCTCGAGACCGCTCGCAAGAATCGTGAAGCGCTGCAGGCCGAAATTGTAGCGCGCGAAGCATTGCAGAGGGCTTCCCAGCGCTCAGCCGTGCCGCCATCGGCGGAATTGTTGACGGATCTTGGCCTCGATCGGCGCACGCGACTGGCCGGATCTTTGCAGGTCGCAAGTGGGTGGGAAAGGGCGGTCGAGACCGTACTGGGCGACTGGCTCGAAGCAATCTGCATCGACGCGAGCGATGATCTGACGAACATCGTTGAGCGTCTGGCCTCGACCAGCACCTTTCTTGCAGTGCGCGATGTCGGGCGCGATATACGACCGCAGTTGGACAGCCTTGCGCAGCATGTCAGTGGCGCCGCGGCGGCGGAGCCCTGGTTGGCGGCGGTCAGGATCGCGCCCAGTGTGACAGCCGCATTGGCGCGCCGCAGCCAGTTGGGTCCGGGCGAGTCGCTCGTGACCCGCGACGGTGTGTGGGTCGGCCCCAACTGGATAAGAATTCCCGCCAACGAGGAAGCTCACTCGGGCGCGATCAGTCGCGAGAAAGAGCTGCGCCAATTGCGCGTTGACCTGCGTGGTGCGATGGACACGGTTGGAGAACTGGAGTCGAGGCTCGCCACGCAACGTGAACAATATGCGTCGGCCGACGCGACGCGGCAGCAGAGCATGCTGGCATTGGCGCAATTGCAGCAGTCGCATACGGCATTGGTCGGCAGGCATGCGGCGCTCAAGGCGGTCAGCGAGGAGGCAGCAGCGCGCCTGCAGAAAATCTCGGACGAAGCGCAGCTCGTCGAGCAGGAATTCGCGGACGCATCGCAGGCCCTGCGCATTGCACGGCAGCGTCACGACGCAGCGCGCGGCGAAACAACGACGCTGGATGCCCGCCAACCCGAGCTGCAAGCCGAGCGAGATCACCTGCGTGAACGGCTCGTGGAAATGCGTAATCAGCTGGACCACGCGCAGCTGCAGGTGCGCGAACTCGCGGTTCGCATGGATTCACGCAATGCCGCGGAAGACACGTTGGCTGCTAATTTGCAGCGCCAACAGGCGCAGTTGGCAACGGCCAGGCAGCAGATCGCGCAACTCGGGCAGGATCTGGAAGATGACGCCAACCCGGTTCCGGGGTTGGAGCGGGAGTTGGCCGGTCGGCTTGATGCACGCCTTGAACTGGAAGGCGAACTTGCCGAACGGCGCCGCGCCCTCGAGGAGGCCGAAGCGCAGCTTCGAGCACTCGACGAGCGGCGGCAGACGGCTGAACAAGCCGTCGGGCTCGCTCGCGAGGCAATGGAGGCGGCACGGCTCGCGGCTCAGGAGACGCGGGTGCGCCGCGAGGGCCTGGCCGAGCAATTCGCGCAAACAGACCAGGATCTAGGCGAGGTCATGGCGGGATTGCCGGCAGACTTCGAACTGCAGCACTATGAATCCGAGCTGGCGCAGGTGCGCGAAGCGATAGAAAAGCTCGGGCAGGTGAATCTGGCCGCAATCGACGAGCTCAAGGAGCACAGCGAGCGCAAGGAATACCTCGATCGGCAGCATGCCGATCTGACCGCCGCACTCGAAACACTGCAACAAGCCATGCGCAAGATCGAGAAAGAAACCCGGGCACGATTCAGCGACACCTTCGATCGCATCAATGCCGGCCTGAAAGAGAAATTCCCGCGCTTGTTCGGTGGCGGACACGCCTACCTCGAGTTGAGCGGCGAAGATGACCTGACAGCAGGAGTGACCGTCATGGCGCGTCCGCCCGGCAAGCGAAACTCCACGATCTCACAGCTTTCGGGTGGCGAGAAGGCGTTGACCGCGGTTGCGCTGGTGTTCGCAATATTCGAATTGAATCCTGCGCCTTTCTGTTTGCTGGATGAGGTTGACGCGCCGCTCGATGAGCATAATGTCGGTCGTTTCTGTGACATCGTTCGTGAGATGTCGCAACACGTGCAGTTCATCTTTATCACACACAACAAGGCCACGATGGAGCTTGCTGGGCAGCTGCTTGGCGTGACAATGCACGAAGCGGGCGTCTCGCGCCTGGTCAGCGTGGATGTAGACGAAGCAGTACGGATGGCGGCTGTCTAGACTTCGGAGGGCGTTGCTGGATGGAAGCGCAATTGCGATTGGTGCTGATACTGCTTGGCGTCATTGCATTCGCGCTTTTCGCGGTTCGCGAATTGCGCCGCTCGAGAGCCACGCCGAATGCGGGTCAGGGCCGAGATAACCTCGAGCGCGGCGCGGCGGCGATCACGGCAGATGGTCCGTCGGCGCGCGAGCCGAAGCTACGACAGCGCAGCGACCACCGTTCATTGCCGGTTGTCGAGATGCCGCCACCCGACATCACCTCCGCACCGGTCGATGACATCGTCGATGAAGACGACGCGCCTCTGCCGTCGATTCGAGTCGACCGAAGTGGCGAGTTGCTGCCCGAGGCAGCACCGAGCGAAGGAACCCTGTCACCGGATCTGCAATCCCAGTCGCCCGCTAATGACCTCGATCGACCGGCTGCCGAAACCGTAGCGGATAATCCTGTCGTTGAGCCGGCGCAGCAGCCGCGCATCATCTGCGACTGGCCGGAAGAGGGTAACCGCCGGGTGCTCAGCCTGCGGTTGGTGCGCCACGACGGCGCTGGTATTGCTGGCGGTGACTTGCGACGCGCGCTCGGTCGCGAAGGATTTCGACATGGCCCGATGAGTATCTTTCACCGCACCGATGCCGAGGGGCGCGTGCTGGTCTCGGCGGCGGACCTTCGCAATCCGGGAGCCTTTGAGATAGAGCAAATGGACGTCAGGAAGTATGCTGGGGTCAATCTGTTCAGCATAGTGCCATTGGACGGTGGCGCCGACACCAATACCGCCGAACTTTGCCGCTGCGCGATGACCCTGGCTGACGAACTGGGCGGTGCGCTCGAGGACAGCAAGGGACAAAGGCTGGACGCAAGTGACGGCGAATCCCTGGCGTGCCTGCTGCGGGAGCCCAGCCGCAGTCTGCAATGAAAGAGACACCTGCGGCGCGCGTGGCCAGGCTGCGCGAACTCATCGAGTATCACAACTACCGATACCACGCGTTGGATGACCCCGAAATCCCCGATGCGCAGTTCGATAAGCTGTTCCGCGAACTTCGTGAACTCGAGGACAAGAACCCGCAACTGATAACACCGCAGTCCCCAACCCGGCGGGTCGGTTCGCAGCCGCTCGATGAGTTCGCGCAAGTGCTGCATGCCTTGCCGATGTTGTCACTTGACAATGCGTTCTCCGAACAGGATGTGGAGGATTTCGACCGGCGCGCCAGGGAGCGACTCGGATCGGCGGCTGCCCTCGAATATGCCGCCGAGCCCAAGCTGGACGGCCTCGCGGTGAGCATCACTTATCGTGACGGTCTGCTGATCCAGGCGGCAACCCGAGGTGACGGTATGCGCGGCGAGGACATCACCAGCAACGTGCGCACGATCAAGTCCGTTCCGCTGCGCCTGCGCAAAGGTTATCCACCGCTACTGGAAGTGCGCGGCGAGATCTACATGCCGCTCGCCGGGTTCCGGCAGTTCAACAGCCGGGCCCGGGAACTTGGCCAGAAGGAGTTCAAGAACCCGCGCAATGCCGCGGCGGGTAGCGTGCGCCAGCTCGATCCGTCGATCACGGCATCTCGTCCATTGGCGATGTTCGTGTACGGACTGGGGGAAGTCTCTGCAGACGTGACACCGCAGCAACAAAGCGCATTGTGGCCGTGGTTGCGTGAACTTGGCCTGCGAGTGTCCCCGGAAGTACGCCGCGTCGTTGGCGTCCAGGGCTGTCTGGACTATTTCCGGAATATGGCTTCGCGAAGGCCCGGCCTGCCTTATGAGATCGATGGTGTGGTGTACAAAGTCGACGATATGCGTCTGCAGGAACGGCTTGGTTTTGTATCGCGCGCACCGCGCTGGGCGGTTGCACACAAGTTCCCGGCGGACGAGGTAGTGACCCTGCTGAAGGATGTCGAATTCCAGGTCGGGCGCACCGGCGCAGTGACACCTGTGGCGCGGCTCGAACCGGTCGATGTTGGCGGTGTTACGGTAAGCAATGCGACTCTGCACAACATGGATGAAATCGCGCGCAAGGATGTCAGGATCGGTGATCGGGTTGTCGTTCGCCGTGCCGGGGACGTCATACCGGAAATAGTCCGTGTACTCGTTGGCGAGCGACCGCCCCATGCACGCAAGGTATCGTTGCCACGCAGTTGCCCGGTTTGCGGCTCTGCCGTATTGCGCACCGAGGACGAAGCGGTCGCCCGGTGTAGCGGCGGATTTGCCTGTCCTGCGCAGCGCAAGGAGATGCTGCGTCATTTCGCATCGCGTCGCGCGCTGGATATCGACGGACTTGGCGATAAGCTGATCGAGCAGCTAGTCGATGCCGGCCATGTCAATACGCCTGCCGACCTCTATCGTCTCGACCAGGAAACGCTGGCCGCATTGCCACGGATGGCGGAGAAATCGGCGGGCAATGTGCTCGCCTCGCTGGACAAGAGCAGGACCACGACACTCGCTCGCCTGCTTTACGCGCTCGGTATTCGCGATGTGGGCGAGGCGACCGCCACGGCTTTGGCCGTGCATTTCGGCTCACTGGAAGCGCTCGCGTGTGCGACCGAAGAGCAATTCACGGCGGTGCCCGACATTGGCCCGGTGGTAGCGGGCAGTCTGCGGCGCTGGTTTGCCGTCGAGGCGAATCGACGATTACTGGATGACCTGCAGGCGCTCGGCGTGCATTGGCCCGCGGTGAAGCCCGCGGGGGCGAAAGGCACGGTTCTCGCAGGTAAGACGTTCGTGCTCACCGGCACGCTGCCCGGCATGACTCGCGACCAGGCGCGGGATTTGCTGCAGGCCAATGGGGCGAAGGTTGCCGGTTCGGTTTCGAAGCGCACCGATTACGTCGTCGCAGGCTCCGATGCGGGTTCCAAGCTCGCCAAGGCGCGCGAGCTGGGCATCAAGGTCATAGACGAAGAGGCGTTACGGCAAATCCTCGGCCCTGCGAAATAGCGGGGCCGAGGTACCGTGGAATATACCTGCCGGCGCTATTGGGTTTCCTTGCCCTGGGTGTCGCTGGCCTGTGCGGAGTCGGCCGAGCTTTCCGCACTGCCCGCGGCAGCTGGCGCGGCGACGGCCTCGTTGACGGGCGCCTTGTCGACCTTGGCAGCGCCGATCAGGGTATCGACATAGCTGCGGAAGCGTTTTGCCTGCACCAGCGGCCCCAATTGTTCCTTGACCGCGTCAAAAGGCGGTGGCGTTGTCTCGCGAGTGTCATCTAGCCGAATGATGTGCCAGCCGAACTGGGACTGAACGGGTGTGTGGGTATATTCACCCTTTTTCAGAGCTGCTACCGCATCGGAGAATGGCTTCACCATGCGATCGGGCGTGAACCAGCCGAGATCGCCGCCCTGCTGTTTGGATGGATCCATGGACTCACGTTGCGCCAACTGCTCGAAGCGCGCTCCTTTCTCCAACTGCGCGATCACCTGCTTGGCATAACTCTCCGTGGCAACGAGTATGTGCCGCGC
This sequence comes from Steroidobacteraceae bacterium, assembly GCA_041395505.1. Taxonomy (NCBI): domain Bacteria; kingdom Pseudomonadati; phylum Pseudomonadota; class Gammaproteobacteria; order Steroidobacterales; family Steroidobacteraceae; species Steroidobacteraceae bacterium. The sequence continues at coordinate 1,874,706 of JAWLAG010000001.1, forward strand.
CCGATACTCGATCTTGGGCATCGCAGCGACCTGCGTCTCGTATTCGGTACGGATCTCCTGCTCGGTCGGATCCTTGCCTTCGAGATAGCGCTGCTGGGCGCGTCGCTGCAGCACGTCAAGCCGGGCAAGATAGAGCAGGGCCGCCGTTTCGGGGTCCTTGTCATCGCCGTCGGCGATCGCCTTCTGCGCCACGACTTCGGCGCGCACCAGATTGTCCAGCACCTTCTGTCGTTGTTCGGCGCTGATATCCGCGGCCTCTTTGCCGCTCACCGCCTTGACGTAGTAGCCGAAGAGTTCCTTCGTGAGCGGCTCGCCGTTGACAACCGCGACCTGACTCGATGGATCGAGCTTGGCGGCCGCGGGTGCGGTGGCGGTAGGTTTGCCACCCTGGCAGCCGACCACCAGAGCGAGAGTCGCCGTCGGCAGGATCAAGAATTTTTTCATTTTGTTTCTCAGCAAGTTAGTACATATTCTACAAGTATATTCTAAACTCAGTCAGGCGCCCTTGCCTCGATGGCCAAGGCATGGATTTCCGTACCGAACAAGTGGCCAAGCGCCGCATTGACCAGGCGATGCATGGCAATGCGCGATTGCCCGCGGAACCGTTCAGACACAATGATGACGCGAAAGTGCCCCGCGCCGCCAGCGCCGGCATGACCCACGTGCGCCGCACCCTCGTCTGTGACCACGAGCTCGGTCGGCCCAAGTCGTTCGCGAAGGACCATTTCGATCATTTTGCAGCGCTCGGCGGTCATGTTTCTCCCCGGGCGTCTGCGAGATCAGCAGTCTGACGCTGCAACCATAACACCTGCGCGGCGATGAACACGAAAGTGGCCGCGGTGAGTCCAAACACCTTGAAATTGACCCAGGTTGCTTCCGCAGTATTTCGCGCGACCAACAGATTCGCCCATCCGGCTGCTCCGTAGAACAATGCCCAGGCGATGTCAGCCTGCCACCATTTGCGCACAGGTAGTCGCCCCTCAGGGTCGACGGCGGCACCCAGCAGCCGGCGGCTCAGCGGCGCGTCGACGAAGAGGCGCGCCGCCAGGAACACCACTGCCAGGAGCCATAGGAGAACGGTCGGCTTCCACTGGATGTAGGTTGGACTTCTCAGCAACAGCGTGGCGCTGCCGAAGACCAGCACGAGCACGCAGCCGAGGCCGTGCATGAACGGCACGTGGCGGGTTCGCAGCCAGTCGTAGAGCGCGAGCAGTGGCATGGCGATCATCAATGCACCGGTCGCCCAGTAGATGCCGGCGACGTAGTAGGTGACGAGGAATGCCGCAAGCGGCAGCAGTTCGATCAGGCTTTGCATCGTTCAAGGAGTACGCGCAATGCGGGCGCGGGCGCGGGTCGATCGGCCTATCATAACCGAATTGGATGGTGTCCAGATGAGCCAGTTTTTCGCAATTCACCCGCAGAATCCCCAGCAGCGCCTGATTCGGCGGGCCGTGCAGATCGTCAAGGATGGCGGGCTCATCGCCTATCCCACCGACTCGTGTTATGCGCTTGGCTGTCATATCGGCGACAAGTCGGCGCTCGAGCGCATCCGCAGGATTCGCGCTGCCGATCGACACCACCATTTCACGTTGGTGTGTCGCGACCTGGCCGAAATCAGTCGCTATGCGCGAATCGACACAAGCCAGTTTCGCCTTCTGCGCCACGCTTCACCCGGGCCGTATACCTTTATCATGCAGGCAACGCGCGAGACGCCGAGGCGCCTGCAGCATGAACAGAGGCGCACGATTGGCGTGCGCGTACCTGATCATCCGGTTCCACAGGCGTTGCTTTCGGCTCTTGGCGAACCATTGATGACCTCGACCCTGCTACTGCCGGGCGAAGCGTTGCCCTTGACGGATGCCGCGGAAATTCGCCAGCGCCTGGAACATGTGCTGGACGCTGTCCTCGATGGCGGGCACTGCGGTATTGAGCCGACGACGGTGATCGACCTGACCACGACGCCGCCGCAGGTCATTCGCGTGGGCAAAGGCGCGATAGATGCACTCGGATTGGCGGTCGCTTCGGTATAATCGCTGTCCGTGGCTTGTCTGTTCCCGATTCTCTCAATGACCGACCAATCCCTGGCGCGACCGCGGTGAGTGCCGGGGCCAACACGCGCCGGGCAGTCTCCGGCATGCGCCCCACGGGTCAATTGCACCTCGGCAATTACCATGGCGCGCTCAAGAACTGGGTTGCGCTCCAGTACGAGTACCAGTGCCTGTTCTTCGTCGCCGATTGGCACGCGCTGACGACCGGCTACGATAGCACTGCCGATCTGCAGGCCAACACATTCGAAATGGTCGTCGACTGGCTGGCCGCGGGGCTCAATCCAGGTGTGGCGACCTTTTTCGTGCAATCGCGCGTGCCAGAGCACGCGGAGTTGCACCTGCTGCTGTCGATGGTGACACCGCTCAGCTGGCTGGAGAGGGTTCCAACATTCAAGGATCAGCAGGAGCAAATGCGCGAACGCGATCTCGCCACATACGGATTCCTGGGATATCCGTTGCTGCAAAGTGCAGATGTGCTCGTGTACCGGACCAACTTTGTCCCGGTGGGCGAAGACCAGGTTGCGCATATCGAAATCGCGCGTGAAGTCGCCCGGCGGTTCAACAACATTTACGGCACGGAGCCTGATTTCATCGAGCGTGCCGAGGCGGCCATCAAGGGCCTGGGTACGCGCAACGCCAAACTATACAGGCAGTTGCGCAAGAATTTTCAGGAATCGGGTGACCAGGAAGCCTTGGCCAAGGCGCAGGCGATGGTGCAGTCGAATACCCGCATCAGCCTCGCGGACCGCGAACGCCTTCTCGGGTATCTCGAGGGCGGCTACATCAGCATACTCACGGAGCCACAGGCGCTGCTCACTGCGACCCCGAAAGTGCCAGGACTGGATGGCAGGAAGATGTCGAAATCGTACGAGAACACGATTTCGATGCGCGAGGATCCCGATAGCGCCGCACGCAAGCTGAAGGCAATGCAGACCGATCCGGCGAGGGTGCGCCGCACCGATCCCGGCGATCCCGCCAAATGCCCGGTGTTCGACCTGCACCGCATCTACTCGGACGCCGAGGTTCAGCAATGGGCGCAGCAAGGGTGCCGCAGTGCTGCGATCGGCTGTCTGCAATGCAAGCAGCCGCTGATCGACAAGGTCGTGGAAGAAGTAACCGGCAACCGCCGCAGGGCCCAGGAATTCATCGATAATCCCGATGTGGTACGAAACATACTCAACGAAGGGTCGGAAAAGGCCCGCGATCTTGCGCGAGAGACGCTCGACGACGTCCGTCGGGTCATGCATTTGCGTGACGAGTAGGGTGCAGTGCATTGGCTAAACCAAAGCTCAAGCTCATAGTCGGCAGACCGGCGCAGGTTGCGCCGGCCGCAGTCCAGCCGGCGCAGGTCGAGATGCCATTTGCCGTGGTGCAAGGCGAGCAGATCACCGAGTTGCCTCGCGACCTGTACATACCGCCTCAGGCGCTCGAGGTCTTTCTCGAGGCATTCGAGGGTCCGCTCGACCTGCTGCTTTATCTCATCCGGCGCCAGAACCTCGACATTCTGGACATACCCATCGCGGAAATTACCAGCCAGTACGTCAAGTACATCGATCTCATGCAGAACCTGGAGCTCGAATTGGCAGGCGAGTATCTGCTGATGGCTGCGACGCTCGCGGAAATCAAATCGAGGATGCTGCTGCCACGCAGTTCCGATGCCGACTCCAATGAGTCCGACGATCCGCGCGCCGAGCTGGTCCGTCGGCTGCAGGAGTACGAACGATTCAAGCAGGCGGCGGAGAACATCGACAGACTGCCGCGTCTCGAGCGCGACGTATGGACGGCAGAGGCAGTGTCGCCCGATCTGCCGCGCAGCAAACCCCTGCCGGTGGTCACGCTGCGCGAGATGATCCTGGCGTTTCGGGATGTGGTCGCGCGCGCCGAGCATTTCAGTCATCACCACATTGCGCGCGAGCCGTTGTCCGTCCGCGAGAGAATGAGCGCGATTCTCGAAGCGCTGGGCGGCAGCAGCTACCTGGAATTCCAGCAGCTTTTCGATGTCCAGGAAGGCCGCATGGGTATTGCTGTAACATTCGTTGCGGTGCTGGAACTGATGCGCGAGGGCCTGATCGACGTCGTGCAAACCGAGTTCTGCGGGCCGCTGCATGTGCGCGGTGCCGCGGCCCGAAACAATCTGCGACTGGTGGAAGACAGTGACAATGCGGAGCCTGGCCAATGAGTGAGGATCGTCTGCGCAATATGGTCGAGGCTGCATTGCTGGCCGCCGGTCGACCCTTGCAGATCAGCGACCTTGTGGCAATCGCCGACGAGGCAGAGCGGCCATCAGCAGCTGAAGTGCGGTCGGCGTTGCAGTCGCTCGCCCTGCAATTCGAGGGGCGCGGCATAGAGCTTGCCCAGGTGGCCGGTGGCTATCGCATACAGGTGCGCAGTGAGTGGGCGACGCAGATTGCGCGACTGTGGCCGGAAAAAGCACCGCGCTTCTCGCGCGCGATGCTCGAGACGATCGCCCTGATCGCTTATCGCCAGCCCATCACCCGGGCCGAGATCGAAGCCGTACGCGGCGTTGCCGTCAACCCGAATATCGTGCGGACGCTTGTTGAACGAGGCTGGGTCAAGGTCGTTGGGCATCGCGACGTACCCGGTCACCCGGAACTGCTAGGTACGACAAGGGATTTCCTCGACTACTTTGGCCTTGCGCGGATCGACGAGCTGCCGCCGCTCGCCGAAATTCGTTCCATGCTGGAGCTCGATCCGCAGTTGGACCTGCCAGGCACGGAAATCGCGGACCCCGGCCCGGATGCCGGGGATTCGGTTGGGGAGCTGGCGGTCGAAGGCACAGAGCTGTGTGAGGCGACCGACGATGGCAATGACGAAGAATCGACGGAAGACCAACTCTGCGCCGAAGTCGAGGCGAGCAGCAGCGGTTTGGTCGCGTCCGGTTCGGAAAATCACGACTGACAGCCCGCACGCAGCCGCTACGCGCAAGGCGGAGCGACTGCAGAAATACCTCGCTGCCCGTGGTTTTGGTTCACGTCGCGAAGTCGACCGCTGGATCGAAGCCGGACGGGTCACCATCAATGGCCGCAAGGCTGCGCCAGGGGATCGGGCAGCGCCGGGCGATCGCATCGAACTGGACGGTCGCGAACTCAGGCGACAGCTCGGCCAGCAATCCCTTCCCGTCCTGCTCTGCAACCGCTCACCGGGCCAATGGTTGCTTTCCGGGGCCGGCCACGAAGACAGTCTCGCTGCGACATTGCCGCGCCGCAGCGGACGCCGATTCATCGCGGTCAGTCCGTTGCCGCGAATAGACGGAGGCCTCGAGATCATCACGGCCGATGGCGAAATTGCGAGCCGATTGCAACGCGCCAGTGCCACGTGGCAGAGCACATTCAGCGTGCGGATTCGCGGCGAGTTGAACGAGGCGCACCGAGCCTCAATTCTGGGCGGGCAGCTCGACTCGGGAAAACGTATCGATGTGCTGGCATTGCAGGAAGTGGGCGGAGAAGGCAGCAACCGCTGGTATGAAATCGAGGCGCGTGATGCCAGCGGACACGAATTGCGCCAACTCCTCGAGCGACAGGGAGCGACCGTCAGTCGCGTCCTGCGCATCCGTTTTGGGGCTCTCGCGCTCGGTCGCGACCTGGCCCGCGGCCGCAGCCGCGAGCTTACGGCTGTTGAGCTCCAGCAGCTGCTGAAGGCGCAGCCGCAGCACCCCGCTGACAGTCGAAACTCCGGCCATTGATGCCGCGGGCCGCAGGCCCCAACAGACCGATATACGGTGCGATGACATCCTCCGGCGCCGGCAGGCTGCCCAGGTCTTCGGAGGGGTATGCCTGGCGACGCATGCGAGTGCGCGTTCGCCCCGGATTGACGGCATTGACCCTGATGCGGGTCGAACCGCCCAGTTCCTCGGCAAGCAGCTGGGTCAAAGCCTCGACGCCGAATTTCGAGACGGCATACGCGCCCCAGAATGCCCTTGCCTTGCGTCCGACCGAACTCGTGGTGAACACCACCGAGGCGTCGTCCGAGCGGCGCAACAGCGGCAGCATGACCTGGGTCAGCGCAAATGCCGCGGTCAGATTGACCTGCAGAACCCGGCACCATGTGGGGACGTCGTAGTGTTCGACAGGGGCGAGAATGCCGAGCAACGCAGCCATGTGTACGAGGCCGTCCAGGCGACCATAGCGCGTTTGGATCGCCCCCGCGGTTTCGTCATATTGCGCGGCAAGCGCGTTCTCGAGATCAAGGACGGCGATCGAAGGCGCGACGCCACCCGCATCTTCGATCCGGTCGGCCAGGCTGTTCAAGGCTTTGCCGTCTCGCCCAAGCAGGACCAGCTCGGCCCCATGGCGCGCGCAACTCAAGGCAAGCGCTGTGCCTATGCCGCCATTGGCGCCTGTAATCGCTATAACCCTGCCGCGCAACTCATCAGCGCCGGGTCGGTAAGCCGACCAGTCGAATTCAGTCATCAGCGGACTCGTCTCCACGCACAGCGCGCGCATCGTCTGCGGCGAGGCGTGGGGCGCGGACCTGTTTGTCGATTTGTGCCGGCTCATCGAGCGCAGACTCGGCGGTTGCGCCAAGCTCGCTGAATCGCCGCGCCTGTGGCAGTACCTTGCGTTCGAGTGAGCCGACGGCACGGTTGTAACTGTCCACTGCGGCTTGCAGCCTGTCGCCCACGCTGGAGAGATTCTGGGTGAACTTGCCGAGTCGCGCGTAGAGTTCCTGGCCGAGTTGACGGATTGTTTCGGCATTTTTTGCAACGTCGACCTGGCGCCAGCCGAACGCAACTGCCTTGAGCAGCGCTATCAATGTCGAGGGAGTCGCCAGCACGACATTGCGGCGCATGGCATCTTCGATCAATTCCGGGCGCACGGTCAACGCGGCCGACAGAAACTGATCTCCCGGCAGAAACAATACGACGAACTCCGGACTGCGCTCGAAGCTCGCCCAGTATCGCTTGGCACCAAGTTCCGATACCCGCTGCGCGACCTGGCTCGCATGGCGCTGCAGCGCTCCGCGGCGCTGGTCGTCATCTTCGCATTCGAGCGCTTCGAGATAGGCATCGAGCGGTGTCTTGGCATCAATCACAAGTTCGCGTGCATCCGGCATGTGCACGACAAGATCGGGGCGCAGGGTGGAGTCATCATCGCTGCGCTGGACCTGCACGGAAAAATCGTAATGTTCGGTAAGGCCGGCGAGTTCGACCACGCGTCGCAGCGTCACTTCGCCCCATCGCCCGCGCACTTCCGGGCGGCGCAATGCAGTGACGAGATTGCGCGTCTCGCGACCCAGCTGCGCCTGACCGCTCGCCAGCGATTCGATTTGCGTCCGCAGTTGCGTGAATGCGTCGCGCCGCTCCCTTTCGAGGCTCGCCACCTGGGCTTCCGTCTTCTCGAGTGCGCTGCGTATCGGATCGAGCATGGCCTGTACAGCGGCTTCGCGTTCTCGCAGTGTACCGCTCGCGGCCTGCTGCTGGGTCGTGAGCGTTTCGCGGGCCATGCGCAGGAACAGTTCGCTGTTGTTCCGCAAGGTATCACTGGCGAGATCATCGAATGCCACGCGCAGTCGCTGCTCGCTTTGTTCGAGCAACGCCAGTTGCGCCTGTTCGCTTTGCAGCTGCGCCTCGAGCCGCGCGCGGGCGGCCTCGAGCTCGCCGCGCATTCGTTCGACACGACTCGCCTCGCGCAGGCGCCCACCCAGGAAACCGAGTGCTCCAGCAAATAATGCCGTCAGAGAAAACGCGATGAGAAGCCAGGTATCGGTCATGGCGGCGACGACGCATCGAGGCTCGCTGCATCGCGCAGCCAGTGGATCAGTTCAAAGGGTCTGCCGAGCCAGCCGTCGGCCGGCCAGCTGCGCGGGTTCTCGCCCGCGTGGTAATAACCATAGGCCGCGATCAGGCAACGCATACCGGCGGCCCTTGCAGCCAGGGCGTCCCGTTCCGCATCGCCGATGTATACGCATTGCGCCGGATCGACGCCGAGCTGGCCGGCCGCATGCAGGAGCGGCGCAGGATGCGGTTTGCTGTGGGCCGTTGTGTCTCCACAGACAAGGCATCCGGGGCGGTCCCGCAAACCTATGCCTTGCAACAATGGCTCGGTCAACCAGGTCGCCTTGTTGGTGACGATGCCCCACCGCAGGCGGTTCGCTTCGATATAGCCCAGGACCTGATCGCAATCGGCGAACATCTGCGTTCGCTCGTGAAGATTCGCGCGATAGTGCTCGAGAAAGCGCCGGCGCAAATCGTCGAATCGCGCTCCATTGACTCCAGGGAATCCCTGCGCGACCAACGCGGAGCCACCGTGGGAGACCCAGCCGCGCAACTGCGTGACCGGCAGTGCCGGCAGCTGCTCCTCGGCGCGCAGGCGATTGACTGCAGACGCCAAGTCGTCCGCTGTATCGAGCAGGGTACCGTCGAGGTCGAAAAGGACGGCGCGTACCGGGGGCAATCGGTTGCGGGTCATGAGTCTTGCAATCGCAGCGCGGCGATGTAGTTGATATCGATGTCTTCGCCGAGCGCGCATTGCATCGTCAGGGGGTTGAAGGTGAGCCCGGCGACGGCTGAAATCTCCAGGCCCGTTTTCCGCGCTGCTCGGGCGAGTTCCGAGGGTTTGATGAAGCGGCGATAGTCGTGGGTGCCGCGCGGCACCAGGCCGAGGACATACTCGGCTGCGACGACCGCCAGGGCGAAGGATTTCGGATTGCGATTGATGGTCGAGACGAACAGCGAACCGCCCGGCGCGAGTAGTTGCCCTAGCGTGAGCAGCAATTGCTCCGGGTCGGGCACGTGTTCGAGCAATTCCATGCAGCACACGATGTCGAAATGAGCAGGGTGGCTGCTCGCCAAGTCGGTAGCGGAAATCCGCTGGTAATCGATCGCCAACCCGGCCTGCGCGGCATGGAGCCTTGCGACCTCGACCATGGCAATGGACAGGTCGATGCCGACCACCGTCGCGTTGCGCCGGCGCAATGATTCGGCGAGGAGTCCGCCGCCGCAGCCGACGTCGAGCGCCCGGCGATTGGACAGGTTTTCATGTCTCTGGATGAATTCCATGCGCGCCGCGTTCATGGCGTGCAGGCCGCGAAACGGTCCCTCTGTATCCCAGAACTGATGTGCGCTGCGGTCGAATTTGTCGATTTCCGCGGGGTCGACGTTGGCATTTTGAGACGCTTGCGGCACCGGTGAAGTATATCGGCTGGGGACGGCGCATTGCGCGGTCATTGCGCGCGTTGCCGCACCCGGGCGACCACCTGTTTTGATCCTGGTTGTGATAGAATTTCGCATGCAGATTCCTGTGCAGAAACCCCAGCACGAATGACCGAAATCGCCCGTGAAGTGCTGCCGGTCAATCTCGAAGACGAGATGCGGCAGTCGTACCTCGACTATGCCATGAGCGTAATCGTTGGGCGTGCCTTGCCCGACGCCCGCGATGGCCTGAAACCCGTTCACCGGCGTGTGCTCTATGCCATGCGCGAGCTGGGCAACGACTACAACAAGCCGTACAAGAAATCGGCGCGCGTAGTCGGCGATGTGATCGGCAAATACCATCCGCACGGCGATTCCGCGGTCTACGACGCAATCGTGCGCATGGCGCAACCCTTTTCCATGCGCTACCTGCTGGTGGACGGCCAGGGCAATTTCGGTTCGGTCGATGGCGACGCACCGGCCGCCATGCGTTACACCGAAGTGCGCATGTCGCGGATCGCGGCGGAGTTGCTGGCGGATATCGACCACGAAACGGTCGATTTCGTGCCCAATTACGACGAGTCCGAGCACGAACCGGCGGTCCTGCCGTCACGCGTGCCGAACCTGCTGGTCAACGGCTCCTCGGGTATCGCCGTTGGCATGGCGACGAACATTCCGCCGCATAACCTGACCGAAATCGTCAATGCCTGCATTGCCGTCATCGACGATCCGGAGATTTCCCTTGCTGGCCTGATGCAGCATGTCCCCGGCCCGGATTTTCCGACTGCGGGAATCATCAACGGCGCCCAGGAAATCGTCACTGCCTACAAGAGCGGCCGCGGTCGCCTGTCGATTCGTGCGCGCGCCCATATCGAGGAAATCGGCCGCGGTGATCGGCAGGCCATTATCGTCACCGAGCTACCCTACCAGGTCAACAAGGCACGCCTGCTGGAGCGCATCGCTGACCTGGTTCGCGGCAAGAATATCGAGGGTATCTCCGAGCTGCGCGACGAGTCGGACAAGGACGGCATGCGCGTAGTCATCGAGCTGCGGCGCGGTGAGGTTGCCGACATCGTGCTGAACAATCTCTATGCGCAGACGCCCATGGAGACAGTGTTCGGCATCAACATGGTCGCTCTCGTCGATGGTCAACCACGACTGTTGTCGCTGAAGGATATTCTCGACTGCTTCCTGCGCCATCGCCGCGAGGTCGTTACACGCCGCACCATTTACGATCTCGGCAAAGCCCGCGAGCGGGCGCACATACTCGAAGGACTGGCCGTTGCGCTGTCGAACATCGACGAGATCATCGCGACCATCAAGGCTGCCGCCTCGCCTGCGGATGCCAGGTCGGCGCTGCTGGCGCGAGCCTGGGGAGCAGGTTCGGTGCCCGAGATGTTGGCGCGGGCCGGCACAATTTCCACGCGCCCAAAGGAGACCGCGGGTGATGTCGGCCTTGCTACGGACGGTGCGACCTATCGGCTCTCGGAGGCTCAGGCGCAGGCCATTCTCGACATGCGCCTCAATCGGCTCACCGGTCTCGAGCAGGAGCGCATTCTCGGCGAATATCGCGAATTGCTCGCGAAGATAGGGGACCTCGGCGACATCCTGGCGCGCAGTGAGCGCCTCACCGAGGTCGTGCGCGCTGAGCTGATGGAAATCCGTGACACCTACGGCGATGCGCGTCGCACCGAGATCAACCGCGACCACATCAATCTCGCCACCGAGGACCTTATCGAGCCGCAGGACGTCGTGGTCACGATGTCCCATGCAGGCTATGCCAAGTCGCAGCCCTTGACCGAGTACCAGACGCAGCGCCGTGGTGGCCGAGGCAAGTCGGCAACCGCCGTCAAGGACGAGGATTTCGTCGAGAAGCTTTTCGTAGCGCATACCCATGACACGTTGCTGTGTTTCTCGAATCACGGCAAGGTGTATTGGGTACGGGTTTTCGAACTGCCTCAGGCTGGCCGAAATGCGCGCGGCAAACCCATGGTCAACCTGTTGCCGCTCGTGGACGGTGAGCGCATCAACGCAGTCCTGCCGATCAAGCAATTCGACGATGAACACTTCGTGTTCATGGTCACCAGCAACGGCACCGTCAAGAAGACACCGCTGTCTGCGTTTTCCAGGCCGCGTGCGAGCGGCATCATTGCCGTCGACCTGCGCGAAGGCGATCGCCTCGTCGGGGTTGCGCTCACCGACGGTCGTCGCGACATCATCCTGTGCAGCAGCGGTGGCAAGGCTATCCGCTTCCATGAGCAGGAAGTGCGCGCCATGGGGCGCGATGCGACCGGCGTGCGGGGCATACGGCTCGCGACCGGACAGAGCGTCATCGGGCTCATTGTCGTTGATCAGGGCTACGTGCTGACCGCATCCGAGAACGGCTTCGGCAAGCTCACGCCGCTCGATGACTTTCCAGTGCACGGTCGCGGCGGGCAGGGTGTCATCGCCCTTCAGACCACGGACCGCAATGGTGCCATGGTCGCTGGATTGCTGGTCGCGCCGGAGCAGGAAATCATGCTGATCAGCTCTGCCGGCACGCTGGTGCGTACGGCGGTCGGGGAGATTTCGGTCGTCGGCCGCAATACCCAGGGGGTGCGATTGATCCGGTTGGGCGATGGTGAACGACTGTCGGGAATCGAATCCATCGACCGGCTCGCTGGGGATGATGACCTGGTCGAGATTGACGAAGGCAGCGCCGAGGTGGCTCCAGGCGAAGCCGGCGACGAGGTGCGCGGCACCGACACGCCGGACTGACCGTTTCTTCGGTGGCTGCTACAATAACCCGGTCCCACCCGTTCGAGTCCTGAGGAACTCCGTGCGCGTCTACAACTTCGCCGCCGGGCCGGCAGTCCTGCCGCTGGAAGTGCTGCAGGAAGCCCAAGAGCAGTTGCCCGACTGGCAGGGTCGCGGTATGTCGGTCATGGAAGTCAGCCATCGCAGCAAGGAGTTCATTGCAGTGGCTGCCGAGGCGGAGCAGGACCTGCGTGATCTGCTCGATATCCCGGCGAACTACCGGGTCCTCTTCCTGCAAGGCGGTGCGACCGCACAGTTTGCCGCAGTACCCATGAACCTGACCGAACCCGGTGCCGTGGTCGACTACGTCAACACGGGCGCGTGGTCCAAGAAGGCCATCGGCGAAGCGCGCCAGTTCTGCAAGGTGAATGTGGTCGCAGACGAGAAGGCCAGCAACTACTCGACCATTCCGGCGGCTCAGGATCTGTCGGCGAGCGACGGTGCCGTATATTTTCACTACACGCCGAACGAAACCATCGGCGGCGTTGAATTCCCGTACATTCCCGATACCGGCGCGGTACCGCTGGTGGCGGACATGTCCTCCAATATCCTGTCGCAGCCGCTCGAGATTGATCGCTACGGACTGATTTACGCAGGTGCGCAGAAGAATATCGGGCCGTCCGGCTTGTGTGTGGTGATCGTGCGGGACGACCTGCTAGGGCGGGGGCGCTCCGCGACGCCGCTCGTGCTCGATTACAAACAGATGGCCGAAGCGGGTTCAATGTTGAACACGCCGCCGACCTTTGCCTGGTATGTTGCCGGTCTCGTGTTCAAGTGGCTGAAGCGCCGTGGTGGTCTTGCGCAGGTCGCGCGCGACAATGCGCAAAAATCGAAACTTCTTTATGACTACATCGATGCTTCCGGCTTTTATGCGAACCCTGTTCACCACGATTGCCGTTCGCGCATGAATGTCCCGTTCACCATTGCGCGAGACGGTCTGGACGGCAAGTTCCTCGGCGAGGCCAAAGCGGCAGGCCTGGTGAATCTCGAGGGCCATCGCTCCGTCGGTGGCATGAGGGCGAGCATCTACAACGCCATGCCGCAGGACGGCGTCAGGGCGCTTGTTGCCTTCATGACTGAATTTGCGCGCCGCAACGGTTGAATGCCCATGTCGTTCCGTATCCGTACCCTCAACAACATCAGTGAAAAAGGCCTGTCGCGCTTGCCCGCCGGGAACTATGCGGTCGGCAACGACACGGCCGATCCGCACGCCATCCTGGTGCGCTCGGCCGATATGCATACGCAGACCATTCCGGCCTCGCTCCTTGCGGTGGCTCGCGCGGGCGCGGGCGTGAACAATATTCCGGTCGCCGCGCTCGCGGCGCGGGGCATACCGGTTTTCAACGCGCCTGGCGCCAATGCCAATGCGGTAAAGGAGCTGGTCGTGGCTGGCCTGTTCCTTGCAGCGCGCAATATCTGCCAGGCCTGGGATTTTGCCCGCAAACTCGAGGGCGACGACAAGACGATCGATGCGGCCACCGAAAAGGGCAAGAAGAATTTCGTCGGGTTCGAGCTGCCTGGTCGAGTGCTGGGCGTCATAGGGCTCGGTGCGATTGGCGTGGAAGTGGCCAATACCGCGTTGGCCCTCGGCATGAAGGTCCTGGGCTACGACCCGCAGATTACGGTACAACGCGCCTGGCAGCTGTCGTCGAACGTCGAGCAGGCAATTTCGCTCGAAGACCTGTTCAATAGGGCCGATATCGTCACCGTTCACGTTCCACTTGCGGACGGTACCCGAAATCTCGTCAATGCGCCCCGCCTGGCCCTGATGAAGCCGGACGGCGTCGTGTTGAATTTTTCCCGCGCGCCCATTGTTGACGATGCCGCCATGATCGCTGCCCTCGATGCCGCGCGCCTGCACGCCTATGTTTGCGATTTTCCGAAGAATGGCCTCAAGGACCATCCGCGTGTCGTGACTTTGCCTCATCTTGGCGCTTCGACGGGCGAAGCCGAGGACAACTGTGCGGTGATGGTGGTCGACACGCTTCGCGATTATCTGGAGAACGGCAATATCCGCAATTGCGTGAATTTTCCTGAGGCCGTTTTGCCGCGCGCACCAGGCACGTCACGTCTGGCAGTCGCGAATAGCAACGTGCCGAACATGGTTGGCCAGGTCTCGACCTGCCTGGCCGAGGCGGGGTTGAATATCGCCGAGCTACTCAACAAGTCGCGCGGCGAGTTCGCATACACACTGATCGACGCTGAAGGCAGGATCTCTGCGGCCACGCTCGCCGCCGTGCGCGCCATAGACGGCGTCCTCGCGGCGCGCATCGTCTGATTGTCGTGATCCGGTAATTTCGGGGAACATGCATGGCGCGACCGCCAAAATCGAAGTCAACGACTCGCGCCCGGGTGGGCACGGGTGGCGGATCGAACAATTCCCTCGACAATATTCGTGAGCAGATCGATACCATCGACGAAGCCATCCACAAACTGCTGAACGACCGCGCACGTCTCGCCCAGTCCGTCGGAATCTCCAAGCACGCGGCGGGGCACACCGTCGACTTCTACCGACCGGAACGCGAGGCCCAGGTGTTGCGCAAGGCCATAGCGCGCAATCGCGGACCGCTGCGCAACGAGGAGATTTCCCGCCTGTTCCGGGAAATCATGTCGGCATGCCTCGCGCAGCAGGAACCGCTGAAAGTTGCATTCCTCGGTCCCGAAGGCACGTTTACCCAGGCCGCGGTTTTCAAGCATTTCGGCCACTCGGTGCGGGCGTTGCCGCTCGACTCCATCGACGAGGTCTTTCACGAAGTCGAGGCCGGGAGCGCCGAGTTCGGCGTCGTGCCAATCGAGAACTCGACCGAGGGTACCGTCAATCATACGCTTGACCGTTTCCTGTCCTCGCCCCTCAAGATTTGTGGCGAAGTTGAACTTCGCGTGCACCATCATCTGATGGGATGCATGCAGGACCTGCAAAGTATCAAGCGCATCTGTGCTCATGCCCAGGCGCTGGCACAATGCCGCAACTGGCTCAACGAGTATGTCCCGGATGTCGAGCAGGTCTCCGTCGCCAGCAACGCCGAAGGAGCGCGACGAGCGCGTGATGAACGCGGTACCGCAGCAATCGCCGGGGATACGGCCGCCGAGATCTACGGCCTGAAGTTGCTGGCGAACGAAATCGAAGATAGGGCAGACAACACGACCCGATTTTTCGTCATCGGGCGCAAACTGTTCTCGCCAAGCGGTGACGATCGAACAACTCTGTTGCTTTCCGCCGGGGACACTCGCTCGCCCGGCGCCCTACACGAGCTGCTCGCGCCGCTCGCCCGAAACCGCGTCACCATGACACGTATCGAGTCCCGGCCATCGCGGCGGCGCAAATGGGACTATGTCTTTTTTATCGACATCGAGGGTCATGCCGCAGACCGTCACGTTGCGAAGGCTCTCGAGCAGCTCAAGTCGCGGGCGTCGCTGTTTCGAATTCTCGGCTCCTACCCGCGTGCAATTCTCGTCTGATGCCGGAACTGCGATGGGCAGCGGCCCGAATTGGCTGGTAACGCCGGCCACCGAAATATCCGGCTCACTGAGCGTCCCCGGTGACAAGTCCATATCGCACCGTGCACTGATGCTTGGTGGCATTGCCGATGGCTGCAGCACCATTACCGGGCTGCTGCGGGGCGAAGACGTGCTGGCAACGATGAAGGCAATGCGCGCCATGGGCGTTCGCATCGATGAGCTCGATCCGCAAAGCCTGCGCGTGCATGGGTCGGGATACGCCGCACTGAATGCAGCGACGGAACCGCTCGATCTTGGCAACTCCGGCACTGCAATGCGTCTTTTCATGGGGTTGCTGTGCGGACTGCCTTTTCCCACGATCTTGACTGGCGACGAATCCCTGCGCAGCCGACCAATGGAACGCGTGGCGAAGCCTTTGCGCGCAATGGGGGCGGGCATATCCACAACGGAAGGCCATGCGCCGGTTACTTTGCACGGCGGCAGGCGCCTGGCAGGCATCGACTACGAAATGCCGGTTGCGAGCGCCCAGGTCAAGTCGGCCATATTGCTCGCCGCAATCCCCGCCGGTGGCATCACTCGGCTGATCGAACCCCATCCGAGTCGCGACCATACCGAGATCATGCTCCAGCAGTTCGGGGTACGGCTCGAGCGCAATGGCAACGCCGTGAGTCTTGCCGGGGGTCAGTCCCTTCGCGGAACCGAGGTTGCAATCCCGGGCGATATTTCATCTGCAGCGTTTCTGATCGTTGCGGCATTGCTGGCACGCAAGGGCCGATTGCTGCTGCGGAATGTCGGCATCAATCCGACGCGTACTGCAGTCCTCGATGTGCTTCGCGCCATGGGCGGCAAAATCGAGGTCAAATTGCTTGCGGGTCGCGATGCCGAACCACGCGGCGATATCGTTGTGTTTCCGAGCGAGTTGCGTGCGATCCGAATTGACGCGGCGATGGTACCGCGGCTGATCGACGAACTGCCGGTGATTTTTGTTGCAGCTGCAGCCGCTCAAGGCACGACACACGTAGACGGTGCGGCCGAGCTGCGGGTGAAAGAGTCGGATCGCCTGGCAAGCATGTCTGCGGGGCTTGCAAATCTTGGGGTCGAACATCACCTTGCAGGCGATTCCATTGCGATTACAGGCGGCGAAATCAACGGTGGTCGGGTTGAGTCATTCGGCGATCACCGGATCGCCATGGCATTCGCCGTCGCAGCCATGCGCGCGTCGGGCCCGATCCACATTGCTGATGTGCGAAATGTCGCAACCTCCTTCCCCGACTTTGCCTCGCTCGCGCGCCATTCGGGCCTTCCGGTGCAGGAATGCAGTTGACCCGACACCCGCCCATCGTTGCAATCGATGGACCGTCTGGTTCCGGCAAAGGCACGATCAGCCGTCGGCTGGCCGCTGCAACCGGTTGGCACTTGCTCGATAGCGGGGCCCTGTATCGCCTGGTCGCACTCGCCGGGCAGCAGGCTGGTCTCGATCGCGAGGATGAGCCGGGCCATGCGCTTGTCGCGCGCACGATGCTGGTCGAGTTCGGCTCGACGGCTTCGGGGGCGGAAAAGGTGCTTCTGGAAGGCAGCGATGTCACCGCCGCGATCCGGACCGAGACCGCAGGCGAGGGCGCATCCCGGGTGGCCGCCTGGCCATCCGTGCGCGAAGCCCTGTTGGGTCGCCAACGGCGATTCGTCGAGCCGCCGGGACTCGTAGCGGATGGCCGCGACATGGGCACTACCGTCTTTCCGGCCGCAGAGCTCAAGGTCTTCCTCACCGCGAGCTCGACCGAGAGAGCCGCGAGGCGCTATAAGCAGTTGAAAGACAAAGGGTTAGATGTTAGCCTTGCCGCCCTTTCGCGCGAGATAGCGCTCCGTGACGAGCGCGATACGAGCCGGAAGGTGTCGCCCCTGGCGGCGGCGCCCGACGCCAGGATAATCGATTCGACAGGATTGACCATCGATCAAGTGGTCGCTGCCGTTCTCGATCTGGGGCGTCAGCGGGCGTTGTGGGAGTAATTTTGGCGGTCGTCAACACGGAGCGTTGCGACATTTTCAACAGAACCGGCTGTCCGCTGGATGCGGAAGCGGCCCTAAACCAATAGAGCGCGTTCCCCGCGCCAGCACAAGTAAATCCATCATGACAGAAAGTTTCGCTCAGCTATTCGAGCAGAGTCTTGCCAACCAGCGCATTCGCCCCGGCATGATTCTGACGGGCCTGGTCGTCGATGTGACGGATGACGTCGTCATCGTCAATGTCGGATTGAAATCCGAGGCCGTAATTCCAATCGACCAATTCAAGAACGAAAGTGGCACCGTCGAGGTGGCCGCGGGTGATCAGGTCGAGGTCGCCCTGGATGCCGTCGAGGACGGCACGGGTGAAACCCGCTTGTCGCGGGAAAAAGCCAAGCGAGCGCGCACCTGGACGCGGCTCGAAGAGGCTTACAACAATGCCGAAATCGTCACCGGCGTCATCACGGGCCGCGTGAAGGGCGGTTTCACCGTCGAAATAGACAACGTGCGCGCATTCCTCCCGGGCTCGCTCGTGGATGTGAGGCCGGTGCGCGACACCGCCTACCTCGAGAACAAACCTCTCGAGTTCAAGGTGATCAAACTCGACCAGAAGCGCAACAATGTCGTGGTCTCACGTCGCGCGGTGGTCGAGGCCGAGTTCTCGGCAGAGCGCAGCGCGCTCATGGAGAATCTCGAGGAAGGCGCCGTGGTACGCGGTACGGTCAAGAACCTGACCGATTACGGCGCGTTTGTCGATCTCGGTGGTATCGATGGCCTGTTGCACATAACGGACATGGCCTGGAAGCGTGTCAAACACCCATCCGAAGTCGTAGCAGTCGGCCAGGAAGTGGAAGTCCGCATTCTCAAGTTCGATCGGGAGCGCTCGCGTGTTTCGCTGGGCCTGAAGCAACTCGGTCCGGATCCATGGGAAAACATTGCCAGGCGCTACCCGCCGAACACGCGCGTTTTCGGAAAGGTCACGAATATTGCCGACTATGGCGCATTCGTTGAGGTCGAGGACGGTGTGGAGGGGTTGGTCCACGTGTCCGAAATGGACTGGACCAACAAGAACGTAAGCCCGGCGAAGGTCGTACATGTCGGTCAGGAAGTCGAGGTGATGGTACTCGACGTCGATGAGGAGCGTCGTCGCATCTCCTTGGGTCTCAAGCAGTGCCAGTCGAACCCGTGGAAGGAATTCGCCGAGAATCATGCGCGCGGCGACCATGTTTCCGGCCAGATCAAGAGCATCACGGACTTTGGAATATTCATCGGGTTGCCTGGCAACATCGACGGTCTTGTGCACCTGTCGGATATCTCCTGGGACGGCACCGGTGAGGAAGAGGTGCGCAATTACCAGAAAGGCCAGCAGATCGAGGCTGTCGTTCTGTCCATAGACCCCGAAAGGGAGCGCATTTCGCTCGGCATCAAGCAGCTCGCCCAGGATCCATTCTCGAGCTACATAGCCGAGCACCCCAAGGGCAGCATCGTCAAAGGTACGGTCAAGGAAGTCGACATGCGTGGTGCCGTAATCGACCTCGGAGAGGGAATCGAAGGCCAGCTGCGCGCCTCCGAACTGGGTCGCGATCGAGTCGATGATGCTCGAACCGTGCTCAAGGTTGGCGATGAAGTAGAAGCCAAGTTTACCGGCGTCGACCGAAAGACGCGTAGCATCACCTTGTCCATTCGCGCGCGCGAGGTTCATGAGGAAGCCGAGGCGGTCGAGAGCTACCGTTCGGAGACTGCAGCTTCGGGTGGTGCCACGCTCGGTGATCTGCTCAAGGAGCAAATCGGCGACCGGAACTGACGGGCTTCGATAACAACAACCAGGGGCTCGGCGCCACGCAGGTGGCGCCGACTCCCACTCGATCAAGCGCTTGGGGGCGGGGGGCGAGATGACCAAATCGGAACTCATCGAGATTGTCGCGGCGAAGCAGAAGCATCTGCCGACCAAAGACGTTGAGCTCGCGCTCAAGCAGATACTGGAAATCATGAGCGATGCGTTGTCTACTGGCCAGCGCATCGAGATACGCGGATTTGGCAGTTTCTCCCTGCACTTTCGCCCGCCGCGGCAGGGTCGCAATCCAAAGACCGGCGAAGCGGTCGCCCTGTCCGGCAAATATGTCCCGCATTTCAAGCCTGGCAAGGACTTGCGCGAACGCGTCAACGATGGCGCAGATCGACCTATCCGCGACTGACGCATTTCTAGCGGTTTGCGCCAAGTTCGACCGCTGCATCTCCTGGCGACCCGGCTTAGATTGATCCTGCCGGTACCGGTGCCGGACCATTACGCACGGAGGCGTATGTCATGCGACGACTCATCCTGTCTTCACTGCTTTGTATTGGTGCTGCGCTCGCAAGTGCCGAACCAGTCGATATCAACAGCGCGGACGCGCCAACGATCGCGCGCGCACTTCGCGGGATCGGCACCACTCGAGCCCAGGCCATCGTGGAGTACCGCAAGAAGAATGGTCCGTTCCGTACGGCAGATGACCTGGCACTAGTGCGTGGCATTGGCCAGAAAGTCATCGACCAGAATCGCAAGGACATATTGCTCGGCCGCAGCTCCAAGCCCGCGAGTTCCGCAAGGCCAGCTCCCAAGCGCGAGAACTAGGCCTTTTCGCATATTGGCCGAGGCCCGCCCAGCATTTTTCGGGCCTCGGTCGCTTGCGGTGCAGAATGCGACCCTTGGCACATGCGCCTGCGCCAGAACTGCATTAAAGTCACCGCATGAAAAAGAAAACCCCCGTCGATGTCGCGGTGTTTCCGGTGGCTGGGCGCGGAACGCGCTTTCTCCCAGCGACCAAGGCGAGTCCGAAGGAGATGTTGCCCATTGTCGACAAGCCGCTGATTCAGTACGCGGTCGAAGAGGCGGTCGCGGCCGGCGCACGCCGCCTCATATTCGTCACCGGTTCATCCAAGCGCGCAATCGAAGATCACTTCGATGTCGACCAACAGCTCGAAGACGCGCTGCTGGCACAGGGCAAGCACGATCTCGTTGCGCAGGTGCGTAGTGTGCTGCCAAGAGATGTGACCTGCATTTATATTCGCCAACCCGCGCCTTTGGGTCTGGGGCACGCGGTGCTTTGCGCACGGCCGGCTGTTGGCGATGCCCCATTTTTTGTGCACCTCGCCGACGACCTGATCGACTCACGCGTCTCCTGCTTGAAGCAAATGGCCGCCCTCCATGCAAGGGTAGGCGGAAGCGTGCTCGGAGTCGAAGATGTCCCGCGCAGCAGTACCGACAAGTACGGCATCGTGGCGACCGGTCGAGTGAAGGGTAGCGCGGCACGAGTCGAACGTATCGTCGAAAAGCCCAGGCCCAAGGATGCCCCGTCGACGCTTGCGGTTGTCGGTCGCTATCTGCTCGCGCCGCGAGTCTTTCATCATCTTGCCAAGATCGGCAAAGGCGCAGGTGGCGAGATTCAGCTCACGGATGGTATCGCTGCGCTCATGGCGGAGCAGGATGTCTGGGCATACCGATTCAAAGGCAAGCGCTACGACTGTGGCAGCAAGCTCGGCTACCTGCAGGCAACCGTCGAGTATGGACTCAAGCACGCCTCGCTAGGCCGGGATTTTGCCGGCTATCTCGATCAGCTGACACATAAACGCAGATCATCCGCGCGCTAGATGCCTGCGTACCACTCATAGCCAATCTTGTCCTCCCAATAGCCGCCACGACCCGCTCCGATGTCCTTGAGACTGTCGACCAGCTGCAGGCGCATGACATACTTCGCCTGCTTGTAGCCAAGCTGGCGCTCAACGCGCAATCGCAGCGGCGCGCCATTGCCAACCGGCAGACGCTGACCATTCAGGCTGTGGGCCAATATCGTTTGCGGATGGTAGGCATCGACCATGTCGATGCTCTCGTAGTACATGGTGCCGCGAAAGTCGTCGGCGCAATGTAAAACGACGTACCGGGCGCTTGGCCGAGGGCGTGCGGCGTCGAGAAGAACCTTCATGGCTACGCCCGTCCATTGACCGATTGCGCTCCAACCTTCCACGCAGTCATGACGCGTTATCTGCGTGCGCTGCGGCAACCGGAGAAGATCCGCAAGGCTGACACGGACGGGCGCGTCTACCGAACCGTCGACAACCAGACGCCAATTGACGAAGCGCTCACTGAGGTGGCGTTGATATTCGGGCGCAGCTGGCATGGTATTGCCATTGGTGCGAAATACGGGCGACAAATCCGACAACGAAAATTCGCGGGCAAGCGCATTGCGATTTGTGATCAGCCGCTGTGCACGGTAGGTGAGTCCCTCTGCGGAATACAGTAGCGTTCTGCCTGCCGACGAATTGCCAATACGATCGCAGCCCGCGACGGCCAGACTGCTGGCTCCCGCAATCATGGACCGAACGAGCGTACGCCGGGAGTACAAGCGGTTCATGGTTTTCGCTCCTTTGGCAAGCGGTAATTCCCGGTGATCATCGAGCGAATCTCGTTGAACGGACCAGCGAGTAAGACCATCAGTAGATGCACCACCACGAACAGAACCATCAAGAGCGCTCCCATGAAATGCAGACTACGGGCACTCTGGCGCCCGCCAAATACGTCGAGCAACCAGGGCCACGCCGCATTCAACCCCGGCGACATGGTCATGCCGGTCAGCACCAGAACGGGCAAAAGCAGCACCAGCACTGCCAGGTAGGCGAGTTTTTGCAGTATGTTGTAACGCAGGGCCGCCGCACCGGTGGGAAAGCGTAGCAACGCGTGTTGTTTGATGTCGTGCCAGAGGTGGCGCGGATGCAATTCGCTGGCTCGCGGTGACAGGTCGCGAATCATGTGACGGTTTGCGAGGCTCCACGCGAGATACGCGGCAAGTGAGATTCCCAGCAACCACGCAAAGAAAATATGCCACCGTCGAGCGAGCGCAAGATTGTACCTGGACGGAATAGTCGCCCAGCCCGGGAATGCGCGTCGTTGAACGTTGCCGTCTGAATCGCGCCAATTACCGAGCAAGCCCGTGGTTTCGATGCGCCAGTCGCCGATGCGCAGATTGCCCGATGTGGGGCTGCTCGAGATTTCCAGGAAGGCGGCATCCTGATTCGCTCCGAACTGACCCCAGTAAAGGCGCGGATGGGCGTTGAAAATCGTGAGACCGCTCATCAGCAGGATGACGACGGCGAAGGCGTTCAGCCAGTGCCATAGTCTCGTCGAACGGCGGTGCCGCTTGGCCAGTTCTCCGCCGCGCGATGTCGACTCGGGCGTCACGGACTCACTCCTGCACGCAGTTGCAACTGCCGCTTGATGGCGCTAGGAAGTTACATATTGTAGGGTCAGCGGACGGCAAACTCCAGCGAGCTGGCGCCTTGGCGCCGTGAATGTCATATACGAGGGCATTGCCGGACACCAAGGTTTCATGGAGACCCCGTGCGCGAGGAACAACCGCTCGCTGCCAATCCGTTGCTGACGCTGCGCGATCTGCGTGCCCTGCACGCAGCGGCATACGGTTGGGCCAGGCGCTGCTGTCATGGTGATGCGGAGGATGCTGCCGATGTTCTGCAGACGACTTATTTGTATATCCTGGACGGTCGGGCGCGATTTTCCGGTCGATCGAGTCTGCGCACCTGGCTATTCGGCGTCCTGCGCAACATTGCCCGGCAATCGCTGCGTCGAAGATTGCGCGCCGCCGCGATCGGCTGGCGCATGCCGGCAGAATCAATCGAGGAAGGTCCGGACAGCTGCGCGGATGCATCCGACGCGCGCCACGTGTGGCGCCATTGGATGCGATTGCCCCGGCGACAACGCGAGGTATTGGAACTGGTCTTCTATCGGGACTTCACGCTCGACGAAGTCGCAGCCATTATCGGTATCTCGCCCGGTAGTGCCCGTGTGCACTACGAACGAGGCAAGGCGCGATTGCGGCGTCTCCTGGCGCAGCGCAATGGCGAGGGCTAGCCAATGGGCGAACCAATGACCGACATGCAGCTTGGCGCGAGAATTCGTGCCGCCTTGGCTGCGTCTGAGCGCGGGATCAGGACGCCAGGTTTCGACGCCATGCTTGCCGATGCCCGCCCCGAGCGTCCGCCCGTGTCGCGCAAGGTTGCATGGGCAGCCGCTGCACTGCTCGCGGTAGCACTGGGATGGCTGCTGTTGCCCGGAACCCGCGCCGATCGGGTCGCGATCGAGCTGCGCGATCCCATGCTGGCGCAAACCCGATCGCCCATGGATTTGTGGAGGGCGCCCACCGATTCATTGCTCGACGTGTACGCCTATCAACCGCCTTCGCCACTAGATCTCGGAGCCATTCCGAACCCATTCCTGGAGTCAGTATTGTGAAGCCAACTCAAGTGATTCTCTATCTGGTAACGCCATGCATCCTTACGGCACTCGCCGCAATTGCGGTGGCTGCGGACACGCCAAAAGACGACTGGATGCTCGGTCGTTTGTTCGCGCCGGACTTCATCCTGCAACATCGCGGCGAGCTGCACCTGACGGATGCCCAACGCAGTGCGCTGCGCAAAAAACTGATCGCAGTACAGGCCAAATCCTCGGAGATCGATTTCGAACTCCTTGACAGTGGCACGGAATTGCAGGCCAGCCTCGAGAAGCATCCAGTCGATTCAGCCTTGGCACTTGCCCAGGCGGACAAGGTGGTGACTGCGGAGAATCGCAAGAAACTTCTCTATCTCGAGATGCTGATCGAAATCAAGAACATGCTGACCGATGAGCAGGTGCGGGCGGCGCGCGATCTTACGCTGGCGCAGTCAGGGAAATAACGCGACACGGTGGCTCCCCGGGTTGGACTCGAACCAACGACCAACGGATTAACAGTCCGACGCTCTACCGACTGAGCTACCGGGGAACTAGGCGGGAAAGGCGCGGATTTTCAGCAATGCGCCGCCGCGAGTCAAGCGACAGGCGCAGCAATGTGATGAATGCGCGTACTATTCCACTCTAAGTGAAAGAACAGCGCACATTCCAGTTGCAGTCGAATTACTCCCCGGCCGGCGACCAGCCGCAGGCGATTGCAGCGCTGATCGAGGGCCTGGCGAGTGGTCTCGCCCACCAGACACTCCTCGGTGTCACCGGGTCGGGCAAGACCTACACCATTGCGAATGTTATTGCTGCGGTGCAGAGGCCGGCGCTCGTTCTGGCGCACAACAAGACACTGGCTGCGCAATTGTACGGAGAGTTTCGCGAATTCTTTCCCAACAACGCCGTCGAGTATTTCGTTTCCTATTACGACTACTACCAACCCGAAGCCTATGTGCCGGCGAGCGACACCTATATCGAGAAGGATGCGTCGATAAACGATCACATCGAGCAAATGCGACTGTCGGCAACCAAGTCCCTGCTCGAGCGTTCCGACTCCATTATCGTCGCCACAGTGTCTTCCATCTACGGATTGGGCGACCCCCAGGCCTATTTGGCCATGGTCCTGCATCTGCAGAGGGGCGAGGCCCTGGATCAGCGCCGACTGTTACGTCGCCTGGCCGACATGCAATACACGCGCAATGAACTTGACCTGACAGCCGGTTGTTATCGTGTGCGGGGCGATGTCATCGACATCTTTCCGGCGGAGTCCGAACGGGAGGGCGTCCGGGTGGAGCTGTTCGACGACACCATCGAAACGCTGTCTCTTTTCGATCCGTTGACCGGCGAAGTGTTGCGCAAGTTGCCCCGTTACACGGTCTATCCCGGATCGCATTACGTGACTCCGCGCGAGCGCATTCTTCAGGCGGTCGAGCAGATCAAGGGTGAGTTGGCGGTTCGTTTGAAGGAGTTGCGCGCTGCGAGCAAGTTGGTCGAGGCGCAGCGCCTTGAGCAGCGTACGCTGTTCGATATGGAGATGATGCAGGAAGTCGGTTATTGCGCGGGCATCGAGAACTATTCGCGCTACCTGTCCGGACGCGAATCCGGTGAGCCGCCACCCTGTTTGTTCGACTATCTGCCGCAGAACGCGTTGCTGGTGGTCGACGAGAGCCACCAGACGATCCCGCAACTTGGCGCAATGTACCGGGGCGATCGTTCGCGCAAGGAAACGCTGGTGGAGTATGGCTTTCGACTGCCGTCGGCCCTTGACAATCGCCCCCTGAAATTCGAAGAGTGGGAATCCCTGGCGCCGCAGATGATTTTTGTCTCTGCAACCCCGGGTGGCTACGAAGCGCGTCATGCCGGACAGGTGGTCGAGCTGGTGGCCCGGCCGACCGGACTGCTCGATCCGCAGGTCAGCGTTCGACCGGTGGCAACTCAGGTCGACGATGTGCTCTCGGAGATCAACCACTGCGTCAATCGCGGCGAACGTGTGCTCATAACTACACTGACCAAGCGCATGGCCGAGGATCTGACCGAGTACCTGCACGATCACGGCATTCGAGTTCGCTATCTTCACTCTGACGTCGAGACCGTGGAGCGAGTGGAAATCATCCGCGACCTGCGACTGGGCCGGTTCGATGTACTGGTGGGTATCAATCTCCTGCGCGAGGGACTGGACATGCCCGAGGTGGCATTGGTTGCCATTCTCGATGCCGACAAGGAAGGCTTTCTGCGCTCGGACAATTCCCTCATCCAGACGATCGGGCGCGCGGCCCGCAATATTCACGGCCGTGCCATCCTGTACGCGGATCGAATCACCGGTTCGATGAAAAGGGCGATCGAAGAGACAGAGCGTCGACGCAGCAAGCAGCAGCAGTTCAACGAGGCTCACGGGATCGAGCCGCGCGGAATCGTCAAGGCGGTCACGGACGTCATGGAAGGGGCGCGCTCGGAGGGCAAGCGCGGCCGGGATAGTGCAGCCAGTCGTTCGCGAAAGTCGGGCGATTCGACTGGCACGGTCGCGCACCTTGGGCCGGAGCAGGTCGCGCGACGCGTCAAGGAGCTGGAATCGGCGATGCTCAAGGCGGCGCGCAACCTCGAGTTCGAGCGTGCGGCGCAATTGCGGGACGAAATCGCGGCGCTGAAACGCTCGGGTTTCGGCCCAGACGGGCGGCTTGCCGGCTGACGTTCGCTACGCCAAACTGTCCGCCATGGATGTATTCGAGAAAATCAGCTATACGATCCTGGGCATATTGGCGCTGCTTTGGTTGGCAGCGATCGTGGCCGGCATGGTGGCTGCATTGCCGTTTGGCCTGATCGGCCTCGCTGTCCTGCTTGCGGTCGGACTGCTTCTCATCAAGGTCATCAAGGAGCGCCTCAGCAATAGCGAGGACAACTACTACGACAAAGAAGTGGACAAGTAATGCTAGTGACGACCCAGGATCTTTTTGCAGACTATCAAATCACTGCGACGCTGGGATTAGTGCGAGGCAACACCGTGCGCTCGCGCCACATTGGCAAGGACATCGTGGCGGGTCTGCGCAGCATCGTGGGTGGCGAGATCCCCGAATACACCAAAATGCTCGCCGAGGCGCGCGAACAGGCGCTCGACCGCATGCAGGCCCAGGCCCGCAAACTCGGGGCAGATGGTATTGTCACTGTGCGCTTTGTAACGTCGACTATTCTGGGTGGTGCCGCCGAATTGCTGGCTTTCGGCACGGCGGTCAAACTGGCGAGGCGCTAACCCTTTGTTTTTCTGTGGAATACCTTGCCACCTGCGGCAGCCTCTAGTATCTTTCGCGGCCCTCGGGGACAGGCGCGTAGCTCAGTGGTAGAGCACTTCCTTGACATGGAAGTGGTCGGTGGTTCGATCCCACTCGCGCCTACCAATTTCGCGACAGCCTGACCCATGCCTACTGTGACGCTGCCTGATGGCAGCCAACGCCAGTTTCCGAGTCCACCGACGGTTGCCGAAGTCGCTGCCGCCATCGGCGCAGGGCTTGCCAAGGCCGCGATCGCCGGCCGAGTCGATGGTCAGCTGGTCGACACCAGCCACGCCATCGATCGGGATGCGCATGTCGAGATTGTCACCGCGAAGGATCCGGTGGCGCTTGAAATCATTCGGCATTCCACGGCACATCTTCTCGCCCAGGCGGTTCAGCAGTTGTTCCCCAAAGCGCAGGTAACTATCGGCCCTGTGATCGAAGACGGATTCTATTACGACTTTGCCTTCGAACGGCCGTTCACGCCCGAAGACCTCGAGGCCATCGAGAAGCGCATGCAGGAGCTGGCTGCGGCCGACCTCGTAGTCATGCGCACGGAGATGGCGCGCGATGCCGCCGTGCAGTTCTTCCGCGACAAAGGCGAAATCTATAAAGCCGAGATCATCGCGGCGATTCCCTCGGGCGAACCGATCAGCCTGTACGGGCAGGGCGACTGGGTCGATCTGTGCCGCGGTCCTCACGTGCCCTCGACCGGATTTCTGAAGGCATTCAAGTTGATGAAGGTCGCCGGCGCGTATTGGCGCGGCGATTCACGCAACGAAATGCTGCAACGCATCTACGGTACGGCCTGGCTCGACAAAAAGCAGCTCGAGGCCTATCTGCATCGGCTCGCGGAGGCGGAAAAGCGTGACCATCGGCGCATCGGCCGCGAACTCGACTTGTTCCATATGCAGGAAGAGGCTCCGGGTGCGGTTTTCTGGCATCCGAAGGGATGGCAGGTCTTCCAGCGCCTGGTCGCGTTCATGCGCGACCGTCAAACTGCGGCCGCCTTCCAGGAGGTCAATGCGCCGGAACTCATGGACGCGAGCCTGTGGCAGCAATCCGGTCACCTCGAGAAGTTTGGCGAGAACATGTATCTCACCCAGACACCCGACGAGCGCAAGTACGCGATCAAACCGATGAATTGCCCGGGGCATGTGCAGATATTCCGTCACGGCCTGCGTAGCTACCGCGACCTGCCCATTCGTTTTGCCGAGTTCGGCAAGGTGCATCGCTACGAGCCGTCAGGTGCCTTGCATGGCTTGATGCGCGTTCGTGCATTCACCCAGGATGACGCGCACGTGTTTTGCACCGAGGACCAAATCACGGACGAGTCGGTCGCGGTGACCCGACTTATCCTCGATATCTACCGCGACTTTGGCTTCGACGACGTGGCGATCAAATTCTCCGATCGGCCACCACAGCGGGTGGGCGACGATGCTATCTGGGACCGCGCGGAGGCCGCCCTGAAGCAGGCCGCGCGGGCAGCAGGTATCGAATACAGCCACAACCCGGGCGAGGGCGCGTTCTATGGACCGAAGCTCGAGTTCGTCCTGCGGGACGCAATTGGCCGCGACTGGCAATGCGGTACCTTGCAGGTCGATTTCAACATGCCTGGGCGCCTCGGGGCCTATTACATCGATGAGGCGAGCCAGAAGCGCACGCCCGTCATGCTGCACCGGGCGATATTCGGCTCGCTGGAGCGGTTCCTGGGCATTCTGATCGAGCATCATGCCGGGCGCTTGCCAGCCTGGCTGGCGCCGGTGCAGGTCGTCGTCATGAACATCACCGACCGGCAGCAGGGTTACGTCGAAAAAATCTCAGATTTTCTTAAAAATCAGGGAGTTCGGGTCGAATCCGACTTGCGTAACGAAAAGGTGGGCTATAAGATTCGCGAACACACGTTGATGCGGGTTCCGTATCTCGTGATCGCGGGCGACAAGGAAGTGTCTGCCAATCAGGTTTCTGTGCGCTCCCGCAGTGGCAAGGATTTAGGTGCCATGAGTCCCGAAGCATTCGCTGCGGGACTCAAGGCAGAGGTCGATAGCCGCGGGCGCACGCTTTTGGAGGGTTGATTTATCGCCATAGCAGCCAAGCGCGTCCGTCGCAATGAGGAAATCACTGCGCCGAAAGTGCGCGTGATAGGAGCCGACGGATCGCAGGCCGGTGTCATGAGTCGGTTTGAGGCACTTGATCTCGCATACAACGCGAGCCTGGATCTGGTCGAAGTGTCGCCGACCGCTGAGCCGCCCGTAGTGCGCATCATGGACTACGGAAAGTTCCTGTTCGAGCAGAACAAGAAAGCGCATTCGGCAAAGCGCAAGCAGAAACAGATCCAGGTGAAGGAAATCAAGTTCCGTCCCGGGACGGAGGAAGCGGACTACCAGGTGAAATTGCGTAACCTGATTCGCTTCCTGACAGAGGGCGACAAGGCCAAGGTAACGTTACGCTACCGCGGCCGCGAGATGGCGCACCAGGAAATTGGTCGTAAACTTCTCGGTCGCGTCGAGACGGATTTGGCACCGCATGCGGTGGTTGAACAGACTCCGTCCATGGAGGGGCGGCAGATGGTCATGGTGTTCGCACCCAAGAAGAAGTAGTCGATACAAGCTGCTCCTTTGCAGCAAAACCCGCCCGTAGCGAGCACATATGTGCTTTGTGATCGGAGCATACGAAGTGGAGTTGAAGAAATGCCCAAGTTGAAGACCAACCGGGCCGCGGCCAAGCGTTTTCGCAAGACGGCCAAAGGCTACAAACGGTACGCGTCGAATCGCCGCCACAATCTCGGCCACAAGGATTCCAAGCGCAAGCGACATTTGCGCTCGGGTGGGTCCTCGCTGGTCCATGAGAGCGACGTCGGTCGTCTCGATCAGCTGCTACCAAACGCCTGAGAAACCGCCGGGAGTAAACGACAATGGCAAGAGTCAAACGTGGTGTCACGGCGGGTCGCCGTCACAAGAAGGTCCTCGGCAAAGCCAAGGGCTACTACAACGCGCGACGCAAGGTATTTCGCGCGGCAAAACAGGCCGTCATCAAGGCGGGGCAGTACGCCTACCGCGACCGGCGAGCCAAGAAGCGCGATTTTCGCGCCCTGTGGATCGCCCGCATCAATGCTGCGGCGCGTGAACACGGTCTATCCTACAGCCGTATCATCAATGGCCTGAAGAAAGCGGGCATCGAGATCGACCGCAAGATGCTCGCCGACATCGCAGTGAACGATGCCGAGGCTTTTGGTGCCATCGCGGCACAAGCCAAGGCGGCGCTGGGTGCGTCTGCAGGTTGAGTAATGGGCAGTGGCGCCGCGGGCCACCGTGCCGGCGGCGCTTCCCTGCCAAATGCAGATGACTTCAGGGAGCAACGTAACGCGGTTGCAGGGTGAGGCACTTGCTGCTGTTGCGGCCAGTGCGGATGCGGCTGCACTCGAGCAGGTGCGGGTTGAGTGGCTCGGCAAGAAAGGGCGGTTGACCGAACAGCTCAAAGCGCTGGGCGAACTTCCCGCCGAGCAACGACCCTCGGCCGGACAGGCCATCAACGAGGCCAAAGCCAAGGTTCAGGCGGCCATCGAAACCCGGCGTGAGCAGCTGCGGCGGACCGAAATGGCCGCCGCACTGGCGGCGGATCGATTCGACATCAGCCAGGCGGGGCGGGGTGACAAGCCAGGCAGTATCCATCCAATTACCCGTGCGCGTCTGCGCATCGAGCGCATTTTTCGCAGCGCCGGATTCCAGATTGCCACAGGCCCGGAGATCGAAGACGACTTCCACAATTTTGAAGCCCTGAATATTCCGGCGGAACATCCGGCGCGCGCCATGCACGATACCTTCTATTTTGCAGATGGGCGTCTGTTGCGCACGCACACCTCGCCAGTGCAGATTCGCGCGCTGCGTGATGCGCAATTGCCGGTCGCGCTCATTGCACCGGGCCGTGTCTACCGGTGCGACAACGACATGACGCACTCGCCAATGTTCCACCAGGTCGAGGGTCTAGTCGTCGGCGATGGTGTCAGCTTCGCCAATCTGAAAGCCTGTCTGCACGGCTTCGTGCAGGCTTTCTTCGAGAAGGACCTGCGGATTCGCCTGCGGCCATCGTATTTTCCTTTCACGGAGCCGTCCGCTGAACTCGATATGTCCTGCCTGTTCTGCGACGGTAGCGGCTGCCGTGTTTGCAAGCACACGGGATGGATCGAAGTCGCAGGTTGCGGCATGGTCCATCCCGCAGTTCTGCAAGCCTGCGCGGTCGATTCTGAACGCTACACCGGATATGCATTCGGGATGGGCATCGAGCGCTTGGCCATGCTGCGCTATGGCGTCGATGACCTGCGGTTGTTCTTCGAAAACGATCTGCGCGTTCTCGATCAGTTCGGAGTCTGGTGACTATGCGGGTGCCCCTCGACTGGCTGCGTGAATGGGTCGAGATCGGGCTGCCGGCGGCCGATCTGGGTGCGCGCCTGTCCATGATCGGATTCGAACTCGAAGCGCTGGATCTGGCCGCGCCGGCGTTCACGGGCGTAGTCGTGGCGCAAATCACCAATACCGCCAATCATCCGAATGCCGACAAGCTGAAAATCTGCGAGGTCGACAGTGGCGATGGTAGTGCACTGCATATCGTTTGCGGTGCGGCCAACGCCAGGGCGGGGCTCAAGGTTGCGCTCGCACGAGTGGGGGCGCAATTGCCGGGAGGCGTGCAAATCAAGTCGGCAAAGCTTCGTGGTTCGCCTTCCGAGGGCATGCTTTGCTCCCCTCGCGAGTTGGGGCTTGGTGACAAACCGGACGGGATCATCGAGCTCGATGCCGAAGCGCCGCTCGGCATGGACCTACGTCAATTCCTGGGTCTGGATGAATCGATACTGGAATTGGCAATCACGCCCAACCGAGGTGATGCCATGTCCGTGCTTGGCGTGGCACGCGAAGTTGCCGCCATGCTGGATGCGACTCTGCGCGGACCCAGCCTGGGCAAGATTCGCCCGACCTCAGATGAGCGCCTCGACATCAGACTGTCGGTGCCTGAGGCAGCACCACGTTTCGTAGGGCGATTATTTCGCGGATTGGACAATTCGCGACCCTCCCCAGGTTGGCTCAGGGAGCGGCTGCGACGTGCAGGGCTACGCAGTGTTAGCCCAATCGTCGATGTCACGAACTATGTGCTACTCGAGCTCGGTCAGCCCATGCATGCCTATGATCGACGCAAGCTTACCGGTGGCGTCGACGTGCGGATGGCTCGCGCGGGCGAGAAACTCGAGCTTTTGAATGGTCAGACGGTCGAGCTCGCTGCGGACATGACGGTCATCGCCGATCAAGCCGGTGCAGTGGGTCTTGCGGGCATCATGGGCGGAGCTCGCACCGCAGTGTCGTCCAGCACAACCGACGTCTTAATCGAGGTGGCGTATTTTTCGCCGCAGGCGATTGCAGGCCGTGGCCGCCGGCTGGGGCTGGTCACAGATGCCAGCCAGCGGTTCGAACGTGGTGTCGATCCGACGGGCCAGGAACGTGCAATAGAGCGCGCGAGCGGACTTCTGCTCGCGATTGCGGGTGGAGAATGTGGTCCGGTGCTGTGCGCTGAGAGCATCGAACACCTGCCTAGACGCCCCGCTGTGCCGTTGCGGCGCAGCAGGCTGCGCCGCCTGCTTGGCGCCGAGATTGATGATCGGGATGTAACGCGCATTCTTGCGGCACTGGGCATGCAGGTGGTCGAAAGCGGGGACGGCTGGCAGGTCGCTCCTCCAGCGCATCGATTCGACGTAACCATCGAAGCCGATCTGATCGAGGAGTGTGCGCGCCTGCGTGGTTACGAGCGAATCGCCGAGGAGGCGCGTCTGGCGCCGCAGGTCTTCGCGCGAGTACCGGAAGACCGGCCCGGAGAGAGTGCGATTCTCCAGGCGCTGGCTGCACGCGGATACCACGAATGCGTTACCTACGCTTTTGTCGACTCGACCCGACAGAGCGATTTGTTCCCTGACGGCAACCCGATTCGATTGGTCAATCCCATCGCAAGCGATCTCGACGTCATGAGGGGTTCGCTCTGGCCTGGCTTGCTCACCACAGCACTCAGCAATCTGCGCAGGCAGATTGCGAGCATCCGGCTATTCGAAAAAGGCATTACGTTCAAACGCGACAACTCCGGTGGTGTGATCGAAACCGAGACCCTGGCGTTGCTTCTGACCGGTCCGCGGCACGATGAACGTTGGGATCTCGGCACCGATCGGGCAGTGGCGGATTTCTTTGACATCAAGGCCGAATACGAATGGCTGGCGCAACAAAGCGGCGAACTGGACTCGTTCTCGATCGAACCGGCAGGGCTTGCCTGCCTGCATCCGCATCGTAGTGCGCGCATTCTGCGTGCTGGCGCGGAAATTGGCTGGATCGGTGAGCTACACCCGAATGTCGCAGTGTCGACGGAATTTACACATCCAGTACTGCTGCTCGAGGTCGATTTTGACGCCATGACGCGCAGTGTTTTGCCGAAATTCACTGCCGTATCGCGTTATCCACAGGTCCGCCGCGATCTTGCTGTGGTCGTGGATGAAACTACTCCTATGAGCAAGTTGCGCGAAGGTGTAATCTCGGCATCTTCAAGCCTGCTGCGAGATCTCCGCGTTTTCGACATTTATCGAGGCCCAGGCATCGAAAAAGGTCGAAAAAGCGTCGCTTTCGGCTTGATTTTTCAGGATAATTCTCGCACGCTCACAGACGAGGATGTTGACGCTGCCATCGCCGCCATCCGACACGAGCTGTGTGCAAAATTCGGTGCGAAAATAAGAGAATAACGAAATGGCATTGACGAAAGCTGAGATGGCCGAAGCGTTGTTCAATCAGCTTGGATTGAACAAACGCGAAGCGCGCGAACTGGTAGATATGTTTTTCGAGGAAGTGCGCACGGCGTTGTCGAACGGGGAGCAGGTCAAATTGTCCGGGTTTGGAAACTTCGATCTGCGAGACAAGAATCAGCGGCCTGGCCGCAATCCGAAGACGGGTGAGGAAATTCCAATCAGCGCAAGACGCGTGGTGACTTTCCGTCCGGGCCAGAAGCTGAAAGCGCGGGTCGAGGCGTATGCTGGAAGCAAAGAATAACGACGAATTACCACCGATTCCGGGCAAACGCTACTTCACCATCGGAGAAGTGAGCGACTTGTGCGGTGTGAAGCCGCACGTATTGCGCTATTGGGAGCAGGAATTCCCGCAGCTCAAACCGGTAAAACGTCGCGGCAATCGCCGCTACTATCAGCGCCAGGACGTGATTGTCATCCGGCAGATCCGCAGTCTGCTGTACGAACAGGGGTTCACCATTGGCGGCGCTCGCAACAAGCTCAATGGCGACGACGCCCGCACAGACGTAACGCAAGCCCAGCAGATCGTGCGCCAGGTTCGCACGGAACTCGACGATATCCTCAAGATCCTGCGTCGTTGACGTTACTGCCGACGCTTGGTGTCGGCGGATTGGGAGTACTATGTCCATCGGTCGGAGCGTGGCGCAGCCTGGTAGCGCACTTGCATGGGGTGCAAGGGGTCCCGAGTTCGAATCTCGGCGCTCCGACCAAATATCCAAACGCAGGTAAATCCGCACGGAATTCCTGCCGTTATCTGTAAACAACGACGTTATCGATTTCGCTCTCAGTCAGACCGGGCAAGCCATCAATGCTGGTGAGATTGTTGCGTTTCAAATAGGACCGCAGCGCCGCGTCGGACGTGCGCGATAAGTATGTGTCGCTGTCCTCGCGCGACTGCAGAAAATTCATCAATGGCACGCCGTATCCGCAGGAGCTGGCCACGCGCTCCACCTGAATACGCATGACGGCCCTGGTGGTGCCACTGCGGGGAAATAGCTCCAGATAGGACCGGAATTCCCGATGTGTCGGTTCCAGTACCTCACCTCGACCATGTACGCGCACGATTAGGGGCGACCCTTCAAAGGCACACGCCATGATGACGATGCGATGGTTTTCGCGCACGTGTGCGATCGTCTCGACGCCAGAGCCTGCGCCATCGCGATAGATGACCTGTCGCGGACTGACCACACGCAGGGAATTGCCACCCTTCGGCGACAGGTTGACGAAGCCGTCAGCGGCGAGCGGCGCGCTGGCTACGAAAAAAAGTGGCTGAATCTCAAGCCAAGCTCGCAAACCGTCGTCAATTTCCTGCAATACCTGTCCCATGGCATACCCTCGCTTGTCTGGTTTCCATATAATCTGCCGATGCCAACCTACGAATACCACTGTTCTGCCAACGACCGCACCGTGGAAGTGCGGCACGCGATGGCCGAGATCCTCACCAATTGGGGAGCACTCTGTGAGCGCGCCGGCCTGGATCCGGGTCCGACACCTGCCGCCGCGCCGGTGGTCAAATTGATCAGCGCAAGCGCGGTTCTGTGCGGTGCAGGAGCATCGAATGGCAGTCTGCCAGCGTCCTGCGACATGGGGCAGGCATGTTGTGGTGGCGGCTGCGGCCAGCCAGCGAACTGACCTCTCGCGCACCTGCATAGCTGCAAACCAGGCCGACGTCGGCAGTTGTAATGCATATGCGACTGCT
The DNA here is from genome assembly GCA_041395505.1 of Steroidobacteraceae bacterium. Classification (NCBI taxonomy): domain Bacteria; kingdom Pseudomonadati; phylum Pseudomonadota; class Gammaproteobacteria; order Steroidobacterales; family Steroidobacteraceae; species Steroidobacteraceae bacterium. Next base: position 1,910,204 of record JAWLAG010000001.1, read on the forward strand.
GCGCTCGAAGGACCTAGCCGGATTGTTGTCGCCAACCGAGCTGGTCGCGGCGGTCGAGCGGGCGGCCCGTGCCGCAGTCGGCCACAACGCCGTCGTGCCGAGGCGGCAACACTTTTCGTTTGGCGATAACTCATTGCTGTGCATGCCGGCCGCGTGGGCGGATCGCATTGGGGTCAAACTGGTGACGGTGGCGCCTGGCAATGTGGCGCGCGCCGAACCACTTGTAACCGGTGTAATGATCTTCAACGATGCCAAGAGTGGCCATCCGCTCGCTTTGCTGGATGCAGGGCAACTGACGGCGTTGCGCACAGGCGCGGTTGGCGCTCTGGCAATACGCGAGACCACCCCTGCAGACCTTGTCCGCGTGGGTGTGATCGGGGCCGGCGTGCAGGCGATCTCGCATGCCATCTTCGCGACCTGCGTGCGATCGGTGAGGCAATTGGCGTTCTATGCGCGCTCGCATGCGTCGGCCGAACGGTTCGTAGCCGGCGTCGAGGGTCACCTCGAGGGCATCGAGCTGATTCGCTGTGCCAGCGCTCACGAGGTCATTTCCAATTCGGAACTCATAATCACCGCAACGAATGCAAGCAAGCCTGTACTGCCGGACGATCCCCGATTACTGGCTGGGCGTCATTACCTTGCCGTAGGTTCATTCAAGCCACAAATGCGCGAACTGCCAGCGGGACTTTTCCAGCACGCGCAAAACATCGTGGTCGACTCCGACGCAGCCTGCGAGGAAAGTGGTGATCTCGTCGGACCGCTTGCCGAGTCCCTTCTGCCCAAAAATGCGGTTATTCATCTCGGTGAATTGCTCGAGGGTCGGCGGGAAATCGACCGATCCGGGACTACGGTCGCCAAGACGGTTGGTCATGCGTTGTACGATCTGGCCGTCGCGAAGGCGCTGGTCGAGGCCGCCGAGAACACTCATGTCGGCCTGGAATTTGAAATGTGAGTGATTTTTCAAAGCCCGATCCGCAGCAGATCGCCGCAAGCTGGCGGGCACCCATGGGCTGGCTGCGCATTACGTCGATCGACATGCATACGGCAGGTGAGCCGCTGCGGGTTTTCACGTCTGGACTACCGCACCTGGAAGGGCGAACCGTCCTGGAAAAGAGACGTGACTTTCGCGAACGTTTCGACTCGCTGCGCGCGTCGCTCATGTGGGAGCCGCGTGGTCACGCCGATATGTACGGTGCCGTCCTGAGTACCTCGGAGGATGCGGATCTCGATGTATTTTTCATTCACAACGAGGGCTATAGCACGATGTGCGGTCACGCCATCCTCGCGCTTGCCAAGCTCGCCGTCGAATGCAAGATCGTGACAGGCCCGGTCGTGACATTCAGCACGCCGGCCGGGCAGATCACCGCCAACGCTACCGCACAGAATGGACAAGTGATGGAGGCGTCGTTTCGAAATGTCCCGTCTTTCGTGCTGTTGCGTGATATCCCAGTGGAATTACCGGGATTTTCTTCGGTAACGATCGATGTCGCCTACGGTGGGGCGTTCTATGCCGTCGTGCCGGCAGCGAATCTTGGCCTTGCACTCGACGTCGGCAATTATTCGAACATCATCGCGATGGGCAGGCGCATCAAGCAAGCCGTCATGTCCCGTTACCAGATCCTGCACCCGATTGAACCCGAATTAGGGTTCCTCTATGGCACGATTTTCACCGGCCCGGCAGCGCAAGCGGGTCATCACAGCAGGAATGTCTGTGTTTTTGCGGACGGCGAGGTCGATCGCTCCCCGACTGGAACCGGTATCAGCGCGCGCGTGGCGCTCGGTATTGCACGCGGCGAACTCGAGCTGAACGAGCGGATAACCGTCGAGAGCATTCTGGGCAGCACAATGACCGTCGCGGCCGTGGAGGAGGTTACCTACGAAGGACGTAATGCCATTGTCCCGGAGGTCAGCGGCAGCGCCTACTTCACCGGCCGACACGAGTTTTACATTGACCCGACAGATCCATTGCGAGGCGGATTTCTGCTGCGATGAACGCGCCGCACGCTTGAATCGGTGATGCACAGTGTACTGTCAGTGAGCAAGTCCATTACGTCCCTACGGATTCAACAATGAAGATCCAAGCCGCCGTATGTCGCGACGCCAGTCGCCCACCAGGCATTGAAACGCTGCATCTGGACACGCCCCGACCCGACGAAGTGTTGGTGCGCATCCTGGCCTGCGGCGTCTGCCACACGGATCTATTCGCACCTCACCGGTTTTTGCTGCCTGCCGTATTCGGCCACGAAGGCGCAGGAGTCGTCGAGAAGGTTGGTGCAGCCGTAACGAAGGTGCGGCCCGGTGATCGGGTCGTATTGACGTTTGGGTCCTGCGGCGCCTGCCGGCGGTGTGGTGCGGGCGATGTTGCGTACTGCGAACGCGGGCACGATCTGCAATTTGGTGGCTGCCGCCCCGACGGCAGCCCGACAATGCACGACGCCAATGGCCTGGCTGTGCACGGCGCTTTCTTCCAGCAATCATCGTTTGCAAGCCACGCCTTGGCGACGGAACGCAACGTGGTCAGGATTCCGGACGAGCTTTGCTTCGAGCAGGCGGCCCCCCTTGGGTGCGGGATACAGACAGGCGTCGGCGCGGTCCTTAATACGCTACGGGCCGTCAGCGGCAGCAGCATTGCGGTTTTCGGTACTGGTAGTGTCGGGTTGTCGGCGATTCTGGGCGCGGTACTCGCCGAGTGCGAGACGATCATTGCGGTGGATATTCGCGACAACCGATTGGATCTTGCAAGTGAGCTCGGCGCGACCCATGTGATCAATGGCCGGGAAGGGGATTTGGAAGCCCGCGTCCGAGCCATCACGGGCGGTCGCGGCGTCGATTACAGCCTCGAATCGGCGGGCCAAACCGAAACCTTCAAAGCCGCGATCGCCGCGTTGGCCCGAAAAGGCCATTGCGCCATGGTCACGGTCCCGAAGCTGGGTGCGCCGTTCGAGTGGTCTCCGCTCGACCTGTTATTGCGGGCAGGGCGCCTGGTGGCATGCATCGAGGGAGACAGCGTGCCGGATCGATTCATTCCACAGCTCGCGGCGTGGCACCTGGACGGCAAGCTACCCTACGATCGATTCTGTCGAAACTATTGCTTCCGTGACATTCAGGCGGCGTGGTCCGATGCCGAGAGTGGCGCTTGCATCAAGCCCATCATTTGCATGTCATGATCACAGCCCCGGAACGTGACAGCAGCGCCCAATTCCAGAGGTGGCGAACCGAGCGTGCTAGCGTCTCGCGAATCCGATGGCGGCACAAAGCCATGCGAGCATCAGCGACGACCCGCCGAAAGGCGCCATCATGCCGATTGCGCGCGGCGCTCCAAGAGTCGTGGCGTAGATGCTGCCGCTGAACATCACCATCCCGGCGAGCAGCAAGGCCGAGGCCACGGTCAGCCAGCCGTTTGAACGCGTCAGTCGTTCTCGAATGAGTGCGACCAATGCAAGCCCTAGGGAATGGACGAACTGGATCTGAACGGCAGATTCATAGGCCGCGTAGCGAGCCTCGGACACAGCTTCCTTGAGGCCATGAACGCCATAGGCACCGAGCGCCGTCGCAATGCCGAGCGACAGTGCCGCTGCTACCAATAACCAGCGTGGCGCGAGCATCCGCCGAGTATAGCTCAAGCAACCCCGTATACCAGTGCGATATGGCGCTCACAGTCCGAGGCTGCCAAGCAAATCGTCGACACCGGACTGGTCGCTGACGCTTGCCTCGTCGTTGACCCCGGGAATTGCGGGTCCGGCGAGTTTTCTTTCCGCATCGGCCTGACCGGATCGCGGGCGGGTCTTGAGGCCACTGATCTCAACGAGATCGCGCAATGCGCATTCGAGTTGTTCCACAAGTGTCATGACGCTGCGAATAATCTGGCCTGTCAGGTCCTGATAGCTCTGCGCAAGCAACAATTCGGAATGAGTCTGGCGCAGCTCGTTCATCGCATCGACGGTTCGCATCAGGAACCCCTTTGCCGCAGATGCCTCATCCATCGCAGCGAGTTGGCTCGCCTCGTGCGCAACGGCTTCCACACGCGGCGCGCATCGCTCCACAAGGTCCAGCGTTCGATGTGCCGCTTCGTCGGTGAGCTTGATGACCTGGGCAAGTCGATGACGCGCATTCGGAACTTCTTTCTCGGCGAGGTCGACGAGTCGGGAATCATCACAAAATTTCTTCAGCGCTCTTGCGATATCCGTGGCCACTTCGCGCACACCACGATTGAAGTGAAGGTCCTGGGCTTCATTGAAACTCGCAAGTGCGTCGACGAAGTCCTGCGGGTTTTCGCTTGCGCGCGCAGCGCAAAGCGAATCCAGGAAAGGCGACAGCGAGCTGCGCGGATCCCTGTCGTTTTTCATGTCACTTGGCCGGGGCGCGTGAGGCGAAGATCTTGTCGATCTTCTCCTTGAGGATGGCGCCGGTGAAGGGTTTGATAACATACCCGCTGACGCCCGCCTGTGCGGCTTCAATTATCTGCTCGCGTTTCGCCTCCGCGGTCAACATGAGCACGGGCAGATCCTTGAGCGCACTGTCAGCGCGTACCTTGCGCAATAGATCGACGCCCGGCATTCCGGGCATGTTCCAGTCCGTTATCAGAAAATCGAATTTGCCGCCCTGGAGCATGGGCAGCGCGGTCAAGCCGTCGTCTGCCTCCGAGACATTGTTATAGCCGAGGTCATTGAGCAGCCCTTTGATGATACGGCGCATTGTCGAAAAATCGTCGACAACCAGGATGTTCATTTTCGGAGAGGCAGCCACTCGATTCCTCGCTTTCTAGCATCTGCCGCCGCTGCTCACGGCGCGTCTCGGGTATCGGCTTTGCCAGCTCGTATCTTGAGGTAAATGCCGAGCGCGGTAGGCAATGCGTCAAAAGTACGGCGCCTGGCCTGCCGGTCGCTTTGAAAGCGTGACCGCTGTCACAGGTTGGGGCGGCACGCCATTTGCAACCCGACACGCAGGAAGATCCCAGGCCATGTCAGAAAATCCACAAAGATCCGGCGTCGAACGCGCCGCAATTCTGCTCATGACGCTCGGCGAGCAGGATGCCGCGTCGGTGCTCAAACAGCTCGACCCCAAGGAAGTGCAGCGCGTCGGGGCGGCCATGGCGCAGCTGGCCGCGGTATCGCGTCAGGAAGTCAGCGCCGTTCTCGATCAGTTCAGTGGAGAACTTGGCCAGCAGTCCAATGTCGGACTCGATTCGAACAATTACCTGCGTAAAGTCCTCAACGAAGCTCTTGGCGAGGACAAGGCCAATTCGGTGGTCGACCGGATTCTGGGCAAGCGAAGTAGCAGCGGTCTCGAGGCGCTCAAGTGGATGGAAGCCAAGTCGGTCGCGGAGATGCTTCGTTTCGAACACCCGCAGATCATCGCAACGGTGCTGTCGTACCTTGATTCCGACCACTCGGCCGAAATACTGAACGGCCTTCAGGAGACTACCCGCGCAGATGTCATTACGCGCATTGCAACCTTGGACGGGGTACACCCCTCGGCACTGAGCGAACTCGATCAGGTGCTCGAACGGCAGTTCTCCGGCTCGAACGCGACCAAATCCTCGGGATTTGGCGGGCCCAAGGTGGCCGCCGACATCCTCAATCTTGTTGGGGCGGCAAGCGAGGGGAAGATCATCGAGGCAATAACGCAGGTGGACGAGCAACTTGCGCAGAAACTGCAGGATCTCATGTTCGTATTCACCGATCTGGTCAGCATCGATGATAGAGGAATGCAGGAACTTCTTCGCGAGGTCCCCGGTGACAAGCTGGTCCTGGCCCTGAAGGGTGCGGACGAGGACGTGAAACAGAAATTCTTCAAGAACATGTCGGAACGAGCCGCCGGAATGTTGAAAGATGACCTCGAGTCCAAAGGCCCGGTCAAATTGAGCGAAGTCGAAGGCGCGCAGAAGGAGATCCTGCTGTCAGCTCGCAAGCTTGCCGAAGAGGGTCGAATCCAGCTGGGCGGCAAGGGCGGAGAGGAATATGTCTGACCCTCATCCTTGCGAACTTCTTCTTGCGCCGCAGTCACAGGGGAACAGGCCATGACAGGCGACGCAGAGGTACTCAATCAGGACGAAATCGACGCTCTCCTCAAGGGCGTCAACAACAACGAGGTGCCCGTCGAGACGGGCACCACCGTCGAAGGCGAAGTTCAGCCTTACGATATCGCGACGCAAGTGCGAATTGTGCGTGGTCGCATGCCGACGCTCGAGATGATCAACGATCGATTCGCGCGGTTGCTCCGTATAGGCTTGTTCAACATGATGCGTCGCGCGCCGGAGATCGCCGTTGCTCCGGTTACGGTCGTCAAATTCAGCGAGTACATCCAGACGCTCCACGTCCCGGCGAGTCTCAACCTCGTGAAATTGCAACCATTGCGGGGTACAGGGTTGTTCATGCTCGACGCGAGACTCGTATTCACATTGGTGGACAACTTCTTCGGCGGCACAGGCAGGCATGCGAAGATCGAGGGGCGTGACTTCACGAGCACGGAAAGTCGCATTATTCAAATGGTGCTGCGCCAGGCGTTTGCGAATCTGCAGGACGCGTGGGCGCCCGTGAACCCACTGAAGATCGAATTCATGAATTCCGAGATGAATCCGCGATTCGCCAACATCGTCAGTCCGTCGGAAGTGGTCGTGGTTACGTCTTTCAATATCGATCTCGAAGGAGCAGGCGGTGAGCTGCACGTTGTCATGCCCTATTCGATGCTGGAGCCGATACGTGAGATTCTCGACTCCGGGATTCAAAGCGATCGCACGGACGGCAATGACAATTGGAGCAGGGCACTGCATGAGGAAATCGAAGACGTCACGGTCAAGTTGGTGCCGCTGCTGGGCCATACAACCGTGACCGTCGAGGAATTGCTTTCGCTTAATCCGGGAGACGTCGTTCCCTGCACGTTTGATGGCCAGGTGACGCTGCTCGCGGAAGGCTTGCCCATCGTCTCAGGCACCTATGGTGTCTCGCGCGGCCAACAGGCCGTCAAGGTACAGAATTGCCTGATCAGGCGTTCGCCAACGGATTCGTTATCTGCAACCGGGAGCGCCAAATGAACGCTCGCACCGCGACCAGGACCCCCGATCTTGAACGGCTGTCCGCCGACCATGGACGCCAGGGCAGCGAGCGATTCGTCGAGATGAAGGATGTGCTCGATCTTCCGGTCACGGTGACCATGGAGGTCGGGCGCACCCGTCTGACGATACGCGAATTCCTGCAATTGGCCGTCGGTTCGGTTGTTCCGCTCAACAAGGACACGTCCGATGCCTTTGATGTACTCGTCAACGGCGCGCTACTGGCGCACGGCGAGGTGGTCCTCGTGAACGAAAAGTGCGGCATACGTCTCACTGACGTCATCTCGCCGACAGAGCGCCTGCGGCGATGCAGCACTGACTGAATCCGCGTTCTCTCGCCAAGCACGGAACCATCCTCAAGATCCATTTTGTGACGCCGTTACATAAGCGGTACGCCCTCGATGGTGGGCGGCTCGTGTCACATTGGACGAGGCAGGAATACTAGATGGCAATGCAGCAGGTGGAAGCCATGGGTACGGCAGTCGCACTGTCGAATGAGCAGGCTTTGATTGCCGATGCTCTGCAGCAGGACCTCGATGCCGAGTCGGTCGAGATACTCGGGTACCCCGAGATCGCGATGCGTATTCACCGCGCGCTAGCCAAGGAGCATATCAACACCAATGAAATCGTGCGCCAGGTAGCGACCGAGCCCGTCCTGGCCGCCCGAATCCTGCAGATAGCAAACTCCGCGGCACTGAACCCGCGCGGCGAATCAATTGTCGACCTGCGTACGGCGGTGTCCCGGGTAGGAGTCAACTTGTTGCGAGGTGCGGTGGCGGCACATGCCATGCGTCAGCTGCGATCGAACAAGGAGCTCGTTGCCGTTCGCGGGAATATTCGCGATGTCTGGCAGAAAAGCGTCGTTGTCGCGGCGATCAGCGATGCCATCGCGCGGCACGTGGGCGGGATCAACCCCGATACGGCACTGCTGGCGGGTCTATTGCACAACGTGGGTGAACTCTACGTGCTCGTGAAGTGCGCGAAGCATCCCGAAGTGATTCTCGACAAGACCGCATACGGTACTTTCGTGTCGAACTATGGCGCGCCGTTGTCGGTGAAATTGCTGCAGGGTTGGAAGATCCCGGATTCCCTGGTGGAAGCTGTTCAGCAACACGTCGATCTCGGGCGCAGCGTAGTGGGAAGTGTACCCAGTCTCGCCGATGTATTGGCTCTCGCTGTTACGATCAATACGTATTCGCAGGATGTAGAGCAGCTCGACCTGGCGCTTGCGACCATGCCTGTCCTGCAGCGATTCAAGTTCGAAGCGGGCTATTGCCGGGCACTGGTTTGCCACTCCGAAAGTTCGATCGGCGAGATTATCGACGCACTGGGCATGTAGCCTCGCCGCGGGCTCAATCGTCGGGCTGGTCGCGATCGCGGTGCAGTATTTCGGCCCGTACGTCCGTGATTTGCCTGGCTCGCGATGGTCTCGCTCCGGCACAGCGATTGTCACGGGGGCAGCTGTTGCTGCGCGGACAGATGATTCTGGCGGGGTGCTCCAGCGCATCGAGTATCCAATCGATGTTCAGCACCTTCGCTGCGCCCTGCAGCGCTGCCACGGTTCCGGCGCGCAAGGGCGCTTCGCCATGGTGTTTCTGGCAGTCCGTCAGGACCTCCTTGACCATCGCGTCCGTGTCGATGCCATTCGAGTGCAGCACGGGCAGGCAATCGACGCCGACCGAGAGGACGTGCGGATTGCCGGCCATGTCGCGGGTCCGCATGGAGTGACAACAGTAGAGCAGGGACCGCTCGCCGTCGCGCAATACGGAAATCTGGGAACCACTTTGCTTGCGGTGATCATCGATCATCCTGAACACCGCCCAATGCGGGCAGGGATCGGTGACCTGCGCCATGTTTCCCCATGGCAGTGGGATGCCGTTGCCCCGATACACCGCGCGCAAGTATCCGGGAGGATAGGCATCGAAGAAATGCCAATAGGGGTAGGGCGACACCTTGGTCATGCGGCGCATGACGACCGCTGGGGTCAGTCCAAGCTTGACGCCCTCGTCTATCCGGTAACCGACACTCGCGAGATAACGTCGAAAGGGCACCTTGGGACACAATAATGCGCCAGCGAAAAACGTGCATTCGAAATCCCGCCAGGCATGCAGCACATCGTTGGCATCCAGGCCGCCCGAGTGCACCGAACTCTCCGGACTTCCACCCATCTCGCCGCCGGTGGCATGGGCCGATTTCAAGCCGTCGCCGCCGTGCAGGATCTTGTGGCCGATATGTGCCGCAATGTCGAATTTGAGGCGCGCGGGATCGGAGCGCAGCGCCTTGTTGATATAGATGTCATTCGGTGCTTCGTAAAACGACCGCACCATGCTGCGAACTTCCCTGGACTCATCCCGCACGAGTACGGGCTTTCGTTCGAACCAATGCAAGTTCAGTCCGTGTCGGCTGGCGAGCTCGAGCAGGTCGTCCACTGAAAGCGGAAACCGTCTCTCGCCAATGCTCTCAGCCGCCCGTTCCAGGTCAGGAAAGTCATTATGTGACAACTCCTGGTGCGAGCGAATGAGCAGATGAGCAAACTGGCGACCTGACGTGCCCGTCTGGGCCAGGAGCTCCGGCAGAGCCGCTTGCAGCAGTTCCTTGGAGAACAAGAACCCCGGCTGGAGGGGCAGGGCCGATACCGGTCCCGAGCGCCCGTCACGCGGGATCTCCGGTACGGCACTCTCATCCAGGAACCAGCCGCGATCACGCTGCAATACGGCTGCGAGCAGATCCAGGACGGCCTCAGAGGGTACACGACGGCCCGTCTCGATCATGCTGAGGTAGGACACCGAGGGCGCCTGGGATGCGTCATGATGGACACATCGTGCCGAGAGTTCTTCGAGTGTCAGGCCATGCAGTTTGCGCACTGCCCGCAACTTGGTGCCGAGAAAATGGCCTTTTCTAAGTAAGGCTGACATTTGTGAAATTTACAATGTGAAATTTTTGTTGTCAAATTTCACCCAATTTGGCGCTATGCTGACCTCACTCGCAGGACGCAGGAATCGGAACGACCACCATGAGCAACAATCGTAGTCATCCTGGCGCTGCTGATCTCGACCGGGTCTGGGCGGAAAGCCCGCGCTGGCGCGGTATACGGCGGGGTTATCAGGGCAAGGACGTCGTGCGTCTGCGCGGCACCATTCCGGTCGAATATTCAATCGCGCGCTTCACCGCCGAAAAACTCTGGCGCTACGTCAACGAGAAACCATTCGTGAACGCCCTTGGCGCACTGACCGGCAACCAGGCCATGCAGCAGGTAAGAGCGGGGCTTGACGCAATCTATCTTTCGGGCTGGCAGGTAGCGGGTGATGCGAATCTCGCCGGACAGATGTACCCGGACCAGTCGCTGTATCCTGCTGATTCGGTTCCGGCAGTGGTGCGTCGCATCAACAATACTTTGCGGCGGGCGGACGAGCTGACCCACGCCGAGGGTGACGATTCCGTCGACTGGCTGAAGCCGATCGTCGCCGACGCGGAGGCCGGATTCGGCGGTGTATTGAACGCCTTCGAGTTGATGAAGCAGATGATCGATGCCGGTGCAGCTGGCGTGCACTTCGAGGATCAGTTGTCGTCTGCCAAGAAATGCGGCCATATGGGTGGCAAGGTGCTGGTGCCGAGCCAGGAGGCCGTGAACAAGTTGATCGCTGCGCGCCTTGCGGCGGACGTGTGCAATGTACCGTCAGTGCTCATTGCACGCACGGATGCCGAATCGGCGAATCTTCTCACTTCCGACGTCGACGAGCGCGATCGACCGTTCATCGATGCGAGCAAGGGTCGCACGGCGGAAGGTTTCTTCCACGTCAAAGCGGGGCTCGACCAGGCAATTGCCCGCGGCCTCGCATATGCCCCCTACGCGGACATGATCTGGTGCGAGACCGGGCATCCCGATCTCGAGGAGGCACGCTATTTTGCCGAAGGCATCCACCGACAGTATCCGGGCAAGTTGCTGGCCTACAATTGTTCGCCGTCGTTCAATTGGAAACGCAAGCTCGACGATGCCACGATCGCGAAATTTCAACGCGAGCTCGGCGCGATGGGCTACAGGTTCCAATTCATCACGCTGGCAGGATTCCACGCGCTCAATTACTCCATGTTCGAGCTCGCGCGTGGTTACCGCGACTCGCAGATGACTGCCTATGTGGCGTTGCAGCAGCAGGAATTTGCGGCGGAAAGCGTCGGGTACACGGCGACAAAACACCAGCGCGAGGTCGGTGCAGGTTATTTCGACGACGTTACTCAGACCGTCACGGCAGGCACATCCTCGCTGTCGGCCCTCAGCGGTAGCACCGAAGAGGAGCAGTTCGCCAAACAACGCGCCTGAGGCGGCATCAATTCGCCCATTGTGAAGGGCGTCGCCGCTCTTGTGCCGCCAAGTCATCGATCAGGCGTTCGAGCAGGGCCCGATGTGCGGCGACGCGCGTAGTTAGCGGCAAGGCGCGCGCCGGTGTCTCGAATACCAGAACCGTTCCGGCATTCGGTCCGGCAATGCTGTGACCGTCGCGAACCAGCGACCCCGCGCTCATCAATTCGTCGATCGAGCTGTCGACGACCGGACCGATGAGCCCACCGCTTATCGCTTCTCCGAAGCGTGTCGTACCACTCTGGCGGATGGGAATGCCTTTGTCGCGAAGCACGGCGACAGCAGCCTGCGCAAGCGGATCGACCTGCCCCAGGCGACCCTGCGAATAGACGTAGCCCTCGTCGATCAAATTGTCCTCGTGCAGGTCGATGCTGACACGCGGCGGGTAGCGGGCAGCGGTGGTTACGACATACTGCGTAAGTGCTGCCGCCTCCAGGCTCGACGGTGCCACTTCGCGAGGCCGGGTCAGCTCATCAGCGCGTGCGAGCCAGTGCGAGGAGTCGCCGACACTTTGGCCGGCAATGGCAGGATCATACTGGGCCATGTTCAGGTAACGCCAGCTGCGCACATAGCCGTGTGGATTGCAAAGCGGAACGATGACCACCGGCTGGCGCCTGCCAAGGGATGCAAGGCGCTGCACGACGCCCGCCATGGCGTTGGGACCCGCAGGCTCTTCACCGTGGATGCCCGTGAAGAACCAGGTCGCTGGCCCGCTTCGTGGCGTGCGCAGCGCAATGATGGGCAACGCAGCGGTCGTGCCCTCGGGATGAGACCAGGCGATGATATCGAGTTGCCATCCTTGGTCGAGCAATGGTTGATACGCACCGAAAAGCGAATGGATTTCCCGACGCCCGTCGCTCGCCAGCATGACCACATCGGCAGGCGCAAGGCTACGCAGGTGCTGCCGTCCGACGGTGCCGCACGCGCCTAGCGCGAAGAGCGATATCGCCACGATCAGCCGTGGCTGCAGATATGCATTTTTCCGATACATCATGACGAGTCGCCTCGCTGAGCGTATCCAATCGGCCGCGCTGCCGATTATAGTGCGAGTGCGGCCCCTGGCCGAATACGCATGAGGAGACCTGGACAATGTTGACCTGGGGTATCGACATTGGTGGTTCCGGCATCAAAGCTGCATTGGTTGACACGCTCACCGGTCGCCTGATGACACTGCGGCAGGAAGCCCCGCTGGCGCCCGGCATGAGCTGGGAAGAACTGCTTGGCGTTTTGGCGCGATTAACAGAGGAGCAGCACGCAAGCCCGATCGGCATCGCATTTCCAGGCGTCATCCAGAACGGGCGCATCCTGACGACGGCACATGTGAATCGATCGTGGTTTGGCAGGGACTTGGCTGCCGCGTTGGCAGCCGATCACGCCGGGCCGGTAACCGTGCTGAATGACGCCGACGCCGCCGCACTGGCCGAGATTCGATTGGGTGCCGCCAAGGGTCGCAACGGGTCTGTCCTCGTCCTCACCCTGGGAACGGGAATCGGGAGCGCACTGATTCGCGATGGTGTCCTGTGGCCGAATACCGAACTCGGTCACCTGCAGGTCGACGGTATGGAAGCCGAGGCGCGCGCGTCGGGGCGGAGCTTGCGCGAGAAACGTCTCGAATTGTCGGCTTGGGCAGCCGAATTGAACAAGGTGCTTCGCGAATATCACCGTCTCATGTGGCCGGACACGATCGTGCTGTGCGGCGGCATCACCGAGCGCGCACAAGACTTCGTGGCGGCACTGGACGTGACCGCAACCGTCCTGACTGGCCGATTTCGTGCTGATGCCGGAATCGTGGGTGCCGCGCTCGCCGCAGCGGCGCAATGAACCGGGCGGTGGCCACAGTTCAGTTGCGTATTACGACAGTCGCGAACGAGCGTCCGAGTTTCGGTAGAGTGCGTCGGACAGCATGACCCCCAAGACGCTTTTCGAGAAAATATGGCAGCAGCATGTGGTCCGGCAGCTCGACGGCGATGCATTCCTGCTGGCCATCGACCGGGTTTTTCTGCACGAGAGAACCGGGTCTGTCGCGCTCAACGAACTCGAGCGCGCGGGACGACGCGTGCTCGACCCGAAGCGCGTGTTCTGCACGATGGATCACATCGTCGATACGTTGCCCGGGCGTTCTGACCACACACTGGTACCCGGTGGCGACGTGTTCATCCGAAGCACGCGCGCCGCAGCGCGAGCTGCCGGAATCAGACTGTTCGATGTCAATGACAGCGACCAGGGAATCGTGCATGTGATTTCACCCGAACTGGGCGTGGTGTTACCGGGGTTGACGCTGGTGTGCCCGGACAGTCACACCTGCACGCAGGGTGCACTGGGTGCCTTCGCCTGGGGTATCGGTTCTACGGAGGCCGAGCACGCACTGGCGACAGGCACGTTGCGTGTCAGCAAACCACGCACAATGCGTGTTTGGGTGACTGGACAGCTGCGAGCCGGCGTCAATGCGAAAGACCTTAGCCTGTTGCTGTTATCGCGCCACGGTGCAGCTGGCGGGCAGGGATACGTCGTCGAATATGCCGGTAGTGCCATCACCGGCATGAACATGGAGTCGCGACTGACGCTATGCAACATGGCGACCGAGTTCGCAGCCGTCAGCGGGATTATTGCGCCGGACGATACCACCTATGAATACCTGGCTGGGCGACGTTATGCGCCGCGCGACGCGCAATTTGCGCAAGCCGTGGCTGCGTGGCACAAGTTGCCTGGCGATGACGCGGCAGGTTTCGACAAGGAGCTGACCGTCGATGCATCGGATCTCGCTCCCATGGTGACCTGGGGTACGAGTCCGCAGCACGCCGTACCCATCGGTGCTGCGGTGCCTGATCTGGCTCACAGCAGGGCGACGCCGGAGAGTTTTCGACGAGCCCTCGAGTACATGGGCGTAGCACCCGGCACGGCGATGAGCGAACTGACGGTGAATGCCGCATTCATAGGCTCATGCACCAATAGTCGATTGCCGGATCTGCGCGCGGCGGCGCGCCTGCTCGCGGGTCGCAAAGTGGCCAAGGGAGTCAAGGCGATATGCGTGCCAGGATCGTCTCACGTCAAGCGTGCCGCAGAGGCCGAGGGGTTGCATCGCGTTTTCCAGGAAGCCGGTTTTGAATGGCGCGAGTCGGGTTGCTCCATGTGTTTCTTCGCAGGCGGCGAGAGTTTCGGCCCGAAGGCACGCGTAATCTCGACGACCAATCGAAATTTCGAGAGCCGCCAGGGACCAGGTACGAGGACTCACATCGCGAGTCCAGAGACCGTAGCAGCGAGTGCCGTAACTGGCCATATCACCGATCCAACGACGTTTGCGGTTGAGAATTGACATGGAACCCTTGCGACAATTGCGCGCAATAGCCGCACCGTTGCTGCGCGACAATGTCGATACCGATGCAATCATCCCGTCACGTGAGATGAAGACCGTCGGCAAGACTGGCCTCGCCGAGGGACTGTTCGCCGGTTGGCGTTACAGGTCCATTGGTGGCCGCGATTCCGATCCCGATTTTGTCCTCAACAAGCCGGAATTCAGCGGAGCCAGGATCATCCTGGCTGGCGAGAATTTCGGTTGCGGATCGAGTCGCGAGCATGCTGTCTGGGCGTTGCATGAATACGGTATACGCGCTGTGATCGCCGCAAGTTTCGCGCCAATCTTCTTCTCCAACTGTGTACGCAATGGCATCGCGCCCGTGCGCATGAACGGGGAGGCTATCGCGCTGATCGCTTCGTGGGTAGAGCAGGATCCCAGTGGCAATCTCATCGGCGTGGATGTCGAAGGATTGCAAGTTCACGCTGCCGGGAAGATTTTCGATTTTCAATTGACGAAGGAAGAACATTCGATGTTGACCGAGGGACTCGATGCGATTGACTTGACACTCAAGGCATCCCGCGAGATTGATGATTTCATTGCCGCGGACCGCCTCGTGCGACCATGGGTATATCTCCCGTGAGAAGGCGGGTTCTCATCAGCGAGGTGGGTCCTCGCGACGGTCTGCAGAGTATCCAGCCTGTCCTGCCCCTGGCAGCCAAGCTGCGGTGGATACGCGCCGAGGCGGCTGCCGGTGTGCGCGAAATCGAAGTGGGAAGTTTTGTTCCGGCAAAACTGCTGCCGCAACTTGCAGATACTTCCGAAGTCGTGCGACAGGCAAGGGAAATTCCGGGTTTGACGGTCGCCGTGCTGGTTCCGAATTTGCGCGGCGCTGAGGCGGCCCTGGCTGCCGGTGCGCACAAGATCACGTTGCCGGTTTCGGTGTCGGAGACACATAGCCTGCGAAACGTCCGCCGCACGCATGAGCAAATGCTGGGTGCCGCTGCGGAAATAGCGCAGCTGTTGAAGACGGTGCCAGCCGGCCAGCGACCGCATTTCGAAGGCGGCCTGTCGACTGCATTCGGGTGCACCATCGAAGGCCTGGTACCCGAGGTGAAGGTCGTGGACCTGGCAGAAAGACTGATGGCGGCAGGATGTGACGAGGTCGGCTTGGCAGACACCAGTGGCTATGCCAATCCCGCGCAGGTTCGGTCCTTGGTGCGCGCGGTACGCGCTGCCGTGGGACGCGAAGCGCTGACGGGCTTGCATCTGCACAATACCCGCGGGCTGGGTCTCGCCAATGTGCTTGCTGGTCTCGAAGAAGATATCGACACCTTTGACAGTTCACTTGGAGGACTTGGTGGCTGCCCATTTGCCCCCGGCGCTTCCGGGAATATCGTGACTGAAGATCTCGTTTTCATGCTCGAAGCGATGGGTCTTGATACTGGTGTCGATCTCGATGCATTGCTCAAGGTACGGGACATCCTGCGCGAAAATCTTCCGGACGAACCGCTTTATGGATTTACTCCCGATGCAGGTCTACCACTGGGATTTACGCAATGACGAACACCGGTGCGACGGGTCCCTTGACGGGTATTCGCGTGATTGAGTTCACTCACATGGTAATGGGCCCCGCCGTGGGTGCGATACTCGCTGATCTCGGCGCTGATGTAATCAAGGTCGAACCACCGGGTGGCGATGCCACGCGCAGGCTGCTCGGTTCCGGCGCCGGCTACTTCCCCATGTACAACCGTGGCAAACGCAGTATATGCATCGACCTGAAGTCGCCCGCTGGGCGTGAGTTGGCATTGCAGCTCGCGTCCGGCGCCGACGTCGTGATCGAGAATTTTCGTGCGGGTGCCATGGACAAGCTCGGTCTCGATTATGAGCATCTTCGGGCACGGAATCCGCGGCTCATTTATTGCGCAGAGAAAGGATTTCTCGCAGGTCCCTACGAACACCGCACCGCACTCGATGAAGTAGCACAGATGATGGGTGGGCTTGCCTACATGACCGGGCCACCCGGGCGCCCGTTGCGTGCTGGCGCTTCGGTCATTGATGTCACCGGCGGCATGTTCGGCGTCATCGCAATTCTGGCTGCGATCGAGGAACGGCATCGCACGGGCAAAGGGCAGAAGGTCAGCAGCGCGCTGTTTGAAACAACCGTCTATCTCGTTGGTCAGCATATGGCGCAGAAGGCCGTGACCGGCGAAGCGGCGCGTCCCATGCCCGTGCGAATATCGGCCTGGGCTATTTATGATGTATTCGAAACGGCGGACCACCAGCATGTATTCGTTGGCGTCGTGTCGGACGGGTTGTGGCGCAAGTTCTGCGAAGTTTTCGACCAGCCTTCGCTCGCTGCGGACGAGTCACTTAGCACCAATTCACAACGCGTAAAGGCGCGCGAGCATCTGTTTCCCAAGATTAAGGCGATACTCGGTGGCTATACCATGGGGCAACTGATTTCACGGCTGGAACACAGCGGTATTCCATTCGCGCCGATCGGTCGTCCGGAAGACCTGTTCGATGATCCGCATTTGAATGGCAGCGGTGGCCTCGCGCCGATCCACCTGCAGGATGGCAGTAGTTCGCGCCTGCCGGTTCTGCCGGTCGAAATGGCCGGTCACAGGCCGATTGCCGAAGGTGGGCTGCCACGGGTCGGTGAGCACGGCAGACAAATCCTGCTCGAACTGGGCAAGACGGAGCAAGAGATCGCCGATCTTGGACGGGCTGGTGCGGTGGTATTTGCTGCGCGAAGCTAGTCGGCCAATTGGATCAGGACTGCGCTTGTGGATCCGGTGTCTTTGCCACAGAACTCACACACTCGCCGAATCCGATGCGCGTATGGCCGGGTGCTTCGCACCAGCCGCGCAACGTGATGCGATCGCCGTCCTCGACAAAACATCGCGTCTCGCCATTGCCGATATCTACCGGTTGTTTGCCACCTTTGCTCAGTTCGAGCAGGGAACCGGCCTCTTCGGGTTCCGGGCCCGACTGTGTGCCCGTTCCGAGCATGTCGCCCGGTCGCAGATTGCAGCCGTTGACCGTATGGTGCGCAACCAGTTGCGCGATACTCCAATAGCTATGGCGGAAATTGCTGCGTGCGAGCACATGCGGTCGTGTTCGCGCGGCCCGCATTTTCGCAGTTTCGATCGCAGCCTCCAGAGTGATATTCATCGCTCCGCGCTGGCGCAGGTCCGTGCTGTCCAGATAGGGCAAAGGTTGCGGATCCAAAGCGGCCCTGGTCCAAGGCACGCGAAACGGTTCGAGTGCATCCAGCGTGACGATCCATGGTGATATCGTCGTCGCAAAATTCTTTGCTAGGAATGGTCCCAGCGGCTGGTACTCCCAGGCCTGAATATCCCGGGCAGACCAGTCATTCAGCAGACACAGACCAAAGATCCGATCCTCAGCTTCTTCGATGCGGACGGATTGACCCAGCGGATTTCCAACGCCAACGAATGCAGCGAGTTCCACTTCGTAGTCGAGCCGCGCGCAAGGTGCAAGTTTCGGTTGCTCGGAGTCGGACGGACGGATCTGCCCGCTCGGCCGGTGGAATATCTGTCCGGAGACGGCGATCGACGAGCTGCGTCCGTGGTAACCGATAGGGACCCACTTGTAGTTCGGAAGCAGGGGATTGTCAGGTCGAAAAAGTCTGCCAACCTCCGTCGCGTGGTATATCGACGTGTAGAAGTCCGTGTAATCACCAATGCGGGCGGGAACGGCATATTGCGCCTTCGACTGCGGCAGGAGGCACTTGACGAGGTCGGAACGAGCACTCGCGCCCTCGCTCAACAAATCGGCAACTCCATGACGCAGCGCCCGCCATGCCGGGCGTCCCATTTCCATGAAAGCATTTAGCCAGGAATTGCCCAGCGCGATGGCCGACTGTTGCGCGAGGTCGCGCAAGATTCCCAATTCGGACAATGCGGCCGCGTCGAGTATCTGATCGCCGATGGCGATGCCGCCACGCCATCGCGTGTCGCTGCCGGCGCGGCGAAAAACGCCGAATGGCAGGTTTTGGATCGGGAAGTCGCAATTGCGGATATTGGCAGCCTCGACCCAACTGCGGCGGTCCGGATCATGCGTACTATCGAGCGCCATTCGATTTATTCCGCGAGTGCTTCGATTTGTATGCGCAATGTGACGGTCTGATCAAAACCCCAGGCAACACCGTAATCGAGCCCGTAGGAGTCACGTTTGAACGTGGCGGTCGCATCGGCGCCGCACACTGGTTTGTGCGCCATGGGGTGGGTCTTGCACTGGAATTTCGTGATCTGTAATTCGAGTGGCTGGGTGACACCCCGCAACGTCAGTTCGCCCTGCACGCGGGTTGGTGCACCATCCACGAACGCATCGAGCCTGCCTGTGTAGTGCGCCGTTGGATACTTGTCGACCGCGAACATCTCGGCGCCCTGTGCGTGCTCGTTCAGGGCATCGTTGCCGAAATCGATCGAGGATGTGTCGACGACGATATCGACTGACCCGGTCTGTTTGTCGAGGTCGAGGGTGACCGTGCCACTCGAGCGATTGAACTTGCCACGCCAGACGGACAGGCCACCCATGTGATCGGCCTCGAAGCTCGGGTAGGTGTGCTCTGGATCGACGTGATAAAGCTGTTCGGTCGCACGCGCAGCCGACGCGACTGTGACAAGCAGGCATGACAACAATAAATATTTATTTATCATATAATTACCTTGACAACTGAAAGTTAAATAGAATTGCCACAGAGCCTTTGCAAGCCGCTGGCGATTCTAGCAGCTGCCGGCACGACAACGTAGTCGGGCTAGAATGCGTGCTGTTTCGTCGCCGGCATTTCAGACTGCACTTGGATGGGGCGGCAGTAGCAGGCGAGGAGCGTCCCATGAGCAGCTTGTTGTCGGGCGAAATGGCGTATATCGCGTTGCTGTTTGCCCTGTTCATCGTGCCGCGCATCATTCAGCGCTGGGGCGTTCCATCGGCGATCAGCAGCTTCGCACTCGGCGTTGCGATCGGCGCCGGCAGTGGCCTTTTTCACGATGATACGACGATTGCGCTTCTTTCGACGTTCGGCATCGTATCGCTGTTCCTGTTTGCCGGCCTCGAAGTGGACTGGCACGAGTTGCGCAGCGGCGCGGCGGTATTGGTTCAGCACCTGACCATCCGGCTCGTCATGATCGCAATCGCCACCTACGCCGTCGCTTGGCTGCTGGGTTTGTCCATTCGGCCGGCCGTCCTGGTCGCGCTCGCGCTGCTGACACCCTCCACAGGCTTCATTCTCTCGGCGCTTGACTCGATGGGAGGCACGGAGCAAGAGCGATTCTGGATACGTTCCAAAGCGGTCGCTACGGAAATAGTTGCGTTGATCGTATTGTTCATTGCGCTTCAGTCCAATACCGCGGTGCATTTTGCGTCATCGACAGCCATCCTGCTGCTGATGATAGCCTTGTTACCGTTGGCCTTCCGGTTGTTTGCAAGGGTTGTCCTGCCATTTGCACCGAAATCGGACTTCGCGTTTCTCGTGATCGTGGCGGTCGCCTGCGCAGTGCTGACCAAGCAGCTCGGCGTGTATTACCTTGTGGGCGCATTCGTTGTCGGTGTCGTGGCGCAACGATTCAGGTCACGAATGCCCAGCATGCGGACCGATCAAATGCTCCATGCCGTAGAGTCCCTGGCGTCGCTTTTTATCCCGTTCTATTTCTTCCATGCCGGACTCGAACTGCGCGCATCCGATTTCAGCTGGCTGGCCCTTGGGTATGGACTGGCTTTCCTGCTGGTTGCGGTGCCGTTTCGATTCCTGTTCGTGGTAGCTCACCGTCGGCTGGCGCTTCGCGAGCGAGCGCGAAGCGGTGTTCGCATCGCCACCGCCATGATGCCGACGCTGGTTTTTACGCTGGTGATTGCGACCATATTGCGGGAGGAATTCCAGATCGCCCCACCGATATTCGGCGGGCTCATCCTCTATGCGGTAGTCAATACACTGCTGCCGGGATTGATGCTGCAGGCGCCTGTCGCAGAGTTTGACACGCTGATCCCTCACACGGTATTGGTCGGTCGCAACAGCGGCAACGTGACTCAGAGCGGGACTGATGGCGACTAGGCGCTCGAGTCCGACAGCCGTCCTGAAATTGCTGCGGATGAAGCGAGGTCCTTCGCGTCGCCGAATTCTCTTCACCAAGAGCCCTTTGAACCCGGAAGCAACGCTGTTGCTTCGGTTCGTGCTGATATTTGCGCTATTTGCCCTGACATTCACCGTTTTCTGGTGGGATCGCGCCGGACTTGCAGATCACCACGATGGCGTCGTAAGTTTCACGGACGTGATCTATTTCACGATGGTGACGATCACCACGGTCGGCTACGGCGATATTGTGCCGGTAACGGACCGCGCGCGGCTCATAGACGCGATTTTTGTTACGCCAATCCGGATCTTCGTCTGGTTCATCTTTCTTGGAACCGCGTACCAACTCGTAATTCAAAAAGTCATCGAGGATTTCCGAATGACCATGTTGCAACGGAGACTGACGCGCCACGTAATCATCCTCGGCTTCGGCGGCCGCGGGTCGACGGCAGCGCAGGAACTCGTTGCGCAAGGCGTGCCCGCAGGCGAGATCGTCATCATCGACCACGAGCAGTCGCGTATCGAACAAGCGGCGGAACAGGGGTTCGTGGCACTTCACGGTGAAGCGGCGCGCGAAGAGTTACTGCGCGTCGCGGGAGCGGAGCGGGCGCGGGCCGCTGTGCTCGCCCTCGACCGCGATGACACCACGGTCCTGGCAGTCCTTACTTTACGCAGCCTCAACTCGACAATGCGTATCGTGGCAACAGTCCACGAAGATGAAAATATCAAGCTGGTTCGTGGTAGCGGCGCCGATATGACGCTGTCGGCCGCGCGGCTGGGAGGTTTCCTGCTCGCCGATTCGCTGGCAGGCAAACATACGGTGGATTTGTTGGGCGACATGATGTCCCGCGGCGGGAGTGTTGCCCTGTTCGAACGTGATGCTTTGCCGCAGGACATCGACCGAAGCGTTCGCGAGCTCGGCGATGAGTTGGTCATCAAGCTCATTAGGGACGGAAAGAGTTACCCGTTCTGGCATGCGCCGCAACTGCGCATCAAAGCGGGCGACCGGTTGGTCGGGATTCGCCGTGACTCGGATGCCCAGCGCCTCGACGTGTTGAACGAATCCTAGTCGGATTTGCCGTCGGTTTCGGCGCGCTCGACCTTGACGCGCAGGCTGCCACTGCGCACATGGAGGTCACGCTGCGGGAACGGAATTTCGAGTTTGCGTGCCGCAAGCTCGCTCTCGATTGCCCATAGCAGCCGCGCGCTGGTAGCGGCCGGGCGAACCGTGAGCCGATGGTCCACCCAGACAACGAGTTCGAAGTTCAATGAGCTGTCGCCAAAACCAACCAGCCATACGTCCGGGCGACGTGATTCATCATCGAGTATGATTCCGGGCAGATTACCGGCCGCCGCGATACCGGCTTCCTTTACCAGTTGTTTGTCCGACCCATAGGCGACGCCAAACGGAACATGAATCCGGCGCGCTGCATCGTCGAATGTCCAGTTGGTGACACGGCCGTTGATGAATTCGGAGTTCGGGACGAGGATATCTACAGAATCGTTGGTCGTAACCCGCGTGTATCGCATTGCTATCGCTCGCACCTGGCCGGTAACGCCGGATTCCAGCTCGACGAAATCGCCGACCTTGAGGCTCTGATCGAGCAACAGGACGATGCCCGAGACGAAGTTGGCGACCATATTCTGCAGGCCAAAACCAACGCCAATGCCGAGTGCTCCGCCAACGACGGTTAGGCTTGTCAGGTCATAGCCGATCATTGAAAGACCGATCAGCAGAACGATGACGGCGAGCAGGTATCGGGTCAAACGCCCGAGCGCGAACGCCGTGGATTGAGATACATGCTGGCTACGTCGCTGGGTCAGTCTTATGACCGCTCTTTCCGCAATGCGTGATATCCACCAGGCCGCGATCACGACCAGAAGACTGCCCGCAATCAGTAGCGGTGTGACGCGCGTGTCGCCTATTTCGAACCAGCTGGTATTCAGGAATCTGCCGATATCGTGATCAACGATCGATTCAATCGTCTTCATGGGTTCGTCCTGCATCCCCTGGTTCTCACAGTGAATCAAAGGCCATAGTGCCGTACGAGCAGGTAGGCCAGCACCGAAATCATCAGCAACGCAAGCGGCAATCCGGCTCGCACAAAATCGCGAAACTGGTAACGCGCGGCACTCATGATGAGCATGTTCGTCTGGTACGCGACTGGAGTCACATAGCACAGGTTGCAGCCAAATAGCACCGCTATTACGAAGGGTTCGGCGTTCAGGTGTAATTGGCTCGCAAGGCTCACTGCTAGTGGCGTGCCGACAGCGGCAGCAGCAGCGTTCGATACGAAATTGGTCAATACCGTAACCAGTAACATCAATGCCGCGATAATCGCTGCAGGCGGCAAGGATTGCAGCGCTATGGCGGCAGTAATTCCGAGCCAGTTCGCGGCGCCTGTCTCGACCAAGGCCCGCCCCAAGGCAATGCTCGCGGCGACGAGGACAATCACTTCGAGACTGAGTGCGCGACCGAGACCTTCGAATTTCACGCATCCGGCGGCCAGCATGGCGATGGTACCGGCCAGGGCCGCAATAGCAATGGGCAATGTCTTGGTCGCCGCGATGATTACCACGGCGGCCATGATCAGCAGTGCTGTCAGGGCTTTGCTCGTGCGCGGGAGCTCTATGCCTCCCTCCAGTGCCATGACGCCCTCACCGATTTCGAGGTCCGCGAGGTGTTCCGAAGTGCCCTGCACCAGCAGCACATCCCCGACATCAATAGGCGAACGATCAGGGCTGCGTCGCAGTGCCGGCAAGCGGTCCGCAGCATGCATCGTGCCAAGAACCGCGACCTGGTACCTGTCGGCAATGCGCGCGCTTCGAACGGTCCTGCCAAGCAAGGTCGACTCGGAACCAACTACGACCTGGGCGATGCGTATGTCGGCATTGCTATGGCCAGATGCCACAGCCTGCAGCACGTGGGATTCCGCGAGGAGTATCTTTTCGCTCGATTGCAGTTCGCGCAACGCCTCGGCCGTCCCTGTGACGAGGATGCGGTCACCTGCTTCAAGCAGTGCCTGGCCGTCACCATCGGCGAGCGTCTGGTTGCCGCGCAATACCGCATGTACCCGGACATTACTGCCGATACGGCGGAGAAAATCAGCAGCAGGTTTGCCATGCCCGGAACTGGAGGCCGTAATGTGCAACGTCGACTCGAAATCGCGTGGCGCGCGGCTCTCGGTCTCACCTGTGTCTGGCAGCAGCCGGGGCATGATGAACCACAGATAGGGCAGCGCCACGGCGGCGGCAATCGCGACGATCGGCGCGAACTGAAAGACACCAAGCGGTGGCAGACCCATGTCGCGCGCGATCGATACGACAAGGATATTGGTGGATGTGCCAATCGTGGTTGCCATGCCTCCGATCAGGATCGCGCAATTTACGGGCATCAGCGTCTTTGATGCCGCCGCACCGATGCGCGTTCCGAGCGTAAGCAGGATCGGCAATACAAGCACCAGTACCGGCGTGTCATTGACAAACATGCTCAGAATGGCGGCTATAAGCAAGGTACAAAGCAGGCCGAGCAGGCGGCTGAATCGCCATAGCCGGGTGAGCGCTGCGGCGGCGGGCTCAAGCGCGCCGGTCACCACGAGGCCACGACCCAGAATCATCAGACAGCTGATGGCGACCAGAGCCTCATGCCCGAATCCTCCGAAGGCTACTTCCATTCCAGTCAGTGACCCGGCCTGCTCGAACGGAAACAGATAGAAGCCAAGGGCGAGTACGGCGATCAGCCCCAGGCAAATGAATTCGATTCGCACCCTTGCGGTTGCAAACATGACGAACGTCATTATTGTCAGCAGCAGCGCCGCTACCGCGTGCGGCGAGGGAATCATGCGCAACATCGCGCGCTCCGGTCCATGAAACGCGCTCATGATAACGCAACGATCGGGTTGCGACGCACTTGGCCGCGACACGCATCCAATCGCTCGAGTGGAATTATGGAATCGGCACTAGAGCTGGGTGGAGAGAAGTTGCCCGCGGCTCGACTGCCTCTCGGCGAGCGGGTCGTATTGGCCCGAGGCGCTGCCTGTGGTCATATAGGCAAGCTGACGCTCGAGCCGCTGCATGCGTGCAGCAACCAATGCGCCATTTCGCGTATTGTAATCGCGGCATTTCTCCGCAAGTGTCGCGCAGCGCTGCAACGAAGGCGTCAGAGTTCGAAGTGGGTCACACCAACGAAGAACCTGCATGAGTCCATTGCGGCTTTCATCGCGCCCTAACGCGCGAACCAACGCCCAGCGGTCGCGTTGCAGGAGCAATAGTCTCGTCATCGCGGATTCGCGCGCTGCCGTAACTTGCTGCAGCGCCTCAGCGCGCCCCAGCTCGAGCAGCCGGTGCTCGTCTTCGAGCAGCTCGGACAAGTTTGCAAGAGCGTCCAGCTCCTCGCTCACGAACTGCTCAAATTGCTGCAGACAGGCCTTGGCCTCCATGCATTCAATCGTCGGCTTTGCGCGCGGTCGCGAGGTCAGCGTCGAAGCGCAGAATTTGTTCGGCCACCTTGGCCGAGTCAACGCTATAGCGGCCGTCGCTGATTTCGCTGCGAATCGCCGCCACACGCTGCTCATCGACGACCGGCGCTTGGGCGAGCGCCGCTTCGAGCGAGGCGAGGGCACGCGCGCGTTGGGTAATTTCGACATTGGCGGTCTGAGCCGTGTCGCTACCAGATCCCGCGGCGGCATCTTTGCTGCGGCGTGGTGCATCCCCCGATGTCACCGTGGCCGAGACACTGTTTAACCCATTGATTTTATTGGTCATAATCAATTTTCCTGTGACCGTTAGCAATTATATCGACCGCGCCTGGCAATTCTTTAATAGCCCGCGCCGGCGCGAACCAGGCCCGGTCCGGCGACTACGCCGTCGACAACCCGCTGCGAGGAAATACTGCGCACGGCGACCGGTCCGCCTTGCCGCCCATCCGCCAATGCGATCGCATCGGAGCGCACCAACACGCCCGGCATCTCGCTCAGCAAGGTGACCGACTGCCCACGTCGCACGAGTACTGCTGCTTCCAGGTCGCTGGAAGTCAGCACGGATCCTGCGGAAACTGATCGGCGTAGTTGCAGGGCCGTGAGATCCTCACCCTCGCGAAGATAATCACCTGGAGGCCCGTCCCGCCATTCGCGTTCTATAGTGACATCAGCGTCCGACAGTTGTGTGCCGCGCGGCAGAGTCCGTTTCGCGACCAATGCATTGATCCGTGATCGCAGGGCGAGTTGCGTGTATATGCTCCAGCGGGGCGCATCGCAACTGATCATTACGGTCGCCTGACGCGATATTGTCGTATGAGTTGGAATCCGCCCGTGCAATGCCTGCTTGCACGCCGGCAGGCGCAATCGTCGATCCAGGTTGTCCTGGATAACCTGCACTTCTTCGTGTGGGAATTGAGCCATCAACGTGCGTTCGGCTACCACACGAATTGCATCGAGACTTTGCAATGAGCCGGTTGGTGCTGCGGCAGCCAACTGGCTACAGGCAAGCAAAACGAACAGCGGCGCTGGATTTCTGGCAGTCGGACTATTGACGGTTGTTCTGCTCATGAGCATGACGAAGCAAATGCCGTGCCATTGGCAAACCACATTTGGCCGCAGGTGCGGCAATGCGTTGCCGTCAATGTGCGCGAGATCGCATATTGCCTGTGCCGGCCTTCACAAAAGCGGCTCCAGGGTGAATCGGGATCGGCTGGCACGCATGTTGCTTTAGCTTCGGCATGATTCATCGAGGAACAATGTGATGCCAATCTCGCTTGACGACTATCTCGCAGTTCACACGGCATCGCTTCGGGCGCGCTCTGCGCGAAACGAGATACTGGCGAGCAACATCGCCAATGCCGACACGCCCAATTACAAGGCGCGCGATCTGGATTTCGCGACACTGATGGACAGCGCCTCGCCGCGGGCGCCGAATGCCGCACTGGCGAGCACCGACCCTCGGCATATTTCATCGACCTCCAGCAACCCTGATTTGAACAGCGTACTGCGCTACCGCGTCCCGTTGGCGCCGTCTCTGGACGGGAACACGGTGGACCCGCAGCTCGAACAGGCGGCCTACGCAGAAAACGTGGTGCGCTACCAGGCGTCGTTGACATTCCTTGGATCGAAACTGCGCGGCCTGATTACAGCCATCACGGGTCAATAGAGCACAACGTACAGGAGCTGAAATGGGTTCGTTCAAGATTTTCGACATCGCGGGCTCTGGGCTCAGTGCCCAGTCCGTGCGCCTGAATACGGTCGCGAGCAATATTGCGAATGCAAACAGTGTCAGTGGAACAAAGGAAGGCGTATACCGGGCGCGCTCGCCCGTGTTCCAGGCTGTGGCGGATCCGGCGTCCAGCGACGGCAGCACAGCCAGTGTGGCTGTTCGGGGCGTTGTCGATAGTAACGCCCCGGCGCTGGCCCGTTACGAACCGGGTAACCCGCTCGCCGACGCCGAAGGGTACGTATATGCCGCCAATGTAAACGTCGTAGAGCAGATGGTCGACATGATTTCCGCATCTCGCAGTTACCAGAACAATGTTGAGGTGATGAACACCACCAAGGATCTCCTGCTCGCGACATTGCGGCTTGGCCAATCCTGAGAATACGGAGACGACCTCTCATGATCGACAGCATCGGCAGTGCAGCAGCCACCAGTTTGACGACGCCCACGTCGCCATCGGACGGCACGTCGCGCACCGCGCTCGGCCAAAACGAATTCCTTACGCTGATGATTACGCAGCTCCGCAACCAGGATCCCTTCAAACCGCTCGAGCCAACCGAGTTCCTCGGGCAGCTCGCCCAATTTGGCACGGTGAGCGGCATCGAAGGGGTCAAAGCGTCACTAGGGGATCTGTCCGCATCGCTGCAGGGAACGCAGCTGCTTAACGGCGCATCCCTGATTGGGCATTCGGCACTTCTGCGAGCGAATTCGGCGCCGGTCCGTGACTCCGGTGGTATCGCCGGCGGCGTTGACGTGCCAGGCGGCTACAACAGCGTCGAAATCACGGTCGCCGACATCGCAGGCACGGAAATTCGGCGTTTTCAGATACCGGCACAGTCGGGTTGGACGCGATTCGAGTGGGATGGCCGCGATGCAACCGGCGAAAAGGCCGTGCCCGGACAATATGTAATTCGCGCAACAGCGGGTACGGGCAACAGTTCCAGTGCACTTGCGACCTGGTTGGAGGCACGCATCGATAGCGTTGCTGTCGACCCGACGAATGCTTCATTGCTGGTCAATACATCCATGGGTGCTGTGCCGCTCACCGCGCTGCGGCAGATTCAATAGAAGGAGCAGAAGATGTCTTTCCGTCTTGCGTTATCCGGTCTCAATGCGGCATCCGCCGACCTGAGCGTAACGGCCAACAATATTGCGAACACGGGTACAGTCGGTTTCAAGGAGTCTCGTGCAGAATTCGCAGAGCTGTTCTCCGTGTCACCGCAGGGAGTCTCGAGCATTGCGATTGGCAATGGTGTCCGCGTATCCGATGTAGCCCAGCAGTTCACGCAGGGGAATATCGACTTCACGGACAACAGCCTGGACATGGCCGTTTCAGGCCAGGGATTCTTTGTGCTGTCGGACAATGGAGCGTTGAATTACACACGTGCCGGCGCATTCAAGGTCGATCGGGATGGCTACGTCGTCAACAGCCAGGCACAACGCCTGCAGGTTTTTCCGCCCAACTCCGGCGGGACATTCAACACCGGCGCGTTGGCTGATTTGCGTATCGTGACGACCGAGAGTCCGCCGGAGGCTACGAATAACGCGGAAATGATCGTCAACTTGCCGGGCAACGCATCACCGCCGCCGGTCGCTGGATTCGATCCGGCTGACCCGGACACGTATAACCAGGCCACATCGCTTACGGTGTATGACTCCCTCGGCGCATCTCACACCGCAACGGTCTATTTTTCCCGCACGGCAACCCCCAATCAATGGGAGACACGCCTCTATATTGACGGTTCCGCGGTTGGTGGAGCACAGACGCTCGATTATTCGCCGACTGGAACACTGCTGTCGCCCGCCAACGGACAACTTACCTTTCCGGCGTTCAACCCGGGCACGGGCGCTCTTGATCTCGCACTCACCTTCGACTACGGGCGTTCCACGCAGTATGGCTCGGCATTCAATGTCAATGCGATTACCCAGGACGGCTTCACGACCGGCCGCCTCATCGGAATAGATACGGACTCCACAGGAGTCGTGCAGGCGAGATTCACCAACGGTCGGTCACTTCCGCTTGGGCAGATTGCGCTGGCCAACTTCTCCAATCCACAGGGGTTACAACAGCTGGGTGACACTAACTGGGCCGAAACCTTTGCTTCTGGACAGGCTCTGCGTGGACAGGCTGGTAACTCGGGTCTGGGACTGATCCAGTCGGGCGCCCTTGAGGCGTCTACGGTCGATATTACGGAACAGTTGGTCAACATGATCACTGCGCAGCGTAATTTTCAGGCGAATGCGCAGATGATCTCGACCTCCGACGCAATTACGCAAACCATCATCAATATCCGTTAGTGATGGACAAATTACTCTACATTGCCATGTCGGGTGCGAAGGAGTCGCTTCGCGCGCAGACTGCGGTAAGTCACAACCTCGCCAATGCAACGACGACCGCGTTCAAGGCCGACCTAAATGCATTCATGGCCCGCGACATTGCCGGACCCGGCTATCACAGCCGCGCCTATGCCACGACCTCCACGACAGGCTGGAATCTCGATGCCGGCGCGCTGGAGGCAACTGGCCGCGATCTCGACGTCGCAATCAATGGTTCCGGTTGGATCGCAGTTCAGGCACAGGACGGATCGGAAGCCTATACCCGGGCCGGCGACCTGCGCATTCAGGCAAGTGGCCTGCTGACCAACGGTGCCGGACACGTGATTCTTGGTGACGGCGGGCCGATCACCATCCCGCCGTCAAGTTCACTGCTCATTGGTCGTGACGGAACCATTTCGGCGGTCGCACTGGGGCAGTCACCGCAAAGCGCTGCGCCAGTTGCCCGCATCAAGTTGGTCGATCCGCCGCCAGACACACTGCAACGCGGCGCCGACGGGCTGTTTCGAATGCGTGATGGCTCGACCGCCGAGGCCAGTGCGAGCGTCGCTGTCAGCAGCGGTGCCCTCGAGACGAGCAACGTCAACACCGCCCAGGCTTTGGTTGACATGATAGAAATTTCGAGACGCTACGATTTGCAGGTTCGAATGATTCGCAACGCGGAAGAAAATGCAACCAGCAGCGCACGTCTGCTGCAAATGGGTTAGACCGGTACTATGAGGATCTTTCAATGAATACAGCATTATGGGCAGCCAAGACCGGACTCGATGCGCAGCAAACGCGCATGAGTGTCACCGCACACAATCTAGCCAACGTCAATACCAATGGCTTCAAAAAGGGTCGCGCAGTATTCGAGGATCTCCTTTATCAAAACGTTCGGCAGGTTGGTGCTGCGACATCGCAAGATACCCAGGCGCCGACAGGTCTGTCATTGGGCACCGGCGCGAGGGTCGTCGCGACGGAAAAGTCGTACACCCAGGGCGGGCTGACGACAACCGGCAACGCATTGGACGTCGCTATCAACGGTCGTGGCTTTTTGCAGATCCAGCTCCCGGATGGAACGTCGGCCTATACGCGTGATGGCTCGTTGCAAATCAACTCGCAGGGTCAGCTGGTGACCGCGAGCGGCTACATCGTTCAGCCGGGCATAAGTATTCCTGACGGCGCGCAGAGCGTGAGCATCTCGACAGATGGCGTTGTAAGCGCGCAGATCGCCGGCCAGGCAGCACCGGTACAGGTGGGCCAGCTGCAGCTCGTCGATTTCATCAACCCGGCTGGATTGCAACCGCGAGGCGAGAACCTGCTGATGGAATCAGCGGCAAGCGGAACAGCACAGGCAAGCACTCCGGGACTGAACGGTCTCGGCACAGTCGTCCAGGGCGCGCTCGAGGCTTCCAATGTCAATGTGGTCGAGGAGCTCGTCGCAATGATCGAGACGCAAAGAGCCTACGAGATGAACTCAAAGGCGATCTCAACGACGGACCAGATGCTCGAGTACCTGACCAACAGGCTGTGAGAGAACGACAGTGCACGATAGAGATCACTTGAGCCTGCTGCTGCAGCTGTTCGCTGCAACCAGCATCACGCTGTTGCTCGCTTCATGCAGTCTGGGGCGTGCACCAGAACCCGACGACCCGGATTGGGTCGAGCCGATTGAGACGCCGGCCGCGGCCGCCGGTACGATTTATCGCGCTGGGATGGACCAGCAACTGTTCGAAAACATGACCGCGCGGCGCGTCGGCGATATTCTGACCGTGCGACTGCAGGAGCGCACCAACGCCAGTAAGAGCGCGGAAACTTCGACTGAAAAGTCCACCAATATCGACTTGCCTGGTATGGAACTGGCCGGTCGGCCGGTCACCGTCAACGGCACTCCGATTCTGGATGCCAACCTCGGGCACAGCAGCGACTTTGCCGGCAAAGGCAGCAGCACGCAGAGCAACAGGCTGGACGGTGACGTCACCGTTACGGTAGTTCGCCGCCTATCCAACGGCAATCTGCTGATCCGTGGCCAAAAATGGCTGGCGCTCAATCAGGGGCGCGAATTCGTTCGATTGCAGGGCGTGATTCGCCCATACGATATCGAACCGGATAACAGCGTACCTTCCTACAAGGTGGCAAGCGCCCGCATTGGATACGGGGGCCGTGGTGCAATTGCAAGCGCCAATGCGCCTAGCTGGCTGGCACGATTCTTCAATTCGCCGTTGACGCCATTCTAGGAGTGAAGGTGATACATCCGAAATTTCATGGCGACTTGCTACGTGTAATCTTCGCATTTGTCTGTGTCGCTGGCGCCCCATTTGCATTCGCAGATCGCGTAAAGGATCTGGCGTCGGTAGCTGGAGTGCGCGGAAATCAACTCGTGGGGTATGGTCTGGTGGTGGGACTCGATGGAACGGGCGATCAGACCAGCCAGGCACCTTTCACCGTACAAAGCATCAAGAACATGTTGACGCGCTTCGGAGTGACAATTCCGCCAAACGTCAATCCTCAGCTCAAGAATGTCGCCGCCGTCACTGTCCACGCAGAGCTTCCCGCGTTTGCCAAAGTAGGACAAACCATCGATGTTACCGTGTCATCAATCGGAAATGCCGGCAGCTTGCTCGGAGGCAGTCTGTTGATGACGCCATTGAAAGGCCTGGATGGCGAGGTATACGCGATGGCTCAGGGAAGCCTGCTTGTCGGCGGCTTCGGCGTGTCCGGCAAGGATGGCTCGCGTATCGCCGTCAATGTGCCAAGTGGCGGGCGCATTCCCGACGGCGCCACCGTAGAACGCGAAGTACCGATGTCGATTTCGACACTGCCGAATGTCACGTTGAACCTCAATACGGCTGACTTTGCGACAGCTTCACGTTTGGTGGACAAGATCAATTCCACGTTTGGGGAAGCGACGGCGCAGGCTTTGGACGCGGTGTCGATCAGCGTTGAGGCACCGGTGGTGCCTGCACAACGTGTCGCATTTCTCGCCGCGCTCGAGGCACTCGAAATCGAGCCCGACGATGCACCGGCGCGGGTCATCGTGAACTCCAGGACTGGAACCATCGTAATCGGATCCAATGTGCGCGTGCAACCAGCTGCGGTCACTCATGGCTCGCTCGCTGTCACTATTACAGAGCGAGTGGAGGTGTCCCAGCCTAATGCACTCGCCCAGGGCGACACGGTCGCCGCTCGGGCATCGAGCGTGGACGTGACGCAACCGGAGGCGCGCATGTTTCTCCTCGAAAAGGGCGTGAATCTTGACGAGATCGTACGCGCCGTGAACCAGGTTGGCGCAGCACCCGGTGATCTCGTCGCTATTCTCGAGGCACTCAAGCAAGCCGGCGCTCTACGCGCGGAGTTGGTTGTGATATGAGCGCACCGCCAGCAATCTCCTTGGCCACGCCAGGCATTCCGGTAACGACGAATGCAAAACCAGTCGAGACGCTGCCGCCCAATCGAACCTCGGATCTCAAGCAGGCAGCACGTGAATTCGAAAGCCTGTTCGTCAACATGATGCTCAGATCGATGCGCGAGGCCAGCTTCGGAGATCCCAATTTCGACAGTTCCGGGGGCGATCTATATCGGGATATGTTCGATGAGCAAATCGCCAGGAGCATGTCCCGCCGCGGTGGCCTGGGAATCGCAGAAATACTGATACGCCAACTCGATACGAACCTTCAGACCGGGGCGACGCAAGATCACGCCACGGTGCCGTCAGCGCAAGCGGCGATTCGCTCCCCAATAGCAGCCGCAATGGCCGTGCAGGGCGGCAACAGTGGCGACTATCGGCAGGATTTCGTCGCGCGAATTCTTCCAGCGGCCAAACAGGCCGCGAAAGCGCTCGGCTCGGATGTGCGATCCGTCATAGCCCATGCCGCATTGGAAACAGGATGGGGACGCTCGATGCCAATGGCGGCCAATGGCACCAGCAGCAACAATCTGTTTGGAATCAAGACAGGCAAGGGATGGAACGGCGAGGCGGCAAGGGCAGCGACTGTCGAACACGTCAACGGTAAGGACGTGCAGAAAATTCAGGAATTTCGCTCTTATCCGTCTTTGGAGAGAAGCATCGCCGATTATGTGCACTTGCTGACCGGCAGTAAGCGCTACCGCGAAGCACTCGGTACCGCGGATGATACTCACGCGTTTGCTCGAGCCTTGCAGGCCGGGGGCTATGCCACCGACCCAAATTATGCGGGCAAGCTCTCACGCGTGGCCGCAACGGTTGACGCATTGCTCGCAAACACCGATCTAAAGTTGCGAACTGCGACGCCGTTAACGTCTTCGACAGAAGTCGGCTAACCTCCCGGGAGCCATTGTGCCGGATATTCTCAGAACTGGTCTTTCCGGCTTGCTGGCATTCCAGCGGGCCCTGGATACGACGAGCCATAACATCGCCAATGCGAACACTCCCGGCTATTCGCGCCAGCGGGTGGAATTCGCAACCCGCCCCGCATTCCCAGCCGGAAACGGTTTTATCGGTGCCGGGGTTGAGGTGAGTACCGTGCGCCGCTTGACCAGTGAATATCTGGTGCAGCAAGCCCGGACATCGGGAACCGACCTCAGCGAACTTGATACGTTGGCGGCACGCGCCGAGCAGTTGAGCAATCTGCTGGGCGACTCGAGCTCCGGGCTGTCTGCTGCCATCCAGCGATTCACGAACGCGACGCGGGAACTTGCGGCGCAACCAACATCTGAGGCCGCGCGCGCTGCGATGTTGGGCGAAGCTGCATCGATGATCGACCGCTTGAAGAGTTTCGACCGGCGAATCGAAGACCTGGACCGGAGCTCTGGTGTAACCATCAACGCTGACGTCAACGAAATCAATACTCTTGCGCGCAGTATCGCAACGCTGAATTCGAAGATTGTTTCCTCCGGCGCCCAGGCCGGGCAGCCGCCGAACGACTTGCTAGACGAACGGGACCGAAAACTGGACGAACTGGCAAAGCATATTGCCATCAGTACGGTGGTCCAGGACGGCAATAGTGTCAGTGTTTTCATCGCCAATGGTCAGCCACTGGTGCTAAATACCTCGGTCAATGAAATGGTTGTCACGGCGGACAACTTCGACCCATCGCGAAGCCGCCTTAGTATGGGTGCCACTGACGTTGATATCACCGACTTTGTAGAAGGTGGTTCTCTGGGCGGCATGCTTGAGTTTCAACAGGGCATGCTGGACGACGTACGAACCGAACTGGGACGCGTGGCTTTTACGATCACACAGTCGGTCAATTCCGTACAGCAACGCGGTCTCGATCTTGACGGTAATCTGGGTCAATCGCTCTTCAACATCAGCTCGGCCAGAGCGCTGTCAGGGTCCGCCAACGCCGGCACTGCGAGCGTGACCGTCGATCGGGTTGATATCGGTCAGTTGGAGGCCAGTGATTTCCGTCTCGAATTCGACGGTAGCAGCTGGTCGTTGCGCCGATGGCCGGATGGTACCACTACGCCCCTGACTGGCAGCGGAACGGCTGCGGATCCGCTGCTGGGTGCGGGACTGTCAATGCTCGTGAGCGGCGCTCCGGTTGCAGGCGATCAGTTTCTCGTCAGGCCCTATGATGGGGTCATTTCGCAGCTAGGCGTGGGATTGTCGAGCGGCAGGCAACTCGCAGCCGCATCCGCGTTGCGGGCGGATTCGGGACCCGGTAACAGTGGCGCCGCCACGGCCGGCGTTCCGTCGGTGACGGATCCGGCCAATCCGGCATTGCTTACGGATGTCGCCATTGCTTTCATTGACGGCACGAGCTACTCCATCAACGGATCGGGCAGTTTTGCATACACGCCAGGGCAACCCATTCAGGTCAACGGTTGGACGCTCGAGATCAATGGCGCCCCCATAGCGGGGGACAGTTTCACAGTTCGCCGCAACGCAGGTGCGGTCGGCGACAACAGTAACGCGGCCCTGATGGCAAGCAGTATCGACGAGCCGGTACTGAACGGCGGGAGGATATCCGCTGTTGGTGCAATCGACAGTTTCGTCAGTCGCTTGGCTTCGGACACTCGACGATACCAGGCCGCGCACGATGCACAGCAGCTGCTCTTCGATGAAGACATGGGGGCACGCGATGCGGTTTCCGGCGTCAATCTCGATGAAGAAGCCGCCAACATGCTGCGCATGCAACAAGCTTATCAGGCGGCTGCGCAGGTCATCCGGGTTGCCGATACGTTGTTCGAATCGCTACTGGCGGCGACGAGGAGATAGACAGTGCGTATTTCCACCCGGGCATTCCACGAGTCCGCAATCGAGGCCATGAATCGCCAACAGGCCCGTCTGGCACAGACCCAGAATCAAATCGCAACAGGATTGCGATTCTCCTCGCCTGCGGACGATCCCGTTGCGGCCGTACAGGCGGCGGGCATCGAACGCGAACTGTCGGCTCAGGACCAGTATCGGCGCAACGCCAATCTGGTCAGTATCCGGCTTAGCTACGAAGAGGCAGCGCTCGCGGATATCGGCAGTCTTGTGCAGCGCGCCCGCGAGCTTGCCGTTCAGGGCAACAACTCGGTCCTCGATTCCCGCTCCAGGCAGATGCTTGCCACCGAAATTCGAGGCATCCGCAACGAACTGATGGCCGTCGCCAATCGCAGAGATCCTGCCGGAGAATATCTATTTGCGGGGCTGGCGTCGTTGACGCAACCATTTGCCGATGTCAACGGTTCGGTCATCTATAGTGGCGCCGACTCATCGCGCACCGTTCAAATTTCTGCCGAACGCTCCGTGTCAGATGGACATAGCGGCGCTCGCGTTTTCGAGCAGATCCCTGCCGGCAATGGCAACTTCTCAGTCAGTGCGGCGCCGACGAACAACGGCACTGGCTACGCCAGCGCGGGTGCGGTGATCGACCCGGCAACATGGACGGGAAGCGATTATCAAATCGATTTTGTCGCGGCCGATTCGTGGCAGGTAAGTGATGCAGCCGGTACGATCGTAGCGAGCGGCTCCTACACTCCCGGCTCGGCGATAGGCTTCGATGGAGCCGAGATCGAGATCAACGGACAGCCGGCAGCCGGCGACAGTTTCGAGATCGCCGGTGCAGGATCGGTCAGCGCATTTGTCGCCCTGGACGATCTCGCGACAGCGCTCGAGGATCCATTGCCGGATTCGGCTGCGCTGGCCCGCGCGACAACGGCTATTACCCGCTCAATTGCCCAGCTCGACGAACTTGTAGACAACACATTGACAGTTCGAGCAGAAGTCGGTGTTCGACTTTCCGCGGCCCAGCTTGCGGAAGACTCCCAGGCGCAGCGGGGCGTCGATCTGGAGCAAGGCCTGTCCCGGATAAGGGACCTGGACTATGCGGCAGCGGTAAGCCACATGAATCAGCAATTACTTACGCTGCAGGCCGCACAGCAGTCCTATACGCGAATGACACAGTTATCGCTTTTCAACTATCTCTGAAACCTTTGAAACATCGTTCGTGACGAGGCCCGCAATTTGAGTCGTCGACGGCCGAACGGTTCAAGTCGGCTCAGGGATGCACCGATACAGTCATCGAAGTCGTCGAGGATGCTTGCCGAGACGCTTCAAGTATGGCTCCGGGCGGTTCCGGAGCAAGCCATCAAAAGTTTGTGAGGAGACGCTCCATGCCCCAAGTCATCAACACTAACGTGATGTCGTTGAATGCCCAGCGCAATCTGACGATGTCCGGTAGCCAGCTCGCAACGGCGTTGCAGCGGTTGTCATCGGGTTTGCGCATCAACAGCGCAAAAGACGATGCCGCCGGTCTCGCCATTTCCGAGCGGTTCAGCACCCAGATCCGCGGCCTGAATCAGGCCGTGCGAAACTCCAGCGACGGTATCTCCCTTGCCCAGACGGCGGAAGGTGCCTTGCAGGAAATCACCAACAACCTGCAGCGCATTCGTGAACTGGCCGTGCAGTCGCGTAACGCTACCAATAGCGCGTCGGATCGCGCAGCTCTGGATGCGGAAGCCCAGCAGCTGTCGAAAGAAATCCAGCGCGTTGCCGACCAGACTTCGTTCAACGGCGTCAAGCTGCTGGACGGTACGTTTGCCACGCAGGTGTTTCAGGTCGGCGCGAATGCCGGCGAAACAATCGCAGTGTCCGCGTCGGTCAACGCCAATGTGGCCTCGCTCGGCACGCGCGATGAAGCGACCGTCTCAGGCGCTGCTGCGACTGCGTTCGACGATCTCGCCGCTGGCGACGTCACAATCAATGGCGTAGATCTTGCTGCGATTTCCGGAGACACTACCGACGCAGAGCGTGCACAAAGCCTGCTGGCAGCGATCAATGACGTGTCCAACCAGACGGGCGTCATTGGCTACCTGAACACCGCAGGCACGGGCATTGACCTCGTCGGCACCGGTGACATCGACATCGCCCTTTCGGGTGCCGCCACGACCGCCAATACCGGTCTGACCGCGGCAACGACAAACGCGGCCGCTGTGACCGGTTTTGCCACGCTGGCACTAACCTCCCAGCAGGGGGCGGACACAGCCATCAAGGCAATGGATGCAGCCCTTAACGACGTCAATACCGGTCGCGCGGAACTCGGTGCCATCCAGAACCGTTTCACTTCGGTAATCGCCAACCTCAATACGGCTGTCGAGAACCTGAGCGCTTCGCGTAGCCGCATCCTCGATGCGGATTTCGCGGCAGAAACCGCTGCCCTCACGCGGGCGCAGATTCTGCAGCAGGCGGGAACGGCCATTCTGGCCCAGGCCAATGCAGTGCCGCAGAACGTGTTGACGCTCTTGCGTTAAGCGTTTAGCAGCCAATGAGTGGAGGACGGCCGCATCGGGCGGCCGTCCTTCCGGGTGGAGAGGTCAATGGCTACACCAGTGGAGCTGGCCGGCAATGCCCGCCAGCTGACGGTCAGTGACGCTACCAGGAGTGCAGGCGAGAAGCCCGCGCAGGACGCCCGTACGGGCATTTCGGCCGTTGAGCGGCCAGCAGACGACCGACGCTCCGTCGCAGAGGCCGCGCGAAAGTTGCAGGAAGAGTTGGCGAGCCGCGGCCATGCCGTGCAATTCAGCATCGACAAGACCTCGGGCCATGTCGTTGTTAGCGTACGTGATACCAGTACCGGCGAGCTCATCCGGCAGATACCGAGTGAAGAAGCATTGCGCATCGCTGCGCACTTGACCGAAATGACCGATCAGTCGGCCGCGCTCATTCTCGATACGACGGCCTGAGACGATGATCCGCTCTCCGGGCATAACTTCGGGACTTGATGTCAACGCAATTGTGGAGCAGCTGGTTGCCGCCGAGCGTGCGCCTGTGGCAACGCGCCTCGATCAGCAAAAGGCGGATGCAGAGGCAACCATTTCTGCCCTGGGCAAGCTGAAAGGCGTTTTGGGCGCACTCCAGTCAATTGCCAAGAAATTCGACTCGATCGAAAACTTCACGCCCTTTACGGCTGTGAGCGGCAACGAGAACATATTTACCGCCATTGCCGCGCCGACGGTCAGCGCGGGCAGCTATGCAATCGAAGTCACGCAAATCGCGGCCGCACAGAAGCTCGCCAGTGGTTCATTTGCTGGCGGTGCCCCGGCCGTCGTAGGCACGGGAAACCTGCAATTGTCGCTGGGGAGTAAAACCTTTCAAGTGACTATTGACCAGGGCAACTCGACGCTGCAGGGCATACGCGACGCCATCAATTCCGCAACAGACAATCCGGGCATCGCCGCGACGATCGTGAACACTACGGCGGGCGCCCGTCTGATATTCACATCAACGGTTACCGGCGCGGCGAACACGATTTCAATAGTGCCATCGGGCGGCGACGGTGGCCTTGCCGCCCTCGAGCACAACCCGCCTGGTGGCCAGTCACTGACGGAAATCCAGGGTGCCCAGGACGCATTGCTCAAAGTCGATGGATTCGATGTACAAAGCAGCGGCAATGCACTGGACGACGTCATCGATGGCGTAACGATCAACCTGACCAACGCTGATCCGGGCACCACATATGCCCTTGACATCGCAGCCGACAAAAAAGCCGTCGTCGATCAAATAAAGAACTTCGCGACGACGCTTAGCGCGGTGTTTCTGACCAGCGCGCAGCTACGAAGTTTCGACCCTGACACCAAGGCTGCGGGGCCGTTACTCGGCGACTCCATGCTTCGTGGCCTGGAATTGCAGTTGCGCCGCACAATGACCAGCGAGCTGTC
Organism: Steroidobacteraceae bacterium; assembly: GCA_041395505.1. NCBI lineage: Bacteria > Pseudomonadati > Pseudomonadota > Gammaproteobacteria > Steroidobacterales > Steroidobacteraceae > Steroidobacteraceae bacterium. The sequence goes on from JAWLAG010000001.1 coordinate 1,949,646, forward strand.
GACGAACCCGCAGGCTTTGAGCTCGTTGTCGGCAATCGGCATAACAACGAACGCTGACGGTAGTATTGCGGTCGACGACGCCAAATTGCAGTCCGCAGTCGACGCCGGCTTTGACTCCGTAGCCGCCTTGTTCGCCGGCGAAAACGGTATCGGCGCTCAAATGTTGACGCAACTCGATGCCATCCTGGGAAGTGACGCGCCAATCGACGTACGGACCAAGGCGCTCCAGAGCAAACAAAGGCGGCTCGATGCGGCTTACGAGCAATTGGACAGGCGGATGCAGGCGGTCGAGACGACGTATCGCGCGCAATTTACCGCATTGGATACGCTGTTGGCAGGTCTGCAGTCGACGTCGGCCTTTCTGACCCAGCAACTCGCGTCATTGCCGACGACCAGGAACTAGCTCCCAGATCCGGGACTTTCTCAAGTAGGTTGTCTACGCGCCGTTAAAGGCGCATATGTTGCCTCACTCGAAATCCTCGCGCGTGGAGTTCTACCAGTCGGTCGCAGCGCATGGTGGCGTTGCCGCGGCGGATCCGCAGCAGCTGATATTGATGTTACTCGATGGCGCCCTGGAGCGCATCGCAGCGGCTCGTGGGGCGATAGAGCGCGGTCAGGTTGCCGACAAGGCCCGCCTGGTGCACCGCGTAATTGCGATTCTTGACGAGCTCAAGGCGTCCTTGAATCACGATGCGGGTGGCGCGCTGTCGCAAAATCTCGACCAGTTATACGGCTACGTACAGCGCCAACTGTTACGGGGCAGCGCCGAGAACCGGCAGGAACTCCTCGCCGAATCGATTGCCCTGCTACAGGAGATCCGGGCGGCCTGGATCGCGTTGCCCCGTGACTCGGCCCCAGTGCAAAACACCGCTCGCTGAGTTCGTGACACCTGTGCAACGACCCGGGATCAGCAATGTTTGACGGCGCAGACACCGTTGTCCTTTGCGACGAGTTGGCTTACACGGACATCGTACCGGCACGCGCCCGGGTATTGGCCGGAGCACCAGCACGAAGTGAAATGCTCGCCCTCGCCGAACGAAACGTTCGCCTGTTGCAGGTCTCATCGACCATCGACGAGCACGGGCAGATGGAAAAATCCGAAGAAACCTCCAAGGTTGCCGGTGACCTGCTGCGTATCGAGACGAAACTGAACCTGGCGCTGGACCTGCTGGGACAGCTCCTTGCCGCTTACGCTCCAAGACCGGCGGCTGTGCCCGTACGCTTCAATACCGTGGCGGCATGCTGGAGCCAGCCGGATCTGCAGACCAGAGTCGGCGATGTGGCCCAGCTCGACATTTTTCTAAGGGAATGCCTTATACAGCCCCTGTCACTTGTGGGTACCGTTGACTCAGTCGATTCGAGTGGTGAGATCAGCATGCAACTTCAGGGAAATCCCGAAGCGGTAAATGACCTTATCGAAAAGATCGTGTTTCGGAATCATCGTCGACTCGTTGCCGGCTCAAGAAACACACGGCGAAACCCTTGAGACAAATCCTGAAATAAAATTGTGATAGCCGCGCGGCAAACCTCTGCCACTCGGGCAGTTGTGTCACATCATTGACGCGCGCTGATCAAGATAATCATTGTCGTCAAGGCTTAGGACGATGAATGCCAATGATTACCTCAGAAGCGACCGAAACCCGTCGTGACGGATTCAGGGAATTTCGCAGAGCATTGAACCAGCCCTCATCGGATATCGATGACGAGCGGCTTCTCCCTACGGGAACTTCCGATGCGGTGCGCCGCCTTCGTCGCCAGATAGGTCAGGTCGCTCCGTTCGAATCCACGGTGCTTCTGTTGGGCGAGTCAGGTACCGGAAAGGAGGTAGCGGCGCGTGCGATCCACAATCAAAGCCCCCGCGCCGCCCGCCCATTCGTGGCTGTCAATTGCGGAGCGATTCCAGCTGATTTGCTCGAAAGCGAACTGTTCGGTCACGAAAAAGGCGCGTTCACTGGCGCTATCGTATCGCGCCGCGGTCGGTTTGAGCTGGCCCAGGGTGGCACTCTGTTCCTCGACGAGATTGGCGATATGAGCCCAGGCATGCAAGTAAAGCTTCTTCGCGTTCTCCAGGAGCGTACGTTCGAAAAAGTCGGCAGCGCCGATCCCATTCGCGCCGATGTGCGTATTATCGCTGCGACCCATCGCGACCTCGAGAGCGCCATTGAGAACGGCAGTTTTCGCGGCGACCTTTTCTATCGCTTGAATGTATTTCCAATAGAAATGCCCGCGCTGCGCGAGAGGCAGGACGATATTCCTGAGTTGCTGGCGCAATTTTCGCGCAAGTTCGCTCGACAGGACGGCACGGTACTCGATTTTGCCCCCGCGGCGATTCAGCGGCTAAGGGAATACTCCTGGCCAGGGAACGTACGCGAACTCGAGAATCTGGTCGAGCGCCTGGCGATCGTTTGCGCTGGCTCTGTGGTAGGCGGCAGCGATCTTCCGCAGCGCTATGTGTCCACGACGCAGGCTGAAGAGCGGGCGGCAGTGGCGGGGCTGTTCAGCATTGGTGACCACGGCACAAACCTGCCCATAGGGACTCAGTCCGCACTTGTCGAAACCGAGCAAGCGCTGGATGTGACGAGAGACCCAGCCGTGTTGCCGCAGGCCGGGCTGGACCTGCGGCAGCACCTTCACGACATTGAACGCGAGTTGATCCGGCAAGCTTTGGACCGGGCAGAAGGAACCGTTGCTGAAGCAGCTCGGACCCTTGGTTTGCGTCGGACAACGCTAGTCGAGAAGCTCAGAAAGTTCGGCATGGGCTCTGTGTTGTGCGAGACGGGCAATTGATGCGTCACCTAATTGACGAATTGGCGTGGCCGTTTCACATGAACTGGGTAGCAAGTCCCGGCACGTATCTTGCAATGCATTGCCCTGGAGAATCTCAACCCGGTATGGGGCGATGAAACAAGCTGAACGTCTCTCGACACTGACCCCGGTCATGGCGTCGGCGCCTTCGCAGCGTCTCTTTGAGATGGCCCGACGCGTCGCGGCCACGGACTGCACTGTGCTGATCACCGGTGAGTCTGGAACCGGAAAAGAGATCGTTGCGAGATACATTCACGAGAATTCATCGCGACGTACCGGACCTTTCGTGGCGATCAACTGTGCAGCAATTCCGGAAAACATGCTGGAGGCGCTCTTGTTCGGCTACGAAAAAGGCGCGTTTACCGGTGCGTCCGCAAGTCATCAGGGGAAATTCGAGCAGGCCCAAAGCGGTACCTTATTGCTCGACGAAGTAAGTGAAATGCCCTTGGGTCTGCAGGCCAAACTGTTGCGTGTGCTGCAGGAGCGCGAAGTCGAGCGACTGGGCGCCGCGACCTCATTCTGCCTCGATGTTCGCGTGCTGGCGACAAGCAACCGGAATCTGCAGGAAGAAGTGCGCGCAGGACACTTTCGCGAAGATCTGTTTTATCGCCTGAATGTTTTTCCGCTCAAAGTCGTCCCGTTGCGGGAGCGGCGCGAAGACATTCTGCCACTTGCAATGCGCCTTTTGCATCGTAGTTGCGCCGATATCGGTCGTGTTCCGGCCATCGAGCCCGACGCTGCCCTTGAGCTGTTGCGAGCGCAATGGCGGGGCAACGTGCGTGAGCTGGACAACGTACTGCAACGCGCTGCGATATTGGCGGACGGCGCGAATATCCAGCAACACCACATAAGACTGGATGCAAACGAGCCAGCCGGTTCTGCAAGCTTCAGTGGCGCAGCATCATTGAATACATCGCTGCGCGAAACAGAAAACAACCTCATCCTGGCCACGTTACGCTCCGCCAATGGAGATCGACGGCGGGTAGCGGAGCAGCTCGGCATCAGTCCGAGAACCCTGCGCTACAAGATCGCCCGACTGCGAACGGAAGGCCTTGAAGTGCCACTGGCATGATTGCGCGTGAGTGAACATGAGCAGCGTCGAAATCGACAGGGTCCTATCCAGCATACGTGCGCTGCAATCCACGATTGGCGCAAATGGGCCTGCTGCGCCAGCCGTACGCCCACATGCCGCCCCTCAAGGAAGTGCAGCAAACGAATTTGGTGCGTTGCTTCGACAGGGCATCGACGCGGTTAATCGCGCCCAGGACTCAGCCGGCAAGTTGGCCACTGCATTTGAGAAGGGCGTCCCGGGAGTCGACCTGCCAGCGGTCATGGTGGAAATGCAAAAGGCGTCCATCTCATTCCGTGCAGTCGCGGAGGTGCGCAACAGATTCATCAACGCCTATCAAGAAATCATGAACATGCCGCTGTAGTCAATCCATGCCAGAAACCATGCCGAATCCATACACACCCTATCGCGTGCTCGTAACTCTCAAGCCGCTCTTGCTGCTTTTTGGTATTGCGGCCGCAGCGGCCGCTGGCGTCGGCATTGTGCTGTGGCTGAGGGGACCGTCGTACAGTCTGCTCTACACAGATCTGGCGGACAGCGATCTTGCGACCGTCACGCAAAGCCTGGAGGCATCAGGCATACGTTACCGACTCGAGCCTGGCAGCAAGGGCATTTCCGTGCCCGCAGCTCAACTTGATGAGGCGCGGCTCAAACTTGCAGCGCGCGGTACGATAGCAAGCGGCAATGCAGTGGCCGCAATGGCTGGAGATACCGGATTTGGCAGCAGCCAGCTGCTCGACAACGCGAGATATCAGTCGGCGCTTGAGACGGAGCTCGGCAGAACGATAGCCAGTCTGCAGGCCATCTCGGCTGCCCGGGTGCATCTTGCCATTCCCGCCAGCACAAGCTTCGTCCGGGGGCGCCAGTCACCGCGTGCTTCGGTCGTCGTACAGGTACGTCCAGGCCGCGGACTGAGCTCGGATCAGGTGTTGGCCATCGTGAATCTGGTTGCATCCAGCATCCCCGATCTGAGTCCCGAATCGGTCTCGGTGATCGACCAAAGCGGTCGGCTGCTGTCGGTACCGGATTCGAAAGACGAATTCGCCCTGCGCGATCAGCAATTCGAGTTCGCCCGCCGCATGGAAGAGCAATATGCCAAGCGAATCGAGGACTTGCTGGCGCCAATTGTGGGAGCCGGTCGGGTACGCGCGCAGGTCGTTGCCCAGCTTGACATGACCAGCACGGAGGAGGCCCGCGAGCAATATGGTCCGCAAAGCCAGGTGGTTCGTAGCGAGCAACTCTCCGAGCAGTCCTCGAACACGGGCGCGGATGCCGGAGGAGTGCCAGGATCGCTGACAAACCAGCCACCCGAAAGCGGCGTAGCCCTGCCGCCCGGATCTGAAGCAGCGACGACAGCCACCAGTCCCGGCGCGAACGGTTCCCAGTCACGCGAGTCGACAAGAAACTACGAAATAGATCGAACACTCGCCTATACACGCAATCCGGCAGGGAAACTGCGGCGCCTCAGCGTCGCCGTCCTCGTCGATAACATTCGCAAAGCGGATTCCGAAGGAAAGATCACCGAGGAGACACTGCCGCCCGAGGAGCTGGATCGGCTCACTGCTTTGGTACGAGATGCAGTCGGGTTCGACGCTCAACGAGGCGACAGCGTAAGCGTGATCAATGCACCTTTCAGTGGCGAACCGCTGCCCGCACTCGATGACGCCATAGAAGCACTGCCGATCTGGAAGCAACCATGGATTCTGGAAATCGCCAAGCTTGTGCTCGGTGTTGTGCTCGCTCTGGTGCTGATGTTTGCCGTGATCCGGCCGATGCTGCGCGCCGTGTTTGCGCCACCTCCAGCGCTGGCCACAGCCGGCTCGGGTGGCGCAACCAACGCTGAATTGGTAGGCGCCAGCGCAACTGGTGGCGCCATGGCGAGCCAGCCAACCCCGGCATTGGCCTACGATCAACAGGTCGCTGAAGCGAAAACAGCGGTGGGGCAGGACCCAAAACGCGTTGCCCAGGTAGTCAAGACATGGGTGAACGAGAATGAATAGCAGCATTTCAGTACCAGAGGCAAAGAGCTGGTCGCCCCCAGATATTTCGACGGACAAGGTTCCGAAGCAACTCCTGCCGAAACTCCGCAGCAGTACGATGCGTGAGCAACAGCTGTTCGAAGAGGGCTTTGAGGCGGGAAAGTCGGCTGGTCGGGCCGAAGTTGTCAGCATAACCCAGGACCTGGTATCGCAACGCGAACAATTGAACAAGCTCCTTGCGATGATCGCTGACCCGTTGCAAATGCTGGAGGCCCAGATTGGCAAGAACCTGGTGCGCATCGCTTTGCTGCTCGGCAGCCATTTGGCCCGCCGCGAGCTGACCGCGGAACCGCTGCAACTGATCTCCGTGATTCGAGACTGCGTGGGACGATTGTCTGGCGCCGGCGATGTCGTGACTATCAAGATGCACCCACAGGATGCCAGCGCCGTTCGCGGCGCTTTGCGCGAGGCCGAGTCGGGTGCCGCTTGGCGTATTGTCGAGGACCCGCTCAGCAGTCGCGGAGGCTGTGTTGTCACTAGTGGATTTTCCACTATCGACGCACGCCTGGAGAGCCGCATCAATGACGCGATCGCAAGCATATTGGGCGATGACAGATCCGATCTGCGCGACGGAGCACCGGATCGATGAGCGCGGCCATCGAACTGGCTGTTGCACGCCTCGGGAGGGTTGTCGACACATCGCTGGAAAGATGCGCAAACCTCGATTTGCCGCCCATCCAGGGCAAGCTGACGCGTCTCGTTGGACTCACGCTGCAGGCCGCAGGTTGTGGCGGCGCTGTCGGTGACGGCTGTAAGGTTATTGCGAGCGATGGGCAGCAGATCGACGCGGAAATTGTCGGATTTTCCAGTGACACCACCTACCTGATGCCGATCGGCGACGCTCGGGGATTGCAACTGGGCGCCCGCGTCGTGCCGGCAAAGAGCGTGCAGCATGCGCTCGTTGGCGAGGGTCTGCTCGGCCGAATCGTCGGCGGCAATGGCGAGCCGCTCGATGGCCGCGGTGCGCTGGCATGTGCCGAAACAGCTTCGATATTCGGCTCCAGCATCAATCCATTGTTGCGCTCGCCGATTAATGAGCCACTCGACGTCGGTGTCCGTGCCATCAATTCCCTGCTCACCGTAGGCAAAGGACAACGCCTGGGCCTTTTTGCCGGAAGCGGTGTCGGCAAGAGCGTCCTACTTGGAATGATGTCCCGTTATACAAGTGCCGACGTCATCGTTGTCGGCCTGATTGGCGAGCGTGGCCGCGAGGTCAAGGAATTTGTCGATAACATCCTGGGGCCCGAAGACAGGAAACGTGCGATTGTGGTTGCAACTCCAGCAGACCAATCGCCGCTTATGCGTTTGCATGGCGCCTGGCTGGCTACGTGCTATGCGGAGTATTTCCGATCTCGCGGTAAGCATGTGTTGCTCCTGATGGATTCCTTGACCCGCTTCGCCCAGGCGCAGCGCGAAATTGGACTCGCAATCGGTGAAGCGCCGGCGACCAAAGGATATCCGCCGTCCGTATTCGCACGCCTGCCGCAACTGGTCGAACGCGCGGGCCTCGGTGCGGGCGGAGATGGTTCCATCACGGCATTTTATACAGTGCTTACCGAAGGTGACGACCTGCAGGATCCAATTGCAGACGCAGCGCGGGCAATTCTCGACGGTCATATCGTACTGTCCAGAAGTCTGGCAGATAGCGGTCACTTTCCGGCCATTGACATCGAAGCATCAATAAGCCGGGTCATGACGGAAATCGTTCCAAATGAACAACTGCAACTGGCCCGAGAGTTGCGCCAGCTAATAGCGACACACAGACACCACCAGGACCTGGTGGCAATCGGTGCTTATAAGGAAGGCGTCGACGCGCGCCTTGATAGAGCTTTGCGCCTCTGGCCGAGTATCCAGCATTTTCTTCAACAGGACGTCAGCATAGCTGCCAATAGACGCGAGAGTAGCCTGGCGCTGCGCAAACTGCTCGAGACGGATGGAGACTAGTCGTGAGACGTACCCAGCGTATGCAGACCGTTACCAAGGCACTGGCAGGTCAGGAGCAGGAGCATCGCCGCGCATTGCACGAGAAGGAACAGGCCCTTGATGCAGCAAGGCAACGGTTGGACGAATTGCTCGGATACCTCAAGTCCTACCGGGAGCAATTCGTCAAACGCTTTGGCGAAGGAACAAACGGTGCAGTGGGCCGTGGCTACCAGCAATTCGTCGAGCGACTGCAGTCCGCCATCGCGCAGCAGAACGAAAATATTCGACGTGCGTCAGGAGAACGTGACAAGGCGCAACATCTATGGCGCGAAGCGGCGAGGCGCAGCAAATCGGTCGAGAGAGTGGCAAGCCGTTGGGCCGTGCAAAGTCGCAAGCGCGACGCTGTGCGCGATCAAAAGGCAACGGATGATCTTGTTACCAATCGTACCCAGAGACTGAAAAATGGCAGTTAGCATGACAGCGGTGCCGACTGCTGGTGCTGAAGCATCTTTGCCCTCAGCCCAACCGGGCACGAATTCACCGGAAGCTGAAGACGACTTCGGAATCGTGGCTGAGAGCTGCGCGATGCGACCAAGTCCGGACTTGGCTCTGGCGGCGACCGAAGACGCATCGGATGACCCGATGCGGGTCGATAAGTCGGACGCAACGCCGGAGGACACGTGGCAGCCGACCGGCTGTCTGGTCGTCACCGCAGCATCCATCGCGGCCTCGGGCTCGCCAGGGCCGGCATTAGGGACCACATCGAATCCGGGCGAAGGTGAGGGTGAGGTTAATGGTGCACGCAAACCCGAGAAGTCAGAGGTTTGCGATGCGTATGGAATTTCCGAAAATCGTCCGCGCACGTCGATGGACAGGCACCAGGGACTCCCACCGCTATCACCGGACAATGCCGATCCGCCGATCGACGTCGATTCCACAGTCGGGGAATCGGTTCCCTCCCAGTCGACTCATGCAGACAGCGCAAAAGGCGGCTTGCATTCGCTTCTTGCCATACTGGATGGATCACAATCACAGAATGAATCCGCAAGGCTTGCGCACACGGCCAACGCGGGCTTGCCGCAGGGTATAGCCCCGAAGGGGCTGCAGGGCAGTCACAGTCTCGTTGCAGAGGCTGCACCAGTCCGAGAGTTGCGGGAGCCAATCATGTCGCCCCGGTGGCGCGACAAGTTCGTGGAGAGCATTGCCGTCTCTCTGAAACATGGTCAGCACAAGGTCTGCATTTCCCTTACACCGGCAGAGTTGGGGCCGATCGAAGTTCGCATTGAATTGCGGTCCAACGACGCGAGCATCCATTTCGTTGCCGGGCACGCAGATACCAGGACGGCGATCGACAGTGCCCTGCCGCGACTTCGAGAAATGTTCAATGGACTTGGCATGTCCCTTGCGGATGCCAGCGTATCGCAGGGTCACGGTCAAAGAGAGATGCCGAGAATGTTCCAGGAACCGTCAGGACCTGTGATTGCAACCGAGACCGACGTGTTGTCTGCCCTTGGCCCAGTGGCGATTCCTTCAGGACTGGTTGACGCATACATCTGACCGGCTGGTGCCAATAATCCGGCACTGAATTATCTGCGCGCCTCGCGCATTGTGACATTCATCGCAATTTGCGTTGGCACGCAGATTGCTCCTGGTGGGTAGGACCCCTCGAAACCCAGGAGTAATTGTCATGGCCGAAAAGCCAAATGCTGAAGAAGCCGATGCACAACCGAAAAAGAAATCGAAGCTGCCGCTGATCATCGCGGCTGTTGTGCTTCTGGCTGGCGGTGGCGGCGCCGCCTGGTGGTTTCTCAAACCGAAGCATGATGAAACCAAAACCGCTGAAGAGACAAAAGAGCCGATTGGTCCGGCTCATTACCTCGCCCTTGAACCACCCTTCGTGGTGAATTTTCAGTCGAAAGAGGTTGTGCGTTTCCTGCAGGTCGCGGTTCAGTTGATGAGTCACGACCTCGAAACAATTGAACTCGTCAAAGCGAATGACCCGGCCATACGCAACGATCTACTGCTTCTGTTCAGTGGTCAGTCCGCAACCGAGCTTGCGGACAGAAACGGCAAGGAATCGCTTCGCGGTGCGGCTCTGGAGGCTGTCAAAGAGGTCGTCAAACAGGCGGGCGGCGAACCGGAAAAAGTCGAAGCGCTGTATTTCACAAGTTTCGTAATGCAATAGCACGGGAAGGAATAGGGCATGAGCAGTCCTGAACAAGACAACGCGCAGGCCTCGGAAGCCACCGGTGAACCGCCGGTCGAGCAGGAGACTGACGCTGAAATCGCCGTTGCGCAAAGCGAGGCGGAAAAGCCAACGTTGGAAATGGTCCTCGACGTTCCTGTAACTCTTTCGCTCGAAATAGGCAATACGCGAATGCCAATCAGGAATCTGCTGCAATTGAACCAGGGAAGCGTCGTTGAACTCGAGCGCGCAGCCGGTGAACCACTCGACGTTCGCGTGAACGGCGTCCTCGTGGCGCACGGCGAAGTTGTTCTACTGGACGAGAAGTTTGCGATACGACTGACGGATATCGTAAGTCCCACTGAGCGCATCCGGAAATTGAGCTGAATGATGGCCGTATCGCGAAATTCCCTGCTCCAGGCGCTGCGCTCGATTCTTGCAGTTGGCGCCATCTATTCGGTCCGTGCTGTAGCGTCTGAACCAGCGGCGACTTTGCCGACGCCGGCCGTGCCTGGCCTGTGGCGAAGCACTCTGGCCTTGATCTTCGTGGTTGCAGTGATTCTGGGAATAGCGGCCTTGCTGAAGCGCCGTGGCTGGGGTCGCACAAACCATTCGCAATACCTTCGAGTTGTGACGACGTGCTCCCTGGGTCACAAGGAACGCCTGGCCGTAGTTCGCGCCGGCGAGCGCTACCTGTTGGTCGGCGTTACGCCATCCGGCATTACCGCACTCGGCGACGTTTCCGGAGCGGAATCCGTGCTCGGCGGTGACAAGACCGGATTTTCGGAACTCCTTGCGCAAAGGTTCAGACAATGACGCAACGTGCGCTGCGCATGATGCTGCCAATGCTCTTGTGCGCCGCAGCCCCAATGGTCGCCAGCGCGAGTCCTGGGCTTGCTGCGCTGACCGTTCAAAATGGGGTCGACGGTTCCCAAACCTGGTCGCTCAGCATGCAGATCCTCGCACTGATGACAGCGATAACGCTGTTGCCAGCCATCGTGTTGAGCATGACCGCTTTTACTCGAATCGTGATCGTCCTGGGAATACTGCGTCAGGCATTGGGCGCTGGACAGACCCCACCCAACCAGGTCCTCGTGGGTCTGGCGTTGTTTCTGACCGTTTTCGTAATGGCACCCGTCGGAACAAACATCAGGGAAGTCGCTCTGCAACCCTACATGGCCGGCGAAATCGAAATGCCGGTTGCACTTGAGCGCGCCCAGGCTCCGCTGCGGAAATTCATGCTGTCCCAGACTCGCGAGAATGATATTGCCGTTTTCGCGCGCATCGCGGGATACGAAGGTTTCGAGAGCCCGGATAACATTCCGAATTCGATACTGATGGCCGCCTTCTTGACCAGCGAACTCAAGACGGCGTTCTTGATCGGATTCCTGATCTTCATCCCTTTTGTAATCATCGATCTCGTTGTCGCAAGCGTTTTGATGTCGATGGGCATGATGATGCTTTCGCCCATGCTCATATCCCTGCCGTTCAAGCTGATGTTGTTCGTCCTGGTCGATGGGTGGGTCCTCGTCATGGGCAGCCTCGCGGCGAGCTTTACCCGATGACCCCGGAAATCGTCCTCGAAATCGGCCGGAACAGTCTCCTGGTCATGTTGTGGCTGGCGACGCCACTGCTTGCCTGCGCGCTGGTCATTGGTCTTGTGATCGGCATATTCCAGGCCGCCACGCAGATCAATGAGATGACACTTTCTTTCATCCCGAAGTTGATTGGCATGGCTGCCGCCCTGGTCCTCGCGGGGCCCTGGATGCTGAAGCTGCTGATCAACTATACCGCCAACCTGTTCAACAGCATTCCGACCCTGGTGCGCTGACAGTGAATGTATCGACACTGCAACTCGAAGCACTGGTAGGCGCATACATGTGGCCTTTCCTGCGAATTGGTGCATGCCTGATGGTCGCACCCGGCTTCGCCACCGCGGCAGTGCCCCGGCGATACCGGCTCGTACTCGCGGCGATTTGCGCATTCCTCGTGGCACCCAGCGTTTCGATACCAGCGGAACTGTCTCTGCTGTCGGCTACCGGTACGGTGGTGGCACTCCAGCAGTTGGTGATTGGCCTGGTTCTCGGTCTGTGCCTGCAACTGGCTTTCGACGCGTTGAGCCTTGGCGGGCAGGTCATCGCGAACAGCATGGGTCTTTCTTTTGCATTCAATGTGGACCCGCTAAGAGGTGCCAGCACGCCAGCCATTGGGCAACTGTACCTTTTGATCGCCACACTCACATTCCTTGCGTTGGATGGCCATCTCGCCATCGTGCAGCTGTTCTCGCAAAGCTTTGTTGTCCGACCGATCGGCGCCGAGGGCTCGATTGCCGATGGTGCCTGGAACTATGCAACCCTCGGCGGCCTGTTGTTCGAATCGGCGGCGGCGGTTGCTCTTCCTGCGGTGACCGCCCTGCTGGTCGTAAACATTTCTTTCGGAGTTATCAGTCGCGCAGCGCCGGCGCTGAACCTGTTCGCTGTAGGGTTTCCGGCCGCACTGCTGTTCGGCTTGCTCCTATTGTTGTGGACGCTACCCGGCGTTCAGCAGGTATTCGTTCGCCAATTTGCCGAACTGGTGCAAATCGCCCTTCAGATCATCTCGGGCGTGAGCTAGGCCATGGCAGACGAGCAAGCCAGCCAGCAGGACCGCACAGAGCAACCAACACAAAAACGCTCTGACGAGGCACGTCGCGAAGGACAGGTTGCCAGATCAGGCGAACTGTCGGCAGCCGCCGTGCTATTGGCCGCGACGATATCATTGGTTGCAACGGTTGAATCGCTCCGTGTGGCGCTCGCCGACCTTTTGAAGGCCTGTATTGGCCTCGCAGGGCAATTGCATGGGTTGTCGAGCCAGAACGAGCTCGTAACTCACACCTCCCGGTCGCTCCTTCAGGTTGCGATAGCTCTTGCACCGGTATTGACTGCAGTATTCCTTGCGGCACTTGTCGCACCTTGGTTGCTTGGCGGGTGGAATTTCAGCGCCAAGGCGCTATTGCCAAAGTTTTCGCGTCTTTCACCACTAGCAGGTCTCACCCGAATGTTCTCGGTGCGCGGCCTGGTCGAACTGTTCAAGTCCATCCTCAAGTTCCTTCTGGTGGGCTCCTTTGCAGCCATCGCCATTTTCGGCGCTCGCGGGGAGCTGATGTCCCTTGGAAATCGTGAGATCGGTGCGGCTTCAGATGTGGCGGGCCATATCGTCGGTAACACGCTTTTTGCGCTTGTCGGCGCAATCGTGATCATTGCACTCGTCGATGCGCCATATCAATTTTGGAAGCATCGCCAGGACTTGAAGATGACCAAGGATGAGGTACGCCGGGAAATGCGCGACAGCGAAGGATCGCCGGAGGTGCGGGGTCGAATTCGAATGATGCAGCAGATGCTCGCACGCAAACGCATGATGGCAGCGGTCCCGGAGGCGGACGTCATCGTCACAAACCCGACCCACTTCGCCGTGGCCCTCCGGTACGACGCGCAGCGTATGCGGGCCCCACGAGTTGTCGCCAAAGGTACAGATCTGGTCGCGCTGCGAATCCGAGAGATCGCCTCCCAACACGAGGTACCGGTCATTGAGGCACCACTGCTGACGCGCAGTATTTATCGCCTGGTAGAGATTGGTCAGGAGATTCCCGCGGCACTTTACCTGGCAGTTGCGCAGATTCTCGTCTATGTCAGTCAGTTGAATGACTTGCGTCGCGTCGGTACGAGACAAACCCTGCCAAAGCCGAACGATTTGCCTGCTGATCTGGCTCGCGCACTTGGCACGCAGGTCACGCCGCAATGACGGCTGGTTCCGCAACCGCGAGCGGCAATCTGCAGCTGACGCGAGCCATCGCGTTGCCGGTTGGTGTGTTGCTTTTGCTCGCCATGGTTGTACTGCCACTGCCGCCGATCGCTCTTGATATCCTTTTCACATTCAACATTGCTCTTTCTCTCCTTATTGTTCTCGCTGTCTTTCATGTTGCACGGCCGCTCGACTTCGGCGTGTTCCCGACGTTGCTGCTGCTCGCTACCATCCTGCGTCTTGGTCTGAACGTTGCGTCGACCCGGGTTGTACTGCTCAACGGGCATGCCGGCAGCTCCGCGGCCGGAAGAGTCATCGAGTCGTTCGGCGAGTTCGTCATCGGCGGTAATTTCGCGGTGGGAATCGTTGTTTTCGCGATCCTTACCATCATCAACTTCGTTGTCGTCACAAAAGGCGCCGGACGAATTTCCGAAGTCAGCGCCAGGTTCACCCTCGATGCAATGCCGGGCAAACAAATGGCCATCGATGCCGATTTGAATGCTGGACTGATCAATCAGGATGAAGCGAGGACCAGACGAAGCGAAATTCGTGCGGAAGCGGACTTCTACGGCGCCATGGATGGCGCCAGCAAGTTCGTGCGAGGAGACGCGACGGCAGGAATTCTCATCGTAATCATCAATATGGTTGGTGGGCTCGCCATCGGCACACTCATGCACGATCTCCCGTTCGCGGACGCCGCACGATCATACGTACTGTTGACGATCGGCGACGGCCTGGTCGCGCAGATCCCGGCGCTGTTGTTGTCAACGGCAGTGGCAATCATCGTCACTCGCATGTCCAAAGAGCAGGACATGGGGCGGGAGTTCGCGAAGCAGCTACTTGGCGATCCGCGGACGCTGACGATCGCGACGATTCTTCTCGTCGTCCTTGGCTTGATACCAGGCATGCCACATTTCGCATTCCTGCTGATCGCCGCCGTCTGCGGCAGCCTGGCCTGGTGGATCAAGGTCGCACGCGACCGCGCAAGACAGACTCCGGTCACGCCGGCTCCGGTAGCAGCTGCCGAGCCCGCAGAGTTGGGTTGGGATGACGTAAAGCCCGTGGACAGGTTGAGCCTGGAGGTTGGCTACCGATTGGTAAGCCTGGTTGAAAAGTCTCACGGGGGCGACTTGCTCGCACGAGTCCGGGGTGTCCGCCGCAAGCTTTCAGAAGAGTTCGGCTTTCTGATCCCTACCATCCACGTCCGTGACAACCTCGATCTGCCACCAAACGGGTATCGAGTCAGTGTTTCGGGCGTTCCGGTTGGCGAAGGCAGCGTTTATCCGGAGAAGGATCTCGCTATCAATCCCGGCAAGGTTTTCGCACGTGTCAGTGGAATCGACACACGAGATCCTGCATTCGGGATGGAAGCCACCTGGATCGAGCGCTCGGCGCGCGAACACGCGCAGACTTCCGGATATACGGTAGTCGATCCGGCTACTGTGGTCGCAACACATCTCAGCCATCTGATACAACAGAATGCCGCTGATCTTCTCGGACACGAAGAAGTACAGAAGCTCCTGGAAAAGCTTGCGCGGAGCAGTCCGAAACTGGTTGAGGACTTGACTCCGAAATTGATGCCGATGAGCGGTATTGTGCGTGTTTTCCAGAATCTCTTGAGCGAAGGAGTTTCCATTCGAAATACGCGCAGCATCGTCGAGGCGATCGCTGAGCACGCGACGCGCAACCAGGACCCGTCCGTAATCACGACGCATGTGCGAGTCGGCCTGGGACGTCAGATCGTCCAGGATATCGTCGGTTTGCGCGACGAAATGCCAGCCATGACCCTGGACGGACAATTGGAGCAGCTCCTTGGAGGTACCAATACCGCGGCGCTGGAACCCGGTATTGCCGAAAAGCTGCAACAGCGACTGCAGCAAGCGGTTCAACAACGCGACGTGCAGGGCGAGCCCGCAGTACTGGTGGTCGCACCGGCCATCAGGGTGACAGTAGCCAAATTTGCGCGCGCAGTTGCGCCGGGCTTGCACGTGCTTTCCTGGCAGGAAATACCCGACAGCCGCCGCCTGCGCCTGGTGGCAACGATTGGTGCGAAATAGAAGAGACAGGTATGCGACTAAAGAGATTTGAAGCGCAAGACATGAGAGAGGCAATTCGCGAAATTCGCGAGGCGCTAGGCCCGGACGCGATCATCGTATCGACCCAGTCCTCGGCGGATGGGGTTGTAGTCATGGCAGCGCGCGATGCGAGCGAGGTTGATGTCGTCCGGTCGACCCCAAGCAGCCCGCCGATACTGCATCCTCAGACATCCGCCGCTGCCGAACCCATAGGCACGGAACTTCGCGAGCTGCGCCGGCTGTTGGAGGTGGAGCTCGCAACTCTCGCGTGGAACGACTACACGCGGCGCGAGCCCGTTCGCGCTGCTGTGCGCATGGACCTGTGTGCGTTGGGACTGGACGAAGGACTTGCGCAGCATATTGCCGATGAGGGCCCGGCAACCCAATCGCTCGATAGCGCGTTGTGCAACGCCCACGCCAGTTTGCTGGCACAGCTGCGCGAGTGCGATCTTGGGCCACTGGCACAAAGAGCGGTGGCATTCGTAGGGCCGGCCGGGTCCGGGAAGAGTTCGCTCTTGACCAAGCTCGCAATCGGACATGTAAGCGAGCATGGTGGCCCGTCATTATTGATCGTTGCAGATGCCAGCAAGAGGGTAGCAAGCGACTACTCGCCTCAGCGCCTTGCCGCACTTCTCGGTGCCGAATACGCCGAGATTGCCGGGGTCGACGACCTGCGGCCGATTCTCGAGCGCGCAAATGGACGCCAACGGGTGATGATCGACGACTGCGACCATTACCTGGTCCAGCAGGCGCAGGGCCATGCTCGGGTTGCCCGCATCCTGGCATTGCAAGCGCACATCGAGGCGCGCGCTATGGCGGCAACGATCGATGCCTACTGCGCCCATACGCTTGCAGGCGTTGCCATCACCAATGTCGACCGCGCGGCGTCCCTCGGTCAGGTGATCGCCGCACTCGTGGCTCGGAAAGTACCGATGGCATTTCTGTCCGACGGACCGGATGTCGTCAGGGATCTGCATGTCGCTACGAGCGGTGACCTGCTCGCGCGCGCTCTCGCAGTACACGAGAAGTTCAAAACCAGAAACAGCGAGCGCAATTCGCCCGCTTATAAAGGAGTAACCCATGGCTTCGGGTAACGGAATATTGGAGCAGGTGCAGCACATGGGTCGATCAAACGCCCACTGTCCAACTACCATTGCCATAGCCGGTGGCAAAGGCGGCATTGGAAAAAGTGCAATCGCTGTCAATCTAAGTGCCGCATTGGCAGGATCCCACAGACGCGTCCTCCTGATCGATGGTGACTTCGCCCTCGCCAACGCCGATCTGCTGCTCGGACTCACCCCGAAATACACGTTGCGCGACGTATTGGACGGAGCCCGCAGCCTTGACGAGGCCATTAGCGTTTGCAACTTTGGTTTTTCAGTACTGGCCGGCGCATCGGGCATCAGTCGGCTTGCAACACTCGGCGAGAGCGAGATTCTGGGGCTGGTGCGGGCTTTCTCATCGCTCAAATCCGTACCGGACACCGTTGTGATCGACACTGCGGCCGGACTGTCGCCCGCGGTAACCCGGTTGTCCCACGCAGCTCAGGAAATTCTCGTGGTGATCTGCGATGAGCCGGCATCGCTTGCCGACGCATACGCTTATATAAAAGTGATGAGGCGCAACCACGGTGTGCGTCGATTTCACATAATTGCGAACATGGCCAGAGGCGATGGAGAGGGCGGTCGCGTCTTCGCCATGTTGAAACGCGTCACTGATCGCTTCCTGGATGTCTCGCTCCGCTATACCTGCGAAATACCCGACGATCCCTATATGCGCCGTGCAATCCGCAACCAGCAGCCGGTCGTCATTGCACATCCCGGGTCGCCTTCCGCTCGTGCGCTCAAATATCTTGCAAAACTCGCGAGTGCCTGGAGTCCGCCGGCCGAAACCCGCGGAACGATTGAGTTCTTTGCAGAGCGATTGATAGCGCGCCCAACCGCTCGGCTGGAGCTCGTCGGATGAACGCCGTCGAAGCATACCAGGCACAGGGAACAGAGCGGGATGCAGAGCGACTCATTCTCGAGCATGCCGAGCTGGTCAAACGGATTGCATATCATCTTGCCGGCCGTTTGCCCGCGTCGGTTGACGTAAACGATTTGATCCAAGCGGGAATGCTCGGGCTGCTGGAAGCCGCTGGCAACTTTGCGGCCGGCAGGGGTGCGAGTTTCTCTACCTACGCGGGAATTCGCATTCGTGGCGCCATGATCGATGCGCTACGCAAGCTCGACTGGGCTCCACGCTCGGTGCATCGAAAGAGCCGAGCAGTCTCCGCCGCCATAGCCAGCATTGAAGGACGAACCGGCCGAGAGGCACGCGACGCCGAGATCGCCGAGGAAATGGGCATCAGTCTCCAGGACTACCACCAGATCAGTCAGGACACCGTCGGATGTCAGCTCGCAAGCCTTGACTCAATAGCTGCGTCAGGCGTCGACGATGAGCAAAGCGACCCGTTTCGGGACACGGCATCCGACCAGTTCCGCAAGGCGTTAGCGCGGGAAATCGACTCACTACCCGAGAGAGAGCGAATGGTCATGTCGCTCTATTACGAGCGCGAGCTGAACCTGAAGGAGATTGGCAGGGTATTGAACGTCACGGAGTCGCGGGTTTGCCAGATTCACGGACAGGCTATCGCGCGGCTCCGCGGGCGCCTCCTCGATTGGGAAGCCGGCGACGGCGAAAGGGCGATCTGATTGCGACCGAAACGGTCCCGATGAAGGCGGATGGACATACTGACCATAATCGGCTTCGCGCTCGCACTTGTTGCGGTCGTGGTAGGAGCGATCCTCAAAGGCGCCGGCGTGATGGCTCTGCTGTCAAGCGCCGCCTTCATGATCGTTGTCGTCGGTACATTGGCTGCGATTTTCGTGCAAACCCCGCTCATCGTTTTCAAGCGAGCGATGTCGATGCTCTCATGGATCGTGAGACCGCCGGCACTGGATGCCAAAGCAATGATTGCGCGAATTGTCGATTGGTCGAACACAGCGCGAAAACAGGGCCTCCTGGGCCTTGAACCCATGATTACGAGCGAATCGGACGACTTCGTCACGAAAGGTCTGCAACTTGTCGTCGACGGCAATGAACCGGAAGTCATTCGCTCGGTGATGGACGTTGAATTGACCACGCGGGAGCTGCGCGATATTCGCGCCGCCAAGGTCTTCGAAGGCATGGGAATTTATGCGCCAACACTCGGGATCATCGGTGCCGTCCTCGGATTGATGGCCGTCATGCAGAACCTGGCCGATCCGAGCAAATTGGGCGCAGGCATTGCCGCCGCATTCACAGCCACAGTCTACGGAATCGGCCTTGCTAATCTGTTTTTTCTTCCCGCTGCAGCGAAGTTGAAGGGCATCGTCCAGGAGCACGCGCAGGTCCGCGAAATGATCATTGAAGGAATGATCTCCATTGCTCAGGGTGAAAATCCACGTGCAATCGAAGCCAAATTGCACGGCTACGTAGGCTGAGGAAATTCATATGGGTCGCAGACATCGCCACGAGGAGCACACGAACCACGAAGCCTGGGCGATTCCCTATGGCGATCTGATCACCTTGCTCCTTGCATTTTTTGTCGTGATGTACGCGATTTCTTCGGTTAACGAAGGTAAATACCGGGTCTTGTCCGATTCCCTGGTCGCCGCGTTTCGCGGCACACCGAGAACCCTTGAACCCGTGCAGGCGGGACAGAAGAAGGTAGGGTCGGGGGCAGATATCAATATTTCAATCGTGCAGGAACAGATGCAGGCCGGGCAACCGCGCGATTTGATGCAGGCCCTGCCAGTCACTCCAAGTGATAATGAAACGAGGGCCGCAGGAAATGCCAATTCCGAAAATCGTGCCGCGACCAAAACCCTCGACAAGATTGCAGACAACCTTACGTCTGCATTGTCAGGTCTCGAGGCGGACAACCTCGTCACGGTTCGCAGGAAACCACTGTGGGTCGAGGTGGAGATCAAGACCGACCTGCTTTTTGCAAGCGGCAATGCGCAGATCGCGCCCGCCGCACGGCCCGCAATCGAAAAGGTCGCCACGGCGATCAAGGATTTCAATAATCCGGTTCGTGTCGAAGGGCACACCGACAATGTACCGATCAGGACGGCCGCGTTTCCGTCCAATTGGGAATTATCTGCGGCACGCGCGGGCAGTGTCGTGGCACTGCTCGAGGCCGTCGGCGTTGCGCCATCGCGTCTGGCGGTCATCGGCTATGGGGAGAATCGCCCAATCGCCAACAACGATACAGCCGAGGGCCGAAACAGTAACCGCAGAGTCGTGGTGGTAATACTCGGCGGATCATCCACAAGCACCGAAGCGTCAGAAAAGGAAAAAGACGATGTTAAGCAGTGATCTATACATACCAACCTACCTGGCATACGCAGGGATCGGGATCGGCCAGTTCGCGATCGTAGCCGCGTTGTGGTTATTGACGCGCGCATCTGCGCGGCACCGCTCCGAACTCGAGCGACGGTTTACGTTCTGGTCGGAACACCTGAGCACTCGCGTCGAACAAATCGGCTGGTCCGCGCCAGCAACATTGCAAGCGGCGTGCAATACAGCGATCCGCCTCGCCAAGGAAGGGCACTCGACGACGGATATTGTCAAATCACTGCAATTCCCGGAATCGGAAGCGGAACTGGTCATCAAATTGCACGGCCGGCCGGGGCGGGTTGGCCACGAAGTCACCCAGCACACGACCAATTGCTCAAGAACTGATCGCTAGCGCCGATACGCATTTGATCAATATTCGCATCTTGTCGAGGAAGTGACCGTGTCTGTTTCAGCTTCACATGCCGCTCCGGCGTCGGGAGCCAAATCGCCAGCGTTTGCTTTCGTGAAGGCTCTCGCGTTCGAACTCTCGAAAGGCAAGGTTGAAATTCCAAGCTTCCCCGAGGTTACATCGCGTATCCAGCGTATTCTTCGTGACGCCAATGTCCCCACCGACAAAGTAGTCCGTGTAATTGGGTCGGAACCGGTTCTGACGGCACGGGTATTGCAGATATCGAACTCTGTCGCATTCAATCCCAACGGCAGGAAAATCGTCGAACTCCGGACGGCCGTGATGCGACTCGGCTTCGACATGCTGCGAAGTGCCACCATGGCCTTTGCCGTAGAACAGCTACGCCGCGCGAAAGGTATGGCACATTTGCAGAAGCCTCTTCATTCACTTTGGCAGCGCAGTGTGCAGGTTGCGGCCCTCGCGTATGTCATCAGTAAACGCTACAGCGCGATCAATTGCGATACAGCCCTGCTGAGCGGAATGCTGCATTCAGTCGGAAAATTGTACATTCTCTCCCGCGCCAATGAGTTTCCTGGCCTTATAGAAGACAACGACGCATACCAGACGATAGTGGCGGACTGGCACGCGAATGTCGCAAAGGCCGTATTGGAGAACTGGGACATCGCGGACGATGTTGTAGCGGCCGTCCATGACTATGAGGATCTAGATCGTGATCCGCGCGGTCCTGTAACCCTGACAGATATCCTGTCCGTAGCCACCGTTTGCGCAAGATTTCACCCGGACGCCGAGTCGGCCGCCCAACACATCGGTCGATCTCGTGTCGGTGCGAAATTGCAGCTCAAGGCGGAGGACATGCAATGCCTGCTTGCCGAATCCACCGAAGAAGTGCAGACACTTAGGGAGGCACTCAGTGGCTGAAGCGGCAAGGAGCAGCGGTACGGGGCGAACGGCAGCTTTCGATTTCGTCCAGGCATTGGCGGGTGAGCTGTCCAGCAAGAACGTCGAGCTGCCCAGCTTTCCCGATGTAGCGATCCGGGTTCGGCAGGTACTGTCCGACGAGTCGATTGAACTGGCGAAGGTTGTCCGCGTCGTCGGATCGGAACCCAATCTGGCCGCGCGCATCCTGCAGATGGCCAATTCGGCCGCGATCGGACGCGGTTCTCGCGCCGTGACCGAGGTTCGTGCCGCCATCGCGCGAATTGGCTTCAACATGGTCAGAAGTGCAGCCATTGCCTTCGCCATGGCACAGGTGCGCAAGGCAAAGGAATATCAGCATATACAAGCAGACCTGCAGGATCACTGGAAACGAAGCGCCCAGGTCGCCGCACTGAGTTTTGTGATCGCGCGAAACTTCACGCGCGTAAACAGCGATACGGCAATGCTCGCGGGACTGCTGCACAGTGTCGGCAAGCTGTACCTGCTGACTCGCGCCCAGAAATATCCGGAGCTTTTCAGCGACAAGGAGGCGTATAACACCATCGTCGCGCAGTGGCATGCGAACGTGGCGAAGGGATTGCTCGAGACATGGGGCATGGCCGAGGAGATCGTCACTGCAGTCTATGAGCACGAAGATCTCGAGCGGGGGCATGAAGGCGAGACTGATCTGACGGACGTTCTCACTGTCGCCGGCATCATCGCCGATCACTATCGCCATGTGGAACAGATACCGGATCTGCTGCGCGGCGTGTACGCGGCAACCAGAATGGGTCTGGACGAAGGCGCCATCAACAAGATAATCGCGGAATCAGCAGATGAAATAGCGGCCATCAAGAGCGCCCTCAGCGGCTGACAGCGTCTTGATACTGCATGCCAGGCGTGCCTCGTGTTACGATCGCGCCTGGTGAAAAAATATCTCAATCGCAACGTCGGACGTGCGTTTTGCAGTGCCAACCAACATGCAACCACGTTGGGGACTTGGCTGGCCTGGGGCGCACTTGTCTGTTGCAATGTATCGTGGGCGACTGTCTACCCGTTGCGCGAGGACGGCGCGAACATTTTTGGTGAAGTCACCGAAACTTCGACGCAGTACGAAGACACTCTCATAGACCTGGCACGATCCTACTCGCTCGGCTACGAGGAGCTGATGCGTGTCAATCCGGGTGTCGACCCGTGGCTTCCCGGCGACGGTACACGCATACTTATTCCTGGAAAACGGCTGCTGCCGGCAGGTCCGCGTACGGGCATTGTCGTAAATCTGCCGGAACATCGACTATATTATTTTCCGCCTGTCAAACGTGGCGAGGCGCCGGTTGTGCATACCTTTCCGGTCAGTATCGGCAAGATGGATTGGCAGACACCCATCGGGACGACCCGGGTGGTTGGCAAGCAACGCAATCCAAATTGGTACCCGCCGGAGTCGGTCCGCAAGGAACACGCCGAGCGTGGCGACCCGCTACCCAAGGTTGTGAAGCCTGGGCCTGACAATCCGTTGGGCGCGTACTCGCTAAGATTGGGAATCGCCTCGGGCAGCTACCTGATACACGGCACCAACAATCCGGCGGCGGTTGGAATGGCGGTCACACACGGGTGCATTCGCATGTACCCGGAGGACATAGAGCGGTTGTTCGGCATGATCCGCGTCGGTACACCTGTGACCCTCATCAACGAACCGGTCAAGATCGCATTCGTCGACGGCGAACTGTGGCTCGAAGTGCATCCGCCTGTTGATGCAATGGGCCAGAGTTTCGAGCCAGATGTCGATCAGTTCTCGGAGCGTCTCACGGAGATTCTCGGCGACTCGGTCACGGCAATTCACTGGGATCTGGCGCTCGATGCATTGCGCAAGGCCGAAGGCATACCTGTAGTGGTCGGGATCGAGGCAGACCTGAGCGACCCGCCCGCACAGGACAACCATGCAACCGTCGACGCGGACATCGCACGCTGAACGACGATGGGCCCGGATTTCGCGGCACGGATCATAGGCGCCTGGCTGCTGGAGGATTGGCAAATCCTCACAGCAGAGGAAGCACCGACCACCCGCCCATTTGGTGACGAGCCGCTCGGACTCCTGCTCTACAGTGCCGATGGCTGGATGTCGGCGCAGATAAATTCGCGCTCTCGCAGCGCCTGGTCGCACGGAAGTGCGCGCCGCGCCACCGCCGAGAGCAAGCTGCCGGCACTCGATGAGTGCATGTGCTACAGCGGCAGATGGTGGCTTGAAGGCAGTACTATCGTACATTCGATCCGGCAGTCGTTGAATCCTGTTTTGATAGGCAGCAGACAGGTGCGTCAACCCCAATTCGACGGTGATCGCATGCGCCTAACGGCACTGGAGGAAATCGGCGGGCGATCGCGCAAGCATGAAATCCTCTGGGTGCGATCCAAATCGACTGGCGTAGAGCAGAAACCGGAGCGAACCCAATGACTCAGGGGCCGAAGCACTCCTGGCAGCCTGCCGGGATCATTACGTTGACGACAGATTTCGGTTCCGCCGGGCCATATGTCGGCGTCATGCATGGCGCGATCCTGCTGCGTATGCCTGCCGCAAAAATCGTCGATATCACGCACGATATCTTTGCGCATTGGCCGTACGAAGCGGGCTTCTGGATCAGCCGGTCCGCGCGTTACTTCCCGGCCGGAACGGTGCATGTATGCGTAGTCGATCCCGGGGTTGGCACGGATCGCGGCATCGTCCTGGTCCAAAGCGGTGAACAGGTTTTCCTAGCGCCCGACAACGGTCTGCTCGCGCCCGTCATTGAACAAAATCGCGGTGCACAGATATATCACCTGCGCTCGCAACGTTTGCGCCAGTTTGCGTTCGGCCAATCGAGCGCAACGTTTCACGGCAGGGACGTGTTCGCACCTGTTGCAGCCGAACTCGCTGCGGGCAGGGCTGATCCGCACGATCTCGGTGAGCGAAGCTCGAAATATGTTCCGGCGCTGTTCGATGAGCCGGAGCTGCATGACGGGGCGGTGACTGGCGTGGTCGTGAGTGTCGACAAGTTTGGCAATCTCATCACAAATATCGATGGTCAATGGCTGGAGCATTTTCGAGCGCCCATGCTCTCGGCCGGCGGGCATGATTTCCGAATTGCCCGCACCTACGGCGACGTCGCACCCGGCGAGATGGTTGCCTTGTTGAGCTCATTTGGCAGCCTTGAATTGGCCTGCGCAGAAGCGAGCGCAGCCGATCGCCTGGGCCTTGGGCGTGCAGCGCCGGTGCGATTGGCAGGGGAGTTGATTGGCCCGGCAAATCCGCTATAGTTCGCTTCCGCGCACCACGCGCGAGACCATTTAACCCTTTGAATATAAAAACAAAATACCATGACCGAGCGCGACGCCGACAGTTTCGACATGGATTCTGATTTCGATAACGATGGCCCGGAGGAGGGTCGCTCGGTAGAAGCTTTGCTAGAGCGGCCGGAACGCCGGGCTCGTCATGCGCCGGTTCGTGCGAGCGCCCGAGCCGCCTGGGCGCGGATCGAAGACGTACTCGCAGACCGCAAACTTGCCAACGATCTCAAGGACGTGTTCGAGGACGACGTCTAGCGATCCATGGCTTCTTCCCAGACACGCTGGCTGGTGCTCAAGTTCGGCGGTACCAGCGTTTCGACGCGAGCCAACTGGGAGCAGATTGCAACGATTGTGCAGCAACGCCTCGCGACTGGGGCGCACCTGCTCATCGTGCATTCGGCATTGTCAGGCGTGACCGATCTGCTAGAACAGCTGATTTCAGCCGCTGTCTCGGACGATGACGCACAGCAACTGTTGATCCGCATCCGGGAACGCCATGACCAGCTCGCCCGAGACCTGGAAGTCCCGGTACCCGCCACTTTCGAATCATTGTTTGCGGCCCTGGAGTCCGCGGTAAATGCAATTCGAATCGCAGGCGAGTGCGATGATTTCGCACGCGCCGCCATACTGGCATGCGGCGAACTGCTCGCGACGACATTGGGCACACAGTTTCTGCGCCAGCGCGGATTCGATGCCGTCTGGGCCGATGCGCGGAACTTGTTGCGCTCCGAGCAACATGGAGCGCACGCGCGAGCGGACGTATTGGCTGCAGCTTGCGGCTTTGAACCTGATGCACAGTTCGCCGCGAATTTGGCAACCAATGGCCAACTGGTCGTAACCCAGGGTTTCATCGCGGGCGATCACAGCGGCAACACGGTTCTGCTCGGCCGCGGCGGATCTGACACATCGGCCGCCTATCTCGCGGCGCGACTTGCCGCTATGCGCCTCGAAATCTGGACAGACGTTCCCGGCATGTTCAGTGCCAATCCGCGCGCCATACCGGGTGCCCGGTTGCTGCGCAGCCTGGACTACGATGAAGCACAGGAAATCGCCACTGCGGGCGCAAAAGTCCTTCATCCTCGCTGCATCCTGCCAGTCAAGAAATTCGGCATCGAACTGCACGTTTACTCGACTGTCGATCCTGCCATGGCGGGTACCGTCGTCAGTGCGAGCGGCGGTGGGCTTGCGGCGCAGGTCAAAGCCGTATGTCTACGTAAGGGCGTAACGCTGGTGACCATGGACAGTCCCGGGATGTGGCATCAGGTCGGATTTCTTGCCGATGTGTTCGCCGTATTCAAGCAACACGGCCTCAGTGTGGATCTGGTATCCACATCCGAGACCAATGTGACCGTGTCCCTGGATCCAGCGGCCAACACGCTTGACCGCGCGCTACTCGATCGGCTGATTGCGGATCTCGAGCCCATGTGCGGCGCGGAGATCATCGGTCCTTGCTCCTCGGTAACGCTGGTTGGGCGAAACATTCGGGCGATTTTGCACCAGCTCGGAGACGCGCTTGAACTGTTCGAAGAGCAGAAGGTATATCTCGTAACCCAGGCCGCCAACGATCTCAATCTCACATTCGTCGTCGATGAAGGGCAGGGTGATCGACTCGTGAAGCAATTGCACGAGCGCCTGGTCCGTCCGACCAAGGGTGACCTCGTATGGGGTCCGACCTGGCAACAGTTGTCTGCCGCAACTCCGGACGAAGGTCAACGCGAATTGCCTTGGTGGCATAAGCATCGTGAGCAAATCCTGGCGGCTGCAACGCAGCACGGCGCCGCGTTCATTTACGATCTGTCATCAATTGCCGATGCGGCTCATCGCCTGCGATCCATCAAATCCGTCGGGCGTTTTCTCTATGCGATGAAGGCCAACTGGCATCCTGCGATACTGCAGACACTTTACAATTGCGGTATCGATATCGAATGCGTGTCGAGAGGCGAATTGGAGCATGCCTTTGACTGCATACCGGATCTCGACCCACAACGGGTACTCTTCACGCCGAATTTCTGTGCGCGCGAAGAATACGCTCGCGCGATGAGTTACGGCGTATTGATCACCCTGGACAACCAGTTTCCGCTGACAGAATGGCCCGACCTGTTTCGAAACCGCGAGATCATGGTGCGGGTCGACCCTGGATTTTCCCAGGGTCATCATGCACACGTGCGCACGGGGGGTAGCCGCTCGAAGTTCGGCGTAGCAATCGCCGAGTTGACCAAATTGGCCTCACTGTGCGACGACAACTCTACCCGCGTGGTGGGCCTGCATGCGCACAGTGGCAGCGGCAATCTCGACATCGACAACTGGGCCCACCTGGCCGAGCTCCTCGCAGGTCTCGCAGGAAACTTTCCTGCGGCCCGATTTCTCGATCTTGGCGGAGGGCTTGGTGTGCCTGAGCAGCAGGGGTCTGCAGTTCTCGACGTTCAAGCACTCGATGCAGCCCTCGCCAGGCTTGTCGCACAGCACCCGCGGCTTCAGTTGTGGCTAGAGCCGGGTCGCTACCTCGTGAGTCAGGCCGGCGTATTGGTTGCTGCTGCAACACAGCTCAAGAGCAAATCCGGCGTGGATTTCGTTGGTCTTGCAACCGGCATGAATTCACTGATCCGCCCGGCCCTGTATGGGGCGCATCATGAAATATTCAACCTGACACGCATCGCGGAACCTGCGACCCGCCTGTACGATGTGGTCGGACCCATCTGCGAGAGCGCGGACTTTGCCGGTCACGATCGATTGCTGCCGCAGACGCAGGCCGGTGACATCCTGCTTATATGCAATGCCGGTGCCTATGGCCGCGCCATGTCATCTCACTACAATCTGCGCAACCCCGCCGTTGAAATAGTCGTCTAGCGAGTCGTCTCACTCAACCGGTTCTGATGGCGCGCCTCGAGCTCTTCGATAATATTTTCGAGCGTCAGATTCCGCGCCTTGATCAGTACCAGGAGGTGGTAGAGCAGATCGGCCGATTCGGCAACCACCGCCGAATCATCGCCGCTTGATGCAGCAATTGCCAGTTCGACGGCTTCCTCACCAACCTTCTGCGCAATTCTTTTGACACCCTCGCAGTACAGTCGCTGCGTATAACTGTTCTCGTCCGGCGCGGCAATTCTCCGCGCAATGATGTTTTCGAGCACATTCAGGAACATCGCTGATCGTGCGCCCGGGCGACCGTCATCGAAACAGGTAGCCGCACCGCGGTGGCACACTGGGCCACTTGGAACTACGTCGAACAGGAGAGTGTCATCGTCGCAGTCAAGCCTGACCTCGACGACATCCATCACATGTCCACTTGTTTCGCCTTTTTTCCATAGCTTGCCCCTGGTCCGGCTATAGAACACAGCCTGGCCAAGCTCGATGGTCGCTTCGAGCGCCTCTCGATTCATGAACCCAAGCATGAGTAGCTCCCCGCTGACCGCATCGCGCGTAATTGCAGGCACAAGCCCGTCGAGCTTACCGAAGTTGACCCGCTCGATGTCGAGCTCGTTCAGTTGCATGGGCGCACCTCAACTCCTCTATTGCGCAAGAATCGTTTGAGGTCTGCTATCGGCAGACTACCGGAGTGAAACACGCTCGCCGCCAGCGCCGCATCAACACCCACCGAGAAAACATCTGCAAAATGCGCCGCACAGCCGGCACCACCGGAAGCGACCAATGGCACGGTACATTGTGCGCGAGCCTGCCCAAGCTGGGTGGTGTCATATCCCTGGCGCACGCCATCCTGATTCATGCAATTGAGTACGATTTCGCCGGCACCGCGATCCTGGACCTCCGATATCCACTCGAGCGTAAGACGCTTGGTGCTTGCACTCTGTCGCGGATCACCGGTATCGCGATATACATAGTAGGTATCGTCGGCGGCAAAGCTGTCGATACCAACGACCACGCATTGTGAGCCGAAACGTCTCGCCAGCTGATCGATTAACACAGGCTGGGCCAACGCCGGCGTGTTCACGGAGATCTTTTCGGCGCCAGACTGCAATATCGCTTCGGCATCCGCCACGGAGCGGATGCCTCCCGCGACGCAAAACGGAATATCGAGTACCTCGGCCACCCGTTGTACCCAATTGCGATCCACTGTGCGCTGTTGCGGGCTCGCTGAAATATCATAGAAAACGATCTCGTCCGCGCCTTCGCGACAATAGCGCCGCGCCAACTCCTCGATGTCGCCGACGATCCTGTGATTCGCAAATCGGATGCCCTTGACCACCTGGCCATCGCGGACATCCAGGCAGGGAATTATGCGTTTGGCAAGTATGGCCGTAACTCCATCAGGGAAATTCTCTCCTCCAATAACGCCTTGCCGCTGATCGCTGCAGCTGCGCCCGCGGCCGCAAGAGCCGCCAGATCCGCGCCGCTTGCAATGCCACCGGATGCTTGCCAAGCCAGCTCGGGGTGTCGAGTGATGGCTTGGGAATACAACGCTGTGTTTGGGCCGGACAAAGCGCCATCGCGGGCAATGTCGGTACAAAGTACGTGCTTCAATCCGCAGTCACGGTAGAACTCGAGAGCCTGCCACAAGGACAAACCTCCGGATTGTGTCCAACCGCGCGTCCGCAATTGCGGACAGCCGTCCGCGTCGAGCTCTATGTCGAATGCCAGACACACTCGTTCGCCGCCGAAGCGGCCAATCCAGTCGATAACGGTGTCGGGCTTCTCAGCCGCAAGGCTGCCAATCACGACGCGGTCGACCCCGATCCGCAGCAGGTCATCCGCCGTTCGTAAATCGCGCACACCACCGCCAACCTGAATCTGTACTGCCTGCTGACTGGCCAGACGCGCGATCGTTTCGCGGTTCTCGAGTTGTGCCGACCGTGCACCATCGAGATCCACGATATGCATCCAGCTCGCGCCCATATCGCGATAACGCTGCAGCAATTCGTGGGCTTCGAGAGGATAGATGGTCTCCTGGTCGAAGTCCCCACGCAGCAGCCGAACACATCTGCCCGCGCGTAGATCAAGTGAGGGCATCAAAATCATGAATAGAGAGCCAGGAAGTTACGCAGGACCATCTCGCCGCAGGCACCCGACCGCTCGGGGTGAAATTGCACACCCCAGAAGTTGCCGCGGCGCGCCACGGCACTGATAGGCGCACTGTAGTCACAGCGGGCGATGCAGTGGCGGTCCGGCACTGCGGCGTAACTGTGCACGAAGTAGAAATAGCTGCCGTCCTCAATAGAGTCGAGCAGAGGGTCGTCGACGCTACGCGTGATCGTATTCCAGCCCATGTGCGGCACCGGGAAACCGGGCGATGAAGGAATTCGCCGTACTGTGCCAGGGAGAATACCAAGGCATTCTGTCGCACCTTCTTCCGATAGATCAAAAAGCAATTGCATGCCCAGGCAGATTCCCAAAACCGGTTGGGAGAGCGCGAGAATCGTATTGGCAAGGCTCCGTGAATGCAGGCGTTGCATGGCGTCCCGGGCCGAGCCAACACCAGGCAGTATCACGCGATCCGAGTCCGCCAACACTGTCGGGTCACTTGTGACGGTCGACGTTGCGTCAAGGCGTCCCAGAGCGATTTGGAGCGACGCGAGATTGGCGCCGCCGCTATCGACAATCGCGACCCGAGGTGCGGTCACAATACGCCCTTCGTGCTCGGCAGTTCATTACCGGCACGTCGCAGCGCCATGCGCAGTGAACGTCCTACGCCCTTGAAGCACGCTTCAATCATGTGGTGGGTATTGCTTCCCGCAACCTTGATGTGCAGCGCGAATTGGCCCGCATCCGCCAGGGACCGAAAGAAATGCGAAACGAGCTCTGTTGACAAACCGCCAACATTGGCTCGGCCGAACCGAGCGTCGAATTCGCAATGCGCACGGCCCGAGAGGTCAAGGCTGACAGTCGCAAGTGCCTCGTCCATTGGCAGGACGAAGCCATAGCGGTCGATTCCACGTTTGTCGCCCATTGCTTCGCGCAATGCCTGACCAAGCGCGAGTGCACAGTCCTCGACCGTGTGGTGATCATCGATGTGCAGATCCCCGACGCAGTTGAGAACCATGCCGATACCGGCGTGCTTGGTGAGCTGTTCGAGCATGTGGTCGAAAAAACCAATCCCCGAATGTATAGCCGGGTCGAAGGGATCGTCCAGGTTGATGAGTACGTCGATCGACGTTTCGCGGGTCCTGCGTTGCAGCTGTGCAATCCGTGCAATGCAGCGATTTGCTATCTCTGGCCAGCGATCGCCGGAGCTGCCTTTGGCGTCGATGGGCAGGCCGCGGATACCGAGTCGCCGCGCGAATTCCATATCGGACTCGCGATCCCCGACCACCGCGCTGCGGCGCATGTCAATCTGATTGGCCTCGAGATAGGCGGTGACCATGCCGATGTCCGGTTTCCGGCAGTTGCAGTGGTCGCTGGCAAAATGAGGGCATATGTACACGGCATCGAATTCGATTCCCTGGCTGGCGAACGAGCGGAGGATGAACTCATGCACAGGTTGGAATTGCGCCAACGGCAGACTCGCCGTGCCAAGACCGTCCTGATTCGTAACCATGACAAGGCGCCAGCCCGCAGCCACGATAGTCTGTAGTGCACCGAACACTCCGGGCAGAAATCGAATCTTTTCGAAGCTGTCGACTTGTTCGTCAGGCGGTTCCTCGACCAAGGTACCGTCGCGGTCGACAAACAACACTCTGGTCTGCCCGCTCATTGCCATGCCTCCAGCAGTCGATCATTGTCCTCCCGCGCTCCGATGCTGACGCGCAGGCAATTGTCGAGGTTCAGCGCCGCGGATTGGTCTCGAACAAGTATTCCTGCCGCCAGGGCGGCACGCATGAGTCGCACGGAGTCATAGCACCTGACCAGTAGAAAATTGGCATCGCTCGGCCATAGTTGCGCGATCGCCGGCAGCTGGGTCAATTGCACAGTCATTCGTGCTCGTTCGGCGCGCAATAGATCGATGCGCGCTCGCGTACGCGCAATGGCCAGCGGCTGCATTGCCGCAATACCTGCTGCGATCGCGTAATTGCTGAGCGAATAGGGCGGGGCGATTCGTTGCAGCAATTGGACGATTGCAGGACGCGCAAGGGCCACACCCAGACGGGCTCCCGCGAGACCATGCGCCTTTGACATCGTGCGCAAAACGACCAAATTCGGATGTCGCTCGATATGGCGGGCAAGACTCGCTTGATCCGCGAATTCGATATAAGCCTCATCGACTACGACCAGTGATCGGCCTTGCCAGAATCTCGCCAGCGCCAAAATCTCGTCGGCGCCGGCGCAATTGCCGGTCGGATTGTTCGGCGAGCACAGGAAAATAATCTTGACGCCAGGTGCCGAGATCGACTGGAGACGATCGAAGTCCGGCAGCCAGGCACCGCTCACGGTGAGAGGCACCTCGATGATGCCCGCACCCTGGATCTTCGCCGCCACAGCATACATGCCGAATGTCGGCGGGCAAGTGACGATTGCATCCTCGCCGGCGCTACAGAATGCGCGCACGAGCAGATCAATGGCTTCATCGCTTCCGTGACTCAGAAAGACGGCATCGCCCGGGACGCCGAAGTAATCGCCAGCGAGCTGCGCCAGTCTGCGCGGACGGGGCTCAGGGTAACGATTGACTTCATTGGCATCATCTGCGTGCGCGCCGGGCCAAGGCAATTCATTGGCGTGCAGGCGAAGCAGGCCTGGCTGGAATGTCGCATGCGAGTAAGGCTGCAGATCCCGGATTTCGGATCTTGCGCGCGCGATCACCTCGTTTTCTTCAGCAGTCATTGCCATAACCATGACTATCGGTTTGACGCTCGCGCGAGACGCAGCTCCACCGCCTGCGCATGGGCATCGAGACCTTCGATTTTCGCAAGAGTTACCGCTGTCGGACCAAGGCGTGCCAGACCCTTTTGCGTCAGTGTCTGCACGGACATACGTCGCTGGAAGTCGGCGAGACCCAGGCCGCTATAATTGCGCGCATAGCCATAGGTCGGCAGCACGTGATTGGTTCCAGAGCAATAATCTCCGATGGGCTCCGGGGTCCACTCGCCGAGGAACACGGATCCCGCGTTGCGCAATCGCGGTAACCACTTCTCTGGTTCGCGACATTGCACAATCAAATGCTCAGGCGCATATAGATTCGCGATATCGATGGCTGCGCCGAAGTCACTGACACAGATGATGCGCAGGTTGCGTATCGAGGCCGCGAGTATCTTGCGGCGCGACAAACGACGCACCTGGTTCCGCAACTCAGCAACCACCATTCGCGCTATCGAGCGGGACGTCGTCACCATGATTGCCTGCGCCGATGCATCATGCTCGGCCTGGGCGAGAAGGTCAGCAGCCGCGAATTCGGCACGCACGCTTGCGTCCGCTATGACCATGACTTCTGATGGTCCGGCCGGCAAATCGATGGCGGCACCACGCGGATCATTGGCAACCTGCTGCTTGGCTTCCGTTACCCAGGCGTTGCCGGGGCCGAATATTTTGTCGACCCTTGGGACCGACTCCGTCCCATAAGCCATCGCGGCGACGGCTTGCGCACCGCCCACGCGAAAGATCCGGGTGACACCGCAATGTTGCGCAGCGTAGAGCAAGGCCGGGTGAATTGATCCATCAGCGCGTGGCGGCGTGCATAGAATGCCAACCGCGCATCCTGCAAGCCTGGCCGGAACAGCCAGCATGATTACGGTCGATGGCAACGGCGTCGCGCCCCCTGGCGCATATAGTCCGACGTTTTCTATCGGTCTGACCAGGCTTTGACACCTGACGCCGGGCATGATGTTGACTGTGATGTCATCGCGCCGCTGGGCCTCGTGAAATAACGTCACATTGTCGATCGCTCGCTGGATCGCATCCCGTTCATCGCGCTGAAGTTGACCAGCCGCGGCCGCAATTTCCTCCTGGTCGATTTCCATTTGCGCAAGCTCGACGTTGTCGAACTGCACTGTGAAACGAGCGACCGCGCGATCGCCCTTCGCCCGGACCTGAGCGATTATTCGAGCAACCTGATCGCGCATTTCTGCGCGCCCCTGCATGGCCGGGCGCGCCAGGGCGATTTCGCGCTGGCGCGGTGTAAGCTCATTCCACAACAGCACTTGCATTGGTCAGGCCAGCATTTTCTCGACCGGCAGAACCAGCAGCGAACTGGCGCCGGCCTTCTTCAATCCCTCCAGGGTCTCCCAGAAAACGTTTTCGCGGCATACGGCGTGAATCGCCACGCGATCCGGTGCGCCATCGAGTGGAATGATCGTTGGTGATTCGCTGCCCGGGAGGAGCTTGCGGATTTCCGGCAAGGCGTGTCGCGGTGCGTGGAGCATGATGTACTTGCTCTCCTTGACTTGCTCGACACCTTCGATTCGCAGGAGGAGTCGTTCCACCCAATTGGCTTTCTCGGCAGGCAACGGGACCTGCGTCCTGATCAAAACGACCTTGCTTTCGAGCAGCGTTTGTACTTCTGTCAGGTGGTGGGCGGCGAGCGTCGAGCCTGTCGATACCAGATCACAGATGCAATCGGCGCGTCCGAGTCTTGGCGCGATTTCGACCGCCCCGGAAAGCACGACGATGTCCGCTTGCACACCCGCGCTATCGAGATGTCTGCGCAGGAGATTTGGATAGCTGGTCGCTATACGCCGGCCCTGCAACCAGCGAGGCCCAGTGTACTGCTCGGAGTTCGGCACGGCGATGGACAGCCGGCAACGACCAAAATCAAGCTCCCGCAGAATCTGAAAGCGCGGTGCCGTGCCGTTTGCCTGCAGACCGAGCCGCCGTTCCTCAAGTACATTCAGGCCAATCAGCCCGAGATCGCACACATCCTCCTGAACGAGATCCGTGATGTCGTCGTCACGAACGAACAGGACATCGAGCGGCATGTTCTCGCCGTAGCCCATCAAATGATCCTTGCCCCGCACGAGTTTCAGGCCACATCGTTGCAGCAGGTCGATGCATGGGTCGGTAAGGCGTCCGGATTTCTGAATCGCGAGTCGCAGGCGCATGCTCAACCGCCCCCCTGGTTGCCAAGCCGATCGCGTACGAGTTGATAACCGCCGTTTCCTGCCAGCAGGAAACGGGCCACTCGACCGATGGTAGTGACCGAAACGCCGGTTGCCTCGTGAATCTTGCGATAGGGCAAGCCGCGTTGCAGAGGCTCGACTACGGCCCAGCGATCTGCAAGGGCCTGCAACTCAGCGGGTGTGCATAGATCGCGAAAGAACGCGCGACACTCATCGACGCTACGAAGGGTGAGTATGGCGGAATAAAGCTGGCGCTCGGCATGCGCTTCCTGTCGGGCGCTTTGGGCACGGTGGGTTTTCATGGTGTACAATAATGTATTAACGCGCTATTACAATATATTACAGCGGCTGCCGGCAGAGGTCAAGAGGCCCCGGGCAAGGCAGCTTGACAGCGCCCCCATCCGCAAAAGTACAATCCCCGACACTCATCGAGACCGGTTGAGGGATAGGCCCTTGGACGCCGGGGCAACCTGCGCGACTAACCATCGCGTCAAGGTGCCAACTCCTGCAGCGGATGACGCCATCCGCGACAGATGAGCGATTGCGTAGCCGCCGTTTGCGGATGGTCGCAACATGGTTCGCCTGCTCAGGCGGATTCGCTCAAATGGTGACTCGATGCGATGAATTGCCCACACGACGGCGCGGCAATGTTGGACAAGCATGGAGTTCGCATTGAAACGAGAGCATTTCGCGGCCATTTCCGCCAACGATCCACGCGCATCTGCGACTGGCATCGAACCCGGTGACAGCCCGGATCAGGACGGTGTCCTGGTGCTGCCTGGACAACTACGACTACATCACGGCGGCGAGTTGCAGGACGTGCGCGTCGGTTGGCGCCTCAGCGGTCCGGCCGGTGCTCCGGTTGCCATGGCACTGGGCGGGATATCGGCGGGCCGCAACGTGTGCGGGAACTCGGCCGCATCCCGTGGCTGGTGGGCTGACGTCGTCGGAAAGGGGCAGGCGCTCGATTCAAACAGGCTTCGGATTCTGTCCTTCGATTATCTTGGCGGCAGCGGCAACACGGTTTCGGGTGATGAGGCACCAATGCCCTCCATATCGACCTACGACCAGGCGCAGCTGGCGCTCGCGCTGCTCAATCACCTCGGTCTGCGCGCATTACACGCCTTCGTCGGGGCGTCCTACGGCGGCATGGTCGGCCTTGCATTCGCCGAGCGTTATCCCGACCGATTGTCGCGGCTGATCTGCATCTCCGCGGCAGACCGAAGCGATCCGCTGGCCACCGGCTGGCGCGCGGTGCAGCGCCACATCGTTCGTCTCGGCGAACGCACCGGCGAGGCGAGGGCGGCCCTCGAAATTGCCCGTGCGCTGGCGATGACAACCTATCGCAGCCGGGAGGAATTCAGCGCTCGCTTCGGGCGGCAGCCGACTTTGCAGGATGGCCGTCATGTTTTCCCGGTCGAGGAATACCTGTTGTCGCGGGGCGGACAATACGCGTCACTTCACCGGCCGGATGCATTTATCTGCCTATCCGAGTCGATCGATCTGCACGCAGTCGACGCAACGCGAATTTTCACGCCGACGACGCTCGTTGCGGTACGCGAAGACCAGCTCGTTCCGGTTGCCGACATGCGTGCAATGGCGGCACGACTACCGCACGCCCAATTGTCCGAAATTTCATCCGTGTTCGGGCACGACGCCTTTTTGAAGGAGGTGGCACAACTACGGGCGGTATTTGCGAAAGCGCTCGGGGAATTGCCATGAGCCGATCCAGGAGACGTCCATCGACCATCGCGGTGCGAGCAGGGCTCGAGAGCGACCCGACAACCCGTGCGGTGGTCCCGCCGTTGCACTTGAGTTCCACGTTTGCCTTTCGAGGCTTCAATGACAAGGGCCCTTACGATTACACGCGCTCGGGTAATCCGACGCGGGATCTGCTTTCGAGCGCCTTGACCGAGCTCGAAGGAGGTGCCGGCGCCGTCGTCACTGCGACGGGCATGGCGGCGATCACATTGGTCGGACAGTTGCTGCCAACAGGTGCGCGAATCGTTGCACCCCATGACTGCTATGGCGGCACTTTCCGACTGTTCCAGGCGTGGCGAAGGACCGGACGCTTCGCCGTCGATTTCATCGACTACGCGGACCATACCGCATTGGCTCGAGCGCTGGGCACGGCCTGCGACCTCGTATGGATCGAAACGCCGAGCAATCCGTTGCTGCGGATCACCGACATTGAG
Organism: Steroidobacteraceae bacterium; assembly: GCA_041395505.1. NCBI lineage: Bacteria > Pseudomonadati > Pseudomonadota > Gammaproteobacteria > Steroidobacterales > Steroidobacteraceae > Steroidobacteraceae bacterium. The sequence continues at coordinate 1,986,620 of JAWLAG010000001.1, forward strand.
CAAGTGGTCGCTCTTGCCCACGGGCGCGGAGCGCGCGCCGTCGTCGACAACACCTTTCTTTCGCCATTGTGGCAGCAACCACTGCGCCTCGGCGCCGATCTCGTCGTCCACTCGACCACAAAATACCTCAATGGTCACAGCGATGTCGTTGGCGGCGCCGTCGTTGCCGCAACCCGCGAATTGTCCGATGAGCTCGCATGGTGGGCCAATTGTCTTGGCCTGACCGGTGCGCCTTTTGACAGCTATCTCACACTGCGCGGCCTGCGAAGCCTGTCCGCCAGAATGCAAGTCCACGAGAAGAATGCCGTTGAACTCGCCCAGTGGCTCGGCACGCGGCGCGAAGTGCTCAAGGTGTATTACCCGGGTTTGGCCAAACATCCGGGTCACCTGGTGGCTCGGCGCCAACAAACGGGATTCGGTGCAATCATCACGATCGAAATCGCGAACGGTGCGCGTGGCGCCAAGGCGCTGGTCGAGAATCTGCGATTGTTCTCGCTGGCCGAATCGCTGGGCGGCGTCGAGAGTCTGGTTGCCCATCCTGCCACTATGACCCACGCGGCGATGGAGCCCGAAGCGCGTGCGGCCGCCGGTCTGGTTGATGGCTTGCTGCGCCTGTCGGTCGGAATCGAGGACGTCGAGGACCTGCGCGATGACCTGGCGACGGGCCTCGATCAGATCAGATTGGGTTAGCCGTACTCGCAGCGAGCTCGGCCAGCACGGCCGCGCCCGCTTCGCGCGTCGATACCGGGCGGCGATCCGGCGAGGCGATGTCGGCTGTACGAAATCCCTGCGCTATCGCGCGTTCGACTGCCGTCTCGATCATGGCCGCTTCATCCTCGAGGCCAAGCGAGTACCGCAGGAGCAGGGCACAGCTCAAAATCGTTCCATAAGGATTGGCAATGCCCTTGCCAGCGATATCGGGCGCGGACCCGTGGATTGGCTCATAAAGTCCACGCCGACCGTCGCCAAGTGATGCCGATGGCAGGACACCAAGCGAGGCTGCGAGCATTGCTGCCTCATCCGTCAGGATGTCGCCAAACATGTTCTCGGTCAGCAGAACATCGAAATCCCGCGGCCGCTTCAACAAATGCATGGCCGCGGCATCGACCAACATGTGCTCGAGGGTGACATCAGGGTACTCCGTGTGCAACACCCGCTCGACCACCTCGCGCCACAGTCGCGACGTCTCGAGGACATTCGCTTTGTCGATCGAGGTCACGCGGCGCTTGCGGGCGCCGGCGAGCCGCCCGGCAACCCGGGCCACGCGTTCGATTTCGGGGACGCTGTATTCACACAGATCGCGCGCCACGGCGCTGTCGCGATACTTCTCGCCAAAATAGATGCCACCGGTCAGTTCGCGCACGAAAAGCAGGTCGACATCCTGCACGACCTGCGCCTTCAATACCGACGCATCGATCAGGGCAGGCATCGATCGAATCGGGCGCAGGTTGGCAAATACACCGAGCCGTCTGCGCAAGACAAGGAGTGCTTGCTCCGGGCGCATCTGCGGTGCAGCCGTTTGCCATTTCGGACCGCCAATGGCGCCCAAAAGCACGGCATCGCTCGCTAGGCAAAGGTCGAGCGTCGTTTTCGGCAGTGCTTCGCCGTGACGATCCGCAGCGACACCACCAAAATCCGCGCTTTCCAGGGTGAACTCATGACCGCGGCGGGTGGCGACTGTGCGAAGGACGGCGACGGCCTCAGCCATGACCTCCGGGCCGATACCGTCGCCCGGCAGCACAGCAATGCGCGCGATCATGCCAGCCTGGCTTCGTAGCTCTCTATGGCCGACTCTTGCGCGAGAAGATAGCCGAGTTCATCTATGCCATTCAAAAGGCAGTAACGCGCAAATTCCTCGAGTGTGAAGCCCGCGGTTCCACCACTGCCCATGCGTAGCTCGCCGGCCTCGATGTCGATTTCGACTTCCGCGCCTGGATGATCCAGCAACCAAGCGTGCGCCCTTGGCTCGACGATGACCGGAACCAGGCCGTTCTTCAGCGAGTTATTGCGAAATATGTCGGCGATCTGCGTGCTTATGACCGCCTGGAAGCCGTAATCGAGGAGCGCCCATGGTGCGTGCTCGCGTGACGATCCGCAGCCGATATTGGGCCCGGCCACGAGGATCCGGCAGCCGCGCACCGCGGGTTGGTTGAGAATGAACTCGGAACGCTCCAGACCGTCCTTGTCGTAGCGCCAGTCGGCAAAGAGGTGCTGGCCGAGACCGGTCTTTTCCGTGGTAGTCAGAAACCGCCCCGGAATGATCTGATCGGTGTCGATGTTGGCCGCTGGCATCACGACAGTGCACGATTTGATCAGTTTGATGCCGTTCATGGTTCGCTTCCCGCCGCAGGGTCTACTGTAGGAAATCGCGAGGATCGGCAATCTTGCCGCGCACGGCCGACGCAGCAGCCGTTGCCGGCGAGGCCAGCAACGTGCGCGCGCCGACGCCCTGACGCCCCTCGAAATTCCGGTTGCTCGTGCTCACCGAATATTCGCCGCGGTCGACTGTGTCGCCGTTCATTCCCAGGCACATCGAGCACCCAGATTCTCGCCATTCGGCGCCGGCATCCAGGAATATCTTGTGCAAGCCCTCGGCTTCGGCTTCGGCTTTCACGGCCTGCGAGCCCGGCACGACCAGCATGCGCACGTTCCTGGCAACCTTGCGACCACGCATGACGCTGGCCGCCGAACGAAGATCCGACAGGCGCCCATTGGTACAGCTACCAACGAACACAACGTTGATGGATTTTTCGGTGAGGCGCTCACCCGGCGCGAGACCCATGTAGGTGAGAGCGGCCCGCTCGATCGCGCTGGGCTCATGATCGGGCACATGGCCGTTGACCGCCACGCTCATTCCCGGGTTCGTTCCCCAGGTGATCATGGGCTGAAGTTGGCCGGCATCGACCGCAACGCTTCGGTCGAATCGAGCACCGGGGTCGGTTGGCAGCGTGCGCCAGTGGGCTATAGCGCGCTCCCAGTCCCCGCCCTCCGGCGAGCGTGCACGGTTTCGCAGATAGTCGAAAGTCGTCTGATCGGGAGCAATCATGCCGGCGCGTGCGCCCGCCTCAATGCTCATGTTGCACACCGTCATGCGCTCGTCCATATCGAGCGATGCTATCGTGGGACCTCGGTATTCGATGACGTGCCCGGTGCCACCATCCACACCGATTTGATTGATGATCGCGAGTATCAGGTCCTTGGCGCTGACGCCGGTCGGCAAGGCGCCCGTGACTTCGATGGCCAGGGTTTTTGGCTTGCGCTGCAACAGGCATTGCGTCGCCATTACGTGACCGACTTCGGTCGTGCCGATGCCAAATGCCAGTGCCCCGAACGCACCGTGCGTGCTGGTGTGACTGTCGCCGCACACGATGGTGCGACCGGGCTGCGTGAGGCCAAGCTCCGGCCCGATGATATGCACGATCCCGCGACGCTTGTCCTTCAGGTCGAGAAGTTCGACACCGAATTCACGGCAGTTCTTTTCGAGTTCAGCAACCTGGTGGGCAGCCGATGCGATACTGATAGGAACTCCGCCGAAGACCTGTTCGGTACGGGTCGGCGTAGCATGATCCATCGTCGCCACGGTCTTGTCCGGCCGACGCAGTTTGAGGCCGCGCTGGCGCAAAACCGCGAAGGCCTGCGGCGATGTCACTTCGTGAGTGAGATGCAAGTCGACATAGAGTACTGCCGGCGTAGCGGCCGTCTCGGCGACCACCTCATGACTGGACCAGACCTTTTCGAAAAGTGTTCGCGCGGCCATATGTGCCGGGTCAGCCGTCTACTGCCATCGGACGCGCGTTCATGTCGACGTAGTCGAGCCAACCGTGTTTGTCCGTGCGGCTGCCATCGAATAGCCCGAAGAATGCGCCTTGCAGCAACTTCGTGACAGGCCCGCGCTTGCCATCGCCTATCATGAGGCGATCGACTGAACGGACCGGCGTGACTTCGGCGGCCGTGCCGGTCATGAACAGCTCGTCGGCCAGATAGAGCATTTCGCGTGGAATAGTGGTCTCGCGCACTTCGATACCAGCCTCCCTGGCAAGGCAAATGACCGAATCGCGGGTAATCCCTGCGAGGACCGAGTGGCCGAAGCCGGGAGTCAGGATGGTGCCATCCTTGACCAGGAACAGATTCTCGCCGGCACCTTCGCTGACCGTACCGTCGGCCGCGAGCCCGATGCCTTCGGCGAAGCCGAGACGCTTGGCCTCCATGCTGATGAGCTGGCTCGACAGATAGTTGCCACCCGCTTTCGCCATGGCCGGGAGCGTGTTCGGAGCAACCCGATTCCACGACGATACGCAGACATCGACACCTTCGGCCTCGCTATCCTGGCCGAGATACTTGCCCCATTCCCACGCCGCCACAGCAACTTCCGTTGGCGGATCGATGGCTGGTGCAACCCCAATCTCTCCATAGCCACGGAATGCGACGGGTCGGATATACGCACCCCGGCCAAGTCCATTGGCCGAGACGACCGTGCGGCAGGCCGCGCTGATCGCGTCCGCATCAAATGGCAGCTTGATACGGTAGATCTTTGCCGAGTCGGCAAAGCGGCGTGAATGGTCCTTGAGGCGGAAAATCGCAACGCCATCGGGTGTCGCATAGGCACGCACACCTTCGAATACGGAACTGCCGTAATGCAACGCATGCGAAAGCACGTGCACCGTGGCTTTCTCCCAATGAACCAGTCGGCCGTTGAACCAGATGTATTTCGTGGCAGGAATGGGCATTTGGTCTGTCTCGCTGTGCCGTCGGTCAATTCGCTGCAGCAGCGGCCGGTTGGCGGTGCTGCTGCAATCTCTGACCCAATTCGATCCGATTTATTACTTCCAGAAACGCGAGCGCGCTCGCCTCGACAATGTTCGTGCTGACGTTGCTGCCGCGGTAACTTCGCTCATTGTACTCCACGTAGACGACCGCTTCGCCTTGCGCATCCTCGCCCTCGGAAACGCTGCGTAATTCGAATTTCGTCAAATCGACATCGATACCCGTGGCCGCCTCAATCGCCTTGAACGCCGCGTCAACCGGCCCGTCACCTATGGCATCGCGCTGCACCTGCCGGCCATCGACATGCGCCAGACGCACGGTAGCGCGCGCCGGCTCGCGATTATCCGCCGCAGTAACCAGCTGCAGCATCGACCAGGGTCCATCGTCCAGACCCTCAGCATGCAGTACCAGCGCTTCGATGTCGCCGTCGAACAATTCCTTCTTTTTATCTGCGAGCATTTTGAATGACTCGAAGACCCGATTGAAATCTCCCTCGTCGAGCGCAAAACCAAGCTGCTGGATGCGCTCACGAAGCGCGTGACGGCCACTGTGCTTGCCCAGCACGAGGTTGCTTCGCGACAACCCGACATCCTGCGGCAGCATGATCTCGTAGGTCGAGTGGTGCTTCAGCATGCCGTGCTGGTGGATACCCGATTCATGTGCAAAGGCATTCTCGCCCACCACGGCCTTGTTACGCGGTATCGGCATGCCGGTGATACTTGCCACCAGGCGCGAGGTGGGGTAGAGCCGCTTGCTGTCGATGCCGGTCGACAGGCCGAAAAAGGCCTCGCGCGTGCGAATGGCCATCACGACTTCCTCCAACGAGCAGTTACCCGCTCGCTCGCCGATTCCGTTGATGGTGCACTCGATCTGGCGGGCACCGGCAACGCAAGCCATCAGACTATTCGCAACCGCCATGCCGAGGTCGTCGTGGCAATGCACAGACAGGCGCACCTGGTCGATGCCGCGCACTTCCTTGCGAAGATAACGGAATAGCTCGGCGAATTCGTGAGGTACCGTATAGCCGACAGTGTCGGGGATATTGACGGTCGTGGCGCCAGCGGCGATCACCGATTCGACTACCTCGGCGAGAAACTCGAGTTCCGTGCGTGATGCATCCTCGGGAGAGAACTCGACATCGTCGCAGAACTCGCGCGCTATTTTCACGCCTTCGACGGCCGCGCGCAGGATTTCCTCTTTGGCCATGTTCAGCTTGTACTGCCGGTGTATGGCGCTCGTCGCGAGAAAGACATGCAAGCGGTGCCGCGGCGCGGGAGCAAGGGCCTTCGCTGCCAGCTCGATGTCCGAGCGATTGCAGCGGGCAAGGCCGCAAATCGTCGAGCCTTGCACGTCGCGCGCTATGGCGTTCACCGCCTCCCAGTCGCCCGGTGACGCTGCAGGAAAGCCTGCCTCGATGACGTCGACACCCAGATCGGTGAGTGCCCGAGCTACGCGCAGCTTCTCGGTCTTGGTCATGCTGCAGCCCGGCGATTGCTCGCCGTCGCGCAACGTCGTATCAAATATGAGCACTCGTTCGGGTTGCGATGTCATGGTATGGCTTCCAGTTATTTGCCGGACTCGTTCAACCAGGGCATGCGCGCGCGCAGTTTTGCCCCTACCTTCTCGATTGGGTGACGCAGATCCGCCGCCAGCATCTTCTTGTACTTGCGTCGCCCGGTGGCATTTTCACGGATCCATTGCCGTGCGAATTTGCCGTCCTGGATCTCACCGAGAATCTTCTTCATCTCGCGTTTGGTCGCGCTGTTGACCACGCGCGGCCCGCGGGTGAGATCGCCATACTTGGCAGTTTCGCTGATGAATTCGTGCATTTTGGTTATGCCGCCTTCGTGCAGCAGGTCGACGATCAATTTCAATTCGTGCAGGCATTCGTAGTAGGCGGCAGCCGGCTGGTAACCCGCCTCGACGAGCACCTCATAACCCTTCACCACCAGTTCCGTAGCGCCGCCGCAAAGCACCGCCTGCTCGCCGAAAAGATCTGTTTCCGTTTCCTCGGCGAATGTCGTTTGCAGTACGCCACCACGGGTGCCGCCGATGCCGTGCGCATAGGCGAGGGCGCGGGCGTGGGCGCATCCGGTCGCATTTTGCGAAACTGCCACCAGGCAAGGAACGCCGCGGCCCTGTTGGTATTGGCGGCGCACCAGATCGCCTGGTCCTTTCGGCGCGATGAGCACGACATCGAGATCCTTGCGCGGCTTGATTTGCTTGAAATGAATGTTGAAGCCGTGGGCGAACAACAGGGTGGCGCCGCGTTTCAGACTTGGCAGGATCTCTTTGTAGAGCGACTTCTGCGCCAGATCCGGAACCAACATTGCAACCAGGTCCGCACCTGCGACCGCCGCCGCCGGCGCCGCCGTCTTCAGGCCATCGCGCCGCGCTTTGCGCGCGCCCGCACCGCCCGCACGTACTCCGACAACGACATCGAAACCACTGTCTGCAAGGTTCAGAGCATGTGCGCGACCCTGACTGCCGTAGCCCAAAATGGCAATGCGCGCGCCTGCCAGCGCCTTACGATCAACGTCTTTCTGCGAATAGAGCTTCATCGATTTCCTCTCCGAAAAAATCCTCAAAACTGACACGCCATAGTCAAAACCCCGCATCGGTGTTCGCCGGTGCGGGGTTTTGTATGGTGTCCTGCTTCGCTAAGGTCTGTTAGGCAGGCGTCCCGCACCGGCTCGCTGCAAGTAGCAGCAGGCCAAGTACCGGCAGGACGAGGGCAGCCTCGCGGGAAACCGATCCGGTTTCGAGCGCCAATGGAGCTATGCGAGCTGCAATTGCCATATCTTTGGATGTCACCACATTGGCACACCCCAAGTCAACCGGCTGAATGCCCGCGCCCGGGCCAACGGCGTCACGGATATTGGCTAAGCTTGCCACCGTGACCGATTCCGGCAATTCCGTTGCACCCCGCCACCTGCTGCTGCTGGTCGCAATCACGCTGGTATGGGGATTTAACCTGATAGCCGCAGTTGAAGGCGTCCGCCAGCTCCCACCGCTGACGTTTGCATTTTTGCGCTTTGCCGTGGTTGCTGTCCTGCTATTGCCATTGCTGCGTTTCCATCGCGGCGCGATGGGCGCAATGGTCTCAGCGGCACTATTGGCCGGGGGGCTGCATTTTGGATTGCTCTTCGTGGGCCTCAGCACGGCGGTCAGCGTGAGCTCGGTGGCCATCGCGAGCCAGCTCGGAGTGCCATTTGCGACCTTGCTATCGGTCGCGTTGCTCGGCGAGCGCATTCGCTGGCGCCGATGGTGCGGTATCGCGCTCGCGTTCGCGGGGGTAATCGTCATGGGCTTCGACCCGAGGATCTTCAGCAACTGGCAGAGTCTCTCGCTGGTCGTACTGTCTGCGTTCATTGGCGCGCTCGGGCTCATCGCCATAAAGAAGCTGCAAGGTTTCGGGGCACTTGAACTCCAGGCCTGGCTGTCCTTGATCAGTGTGCCGTTGCTGCTGGCGCTGGCATGGGTATTCGAAGGGCCGCCGTTGGAAGCTGCAATGCGCGCACCAATGAGCGCCTGGCTATCCGTCCTCTATACTGCGATTGGCGCGAGCCTGTTTGCGCATTCGAGCTTCTATTACCTCATTCGCCGTTATCCGGTCACCAGCCTTGCACCAATGACCACGCTGTCGCCGGTATTCTCGGTCATGTTCGCGACGACCTTGCTGCATGATCCATTGAGCACACGAATCATTGCCGGGGGTATCCTGACGGTGGCCGGAGTGGCGATCGTGACCCTGCGTGAAGGACGGATCGCGGAGGCCGCCAGCTGATGGATTTCAGTGGTCTTGGACCATCCGCAGTGCAACCGTCGCTGATCGAGCGCGCGATACTGCGACGTGAAATCCTGCCGTGGGCCTTGCTTGGCGTAACGCTCGGACTTGTCGAGGGTGCGACTGCGGCGGTCCTCGTCAAGGAAACTTTCGCCGGCGCGGCAAGCCCCACCAGCGTCAACGTGGCCGTGAGCCTCGTGAGCGGCGCACCCGCAATGGCCAATGTCGTGAGTTTCGCCTGGGCAAACATCGCGCACGGCCGCGCGCGCGTGCAATTGGTCGTTGCGCTGCAGGCATTGTTCGCGCTTTTTGTCGGCCTCGTCGGCCTGGCGCCGTCCGCCGCAGGCGGACTCGTCTTCGCAGTGATGTCGATCCTGCTCGCACGCACGCTCTGGGCCGGCGTTTTGACCGTGCGCGCGAGCGTGTGGATCAGCAACTACCCGCGGCGCGTCCTGGCTCGGATAACCGGACGCATCGTGACCTTGAGTTCGCTTACCGTGGCAGCGTCCGCTGCACTTGCCGCGACTGTGCTGGGCACTGGAAGGGTCGAAGCGCGCTGGCTATATGGCCTTGCGTCCCTGTGCGGATTGCTCGCTGCATGGCTCTATCGACACACGCGTGTCCGTCGCGAGTTTCAGTTGCTGCAGGCGGAAACCCGGGTGCTGCGCCGTAGCGAGCCTTTCAGCCTGGCGATGCTGCGCCAGATCCTCCGTGAGGATCCTGACTATCGCAGCTACATGTCCTGGATGGCCATCTACGGCGCTGGCAACCTGATGCTCGTACCCATACTCGTGGTCTTGATGACCGATCATCTTGGCATCCCGGCTGCGCAGCAGATTGCGTTGTTATCGGTTGTGCCACTCGCGGCCTTGCCGCTGGCGATTCCCGCCTGGGCAAGGCTTTTCGAGGGCGTGCATATCGTCGAGTACCGCGCGCTGCAAAGCTGGGCAATGGTGGCCGCGATGGTGCTGCTTTTCTGTCCGGCATTCTTCGGTTGGCCCAACCTGCTGTGGCTCGGCGCCGTGGCTCTTGGCGCAGCGCTCGCCGGCGCCAATCTCGGCTGGAATCTCGGCCACAATGATTTTGCGCAGCCGGGCAGGGCGCAGCATTACATGGGCGTACATGTCACGCTGACCGGCGTGCGTGGCATGTTTGCGCCATCGATCGGCATCCTGTGCTACGAACTACTCGAGTCGTGGCATGCCGGCAGCGGGCGATTTGCGCTATTGTTGCCGTTCACACTGACGGTCGCGGGTGCGTTCGGCTTCGGGTTGCAGGCTGAGCAACTCAGGGCGCGAGGCGCGCTCGTGCAGTCGCAAAAAAAGTACAAACCCTGATCAGGCATTGCAGACCACCGATGAAGCGCAAGAAAAGAAGTAAAGACAAGCATGACCCGCGGCATTACTCGGCGCTCGTCGTCGATGGTGTCAAGCAGACCGCGTCGCGCGCAATGCTGCGGGCCGTCGGGTTCAATGACGACGATTTCGCACGGCCACAGATTGGCATCGCATCGACTTGGGCTAACGTCACGCCCTGCAATATGCATATCGGCGATCTCGCGAGCCGAGCGGAGCGTGGCGCGAATGCGGCGGGCGGCAAGGCACTCGTATTCAATACGATTACCGTTTCGGACGGCATCTCCATGGGTACGCCGGGCATGCGTTATTCGCTGGTCTCGCGCGAAGTCATCGCCGATTCCATCGAAACGGTCGTCGGCGCGGAGGGTTTCGACGGTTTTGTCGCAATAGGCGGCTGTGACAAGAATATTCCCGCCTGCGCGATGGCGATCGCGCGCTTGAACCGGCCGGCCGTATTCGTATATGGGGGCACGATACGACCCGGCGCCGGCCATACCGACATCGTGGCCGTATTCGAGGCAGTCGGCTCTTTCGCCGCAGGTCGTATCGATCACAATGAACTGACACGCATCGAGCGTGTGGCGATCCCGGGGCCGGGCAGCTGCGGCGGGATGTACACCGCAAACACAATGGCATCGGCGGTTGAGGCGCTGGGCCTCAGCCTGCCCGGCAGCTCCGCGCAGGAAGCCGTGAGCGAGGCCAAGCGGGCGGATTGCGAGCGTGCCGGCGCGGCTGTCGTTGCGATGGTCAGGTCCGGCCTCAAGCCGCGGGATATTCTCAGCCGTCGGTCATTCGAGAACGCCTTTACAGTCGCAGTCGCGCTCGGCGGATCGACCAATGCCGTTTTGCACCTGCTTGCGATCGCACACGAGGCGGGAGTTCGCCTGACCCTCGATGATTTTGCGCGCATCGGCAAGCGCGTACCGGTCCTGGCAGACCTGCGCCCGAGTGGCCGTTACCTGATGTCCGAACTGATTGCCATCGGCGGTATCCAGCCATTGATGAAAGAGCTTCTGGCACGCGGCCTGCTGCATGGCGAATGCCTGACCGTGACCGGGAAGACGTTGGCGGAAAACCTGGCCTCGAGCAGCCACTACCCGCAGCAGCAGGAGATCGTGCAGCCTTTTGATCGACCCATCAAGAAAGACTCGCATATAGTTATTTTGTATGGAAATTTGGCGCCGGAAGGCGCCGTCGCAAAAATCACGGGCAAGGAAGGATTGCGTTTTTGCGGGCGCGCCCGGGTGTACTCGGGCGAAGAGAGTGCCACCGCCGCCATCCTGGGCGGTAAGGTCAAGGCCGGCGATGTCGTCGTCATTCGTAATGAAGGCCCACGCGGCGGGCCCGGCATGCGCGAAATGTTGAGCCCCACGGGTGCCATCATGGGCCGAGGCCTCGGAGACAAAGTGGCTCTCATTACGGATGGGCGTTTCTCCGGCGGTAGCCATGGGTTCGTGGTCGGCCACATCACGCCCGAGGCGGCGGTTGGCGGCCCGATCGCCTGCCTGCGCAATGGCGATCGCATAACCATCGATGCGGTCGAACGCCGTATCGACGTTGCGCTCAGTCGGGCGCAAATGCGTGAACGCCGCAAAAGCCTAGGAAAAGCAGCACCGCCGGCACCGCGCGGCGTCCTCGGCAAATATGCTGCGACGGTTTCAAGTGCATCCAGGGGCGCGGTCACGACTTGAGTTATGTGCACACGACCGTGGCGGCGGCGGCAGGGCCAATCCTGCCGGCCGAAGGAATGGTTGTCAGTCGGCAGAGGCCACGGTAGAGTGAGCGCCGGCCACGCAGTCCGGGGCGAGCGTTGGCCGTGGGTTACATAAACAAACTGCAGGGGATTTTAAAGTCGGCTGACCCGACCAGAGCGTCAGCCGCGTTTAGAAGTCAAGGCTGAGAGTGCCGGGCGGTTGCGCTATTGCGCAATCGACGATTCGGGTTACCCTCGGGCTTTATTGTCCGTACAACTTAGAGACGCTGACAGGTACACATGGCGGCATACGCACAAGACACTTCATTTTTCTCGCGGCGCGGTCTGGTCTTTCTCGCCGTTGTCGGTTTTCACGTCCTGATGGTGTGGGCCCTTGCCTCGGGGCTAGCGCGCAAGGTGGTCCAGGTGATCGCGCAGCCGCTCGAGACCGACATCATTGACGAGATCGAAAAGCAGGACGAGCCGCCGCCACCGCCGCCACCCGAACTCGAACGCCCGCCGGTCGAAGTGCCGCCACCGGATATCCAGATCAATATCCCGATGGAGACCTCCACCAGCACGGCTATTACCGACGTAACGGACAAGCCGGTGCCCAAGGCGCCGCCGCCGCCACCGCCGCCCAAGGCACGCAAGGCGCCGTCCCTCGATGTGCGGCGATCCCCGTCCACGGATGATTACTACCCACCGACCTCCAAGCGTCTCGAGGAAGAAGGCGTGGTCACGGTCAACGCCTGTGTCGACGCAAGCGGTCGTACCTCGGGCGCAACGGTCGAGAAGTCGTCGGGTTTCGGCCGCCTCGATGAAGCCGCAGTCAAATGGGCCAATCGGGCGCGCTGGAAGCCTGGCACGGAAGACGGACAACCAGTCGCCATGTGCCAGGCATTCAATGTACGGTTCAAGCTGACCAATTAACGGATACACACAACGGGTGGCATGGCAATGCTGCCCGTTTTTTCAATAGCAGAGGAAATCATGCAACACAGTGAAGATACTGCAGTCGTAGACAACCCATATGGCCTGCAAGCCCTTTGGGAACAAGGCGATTTTGTCGCAAAAGGCACGCTGATCATTCTGGTGATCATGTCGTTCTTCTCCTGGTACATCATCGCCACCAAGCTCTGGGACCAGCGCAAGCTGCGCCAGGCGAGCAAGCGCGTCGAGAAGCAATTCTGGAACGCGGGCTCGGTCAAGGAGGCCGTCGAAAAGCTCCCGAAGGGCGACGCATTTCGGCTGATGGCCGAGGATGGCCTGCGGGCAGCCTCGCATCACGAGGGCCGGCTGACGGATCGCATCGATCTTCACGAGTGGATCACCATGTCGCTGCAGCGCGCTGGCGAGGGCATCAACTCGCACCTGCAGGGTGGCTTGTCCTTCCTCGCGACCGTCGGCTCCACCGCACCCTTCGTCGGGCTGTTCGGCACCGTTTGGGGCATTTACAACGCGCTGATCGCCATAGGCATCTCAGGCCAGGCGAGCATCGACAAGGTCGCGGGTCCCGTCGGTGAAGCGCTCATCATGACGGCAATCGGCCTGTTCGTCGCGGTGCCTGCGGTCATGGGTTACAACTGGTTGCTGCGTCGCAACAAGGGCATCCAGGAATCCGTCAAGCACTTCACCGGCGACCTGCACGCCTATCTGGTCAGCGGTGCACGAGTTGCTGCCGAAGGTGGCTCCGGCGGTGCGCGCGCAGCGGCACCAGCGGCCAAGCGGTAACCGCTGATTTCCTCAGCTAGCGAGCGGGGCTTAAATCCATGAGCATGAGCGTAGGTTCACCGGACGATGGCGATGAAGGCAAAGCGATGTCGGAGATCAATACGACTCCGCTTGTCGACGTCATGCTGGTGCTGTTGATCATCTTCCTGATCACTGTTCCGGTCATTACCCAGACGGTCAAGGTCGACCTGCCCAAGGCGGTCAATATCCCGACCCAGACCAAGCCGGAGAACATCACCATTGCCATTGACGCGGCGGGCAACGTCTACTGGAACGCTCGCCTGGTTTCGGACCGGTTGCAATTGCTCGAGGAAGTCAAGCGGGTGGCTGTGCTGCAGCCGCAGCCCGAGGTGCATATCCGTGCCGACAAGTCGACGCGGTATGAAGCCGTGGGCCGGGTGATCTACACAGTGCAGCGCGGCGGCATCGTCAAGCTCGGGTTCATCACCGAACCCGATCGCGGCATCCGTGGCACCCGCTTCTGATCAGGAGATAGAACATGTCGATGTCTGTAGGTAGCGATAGTGGCGACGACTCAATGGTGGATATCAACACCACGCCACTGATCGACGTGATGCTCGTGTTGCTCATCATGTTCATCATCACGCTTCCCATCATGACGCATGCGGTCAAGCTCGATATGCCGCGCGGCGACAATCCTCCGCCGCCCGTCAGACCCGAGGTCATCGACATAGAAATCGACTTCGACGGCACGATCGTCTGGAATGGCACTCCGATCAGTGGCATCGCGGCGCTCGATGGCTATTTCAGCCAGGAATCGGACAAGGATCCACAACCGGAATTGCACATTCGTCCGGACAAACGTGCCCGTTATGATGCTGTCGCCAAGGTATTGGCTTCCGCGCAGCGCAACCGGATGCTCAAGATCGGCTTCGTAAATACGGCCGAATTCGGCTTCTGAGATCTGATTCCACGCGCTGGATGGCCTTGATTGGCCATTCAGCGCGTGTTCATATGTACAGGTCAAAATGTGTATGAGAGGACCACCAGGTCCGCTCGATTGACCGCAAATTGCAGTGAGGAATTGACATGCAAAGAGCTTTACTGACAGGAAAGCTGTTCCGATCGTCCGTCCTGGCGACCATGCTGGCGGCGCTGGCAATTTTTGCCGTAACCACACAGCCGGCACAGGCGCAGAAGAAGGCCACGGTCAGCAAGGCGCTGGCGAAACCCCTCAAGGCGGCTCAGGACGCCATGGGCAAGAAAGACTGGCCGACCGCACGCGCAAAGCTGCGCGAGGCCGAAGCCATGTCCGGGCGCAGCGATTTCGATGATTTCACGATCAACGAAATGATCGGCTACGTCGCCGTGCGTCAGGGCCAGTACGGCGAAGCCGCCGAAGCGCTCGAGAAGAGCTTCAACTCACCGCATTTCGACAAGGCACAGACTGCCTCCCGTCTCAATGCACTCTCGCAATTGTTCTACCAGGTCAAGAACTACGGCAAGTCCATCGAATATGGCAACCGCGCCATCCGCGGCGGCACCGCGGACGAGGACATGTACACGCTTGTTGGCCAGGCCTACTACGTCACCAAGGACTACAAGAACACCATACGCCTGCTGGGCGGCTACACGAGCGACGTCGCCAAGCGCGGCCGCACGCCCAAAGAGCAGCATTTGCAGCTCGTCCTCAGCTCCTGCATCAACCTCAAAGACAATGCCTGCGTCACGGACTCGCTGGAGAAGCTGGTCGCGTACTATCCGAAGGAGGACTACTGGCAGAATCTGGTTGCATCCCTGTTTGCTTCGACCGGCAACGATGACCGTTTGCTCCTGAACGTGTTTCGACTGGCTGTCGAAGTCAATGCAATGCGCCGGCCGGAGGACTACACGGAGATGGCGCAGCTTGCCATCGAGAAAGGCT
Source organism: Steroidobacteraceae bacterium (assembly GCA_041395505.1). NCBI lineage: Bacteria > Pseudomonadati > Pseudomonadota > Gammaproteobacteria > Steroidobacterales > Steroidobacteraceae > Steroidobacteraceae bacterium. Next base: position 2,001,841 of record JAWLAG010000001.1, read on the forward strand.
CTCCAGGCGAGGCCCAGTCAGTCCTCGAAACCGCATTTGCACGCAAGGTGTTCACGGACAAGCGTGAGATCGACAAGAACCAGCGCCTTCTGGACCAGGCCAAGAAACTCGCGGCGACGGACAAGGCAAGTCTGAAAAAGGTGGAAGCGGAAGCCGCAGGAGCCAAGTCCGGTGAAGCGGCTGTGAGGGTTGGACAGGCTTACCTGAGCTATGGTGATTACGCCAAGGCCTCGGCGTTGATTCAGCAGGGCATCGGAAAAGGTGGCATCAAGAACGCCGAGGAAACCCAATTGCTGCTTGGAATTGCCGAGCTGAAGAATGGCCAGAAAGCTGATGCCATCAAGGCATTCAAGGCCATCAACGGCAGTGACAGCTATAAGCGCATTGGTAATCTCTGGGCACTACACGCCGGTTGACCAGCGATTTCTGAAGCGGATTCGAAAGTCCGCAATGGTCGAAAAAACGCCGCCCTCCGGGCGGCGTTTTTTTGTCGACTACGCGCCCGGTTCATCCTCGCCACATAACAACCGTGCCGGGCATTGTGCGTGTCGACGAACGTGCGCCGTTCGGGTGACGAAAAAAAGCCGCCGCCCGAAGGCGGCGGCGGAGCATCGATCTGCCTGACGGGATTAGCGGCGATCGCCGAATCGATAGTTGAAATTGATGGACCAGCGGCGCGGGTCCTGGATATAGGGCAACTCGGCAAGAACCGACACGATCTGGTCCTCGTTGGTGCAGTTGCTGCAGTTGGCTTGAACGGTCCACCCGGCATCCTCGTTCGCGAGCTGGATGCCCGCATTGAAGACCGTGTAGGAACCGACCAGGGAGATGGGCGTGCCGCTCGTACCGACGTTGTTGGCGCCGACATGCTGCGCCACGATGGAGGGCGTCAAGGTCAGTCGGTCACCAATGTGGAAACGATATTTGGCAAGCCCAGTTACCGTGTCGGGCACTCTCACCGGCTCGGCAATCTTGCCCTGCGGGTCGACGATGCCGGCCGCGCACAGATTGGCTGTCGAACCGCCCGATTGCAATGCCGCCAGACAAGCCTGCTGCTGAGCGGCGATCAGTGGGTCGAGATTCGTGTATTCAGCGCTCTGGAAGCCAAAAGTCAGTCCCAGCTCGAGATCGTCTACAGGCTGGAACCGTATGTCACCCTCGATACCCTTGTTTTCCATGTCGGCGAAATTCTGAGTAATGAAGGTCGGTCCTGTCGGACCATTGATTGCCGATGGCGTCTGCAGGTCTTTGACATCGAGGAAAAAGGCCGTGAGGTTGATCAGCACCCGGCCATCGGCCAGCGTGGAGCGCGTCCCCAGTTCATATGACCAGGCTTTTTCCGGATCGAACGGCAGGATGGCGCCCGGAAAAGTGCCGCGGGCATTCCAGCCACCCGACTTGAAGCCATTGGTCGCAGACAGGTAGAAATTGGTGTTCTCGGAGGTATTGAACTTCAACGCGACCCGGGGCGTGAACTGGCTGGTTGATTGCGACAGCGGTATGAACGGCGCGGTGCTGCCCGCCGAGGTCGTCGGGTTGGTCGATCCGACTCGGGTGGCCGCTATATTCGCGGAATTGACCCGGGTGACCGCCGAAGGTGCCGCAAGCGCGGGATTCGCGTTTGAGGTGAATTCGATTTCCTTGTCCTCATCCGTCCAGCGCCCGCCCACGGTCAATTGCCAACGATCGTTCAGATTGAAGTCCCACTGCGAATAGGCAGCGATCGCCTTGGCCGTATTGTCGAGGATGCGGTCCTCAAGTATGAGCGGGAAGGGAATCGTGCCCCCGCCGAGCGCCAGGAAGAACAGGTCGCCGAAATCCGTGTGATTGTCTTCCTTGAAATAGAACAACCCGGAAGTGTGGGTAATTCGCTCACCCAGGGTACCGACCAGCTTGATCTCTTGCGAGATCTGCTTGTGCTCACCCTCATTTGCAATGACGAACCCCCCGGTCGGGAATCCAACGAAGGGCGCCGGTGTGCCGTTGAAGAAGTCGAGCGCAAAGTCCTGTTGTAGCTTGCGATAACCCGTGATGAAATTGAATTCACCCAGTCCCGTCTTCAGCTGAACGTTCGAGGTGAGCGCAACGTTCTTTACCTCGTTCCCCAGGGGGTAATTCTGCTTGTTGCCGGTGAAACGGCCAACCAGCGTGGACTGATCGCTGCGCATACCGGTGCAGGTAAAGCGCGAGCTGGTGGCGCCGACGCCCGGCGGGCAGCGAGCGGCGATATTCGCTATCGCCGCCGTGGCGATGCCGGGTGCCTGCTGCGGACCGCCGCTACTTGAGAAATTGAGCAGGTTTGCGCCGTCGTCCTTGCCATATTCGACGCCGAGGTCCCAGGTGGCCGAGTCCGACAGCAGGAATCGCAGATCGCCATGTACACCGATCGATTTGCGATCGTTGATGCCGTCTTCATTGGTGACCGGGTTCCACACATAGCCGTCGTCCTTGACGGAATAGAACGAGAGCTTGCTCAGCACCCGATCCGAAATCGGCAGATCAACGGTGCCGCGCATGCGAAACCTTCCGAACTGGCCAAAGCCGGCTTCCATGTAGCCGCCAAATTCCGGCGACGGCTTGCGAAGGCGGATAATGACCGCGCCCCCGGTGGTGTTGCGGCCGAAAAGCGTTCCTTGTGGTCCGCGCAGGATCTCGATGCGCTCGACGTCGAACAGCCCGAAGTTATTGGCGTTCTGGCGGCTGACGAATATGTCGTCGATATAGGTCGCGACCGGCGGGTCGAAGGTGGCGATCGATTCGGTGTTGCCAAGACCACGAATATAGTAGCCATTGGCGGTACCAAGACCGGTGTTGTTGAACGTCAGGGCGTTCGGGATGAGCGGGGCGATGCCGATCGCCTCGGTAATGTTGAGCTGGCTGAGCTGTGCATCCGTCACAGCCGTAATGGCCAGAGGCACGTCCTGCAATTTTTCGGTACGTCGCTGTGCCGTTACAGTGATTTCCTCGAGCAGGCTGCCGCTGCTCGCTGTGCCTTCCTGTGCGATCGTTACCTGGGAGAACAAACTCGCGAGGAGTTGGCTGGCCAAAGCCAGGCCGAATCGTATTCGGGTCATGGAGTCTCCATTGTTGTTAAGACGCAACAAACGCGGACGAATGTCCGTACAAGCCTAGCGCGCATTGGATAGCTTGACCAGTGGCAGCTGACGGCCGTCCGGCATCGACTGCCATGTGCGGCGATGACGAACGAGGCGGTCAGTCAATGACGGCCGCGATCACGTCGGCCTCGCTACGCGGGCCATCCGGACGGGTTGCCTCATCGAGCTCAGCCTGAAGGATTCGAAGCACCCGGGCGATATATTCACTACGGCTCCTTTCACGGCGCTGTTCCTCGGCGGCATCGGGCTGATACGCGTCGACGGCGTCCGCAGCAAGCACCCGATGGCGTACCAACAGCCGCTCGAGCGTGGCCAGGCGGTCACGGGTGACTGAGAGTTCCTCCATCAGGCTCAGCGTCATGGCCAGCAGTTTGTCGGTAGCCGGGTCGGCAAAATATTGGGGCCGCTTGCCTTTGGGGATGCGCGCGAGTCTCACTGCCTCGCCTGCTGGCTCGGCGACTGGCGCCTTCGCACGACGCGACCGGGCCGTTGTATTTCGCTTTGCGCGATTTGTCTTCTTGGTCATAGGCATTCCATCGGAGCCATCAGCGCTGCGCGCAGAGGATTTTCCACCGGAAGCTCCGCGAGTAGAGGTGGCGGGTCTTCCCGGCACCCGGGTCGGCACCGATCAGCGAGGTTGCATCAGGCGCAAAACCCGCTTGCACTGCATGCGCCGCAAGATCAGCTTCGGTCAGATAGCCGGCGAAGGTCTCATTGTTGTTGTAAGTCTCCCAGTTGTACATGAACTTCTCGAACGGTGTATCGCCCCTCGGGATCTCAAGGTGCAGCATGATACCGCCGGGTCTCAGCAATCGGTGGCACTCGCGCAGAATGTTGCCCAGCGCCAGACGCGAGGTTTCATGCAACATGATGTGCGAGAGCACGAGATCGAAACTCGCCGTGGCAAAATCCGTTTGTTCTGCATTTTGCTGCGAGAAATTAACGGCGATCCCGAGCTCCTGGCTTCGCTGATGGCCATAACGGAGCATCGGAGCGGCAACGTCGATTGCCTGCAGGTCTGCCTCGGGATAGCGTCGTGCCCATGCGACGCTGTTGTTGCCTATCCCGCAGCCCATGTCGAGAATTCGCTCGGGCCGCCGTTCGGCGAATTGTCGTGCGTACCAGTCGCTGAGGAATCGACCCATGCCGTCGTGAAGCAAGCCGGGCGAATCCGGCTGGTAGATGCTGAGAGCGCGTTCATACAGGGCGCCGGAAGCGACATCACCGGCACCTCGGTCGCTGTGGTAGCCGCCCGGTTGCAGATGAATGTCGGCGGCGACGTGGTAGCGTGGTATCGGCAGTCCGGAATCGAGTCGCAGACTCCCCAGCGGCCGCGTTCGTCGCGATGCAGACTCATCCGCGCGCGTCGCGAGAGTGGCGTCGGTCTGTTCGACGGAGTCGGCCACGGCCGACCACATCATTTCCTGGCTCAGACGCTGGGTCGCGCTCCAGAACTGGTAGTAGCCATCCTGGGTCATGAGCTGGCGTACTTCGGTTGACGTTGCCGGTGGCCGACCGTTTGCCGCCATGAAGCGCGGCAATACGCGGCGCTCGAACATCAGTTCGTTGCCGGGCATGACATTTCGCGACAGGTGCCGGCGCAGACTGCGGACGAAATCTTCGCGCGCCAGGGCATCGTGGGCCGGCTCGCGTCGACTGCCTCGCTCAGCGCAGTGCTGCGATGATTTTCCAGGCGAAGCTTTGTGCATAGTTGCCTTGCGCTGCGCTGATTTCCTGTCGGTAGTCGAGCACCTGCATCCCGCTTGCTGGAAAGCCTGCGTCGGTGACTTCCGCCGGCCAATCGACATGAGTCACGAATCGCGCAAACGTTTCGTTGTTGTTGAAGCTTTCCCAGTTGTGCATGAAACGCTCCACGGGATTCGAACCCCGCGGAATCTCCAGATGCAGCATCATGCCGCCTGGTCGCAGCAGCCGGTGGCACTCGCGGAAGATGCGTCCGATGGCCGAACGCGACGTCTCGTGCAACATGATGTGCGAAACCACGAGGTCGAAATGCCGATCGGGAAAATCGGTGCCCTCGGCGTTCTGCTGGCTGAAGTGGATTGGAACGGCCAATGCTTCGGCGCGCGCGTGCCCGTAGCGAAGTACCGGCGCGCCGATGTCGATTCCATGCACGTGCGCCTGGGGAAATTCTCGCTTCCAGCACAGCGTGCTATTGCCTATGGCGCAACCCAGGTCGAGTATGCGCCGCGGATCGAATTGCGCAGCCCTCTGGCGGAGGAATCCGACCAGCACATCGCCCATGAGGTCGTTATTCGTCCCGAGCGCGCCATTCAGGTAAATGTTAATTCCGGCGTCGTAGATCGCGCCGGCCGCGATATCGTCCGGCTGTTGGTCCTGATGGTAACCGCCCGGCTGCAGATGTATGTCCGCGTTGCGATGGTAGGGCGGGATGACCAGAGCCGGATTGAGCTTTAGTGTTCCGACTCGCTTGCCACTCGCGGCGAGTTGTCTGGCGAGGTCGGTAAGCTGCGGCAGGTCACGCTCCAGCGGCTCGATCACCGACTCCCAAAGCAGCTCCTGGCTGCGCCGCTGCAATGCGCTCCAGAATTGATAGTAGCCGTCCTCGAGCATGAGGTTGCGCACTTCCTGCTCATCCTGCGGTTTGCGCCCGTGGCGCGCCATGAATCGTGGCTCCGCACGGGCCGAATACAGCTTGTACACACCCGGCATGACCCGGCTCGATAGATGTGCGCGCAAGCCGCGCACGAAATCCTGCCGTGCATTGTCATCGTGCTGTAATCGAGGGCACATGGCATGGCGATGCAGGCGGCGGCTCATGAATCGTTTTTTTCCGTGAGGCTGCGCCGGTAGTCTTCGAACGGTCGCAGGACCTCGTCGACGATTTTCGCGCGCAGGGCTCTGCGCTCGGCTTCCGCGCGATCATCGGGCTCAAAGGCCTCGATTTTGCGACGATCGAGCCGCCCCTCGGTCTCGAGTACCCGCTCCAGTGTGTCTATTCGCATCAGCGCCACGGCCAGTTCGCCCGAGAGCGCAAGCAAGGCGGCAATCAATTGATCAACAGTCGGATCGTCGAAGTAATACGGTCGCTTGCCGTCCGGTGCGTGGAAAGTCGCGTCTCGGTTATCGTCCGTCACGACTCGATCAACTCGATCCACTCGCCACCAGCGCCGACACAGACGGCAGCGCGGCGGCCGTGGTATGGCGTTTCCGCTATGTCACGCGGCGTGGCGCGGTAGGACAGTCCGTCGGGGAGCGCGTCGACGGCAAAACTGACCATGCTGATCGCCACGGGTAACTCGCCCGGCGGCTGTGGGCGCGCCGTCGTCGAGGATGGCATGGTATCGAGTTCGATGAATGACTGCCCGGCCAGCGACAGCGCCGCCAACTCATGGGCAGTGTCCCGCGGCAAGTCATGGGCGGCCGACAGTACGCTTATGACGCCCTGCATGGGCGCCGCCGGCGTCGTGCCGAGGTGGCGAGCATAGAACTCGCTCAACTGGGTCACCGACGGTCCACCGACGATCACGATGAACACACGATCGACTGGATGTCGCGCATCCGGGGTGTCGAACTCGGCCAGACGCTCCTTGAACATGGTGAGGTAGAGCGCTTCGTTCGAAGGACCCAACACCTGCATGGCACGGATCTTGTCGCTGAAAGACAAATCGGCCGGCGGCCCGATCACCCGAAACGGGCCATCGGCCAGCTTTTCGGCCAGTGCATCGACATCCTGCACCATGATTTCGGCCGCGTTCCAGCCAAAATGGCCGAAGGGCCGAAAGGAGTTCGCCGACGGTCCCTCCACGAATCGCAAACAGGGGCCGCTATCGCCGCCTGGCAGCATGAGCGCGTACCTGCGTCCGGCGAGGGACGGGCAGGCCCAGAGCGCAGCGAGGCCCGCGTCGATGCGGCCGCGTTCCATCAATTGATAGCCAAGATGAAGTTGATAGACGTCGATCGTAGGCTGCAACTGCGCAACGGCGACGGTTACCGCGCGGATCGGACCCAGCCTCGTCATTGCCGGTTTGCCAGCAGTTGCAGTACATGCCGCAAATCGACGACCTCTGCGTACTTGGCCTGCAGGTCGAACAGGTTGGCCTCATGCGGTCCGCTCGCGCGATCGCCGACGGCATCGCGAACGACGATCGGCACGAAACCATGCTGGCAGCAGTCGACCGCGCTCGCGCGAATGCAACCACTGGTGGATACGCCGGCAATCAGCACCGTATCGACTCCGAGGGCGGTCAGGGTCGATGCCAGGGTGGTACCGAAGAATGCGCTGGCATATTGTTTGGTGATGACGGTCTCATCCGGTCGTGGCTCGAGACCTTCGGCGAAAGCAGCGAGCTCCGGGTGTTGCCCTGCCTCGAAACAGGCAAGCGCCGGCACCTTGCGAAAGAACACGCCGCCATCGCGCCCGCCACGCTGGAACGAAACATTCGTATGGATGATGGGTATCGCGGCGCGGCGCGCAGCTTGCAGCAGCTCGACGGCGGCGGCACGAGCCGACTCGACACCGGCATAGAGCGGCGATCCGGGCACCAGGTAGGCGCGAACAAAATCGATTACGACCAGCGCCAGCTGCCTGCCAGGTTGGAGCGATTTGCCAAAGCCGCCACGCGCATAGTTCTCTTGCAGGGATTCAGTCATGGAGCAGTGCGCCTTCAGATCACCTTATTGGCCTTGAGAATTTCATAGCGCTCGCGGCTCAGCCCGAGCAGATCAAGGTAAACGTTGTCGTTGTGCTCGCCCATGCCCGGACTTGGGCTACGGATTCCGCCAGGCGTCTCGGACAGTTTCGGCGCGACGTTCTGCATTCTCAGATCGCCGAAGTCCGGGTGTTTGGTGGAGACAATGGCATCGCGCGCCTTGAAGTGCGGGTCCTCGAGCATGTCCGGAGCGCGGTAGATCAGTCCCGAGGGCACGCCGAAGTTGTCCATCAGGGCGAGTATTTCCTTGCAGGTCTTGGTGCGTGTCCAGTCCGCAATCAGCTCATCGAGCTCCTGTTGACGCGCGCCGCGCGCCATGTGGCTGATGAAGCGTTCGTCCTTGGCGAGCTCCGGCTGACCCATGGCTTCGGCCAGGCGCGCGAAAACCGTGTCCTGATTGCCGGCGATCAGGACCATCTGGCCGTCGCTGGTGGGATAGACATTCGATGGGGCGACATTTGGCAGTATGGCTCCCGTGCGTTCACGGATATAGCCCGCCTTGTCGTACTCGGTGATGAGCGACTCCATCATGTTGAGCACGGCTTCGTAGATCGCCGAGTCCACCAGCTGCCCGCGCCCCGTCTTTTCGCGGTAGTGCAGGGCCGACAAGGCGCCGACCGCCGCGAACGTTGCAGCGAGTGAGTCGCCGATGCTGATCCCCATGCGCGAGGGCGGGGTCGCGGGATCGCCGCAGACATAGCGGAGCCCTCCCATGGCCTCGCCGACGGCGCCAAATCCAGCCTGCCGGGAGTAAGGCCCGGTCTGGCCGAACCCGGATACCCTTATCATGATGAGCCGTGGGTTGATCTTTGACAGGACGTCCCATCCCAAGCCCCATTTTTCCATGGTGCCGGGCCGAAAATTCTCAAGCAAAAAATCAGATTCCGCGACTAACTCCTTGAGAAGGCTCTGACCTTCAGGCTGCCGTAGGTCCAGAGTGACGGCCTTCTTGTTGCGCGCGATCACCGGCCACCACAGGCTCTTGCCATGGGCTTTCTCGCGGCCCCAGTTGCGCATCGGGTCACCCTGGCCCGGCGGCTCGATCTTGATGACTTCGGCGCCCATATCGCCCAGTAGCTGGCCGCAGAATGGTCCTGCCAGCAGCGTGCCCAGTTCGATGACCCGCAGGTCCGAAAGGGGGCCGTTGCGGAATTTGGGGTCCACAGTCATGTCTAATTGTCCTCGCTGAAAAGCCTGTTTTTCCGGGTTGGCTGACGTATACCGAGCACCAGATGGGCGGTCAAGCAAGCGATCGCTTGCCGCCCACGCAGCGTGCTCTATGATTGTCCGTGCATTTAGGCTGGATTGGAGCGAAATGGCAATGGCCAGGCGCATCGAAATCGTCGAAGTGGGGCCGCGGGACGGTCTGCAGAGTGAGCCTGGCGTCATGGCGACCGCGACCAAGATCCAGTTCATCGATCGCCTGATCGGCTGCGGCGTGCGGCGTCTCGAGGTCACGAGCTTCGTAAATCCCAAGCGTGTGCCGCAGATGGCGGATGCAGAAGCCGTTCTGGCCGGGCTGACCCGCCGCGACGACGTCCACTATGTCGGCCTCGTCCTGAATCGCCGCGGATTCGATCGCGCCCTCGCAGCGGGCTGCAACGAAATCGGCATGGCAGTCGTTGCCAGCAACACTTTCAATGAGCGCAACCAGGGCGTGACGACCGAACAATCCATCGCCGCCTGGCTGGATATTGCGAAGGCGGCACACGCCGCCGGGATCCGCGCGCAAGTGACAGTCTCGGCCGCGTTTGGTTGCCCATTCGAGGGTGAGGTCAGGATCGATCGGGTCATCGAGATCGCTCGCCGTGTCGCCGATGGCAATCCGCACGAAATCGCATTTGCCGACACCATCGGCGTGGGTGTGCCGGCGCAGGTCACCGAGTTGTTGACCCGCGCCCGCGATGCGCTGCCGGGCATGCCGCTGCGTTGCCATTTTCACAACACCCGCAATACGGGCCTTGCCAACGCCTATGCGGCCGTCGAGGCCGGGGTCAGCGCGCTCGATGCGAGTACGGGCGGAATTGGCGGCTGCCCGTTCGCCCCTGCGGCCACGGGCAATATACCGACCGAGGATCTCGTCTACATGCTCGCCCGAAGCGGAATCGACTGCGGTATCGACCTCGATGCGCTGATTGCAACCGGCCAATGGCTGGCTGAAGCGCTCGGTCGGCCCGTTCCTGGCATGTTGGTCAAGGCTGGAAACTTTCCGGGCGCACTGCCGAGCGCGGCTTGATGCCAAGGCCGCGCGTGCGCCGGCAATTGCCACGACGGAACTAAACTCGGATACTCAACAGGATTCACTGGAAGGACAGGATCAATATGTCGTACCGATTGGGAGTCGATGTAGGCGGCACGTTTACCGATCTGCTGCTGGTCAACGAAAAGACCGGCAAGAGCTGGAGTGCGAAGATACCGAGCACGCCGCAGGATCAATCGATCGGCGTACTGAATGGCATCAGTCGCGTCTGCCAGAACGCCGGCATCGATCCAACTGAGATCGATCACGTAATGCACGGCACCACGGTCGCAACCAATACCGTGCTGACAGGCACGGGCGCCGTCTGCGGCCTCGTGACTACCAAAGGCTATCGGCAGGTGCTGCAGATCGCACGCTCCTACGTACCGGGCGGATTGGGTGGTTGGGTGATCTACAACAAGAGCCTGCCGATGGCCCCGCTCGCGCTCACGGTCGAAGCGGACGAGCGCATCAGCGCCAAAGGCGAGGTTGTACACAAACTCGACGAGGACAGCCTGCGGCGTAGTCTGCGCGATCTCAAGGGACGCAAGATCGAGGCCCTGACCGTATCGCTGATCAATGCCTTCGCCAACGATGCCCACGAGAAACGCGTACGCACGATCGCCGCGGAGGAATTGCCGGGCGTGCCGGTATCGCTATCCTCGGAAGTCGTCCCGGAAATGCAGGAATACGAACGCACCGTCACGACGGTTGCCAATTCGTACGTGCGCCCGCGCGTTTCAAAGTATGTTGCCAGCCTCAAGAGCAAGCTCGAGAAGACCACCAGCAAGGTCAAGCTGCACATTCTGCGCTCCGATGGCGGACTGGCTTCCGCCGCATCGGCCGAAGAGTACCCGGTCAACCTGTTGATGTCCGGGCCAGCCGGTGGCGTAACCGGCGCGCTCTGGGTCGCCCTGCAGGCGGGCTTCAAGAATCTGTTGACCATCGACGTGGGTGGCACCTCGACAGACGTGGCGCTCATCCAGGACGGTGAACCCAGACTGCGTCGTGAGACCACCGTCGGTGACGTCACCGTACGGGCCTCGTCGGTCGATATACGTACGGTGGGTGCTGGCGGTGGGTCGATCGCCCATGTACCGGAACTCACCAAGGCCCTGCGCGTCGGTCCGCAGAGCGCCGGTGCGGATCCAGGCCCAGCGGCCTACGACCGTGGAGGCACCGAGCCGACCGTCACCGATGCGAATGTCGTGCTGGGCTATCTGCCCGAAATGCAGCGTCTCGGCGGCGACATGGAACTCAAGCGTGACCTGTCCGCTCAAGCCGTGCAGAAAATCGGCGCAGCGCTAGGCCTGTCCAAGAAGGATGCGGCCCTCGGAATCTACAATATCGTCAACGAGAACATGGTCGGCGCACTGCGCCTCGTGTCGGTCGAGCAGGGTTACGACCCCCGCGACTATGCGCTCATTTCCTTTGGCGGAGCGGGTCCGCTGCACGCCAATGCGATTTCGCGGCTGCTGGGATCCTGGCCCTCGATCATCCCGCCGGGGCCGGGTGTGCTGTGTGCTCTTGGCGATGCGACGACGGCCGTGCGCGATGAACGCGCGCGCACTTTCGTGCGCAAGTTCTCCCAGACCAGCGCGAAGGAGGTCGCGAAAACCTTGCGCGAACTCGCGAACGAAGCGTCTGTTGCGCTCGTCAAGGAAGGTGTGCCGAAGAGCGACATTTCGACGCAGTTCCAGGTGGACGTCCGTTATCACGGCCAGGGCCTTCGACTTACGGTCAACGTATCGCTGCAGGACCTCGAGAAGAACGGTCTCAAGGCGATCTCGGAACCCTTTGACGAGGAACACAAGCGCCTGTTCACATTCGCCCTGAGTCTCGAACATGAACTGGTCACGCTGCGCGCGGCGGTCCGTGGGCGAGGAATCCGCGTCACCCGGCCAGCCATTGCCAAGGGCTCGGCCGATGCCAAGGCTGCCATCGTCGCAACGCAGGCGAGTTACATGGATGGGCGCGACGTCAAGGCCAAGGTCTACGACCGCGCCAAATTGAAAGCAGGCAACAAGATCGCAGGCCCGGCGATCATCATGGAAATGGATTCGACAACCGTGATCCTGCCGAAGCACCATGGACGCGTCGACAAGTTCGGCAACATTTTGATTTTCCCCGATGGCCACAAGGCAGCCGGAGCGCCCACCAAGCGCAGGCGGTCGAGCCCGTCACGCAAGAAGTGACCGCCGCCCGACGTAACGCCAACACGTAACAGATTCAGGAGACGCAAATGCCGGCAACTATCATTGAACCGAACAAGAAGCGCTGCAAGAAGGTCAAGGTCGACACCGTGACGATCGACATCATCGAGAGCGCGCTGCGCAATGCGCGCTATGAAATGGATACCGTGCTGTTTCGTACCGCAATGTCGCCAGGCATCCGCGAGCAGCACGATGAATTTCCAATGATCGCAAACCTTGAAGGAAAGATGGTCGTCGGCCAATTCGGCTCGTTCATCTGGGGATTCATGCAAGGATACGATGGTACGGTCGAAGAGGGCGATATCTTCCTCACCACCGATCCCTACTCCGTCAATGGCGCAATCAGCCATGCCAATGACTGGCTCATGCTCATGCCGATCTACAAGGACAAGCGGGTCATCGCATGGGCCGCCATGTTTGGCCATATGACCGACATCGGCGGCAAAGTGCCGGGCTCGCTTCCGACGGATGCCCGGCAGATCTTCGAAGAGGGTATCGTTGTGCCGCCCGTCAAGATCTACAAGAACGGCAAGCTGCAGGAAGATGTGCTGCGCGTCATATTGCACAATTGCCGTCTACCGCACTGGAACCTGTCGGATTTCAATGCCATCGTGGCAGCGTTGCGCACGGCCGGAAATCGTTGCCGCGAAATCGCTCGCCGCTTCGGTGATGATGTTTTCTACTCGGCCATGGATGCGATGCTCGAGCGCAACAAGCGCGCCATGCGCGAACTGATCCGGCGCACCGTCCCGGAGAAAAAGCAGTATTTCGAGGACTATATCTGCGACGACGGCATGGGCAGCGGCCCGTACAAGATCGCCTGCAGCATGTGGCGCGAAGGCGATAAGTGCATATTCGATTTCACGGGCACCGACCCGCAATCGGTTGGCTCGATCAATTTCCTGCTCAACGAGGAAATGTTCAAGATGTTTGCGGGCGTGTACATGATCATGGTGTTCGACCCGCAGATCCTGTTCAACGACGGCTTCTATGACCTCATGGAGGTTCGCATCCCTCCGGGAACCTTGCTGAAGCCGCTCAAACCGGCGGCACTTTCCTGTCGAACCCATGCGCTGGGTCGCATCTTCGACATCCTGGGAGGCTTGCTCGGCCAGGGCAATCCGCAATTCATGTGCGCGGCAGGATTCTCGGACAGTCCGCATTTCATGTACTCCGGATACGACCGCAATGGCGAGTGGTACCAGCTCTACCAGATCGGTTTCGGTGGTATCCCCGGCAAACCTTTCGGAGATGGGCCGGACGGCCATTCACTGTGGCCTTCGTTCACGAACGTGCCGAACGAGTTTCTCGAGAGCTACTTTCCGTTGCGAATCGATGTCTATGAAACGCTCGCCGACACTGGCGGTGCAGGCAAGCACCGTGGTGGCAATGCGCTACGGATCGGCTACCGGTTCCTCGAACCGGGCGAGATTTCGATTCACGACGATCGTTGGCTCACCTATCCCTGGGGCGTCAATGGCGGCTTGCCGGGCGCACGCAGCACCAAGATCCTGGTGCGAACCGATGGCACTCGCGAACTGATGCAGTCGAAGTGCGACCGGATCCGCGTCGAGGCCGGCGATCTGCTTTATTTCGATACCTGGGGAGGCGGCGGCTGGGGAGACCCCCTGGAGCGCGATGCCGCGCAAGTAGCCTTCGATGTTGATGCGGGCCTCGTGACTCGCGAGGGAGCCCGCCGCTATGGCGTCGTTTTGCGAGACGACCGCTCCGTCGATCAGGAACAGACCAGGGCTCTTCGGCAGCGCATGGCGAGCGAGCGGGGTGAGGTCAAGTTGTTCGACCGCGGTTTCACCAGCATTGATGAACTCAAGGCACGCTGCGAGAGCGAAACGGGCCTGGCTGCGCCTGTGCAGCCCCAGTTCACCAAATGGGCAAAAGTGGCAGCGGAATCCGCGCTGCGCAAACGCGGCAAAGCGGCGTGAGCGACGACCCGTACAAACAGGTTGGCTACGGCGCCTATGACATAGGCTATGGCGAAAAACCGGCTGTGCTCTGCGTTGACTGGCAGGTTGCGTTCACCGATCCGCGATTTCCGCTCGGCAACCTGCCCGCGCTGCACCGCGCACGTGACAATACGGTCAGGCTGCTCGATGTCGCTCGCGCAGCTGGTGTGCCAGTCGCAGCCTGTTATACGGCCTATTGCAGTCAGTCCGACATGCCATTGTGGAAAGTCAAAGCGGTCCGCGAAGAGTTCATCTACGGTCATGAGTGTACGGCGATGGACCCCCTGATCGACCACCCGGACAATTTCACCTACTGCAAGAATGCGCCGTCGATGTTCTTTCAGACGCCGCTGATTACCTACCTCGTGCGTCAGAACATCGATACCGTGATCGTCACCGGCTGTACGACCAGCGGCTGCGTACGCGCGACAGTTGTCGACGCTTTTTCCTATGGTTTTCGGGTGCAATTGGTTGACGACTGTTGCGGCGATGCGGGAGAGGGGCCACACAACGACGTTTTGCGCGATTGCGGACGCCGTTATTGCGATGTCACCAAACTGGCCGATGTGACCCGGCAATTGCGTGTTGGCCAGTCGCAACGCCAGGCTCCGGCCGCCTGATGCGCGCCAACCGGGCAATCGCGGTACGCTTTCGGCTTGTCGCGCTTGCGCTTTTGGCAATCGGCGCGATCAGCGCAGCGCATGCAGCCGAGAGCAGCGCGCGGAGTGACTACGCAGCAGCCGCAAGGCTGACGGCGGATTCCGCCCGCGGCCGGGAGCTGTTTGGAGTCTGTGCCGCCTGCCATGGCGTTGACGGCAACGGCCAGAGGGATGGATCCATACCCGCCATCGCGGGCCAGCATCGCAGTGTTCTGCTGCGTCAGCTGATCGATTTTCGACATCAGCGACGATGGGACATCCGGATGGAGCACTTCGCGGCGAGCAAGCGCTTCCCCGATCTTGCTGACCTTGTCGATCTGGCGGCCTATGCCTCGTCTTTACCGGTCAGGCCAGGTCGGGCGCAGACGGGCAATGGCACGGAGCTACGTAGCGGTGTATCGGCCTATCTCACCAACTGCTCGCGTTGCCATGGTACGAGCGGGCAGGGCGATTCAGCAAAGGACGTGCCGCGGCTAGCTGGGCAGCACTACGAATACCTGGTGCGGCAGATGCACGACACCATGGAAAACCGGCGTCCCAACATGGCGCCAACCCATATCGACCTGCTGCGTCGGGTATTGGACCGCGATGTAATCGACGGTATAGCGGACTACCTCTCCAGGCTGTGTGCCGACCGGGCCTGCTCCGGACCGCCGCAGAATCAGTAGGCGGGCGACGGCTGCTCGCGAATCCCACTGACGAAATTCCCTGGTTTGACGACCAGGACATCGGTTTGCAGCAAGTCGAACAGTTGTTCCGCCGTATTGCCGACAAATATGCGGCGAATCGCTGAGCGCGACACGGCCCCCATGACAGTCACCGCAACGCTGTTTGCAAGCGCGACCTTGGTGATGTTCGCGGCGATGTCGCCTTCGGTCAGGTGACAACGGCTCGATGGCAGCCCCGTGGCTTTTGCGATCCGGCGCAACGCGCGTGCGGCTCGATCGCGTTGTCGCTCCGTAAGGCCGCCGTCCTCGCCGAGCGGAACCGGTTGCCCGAGTCCGACCGGCATGAATTGCTGCATGGGGACGAGATTGTGCAACATGTGCAGTTTGCCACCGAGTTGGGCGGCGAACTTCATGCCCGACCGAAGTATCTGTTTGTCGAGCGCTGCCGGCTTGGCGCGGCTGTGAAACGGATCGATCGACGCAAGGATATTCCGACTGCGCTGCCAGTTGGCAATTGGTTTCATCAGCAGCAACGGCAACGGACAGTGACGAATCAGTTCCCAATCCGTGTTCGATAACATCAGGCGAGCGGCACGCGCGTGATGATGCGTTTCGATCACGATCATGTCAGCCTTGATCGCCAGCGCACGGCGCACGATTGCCTCGTGCGCGGGGTAGTCCCAATTGACCGCGGTACGGACTGCGACAGCACGAAGGGCGGGGGCCTCCGCCAGTTGATCGAGCGAATCGAGCACCGTGCGTTCAATTCTTGTCATGACCTGTTGGCGCATCCGGCGACCTGCGCTGCCGCCGAGCGACACTGACGTGACAGGTGCATCGATCGCGCAGTACAGCTCGAGTTCGGTCCCTTTCTGCCTGCCGAGTACCGCGAGTTTGCCGAGCGTAGGGCGCGCGAGACCGTCGCCATGTTGAACTGCAATGAGGATTCTCTTCACGGTGCGTCGACCCCCCGCGTCTTGCCCGCCATGGCATCGTCGATACCGATCACCATGCGAACCAACTGTGCCAACGAACCTGCGCACATCTTCTCCATGACCCTGGCACGGTGAATTTCAACCGTGCGCTGACTCACGCCGAGATCCGCTGCCATGACCTTGTTTGGCCTGCCGGTGGATACCAGGCGCAATACCTGCATTTCCCGCGGCGTCAGGGACTCGTAACGCGCGCGGATTTCCGCCAGCGAGGCAAGTTCCGAGCGTTGCTTGCGATCCAGTTCGAGGGCGCGCTGCACCCGATCGAGGAGGTCCTGGTCGCGAAACGGTTTTTGCAGAAAATCCATTGCTCCGTGCTGCATTGCCTCCACGGCCATGGGCACATCGCCGTGACCCGTAATGAAGATGACCGGCAAGGTGATGCCACGTTGGTTCAACTGCTGCTGCAATTCAAGCCCGCTCATGCCCGGCATGCGCACATCCAACAGCAGGCAGCCACCCACCTCCGGTCGATAATTCGCAAGAAAGTCATTCGCGGATGGAAAGCTCGTACATTCCATGCCAACGGAGCGCAGCAGCAGCTCGAGCGAATGCCTGACAGCCTGGTCGTCGTCGACAACAAAAACCGTCGGCCTGGTAACCATGGTCAGTGTCCTCCCCGTATCACGCCGGCAGGCTTACCGTGAACTTCGCGCCACGCTCGCCGCCACTTGCAAATGCGATCTGTCCTCGATGCGCTTCGATGATACTACGGCTAAGCGCGAGCCCAAGTCCGGATCCCGTTGCCTTGGTCGTTACAAAGGGCTCGAAGATTCGCGGGGCCACGGAC
This sequence comes from Steroidobacteraceae bacterium, assembly GCA_041395505.1. Classification (NCBI taxonomy): domain Bacteria; kingdom Pseudomonadati; phylum Pseudomonadota; class Gammaproteobacteria; order Steroidobacterales; family Steroidobacteraceae; species Steroidobacteraceae bacterium. The sequence continues at coordinate 2,019,176 of JAWLAG010000001.1, forward strand.
TCATCGACGCCGGGGCCGTTGTCGGTGATCTGGATTCTGATCTCGTCCGATGCGCAGGTTGCACTGACCCTGATAACTCGCTCGGTCACTACAACATCCTGCATCGCGTCGATCGCATTCTTGATCAGGTTGAGCAAGACCTGCTGTATCTGGATTCGATCGACCTTTGCTTCGGGCAGATCAGGGTCGACGTCGAGCTCGATGCGCACGTCGTTTGCACGAAGGTCGTGCTTGGCAAATTCGACGGTATCGGCAAGCAGCGCCGACAGATTCGTGGCCTCGGTTTTCGTCGCACGGCGCTGTGCCAGGCCGCGAAGACGCGTAACGATTTCGCCGGCGCGCAGTGCCTGGCTTGATATATGTCCCAGAACTTCGCGCACCTGAGCTGGATCGGGCTGACCCGACTGGCAGATTCGGATCGCTGCCTGGGCATAGGTTGCGATTGCAGAAAGAGGCTGATTGAGTTCATGGGCAATACCGGCCGAGATCTCGCCGGTGGTCGCCAGGTGCGACATGCTGGCCATTCGCTCGCGCGCCTGGTGATACTCGCGCTCCGCTGCACGTCGCGCGGTTTCGTCTTCCGCCGAACACAGCAGCGCCTGTACAGAACCGCTTGCGTCGCGCAATGGCACGCAACGATGGTGCAGGAAGCGCCGCACTCCATCGGCTGCATCTACTCGGATGTCGCCGCGCACCTCGTCGTCGCAGACGGATGCAAAAGCCGCGCGCACCTGTTCGCGCATGCCCTCGCGATCCTCGATGCAGAGGAATTCGAACCAGTTCTTGCCAACGAGTTCGCGCACGTCCGTGCCGAGTATGGTTGCACCATGCCGATTGATCTGCTGGATATTGCCACTCGCATCGAACACGGCGATCATGACCAGAGCGACATCCAGGTAAAGCCTGGCGCGATCACGCTCCGCTTGCAGCGCTCGCGTATTCTCGACTTGCAGCGAGATGTCGTGCAGGATTCCGACATACCGTGGCCGATCCGCGCCGCCGATTTCGCCAACTGACAGGTGAGCCGGGAATTCGCTGCCATCCCTGCGCTTGGCCAGCACCTCGCGGCCTGTGCCAATGATGTGGCCAACCCGCGATTGCTGGTATCGCGAAATATAGCCATTGTGATTTCTCGCGTCGGATTCGCTCATGAGCAGGCTGACGTTACACCCGACCGCTTCATCGCGTGTGTATCCGAACATCCGCTCGGCGCCCCGGTTGAACCGCTGAATACGCCCTGTTGCATCGATGACCAATATTGCATCGACCGTTGCATCGAGCAGAGCGGACAGCATTCCATCGGATGGATCACCTGCTGCTTTCAATTGATCCATTTGACACTCGTGCGCACAAACATAACAGCATGTTGCACAACTTGCTTATGGCAAAGCCCCGACGCGCCTAGGTAGTTTCCGCAATCCACTTTCACTGCGTGGAGCGTAACACTTGTTCGCCTGGAATCGGCTGACGGGCGGAATTTTTTGCCAAGCATTCTGGTACTGGTTGAACGAGGTCCGGACAGCGCGATCGTTCTGCGCCGCGCGCTCACGCTGGCGCGCTACCTGCAAGCCGATGTCATCGCCACGCTGGCCGGTGAGTCGAGTGAGGGAGAGCACGCGGATGCCTACTATCTGGACATCCTGATCAAGAGTTTCGGCCCGACCGGCGAGCGGGTCAGAACCGTGGTTCGGCGCGCAAAGACCGACCGTCAGGACCTTCGGGCCCTTACCGAGGGCCACAACGTGCGTATGCTCATCGGCGGGGCAGTGTCTCCCAACTATTTTGCAGCATCACCCGAGCCTCGTTCGCTGGCCATCATGCTGGCGAGGCCGCTGCTGGTGACGGCCGGCAGCACCTGGGCGCCAGTTCCGCGGGTTGTCGTCATCCGCGAGACTGAAGGGTCACAAAGCACGCCAGGTGCTCGTCGCTGGGCACGTGAACTCGCACAGGCCTGTAACGCGAGCGTCGTGGAATGGGCCGGGATCGATTCGTGCCGACTCGCGGCCGATCGACCGGACATCGTGTTGCTCAGCACCGGAAGTACCACGCCGCTGCCACCGCACTCGCGCTCGCATCAGCCCGACTGGATGTGGGTGCCGGTGGGAGATTGAACCCTCGCCGCAATTTGAGCGGCCGATCCCGGGTCAAATGATCATGCGAATTTCTCGGGGGCTCGCGCCGTTGGCGGCGGGTTTCGCTCTGCTTCACATGGCGGCCGCTGCAGCACAGCAGGCGGGTCTGCATGTGACTGTCATCGACCAGCACCTGCCGCAGTCCGGCGAAGCACCGGGCTACGAGGTACGGGTCGACAATGCGGCCATCGGTCTGCATATGCGACAACGGCTGGCAGGCGGGCGCCAGGCCCGTTTTGAGCCGTTACCCACTACGGGCCGTTACCGAGTGTCGGCATGGGCCCTTGACGAGGCCGGCGGTTCGGTCGCGCTCGATGACCTGCAGTTGCGCAGCGGCGAAGTCAGGGCCGTGCAGCTGCTCCTGCGTCCGGCCCCGCTTGAGGAAGTACAGGTTTCTGCGCGTCGCGCGGGCGCACTCGCCAACCGTCTTAACGCAGAGGTCGCGGCGTCCCTTGATTCGACAGCACTTGCCGCCTTGCCCATAGCGGGCAGGGATGCGCTCACCAGTCTTGTGCGAATGCCGAATGTCGCCTGGTCAACGGGCTTCTTTCCGGAAGCGCCGCCGGTGTCCATTAATGGCGCAAACGGATTATACATTAACTATCTTTTAGATAGTATTGATAATAATGAGAATTTTCTTGGCGGCCAAAAATTTCCGGTCCCCTTGGGAGTGGTCCAGCAAGCAACCGTGCTTGCCAACAATTTCTCGAGCGAATTCGGACGATCGGCAAACGGCATCGTGAACTTCACGACGCGCGGTGGAACCAACGAACGTCAACGTGAAGTCTACGGCCAGTTCCGGCCGGGGCGCCCCATTGATTCGCCATCGCGATTTCGCCAGCGCGACTTGTCAGGTAATGCCGTCAGCGATGATTTTTCGCGCGAGCAATACGGCGTAACCGTCAGCGGCCCTATGCGCAAGGATTGGACTCACTACCTGCTCAATCTCGAGTACACGGATGAGTCAAATGCCTATCTTCTCGATTCGCCCATACTCGGCCTGTTACGCAGCATTCCCGGAAGGAACCGCTATGCGCTTGGATCGCTGCGACTGGATCAGCGGGTTTCCGCATTATGGGCTGCGACCCTGCGCGCCCATCTGGGGCGCATCGCGCTCGAACGACCCGGCGGCGGATTGGGAGGTGGCAACGTAACCTTTCCGTCGGCCGGGTCCGCTCAGGATCGTGATTCGAGTTTGCTGGCTCTCACCATGGGGCGCCGCGGGTCGCGATATGACTATGAATTGGTCGCGCAATTCTCCCGATTTGATTGGAACTATGCCCGACCGTCCCAGGCAGGACCGCAATTCGTGCTGCGAGATGAAAGCGGCTTGCCGATTGCAGTCCTCGGCAATCCCGGGTTCGTCTTCGACAGTCGCGAAAAGAGCGCGCAGTTCGGCCACAAGCTCTCGTGGCAAAGCGGTAACCATCGCCTCAAACTGGGTGCGGAATTCCTGCAACACGAGTTCTCCCTGGCCGGCGGCGGCAACCCGAACGGGAATTTCACACTCGACCTGACCGCGGACGAAGTCGCGCTGCTCGGGAACACGTCCGGCACATCGCTCCCCACGATTGCCGAAATCGTGGCATTCGATCCACTGGTCGCGAACTACGCTGTCGAGCTGAGGCCCGCGCGTTTCGGCGTTCCACAAAGACTTTGGGCCGCCTATGCAGAGGACGAGTGGCATCCGGACGAGCGCTGGACCGTCACTGCCGGAGTGCGCTGGGACAAGGATTCTTTGAGTGGCGCGGGTTCCGGGCGCGAAGACAAGGACAATTTTGCGCCGCGCCTTGCCGTCAACTTTCGGCCCGACCAGCTCAATGTAATGCGCGCCGGGATCGGAATCTTCTATGACAAACTGACCTACGCCGTCATCTCCGACGCTTTACAAAGAAACTCCGACAGTGTCGGTTTGCGCTCACAATTGCAGCAACTGATCGCGCTTGGCGCGTTACCCGCGGATACGACAATCGATCGCGTCCTGTTCCCGGGCAATCTGACCGTGAATCCCGCTTGTCTTCGGATCACGGAATGTCCATCCGGCAGCGAGGTGGCACTGCTACGCGAGCAGTTCGCAAGCAATGAAATTCGTATCAAGAATCCTTCCGGCTATGAAAATCCCTACAGCGTGCAAATCATGCTCGGTTGGCAACGCGAACTTGCCAACGAATTGCTGTTCTCCGTAGATGCGTTGTTCAATCGCTCATTGCATCTTGTGCGCCTTCGCGATCTGAATGCGCCGGCGCCTTTCGCCGCGAACCTGGCAGCGCTGACGCCACAGATCGTCGCGCAGCTGCAGTCCCTGCCGGACAATGCCGCGCGACTCACCCTGGCGCACGAGCTCGGCCTGGTGCGAACCCCTGCGGAGGCGGACGCAAGCCGCCCGGTCGCCATTGTGCCGGGCGGGGCGCGGCAAATCACCGTTTCCGAAACAGCCGGCACGTCGACCTACCGCGCCTTGACGCTGCGTTTGACTCGCCCGTTACAACCAGGCGCAGTGGGCATCGATCTCGCATATACGCTGTCGAAACTCGAGAACGACACCGATGACATCAATTTCCGCGCGGCCGATGCCAACGATTTCACCGCCGACTACGGACCTTCCGCCAATGATCGCCGCCATGCGCTCTCCCTGGTCGGCACCATCTCCCCTCGCGCGGGCTGGGAGGTGACAGTAGCCGCGCTTCTGCAGTCGGGCCAACCGATCAATTTCGTTCCCGACGGGCGAATTTTCGGAACGCAGGACCTCAATGGCGACGGCATGTCATTCGGTGAGAATTATCTCGGTAATTCGGATCGTTACCCGGGAACGGGGCGCAACAGCGGTCGGCTTCCCTGGTCCAGCAACATCGACGTCGGCCTTCGCTACAATCGCGCGCTGGGAAAGGGGAGTGCGCGTTTGAGTGTCGATATATTCAATCTGCTCGACAGCAACAACTGGTCGGGTTTTGCAAATGCTGCGACAACGTCCAATCAGATCCAGTTCGGCGGCGGCGTGCAACCTGTGCAGCGCAATGCCGGAGCGCGGCGACAGTTTCAGATCGCGCTGGATTATTCATTCTGATGACAGCGTGGCTTGGACATTTGCAGGGAGTACTCGGAATTGCCGCAATAGTCGGTTTGTGCTGGGCTGTCAGCGAAAATCGGCGCGGCATGCCGAGCTGGCGCTGGCTGGGCACCGCACTCCTGATACAGCTGGTGGTGGCGGTCACCTTGTTGCGTATTCCCGCGATGTTCGAAGTGCTTCGTTTTGGCAACACAGCCGTCGATGCGCTCGCGCGCGCCAGCCGTGCAGGATCTGCCTACATGTTCGGCTACCTTGGCGGCGCTGATTTGCCGTTCGATCTTCGCGACGGCGGCGGCCGCCCGGTCATCATCGCGTTCGAGATCCTGCCGCTGGTCATCGTGACATCTGCGCTCGCCGCGTTGCTCTGGCATTGGGGCATACTTCGCGCCATCGTTCGGGTTCTGTCATACGCCATGCAACGCAGCATGCAAATCGGTGGCGCGGTCGGCCTGAATGCCGGCGCGAACCTTTTCCTCGGAGTCATAGAGGCACCGTTGGTCGTTCGCGCCTATCTCGAGCGCATGACGCGCTCGGAACTGTTCATGGTCATGACGCTTGGCATGAGCACGGTATCAGGCGTGGTTCTCGTGCTCTATAGCCAGACGCTGGCACAAGTCGTCGACAATGCGTTCGCGCACATACTGACAGCCTCGTTGATATCCATGCCCGCGGCGGTATTGCTGGCACGCGTCATGGTTCCGGGCTCCAGCCCCACGGGGGCTGACCGACCGGCAGATGAACTGCGTTACGAGAGCAGTATCGATGCGCTGGTGCGCGGCACCGGCGATGGCCTGAAACTGTTCCTGATGGTCATCGCCATGTTGATCGTCATTTTTGCCTGCGTTTCGCTATGTGACCAGTTGCTCGAACAGCTGCCCAACCTTGGCCATACCGCGTTGACTCTCAAGCGCGTGTTTGGCTGGTTGTTTGCGCCGCTCATGTGGGCCATCGGCATCGACTGGCAGGACGCAGCGATGGCGGGATCATTGATGGGGACGAAGGCTGTGCTGAACGAATACGTGGCCTACCTGGAACTGGCCGCTGCAGGGCAGGGCGCAATGACGCCGCGCTCGACATTGATCTGTACGTATGCACTATGCGGATTCGCGAACTTCGCAAGCATCGGCCTGTTGATTTCCGCAATCGTTACACTCGCACCATCGCGACGACGAGACGCAGTTCAGCTCGGGATGCGCTCGTGGCTGGCAGGCAACCTGGCGAGCGCAATGACCGGCGCAATGGTGGGAATGGTTCTCGCCTGATCATGTTCGACAGGAGTCTGCAACGCGGCCTTCAGCCACTTCTGGATTCAATCGCGGCGAGACTGCAGCAAGCCGGGCTGCGCGCCAATTGGCTGACGACGATCGGCCTCGCCGCCGCGGTGACCGGCGGAGTCTGTATTGCATCGCGCGCCTATGGGCTCGGACTGTGCGCCATCGCGATCAGCCGACTGGCGGACGGCCTTGATGGACCGCTTGCCCGGCTTTCACGCCCGACCCGCTTCGGCGCGTATTTCGACAGCGTCGCAGACTTTGCCTTCTATGCAGCCGTGCCACTTGGGTTCGCCCATGCCGCTGCCGAAAATGCCCGGGCGGCGGCAACCTTGCTCGCCGCCATCGTCCTGTCGTCGAGTAGTTTCCTGGCCTACGCAGCGGTATGCAACACGGCACCGCTAACCGAACCCCACAGTCACGGGAAGGGATTCGCATACAGCCAGGGTCTTGCAGAAGGTGGCGAAACGATTGCGGTTTACGCAGCGATGTGCCTCTGGCCGGGCCAGTTTGGCCCGCTCGCCTACGCGTTCGCGGCGATATGTGTCCTGACCGCTATCCAGCGACTTGTCGCTGCGCGCCAGGCGTGGTGACCCCCGCAAGCTGGTTCAGAACACTCTCCAGAGGTTGCGGCGCACCGCAACCGTAGCCTTGACCATATACGACACCCAGCTTGCCCAGGTACTCTGCAGTTTCCTGGTCCTCGATATGTTCGGCCACGGTCACCAGATTGAGTTGCCGGGCTATATGCAGGACGGCGCGCACCATCGACTCGGAACCCGAATCGCGCAAGACATCACGCACGAACGCGCCATCGATTTTCAGACACTCCACCTTCAATTCCTTGAGATAGGCGAGGGAGGACAGACCGGTACCGAAGTCATCGAGTGCGAAGTTGCAGTCGAGTTCCCCGAGCCGCTCAATGAATCGTTTAGCGGCGTCCAGATTGCCAATCGCTGCGGTTTCCGTCACTTCGAAGACCAGATTCGCACCCGACAGGCCCGAGGATCGCAATGCAGAGCGGACCCAGTCGGCGAATTCGGGGTCTGCAAGTGACGGTCCCGACAGATTGATGGCAAACCGCGCGCCGGTCTCGTCGAGCTGCGAGGCATAGGGGGCGAGCTCCTTGAGCGAGTGACTTACCACCCAACGATCGATTTGCGGCAGCAATTGATATCGGGTCGCGGCTGACATGAATGACTCTGGCGCCAAAATATTGCCCGATTTGTCCCGCATTCGAACCAGCAGCTCGAAGTTCGTTGGACGCGTGGGATCCCACAGGGGAACGATCGGCTGGGCGAAAAGGACGAAACGCTCATCGGACAGCGCATCGATGATTTCGCGAAATACAGCGACATCTTCGTGCCGGCGCATCAGGCTGAGATCGGCTGCCTCGAATACCTCGACGCGATTTCGACCTCTGTCCTTGCCTGCTTTACAGGCCGTCTCCGCAGCCGCTATCGCGTGCTCGAGCCGCGTATCGCCAGTGGCCACCGCAACGCCCAGCGTAACCGTCAGGGGCAATCTTGCCGGCTCGCCCACGCTCACATTCCGGGCGATTTGCTCGCGTAGATTTTCCGCCCAGGTTCGGGCCTGATTCAAAGTGGCACCGTTCAGTACGGCGAGAAATCGATCCCCCGTCAGACGATAGACGCCGCCGCCAGCCGAACCCATGGGCACAGTGCGCCAGATTTCGCCGATGCGGCGCAGACAATCGTCTCCCTGGGAAAAACCATACAGCTCGTTGATTACATGCAACTGGTCCACGTCACCGTAAACGATCGCCGCATTCGCTTCACCCAGTTTCGTGAGTGTCTGGATCCGCTCCTCCAGTGCACGGCGGCTCTGGACACCGGTCAGCCGGTCAATGTTGGCGGTAACGAGTTCATTGAGGCGCGGCACCAGACGCTCGAGGACTCGCGCATCGTCATTGGTGAAGGATCTGCGGCGACTACTGTTGTAGACGGCTACAACGCCCAGGCATTCGTTCTCGGCCATCAGTGGAACGCAGAGAATCCGAAATGGCAAAAGTGCCTTCGACCCTTCCTCACGAATCTTGTTGACCACAAGCGTCTGCGCCCGCTTTTGGACCGCCCTCAGGAGGTATCCGGTCGTAAGCTCGCGCAACTGTTCGCCTGTTTGCTCCGCGCCGTCCTTGCGTCCATGCACACGCGTCAAATGACATCCCGGCACATGCAGCACGATCCAGTCGGCATCGAGACGTTTCTCGATTGCGGCTAGTGTGTCGCCGATCAGATCGGACTCCGACTTGCCACCGGCTCGCAATTGGGTCACGTCGAGCAACCAGTTGAGCTCGACGGTTTCGTTGAGGTTGAATCGACCGGATTCGATGGCCGCGCGTTGGGAAATGTCCCGACCAACCAGCACGAGCAATGCGCGCAACAACTTGTCGACTGCTTCGAGCGTACTGAGACCACCCTGGCTCGATCGGCACAGAAGGCATGTCACGCCGACCAGCCTGCCGCGATCGTCGGTCACTCGCAGGAAATAGGCGAGTAGATCGCCGATCTCGGCTGATCGCCCGATACCATCGACGGTTTCGGTATCGCTGTTGCCGCCTCCTGCCGCAATCATTTCGCTAACGATGGCCGCAACTTCCGGCAAAATCGTCCCATCACTGCTGTACAAAAGACTGTCGGCAGTGTCGATGAATGCTATCCACGTCGCGCGCGGAACCAGCGCCTTTATCATCTGGGCGCATGGCGCGAAATCGAATTCCTGAGCATCCTGGCTCATGAGTGCCGGCGGTCCCCAGTGCGTATTGATGGCCAATGCACGAAGGGTCAAAAATGCCGCATTGCACGCGATGGGGAGATGTCCCAATTCACAGCAATATCCCTCGACCTGTGAACTGGCGCACAGGTCGATCTATTGTCCGATTGGACCAGCTACTCGCGGGAGACCGGGAGTACCAGGGCGCCGCGCAGTACGACGTCGATTCGGCGATTCCTGCCGCGACCTTCTGCTGAGTCGTTGCTGGCGATGGGCTGGGTCTCGCCGTAGCCCTGGGCGGTCACCTTGTCGGGATCGAGTCCGGGCGTATTCGCCAGCAAGTACTCTCGCACGGATAGCGCCCGCTGCGCAGAAAGCTCCAGATTCGCTTCATCGCTACCGAACGAATCCGTATGGCCCTCGATGAGCACCTCGCCTGGCGAAAACAGCGTAAGGACATCGCGCACCTTGCCAAGCAAGGTATAAGCGCTCGTCTCGACCGTCGAGCGGCCGCTCGGAAAGGTCAGTCCAACCAGCCGCAAAAGCAGATCGTTGCCCTGCTGGTAAACCAGCGCTTCTTCCGGCGGGAACATGAGCTCGGTTTGTCGCAATCGGTCACGCAGCCGCTCCTGTTGCGCCCTGCGCGCCGACTCACGACCGAGCTTGGTTTCGAGATCGCCCAATTCCGCTTCGAGATTCGCAATCTGCGTGTTGCGCTCGCCCAGCAATTGCGAATCCTTCTGCAATCTGGTGACCGCCTCGATTATTTGTTGCGCAAGCACCGTGGATTCGACATCGCTGGTCGGGCTGAGATCCAGCTGCGCGGCCACATCGCGTAACGGCTTTTCCGACTGCAACAGCAGTGTTTCCAGTTCTGCCGCGCCGTCGCGGACCGGGCCGATCCGTGCCGCCAGTGACAACGCGTGCGCAGCCTCAGCGCGGGCTTCCCGCGCCAGGCTGCGCGGTTCATCGACATCGTAACGATTGCGCTCGAGGGCGGAATCGGCCTCCGTCAGCAGCGCTTCGGCATGGGCCAGTGTCCTCGGAGCGTAACGAGCGACACGCTCATTTCGGGCCCTTTGTATGAGTTGCCGCGCTTCGTCGAGATATTGGGTCTTGATTGCACCAAGCTCGGCGGCACGGTAGGCGGTACTTGCCTGCACGCCACGCGATCGTGCTCCATTGAGATCGCCACTCTCAAGGCGTTGCGCCGCGGAGCTGAACAGCCTTTGTGCCTCTTGCCATCCATCCGGTGCAAATTTCGGTGCCTCGGACTTGAGCGCATCGGCTCGCGCACGCATGGTATCTGCCAGCGAGACCGCCGCAATCTTGGCGGCATCGCGCGCGGCTGACCACGACGTGGTGGCACGTGCCAAATCGGCCTTGATTCGATCGATGTTGCCCTTGTCGGCCAGTCGCTGCTCAGCACGCTCGTAGTAACGGCTGGCTTCCGAATAGTTCTGCGGCGCAAGGAGCGCCGCTTGCTCGTTATCTGCTGACTGGCGCGCGGCATCTGCGTCGGCAAACAGAGTTGCGCGCAGTTCCTGCGACCAGGCAAGCGAGGCCAGCAACATGCTGACCAGCAGGAAGATGGATCGGCGCATGTAAATTCCGGTGTCCTCGGCTATTGACACCGGCATATTAGCTCAATTTGAAGCTAGGTAACCGCTGGTGTGGCCATGATCCGCAGACCGCGGCTGCCGCGAGCAACCGGCGAACGGAACGAGCGCGGCTTGACGACCAGGGCATCGCAAGGCAGCGCATCAAGCGTTCGCTCCGCCGTATTGCCAATGAACAAGCGCTTGATAGCCGATCGCGACACCGCACCCATTACGACGAGACCGGCCCTTTGCTTGCGAGCAATCGTTACGATCGCCGCACTTGGTTCCGCCGAGATGACGTGACGTCTGTCGCGAGCGATCGGCCGCTTGCCAATTAATTTGTCGAGCTCAGCGCGTGTGCTTCGGAGCCGTTCCTCGGGACTCGAATCGGGGAGCGCATACGCTTCCATGTAGCCGAATGACGGGTAGACCGGGGGCGCAGGGCATGCCGTAACCGCGTGAAGCTTCGCGCGCAACATTTCCGCGTAGTCTGATGCTGTATTCAGGATTGCGGTATCGAGTGCCGCAGGCTTGGCGTGCGCGTGCGTAGGATCAACGGCGGCGACAACCACTTTGCCGTCGTAGCCGCCTTCTGTCTTGGCGATCAAGACCGGGCAGGGCGCCAATCTCAACAGCTCCCAATCATTGAAACTCAACAGCCAGCGCGCATGCCGCGCGCCCGCGTGCCGATCTGCGATGATCAGTGAAGCGCCCCATTTGCGAGCCTGCCGGACGATGGCCTCGGCGGGCGGGTAATCCCATTCGGCAGCAACGGATATCCTCACGCCACTCGATCCGGGTCGGCTCGCAAGCTTTTCGAGCGCAGCGCGACTGCGCTTCAGTTCCCGCGACTCCAGGGTGCGCAAACTGTCACCGCGCGCAGTAAGTGCATCGAGATAGATGGGTGCCGACAGGCTATGGAACAACTGCACCTGGCCGCCGGCGGCACGCGCGAGCGCCAGCGCTTTGCGCAGGGCCGGCAACTTCCGATCAAACGGGTCCTTGACCGCTACAAGTATTTTCTTGGGGCTTGGCATTGCGCGCTCCCGGTGGTCGCTGGATCTCATGGTAAAGATGACTTATCGCTGCGCGAATGCCAATCCGGATCGCTACGTGATCGGTAGGGGTACTTACTTAAGTAACACCACGGTCCAGCATTAATTTAACTTAATATACATTATGCGCAGTTGACCAGCTGCCACCGTGAGGCTCGCCGGCGCCGATTTGTGTCGTTTCCTTCACGACGCAGTATTCGCATCCGCAAGCCACGCCTCGAGGAATGCCAGCCCCGGCTTCTTGCGCTCTACGTCGATGACCACCGGTTGCTGTCGTGAGTCGTAAATCTCGATATGGGGCGTGCCATAGAAACGATAGAAGTCGTGGATATCTTCCTGCCTGTCCTGCCAGGCGGACATCTCTTCGCTGCTGGAAAATCCAATTTGACCACTGAAGGTCTTGACCTGCCGTACTACGACATCCCGGCGTCGGTCCAGGAACGCGGGAAGCTGCCCCTCGAGCCAACGGCATGTCGAACAATGCTCCGAATAGATCTCCACGACCGTATAGACGCCAGGTTCGGCCAGATCCGACAAAGGTTTCTGCGCGTCGAACAGTACGCCTATATCGAAGCGTTCGATGGCCGCAGTACTGCGCAATTTTGCCTCAGGGAGCACCCGGTATGGCACGCGCGAACGGCCGTCATCGCCATCCCTGACGACAAAGAAGTAGATCGCGACGGCGACCACCGCGACAAAAGCAATTTTTCTCATGGCCCATGGTAGCTCGAGAGCGCGATACGATCTGTGACCAAAACCCCGCCCAGAACGCTCAGTACTGGCGGTCGACATCAACCACAGAAAGCAATCGGGCGCCGGCGACGTAACGCCTAACGTTTTCCGCAATCACAGCGAATTGCGCCTCTTCGCCGAGATCAGACTGAGCCGCGACATGGGGCGTCAGTATCACATTGGGCGCCAGCCACAACGGATGATCCTTGGGCAGCGGCTCCGGTTCGGTGACATCGAGGGCCGCGCCTGCAATCTGCCTGGCCTCAAGGGCGTGCACCAGATCGTCGGTGACTACCAGCCCTCCGCGCGATACATTCACCAGGTACGCCGATGGTTTCATGCGCGCAAACATCTGCGCATCGAACATGCCGCGTGTCGTCGAGGTCAGCGGCGCCGTGACCACAACCGCGTCTGCGGACGCGGCAAGATTGGCAAGTTCGTCCGGTTTGCCGAGGTAGCTCACGAACGGCGGCGCCGGCGCATTACTCGCGCGCGTCGCAATCACACGCATGCCGAGCGCATCGGCGCGACGCGCAACCTGTTCGCCGATGCCCCCAAGCCCGACGACCAGCAAGGTCTTGCCTTGCAATGTACGCATGGTCGCGCCCTCGCCCATTACCGCCCACTCACCATGCATCTGCTGCCGGAACGAATCTGGCAGATTGCGGCTCAATGCGAGCAGCATGGCTATTGCGTGCTCGGCGATCACGGCTCCGGCGATAGCGCGCATATTGCTCAGCAGAAGTTTTCCGTCGCGGATCTGCGGTTTGTCGACGCAGGCCTCGACACCCGCATAGATACTCTGCAACCAGCGCAGGTTCCGGCCCGCGGCCAGCAATGGTTCGCTGCAGATCACGCGCGTACGGCCGATGGCGGCATCGGCGCCGGCCGACCGCGCCACCATCTCCGCCGCGTCACCCGCACTGATCACCGTAACCCCGGGCGCCGCAGACTTCACCGCATCGACCAGACCCGGCACGCCCGCATCCACCAGAATGCGTTGCGGCCGACGCCAACGGACCCATGCAGCAACCGGCGTCGCCGACTCGCGCAAGCGATATTTTTCTATCAGCGCTTCCGCACCGGCGTCAGCGGCGCGCACCGGCATCTGCCAGGCCGCGCCAAATGCCGCGGCTAACACCGTGGCGAGTGCAAAACTCTTGGTACCGTCCCTCCGCACCTGCCGAGCATAACAAGCCAGGACCCGCGCCGAGCAGCATTCGTTATAATCGCCGCCGAATCGATCTCGACCTACCCGTGCCCTCGCCCCGATAAGGACACCGTCATGAACAAGAGTTCACTTGCCTTGAAGGCTGCTGCGATTGCGATTGCCGGCACGCTCGCTGCGCCGATGACCTGGTCCGGCCCGCGCGACCTGCAGGCCATCCGCACGACCATTGCCGCGCAACACGACGAAGGCGTGAAACGGCTGCAGGAATGGATCGCCCTGCCCTCAATCGCTGCCGAGGATCGCGGATTCCCGGACGGTCCCGAATACATGGCCCAGATGCTCAAGGATGCCGGCTTCCAGCAGGTGAGCATCGTGAGCACCGACGGCAAACCGGGTGTGTTCGCAACCCTTGACGCCGGTGCCCCCAAGACCGTTGGCCTCTACTTCATGTACGACGTCAAGCAGTTCGATCCAGCCGAATGGAGCTCGCCGCCGCTCGAAGCGCGACTGGTCGACAAGCCCGGCCTCGGCAAGGTCGTGATGGGTCGCGGCGCAGTCAATCAGAAAGGGCCCGAAGCCGCATTCATCGCCGCACTGCATGCCATCCGCGCAGCCGGCAGGAAAATGCCCGTGAACCTGGTCCTGATCGCCGAAGGCGAGGAGGAAATCGGTTCGCCCCACATTGGCCAGATCGTGCACCGGCCTGAGGTTGAGGCAGCGCTCGCGGGCACGATAGGCGTATTCATGCCAGGAGCATCCCAGGATCTCGACGGCACGGTCACGGTAAGCCTTGGCGCCAAGGGCGTGATTGAAGTGCAGCTGGTCGCGAGTGGCGAAAAGTGGGGTCTTGGACCGGGCAAGGACGTGCATTCATCGCTCAAGGCAATGATCGACAGTCCGAGCTGGCACTTGATTCACGCCCTCGACTCGCTCGTCTCCGCCGACGGCAATACCATAACCATCGACGACTATCCGGCGCCTCGCGCCGTAACCGCGGCCGAGAAAGAGATGATTGCCGCTGCCGCCAAGCGACGCAATGAAGCGCAGATGAAGCAGCAGTTCAGCACGAGTGTCTGGATCGACGATCTGCCTTTCGAACAGGCGCTCGAACGACTGGTCTCACAACCGACCGTCAACATCGAAGGTCTGGTGGGTGGTTATACCGGGCCCGGCGGCAAGACGGTTTTGCCACACAAGGCGGAGGCGAAACTCGACCTGCGGCTCGTGCCCGACATGACGGCCAAAGGCGCACTGGCCGCATTGCGGGCGCACCTTGAAAAGCACGGATTCGGTGACATCGAGGTCACGATGTCCGGCGGCTACGACCCCACGAGCACCCCACTCGATGCGCGCCTCATTCAGGCGCAGATTGCCGTCCTCAAGCGCAACAAGATCGATCCGCTCATCTGGCCGCGCAACGCGGGCTCATACCCGGGCTACGTATTCACCAATCCGCCACTCAACCTCGCATCCGGACATTTCGGCCTGGGCCACGGCAGCGGCGCGCACGCACCGGATGAATACTTCGTGATCGACTCGGTAAATCCCAACGTGCAGGGTTGGGAAGGCGCCGTATTGTCCTACGTGGAGTACCTCTACGAGCTGGCGAAATAATCCTTGATGGTGGATGACGCCCTGCGTCATCCACCCAAGGCACGCTTGAACAGCGCCAGCATCCGTTGCCAGGCGCGCTCGGCAGCCGCTTCATCGTAAACACGGGAGTCCGGCGGGCACCAGCCATGCAAGGTGCCCGCGTACACCTCGATCTCCGCCTCGAGGTGGGCGGCATCGAACGCGTCGCGCAACAGAGTCTTGGCATTCGGGTCACGTTGGTCGTCGTTTGCCGCGATAGCGATCAGGAATTGCGCGCGCATGCGCGGTATCAGCCGGTGGGGGCTATCAGCGGCCTGGGTCGCGAGTCCACCGCCATGAAACGTCGCGCCCGCGCCAATTCGATCGGCACGGGCAGCCGCTGTGCGCATGACCAGTGGCCCGCCCATGCAGTAGCCAGTGGTTGCCATCTTGCGCTTGCCGTCGACAGCGGGTTGTTGATCGAGCCAGTCGACAAAGGCCTTGGCATCGATTGCGGCTGACTCGGCCGTGAGGGATTTCGCCATCGACATGAGCGCCTGGCGGGTCGCCGCATCATCAAAGTCCGCCCCGGGCTCGGAAGTCGGCGCGCGCTGTAGCCGATAGAACGGATTGACCACCAGCACGCTATAGCCAGCGCCAGCAAGGCGGCGTGCCATCTGCCGAAACGCCGGTCGCAGGCCAAAGATGTCCGGCCAGATCAACACCGCGGGATGAAGGCCGAGCGCTGGATGCACGAAATAGGCATCGGCCGAACCGGATGGGGTTGGTATCGTGACTTCCTGTTCATCGAGCGTGCCATCGTGCGTCTTCGCAGCAGCCAGCCCCGAAAGGCCAGCGCCGATGGTCAGGGCTCCGAATTCGCGACGCGTGATTGCGTTCGATGCACGGTCATATCGACTCATGTCGGCAAAGGAATCTTCATCGCACACGTGAGGTCTCCAATTTTTTGCTAGCGGTCGCATGCCGCCCGGCCTGCCAATCCTCCGCCTTGAGCGTTCGCAACGCAAACTCGAGGGGTGCCTGCTCGAGCTCCGTAGCCAGGGTATCGTTCCAGCGATTGAGAAAACCGAACAGCGCAATCATTCCCACGATCTCCATGACCGCGCGCTCCGAAAAGTGCTCACGCAGCGCGGCGAAGTGTTCGTCGGTCGCTGCGCTCGGTTGCTGACCCGCAGCGACGGCCAGCTCGAGCGCGGCGCGCTCGGCCGCGGAAAACAGGTCGCTGGTCCGAAACTGCCACACCGCAGCGATCTTCTCGGCGCTCGCCTGGTCTTTGCGTACTGCGCCGTGGGCGGTATGAGCCTGGCAATAGCGGCAACCCGCCGCGCCGCTCACCACGGTTGCAACCATGCGCTTCAGCTCACCGCTGACGGCGCCCGGGCTGTACAGGACACGAACCAGGCCCTGAACCGCAAAATACAATGCCGGCCAGCGGGCGAGCGTCAGAGCATCGTTCGGCACGAAACCCATCAGACTCTCGGCTTCCTGCAAGGCACTCCGTAAATCCTGCGGCAATTCGCCGATATCCATGGGTTCGATTCGGGCCATGCCATTCTCCCTGGAGACTTACATATTGAGACCACTTCGCGATTACGCTGCCAGCGCCGCGGCTGCAGGAGGATGGTAGCAACAATGTTCGAATTTGCACTATCCTGCCCGCGAGCGTGGGCCACGGATACCAACGACGATGAGTGATTTTTCTCCGAGCGATCGCGAAACCGAGCTGTCTGAAAGGACACGCAAATTCATCAGGGACAAGGTGATTCCGTTCGAGAACGATCCGCGCAATGGTCCGCGTGGTCCGTCGGATGAACTACTGCGCCAACTGCGCGACGAAGCACGGCGCGCCGGCTTGTTCGCTCCGCAGGTGTCCAGCCGTTGGGGCGGCCTCGGATTGACCCATAGCGAAAGTGCTGCAGTTTTTCGCGCCAGTGGTTACTCGCTGCTTGGACCACTGGCGATGAACTGCATGGCGCCCGACGAAGGCAACATGTTCCTGCTCGAGAGGGTGGCCACGCCGGAGCAACAGGAGCGCTTCCTGCGCCCGGTCGCCGCCGGTTCGTGTCGCTCCACGTTTTTCATGACCGAACCGCATCCCGGTGCCGGTGCGGATCCCGACCAGTTGCAGACGACGGCCGCGCGCGACGGCCATGACTGGATCATCAATGGACGCAAGTGGTTCATCACGGGCGCCGGTGATGCTCGCGTCGCGATCATCATGGCGCGCACCGACGCCGGAGCCACCCTGTTCCTGACCGAAATGGACAGCCAGGGCATCACGGTCGAGCGGCTCATCGAGACGATAGGCGATACCATGCCGGGCGGCCATGGCGTCGTCCAACTCGACAATCTGCGCATTCCCAGTGACCAGGTTCTCGGCGAAGTCAACCAGGGATTCCGTTACGCGCAATTGCGGCTCGCTCCGGCGCGACTGACGCATTGCATGCGCTGGTGGGGCGCCGCGCAGCGGGCGCACGATATCGCAACCGATTATGCCAATGTGCGCCGCGCTTTCGGCAAGACGCTGATTGAACATGAAGGCGTAGGGTTCTCTCTCGCACGCAATCAGATCGATCTGCTGCAGTGTCGCCTCATGATCGACTATGTCGCCTGGCTGCTCGACAAAGGGCAACGCGCCGGCGCGGAGTCATCCATGGCGAAATTCTCATGTGCCGAAACTCTCTTTACTGTGGTCGACCGTTGCGTCCAGATCCTTGGCGGTCAAGGCGTGTCGCATGAAACCGTCGTTGCACAGATCTTCCAGGGCATCCGTGGGTTTCGAATCTACGACGGTCCATCGGAAGTGCACCTGTGGGCTCTGGCCAGGCGACTCGCGCGCGATCACAGCAGGCGCGCAACCATTCAGGAATAGCCGGCCACCTGCAACGCGCGCATCCGCACGGTATCGGTCAGTCGATCACGCTCCGCCACCGCCGTGAGCATTGAAGTGCAGTCATCGGCCGACACGGCGCCGCTGTAGTAATAGCCCTGGGCGAAGTCGCAGCCCAGCGCGGCGAGCCGCATGGCGTGCTGGGCAGTCTCCACACCCTCTGCGATAGTCTCCAGTTTGAGGTTGCGGGCCATGCTCACGATGGCACTGACAATTGCTGCGTCGTTGGCATCGACGGCCATATCACGCACGAACGAGCGATCTATCTTGAGATGGTCGATGGGCAGGTGCTTGAGGTAACTGAGGCTCGAATAGCCGGTACCAAAGTCGTCTATTGAAATCTCGAATCCCGCCTCGCGCAATCCCTGCAGGATGTCGACCTGGCGTTCGATATCTCGCATGACCACACTTTCGGTGATCTCGAGCTGCAGCTGCCGCGGCGCAATACCATGACGGTCGATGATGCGACAAACGCGTTCGCGGAAGTCGCGGCCGGTCAGCTGTTGGGCCGAGACGTTGATCGCGACCTGCACCCGGGGTAGGTCCATGCCATTCCATACCGCCAGCTGCGTCGCGACGCTCTCGATGATCGCATCGCCCAACTCGATGATCAGCCCGGCATCCTCGGCGACACGGATGAACTGCGTCGGCGGCACTTGCCCGATTTTCGGGTGGCGCCAACGTGCCAGTGCCTCCAGTGCCACGACACGCTCGTTGCGCAGGTCGACGATCGGCTGAAAATGTGCGCTGATGGCGCCCTGTGACAATGCCTCGCGCAGCGCCGCTTCGAGAGCCATGCGCTCGGACACTCTCGCGCTCATCTCAGGCGCGAAGAACCTGTAGCTGTTCTTGCCGCCCTCCTTGGCCTGATATAGCGCAATGTCGGCGCGCCGCATCAACTCGCCCATATCCTGGCCATCCTGAGGCGATACGCTGATTCCGATGCTTGCGCTGGTTTCGAACACCCGTCCCTCCACGTTGAGGGAATCGCGCAGTACAGCGACCAGACGCGCCGCAAATCGCTCGACGGTGGCATGGTCCCGGCAGAACTTGACGACCACGAACTCATCGCCGCTGATCCGCGCAACGAGGTCCGAGTCCCGTACGGCCCCTTTGAGTCGCTCGGCGACGCGTCGCAGGAACGCATCCCCGGTCTCGTGACCGCAGGAATCGTTGATGTTCTTGAAATTGTCGATATCGATGTAGCAGACGGCGAGCTCACGACCAGCCTGGGTGGCCTCTTCCAGCAATTCCGGTAGCCGTGAATTCAGGAACAGACGATTCGGCAAATGCGTTAGCGGATCGTGATTCGCCAGGTGCTCAAGTTTGCGTTGCCGTTCGAGTATCTGTTTCTCCGCGTGCTTGCGCCCGGAGACGTCACGCAGGAGCAAGCAGGCCAACGTCCCGGATGGACCGTTCACACTGCTCACGGCTGCTTCCGTGTGGTACGGGCTGCGGTCGCTTCGAAACAGGTCGACTTCATGCACATGGGTGGTATCCGCCCGTGCCGCGACAATAGCATCCCACAATGACGGAATGGACTCGTCACTTACCAGATGGCCAAGATCTGCGCCGCGCAGTTCGCTCGCCTTGCGACCGAGCTGCGTACAGGCCGCCGGATTGCAGTCGACGATACGCAATGTCGCCGGATCGACCAACAACACACCGTCGATCATCTGCTGCAACACCGCCGTTGCTGGCGACTCGAGCGCCGCCCTCAAAAGTGCGGCGGGTGGCGACGGCCGCGCAAGGCCAAGGGCCGCGATGGCCGCGAGCGCAGCCGCAAGCAGCCACCATGCCAGCAGTGGCCAGGTCGCCGCGACCGGCAGCGTCCCGATGGGCAAGAGTGCAATGACCCTCGTCCCCTGCCCCATCGTCACGGGCTGGCTTGCAATGTAGGGGCCTTGCGGCAGCAGCCGGTACATCGTGGCCACACTCGCCGTTGTCGCCTCGCGCTCTTGTGCGACCAGCAAGTTGCTCCAGGCAGAGTCGATTGCTACCAGCTGCGGCTCGCTGCCGGACCAGCGCCACAACCCAATCCGGGTGGGCCGTTCCTGCAAGAACAACATACGCAGCTCCGCCGCCGATGCCGCTTGACCCTCGAGTGCTCGCTCGAAACCCCCTTTTGCGCTGCCACGCTGAGCGGCACTGACTGCGATCGCGTCGAGGAAGATTCTCTGGCGAGCGACGCTGGCCGCGGCGGACGTGCCCTGGGTCGCGTAATAAAGGTACAGTGCAGCGCCGGCAGCAGCACATAGCGCCAGGGTCATGGCAAAGCCACGCAGCGAATTCCACGCCAGCTTTTGGTTCAACATAAATGGCCGAAGGCCCCAGTGGCCGCAATGACTGGTATTTCGCCCGGGATCGGCCCTCAACATGCAAAATTGAAGGAACTTGATTAGGAACATGACGCTGTTCGCAGATCAGCAGCTGCTCGTGCAAGCTGGCCTTTTCAGCGGCTGGCTAGGATGTCTCCTGCTGCTGGAGCACTGGTTCGCCTGGCGCAATGCGCCCCTGCATCGCTGGCGCGTGCGTCTGCGCAATCTGCTGCTCGGCGGCAGCGGAGCCCTCCTTGGCGGCCTGCTCGCGCCGCTCGCGAGCGTCCAGGTTGCAGCCTGGACGAGTGCCCACCAGTTCGGCCTTGCGAACCTCGCGCATTTTCAGGGCTTGGGATCGTCGCTGGCCGGCTACCTGGCGCTCGATCTGGCCATCTACGCCCAACATCGCGCATCGCATCGCTGGCGCTGGTTCTGGCGCCTGCATGCCACTCATCACTCTGAGTCCCATTTGGACGCGACGACGGCGGTGCGCTTTCATCCCCTCGAGATCGGGGTCTCCCTCATCTGGAAGGCCGCCACGATCGCGATCATCGGGGTGCCCGTTGCGGCGGTGATCGCATTCGAGGTCGGACTCAGCATCGCGGTATTGTTCAATCACAGCAACCTTGCCTTGCCCGCTCGGCTCGCGCATGTACTCGGCTGGTTACTCGTAAGCCCCGACATGCATCGCGTGCACCATTCGGTGCAGCGCCACGAAGCCGACACGAACTTCGGATTCTGCCTACCGTGGTGGGATCACTTGTTCGGCACCTATAGCCGGTCGGCGGGAAACCAGGACCCGTCACTTCGCATCGGATTTCCCGGTGGCGACGGACCCGCAACCGGCTCGCTCACCGCCCTGCTGCTGCTACCGTTGCGAATACGCCGTCCCAACGACCGAGTCGCCTAGCCGCGCTCATGGTTTTAGAATCAATCAATTGGAGCTGATAATTTCTGTTAATTCGAGATAATCGGCCGTACAGCTCGTCGGTGGCTGCAACCAACGCAAATTTGACATTGTATTCGGTGCAAATGACGGTATATTTGATGCGTAGGTGGCTGATGGATCAGGGGTCTTTGGCCACCAGAAAGTCGAGAATCAACCTTAACTCCCGGTTGTAACTCGATTCGGTAGACAACTACAAATAGAACGAGGCGGCCATGTCCTCTACGCAAGAACGCTTTCGCCGTGCGACATTGATACTGGCGCGTTCCGGTTCGATCAAGAACCGGTTGCAGCAGGCCTACGCAACGCAGCTGGAAGATCTCGAACCCGACGAAGTGCCGAGTGTCATACGCGAAGATCTCGAAGCGCTGCACCGGGATCTGCGGCGCGCGCGGCCGCTGCCAGGCGAGGACGCCGTCCGTGCAACGATACGAAAACTCTCCGAGTCAGAGGCCGACGAACTGGCCGCGACCGTGGTCGGCATGTATGGCCGGGTTTCGGAAATTCAGGCCGTGCTTCGTTTCGACAACCAGCTACCGCGCGCGCACGTACAACTGGTAGCCGCCGAAGCCTGAGGAAGGCCAAGGTAGCTTCTAGTCCAGTTTGAATTCCACCGTATCCCAGCGCCCCGTTTGTTCGTGACGCGCCTGCCGGCGCAGCGCGTCCACAAGCGCTCGCTCATCCCAGGAAATGACCTCAGTCGCCAGCTCGCGCAGCGTTTTGACCGGCTCTGCCGGTGCGCCGAAGTTTGGCAGCAGAACCACCGGAATTTTGCTGGCATTGGCAAATAGGAGCTGAAACTCGCTCAAATCACGTTGACTGGCGTAGAGCGAGTTGAGTGCAATGACAACCTCGGCGTGGCGAATCTGATTGCGCAGCGCCTCCTTGAACGCTTCCTTGTCACCGACCGGCTTTCCCTCCGTGCTCGAAACATTTCTGTAGAAGAAATTTCGGGCACTTTCGAGGAACTCGAATACGCGCAAATAGTCATCGGAATTTTCCCAGACGTGCGTCACGAATACGCGAATTGGGTCCTGCTCAGACATGCCTGGACTCCGGGACAGTGCACTCCGGCAAGGGTAACAGGCTTCACGCCTCATTGACACGGCGATAAACTCCCCTTTGTTCCAGCCGATACAGTCCTACCCGTGCGCTTACTGCTGTACAACATCCGGTACGCCACCGGCACCGGTCCTGCCTTTCATCTGCCTGTGCCCGGCGCCGGCTACCTGCGCAGTAACAAGCGCGTGTTGCGGGAGATCACGGAATTCGTGCGTGTCGAAGACCCCGATATCGTTGGACTGATCGAAGTGGACACGGGATCGATCCGCACTGGCATGCTGAATCAGGCGGAATTCATTGCCCGCGAGATCGGGCATTACTCCACATACGAGTGCAAGTACGGCGCGCAATCGATCAACCAGCTGATGCCGATACTGCGCAAGCAAGGGAATGCTTTTCTTGCAGCCCCGCGCGTCACCGGCGAGCGCTTCCACTATTTCGATACCGGCATCAAACGGCTGATCATCGAGCTCGAGCTCGATGAGGTGTGCATATTCCTGGTGCACCTGTCGCTGAAGTTCCGGCAGCGACAGTATCAATTGCGGTCACTTCATGATCTGATTACAGCAGCCACCAAACCAGTCATCGTGGCCGGCGATTTCAATGCGTTCTGGGGTACGCACGAAATCTATTTGTTCATGCGCGCGTCGGGCTTGCGCAGTGCGAATCTGCACAATCTGCCGTCCTATCCGGCACGAGCCCCGAGGGTAGAACTCGATTTCATCCTGGTCAGCAATGGCATCGAAATCGAGGATTTCCGCGTACCCGATGTGCGTTTTTCCGATCACCGGCCGCTGGTGTGCGACTTCGCACTCACGCGACAGGGTCATTAGGGAGTAGAGGCGATGAGTTCATGGCAAGCAGAACGTGACAGCAACGATATCGTGTGGCTCACAGTCGACAAACCCGGCGGTTCCGCCAACGTGTTGTCAAAAGAGGTACTCGAGGACCTCGATGCGCAACTCGCGCAGCTCGAGGCTCGCCTGCCGGCCGGTGTGGTCGTTCGATCCGGCAAACCGAGCGGTTTCATCGCTGGTGCAGACATCCGCGAGTTTACGACTCTCACCGACCTCGATGGCGCCTATGAGCTGGTGCGCCGTGGCCAGCGCGTGCTCGACCGGCTGGAAGCTCTGCCCTGCCCCACTGTCGCAATCATTCAGGGTTTTGCACTCGGCGGCGGCCTTGAGGTCGCGCTCGCCTGTCGCTACCGGATCGGCGTCGACAACGGCAAACTGAGCCTCGGGCTGCCGGAGGTGAATCTCGGCATCCACCCTGGATTCGGCGGCACGGTGCGAAGTGTCAGGCTGCTCGGCGTCGAGCAGGCAATGCCGATCATGCTCACCGGTCGGCCCGTTCGCGGTGAAAAGGCCCTCGAGATCGGCCTGATCGATCGGCTCACGCCCGAAGACAGGGCCGAAGAGACGGCCCGGGAGCTCATCGCGCGGCGACCGTCACCGCACCAACCCGGCCTGCGGGCGACGCTGCTGTCACTGGCGCCTGTACGCGGTTTCGTTGCCGGGCGATTGCGTGCTCAAGTTGCCCGCAAGGCCCGACGCGAACACTATCCGGCGCCCTATGCGATGGTAGAACTTTGGGAGAAATACGGCGCCAAGGACGATGCAGCCTACGAAGCCGAAGCGCGCTCGATCGCCAAGTTGTTTCTCAGTGACACGGCGCGAGGGTTGATACGCGTTTTCTTTCTCCAGGACAAACTTAAAGGCCTTGCTGGCGGCGCAAAAGCGAACATTCGAAACGTGCATGTTGTCGGCGCAGGCGTCATGGGCGGCGATATCGCTGCCTGGTCGGCACTGCGCGGATTCAACGTCACGCTCCAGGATCGCGAAGACAAGTACGTGCAGCCCGCAATGGCTCGCGGCCGCGCTCTGTTCGAGAAGAAATTGCACGATGACAAGTCACGAACCGCAGCAACGGAACGACTGCGCGCGGATGTCGCAGGCGATGGCGTTGCCGAAGCCGACATAATCGTCGAGGCCATTTTCGAGAACCTGGAGGCGAAGCAGCAGCTGTACGCGAAAATCGAACCACGCATGAAACCAGGGGCCATTCTTGCCACCAATACTTCGAGCATAGTGCTCGAAACACTCAACGCACAGCTTTCGAACCGCGGGCATTTCGTGGGGCTGCATTTCTTCAATCCAGTTGCGCAAATGCCGCTGATCGAGGTCATTGCAACCGAGCAGACGGATGAACAAAGCACGCTGCAGGCGATCGCTTTCGCGCGCCGGCTCGACAAGCTGCCACTGCCCTGCCGCAGTTCACCAGGATTTCTGGTCAATCGCGTGCTGGTTCCCTACCTGCATGAAGCAATGCGCGCGATCAACGAAGGCATACCGATGCGCACAGTCGATGCCGCAGCGGAGGGTTTCGGTATGCCGATGGGACCAATCGAACTGGTCGACACCGTCGGCCTCGATGTCGCACAGCACGTCGGTGAAATCGTCACCAAAGCCATGTCGCGCGAACCCGCCGACGATACCCGACTGAAGGCCCTCATTGCCGACGGTAAACTCGGCCGCAAGTCCGGGCAGGGGTTCTATGTCTGGCAGGATGGCAAAGCGATCAAACCCGATGCCGGGAACGCCGTCGTGCCGGCTGATCTCGAAGACCGGCTGATCCTTGCGCTTGTCAATGAGTGCGTTGCCTGTTTGCGCGAGAAAGTCGTCGCCGACGGGGAGCTGCTCGATGCCGGCGTCATATTCGGCACCGGATTCGCGCCATTTCGAGGTGGCCCCCTCAATTACGCCCGCCACGCCGGGATCGACAACATGCTTAAGCGATTGAGCACCCTGGAACAGCGCTACGGCAGCAGATTTCGCGCGGACCCGGGCTGGGACTTGCTGCGCAACCAGTCTGCGCCGTGAGCCGCGTCCGCGGCCTCAAAAATGAGGTGTGCTAGCATCGCGCTTTTGGTCCAAGGATAGCTGCTTGCAATGTCTGACGATCGCCGCGCAACCGTAAAACAGCTGCAGGGATTCTCGCCGCTCGGCGGCATGAAGCGCGACAACCTGGCCGCTCTCGCAAAAAAGGTGGCGATCCGGGAGGTCAGCGCAGGTCGGCTGCTGTTCAAGGAAGGCGAAAACGACCGGCGTACCGTATGGCTGGTCAGCGGCACGGTGGAATTGCGCAATTCCGATCGGGTGATCGGCGTGATACGCGCAGGCACACCCGAGGCGCAATCGCCGCTTGCGCCCAGTCAACCCCGCAAGTGCTCGGCGCGAGCGGTCGAGGACATCGAATTCCTGGCCATCGATTCGGAACTGCTGGATGTAATGATCGTCTGGGATCAGACAGGCAGCTACGAAGTATCCGAACTTCGATCCGAGGCCGAGGCTGCGAGTGATGGCGATTGGATGACCACTCTCCTGTCGAGCAATGCCTTCCAAAGGATCCCGCCGGCCAACATACAGGCCATTTTCATGAAGATGCAGCGCCTGCCCTACCGTGAAGGCGACGTGGTCATCAAGCAGGGAGACGAGGGCGATTATTTCTACGCCATCGTGTCGGGCAAATGCCTCGTGACGCGCGAGACACCCATGAACAAGGAGGGCCTCAAACTCGCGGAGCTTGGGGTGGGCGACACGTTTGGCGAAGAAGCGCTTATTTCCGAAGCCAAGCGCAATGCGACGGTACGAATGGCGACCGATGGGGTGCTGGTGCGCCTCGGCAAGCAGGAATTTCGCGAACTGATGAACGAGCCCATGCTGCACTGGGTCGACGATGCCGAGGCGCGTCGCATAGTGGCTGACGGCGGGCAATGGCTCGACGTCCGCCTGCCCAGCGAATTCCAGAACATGCGGCTCGACAATTCGCTGAATATTCCGCTGTATTTCATCCGCCTGAAGACAGGAACCCTGGATACCGCCCGACCCTATGTCGTCGTGTGCGACACCGGGCGGCGCAGCTCCGCTGCGGCCTACATCCTCGTGAATCGAGGCTTCAAGGCCTATGTGCTGAAAGGCGGAATCAGCAGTGCGACCTTGCCGCTACGCCGCGCTCCGGGGTGATCGACACTAACCATCGCGAGCCCGAGGACTAGCGGACAATCACGCAGACTCCGCGCCGCTGCAAGACCTACATGGTGTGGGTGGGTTTGTCACCCGTCAGCGCGCCGGCAAGATACGTCTCGATCTTTTTCTGCGTCTGGCCGCGATCCTGCTCAGAGAACTGCACGCCAATGCCCGCCGTGCGCTTGCCTTGTGCGCCCTTGGGCGTGACCCAGATCACCCGACCGGCGACAGGAATCTTCTCGTCCTCGCCCATCAGGTTGAGCAACATGAATACCTCGTCACCCAGGCGATAGTTGCTATTGGTCGGAATGAAGAGCCCGCCATTGCGTACGAACGGCATGTAGGCCAGATACAAGGCACTCTTGTCCTTGATCGTCAGGGTGAGCAGCCCCGGCTTGTTGCCAGCACTGCGCGCCGGAGATTTTGCTGCTTCGCTCAAGCCGTTCGCCTCTGCAAGGCCATCGCGAGGTGCCACAACAGCGCCTCGATTGCCATCTTGCGGTTAATCGGTGTTGCCAGCTGCGATCGTATTCGCGCCAATTCGCGTTGCACAGCGAGCAATTCCACTATATTCCGCGCCGGAACGCCATCTTGCAAGTGCGCAGGTTCGCCCTGTCCGGAAAATTGCGGACGGTCGCCAGCCGCCGAAAAAATTCGATCTGTGAGCCAGTTCTCAAGCGCGACCAGGTATAACGCCGTATCGGCCTGTGCCCAGTGAACTGCCGCATTGCCCGGATGCTCGCCTCTTTGCAGGTGCTGCAGCGCGTCGATCACATCCTGGCGGATTGCACGCGCCTGATCAGCCGGAATGCAGGCCGCAGCAAATGGTCCGCCGCCCGCCAGGTCGAGCGCCGCGCTCCAGTCCTCCGAGGCGCCATGCGCCTGCGCGAGCCACTGCAGTGCCGTCGAGCGGTCGGGCCTCGGCAACCGGATGCGCTGGCAACGACTGCGTATCGTCGCTGGCAGCCGTGATGCATCAGCCGTCACGAGTATTATCACCGTGCCCGGCGGTGGCTCCTCCAGGGATTTCAGCAGCGCATTTGCCGCCGCGGCGTTCATCGACTCGGCTGGAGTCACCACGGCCACGCGCGCGCCACCACCATGCGTCGTCAGCGCCAGCTCGGCGCCGAGCTCACGGATCTGGTCGACACGCAATTGCTGTTTGTCCGCGTCCGGCTCTGTCCACAGAAGATCAGGATGCTCGCGGTGTACCACCCGTCGACAGTCCGGGCACGTCCCGCAGGGCGCGTTGCCGGCCTCGCGCTTACGGCACAGCAGCAACATTGCCGTCTGCAATGCAAGCCACTCGCCGCCACAACCTCGCGACTCGTGCAGAAGTAGCGCATGCGGCATGCGATTGCGGTCGGCAAGGCTGGTCAGCTGCGCGACGATCGGGCCAAGCCAGGGCGGATTCGGCGACGTCACAGCAGTGACTCCAGTTCCCGACCGACTGCGGCAAGCACCTGCTCCGCCGATACCGTGGCGTCGATAATTCGGATCCGCTGCTCTCGCGCGGCCAACTGCAGGTAGCCTGTTCGTACGCGCTCGAAGAACGCCAGGTTCTGCGATTCGAAGCGATCCCGGGCCTGGCGGCGACTGGCCGCACGCTGCAGCCCCATCCTAACCGGCAGATCAAGCAGGAAGGTCAGGTCGGGTTCGAGTCCGCGCTGGACACTTCGCACCAGTTGCTCGATCAGGTCTTCATCCACACCGCGCCCTGCACCCTGGTAGGCACGGCTCGCGTCGGAGAAACGATCACATAACACCCAGGTTCCCGCCTCGAGGGCCGGCTCTATTCTATTGCGCAGGTGAATACTGCGTCCCGCAAACATCAGCAGCGTCTCGGCGACACTATCGAGGGGCTCGTCGCCGTGAGCGAGGACCAGTTGCCGGATTTGCTCGGCGAGTGGTGTGCCGCCGGGTTCGCGGGTCACCAATACCTCGAGTCCACGATCCCTGAGCGAGGCGGCAACGCCGTGGACCACTGTGGATTTGCCCGCACCTTCTATGCCCTCGAATGTGATGAATCTGCCGCGCATCTAGCGTGTTCCCTGCAGCTTCAATTTGGCCAGATAGCGCCGGACCGCATCGGCATGCGCGGCGTAGTTGCTGGAGAAAAAGTGGGAGCCATCGCCGTCGCCGGTCGCGACGAAGTACAGGTCGCCCGTGATCTCAGGCTGTGTAACGGCCAATAACGCTTCCTTGCCGACGAGGGCAATCGGCGTCGGTGGCAGGCCGGCCCTTGTATAAGTGTTGTAAGGCGTGTCGGCACGCAGGTCGCGACTGCGAATATCCCCGTCGTAGCGCGCTCCCATCCCGTAGATCACGGTCGGATCGGACTGCAGCCGCATGCCGCGACGCAGCCGCAGTAGAAACACGCCGGCAATTCGTGCTCGCTCGCCCGGCAAAGCGGTTTCCTTCTCGACGAGTGAGGCCAGCGTGAGCACTTGATATGGTGACTCGAGTGGTTCGGTATTTGCGCGCACGCTCCAGGCGGTGGCCAGTTCCTGCTGCAATCGCTCATGCGCCCGACGAAGCAACGCTAGGTCCGTGCTGCCGGCGGCAAAACGATAGGTGTCAGGATAGAGCTGCCCTTCCGGATGCAGCTCGCCCGACCCGAGCAGCGTCATGACTTCGCTATCGGACCGACCGGTGAGAGTTTGACTCAGCGCGGGATGTCGCGCGATTGCCTGGCGAGCCTGATCGAAAGTCCAACCCTCTATCAAGGTGATTGATTCGAGCACGACGCGACCGCTGCGCAGCTGCTCGAGGATGTCGTTGACACTCGCGCCCGCGTTGATGTCGTATTCCCCCGCCTGAATCGAGATGCCAGGCCGTCGCCAGCGGAGATAGGTCGCTACGATCTGCGGATGACTGACCAGGCCGGCGCGGCCCAGTCGCTGTATTACGGCAGTCAGACTGCTGCCGGCCGGCACGGCAAAGCGCTGCACCGCGACCGACGGTCCGCTCTGGCGCAACAAATTCCGGCACCACAGCTCACCCGCAAATGCTGCCGACGCAACCAGCGCGAGCAGAGTGACGATGAGCAACAATCTAGCGCCGCGTTTCATGCCACAAGGTCCCGAAACAGGTCGACTGCCCGAGCTGGTCCAAGCGCGCGGCCGTCAATCCGGCCGACCCCGACCGCACCGATGCGCACGTTGGTCAGGAACATCTCCGTACAGCGCTTGATTGCCGCCAGCGGTATGCGGGTTTCTGTCAGCGCGACATTCGCCGCGCGTGCACGGTCGATGACTTGCGCCCTGGCGATACCCGCGACGCAGCCGCAGGCGATCGCCGGCGTAAGGAGTTGTCCATCGAGGATGACAAACACGTTCGTCATGGTACCCGAGACGAGGTCGCCGGCGGCATTTGCATGCAGCGATTCGAATATGCCAGGATCCGACCATTCGGCACGTGCAAGCACCTGCGGCAGACGATTGCAGTGCTTGATGCCGTCGAGCCCCGGATCCTGTGGCCAAATCGTTTGTCCGAGCCGGACAGCCACTCGTCCGGCAGGGTCCAGCGCCGGACCAGACGGAAAATCGTAGCGCAACAGCACGACCGTCGGGCACAGGCCCTCATGCATCACATAACCACGCGCCGGGTCGCTGCCGCGCGTTACGATCAGTTTGAACACCGCGCGATCCTCGCGCGAGGCACAGGATACGAGCGTCTGTGCGAGCCCCGGCCAGTCCACAGATCCAATACGCAGACGCGCCATACCCGCCCGCAAGCGCTGCATGTGGGCGTCCAGGTGGCGCGCCATGCCATCGCGCACGACGATCGTTTCGAATAGCCCGTCGCCATAGTGCAAGCCGCGATCGAAACAGACCCTCACGCCGAGATCATCGTGCGAACTGAAGATGACGTGCCCGGCCGTCACGTTGCTGCGCCGAGTGCCTTGAGTACGCCCCTCGCCTTGGCGCGCGTTTCTTCGAGTTCCGACTGAGGATCGGAATCGGCGACGATGCCCGCGCCAGCGCGCAGTTCGATGGCGCGGTCCACCATCACGAGCGAGCGAATGAGAATGTTGAAATCAGCGCGCCCATCGTAGCCGATGTAACCAATGGCGCCCGTGTACGCTCCGCGGCCAACGCCTTCGAGCTCTGCGATGATCTGCATGCAGCGAAACTTCGGACAACCGGTGATGGTGCCGCCGGGAAATGTCGCGCGCAATGCGGCTATGGGCGAGACGTCCTCGCGCAACCGGCCGCGCACGTTCGAGACGATATGATGAACATGCGCATATGTCTCGATATTCATGTACTCGTTCACTTCGACCGATCCTGGCACGCACACCCGTCCGAGATCGTTTCGCTCGAGGTCGATCAGCATGATGTGTTCGGCCCGCTCCTTGGGGTGCTCGCGCAACTGCTCGATCATGGTCCGTTCGGCGGCATGGCCGCTCGCCCGAGGCCGCGTTCCCGCAATCGGTCGGGTCGCTATGAAACGGTCCCGGTCGATCGACAGGAGCCGCTCGGGCGATGAACTGAGCAGCGCCATATTCTCGCAGAACATCAAACCGGCCATGGGTGCGGGATTATCGCTGCAAAGCTGGTCGTAGAGCGCTGCGATGGGTGCATCGACGGGCAGCGATCCCCGCCACCAGCGCGACAGATTGGCCTGGTAGATCTCGCCGGCCGCGATCAGTTCCTTGGCGCGTTCGACTCGACGAAGGTAGAGATCCGGCGCCTCTTCGCACATGGCCACCTTGCATGAGAACGCCGACACCTGCGGCCGGCGCAAGCGCTCGAGATCGCCTTCGATCGTCGCAAGCGCGGCCTGATTCCCTGAGACAGACAAATACCATGATTCGCCGGTCGAAGTATCGTGCACGATGGCGTTGTCGACCTGCCAGGCACAAGCCGTAATCGGCGATTCAGCCGCCGGCAGGTTCAGGCGGGGTTCGATTTCGGAAACGGTCTCGTACCCCAGGTAGACAAACCAACCTCCGATAAACGGCCACTCGCCGCCTGCGCGTGCCATGCCCGTCGTGCGCAACTGTTGCTCGAGCGCGTCCAGGAATCCTCCGCGCCTGCGCCCATCCCGGCTGTCGTGCACCACCGCGGACCGGCGCAATACGAGGCGCCGTCGCGGAGATACGGCCAGCAGGCAATACCGTCCCAGCGGACCATGGGCGGCGCTGTCGAGCAACATGGGATATCGTCGCGGCCAACCGCCGGCAAGACCCAGGAGGTCCCGACGGCTCGCATCGAGCCTGGTTGCGACGTATTGCGATGGAAGCGTTGGGCGGCCTATCTTGCGTCAGTCCACGAAACGACGAAAGACCACGCTGCCGTTCGTGCCTCCGAAACCGAATGAATTCGACAAAGCCACATCGACGGCAACCTGCCGGGCCTCATTCGGCACGCAATCGAGGTCGCAATCGGGGTCGGGATTCTCATAGTTGATGGTCGGTGGCACGATCCGGTCACGAATCGCGAGTATCGACAGGACGGCTTCGACAACGCCTGCAGCGCCAAGCAGATGGCCAGTCATCGACTTGGTTGCGCTGATCGGAATCCGCGCGGCATGCTCGCCGAAAGTGGTTTTTATCGCGAGTGTCTCGGCCTTGTCGCCGAGCGGTGTCGATGTAGCGTGGGCGTTGATATGATGGACCGCTGCAGGCTCTATCCGGGCATCGCGCAATGCATTTTGCATTGCGAGCCTTGCTCCGGACCCGTCTTCGGGCGGCGCCGTGATGTGGTGGGCATCGCCGCTCATGCCGAAACCGATCAGCTCCGCATAAATTCTGGCGCCGCGACGCTTGGCAAATTCCAGCTCCTCCAAGACCACCGCGCCTCCGCCATCGCCAAGGACGAAACCATCGCGTTCGCGGTCGAATGGGCGCGAGGCGCGTGTCGGCTCGTCGTTGCGCGTGGAAAGCGCCTTGGCCATCGAGAAGCTGCCAAGGCTGCAGACGGTGGTGGCATATTCCGCGCCGCCCGCAATCATGACATCGGCATCACCGTACTGGATCGTGCGCATGCCGAGGCCGATTGCATGCGTCGAAGTCGTGCAAGCCGTGACGATGCCGAGGTTGGGTCCCCGGAAGCCATAGCGGATCGACAGGTGCCCCGCGATCATGTTGATGATCGAGGCCGGGATCAGAAAAGGCGAAATCTTGCGTGGATTGCGCGTTTCGAGATAGGCGCCGAACTGATCCTCGATGGTTGCGAGACCGCCGATGCCGGAACCCGATATCGCCCCGACACGCTGGGGGTCGACCGCCTGCATGTCGAGGCCACTGTCCGTGACAGCCTGGATCCCGGCCGCCACGCCGTAGTGCATGAACGCATCCATCCGCCGCGCATCCTTGGGCGGGATATAGCTCGCGACATCGAAATCGCGTACGGCGCCACCGAAACGGGTGGGAAATGCGGAAACATCGAGCGCGGTAATGGCCCCGATGCCGCTCTCGCCGGCCAGGGCGGACTTCCAGACCGACTCGACGGTACTGCCCAGGGGAGTAATCAGGCCGAGGCCTGTGACAACAACGCGGCGTTTACTCAAGCGGTCTCCGACCTCGGATTAAGGCGGCGCAGCGACGCGACCGCCGCCGCTGTGGCGCATGGGAGTTTGCAAAGCTGCGGCTAGGACCGCGATCAGCTCTTGCGGCGCTCGTTGATGTAATCGATGGCCTGCTGAACCGTGGTGATCTTCTCGGCATCCTCGTCCGGGATCTCAGTCTCGAATTCTTCCTCGAGCGCCATGACCAGTTCAACCGTATCCAGCGAGTCTGCGCCCAAATCGTCAACAAACGACGCATCGCTCGTGACCTGCTCCGGCTTGACTCCGAGCTGCTCGGCGACGATGGCCTTAACCTGCTGTTCAACAGTACTCATCAGTGTCGTGTCCTCTTAAGACCTTGAATATTTGCGCCCCGGATTCTCGCTCCCGGGTTATCGCAAGGCGCGGTATTGTAGGTTAAGCCCGCTGCTTGGGCTACATAAGGCGGCATTCGTCCCGCTATCCTTAATTTTTTATACAATGAATCAATTACCTACAGTCACTTTTTCCAGTCGAGTGTAAACACCTGGCGCGATCATACCATCAGCATGCCGCCGTTGACGTGCAGTGTCTGTCCGGTGACATAGGCGGCGCCTTCGCTCGCGAGGTAACTGACCGCAGCGGCGATATCGCCCGGCATACCCAGCCGCGCCATGGGGATCGTGCTCATCAGGGCATCACGTTGGGCGTCCGACAGTGCCCTTGTCATGTCGGTGTCGATGAAGCCCGGCGCAATACAGTTGACGGTAATGCCGCGCGAGGCAACTTCCTTTGCAACGGACTTGCTGAAACCGATGAGACCGGCCTTGGCGGCGGCATAGTTCGCCTGACCGGGGTTCCCGGTGACGCCAACGATCGACGTAATGTTGATAATGCGGCCGAATCGCGCTTTCATCATTGATCGCAGGCAACCTCGGCTCAGTCGAAAAACGGAAGTGAGGTTGGTGGCGAGTACACCGTCCCAGTCGTCATCTTTCATGCGCAGCAGCAGGCCGTCACGCGTAACCGCCGCGTTGTTGA
Source organism: Steroidobacteraceae bacterium (assembly GCA_041395505.1). Lineage (NCBI taxonomy): Bacteria > Pseudomonadati > Pseudomonadota > Gammaproteobacteria > Steroidobacterales > Steroidobacteraceae > Steroidobacteraceae bacterium. The sequence continues at coordinate 2,053,308 of JAWLAG010000001.1, forward strand.
CCAGGATCGCCGGCATCACGCCCTGTTCGTCGAGGCTTGCGAGAAGTGCCTCGACCGAAGCCGCGTCAGCGACATCGAGAACCGATCCGCGGCCACCGTGAGCGCCAAGCCAGTCGCTGATGGCGCTCGCGCCCGCGGCGCTGGTCGCCGTGCCGACGACCAAGGCACCACGCGCTGCCAATGCTTCGGCGATCGCCCTGCCTATGCCGCGAGAGGCTCCCGTTACCAGCGCCGTGCGACCTTTCAATTCCTCGTTCACGCCTGCGCTCCATTCAATTGTGTTATTGCTGCGCGAATCCCAGCCGCGTCATCAGTCGCCATGCACACGAGTGCGGCATCGCGACCAATGCGCCTGTTGAGAGTGGTCAGTACTTTGCCCGGACCCATCTCGACCGCATGGGTGACGCCCATCGCAAGAAGCGCTGCGACGGTTTTCGTCCATTGCACCGGTGCCGCCAGTTGCGCGGCGAGTGCCTGCCGAACGTCCTCCGGCTGGGCGTGGATTTCAGTATCGGCGGCACTCACGAAGGTGTAACGAGGCGGGGAAATCGCAACCCCGTCGAGCCGCTGCGAAAACTGTCGCGCCGCCTGCTGCATAAGCGATGAATGGAACGGCGCACTGACCGGCAGTTTGACCGCGCGTTTGGCGCCGAGCGCGCGCGCGCCCTCTATGGCTCGATCCACTGCCGCCGCGTGGCCTGCAATTACGACCTGGCCCGGCGCATTGAAATTGACCGCTTCGACGATCTGCCCCTGCTGCGCAGAAGCGCAGGCCCGCTTGACCTCATCGTCTTCGAGGCCGAGCAGCGCTGCCATGGCTCCTTCCCCGGCGGGCACCGCGGCTTGCATGGCTTGCCCGCGAAACCGCACCAGCCGGATAGCATCCGGGAATGCGAGCGCTTCGGCGCATACCAGCGCCGCAAACTCGCCAAGACTATGGCCGGTGACCACGTCGGGCTCCCGGCCGCCGCACTCCCGCCACACGCGGTAGAGTGCGATCGACGCTGCAAGCAGGGCCGGCTGTGTGTTTTCCGTCAGGTTGAGCGCACTGTCCGGGCCGCTTTGTACGAGCTGCCACAGGTCGAAGCCAAGCGCAGCACTCGCTTCGGAAAAAGTGCTCTGGATGATGGAGAACTCATTCGCGAGCCCTCCCAGCATGCCGACGGTCTGCGACCCCTGGCCGGGAAAAACCATGGCGATCTTCATGCGACGGATTATAGCGGCTCACCGCCGCCATGCCCGCGCTTGTTGCGCCACAGCGTTGGCACGATTGCCGTCAAGCCGCCAAACGCACCGTAGATATGGGCAGCCGATGCAACAGGCAAGTCGCCAACCGTCGGCAACTGCCCGCCGGAATGCTCGTAGGCAAGTTTCGCGCACAGTAGCGCCAAGGACAGGAGCGCCAATGTTCGCTCGCGACGCAAATGGGCGACCGCACCTGCAACCAACACCCCGTGCAGCACCCCGGATGCACCTCGATACCACTCGAGTTGTGTCTGCTGCAGCCAGAGGCCGGCGTCTATCGCCATCATGCACGCGAACACGACGAAGGACCACGCGAGCGGGCGCATGCCGCGCGCGAACAATGCCCAGAGCAGTGCAAGTCCGGCGCAGTTCGCGAGCGCATGTCGTGGGTTGACATGCACCAGGTGTGCGGTAAGGAGGCGCCACAACTGGCCAGCTGCCAGATCAGTGCGCGTGTAACTCAGCAATTCCTGCCATGCGGCCGGCATCGCGGCCATTGTCAACAGCAATGCCAGCAGCGTTGCGAGGGTGATGCCATAACGACCGTCGCAATTGAGCGACCGACTCCAGGATGAGCGGGACGGCTCGGGTTTTGTCACAGTCATTTGTTATGATCGCCGCAGCTACGCTCAAGTTCCGAGGCACTTATGGACCGCATGATTCGCCGCCAGCAATGCTTTGACGCACGGGGTCGGCGCCAGGTCGGCTTCACATTGATCGAGATCATGGTGGTGGTCGTAATCATCGGGCTTCTGGCTGCCATCATAGTGCCGAATGTCATCGGCAAGGTCGATGAAGCACGTGTCAGCAAAGCGCAGGCCGACCTGCGCCAGATTGAGACGGCATTGACGATGTTTCGCCTGGATACGTCGCGCTACCCGACCTCGGAACAGGGCCTGAAGATCCTCACCAAGGCGCCTGCCGACGGTTCGGTACGCAATTATCGCGCCGAGGGCTATCTGCCGCGGCTCCCGAAAGATCCTTGGCAGAACGACTACCACTACACCTTTCCCGGGACCCACGGTCAGGCTTATGACCTGTACTCGCTCGGCGCAGACGGCCAGGAGGGCGGCGAAGGCGCTGACACCGACATAGGCAACTGGAACCTAGAAGAGCAGTAGCGCAAACCACTGCGGCCGTGGCCATGCGCAATATGCCAGGACAGCCGCGCGCGGGGTTTACCCTGGTCGAGCTGCTCGTGGTGATGGTCATTATCGCGGTCGTGGTCTCGGGTGTCGTGTTCTCGATAGGCGTCGTCGGTCAGGATCGCGAATTGCAGCGTGAGGCCGACAGACTCGTCAGCCTCCTCGCCTACAGCCGCGAGCAGGCGGAACTCACCAGCCGCGAGTACGGTCTGTATTGCCTGGCAGGTGGCTACAGTTTCGTGCTCTTCAACCCGCGGACTTCCCTGTGGGTGGATTTGGCCAACGACGAGGTGCTACGCGAACGCACGTTGCCCGCCGGGTTGTCGACCCGGCTCTGGGTAGAAGGACGTGAAATCGTCCTGCCGCTCGCAGTGCCTCTGGACCAGGCCGATTTGAAACCGCAGATCCTGTTGTTCTCAAATGGCGACGTCAACACGTTTGAATTGCAGCTCGAACGTGCCGATGCCGGACGCTGGATTCGTCTGGCGGTGAATGAACAGGGTGAGGTTTCAGCGGGCGACATCTCTACAGGTACACATTGAGAGCACGCGGCTTCACTCTGGTCGAGGTTCTGGTGGCGTTGGTCATCGTCGCGTTCGCCATGACCGCGTTGATGAGCACGGTAACCAGTTCGGCCGATAGCACGTTGTACCTGGCCGACAGGCAGCTCGCACAGTGGATCGCCGAAAATCGCATCGCCACGCTTCGACTGCAACTGCTGGCGCCCGGCAAGGGCGTGCAATCCGGCTCGATCGAATACGCCGATGCCAAGTGGCAATGGCGCCAGGAGATCATCGACACCGACGTACCTGGATTGCGCCGCATCGACGTGCAGGTGCGTCGCTTGCAGCCCGGTGAACGCGAAACCAGTGTCACGGACGCTACCGGCAATTGGCTGGTCACGGTCAGCGGCATACGTGGCAGCAAGGTGGCAATTGCCGGTAGCGGCGGCTTCGGCGTGACGGGCACCCCGCAGGCGAGTCCTGCCGATTCGCCCCCTACCGACGCGAACGGCAACCCAATCCAATGACGCGGGCGCGGCACAGTGGATTCACGCTGGTCGAGATCCTGGTGGCGCTGTTCATCGCCGCCATCCTGTTCGCAATCGGCTATTCCGTCGTCAACCAGGGCATGATAGAGCGCGAACGCCTGGCGCAGCGCCAGGCCCGGCTGTTGCAGCTGGCGCGCGCGATGCGCGTCATCAGCCAGGACGTCGCGCAGCTCGAGGCACGGCCAGTGCGCGATACGCTCGGTGCCGGATTGCAACCCGCATTGGACGGCAGCCGCCGCGGCGAGGAATTGCTGATTCTAACCCGTAGCGGCTGGGCCAACCCGGCCGGCCTGCCACGTTCGACTTTGCAACGCGTGCAATACTTGCGCAAGGACAAGCAGCTGATTCGTGCTTATCTGCCTGTGCTCGATGCAGCGCAAGGCGTATTGCCACTGCAGCGTGTCCTGCTCGACGGCGTCGACGACGTCAAATTGCGATTCATGGACAATGGCAGGCGCTGGCTCGAGCAGTGGCCGGTTGCAATTCCAGGGAGCCAATCCGGGCTGCAGCAGTTCCGATCGCTGCCGATCGCCATCGAGATCACCGTCCGACTGGAGGACGTCGGCGAAATCGTGCGCATCATCGAGACACCCGCATGAGGGCACCCTCTCATCGCCAACGTGGCATTGCCCTGCTAACCGCCATCATGCTGTTTGCCATTGCGACGGTCCTTGCAGTCGCCATTGGCTTTGCAACCACAATGACAGCACGACGGGCTGTCGCCAATTCTTCGTTCGATACCGCATTGATGTATTCGCAGGGCGCCGAAGCACTCGCAGCAGTAGCACTGACAGAAGACCAGAACAACGAAGACAGCCCGGATGAGTCCTGGGCGCAACCTTATGGCCCGGTCGAAATTGCGCCGGACGCTCTGATCACCGCTCAACTCGAGGATCTCGATGGCCGATTCAATATCAATTCCCTGATCGACAAGGACGGTGTTGCCGATCCGGTTGCCGTCGCCACTTTCACCCGGCTGCTCGAAATACTCGGTCTCGAATCCAAGTGGGCGCAGCTACTGACAGACTGGATCGACATCGACAACCAACCGACGCTGCCGGATGGCGGCGAGGACAGTTACTATCTCGCACAGACGCCGCCGTATCGTCCGCCAAACCTGCCTGTCACTACGATCACTGAACTGATGTCGCTGCCGGGCTTCGATATCGAGCGTTTCAACCGCCTGGCGCCGCATATCACTGCCCTGCCGCCCGATCCTCAGCGAAAGATCAATCTTTGCACCGCGAGCGGCGCGGTCCTGGATGCTCTGCATGGCACGCAGCTGCAGTTCTCGCTGGACGAGGCGGCACTGCAACGAAATCGGGAGCGAGGCTGCTTTCCGACCCCCGACACTTTCCTGGACACGGTTTCGGCCGAAGCGCGCCAACAAATAAGTGACCGGGTCGGCAAAACAAGCGCGGACTTCCTGCTGACCAGCTATGTGACTATTGGCACTACGGAAATGGCCCTGTACAGTCTGGTCCAGCGGGATCGCAACCAGATCCGAGTTATTCGCCGATCGCAGACGCCAAACTAGACACCATGAGCGAAACCCTGCTACTGCGAATGTTCCGCGATGACGCCCACAGCGCGAGCTGGGTTGTCGTCAATTCGGCAGGCGAATTGCTTCGCAAGCCGCAGAGCGGGCCACTGACACTGCTTACGCCGATCGCAGCCGAACGCCGGGTGATCGTTTTGGTCCCGGCATCCTCGGTTACCCTTCTCAATGCCCAGATTCCCCAGCGACAGCAGTCACGGTTGTTGCAGCTCGCACCGTTCGCGCTGGAAGAGCAACTGGCGGAGGACATCGAATCGTTGCATTTCGCAGCAGGCAAGCGCGAAGGCGATTCGGCGAATATTGAAATCGCGGTCGTCTCGCGCGCCTTCATGGACACGACGCTGGCAGCACTTCGTACGGCCGGAATCGAACCAGCCGAACTCGTAAGCGATGCACAATTGCTGCCTTCGCATCCTGCCGACGCTGTTGCGCTGATCGATGGCGATGAGATATTGATTCGCACCGCCAGGGGAGCCGCTGCCGCCCTGCCCGCCGCGGATCTTGCAAGCGCCTTCGAAATTACACTCGCGGGCGTGCCCGATGGAGCACAGCTCAAGGACAGCTCGGTCATCATCCATGTGCCGCAGCGGGAGTGGCCGGATCAGCAACGCGCCGTTGAATCACTGCGACCGTCATTTGGTGGCTTGAAAGTCCAGCTGTTGCCCGAGGGCGCGCTGCCTCTGCTGGCAGCACAGCTGCATTCGTCTGATCGCATCAATCTGCTGCAAGGCGATTATCGCCCGAAATCGGCCGGTCAGTTCGAATGGCGTCGTTGGCGCCTGGCTGCAGCACTGGCAGTGGCGAGCCTCGGCCTGTATATCCTCGGGCATGCGGTCGAGTTGCGGCGACTGGCCAGGGCGGAGAGCGCCCTTGACGCGCGCATCGATCAACTCTACCGCTCGGTGATTCCGGGCGAGCGGGCGCCGCCCGATGCCCGACGCCGCCTCGAAGCACAGCTGGGTGGATCGAGCGCAGGTCCCGAACTACTCCAGGTGCTCTCCGATCTTGCTGCAAGTCGCGCGAATGTTCGTGACGCGCAGCTGCTCGCGTTCACCTACCGGGACGGCGCGCTGGAATTGAGAATGCGTGCGCAGAGCGCCGAACAACTCGATGGACTTGGCCAGTCGCTGCGCCAGCGCGGTTGGGATGCCGAGTTCCTTGGTGGCGGCACGAGTCGTGACCACTACGAAGGGCGCATCAAAGTGCGTTTTGCCAGCTCATGAGTTGGCGGGCCCGCTATGACGCGTTGCAGCCGCGCGAGCGCATGATGGTCACCGGTGGTGCCTGCCTCGCTGCGCTGTTGCTTTTGATCGCCTTGCTATTGCCGCTCGGTAGCAAAGTCCACAAGGGCCGCGACCGTCTCGCCAGCAAGGGCGCTGATCTTGGCTGGATGGAACAGGTCGTTCCGAGACTGGCAGGCGCAGGCGCGCGTGTCACAGCACCGGCCAACCGCGACAACATGGTCGTGATCGTCGACCGAACTGCGCGTGAAGTCGGTTTGGGCAGCGCATTGGCCAGCTCTGAACCCGCTGGAGAAGGTGCATTGCGCGTTCGCCTCGCGGCCGCCCCTTTCGACCAGATGGTTGCATGGCTCGCAAGACTCGCCCAGCAAAATGGCGTTCAGGTCGTTTCGGCTTCGGTCGAGGCCACCGGCGAAAGTGGCGTGGTCAACGCCCAACTGCAATTGCAGGCGCCCTGATACCCGATGCATCGCGGCCGTATTTGGCTGATCGTCCTGGCAGTTATCGTCTTCGCCACGATTGTCGTCGCAAGGCTGCCCTTGCGCTGGCTACTGCCCGCGCTGCCGACGGGCCTTGCTTGCGCGAGCGCGGCCGGCAGTCTGTGGCACGGTGCCTGCGACGGCTTCTCGGTCGACGGGCAAACCCTGGGCGATCTGCGTTGGCAGCTGCGGCCCGCGTCCTTGCTTCGAGCGCGGCTCGACAGCGATTTTCAGCTGGTGCGTGAACGCATGCGCATCATGGGACGGCTGCAGCTGAGCCCGGGCGGTGCGTTGACGTTGCTCGACACGCAGGCCCTGTTGCCACTCGAGCGAGCCTATCTGCCAGCGCTCCCGGCAGACCTGGGCGGGCAGGCCGATGTTCTTCTGCGCGAACTGCAGTGGCGGGACGGCAAAGTGCTGGTACTGCAGGGTGAAGCGGACGCGCACGACCTGCGCCAACCGCAATCCGGCGCGGCGCTCGGGAACTATCACGTCGATTTCCCCGAGACCCGGGCCGAACCACGCGGGACACTGCGCGATGACGGCGGTCCTCTGGAAGTGAACGGCGAAATCGTGTTGACCGGCGAACCGGGGTTCACGGTCAATGCACTCGTGCGCGCGCGTGCTGACGCGGCACCGCAATTGCAGGAGCAGCTGCGCTATCTCGGCTTGCCGGATGCGGCCGGGCGATACAGCCTCTCGATTGCAGGCACCTTCTGATCAGCGCGCGTTCACCGCGCCCGCACCAGGGCCTTCGCTCAGATCCTCAGGGCTGTACTCGGCCAGGTGCAACAGATGCACGAAGTAGATTCCCGCGCGGACCGGCTCGGGCCCGAGCCGTCCGACGAGCCGCGAGTAACGGCGCAACTGCATCCTGTAACGCTGCATCTCGCTCGCCACGAACTCCTCCACGGCCCCGCCCGCATGGCGTCCCGTCTTGAAGTCGACGACCCAGCGTTCGCCAAATTCGCTTATGAAGCTTCGGTCGATGATGCCCCGGACAATCAGACCATCGACGTTGCCGGCCAGAGACAATTCGCTCGCCGCCTCCCGATGACCGGGATCGAGCAACCAGCGGACCTGTGGCTCAGCGAGCAGGCGGTTCAATGCGGACTCGACTTCCGCAACAGCGCCGCCGATTTCAGCCGGACTCACGCCTTCGGCCGCCAACATCAGGCAATATTGTTCGCTTGAATTCAACCGCCGGTCTTCTGGTCGATTTGCAGACCAACGCAGCAGCTCGGCGTGGATGACCGTGCCCACGTGACGCGCAACATCGCCGGCCCAGTCATAGCGAACCAGCGCATTCGCGTCTGCGGCCTCAGGCAGCAATGTGTGACCGGGCAGTGGTTCGCCAAAGGCGTCATCGTTGAATTCCAAATAGCCCAGGCTCGACAGGTTTGGCGGGCTCTCCGCCGCAGGTTGGCTCGTGGCGCTCGCGGGCAGGCGCTTGCATTGACCAAACTGGCTTGCGAACACCGCAGCAAGTGAACCCGACGGTGGCTGACTTACGCCCGACTCCGTGGCGATCAGGTCAAGAGACTCCCGGGCGCGCGTTGCGGCGACATAGCCCAATCGGCGCAGCTCCGCCGTTCGGCGACGTTTGTCCAGGAAGCGCAGGAAATCCGCGATTTCGTTTTTACCCTCACCGCGGGGCGCAAGAACCGCATCCGCCACCGCCTGTGGTGCCGTGTAATCCACGAACCACTCGAGCAGTTCGCGATTATCGGCGCGCGCGGTGGACTCGAGCCGTGGCAATATCACTGCGTCGAATTCCAGGCCCTTGGCAGCATGTATGGTCATCACGGTCACACCAGTGGCCTGCTGCGCCGCCGCGGCGACATCGACGGATTTCGTTCGCAGATCGGTCTGCAGCGACGCCAGATCGGGCGTCGCCACGCCGCGCGCGTGGCGATTCAACAGCTCCGTGAATATGCGCATGGCCCGACCAGCGGCGCCGTCGGACCACAGGGGCAGTCCGAGCCGAGTGGCCATCCGTTCAACGGCCGCGGCTACCCCCAGTTCATCGGCATCGCGCCGCGCGGCTGCCAACACCTCGAGCAACCGGTCAATTCTTCTGCTCAATTGTGCGCCGAGCGAGCTGCGTATGGCCGGATCGAGCAAAGCCGGTTCGAGATCACCGGCTTTGGATCCGTCACATACCGCTTTCAGTTCACGCAAGTCGAGCGCGCAACACGGCGACCGCAACATGGCGAGCCACGCGACCCGGTCGTGGCGGTTCAGCACCAATCGGGCAACAGTGAGCAGGTCGAGGACATCCTGGCGCTGGTCGAGCGCAAGGGACTGGGGTGAATTGACGGCGATGCCGCGATCGCGCAACGCTCTGGCACATTGCTGCGCCTCGGCGCGCTTGCGCACCAGTACGCCAATACGTTGATCGGGATACGCCGCGAGCAAGTGCACGACGCGCTCGACGAGCAGATTGATTTGCGCCGCGACATCGCCGCCGTCGACCTGCGTGAAAGTCACCTCCGCGGCGGTCGGCGGCTGCACGGCCAGTGCCTCGCTTGCAAAACCTGCATTCCCGAGCGATGCGCCTTCATCCTGCGGTGCCGCGAACAAGGCATTGTTGAACTCGATCAAGGCCGGACGACTGCGAAAGTTGCAATGCAACTGCAGATGACGCAGTCGCAGATGTGCGATTGGCTGGGTGCGCAAACGCAGGAACAAGCCGACATCGGCATCGCGAAACTGGTAGATCGATTGCGCCGGGTCGCCCACAATGAATAGCGTGCGGCCATCGCCCGGCTGCCAATCGATCACCAGATTCTCGATCAACTGCAATTGCTCGGGCGAAAGGTCCTGGCACTCGTCAATGAGCAAATGGCGAAAACTGCCGCCGAGCCGCAACGCGAGGTCGGTCGGTTCGCCCTCACTCACCAGCGCCTCGCGCGCAGCGGCCGTGACAGCGGTGTAGTCGTGCCGACCGGTCGCAGCAAAGTGCAGATTGAGCTCAGCGCATGCGCCAAGCAACAACTCGCGGATTGCGCACAGCAGCGCGACGTCGCCCTCTTGGAATCGGGCGCTCGCCGGAATGGCCTGGATGGTTGCGAGTGCTTCGATGGCGCCTGGTCGCTGGCTCAACTGTTCGCGCAGTTGGGACCAGGCATCGCGCAGCCCATTCGGCCATTGTTCCGCGTTGTTCATGCGCGGCGCGACAGCGCGAAGCGTTCCCTTCCGGGTCAGCATCAGGTTCGCAAGCCGGTGCCACGACTGTACCATCGTCGCCGCATCATCGAGATCTGTTTCCGGCGTTGCGGCGTGAGTGACGGCGGCACGGGCCAGCGCCCGCGCGACCGTCGATGCCTGCTGCTCGACCTGGACACCAAATTGCTTTCGACAGTCGGCGACCAACTGCGACATCAGCCTGCAGAGCGACAGATTGAGGCCGTCAACCGAAAAGTCACCAGCACGCTGCAGGAGCAGCGGCAACCACTGGGCCCGGCGCGACAGCAGCGTCGCCATGGATCTTTCCAGTCGCTCCCGGTTGTTGTCGTTGCACTCGTGCACGAGTCGCACGGCATCGTGCAATTGCGGATCTTTTGCAGCCCTTGCCAGGAATCCGGCGGCAACCCTTGCGTAGATGGATGACGGACTGTCCTCGATCTCGATCCCGCCCACCGTCTGTGACGGCAGCGGCAGAATCGTCGCCAGCCAGTAACAGAATGAGTCTATTGTCTCGATTCTCAGTTGCTCCGGATTTTCGAGCAAACCCCAGCCGAGCGCGACGTCGCGCGCGCGTACCGGCTCTGCCAGCTCTCGAAGCACCGCGGCATTTGCACTGCTATCGTCGATCTCGCCTCTGAGGGCGGCGATGATCCGGCTGCGCATTTCGCCCGCGGCCTTGCGTGTGAATGTCATCGCCAGAATGCCCTCCGGCCGGTCGACGACCGCAAGCAAGGCGAGGAATCGGGTCACCAGGGTCCGCGTCTTGCCGGATCCGGCCGGCGCTTCGAGCAGTATCGATTGGGTTACGTCGGTCGCGACGATACGCGCCGCCCGGTCCGCCTCGAGCAAATGCGCACTGTGCGAAGGGTCAGTCATCACTATCCTCGTCCGCCGCTGCAATGGCCATCTTTCGGCAAAGGCTTGGCAGATGGCAGTTCGCGCAAACGCCCTTCGCCGGCTCCACGGCCGCGTGGCCCGCACCAAAATCGTCCGCGAGCTTTGTGGCCAACTCGCGCAAGCGCTCGAGGTCCGCGAGGAATTCGCCCGATGCCTTGACCCGGGGCGCGAGGTCGGCGCGCTCTGACACGCCCGTGAACTGCACGGCGGCGCCATCGATTCGCGCGAACAGGAGACCTGCAACCGGATCCGGTACTGCATGGGCGTAAGCGGCCATTTGTGCATCGCGCGACGCATCGAGCCTGGATTTGCCGGTCTTGTAGTCGATGACGACCTGGCCGCGGGTCGACAACGCGTCGACCCTGTCGAGTCGCAATCGCAACCGGTACCCGGCGAGCTCGATTTCGCGCTCTTCCTCCACGGCCAGGACGCGAAATTCGCAACGCTGCAGTTCGCTATCCAGCAATTTTCGAATCAATGCCTGACAGCGCCGTTCTTCCCATTCGAGCAGTCGCTGCCACTGTGCGTCATCGCGCCGGGCGGCAACGTCCGCAATTGCCGGGTGCAGCGCGCCTTTTATGGCGCTGTCCAAGGCGCCGGGATCATTCGCGAGCTCGCGCAAATCCGCTTGCGAGCCCGTCTTGCGCCAGAACCGCGCGAGCGCCTCATGCACAATTTGACCTCGTAACAACGGGCCAATTGCATAGCGCGGCGGGTCCTGACGCGCCGCACCGAGGCGCAACTCGGCGTTTGCGCGGAACGGACAATCCTGCTGCAATTTCAGCGCGCGGGTGCCGCCCGGCAATGGCTCGGATACCGGCGAGGCCGGCGCCGTGTCATCGGTCTGCATTGCCATCCTGATCGCATTGCTGCGTGTGGCGTCAGGTGCAATCGATCGGTGGTGCACGGCAGCGGCGGCACCCTCAAGCAGCGACGACCAACGGAGCTGCTGGCTCTCATCGACCACAACGCTGCACGAGAGCATCAACTCGCGTGACTGCCTGCTCCAGGCGTGCAGGAACTGGCGCGCCAGGGCGAGCTGTCCGCCGGTACTGGCTGCGCGCAAATTGCAATCGCGCTGCAGTTCGAATGGTACGAATGCGTCCAGCAGCGGCGGACCAGGCCACCGATCCGCCGTGCAGTCGGCAATCCAGACGCCATCGTAACGCTCGACCGGCAGCTCGTATCTGTCCGATACGGTGACGTTCGCCGCCTCCTGGTGCGGCACGAGAGTCTTCTGCGCGATCACATGCCCGAGCTGCGACAGCGCCGCTGCCGGCGTCAGCCGGCCATAAATCGACCCCAGGCGGCCGAATTCGGCTAGCGCATCCCGCCACAGTTGCGAGATCATTCCGGTTGCGCCGCTCGCCCCTGCAAGGGGCGGCACGCACAGGGCAACCACTTCCGAGAAAACCACGCTCCAATCGCCTGGCGTCCGGTGCGGCGCCGCCGCTACTTGCCGCAAGCGCAGCATTTGCTCGCGCAATGGGTCACCGGCGGCGGGATCGGCGCATCGTGCCAACAGCACGTGCAAGGCGCGATAGTCGAGGCGCGGCGGAGCGTCGCGACGCAGTGCCGCCTCGAGGCGCCCGTCCGCGTCATAGGGCCGCAGCAGACCGGCGACCTGCTCGAATGCAAGTTCGGCAATCGCGAGACTCAGCCAATCCATCGCTTTGGCCACAACGGGTTGGTCGCGGAGCGATGCACCGCCTAGAAATGCGACGCGGTTGGTATTACGCGCGCCGTTCGCGGCATAACAGGCCGGATCGAAGCTGCGCATGAATATCGCGGCAGCGCTCGAGCCCGCGGCCGTGTCCCATGGCAGAACAACATGCACTCGTGCGGCCGGGTTGTCCTCGATACAGCTTCGAGCCCACCGACCTGCCGCGGCGATTTCATCCTCCACGCTGTCGGCGGCGACACGTTGGGCCGATTGCCCGGCGAGTGGCCCCCAGGGCAAATCGATGACCGGATCGACACCCGCAATTGACCTCAGGAGCGGTGTCGACTGGGCAAAACCAAGCCACTCAATGCTCGTGACCGGACGCTGGTCGTCGAGGTAGCGGCCAAGGCAGTGAGTGGGAACCGCTTGAAGGTCCGCGGCCCTTTCGGCGACCAACTTGGCAGCCATGGCAAGTAGCCGCGCCTCCGGGAGCGCATGGGATCGCAACTGCGCCGCCCCCATGCACATCTGGTCGAGGAGTCGTGCCGAGCGCGTCAGCCGCAGCGCGAGCCCGCCGGTGTCCAGGATGCCGAACTGGTCGGCAGCGTGACTGGCCGCATCGCGCCACAGCGCCGCCTCCTCGCTCGGCCGTAACAGTCGTAACGGCCGATTCGCCGCAAGCAAGGCGCGGGCCGCCCGCTCGCGCAGCCACGCAGCGAAGTGAGTTACGCGCGGACGGCGCCATCCGGGGGCGCCCTTGACGAGCTGTTCGCGGTCCAGCGAATTGGCGAGCAGACGCGCCTGGTCAGCGCTCGACGTAACCCGTTCCGGGTCAGTCATCGCCAGGTTGACGCCAAGATAACTCTATGTATAACAATGTATTAAATGTTTTTATTCGAGCGAACTCTAGGATGGGCTACGAAACCGCCCGCCGGCATCCACAACACGCTCCGAGGCATCGCCACGCCAGGCTCCATGCGCCGCGCGATCTTTCAATAATTCCTCGATCCGCGCAAACACGACTCGAAGCGTCGCCGCATCGGGCAGATTGGTGACCCGGAAAAAATTCCTGTAAGACACGTTGAAGCTGCTGCCCGGGGCGACCAGTACATGTTTCTCCTCCAGCAACTGCAAAGCGAATTCCGTGTCCTTGAAATGTGGAAATCGTTCGTCATCGACCGCGACGAATCCATACAGGGCACCCTGCGGGCGAACCAGCGAGAGAAACTCACTCTTGTCACAGGCTTCGATCAGCGCCTGCCGCGACGCATGCAACCGCCCTTGCGGCGCCACGAGTTCGCGGATGCTCTGGTAGCCACCCAGCGCGGTCTGGACAGCCCATTGCGCCGGCACATTGGCGCAAAGTCGCAATGAAGCGAGAAGTTCCATTGCGTTCAGCAGCTCGCCTGCCAATTGCAAACGCCCCGACACAACCGCCCATCCAACCCGATAGCCGCAGGCGCGATAGACCTTGGACAGCCCCGACATGGTCACGCACAGGGTATCGTGCACAAGGCTCGCCATGGGGATGAATTCAGCTTCGTCGTAAAGCACCTGATCGTAGATCTCGTCCGCGAAAACGAGCAGACCGTGTCGTTCCGCCAACGCCGCAATGGCCTCCAGCACGGCTCGCGGGTAGACCGCGCCAGTGGGATTGTTGGGGCTGATGACGACGATCGCGCGCGTGCGCGGCGTGATCAGGCTTTCGATCTCGGCCGGATCGGGCACGAAGGCATTCTCGTGGCGAGCCGGATAATGGACCGCGCGCCCGCCGTTGAGGTTGACGGCTGCCGTCCACAGCGGGTAGTCCGGGCTTGGCACCAGGACTTCATCACCGGCCGATAGCAAGGCTCGCAGCGACAGGTCGATCAATTCGCTGACACCATTGCCTATGAAGACTTCCTCGGCGCTGACGCCCAGTATCCCTCGCGCCTGCTGCTGCATGACCACGGCTTCGCGCGCGGGGAATATGCCCTTCTGGTGGCAATACGCTTCGCTCTGGCCGAGATTCTCGATCATGGCGAGACGCATGGTCTCCGGAGCCCGAAAACCGAACAGGCCTGGATTGCCGATGTTGAGGGAGATGATCTCGTAGCCGCGTTTTTGCAGCTCATGGGCACGTCGCGCCAACCGCCCGCGTATCTCGTAGCGGACGTTCTGTACCACGGTGCTGGCGCGCATGGGTCTGTCCTGGCTCATGCATCAAAGCATAGCCAGTCGACCGACTGCGTGCACGAGAACTACTTCAAGAACCGCCTGTGTCGGCTCCCGCAATCAGGCACGCGAGAGCCGCCCGGTCATCCTGGTCGTCGAGCCCGACGAAAGCCATGGTCGTGCCCGGCACGAAACGGGCTGGATTCTCGATGAACCGCTGCAGATTGTCCCGATCCCAGACGATTCCAGACTCTCGCAAGGCGGGGGAAAAGCTGTACCCCGGGAGGGTGCCCGCCCGCCGCCCGACAACGCCCACCAACGGTGGTCCGTCGTGGCCGCCAGGCAGGTCAGCCAGGGTGTGGCAGGCCTGGCAGAGGGTGGCAACCTCGCGCGCGAGGGTCAGGTTACAGCCGCCCGCGGTCGCAGCAACCTCGGGTTCGCCAATTGCCATTTCGGCGGGAGGGTCTTCCGCGAGCACGGTACCCATCGTCGCCACGGCATAGGCCACGAGCGCAGCAACAGCACCCGCCCGGCCAGACACGTTCAGCCCTGCTCCAGGAGCGAACGCAACATCCAGGCATTCTTCTCGTGCACTTCGAGGCGTTGGGTCATGAGATCCGCGCTCGGCTGATCGCGCGCCTCCTCGGCAGCGATTATCGCAGCCCTGGCCGTACGGCACAGCGCCTCCTGGCCATCCACGAGTTGCTGGATCATCTGCTTCGCCGGTGGTGTGCCTTCCTCCTCACGGATGGAACCGAGTTCCGCAAAGCGGCGATACGATCCAGGCGCGGGCGCGCCGAGCGCGCGGATCCGCTCGGCAATCGGATCTAGCGCGTTCCACAGTTCCGTATACTGGTCCATGAACATGACGTGCAGCGTCTGGAACATGGGTCCTGTGACGTTCCAGTGGAAATTGTGCGTCTTGAGGTAGAGCAGGTAGCTGTCTGCCAGTGTCCGCGACAGGGCATCGACAACCTTTGCGCGGTCCTTTTCGCTGATTCCGGTATTGATAGCCATGGTCTACTTCCTCCAGCTTGCGGTGCATTCGATGCAACCAGTCTGGTCCGGATCGGCTAATAAATCCAATCGATTGCGCAGAGACAATCGATAGATACTGTCTATCTATCCCCTGCCCGTTACTTTTTCTTGCGCCGCCGACGGCGGTGCGAATGCTCAACACGTCCATCGCCGTGATGGTGCGGTGAATCGCCATGCGCATGACCGTGGTCGTGCTCGAAATCCACCGGGTGGTTGTGCCCCGCCATGTTGATCCAGCGATACAGCTGCGGCTTCCAGGCGAGCATGCGGCTTGCCGCCCGCTGCCGGTTCTCTTCGATATTGGTCCAGGGATTGAAGTGAAAATGATTGTAGAGCTGGGAGTCGGTCCGGCCGATGGCAAGGATACCGAGCTTGCTCGCGAATGCCCCGTGGTTGATGTAGGGCGGTCGATAGAAATAGCCCCCCGTGGGCAGGTCGCCAAACTGCATCATCCAGGAGGTTCCCCAGATGTGATAGGCCTCCTCCGCGCAGTCGTGGTAGGAAATATTGTCCTGCCAGAAATTCGGCGTCATGCAATAGAGGAAAGTGAACGCCTGCGTGCGAACATCATAGTGCAGCACCTTGACCATGCAACCGGGCGCCGTCGCCGGAAAGAAATTCGTCGACGTCCATTGCAGGTTGTCGTAGGAATTGACGGCCGTGAACTGGCTGCGCTCTGCAAGCGGGTGGTCACAATCGGACTCTACGAACGAGGGCTCGCCATAGTTGTAGAAAATGAGGCCGGTCGCGCCGCGGGGCGAGGACAATGCTTCGATGGCAACTCCGGCAGGAACGAAGAAATAGCTGCCCGGCCCCCAGGTTTTGTCACCGACCCTGATCGAGCCGCTCATGATGAACAGTTCGTATTCGCTATAGCTCATGCCTGGCGGCTGGCTATAGCCCGGCTCGAACAGCACGGTCATGCTGCACGCACCGGTATCGTCATCCAGGGACAGCATCTTGTACTGCTGCCCTTTCGGGAAACCGGGCAAGGTCATTTTCTTGAATGGAACGACTCGATCGACGAATGGTTCAATATGAGGGCGAGCCATGTGTCAACTCCAGTAAAGCTACGGCGCAGCTGCGCTCAAAAAACGACGCGGAATTTGCGCCTGGGCTTGGTCGGAATCTCCTCCGGCCTCACCTTGCGCATTTGATCAAAATGCACGTGAACTCCGCGCGTCTGGATGCGCTGCAGGAAGTCGGTAATCCAGCGATCGCGTTTGGGTGACAGGCGATCCTGTTCGGCCACGATGGTTCGATAGCGACGCTTTTGTTCTGCCGATTCCCGCTTGAGCCAGGCGAGTACGTCCCGACTTCTCTTGTGCTTGATCGCCTGCATTTGTCCGTCGTCCTCTGGTGGGCTGCGTAGCAGCAACTTTAGGTCAGGTCCGTCTTCTGAGCACGGTAGTCAGTCCCGGCTGCCCGCTGCGTGGCCTTCCCGGGTCGCAGCCATGGCATCCCTCGGCGCCCGGCAATCGCCAACCAACAGGACATCCACATCGGGCAGACTCCCCAATCCTGCCAGGAGGCCCAGTTGTGGCTGGCGGGCAGTCGAGTAGGTCACCAGGGCGATGTCATTGACGGTGCTCGTATCACCATTGTACACATTTCGAATCGCAAGCTGACCGTCAGCCCAGTCGCTGGCGCTGTCGACCTCGCTGCAACAACGGATATCGGCCCGAGCATGGTGCAGATGCCGCAATAAAGCGAGCCGGTTCACGAGCGCACAATCCTCTGCAATCCGATCGCGGGTCGTGACGATCAAGACCCGCGAGAACAACTGGCACAACCGCAATGCGGCATGGTAGGTACCCAATGTGCCATCTTCATCGATCAATACCGCCGTGCCATCCGCGTAGGATTGTCGTCTCAGGTTGACCATCGTGTCGCGCAGATCGCAGATGACGCCCTCCTCGCCAAGCTCTCGGGGCAAGCTGGCCGGCCAACTCATGTCTGCGCCAGTCGCCACGACGATACGCTCGGGGCGCAGCTGCATGATGTCATCGACACCCGCACGCACGCCTGGCTCCAGGGCTACACCAGCGCGTTTGGCTCTTTGAAGCTGATAGTCGTAGATACTCGAAAGATGCTGGCCGCCAGGCAGTTCCGCGTGCAGGCGTGTCTTGCCGCCAAGGTCCGCGGACGCGCAAAAAAGCGTTACCTTGTGGCCGCGCTGTGCCGCTACCCAGGCGGCTTCCGCGCCAGCAATACCGCCACCGATCACGACCACGCGACGACCCGTGCTCGTGCGGCGCGGCGGCGGAGCCACTTCCAGCGGATCGGCCACCAGCGGATTGTTGTCACAGGCGACCGGACGGGAGGCGACGATGCGTCCCCAGCAGCTGTTGCAGCCAACGCAATAACGTATGTCGGACTCGCGACCTGCAGCCACCTTGCTGGGCCAGGCCGGATCCGTAATCAGCGGACGTCCCAAAGCGATCAGATCCGCGCAATCCGCGGCACGCAGCGCCGCGGCTTCGGCGGGGTCGGTAATGCCACCAACCGCCACCAGCGCCGGCAATGCAGAGTGTCCCGCCGCGAGCCGAGCGCGCAAGCGGCGCAACTGCGCGGCAAAAGGCGCACGTGGCATCAGCAGATCCGGCAGGTGCAGGTCCAGGGTATGTGCGTGCGTACCCCAGGCCGGACACAGGTAGTCGACGTCGGTCGCAGCGACGATCGACTCACACAGGCGCTCGCAGTCAACTGGCCCGAGACCGCCGGGCAAGCCATCATCGCCCGGCACTTTCACGCCGATGACGAACGATGCTGCGGTTGCCGCCCTGACTGCCGCAATGACGTCGAACAGAAATCTCGCCCTGCCGGCGGCATCCCCGCCATAGCGATCCTTGCGGCGATTCGAGCGCGGCGAGAGGAACTGGTGAAAAAGATGACCATGACCGGCCGATATTTCCACGCCGGCGAAGCCGGCCCGCTGCAGGCGACGTGCCGACGCGGCAATCTCTTCCACCATGCGTTCGATTTCATGCGCAGCGAGTTCGCGTGGCACAGTCCAGCTGAGATCGTCCGGCAGCGCCGATGGCGCGATGGCATCTTCGGTACGACCGCCAACGTGCCGACCTCGGCCAGGGTCCTGGATCTGTGCAAACAGACGGCAGTCGAAATGCTCGACGGCGGCCGCCCAGCGACACAGGCTATCGTAGGCCGAGTCGTCAAAAGCGCTGACCTTGTATGGCAGCTTGTGATGTGAAGCAACGCTGAGCGGTTCGGTGACGACTGCAGCAGCACCGCCCGCGGCACGATTGGCGTAGTAACGTACCATCGCCTCCGTGGCCTTTTGGGCTTCACCCATGCGTGTCGTTATCGCCGCATGGATTATCCGGTTGCGCAGTCGCAGACGGCCTCGTTGCAGGGGCGCGAACAGCTCGGGGTAATTCATCGACCCTGCCCTTGCTGCAGCTGGCTCCGCCCGAAGAAGGCCTCGCGCGTGCGGCGATCCGGGTTGCCGATGCGGGTGTGTTCGGCCATGACAGCCATGCCGCGGCGAACAGCCGGACGCTCGCCGATGCGCTCGAACCAGCGCTTCACGTTGGCAAATTCGCCCAGTTCGATCCGGTGCAGCCAGCGCACGTCGACCCAGGGGTAGACGGCAATGTCCGCGATCGAATAGTCATCTGCCAGATATCGGCGATGCCGGAGGCGGCGATCCATCACACCATAAAGGCGCAGTGTTTCGTTGCGATAACGTTTGATGGCATAGGGAATGCGCTTCGGCGCGTAACCCAGAAAGTGGCCACATTGCCCGAACATCGGTCCGACACTCGCGACCTGGAAATTGAGCCATTGCAGCGTGTTGTAGCGCTGCCTCGGCGAACGTGACAACAATCGTCCGGTCTTGTCCGCAAGGTATTGCAGGATCGCGCCGGATTCGAACACCGCAAGGCGACCGCCTGCCAGCGACTCGGTGTCGACGATTGCCGGAATCTTGTTATTCGGGCTCAGGCGCAGGAAGCGCTGCGAAAATTGTTCGCCGCGCAGGATATTGACAGGTCGCAGCCGATACGGCAGCGCCAGCTCCTCGAGCACAATGGTCACCTTCTGACCATTCGGCGTAGGCCAATAGTACAAATCTATCATCGTCCATTCCTATGCTAGGGTAGTCGCATGCTCCAGGCCATAGTTTCCGTGACCTTGACCACGGACCATCTGCAGGACACCGCCGCGATCTATGGCCGCTGGCTTGGATTCAAACCAGCCGCCACCGGCCGCATCCCGCCGCAGCTTGCGGCCCTCTGGAATCGTCCGGCCATGGGCGGCAAGCCGTTCCAGCTCCTGCAACCTGCCAGCAACTGCGGTGTATACCTGCGCCTGATCGAGTCCGTCGCCGACAGCAGCTACGTGGCGTTACGCGACCTCGGCTGGAATGCCAACGAAATGCTGGCTCGCGATCCCGAGCAATTGGCACGCAGCTTGCGAACCTCTGCGTTCACGATCGTTGGCGAACCGAGACCCTTGACGATGAATCCGGCGGTCGTCGCGATGCAGGCTCGCGGACCCTGTGGCGAGATCAATTACTTCACGCGCCTGCCGGGCGATGGTCGAAGTCTGCTCGACTGCACGGCCGAGAGTTTCGTGGATCGAACGTTCATCGTCGTCTGCGCAGCGACCAGTATGGCTCGCATGAGCGAGTTCTACGGCGCGACGCTTGGCCTTGCGACCACCGACATTATCGATGCCCGGATAGAACTGATCAATCGAGCGCTCGATCGGCCGATTGACGAAACCCGCCCCATGCGACTAGCGCGAGTTGGACGCGATTTTCTCATCGAACTTGACGAGTACCCGAGCGATACCGCAGCGCGTCGATGGCCAGCGGATAATCTGCCCGCTGGAATCGGCATGGTCAGTTTCCGCGCTGCACCGGGGAGCGGATCCCGGCTGTCACGACTGCCGTGGTTGCGATCGCCGCAGCCGATCGCCGAGCCGCCTTACGGTGGTTGCCATGCCGGTGTGCTCGTGGGGCCCGGCGGCGAATTGGTTGAAGTGATCAGCGCGGACTGACTTCGACGACCGACATATAACGACTCAAATGCACGCCACGCGGGTTATCGATCCAGCCACGAATTCTGTCCGATACTAGCCGACGCCCGACATAGCCATATAGCGGCATGAGCGGATGCGCGCCGATCGCCAGGAGCTCGGCTTGCCGAAGCGTCCGCGCGCGTTCGCCCGCATCCACGATGCTTTCGGCGCGATCGAGTAGCGCATCGTATCTGGTCGACCTGAAGCGCGACACGTTGATTCCAGTTGCGCGCGAGTCGAGCAAGCGCAGAAAACTCACTGCGTCGCTGTCTTCGGCATACCACGCGGCGCGCGCGACGTCGAAATCTCCGGATGCGAGATATTGTTGATGTGCCTTCATGTCGGCCGCGAGCAGCTCCACATCCACTCCAAGCGGTTTCCACATTGACGCCACGGCAAGTGCAACCTTGCGCTGCGTGTCGGCATTGTTGTAACGCAGGCGCAGCGCAAGTCGCCTTTGCGGCCCGAATCCTGCCTCGCGAAGCAAGTCGCGCGCGCGTGCGCGCCGTTCGGCCATCGGCAGCGCGGCACCGGGCTCACAACCCTTGTCGAAATAACCGTGCACTGACGGCGGCACGACACAGGTCGATGGTGGCTCGCCGGCACCCAGCACTTTGCCTGCGAGCAACTCGCGATCGACCGAGATGGACAACGCCTGCCTGATGCGGGCATCGTCGAACGGTTTCCTGCGGGTATTGAAGGCGTAGTACTCGAGTCCAAGCTGCTGTACCAGTCGCAGCTGCGCACCGAAACTGCGCCGCAACGTGCCCAATTGTTCGCTGGGGACGCTTACGATTGCATCCAGCTCGCCTGCCCGAAACCGGCGCAATGCGGTCGCCGGGTCTTCCACCGGTATGTGGTAGACAACGTCCAGTGCGACCTGTTTTGCGGCGTAGAAACGCGGATTGCGGTGCAGTTTCACATAGCTGTTTGGGCGCCACTCGCTCAAAACGAATGCGCCGTTCGAGACGATGTGCTCAGGGCGGGTCCAGTTCCTGCCGAAACGCTCGATTACGTGCCGAGGCACGGGGAGCGCCCGATGTACGATCAATTCATTGAAGTAGGGAGCCGGGTGCGTCAAGCGAATTTCTATCGTGTGCGAATCGGGCGCCGTGACGCCCAACCGCTCGACCGGCAACTCGCCGCGATTGACCGCTGCGGCATTGACGATTACGAACAGCAGTCCGGCCGCCGGTGCCGCGGTCGCGGGATCGAACAGGCGGCGGAACGAATAGAGGAAATCCGCGCTGTCGAGCCGTTTACCGTCGGACCACTCGAGGCCGTCTCGCAGGCGGTAGCGATAAACCCGCCCGTCCGCACTGACTGTCCAGGAGGCGGCGGATCCGGGAACAACCCGCGCGCGTGCATCAAGTGTCGTCAGCCCGTGAAAAAGATCCTGGGCGATATTGCCGTCCTGACCGTACACCCACATTTGGGGATCGAGCGTCTGGGGCTCGCCGGTGCTCGAGCGGCGCAATACCTGCTCGCCGGTGGCTGGCAGGGCCACCACCACCAGAACGATCGCGATCAGGGACTTCAAAATCGATGCAGCTCCACGAGCTCATAAACCGTCTGCATGTAGCCGGTTACTGCGGCTTTCAGGAGTACATAGTCGCCGTCATCCGTGCACCACAGATCGTAAGGCGGGTGTTTGCCTGGTTCGTTGCGGGTATCGGCTTCGTCGGCGTCGGACGTTTCTGCATAACGGAAATGCAAAGCCGCGAACTCGCCCGCGGCGACCTTGATGCGCTCCCGACCCACGAATGCCAGTCGCACGCCGATCGGATGCTCGCAAAGTAGTGGTCCCGTCGCTCCCCGGTGGTCGAGGGAGCATAGCAGGACGTTCCTGTAGACCCGGGTCCCCGGCCCGGCCTGCAAATCGACGATATGCGCGAGCCACGCATCGCCCTGGATGGGGTGCGTGCCAAATGCGGCCAGCGGCTCGGACAATGGCCAACGCTGCGACATCCGGCCTTCGAGTGCCGTGTACCCCTCACAGCTCGCCTCTGTCGCAGTGAAGCGGAACCAGCTGGAGCCGCGGAATTGATCCCCGACCGAGAGGCGGACGAAGCAATCGGTCGGCATCCAGGCATGATCGAGGCTCAAAACGACATCGCGCATGACATTCGGCGCGTCGTCGATTTCGACGTAGGCGCGCAGACTGCGCCGCCCGTCCGCATGTACCGTAATGGTGAATTCCTCCCTGCCGCGCTCGACTCCGCGCCGCTGCGGTTGGTTGCTGGTGTAACGAATGACGCCACGAATCCGGCGATGTGGAATTGGCAAGGTCAGTTCTCCTTGATCAATGGATCATGAAAGATAGTGCCAGGCTCGACGCTGGCAAACCACTCGCCGAGCCTCGGCCGCCCGGCGAAGCAGTCATGGTCCGGCGAAATGCCGCATTCTGCCGAGGCTAGCGTCGGAGTCTTTAGAACCAGGAACTGGATCGCGCCAACGGTGCGCAAATGCCCGATGTCGAGCGGCCTTGTCGAATCGACATCAGCGTCCATTTGATCCAGGCATCGCGCCACCCGCTGCCACTGGCGCATGACGAACCCTTGACGCAAGGACGACGGTTCCTGCCAGGACTCGATGATGATCTGCACGAAACTGTCGAACATGCCGTCGGCAAGCCAGGCCCGCCGCAACGCCTGGAATCGCTCCGGTCCGGCCGCAGGGTGCAATCGTCGGCGGTCATGCAGGCTGTCCAGATACTCATAAATGACCGGTCCGCCGGCCAGGTAATTGCCATCGTCGAGTATCAGCGTCGGCACCTTGCCCAGCGGGTTGACCGACGGCAGCGGTGTGTCGATATCGAATGGTCGGGTTGGAACAGGCTCGACCCGATCGCGCAATCCAGCATAGTTCAGCACGGCCTCGACCGTGTGTACATAGTGCTTGATCGGCGTGTACAGGAGCTTCATCCAGAACCTATCCGGCCAAGAGCCGCAGTATCAACCGGAACCCGCTGGCGCGTGAACATCAACATTCCAGCAAGCCACTGCGTGGCGAACCCCGACGTCCTGCAGCGGGGGTTTCATGCCGCGGCAGCCTGCGCTC
The DNA here is from genome assembly GCA_041395505.1 of Steroidobacteraceae bacterium. Taxonomy (NCBI): domain Bacteria; kingdom Pseudomonadati; phylum Pseudomonadota; class Gammaproteobacteria; order Steroidobacterales; family Steroidobacteraceae; species Steroidobacteraceae bacterium. The sequence continues at coordinate 2,077,071 of JAWLAG010000001.1, forward strand.
GCCATCGGGCAGCGTGGCAGATAGCTGCAGCCGCCGCCACTGGGCTCGACTTCAGCTCCGGTTTCGCCTGCACTGGCGAGCTGCACCAACCGGTGACGCTGACGTTCCGGATCGGTTACCGGCGTTGCCGCCAGGAGCGCGCGCGTATAAGGATGACGCGGCGCCGAGAACAGCGCCTCAGCGGGCGCCGTCTCGACCAACCGTCCGCGAAACATCACCATGACCCGTGTGCACAGTTGGCGGACAACCGCGAGGTTGTGACTGACAAATACGATGGCAACGCCGCTGGTGCGAGCGAGTTCAGTCAATAGCGCCACGATTTGCGCCTGGATCGACACATCGAGAGCGCTGACCGCCTCATCGCAAATCAACACCTGCGGCCGGATGATCATTGCACGGGCAATCGCGACTCGCTGACATTGTCCACCGCTCAACATGTGCGGATAGCGGATCAACAGGCTGCGATCGAGCCCGACGGCCGCGAGCATGCCGGCGACCCGTTCGGCGCGTTCGTCGCTCCGAAGTCCCGGTTCGTGGATGCCGAGCGGCTCGGCAAGGCTCTGCGCAACCGTCATGCGCGGATCCAGACTTCCGGCGGGGTCCTGAAAAACCGCCTGGACATGACGGCGCAGCGGCCGCAGGCGCGACTCTCGCAACATGGTGACATCCGTGTTCCGCCAGCAAACCCTACCCCCTTCCGGCCAAACGAGCCGCAGCATCATGCGGATCAGCGTCGACTTGCCACAACCCGATTCGCCGACGATGCCGAGCACATCCCCGGGAAATACGGCCGCAGTCACGTCCTCCACTGCGACGACGCGGCGTGGACGCGCGAACCCGGCGCCAGCGTCGAGATAACTGCGACTTACATTTCGAAGCTCGATGAGCGCGTCAGTCATGATGATGGCATGCCAATTGCCACGACGAACCGTCGGCCGGCGCGAGCAGCGGCCGCCGCTCTCTGCACAGCTCGTCGGCCAACTGACAGCGCGGCGCAAATGCGCAACCCGGGACGCGCGCTGCTGGATCAGGCGGCTGGCCTGCGATGGGTCGTATTCGATCGCCCTCAGCATCATCAAGGCGCGGCACCGCAGCCAAAAGTGCACGCGTGTAGGGATGGCGAGGCGCCTTCAGCACGGAATCCACCGGACCAGACTCGACGATGCGTCCTGCATACATCACCAGCACTCGATGCGCGAGTCCTGCAACCACACCGATGTCGTGGCTGATCAGTGCAACTGCCAACTCTTCGTCGCGCAACAATCCAGCAAGAACCGCAAGCACCTGAGCCTGCACCGTGACGTCCAGGGCCGTCGTCGGTTCGTCGGCGACCAGCAGACGCGGGCCAGCCGCCAATACCATGGCCAGCATCGCGCGTTGTCGCATGCCGCCCGACAGTTGGTGGGGAAACTGGCGGGCCCGGAACTCCGGTTGCGGCATGCGTACCTTGCGCAACATGTCGATTGCCATTGCCCCGGCATCCGCCCGCCGCACCTTGCGATGCCGCAGGAGGTTCTCCTCGATCTGGCGACCGATGCGAAGATGGGGCGCGAGCGACGTCAATGGATCCTGGAAGACCACGCCGATCTTGGCGCCGCGCACGGGCCGGATCTGAGCTGCGTCCGACGGATCGACGCGCATGCCATCGACCATGACCGTGCCGCCTACCCGGCAGTTGCTGCCAGCGAGCCCGAGCGCAGCCAGGAAGGTCTGCGACTTTCCGGCTCCGGACTCGCCAACGATCGCCACACACTCACCGCGGTCGATTTGCAGAGCGATGTCCGATACGGCGCTGACGGGGCCACGGGGCGTCTCGAATTGAACGCTATAGTTGCTGAGCTCGAATACTGCCGTCACAGCCGTTCCGATGCCGGGTCCAGCGCGTCGCGCAGACCATCGCCGATGAAATTGAATGACAACAGCAGCGCCACCAGAAAGCCGCTGGGTACGAGCAACATCCAGGGCGCCGATTCCATCTCCCGCGCGCCTTCGGTTATCAAGCTGCCGAGACTCGCCATCGGTTCCTGAACACCCAGTCCGAGAAAACTGAGAAAACTCTCGAACAGGATCATCTGTGGAATGGTGAGAGTCGCATAGACAGCCACCGGACCGATGACATTGGGAATCACGTGCCGCCGCAGGATACCCGCAGTACCTACGCCAGTCGCCCGCGCGGCGAGCAGGAATTCTCGTTGCCTCAGCGCCATGGTCTGGCCACGTACGATTCTCGCCATCGTCAGCCAACCAACGGCGCCGATCGCCACGAACAGGATCACGATGTTGCCGCGCTCGAAAAGCGTCGACAGGATGATCACGATGAAGATGTACGGCAATGCGTAGAGAATGTCGACGAATCGCATCATCAGCGCATCGATCCGGCCTGCGAGCAGGCCCGCCGTGGCCCCCCAGATCACCCCGATCAGCAAGCTCACCGCACTTGCGGCAAGACCAATGAGCAGTGAAAGCCGCGTGCCTGCGAGCGTACGCACGAACATGTCGCGGCCTAGGCGATCAGTTCCAAACCAGTGCCCCGCCACGGAAACCGGGGGTACGGCAATATTGTCCCAATCGAGCGCATCGATCTCGTAACTCGACAGCAGCGGGCCCGCGATCGCGAGACCGGCCGTCGCCGCCAACACCAGCGCCGCAACCACAGCTGCGCGGTTTCGCAACAGCCGCCGCCACGCCGCACCCCAAAGCGACAATTCGTGCTCAGGCATCGCGAATGCGTGGATCCAGCCAGCCATAGAGCACGTCAGCCAGCAGGTTGCACGAGAGCGTCAACGCGCCGTAGAGGATGACCATGCCCATGACCAGGGTATAGTCGCGGTTGATCGCGCCATTGACGAGATAGCTGCCTGTGCCCGGCAGCGAGAATACGGTTTCGACAACAAGGGAGCCGGTGATGACGAAAGCGATCGCCGGCCCAAGATAGCTGACCACGGGCAACAACGCCGGACGCAGCGCATGGCGCGTGATGATCTGCCACTCACCGAGTCCTTTCGAGCGCGCCGTACGGATGAAGTCGCTGCTCATGACGTCGAGCAGGCTGCCACGCATCAGGCGCGCGACGTAGGCCATGACCGGCAATGCGAGCGTGACCACCGGGAGGACCAGGTAACGAGGCTCGCCACGCTCCCAGCCCGCGACTGGCAGCCATCCCAGGTGGATGCCAAACACCAAGGCCAGCGCCGGTCCGATGACAAACCCCGGCACCGCAACGCCAAGCACGGCGAGCGCCATGACCGAATGATCCGACCAGCCATTTCGCCGCAATGCCGCGACCATGCCAGCCGGTACGCCGACCAGGAGCGCCAGCAGCACGGCTGCGATACCCAGCGGAGCGCTGACCGGCAGTCCATTGCCAATCAGTTCCGTGACCGTGAAATCCTTGTATTTGAAGGATGGACCAAAATCGCCGTGCATCAAACCACCGAGGTAGCGTCCGAATTGCACGTAGAGGGGGCGATCGAGTCCATAGGCCGCCTCGAGATTGGCGCGTATCTGGGCGGGAATCACCTGCTCTTCATCGAAAGGCCCACCTGGAGCCAGTCGCACCAGGAAGAAGGTCAGTGTCACGATGATCAAAAGGGTCGGAACCATGCCCGCTACCCTGAGACAGACGAATCGGAGCACCGGCCTCGCCCTATAACGCCTCGGTGACGATGAACAACGGATTGTCCGCCATTGCGCGGAAGGTCTCGACGACCTTCTGCATGGCGGGAACCGATACGTCCTTGCCAAGTGCGTCGATGCTTTCGATACGCAGCACTTCGATGTATTGATATGGGGCGGGCGAGCCATCCATGAGTCCAACGGTTCGCAAAACCTCGAAACTGTTGACCGACGGCAATCGATTCACGGCCGGCAAGTCGATCTGGCGTGCGAATTTTTCGTAGTCCGCCACCTTGATGTCGGGACGAAGATTGAACAGAACGATGATCGTCGTCATGTACCACCCTGGCTTGCATGGGCCCGGCGCGTCGGGCACTGTGCGCAATTCATCTCTCCCTTGCAGGTTATCATGCAGGCGCCGCCCCGTTTAGACCCGCTTATCAGCTCTCAGGAGCTGGCATCCCGGCTCGGCGACAGCAACCTTCGCCTGTGCGACACGACTGTGTATCTGCGGGCAGAGCCGTCGGGCCGGCTCAAGGCCCAATCCGGCCGGGCTGATTACACCGCAGGTCACATTCCCGGCGCGGTTTTCGTCGATCTCCTGGATGATTTTGCCGCACCGCATGCCACGCTCAAGTTCATGCTGCCGACAGCCGGGCAGTTTGCGCATGGCATTGCGGCACTGGGCATCACCAGTGACCATGAAGTCATTTTCTATAACACAGGACCCACGTGGTGGAGCACACGCGCCTGGTTCATGTTCCGCGAGTTTGGTTTCGAGTCCGTGCGTGTCCTCGATGGTGGCCTGGACCTGTGGCTGCGACAGGGGTTGCCGGTCACGAATGCCGAGAGCCGGTTTGTACCCACCGCGGCTGTACCCGTCACGAGGCGCGGATTTTTCGTCGAGAAGGCGGACGTAATCGCAGCGCTCGCAGATACAGGGACTATATTGCTGAACGCCTTGTCTGCCGAGCAACATGCCGGACGGGGTGGAACCTACGCGCGCCGGGGTCATATCACGGGCAGCCGCAACTTGCCTGCGACGACCCTCTACGACGATGCCGGATGCTTTCAGGCGCACGATGCGCTGGCCGCCCGGTTTGCTGACGCCGGCATACACTCGCAGCTGCGCTGCATCAACTACTGCGGTGGCGGCATTTCCGCTACGACGCTCGCCTTTGCCCAATGTCTGTTGGGGTGGGACAAGGTGCAAATCTATGACGGGTCGCTCAGCGAGTGGGCCGGCGACCCCGACCTGCCCATGGCAACGGCGGACTAGAACTCGAATTGCACGCCCAGGCGATTCTGGACATTGCGCTTTTGCAGATCGGCACCTTCGGCCTCGTCGTGACTCCGTCGCTCGAGATCACGATTGGTCTCGTTGCGCAGGATCACGAGCAGATCCATGGTCGATTCGAGCGCAAACGGAAACTCATGCCAGGTGCCGATATGCATCATGAACCCTGTGCCAGGCGGAAACCGGAATGCACGCACAGACTCGACATCGGGCAGCGTATGCGGGCATGGCGGACCGAGTACGGCCACAAAGGGCCTCGCGGTGAGCGGCACGAATGCCTGGGTGTGCTTGAAGTGCCGCTCGAGATAACGGACCGACCGCGCGCGCGGATGAACGCGCGCAATGCTCAAGCGCGTATCGGCGTCGGATACGAATGCCCCCGGGTCGTATAGCTCCACGGCATCGCCATAGAAGTCGCTACGGGCGCCCCGTTGGCCTGGCGGAACCGCGAGCAACCGGCCAAAGGGCGCAAAATTGGCAACATCCGGTTCGATCAATGGCAAGCGCACGCAAGTCATCGTGGCAACCTGTCTGGCTTGATAGCGTGCCTGTCGGCCCCATTGCCGACGGTGGCATACTGGGTGAATGATATCGACCTACAACGCTCTGCAGTACCTGCATATCGTGTTGTTTGCCTATTGGTTGGGCGGTGACCTCGGGGTATTTCTGGCCGCACGCCGGGTCGCACAGACCGACCTGACGCTCGATGAGCGATTACGCTTCCTGCAATTGCTCCTTGCAACGGACATGGCTCCGCGTACGGCCCTGGTGCTCATGGTTCCGGTGGGGAGCACGCTGGCTGCACTCGCCGGTTGGCTGGCACTGCCCCGCGCCCTGCTAGCAATCATCTGGGTCGGTTCGATGCTTTGGCTCGCCCTCACCTGGCATCTCTATCTACAGAGCCGGCGGGGTCGGGCATTGGCGCGGCTGACCCGCCTGGATCGTCATGTGCGCCTGGCAGTGATCGGCACTTTCATGGGTCTGGCCGCAGGCCAACTGATGGGCATGCTGCCGACCGTACCGAACTGGCTCGCTGCCAAGTTTGCCTTGTACGCCTTCGTGATCGTGCTCGGATTGCTGCTGCGCGGCGTAATCACCGCATGGCGCCTCGGATTCCAGCAGCTGCGCGCCGGCGCGGGTGTCGATGCGGCGAACGATCTCATCCATGGCGCCCACCGTCGGGCGGCCCGGCTGGCACTCGCGCTTTGGATTGCTGTCGCGGTGATCGCCTGGCTTGGTGTCACCAAGCCCGCGCTCGGCTGATTCGATCGTCAAACGGGCTGCCTGGTGATCCAGGCAGCCCGGTAGCAACGACGTTGTGGCGTCAGAACTTGTAGTTGAAACGCAAGCCCACTTCGCGGCGATCCAACGGCGTTACGGCAACGCCTTGCTTGGCGGTCAGGAACGCGAATTGCGTGGGGCTCGAGAAATCAGTCCAGCGAGCGCCGGTCTGCCAGGCATCCTCGTCGAACAGGTTCTTCACGAACAGCTCGACCCGATAGTTGTCCTTCTCGATACCACCACGCAGATTGACGACCGTGTAGTCCGCGAGTGATGCGAGATTGGATTCATCGACGAATGTCTCACCCTGATAGACGAGGTCCCCGCGAACATAGGCATTCTGCGAACCCATCCGGAAGTCGTAGGTGGCCGATGCGTTGCCGCTCCACTCCGGTTGTCGCGGCGTGCGATTGCCTGCCATCTGCGAGAAGCCGGCGAAGGGCGCCACGAAATTGAAGATGTAGTTGTCGTACTTGGAATCGATGTAGGCAAAATTGAGGGCCATGTTGAGGTTGCGCACGGGCCGCCACAAGGTCTCGACCTCGAGGCCACGGATGGTCGCATCACCCGGCAACAGAATATTGCGCGAATTGAAGAACGGTATCAGCGTGCCAGTACCGTCATCGATCATCTTCGGATCCCCAGGCTGTACACCTGGGAAGGTGCAGCCGGTGACACCAATGGCGTTCGCACCTGTGGCATCGCAGGTCTCGTTGATCAGGAACGACGAGCGGCCCTTGATGTTCTTCCACTTGTTCTCATAGATCGCGACGTTCAGTTGCACGCGTCCGTCGGCGAAGCGCTGCTTCCAACCCAGTTCCAGCGCCTTGTTGGTCTCGGCTTCGAGCGACTCCTTGATGGTCGGATCCTGGGCCAGGTACTGCGCCCGCTCGCGGGCATCGGCGTCGATGTACGAGGTATTGAAGTCGCCGGCGATCATGCCCTCGGCATAGCTTGCGTAGACCGTCGTCGCGTCGGTCGGCTCCCAGCGCACGATGAACCGCGGCAGGAATTTCTTGAACTCGTCAGTCAGCAGTGGCTGTCCGGGATTGCTGAGTCCGCCGCCCTTGGTCAGCTTGTCCTGTTGCTGCCGGCCCTCGAGTATGACCGTGAATTGATCAGTCATCTTGAAATCGACGGACCCGAAGAAGCCGGTAACCTCGGCTCGATCGGCATTGGCGAGCGTGGTGTTGGCAAAACTCAATGCAAAGTTCGGAATGCAGGTCGCGAAACTATCGGTCAGCGTCGGCGACGTGGAGAAGCAGGACGTCGTCGCATGGCCGCCCTCGCCGGCCGAAACGAATTCCTGCTTGTATCGATTGACACCGAGCAACCAGCTGAATCGACGCTGCTGGGGGCTGCTCACGCGAAACTCATAGCTTTGATCCTCCATGTACTGAGGATCGCGGGAAAACCAGTTGAGCCTGTCGGAGAGGTCGAAATCGCGTATCCAGGTCGCTGCCTGCTCGTTGTAACCCGCCGTCAGTTCGAATTCGTAGTCGTTGTAGTTATAGGCGAAATTGACATTGGCGCGCTCGGTCCGACGCACCAGGCCGATGTGGTCGATCTTCGGCAGCGAAACCCCGGTCACACCCGCGGGCAAGGCAGGCGTGTTCGCAAAGAAAGCACCAATATTGGCCGGCAGGATCGTGTTGGCGGAACTCGGGCTGAAGCCCGGATCGGTGATCGCGTTATTGGGACCAGGCACCTGGCCGCAGATGTAGCGCACAGGATTCGCCGTCTGGCCGGCCGCCGTGGTGATCGTAGTGCCGGTGCAGGTGTCATTCAAAATGCCCGAGATGAAGCCCTGCGCCGGTGCACCGTCCTCGTCTTCGCTGTGCGAGTAGTTGATGCGAACCGCGAGTCGCTCGGAAGGCGTCAGCAGCAGCGAACCGTTGAGCGTGGTCGTCTGCTCATCACCCAGCCGCCCGCGGTCGGTTGCAGTGAAATGGCCCTGCTTGTCGTACAAGCGCCCGCTCAGGTTGAAGGCGATGCGGTCTTCGACGATAGGTCCGCTGAGGTAACCGGAAATCTCATTGTTGCTTCGATCCGTCGTGCTGATCGAAACCTCGCCCGTCAGTTCCTTCATGTTGGGCCGACGGGTGATCAGATTGACCGCACCACCGAAGGTATTGCGGCCGAAGTAAGCCGCCTGCGGACCCTTGATGACTTCCACGCGCTCAACATCCATCAGCGGCAGCGAAGTGCCGCCATTGAGAACGTAGATACCGTCAATGAACAAGGCGCCGGTGGCAAAACTTGGCGAGAATTGCGCCGTCGTCATGCCGCGAAATTGCAGCTGGGTATTGTAGCGACCGGGCTGCTGGTTGCCCTGGTTCATGAATTGAAAGCCAGCAGCGAGTTGCGACAGATCCTGCAAGCCGGTGAGATTGGCCGCCTCGATGTCGTCGGCACCGAAAGTCGTAATGGCGATGGGCACGTCCTGGAGGGATTCAACGCGCTTTCGCGCCGTGACGGTCACTTCCTGCAACGCATCGCTACCTTCGCTTGCGCTGGTGTCTTGTGCAAGACCGGCGCTGGGCATGCCAGCGGCCAAAGTCACGCACAGCGCGCCCAGATAACCCCAACGGCATCGCTGAAACATGTGTGTGCTCCCTAACCCTATTGAACGTTCGTTATGCTTTGCACAAAGGCGCCACCGGTCCAGGCGGGCGACGGCCGAGCGCGGCTTCAAAAAATCATCATAGTTGTATAGCGAATCCCAGGCAACGCTTGTTGCATTGGCGCAACACAATGACTCGCAGGTCGCGCGGCTACCGGCCGCTACAGACCCAGACTGCCCGGATTCATGCGTCCGTTCGGATCCAGCAGTTGCTTGAGCTCCCCCAGCAAGGCGCGTGCGGACGGGTCCAGGCCCTGCTGGTAAGGATAGAACTTGCCGATCTGAAAGCTGACCGCACCCGCTTCCATGAACAGGGTTGCCAGATCGGCGCGCAAGGCATGAACGGCTGCGGTCGCCTGCGGGTTGGGTGGATAGCTTGGTAGGCGTGCCAGGTAGTCGGCATCCAGGACTCTCTCGTGAAATGCCAATCGCTCCGCCGGCCAGTACATCACCGGCTCGAGCAGCAAGCCGCTGCTGCCGACCGTACAGCTGAGATAGCCATGGTCGATATCGAATGTATTCATGGCTTCGGCATGTCGTGCGAACACGCCCTCGCATTGCTCAAAGATCCAGGCGCCGCGACTGAGTGGCACGATGCCATGCACCGGTACCCAACGCTCGCCATTGGGTCCCAGCATGCTGTTGACCTCGGCAAATGGATTCGCGCGCATGACTCTCGGCACGCTTGCTTCGACTTCACTGCCGGCGCCGCCGCAGATTTCGCGCGCAAGCGCCACGGCCTCCGCGAGCACGGTCTTGCTCGCTCCTTCAACTGTCAGATGCAACGAGAACTGCTCCTCCGGCAGGAATTCCCTGCCTGCCAGCATGAGCTTGGCGCCCGCCTTGAGCCCCTTCATCGCACCGCCGGCAGCCCTGACCACCTTGCCTAGCGTTTTTACGTCATCGGCCAGACTCGCGCGCTTCATGCGTTGCGCCTGCAGGCCCGGGTCAAACGCAAAGATCTCGCTGCCTACCCTTTTGCGTGCGAGTTCTGCCATCGCCGCGAACAGTTCCGCTGGTGCGGCAAAACTGAACGAGAGATGGTCGACGCACGGTGCCACTGGCAGCAGCTTGAAGGTCGCGCGGGTCTTGATGCCGAGTGCGCCGGTGTCCGACAGGAACATGCCCAACAGATCCGGACCGAAATTGCGAAAGAACGGCGCGCCGTTCTTGATCGAATGACTGCCGAGGCGCAGTTGCCGACCGTCTGCGAGCATGACATCCAGTCCGATCACGCTATCGGCAACGCTGCCGTGCGTGCCCGCGCCGAGAAAGATGCTGCCTTGCGAAAGTGCACCGCCGATGCTCGAGCGCAATCCAGACAGGGGGCCCCAATATGGCGTGCGCAATCCATGCGGCAGCAGGGCGTCATTGAGCGCTTTCCAGGTCGCGCCGCATTCGATCGTCACATAGCGATCCTGCAGGTTGATCTCGACCACGCGGTCGAGGCGTTGCAGGTCGATCACCACGCTATTGCTCGACCGGGGCAGGTAGCCATCGGTATAGGACATGCCGCCGCCTCTCGGCACCAGCTCCACGTCCGAGTCTGCCAGCGCGCGCAATGCGGTGGCGAGCTGCTCGGCACTGCCGGGACGAAGCACCGCCATCGGCAGTTCGCCACGGCGGTAAACGTCCTGGGAGAAGAACTCGCGCTCGCGTTGATCGGTGATCAACACATCGCCTGGTAATTGCTGACGCAATCCGGCCAGTGCGCTTTGCCCCGATCCTGATTGGCTGGCTGACATTGATTCGCATCCTGGTGTCGGTGTAGGCGCATTATCGAGTTCGCTGCCGGCCGCGATGACCGCCGACACGGACACGTCCGCGTGTTGGACACACGCGGACATCCTTTGTAGAATCAGGTTGTTAATCGCCCAACGACGCAGCCTCCGTTGCTGCAGCACTAAAGGCTCACACAGACGAGATGGAATCCACGCGTCCCATTCGCGCGCTTATTCGCGGGCTCGATGCGCTGACCGTACTCAATCTGCGCAATGGCGCAACGGTGTCGGAGATCGCGCAGGAGATCAAGCTGCCCCGGACCACGACCTATCGCATACTCGAAACATTGAGCCATGCCGGCTACGTGTACCGTGACACCACGGACGATCGCTACCGACTCACCATCATGGTCCGTGGTTTGTCCGACGGTTATGACGACGAAGCCTGGGTCACCCAGGTCGCGCGGCCATTCATATACGAACTGGGCAAAGACGTCATCTGGCCTGTCGCGATTGCATCATTGTCGGGCACCAAGATGATGGTTCGCGAATCGACCGACCACGCGAGCCCGCTGGCCGTCGAACGCTACTCGGCCGGATTTCGGGTTCCCCTGCTCACCTCTGCGTCGGGGCGCGTTTACCTTGCATTCTCGCCGCCGACCCAGAGGGACGCTCTGATAGAAATCCTGGCGCGCTCGAGTCGCGAGGAGGACAAGGCGGCGCAGACACGGCCCGAACTCCTGCGATTGTTGAACGAGACCCGGGCCCAGGGCTATGCCTATGCGGTTCGGCCGCTGCGGGTATCGGACGAGATCAGCCTGGCTGTGCCGGTGATCATCGACGAACGGGTGCTGGCGGCGGTCAGCCTGAGATTTTCAAGCACTGCCGTTCCGCTGAAAGTCGCGCTCGATCGATTCCTGCCCAAGCTGCGCGAAACGGCTCAACGTATCCGCACCAGTTTCGCGGATGAACGCAAGGACCCGCCCCATCATCACCATCGGCCGGCGCAGATCTAGCCGATCGCGCACGCGGGTTCGATTCCAGATCAATTGCAGGCAAGAAATGTTCTACCGGGACCAGAGATGAAGCGAATTATTGTTGGTATCAAGCGAGTCATAGATTACAACGTCCGCGTCAAAGTCAAGGCAGATGGTACTGGCGTCGTCACCGACGGCGTGAAGATGAGCATTAACCCTTTCGATGAGATCGCGCTGGAAGAAGCATTGCGAATCAAGGAAGCGGGTGGCGCCAACGAGGTAGTCGTTGTCTCAATCGGCCCGAGCGACGCGCAGCAGCAACTGCGTACGGCGCTTGCGATGGGCGCTGACCGCGCGACTCATGTCGTCACCAGTGAAGCGATCGAACCACTGGACGCGGCGAAGATCCTGTGCGCGCTGGCTGACAAGGAGCAGGCCTTTCTTGTCATTCTGGGCAAACAGGCCATTGACGATGACAACAATCAAACCGGCCAGATGCTTGCAGGGCTCTGGGGGCGGCCTCAGGCCACCTTCGCATCGAAGGTTGTCATCGATGGCGACACGGCAAAGGTCACGCGCGAGGTTGACGCGGGTCTCGAGACGATCGAAATCGACCTGCCGGCGGTCATCACGGCCGATCTGCGTCTCAATGAGCCGCGCTACGTGAAATTGCCGGACATCATGAAGGCCAAGAAGAAACCGCTCGACAGCCTGACGCCGGCTGATGTCGGCATCACTCCGGGCAAGCGCACGCGCGCGCTCAAGTTCGAACCGCCAGCAACACGCCAGAAGGGAATCGTCGTAAAAAGCGTCGCCGAACTGGTCGATGCGCTCAAGAAGAAAGGTCTCGCATGAGCAAGGTACTCATCGTCGCCGAACATGCCAACGGCAAGCTCAATCCCAGCACCGCAAAATGCGTCAGTTGCGCGCAGCAGATTCCGGGCGCGGAAATCACCGTCGCCATTTTTGCAAGCGATGCCGCATCGCTCGCGACTGAAGCCGCAAAGCTGGCCGGAGTGACCCGCGTCCTGCGCGTCGACAACGCCGTTCACGCGCATCAGATGGCTGCCGCCATCGCACCACAGCTCGCGGAGCTGGCTGCCGGCGCGACGCACGTTTTCGGACCCTCGACTACCTTTGGCAAGGACCTCATGCCGCGAGTCGCCGCCCTGCTCGATTGTCCGCAGTTGAGCGACATCATGGCCTGCGACAGTGCGACGACGTTTCGCCGCCCGGTCTACGCCGGCAATGCCATTCTTACTGTCGAAGTTCCCGAAGGAAAAATCGTTGCCACTGTCCGCACCGCATCGTTCGAAGCGGCGCAGGCAACAGGTGATGCCGCTATCGAACAGGCAACTCCGGCGGCAACGCTACCGGCACATACCCGTTTCGTGGGACTGGCCGCCGCAAAGAGCGACCGACCCGACCTGCAGACCGCGGCGCGCGTCGTCTCGGGCGGCCGGGCGCTCGCGAGCCAGGACAATTTCAAACTGATCTTCGATCTGGCAAGCAGCTTGAACGCCGCCGTCGGCGCATCGCGGGCTGCCGTCGACGCTGGCTACGCAGCGAATGACGTGCAGGTCGGCCAGACAGGAAAGATCATCGCTCCCGAGCTCTACGTCGCCGTCGGCATTTCCGGCGCGATCCAGCACCTGACGGGCATAAAGGACGCGCGCACGATCGTTGCAATCAACAAAGACTCCGAGGCGCCGATCTTTGAAGTCGCCGATATCGGAATCGTAGGCGACTTGTTTCAGATCGTGCCGGAGCTAACGCAGGCGCTAGCCGCGGCGAAATAGGCGCGAATTTGACCGCGCCGCCGCGGTTCTCCTGGGTCCTGCTCCTCGGCGTTGCGAGCGGCTTGTCGCCGTTCGCAATGTCGAGTCTCGTGCCGGCACTGCCTGCGATTCAAAAAGCTCATGACGCGGGCTATGCGCAGGTTCAGTGGCTGATATCGGCCTACCTGCTTGGCCTTGGGCTGTCGCAGCCGCTGCAAGGACTGCTGTGTGACGCCATCGGCCGGCGTCGCGCATTGCTTGCCGGCTTCACGCTCTACAACATTGCCAGCGCGCTGGCCATTTTTGCTCCTACACTCCAATTGCTGATCGGGATCCGCTTCGTGCAAGCCGTTGGCGTCAGCGTGGGCACGGTGGCGACCCGGGCGATGGTTCGCGACGTTTGCGATACGGAATCGGCCGCCATCGCACTCACCTGGCTTGCCATGTTCATGGGCGTCGCCCCGATGGCGGCGCCTGCACTCGGTGGATTGCTCGCCGACAGCCTGGGTTGGCGGACGATTTTCTGCGCCCACCTGGTCATTGGCGTCGCGATAGCTGTCTGGATGGTTGCGTCACTCAGGGAAACCCGCCCGAGCGGAACAGCCGCGGCGTCCCTGTCGCGACTTGCGGTCGGCTTTCGTGAACTCGCGGTTGACCCCGCATTCGTTGGCAACAGCGGCGTTTACGCGGCCAGCAATGGCGCGTCCTTCGCGTTTATTACAATTGGCGCGGCTCTCTTTCACGATCTGTTCGGCATGAGCGCAACCCAGTACGGTCTGTACGCCGCCGGTTATGCGCTCTCCTACACCGCCGGCGCAGCGTTGGCGGGGCGCTGGGTGCGCCGCTTCGGCATTGCGCGCACCCTGCGCATTGGCATCGCTGCGACTGCGATTGCGGCTCTACTGTCATCTGCAGCCGCCGCCTTCGATCACCAGCAATTCCTGCAGCTGACCGTCGCCATTGCCATTCTGGCAGCTGCGGGCGGCCTGACCTCACCTTTGGCACTCGCCGGCGCGGTCAGTGCGCGGCCGGACCTGGCGGGCGTCGCTTCGGGATTCTCGAGCAGTATCGCGATGTTGACCGCCGCGGGATTCGCCTGGCTTGGCGGCAGGCTCTACAACGGTACAATCGGACCGCTGGCCGCACTGCTTGCGGTAGCAGCGCTAATGACCTACGGCTCGGCGCGCATGGCTAGAAGGAGGGGCTAGTCTCTATCGATGAACACGTCTCTCGCCGACGAACTGTCCCCGCTCTGGCGGAATTTTTCGCTCAACTGGAATAGCAGGGATTTCGCCGCGCTGCGCGCGCTTTGGCATCCAGAGGTCGCTCCGGTTTATTTTGCCGAGGAGATTGACCGGCCACTACTCGACTGGCCGGCAATCGAGTCGTATTGGCACGACGTACGGCGATCATTCATTGCGCTCGATACACAAATCATGGATCTGCGATCACTGCCGCGAGGCGAAAACCAGGCTGCCAGCCTTTTCGTGATGCGCTGGCAGGCGTTGATGTCGAACAACCAGGCACCCATCGCCGGTGACACACGAGTCATCGCCAACCTCGCACGCCACGGCAACGACTGGAAAATCACCCAGTACGTCGAAGCTCCGCTTGCACCGATAGTCTATATGCGCAAGCTCTACCAGCGTATTGCCGAGAACCAGCTCTGGGTCAGCCGCTAGTGGGTCGCGTAAAGAGATATTGGTGGGATCGGCTCGATGATGACGATTTGCTGGATGTCCCGCTGCGGCGTTTGCGCCTCACCATGCGCAATTCGGCGGTAGAGCGCGGTGTCGATCAGTTGCGGGACGAACTGCAACGCCGGGGCATTCGCTTCAAGCCACATGCATGGATTTCCGATGAATGGTTCTCTCCGGATGGTGTCCCCGGAATCGCGGTGCCCTTCTACCTGATACATCCAAGACTGAAACGCATCGAGCGCACTCACACGCACATGGTGGAAGGCGGAAATCACCATTGGTTGATGCGCATTCTGCGTCACGAGGCAGGCCATGCGATCGACACCGCCTACGGCCTGCGTCGCCGCAAGGATTGGCGTCGGATATTTGGACACGCTTCGGCACCCTACCCGAGCACCTACATTTCGCACCCGTCGAGCCGCAGATATGTACTGCATCTCGGACATTGGTATGCCCAGGCACATCCGACCGAAGATTTTGCCGAGACTTTCGCGGTCTGGCTGCAACCGCGCGCGCGCTGGCGTCGTGACTACCAGGGATGGCCGGCGCTGCGCAAACTCGAGTACATCGAGCGCCTGATGGCGGAAATCCGCCGCACCCGCCCAAGGTGCACGAACAGGAGCAGGATCGAACCACTCGGCGAGAAGTCACAGACACTCGCCCAGTACTACAAGCGCAAGGCGGCACGCTACGATTTCGAAGAACGACGGTACGACCGGATGCTGCAGCGTGCCTACGCAGCGCGCCGTGGCGCGCGTTGCACCCGGGCGAGTCGCTTTGTTCGGGAGATGAAACCGCAATTGCACAGACTCCTGACGCGTCGCGCGCGGCTGCACCCCTACCTCGTCGATCACGCAATCGACTCCGTCGCCAATCGACTAGCACAATTGCGGCTCTGCATACGCGGCGATCGTCGCAAGGCAAAGCGTGTTACCGTCCGGCTTCTGGAACGAATCGTTCTCGACATCATGCGCCGCAATCGCGAGAACTACGCACTATGAAAGCACTTCGTATCCTGCTGCTCGTGCATGAATCTCTGGTGCCGCCATCGGATCTCGTGTCATCGGATGAATCCGAAATCGAAGACTGCCGGACGGAATACAACGTGATGTCCACACTGGCCAATCTCGGTCACGAGGTCAGGGTACTTGGCATTGGTGACTCGCTACGCGAATTGAGAATTGCCATTCGTGACTGGAAGCCCGACCTGACTTTCAACCTCCTCGAGGAATTCTCCGGCATAGTCACTTATGACCATTACGTTGTTGCCTATCTGGAGTTGATGCGCCAGCCGTACAGCGGCTGCAATCCACGTGGCATGATGATTTCACGTGACAAGGTTCTCTCCAAGCAGGTGCTGGCGTATCACCGCATAGCCACTCCACGCTTCCACGTATTTCCGCGAAATCGCAAGTTCGTAGCACCCAGGCGTCTCGAGTACCCGTTATTCGTCAAGTCGGCCACGGAGGATGCCTCCCTCGGAATATCCCAGGCGTCGATCGTTACGGACCGCGCGCGCCTGCAGGAGCGCGTGGAATTCATACATCACACGACCGCGAGTGATGCCCTCGTTGAGGAATACATAGAAGGCCGCGAACTCTATATTGGCGTCATGGGAAACGAACGGCTCACGACTTTGCCCATCTGGGAAATGCGCTTCGGCAGACTTACCAACGTGCAGGCCGGAATCGCGACACGACGCGTCAAATGGGACCCCAAATACCAAAAGCATCACGGTATTGAGACTGGACCGGCAACGGATATCAAAGGCGCCGCGCAACAGCGTCTGACTCAACTCGCGAAGCGGGTCTACCGCAGCCTTTACATGAGCGGCTATGCGCGTATGGACTTGCGCATGAAGTCTGACGGCAGCGTGTTCGTGCTCGAAGCCAATGCGAATCCCAACCTGACCTACGGCGAGGATTTTGCGGAATCTGCCGATGTCGTGGGCATGAAGTACCCGCAGCTGCTACAGCGTATCGTCAATCTGGGTTTGTCGTACCGGCCGGAATGGCGCCTTTTCGAAAGCTGACACTGCAGGGAGCGGGCAAGTGCACGCGCGTTTGCCTGGCAGTATATTTGCCAATCTGGCTGGCACTCGCGATCGCACCCGTCGACCGAAGCGACTGGCTGCTGGAGAATCTACTGGTCTTCGTTGCCGTTCCCTACCTGCTGGGGCCGCGCGCACGCTCAACTCTTGGCTGCGGCTCCTATGTCGCCATCTACTGTTTCTTGTTGCTGCACGCAATTGGTGCCCACTATACGTATTCCCTGGTTCCCGTCGGAGATTGGTTCAATTGGGCCGCAATGGACCGCAACCATTACGACCGCGCTGTACATTTCGCCTTTGGCCTACTGATCACCCTCCCAATGCAACAGCACATCCGGCCTTTGCTCCAAATGCCCGTTGTTGGGCAAAGCGCCGTTACCCTTGCGGTCATGCTTTGCTGCTCCGCGATTTATGAGCTAATGGAATGGGGCGCCGCCGTGCTCTTCGGCGGCGAGCTGGGCATTGCATTCGTGGGTGCGCAGGGCGACCCCTGGGATGCGCACAAGGACATGGCACTCGCCGGCGCAGGCGCATTGATTGCGCTCTTGAGTCAGCTCTCCGGCCACCTGGCCGCGACACAGAACTCGCGCACGCCGTCCTGACTCTTCGCGCCGCCGAGCTCACTCAAAGTCGATGCATACTCGCTGCTGCCGCGAAGCAGTCGCCCGCCCGCGCAAATGAGACTGTCAATATCACGTCGCTGCAAATTGAAGTTCGTCGGCAACAGCAAAAGCGACTCTCTACGGTCCCGATCCACGATGTCGCGCAGGTCGACATCGATGATATGGACACGCGTAGCCGGACCCGGCTCGTTCCTTCGCCCGGTCAGTACCAGCCAACGCTGCAGCTCGTTTTGCAGATCGACTCGCGTATCTGCAGCGAGCCGGTCTACTGGAACCGACCCTGCGAGCCGCAATGTAGCCACCTCCCCCGGCGCCTGGGCGCTGCGCGCAACGGCAACGCCAGCACGGGTGCTCGCATTGACAATGACGAACACTGCAAGGTTGGCGGCAACATTGTCGACAGGCACCGGCGAACCTGAACCCGGTGAAAGCCGGGCCAGCGCATCGATGACAACGCGAAGGCCAAGATTGTCGGCGAATGCACCGTCTGCGAGGTGCAGATACGGATACAGGTCGGGCTGCAGATATCGACTCAGGTCCTGCGCCAACTGATAGCGGCGACCGCTGGCACTGCCTTCGAGTAACGCCTTGGCGATCCATCCCGGACGCGATTCACTGCATTCGCCATTTCGATTCAGCAACGTCACCGGAGTCGCCAAGGGTGGCAGTGCCGCTGACGCAGCCACGGCTCGACCAATTGGGTACCGCGCGAGATCGAGACACAGCAGATCGAATTTGTCCTGCGTGAATTCAAATCGCGTCCCGGTACTCAAATCGGTCGCGTTGATGATAAGGAACGGTGCATCCTTGCGTGCGATGAACTCTGCGAAAGTCGCCTCGTCGAAATACCTGGCACCTACGTAATCTGCGAACATGTCGCCGCGTGCGTACCTGTGTGAGGCGAGCCGCCAGAGGTTGCGCGGACTCAGGAAGAGGTGCCGGAGATCCTTGTCGACGTTGCGGTAAAGGAATTGCTCAGGAAATTCACGAAAGAAATCATCTCCATGCAATACCCAATAGGCTGCCGGAATGCTGCTGCCCGATACGGCCGAAATGACATCGATGCGCTTCGCCAGCGGCAGCATTCCGATCGGCGTTGGCACGCGATCCGCATTAAGTTGCCTGAAAACACCGTAGGCGAAGCTAGCCGCCCGCGCACCGCCACCCGAGGTCGCCACGACCAGCAGCAGACCATCGTTGCGTCGCGTCGCCACGATATTCGCGAAGCGATACCCGCCCGAAGTTTCGCCGCGATAGTCCGGAGATGGCGCACCAAGCGGCGGCCAGCTCGCGCAGGCGCTCGAAAGCGCAAGGACGACCACCAGCGCAATCGGTCGAAAAGTAATCATGCTTCCAGAAGGCGCATCTTGTGCGTCACCGCGGCAGCATGATATTTGCGGCATTCGAGCTCCCGACCGAGGATCAACCGGTTAGCAGGTCCGTGCTCGATTTGCTCCGTAACGACCATGCATTGTCGCCAACGGTCCGCGCCATCGTACATAATACTCACTCGATCTCGCCACAGCCCGCCACCCGAAGCACAGGCCCCTTCCATCACCGTGTAATTGTGTCCATGGTGAACGAGGTGGATGATCATATGCCCCGGGCTGGCCGGCTCTCGATCGGCGTTGCCTGTGCGTTTCGCGCTGTCCGGCTTGATACGAAATTTTCGAAAAGTCTCATCGACGTACAACAAGTCTGCGACGCTCGGCGCGATGAGCGCAGCGGCGGGCAGCAGCCCGCCCTTCGTCAGCCGCGTCCCAAGTAGCGTCGCCAGCGCGGTGCGTATCGCCTCGAGTCGCTTTGCTCCCATTCCTGCAAGCGCGGCGAGACGCCCATCGTGCGCGGCAACTTCGAGTTCTTCAAGCGACTCGATGCCCAATATTTCATGGGCTCGTTGCGCGGTCCTCTTGCCGACCGCAACCACCGCACCCAGGAGTGTCGGCACATCAAGCTTGCCGCGCAAGCGCTGCAGGATTGGCAGCGATCCTCGCGTCACCAACTGGCAGATAGCGCGCCGCGCCAACATATCCAGGCCTGGGATGGATTCGAACGCATCCATACCCTTGCGCCGCACGATAGGCGCTAGCGGTTCCGCCATCCGATCGAGCGCGCGGGCCGCCCCCCTGAATTTGTCAACACGGCCGGCGCTCGCATGTTGCACTTCGAGCAAGTCAGCCAGTTCGTCGAGACGACGCGCAATTGCCACATTGGTGCGAGCGTCGCTTTGCACGAGGTTTTAGAGTGCAGATTGACTCGCGTCTGCGCGCTTTGCGTCAGGACTGATGATCAACAAGTCGGCATCGATTCGGTCCAGCAGCTTCTCTGCGGTCCCGCCGATGATCGCTCGGTTGGCGTCGCCTCGCGATTTTGCGCCGACTATGAAGATGTCGATCCCTGATTGCGCGACGAATTTCGGCAGCACGGCAATTGGGTCGCCATCGATTATCCTTGCGATGTCTCCCGCAAGTCCAGATCGCCGAATGATCGCCGCCAGACATGCGACCCGCTGCTCCCGCATTTGATCGAATTCCCTTGCGGATTCGTTGACTGCAGCGGGTGCGGTAGCGGCGAGATCCAGCGCCATGAACAAGGTATCCGGGGAAGGAATCACGTGGATGGCCAGGACCTCGGCCGTAAATTTCGAACGCAAGAGCGTGAGCGCAGCGAGCAACTCACGATCGACGGAATCATCCGGGTCCGAGGGATGACCGGGATCCAGAGCCGCGGCCACGCGCATGGTCGTTGCGTTCCATGGCCTATCGTGCGTCAACAGCAGCGGCACCGGACATCGGCGTATCAATTGCCAGTCTGCGTTACTGAAAAGGCGCCGACGAATTGCAGGCACGTGGGCAGCGCGCTTCATTATGAGGTCGGCGTGGTAATCGCTCGCCGCGCGCGCGATTGCATCCGCCAGTGACCAACCCGCTTCACAACGCACATCGACTGTTACATCCACACTCGCGCGCCGCAGCGGTTCAACCAGGCGTTCCAGACGCTCAGTATGCAGGTTGCGGTAGTTGTCGGCTGCCCTTTGAAAACTGGGCGCATCGAGATAGCGGCGCGCCTGCGGAAGCGAGACGCTGTCGCAGCAACACACCTTCACCGCAGCGTCGAGACCGCGGGCAAGGCGGACCGCCTTTGCCATCAGCGCGCTGTTATCTTCGCCCGGATCGACGGCGACCAGGATTCGCCGGATCTGCTGCATAGGGCATACCTCCAACCGTCAATGCAGCATAGTGAGATCAGGCCAATCGACTACCGTGGGATATACCTAGATCCGGACGCGACTACCGATTTCCAACAGGTTTCTGTCCGGCACCCCATAAAAGGCGGTCGCGTGGCGGGCATTTCGCAACATGAACGCGAACAGGCGCTTCTGCCAACCTGACATCCCCGATCGCCCAAATGCGACCGAAGTGACACCTACGAAATACACGCTCGAGGCGAGATCGCAACTTACGCCCTGACGCTCGGCAGCATAGACAATGTCAGCTACCGTGGGTCGCTCCATGAAGCCATAGTGGGAGGTGATCCGGGTAATACCCGGCAGCAGATGCGTAATCTCCATCCGTCGCCGGTCATCGACGCGCGGAGACTCCTCGGTAACGATAGTCAGCAGAATCACATTGCGGTGAATTGCGCCGAATTGCTCGATATTGCGCCAGAGACTACGTGGAACGCCCCGTGCGCTTGCGGACAAGTAAATGGCCGTGCCATCGATCAGTGCAGGCTTGGCGCGCAGCAGCTCCTGCTGCAGCTCCCGAACGCTGTGCTCGTCGCGTTGCAACTGCTTGCGTAACACCGCGACGCCCCGCGTCCAGGACAACATGGCTGCGAACGCGGCGGCGGCCAGTGCGAGCGGTACCCAACCACCGCCCGAAAGCTTGCCGGCGTTCGCCATCACGAACATCGCATCGATCAAAAGTGCCGCCAGCATGACCGGCAAGATGATGCTGGCCCATCGGATCCGGCCCGCCCAGAGCCACAGCATGACCAACACTGCATCGATCAACATCGCAAGCGATATTGCAATTCCGTAAGCGCCCGCGAGCGCATTGGAGCTCGCGAATCCAATCACTAGTGCGCTGGTCGCAAGCCACAGCAGCAGGTTGAAAAATGGCAGATAGACCTGGCCCATAGTCTGTTCGGATGAGTGCCGTACCTCAAGGCGCGGCAATCTCCCAAGCCGTATCGCCTGGTAGGAAACCGAGAAGACGCCGGATATGACGGCTTGGGAGGCGATGACCGAGGCGACGGCCGCCAGTACGACCATCCCGCCAAGCAGAGGCTCCGGCACCAACATGAAAAAAGGTTTGACAGCGGCGGCCGGGTTGGCCAATACCAAGGCACCCTGCCCGAGATAATTCAATATCAGTGCCGGTAACACCAGGCAGTACCACGCAAGTCGTATCGGCGTCCTTCCGAAATGACCGAGATCCGCAAACAGCGCCTCGCCGCCGGTCACGGCGAGGAATACGGCCCCCAGAACGGGCAGCGCGACACTTGAATGCGACTCGAGGAAACGCAGCGCGTGGACTGGATTGAGCGCCCTCAAAATTGTCGGCACCTGCACGATCATGCGAATACCGAGCGCAGCCAGCGCCAGGAACCAGATCACCATGATGGGACCGAAGCTTCGACCGATGCGCTCAGTGCCGCGTGGCTGTGCGGCAAACAGCACTGCAATGATCAGCAACGCGATAATGACGAGGTGCCTTGGTGAATCCACATGATTGACGCTGAGCCCCTCGACCGCACTCAACACCGTAATTGCCGGTGTTATCGCACCATCGGCAAAGAACAATGCGGCGCCCAACATGCCAAGGTACAGGATTGCGCGTCGTCCGCGCGGAAGGTCCAGTGCCGAGACCAGAGTCGAAAGCGCCAGCACGCCACCTTCCCCCCGATTGTCGGCGCGCAGAACGATACTCAGGTATTTGATGCAGATGACGGCAACAATCGACCAGACGATGAGCGAAAGAATTCCGAGTACGGCTTCGGGCCTCGACATTCCTGGCGAAACATCGAGGCAGGCCTGACGCGCGTAGAGTGGACTCGTGCCGATGTCGCCGAATACGACGCCGAGTGCGGCAATGGCGAGACCGCGGCGACCGGAATGCTCAGAGTCGATGCGGGCCCACTCTCACCAGGGCCTTGCCAAAATTCTCACCGCGCATGAGGCGACAGAATGCCTCTGGGGCCGAAGCGAGCCCTTCGCTGACATCTTCACGGTACTTGAACGTGCCCTTGCGGATCGCACCGCCAACCACTTTCAGCAGGTGCGGCTGCCTCGCCAGATGATCGTAGACCACCAACCCCTTGACCGTGGCGCGTGCGCCGACGACTGGCCCCAGGAAGGGTCCAGGCGGTGGTTTGTCCAGACTGTATGCCTCGATCATGCCGCACAGGATTATGCGCGCACCAATGGCGAGTCGTCCCAGAACCGCCGCGAGCGTATCGCCGCCCACATTGTCAAAATAGACATCGATACCGTCCGGACAGGCATTGCGCAGACCGCCCGTCAGGTCGCCGTCACGGTAATTGATGCAATCATCAAAACCAAGTTCCTCCACGGCATAGCGGCATTTCGCCGTACTGCCTGCAATGCCAACGACTCGCGCTCCCATCATGCGCGCAACCTGACCCGCCGTTGACCCGACCGGTCCGGTACAAGCCGATACGACAAAAGTCTCGCCTGGTCGCGGCTGCCCGAGCTCGACTGTCCCCGCGTAGCCGGTCAACCCTGGCATGCCAAGGACGCCGAGCCACGCGGACAGGGGTGCAATCTGCGGGTCGAGCTTTCGCACCCCCTGCCCCGATGAGAGCGCATAGTCCTGCCAACCGTTGCGTACCGCAATGTAATCGCCGATCAGGAAATCCGGGTTGCGAGATTCGACGATCTGCGCAACAGTCTCGCCGACCATGACCTCACCGGGGCTGAGCCGATCCTGGTAGATCTGGCTGTTCTTCATTACGTTGCGATAATACGGATCGAGCGACAGGTAGATCGTTCGCGAAAGAAATTGTCCCGGGCCGGGTCGCGGCACCGGTATGCTATCGAGGTCGAAATCATCCGCCACAGGCAACCCCCGTGGCGAACGCTTGAACAATACCCGGTTATTGCGCTCCGTCACGAGCCTCTGCCCGCCCTACACCTTGGTGAGGATATTCTCGGCTGATGACACCTTGAATTCCCCAGGCCCTTCCACCTCGACCGCAATCGCAACGCCGTCCTTCGCGACGATTGCGAATCTCTGGCCGCGCATGCCCATGCCAAACCCGCGAGCGTCGAGCTCGAGCCCGAGCGCCCGCGTATAGTCTCCGTTACCGTCGGCGAGCATCGTGACCTTGCCATCGGCTCCAGCCGATTTGCCCCAGGCGCCCATTACGAATGCATCATTGACTGCAAGACAGGCGATGGTATCGACGCCCTTTGCTCGCAGCGCGGCGTCGTTCTGCACGAATCCCGGCAGGTGTTTCGCGCTGCAGGTCGGCGTGAAAGCCCCGGGAACGGAAAACAGCACGACCTTCTTTCCCTTGAACAACTGCTCGGACGTCAGATCCTTCGGGCCCTCGGCGGTCATCACCTTGAAGCTGCCTGCGGGCATTTTGTCGCCAACCTTGATTGTCATGGTGAAATACTCCTGCTGATTCGGTTAGTTGGGTTGGTTGGGTCAGGTAACGGCGCCGTACGGCCGATGCAGATAGCGGCCCTTTGGCTTGCCAATTACTTTGCCGTTTTCGTAAATGGTCTGTCCGCGCAGCATGGTACGGGTAATCGATGCCGACATCTGCATTCCTTCGAACACTGAATATCCCTGCGATGACTCCGACATTGCCCCACTTGCCGTGAAACTCTTGTTTGGATCAACGAACACAAGATCCGCATCGTAACCCGCCGCGATATCGCCTTTGCCGTGCAGGCCGAAGCGCCGCGCCGGATTCCAGGAGGTAAGCTCCGCCATGCGATTATACGACAAGCCGCGCGGCTTGCCTTCCGTAATCAGAGCGGGCAGGAGGAATTCGGTTCCTCCAAATCCGGACTTGGCGACGAATACATCGCGCTCGCCGCTGTCGCCGAGCTTCGCTTCCGTACGGCAGCAGGCGTGGTCACTGCACACCCAGTCGAGCTTTCCATCGAGCAGTGCCTGCCAGAGATACTCGACGTCCTCACGCGAGCGAATGGGCGGATTGACTTTGGCACGAGACCCCACCGGTGTGTCGTAATCGAGCACGAGATGGCCGATGGTGACTTCGCGACGAAAGTCGACGCGAGGGAACGCCTTGGCCATCTTGAGCGCGGCCTCGACTGCCTTGCGCGACGTCAAATGCAGCAGATTGATGTTCAGGCAGCTGGTCTCGTGTGCCAGATAGGACGCTATCGTTATCGCCAGGCCTTCCGAATGCGGCGGGCGGGCGGCGCTATATGCGCGCAGCCCGGTAAGAGGCGCGCAATGCTGGCACTGCGGGTCGTCGGTCTCGCCAGTGAGATAGGTGGAAAGATCCGTCTTGCGTGCGCCGCTTTCCACCATCCTCGTGTAGGCATTGAGTATGTCAGCCAGCTCGCAGTGCAATGACAGCGAGATACTGTCCTTGATTGACGGATGACGTTCCATCGCACGCTGCACGCCGCGCATGACGAACTCGAAGTGGGCGATGTCGTATTTTTCATCCTTGCCTATCATCAGGAATTCGTGCTGCGAATTCGATGCGCCGTGCAAGCCATAGCCACCGTAGAACATGAAGATCTTGAACGAGGTGACGCCATACTTTTCGATGAGCATGTCGATTTCACCGATATGCGTCCGATCGAGCGGCGCAAGGTGATAGGCGTAATCGACATAGAACCGGTCCCGCGAGATATCGAGAACCTCCGGGTAGACTTCCGCATACGGACCGCCGCGTTGCATGTAGTAGCCGCCCGTGCGCATGTAGTTGAGACTTGACGTCACGCCACCCTGTGCCGCGGCCCGCGACTCGCTCAACGCATCTTCGGCAAGCGGCGAATAGATTCCGCAATGCATGTGCGGATCGACGAGTCCCGGAAATACCAACTGATCGAGGGCGTCCATGGAGTCGCGGGCGCTGCGGGCCGGGATGCCTTTGCCCATCTTCGCAATCTTGCCGTCACTGACGGCGATATCCACGCGTTGCACACTGGTGCGATTGGGTCGCACGACTCGCGCGTTCCTGATCAACAGGTCGTATTTCTTGTCGGACATGAACTTACTCCATCAGTGTGCTTTCGCCTTGTCGGCAGCCGCAGGCGAAAGTTCCAGCGGCTCGACGCGACGTATGAACAGGGAAATCATCAAAGCCTGGGCGATACAGATCAGCGATGACAGGACAAACACGACATTGTAGCCGGTCTTGTCGATCAGAACGCCGAACACGGACTGGAAGAGAGCTGCGCCAAACGCGCCCGCGGCGCCCGACAGACCCCAGATTTTCGCTACATGCTCCGCCGGGTAGATATCCGCGGCCAACGGAAACAAGGAACTCGTTTTGACCTGTATTCCGAAAATGGCCACAGCGGCGAGTAGCAGGGCCACGGGCGCGCTGGATACCGTTGCCACAGGCCAGGCGCAAAGCGTGGTCAGGCAGCCCGCCCAGATGAGACTCTTGCGCGATCGATCAACGCTGACGCCACGTCGAATCAACTTCTGCCCGAGCCACCCGCCACTGAGGCTGCCGAGATCCGCGCAAACGAACGGCAGTGCCGCGGCGAACGCAACATTCAGCAGCGTGAATCCGCGCTCCGATTGAAGATAAAGGGGCAACCAGAAGGCAAAGAAATAAAACGCCCCATCGCCTATGAAGCGTGACAGCACGAGCCCCCATGTCTGCCGGAAGCGAAAGTAATGCCCGAGCATCGCGATCTGCTGAGCCAATCCGCCGGTTCCCGCCGCTACGGAGACCCGGTCGCGCAAAGCCAATTCGCGCTCCGCGCTGGAAATTTGCGGATGATTTTCAGGCAGGTGATAACGTCGCCACCAGACTCCCACCCATAGAAGCCCCGCGACCCCTGGCAC
The DNA here is from genome assembly GCA_041395505.1 of Steroidobacteraceae bacterium. Taxonomy (NCBI): domain Bacteria; kingdom Pseudomonadati; phylum Pseudomonadota; class Gammaproteobacteria; order Steroidobacterales; family Steroidobacteraceae; species Steroidobacteraceae bacterium. The sequence goes on from JAWLAG010000001.1 coordinate 2,103,771, forward strand.
CAGGAAGGCCGCTTGCCATCCGAAGTAATGAGTCAATGTGCCGGCGAGTGGCGGTGCGAGTATCAAACCCAAGCCCGTTCCAGCGACCACCAGACCAGTCGCCATGCTTCGCTCCGCGCGGGGGAACCACTCCGCAATCGCCTTGAACGCTGCCGGGAAATTCGCGCCCTCGGTGACACCCAGCAGCACCCTGGCGAGCAGCAAGCCCGCGAAACCGGCGCTGGCCGCGTGACCTATGGCTGCGAAACTCCACAGTATCACTGCCCAGGCGAGTGCACGCCGCGTGCCAACGCGATCGACGACAATGCCAGAGAGCAACTGGCCGAGGGCATAGGCCATCAGGAACCCCGAACCGAGCAGCCCATAGTCAGTGTTGCTGAGCGCGAAACCGCTCTTCAAGGTTGCGGCCGTCACCGACATCGCCTGGCGGTCGATACTGCCTACCGCCGTAACCAGCATGAGCAGCACGGCGATCTGCCAGCGACGTTGCTGCCACCACTTCGGCTGCGCCGGGGACATCAGCTGTGCGCCCCGCGCGACACCTGCGAGGCCACACCGGCGAGGTGCATGCGGTACTGGTAGGCATCAGCCCGATACAGGGCCACGACGCGCTCGAGCGGTCTGCGTCGCGCGCCAAATACCACGCGCGTAATGCGCAGCAGCGGCGCACCGACCTCGAGGTGCAAAGCGCGCGCCGCCTCGACCGACGCGAGCGTTGCACCGACGAACTGGTCCGCCTCCATCGGCTCGATGCCGGCCAAAGGCAGCTGCTCGAGCAGTGGACGGTTCGATGCGCCTTGCGCCGGCAAACGCATCGCGACGGACATCGGCGTGAAAGTCGTGATCCAGGCCAGGCGTACGCCATTCAGCATGCGCACATGGCGGTTGCGCACGACCCTCGCATCGTCAGCGAGCTCGAGCGCCGCGCGCGTTTCGTCATCCGCTGCCATTACGGTCGATTGCACATCGGCAACTTCCGTCGTCGAACCGAGATCCGCCACCTGGCGAATGGTCTCGGCCAGGTCCAGGCGTACCGCGCCGCGCGCCGCGGACATGTCGACAAATGTGCCGCGGCCCTGCTGGCGAATCAGCCAGCCCTCTTTGACAAGCTGATCGATAGCGCGCCTGATGGTGATTCGCGAGACCGAGAACAATTTGCAAAGGTCCGGCTCGGTTGGAATCTGCTGCCCGGGCGCATAGGTCGAATCGCGAACCCAGGCCCTGAGCGTCACGTAAACACGAAAATAGCGCGGTGATGCGTCGTAGCGAAATCCTCCCCGGCCGCGTCGTGGCGATACTTCCGCAACAGGCGGCTTGCGCTTCGAACTCGCCATCCGCTCAGTCCAGCACAACGCCGCCGCTGACATTCAGGACGCTGCCGGTGACAAACCCAGCCCGCTCATCGAGCAGATATTGCACGGCCCACGCCACTTCTACGTCGCGACCTAAGCGCCCGAGCGGAACGCGAGCCACCACGTCCTGCCTCTGCTTCGCATCCAGCCGATGCAGCATCGGCGTATCGACAGGCCCCGGGGCGATGGCGTTGACACGAATGCCTTCCGGCGCCCACTCGCGAGACAGGTAACGCATGAGGTTGATCAGGCCCGCTTTGGCGACGGCATAGGCGGGGCCCGATACGGCGCTACCACCATTGCGGCCATTGCTCGAGGACAGAAATGTCAACGTGCCGCGGCTTGCGGCGAGTGGCGCGTGGACGGATTGCGCAAGATAGAAACCGGAGTCCAGGTTCACCGCGAGCAGATCGCGCCATTGTGCGACCGAAATATCGTCCATGGGCCCGGCGCCCGTCCGCCCTGCCAGGTGTACGACGTGATCTATCCTTGAAAATTGCCTGAGGCACCGGGCGACGCTGGCAGCAATGGCTTGGTGATCGCGAACATCGAGGGTCGCCTGGGACATGCCGGCATCGCCGCATGGTAGATCCGCGAGCGCCAGATCTGTTGCAAATATCCGCATGTCGCGCGCGCGCAGAGCCGTGACGACCGCCCGACCGATGCCCCCAGCCGCGCCGGTCAGGAAAACGACCGGTCCGGAGGAATCAGGCGGCATTCTCGAGGACGACGCAATCGTAGATATCGTCGAGCATCGCAAACCGCATCGATGCAGAGGCCTGTACGGCGGCGATCGCCATTTGCTGCAACTGCGCGCTGGTGGCATAGCGATGCGTCAACTCGAGCCCCACATGTGCATGCTCGGTGTCACCCTCGATATGCACATGGAAGAACTCAAGGTCGTCGTCGGAAAAATTCATCTTGCGCATCGCCGAGACATATTTCGGGTACAGCGTAGGAAGTTGGCCCTCGAGCGCCACCATGATGCCGGCGCATGCCTCGGCCAGGTGCCGGATCGTCGACAATTCCCAGATCCATGCGCGCATGCCCCGGGTCGCCGGCAGAACCATGCCGCGCTCCTCGGCACTTTCGATGTCCGTCGTCTCGACGCCGCAGGCACGGGCGAATTTCTTCAGGAGATCAGGGTGGCGCTTGCCTGGTGCACCGGGCATTTCTTCGCCCAACAGATTCTCGAGCAAGTGCTGGCGTGCATCGAGGTCGGGCAGGCGGGCAAATAATTGCCCGAATTGCTGCGGTACGACGTCGATGTAATGGAAATGCTGGATTGCCCACTGCCCGAGCTGCTTGCGACTGAGCTTGCCGTCCGCCCAGGCCTTGCTGATTGGGTGTCCTCCGCCGTGGCGCGGTTGCCTGGCCGCCTCCAGCGACTCGAAGAATCGTTGTTTGTCTAACATGTCTGCATCCTCATGCTATGGGCCAGTTCTGTACATTCGCACCAGCAAGGAGATCTGCGGCCTCCAGATCCGCCGTATCCGGCACTGCGAGCACCGGGACAGGCTTACCCTTGTTGCGACCTGAACGCGTTGCATCGATACCGATCTTGGATGTCGTTCCCTCGCCCTCGGGGAGTGAAGGATCGAGACTCGATCCTGACAGGCCATCGACGACGACCGTATCCCTGCGCCACTGCGTGCGCGTCGCGACGGCCCAATCGACGGCATGCTTGTCGAAGATATCGACATCAGCATCGACTACGATCACCGCCTTGACCCGGCGGTATGCCAGCGCCGCCACCAGCGCATCGCGCGCCTCCCCAGCCAGCGGCTCTGCCAGCTGCACGATGGCAACGAAGCGACGTGTCGAGGCGGGCACGTATACATTGCGCAACGAGGGCGCAACCGCCTTGATCATGCCGAACAACTTTCCCTCCATCGCCATGTTGTCCGGTACCAGCATGTCGGTGAGGCCCGATCCGTAGTCGTGATAGATCGCCTCATCACGCATGGTGATGCACGAGACCTCGACCAGCGGCGCATCGACGGCCGGTCCCATGTAGCCGGTGTACTCGCCAAAAGGACCATCCGGCGCCAGTTGTCCGGGCAGGGTTCGGCCTTCGATCACGATTTCCGCATCCGCCGGCACCATGATGCGCTCGCCATGGCTGATGCTGGGTACCACCCGCAGCGCACTGCCCAATACGCCTCCAGCGGCCTGCCAGTGACTTTGTGGGTAGCTCAGTTTCGCTTGGGTTCCAATCAACACCCTGGGATGGTGACCGATCCAGAACACGACCGGGCAGGCCTCGCCGCGAGCGGTGAACTTGCGCAGATTTCTAGCATTATGGGTCGCCGGATAGGGCCACCAACTCATGATGCGCGGACCCTTGATCCAGCATCGCTGTATGGCTGTGTTGTCGACGCCGGTGTCGGGATCGTAGGTCGTCGCGTGGGCGGCGGTCAGGTAGGGGCCGGGTTCGCCACAATGCTGGATGAGCGCCGGCAGGCGGGTCAGGTCGGCTTCATCACCCTGAAACACACGACTCTGGACCGGCGCTCGGTCGCGGCTCAGTACCTGTGGCGCGATGGCACTTGCGCTACGGGCCGCGAACCACGCCGCCATGTCGCGGTGATTTGTCACGCCCAGGGCTTGCGCAGTCAGTTCACGGCTCGCTGTCAGGTTCGTTACGACCGGAATGTCGCTCAGCTGTCCATCGGGTAACACAACCTTGCGTGCCAGCAGGACGGGGAAGTGACCGCTTCGATCCAGGCGATGCTGCAGCGCCGTCAAACTGTGGCGTACCGACACGGGTTTCGGCAGCGACCAGACTGCCGCGGCATGCTCGTGCAGGAAACTTCGCAGATCGGTCATTTGATGGGAATTTGGACTAGGCCAGGGCTGAAAGAAACATTATATTGACATGATGAATGTCCCGTCGCCAAGTTGACCCGGTAACAAAGCCATGGCCCGAAACGTTCAACACAGCCTGCTGCCGGCGCTCTCGCACGATGACCGCGCGCGCCAGTCTTATGTCGTCGATTTCAAGCTCGCTCTCAACCGGCGCATGCGGGCCACCAATCGCGAGATCTACGAGCAGGCGGTCAAACCGATGCTGCCCGAATCGGCGGATCCCGCGCAGCGGCGCGACATCGGTCGCGCAATGTACGCGCACCCGGCCTACCGGCAATGGTGTGCGCTTGCGCGCGCGGCCCAGGAGCAGATGTGGCGCAGCGTCAGCGAGCCGCTCGAGCGTGATCGCGAACGCCTGCAGCGCGAATTCCACAAGCGCAGTTTGGACCGGGCCGCTGGCGGCAGTCTCGACCTGCGAGCGGACTTCTCGCCGCCTCGCAGCGTGGTTGCGCGCGCGATTCACCTGCAACCCGGCGGCTATGCCTGGGACCGTGGAGGCGACGACGTTACAGCCGGCGCATTGTACGAAACCGGCGGCAATCTCTACGCATTCGGGCAAGGCATCTCGAGGTCGGACAGCAAAGCGGCGCACGTCCAGCGATTCCTCGGGGAGCGTTACCCCGATTTCCGGCCAAAGCGGATTCTCGATCTTGGATGTTCGGCCGGTGCGGCCAGTGTTCACTATGCCCTCGCCTTCCCCGATGCACAGGTGCATGCGGTGGACGTCGGCGCCGGCATGCTCCGCTATGCTCATGCACGCGCCGAAGCATTGGGTGCACGCGTGCATTTTCATCAAGCGGACTGCGCTGCAACCGGTTTCGAAGATGGTTATTTCGATCTAGTCGTGTCCCACAATCTGTTGCACGAGATTCCGGATCGAACACGCCGCGCGCTGTTCGCCGAATCGCGTCGCCTGCTTGCGCCGGGCGGTATCGCTTTGCATCAGGACGTCCCGCTACGATTCGAAAACTACGACGAATATCAGAAATTCGAATACTCCTGGGATACACGCAACAACAACGAACCCTACTGGGAAGTCTATGCCACGGCTGATGTTGAACACGACATGCTTGCGGCAGGCTTCGATCGTTCGCAGCTTCATGTCGGACAGCTGTCGGCTGCATCGGGGAGCCTGCCGTGGTTCGTAGCCGTAGCGCGACTTCCGCAGGTTGCACAGTGACGTCATCAGGCAATTCCCAGCAGGCTTCGATGAGCGATCCGCCTTTCGCGGTGCGCGAGCGGATTACCAGCCTGATCGATGGTCAGGCCGTTGCGGCCCGCGGACCCGGTCACGAAATGCCGGTGATCTATCCTGCGACCGAGGAACGCATCGGTACCTTGCATGAAGCTGATTCCAGGGAAGTCGCGGCTGCTGTCACGGCGGCACGGACTGCGTTCGACTCAGGTCCGTGGCCCAGGATGGACATCAACGAACGCAAGGACGTTCTCTATTCGATCCGGGACCATCTTCGTCGGCACGCCGATGAGCTCGCCTACCTCGAGTGCCTCAATTCCGGCTTGCCGATGACCAGCATTCGCGGACATGTGCAGCGCATGGCACGCAATTTCGAGTTCTTTGCGGAAGTTGCCAGTGTCATGCACGGCGAGACCTATACGCAGAGCAAGGGCTTTCTCACCTACGTGACCCGCGAACCCAAGGGCGTCGCCGCCCTGATTGCGCCATGGAATGCGCCGCTCGCGCTCGCGTCGATGCGCCTGGCCACGGCTATCCCATGGGGAAATACCTGCGTCCTGAAGCCGTCGGAATACACGCCGCTGTCGATGTATCGCATGGTCGAGATATTGCACGAGGCTGGCCTGCCGCCCGGCGTGGTGAATCTGGTCAACGGCCGCGGCGCGGTTACCGGCCAGGCTCTTGTGAGTGATCCACGCATCGACATGATCGGCTTCACGGGCGGAACGGCCACGGCGCGCGCAATCATGTCGGCGGCGGCCACCAACATCAAACCGGTTGCGCTCGAGCTCGGCGGCAAATCGGCCAATATCATCTTTGAAAGCGCCGATATCGACAAGGCGCTGGACGGCGCATTGGCGGGCATATTTTCGAACAATGGTCAGCAATGCCTGGCGGGATCGCGCATTCTCGTGCAACGCCCGATTGCCGAACGATTCATCGAGTCCTTTGTAGAGCGCGCTGGCCGGATTCGAATTGGCGACCCGATGAGCCCGGATACGGAGATCGGCCCGCTTGCCTATCGGGCGCACCTCGACAAGGTTCTCTCTTACGTTGGTATTGCACAGTCCGAAGGAGCGCGCCTGCTCACCGGCGGCCGTCGCGCGGCCGGATTCGACCGCGGGTTCTACATGGAGCCCACCGCTGTACTGGCATCCGACAATGATTCACGTGTTTGCCAGGAGGAAATCTTCGGACCATTTGCGACGCTGCTCGTTTTCGATTCGCTGGACGAGGCTATTGCGATTGCCAATCGCTCCAATTTCGGGTTGGTCAGCTACGTCTGGTCCGAGGACCTGCACACCGTGATGCGCTGCTCAAGGGAAATCCGCGCGGGAACAGTCTGGGTCAATACCCCGCTCGTTCGCGAACTGCGCGCGCCGTTTGGTGGTTTCAAGGAATCTGGAATAGGCCGTGACGGACCCTATGCGAGCGCCGAGTTCTTCACGGAACTCAAATCGACGATCATCCCTGTCGATCCTGTGAGGATGCACCGCTTCGGCGCCGGATGAGCACCTCGATAACTACATTCTCTGGATAAAGTTCACGAGCACACCATTGGGGTCGCGCAGGGTCATCTCCCGCGAAACCGTTCCCTGCTGCGGCAGCTCGAGCAAGGTCGGCGGGCATAACACCGTGAGGCCCAGTTCCCGCGCTTGGCGGTGTATTGCCTCGATATCCAGGCACTCGAACACCAGGCAGGTCTCGCCGCGGTTGACGCGGTCGATGTTCGGGTGGCGGTCATCGTCGGGCACTGGATCCGAAAGCTCGAACAAACCCACCATGCCCCAGTCGCTGTCGGTCGAGCGCAGGATCACCCAATGGGTATTGCAGGGCGGCATACCAAGCAATTCATAAAGTGCGGGGATCTCCTCGCCAGCGCGGCCTTCGCTCCAGACCGTCATTCCGAGCGCGTCCTTGTAGAAACTCAGCGATCTCGGCATATCGCGGACGATGATTGCGGTACGTTTGAGCGGTGTGATCTCGGCCATGAACGAGGTAACTCCATTTATCGAATCGACAGATTCCATCATAATGCATTGCATCATGATTGACCTGCACACGACAGCAACTGCCAACGGCTACAAGGCCGCCCTTGTTCTCGAAGAAATGGCCTTGCCCTATCGGGTCATCGCATATGATTTGACCAAGGGGGAGCACCTGGCGCCGGCCTATCTGCAACTCAATCCCGTGGGCCGGCTGCCCACGATCGTGGATCACGATGGCAGCAGCAGCCAGCCTATCGTCGTATACGGTACCGCCGCGATCGCAAGCTATCTTGCCGACAAGACCGGCCTCTACATGCCGAAAGACGTCGCCGGGCGCGCCGCCTGCCAGCAATGGATCGGTATTGTCTCGAGCGACCTGGGCCCGGCTTACACTGGCCAGTTTGTGTTCAATGTATTGGCGCCCCAAGCGGATGCCTGGGCGATTCAATTCTACGATCGCCTTGTTACGCGCCTGCTTGTCGTCGTCGAAGCACGCCTCGCGGCGAACGACTATCTCGCAGGGGGCGAATATTCTATTGCGGACATGCTCGCCTACCCGGTCGCGGCCGTATCAGCTAAACGCTTCCCCGGGAACCTGGCCGATTATCCCGCGATCGCCGGGTGGGCAGGCCGAATCGCTGCGCGACCAGCCGTGCAACGCGCGATGCGCGTGCCAGCCTAGCCAGCGCCGGGCGAACCGAACTGGCAATAGGATTCCTTTTCGACAAGATCGAAAGTGAACAGGAATTTCGCCATGCCAACAAGTATGGCCATGGTCAAGCCCAATTCCACGATCTGCGCATCGCTGAAGTGGCGCCGGCACTCGTCATACAGGCCCGGATCGAGCGAACCTTGCGGCGAATTGAGCGAAAGGCGCTCGGCCAGTTCGAGCACCGCGCGCTCGGCATCACTCCAAACCTGCGCTCCCGGAGAATCAATGGCGGCGATCTGCTCATCGCTCAAACCGGCGCGCCGCGCATCGAGTCTATTGCCCCTGTTGCAGAACGCACAGCCGTGCAGCGTGGACAAGCGCAGTCGCGCGATCTCCTTGAAGCGCACCGGCACCTGCCCACCGTAGAATATCTGTTGATAGAAGTCCTGGTACCACTGCAGCAGCGACGGTGCATGCGCCATGACCTGCAGGAAAGTCGCATCGCCACGCTCGCGGCGCGCCTTTTCGACCGCTGCCTGCAGAACTGGCGACAGCGCCTCTTCGGGAACTCGCGGAATCTGTGGTTCAGGCGTCACGGGTGCTCCCGTTGTCATGAGTAAAACCGGTGATTTGTGCTGTCCAATGGACCGCCATGCAATTTACACTATCAGGACACATATTCGGGGGTATCGATGCGCCAAGCCGCAGTTCTGTTCGCACTCTTCCTGAGCGTATTTTCCGCTCATGCCGCGGATACCGACGATGCAGCCATCCGCAACGCGGCGGCGTCGTGGATAACGGCGTTCAAGTCCGGCGCGCTCGATGACCTGATGCAGCTATATGACGACGACGCAACCATAGCGCTCCACGGCCAACCGGTGTTACTCGGAAAGTCTGCAATCCGCGAGTATTTTCAACCGCGGATCGGCACGCCTGGAATTTCATTCCTGCTCGATATCGAATCGATATCCATCTATGGCGATACGGCGATACTCCTGTCCCGCTATTGGTTCGAAATGCCGGTCGCCAGCGGCTCTCGCCTGGAGGATGCGGGGCGATCGCTGCTCGTTTACCGCCGCGATGACCGCGGCCGTTGGCTCATCCGGTTCGACATCGACCAGGCAACACCCGACGCCACATTCCCGCCACCATCACAGGCACAGTGACGGGAGTGCACCCCGCAGGTCGTCCTCCGGAGTGGCCTCCCGCTTGTGCGCACTACGTTTGCAAGAGGATTGAACAGTGCCAACTGCGATTATCAACAACCACGAGATGTATTTTGAAGTTCACGGCGAGGGAGATCCCGTACTCTGCATGGGCGGCTGGGGAACGTTTTGTCATGAGAACATAGGTCATCTTGCGCGTGGCCTGACCGACCGCTACAAGGTCATTATTTTCGACTACCGGGGCATCCGGGACTCCGGTGATGAACTCGACAAGCCGTCGACCATGCAGCTTCACGCCGCCGACGCCACGGCACTACTCGAGCATCTCAGTGCCGAGCGTGTTCACCTGATCGGACTCGTTGGCATGGGCGCCTGCGTGTGTCAGGAAATCGCCATAACCCGACCCGACCTGGCACGCTCGATGCTCAACATGGGCGCGTGGTGCGAGGTCGATGACTTCCTGCGCGATCAGCTCGAGATGTTCCGCTGGATCCACCGGGACGCGGGTTTCCTCTCTTTTCAGAAGGCGGTAACACTCTTGTCGTTCACACCGGAGTATTACAACGCCAACAAGCAGAAGTTGCTCGGCCCCGAGGGCGGATGGAAGGAATTGAACGGTCGCTACACCGCGCACTCGAGACTCATCGACGCTTGCGTCAATTTCGAGTCGCGATCGCGGCTGTCACGGGTGCGCTGCCCGAGCCTGATCATTCACGCCGGCCTCGATACCGTGACCAGCCCACGCACGACGATACCGATCGAAAAGGCAATCCCCGGGTCGCAAGGACTGCTCTGGGATGACGTTGCTCATGTCGTGGCGGGCAAGGAACAGAAGATTCGTTTCGCAAAAACCCTGATGGAGTGGCTTTCGACGCACTGAGCACCGTCAGGCAGTATTCGCGAGGGGTAGCTCGATTTCGCGATGCAAGCGCTCCATGAGCGCGGCTGCGGTCATTGGCGCTCCTGTCAGATAGCCCTGCACCAGGTCGCAACCTTGCGCGGCGAGTATGCTGCGCTGTTGCGCACTCTCCACGCCCTCGGCGACTATCGACTTTCCGAGGGCATGCCCCATCGCTATGATCGACTCGACAAGCTGTTTCGCCCGCATATCATCGGCAATGTTTCGAATGAATTCGCGATCGATCTTGACACAATGAATGGGAAAATTGCGCAAGTAGCTGACCGACGAAAATCCTGTACCGAAATCGTCAAGAGCAATTCGCACACCCAGCTCCGACAGGGTCGCCAACGACAGCGCGACATCCTCGCCGCTCGCGAACAAGGTTTCGGTGATTTCCAATTGCAGCGCCGATGGCGGCAGGTTACGCGAACGCAAGGCTTGCGTAACGGTCATGCAGAACGACGAGTCCATTAGCTGGCGCGGCGAGACGTTGACCGAGATATAGTCCGGCGTGACCGAGCTGCAACGCAGCTGCACCATGATGTCGAGCGCCGTCTCGAGCACCCAGGCCCCGAGTTGCGTAATCAATCCGCACTCCTCGGCAACCGTGACAAGATCGAGCGGCGTTGCGCCCGCCTCATCGAATTTCTCGCCACGCAGCAGGACCTCCGCACTGACGATTCGACCGGTGTCGCAGTCAACGATCGGCTGATAGCCCAGCGTCAGGGACCCTTCGGTCATGGCCCGCCTGAGCAGCTGCTCAAGTCGGGCGCGACGCTGCATTTCATCCTGCATTGCCGTCGCGAACTGGACAATCTTTCCGCGGCCATCGTCTTTTGCACGGTACATCGCAATATCGGCATGCCGCAACAGCGACTCCACCGTTGTACCGTCGCGCGGAAACCAGGCAATACCGATACTGACGCTGATGTGATGCTCCTTGCCATCGATGACGACCGCAGGTGTCAGGGCACCACGAATTCGCTCCGCTACCGCGAGTGGCGTAGCCGGTGCGTCCCGGCCGCTGATCAGCACGGCGAATTCATCACCGCCAAGCCGCGCCACCCTGTCTACGGACTTGACCACACCGACGATTCGTTCGGCAATGACCTTCAGCAAACGATCGCCAGCCGCATGACCCTGGGTATCGTTCACCTGCTTGAACCGGTCTACATCGATGAACAACACAGCGCCATGCGCCGCGCCCTGGCGCGCGTCATTCAACAACCGCTCGAGCTGCTCGACGAACATGCGCCGATTCGGCAATGCGGTCAACGTGTCGTAATTGGCGCTGCGGATGATTTCCCGATCGCGCGCCAATTTATTGAGGACCACGGCGATACGATCCGTCAGCGCCTGGGCACGCACATCCTGCTGTGCATCCGCCACGCCCTCGCCGACCGCGGCGACCAGCACCGCCTCGATTTGATCCTTGATCACGATCGGCCAGATCCTGAGGCTGCCGTCGCATGGCCCTCCGAGGAAGACGTCGGCGGCATGCTTCAAATCGAGCGTGGCGCAGCTCCCCGCCTGTCCGCAGACCAGGTCGCGCAGATAGGATTGGATCTGCGCAGACAAGGCCACGCGCCGCACGCGCAGACCCTCTGTTGCGCCCGAACCCTGGTCGAACACCCTGGCCAACGTAGGAGTAACGTCATCGAGCATGACAAGCGACACGGCATCTGCTCGAAGCTGCTTCGCGATACAGGGCAACAGGGCATCGATCACCGACTCGAGACCATCGGAGTCGAGCAGGATGCGGTCGATTCGTGCCATCTCCTGCATGCTCTCGAGCTGACTCTGCAATTTGAGCGACATTCGCGTAAACGCCGCTGCGAGCCGCGCAAACTCGTCGCCGGCCGCGATACGCGGCACGATGACCCTCTGTTCCGTCTCGAATGTGGCGATCGCCCGCGTCAGTTCGTCTAGCGGTTCAAGGCGACGCCGAATTTCGCGCAGTCCGTACAGCAAGGCCAGAAACAGGCCGCAGGCTGCAATGGCCGGGAACAGGATCTGGCCGCGACGCAAAACCTGCGCCACTGTCGCGGGCGAGTCCCACACGAGGATATTCCAGTCGTCGGCGACGAATGCGCTGCGCATGAAACAGGTCCAGCTCGCGAGCATCTGCTCCTCGGCATCGCTCGGCGGCCGAAACCGCAGTTGCTTGAAAGTGCCTCCAGCACCCGATGGCACCTGCCGCAGCCGCGTCGCCACATCTGACAGCCAATCGGGCGGACCCGACTCCGCCAGTCGCACCTGCCCTGGCAATTCAATCGCAAAATGCGCGCCATTGGCATACTCGCCAAGGCCCGCAAGGAGATGATCATTCCTCACTCTGGCGCTGATGACGGATCCGTCATCCCGGCTCCTGCTCAACCAAAGTGCGACCGATCCGGCCGACTGATCGACCGTCAGGCGGGAGAAATCGCCCGCCCCGTCCGGCCGGCGCGATAGCGTAGCTGAGTCCGCCGAACGCAAGTTCGTCCGGATGCCATCGAATACGGGCGAGTAGGGTTGCTGAGAAACTGCTTCGGACACTGCGCCGACCGGCAGCGCCGCCAGGGCGCGCAGCATCTGGTCAGCCGAGTGCAGACGACTGAGCGTCTCGAGTCCGACCGCCTTGGCACTTGTACGGAGTTGCTCGCTGCTACGCGCCTCGAGGCTTGCGTCGAGCTCCGCGTAGCCCAGAGTCATGCTCGCACCAAGCGGCAACAGGACGCAAACCGCGAGCACCGCGAACAGATTGCGTGCTACGCGGCTGCGCAACAGCGACAACGATGCCAGTCTCGACACCCTCAGTAGTCCTCGGCGGCGCCGATATATGACCCGTTGTTTGCGCGGATGATGTCATCGCGACTCGCCGCGGCGGTCAAAGGCGCGTTCGACCGACCGTCTTCTCCCGTGCTGTATAGATCGTAATCCGTATTGAGCGGTACGAGATTCTTGTCCTTTCGCCGCGCTCCGGGCGGCGGATTCAGTTCGAAATTGAGATATACATAGGGTCGATTCCACGGGTCGACAAGCTGCGGCGCGCCCAATTCCGCAAGGTCCAACGGCAGTCGCGCGTTGGCCAATGAGAACTTGGATATCCGAAGTTGCAGTGTTCCGATATCGCGCACGGCCTGCCCCGCCTGCGCGCGCTGCACGTAGCGCACATAGGACGGCACCGCCACGGCAGCCAGCACCGCCATGGTTGCAACGGCAAACATCAGTTCGAGCAATGTGAACGCGCGCTGGCGATGTGCCGGGCAAGGCTTGCCGGACACAGCAGTCAGAGTGGGCGCGCAATTGCGATTCATGCGCGCGAGGATAAGTAGTTTCGCCCCGGCAATCGTTCGGATGACGGCGGCTTTGCACCTGTGGACTGTGAGATGGCGCCCATAATGCCGGTTAAGTCGGGAATTAAAGTAAACTTCGGATCGATTCCCGAGGTATCGAGGTCCGATGAGTATTCCGTTCGAATTCGTCCTGTTTGCGCTGACCCTTCTGTCGGTCGCGCTATTTCATCGTTTTGCCATGCACAGCGCGCTGGCCGGTGCCTTGGTTATCGTCGGCTACAAACTGGTGTTCGCTGATTTTCACGGCGTTCCCGGATTGACCGGACTTGCGCACCTCCTCGGCGAAGAGTGGGCGTTACTTACCAACCTGTTTGGCTTGTTGACTGGATTCGCCTTGCTGTCGGCGCATTTCGAAGAGAGCCGACTGCCGGAGCGACTGCCAGACTTCCTGCCGGACAACTGGCTCGGTGGATTCCTGCTGTTGGTAATTGTTTTTCTACTTTCCGGATTTCTCGACAATATCGCGGCGGCGATCATCGGCGGTAGCGTCGCCGCGACGATATTTCGAGGCCGTGTCCATATCGGCTACCTCGCAGGCCTGACGGCGGCCTCGAATGCCGGCGGCGCCGGCAGTGTGCTGGGGGACACGACGACAACGATGATGTGGATAGACGGCGTCAGCCCATTCGATGTCCTACACGCCTATTTGCCCGCTGCGACGGCACTGCTGGTATTCGGCATTCCTGCTGCACTGAGGCAACACCGCCACTCACCCATTGCGGCGATCTCCCCGGTGGGACTGCATATCGACTGGGTACGCGCGGGTATCGTCGGATTTGTCCTGTTCTCGCTGATCAGCGCCAATGTCACAGCCAACCTGAAACTTGAAGGCGGCGCGGAGAGCCTGCCCATACTGGGCATGACGTTGTGGCTCGCCTTGCTGATCGCGAGCCCGTTGCGGCGTCCCAATTTCGCGCTCGTTCCCGAAGCCGTTCGAGGCAGTTTGTTCCTGCTGGCACTGGTTTTCGCGGCATCGATGATGCCCGTCGAATCGCTGCCCGATGCGTCCTGGCAAGTGGCGCTTGGCCTCGGTTTCCTCTCCGCTGTTTTCGACAACATCCCCCTGACCAAGCTCGCTCTGGATGCGGGCGGCTATGACTGGGGATTCCTGGCCTATGCGGTCGGCTTCGGCGGATCTATGATCTGGTTTGGTTCGTCGGCCGGGGTCGCACTTTCGAATCGTTTTCCGGAAGCGCGATCCGCCATGCAATGGTTGCGGCATGGCTGGCACATCGCCATCGCCTATGTCGCCGGATTCATGGTACTGCTCTGGCTGTGGGGTTGGCAGCCACACCCGGCTCACTAGATTACCGCCAGCGTCCCGTCAATGACGCGATTCGTCATCCTGCCGGTTCAAACACTCCGCTCAAGTGAGTCAGCTTCTCCTGGGTGTCCGACACATTGAACCTGAGTTGATTTCCCTCGCGCCAGTGGTGCAACGTCACCCAGGCCGGCAGCACGATTGGCTGTCGAAAACTGATTTGCAGCTTCCTGCATGGTTGTCCCGCTACGGCCTGTAATTCACTTGCCGAGCGCGCGAGCGACCACATGCCATGCGCGATCGCGCCCTTGAATCCAAAAAGGCGTGCCGACAGGTCGCTCAGGTGAATCGGATTGAGATCGCCCGCGAGCCAGCCGTAGCTTCGCCCAAGACCATTCGGCGCACGGAAGCTGCAGGACGTAACCGCAGCAGGCGCGACCTCCGCGTTGTCCACTGCGCGGGCGCGTTTTGGGCGCTCGGCACCTGGAGAACGTATCAGAAAGGTCGTGACTTCCGACCAGACGACTTCACCATCGCATGCGCACTCACTGATGAGGTCGAACTCCTGTCCGCGCGGCGCCTGGCGATGACCCTCTACGTGCGCGGACAAATGCAGGGTTTCGCCCGCGTCGATGGCACGGTGCTGGACAATGTCGTTGCGAACGTGCACGGCGCCCAGCACGCTGACTGGAAACTCCGCAGAGCCCAGCAGCGTCAGATGCAACGAGCTGGCTAATATGTGCGGATAGGCTATCGGCAACTGACTCCCCTCCGACGAGCACGTGAGCTCCCTGTAACGCTTCAAGTGCTCGGGGTCGACGACGCGCGGCGCAAGCCTTGCCGCGATATGCGGGACCGTCTCGCCCTCGGCGAGGAATTTCCGTTTTCTCGAAAAAAGCAGGCTGGCAAACTGGCGGAGTGTGCCAGGCGAAGGGTCGACTTGCTGCGAGGTGTCGGTCACAGCCCAAGTCTACCTCAGCGATGTCTGGCATGGGCTATCGATCGGCCGGAACGAGTTCGAGCGTAACGACCTCACGCGAACCCAGGGCGGTCATCCTGCGCACAACAGCATCTTCCGCGCTGGTGTCCGCATTACCGTCGCTATCCAGTCGAGCGGTGAGCTCAACTGTCTCCCCCTGCGGTAGCGCGGCATCACGGAGCATCAAGTCCGCACTGGTCAGCGTCACGTCCTGTGGAAACTCCGGCTTCAGTCGCTTGACAGCGAGCGGCGGGCCAAGCCTCCCCGGCCGGCGCAAGAATACGAACAGCACTGTCCGTTCGTCGATACGCGCACGTAGCTGAGGAGCTATTTCGATACGGGCATTCACGAGGACGACGGGGGCATCGGAATTGGCCGCATCGAGCGCCAGGATCTGTGCTTCCAGCAACTGCCTGACCTGAGGCGGCGGATCGCGCGACAGCAACTTGCGCAAGCGCGCCACTGCCGTCTGGTTATCGCCGCGATTCCTCGCCGCCAGCGCTCCGAAAAAAAGCGCCTTGCCGGAGTCGGGCGCCTGGGCAAGGGCCTCCTCGATGAGCTCGCCCGCCCGGTCGCTTATTTCGCCGCCGTCCCGCAATACGATCGCCTCCGCCAGATCGACCGACAATTCACCATCCGACTTGGGCGCGAGCGCCATCGCACGTTGCAGTGCGCGAATCGCCAACGGATATTGCTGCATGGCGATGTAGGATCGACCAAGCATTTTCCAACCCGCAATATCGTCGGGCTCTCTCTCGAGCCGCCTCGCCAATCGACCCACCATTGCAGCCGGGGAATCCGTCGCCGGCGCGGCTATCAATGACGCCAGGTCCGCCGAGGAGGAAAGCGAATAGACCAGAAAGCCACCGCCGATCAGCACGACCGAACCTGTCATGCCGGCGATCAGCAGTCGCCGCCGCTCGCGCCAGGCGGGCGCCAGCATCACAAGGCACAGGACAGCCGCGAGCAGGGCGCTCGCAAGGTAGAAGCGAGTCACCGGCACTCAGTCCGAAGAGACTTCGGTGGCGTCATCAGGCAAGAGCCGATTGCGGTGCCGAATGACGCGTACCGCCGCAATCGCGCCAATCAGCAGCAGGACCAGCGGTGCCAGCCACAACCAGGCATTTCGCAACGAGAATCGGGGTCGAAAAAGAATGAACTCCCCGTACCTCGCCACCATGTAATCGCGGATATCGTCGTCGGACTTGCCCGCTTCCAGGAGCTCGCGGACCTGACGTCGCAAATCGTCCGCAAGACCTACCTGGGAATCGGCGATTGATTGGTTCTGGCATTGCATGCAACGCAATTCGGTCGTCAATGCCTTGTAGCGCTGTTGCAGCGCAGGGTCGGACATTTCATGCGGGTCGACCGCAAGTACTGTCATCGGGGCCAACAGACAGAGCAGCAGCAACGGTGCGAGGGATCGCTTCATGGGGACTCCTTGCCAGGCAAGCGCGCGAGAAATTCTGTTTCCCAACTCGCCCAGTCGAGTGGACCGACGTGTCGATACACGACCTCGCCCTTGTCATTGACAAGAAAAGTCTCTGGTGCTCCGTAGACGCCATAGTCGATGGCGACCTTGCCGTCGCGATCAACGACAACGACGTCGTAAGGGTCACCAAGGGACGTCAACCACTCACGCGCGGCATTGTCATCGTCCTTCCAATCGAGACCCAACAGGGGAATGCGCCCATCGCGCTGGGCCTGCAGCAGGGTTGCATGCTCACGTCGGCATTCGACGCACCATGTAGCCCAGACATTCATCGCAAACCATCGTCCTTTGTATCGCTCGGGGCCCGAATTTTGCCCGCTCGCGAGCAGCTCCGGCAACGAGAACGGCGGCGCCGGCCTGCCGACCAGGGCCGACGGCAGGATCGATTTCTGCGGTGAGCGCTTGACGCCAACCGCGAGTACCACGGCCAGCAGGGCGAATGCAATCAACGGGATCAGGAAACGATTCATGGAATGACGGCTCCTCGCCGATCTGCCGCAGAGATGTCAGGCGTCGCCGCGGCGACCGACCTGGTACGGCGCGCCTGTAGCCCTGAGACCGCAAGTGCGCCTCCCGCCGCCATCACGAGCGCCGCAAGCCAGACGAGATTGATCAGGGGTCTTATTTGCAAGCGAAAACTATAGCGTCCGCCGCCGAGATCATCGCCCAGAGCGGCAAAATAGTCGGTCGCATTGTGCGTCTCTATGCCCGCCTCGGTCATTACCTGCCGCTGCACCCAGTAGTTGCGCTTCTCCGGATACAGAACCGCAAACCGCCTGCCATTTCGATATAACTCCAGCGTCGCGCGCATGGCGTCGAAGTTATTGCCCTGCCGCTCCTGCAAGGCGACATAGCGAAATTCCACATCGTCGACCAGCGCCGTTTCGTGGAGTGCCAAGGCCACATCGCGTTGCTGCGACCCCGTCTCGACCGTGCCGATCGCCAGCACGAACAAACCGACACCAATGTGCGCAATGGCCATTCCCAGTATCTCGCGAGTCAGGCTCTGGCGTCGCACCAGCCGCAGCAACGGCTCGGCGCACGCGCAGCAGACAATCCAGACACCCAAAGCGACCACCAGGAACTGGGCGAGCATGCGCTGCTGGAGGATGGTCAGCACCCATAGCAACGCCAGGATGAGCGCCAGGCCCAATGCGAGCAGGATACGCTTGCGCAAACGGCGCAACTGTCCCTGCTTCCAGCTGGCATGCATGCCGATCGCCAGCAGGACCAGCATTGGCAGCATCGTCGCAAGAAAGATCGGATTGAAATAGGGCGGACCAACCGACAGAGCCGACTGACCCAGCGCATCGGCGATCAGCGGCGCAAGTGTCCCGGCGAATACGGCGGCGGCAGCCACGACAAGGAGAATGTTGTTGAATAGCAGAAACGACTCGCGCGACCACAGTGTGAAACCTGCGCTCGAACGCAGCATGGGTGCGCGCCATGCATAGAGCGTCAGCGCACCACCTACTACCGCGAGCAGAAACACGAGAATTGCGATGCCGCGTCGCGGATCGGCGGCGAAGGAATGCACTGATACCAGAACGCCCGAGCGTACGAGAAACGTGCCGAGCAGACTGAGCGAAAAGGCGACGATCGCAAGCAGCAATGTCCAGCTCTTGAACAATCCGCGCTTATCGGTCACTGCCAGAGAATGGATCAATGCCGTACCTACCAGCCAGGGCATGAAGGAAGCGTTCTCCACCGGGTCCCAGAACCAGTAACCGCCCCACCCCAGTTCGTAATATGCCCACCAGCTACCCAGCGCGATTCCGACGGTGAGGCAGCACCAGGCAAGCATCGCCCACGGTCGACATTGACGCGCCCAATCCTGGTCGACCCTGCCCTGCAACATGGCAGCGATCGCAAAGGCAAATGCGACTGCAAATCCGACGTAGCCCATGTACAGCATGGGCGGATGCGCCACCAGCGCCGGATCCTGCAGAACCGGATTCAGATCGACGCCATCGAATGCGGCAGGAACCAATCGCAGGAAGGGATCCGACGTCGCGATGATGAACGCGTAGAAACCGGCACTGATCAGACCCAGCACCCCGAGCACGCGCACCGTGAACTCATCCTGCAGACGGACTCGGGCGACGAGTACGGCAACGCTCCAACCGGCGAGCATCAGACTCCATAGCAGGAGCGAGCCTTCGTGCGCGCCCCAGGTCGCGGCGATGCGATACAACAGCGGAAGAGCCGAATTGGAATTTTGCGCCACGTAGAGAACCGAGAAATCGTTCTCCACGAAAGCGCCGATGAGGATGCCGAACGCCGTGGCAATCGCCGCAAACTGCGCCAAGGTCGCGCCTCGCACCAGGCCGAACAGATGCCTCGCGCCCCGGTGGCTCGCAGAAATGCCGATGCCCGCCTGCAGCACTGAGGCCATCGCAGCCATGATCAAAGCAAAACGCCCAAGTTCCGGCCACATCGCTGCGATCGATCCTCAGCCCTGCGGGTTCGCCGTGTCGTTCGCGGCCGCAGCGCTCGCCCCGCTGCTCGCCTGGTTGTTCTTGATGGTCTTCTCGAGTCGCGGCGGCATGTACTTTTCATCGTGCTTCGCCAGCACCTCGTCGGCGATGAACACGCGGTCCGCGTCCAGCCGACCAGCCGCAATCACTCCCTGATTCTCGCGAAACAGATCGGGCAGAACGCCTTCGTAACTTACGGGTACTTCGTGCTTGAAATCGGTCACGACGAAGCGCACCTGCAAACTTCCTGGTGCGCGTTTGACGCTGCCAACCTGCACCATGCCGCCGAGCCGAAACCGCTTGCCCGGGGCTGGCTGTTGCTGCGCCACCTGCGTCGGATCAAAGAAGAACATGACATTCTGGCGAAACGCTCTCAGCGCGAGGGCACCGGCAATGCCTACGCCCAGCAATATCCCGAGTACCCAGAACAGGCGCCTTTTCCTGGCGGGCTTCATGCTTGCGCCCTCATGGCCACGCGACGGCGAAGCTCCGCCACTGCATTGCGATAATTGCGCCGCGCCAGCCAGATGTTCAATGCGATGACAAAGAACGTGAGCCCGTAACTGGGCCAGAGGTACCGCGCGTAACCACCCATTTCCAGGAAATCACTCATGCTTTTAGGACCTCGGCAACCCAACTCGCGTTCCGTTCACGGCGGATGATTTCCGCGCGCAGACGCATCGCCAGCAGGGCCGCACACAACAAGGTGAAACCAAAGAACATCGCAAGCAGCGGCCAGAGCATTTCGGCGGGCATGGACGGCCTGGCCATTTTCATTACTGAAGGAGCCTGGTGGATCGAGTTCCACCACTCGACGGAATAGCGGATGATCGGAACGTTGACAAGCCCGACAACCGCGAGCACCGCGCTCGCGCGGTCCGACCAGGCGATATCGTCGCGCGCCGCGCGCAGCGCCATGTAACCCAGATAAAGGAACAACAGCACCAGCTCGGCCGTAAGACGAGGGTCCCAGACCCAGTATGTTCCCCACATGGGCTTGCCCCACAACATGCCGGTTACCAGCGCAACGACCGTGAACCAGGCGCCGACGGTGGCACAGCTTGCGGCCAATGCGTGCGCGATCTTCATGCGCCAGATAAGGCCGATACCGGCAGAGATTCCGAGGGTGCTGTAGACGAACACCGAAATCCAGGCACTCGGCGCGTGGACATAGATGATGCGAAATCCGTCGCCCTGCTGGTAGTCGGCCGGCGCTGCCCACAGTCCACCATAAAGTCCGTAGGCAATGAGCAATGCAGCACCGCCGGCAAACCACGGCGTGAGTGATCCCGCCACGCGAAACACGTGTGGCGGCGATGCAAGCCGGTGAAACCATGTCCAGTTCATGAGAGATAAATCCGGGTCATTCCAATCCAATCCGCAGCGCCGCCGCAGCAGCCAGCGGCGCGAGCGTCACCCCAAGGACAGCGATAGCAGCCAGCAAGTATAGCGGTGCCGCCGTGTCCGCACCTTGAATGGCCAGTTCGCTCGCCCGAGCACCGAAAATGAGCACGGGCACGGCCAAGGGCAAGGTCAGGATCGACATCAATACTCCTCCGCGCCGGACGCCGAGCACCAGAGAGGCGCCGATCGAACCGGTCAGGCTCAGTGACATTGTCCCCATCACAAGCGCCAGCACGATCGCAGCCGACTGGTGCAAGGGCACGCCAAGCGCGACGCCAAGAAACGGCGCCATGATGGCGAGCGGCAATCCTGTCAGCAGCCAGTGCGCGGCCGTTTTGACCAGCACCAGCAACGGCAATGGCTGTCCCGCGAGCACGATCTGTTCCAGAGTGCCATCGTCAGAGTCCTCCCTGAACAGAAGTTCGTTGGCCAGCATCGACGATAACAAGGCAGCGATCCAGAGCACACCAGGTGCGATGTCTCGAAGGCGCGACAGCTGCGGTGTGAAACCCAATGGAAACAATACTGCGACGATTATGAAGAATCCCAGCGGCTGCAGAAGTTGCCCCGGTCGTCGCAAAGCGAGACGCAGATCACGCTTCAGCAACGCCAGAGCCGCGCCGACAGCCTCGCTCACGATCGCCCACCGTCGAGGTGCAGTACCTGGCACGCGGACAGCTGCCCCTCCAATTCGTGATGTAGCGATGCCAGGACCATGCCGCCGCGCGCCAGCTGCTCCCGCATCAGTTCGACGACCAACCCGCGCCCGGCAACGTCAAGATTCGTCATCGGCTCATCAAGCAGCCAAAGTGGCACATCGACCATGCAAAGCATCGCTAAAGCCACGCGTCGGCGCTGTCCCGCCGACAGGCTGCGCACCGGAAGGTCTGAAAAACCATCCGCCCGCATGCGCCGCAGCGCGTCAGGGACAGTCCCGCGGGAACCCGCACCGCGAATTGCCTGCCAAAAGCCGAGGTTTTCTCTCGCCGACAGGTCAGACTTCAGTGGTGCCTGGTGCCCGAGATAGAGCATCTGCGCATCCGCCGACGCTCGCTCTCGATGTACATCCATGCCGTTCAGACGGATCGAGCCCTCCTCGATTGGCAGCAGACCACAAATCGCACGCAGGAGGCTGGTCTTGCCGGCGCCATTGTCGCCACGCAGCAGCACGGCCGAGCCACTCACCAGGCTCAGCCGCACATTGCGCAGAACATGGGCGTCGCCGCGAAAGACATTCAAACCCTCGATGGTCAGGGCATTGCTTTGCATCAGGCAAGATTACGCAAACTGGGGCGTAAATGCCCGCTGAGTGGCGCACACTGCGAGGTATTGCCACTCTTGCGGGCTAGGCGCGTACGGACGCCCCGCCATCGACCACCAGGGTAGCGCCTGTAACGAACGAAGCATCGCGGCTCGCCAGAAACCGAATTGCTGCGGCGATTTCGGCGGGATCGGCGATTCGGCCGAGGGCCCCATAGTCACCCATTGACGCACGCAGCTGCTCGGCGTCGACGCCGCGGGATGCGGCGCGCTTCAGATGGAATTCCGTCAGCGTTGCACCCGGCAGGACGGCATTGACGCGCACGCCATCGCGGCCATGATCTATGGCGAGATTTCGCACCAAGCCAAGCAACGCAGTCTTCGAGACATCGTAGGCAGCCATTGCCTTCGGTGCCTGCAATACGTTGACCGATGCAACTACCACGATCGCGCCACCGCCTGCCCGTATCATGTGGGGCAGCACGGAACGACAGCAATTGACGACGCCTTGAAGATTGACGTCGAGCACGCGCTGCCATTCCTCTGGCGGTGTATCGAGGAGGCGGCCGCCGGTTTGCACTCCCGCATTGGCCACGAGGGTGTCGACGCGACCGAAGCGTTGCATTGCAAATGCAACGAATTCATCGCAGGACCCGGGATCCGCCACGTCACAACAAAATTGCTCGTGCCGACCCGCACCGGTGGACCGCGGGTTGAGGTCGCCGACAAGCACCTGACAACCGTCGGCAGAGAATCGGTCTGCGCAGGCCCTGCCGATTCCCGATGCACCGCCGGTAACGAGGCAAGTCTCGCGATCAATGCGATCCGCAGTCATGGGCGTGGCTCGTAGTCCATGACGCAGGTTCCTCCGGCGATCTGCATGCTCTCGTCGGTATATTGATGCAACTCGATGAAAATCCCGTTGGGATCCCGTGTCGTGACCATCCAGGTGCGATCCTTGCCACGCACCCGTTCACTGGCTGTGTATCCCGCCGCCAGAAGCGACTGGCGGACCGAGTCGATATCGTCTGACTCAATGGCAAAATGGCGCAACCCGCCCTCCGGGCGCGCCCGAACCACCAACACCACTTCGATGAAGCTACGATCGGCAAACTTCAGGTAAAAACCGATCAGCAAGCCGTCATTATTGCGAAATTCGAACTGGCGCCGCAGCCCGAGACAGCGATAGAACTTCTCCGTGATTTCCAGGTCTGCGGTTTCGATGCAGACATGCGCCAGCTTGCTCATGAAAACTAGCCTCCCTCGAATGCCGTCCAGTCGAATACGATGCCGAGCACATCCTGCCGATGCTGATCGGCCAACGCATAGGCTTCAGCGCACCTCGTGGGCGGGAATTCATGTGTGATCAAGTCATCGACGCTGAATCGACCGTCGAGCAGAAGTTTGAAAAAAACCCTGTCGATGGCGCGTTGCGTCCAGCCACCCCGGTCATGGTGATCATGGGTCGCGACGATAGTCAGCCCGCGCGTCATCACCTCGGAGCTCAGGTGCTGCTTCTCCGGATAACCGGTGTCGCCGAGCAGAACACAGCATCCAAAGTTCGCAACCATGGGCAAGGCAGCGTGAAATACCGTGGCGTTTCCAGTGGTGTCCACGACGATATCGAAACCATTGGCGCCACTCCCGGCGAGGAGCTGGCCTTTGGCGTCTTCGATTGACCCGCAAACCGTGCGGCAACACGCTCCCTGCGCAGCAAGTCGCAATCGCCTCTGCGACTGATCGACGACCACGATATCGCTCATACCGGCCGCGTTCGCCCAGCGAACCAACATCTGCCCGACCGGTCCGGCGCCAACGATCAGAACATTGCCGCCCAGCGCGAACTTCGCCGCAAAAGCCGCTCGAAAAGCCGTCTTGGCGAGGCCCGCCCAGCAGGCCGAGCGCGGGTCGGCCGCGCGCGGAACCGGCGAACAGGCGATCGCGGGCAAAGTCCAGCGCGAACAATGCGCCATCCGCATGAAGATACGCTCACCCGGGCGAAACTCCGTGACGCCCTCGCCAACACTTTCGATTTCGGCAACGCATTGCACGCCGGTCTTGAGTTGCGGAAACTTGAATCGCCGCGCGAAGTGCGAGTCCGGCGAGTAGCGCTGGTGCAAAATCGTGAGTTCAGTGCCGATACTCATCAGGCTATAGAGTGCGCGCACCGACACCTCACCATTGGCAGGCGCCGGGACATCGAAAGTCTCGAGCTCCGCGACACCTGGCCGCGTGAAAACGACGCGCTGCGCCATCATTGACCGTCACTCATTGGCCGGGTGCGGCGGCTCGTCTTGACCAACGCTCCACCAATGAGTGTCCGCCACCGATCTGAGGAAC
Source organism: Steroidobacteraceae bacterium (assembly GCA_041395505.1). Classification (NCBI taxonomy): domain Bacteria; kingdom Pseudomonadati; phylum Pseudomonadota; class Gammaproteobacteria; order Steroidobacterales; family Steroidobacteraceae; species Steroidobacteraceae bacterium. The sequence goes on from JAWLAG010000001.1 coordinate 2,128,444, forward strand.
GTATCGCGATCACGATCGTCCATGCCGAGCATCTTCGCGAGCACCCTCTCCGCCGTGGGATCGGCCGGCCAGCGCAGCCGCGTGCCGTCCGACCGTGAAACGCGAACCATGAGCTCTGCAACGCCAGCTGGATCCTGGGCCTCCGGCAAGCGCTTCAGCCAAGCGTCGTTGCGATATGCGACGAGCTTCGAGTAAGGCGATGATGTTGGATAGCCAACCGGAAGATTCGTTCCGCGATCGATATTGCCACCGAATATCGAGGTTGCATAAAGTCCGGCTTCGATCAGCGCAACCCGGATGCCGAATCGATCGACTTCGTGGCGCAGCGCCTCCGTCGCGCCTTCAAGAGCGAACTTGCTCGCCGAATAGCAGACGTCCGCAGGCAGTCCGGCTATTCCGGACAGTGAGCTCACCATGATGACGTAGCCGGACCGCTGCAGCCGCATTTGTGGCAACACCGCCCGCGTCAGCAACATGGGTCCCACGAAGTTGGTTTCCATGACTTCGCGAATCTGCCGCTCGGTCAGATCCTCGAACGCACCTGGATGCAAAATGCCGGCGTTGTTCACCAGAACGTCCAGCCGCCCCGATTCAGCGACTATCTGTCGCACCAGCGGCGCAAAACTTGCGCCTTTAGTGATATCGAGTTCGACGCAGTGTATGTCGAGCGACTCGGCCCGCGCCCTGTCGCGTAGCGAGCCGCCACGGGCGGGATTTCGCATCGATGCGTAAACGGTATCACCTGCGCGCGCAAACGCGAGCGCAGCCTCGAGCCCGAAGCCGCTGCTGCATCCAGTTATGACGACAACGGCCATGGGTCAGTGACTCACCGCGGGCGCGTCTCGAGTGGCTGTTGCGGCACCGATCTGCCGCCGTATCTCATCCAGGCTTTTCATGATGGCGATCGTCTCCTCGAGCGGCATGACTGTGCTCTGCCGGTCACCTCGCGCCAGGCATCGCTTGACCTCGAGCAACTGGTACCCATAGCCCCCGGTCGGCAGCGGAAATTCCAATATCTCGCTCGTCCCGGCGTAATCGATGATCTCGAGCGTCAGCGGGCAATATACCGGCGCAGGGATCCGGATCCGGCCGCGCTCGCCCAGTATCTCCATATCCGGCGGCCGCCGCGAGCGCATGGATACAAATTGCAAGGCCTGGGCCGCCGGCCAGGACAATAGTGCCGCAAATTGTTCATCAACACCGGTCTTGCCGATCAAGCCGTTCGCGCAGATCGACTGCGGTGCTCCCAGCAGCATGTGACACAGCGATACCAGGTAGACGCCTGCGTCGAGCAGACAACCGCCACCCAATTGCGCACTCAACAGATAGTCCGGTGCATTTGCATCGGGCAGGAATGCGCCACCACCGGTGATGAGTCGTGTTGGACCTACTCTTTGGCCGGCGACAAGCCGGTGCAGCGCACTCATCACCGGCAGGAAGCGGGTCCACATCGCCTCCATCACGAATGTGCCGGTTGCTGCAGCGGCTGTAGCCACTTTCGATGCTTCCTCGGCCGACACCGCGAAAGGCTTCTCACACAAGACCGCAATACCGTGCCGAACACATGCCAGCATTTGCGCGGCATGCAACGCCGGCGGACTTGCGATGTAGACGAGATCCGGCGCGGCCGTCGCCAACATGTCATCCAGATCGACGAAACTCGCGACACTACCGAAACGGCTCGCAAACCGCCGGCTCGTTGCAAAATCGCGCGAGCAGTGCGCAACCAGCGCGTAGCCATGCTCTGCCATCAAGTTGATCTGCGCCGCCATGATCGCAGCCATCCGGCCACTGCCAATGATTGCGACCCGCAGGCCGGTCATCAGGGGGCAAGCCAGCGATACAGGGCAATACCGATGAAATTGGCGATGACGTAACCCAACATGCCGATCGTGATGGCGGGTGTTACCAAGGCACGCCACCCCTTGGTGGATGCGATCGCGGCGGCAGCGCCAGCGCCGACGATTGCCGCGCCCGAACCAACGACCATCGAGGGCACGTCGATGCGCAGCAGGCGCGCTCCCAGCAACAGCACGATGAATTGTATTGCCAGCATGTAGGCGCAATAGACGAACAGTACCGGCGCGGAACGAAGAAAACCGATTGCGTCAGTCCCCGCCCCGATCATCGCAAAAAAAGCGTACATGCAGAGCATGCCCAGCTCGAAATCGCCCTCCAGTCGCGCAAACCTTCGCGGCATGACATTCGCGACCGCGACCGTGATGACAGTGATGTAAAAAAGATTGTAGGTCTGGTGGCCGAATCGTGCGCTCAATTTGGTCGATACGGCACAGATAGCGAGACTCATCGCAAGCGCCAGCGCCAGATGCGACGGACGCAACGACGGCTTGGACTGCGCCGTGATCGCTGACCGCTCGACAGTCTCCTGATTGCGAGCGACACCGAGCCAGCGCTGCACCCAGGGCAAGGCCGGCAAAGTCACCAACACCAACAGGCCCAGCACGCTGACCGGCGCACTTGCGCTCAGCGATACGCTGAATTCAGTGGGTGTCATTTCAACGGCTTGCGAAATGGCGACGAAATTGACGACACCGCCAATGAATGCGCCGGCATAGGTTGCCGCAATCTTTGCGCCTTCTTGGCCGAGATCGAAAAGGTAATAGCCGCTCACTGCACCGAGGCAAACACCGACGCTCGCGATCATGAATGCCGGCAGCACCCAGCCGCCGCGCGAGATGACCTGGCGAAGATCGGCTTTGAATAACAAGAGTGGTACTGCCATTGGCAACAAATACTGGCCGACGAATCCAAAGGCGGCTGCCTCGCGAGGTATAACGCCGGTGTTGGAGAGCAACAGACCGATGCCAATGACCCAGGGCACGCCCGGCACGACGCGCGCGATCGGTCGACTGTCGATCCAGAATCCGAACCAGGCCAGTGCGAAGATGACGGCGGCCAGGGCAAGATGATTTTCGGGATCGATCACTGAACAGTCTCCCAGTACGACCGCGGGACTGCCCTGGGCCGGAATCGAACCGGCACGGCCTTGCGGCCAACGGATTTTAAGTCCGTTGCGTCTACCAATTCCGCCACCAGGGCAATGTTATATTTTTCAATATGCTATACGGCATTTCTCGAGCGATTCAAACACAAGCCTAGGTACTGCGACGCCAGAAACTCTGCATTTCGATGAATGTAAATGACGCCGACCAGGTAATCAGCACGAAACCAGCGAGTGACTCCGGGCCGGCGAGTATGCGGATCGCGCCATGCGGCACGATGTCACCCAGGCCCAGGGTCGTAAAGACCACGGCAGAAAAGTAACCGCAGTTGACGATGTTGTCCTCACCGATACCTTGCAACACCCCATAAACCGGATCCTGCAGCAGAAACAGGTAGGCCAGAGCGAAGAGGAAAATCTGCAGGCTGTGTACCGTGAGAATCGCAAAGATCAGCAGCAGAATTCGGCGGCGGCTGCGCGTATGCATGCGCGGCAAAGTCGCCGACAGCCAGGCAAGCGCCTCGTAGTGAATGAGGACGCACAGGCTGACCATGAACAGGGCGAGCAGGGAGACGACGACAACTGGCGTATGCAAGAAAATCCGGACCCATGCAATGAAATCCGGGAGAAGAATACCACTCGCACCGCGCCGACAAATGGGGGCGACTGGAGGCTAGGGTCGGAATCGAACCGGCGTCCACGGCTTTGCAGGCCGCTGCATGACCACTCTGCCACCTAGCCTTGCGTGGCGATCCGCCGCCGAAGCGGGGGACGGCACTTTAATGGCAGCCTCTGGCAGACGCAAGGCGCCGCATGGCATGCAGCCTGGCACAGGCGCTACCTGACGGTAATGTGAATCGTCTCGGAAACCACCGGTGGGTCGTGTGGTATGTGCAGGTAATCGCCGAGGAGCAGCGTCAGACTGTGCTCGCCCGGTGCGAGCTCGATCTGGGTCTCTGTCTGGCCGCCGCCAAAATGCCGGTGCTGCTCATCGTTCGGAATCGGTTGGCTCAAATCGGGCAGACCGGTGTCGATCAGCAAATGGTGATGACCCGAATTCGGCGCAGTGTCGCCGGCCTTGACGATCGCGACGCCTTCCGCGCCGAACCGAACCGTCACCGGATTCGTTACGGTCGCACCATCCACTGGTTCGATGATGAAAACGCTTGCGCCGGAGGGAGCAGGTGTACGTGGCAATGCAACCGGCGCCGTGGGCGGCGCGGCATTCGCAGGTTCGGCGGGCGCGGGCGATTGCGCACCGCGCTGACACCCTGCCGTCGAAATCGCAACCACGATCATCGCCATCCAGCACGCGTTCCGCGCAGTCGTTGCATTCATGTTGATTACCTCCAGGCGCCCGATCATACGCATAATGCCCCGATACATCACACTGGGAATCGCACACCTCATCTGCGGCCAGGGCTGTTGCGCGCACGCATCACCGCCCTATGAAAGCGGAGCACGTCGGTCTCCGCCGACACGTTCCACCCGCTCAAAGTCGCGGCATTTCCGCCAGCGCGGACTCGCGCCCCGATCGTTTGCGTGGATACGGCGCGAGCATGCTGAGCTTGAGCCATCGTGGGAACTGGCGCACAAGGCGCGCCGGACCGGTCACTACAATGTGACCGCTGCGCAGTTCGGCGCGAAGATCGCGGAAGCCACGCCAGGTCTCGATGAACAGGCGCAGCTCGGCCCGGACATGAAGATCCACGTCATAGCCCGGATCCTTGAGGCACATTTCGACCACACCCGAGTCATTGATCAGCCAGAAACGCCGGGTGTCGGCGGGCGCTCCAACGAAATGAAATTGCATCACCGTACGGCCAGGGGGCATGTTGTCGGTGTCGAGTCGCGTGTGCATGCTCCAGGCAAGAAAGGCCGGGTCCATGTCATCGTTGACCATATCCCGGCCCCAGTTCTGACCCCAGACCGCCAGGCTCTCGAGCATGGGCTCCAGGTCCCGCCCGGCTGGGGTGAGACGGTAGATACGCTTGCGGCCGCGCTTCGCGGCGGTACGCTCGAGAATGCCTGCCCGCACGAGCTGATCGAGTCGCTGCGAAAGTAGCGACGGCGAACAGCGGGGCACACCTCGCTGGATCTCACCGAACGACTCACAACCGTCGACTACACGGCTTACGATGAGGATCGTCCAGCGTTCGCACAGGAGCTCTGCGGCCAGCGCGAGCGGGCAATATTGTCCATATCCCCTCGCCATGCCTGCAGTTTCACCCGAATGCCGCGGCAATGCCACTACAGATTTTGCAGTAGTTGCCATTCGACAGGGTAATTACACTCGGCCTAATACCTGGAGCCTGAGGTATATGGCCATGCAATTGAAGAGATTCGCGCTCGGCGCGTTGCTCACCTGCGCCGCGGTCACGGGCGCGCAGGCCCGGGAGTCCGACAACAACACGCCCGACGCCGTGATGACCAGATTGATCGCGGATTTCAATGCGGCAGTATTGCGATTCGCGAAGGCCGAAGATGGGCTATTCACGCTGAAAGGACTTCGCACGGCGACCATGATGCATATCGCGATGCATGATGCATTGAATAGCGCCGATCAAAGATACGAACGTTACACCGACTCCACGCAAGCGGATATCGACGATCCATACGCTGCCGCCACCAGCGCCGCCTACACGATCGTTTTGAAGCAGTATCCCCAGCAGCGTGACACCTGGGCGCAGCTGCGTGGCCGCATCCGCGGCGCAGACACACGCAACAAGAATACCGAATTCGGGCAAAGGCTTGCTGAAAGCCTGTTCGAGGGCCGCGATGGTGATGGCTGGAACAGCGAAGCCGAGTATCGGTTCCATCCGATGGGCCCCGGCGTATACGCTGAATTCGCCGAGCACAGCGGCACACCGCAGGGATTTGTCTTTGGTACCGGCTGGGCGCGAGCGCGACCATTTGGGCTGGAGAGTGCTTCGCAGTTTCGCAGCCCACCGCCACCGGCTATCGATAGCCGCGAATACGCGCGCGCCTTCGAGGAAGTGAAGGCGTTGGGTCGTCATGCAAGTACGGCGCGAACTGCCGACGAAACGCACCTTGCCATGTGGTGGAAGGATTTCGTCGAAAACTCACACAATCGACTGGCTCGGAAATTGGTTGTCGAGGACCAACTCGATCCCTGGCGCGCCGCACGCATGTTCGCGCTCCTCAATATGGCGATCTACGATGGTTACCTCGCATCGTTCGAGAACAAGTTTCACTACAACCACTGGCGACCCTATACGGCGATTCGCTGGGCGGAACACGATGGTAATGCGCTCACACAGGCCGACGAATCGTGGGATAACCTGCACCACCATACCTATGCATTTCCCTCCTACCCTTCCGCGCATGGCACGGTCTGCGGGGCGGCGATGACGGTACTGGCCGACAGTTTTGGCGCGATGCGCGAATTCACCATGGAGACCCGCGAAGTCGACTCGTCGGGCCCCGGTTCGCCGCCCATGGCCACGCAACCGCCCGTCCGCCACTTTCGCAGTTTCGATGAGGCGGCCCGCGAGTGCGCCATGTCCAGGGTATATCTCGGCATCCATTTCCGATACGACTCGGAATTTGGTCACGATCTCGGCACACAGGTCGCCGACTTTCTGCTACGCCGAAAGCTGATACCACTGCGCCATTGATCGGCGCTTATCAAGGAATGGAGCGGGAAACGAGACTCGAACTCGCGACCCCGACCTTGGCAAGGTCGTGCTCTACCAACTGAGCTATTCCCGCAATCAAATAGGATCGGACCGGGCGGCAAATTGTAGGGTCACGGCCCGGCAAGTCAAGGGTTGGCCTTCGCAGAATTTTCGAATGGCCTGATTCGGCCGCGTCGAGGAGGGCTAGGTATCCTCCCGGACGGCAGCGCCTCGCAACTCCGGCCAGGCGGCACGTAGATAGAGGAACATCGACAGCAACGTAAGTACGGCTGCAACCGCCGTCAGCAACAAGCCCAATCGGTACAGCGGCAGCCCAAACAGGTTTTGCTCATAAAGCAGCATCGACAGACCGACAATCTGAAGAATGGTCTTCAATTTGCCGACCGACGACACTGCGACCTTCGTCCGCTGCCCGAGTTCGGCCATCCATTCCCGCAATGCAGAAATGGCGATCTCGCGCCCTATGATCACGATGGCGCAGAAGACCAACAGCATCCGCGGATCGCTTCCGACCAGTAGCACGAGCGCAACGGCAACAATCAATTTGTCGGCAACCGGATCGAGGAACGCGCCGAGCCGGGATACCTGGTTGAGTTTTCGTGCCAGATAGCCGTCAAGGCTGTCGGTGATTCCTGCGATTGCAAATGCGAGGCCCGCCGCAGGACGTGCCCAGGTATAGGGCAGGTAGAACAACACGACGATCAGGGGGATCGCCAGGATTCGCAGCCAGGTAAGCGTATTCGGTATCGTGATGAACATCGCGAACTCACCGGCCGGGGTGCAGATGATCATACAGGTTCTTCGCGAGAACCGGGCCTATCCCCTCAACCTTGCGCAGGTCATCCTCGCCCGCCCGCAACACGCCCTGCAGTCCGCCGAAATGACGCAGAATCTGCCGCCGCTTGGCGGGTCCAAGGCCAGGGACCGTTTCAAGGATGGACTCATTGAATCGCCGCGCCCGACGACGGCGGTGGCCGGCAATCGCGAATCGATGGGCCTCATCGCGAATGCGTTGCAACAATTGCCTGACAGCCGCCGACTGCAGTTCGATGCCACCAGACGCGGATCCAAGGAAGTAGGTTTCGTGACCGGCCCGGCGCTCCGGGCCCTTGGCGATGCCAAGCACCGGGAGGTCGGCAAATCCACATTCCGCAAGTGCCTCGCGCGCCTGGCGCAGCTGGCCGGCACCGCCATCAATCAGAAGCAGATCGGCGGGCGGATACTCCCCGGCCGCAACGCGCCGGTATCGGCGCACCAGCACCTCACGCATGGCGGCGTAATCATCACCCGCGGCGACGCGCCCCGACAGTGCATAACGACGGTATTGGTCCTTCATTGGACCGGTGGGTCCGAAGAGGACACATGATCCAACAGTTCCTTCACCTTGCGTGTGGCTGATGTCGTAGCACTCGATGCGTGCAGGTGATTCGGCGAGATGCAGCGCAGACGCGAGCGCTGCGAGCGCGGCCGACGATGCGCCGCTCTTCTGCCGCCTCAGCTCCAATTGAGAACGAGCGTTCTGCAGGGCGAGCGCAGTCCAGCGCTGCAAGAGGCCTCGACGAGCCGTTCGTATTGAGACTGTATGACCGGCGTGCTGGGTCAGCACCGCAGCCAGGGCATCGGCAGCGCCTGGTTCGCGATTCAGTATGACCTCGGGCGGCGCCGCAACGCGATCGTAGTACTGGAGCAGGAACGCACCCAGCGCTTCCTCGCCGTTATCAAGGCCAGCGCGCGGAAAGAAGGTGTTGGTTCCGAGGTTTCGACCTCCGCGTATCACCATGATGCATATGGCCAGATCCCCCCCATCTTCGAGCAATGCGCAGACATCCACGTCACGAGCACTGCCAGATGAGACTACCTGCTCGGCCTGTATGTCTTTGAGCGCAACAAGCTGGTCGCGCAATTGCGCAGCGGTTTCATAATCCAGCTGTTCCGATGCGTTTTCCATGCGTTCGACCAGATCCTTGCGCAATTCTTCACTGCGGCCCTCGAGCACTTTGACTGCGTTCGCGACGTCCTTGCGATACTGCTCGTCGCCGATCAGGCCGACACATGGCGCGGAACAGCGATTGATCTGGTGCTGCAGGCATGGCCGGCTACGGTTCGCGAAATAGCTGTCGCGGCAATTGCGGATTCGAAACATCTTCTGCACCTGACCAAGCGTCTGGCGCACCGCGTAGGAATTTGGGTAGGGACCGAAATATCGGCCAGGCTCATCGCGGGCACCGCGATAGAACTGCAAGCGCGGATAGGGGTGGGCGCTGGTCAGGTGAATGAATGGAAAACTCTTGTCATCGCGCAGGATGATGTTGTAGCGCGGCCGATGTTCTTTGATCAGGTTGTATTCGAGGATCAGAGCCTCGACATCCGAATTGACCAACGTGAACTCGAGACGCTCGACCTGCGCGACCATCAACGCAACCTTTGGAGCGAGCTGGCGTGGACTGAAGTAACTCATGACACGATCGCGCAACCTGCGCGCCTTACCGACATAGAGCAATTCACCATCGTCGCCATACATCCGGTAGATACCGGGTCGGCGCGGCAGCAGTCGCACCTGTTCGCGCAACGCGGCTGCCACAGTGCGCCGAACTTCTGTACTTTTAGCCGCCATCTGCGTTGGCGCCGGCGACAAGCTGGGCGCAACGCGCAGCCGCCGCCAGGACCTCCTTGAACATTGGGGCTGTCAGCCGTCTCGTCTGGGTGTTGTACCGGCTGCAATGGTAGCTATCGAACAAAGCTGGCGCCTGTGCCAGAGCATGCTGCGCGCCGTGCGCAAAAACGGCCGCAGCGCGTCTATGGCCGACAGCGTCCAGGACCGCATCGTGCGCAATTCGCCCGAGCGCCACGATTGCCCGCAAGCGGGTCATGGCTTGAATCTCGGCGCGCAAGAAGCCGTTGCACTCGCGAATCTCGGCCGGAGTCGGTTTGTTCTGCGGCGGCAGGCAGCGCACCGCGTTGGTAATTCGCACGCCCAGGAGTTTCAGATCATCGTTCGCCGCAACAGACGCTGGCTGGGTACCCAGTCCGAGCTCCGCGAGGGTTTGGTAGAGCAGAATTCCGGCGAAGTCACCGGTGAATGGCCGCCCGGTCCGATTCGCACCATGCATGCCGGGCGCAAGCCCGACGATGAGCAACGGCGCATCGAGATCGCCGAATGGCGGTACCGGTTTTGCGTAATAGAGCGGGTGCTGGCCGCGCACGCCGGCCAGATAATCGGCCAACCGAGCGCAACGACGACAATCGCCGTCATGCCAGGACTGCGCCAAATTCAATCGTCCATGTGCCGCACGACAGCAGCAGCAAATCCGGAGCAACTCATCAGCGTGGCCCCTGGAACCAAACGCTGCAGATCGTCTTCGACATTCCTGCGGCCCGCGATGTCGAGCTTACGCGCGCGGATTCCCTCACGCAGTCGCGCCAGGTCGTAGGTGAGCTCTTTTGCGGCGATGGTGTTGGCAACACCCTTGACGATCAGATCCGCCGCCTCCGTCATGCCAAGGTAGCGGAGCATCATTTCGGCGGAAAGAATCAGCGAACCAGGGTTCACCCGATCCTTGCCGGCAAAGCCAGGCGCCGTGCCATGCGTCGCCTCGAAAACGGCGATCCCATGCCCGATATTGCCGCCCGGGGCGATGCCAATACCGCCAACCTGGGCGGCAAGAGCGTCGGATATGTAATCGCCGTTCAGGTTCAAGGTTGCGATGACGTCATACTCTTCCGGTCGCAACAGAACCTGCTGCAGAAAATTGTCGGCGATGACGTCCTTGACGACGATCGGCCGATTGGTGCGCGAATTCATGAACTGCAACCACGGTCCGCCATCGAGCGGCTCGGCACCGAACTCGTCCTTGGCGAGCTGGTAACCCCAGTTGCGAAACGCACCTTCGGTGTATTTCATGATATTGCCCTTGTGCACAAGGGTCACGGATACGCGATCGTTATCCACCGCATACTGGATCGCCTTGCGTATGAGGCGCTGACTGCCCTCCTTCGAGACGGGCTTGATGCCAATCCCCGAACTTCCTGGAAACCGGATCTGGGTGGCACCCAGCTCATCGCGCAGAAAGTTGATCAGCTTCTGCACCTTGACCGAACCGGCCGGGTACTCGATACCCGCATAGATGTCTTCAGTATTCTCGCGAAAAACCACCATGTCGGTCTGGCTTGCATCCTGCATCGGACTCGATACACCGGGAAAATAGCGAATAGGCCGGACACAGGCGTATAGATCGAGCTCCTGGCGCATGGCAACGTTGAGCGATCGTATTCCCTCCCCTACGGGCGTCGTCAGCGGACCCTTGATCGAGACGACAAATTCACGAAGCGCCTGCAGGGTTTCGGTGGGGAACCAGCTGCCATAGATCCTGTTGGCCTTCTCGCCTGCGTAAATCTCCATCCAGTGGATCTTGCGTGATCCACTGTAGGCACGCGCCATGGCTGCATCGACCACCGCATGCATTGCCGGGGTAACATCGATGCCGATGCCGTCGCCTTCGATGAATGGAATGATCGGGCTCGCGGGAACGCTGAGGTCGCCATCCGGCCTGACGACGATCCGCTCGCCCTTCTCGGGCACCTTGATGTGATCGTAATGCATCGCGAAATTGTACACGAGCGCACGCTGACGCCCGCGCCGGGCGGCGATTCGTCGCGCAGTGATTGTCAGTCGTATGCTGCGGATCGACCCGGAGCGGTTTCTCGCAAATGGCGACCAATTCGCAGGGCGAGCTCCAGGGCCTGCTCGTAGTTAAGCCGAGGGTCCACGGTGGAACGATAGGCGCGTTTGAGATCGGCGTCCGAAAGCCCGCGCGCACCTCCCGTGCACTCGGTAACGTCATCCCCCGTCAGCTCGATATGCACCCCGCCCAGCCGCGATCCGCACGCGCGGTGGATTTCGAACGCCTGCTCGAGCTCACTCAGGATGTTCTGGAATCGCCGGGTCTTGTAACCACCGGCTGTCGTTTCGGTATTGCCGTGCATCGGATCGCAGACCCAGAGCACTGTCTGCCCGGTGGCACGCACGGCTTCGATGGCAGCCGGGAGATTGTCTGCGATCTGGCCCGCGCCATAGCGATGAATCAACGTGAGTCGACCCGGTACGTTGTTTGGATTGAGCACCGTCACGAGCTGCTGCAGCCACTCGGCATCCATTGCCGAGCCGACTTTGACCGCGATTGGATTGGCAATACCGCGAAAATATTCGACGTGCGCGCCGCCGAGTTGTGCGGTGCGCATCCCAATCCACGGCAGATGCGTGGAAAGGTTGTACCAGCACTTGCCGCGCGCATTGAAGCGCGTTTGTGCCTGCTCGTAATGGAGCAACAAGCCCTCATGGCTCGCAAAGAACTCCGCGCGCGCTGTCTCATGCACCTGCTTGCGCGTGACCGACTCCAGGAATTCCAGGCTATCGGCGATGGCCGCGACGATCTTCTGGTACTCGATTCGTTGCTCGGAGTGCGATACGAAACCGAGGTCCCAGTACTCCGGGTGATGAAGGTCGGCGAAGCCACCGTCGATGAGTGCGCGAATGAAATTCAGGGTGAGTGCCGCGCGCTCATAACCACGCAGCAACAATTGCGGATCAGGTTCACGCGACGCTGCATCGAAAGGAGCGCGGTTGACGATCGCGCCGCGAAACGCCGGCAGGGTCAGTCCGTCGCGGGTTTCGGTCTCTGCCGATCGCGGCTTTGCGTATTGCCCGGCGATGCGCGCAATGCGCACGACCGGGCAGCGGCCGGACTGCATCAGCACGAGGCTCATCTGCAGGAGTATCTTCAACTTGCGCACGATGACGTCGGATTCGCAGTCCTCGAGCGTCTCGGCGCAGTCGCCCCCGTGCAGGACGAAGCGCTCGCCACGCTGCGCGGCAGCGATCTCCCGGCGCAGGTTCTCAACCTCCCAACTGACGACCAGCGGTGGCAACCGGGACAGTGCCCCGACGACGGCCTGCAGCGCATCCGGGTCGGCGTACCGCGGTTGCTGAAGAGCCACGCGCGCCTGCCAGCTGGCCGGGTGCCACTCGGAATGATTGGTATTTCGGGTCATCGGAACGGATCCTAACCAGCAATAACTCTTTTGTAAAACAATATCTTGCGCCTATTACCTCCGAGCCGCCGCAGTGGCAGCGCCGGCGCTTCTCGGGCAGAATGCGCGGCTTTTCCGGATGCGGTGATATATGCACGACGTACTCATACTCGGTGCCGGCAAGATTGGCGCCCTGATCTCGGGCCTGCTCGGCCAGTCGGGAGCCTACCGCGTGACGCTGGCGGACATGGCCGCAGACGCCGCACGCTCGGTTGCCAATGCCCACGGCCTGGACACCATACACGCTGCCCAATTGGACGCTACCGACGAGACGGCGCTGCGAGCCTATTTCGTGAAGAATTCGCATGCGGCCGTTATTTCGAGCCTCCCCTACTACTGCAATCCGCTGGTAGCGAAGCTCGCACGCGAGCGTGGCATGCACTACTTCGATCTCACCGAAGATGTTGCGGTCACCAAGGCGGTGCGCGAACACGCGCAGGGATCTCGCCAGGCGTTCGTGCCACAGTGTGGACTGGCACCTGGCTTCATCAGCATCGCGGCACATGAACTGATGACACACTTCGATGACTGGGTCAGCGTCAAGTTGCGTGTCGGCGCATTGCCGCAGCATCCGAGTAATGCGCTGCAATACTCGCTCACGTGGTCGACAGACGGCCTCATCAACGAATACTGCAACCCCTGCGTCGCAATCCTTGACGGCAAGCAAGTTGAGCTGCCGCCGCTCGAAGGAATGGAAGAAATTGAAATCGACGGCACACGCTACGAAGCGTTCAATACGTCGGGCGGACTCGGCTCCCTCGGCGAAACCTTCGGAGCACGCTGTGAGACCATGGACTACAAGACCATGCGTTATCCCGGTCACTGCCAACAGATGCGGCTGCTGCTGAATGACCTCAAGCTGAGGCATGACCGCGCGACCTTGAAGCGCATCCTGGAGAATGCCGTGCCCACAACCCTGCAGGATGTGGTGGTCATATATGTGTCGGTCGCGGGCCACCAGGACGGTGAATTGCGCGAGGAGAATTACGTCAGCAAGATCTATCCCCAGGTCATTGCGGGTCGATTGTGGTCTGCCATACAGGTGACAACCGCAGCAGGTATTTGCGCTGTTGTAGATCTGGTCGTCGAATCCGGGAATCGCTTCCAGGGATTCATCACACAGGAGACGTTTCGCCTGGGCGACATCCTCGGCAATCGATTCGGACGCTATTACGCGCCGGGCGGAAGCAAGGACGTATCGGCTGATCTGGTCGCGGGCGGCAAGGGTGGCCGCCAGCGCCGCACGGCGAGAGGTGCAACATGAGCAAGATCAATGGTCCAATCGCGAATGCGGCGGGCGTACTCGCGCGCCTCGGTATCGAGGACGTCAATCCCGGCGCCTGCTCCGGCATCGGCGAGTGGCCACGGGACCAGGCAGGCGATGGGATCGAAGTGCGCAATCCGGCGACCGGGCAACGCATCGCGACCGTGGTACCCGCCAAAGCCAGCGACTACGATCGCATACTCGGACAAGCCGTCGCCGCGGCTCGAACCTGGCGCGCGGTCCCGGCCCCGAAGCGAGGCGATGCTATCAGGGTATTGGGCGAGCATCTGCGCAAACACAAAGCGGACCTCGGTGCGCTCGTAACAATGGAAAACGGCAAGATCCTCGCTGAGGGACTTGGTGAAGTGCAGGAGATGATCGACATCGCCGATTTCGCGGTCGGTCAGTCGCGGATGCTCTACGGGCTCACCATGCACTCCGAACGTGCGCAGCATCGCATGTACGAGCAATGGCACCCGCTCGGTATCGTCGGCATTATTTCCGCGTTCAATTTTCCGGTAGCCGTGTGGGCATGGAATGCCGCATTGGCTGCGATCTGCGGCAATGCCTGCATATGGAAACCCTCACCCAAGACCCCACTGACGGCCATAGCAGTGCAGCGAATCTGCAACCAGGTCATGCGCGAACTGTCACTGCCGGCAATATTCCAGATGTTCATCGACGGCGGGACTGAGCTTGCGTCGCGCTTTGTCGACGACCCGCGGGTCGCACTGGTCTCATTCACCGGTTCGACCCGAGTGGGTCGCCGGGTCGGCGAACGCGTTGCTGCACGCCTGGGGCGAAGCCTCCTCGAGCTCGGCGGCAACAACGCGATCATCGTGGACGAGACTGCGGACCTGGCGCTCGCCGTGCCAGCGATCGTATTTGGCGCTGTCGGTACGGCGGGGCAGCGCTGCACATCGACGCGTCGCGTCCTGGTGCACCGCAGTCGCGAAGAAGAACTGTGCAAGCGCCTCGTGGCCGCCTACAAGCAGGTGCGCATCGGCAATCCTCTGGAGACTGGAGTACTGATGGGCCCGCTTATCGATGAGCCTGCGGTACGGAATTACCTGCAGGCCGTATCTGCCGTGCAGGCAGCCGGCGGCAGACTCTTGTGCGGCGGCACGCAGCTCGACGGCCCGGGCAATTTCGTCTCACCGGCGATCGCCAGCGCGAAGAACGAGTGGGAGATCGTACAGACCGAAACCTTTGGGCCACTGCTGTACGTGATCCCCTACGACAAGCTGGAAGAGGCGATCGGCTTGCAGAATGCGAGCGCACATGGCCTGTCGTCAGCACTTTTCACGACCAATTTGCGAAACGCCGAACATTTTCTCTCGGCCAATGGCAGCGACTGCGGCATCGCCAATATCAACATCGGTACGTCAGGCGCCGAAATCGGAGGCGCGTTCGGCGGAGAGAAGGATACGGGCGGGGGCCGGGAATCGGGTTCCGATGCCTGGCGCAATTACATGCGTCGCCAGACCAATACGATCAACTACTCGTGCGAACTGCCGCTTGCGCAGGGAATCAAGTTTGACCTGGGGTGAACGGCGCAGGCCGCCGGGTCGCCTGGATCCGGCCCGGCAGCAGTACACGAACACAAGCACCGCCGAGTTGCGAGTCGGCAATCGAAATTTCGCCGCCATATAGGTCAACGGTGTCACGAACCATGGCGAGACCGAGTCCGTGGCCCGGCGCCCGTTCGTCAGCACGTACGCCACGCATCATCACCGACTCCCGCGCGCCGCTCGCGATACCCGCGCCGTCATCCTCGACCATCAACAGCAGAGCGTGCGCCGGCGCTTCGGCACTACTCAACTGCGCACGGACACGGACCGTGCTGCGGCACCATTTGCACGCGTTGTCGAGAAGATTACCCATCAGTTCCATGAAATCCGCGCGATCGCCAATGAAGGCGAGATCGGCCGGCACGTCGACACTGATCGAAAGGTCCTTGCTGCTTCCGTAGACACGCAGCATCGCGTTTCGAAGCTCGGCGACTATTGCACGGACCGGGACCGGCGCCTGCCCCACGGTTGCGCCGCCACTGGCTGCTGCACGCGACAGCTGGTGCTCGACGATGTCGCGCATGCGATCGACCTGCTCATTGATCACGATTGCGTCGCGCGATTGCGCGCCGTCCGTCGCGGATCGAATAACCGACAATGGCGTTTTGAGACTGTGAGCGAGGTTGCCGAGCGTATCGCGATAACGGGCGATGCGTCTGCGCTCCGCCGCAAGCAAGGCATTGAGGTTGCTGGTAACGCCCTGCAACTCACTCGGATAGATTCCGCTCAGGGCTTCGCGATCGCCATGTTCGATTTCTCGTATCTGCTGCTCGAGACGGCGCAACGGCCGCAATTGACCGCGCAACAGCACCGCGATCGCGAACAACAGCAACAGAGTCATTGCAACGAACCAACCGAACAGACGGCTGCGGAAACTGCGCAATTGCGCATCGTAGGGCTGCAGATCGCTCGCCACGCTGAACTGCAGTTTCTGCAGGGCGCCATCGGCGGTCTCCCAGCTTATCAACCGACTGGCTATCGCAAGCCGACCGCGGGTCGGTGTCGTCGTGTAGTGGAAAGAGTCCCGCTGATCCTCGCCCAGCCGCCCGAAGTCGACGAACGAGCCTGCAGTCGACGCGGAGCGCCATAACGATTCGCCTTTGACCGTGCGAATCTCCGCGAACAAACCCGAACCCGGCGTATCGAGCCGCGAGTCCGGCAGCCGGGCCGCGCTCGAGACCCGGCCATCCGCAGCGGGTTCAATTGCGGCTATCAATGCCAGCATCTGCGCATCCAGCAATTCACGTAGCGAGCGCTCCGACAGATCGCGGAACATCGCGTCAAGAATGAGGATTGTCAGTCCGAAAAACAGGATCAGAACGACACTGACCGACAGGAGCAGACGGCGAGTCAGCGACGGAGCTGAATCAGCGGACACTGATCAGCTGCGCGCCAGCGCCAACCGATAGCCGCGGCCGCGCAGAGTCTCGATTGGCTTCAACGACTCCTCTGGATCGAGCTTCCGCCGCAGGCGGCCGATCAGGACTTCGATGACATTGCTGTCGCGCTCGAAGTCCTGCTCATAAAGGCGCTCGGTCAGATCCGCCTTCGATATGACATCGCCTGCACGCAGCATCAGATGCTCGAGCAACCGGTACTCGAAAGTCGTCAACTCAACTGGCCGACCCGACACGGCGACGGTCTGCGCTCGTGTATCGAGAGCGATGGGTCCGCATTCCAGTTGCGGCGATGACCATCCGCCGGAACGTCGCAGCAGCGCCTGGACTCGCGCGAGCACCTCCTCGAACTGAAACGGCTTGGCAACGTAGTCGTCGGCGCCCGCGTCAAGCCCGGCGACCTTGTCCTGCCAACGATCACGCGCCGTCAGGATGAGGATGGGAAAGGCTTTTTTTTCGCTGCGCAACTTGCGGATTACATCCAACCCGGAGAGTTTCGGCAGTCCAATGTCGATGACCGCGACATCGATTGGGTACTCCCTGCCGGCATAAAGCCCTTCCTCGCCGTCGGCTGCAACATCGACACTGAAACCGGCATCGGCAAGCCGCAAACGCAACTGTTCGCGCAACAATTCCTCGTCTTCGATCACCAGCACTCGCACGATTGGTCTCCCGCGATCAACTCAGCGCAGTTCGCCGGTGTCGGCGTCAACCGTTACCGACCACACCCGCCCCTTGTCCGACAACAGCCGCAGGACATACACCTTGCGGCCGCCCTCTTCCGAAACGTCCGCTCGTACGACACGGGCCTTGAACATTTTTTCGACCATCTTCACGGCATCATCGATCGATATGCCCGCACCCTTGTCATACCGGGCGACTGCCCGCGACAGCTCGTCCCCGAAATACTGGGTTCGCGCCCATGCCACCTGAGCCAGGACCAGGCCGGGAATCAACAGCAAAGCCATGAGCAATTTCCGCATTGGATCGAATTCTAGCGTCTGTCCCTGGGCGCAAACAGTGCGCGGGCGCACACCGCGCCCGCGCACCGTGCATTCATCGATAGTCGTCCGGCTCCACGTCGACCCGGACACGTATCTGCTTGCCCGGGTCATAGGGCAAGCGTGTCGTGTAGCGTCTGCCAGCATATTCGTAGGTCACGCGATAGCCCTCGACGCGCTCTTCGACTTCCTCGCGATAGCGGGTATCGCAACGCTCCACCGTGTACGGCTCGTCGCGACGGTGGTCCGCATTGCCGTAACGCGGATCGTTCGCCCGCGCGCGCTCACCGGCATCATGGCCAAGGGCAGAGCCGATGATGGCACCGGCTACGGTTGCAGTTCGCCGACCGTCGCCGCGACCGATCTGATTGCCAATCGCCGCGCCCACGATGCCACCCAGGATCATTGCGCCAGCGGTGCCCGGGCGTCGCGGATCGCCTCGACGTGCATAGCGATCCTCGTAGCGCGTCTCCTCGTAACATTCGCGCACTGGCACGCTGACCCTCACCTGGCGCAGCATCGGCTCGACGTCGATGACGTCGGCGTATTCATATGCCGGCGCTTCGCCGTATCGCTCGCCGTGCCAGCCCCGGTCGGGTCCAGCCACGGCAACCTGTGCCGAGATGACAAGTCCGGCAGCGATCGTTCCTGCAAATATCCTGCTCGCCATAACGCCTCCTTCGAAGCTCATCGAGTCCCACA
The DNA here is from genome assembly GCA_041395505.1 of Steroidobacteraceae bacterium. NCBI lineage: Bacteria > Pseudomonadati > Pseudomonadota > Gammaproteobacteria > Steroidobacterales > Steroidobacteraceae > Steroidobacteraceae bacterium. The sequence continues at coordinate 2,147,087 of JAWLAG010000001.1, forward strand.
TGCCACGACCATACGGGCTGATTCGAGACTCGCTGCCATGGTATTGCGCCATCAATGAACGCCTACTGAATGCCGCACCACGGAAAAATTCCCTTTAAAAACGGGACTTTGCATGCTGCCAACGCCGTTCCCATTCATCGCTCCCGGCACCGGCGAAGGGAACCTGGTCGAGCGCGGCGGCCTCCTCCATCGCGCGGAATCGGGTGGCGAATTTATGGTTCGCAGCTCGCAATGCCACCTCCGGATCAATGCCGACGTGGCGCGCCCAGTTGACCAGCGAGAAAAGCAGGTCGCCAAACTCTTCGGCAAATCGTTCCCGGCCCTCACCGTGCGCCAACGCCGCGTCCGCCTCATCGAGTTCCTCGGCTACCTTGCATCGCACGGCCTTCGCGTCCGGCCAGTCGAATCCGACGCGGGCGGCACGCCTGCCGAGTTTGGCTGCGCGCGCCAGGGCTGGCAGCGCCTGCGGTATGTCATCGAGAGTACTCGTATGTCCTTTAGCTGATCGCTCCTGCGCCTTGATGGCGTCCCAGTCGGCAGGCGCGATCTCATCGGCGGCATGATCCTGCGGCGCAAAAACATGCGGATGCCGTCGCACGAGCTTGTCAGCAATGGCATTCGCCACATCATCGAAATCGAATTGCCCGCGTTCTTCCGCGATACGCGCTAGAAAAACGACCTGGAACAGCAGATCACCCAATTCGTCGCGAATATCACTGCTCTGTGCGCCGCAAATCGCCGCTTCTAGCTCATAAGCTTCTTCGATGGTGTGTGGCACGATGCTCGCGAAAGTCTGCACCCGATCCCATGGACAACCGCGCACCGGATCGCGCAGCGCAATCATGACTTCGCGCAACCGGTCGATGGCAGCAAGCCGACTCATGTCTGTTGCGCCTCGGCACCCAGCAGCAACTGCGCCAGCGTCAAGACGATGCCGGCCGTCGCGCCCCAGATAAGCCGATTCTCATAGTGCAGGTCGAGCAAATCGTAGGGCACGCCATCGTGGTAGCGTCGCTGCGCGACATAGTTGCGCCTGTCGATGGCGTACACGAGGGGCAATTCGAACACGGAGCTCACCTCGGAACTGTCGATTTGCAATGAAAAATCCGGGCGCACCAGGCCCACTACCGGAGTGACCCGATAACCCGAGAAAATGAGATGATCCGGCAGCACGCCGAGCACGTCGACATGGCTTCTGGCCAAGCCAATCTCCTCCTCCGCTTCGCGCAGTGCTGCACCAGCCGCATCGGCATCGCCAGCCTCGATTCGACCGCCGGGAAAGCTCACCTGGCCGGCATGGCGGCGCAGATGACCGGCTCGCTCCGTCAGCAACAACGTCAGACCTTGCATATGATCGATGAGCGGCACGAGCACGGCAGCAGGCTGCAGCGTGGCGGGCATCGTTGCAGGCAGTTGCTGGTCCGCCGGGACAGGTTTGCCGCGATAGTAGACTACCGCCCCCCTGCTGGATGCAGCCGGGGACTTCAGTCGCCTGACAATCCGATCGCGTTGCGCTGCGGACGCGAGTCCGGCATCGACGTCGACTTCAGTCGTCATCGGATTCGTTCAGCCCGCCCCTGGTGAGCCGCAACGGATCGAGAAGCCTGGCAAGCCGCTTCGGTTCGATGCCGCTCATCTGCGCCGCTACTTCCGCGATGCTGCGATGTTCCGCGAATGCCCGTTGCGCGATAGCTGCCGCCTTCTCATAGCCGATCAGAGGCACCAGAGCGGTGACCAACACGGGATTCGCTGCAAGTGGTTGCGCGATGTGCTCGGCGTCGGGCGCAAATCCCGCTATCGCGTCCCGCGCCAGCGAACGCGCGGCTCCTGTCAGCAAGCGGATGCACGACAATAGATTGTGTGCGATCAGCGGGAGCATTGTGTTCAACTGGAAATTGCCGGACTGACCGGCCATCGCGCAGGCCAGGTCGAGTCCGACGACCTGCGTACAAGCCATCATGACAGCCTCGGGTATGACCGGATTGATCTTGCCCGGCATGATGCTGGAGCCCGGTTGCAGCGCCGGAAGTCGGATTTCGGCGAGGCCGGCATTGGGTCCGGAATTCATCCAACGCAGATCGTTCGCTATCTTGTGAAGCGCCAGGGCGAGTTGACGCAATTGCGAAGACAGATCGACTGCAGCGTCCATGCCGGACATGATGGCGAAGCGGTTTGACGAAGGCGTGAGCCTGAACCCGGTCTCCGTCGCCAGCAGCGCGCAGCAATGATCAGCGAATTGTGCGTGCGCGTTGACACCCGTACCCACCGCCGTACCACCGAGCGGCACTTCGAGCAGCCGCGCCTGCACGGCGTCGAGTCGCTGCAGCGCGTTTTCCACCAGGCCGCGCCAACCGGAAATTTCCTGGCCAAGAGTGAGCGGCATCGCATCCATCAGGTGGGTGCGGCCGGTCTTGGCGATTTCGCCGATATCCGATTCTCGCGCAAGGCAGCTTTCCACCAGTGCCATGCATGCCGGCGCAAGCTGCCCGCGCAGGCCATCCAGCGAAGCAAGATGAATGGCTGTCGGAATCACATCGTTGCTGCTCTGGCACAGGTTGACGTGATCGTTCGGATGTACCGGTAAAGGTGTGTGGGCGCCCGCGAGCCGGGCGATTACTTCGTTGACATTCATGTTCGTCGAGGTACCGGACCCAGTCTGGAATACATCGACGGGAAACTGCTCGTCGTGCCCGCCGCTCGCGACCTGATGCGCGGCCTCGGCGATCGCGCCAGCACGGTCGCGATCGAGGAGCCCAAGATCGGCATTGCAGTGCGCCGCAGCGCGCTTGATGAGGGCAAGGGCGCGAATGAATTCCGGCGGCATCCTGAGCCCACTGATCTGAAAATTGCCGACCGCCCGCTGGGTCTGCGGTCCCCAAAGCGCATCCGCCGGAATCTCGACCGAACCCAGGCTGTCATGCTCGCTGCGAAAAAGCTCGGCCGGCATTTGCTGAGGGACTCCGCGGCAGATCGCGACAGGCTAGAATGCGTATTCTAACAGCTTAACGAGCTACGACGATGACGATCCCTGGCCCGAGCGATGCGGCCCTGCAGTCGATATCACCACTCGACGGTCGCTACGCGGCCAGCGTTTCCGGATTACGCCCGCTGGTCTGCGAAGCGGCCTTGATCACCAGGCGCATCCAGGTGGAGGCACGCTGGCTTCGCTTCCTGCTTCGCGAGTTGCGCGCTGCAGGCGCTGTCGAGCTGCCTGCCGCCGTCGCAGCCGAACTGGAGCGACTCGACAGGGAGCCACCTGCCGATGCACCTTTGCGCGTCAAGCGGCTCGAGCAACGCACGAACCACGACGTCAAGGCTGTGGAGTACTACATACGCGAACAGCTGCAGAGCGTCGGAGCCAGCAACGCACTTCTCGAACTGGTGCACTTCGGCTGCACGTCCGAGGACATCAACAACGTAAGCTATGCGCTGCTGCTCGACGACGCACGCGAACTCCTGGCGGTGCAAATTTCTCGCATCGGCAAGCTACTGAAGCAAATGGCGGGCGAATACGCGGATACCGCGATGCTCGCCAGAACCCACGGCCAGGCAGCCAGTCCAACGACATTCGGCAAGGAAATGGCGAATATCGCCGCGCGCCTGGACTGGACGCTGCTTCGTTGGCAGGGCGTCACGGCACGCGGAAAGTGGAACGGCGCCGTCGGCAACTTCAACGCGCACATTGTCGCACGGCCGGACATCGACTGGCCCAACGTGAGTGCGCGCTTCGTTGCGGAACTCGGGCTCGAGCCCAACATGTTGACTACGCAGATCGAACCGCACGACTGGATTGGTGCCTATTGCGATGCATTATGCGGGATCAACATTGTCCTGCTCGACTTCGCTCGCGATATGTGGGGATATATTTCACTCGGCTACCTGCACCAGCGCGCGATCGACGGAGAAGTAGGCTCTTCGACCATGCCGCACAAGGTCAATCCAATCGATTTCGAAAATGCCGAGGGAAATATCGGCGTTGCCAATGCGCTGCTTCGCCACTTCGCCGACAAGCTGCCGGTCTCGCGCTGGCAACGGGATCTGACCGATTCGACTGTGCTTCGCAACATTGGCGTAGCGCTTGGTCACAGCCTGGTAGCCCAGCAGGCGCTGCTGCGCGGCCTGGGCAAAGTCTCTGTGAACCGGGCTCGCATGACGGCCGAACTGACAGTAACGATCGAGGTGCTCGGCGAAGCCGTGCAGATGGTGCTTCGAGCTGAGGGCATCGCAGACGGCTACGAATTGCTGAAGAAATTCACACGCGGTCGCCCGATCTCGATAGAACAATTGCATGAGTTCGTCGGCAGCTTGCCCCTGTCAGCCGACGCCCGCGAACGACTGCTGGCCTTGCAACCGGAGGGTTATACCGGCCTCGCCCGGCAGCTGGCCTTGTCCTGCGGGAGTAGTCAGCAGGCCTGAGAACTGCGACCTGGCGCGCATTTGCTGCAGCCGAACTGTCAAATTCACCCTGGAAACGTGACCGGCTCGGCGCGGCCAGCGCCCCGCATTTCCTTAACATCCCCGCTACGGCTGACCGAAGCCGCAAAAACGACCAGGGATTATGACCAGTACCGGGGAATTCGAGCTGGGATTGCTGACCTCCGTCGCGACCGCGCCTGCCGCGAGGCAAGATACGGACGATACGGCGGCGACTGTCGACATTCTTTCTTCCCTGGAAGAAACGCGAATCGCAGTGTGCAAGGTCGCCGAGACGGCGCAGCGCCTGATGTCGATCTACACGCGCAATTTAGAGCCGGAGCTCTACGAACAGTCACCGTTCCTGGAGATCATCAAGAGATTCGTGTTGGCGCGTCGCTTTGCCAAGGTACGCGTGCTGATCACCGATTCGCCACAGAGCATTCGTGATCGCCATCGTTTCATGGCGATGAGCCGCCGCTTGACGAGCTATATCGACATCCGACCGATCGAACCTCCCGGTGTTGGCGATCACGCCACGTATATCATTGCCGATGATCGCGCGATCGCGTATCGGCCGCGCGCCAAATCCTGGGACGGCGTCGCCAGTTTGAATGCTCCCGCAGTGGCGCGTCATCATCTGACGGAATTCGATACACTCTGGGCAACGACGGTTGCGGAAGATACGCGCTACGCCATGCGCGTATGAGAGCTCGCGATGCGTTCGAAGGGCGGCATGGACCTGACTGTCGCTGCCGTAGTCGAACGGCAGGGACAATTCCTGATGGTCGAGGAACGAATCCGCGGCGCGCTGGTACTCAATCAGCCCGCGGGCCACGTTGAAGCCAATGAAAGCCTGATCCAGGCAGTCATTCGCGAAACGCTCGAAGAATCGGCCTGGCGGCTGACTCCTGCTGACCTGCTTGGCCTTTACCTGTGGCGCAAGCCGCACTCCAGCCGCAGCTACCTGCGCATCGCATTTACCGGAACAATCGACGCGCATGATCCACACCGCAGGCTCGATCGCGGCATCGTGCGCAGTCTCTGGATGGCGCGCGAGGACATGTTGATGCGCGCAAGCGAATTGCGCAGTCCTCTGGTCCTGCGCTGCGTCGATGATTATGTTCGTGGCCAGCGCTACCCGCTGGCGGCCATCAGCGATCTGACGGGCGATGGCGACGCGTCCTGCATCTTGCAGGGCGAGCGGCTGGCCGCTGCCGCGGGCAACCTGCTACGCACCGTGAATTGAAGGCGGCGGGCCGATTGGGCCTTTGCCGATCGACGATCTACAATACTTCCATGCGCGTCATCGTGGGTCTGTCCGGCGGAGTCGATTCTGCCGTGGCCGCATTGCTCCTGAAGCAGGCAGGCCACGAAGTCGAGGGCCTGTTCATGGACAACTGGCCAGACGATGACGCCTACTGCACGGCCGCCGCCGATTTCCAGGATGCCCGGGCGATTGCGCACAGTCTCGGCCTGATTCTGCACCGAGTCGATTTCTCGGCCGAGTATCGTGAGCGGGTATTCTCACGCTTCCTCGATGCATATCGCTCGGGGCTAACGCCCAATCCGGATCTACTTTGCAACCAGTACGTGAAATTCGACCTGTGCCTCGAGCATGCCCGTCGCCTGGGGGCCGACCGATTTGCCACCGGTCATTACGCACGCCTCGTTCCGAGCGATCGCGGCATGGATCTGCACAAGGGCCGGGACGGCAACAAGGACCAGAGCTACTTCCTGGCAACCGTGTCCCCTTCACAGCTCGAGCATTGTCTATTTCCCCTGGGCGACCTGCACAAGCGGCGGGTCCGTGAAATGGCCCGCGACGCCGGTCTCCTCGTGCACGATAAACCCGACAGTACCGGCATCTGTTTTATCGGCGAGAGACCTTTTCGCGAATTCCTCGGCCGGTTTATCGCGAGCGAACCGGGACCGATTGTCGATGAGCACGGCTCGATCCTTGGTGAGCACTGTGGATTGGCGTTCTATACCGTCGGCCAAAGGGGCGGCCTCGGCATTGGCGGGCGACGCGGCAACGACGGCCTGCCCTGGTATGTCGCGGGCAAGGACCCGGCGCGAAACGCCCTGCTGGTCGTGCAAGGCAGCACTCATCCCCGCCTGTTTGGCAGGACTCTCCTGACCGGACCAGCACACTGGCTCGGCGCTGGACCCGAATTGCCCGGGCGCTTGCAGGCAAAGATCCGTTACCGCCAGTCCGATCAGGCCGCCATGGTACAAAGCGCGGGCGATGGGTCGCTGCGGGTCGACTTCGACGTCGCCCAACGAGCCATTACCCCCGGCCAGTACGCAGTGTTCTACACCGGCAGCCGCTGCCTGGGCTCGGCGGTCATCGCGCACGCCGCCATAGACAGTGGTGTGAACCCCGTGGCCAGCGCCATCAACGGTTAAATTATCCCGTCCGCTGCCGTTATAATTTGCGCGCTGCAGCGACGGTCGCGCAGCGCTGCGGAGGATACATGACCAAACGCTCGCAATTTAGCCGCAAACTCAAGGTCGGCAAGAAGCAATACGAAATCTTCAGCTTTGACAAGTTGCCCGCCGCCAAGGTCGCGGCTCTGCCTTACTCGTTGAAGATTCTGCTCGAGAATCTCTTGAGGTTTGAAGACGGCGTGAACGTGCGGCGCAGCGACATCGATGCCGTACTCAATTGGGACCCCAACGCGACACCGCATCACGAGATTTCGTTCACACCCGCGCGCGTCATCATGCAGGACTTCACTGGCGTGCCTTGCGTGGTTGATCTTGCGGCGATGCGCGAGGCAGTGCAGCGGCTGGGCGGCAACGCCGAGCGCGTCAATCCACTTGCGCCCGCCGAACTGGTCATCGATCACTCCGTACAGGTCGACAATTACGGCAATGCGCAGGCGCTATCGTCCAACACCAGGATCGAATTCGAACGAAATGCCGAACGTTACGCGTTTCTGCGTTGGGGCCAGTCGGCATTCAAGAATTTCAAGGTCGTGCCACCAAATACGGGCATCGTGCATCAAGTAAACCTTGAATATCTCGCACGTGTTGTGTTCGCAGACAACGGAGCCCAAGCCTATCCGGATACGGTCGTCGGCACAGACTCGCACACGACCATGATCAACGGTGTCGGTGTGCTGGGCTGGGGGGTCGGCGGTATCGAAGCCGAGGCGGCCATGCTTGGCCAGCCCGTGACCATGCTCATTCCGCAGGTAATCGGCGTCGAGCTCGTCGGCAGCCTCCGTCCGGGCGCTACCGCCACCGATCTCGTCCTGACCGTCACGGAACTGCTGCGCAAGCACGGCGTCGTCGAGAAATTCGTCGAGTTCTTCGGCGACGGCCTTGCCAATCTGCCGCTCGCGGACCGCGCGACGATTGCCAACATGTCCCCGGAATTTGGCAGCACCTGCGCCATCTTCCCGATAGATGATGAAACCCTGCGCTACCTGGCGCTGTCGGGGCGATCGCGCGACCAGATCGACCTAATCCGCAGCTACGCCCGCGCCCAGGGCATGTGGCGCGAGGAAGGTGCGAGGCCGGCGCGCTACACGAACGTCCTGCGGCTCGACCTTGCAACGGTCGAACCAAGCCTTGCCGGCCCGAAGCGGCCGCAGGATCGTATTCCAGTCAGCGGCGCCAAGGCGGCCTACCGCACCCATCTCGGCAAGATGCGTGAAGAGCGCTCGCGAAAGAATCCGCAGGCGACAGGACGCGCAGAGGTTACCCAAGGCCAGTACAGCCTGAACGACGGCGCGGTTTTGATCGCCGCCATAACGAGCTGCACGAATACCAGCAACCCCTATGTCATGATCGGCGCAGCACTGCTCGCGCGCAATGCTGCGCGTGCCGGCCTCACCGCCCGGCCGTGGGTCAAGACCAGCCTCGCGCCCGGTTCCAAGGTCGTCACGGACTACCTGCGCAAAGCGAGGCTTCTGGATGACCTCGCCAGCGTGGGTTTCTACCTGGTCGGCTACGGCTGCACGACCTGCATCGGCAATTCCGGTCCGCTTAAACCCGAAATCTCCTCGGCGGTCCGCGCCGGGGACGTGATCGGCTGCTCCGTACTGTCGGGCAATCGCAATTTCGAAGGTCGAGTGCACCCGGAAGTCAAGATGAACTTCCTAACATCACCGCCATTGGTCGTTGCCTACGCGTTGGCCGGCACCATGGATATCGATCTCGATTCGGAGCCTCTCGGCATCAATCGCAGCGGCGAACCTGTCTACCTGCGCGATATCTGGCCGTCACCTCAGCTGGTTGCGGACACGGTGCGCGCCGCAATCGATTCGCGCATGTTCCGCAGGAGTTATGCGGGCGTGTTCAAGGGCGATGCAAGCTGGCGAGCTATCCGCATTCCGAAAGGCAAGATCTACAAGTGGGATGATGCTTCGACCTATGTGCGAAATCCCCCCTACTTCGACGGCATGACCATGCGATTGCCGTCCGAACGACCGATCGACAATGCGCATGTCCTTGCGCTGCTCGGCGACTCGGTGACGACTGATCACATTTCGCCTGCCGGCAGCATCGCCAAATCGAGCCCGGCCGCGCGTTACCTGATGGACCATGGCGTGCAACCGGCGGATTTCAATTCATACGGTGCGCGACGCGGCAACCATGAAGTGATGATGCGCGGTACATTCGCGAACATCCGCCTGCGCAATCTGCTGGCACCCGGAACCGAAGGCGGAGTCACCGTGCATGTGCCGAGCGGCGAGCAGATGTCGATTTACGATGCCGCCATGCGCTATGCCACGGAAAAACGCGCGCTGATCGTCATTGGCGGCAAGGAGTATGGCACGGGCTCCTCCCGCGACTGGGCCGCGAAGGGAACGATGCTGCTTGGCGTTCGCGCCGTGATCGCCGAGAGCTTCGAACGAATTCACCGCTCCAATCTGATCGGTATGGGCGTGCTGCCGCTGCAATTTGTCGATGGCCAGTCCGCTGCCACGCTCGGACTGACCGGCCACGAGACCTTCACCATCGCCGGACTCGACGGCGGACGTGCCCGGCAGGTGCAAGTCAGTGCCACCAGCGCCGACGGTTCGAAAAAATCGTTTACGGCCCGCGTACGCATCGACACGCCGAAAGAGCAGGATTACTTCCGCCACGGCGGCATCCTGCAGTATGTCCTTCGGCAGATTGCGACAACGGCCGCCAAACCCACGCAGGCGGGGAAACCGCGCCGGCGGGCAAAGCCCAAGGCGAAAACTTCCCGGCCGGTGCGCAAGACGCCACGCAGGACGGCCACGGGGAAAGGCAAGGCGCGGCCCGGCAGGAGTCGCATACGATCGACGTCGCAGCGCAAGCCGAACAAACCAAAGAAGCCGGCGCGCGCTGCGGCGCGCGCCCGAAAGGCAGCGAAACGCAAGAAGTAGTCCTTGAGCGCGCGGCCCCATGCTCGACTGGTCGTATTTGATCTGGACGGTACGATCACGCGGCGGGACACGCTGGTACCTTTCCTGCTGGGCTGGCTCGCGCGCAAACCGGGGCGCGTCGTTTTCCTCCCCCTCGTTGCGGTGGCGGCAGCACGATTCTGTTTTGATCGCGACCGTGGGAGACTCAAGTCGAGCCTGATACGCAGCATTCTCGGTCGCGCGAGTCGCGATGAGCTGCGTGACTATGCCGAGCGATTCGCCGACCGCCTCTTGCCAAGCGGCTGTCTCGCGCCTGCACTCGAGGAAATCCGCAAACAACGCGAAACCGGTGCCCATATGGTGCTGTTGTCGGCAAGCCCGGATCTGTATGTACCGATAATTGCTGAGCGCCTGGGCTTTGGTCACTGCATCTGCACACAAGTCAGTTGGCGCGGCGAACTCCTGGAAGGACGGTTGCTGAGCGCCAACCGACGAGGCGAAGAGAAGGCGCGCGTGGTGCGCGAGTTGCTCGAGGCCCACGCCGACTGCGCATCCTGGGCCTATGGCAACAGCCGTTCCGATTTACCTCACCTGCTTCTGGTCGACAACGCATTTGCAATCAACCTGCGCGGCGCATTGCCACCGACGGTCAAGTACCTGCGCTGGTTCTGAGGGCATCTTGAAACATTCCCGGCCCTGGAGCGGTCTAGTGAACAGCACAGGAGCAAGACGATGCCCGCATACCGGTTTCCATTGATTCCCGCTTCCGAAATCACGCCAGAAGAGGTCTTCTACAATCGCCGCCAGGCGCTAATCGCGCTCGGCGCGGCCGCCGCCACCATGGTGACTCCGGGCGTGGCATCCGCCGCGGCGCGACGTAACGCGAAATACTCCGTTACTGATGCGCCGAACACCTACGAACAAATCACCACTTACAACAATTTCTACGAATTCGGCACCGACAAGAGCGATCCGGCCGAGCGGGCCGGGAGTTTCCGCACGAAACCCTGGCACGTAAACGTGAGTGGCGCTACAAGGAACGGCAGTATTGCGCTCGATGACCTGCTCGCCGGAATCGGCGAGGAAGAGCGCGTCTACCGGTTTCGCTGCGTCGAAGCCTGGTCCATGGTAATCCCCTGGGTTGGCATTCCGCTCGCGAGTCTCCTGCGCAAACTCGATCCCGGACCGAAGGCTCGCTATGTTGCGTTTGAAACGCTATTCGATCCGAAACAGATGCCAGGGCAGCGCGCACCGATCCTCGACTGGCCGTACCGGGAGGGTCTGCGCATGGATGAAGCGATGCATCCGCTGACCATGCTCGCAACGGGCGTTTACGGCAAACCGTTGCCGAACCAGAACGGCGCGCCATTGCGTCTGGTCGTACCATGGAAATACGGTTTCAAGAGCATAAAATCGATAGTCAGCATCCGCTTCAGCGAGACCCGGCCGCGAACGAGCTGGAACGACGCGGCGCCGAGCGAATATGGATTCTTCGCAAATGTGAATCCGCAGGTAGACCACCCGCGCTGGAGCCAGGCGAGCGAACGACGAATCGGCGCGGGTTTCTTCGCGGCACGTCAGCCGACGTTGATGTTCAATGGCTATGCCGAATTGGTAGCGGATCTGTACAAGGGCATGAACCTGCAGCGCAACTTCTGACGCTCTGCAACGGATCCAGCTGCTGCCACGATGCCGCCTTCCGCAAAAGTTCGCATCGGCAAGACTCTGCTCGTCGTGGCGGTTTCGCTGCCACTGCTGGTCATTGCAGCCGGCCTATTCGACGCGCCCTGGGCTTCACTCGGCGTCGATCCAGTCCGCGAGATTGAACACCGGCTTGGCAAGACTGCACTGAATCTGCTTGGCTTGACACTATTGGTGTCACCCCTGCAGCAACTGCTCGGGAAACCCTGGCTGGTACAACTGCGGCGCACACTGGGACTCAGCGCTTTCGGCTATGCGCTTTTGCATCTTCTTGCATATGCCTCGCTCGACCTGGAATTCAACTGGGCACAACTGGGGACCGATATCGCCAAGCGGCCCTACATTACGGTCGGTGTGCTGGCGCTCGCCATGATGCTTCCCTTGGCGATCACATCGACGGACCGCCTGATGCGCAGGCTTGGACGCAAATGGCTCGCGCTACATCGATTGATTTATCCCGCAGCAACGCTCGCCGTCCTTCATTATTACTGGCAAGTCAAACGTGACGTTCGCGAACCGCTGGTGTACGCAGCTGTGCTCGCCGCATTGCTCGGATATCGTTGGTGGCGTCAACGGGCGCGCCTACATCGACGTCCGCACCTGCCATAGCTCCGGGAAGAATTTGAGCTCGAGCGCCTTGGCCAGGTAGGACACGCCGGCGCTGCCGCCCGTGCCAGGCTTGTAGCCAATGACCCGTTCGACGGTTTTCAAATGATGAAACCGCCAAAGCTGAAAACGGTGATCGAGATTGATCAGTTTTTCCGCGAGTTCATACAGGTCCCAGTCTTTTTCCGCATTGTGATAAACCGCCAACCAGGCCGCTGCCACCTTCTTGCTGGGAACGTAGCTTTCGCTGAATTCCCTTGCAAGGGATTCATCAGGGATCTCGTAGCCACGTTGGCTCAGCAGCCGCAGTACATCGTCGTACAACGAGGGTGAGCGCAATGCCTGTTCGAGGAGTGCATATGCCCTCGGATCACGCTGGTGCACGGCGATCATCTGGCCATTCTTGTTGCCCAGCGTGAATTCAAGCAGCCGGTACTGGTAGGACTGGAAGCCCGACGAGCGCCCGAGCGAGTTGCGGAATGCCGAATACTCGAATGGCGTTATGGTCGACAAGACCTCCCATGCCGCCAGCAACTGGTCCTGCACCCGCGCGATTCGCGACAGCATCTTGAATGATGGATCAAGATCGTCTTTCTGCACGCACCGGCGCACACCCGCAAGCTCATGCAGCAGGAGCTTCATCCAAAGCTCCGAAGCCTGATGCACGACGATGAACATCATTTCGTCGTGCTCCGGCGAATTGGGTTCCTGCGCCGTCAGTATCTTCTCCAGGTGAAGATACTCGCCATAAGACTGGGACTCGCCGAGATCCCAGTGAATATTCTCATCGCTCAGGTCGACCTTCGTGGGCGGGCCGCGCTCGGATTGACTCATCGCCGAACCTCAAGGCAGATTGCTGTTCGTGGCATGATATCAGCCCATACGATCGGGTTCCGGGGCAAGCCATCATCGACCAGGTGACCATGAATTTTCTCAGTGACAACACAGCCAGCATCTGTCCGCCGATTCTGGAAGCCATCCTGCGCGCCAACCCGGGAAGCGCCGCAAGCTATGGCGAGGATGAAATCAGCTCGGGGCTTGATGAGAAATTCAGCAGATTCTTCGAGCGCGACGTCAGGGTGTTCCCGGTGCTCACCGGTACTGCAGCCAATGCCCTCGCGCTCGCCAGTGTCTGCCCGCCGCACGGCAGCATTCTGGCTCACAAAGAGGCCCATCTGCTGGTCGACGAATGCGGCGCACCCGAATTCTTCTCGGGCGCGCGCGTCGTGCCCGTATCGGGCGCCCATGGGCGAATCGATCCACGAGCGCTCGCGGATGAAATGCGCGCGGCACATCCAAGCGTGCACGCATTGCGACCTACCGTTTTGAGCCTGACGCAATCAACCGAGCTCGGCACCGTTTACACCGCCAGCTTGATTCGGGACCTGGCAACTTCCGCTCACCGAGAAGGCCTCCTCGTGCACGTGGACGGCGCCCGTTTCGCCAACGCGCTGGCGTCGAGCGGATCCACACCGGCCGGGCTCAGCTGGGCTTGCGGCGTCGACGTCATGTCTCTCGGCTTCACCAAGCTCGGCGCGATGCTCGCCGAGGCCGTCGTGTTCTTTGACCCGGCCCTGGTGGCCGACTTCGAGCGTCGACGAAAACGTTCGGGTCAACTATTCAGCAAGATGCGCTACGTCTCGGCACAGCTAATTGCAATGCTGGAGAACGATCTATGGCTCGAGAACGCGCGCCGCATGAACGCGCTCGCCACTCGAATTGGCGACAGCGCCGAGGGCCTGCTCGCAGCGCCAGTCGAGGCGAATTCAGTATTCCTTCGACTCGATGCCGCGGCGGCGCAACAGCTGCAACAGCGTGTGGCCTGCTACCCCTGGGGTGCACAGGACTCAATGCTGTATCGACTGGTTGTTTCCTGGAACCAGCCGGAGGAGGAAGTCGACCGTCTTTGTGAGCTGCTCCGCCAACTGCCGCGCTGAGGAACGTCTACCAAGCATCGATTGCCTGCTGACCGCAGCTTCGTACAGTCCTATGGAATTCATCGATATCGGACTCAATCTCACTCACGATAGCTTCGACATCGACCGCGAACAGGTGCTCGAGCGCGCTTTGGCACGTGGGGTTTCGCAAATGATCGTCACCGGTGCAACAGTCGAGGGCTCTAGCAAGGCCATCGAACTTGCCGCGGCATCGCCGAGCCGACTCTTTGCAACTGCCGGCGTACACCCACACCACGCGACAGATCTCGATGACCAGGCACTCATTGCGCTCGAACGGTTGTGCCAGCACGCTGAGGTGGTCGCTTGTGGCGAGTGTGGTCTCGACTACTTTCGCGACTACTCGCCGCGCGACGTCCAGCGCAGTGCGTTTGCAATGCAACTGCAGCTTGCTGGACGCTGCGGGAAACCATTGTTCCTGCATCAACGCGAAGCACACGATGATTTCGTGGGCGTCCTGCGCGAGAGCGGAGCGGCCGCCCTGCAGGGCGTTGCGCACTGTTTCACCGGCGACCTCGTCGAAGTGCGGGCCTACCTCGACCTTGGGCTGCATATCGGCATCACAGGCTGGATCTGCGACGAGCGCCGTGGCACCCACCTGCACGATGTCGTGCGACTGGTGCCCGCGGATCGCCTGCTCCTGGAAACAGACGCCCCCTATCTACTGCCGCGCGATCTGGTGCCGCGGCCGAAATCACGCCGAAATGAGCCGATGTTCCTTCCCCATGTTGCCGCCACTGTCGCAGCTGCGCGCGGTGAGTCGCTCGAGCAGCTCGCCGCCCAGAGTACGGCGGCAGCGCGTAAACTATTCGGACTGCCGCAGCTGGCGAGCTAGAGTCAGTTCCGGTTTATTAGCCAACTCATTGTTATTTAGGCAACTTATGGACCAATTCATCGCCGATAGCTGGGATCGCAGCATCGTCCCCGTCCTGACCGACTACATACGCATACCCAACAAGTCGCCGCTGTTCGCTCCCGATTGGGCGCAGCTTGGCCATATGGACAAGGCCGTCGAACTGTTTGCCGGTTGGTGCCGGGCCCAGGAAGTACCTGGCATGACGGTTGAAGTGCAAAAGTTGCCGGGCAGGACACCCTTGCTCCTCGTGGATATCCCCGGCCAGCGGGACGACGTGGTACTGCTCTATGGCCATCTCGACAAGCAACCCGAATTTACCGGCTGGAACGCGGGCCTGGGTCCCTGGGAGCCGGTCATGCGCAGCGGTCGCCTGTACGGGCGCGGCGGCGCGGATGACGGCTATGCCCTGTTCAGTTCGTTGTGCGCAATCATGGCGTTGCAGCGCGCATCGGTTTCGTTGCCGCGCTGCGTCATCGTCATCGAAGCCTCCGAAGAAAGCGGCAGCATAGACCTGCCGGCCCACCTGGCCGCGCTCGGCAAGCGTCTCGGCAAGCCGTCGCTGGTTGTGTGCCTCGACGCCGAGTGCGGCAATTACGACCAGTTATGGTGCACCACTTCTTTGCGCGGCAACCTCACCGGCACATTGCGGGTACAAGTACTCAAGGAAGGCGTTCACTCCGGCATGGGCACAGGTATCGCGCCGACGCCCTTCCGGATCGTCCAGCAGGTATTGGCAAGACTCGAAGATCCGGCAACGGGCGAGCTGCTGGTCGAGGAACTTCGCGCAGAAATACCCGGAGACCGGAGCGAAGAAGCCACGCTTGCTGCAGCGGTGCTCGGACCTGAGATCGCCGGCAAGTTGCCATTCTGTGAAGGCGCCAGGGCTGTCGATGCGGATCCTCGCGAATTGGTGCTCAACAACACCTGGCGGGGAACCCTCGCAATCACGGGAGCCGAGGGGTTACCTCCGATCGCCTCAGCCGGCAATGTGCTGCTGCCGGAAATCTCGCTCAAACTGTCGCTGCGCCTTGCGCCGACCACCGATGCGGCCATTGCAGCGGCGGCCGTGAAGCGAGTTCTCGAATCGCAACCGCCTTATGGCGCGAAAGTCACATTCGAAGTGAGCTCGTCCATGCAGGGGTGGAATGCGCCATCGCTGGCACCCTGGCTCGCCAGGTCCATGGAGCGGGCATCGCAACTCGTATACGGCAAATCCGCTGTGTTTCTGGGCTGTGGCGGCAGCATTCCGTTCATGGCGATGCTCGGCGAGATATTTCCGGAAACGCAGTTTTTCATCACCGGTGTGCTTGGCCCACATTCAAATGCGCATGGACCGAATGAATTCCTGCATGTGCCATATGCCAAGCAGCTGACCCACTGCGTTGCCGAAGTGCTGCGCGATCACGCGAACCGGGACTCCGACTGACGAACGACCCGCTCTAGCTGACGACCGCGCGCGGTTTGCGTAACGGGCTTGGCTGCAATGCTTCCAGCAGGTTCTGCCACGCAGGCGCGAACGCTTCATGGATGCCCCGCAATGCCTGCCGGTCGACGACCGGCAGATCGGCCGTCAATCCGCCCAACAGCAAGGTATTAGACGGGACTCCTTTTGGAAAGCGTGCACCGTCACCGAATACGATACGCCCCTCGACCGACAAATCCGCCGCAACGCGTTTGACAGCCGCAATTCTGTCGAGCAACGCTCCCTGAGGGTTCTCGAAGGTGCTGCGGCTACGCGGGTGCATGACCGTCCACTGCGTCATCTGATCGCCACCGAAGATATTGCCTCTGACATCACGCAAATCGACCAACACCACTCCACGCGGCGTTAGCAGCAGATAGTCGATGTGCAGCAGTGTGTCAGCGCCATCCGAGATGGCAACGTTGCGCCGATACTCGAACGAGATATCCGAAAGTGACTGCTCGAGCCGCCGCAACGCCCTACGATGCCTGTGCCAGCGCCAGATGATCCCGGCTGCGGCAACCAGGACGATGATGCCGGCGACACCGAGGCCGATCAGCAGCGGATCTCTGTCGGCCACGATGGATTCAAGTAGATTCATCAACCAGCCAATGATCCCAGAATTGCACGCAGGGACTCGATCTCAGGCGACATGACTTCATAGTGTGTGGCGCGATCTGCAAGCGCAGCAAGCGCCGGTGGCAATTTTATCGTGCTATCAATCAGCGGTTCGACAATTTCTGGAAACTTGGCCGGATGCGCAGTCGACACGATAGCCCAGGGTCGTTTGCGCCGTGGCGGTTCCAGTTGCGCGTAAACTTCGGCAGCGGTAGCAGTGTGCGGGCACCAGATGCGCCCGTATTCGGCGAAATCGTGGCGAATGCGCTGCCGGATCTGCTCATCGCTGACGGTGCACGCGCTCAAGGCTTTGCGCATGTCGGATGCCGACGGCGTGAGATCGAGTAGCCGTTCCATGTTGGAGGGGTTACCGGAGTCCATGGCCGACGCCAGAGTCGCAATCGTGGGCCGCGGTCGCCACTCACCGGTGTCCAGAAAGTCGACCACGCTGCGATTGGCGTTCTGCGCGATGATGATATCCGCGATCGGCAAACCGATCTGTCGCGCCCACACGCAGGCCATCGCATTACCGAGGTTGCCACTCGGAACTATGAAAGACAATTTCGTTTCGAACTGTCGCCAATGATGGACGCTGGCCCACGCGTAATACGCCATCTGCGGCAACAAACGCCCGAGATTGATGCTGTTGGCGGAGGACAGATGCAGGCGCAGCGCAAGGTCGGAATCCCGGAACGCGGCTTTGACCAACGCCTGGCAATCGTCGAAATCACCGCGCACGGCAACGCCGAGCACGTTATCGCCCCAGCAGGTCAATTGCAGCTGCTGAGCCGGAGAGACGCGGCCTTGCGGAAAGAGCACGACAACGTTGAATCCGGGCCGTCGGTGAAACGCCGCTGCGACTGCGCCACCCGTGTCGCCCGAGGTCGCCACCAGAATCGTCAGTGGTGGATCAGTCGGGCGGCGCAACGTCGCGAGGCTTGCGGCCAGAAACCTTGCGCCGAAGTCCTTGAACGCCGCAGTCGGACCGTGGAACAACTCCAGAACAGACAATGCGCCATCCGCAGTGACCGTGGTCAGTGGACATGGAAAATTGAAGGCGGCGCCGCAAATCGTTTCGAGGGATGTTTCCAGCACATCGCCTGCGGCGAACGGCCGCATCATCGTGGTTGCAATGGGCACGAGGGCGTCGGCGAGCAACGCGTCCTGCGACCAATGTGGCCACTCGACGGGCACGTAAAGCCCGCCATCGGGCGCAAGGCCCTGGGCCAGCGCGGCGGACAAGGAAATTTGCGGCCGAGGACTGCGGGTGCTGCGGTACTTCATCTGGAGGAGATGACGTGTGCACCCTTGCCGGCGAGGTCGACCGTCCAGGAGTCCGATGCCAGGCCAGCATCGGTGAACGCAGTCGCCATCGCCGCGCCGACCATGTCAGCGCGATCCGCGGCGACCCAGGCGAATACGCTCGGGCCCGCGCCGGAAATCGAGCAACCGATCGCACCACTGTCGAGTGCCGCAGCGCGCACGGCGTCGAAACCGGGTATCAGCGCTTTGCGCTGCCGTTCGATGACGATGTCATTGAGACCTTCGCGAATCAACTCCAGGTCGTTCGTATAACAGCCCGAGATGAACCCGGCCAGGTTGGCGGTCTGCCACACGAAGTCGGCCATTTCGACACTGCCCTTGAGCAGTGCCCGGGCGGAACGCGTTGAAATCTCGATATGCGGGTGCACGATGACGGCCCGAATCTGTGTCGGCACCGGAATGCGTTTGACTCTCGGGTCGTCCACACCGACCGTCAAAACCAGTCCGCCGAACAGACTCGGCGAAATATTGTCGACGTGCAGCGAACCGGATGAGACACGTTCGCCTTGCATCGCGAACTTCAAAAGCTCGATATCAGGCAGGGACTTCGGAAGAAGAGCATTCGCTGCAACTACAGCCGCCACAGCCGACGCGGCTGAACCACCGAGCCCCGACCCGAGAGGAATACCCTTGTGGATGTGCACGGCCATGCCGCAATCGGGCAGGAATTGCCGTTGCATCGCGACCAGACCGGCGCCGGCAGTATTCTGCAACGGATCGGTCGGTAGCTGCTCGACCAGCCCACTGCAGCCGCTGATCTCAACCCCTGGTGTATCCGTGCGATTCACTGTCACGGTATCGCCGAGCGCGTCGATGGCGAAGCCGAGGATATCGAAACCTATGGCGACGTTGCCCGCCGATGCCGGTGCGAATGCTTGCGCTGTCTGGATCAAAGTCGCGCACCAAGATAGGCGGACAGGCGCAGCAAATCGGCGAATACGCCGCCGGCCGTGACTTCGGGACCCGCACCTGGCCCTTGCACGATCAATGGATTGTCACAATATCGCGCCGTTGCAAATCGCACGATGTTATCTGTCAATGCAATGTTGGCGAGCGCATGGCCGGCCGGCACTTCGACCAGACCGACGCTCGCCTGTCCCGACGCATCGAGACGCCCGACATAACGCAATACCCGACCCTTGGCCCGAGCCGCCGCGTAGCGTTGGCGCATGGCCTCGTCGTGTTGCGGAAGATGCGCCAGGAATTCATCGACCGGCACGTCGCGCAGTTCGGTCGGTACCAGCGACTCGACCGTGACATCGGCGAGCTCGAGTCGCAGTCCCATCTCGCGGCCGAGAATGATGAGCTTGCGCGCCACGTCGGTCCCGGAGAGGTCATCACGCGGATCCGGCTCGGTGAAACCGCGGTTCTTCGCCTCGACCACGATGCTGGAGAATGCCTTGGCGCCATCATAGACATTGAAAAGGTACGCGAGCGTTCCCGAGAATATTCCCTCGATGCTGCGCACTTCATCGCCGGTCTCACGCAGGTCCCGCAGCGTCTGCATGATCGGCAAACCGGCGCCTACTGTTGCTTCATAAAGATAATGGGCACCGCTCGCGCGCCTTGATGCCTGCAGTCGCTGGTAGTAGTCATACGGTGCGCTGTTCGCTTTCTTGTTCGGCGTGATGACGTGGATACCCGCGGCGAGCCAGCGCTCGTATTGGCCGGCGACCTCGCTACTCGCACTGCAGTCGATGATTGCAGCATGCGGCAAGTGATCGACATGAACGTGGCTCGTGAACGTATCGAAATCCATCGCAAGCGACGATCCGGTGTACTGGTCCCGCCACGAATCGAGATCGATACGGCGCTCGTCTAGCAACATGCGCCGGGACCCTGCCAGCGCTCTCACCCGCAGATCCAGATGCGCATTATCGCGCAGCCTTTGTTGTTGCGAACGCATCTGCTCGAGAAGCACGCGACCGACCGTACCCGGCCCGATGAAACCAATCGACAACGTGTGCGCCGACAGGTAGAAACCCGAATGCACCGCCCGCAGCGCGCGCGTGCCGGCCCGACCGTCGATCACGACCGAAATATTGCGCTCCGAGGCCCCTTGCGCGATCGCGCGCACGTTGACGGCAGCACTGCCCAGCGCGGTGAATACCTTTGCCGACACGCCAGGGGTACCAGCCATGCGATCGCCAACAACGGCGAGTATGGACAGATCCTCGTCCACGCCGACATCCTGAATCTGCCCTTCGCGCAGCTCGCGCTCGAAGGCAAGCCGCACGACTTCGACCGCCCGTTTCGCCTCGCGTTGCGGTACGGCGCAGCATATCGAGTGCTCGGAGCTTCCCTGCGAGATCAAAATGACGGAAATGCCCTCCTCGCGCAGCGCGCCGAACAGCCGATGCGCCGTGCCGGGCACGCCGATCATCCCCGCACCTTCTATATTGACGAGAGCCACATCGTCGATCGAGGTGATGCCTTTGACGGTCAGGCCACCATCGGTTCGATCGCTGATGGTCGTGCCCCTGTCCTGCGGCGCGAAAGTATTGCGGATGCGGATCGGGATCCGCCGTTCGATGGCGGGCGCCATGGTCTGGGGATGAAGGACCTTGGCGCCGAAATAGGCGAGTTCCATCGCTTCGTTATAGGTCAGTTCGGCAATCACCTCTGCATCCGGCACCCTGCGCGGATCGGCAGAAAGCACTCCGCTGACATCGGTCCAGATCTGGATTTCGCTGGCGCGCAGCAAGGCGCCGAGTATCGAGGCGGAGAAATCGCTGCCATTGCGCCCGAGCGTAGTCTGCACCCCGCGACTGTCCGCAGCGATGAAGCCTGTCATGATGACGAGTCCGTCGTAGTCGTCGCTGACAGCAGCAGTAACCTTGCTCTGCGACTCCACCCAGGAAATCACCGGTCCGAGCGGCTGCCATTCGGCGACGATGATCTGCCTGGCATCGAGCCACAGAACCTTGTCGCCAAACCGGCCACGCTCGAGCATGAGTTCGCGAAATAGCAGTGTCGACCAGATTTCGCCGAAACCCGCGATCAGGTCCGCAACGCTTCGCGAAGCCGAACGGGTGAGCTCGATGGTTTGCAGGACCGACTCGATGTCGTGCAGGTCACGCTGCAGTGCCGCCAGGTAGCGTTGTGCACTGTTTTCGCTCAGCACCGACCGGGCGATGCCGGAATGTCGGTCACGCAGTTTTGCAAGCGTCTCCCGGTACGAACGATCACGCGCTTCCGCGAGGTGAACGAGCGACAGCAGGCTGTCTGTTACTCCCCGCGCCGCAGACAGCACGACTGCCTTGCGCCGCTGGGGTTCGGATTCGACGATTTGCGCCACGCGAGTGAAGCACTCGCTGTCCGCGACACTCGAGCCGCCAAACTTATGAACGACCCAGGCAGCAGGGCCAGACGATGACATTAACGAGCTTGATCCAGAATGTGACGGGCGGGCGTCGAATCGCGACCTATATTCGGACTCTAAATGCCACGCGGACAACACGCAAGCACCGACCGGCGCGGACCCTGGCGGCCAACGGATCGAGGTAGGCTGCACGGGCCGATGGCATAATCGACCACCACCTGCAACCGCCTGCCGCATTGGATGGACAGCTCCTTTTCCCGACTCCTGCCGTTTTTCGACGCCGCACGTCTGGCTGGTCAGGATCTGGTGCTCGCAACCGCCGTTGCGACCAGCGGCTCGACCTACCGCAAGGCAGGCGCCCAGATTCTCATTTCAGGAGACGGCCGTTACAGCGGCATGCTCTCCGGCGGTTGCCTCGAGCACGACCTCGCACTGCATGCCCGACGTGTACTCGACAGCGGCCGGGGTGAACTCGTGACCTACGAGCTCGGGGGGCCGGGCGATGAGCTTTGGGGTATGGGCCTTGGCTGCGAAGGCGGCATGCGCATTCTCCTGTCGCCACTTCACGCTGCCGGCGGCTGGCAGCCGCTGGCAGAGCTTGCTCGGTGCTGGCAGGACCGCCAGGGAATGACCGCGTGCTATATCGTTGCCTCCGCTTCGCCGGCGCTGCCGATCGGCCGAATCATTACATCGCTTACCGATGTGCCCATCGCCTTCAGGGACCTGGTCGGGCCATGGCTCGAGCATACTTCGGACATCGCCCTGTATCGAAAGACGGGTGATTCGGCCCTGGAGGCATTCACAATGCCGCTGGCATTGCCCGCGCGAGTGTTGCTGCTGGGCGCCGGCTTCGATGCAGAACCGGTCGTCGAATTCGCTCAGCGTGTTGGTTTCGGCGTCAGCGTTTTCGACCATCGCCCTGCCCTGGTACAACGCGCGCGATTCCCCGCCGCTGAGACCATGCGGCACGGGGAGCCCGCGGCCGCCGCCGACATGATCGCCGCCTTGAAGCCACGTGCAGCGATCGTCATGAGCCATCATCTCGCGAGCGACCGAATCTATCTGCAGTCCCTGGCGCGTAGCGACGTGCCATTCATCGGCCTGCTCGGGCCGCCGGGGCGTCGCCAAAGACTGCTCGAGAGCCTGCAGCCGAGCGACCGAGCGAGACTCGGGGCACGACTGCATGCCCCGGTCGGCCTCGATCTCGGTGGCCGCACACCTGAGACCATCGCATTGGCAATCGTCGCGGAACTCGTCGCAACTATTACCCATTGGGAAGCAACATGACCCGAGTAGACGTCCCCTGGTTCGAAGACTTGCCGCCAGGTGAGGAATTCGACGCCCCTGCCGTGACGCTTACGACCGGCCAGTCCGCGTTGTACCAGGCGATAACCGGCGATCGACTGCGGTTAGCGCTTGATCACGGCGCCGCGCGCGCTGTTACCGGTGCAGCCGAACCGCTTGCACACCCGCTGCTCGCCATCAATATGGCAATTGGACAAACGACCTGGGCGACACAACGCGTCAAGGCGAATCTTTTCTACCGTGGCCTTACATTGATGAAGACGGTCTGCCTCGGCGATAGCCTTTATACGAGGACGCGGGTCATTGCAGCGCATCGCAACCAGCTGCGCGAGCAGCGCGAAGCGACCGGCCTGGTCGCGCTCGAAATCACGACCCGCAATCAGCGGAACGAAACGGTTCTGCATTTCTGGCGATGCGCCATGGTTGCCTGCCGCGACCGGCTGCCCACCGAAGGCGGCACAGGGAATGAAATCGAACGCGTTGGCCGTGATTTCGATGTGACTTTGCCGGAAAGAATTGCCGCCGACTACGCCAGTCGCTGGCAGGTCGCGGCCTGGGCAAGCGGACTCTCCGGGCGCCGTGCAGCCCAATTTGCGCCCGGGGAGACGATGTCCTTGACGCCGCGCGACACCGTCAGCCTTGCGCCCGAGCTCGTGAGGCTTACATTGAACCTCGCCATGACTCACACCGATGCAGGCGCATCGTATTTGGGCGAAAGACTGGTCTACGGGGGCCATGTGATTGCACTCGCCTTCGCGCAATTGACGCGGCTGATGCCGAATCTCCTGACACTCATCTCCTGGGACGAATGTTCCCATACGGCGCCCGTACTCGAGGGCGACCGGTTGCGAAGCGAGGCGCGAGTCCTCGAATCCAAACAGATCGGTGACCTGGCATTGCAGCGGATACGCGTCGTGAGTTATGCCGCCCGGGGCACGATTCAACACGAGAGCGAGCAACAGGCGCTCGACTGGACCCTGACGGCACTCAGTCTGTGACGGTGCCGAAGCGCGCGTCAGCCAACAGAGTACCAGGTCGATGAAAACCATGGATCCACTCGATCAGTATCTTGCCGGTGAGATTTCATCCGTAAAGCTCATCGAAGATTGCCTGGAGGTGATTGCGCGTCGCAATGATGATTTGGGCGCATTGACCCACGTGGATGCAGATCGTGCGCTGGATGCGGCCCGCATGGCCGACATGCGCCGCGCACGCAACCAGAGCCTCGGTGTCCTGGATGGAGTGCCCATGTCCGTCAAGGCGAACATCGCCGTGGCCGACTGGCCGCATACTGCGGGCATGCGTACGCGCTACAGCGCTCGCGCCGAGCGCGACGCGTATGTCATCGCTCGTGCTCGCGACGCCGGGCTCATTCCGTTGTGCCAATCGAACATGGATGAGGCAGCACTCGGCGCCGATGGTGTAAACCCCTGGTTCCTCACGACCGATAATCCGCGTCTGGCAGGATACTGTGCCGGCGGCTCGAGCGCGGGCGCGGCCGCGGCCCTCGCCTCGGGCATGTGCCATGTCGCGATCGGCACGGATACGATTGGTTCGGTACGAATACCCGCCGCGTTTTGCTCCGTTGCGGCGCTGAAACCAACCTTTGGTCTGGTCAGCACCGCGAATGTCGTCCCAGTGCACCTGCGCTTCGACCATGTCGGGCCGATGACCCGCGAGGTCAGGCACCTGTCGGCGGTGACGGCTGCCATCGCCGGTTTCGATCGCAGCTGGCCCTGGTCATTTCCGGTGAATCAGACCGAAATGCTGCGTAACACACGCCCGCGCCTTGGCGTCGCGACCGGCCTCGATCAGCTCATGACCAGCGGTCCGGTCAGCACGAGTTTCGCCGCCGTGGTCGACAGGTTGCGAAGCCGCGACTGCGAACTATTGCCGTTCGATCTCGCGCCGTTCGATCTGCCCGGCCTGCGCCGAGCGATCCTCACTCTCTGCGAACGATCCATGTGGCGCGAACACGGCACTGCGATCGGCAACCAGCCTCAGGAGTATTCGGATCGTCTGCGTGCATTCATTCGGGCCGGAGGCCAACTGAGCGACGACGAGCTAACCCGCTGTGAGGAGAAAATAGCCCGATTCCACGGCGCGTGGCTGGAGAGGTTTCAGCACCTCGACGCCCTGCTGCTGCCGGCGGTTGCAACAGCCACCTATCCTCGTGGCGCAAGGCCGCCGCAGAATACGGCCGACCTGACCGCACCGGCCAGCGCGACCGGCCAACCCGCCCTGGTTGTTCCGATGCCCAGGGCAGCCGGCTCGCCGCCCGCAGGCCTGCAGATCATCGGTCCAATGGGCAGTGACTTTGCCCTGCCGCGGCTCCTGGATGGCCTCGGGCTCGCGGACCCGCTCAGTGATATTCCTCGCCCCCACTGACATTCATGGCCTCGCCGGTGATATAGGCGGCTTCGCCAGATGCCAGGAACGCGCAGGCCTTGGCGATATCGTCCTGAAGACCAGGCCGCCGCAGTGGTATCCGCGCGCGCATGTCGGCCAGGTATTGCTCTTCCGTTCGGCCTGTCGCCTCGCTGAAGTAACTGTTCTGCCAGGCACCAAGCCCGGTCGTGATGTGGTTCGGGCAAATCGCATTCACGGTGATCTGGTGCGGCCCGAGCTCGATGGCAGCGCTGCGCGTGAGGCCCACGACACCGTGCTTCGATGCAACATAGGCGGCTGCGAAAGGGAATCCCGACTTCGACGCCTGACTGGCGATGTTGATGATCCGACCGCCACCGCCCTGGGCAATCATCTGCCGCGCCGCATGCTTGATGCCAAAGAAGGTACCGCGCAGGTTGACGCCAAGGACTGCATCCCAATCGCTCTGCGAAACCTCGAGCAAGGGCCGCATGAGATAACCGATGCCGGCATTGTTGACCATGATGTCGAGCCGGCCGTACGTATCCACTGCGGCTGCAATCAGCTGCGCAACGCTAGTCTCATCAAGGACATTGCAGACAACGCCAACGGCGTCGCCGCCGGCGCCGACGATCGAGGCAATCGCGCGGTCGATATCGTCGCGACTGCCCACGGCCGATGCGGGCATCTCGGCGCCATGAGCAGCTCCCAGGTCGCTCAGCACGACCTTGGCGCCTTCCGCTGCCAGGCGCCGCGCCATTGCGGCGCCGATGCCTTTTTCACGTGCCGCACCGGTTACGATGGCAACCTTGCCCGAAAGATCCGTATATAGTGCCATCGCGCCCTCATTGCAGGGTGTCCCGCGCTGATATCATCAAGACCAGATCGTACCAAACATCCCCATGGCGAATGTCCTCGTTGAAATCGCGCCGCCCCTGTGCCGGGTCCGGCTCAACCGTCCGAAAAAGCGCAATGCCATGGACACGGCGATGTGGCTCGAGCTCGAGGAAATTGCGACGCAAATCGGTGGCAACACGAGCGTTCGCACCGTCGTGGTCTGCGGCAGCGGCGACGACGCCTTTTCCGCCGGAGCCGACATTGGCGAAATGGCGGACGCGATCCATGATCCGAAACGACTCCTCGCTCTTGCGCGCAGCGTGCAGCAGGCAACCGAAGCATGGGCCCAGATTCCCCAGCCGACGATCGCGATGATCCACGGTGCCTGCAGCGGCGGCGGCTGCGGCCTGGCGGTCGCCTGCGACCTCAGGCTTGCGGCCATGAATGCAACATTTGCGATTCCGCCATCGCGGCTCGGGCTCGTGTACAGCCTGGTCGACACCCGCCGACTCATCGATCTGGTCGGCAGCGCGCGGACACGCGAGATGCTCTTGACCGGCCGGCGTTACGATGCGGCAACCGCCCTGACGATCGGGCTGGTGCACGAAGTTGTCGCGGCTCGGCAGCTCGAACGCACGGTAGATTCACTTGCATGCAGAATTGCGGAAGCCGCGCCGCAGGCCATACGAGGAATGAAGCGCATCATCAATCTGATCGGCGCCGGGCAAAGGCTGGAATCGCCTGAAACCACGAGTCTCTACGAGCAAAGCTTTCTCAGTGCGGAATTCCAGGAGGGCGTGGCCGCGTTCGTCGGCAAGAGAAAGGCGGCATTTTGACGACGGCGGCGGAGTTCGCGAGCCGTCGACCGTTCTACGCATGGTTCGTCGTTGCGCTGTTGGCGCTCGCCAATTGCGTTTCGTTCATCGATCGACTGCTCCTGTCGCTTGTCGTTGCGCCCATCAAGACTGAGTTGCAATTGGCGGACTGGCAGGTGGGTTTGCTGCAGGGCCTCGCCTTCGCGACGTTCTACTGCGTCATCGGCCTTGCCGTCGCGAGGATCGCCGACATCGCTTCACGCAAGTGGATAATTACCGCCGGGGTTTCCCTATGGTGCGTGATGACCGCATTGACGGCCATGGCTCGATCTTTCGGTCAACTGTTCGTGACCCGCGCCGGCGTAGCCGTAGGTGAGGCGACACTGACTCCGGCGACGCACGCTTTGCTTGCCGGGTACTTTCCCCGTGAGCGGCTCGCCCTTGCCATCGGGATCTATTCGGCAGGTGTCACAGCCGGCATGGGCCTCGCCTATCTGGTCGGTGGCGCGGCGATCAACTGGGTCGGGACGTTGGGTAGTGTCGATGTGCCGCTACTCGGAACACTTTCCGGTTGGCGCCTGGTGTTCGCCCTGGTTGGAGCGCTTGGGCTGCCTGTGGCCGTGGCAACGCTCGCGGTCGTCGAACCGACTCGTCCGATCGACCACAAAGCCGCACCAATCCGTCAAGTATTCGGGCATTTCCGTTTGCATCTGGCCGACTACGGACTCGTGTTCGCAGGCTATGGCGCGACGACCATAACGGTGTATGCGTTCGTGTATTGGGCCCCGACCTTCTTTCAACGCCACTACCATACATCCATCACCGTCGCCGCCAGTCTGCTTGGCACTGCCGCATTGATCGGTGGATTGCTTGGCGCCTTCTGCGGCGGCGCATTGTCGGATCGACTGGAGCGCGCCGGGGACCATTGCGCAAAGCTGCGCGTACTGTGGTGGTGCTGCGCTGGACTGGTGGCACCAACGATAGTCGCGCCGTTCATGCCCTCCGCAGAAGCCTGCGCCGCCGTACTGTCGCTCACCTTTTTCTTTGGTTCTGCCTCGACAGGTCCCGCGGGTGCCTACGTCCAGTCAATAACGCCGCAGACCATGCGTGCCCAGTTCGGTGCCGCCTACCAGCTGTCACTCACCTTGGTTGGCGCGGTGCTTGGGCCGTTTGCCGTCGCAGCGTTCACGGATTTCGTCTTCCAGGACGAGTCGCGCGTGGGCTGGTCGCTTGCCTGTGTCGCAGCCCTGGCCAATCCGATGGCCGCCTGGCTCACATGGCGCGCCTTCATGCGCGCCAGACGCGCCGCCCCGGCATTGGGCAGTCGCAGCGACTAGCCTTACAATACGACCGCGGCACGGACACAGGCCACCTGTACCGCAGGCGAAGGCTGCCAGATGGCGTAAAAGGTTTGCATCTTCCCGCCCTGGCGCGCTCGGAGGTTGAAAACATGTTCATTAATTTCTGGTACCCGGTGATTCGCTCCCAGGATCTCGGCAACAAACCCGAGCGTGTCACCATCATGCGTCACGATTTTGTCGTGTTCCGTGATGACAGCGGCGCGCCCGCGGTGCTATCGGATACCTGCGTGCATCGAGGCGGATCCCTCGCTGGCGGCAAATGCAAATCCGACGGAACCGTACAGTGCCCCTACCACGGCTGGCGGTTCACGCGCGAAGGCGTATGCGTGCGAATTCCGTCACTCGGAATCAAGGCGAAGATTCCGCCCCGCGCGCGGGTCGACGCCTATCCCGTATGCGAGAAGTATGGCGTTGTTTTCGCGTTCCTTGGCGATCTGCCGGAAGCCGAACGTCCGCCTATCCTGCCTATCGAAGAGGACAAGGATCCGAACTGGCGCAGCACCGTCGCCACTTTCGACGTCGACTACCATTACGAACGCTCTATCGAGAACGGTCTTGATCCGGCACACAATGAATACGTGCACACGACGCACGGCTACCAGGGTGAGCGCGAGGAAGAATACAAGGTCAACGAACTCGAACCGCATCGCAACAATCCTTGGGGTTTTGGCTTCATGCATACCTTCGACGCCCCACCGCTGCGAAATCCGATCATGCGTTTCGCCAGATCCAAAGGCGGCAAGATGCAGGCCGGCTCAGGAACCTATGGCCCGAACCAGATGTGGACTTTCATCCACTTCTCACCGACCAAGTGCATGCATCAATACATGTTCGAGGCGCCGATCGACGAGAATCGCACCCGGGTGTTTCTGGTCAATTTCCGCAATGTCCTGTTTTTCCGAGGCGCTTTGACGCGCAAGTTGAACGGCTGGTTGGACAGCAAGATACACGAGCGGAACATGTTCGTCGCGCGGCAGGACATCCGGGTTGTACGCCACCTCAAACCTACGCTGACACCTCCATCGACCGCCAAGGAACTGCTGATGCCGGCCGACAAGGTCATCGTGCAGTATCGGGACAAGCTGCAGGAATTCGAAGATCGCGGCTGGCGTATTGACTGGGAAAATCTCAAACGTGCCCATGCGCAGGGCGATGTCATATACGCCATTCCCTCGCCGGCACGTCGTGAGACGAAAGCCTGGGTGCTGGATTGTGTCCCGCTTGTGCCGCCGCTCGATCCCGCAAGCGGTGCGGTGCGCGCAGTGCGCTGAAGTGCCGCAACTTGGACGACTTGCCGCAATCGTCGACGACTCTCGGCGCGCTTGTGCTTGCAGCAGGCGCAGGGTCCCGCTTTGGATCGGCGAAGCAGCTCGCGCGCGTGGGCGATCGACCGATGATCCATATCGCAATCACGCGCGCGGTTGCCGTTGCAGGCCAGGCGACCGTGGTCGTTCTGGGCGCGCACGCGGCGTCGATTGCACCGATGTTACGTCACACGCCTGCTTCGATAATCGTCAATCGGCAATGGCGCAGCGGACTCGCGAGTTCCATTCGACTGGCGGTCGAGCGACTGCCTGCGGGCGTAGACGCTGCGCTCATCACGCTAGCTGACCAACCCCTGGTGACTGCGGCAGATCTACGCCGTCTCGTCAGTGCGTGGCGCAGACAGCCGCAGTACGCGTGCGCGGCACAGTACGGCAGTGACGTCGGGGTTCCAGCGATTTTTCCGCGCAGCATGTTTGGCGATTTGCTCGGGCTTCGCGGCGATCGCGGCGCGCAGGTCCTCCTGTCGCGCTACCGTGACAGGGTGATCCGTGTTGCCATGCCCGCGGCGCGCCTGGATGTCGACCACCCGGAAGACCTGCTCGAGGTCGATACTCGCCTGGCATCAACGTCCGCCTGAGCGAAACAGTCAGCCGCCCATGCGGCGTCGGTCTATGTCGGTATGCATGTGGACCATGGAGCGTGCACGGATTGGCAGACGCAGATTTTGCAGACAATTGCGCTGCCAGGGATCGCTGAGGATGCGGGTCGCGACGGACGCTATCAGTTGCGCAGCGACCGGCACGATCAACCTGTAACAGTAATCTACCGTCGCTTTGAGCACATTCGCGTCGGCGCGAGACTGCCGGCTGGCAGAGCCAACGCGGGGATCGATGTTGATGTATTCGTTGCTTATGACATTGCCTGCAGTGCCTGCCACCGCGAAATCAGAAAACGCCGCTGGTGTCGGATTGTCGAACTCAAGTCGCAGCAGGGCTGGCGAGCTCGCGTCCCGTAGCGCACTTGCGTAGGCAACGGCAAGGGTCGCTTGCCAAGGCCCCGACGCGGTCAGGTCGGCTGCGTTGACGTGCAACGGCACGAGGCCACGCGCCATTTCCCTCGTGAAGACAGATCGATCGGCAGAATCGAGTGCCGCAGCGCGCGCAGCACGAAAGGTTGCATAGGCGAGCGTGTTCTTGGCGATGCCAAGCAACGCGAACTGCATGGTTGCCAGTGTCAGGGGTATGAACACGAGTATCGCCACCAGCAGGAATTCCACCAGCGTCGAACCCGCCGACCCTCGCATGGACGTTCGCTCAGCCAGCACCGGTGATGCGCACCACGATTGGAAAGCCGATGATCAGGAAGACGCAGGGAAAAATGCATAGCACCAGGGGCAGCAACATCTTGAGCGGTGCTTGCGCGGCGAGCTGCTCCGCCGCGTTGTACCGCTCCTGCCGGCGTTGCTCCGCCTGCGCGCGCAAGGCCGCGCCAAGTGCCGCTCCGCTACTGCTTGCATTTTGCATCGCGCCAACGAGCGCCTGAACGGCATCGGTGCGACAGAATCTTGCAAGCTGCTCGAGTGCGTCAGCCTTGGCCATTCCGGCCCGGATATTGAGCAGATACTCTGCGAAACCATCGCGCAGTACCGAGCGCGGCGCTTTATGAACGATAATGCGCAACGCGGTGGTGACATTGGTTCCCGCCTCGAGCGACAAGCGCAGCAAGTCGAGATAGACCGGGAGTTCGCGCAGCATTTCGCGTTCACGCTCGCGAATGCGGTCCCGCAACCAGCTTTGCGCAAGTAGCGAGCCGATCAGCGGCACAGCAATGGCAACGGTTGCGCCCGCGATTGGCGCAGTGAGGGCAATGACGATGAGGCACCATACGGCCTGCGCCACGATCCAGTCGGTGGCACGATAGGGAGCGGAAAGTCCGGCGCGGCGCAGCAGACCCTCGAGACGCAGTGCCACCGCCCGGGGCATGATCTCCGTCGTCACGAGGCCCGAGGTCAGTCGCAGCGGTAGGCGCAGACCTTTGGGCAGATCCGCCAAGCCATGCACCGCCTTGCGGAGCTGTACATGAAGACCTGCCAGCAACAACGCACAGGCCGCGCATGCGCTGGCTGCGGCGAGCGCCGTAATGAGCAGTGGTTGCGCTGCGTCCGCCCCGGCCACGTTCACAACGGTACCGCAACAATGCGACGAATCATGTAAAAGCCCACGCCTTCGAGAAACCCGATCGTGATCAGCGTCAACCAGCCCGGCCAGGTCGTCCAGAGCGGCCGCATCGAGTTGCTGTCCATCGCGCCGAGCGCAACGGCGAGCACGAGCGGCAGCAGACCGACGATTATGGCCTGCAACCGTCCCTGTGATGTCAGCGCCAGCAGCCGTCCTTCGAGCGTCAACTGACGCCTGAGGCTGCCGGCGAGGTCGTCGAGGGCGTCGGCAACGCCACCACCGGTTTCACGCGCCACCCGCAGGAGAGTAACGAACATGCGAAAATTGACATTCGCGGCGCGGCTTGCGAGCTCATCCGCGGCGCTGTCAAGGGATTGCCCAAGCCGCTGCTTGCGGGCCATCAGGCCGAGTTCCTGTGAAATTGGTGGCGGCTGGTGGCGGGATAACTCGGCGATCGACGCCGACAGCGACAGACCGGACCGAAGCGCGCCGGCCAGCGATTGCAGGGCATCAGGCAACTGCAGTGCAAGTCGGCGGCGGCGGCGGGCGCGCAACCTGCGGTACGCGACCCCGGGCGCGGCTACCACGAGCAACGCAACGAGCGCTGCAACCACGGATCCGGCCAGCATGTAGGCGGCGCCCACGGCGATGACAAAGGCAATCGACGCCGCTGTCAGCAAGTCAGCTGGTTCCAGGAACAGGAACAAATCCGCAAGTCGAACCCGTGCGTAGATTTCGGTCTGCTCGCGGTAACCCTGGGCGATGCGCCGGCACATCTGTGCACCGAGCAGCATCGTCGCTGCGCCGGTTACCCCGGCAAGCAAACCGATCACTGTACCTGCGCTCATGGGCGTGCACTCTCCTCACCGTCGCCCGCCCTTCCCGGACGAAACACTGGCACGCGTCCCTGCGCTCGAAGCTCTTCGAAAAACGCGGGCACATTGCCGCAATTCTCGAACTGTGCGCCTGGCGCACCACCCGCCGTACCACGGCGGCGCAAACGATAGAGTTCCTGCAATTGTATGGTTCCGGCTTCGATCCCTGTCACCTCGGATATCGAAGTCAGGCGCCGCTCACCTGTCGGAAATCGTGCCTGTTGCACGATGATGTCGATTGCGCTCGCCATCTGCTGGCGAATGGCCGAAACGGGCAATTCCATTCCGGACATCAACACCATGACTTCGAGACGTGAAAGAAGGTCGCGGGGACTGTTGGCGTGAGCCGTGGTCATCGAACCGTTGTGGCCGGTATTCATGGCCTGCAGCATGTCGAGTGCTTCGCCACCGCGGCACTCGCCGACGACTATTCTGTCCGGTCGCATGCGCAGCGCGTTGCGCACCAGGTCCCTGATGCTGACAACGCCCTTGCCTTCGATATTGGCCGGTCGCGCCTCCAGCGTTACGAGATTTTCGTGGCACAGTTGCAGTTCGGCGGCGTCCTCCACCGTCACAATCCGCTCCGCTTCGGGAATGACGTTGGACAAAGCATTGAGCAGGGTCGTTTTGCCGGAGCCGGTGCCGCCGGACACGACGATGCTGCGCCGCTCCCGGACGCAAAGCTCGAGGAAGGCTCGCATTTCCTGGCTCATGGAACCGGCAGCGCACAACTCGGCCAGGGAGAGGACTTTCTTCGAGAACTTCCTGATGGTAATGCAGGCACCACGCACCGCAACGGGCGGAATAATGATATTTACCCGCGAACCATCCGGCAGTCTCGTGTCCGCCATCGGCACCGACTCGTCGAGTCGCCGTCCGGTATAGGCCATGATGCGCTCGATGATGCCCTCGAGTGCCGAGGGTCCGCTGAACAGGCTAGGCGCACGGGCAAGGCGACCCTGCCGCTCGACGAATACATTGTTGACACCGTTGATCATGATTTCGCTGATCCCGGCGTCTGCCAGCAATACCTCAAGCGCGCCGAGACCGAGCGCCTCGTTCATCACGAAATCGAACAATTGGGCGCGCTCGGCCTCGCTGCCGGACCCCACGGTCTCGAGAATGGCCTGTACGTGAGTGCCGACCACTTCACGCAGCGCGGTATCAGTCATGCTGCGCACATCGATGCGCCTGAGATCCAGGCGATCGAGGAGTGTCCTGTGCACCCGTCTTGCCGTCGCAAGAAATGACGCGCCGGACACTTCTCCGCCCGGGGCGGGAGCGCCTGCCACCGATTTGCGCTGTGCGCTCATTGTGCCTCGCCCCGCTCGCGCGCCCTGGTGGCCCGCTCTAGCAGCTCCTGCTGGAGATCGCGTGCGGCATCTGGAGCGGCCTCGGCGCTCGCGAGATGCGGGGTGATCAGGATGGCCAGCTCTGTGTCGACACCGCGCCTTTGGCGGGAGCGAAACAGGCCGCCTATCAGCGGTGCCCGATGCAGAACGGGCAGTCCCGATCGTGAATCGGCGCGCGTCTGGCTGATCAGTCCCGCGATGACCAGCGTCTGGCCGATTTGCAGATTGACATCGGTCGCGGTTCGTCGTTTCAGCAACCCGGGCACGCCGAGTACCCGCTGGGACTCGTCGATTTCACTGACTTCAGTGTCGATCCTGGTATGGATGCGCGAACCACCGAGCAAGGTCGGTGTCACGTCGAGGATGACTCCGTACTCGTGGAATTCGACATCCGTTGACCCGCGATCATCGATGACAGGTATGGGAATCTCGCCGCCTGAGACAAAACGCGCGTTGCCGCCACTGCGGCAACTGAGGTTGGGCTCGGCCAGGACATAGGCATCGCCCTGCTGCTCGAGGAACCGGATGCGCGAGTCGATCGAGCTGACCCAGCCGGCACTGGTTGCGGCAGGCCAGATGCGGCTGCCGGCAGGAACCGAGTCGACGGATGCGGCATGCGGCTCACCTGCCGGAACGACACGAAACAATGAGTTGTTGCCAAAGTCGGCCGCAATCGCGGCGTGCGGCCCATTGATGTCCGTGCGCCAATCGATACCCAGTTCGCGCAATCGATTGCGTCGTACCTCGAGAATCCGCACCTCGAAATGAATCATCGATTCCCAGGTCTGGCCGGCCGTCAGGTTGATCACCACTTGCGGATGCAATTCGGCGACTGCCGCCGCTCGCCGACGGTCGCCCGCCGCCGCATCACCTTCGAGAACGATATGCCGGCCGATCTTTCGCGCAACAATGCGGGAATCGGCTCCCAGGAGCTCGCGCACGTCACCCAGGAGCAAGTCGAGATCGATGTCGACTACCGTAATGCGCATCAACCGGGATTTGCCGGTTCGAGGCCAGACCCGCACTTCGGTGCTGCCGGTCTGCTCTGCGAGCAACAACAGCATGTCGCCATCGACACGGGATGCGCTGAGGATCTTGCCGTCGGCGATCGCAGCGCGCCGGACCGGGTAGTCGATGAGGTGCGTGGCCCCGATCTGCAATTGCAGGTCCACGGCCTGCGCGTGAACTTCGCCCGCCAGCGCAAGGCTGGCAATGATCCATAGTCGCATTGCGCCGCGCATCTCAGCGCCCGCCGCGCGGCAGAACGACGCGCCGCATGCCGGCACCATGCCCGCCGATCAACAATTCGATTCCAGCGCGCTTGGTGCCCACGGCACCAGAAGGCGTGGCGAACAAGGATGAGAATCGGGTTATCTGGGCTGTGTGCGCTGCGAGGTCATCGGGCGCGCGCAATATGAGGCTCAGGCGACCGGCTTGTTGTGCGAGCACGATGCGCTGCGCCTCATCGGGCGAAACGGCGAGTGTCGCGGTATTGAATGTGTTGTTCGCAGCTTCAGGATCGATCCTGTCCTGCTCCTGACCGGTCGCGAGGACGCGAACCGCCGCAAGCAGCGGACGCACGGTTGGATCCAGGCTGCCCGAGCGCAGATCGGCGGCGATCAACAGCACATCGACAAGGTCGCCCGGTCGCAGCAACCCTGCTTGGGTACCGCTCTCATCGAGCACGACCGTGACCGCGCGCGTACCCGGCAACAACTGGGCCGCCAGCCGCAAGGTGCGCGAGGTGATGAACCGTGTCGTCACAGGTTCACCGCG
Organism: Steroidobacteraceae bacterium; assembly: GCA_041395505.1. NCBI lineage: Bacteria > Pseudomonadati > Pseudomonadota > Gammaproteobacteria > Steroidobacterales > Steroidobacteraceae > Steroidobacteraceae bacterium. Next base: position 2,182,819 of record JAWLAG010000001.1, read on the forward strand.
CCCGATTGCGACCAGGGCCTTGCGGCCATCGAGCGTCTGCGCATTGTCCGCAGTCACGCTGTCCGAAGGCAGGTAGCGGACCGGAATCGGGCGCAAGGCCAGATTGTCAGCCGACAGTGTCTCGCCGATGCCGATTTCCTGCGCAGCCACGATCACGCGACGCGTCTGTTGCTCATTTCGCATGGTCAATTGCAACTGCTGGGTCTGGTCGAGCAGATAGCGTTGCATCAACCAGTAGGTACCGACGCCACCTGCGATTGCAACAACGCCAAGGGTGGCCAGAATCCAACGGGTAGAGCTCATTCCATGCCTCACTGGTTCAATTGACGGAAATACTCAGACTGAAAGCGCGCCAGTAGAGCAACCATGCTTCGAGCAACCAGCCTGCCAGTGACCCGCGCCCGGCAATGGGCGCGAACAACGCGACTGCAAGCACGGTTGCAATCAATGCGAATTCGATGCTGGCTTGTCCGGACTGGCGCAGATGGCTCATTTCTCAGCGCGTCTTTCGTGCAAAACCGCGACCGCCGAGTCACCCGTGCGGCGCCAACTGACCATCAGCCAGGCGTCCCGTCGACGAAATAACGATGCAGCCTGCAATCCGGTGCCGCTAGCCGCGGATGATTGAATCGGCCGATAGCCTGCATCACCCGCCGCACGGGCCAGACCGTCCTGCACGCCTTTGTGATTGGGAATGGACACGATGAAAGTTCGCTCGGCAGCATCGCGCCCGACATGTTCCACGCACGACCTGATTTGCCACCCGTAGGGCAAATGCAATGGCAGGCGTGGCAAAGGCGAAACCGGCCGACCGAGCGCCAGGCGCGATCTTACGATTTCGCTTGCGTCACTCGCGCGCGCCGGGCCTTGCGGACGCACTTGCACGGTTTCGAAGAATTGGCCGCTCCGTCGCGCCAACACCACCCACTCGCCAGTGTTCGAGCGAATTACGGGCTCGGCTGATTGCCGTCGCCACGCGGCGGACTCCATCGCCAGAACTTCCTCGACGCTCGCGTCGCTCTGCTCGACACTCATGGATAATTCGGCGCCATTGACGCGAGTCGACCACCGTCCCAGCGTGTGCAGGTTCGATCCAGGTGCGGCTTGCAACGCCAGCACCAGGACGCCGAGCGCAGCACTCAGCATGGCGGCGACCAGTAGCCGCCCGGGGCGGCAGCCCGCGGACCCAGCCGGTCGGCGGGGACGACGTCCGGTAGTGCGGGTGCGATACAGAAATCGCGTAACGAGGGCTCCAGCGCGGCCATCACGGCCGTAAGTGGCCGAACCACGCGATCGACCACCCGCAACGGAGCCACCGGCATCAGCGCACGCGTGCGTTGGTAGACCTCACGCGGATGTGTCGCCCCCCAGGAATCGGCCAGGAGTTCGTGGCGCGCACTGAAATCGAGCAACGGGCTCGATGGCATCGGCGGCGCGATCGGCATCGCGCGCAAACGCACCGTCGCAGTACCCACGACGCCGCCCTCGGGCGCCAGGTCCAGGCGCTCGGGCGCAAGTGTCTGCACGGGCCGCAGCGCGGCAACAAACACACGTTGCGCGCTCGCGGCCTCGCCCGACAGATCGGACTCACCCAGGGTTATTCGGGCTGCATTGGATCCATCCTTGAGCGGTGTCACGCCATCGTGTGCGAGCCAGTAGGGATCCGGAACAGCCAAACCCCGCCCGGGCGTCGCATCGTCGAATCGCAGTGCGCCAGACGGCACTGGCAACAGACGGTTCGCCAATCGGCTGGCGCGCACCTCGTCAGCGATTCCCGGTGCGAGCGCGACATCGAAGGCGCTGAATCGCGCCGCGTGTTCGGCTTGCGCTCGCGCGTCCTGCCACTTCGGAATGTAGACAATGGCGAGGAACAAAGGCGACAACAATGCCATGGCCGCCAGGCATTCCGACATGGCTTGGCCCGCGCTCCGCGCGGATGCAACAGATTTCATGGACTGGCACCCCTTGCGCCTGCAATTGCATCGGCACCATCGAGCAGCGCCTGCTCTCCCGTCGTGAGCGATGCCAGTCGAGCCCGCCAGTAGGGATTGAACAGGCTGCCGCGCTCGCGTTGGCGGTCGCGGCGACCAATTGGCCGAACGAATGCGACCTCTGCGGCGCTCGTAGCGAGGATGCGATCGCGCAGCAAAGAGGGTTCGGCGTCGGCATCGGACGTGCCGGGCGTGGACAGGCGCGCGCCAGGCCAGATCTCCTGCCAGAATTCGAGACTTTGTCGCGGCAGCTGGGCCCGCAGCACAGTACGCAACCGCGGATCGCTGCCCGCAGCACGATCGCGCAGCGCAAGGCTTGACGGCAGGCCGAGGTATTGCCGTCGCGCGACCGTGCCCGCGCGCGCGAGGCTTGAGGTTCGAGGATTGACCGCCCAGCTGCCATCGTGCCAGCCACGAACCAGGGTCGCGCGACCGTTTTCCGCCGATCCCCAACCGAGGGGAATCGTTTCGCGAAAACCACCGAATAGTGGTCGCGCATGTAGCGCAGCCGTGTCCATTCCTCGCCAGGTGTCGAATCCGAGCAGCTCGGTGCCGCCGCGCTTGCGCAGCCGCAGCACGGCGCCGAGCAACGGCGGGCGAACGTCGTAGGAGCGTGCACGTGTGAACTCATCCAGCGATTCGCCAACGACATTCTTGAGTCGCTCCCTGCGTCGGCCACCGTCCTCGACCAGGAACCCTTGCCACTGTGCCTGCTGGCGACGCAAGGCGAGCTCACCGCCGGCGCTCCAGCTTGCTGTTGGTTCATTGACGTTCAGTGCACGGCGCGCAAGATCCGGTGTCGTCAGTGCGCCGAGCCGCAGGAATGCCCGTTGTGCCAGGGCGAGTTCCTGGTTCGATGTGCTCAGCACGATCTCTGTGGCACCGAGCGCGGGCTGAGCAGTTGCATTGATGCCGCCCGCAAGCCTTGCCAGCGCGGCCATGGCCTGACCAACGTAAGGGATGGCCGAGGTGATCGCGCCGCTGTTGCGAGTCGCGGTCTGCATGTACTCAAGCCATGAGCGCAGGCTGACCGCCTGGGCAATTGCGGCCTCATTCGCAACGATTGCGCGATTCACGTAGGCGCCGCTGTTCAACATCCGGGCCTGCCATGTTGCGACGCTGAAGGCCGCTGCATCTGCGGCATTCAGCAGCCGCTGTTTGCGTGCAAGCAGCTGCGTCGCATTGAACGTCACTACGACACCTGCGAGAAGTGCGCCCAGCATGCCCAGCAGATACACGAGTGCCTGGCCCGCCGAACCGCACCCCGCAGGGACCGAGTTGGCGTTGCGGCGGCGCGAGATGGCGCCCTTCATGGCTCGAAGTCGTTGAGTCGCTTCTGCGACATGCCTTCGGCGTTCGATGCATTCTGCGCCTGGGTGACGTTGTTGCGCGCCCCACCCGACGCCGCACCCGCCAGACTCGAGGCAGCAACCGAGGTCTGGCCCCGCACGATGTCGCCGAAAGCGCTGTAAACACCGATGGCAGCGATGGCGATGAGTGCGACGATGATGATGTATTCGGTCATTCCCTGACCGCATTGGCGATAGTTCGGCCTGGCCATGATTTGCTCCCGGAGGTTGCGGTCAAGATCGAACCGCACCAGCACATTGCATCAGTCGCCGCCGGCGCGCAGCGTCGATTTGTTGCCTGTGCGTGGCCAAATGAATCGCGCAGCCGGTGCGCATTTGCGTGCTTTCGGGTGCATAATTGCGCAATTGCAATTCGTTGCTGAAAATTTCAAACCAAGGATTCTTCGATGGTAATTCGTATCACTGCGCTGGTGTTTCTTGGCGCAATACTGCTCGGCCCCACGGTGGGTCGCGCCGACGAAGGCATGTGGACTTTCGACAATTTTCCGGCCAGCGAAATCGCGTCGCGCCACGGCGTCAATATCTCCCGCGACTGGCTCGAGCATGTGCAGCGTTCCGTTGTCCGTCTGTCAAACTGCACAGCATCCTATGTTTCGGCCAACGGCCTGATCCTGACCAATCACCATTGCGTGGCCAGCTGCCTCGCCGAGCATTCCGGACGTGACAGCAGCCTGCTCGAAACCGGATTCCTGGCGACCTCTCGCACCGAGGAATTGCGCTGTGGCACACAGATTGCCGATACGCTGATCGCAATGATCGACGTGACTGCAGACGTCAATGCGGCGACGTCGGGCATGGCAGCGGGAGCGGCCAACGATGCGCGCAAGAAGCGACTCACGGAACTGGAGTCGGATTGCGAGCGCACGCCGCCTGACCCGGCGAGCGGCGGCAGCACGCGCTGCGAGGCGGTAACGCTCTATCAGGGCGGTCAATACTATATATACAAGTATCGTCGCTACGATGACGTGCGCCTGGTTTTCGCACCGGAGGAAGGTATCGCCGCTTTCGGCGGTGATCCGGACAATTTCCAATTTCCACGCTGGTGCCTCGACATGGGCGTGTTGCGGGCGTATTGGAAGGGTCGTCCGGCCCGAACCGCGGACTTTCTCAAAGTCGACTTTGCGGGCCCGGCCGAAGGTGAGGCGGTTTTCGTCGCCGGCCATCCCGGTTCGACCGACCGGCTTCTGACTGTCGCCGAGCTCAAGGGCCTGCGCGACCGCGACCTTCCTGGCGCGCTGCTACGCGCGTCCGAAATGCGCGGCCGCTACATACAATTTGGCAAGCAATCCGAGAGTGCCGCGCGCATCGTCGCCGAGCCGCTGAATAGTCTGGAGAACGGCATCAAGGTAAGGCGCAAGCTGCTGGATGCCTTGCACGATGACGACATGCTTGCCGTGAAGTCAGCCGAAGAACAGGCTCTCGCCGAGCGTCTGCAGGCAGGCGGGGACAACCCGTTTGCGCGCATCGCGCAAGCACAACGTGCCGAGGATGCTTTCTATCTTGACTATCTTTTCCTCGAGAACATGGTCGGGTTCAACAGCCAGTTGTTTCGCTATGCGCGTGCGATCGTCCGCGCGGCCGCGGAACGCGACAAACCCAATACCGAGCGCCTGCGAGAGTATACCGACGCTGCGTTGCCACGCCTGACCCAGCGACTCGAAGCGCCGACGCCAGTGTATCCCGAACTCGAACAGCTCACGCTGTCCTATTCCCTGGAGCGCATGCGTGAGTGGTTGGGACCCGATCACGCTGTCGTGCGCGAACTGCTTGCATCCGATTCGCCGGATTCGCTGGCATCGCGTCTGCTAACAGGCAGCAAACTGTCGGATCCCGCCGAGCGCATGCGGCTCTACAACGGAGGCCAACCCGCTGTCGCCGCCTCGGATGATGCGCTCATCAAGCTCGCTGCAAGTCTCGAGCCAAAGGCACGAGCGGTACGGCAGCAATATGAAAACGAGGTGGAGGCGCCGTCCGCCCAGGCGGCGGAAGAAATAGCGCGCGCCCGGTTCGCTGCGCTCGGGACCAGTGTCTACCCGGATGCGACTTTCACGTTGCGCCTGAACCCGGGCACGGTCCAGGGCTGGCAGGAAAGCGGCAGGACCATCGAACCTTTCACGAGATTATCGCGCCTTTTCGAAAGAGCCACCGGCCGCGCACCTTTCGCCATACCGCAGAAATGGCTCGACGCGAAAGATCGCCTCGATTTGAACACCCCGTTCAACCTGTCGACCAACAACGACATTGTCGGCGGCAATTCCGGGAGCCCGCTGATCAATGCCAGGGGTCAGGTCGTCGGGCTGATGTTCGACGGCAATATCCACTCGATTTCGGGCGCCTACTGGTTCGACACGGACAAGAACCGTGCTGTTGCAGTCGATACGGCAATCATTCGCGAGGCATTGTCGAAAGTATATGACGCCAAGGCCTTGCTCAAGGAGATCGGCGCCGGACGCTGAGCACTCTATCGCGAGGCGTGCCGGCCACAAGCGTGAAGGTAAGACCAATGACTATCCGGTCAACTGGAGGAACCATGCAAAGGCACATTGCATCGCTATTCATTCTGGTCATCTCGATGCTGCTGTTCGGCTGCAGCCGCGGTCCCGACGCCCTGCCGCAAGCGGCCGCCGATACCTGGGAGCGCGCTTTCAACGACAACGACCTCAATACCCTGATGGCCTCCTACAGTGACGACGCGCAATTGTTGCCGCCAGGGCAACCCGTGCGCGCGGGCAAGGCCGCCATCCGCGGGTTTTTCGACGGATCGCTCGGCGTGCTGCAGATCAAGGGCAAGTCGACGCAGTGGGAGAGCCACGTTTCGGGTGATACGGCCTATCGCGTCGGTGCTTATCGCATCATGGGCATCGATGGCAATTCGCTCGAAGTCGGCAAGTTCGTCGAGATCTGGCGCTTGCAGGACGGCCAGTGGAAGTTGCACCGAAATATCTGGAACCTCGATGCGCGCAGCGGCACCGATACGCAGGTTGATGTAGAACCCGCGACTTAACAGAATATTCCACGCGCGCTGATGGTGTCGTGAATGCGGCCAAGGGGTTGCGCAATCGTACGATGGGGCGGACAATCGCTGCCAATTTCGGGATGACTAGGGACTGACCGGGGACGAAACTCGTCCTCCGGGCGGAAAAACAACAACGGCGATGCCCCGCCAGCGCCTGGGCCGGGGACCGATTCGGTCCCGCGCCCCAGAGGGTTCAATCAGAATCCCGCGGCAAGGCTCGCAACAGCGAAGGGAGTTCTTGTACCCATGCGTAAATCGATGATGGTGGCGAGCACAATCGTGCTCAGCGCTTTGGCATCAATTGCCGGCGCACAAAACCTTTCGGTAGCACCCAATGCAGCGAGCCTCAATCGGCTGGCGCCGCAAAGTGCCATTGCTCCGACGCGCGTCTATGTCGTGCAGATGGCCGGCGAGCCCAGCATCAGCTATCAGGGCGGTGAAGTGGGTTTCGAAGCGACAGCGCCCCGCCGCGGCGAGCGCTACAACTCGCGCCTCGCAAAGGTTCGCAACTACACCGAACACCTACGCGACAAGCAGGATCGTGCTTTGAGCGCAGTCGGTGCATCGAGCCGCAAGGTCTATAGCTACAGCCACGCGTTCAACGGTTTCGCAGCACGCCTCACGGCCGTAGAAGCCGAGAAGCTGCGCGGCAACAAGGACGTCATGAACGTATGGGAGGATCGCGCTGTCGACCTCGATACCAACAACAGCCCGGAATTTCTCGGCCTGCTGGATCGCAAAGACGGCCTGCGCACGCGTCTTGGCCTCAAAGGCGAAGACATCGTCATTGGCGTACTCGACTCGGGCGCCGTGCAGGAGCATCCGAGCTTCGCAGACACGATCACCAAGCCGCTGCCCAAATTCTGCGACAACCCGTCCTGGTGGCAAAAGCCCTTGTGCGGCTTCCTTGAGAAATTCCGCACCGTGCGTGTCTACGACGCGCCGCGCAACTGGAACGGCATCTGTCAGGAAGGCGAGGCCTGGGCCGCGACCGATTGCAACAACAAGCTGATCGGTGCGCGCTGGTTCGTCGATGGCTTCCTGGCTGGACGCGGCTCGGTCGTCGACGGCGAGTTCCTCTCGCCGCGCGATTCCGATGGCCATGGCAGCCACACGGCGAGCACGGCGGGTGGCAACGAAGTCACGGCCTCGTTGAACGGCACGCCACTTGCCCAGATCAGTGGCATGGCTCCGCGTGCGCGAATTGCCGTCTACAAGACCTGCTGGCTGTCGCCCGGAGCGACCAACAACAGCTGCTTCTTCTCTGACAGCGCCGCCGCCACGGACGCCGCAGTCGCCGATGGCGTCGATGTGATCAACTTCTCCGTCGGCACGGCGTTCGCATTCAACGACCCGCAGGACCTGGCTTTCCTGCGCGCCGTCGATGCGGGCGTATTCGTCGCCCGCTCTGCCGGCAACGAAGGGCCTGCGCCCGAGACCGTTGCAGCCGGCGAACCCTGGGTGACCTCGGTCGCAGCCTCCACGCAGGACGGCACCGCATTTGCCCAGGCCATGTCGGTCAACTCCCCGGCCAATGTAGCTGGCGAGTACGCCAGTCTCGAAGGCGCAATCACGGCGCCGCTCGCGCTGACGGGACCCAAGACCGACGACCTGGTCGCTGCATCGCCGATCGATGCCTGCACACCGCTCAGCAATTCCATCGGTGGCAAGATTGCCCTGATCGCACGCGGTACCTGCACCTTCACCGTCAAGATCGAGAATGCGGTCAATGCCGGTGCGGCGGGCGTACTCATGTACACCACGCCGACGGCATCCAAGACCGTCATGGGCGGCACGGCAACGGCGCTCACGACCAGCATTCCTGGCGTTATGATCGACAACGCGCCGGGCGTTGCACTGCTGGCGGAACTGACGGCCGGCAACGCCGTCAACGTAACGCTCTCGGCGAGCACCTATATCACCGAGCCGCTGCAGGGCAACATCATGGCCGACTTCTCCTCGCGCGGCCCCTACCCCATGGAGACGGACTGGATCAAGCCCGATGTCACGGCTCCGGGCGTGCGGATCCTCGCAGCCTATGCGCCCGAGAAGGCGGACGGGAGCCTCGGCGACCTGTTCCAGTACCTGCAGGGCACGTCGATGTCGAGCCCGCACGTGGCGGGTATCGGCGCGCTGTTGCGCGAGGCACATCCCGACTGGAGCCCCGCGGCCATCAAGTCGGCCTTGATGACCACCGCGCGCCAGAACCTGGTCAAGGAAGACGGCGCGACGCCAGCCGATCCGTTCGACTTCGGCGCGGGCCACATCGTGCCGAACGATGCGGTCGATCCGGGCCTCGTCTACGATGCCGCGCTGTTCGACTACCTGGCGGCGACCTGCGGCACGGTCTCGCCGCTCGTCACGGCCGGGAGCTGTGACTTCCTCGCGGCGAATGGCTTCTCGCTCGACCCGGCGAATCTCAACCTGCCGTCGATCGGCGTGGGTGAACTGGTCGGCTCCAAGACCATTCGCCGAACAGTGACCAACGTCTCGCGCAATGGCCGCACGAAGTATCGTGCCGAGATCGAGGCGCCCGCAGGTTACGAGGTCAGCGTTTCGCCAAGCCGTCTGTCACTGCGACGCGGCGAGACGGCAACCTATGAAGTCACCATCACCAATGTCAGCGCTCCACCCAACGAGTGGCGATTCGGGTCGCTCACCTGGACGGCCCGCGGCGGTGATGATGACGATGATCGCTCGAGCCGCGGCTACGCGGTGCGAAGCCCGATCGCCGTGAATGCAGTCGCGTTGTCCGCGCCCGCAGAGATTTCGGGCACCGGCAGCAACGGAAGCGCGCAGTTCGATGTCGGCTTTGGCTATACGGGTCCGTACACCGCCCAGGTGCACGGCCTCAATAGCCCGCTCATCGTACCGGGCACGGTTGCCCAGGGCGGCACGGCCGTCATCGGCATCAACGTGCCGGCTGGCCAGGCACTGGTGCGTTTCGCGCTTTATGACGAGTACACCAGCGGCCAGAACGACCTCGACCTCGATGTCCTGTATTGCCCGGGCGGTACCTGCATTTCGCGCATCGCGACCAGCGGCGGTCCGACCTCGCGCGAACAGGTCGATGCGGTATTCCCGCAGCCAGGTCTGTACGGCATCTTCATCGATGGTTTCGCGACCGAGGGCGGCAATCCGGCCGACTTTGCGCTGTTCGTCAATGGTTTCGGAATCGTCGACGATGCCGGCAACATGACGGCCAGCGGACCGGCAAGTGCCGTCGTCGGTGGCACAGGCACCGTCGGAGTCACCTGGTCGGGCCTCGCGACGGGCGCTGGCGCCAAGTACCTCGGTGCCGTGTCTCATAGCGATGCCAATGGCATCATCGGCCTGACAATCGTCAGCGTCGACAATGATGCAGGGCTGGGACTCGGCGACCTGCTGCCCTGAAGTAGCACGCCGGACCGGCATCACCCACCGAAGCTGCCCGACCTCTGGTCGGGCAGCTTTTTTTTCGCGATCTTGCCGCGCTCTAATCAGCCGTTATTTCGGGGCAGGCGATGGTGCGGACAAGATCGGTGTGATACGAGTACTCGCGACCATTGTGCTTCAACGTGAGGATGTATCCCTTGGTCGCGACTGCCGGATAACTCTGCCCCGGCTCTGGACAATCCATGCCGGCATCTTTCCAGGTTGCGCTTCGGCCGGAAAGCATCTGGATGCTCGACGCATCGACTCCCAGACGTGCTGCGAGATCCTTGCGCGCCGCCAGGAGTTGTTCGGCGAATACCAGCTCCATCTGGTCGGTGACGCCACCCACGGCTTTGGCGCGATGACATACGAAAATGCGCCCCTTGGCGGAGTGCACGAAGTGAATCGCCTGGCCGACCCGCAACGTGATCTTGTAGCCTGGCGTAATCACCTGCATATAGGCTTCGCCCGGCTGCGGGCATCCCAGCGAACTGTCGCGAAAATCGACGGCGCGAATCGTTTCGACGCTCACCTGATCGACCGGGATGCCCAGGTCGTCGGCCAGAGTCCGTGCCGCGCGTTGCGCTAGGTCCTTGGGCAGCGACTCGGCGGCCTCGGGTTTGCCGGCGGAGTCGATGACGCGGGTTTCTCCCTTGGCGTCTGATTCGTCCGAGCAGGCGATCATCAGCAGCGCGCTGAGTCCCACGGCGAGCGTGGCAGTTTTCCGGTGAGCCATGAGTGATTCTCCTCCACTTCGCTGGTCAACAGCTCTTGTACAAGTAAACTCCCGCACTGTCCGGGCGGCGGGTAATGGCGCCGCGGCGCATCAGGCAGTTGAGGTGCGCAAGGGTCTCCCCGGTGGCCATGTGCAGCAGCTCGCGGCCGATGCTGCGCGCGAACATCGCGCCGAACAAGTCGACCGCTCGACACTCCTCGCGCGACAGCCGTCGCAACAAACGCAGCATCGTGCGCTCATGACCCTCCACGAGGGCCTCCAGCCGCGCGTGCACACCGACAAAAGGCTCATTGTGTGCGGGCAGCACCAGCGTGTCCGCGGGAATGAGCTCTGCGAGCCGATTGCAGCTTCGCAGCCAGTCCGACAGAGGATCGGCCTCCGGCTCGGTCGGAAAGACCGAGACATTGGACGAAATCCTTGGCAGTACCTGGTCGCCTGAAATCAGCACCCCAAGTGTTTCCTGCCAAAGGCAGGCATGCTCGGGGCTGTGCCCATTGCCAGTGACGATACGCCATGGCATGCCACCGATGTCGAGCGAGTCGCCCTCGCACAGTCGCTGGAAGCTCTCCGGGAGCTGCGCGACATTGCTCCCGAATTCGCCGAAGGATGTGCGATATTGCTCGAGTGCCGGGGCGTCCCAGCCTGCGCGTCGATAGAATTCCACTGCCGCTGCCGGCGCCGGACGCAGCGAGTCGCCAACCAGCATGCGGCAGGTCGTGTATTCGAGTCGGCTCATCAGCAGCGGGCAGGAAAATCGTTCCGCCAGCCAACCGGCGAGGCCAACGTGATCGGGATGCATGTGGGTGACGATGAGGCGCTTGATGCGGCGCCCGGCCATTGGCCCCACCAGCAACTGCTCCCAAAGCGCCCTGGTTGGCGCGTCTGGCAAGCCCGAGTCGATCAGCACATAGCCGTCGCCGTCATCCAGCAGCCAGAGATTGATCCAGCGCAGGGCAAAAGGCAGCGGCATGCGTATCCAGTGCACGCCGGACGCGACCTCACGCAGTTCGGCGCCACCGGGAGCATCACCGCATGGATAGCTCAGCTTGGCGACCGTCAGCGAGCCTCTCCCGCGAGCCGCACGATGTATCCGCCCGAACGCTCATCGGCTTGCAGTGACATCAGGCCACGCTCGGCCCCCTCCTCGAGCAGCTCGTTGAATGAGCCGAAGCCGTAATAGGACTCGTTGAAGCCTGGTCGGCGCCGCTTAAGCGCTTGTTTGATCATCGAGCCCCAGATTCTGTCATCCGCGCTGCGTTCCGCAGTGAGCGCCTCCAGGGTGCTGACGATGTACTCCATGGCCTCGGCGGTCTTGTCGCGATCCTTGTCACCATCCTCCGCCTTGCGCGCCGTCGGCAGTTTGCGTGCGGGCCGGCGACGCCGCTCCCTGACCAGATCGTCGTAGAAAATGAACTCGTCGCAATTGGCGACGAGCAGATCGGAAGAGGAATTCTTGACACCGACGCCGATGACGACCTTGTTGTTTTCCCGCAGCTTCGATACCAGGGGCGAAAAATCGGAATCGCCGCTGATGATGACGAAACAGTCGACGTGGGACTTGGTATAGCACAGGTCCAATGCATCGACGACCATGCGGATATCGGCAGAGTTCTTGCCCGATAGGCGCCGGTGCGGAATCTCTATGAGCTCGAAAGCCGCCTGGTGCATGACTGCCTTGAATTCCTTGTACCTGTCCCAGTCACAGTAGGCCTTCTTGACCACGATGCTGCCCTTGAGCAGGAGTCGCTCGAGCACTTTCGCGATATCGAACTTGGCATACTTGGCTTCCGCAACGCCCAGTGCGATGTTTTCGAAATCGCAAAAAAGCGCCAGGTTGCTATCGTCGCTACGCGCCGTCATGCAGGCGATTATACGGGCTTCTCGCAGCGGTACCATGACTGAAGCCGGCATTTGCCGCGTCCACCCCGCCGTTTGATTCGCAGCTGCAGGGACCGCGGCGCTTGCGTATCATTCAAATCATTCGGAACGGCGAAATTATCCCAAGGGAGAGATTCACCATGGCGAAACGCAAATCTGCCGCCGGCAAGGCGCGCAAAACCAAACGCGGGCAGACCAGGACGCGTGCCCGGACCGCGTCCGCGGCCCGCCGCAGACGACAGCCGCTGCATCCAAAGCGCGCCGAGGTCGCCGGCCGCGCAACCGGCATCGCCGTGGACGCCGCAATCGCCAATGCGCTCGGGAAATTACCGCGTCTCGGCCGCAAGTACGCCACTCTCGGCGGCATACAGATCGAGGATACAGGTGATGGTGGGGGTACGACGACGCACGTCCTGATGTACGTGCACCTCCCCTGAGGTCGCATACCGTGGGTGAGTATGTCCTGTCACTGTCGTGCCGGGACCGACCAGGCCTTGTTGCCGCCGTGGCTACTTCGATCCTGCGACTGCGCGGCAATATCACCGAGGCCCAGCAGTTCAATGACCCGGATTCGGGTCGTTTCTTCATGCGCGTCATGTTCGCGGCCGAACCGGTGGAGAGTTCGGTGCGCAGCGCCATCGGCGAAGTAATGCAGCAGCATGAAATGAACTGGCGACTCAACGATGCTCGACATCGCAAGCGCGTCCTGCTGATGGTCTCGAAGCTCGATCACTGCCTTGTAGACCTGCTATACCGACATCGAATCGGCGAATTGGCCATGGACGTCGTCGCCATTGCGTCCAATCATCCGCGCAATCCCGGCTCACTGGTGAACCCGGCTTCAGTGCCATTCCACCATTTGCCGGTCGACAAGGACACCCGGCCTCAACAAGAGGCACAAGTCAGGGCGCTCATCGAAGAATCCGCGGCGGAACTCGTCGTGCTCGCACGCTACATGCAGGTTTTCTCTGATGACATGGCGCGTTGGCTGGCCGGGAGGTGTATCAATATTCACCATTCCTTCCTGCCAGGATTCAAGGGCGCACGGCCCTACCACCAGGCCCACGCCCGTGGCGTGAAAATGATCGGCGCCACGGCGCACTATGTGAATACCGATCTGGATGAAGGACCTATCATTCACCAGGACGTCGAACCAATTTCCCACGCCGACAGGCCTGACGACCTGATACGCAAAGGACGCGACATCGAGCGTCGCGTGCTGGCAGAAGCGGTGCGCCTGCACCTCGAGGACAGGGCACTACTGAATGGCAACAAGACCGTGGTCTTCCGCGGCTGACGCCCTCGACGACTGCGATCATTAAGATCTGCGACAACTACGCACAGACGGCGAACTCCCGCTGACCTATCCTGTCCATATCGGTTGTCTTTGCTGGAGGCGCAATGGTCCCTGCCAGAGAACCGTGGGTGCTCGTGCTCGCCGGAGGCGACGGCCGGCGACTGCGCGAGCTGGCAACTGACTCATCGGGCATCGCGGTACCCAAACAGTATTGTTCCTTGTGCGGCGGCGAAACGCTTCTGCAAGCCACGTTGCGACGTGCCCAATCGATCAGTCGTCGCGAAAGAATTTGCGCCATCGTTGCAGCGCAACACGAGTGCTGGTGGCGGGGCCACCGCGACCAGTTCGCGCGAGGGAACCTCATCGTCCAGCCGGAAAATCGCGGCACGGCCAATGGAATACTGCTGTCGGCACTGCTCATCGCTCGTCGCGATCGGCAAGCGACCATCGTCATCCTGCCGTCGGACCACCATTTCATGTCCGAGGACCGACTGACGTCAGCCATTCGAACGGCGCTTGCCGACCATCACCTGAGGCTGGGACAAGCGATTCTACTGGGTATCGCGCCGGACACTGCGGACACCAGCCTGGGTTATATCCTGCCGTCGGCACCCGATGGCCGGGTCGGCAGCAAGGCAGTTTCGAGATTCATCGAGAAACCCAATGCCGAAACGGCCACTCATCTATTGGGTGCCGGGGCACTGTGGAATTCGCTGATCGTCATTGCCAGGGTCGCGACATTGCTGCGGCTCTTCGAGCGCAGGCTGCCGGGCAATCTGGCTTCGATTCGCTCGGCACTGGCGACAGAAAGGGCGAGTGCGAATCGACTTGTCGCGCTGGCCCGCAGCTATCAATCGTTGCCGCATGCGGATTTCTCGCGCGACGTCCTCGAAGGCGAGGAGCGGTCGTTGCGGGTTCAGCAGGTCGGCCATTGCGGTTGGAGCGATCTCGGCACGCCGCAGCGCATTCGCCAGGTACTTGGCAGGCTCCCAAGAACGCTCGCATCGACGGAGGACGCACCGGACTGGCAACGCAGCGGACAAGGGCAGAGCCTGAATCTCGAGGCGCAGCACACGCGACTGCAGGCCCAGGGCCATTGAACCGGCTCCCTGAGAATCGTCGCAGCGCGCACATTGCAAACTGGAGGAGAAATCCATGAAAGAGGACAGCGAGAAGTTGCTTGCCGACGTGCGGCAAGTCGTTTCGGATATCGATGAATACCTGAAAAGCCGCAAATCGCGCGTTGCCACAGGGGTCAAGGAGGCGCGACAGAGTGGCATCGCGGCATTGCAGACCGCGCGCGATGAGCTCGCGGCATTCGAAGAGAAAATGCTCAGCAATGCCAGGAAGGGTGCTGAGCATGTCGATCGCTATGCACGTGAGAATCCATGGGCAATGCTCGGCGCCGCCGCGGTGGCGGCCTTCGTCGCCGGCTATGGCGTCGCGCGCAAAATGGATGGCCGTGGCAAGGCACAGGCCTGAACCAGCCGATCGCAGCCGGGCGCAACCGCCTGGCGACGACGGCGCACAGTCCGATCGGCCAGAGGCGCCGACCTTCGGCCGCATTGTGCGGCGGTTGCTGCGTTTGGCCGCCATTGCCGGCGCGCTGCCTTGGGGACGGCTGCGGCTGGCCTATCGTCGCGGCTTGCTTCGGGTATTAGCCACGTGCAGCTTGGCTCTCCTGTCAACGCTCACGGCAACCGGCGCGCTCGGGCTCATCGCTTTCGCGGCGACGGTGGCGCTTTGGCCCGAACTCGGATGGGCCGCCGCCGCCTGGGTCGGCGCATTCTGCCTGCTGCTGGCGGTCGCGATCGGCGCCATTGCCCTTCGCCTGGGGTTCGGATCGCGCGCTCGGGTGCAGTAGCGCCGCCGCCCAGGCTGTTCGCGGCTCTGCCGAGGCACGCGACCGTGTTTTTCGTTGGTCAAATTCAAACGTTGGATGGCACAATGTTGCAGGCCCATCGTGCGCAACATTGGAAGAATCAGCGGTAATGACTTGCTCCCGACGCACAATCCTCAGAGGTCTGGCTCTGGCGCCGGCCTTGTTCCATGGGTATCTGCCCAGATGCCTCGCCGATACAGAATTCTTTCCCGAGCCCGAAGTGTCGGGCTTTATTCCCGTGCGCGGCGGAACCATCTGGTATCGAGTGAATGGCAGGCGGCATTTTGCAAATGGCCGAACGCCGCTGTTGGCGCTGCACGGTGGCCCGGGCAGCACTCATCACTACCTGCTGCCCCTGACTGATCTCGCCGATGAGCGACCAGTGATTCTCTACGATCAGCTGGACTGTGGTTTGTCCGAGCGGCCAGGCAACGCCGCCAACTGGACGACCGATCGTTTCGTTTCGGAAATCGACAGCATTCGCCAATTCCTGGGACTATCTCGCGTCGCCCTGTACGGCAACTCCTGCGGTGCCACCTGGGTTGCCGAGTACGCGGTTCGCCAACCGCAGGGACTGGAGAGCATCATACTCGCCAGCCCTTTTCTCAGTGCCGCGCGATACCGAGCCGACGCCGCGCGCCTGCGGGCGCTGTTGCCGA
Organism: Steroidobacteraceae bacterium; assembly: GCA_041395505.1. Taxonomy (NCBI): domain Bacteria; kingdom Pseudomonadati; phylum Pseudomonadota; class Gammaproteobacteria; order Steroidobacterales; family Steroidobacteraceae; species Steroidobacteraceae bacterium. The sequence continues at coordinate 2,199,062 of JAWLAG010000001.1, forward strand.
GCGACATTCGCGCTGCCCTCGATCTGCATGAGGCGCAGGGCACCACGGATTCGGATGAATACCAGAACGCCTCATTATTCTGGCTGGAACGCCATGTTTGCAGAAAGCTACCCTGGCCCGACTACATCCAGCGGACCATCGAGTTGTTCAGCAACGATTTGTACCACTATATGTGGGGACACTCGGAGGCTGACATTTCCGGCACGCTGAAAGACTACGATCTGACCGATCGCCTCGACCAGATCAGCGCACGAACCTTTTATCTTTGCGGCGAACACGATGAAACAACGCCGCAGGCGACCAGGTATTTCGCGAGCAGGACGCCCGGTGCACGATTTCAGGAATTCGCAGGGGCGTCGCATACGCCGCACATCGAAAAACGCGATGAATTCATGGCCGTGTGCAGGGAGTTCCTGCGCTCCGCCTGATTTCAAACCGACCTGGCCCGGAATTCCTGGTCCAGGTCAGTGTTCCCTGCAATGGTGAGCCTCTAAGCAGGCTCCAAATGCGTCGAAATGCGCGTAACGATTGTTTTGATAAATACCGATCGGGCCCGCTGTTTCACATCTATGAGTCAGATTGACTCATGGCCATGAGTTAACAAGACTGGCGGTATGGCGAAGCGTTTGCAGGTCATCATCCAGGACCTCGAGTACCGCGAAATCCAGCGCGCGGCGCGTCTGCGTGACATGACGGTCGCTGAATGGGTCCGTCAGGCCCTGTCACTCGCGCGCCGGCGTGAACCCGTGATCAGCACAGGCCGCAAACTCGATGTGATCCGGGCGGCCGCCCGACACGAATTCCCCACGGCGGAACTGCCGCAAATGCTTGCCGACATCGAGCGCGGCTATGCGGATCCTGCCAACGCCCCACCTTGATCCTGATCGACTCCAGCATTCCGATGTACCTCGTGGGTGCACCGCACCCGCACAAGATCGACGCGCAGCGCGCCCTTGAGCGCCTGGTCAGCGAACGCAAACGCCTCGTCACCGACGTCGAGGTCTTGCAGGAAATCCTTCATCGCTACGTCGCGATCAATCGACGCGATGCCATTCAGGCCGCCTTCGACGCCGTGCTCGGCATTGTCGAAGAGGTCCTCGCGGTGGACGTGGCGGCCATCGAACGCGCCAAGGCCGTTATGCTCGGTCACCCTTCCCTGTCGGCGCGGGACGCGCTGCACATCGCGATCATGGAACTGCACGGGATCCAACGCATTCTCAGCTTCGATGCGGGGTTCGATGCCTATCCGGGAATCCGGCGGGTGCGATGAGGCCGCTGGCGCGGCATCGGATGAAACAGCGGTGCCGGATCCCGCGCTGAGTTGGTCACGCACTGCTGGGACTGTAGTTCTCTGTGGCAAATCAGATCAAATGTGCCTTTGCAGAGTTGGTCTTCCGATGAAACGGTGCGGAATCGTTGCCGCGGTTATCGTGATCTCCGCGTGTTCTGCAAGACCCATGGAGTTCCGCGTGCAATGGCCAGCGACGAAGCTGCCGGACAGTGTCACGGTACAGCATTGTGGTACCACGCAGATTCTGCCGACGGGGTCTGCCGGTGTTGTGGTGGACTCCGTCAATTTTCGCTGCGAGGGTCTCGCGACGGTCGTTATCCGTTGGCCGGATGGTCACCAAGTCGCCTGCCCGGCCGTCTATGTCACGTCGTCACCCAAGACCCTGTGGTTTGACTTCGTGACGGATACGAATGCCTGTCGGTTGCGCGGCGAGTCATTCAAGGAGCGCTAGGGCAGGGGCGGCGCCGTTGTTGCCATCATGTCAGCGACTCTCCCAATGCATACCTCTGGCAGGAAATTCGTACTTGTAACCGCAGGTTCGGTACGCGCAAATGCCTTCACGTTACTTTTCCTGCTAACGCTGTTGAATGCGCCCGCTCGGGCATGTATATGCGACTGCTCGTCGAGCGACGTAACTGCGCAGGATGTCGCTGCGGCCCTGCCTGCAGCGCGGGAATTGGACGCTGTGTACTCCGGCATTGTTATTTGGCGGCGACAAACTACCGAGCCGGTTCGCGAGGCGCAATCTGTTGAAGGTAACGCAGCACTTGTTGTGCAGGGAGGCCGGTGGGACCGCGCCAAGATATTGGTGCTTCGTGTCTGGCGCGGCGCACCACCGCTGATAGTGGACGTCTGGTTGCCGATAGTCACCGACTGTGACGTTTCTGCTTTGCCAGGCATGCACTTCGTGGCACTGAGCAAGTACGACGGTGCCCGCAACGTCGTGCATCGAACCTATTGCGACTGTGCCCTTGAAGTGGCTGCGAGAGCCGGGCACGGTGAGTGGACGGTGGGTGCTTGGACAGTGTTCATGCTACTGGGCCTGTTGGCCGCGGCGGTCCTGGTGGCCCTCGCCCGATTCGTCAGACGCCACGTGTTGGCGGAGTGACGTGTAGGAGCCACGATGCGATTTTTCTGGATGTTCGCGCCTGGAACGAGCCGGGATCGGCGCCTACGGCGAACCGTCGACCTGGAGTGGAAGCCGGTTCAAATACACCGGGCAAATCGCCCTGCCCGAAGTCCAGCTCTACCACTACAAGGCCTTGGTGCATGGTCAACAAACAAGCCGTCGCAGACGGCGTGAACCCAGTCCATGCCGTAACGCCGTTAGGCGGAAGCGGCGAAGCCGCGTGAGGACCAGGCGCGCTGTGTTCCTCCTCTTTGGACGCAGGATGACCTCAATCTCTATGCCTATGTGGGGAATGATCCTATAGGCCATGCTGATTCTGAAGGTCAGCAACGAAGACCCGTCGGACCACTGATTGAGCAAAATACGCTCACAAACGTCCGAGCTTCGCCACAGCTGCGGTATGTTCGAGCAACGCTGCCTACATTTCAGGTAGCGCGTATGACGCCGCCAGGCGGCGCACCGTATTCAACAGCCGAGCTGAACCTTTTTCGCTCGGTCAATCGTGCGTTGGATCTGGTGGGTAGATCCAATTTCAGTGATTCATCCGTGCGATCGCCACCTCGCTCAGAGTTTGGGCTACTTCTTTCAAATTCTGTCGGTCAACGGGCGCTTCGAAATAATTCCTATCAGTTCGAAACAGGCAGGACCTCGGAAAATGCACGGAGTGATTTTTCGACGTTGTCCGGAAAGTTTTCGCCTGTCAGGTCGTATAGCAACGGAACGCAGTCGTTTAGTCAGAGCCTAGGAGACGGACCAAGCGTCACCTACAATTTGAGAATGGATTCGCGAGGCAGCGATTCGGCTCTTACAATAGAGGCACAGTTTATGCAAACGACAACACCTATTGGATCCCGAATTTCACGGGAGGAGGTTATATTGACGATCAAGGCGATATATGGAACCGACCGATAAGATTGGATTGGAATGTGAACTAACCTGGGTTGCAACCGGGATTGTTCCGAATTGGACCCTTTTCTTCCCCAATTTTGTGTTGTCCAAAACCCTTTGTCCGGTTTTGGCGATTGGTTCAATACATGATGCCGTGCAACATGGCGAGGTGGTTCCTTGGGGTACTACCCACAGCGTGACTCGATGGGCGCCCATTGAGATACGAAGCCTGCGCGTTTGTGTTGCTGAAACTCTGAAAGTACCTTCCGACCATGCTGGGTTCTACAAATTCTGGGTGGCAAACGATTTCAACAACGGGATCTTTTGGAATACTGGATTGGACATTTACGGAATTCACTCTGGGACAGACTATTTTTGTATCGCGGCGCCGGAACTGATAGTCAAGAAACTCTTCTCAAGACCAATAGAGCAAATCGATCTGGACCTGACGGCATTTTGCATTGACATGTTGAATCAGGCGCAACGGACGAAATTGGACCCACTGGCTGACGTTTGGATGCGAAACCTCGCGTGGATTAGGTGCTTCCGATAGCGGGGCATTTGCGTGGACTAATAGACCAAAAAAAAGCAAGATGACCTATTTGTCAACGCCGCAGCCGCAATGACACCCGTCGCTCCCACCGTCTACCATCGCCAGCCATCGGATCATTCGTTGCTCGAATTCACCGACTGGTCGAACTCGGTCGCATCGGTAGTTCAAAACGCGTTAGCGACGCTTGATCCGTGTGTTGCCTCCACGCGGGCATGGGTGCGGTCGTTGTCGTCAACGGACTTAAGTGTGCTATTCGGCGATGTGGAGCACGTACTATATTTTTGTGCCGGATTCATCGCCCTGGAACGCAGCAAGGTGTCGCAAGATCTGGACGCAACCTATTCGATAGACTTCGAATTGGTGTGGGAGGATCGGGCTGTGGGTATCTATGCGAGATTGTTCACCGCAGGACTTTCCGGTTCGACAATGTACGGACTCACGATCGTCCGACTGAACGCTGAGCAATTGGCGGTGGCTAATGCGCGTCCGCCAGATAGTTGAGTCACATCTGAGCACCTCAGAGGATGGTTCGAGTCAGCGTGAGCGAAATCAGGCCGCGCAGAGTCGGCTGATGAGAAAGCACCGCGCCCGATAGCATCACAACTGAGTACACCAGTGTGTCGGGCACGTCGTTCACGCATGATGCGAACGGTAATCTGACGAGCGACGGCTCGCGCAGCTTTGCCTACGATAAAGAGAACCGCCTGCTCACGGTCACCGGGAGCAGCAGCATCACGCTCAGCTATGATCCACTTGGGCGCTTGAAGGATTCCACGGCGGCCGGCGTCACGACCCAGTATCTCTATGACGGCGACCGACTGATCGCCGAATACAATAGCGGCGGCACGGTCCTGCGCCGCTATGCGCATGGCGCGGGGGTGGATGAGCCGCTCGTGTGGTACGAAGGCAGTGGGCTCACCAACCGCGCCTGGCTGCACGGGGACGAACGTGGCTCCGTCATTGCAAGCACTAACCGCGCGGCGGCGGCCACCGCCCATACCTACGGGGCCTACGGCGAACCGTCCACCTGGAGCGGAAGCCGCTTCAAATACACGGGGCAAATCGCGCTCTCCGAAGTCCAGCTCTACCACTACAAGGCACGGGTGTATGATCCAACAATGGAGCCGCCGGAGGCGGCGTGCATCCAGTCCGCGCCGTAGCTCCGTTAGGAGGAAGCCGCCAAGCGGCGTGAACGCCGAGGAAATAGTGTCCGGATTCTCTGGGGCGCTTTTTGCAGACCGATCCGATCGGGTACAAGGATGACCTGAATCTCTATGCGTATGTTTACAGCGATCCCATCAACAAGACGGATCCGACGGGGTTAGCCGGGCGATGTGATGGGCCGCCATGTGAAGAAGTCGCCATTGTTCCTATCGATCCGGCAACGCTTGAAGGTATTTCTACGGATGCGTTGCAGCAAGTCGCGCCCGATATCGAAGGCACGGAGGTAGCCATCGACCGGGGTATGCAGATTGCAGAAGGGGATACTCGGGAAAACCTAGGATTCCCGCCGGGAGACGCGGACAATCAGGATTTGGGTTCCGCAGCGGACAGTGAGACACCACTCTATGACCCTACTACCGCTGGGTCGACGCAACAAGACAGAAATATTGCGGCCGAATCAGCTACCAACGCGCAGGTGGAATTCTTGGAAAGAAGAGGGAAAGCGTTTTCGGAGGGTGATTGGGCGGGCGTTGAGTTTTGGAACGGCAAAGCAGAAGAGGCACAGAAACGATATTACGAAGCAATCGGTCAACCGCTGGAGTGAAAAGCGAATGAAGAAGAGTTGGGTGAGGAACGGCCGGTAGTTGGCGGCCGAATAGATGCGATCGGGTTCGGTGGCGAAGAATTTGCGTGCGTCGCGTTGGCAACTCCCGACCCTACTGGGCGTAGTGTTCTGCGCAGTCGTTTTGTGGGTTTGGCACAGGAATTCGGTCGTAACAGGGCTTAACCAATCAACCGACCGAGTGACGTTGGGCGAGCGACAAGTGAGTTCTGCGACTCCACCCAGCTTTGGAGCCGACGCAGCAGAGCGATCGATTGAGGCCACGGATAAAGCGAAACGGGGGGCCGAGTTCCAAGACAAATCAATATTGCGCAGCCGAGAAACGCTTGGGCCGCGACCGACGGTGCCGTATCAGGACTCACGCGACATGACGCGTGTTCCGAGCGCGGCGATCGCAACCGAGGGCATCGATCCTGCTGAGGTGATCGGTCGTCCGTTTCCCCTGTCGGCTTCGATCCAGCGCAGCTGTGCAGAAATTTACCACGACACGTGTACGCCCATTTTTGAGCGCTTGGACCGATTCCAGAATGAGCCGCGCGACCCCGAATGGGCATCGCGAATCGAGGATCGTCTGCGACAGCTTGTCGGAACCGTTGCGGCGGGACAAGCTACGGTGCGGCAGGTCGAATGTCGCACCACGCTATGTGCCATGGAAGTCGAGTGGCGCTACAAGAATATGATGCTCGATACTTGGCAGGACGAGGTCTTGCGCCGCGAAGTCCTCGAAACGGGCGCGATTGTCGGTTTTGAAAACTCCAATAGTGAAGAGAAGCTTCAGGTGACGTTTGAAGTCTATTTTCGACGACTATCGCCATAATGTATGCCAAACAACTACTCCGATTGATTTTACGTGATGGTCGCCGCTCGTTCGATCGTACCCAGTACCTGGCAATCGCATACGTCTTAACTACAACTTCGCCACTACAAGGCCTTGGTGCATGGTCAACAAACAAGCCGTCGCAGACGGCGTGAACCCAGTCCATGCCGTAACGCCGTTAGGCGAAAGCGGCGAAGCCGCGTGAGGACCAGGCGCGCTGTGTTCCTCCTCTTTGGACGCAGGATGACCTCAACCTCTATGCGTATGTAGGGAATGATTCGGCGAACAAGACCGATCCGAGTGGGCAGTGCGAATGCTCTGCGGAACAAAAGAAAGGCTGGCTCAATCGCTGCAACCCCATCAAGTTTGAGCTTCGCAATGCATTTTTGCGGGGCGCCAATAAGTTTCGAGCGTACGTGTCGCGATCATCTGCAGAGGTTGGTGTTGGGGTTCGCAAAGATATCGCGGTTCACAGTCCGATGAGTGTTAGAGGTGGTGCCGCTGTTCGCGTGAATGTCGCGGCCAAATTGGCTGCCGATCAGGAGAAAGGCGCCCGTTTCGAAGTTGCCGCAGGCGCAACGGGTACCGTCGAGACTCCAGACGGTACGACACTCACCGCACCTGGTGCATTTCATGCGGAGGCGCACTTTGGAACCAAAGGCGCGGACGCGAGTGCTGTGGCGAAGCCGGAAGTGTCCGCGTCGCGGGAGACAAAGATGGGAGTGGCGCGAATTACCCTTAGTGAGGGAAAAGTCGAGTTTGCGGTGCGGACGTCGCCATTTGTTCAAGTAGGAGTCGGCTACAAATACGGCGGGCTCAACGACGAACTAGCTGCGATTGACCAGACCGTACCGGTAGATGAAGAATAGCTGGATCCGAGCTCGGATTCTGTTCTTGAATTGCTGAGTCAATGCATTGAGGCTTAGGTTTCCATCGATTGTCGGCATAACGTTTGGCCAGTTGTGCGGTGCCGCCATGGTCTTTGGCGGAGGCTTTCTCGCCATGGTCGGCGGCGAAGGTCTTAAGTCTGCTGTCGGGCTAGTGAGCATCATCACTGCGTGCGTGACGGTATTCGGCGTCGCGGGAGTGTTTCTTGGTGTAAAGGTTCTCGGTGGGTCGAAAAAGGTGTTGCCCGCGTGTTGCGTTTACTGGCTTTTGCAGGTTCCATTCCTAGATATGCCGGCAGGGGTATGGCGCGTGGTCTCCGGCGGTCACGTTGCAGCCCTCGTGGGCTTTGGTGCCGACGAAGCGACACTACGCCTCCACGCACAGCTGGGTGCCGAGGCGGCCGTTGGCGTTCACGGCGAGCGCGAAGCACCCTATGTGGGTATCAACCTGTTTGGTTTACTTGGATTTGTCTATTTTCTGAGCCGCTGGCGGGATGCACGCGATGGCATCAAGAGCAATACGGCCTGAGTGTTATTGTGGTGCAGACGACGTCCACCGCCGATTTTGAAAGTCAAGCGGTGACGCTTGCCGGTACGTTCTCTGCGATGACGGCGAATGCGTTCAGCGCAACGAGTTGGGCTTTCGTTGCATGGCTGGCAGCGCGATTCGTGAGGGCCCTGCATGCGCAAGGCACACTGAATTTCGACGCCATATCCGCGGTGGCATGGGACGGTTGGTGCGTAGTTGGCGTTACGGTGGTTGCCGCCCTGCTTTCGCCATTCTTGGTGGTTTGTGGAGTCAAGGTATGCGGCAATCACTTGTGCGTCAATCGCTGGGGATATCAAAAGGCGATTCCATTGATTGATATTCAGGCGACCGAATTTATTCGGAGGAGTGAAGCCGAGAATACACCAATTGCCCGAATCGTTTTCTCGCGGCCAAACGGAAGGTTAGCAAGAGTGCTGCTCGTTCCGAAGAATGACAAATTGTTCGACAAGTTCGAGGAGTGGCTGCTGACCAAGCCGAGATTGCCTCAGGGAGGCTCTGATACTTAGAATCCCTCGCGGCTGTTGTTCAATTTCCTCCAGGCCGATGAACGGCGAGCCTGTCAAATAGACCCGGCACCCACTCTCCGAACGGAGCGACGGATCGCATTGCGTCGGCGTGCAGGCGTGACCGCACTCGATTGTTGGCTCACGCTTCAAATACACGGGGCAAATCGCGCTCCCCGAAGTCCAGCTCTACCACTACAAGGCGCGGGTGTATGATCCCCACCTTGGACGCTTCTTGCAGACCGATCCGATCGGGTACAAGGATGACCTGAATCTCTATGCGTATGTGGGGAATGATCCGGGGAACAAGACGGATCCGACGGGGCTTGCTCCGGGAGATCCGCTCCCTAGTCCGGAGGCGGCGGCAGACGATGCGATTACATACATTAATCCCACGTCGATTAGGGAGAATGTCGAATTTGGCGGGCACATTTATGAGCGTGGCGGCAGCTACTTTGCGTCCGAACCAACGTCCAGTGGAAAGGGTGATTCGGTGACACACGCGATACCGAAATCGGCTGTTGGTGATTACCACACACACGGTGATTATTCGAGAAAGGGGACTGACGGAACCCCTGAGCGAACAACAAGAAGTAGGGATGAATACAAGAGTGACAAATTCTCGCCCGGCGACAAAGCAAATTCCGCTGTGCTTCGAAAGGCGACGGGTAACAAGAATTACAAGAGCTATTTAGGAACGCCAAGCGGGCGAGCAAAGCAATATGACCCAAGTACGAAAAGGGAGACCGATCTTAAAGTTCCGCCCGTTCGGCAAGAAACCCCTCGTCCTGACTTTTGTGGGCACCGGCAATGTCCGCCAAGCCAGTAAGGCCAAGTGTCATGCACGAAAGAAAATATCTGGAGCTCCTACGGCAATTAATGTATCAGCTAGCGTTTTTCTGGCTCGCATTAGGTTACGTTGCACCGTCTGCGCGTGCGCAGCCACCCTCGAATTCGCCGGATTACGAAATTGACACAACAGCGATAGTCGTGGCGAGCGCGGCTTTCAAGGACTTTAGTCGGCGGAACCGTCAATGGAGATGCTTTCGTGTTCGAGTGTACGTCGAAGATAACAAATGGCATGTTGACTTCTTGCCGACCGACAACACACGGGATATTGGTGGCGCAATAGTCGTCAACACGTCCAAATGTGGCGCAAGCACCAGTTACGTTCTGACCGATTCCGGGAAGATTATTGAGCGTAGCTATGGCCGTTAGATGGCCGGAGGATCCAGGTAGATTTGGATGACCTCAATCTTTATGCGTATGTAGGGAATGATCCAACAATGGAGCCGCCATAAGGCGGCGTTCACGCTCCCCGCCTGATAGCGCCGTTAGGCGGAAGCCGCGTTGCGGCGTGAAGATCGTGCGGACTGTGTGCGGCGCTTGAGTACACGGTTGACGCCAGTCCGTGGGGTGCGGTCGGTGCGGGCGCAAGGAATAAGACGGATCCGAGCGGCTTATGCGGATTTTGCATCCTTGGTGAAATTCCACCGGTTTTGGAACCGATTATTAGGCCCGGAATTGCGGAAGAACCAGTTATTGGTCCGCGCGGTACACCACTCCGACCACTTGAAGAACTCCCGAAGGGATCCAGTGATGGTCCAGGGGCTGGCAAGAATTTTCCCCGTACTGCAAAGCCGGACGAAACTCGTCCGTGCACGTATTGTGGGCGTGACACAACGCGTAAGCCCGGGCCGGATCAACACAACAACGACTATATTAAGCCGAAGGTTCAGAATGGCAACAACGAACCAGCTAACAAAGCTGATGCATGCAGGACGTGCAATCTGTCGAAGGGCGGCCGCACTCCGTCGCAGTGGTACGAGAGCCTAAAGAACAAGGTCAAAGAGTTCTTTGCGCCTCCTCCGACACCACTCCCGCCGCCGCCAACGCCACCGTGTCCGCGCGGTTCCATTTGTGCCTGAGTAGCGATATGCGGAACCGGATGCAAGTAGACGATGGACTTGTGAGGGTTCGATTCCGGACGGATCCACAAGGGATGGGTGGTGGTAGTCCGGAACGGCTGTGGGCAAAACGGTTACCCAGCGACAGAGCGTACTTCGAGCTGCGTAACTCTCCATTCTTCGCCAAGGGCGTTAGCTACATGGACGTCGTCGAAGCAACGGAGGATCCAGATTGCGCCGGAGAATTTGAGTATCGGCGAACGTTGTCGAATTCGGGCCACTCCACATATCGAATACTGGTGCCGAAGAAATCAGAATCCTTCGCGGCTTGGTGGGCAAGGCTTGCCAGCTTAGAGTGCACCTACGAGTACGCAGACGAAGGGGCGAAGCTGCTCTATGCGGTTGATGTTCCTCCAGCCGCCGACATTTTTGAGGTGTACAAAATATTGGAAGAAGGCGAAAGGCAATCCATTTGGGTTTTTGACGAAGGCCATTGCGGGCACTCGACAGACCGTCGATCTGCGAAATAAGTCTCGCGTAGTTGCCGCTTGTGCTGTTGTTCCGGGTGAGCGTCCCGAGGTGCTACTTCGCTGATCGCGGACGGACGTTTGTGCGCCGAGGAACTTTACGAAGCCGGATAGGGCCTTTGGCTCCGTGGCAATGCCATGTGCTTGATCGAAGGTGTTATAGCGGCGGCCGGTATGCAGGCGACTACATTCGGCAGTAGGATAGCGGCAGCGCTTGATGCCATTTTTTGACAATGTATCGCTTCGTTGAGGATGATCGGTTCAACACTCCCGTGCTGCTGACACCGTCGACGGCGTCGGCCAACGGTCACTACTTTGCATTGCACGCTGAGTCGGCCTTGGCGGAGTTTCAGCGATTAGCGAATGAGGGGAATCTTGATGCGCGTGCGACTCTTGCCTTAATCAAGGCAACGGGAAGCCTGGGTCAAGAACCGAACCTGCCTGCTGCTCGCGAACTTGTCGAGCTTGGTGCCAGTCGCGACCACGCCTATAGCCAACACGTCATGGCCTGGTTGCTGGTCGAAGAGAATCAGCCTCTCCATGCCGTTCAGTACATGCGCCAGGCGGCCAGACAGGGCTTTTCACCCGCGTTGCTCGACATGGGGCGCTTTTATCTTAACGGGATCGGTGTTACCAAGGATCGGCGCATCGCCATGGAGTGGCTGTGGCGGGCGTACAAAGCCGGCCACGCGGTTGCCAAACGATACATACTGCAACAGTACCGCGCCGGGCATTTTGGCCGGTCGCGAAAGTGGCTTGGACACCTCATCTGGCCACTGACTACGATCTGGCTCCGAGGACAACTCAAGCTCCATGGGGGATATACGGAATCCACTTTCATCTACAACTGGCCGCATGCCGTGTCCGCAGAGACCAAGGGGCGAGCCAAGAACGGAGCGCCGTGTTAGCGGCGCGTCATGCCGAGTCAACGGTGGCGACGTTTGGAACTGTTCGGCGGCGCGAGTACCTCAACAGCGTTCGATCGCCGCAAGGCGCGGCTGCATCGCACGCAATGATTCTCGCGGCCCCGTCGGCGACGGTCCGATCGCCGGAGCCCGACAGGGCCCCCAAGATGCGATGCCTAAACCATCCAGAGCGGACATCTCAACTTTGCTCAAAGCGGACATTTGAACTTTGCGCGTATAGGCGTACTTCGCGTAACGAACATTATGACAACTTCGCATGTCGAGTCCGTCGTTGTGGATTCAAGTGCCTGCGCATCGCGAGCAGCGTCGCGAGCCACAAGAGCAACCAGCCGCCCATGGCACCGCCGCCGCCGCTACCACTCGATGGCGGCGACGTGGGTGGGGGCGGTGCCGGTGTGGGCGGCGGCGCTGCGGCTTCATAGGTGATGCGCACCACAGCCGTATTGGAGTAGTCGAGTTCGTCGAAGAAATTCAACGAGAATTCATCGATATCGCCAGCTTTCGCGTCGGGGCCGGGCTCATAGTAGAACTCGAGGTTGGTACGACGGTGCGGGCCGCAAGCTCACCGAGGTCAACGATTCACGTACCGTGAGCTACCAGTGGTACGAATCGGGTGAGCGCAAGCGAACCACCTGGCCCGATGGCTACTTTGTCCACTATGAAACCGACGATCTCGGTCGCATGACACGGGTGCGTGAGAATAGTACTTCTGCTAATGAAATCGCGCTCTATACGCTCGATCCGCTGTCACTGAGGCAAAGCCTCAAACTCGGGGCCAGTACGACGAACCTTGTGGGCTATACCTACGAGACAGATCTTGATCTTGACGTCCTGACGCATACGCTCTCGACCAACTCGGCGCAACTCGACTACGGGCACAATCTTTCGGGGCAGATCACCTCGATCGCGGCGAACGATGATTTCTATCTCGCCAAACCGATCTCGGCTTCGACGATCGGCTATGTCTCGAACAAGCTCAATCAGTACGGTAGCGTGGGTGGCGTCAGCGCCACTTACGATAACAACGGCAACCTCCTCACTTGGTCCATTCCGGGCGCAGGTTCAAGCCATACGTATACGTACACGCCAGAGAACATGCTCCGTACGGCGACGGTGACCGGCACCGGAGCCACCAGTGCCACGTACGAGTACGACGGTCTGGGGCGACGCGTCAGCAAGGTCGCGGGCGGGGTCACCACGCAGTATCTGTCAGACGGCGATGAGGAAATCGCCGAGTACAATAGCTCTGGTACCAACAAATGAGCCGCCCCAGGCGGCGTCCACCCTCCCCGCCCTGTAGCTCCGTTAGGAGCAAGCTGTGAAACAGCGCGCACGGCCTGCGCCCGACTAACGTCGGTACCGTGTGCAAAGAGTGACGCCCCGCTCACGCGGGGCTCATCTGTTGGCACTGGGGGCCAGCGCTATGCCTACGATGCCTACGGCAATGCCGCCAATGGCGTGCCCGCCACGGGTCAGCCGTTCAGGTACACGGGAAGGCGATTAGATGCTGAAACCGGACTCTACTATTATAGGGCCCGGTACTACGCGCCGCAGATCGGGCGGTTCCTGCAGGTTGATCCGATCGGGACGAAGGATGACCTCAACCTCTATGCCTATGTCGGCAATGATCCGGGGAACAAGACGGATCCGAGGGGCCACGCGGCGCAGGCGATTCCCGTCGTCGTCGTGTACGGGGTTGGAGCTGCCGTAATCTGTTACGCGTCCGGAGCTTGCCAGTCCTTTGCCAGCGGTGTAAAGGCGGCTGCGGACGCGATCTCAAACGCGATCTCGAACATTTTCACAGAGGATGCGGAGGCGCCGAGCGAGCCATCCACGGGAGCAGCGGATGCGCCAACCGTCACAACTGATAAACCGAGTAGGGAATGGATCTATGGCCCGAAGGATGACCCCAAAGTCAACCCGGATGGAAGCACCAAGCCAGATACCTGGACGACGCCAAATGACTTTGGGGATCGCGGAGAAGCAACGGACAAGCTCGACCCCTTCAAGCCAATCGAAGGGCGCCGCCCTGTTGATATTCCCGCAGGTACTGATGTAAAGAAGGGGACGACGCCTGGCGGAGAGGGGCCGTTCGATGGCTCCGGCGGTGCAGATGAGACGCTCATCCCTGACGGGTTGCCGCCGGGTTGCTGCGGACCTTGGGAGCCACTTCCATGAAGCTGAAATATAAACTTGAGCACGACCTTATTGCACAAGCTGCGAAGTGCCGGGAATTCGCTAATGGTGCAGCCCAGGTGAGTGTGACACTGACGGATGGCCGCCGATTTGACAATGTTCTGTTGTCCGACAAAACGTACATTATCGGAATTAAAGGGTATTCAGATTTGCCGTTTTCTCCAGGCGATATCGCTGCTATTTCCCAGACACCGCAAGACGTTCGGCCGCGCGAGCGTTCGGGGTGGATCTTCTTCGACGAATGGAATTCGACGAACGCTGACGGTGAGTAATGGCTGGCGGCACCAATATTTGGATCAGCGCCCAACTCGCCAACAATTGAGCCGCCGCGGGCGGCGTCCACGCCGTCCGCTCCGCAACGCCGATGGGCGAGAGTCAGTTGATCACGCTGCCTCCCTGTTCCTACGGGCCACCAGCAGCGCGCACGGCCTGCGCTCGACTAACGTCGGTACCGCGTGCGGAGGGTGACGCCCCGCTCACGCGGGGCTCATCTGTTGGCACTGGGGGCCAGCGCTATGCCTACGATGCCTACGGCAATGCCGCGAATGGCGTGCCCGCCACGGGCCAGCCGCATGGAGGCAAGACACACCGGAGGGCTTGGGCACAATACGATCAAGCCTAACGGCGATATTGTCGGCGTTGCGTGATCGCTGCGCTCGATTGTTGGCCGGCGATTAGATGCCGAAACGGGCTCTGGGCCATGGATGGGCCAGCGGCGACGAGCGGGAACAATCGCGCCGAATGAGTGATCAAGCGAGGTGCCGGGAGCCCTGGCACGACCGCGCTCTTGCCGGGGCGAAACGCGGCAAGTGCAGGGATGCACGCACGGCCGCGAGTTGAAAACAAGTATTATAGGGCCCGGTACTACGCGCCGCAGATCGGGCGGTTCCTGCAGGTTGATCCAACAAATGAGCCGCCGCAGGCGGCGACCAAACAGTCGGCTTCGTGACGCCGTTAGGCGAGAGCGGCGAAGCCGCGTGAGGACCAGGCGCGCTGTGTTCCTCCTCTTTGGACGCAGGATGACCTCAATCTCTATGCCTACACCTATAACGATCCGGGGAACTACTTCGACCCCACAGGAACGAGCTGCGAGCATACAGAGAGCGAGTCCGGTAATGAGTTCACCGTGCAGTGCAAGATTGACGAAGGTCGCGATGAGTTCGTAAAAGTATTCGGAGAGGAGGCAGCGGCGGCACTGGAGCTTGCGTATACCAACGCGGTTAATACGCTTCTCTCCCGCGGCGATACGGAGACATTCATTTCAGTTCCAGAAATTGACCCGGATACCGAGAAACCAACAGGCGGCCAAGTCACAGGTACAGCATCGGCGGCGAAGGTCGCGGCGGCTCTGATTCGTGCAAAGGTCGGATATGATCCGCAAGTGGACAAGAAACCGAGAATTATGAAATCGCATGAATTAGCACAGAGGACTAATTTGACGCCTGTAACTTATGAACGGACTGTCGGTATTTCCTTCTGGAGCAATCCAACTGGCTGGCGGATGAGGGATTATTCGGGAATGGTGGCATGGACCCACGAAGGGATTCACTTATCAGGCGCGCATGAATCGCTAGGGCCTCGGAAAACCTGGGAGACGCTGCACGACGTCGGCTTCAATCAAGCGGCCTCAAGGCTTCTCGGGAGATGGAGGTGAATCGGTTAATGCGTTTTGCGCTCGTTGGAATGTTCATGGCGGGGTGCGTCGAGGCGGGCCAGGCGCCCCCGGAGTCGAAACACCCGGGTGCGATCCAATTCGAGATGTACAAGACCGCGCTGGGACAGACTATTGTCTGCGAGGAACGCACGTCGCAGGCTCAGTGCTATGGGGCAGAAGCACCGAACCTCGACTTGCTGGATTGTTCAGACGAGCGGTATCGCTGCGTTTACGATTACGCTGACGTGATGGCCGTACCGCGCGATGGGTTCCTGACGCCGGGTCAACGATATTCCGTGTTCGGGTACCTTCTGATCGTGGAGAAATGCCTTGGTGAGTCGGGGGTCTGTGACACTGTCGCCATCTCCTCGCGCTGCGAAAGTGAGGCGGCGTGTCGTTGCGATGGCTCGACCGCACATCGACAGAAATTAATGTTCTACTACTCAAGATCACGTGGAGTGATCGCCTTCTTTCCGATTCTACTTGATCCCGCCCGGGACCTGGGCTCACAGCGAGGTGGATTGGGGTTGGATGGCGACGCGCTCGTTCATGTCATGCGACTGGGGACATACGTTCTTGTTGCGAATGAAGGAGTACTGAAGTCGCCTTTACATCTACCGAAGGCGGAACGCCGGCGAAATTGTCCGTGAGAAATCGTGTCACCTTGTACGGAGCGAGGCCGCGCAAAGTTGTAGCTCAATTTGAATTGTCTCCGACGAAAGCCGGCCATCATGTTGCTTTCGAATGCGAGAGGCGGCATGAAGGACGATGATTGATTGCATGCGAACGGAGCTGTGTGCCCACATGAAATCGCCGAGTACAACAGCTCGGGTACCAACAAATGAGCCGCCGCAGGCGGCGTCCACCCTCCCCGCCTTGTAGCTCCGTTAGGAGCAAGCTGTGAAACAGCGTGCATGGCATGCGCCCGACTAACGTCGGTACCGTGTGCAAAGAGTGACGCCCCGCTCACGCGGGGCTCATCTGTTGGCACAGGGGGCAAGCGCTATGCCTACGACGCGTATGGCAACGCCGCGAATAACGTGCCCACAACGGGGCAGCCATTTCGCTACACAGGCCGGCGGTTCGATGAAGAAACGGGACTCTATTATTATAGGGCCCGGTACTACGCGCCGCAGATCGGGCGGTTCCTGCAAACCGATCCAACAAATGAGCCGCTGTAGGCGGCGTTCAAACAGTCGGCTCCGTAACGCCGTTAGGCGGAAGCGGCGAAGCCGCGTGAGGACCAGGCGCGCTGTGTTCCTGCTCTTCGGACGAAGGATGACCTCAACCTCTATGCCTATGTCGGCAATGATCCGGGGAACAAGGTTGATCCAGACGGGCGCCTTGCATGGTTCATTCCGGTGATATGGGGAATTGGTGCGCTGGTGGCCTCGGATGCCGCCAACGCTCCTGGGCCGGATGACACCCCGGAGCCACAAGGTGCGGCGGCTAGGAGTGGGATTGGGGGGTTACAGCCGGGCGCAGGTTCGTTACGGTCGGTGGTGATGAATGCGGCTTCGCGGGAAGCCAAAGTGCTGACTCAGCGAGCAGCAACACGTGAGGCAAAGCGCCAAACAGGTATTCCGACCAGTCAGCAACCGAAAAGCCAGACCAACGGCACTGCTAGTGATGGTACGAAAGTTGGTCGCCAGCAGACCTATGAAACCCCAAAGCCGGGTGGAGGCACGCAAGATAAGTCGGTACAGGTATCACGTGACCGGGTAGGTTCCCACGCTGGTCAATCACAAGTGGAAGCTGGAAACGTCAAGGCTGGCGGACAAACCGACAGCGCAGGGCGGCCGAGAATCGAGAACGAAGACAAAGTCCGAGTAGACTTTGATCCGAATCTCTGAGTGTAATGGAGGATGGCCGTGAACGAAAGCGACACTAACCGTATTCGGCAGTTGCGCGAACGGCGGATGCGAGTTGCCGAGGAAAAGGAACGGGCCGAAAAAAGGGCTAAACGTGGGGGCTATGTTGCGGCCAAAGCAAGCGTGGCGTTGCGAACGCACCTTACCCTTGATGCGTTCGATGTTGATGCAAAACTGCCGATCAACTTTGAAAGGAAACCCAACTTAGCAGAATGTCCGGGGTTGGTCGCTGCGCACGTAAGCGAGAAGCGCGCTCGACATATCGCCGAGTGCTGCGATGCGACGATTGGTCCGCAGGCCGGTCGATTGGGTTTTGACGAATACAGCTATGTAGGAACGGCCAGCGTTGCGAGTACGAACTTCACGGCGCTATTGGACGCCGCCACTTCGCTTCACGACTCCGTTCTGTTTTGCCCTAATGACAGCGATTCCATCGTACTCATTGATTATTACAACGTCGGTGGACTCTCGCGAGATGTTGGTTTCAGCATCGTGATTCAGGGTTCGCAACTGGAAGCGAAGCTTGCGATCTGTTTCGATAACTCGGTGAGCTTGGAAGGCGCTAGAGCAAGATGATGACCTCAATCTTTATGCCTATGTCGGCAATGATCCGGGGAACTACTTCGACCCCACAGGAACCAGCTGCGAGCATACAGAGAGCGAGTCCGGTAATGAGTTCACCGTGCAGTGCAAGATCGACGAAGGTCGCGATGAGTTCGTCAAGAAATATGGTGAGGAAGCGGCGAAGGCGCTAGAAAATGCATACACGGACGCCGTCAAGACTTTGCTGGCCTCCGGACAATATACCTTTGTTTCAGTTCCCGAGCACGATTCCGACAATAAGAAAACCGGCGGAACAAGGTCCGGCACGGTGTCTGCCCGGGAAACAGCGGAGAAGTTGATAAGCGCTACGGTCGGATACAATCCTGCGGTCGACGACAAGGTACTACAATCGTATGAGAGCACGGGACGAATTGAGTTGACAGCGCTGAGCGAACAAAAATTGACTAAGCGAGATTGGGGTTCATTCAATTTGCAAGCAATCCTGACCGCTCCTCACAACTTTGCCATGATAGCCTGGACTCATGAGGGCATTCATCTATCTGGAGTGCACAAGCAGTTGGGCCCGCGGAAGTATTGGGAGACGTACCATGACGCAGGGTTCAACTACGCCGCGCGGAGACTGCTCGGTGAATAGTCGAATCCGCCCACCAGTCATCGCGCTAGCCATTTTGCTGCATGGCTGCGCCGCTACTGCCCTGCCGCAAGTCCCAACTGGGCCAAATGACGTCGTTGTTGCGTATAAAGGCGCAAATGGCGGAACCGTGGTTCAATGTTACGCGCCGGCACCGTTTAACTTTTGCGAGGATGAGTCGGGTACGTATTTGGATTGCTCGGATGACCAATTTGACTGTGTGCATAGTTCGAGCGTGGTCTTTGCAGTTCCGCGGGATGGTGTCAGCCGCGGTCTCCAGTACGACGTGGCCGGCGCCCATCTGACCGTGGAACAGTGCCTTGGGCCGGATGGATCGTGTGAATTTACCCTCATTTCATCGCGCTGCACGGATCTTGGTCAAACCAGGTGCAATGAAGGCGCCCTACCGGGATTCGAACTTCGGTTCTTCTTCTCTAATGAGCTGGGTGTCACAGCCTTCTATCCACACAGCGACGCGCCACCGGAGAGCGGGTTCAGCAAATCCGAATGGGATGCCGTTTGTCGTGCAACGACTATGGTACTGGTCGAGGACAAAGGGTTCCTGCGGATACCTGGGAAGCTCGCACGGGAACTGCCGACGCCATCCGATCCGACGCATGCGAAATAGTGTCAGTAGACCAATCCCGAGCGCTCCCTGATTCGCAGGGGCCCGGGTAGCCGGGGGCGATCCATGAAAGGATATACTTGCCGGGGTGCAACTCAATCGTTGGGTTCCCGGCTTGTGCGGGGGGACGCTGTCTAACTGCAGGGTCAACCCATCCGACTCAACGCTTCCCGGGAGATGGACGTGAAGCTGTCAATGTGTTCCGTGCTTATCACGGTATTAGCCGCGGACTGCGCTGCGCTGGGTCAAATGCTCCCGTAGCTGGCACCCTTAAAGAACGGTCCGTGAGCCCACGCGGTATTGAACTTGTCCGGCCGCTCCATGTGCCGAAGTCCTGTGAGTCGCTCAAGCGAGCTTTCGCTGATGAGTCGCTGCGCGACGCCCTCGAACGTGTCCACGAAGCAGCGGCGTCCGGCGTGCCTGGCGCGCGTGCCATCATCGGGTGCCTCGCGTTGCGCGGCGTTCCGGATGGCGAACCCGATGCGGCACTTGCAGTGGACGTGTGTGCGCCAGATGTTGAACGCGGCGATTCCTACGCCCAGTACATCACGGGGGAGGCGCTTCTGGCGCAAGGCAAGATGCTTGATGCGATTCCGATATTGATGCAATCGGCAACGCAGGGGTTCCTACCTGCCATGGGCGAGATGGGTGTGCTGTTCGCCATGAACCACGCTGACAATGAGAACGCGGCCAATATCCGCAAAGGTGCACGCTGGATGTTCACCAGAGCCGTGCTGCGGGGCTACTGGCCGGCACTCGCGCAGCTGTGCGGTATCTGGCAGCACTCCTCGCGAGCCTGGGGCGTGCGTGTCCTCGGCCACGTGCTCGAACCCATCGCCCTCCTTCTGATGTTGCCGCCCATGCTGCTGACGCCGTACAGCCAACGTATCTTCATGGCAACGGTCGGGCGTTCGGCGAGCCAGGCGCAGCCACCATGAAGTTCACGCTGTATTGGGTGAGTATCGGCTGCATGCTGATTGGCAGTCAGCTCTTGCTCCGCCTGCAGGAGCGGGTTGCGACGACGACGACCGACGCGTTCAAGCCGCCGTTTTGCCGCGCGTGCCTGAACAAATGGTCATTCTTCTTTCTATTGTGCGGATTTCTGTATCTCCGCTGGTGGCAGCCGTTTGTCGGCTATGGATTGGCGCTGCTGATGCTGGTCCTCGTTTTTCCGGCCGAGCGTCAGGGTCGCGCTCGAACATGGTCCAGTATTTATGCCGGTTTCGGCGTGTTGATATCACTCGTATGGCTGGTATGGCGGGCCCGCGATGTTCTGATTCGGTAGAGTCAACCGCGAAGCGACGCGAAGTGGAGCACTGGGAGTCCACCGTGCGTGCGAAAACAATGTAACCTATTCAGCGACGCAAGGAACCGGTCGCGCAGTGACGTCAGGGTATCGTGTCAGACGTTCACCCTAACGCAAAAGGCCTTCAGATCGTGGAGCTGCCCAGGCGGGAATCCCTAGCGCTTTGACGTGGCTTGCTATGGCGGCGCGCGATGTGGTGTCAATTGGATCGTCGAGAGCAAGCGTCTTGAGCCGAGAGTGATGGCCAGAATGAAACACCAACGTCCCGGCGGCCCATTGGACTCCGGCTCGCAACATGATGGTCCTCCCCCACTCGAAAGAACAGTATTACGCCGCCGCATTGCCGGTTGGCTGCACTTCGGCGCTGCGGTCGCGACGGGTGCAGTGGCGCTCTACTCAAGTCCCACGATGCCGACAATGGAGCGCTCAGTCAGAGGAATTCCGTTGACGGCCCAGGCTGCGATTGCCTGGCTGCCCTATGTTTTCTCGTGGTTTCATGTCCGGTCGGGGATCGGAGTGAGCCGATTCTACGGGCCTTGGCTCTCCGGTTTTATTGTGCTGACCGGCCTCGCGTTCGCCTTTTACGCCAACATTTCGCCCACCGTCGGGGTCGGCGAGCGCTTGATCGCCTGGCTCGCACATACCGTCTTGCTATGGCTGCTTGGCGTGGTCACCGTGCGGCTCGATGAGGATGAGTGGGGAGTGAAACGCAGCGACTGACAGGAGGCGGCTGGCATGACAGATACCCGACACGAGATTGCGCACTCACCCATCAGACGTGGCAAAGCTATGGCGCGCGTGCTGACTGTTGTCCTTGTCGGCGGCGTCGATGGCGGCTGCGCGCGTACCGAGGTCGGCCAGGTCGCCTTCAGCTGCGCACATGCCGTGCGGGAGCGGATCACCACGGAAGGCGAGGCGATCCACGCCGCACGGCGGATCTGGCACTGTATCCGGGATGTCATACCGTCGTAGAGCAAACGCAGTGGCGTCGGCAGCACGTGACCGTGCGGCGCGGCGATGCCTGACATGGCAGCGGAACGGTCCCCGAGGGCGATGCCGGCGGCGGGATCATCATGGATCTTCAAGAAGCCACCATTTGGCAGATTTGTTGGTCTTGGTTTCACCAAATATTCAACGTCCGGATCAGTTGGGCAATGCAGATGAGACGTCGAGCAGCTGAGTTTTGGAACGGCCTGATGCGCGACGCTGCAGGTTGCGATGGCACACCTGGAGCAACAGATGCATTGCTTGTGGCAGCAGAAAAGCACCTCGCGCGGTACAATGAGCATTTGGGATGCGAGCTGATTTGTACTAACAGTGTCCCGGCACTTGTAATCACGGCGTACGGCAACTCCGACCATCGCGACGCCGTGGTCGAGTTGTGTTCGGCGGCGCCGATTAGCGTGCCATTCGAAGTGAAAGCTTTCCGTCCGGCAGCGGGTGCGAATGCGATTTGCGAAATCGACGATCGCTGCTTCGATGTGGCGGCAATGCGATTTCAATCTCTTTCAGACGCTAACGATCCAATGTTTCTCGGAATCTGTGTTCATATTTATGCGGAGAAGCCACTCACCGATGAACTCGCATTTGCAGCGGCGACTCTAGCAGTACAAATGATTCTTGGTGAAGAGACATTCATGACCAGAGTCGATTTCATCAAGGCTGTCACGCACGGCAGAAGCGTCGACACGGCAGGATTTGTACCCATGATTATGCTGCCGACCTTGGTGGAGCGCCATTTAGCCAGAGTTCGTGCACTTACCTAGCGGAATTAACGCGGCACGGCATCGGATGAAGGTTACGCGCGCTTGTCAGAAGCCCGATGAGCGCTCAACGTCCACTGTTATGATGGCCATGAATTGCGGTTCATGACTGCATCGTCAGAGATTCGCGGCCTAAATGAGCATAATTCTTAGTAGAGCGGGTTTCTATGTGTGGCGCGATCACGTGCATGGAGTTCCTGGACTCGGCGTGGAATCGCGGCGCCTTGCTGTATGTATGGCGCATTACAAATCCAAGCGCTTTGGCGGACTCTTTGGTACGCCGGATTTCGGTTTTGAGGAACGCAACCTCGATTTTCTGTACGATGCCAAGAATGCCAATTGGCTGTGGTTCTGGGACGTTGCGTTAGAGAGCATCGACGCGCTATATGAGCTCAAGGTTGTGCGTGAGATTGGTATCAACCCCAAACGTCCGGGCATCGATTTCTCCCGTCTTCCCTCGCTCCGCGCTGTCACAAACCATTGGATTCGAGCCGATCGTGGTATCGGCGGCTCGCGTATCACGCGATACCGCCTTCTACATTTCAATCCGCGCGCTAAGCAATTCGGCCAAGCGGAAATGCCTAGCCGTGTCGAGCAGCTGGAGATGATCTGGGCGAATCCGGCATCGCTGCAGGGACTACCAATCCTGCCCTGTCTCCGAGAACTTCAGTTGCATCGCTGCCCCAATCTCCGAGATCTTTCATCCTTGCCGATGATTGCGCCGGCACTCGAAACTTTGATCATTACCAGTGCGCCGCGCGTGAATGCTGAGCACGGCGTGCGCGACCACCCGAATCTCTCTCGTGCACAGGTAAATGGCATTGCGATCATTTAGGCGCGCACCCCGTTGGGTGTCACCGCCCGGACGCTACAGGTCGGCCGCTCGGTCCTGCTTCAGCCGCGCGCCAAGTTGCTGGCGCGCGAACTCGGCATAGCGTCGGCATGCGCGGCCGTCAATCAGTTTCGCGCGGCCTCCTGTCGTGAGCCGGCCCCACATCCGCGTTGCGTTGGGATGCGGGGTCAGCAGGATGTTGCAGGTGGCAACGTCAAGAGGTTCTATCACACCAATCATCACAAAATCGCCGGGAGCGATTTTGAACAGCCGAGGGCTGGCCGCGTCAGCGGCGAGGGCATGGATAGCCCGAGTAACGGAGTGTGATTGCCGTGACCGACGCGGCCGGCAGTTACACCGGCACTGGGGGCCAGCGCTATGCCTACGATGCGTATGGCAACGCCGCGAATGGCGTGCCCGCCACGGGCCAGCCGTTCAGGTACACGGGAAGGCGATTAGATGCCGAAACAGGGCCTGGGCCACGGATGGGCCAGCGGCGACGAGCGGGAACAATCGCGCCGAATGAGTCATCAAGCGAGGTGCCGGGAGCCTCGGCACGACCGCGCTCTTGCCGGGGCGAAACGCGGCAAGTGCAGGGATGCACGCACGGCCGCGAGTTGAAAACAATTATTATAGGGCCCGGTACTACGCGCCGCAGATCGGGCGGTTCCTGCAGGTTGATCCGATCGGGACGCAGGATGACCTCAACCTGTATGCCTACACCTATAACGATCCGGGGAATAAGACGGATCCGAGGGGCGCATCCTGGAAAAAGTGGGCCGATGTCGCCGACGCGCTAAAGTCGACCGGGCATATTGCTGGCGCTACCGCCGCATTTGTTGTCGGAAAGGCAACGAGCAACGATTACCTCGCGAATGCCGCTGCCGACGGGCTCGCTGAAAGTCAGTTGGATGCACTTGAAGCTGGCGCAAACCTAATCGATCCTACAGGAAAGGGATTCGATGCGACCAAAGTTGCGATCAAAGAATACGGACACTATGTAATCGAGACGACCAAGGGATTCTTTTACGTAGGTAAGGGCACGTATAAGCGCTTCCGGAAGTCGATTCGGGACGTCCTGCGGGGAAACAAGGCCAAGCAAAAAAAAGGCGAAGTCCCCGACGATGTTGGCGATATTGACGACACGCGTTCATACTGGAAGTCAGCTGACACAGATAAAATTGCTCGCACACGAGAGGCGACCGAGCAAGCTCGTCGCGGTGGTAGAAAGAACCCAAATAGCATGAATTCACGAGATGAAAGACCACCGAATCCGTGCGACAGTGGAGCAGTTCGTGATCGCGATGCGACATGCGTGAAGTAACTACTCGACGACTAAATGTTTCGGAAGCGCAGCGCATTCCCTTGGCCCATCGAATGCCGAGATTGGGCGCGGTACGATAGTCAACAACCAAGACATGCGGAAGACAAGACAAGAGTTTCGCATCGACGAAATGGCCGGCCGGGAATTCCTGAGTCTGGAATCTGCGCGACTCAAGGAGTGCGTGGCTTATTACCGGCGGCGCGGGTTGCGGGCGGTGCACATCTCACGGTTCCATGGGTTTGCAGAAACCGACCTCGGGGTGCTCGCCACATTGCCGCAGCTGGAGGCCGTATTCGTGCAGGATCCTTGGGTGGATCATGGCCCGCTGCACGACCTGCCGGATCTGCAGTGGCTGACCTGTGGCCCGGGCACGGCCCCCCTGGACGTGAGTCGACTGCCTGCATTGCGTCATCTGAACGTCGACTGGTGGCCCGCGCTCACCGGGTTGCCATCGGCGCGCAAACTGCGCTATCTCGACATCGGCTATTACAAACCGCCAGCACGCGATCTCAGTGAACTCGCCGGGCTGAAAGGCAGTTTGCGCGAGCTTTTCATCGAGCGCTCGTCGATAAAATCCCTGAATGGCGTGCAGGCGTTGCAGCGGCTGCATACCGTATCGATTTCCTTTTGCCGTGCGCTGGAGGACATCAGCGCGTTGGCGCCCCTGAATGGCAGCCTCCGCAAGCTGGCCTTTGTGAACTGCCGCAAGGTTCAGCCATTACCCGTGGTGCGCTCGCTCAAAAGCCTCAGTCGCCTGGCGCTATCGGGCACCGCGCCGATCGAATCCCTGGGATTCGTGAGGTCATTGAAGTCGTTGCGGACGCTCATTCTGACGGACACCCGCATCGAAGATGGTAACCTCAGACCGGCGCTCGGCGTCCGGGACGTGCGGTTTACCTCCTCCAAGGGCTATTCGCACGACCGGCTGTCGTTTCGTGCCGAGCAGCGCAGGCGGGGTATCCGGGTGCCGCGGTACTGATATCATAGGCCGGGCAAGATTGAACATGTTATCGATGACGGATTGTGGGCATATCAGTTCAGCCGCGGGATTCCAAAAAGTGGCCTACTCAGTTCGCAACATGGCATGGTCACTGCACCGGGCCTTGAATGGAGCCCTCAACAGCTGATGGATGCTCCAGCTCGTTCAAAAGCGTCGTCGTAATACGCTCAAGCACGGATTCCCTACCTTGGCCGTATTGTTGGCTGAGCGCGTCAGCAATATGTGACACGACCTCTGCCAGCAATTGCCCCCAGATCGCACAATTTTCGCCAAGTGCCTGATGGGCTATGGAGATATGCAACCTATTGTCAATGATCCAACCCCGCAATACCTCCACTGCCTCAACGTCGGTTGCGGCTTCTGGTGGCGGCGGCAAGGCGTGTACGTTTCGTTTGCTACTCACTAGTTGAAACTCCGCTGCTGAGCCGCCACGACCGATCTTGCAATCGAACCACAATCCACCGAACGCTACGGTCGCGCTCGGCCCAAGAGCCTTATTTTAGCGCAACGGCGGGCGGGTGGACTGCGGTCCAATGCTGCAGCCACCGACGTGGTGAGTCCGCGTCCGACTTTGCACTCTTATTATCTCGTCCCGTCGAACCTGCGTCCGCGCGCGGTAGCCGGAGCGTTGTGGCAGGTGTCACCGCCCTAGACGTTACAGGTCGGACGCCCGCTCCTGCTTCAGCCGCGAACCCAATTGCTGGCGCGCGAACTCGGCATAGCGTCGGCATGCGCTGCCATCAATCAGTTTCGCGCGGCCGCCCGCTGCGAGCCGGCCCCACATCCGCGTTGCGTTGGGATGCGGGGTCAGCAGGATGTTGCAGGTGGCAACGCCAAAACGTTCTACCACACGAATCACCGCAGAATCGCCGGGAGCGATTTTGAACAGCCGACGGCTGGCCGCGTCAGCGGCGAGGGCATGGATAGCCCGAGTAACGGAGCGTCATTGCCGTGACCAACAAATGAGCCGCCCCAGGCGGCGTCCACCCTCCCCGCCCTGTAGCTCCGTTAGGAGCAAGCTGTGAAACAGCGTGCATGGCATGCGCCCGACTAACGTCGGTACCGTGTGCAAAGAGTGACGCCCCGCTCACGCGGGGCTCATCTGTTGGCACCGGCGGCCAGCGCTATGCCTACGATGCCTACGGCAATGCCGCCAATGGCGTGCCCGCCACGGGCCAGCCGTTCAGGTACACGGGAAGGCGATTAGATGCTGAAACCGGACTCTACTATTATAGGGCCCGGTACTACGCGCCGCAGATCGGGCGGTTCCTGCAAACCGATCCGATCGGGACGAAGGATGACCTGAATCTGTATGCGTATGTTTATAACGACTCCCCGAATGCCACCGATCCAATGGGACTCAAGGGTTGCTCTAATGGTAGCCCTGGAGTCTCTGGACATTGCCCGTCGGACTCGAAACGCTTGCAGAACGCCCGTGCCAAGTCCGCGTCACGACGAGTTGCGCAGCTCGCTGAGCATGTTGGCACATCAAGCGGTGTCGCGGAGACTGCGGCAAGAGGCGTCGCGGCAGTGGCTGAGCAGGGACCCGGTGGACTGGAAGAGACCGCGGGAGGTGCAGGGAAAGTCGCAGGCGTCATTGGCAATGCGGCAACCGGCGTACAAATTGCTGCCCAGTTGGCGGAGGGCGATGCAATCGGCGCCACCAAAACGGGAGCGGCTGCGGCTGTCGACGTCGCTGTTGGAGCACTTGCCGCGGCCGGAGTCATTGCACTCGGGCATCCGGAGCTGGCACACGTGGCGAATGCGGCCGGGGAGGCTTCATCAAACTTATCCGGCTTCAGTGAGAAAGTTGCGGGGCCCGCTATCGAAGTGACCAGTGATGCAGTTGAGCGAGCAGCATCTGCCGCTGCATTGGATGTTGCTCGCAATCTCTGCAAAATGCAGCCGGAGGTCTGTGGGGATGGCCTGTAAATAGTGGGCATACAGCGTAATTTGTGTAGCAATGCTTCCCGCTTCGTAGTCTTCGTTTGCGGCGGATTGATCGCGGGTACGTTCCTATTGGGCGACTATGGCGTGTATAGTATTCTGGCGCCGAGCACATCGGTTCTTGCCGCAGCTGCCGTGATCGCCATGGTGGGATTTGCGGTGATGTGGCGCTGCTCTCGCGCAGAAGGTCTCTCATTAACCCCCTCGACTGCCGCCCGACTCAAGCGGGCCGCCGCTATGGCGGTGATCGTGGGCTTCACGGTCCTCTGGACCACCTACGCGATGAGCGCGTATCAAGATGGGCCGATTCGTGAATATCGGGGTGTCATTCAGAAGCGCGAGAGGACATACGGACGGCGTTCCCGGTGTGATGAGAACCTCACGGTGCGGTTTGAGAGGCAGTTCGGTTCCCGCTCGATCTGCATTGACACAACGATCGGACCGACGGCCATGCTGGAGCGTCTCGTGCCTGGGCGAAATGTACGGATTGATGTCAGGATGACGTGGTTCTATCCAAGGGTAATAAGCGTGCGGCGCAGTGACTAGAGTTGTCGCGGCGATGGGCGACGCTCGCCAGTGCCAGATACCGTGAAGTCCGTCTGGACTCTACTGGTGATGGCGGGATTGGGGGCATTGCTGTTCCCGACAGTCTGCGCGATTTTCCCGGAAATCAATCTGCGCACCACACCAGCGATCGTCTGGTTTCCAGTACCTCAGCTCGCCGTGGCAGTTCTCATTGTCTGGTTGTGCCGCTGGCCGGATTCGGACGGTACCTGTACGCGCTCGCCACCGGCGCTCGGCGTAATGATCGCGTTTGGCCTGGCACTCGGCATGGGTGTGCTAGGTCTTGTTCTGACAGGGCTCGATGCGGTTGTGGGCGGTCAAGCAGGGCTCAAGGGTGATAGGTTCCTTGCGACAAAGACTTTTCAACATGTGTACTCCGTCATGGACGTGCTCTGCGCCGGGCTGACTGAAGAGGCAGCGATCAGGGGGATCGCGCAGCGCCGCCTGACCGCCATTGTTGGTAACGCCAAGGCGCAGATATGGTCCGGCACTCTGTTTCTGCTGCTTCACGTCGTATCCAAAGTAACGTGGCAACAGTGGCTCTTCGTTCTTGTCACTGCAGTTGTGGCAGGGGTGCTTGCCGCGCGATTTCGTTCCGTTCTCGTACCTGCGGTTTTCCATAGTGGTGCGAATGTGGCAGTAGCCGCAGGAGTTCTCGCATTCAGGATTTGAATCAAAAGCGCCCTGCGCCATTGCGAGAGCGTCGTGACCGACGAGGTTCGAAGCTGCGCCAGTACCGAAGGATAACGTGCTGGTTCAAATGACGAGTACAACGGTCTGGGGCGACGCGTCAGCAAGGTCGCGGGCGGGGTCACCACGCAGTATATATAAGATGGCGATGAGGAAATCGCCGAGTACAACAGCTCCGGTACCAACAAATGAGCTGCCACCGGCGGCGTCCACCCTCCCCGTCTTGTAGCTCCGTCAGGAGGAACAAATGAGCGGAGCGAGCACTTCAATAACGTTTGACCGCCGTTAGGCGTGCATACGTCGTACGCCATGTTTCTTCTGCTCCAACCCGCCGCGAAGCAGCGTGCAGGCTGCGCGCCCTTGTTACCTGTGCAGAAGTCCCCGGCCTACCGGGCCGTCCAGGGATTGACGACCCCGATGCCGCAGTGTTCAAAGTCCCTGGCATTGCGGGTGGCAAGCACTGCGCCTGTCGCACGCGCGATTGCGGCGATCTGGGCGTCGAATTGCGAAATGGGCCGCCCGCGCCGGCTGCGATCCGTCACGATCTCGGCATAGGCCTGCGCCGCCAGGCTGTCAAAGGGCATAATGCGCCCCGCCAGATCCTCGCTGAACATCGCTTGTGCCGCCCGGGCGATGGCATCGCGACGACGTCCGGCCGGCAGCATCAGCACACCGTGCAGAATCTCCGCCTGCGTGAGGCTGGTGGTCGCGAATACCGAACTGTCGCGAGCGCCGATCCATTCGGTCAAGGGCGCTGCGGGTGCCTCCCTCATCAATTCCGAGATCACGTTGGTGTCGAGCAGTATCACCGCTTGATCTTGGGCGGCTGGCGGACTGGACCCCGTTGGGCCACTTCGAGCCGCACGCCACGCAACGGTCGGAAGCGCTCCTGAATGGCGGCTGCGAGATTGACTCCCTCGGGGCGCTCCCCGGTGAGCGCATCTTTCAGAATGTGCCGCGCCTCCTCTTCCATCGAGCGGCGGCGGTGCGCCGCCCGAATGCGCAGGCGATTCTTGATCGACTCATCGAGATTGCGGATCGTCAGGCTGGCCATGCTGTCCTCCTGAGTGCAATGATATCATTGAAATCATTGATGGCAAAGCGGGCCCAACAATTGTGCCGCCGGCGGCGTCCACGCCGTCCGCTCCGATTCCGGCCAGACGCGCAGCGTCCACATCGAGCGCACTGATCCCTTCGCAAGTGCGTCAGGCGCTACGCTGCATTGCTGCCGAACATGCGACGGCGCCGCCTGCACCTGTCCTCCGCGACACCAGCGCGCGCTGTGTTCCCTAGTGGCCGGCGTCCGCAACTGATTTAACGTTATTGCGCCGAAAATCCTGAGGGCAAACCCTATATCTGTCGCCAGCCGAGGCAATGTCGCACCCCCTTGGGTGCGCACGAAGGTCGCCCGGGTTGCGCCGGACCGAGGCACGGCGCGCGCGCAAACACCTGATTGCACGGCGCAATGCGATCGACGCTCACAAAGTCATCATCAAAGTAGGCTGAATTTGCCCAACTATATTTTTTCACCCTCTTGACGAGACGGCGTTAATGCGCGCAGCGTAATCGCCAACGAACAATCTGTTTCGTGCGGGCGCTCCGACGGCAAAGGACTGATGTCTTGATCGAGCGTGATGTGCGGGTGAAGTCGAACTGTCGACGGCCTTCAGGTGTGAAGGCGAGCCCGACCGCTACGATTGCGCGCAATCCATTCACGATTGAGCCCGGCTCGACGCCGGCGCGGCGTTGGCGCTCATACCATGCCGTTGGCGTCGGCGTACTGCTGACACTGGGCGCCCTGTTCGCCGCCGGCGTGGAGCCGTGGCAGTGGTGGCGCGATTACCTGGCACAGCGCGTCGCAACTGAATTTGCCCAGCGCCAGGCATCCTTGCCCGAACCGCCGCGTGCCGTAGTGCAGCCGGTGCCGATCGGGACCGACTCGTCGGTGCAAGGCGCTCGTCCCTTGGTGCTCACCGCCATCCATCCGGGGCGCAATGTCAGCGAAGGCCATGTGGAGCTTGAGATCAGCGCGATCTCGCCGCAGACGTATCGCGCCGGTGCCGTGCTCGCAAACGGCGCACGGATCGAGGCGATCTATGCTGATCACATTGTGCTCACGCGGGGCAGCGAGCGTGAAGAACTCTATGTCGGCCGGCCACCGACGGCGAGTCCGCTCACGACGGTCGGCGGCGGGGTCCAAGCGCCCGCGGTCCAACCTGACAGTGTCGAGCCGCTGGATGATTTTATTCGCGTGACGCCCGTCTACGCGGGTGATGCCCTTGAGGGCATCGAAGTCTATGCCAATGAGACCTCGGCTGTGTTCGCGGACCTTGGCCTCGAGCCGGGGGATCGGATCACGGCCATTGACGGAGCGCCCGTGACCGATGCCGAGGCGGCGATCACGGCGCTACGGCGCTTGAGTGGCGGCGCGGCCTTACAGGTGACCGTCGATCGCGCCGGACGCCAACAGGATTTATCGCTCGATGGCTTGATTGTGACCACGGCGCGCGCGGCGCCGGCCGGTTAGGAGAGAGGCGATGAAATACACAGGGATGGTGGCGCTCCTCGCAATGAGTCTGGGCGCCGTGGGTGCTGTACAGGGCGCAACGGCTTTCAGCCAAAAGGACTACGACCTCTACGCCGGCGATTTCGATGGAGATGGGGTCGATGACGTCTTGTTCATTGCCCGCGATGCCACACACTTGAGCGGCATCACGCTCTCCGATGGCACCTCGTTCTCACGCCCCCTGCAGACCTGGGGCAATGCCTATCTGGGCGTTCCCTGGTCGAGTGGAGACTATGACATCGTCATCGGGGACTTCGATGGCGATGGTCGAGATGATGTGTTCTTGCAGCGTAAAACCCCGGGCGATCACTTTGTGATCCTGACCGAAGACGGCGGATTGGGGGGTATTGCGCAAGCTATCCCGAACGACGCCATGGGCCTCACCTGGTCCGAGGATGCCCATCGGGTGCATGCCGGGGATTTCAATGGCGATGGGCGGGCGGATCTCTTTTTGCAAGCCGCCGATCCTGCGGGAGTCAGCGCGGTCATCTTGAGCGATATCAATGGGCAGTTCACGGCCAGCGCACCCGATCAGAGTTGGGCGGACGGCTATGCCGGTTATAACTGGGCGACGAGCGAGGCCAATGTCTTCACGGGGGACTTCAATGGCGATGGGCGCAGCGATCTTCTGCTGCAGGCCAAACCGTTGCCCGGCACGGGCACCAGTGCCGACAAGCCCCCGGTCTTTCTGCCCAACATGAACGGCGTCCTGCTCGCCAAATCAACCAAACAGATCTTTGGCACGACCGGCGTGCAGGCCTGGAGCCAGAACGGGTTCTCGGCCGAATGGTCGCCACTGCTCTGCGTCGTCGTGAGTGCCGACTATAACGGGGACGGTCGCGCGGACGTGTTGCTGCAAGGGGCGCGCGACGGTTCGCCCAGCTATCTGTTGTACGGCCGCCCCCGCGGCGCCATCTTTGAACTGGCAGCGACCTACGATGCCACCCAGGTCGCGACCGCCACCGTGGGTACGGCACTCGCAGGGCGATTCACGACGGGCTCGACCGATACGCTCTTCATGCAGGCGGCGGACGCCGCGGGTAGCAATACCTTGAGCCGCATGGCGGCGACCGGTGTGTCTGTTCTGGCCTCCGATGTGGCCATCGTGGCCAAACCCGAGGAAGAGCTGCGCGCGGCCGGATCAGGGCCGCTGCAGCCGGGCTCGAGCGGCGGCGGCCCGGTCATGTTGGCGGCCCTCGCCGTCACCTCCGCCGGTCGTACTCCAGGGCAATATGCCGTGTCCGCGATGGGTGGTGCGACCTATCAGATTCCGCTGTGGGCGCCGCCGGGAGCGCGCGGTATCCAACCGGAGCTCTCCGTCGCGTACATGAGCGGTGGGCCGGATGGCGTCATGGGTCCGGGCTGGAACCTGCAAGGCTTGTCCGCCATTGCGCGCT
This sequence comes from Steroidobacteraceae bacterium, assembly GCA_041395505.1. Taxonomy (NCBI): domain Bacteria; kingdom Pseudomonadati; phylum Pseudomonadota; class Gammaproteobacteria; order Steroidobacterales; family Steroidobacteraceae; species Steroidobacteraceae bacterium. The sequence goes on from JAWLAG010000001.1 coordinate 2,231,756, forward strand.
GCAACAAGACCTATGCGGCGAATGGCGGCGCGCCGGCGCCGGTCACGCTCACACTCACCGATGATTTTTGCATGGACGGCAATCGCATGCGGGTGACCGTCGGCAGTTATGGTGCCGCCGGATCACAGTACCAGACCGAGATGGCGGATTTCTCGCGCATCACGGCAAATGGGACTGCCGGCAATGGGCCCTCGTACTTCGTTGTCGAAGGCAAGGACGGCAAGTACTACGAGTACGGCAATACGGCCGACTCCAAAGCCTACGCCAATGCCGGCACCACACCCTACGGCTGGCTCCTCAACAAAGTGCGCGACCGCGAGGGCAACAACATGACCATCACCTACTCGACCACGAGTGGGGATGTGCAGCCCTCGGTCATCAGCTACACGCAGACGCCCGCAACCGGAACGACCTATCCGTATACGGTCAACTTCTCCTACCAGACCCGCGTCACGAACCTCAACAAGCTCGTAGCCAGTGGCAGCATCACGCAGACCAAGGTACTGAGCAAGGTCGACGTCAAGAGCGGCACGACGTCGGTGCGCCAATATCTCTTCAGCTACGAGACCGCGCCGACCACCCAGCGCGATCGGCTGGTCACCATCCAGGAATGCGGCGGCAGTCTCGGCACCGACTGTCTGCGGCCGACCAATGTCGGTTACCAGAATGGGACAGCGGGCGTGCCGAGCCCTGGTACCGCGACCGGGAGTGGTGCAACGAACGGCACGTTGCGCACCGTCGATATCGACGGTGACGGCAAGCAGGATCTATTGTTTGCGACGACAAGCGGCGCGAACTATCAATGGTGGGTCCAGTTCGCGACCGCGGCCGGTTACGGATCGCCGATCAACACTGGCGTTCTCGCGCCGAGTACCGCCAACGTCATGGTCGGGAACTTGCTTGCGGACGGCAGGGGCACGCTGCTCGCGCCGAGCGGCGGCACCTGGTACAGCTACCGGTGGAATGGCACGTCATTCGTTTCTGCATCGACAGGTCTCGCCGTTGTCGCGAATCTGGGGGCGAACCAAGCCGCGATTGCAGATGGGGATGGCGATGGCCGCCCGGACCTTTGGTTGGCACCGCAACTTAGCGCCGGTAATTATACTGTCTCCGTATACCGCAATCAGTCGACTGCTACGACAGTCGGTTTCTCGACAACGGCAACGGCGACGTATGCCGCCGCCTATACAGGTGGCATCGTGCAGTTGCGTGGGAATAACTCCTTCCCAGGGTCGTCCGTTGGAACCGTGGATGTAAACGGCGACGGTCGCAGCGATGTTCTAGTCAATCGCACCTTCTTCGGTGTGACGTTTCTTGATGGACTGACGTTGAACGGGTCAACGATATCCGTGGCCGGCAACTACGCAGGTGCGATTCAGTCGTTTCTCCCGGTCCGGTGGAACGATGACGCGTGCACGGATAGTCTTAATGTTTCAGCGTCGACGCAGGTCCAAATAGCGACTTGCCAATCGTCCGGATCGACGGTCGTCAATTTAACCGCGCCAATTTCTTCTAAGAGAATATCCTTGGATTGGGATGGCGATGGTCGATCCGATGTCCTCTACGACTCCGGCGGCACGTGGCAGCTTCAGCGCTCACTGTCCACTGGCGCGACGACCGCAATGTCGACCGGCATCGCTGTCGGATCAGGTACTTGGGCGGTGACGGACCGAGACGGCGACGGACTCAGTGACCTCGCCTTCGCAAACGCAAGCGCAAGCTATGCGATCTCGGTCGGTCTACACAACGGCGCCGCCACGCCCGCGGATCTCGCCACCAGTATCACGGACGGCTGGGGCATCCAGGCGTCCTCGACCTACGCGCCGATTACGCAGAGCAACTACACGAAGGGGACCGGTGCCGTGTTCCCCGACGTCGACCTGCAGGCGCCGCTTTATGTGGTCAGTCAATCCAGCCAGTCGGATGGCACCGGCAATAGCTTCACCAATTCGTACTGGTACAACTATGCTCGCGTCAACCTGCAGGGTCGAGGATTCAGTGGCTTCTATTCCACGCGCTCGCTCGACAGCCGCAATGGGTTGATTCGTTACACGTATTACCGTCAGGACTATCCGTACACCGGTCGGGTCTTTCAGGACGACGTGGTCCAACCCGACGATACGACGCTCATTACCCGCACGTCGAATGTCTTCGCCGCCAAGATTTTGTCAGGCGCGGACTGCAACGGTGCGACCAGTCGATGTTTTCCGTATGTCAGTCAGCAGACCACGACGCAGCGGGAACTGACGGCCGGTGCACCGCTCATCCAGACGTCGGTCACGACGACGGATTTTGACAACTACGGTAACCCCTTGACGGTCGTGACCACCACGACCGACAACGACAGCACGTCGCCCTTCTACAACACATCCTGGTCCTCGACGGTTACCAACGCCTACACGAATGACACCACGTACTGGTGTCTCGGGCAGTCGACCTCGACTTCCACCACGAACACGGCGCCCGGCCAGACGACCCTCACCCGCCGCGTGGATCACACGTATACGATCAGCGCCTCGGCGTGCCGCGTGAGCACCGAGACCGTTGAGCCCTTGAGCACAACGCTCAAGGTGACCACAAACGTTGGTTACGACGGCTGCGGCAACGTGAACTCCGTGTCCGTCGTCGGCCTCGACAAGAATGGCGTCGCGATGCCCGCGCGAACGACGACATCGAGCTACGGCACGCGCTGCACGTTCGCAGAGTCCACGACCAATTCGCTCAGCCAGACCGCAACCGCGGCTTACAACTACAACTACGGGGTGAAGTCCTCCGAGACCGATCCCAATGGGATCAGTGTTTCGTGGTCGTATGACAACTTCGGGCGCAAGTCGCAAGAAAACCGGCCTGACGGTACGTACAGCACCTGGGGCTACTACGATTGCGCGTCGGGCCCTTGTTGGGGTGTCAATGATTTGCGTTTCCGTGCCTACGAGTTGAGCTACGCGAGCGATGCGAGTTTTGTCCGCGGCCACGATCTCTACTTTGACGGACTCGAGCGCTTGCGCTATGTCGAAGGGCAGCGCGTGCTGGGGGTATGGACTGATTTCCAGATCATTGTTTACGACGCGTTCGGCCGAAAGTATGTCGAATATCAACCCCTATCATCGTCGGGCAATGGAAGCCACTGGTTCAGCTACGACTGGCTGAACCGGCCGACGCTGGATCGCTTGTACAACTCAAGTGACCTCTTGGACCGATCGATCAGCATCACGTACGCCGGCCTCAAAGCCACCCTGACCGATGCGCGCGGCTATTCAACTACCAAATGGAGCGACGTCACGGGCAAGCTCCGGCGCATCATCGATCCGGCGCCCGGCGGCACCACGGATTACACCTTCGATGCCTTCGGGAATCTCCTCCAGTCGGTGGATGCCACCGGCAAGACCATCAGCAACGTGTACAACATTCGCGGCTTCAAGACCTCGACGAGCGATCCCGATACCGGCAACTGGACGTATACGCCGAACTCGCTCAATGAGCTCGTCAGCCAGACGGATGCCAAGAGCCAGGTCACGACATTCGACTATGACAAGCTCGGCCGGTTGATCTCCCGCGTCGAGCCTGAATCGACGACGGCGACGACATTCACTTATGGAACCAGCGCAGCGCTCAAAGAGATCGGGCGGCTCAAAACGGTCTCAAAGCCCGACGGCTATGGCGAGAGCTACCTCTTTGACTCGATCGGCCGCCAGTCGCAGGTGACCTATACCGAGGACACGAGCTATCAGGTCAATTTCAGCTACAACAGCATCGGCGCGGTCGACGTCATCACCTACCCGACCAGCACGTCGGGTGTGCGCTTTGCACTGAAGCACCTTTACAGCTATGGCGCGCTGTACAGCGTCAAGGACAATGCCGCCGGCACCGTATTCTGGTCACTCAGCACAGCGAATGACTACAGCGCACCGACGAGCGAGGTGCTGGGCAATGGAGCCACCATCACCAGCAGTTACACGCCCTGGACCAATGACATCGTCACCCGTCAGGTGGGTACGGGTGGTTCGACCACCAACCTTCAGAACCTGACCTACCAGTGGGACCTCAACCACAATCTGACACAACGCAAGGATCTCGCGCAAAGCCTGACTGAGGACCTCACCTACGACACGCTGAACCGCATCGATACGGTCAAGCTCAACAGCGTGCAGACCCTGAGCATGACCTACGACGCGGCGGGCAATATCACGAACAAGAGTGACGTCGGCGCCTACAACTACACCACAGCACAAACGGGATGTTCCTATTACACCCACGTCCAGCCGCATGCCGTACGCGCAGCCGGTTCAACGGTCATGTGCTATGACCAGAACGGCAATGTGGTCAAGCGGGGCGGCTCGCCCATCACCTGGTACTCGTATAACCAGCCGCAGAGCATCACCTCGGGCACCAACTCCACGCAGTTCAACTACAACGCCAACCACCAGCGCTGGAAGCAGATTGCGGTCGATTCGAGCGGGGTGTCCGGCGAGACGGGCACCACCACGACCTACTATGTCGGTGGGCTCATGGAGAAGGTGACGCGCCCGAGCGGCATCACCGAATACCGGCACATGATTCCGACCGGGTCGGGCATGGCGGTCTATACGCGCCGATCAGACGCCACGAACAGCACCTATTACGTCACGACGGATCACCTCGGGAGCGGCGATTTGATCCTGAGCAGCACGGCGACAGTGCTCGCGAAGGAGAGCTTCTCCGTTTTCGGCGAACGCCGCGGCAGCAACTGGCAGGGCACACCGAGTGCGGGGGACAAATCCACGTTCTCCGGCACCACCCGCCGCGGCTTCACGGGGCACGAGATGTTGGACGCGGTCAGTCTCGTGCATATGAATGGAAGAGTCTACGACCCCAAGATCGGCAGGTTCCTGTCCGCGGACCCGATCATCCAGACGATTGAACTCAGTCAGGCGCTCAATCCATTCTCATACGTCATGAACAATCCGCTCAGCCTCGTCGACCCGAGCGGGTTCTCGTGGCTCAGCAAGCTGTTCAAGAAGATTGGCAAACTGTTCCGGTCCTTCGTCAACTTCCTCAAGTCCAGCATCAATGTCATCATCGGCGTTACGCTGATCGTCGTGGGATACCTCGTGATGCCCGTCAATCCCGCATTGGGCATGGCGCTCAAGTCGATCGGGTCGGTAGTCCTGAAGTTCCCGGTGCACGTGACGCGTTCGGACGGGCGCTGGGGGTTCCAGGTGACCTACAAGGGATTCTCAGGCGGCAACGGTTTGCAGTTGCAGCGCGGCTCGGTCAGCCCATTCTGGAAGGCGTCACCCAGTCCGCTCGAGATCCTTCGGCGGCGCGGGATCGTAATCTTGAATGAAGGCGCCGCTGGCGTGGATGGAGACAGTTACTGGACTCGCCTCTTACGCTGGTTAGGTTCCGAAGAATCGCGAACGGCAACCAGCATAGACCTCGTACACAAAGTCTTGACGGCATTTCATCTCGCCGAAATCTCTTTGGGCGTAGCTGCAGACACAGTCCAATGGGGTTTGAAGGATATTGAGCTATTTCGCCTAACCGGTGACCATGTCTATGCAACGCCGGGTTCGGCGATTCCGTGGGGAGAATGGCAAATAGACTGGTCACGATACGATGCTCCGGGGCTGACAACCGAAGAAGTATTCCAGCGGTGGGCGGCAGCGTGCTCCGAAAACCAATCGCAGTGCGGTCGCACTGGAGGATGATCAAGTTGAACGTCACGAGACTTGTCGGGGCTATTGCGGTCGTTGCCGTACTGCTGCCAATTCCATGGGGTTGCGCGAACACTGACTGTCTGCCCCAATCGCCGAATCTGGCGGCCGAGATTGTGCGCGAACAGTATCTTACCGAAGAGTTTCAACAGATTCTTGGGGAAGCGAAAGATGGTGACCGTCGGCTGCAGGGCCATAGTCGCGCCTACTATTTGGCAGCGACGGGCAATCTGGCGCGACTTCGAGAGGTTACGGAGGAGTGTGCGAATCTTCCCACCGACGCTTCGGACGCTCTGATCGTCGCAGCGCAAGTGGGCGAGCTGCGTATTGTCGAATTCCTATTGGACGAATGCCGAATTCCTATTGATAGTTCGCTGGGCAATGGCGCCACCGCCCTCATGGTAGCTGCGGAGGCCGGCGAGACAATTGTCTTGGAAGCATTGCTGCGGCGAGGCGCGGACCCGTTGCGCAAAAATGACAGGCAGTCCAATGCCCTGCATCATGCCATCGCTTTTCGCCAGGTCGCCACGGTCAAGCTGTTGCTTTCCTCGCGCCCGGAACTATTGTCTGTCGATGCGCCGAACGGGGTATCCGTGTCTCAGCTCGCGGAAAATACCCGTGATCGATGCACGATTGATGCTGTTCGAGCGGCGACTAACAAACATTGATCTGTAGGCACGCGTTGCTTGGGCTGTTACCGCGGGGGCACCTCCGTGTCTTCGGCGAGCGCCGCGGCTTCACGGGCCACGACAAAATCGCCGGGAGCGATTTTGAACCGCGGAATGCGGGCTCGCGAAGCGAGCGAGGACAGGACAGTCCGAGTAGCAATCCGTTGAGCCTGACAGATCCAACAATTGAGCCGCCACCGGCGGCGATCACACGGTTCGCACCATGATCTCCGTTAGGAGAAAGCCGCCTCGCGGCGTGCAGCCGAAGTACCCTGGCCTCCCGTTCATCTCGCGGCTACTCCTGGCTCAGCAAGCTTTTTGGTGCGATCGGGCACTTCTTCAAGCAGATCAAGCGCCTATTCCATAACCATATATTCCGTCTGGTATTGTCTATCATAGCCGCTGTGGCGTTGCCGTTCATGAGCCCGCTCTTCTCGCAGTATGGCATCTGGAGCGCGATGCTGACGGGTGCCGTCGCCGGCGGGATTGCGGCGGGTAACTTGCAGGGCATGCTCGTCGGTGCCATCGCGGCAGGAATTGCCTATGGAATCAGTTCCGGTGTGCAACCGAGGCAAACGAAGTTCTTTGGAGCGGCGGCGGAAACATCCAAAGATGGCGTGCAAGGTCTTGCATCGACGATCCGCAGGATTCAGCAAGCCGGCGTGGAAGCAGCCAACGCGGCACGAACACACGAGTCGCAAAATCAGCAGCGGGGCCAGTCTTCGCCGGAACCTCAGCGGCCGGTAACTAATGGGTGTATTGGAACGCCTATACAATGCGGCGGGGAGAATTTCTGGCGCGACTTTGCAGCGGGGAGATTCTTGTCCTCTTTCGCCGATCCGCTCGCCTTGTTCAATGACGGTGTCAATCCGCTATCCGATGTGTGGCTCACCCCTAGAGAGCAGAATGACGCAAGGTTTGTAGGCTTTCTGTCGGTTGCGACGGCGGGATCGGGATACATTACGGGAGTTGAAGTCAAATTTGGTCAGAACTTCCGATTCGCGCTATTCGGGAATCGCACCGGCAATGAGTTGGGCCGGTATCCACACTATCATAGGCGCGGGACCGATGCCGCGACCGGCGAGACACTCCCGGGTCAAGGAATCGGACGTCATCGCCCGTGGGAGACGAAGTCGCCTGACACATCGTTCTGGGATCGATTCTGATGACAGCGCCACTGATTCTCAGTGATCAAGGGGACGTCGCCGTCTTCGAGACGGTACGCGACCTTGAGCGCTATGTGGAGTCGCCAGATATAGCTGCGTACAGCGTCTTCGATACTTCCGGGCGGCGCTACTTTTTCAAAGGATGCCAAGACACTTCAAGAGACAACGCAATTTTTCAAGGCGTCAATTCCGCAGAGCTGGATCAGGAGAATCCTGGCCATATAGCCCAAGATGAGCTGGCGGCAATACTCCGTAGCTATATTCGGCGCGTCGAGCGTTGCGATCCGACCGAAACATTGTCACTTCAGCAGCTGGTACAGAAGACAATTGACTTGTGTGGCTATACGAAATGAGCGGCGGGCGCTAACCTCGCTGCCCGCCGCGCTTGGCGCTCCGCACGTTTTCTGCCCCCGTTTCGCTCAACGAATCTGTCGCTGCCGGCGGCGCTTACGGTGCACTGTACGGCTTTAGCCATATGGCCTCCGGTGCCACGCAAATGGTGGCCTATGCCGGCGTTGGTGCTGGCACCGGCGAAGTAGCCTTGCTGGGCACGGCGGGTGTCATCAGCGATGTCGGAGGGACCGCACTTTTGGGAACGGCTGTCGGTGGAGCCGCTGCTGTCGCATCGCTGCCCGTATTTGCAGGTGGATACTGGGCCGGAAGTCTTGTATCGCCATGGGTTCGTCAGCACTGGATTGATCCACTTTACGGTTACTAGGGGCACAAACCGGTTGTACGACTTCGATGCCGATACATGGTGGCTGGTGCTGCAACGGAGGAGTGAGTAGCGTTGTGATAGCACGCAGCGATTCAGTTTTGCTCGGTTCGGATTGAGGTATGGGGATGGCCTTCACTGGATTCAGGTTAATGGCAGTCGACCGGCACATGCGGTCGAGGCGCGCCCCATTCAGCCTTGCTGCGGTAAGTGTCATTGCATTCGGTATTGCGCTGTGGACCGCTCGCCGAAATGCGCTGCCCGCCGGTGAATCAGCCCCATGGTCGACTGCGGCCGCAACGGGCGCAATAGTCTGGAGCGCAGTTCTCGCCCTGGTGGGATGGCGCGGTGTGGTCACTTGGCGACGGTTGTGGCGCTACGGACGAAACGCGTGGGAAGAGATTGTTTACGATTTCGGCGTACGCGGTCTCGGTGCAACCCTTGCAATTGTATTCGCTGGTGCCGGCGCATATTTTGGGTTTGCCTTGGCTGTGGGTCCAACTACTTGGTGCGCAGCTCTCTCTGGTGCAGCATTGTGCTTGATCATGGGCCTCATCCCCGCGCTGCACTTTGGCGAACTCTGGGGAATTCTGTTCGCATTTGCGCTTGGTGTGCGAAGGGATGCGACGTCCGGAAGTGGTGAGCCGCCGCAGGCGGACGCGAAGCGCGAGGGCCAGGATGGCCCGAGTAACGCAGGACAGCGCGAGTCAATGCTGGACGCAGTCAGTTTGGTTCACATGAATGGAAGGGTCTACGATCCCAAGATCGGGCGGTTCCTCTCAGCTGACCCGATCATCCAGACGATTGAACTCAGTCAGGCGCTCAATCCATTCTCATACGTCATGAACAATCCGCTCAGCCTCGTCGACCCCAGCGGGTACTCCTGGCTCAGCAAGCTGTTTCATTCGATTGGGCACTTTCTGAAGAAATGGGGTGGGACGATTATCAGTGTGGCATTCGCGGTAATCGGAATGCCGTACGTCGGGGCTTTGCTATCAAGTGCCTTTAATCTAGCGGTCAACGGCGGCACGCTCGGCAGTTTCTTCACCGGATTGGCTATAAGCGCAATAGCTGGAGCAATAGCCGGGCCCATAGGGGGCAAATTAGCTTGGCTTGTTGGGGCAACCGGGAGTTCCATCGGCGCAAGAATAGTTGCGGGTGCCATCACGGGCGCCATTGCCGGTGGGATAAACTCCGAAGCAAACGGCCAATCGTTCTGGAGCGGATTTGCAGTCGGCGCGGTTACCGGCGGGTTGACGGCGGGCCTTCAGGCGAAATTCGGTGGGCACGAATTAGATCCAGGGTCGCGATCGGCACGCGCGGAATCCTGGGCGCGAGGTACGGTTGGCAAGGTGTGGAATCTGCCGAATACGATTGTTGGGCTGCTGTATGGGGGCGTCGGGCATGTGGTTGGGGAGATTGGGTACCGACTTGGCCTATATTCCTCCAATCCATCCGTATCCATTCGAAACAATTCGATTACTTTCACAAACAATCCGTTCATGTCGACTGCGATGACGATTGGCAATGTTGCCATCTATGGGAACAATCCGCGGTATCAACCAGGAACATGAGAATGCAAGGTGTCACGTTAGGGCAAGAGGAGATGCAGCATACGTTTCAGGGGGAAGTTCTTGGAATTCTCTATCTACCCGCCCATCTATTGCTAGGGGCTATCTCCAGTCTCATCTATGCGCGTACGCTCGATCCATGGCATGGACCTGTGAATGTTTTGGAGAATGGACCGCATGCGAATCCGCCGCATCCGTGGTGGTGGCAGAAATGAAGATATCGAGAAGCATTTGGCCTGCATTACTTGTGCCGTTCCTGGCCGGGTGCCCTCCGCAGGAAGAGATTCGCGTACAAAACGACACCGATTCGGTGTACACGGTTTCGTTGGAATCCGGCAGACGTGTTTCGATCGAGCCACGAGGTGGGGCGCGATTTGCATCTGACGATAGTCCGTTCGGTGTTCGGACAATGGGGGACATTTCCGTCCCGACATTTCGCATTAAGGGACCTGATGGCGTCGCTATTTACGTTTTTTCAGGCGGCTTGTTTCCAAAGGGGTACGAGACTCGTAACGGTGCACGTCGCCTGTACTTGCATCTGGCATCGGATGGATTGATCTATGTGAGCCGCGCAGATGGCGCGCTGTCGGATATTGAGAGGGCAAATCAACCCGACGGTTTTCCAGTTGCACCTCGGCACCAACAGCAGCGGTAACGTAATCATGAAGGGTTCATTGCGCCTGGAACGTTGACTCGAAAGCGAGTGTACGGTAACGTGAAAAATGTTCCGTACCTCGAAAACGCCATGGAGGGTCGCTCAATGGTTCTTCGGAAGCACTCCCGCGCACTTTCTGCGTCCCTATGCGTAATCTTGTTAATGGCCATGCCAGCTAGGGCAATGTATTGCGAACCCATGTTTACGTATCCAACGCTCTATTGGTTTTGTGAATCGGGGTTGCAACAAAACGGCGGTTGGTGGACGACAGTGTACATGACCGTGACCCCAATAGGGTCCCAGGGCGGCGGTCCAGACTTTATGCGTTGGGCGTACTGTAGAAGTACGTCATTACCTACAGTCGCACGTGAAGTCAGGTATAACATTCAGGCTGGTTTTTTTACACAGAGTGACGCATGGACCGGTTTTAGTTGCGGTGGTCCACCTATCTAATTCGAGCAGGCTCTAGAGCCAACGCGTATCTTGCCGAATTGTTTAAGTAGCCGATCAGGAGGTTCCGCGATGAACGCTCGAATCTTCGTGCTTTCGTTCATGTTTGTCATGAACATGGCAACAGCGCATTTTGGGGTGGCGGGAGATGATTTAGGGCCATCGGCCAATGCACCGCGCCGGACGCAACAAAACGATTCTTTGCCACCGCGACAGTCGGTTCAGGTAGTGCTTGCTCCGGGTGTCTCGCAACGGGTGGAACTTATTTATCCCGAACTCGAACCGGACTTTTCTTCAAGGCTTCCGATCGCAGACCACTACGGTGCCCTTGCCGAAGCCGCGCACGCAGGTGACGGCCCGGCGGCCACGTATCTATACGAGTCAATGAGAGACTGCCGTAGAGCGCACCGCACGAGAGCTGCGCTCGATCAGGCTATTGAGTTGATGCGAAAACGCGGGATGCTGCAAACCGCAGACATGCCGACACCTCTCACTGTGGTCGGAGATGAACCTGTTGAAACATTGATTGATCGTCAACTGCTGAAGCCGTTCGAATCTTGCTTCGGCTTAAACAATGAGCAGCTCGCGTCGGCTGAGGATTGGTTGCGGCGTGGGGTCGAGCTCAATGAGCCAAAGGCCGCAGCACTGTCTTATAAATCGGCTCAATCGAACGAAGAATTGATCAACCTTTATTGGATCCGACTTCGGTGGGGCGATTGTTACACGCATAGCGGGCTCTCAAGCGTGTTCTTCGAACGGTGGCGCTCCGCCGCGGCGGCGGAGCCTTCGGATCTGCTCAATGCCTACGCTCATCAACTGCTGTTTGTGCGACTTCTCGAGTCTGCGCGCGTCATGGAGCTCGGGCGGATCAGGCAGCGTTTTTTGAACGAAGGTCAGGCTCAACTGCTTTTGCTTGAGAATAAACTGACGAGCGACGAGTTAAGTGCCGGTGCTCAACGCGCTGCAGGCTTGTTGGCGAAGCAAGGCAGTCGTTGCCTGCCGATGTAGCACGCGCACTCTGAATGTGCAGCAGAAGACTGCAACCGGCGAGGATGATGCGCAAGCGCAGGATTCTTGATGCCCTCGTCATTACGTTGGCGGTTGCGTTTGTTGCGGCATTCATCCGGGAGGAGGTGCTTCAGCGGCGAGACGAGGCTCGTAACCGACCGACCTGCGACGATGATGTGCCCGCCACGCCGGCGCAGGCGACCGCACTTGCCGATGCGCGGCGGCGCAAGGTCGACCGATGCAGCGCATCGGATCCAAAGTGCAGGTTTGATCTCTACACGGACAGCGATGGGCAATTCGTTGGCATCGAGGAAAAACCGTACGGTTAGCGGTGATGCTCGGCAACCTTGCTCTCGCCATTGCGCTTCGGTGTCCGCGCACTTGTCCAGCGCTCGGCGTGCAGGACGGCGGACTGAATCAAACTCGGTGCAAGCGCCACGGAGGATGATCAAGCCGGAATTGATGCGACTCGTTCGAGTCGTCGCGACAAGCGTCGCGATGACGGCGATTCTTTCGGGCTGCTCAGATCCTGACTGCCGGCCGACGCTTCGGACACTTTGATCGTCCCGGCGCAAGTGGGCGAGCTGCGTATTGTCGAATTCCTGTAGGACGAATGCCGAATTCCCATTGATAGTTCGCTGGGCAATGGCGCCACCGCGCTGATGGTGGCTGCAGAGGCCGGTGAAGCCATTGTTGTGGAAGCGTTGCTGCGGCGAGGCGCGGATCCTTTGCGCAAGAACAGCATGAAGGCCAACGCCCTGCATCATGCCATCGCCTTTCGCTAGGTCGTCACCGTCAAGCTGTTGCTTTCCTCGCGCCCGGAACTATTGTCTGTCGATGCGCCGAACGGGGTATCCGTGTCTCAGCTCGCGGAAAATACCCGTAATCGATGCACGATTGATGCTGTTCAAGCAGCGACTAACAAACATTGATCTGTAGGCACGCATTGCTTGGGCTGTTACCGCGGGGGCACCTCCGTGTCTTCGGCGAGCGCCAAGGCTTCACGGGGCACGACAAAATCGCCGGGAGCGATTTTGAACCGCGGAATGCGGGCTCGCGAAGCGAGCGAGGACAGGAAAGTCCGAGTCAATGCTGGACGCGGTCAGCTTGGTTCACATGAATGGAAGGGTCTACGACCCGAAAATTGGGCGGTTCATGTCTGCAGATCCGTTTATCGACTGTGCTGCAAATTCACAAGGTTGGAACCGCTACACGTACGTCAAGAATCGCCCGCTGTCGCTTTGGGACCCGAGCGGCTTCGGTTCGAGGATTCGTGTTTGGCGCGAAGACGGTGGCCCCCCGATTGGAGGCAACAGCGCCGCCTATTTTGGTGATCTTGGCAGCGCGGCAAACAACGGTGCAATTGGGTCGGGAGGCGATAGCACCGGCCCGCGCGGTGGCGCGACCGGCGCTGGCGGAGTGCCGCCGGGTGTCAGCGCGGGAGATGGTAGCGTCAGTGACAAGAAAGAGGAGGTGACTGTGACCGGAAAGCGCTACAGCAAGTGCATGAAAGACTGTTTGCGTGATGTTCGCGCTCACGCGACCGGTACTGCGAACATGCTACTTAATAGCGCGATGTTGGCGCCCTCTTTCCGAATGAGTCGGTTAGATCGTCGGGCTGGCGCTATTCTGGCGCTGTCTCCTATCGCCGCATACGGTGTAGGATATGTTGCGGGCAGGAGCGATGGATTTCTTGGGCAACTGTCTGCGGTTGGATTGTCCATACTTACTTCTGCTGGCACTTCGCGGTTACTAACCTCAAATGTCGACGATGTCGTAGCGGATGCCGCTGGTGCAATAACTGGCGAGTTAGTCGGACGTGTATCTTCGCCCTCGCAGCAATTCGCGTATGGAGGCGCCGCTGGAGGCGCGGTAGCAGGTTTCCTGCTGCGAAATACGTGGGCCACCCGATCGCTCATTGCGTTTAGAAATTCGGTTCTGGGTGCAGGCGGAGGCCTCATCGCAGGCCAAGCTTACGACCGGATCATGCGCGAAGGGTACTGGAACTGCGACAGTAAATGTGCAGGATCCAATTGACAGTACCTAGCGCAACCTGCCCGAAACCGTCCCGACGCAGGCGTTGGTTGGCCCTTGTTGTTTCGGGCCTTTACGTTGCTTTTGTGACGTACGTCGCCGCAAGAGTGCCCGCGAATGCAGTGCCTGTGCCAAGGCCATTTGACACACCGCTGCTACTAATGTTTTTTTTGCTCGGAGCACACTATTTGGCAAAGTCCGTATTGAGCGGCAATTGGAACCCGATTACATATATCGCAGCGTTGCGACACGGGATCATGGACCGGCGTACGGTTGACCCGGAACGCGAATCTCAGAATCGCAAGTATCTCACTGCACTTCTGGCGGGGTACGGAATTTTGATATCTTTGTCACTAGGTTTGGCGCTTATGTCGACGCTTGCCGTCGTGCAATCGGAAGGCGCGTTAGCTTCAAAACTCGCAACCGCTGCCGCATTGCTGTGGAAGTGGCCGTCAATACTACTCGCTGCCGTAGGCGTATTTGCGCACGATGGAGGCGCATTGTTGTTCAATGGATTGGCGGCACCATATCCTTGGGCAGCGCTGTTCTATGCGTTCCGCTTGCGGGGTGCGGCTCGCTGAGGTTTCAATGATCCGAATGTCTCAGGCAACGGGGTACGTCCGAGGTTAAGACGAACCTGGGACCAGTGCTATAATTTAGCGCGCATTTTCCGGTCCATGCCACGCGACACAACCACCACGACAGCGCTACGGCTTGCCGTCGAACGTGCGGATGTCGCCGTATCGATAGATGCCTTTGTTGTCTCGACACAGGTGGCTGGTGATGCCGGATAGCGGGTCAGTCCTGCTGGGAAGCCGGCGCGTGTCGTTCTGACAGGTCAGAACGCGCCAACGATTCGGTTGATTTGCGCCGACCGGATACATGTCGACCGGCCCCAATGTACGGGACCCGGGAAAAGCAATACCTTTGACGCAGTACCCCGGGACATCTGCCGGCGGCTCCGCCTGTACGACCGACACCCGCTTGAACCAGCACGTTCCTGAGGACAGCGGGGGTGGCGACTGATTGCCGACCACTGGGATGCAGTACGGGAAAACATCCAGCTTGTCGCCGAGGCTTGTCGTCAACCACGTTGGGCAGTCGCCCTCGGTGTTGCAAGAATTTTGGTTTGCGAGACCCGGCTGGAAGACCAGGCAAGCAGCAAGCCGACAAGAGAGATGCCCGCTATGGGCCCCATCTTTTTCATGATCTTGGCCTCCATTGAGTGCGACCGTGTTCGTCGAACACCGTTAAGGATGTCGTGGCATCCTCGCCCGACGTCAGCATCAACCGTTGCTGTGGCGGCTGGCAATGGAGAAGGTCTGAAGTTTCACGAGAGATTTGCTGAAACGCCGAAAAAATTTCGCAACGAAAACTCGCCGGTGCGCTCAGCAAGCATCCAGCTTTTTCTATCAGGTGCGACCTCTGGCCCTGCGAGTCACACCATCGAATGGGTCAGTTCCGTCCCTGCTTCTCCGCCGCCCGCGCCGTCGCGCCTCGGGCCGCGAGCAGTTGTTCCCCGTAACGCGCGGCATGCGCGCACTTTTCCAGCGCCCCGCCTGCATGACGGCCGGCGGTTCGATGTTGAGCGGAAACAAGTCCTGCGTTGCCCCGACCCGCAATGAGCGGCCGTTGATGGTGTCGATCCCCTCGACCGGATAGAAGAAAAACGGGAACGAGAGCGGGTCCGCGTTGGCCACGGGACTTGGGTATCCGCCTCCAGAGAGGTAGTCCCGAATCGGGTCGATCTGGCGGCGCGTGTCGGCGGTAAGTGGCAACGGGCAACCCCTTACAAATATGGCCATAGATCTCGGTCAGTGCAGATGGCCGTCCCGGTCCTTCAGGTCGCAGCGGCATGCGTGTCCTCCCATGCACCGTTCAAAGGGAAGGGATCCGTAGCGCTTTTGCCGCCGCCGCCAGTCGTTTGTCATGGGTCCAGAACGCCGTATCCGCGAGGCGCACGGACGCCAGCAAATGCAGGTCAATCCAGCCTAATCCGGTTCCGAACAGCCGATGAGTCTCGAGCAGGTGCAGGACCTCGCTGTGATCGGCCATCGGCAACGTGGGCAGATTGGCAAACATATCGAGAATCTCCGCGCGTCGCGCAAGGTTGCCACAGGCGAGTTCCCCTACGACGAAGGGATGTGTCATCACTTGCTCGGCTTCAAGTAGCCGGATCAGCGGCTGGCTGCCCCGCCGGAGGTGATCCGCCCAGACCGAGGTATCGACGAGCAAGTCGGTTCAGGACGCCGCCTGGCCTCGCCGCCGGGGCGGCAGTCGCAGCTTGGGCTGGGTGCCACCCAGTGCGGCCAGGCGCCTCGCGCTTTCGCGGGCAATCAGGGCTTGAAGGCCGGCGTGAACGACCGCGGTCTTCTCTCGCAAACCACTGAGCGAGGTCGCCTTGCTCAGCAGTTCATCGTCAATGATCAGCGTTGTTCTCATATGCATCAGTATGCCTGTTTCATGCATATCGTGCAAGATGAGGTTCCGTGCTCTAAGGGGCCATGGTCGCGCTGCCATCAAGGTCACCGCTAGCGCGGCGTGTATTCGAGCCGTACTGCGTTTGGATCGCCGACATGCCAGCCCTGATCCTTGAGCAGCGCGTCGATATTGACGCGGGAGCTCATGATGCCCAAGCGCAGGATTCCTGATGCCCTCGTCATTACGTTGGCGGTTGCATTTGTTGCGGTATTCATCCGTGAGGAGGTACTCCAGCGGCGAGACGAGGCTCGTAACCGACCGACCTGCGACGATGATGTGCCCGCCACGCCGGCCTAGGCGACCACACTTGCCGATGCGCGGCGGCGCAAGGTCGACCGCTGCAGCGCATCGGATCCAAAGTGCAGGTTTGATCTCTACACCAATGACTACGATGTTCTGGCCTACGATCCCGATGGCCAATTCGTTGGAATCGAGGAAGAGCCGTTTCGAGTCGTCGCGACAAGCGTCGCGATGACGGCGATTCTTTCGGGCTGCTCAGATCCTGACTGCCGGCCGACGCTTCGGACACTTTGATCGTCCCGGCGCAAGTGGGAGAATTGCGCGTTGTCGAATTCCTGCTGGACGAATGCCGAATCCCAGTCGATAGTCCACTGGGCGATGGCGCCACCGCGCTGATGGTGGCTGCATAGGCCGGTGAAGCCATTGTTGTGGAAGCGTTGCTGCGGCGAGGCGCGGATCCTTTGCGTAAGAACAGCATGAAGGCCAAAGCTTGCGGAAAATACCCGTGACCGATGCACGATTGATGCTGTCCGAGCAGCAATTGGCAAGGCCTGTCCAGCGTCGGCGGTTCACTTGGCACGACAAGATCACCGGGAGCGATAGGGAATTGAGGGCATGGATAGCCCGCTCAGCCTCGTCGATCCAACAACCGAGCCGCTACAGGCGGCGATAGCTGGTTGGGCACTCGATTTACAATGGTGACTCATTGGTGACTTTTCTTGAGTCCATCGGGGAGTCGCTCGAAAGGTTTGAATTTGGTGGGCCGTGCAGGATTTGAACCTGCGACCAACTGGTTAAAAGCCAGCTGCTCTACCGACTGAGCTAACGGCCCGAGCGCGTCTGTGCCGCCGAGTACGCCGGACCGGGTCCGCGGGCAATTCCAGGGCACGACTGGATCCACAATTCTACTACGTGCATGCCGCTCACGCGAGTTTCGGCCGGTAGCGGGTCGGGTCTGCAAGCGAAGCGGCCGCGAATCCTTCCTGTCGCAGGCGGCAGCTGTCGCACATGCCACAGGCCTCGCCCGAATGTGACGCCTGGTAGCAAGAGACCGTCAGCGAGTAGTCGACGCCAAGCGATGTACCGAGCTCGATGATCTGCGCCTTGGACAGCGACTGCAGTGGCGCAACGATGCGAATGGCACGGCCCTCCACGCCTGCCCGCGTGGCAAGCGAGGCCAACCGATCGAAGGCAGCGATGAATTCCGGGCGGCAATCCGGATAGCCCGAATAGTCGACTGCATTGACGCCAATATGCACTTCGGTCGCGTCCAGCACCTCCGCCCATCCGAGCGCAAGCGCCAACATGGTGGTATTGCGTGCTGGCACGTAGGTTGCAGGAATTCCCGCTGATGGCGCGACCGGCACCCGCTGCGCCGGATCGGTCAGCGCAGAGCCGCCGATGCCTGCCAGGTCAATACGCATGGTCCGATGTTCGACGGCCCCCAGGGCGCTCGCCACGCGGCCCGCCGCCGCCAGCTCCGATGCATGCCGTTGGCCGTAGTCAACGGACAGTGCGTAGCACTCGCGTCCTCCTTTTCGAGCAAGCGCGAGAACGGTTGCGGAATCGAGCCCGCCCGAGAGGAGCACCACGGCGCGATTTGCAGGCGCGCTCATCGTCCTGGCACATTCCCCCACAGGTATTTGTGCAACTGTATCTGAAATCGCACCGGCAGCCGGTCGGCAATGATCCACTCCGCCAGGTCCCGCGCAGGAAGCTGCTCGTGGCTGGGAGAAAAGAGCACCGTGCAGATGCGATCGAGCCCGCGTTCCAGGACTTCGTTGCGGCTCCATTCATAGTCATTGCGGTCGCAGATGACGAATTTGACCTGATCCCGTGCACGAAGCGCGCCCAGCTCACTGTATTTGTTGCGCGCGCACTCGCCGGACGCGGGCGTCTTGAGGTCCACCACCTTCACGACGCGATCGTCGACGCCCGCAAGCGACATCGCGCCGCTCGTCTCGAGCGACACCTGCAGTCCTACATCACACAATTTGCGCAACAAATCGATGCAATTGCGTTGCGCGAGCGGCTCGCCGCCGGTCACACAGACGTGTCCCACTTCCTGACCGCGGACTTGGTCGACGATTTGCTCGATGCTGAGCAACGTGCCGCCCTGGAAGGCGTAGCTGGTATCGCAGTAGACACAACGCAACGGACAGCCGGTGAGACGCACGAACGCGGTTGGCCACCCAATCTGATTGGCCTCACCCTGCAGCGACAGGAAGATCTCGCTGACCCGTAGTCGTTGATCAGCAGCGGGCATGGACACTAATCGCGCTTGTCCAGCCGCTCCTGCGCCAGCCTGCCCGCGTCCGTGTCGCGGTAGGTCGCCGCAACCTGGCGCAGTATCTCCTGCCCTTTGTCCGTGTTGCCGAGCTCGAGATAGGTATAGCCGAGCTTCAACAAGGCATCAGGCGCCTTGCGCGACTTCGGCCAGCGGCTGACGAGATCCGCAAAGGCATCGCGCGCGGCTTCGTATTGCAGCGTGACATAGTAAGTCTCGCCAAGCCAATACTGGGCGTTTTCCGCGAGTTCGTGCTGCGGAAAACGCTCGACAACGGTAGCGAAGCCCTTGATGGCCGTCTCGTACTGCCCCGACTTCAGCGCATCGAATGCGAGGTTGTAGGTCGTCGCCGCTTCGTCGCTTGCACGAACGGCTTCGGGGATTGGTGCCGCCGGCGCTTGCGTCGTGACGGCCGGAGACTCGGCGAGCGGCTCACGGCGGATCTCGGCCAGCCGGCGAATGTCATTGCGCAGCACGTCCATCTCGCCGCGCAAGTCGCGCATTTCTGCCTGGAGGCGATCGATGCGCCGGGACAGTTCCAGGAGATTGTCGTTGCCGACGACGCGTTCGAGCTGCGCCACACGCGCATCGAGCTGCGCATTACTCGGTGCAGCCGGCTGATCGTCCGCCGGCATCAGCGAACAGGCGCCCAGGCCGATGGTTGCCAGGCATGCGGTTACGCTGGTCCTGCACAGGCGCAGCACCTGATATTTACTTGAGATAGACAATTTCCACCCGTCGATTCTGGGCCCAAACGGTTTCCCCATCGCCGAAGACGGCTGGGCGTTCCTCGCCATAACTGACGGTGGCGAGCTGCTCGTCGCGCACGCCCTGCAGCATCAGCGCCCGACGGACCGCCTGTGCGCGGCGTTCGCCGAGGCCGATGTTGTATTCGCGCGTGCCGCGCTCATCCGCATGGCCTTCAAGCCTCACGTGCTGTGCGGAGTTGGCTGCCAGATAACGCGCGTGCGCCGAAACAACCTCGAGATCCGCGGGGCGAATTTCGGCGCGGTCATAGTCGAAGTAGATGATGCGTTTGGCCAGCAGTCCCTCGGATGGGCCTGGACTCGAATCGTCTGCGCCGACCTCGCCGGCATTGGTGAGATCGCCGGTGTCGGCGTTGCTGTCAGCCGCCGCCGTGCCGGAACCAGCGGCTTCCGAGGCGCGCTGACTCGCGCAACCGCTCAGCAGGATCGCTGCGGCGAATGCCAACGCAAATACGCTGTTACGCATCATGAGACTCTCCGCTTGATGGATCGAGACTAATTGACAAATGGACCCCACACCGGTTCGCGCACTTCGCCGCGATCCGCCGCAAGCTGTTGCTGGACTGCGCCGTCGCTCGAGACCGTCAGCAGTCCCGGACGCCCTCCGCGCTTGCCGGCATAAATCAAGGCCACACCATTCGGCGCAAAACTCGGCGATTCGTCCTGGCCGCCATTGGACAACACCGTGACCTGACCGCTCGCCAGGTCCTGGATGGCGATGCGGTAGGCGTTGCCGTCGAGCGTCACCATGGCAAGCTTCTGTCCGTCCGGCGAGGGCCGCGGTCGTGCATTGTAACTTGCAGTGAACGTGACCCGCTGCGGCCTTGCATTGCCCGCCAGGGGCATGCGATAGACCTGCGGCCCGCCGGCACGGTCCGAGGTGAAGTAAAGGCTCTTGCCATCGCTTGAAAATGCCGGTTCCGTATCGATGGCCGGATCGTCCGTCAGTCGGGTCAGTTCCTGCGACTGCAGGTCAAGCATGTATATATCGAGATTGCCATTGCGACCACCGAGCGTAACGGCCAGCTTGCGGCCGTCGGGCGACCAGGCGGGGGCACCGTTGATGCCCGCGCGGGCCGAGACGCGCCGGCGCTCGCCGGTTGCGAGACGTTGCACGTAGATGGCCGACGCGCGCGATTCGAAGGAGACATAGGCAAGCCAGGCGCCGTCGGCCGAGAACGCGGGTGACATGATCGGCAGGCGCGATTCGAGCACAATGCGCGGACTTGCGCCATCGGCGTCCGCCACCACGAGCTGATAGCGCTGTTTTGGCGCGCTGCCGTCGACTGAGACATAGGCGATACGCGTCGAAAACGCACCACGAATTCCCAGCGTCTTTTCGAATACGAGGTCGCTGATACGATGTGCCGCAGCCCGCAGTGTCGCCGGCAGCGCGTCGAACTGCTCGATGAACAATCGTTGGCCGTTGAGGACGTTGACCAGCTCGGCCGTCACGCCGAAGGCCTCGCCATCCCTGGCTGTCAATCGTCCCACCACCACGTAGTCATTGCGCTGCATGCGCCAGTCTTCGAGTACGACTTCCTCCTTGCGGCTCGGCCGCGACAACATGTCGCCCCGCTCCATGGTGCGGAATCGTCCCGAACGCGCCAGGTCCTCATCGACGATGCCGGCGATCTCGTTGCCAAGACGCGCCACCCCGCCCGAGGCAAACGGCACGATCGCGATCGGGATCGGATCCGTGACGCCCGAGGTGATTTCGACCTGAAGCTGGGCCCAGGCGCGCGCTGGCAGCAGCGCCATGGCGATGATGATCAGTGCCAATCTGGTGTCAGTCATGGGGTCTGAACCGTACCTCTATTTCCCGCTCGAACAACTGTGCTTCCGGCGGCGGCGGCAGGGGTGATGCGCGCCGCGCGGCCGTCTCGATCGATTCGCGCACCGCAGCATCGCCATTGCAACTCACCACGCTGGCGGACACCACCTCGCCACCAGGTATCTGGGTGACGTGAACCATGCAATCAATGCCCGCCCCGGCCGTCGCCGGCCGGATCCAGGCGCGTTGGATGCGCGCCGCGATCTGTTGCGCCCATTGCTGCGCCAGTGCCGCGCGACGTCCGCTGTCCTCCCGCTCCTCATCAGCGAGCCGCGCGCGAAGCTCCGCCTCGCGACGAGCCCGATCGCGCTCCCTGGCTTCTGCCTCGGCGCGCTTGCGTTGCTCTTCGCGTTGCTTGGCTTCGACTTTCTCACGCTCGATTCGCGCACGCTCTTCCCGCTCGCGTTGCGCAGCCAGCAGTTGCTCTTTGGCCGCCGCCGACTCCTGCGGCAATGTTTCCTCCGGCGTCGCCTGGGGTTCGGGTTCATCGGCAGGCGGTGGTTCCTCGACCGGCTGCGGTTGCACCGGCGCACCGATTTGGAACTGGCTTGGATCAACCACCACAGCCTCGATGGCCAGTTGCTGCACCGGCGCCTCGCGTTGGCGAAAGTTCACGAAGCCGAACCAGAGCATGGCGGCAAATGCCGCATGCATGATGAGCGACAGGAATGCAGGTCCAATTGCAGCACGTTGCTCAGCCGCCATGAATATGGATCACCTGCGATCCGCATCGACCGTTACCGGGCTGGACAGGAACCCAAGCTTGCGCGCGCCGGCCTGCTGCAAGAGCGTCATCGCTTCGACCACTCTGCCGTAGGGCACGCGCCGATCGCCCTCCACAAGCACGGCCAGATCGGGCGCGCGGCGAATGATGGCAGCCGCGTCTGCGAGCACATCATCGTCAGTCCGTGGCGCCTCGGGACGCGCGCCAACGTTCAAATAGAGCAGTCCATTGCGATCGATAGAAAGAATCAATGGTTTCTGATCCTTCAACAAAGCCGGGTCGAGAGGCTCGGAGGCGGCCTGCGGCAGTTCGACCTTGATGCCCTGCGCAAGCAACGGCGCCGTGATCATGAAAATGATCAGCAACACCAGCATGACGTCGATATACGGCACGACGTTGATTTCCCCCAACAGGCGGCGACTGCGTTTCAAACTAGCCATTATCCGGCTCCAGCGCGACCTGTCGCCGAACTGCTACGTGTTGCATGGCGTTGCAGTATCGTCGAGAACTCCTCGACGAAGGCGTCAAAGCGCAGTTCCATGCGGCCGACCTGGTCGGCATAGCGGTTATAGGCCACCACCGCCGGAATCGCGGCAAACAAGCCGACCGCCGTCGCGACGAGCGCTTCGGCGATTCCTGGCGCCACCATCTGCAGGGTCGCCTGCTGCACGCCGCCGAGCGCCACAAATGCGCTCATGATGCCCCATACCGTGCCGAACAGACCGACGTAGGGACTCGTCGAACCAATCGTCGCAAGGGTTGCAAGGCTCGCCTCGAGTCGATCGAGTTCCTTCAGCTGCGCAACGCGCATGGCCCGCCGCGCGCCTTCCAGCAACGCATCGACGCCCGCCCCCTGCTGGCGCAGCCGCGCGAATTCCCTGAATCCCATCTCGAAAATGCTCTCGATGCCCGTGCTGCGCCCACGTGACTCGATGTCGCGGTACAGCTGCGACAGGTCACCGCCCGACCAGAACTGTTCCTCGAAACGGGTTGAGACCTTCCTGATGCGTCCAAGCACGGCCTTCTTGGAAAAAATTATCGTCCAGGATGCCAACGAGGCCAACAACAGGATCGCTATCACAAGCTGCACGACGACGCTTGCATCGAGAATCAGTTGTACGAATGACAAACCGTCTTTCATGCAAGTTCCTTGGCAATGGCAGCTGGAAAGCGCGCGGGCCGCATGGTCCTCGCGTTGAGACAGGCCACCCGAACGAGAGCGCTGGCGAGCAATTCGCCGCCGGCATCGCTCCTGCGTATTTCCTGCTGGAATTCCAGGCTGACCTTTCCAGCAGCGCTCGGCGTGCAGCTCACGACAAGCAGGTCGTCCAACCGGGCCGGCCGATGGTAGTCCACTTCCACCCTGACCACCGTGAATACGACACCCGGATCGTGCTGAAGTTCGCTCTGGCGGAACCCCAGCGCGCGCAGCCACTCGCTGCGCGCGCGCTCGAAGAACCTGAGATAGTTTGCGTAGTAGACGATTCCGCCGCCATCGGTATCCTCCCAATAGACCCGAATCTGCGTCACCGACCCGCTCATGACTTGCCCTGAAACAGCGGCAATTCTCCGTTCGCCGTGACCGGCTCCAGGCCAAAGTGCAGGTAGGCACTACGCGTTGCAATGCGCCCGCGTGCCGTGCGCATCACGAATCCCTGCTGGATGAGGAACGGCTCGATCACGTCTTCGAGCGTTCCCCGCTCTTCGCCTACCGCCGCAGCAATGCTTTCGATTCCGACTGGGCCACCAGAGAATTTTTCGATGATCGTCAGTAGAAACTTGCGGTCGAGCGTATCGAAACCCTCCGGATCGACCTGCAGGAGGTTGAGCGCTGCGTCGGCGACCTCCTCGTTGACGGCTCCGCCGGCGCGCATCTGCGCGTAGTCTCGCACGCGGCGCAACAGGCGGTTTGCGATTCGCGGTGTACCACGCGAGCGCGCAGCGATGCGTCGCGCACCGCCTGCATCGACATCAACCGAGAGTATGCCGGCGGCCCGCGTCACGATGCGCGTCAGGTCGTCGGTGCCATAGAACTCCAGTCGCTGCACGATGCCGAAGCGGTCTCGCAGCGGCGATGTCAGCAGCCCGGCGCGTGTCGTTGCGCCTACCAAAGTGAAGGGCGCAACCGGCAGCTTGATCGAACGTGCCGCCGGCCCCTCGCCGATCATGATATCGATCTGGTAGTCCTCCATTGCCGGATAAAGGACTTCCTCGACGAGCGGCGACAGGCGGTGGATTTCATCCACGAACAGCACGTCGCGTTCTTCCAGATTGGTCAACAATGCGGCGAGATCGCCCGCGCGCTCGAGTACGGGCCCCGAGGTCTGGCGCAAGTTCGATCCAAGCTCGTTCGCGATGATGTGCGCCAGCGTTGTTTTGCCAAGTCCCGGTGGCCCGAAGATCAGCACGTGGTCAAGCGGTTCACCGCGCTGCCTTGCCGCACCGATGAATATTTCCAGCTGTGTCTTGACTTCGGCCTGCCCGACGTAATCGCCCAGCCGCTTGGGACGAATGGCGCGTTCTGCGCTCTCCTCGTCAGCTCGCGCACGCGACGTGACCAGCCGTTCGTCCAGTTCGTTCATGTACCGCCGATCCCCTGCAGCGCCTTGCGGATCAATTCTTCGGTTTGCAACTGCTCGGCACCCGGCACGGCACGCAGAAGGCGGGTCGCCTCCGCCGGCTTGTAGCCCAGTGCCAGCATCGCGCTGAACGCTTCGGCTGCTGCGCCGGCCGGATCCTGCGCACCCATCGGACGTTCGCCCCCATCCGGCATCTGTGCGGCCTGCAAACGATCTCGCATTTCGATCACCACGCGCTCGGCGGTCTTGCGACCGACACCGGGTATGCGGGTGAGCGTGGCTGCATCGTCGGCGCGGATGCAGCCTATCAGCGCGTCGACACTGATTCCCGAGAGTATCGCAAGCGCAATGCGTGGCCCCACGCCTGATACCTTGAGGAGATCGCGAAACATGCGTCGTTCGAGCTGTGTCGCAAAGCCAAACAACAGATGGGCGTCCTCGCGTACCACGACGTGTGTGCACAGAGCGACTTGTTGTCCCACCTTCGGCAGCACATAGAATGTCGACATCGGCGATTGCAGCTCGTAACCGACGCCGGCAACGTCGATAAGCAAGTACGGCGGAGTTCGCTCCAGCAACTGCCCGCAGATCCGCCCGATCATGCTCGACATGTCCGTTCGAATGCTCGCGTATTTGCGTGGCAGAGGGCGATCGCCAGTGCATCGGATTCATCGCTACCTACCGCCTGGCGCAGTCCCAGCAACGCAGCGACCATGTGCTGCACCTGGCCCTTAGCGGCGGCGCCCGTTCCCACCACCGCAAGCTTCACGGCTCGGGGCGCATACTCGAAGACCGGCGCCGGCCCGACGGCACACAGTGCCGCGCCCCGCGCCTGGCCGAGCTTGAGGGCGCTGTCGGCGTTGCGGCTCATGAATACTCTTTCGATTGCGATCTCGTCCGGCGCAATGGAGCGGGCTATCTCGCTCAGGGAGTCATGGATTTCGCGCAGTCGCTGCGCCAGATCGTCGGCGCGCGGAACGATGCACCCATGCGTGACGTACTGGGTACGCCGCGCATCGACCCGCAGCACACCGTACCCGGTGCGCCGGGATCCGGGATCGAGGCCGAGCACGGTGAATGGCGCGCGCTGCCGCGCCGGCGCAGTGGCCGCTCCCAGGCCCACCGGATCAACGCTGCGCCAGGAGCTCGTCCGGAATTTCCGCATTCGAGTACACGTTCTGCACGTCGTCCAGATCTTCGAGTGTTTCGAGCATTTTCAGCATGCTCTCCGCCTGCTCGCCCGCCAACGCGGCGCTGCTGGCAGCCCGCTGGACGACGCTGGCATCTGCCGGCGTGTGACCGGCGGCCTCCATAGCCGCAGCAACCGCCGCGCACTCGGATGGCGAAGTCAGCACTTCGATGGTGCCGTCCTCGCTGACGATGACATCCTCTGCACCGGCTTCGAGTGCGCGATCGAGCAGCTGGTCTTCGTCCGTGCCGGGCGGATAGGTCAGTACGCCGACTTCATTGAACAAATAGGCCACCGAGCCGTCTGCGCCGAGATTGCCACCATATTTTGTGAAGGCATGGCGCACTTCCGCGACTGTACGATTGCGGTTGTCCGTCAGGCACTCGACCATCACGGCCACGCCGCCCGGTCCGTAGCCTTCATAGCGAACCGCCTCGAAGTTGGCCTCCGCGCCATCACCAGCCGCGCGCTTGATGGCGCGATCGATCGTGTCCTTTGGCAGGCTGCCGGCACGCGCCTTGTCGATCGCCAGGCGCAGGCGTGCATTCATCGCCGGGTCGGCGCCACCGTTGCGCGCAGCGGTGCTGATGGCACGTACCAGCTTGGTGAAAACCTTGCCGCGACGCTTGTCCTGGGCACCTTTGCGGTGCTGGATATTCGCCCATTTACTGTGTCCCGCCATAGCCGCAATATCATACCGTTTCCGTCATCGCCGCGGCAGGCAGACCAGGCCAATGAAGCTCGAAATTCCACTTCCGGCGCAGCTCAAAGGCGATATCGACTCGCTCGCAGCCAGCGGACCGCCGGCGCTGTCGTTCGCCGCCACACAGGTTGCGGCTTTGGTCTATTCGCTCACGGAGGATCGCGACCTGACCGTGGCCGCCCTACTCGCGCACCAATTGAGGAGTGAAATTCCGCAACGCGACGCCACGGTCACGCCCACGCAGCTGCGCCTGGCAAGAGAACTCGCGGCCCTCGGGGAAATCGGGCTGCCGGCAGGATGGTCCCCCGCCGATGGAGTCGACCGCGCGCAATCCGAAGCGGTCCGTCGAATGTTGCTTGCAGTCGTCAGCGATCCGCGCCTGGTGATCGCAAGGCTTGCCCAGCAGCTCGTACGCTTGCGCGACGCCCGTGATGCCTCGGCCGCCGAGCGAAACCGACTGGCGAGCGAAGCCACCGCGGTATTTGCACCCTTGGCCAATCGCCTCGGTGTATGGCGCCTCAAATGGGAACTCGAAGATTACTCGTTGCGCTATCTCGAGCCGGAAAGTTACGCGGCAATTGCGGGCGCCCTCAACGAGACACGGCGCGAGCGGGAAAGGTTCATTGCTGATGCCTGCCAGCAACTGCAGGCAGCGCTGGTACTGCAGGGGCTCGACGTCGAGGTCTACGGCCGGCCGAAGCACATCTACAGTATTTATCGGAAGATGCAACGCAAGCAGTTGCCGATCGAGCAGCTGTATGACCTGCGCGCACTTCGCATCATCTGCACCGACGTGGCGCAATGCTACGCCGCCCTCGGCGTCGTGCACGGGCTGTGGCGCTACCTGCCAGGCGAATTCGATGACTACATAGCCACGCCCAAGGAAAATGGCTATCAGTCGATTCACACGGCCGTCATCGGCTCGGACAACCGTCCCATGGAGGTACAGATCCGCACCGCGCAGATGCAAGCCAGCGCGGAACTGGGTATCGCTGCGCATTGGCGCTACAAGGAAGGAACGAAGTCGGCCTCTTATGACGCGAAAATCGCCTGGGTCAGGCAGCTGCTCGAACCCGGTGCCCTCGGCGGCGGCAGCGATGAATTGCTCGAGCAATTGCGCGGTGAACTGTTCCAGGATCGCGTCTTCGCAATGACGCCGCGCGGCGATGTAATCGATCTGCCCTCCGGAGCGACGCCGCTCGATTTCGCCTACCATGTACACACCGATCTCGGTCATCGCTGTCGGGGCGCGAAGATCAATGGTCGCATCGCGCCCTTGAATCAGCGCGTCGAAAACGGCGCCGTCGTGGAAATACTGGCCGGCAAGGAACTGCGGCCAAGTCGCGACTGGCTCAAGCCGGAGGCCGGCTATCTGGTCTCGCCGCGCAGTCGCGCGAAGCTGCGCGCCTGGTTTCGAAGCCACGATCCGGGCCTGGCCATCGGGGCCGAAGACGACGACCTGACCACTGCCGCCTCACCGGCCAACACCCGCGTACGACACAACGGCATCCGTGCCCGAAAGTCCATGCCGCGCCGCAGCGGTCAACGCATCGTGGTAGCCGACGATCCCGACCTGCCCTGGAGCCTGGCACGATGCTGTAGCGCAATTCCGCCTGAACCCATTCGCGGCTACCTGACGATCGACCGTGGCGTAACCATTCACGCGGCCAGCTGCCGCTCGCTCGAGCGAATGCTGCGACGCAGCCCGCAAAGGGAACTGAAGGCCGCTTGGAACAGCGCCGCAACCGGCACCAGTGCGGTGACGCTGCTGCTGTCAGCGAACGACGGTCCCGGCCTGTTGCGCGACCTCGATGGCGTCCTGGCGGCGCGCGACGTCGCGATGGAGAGCCTGGTGCGTCGGCGGGCAGCCGCGGGCGAGGAGGCATCGCTCGAGCTGACCGTCCGGGTTGTCGATCAGCAGCAGCTGCAGGCATTGATTGGCGCCCTCGGCACACTCAAAACAGTGACGCAGGTCCGCCACCAGCGTAGCCACATGGCCCGAAGGTGATGGCTATCACAGGCACCGGCAGGACATTGCCGCGCTGTGCCCGTGAACCGTGATGCGGCGCAACGCGGCAAGCACGCCAAACCCTTAATTATTAAGGTGATATAGCGCACGGCAGGATACTCCTGGCTCCGTGCCGGACGTGCAGCGGAAGCCCTGGATGCGAATTCTCATTGCAGATCATGATTCGGTATTGCTCGAGCGAGTCGCGCGCGGCCTCGGCGCGCCGTTCGAAGTCGATACCGTCACCAACAAGGCCGACTGCCTGATGCTCGCTGGCAAGGGCGACGTTGCCATGGTGATCGCGTGCGAGAAAGTCGCCGATGGCTCGGGACTCGATCTGTTGTCGAAATTGCAGCGGCGTCATCCACAGATCCTGCGTGTATTTGCAGCCGATGCAGATCGCCTGGCGCTGCTCGGTGCGCACCTCGAACCCTTCCAGCTCTTCGACACGATTGGCTATCCGCTCGACCCGGGCGAGTTGACCAATACGCTGTTCGTTGCCATGGCGGCGGACAGCGCGCATGCCGACACGGCAACCATCCAGCACATCGTACTCAGCGCCGAGGATACGCCGCCGGCGCCCGCTCCGCGCGCGCGCCGCACAGCGGCAGCACATGGCAGTCCCGCGGCTGCGGCACCGGCACCAACTCCGGAAATCATCGAACAACCAGTCGTTGATCAGGCGAACCTGCCGCGCGCCGTGCTCATTACACGCGACACCGCCTGCCTCGACGCTGCGCGGACTGCCTGCAATGACCGCGGCCTGCAGCTATGGCCGAACAGCGATCCAGGCGTCGCCTTGCGAACCGCCGCGGCACGGCCAACGCAATTCATGATGATCGACATCGCGAGCACCCGAGCGGAGCGCGGCGAACTCGTCGCCGCCATCGCAAAACAACTGCCGAACGCCGACGTCATCCTGATCGGGCGACGCGAAGACAGCGCGTTCGCGGAGGCCTGCATTGCTCGTGGCCTTGCCAAACGCTGGATCGCGAAGCCATTCACGGCCGCCAGCGTGCGTCTTGCCATCGACAACCTGGCGAGCGGCAACGCCCGGCAAACACCAGAGGAAATCGCGAATTCGAATCTGGTACGCCAGGGTGCCAGCGCCACACCGGTCGCTCCCAAGGCGACACCAAGTCCCGCGGCGAGCACCGCGACGACCGCTACGGCCAGCACCACCATTGACTTCGCTGATGAAATGCGCAACGTACTCGCGCAATCAGCCACCCCCGATACCCCCGCGCAGCGACCGCTCCCTGTCAACTGGCGCGCGACAGCGCGTCCGGCAACGCCGGCACGCAAATCGACCTGGCCGCGTTGGCTCGCCGCGTTGCTCGTTGGCGTGGCCATCATTGCCTACCTCGGTACGCGCGGCAAACCCGCGGCGCCACCGCCGGCGAGCCGCGCGGAAACGGCAGCCGCGCCACAGGCGCCGTCACCGGAAATAGTCCCGCAGAATGAGCAATCCGTGCCCGCCGGCAGTTCCGTTCCATCCGAGCAGGCAGACGTCACGGCGAGTGAAGCCCCCTCGCCCGCGCCTTCGAATGCGTTGCCGCCGCAAACAGCCGCGATGAACACTGACTCACAATTCGGGGCACCGCAACCTCAAGATGGAACGCGCCCGGCGTCGGCGGCATCGGCACGCGAGGCAGCAGACGATCGGGCGCCAGCGCCGATAACGCGCGGCACCACGGCCAACGCCGCGCCACGCCCCAGGGAAACTGCCATTGCGACCGACGCAGCCAGCGCGCAACAGCCGGACAGATCACCGGCGCCGCCTACGACTCCTCCGAGCCAGGGGAACGTGAATACGGCTTCGGCCAACGCCGCCAGCACGGCTCCGGCATCGACCGGCTCTGCCGCTGGCACGAATCAGCCCCCGCAGGATGATGCGAGGCGGGCGCCAACGCCCGATGACAGCCAATCCGGCCCGAGCGATGGCGGTCCCAAAAGGGTCGCGCTTTCCTCACTCACGCCACTGAACGGTATCGAAGTGCGTTATCCGCGATCCGCCTTGCGCGCCGGGACCGAGGGCTATGTGGACGTGGAATTCACCGTCGAATTCAATGGCGCCGTCTCGGACGCTGTGGCTTTGGCCGCCGAACCGTCCGGAACCTTCGACCGAGCCGCCGTGCAGGCAGTCAGGCAACTGCGGTTCAAGCCGGTACGCGAGGGTGGCGCATCCATTCGCGTACGCAGCCAACTGCGCGTGCAATTCAAGCTCGACAAGTAAACACCCGGCTCGCGCATTCCTGCAATATGCAGGTGCGCTGGCGAGCTAGCGATTGATGCTATCGATGGCGATCTTGTCGGCGGCCAGCGCCGCTTCGTGCATCGCTTCGGCAAGGGTCGGGTGCGCGTGTATCGTGCGCTGCAGGTCTTCTGCGCTGGCCGAATACTCCATGGCAAGCACAGCCTCGGCGATCAGCTCTCCGGCCATCGGGCCGATGACATGCACGCCCAGCACTTCGTCGTCGTCGGTGGCGGCAACAATCTTGACGAACCCCGTCGTAGCTTCCATGGCACGGGCTCGGCCGCTCGCGAGGAAAGGGAATACACCCGTCTTGTAGGCTCGCCCGGATTGCTTGACCTGCTGTTCGCTTCGGCCGACCCAGGCGATTTCCGGCGTCGTGTAGATGACCGAGGGTACGGTGTCGTAATTGACTTCGCCGTGCAGGCCGGCGATCAGGTCCGCCACCATGACTCCTTCTTCCTTCGCCTTGTGAGCGAGCATCGGGCCACGCACGCAGTCACCGACTGCCCACACATTGGCGATTGAGGTTTTGCAGTGATCATCGACCACGATGCAGCCGCGCTCATCGACGGCAACGCCACTTTCGGGCGCAAGCAGTCCTTTCGTGTTCGCGCGACGTCCAACGGCGACCACGAGCCTGTCGAATTGCTCCTTGTGGCCGTCCCCTTTTGCATCCTTGTACTCGAGGTCAACGGCATCGCCACGCACGGCCGCCTTCTGCACCCGCGCACCGAGCCTGATGTCGAGACCCTGCTTCGTGAACGCCTTGAGCGCTTCGCGCGCCAATTGGGAATCCGCCATGGGCAGAAACTCATCGAGCGCCTCTAGAACCACGACTTTCGAGCCGAGGCGACTCCAGACACTGCCAAGCTCGAGTCCGATTACACCGGCGCCAATCACACCGAGGCGCGCCGGAGCGGATGTGAAATCCAATGCGCCCCAGGAATCGACGATGCGCTCGCCGTCGAAGGCTGCGCTCGGCAACTCTGCCGGAACGCTCCCGGCGGCAAGAATGACGTGCTTGGCGCTCAAGGTCCGCCGGCTGCCGTCCGCCGCCGTGAACCTTACCTTGCCAGCGCCGAGCAACTCGCCGCGTCCCTGCAATGTCGCTGCGCCTGCGGACTTGAGCAATGCCGCAATGCCGCCCGTCATGCCGCGCACGATGTCCTGTTTACGCTTCTGCATGGCCGCAATGTCGACCTTCACGGTGCCACACTTGATGCCGTGCTTTGCAAATTCGGTTTGCGCACGATGCAACAACTCGGTGGATTCGAGTAAAGCCTTGGATGGAATGCATCCGGCATTCAGGCATGTACCGCCGAACGCGTACCCGCCATCCCGGTTCTGCCAGCCATCGATACAGACCACCTTGAGTTTGCGTTGAGCGGCGCGAATGGCCGCTGGATATCCAGCGGGGCCGCCACCGATGACTACGACGTCGAATTCGTCCGACATGCGATCCACTCCCAATCAGATCCCGAGCAGCATGCGACCCGGATCTTCAAGTGCGTCGCGAATGGCGACGAGAAATTGAACTGAATCCCTGCCGTCTATGATGCGATGATCATAGGTAACAGCAAGGTACATCATCGGTCTCGCGACCACGGCCCCATCGACAACGATCGGGCGCTCCTGGATACGGTGCATGCCGAGAATCGCGCTCTGCGGCGCATTGACGATGGGAGTGGAGAGCATGGATCCGAATATGCCGCCGTTCGTGATGCTGAAAGTGCCGCCCGTCAATTCTTCGATCGTAATCGTACCGGCGCGTGCCTTGCTGGCGAATTCACCGATTTCCTTTTCGATCGCGGCAAAAGACTTGCCGTCGGCGTCGCGGATGACCGGCACCA
This sequence comes from Steroidobacteraceae bacterium, assembly GCA_041395505.1. Lineage (NCBI taxonomy): Bacteria > Pseudomonadati > Pseudomonadota > Gammaproteobacteria > Steroidobacterales > Steroidobacteraceae > Steroidobacteraceae bacterium. Next base: position 2,264,638 of record JAWLAG010000001.1, read on the forward strand.
TCAGCCCTCGATCGGTCGATACCGCAACACCGATATCGTAATACTCGTGATAAACGATATCGCCGCCATCGACCATGGCATTGACGATCGGAAATTTCTTCAATGCCGCGACGCAGGCTTTGACGAAGAACGACATGTAACCGAGCTTCACGCCATGGTCTTTTTCGAAGCTGTCCTTGTACTTCGCTCGCAATGCCTGTACGGCGCTGAGATCGACCTCGTTGAACGTGGTCAACAGCGCCTGCGTAGCCTGCGCCTCGACCAGGCGCTGCGCGACCCGCTGTCGCAGGCGAGTCATCGGAACGCGCTGCTGCGCGCGAATTGCACCCGAGGGCATGGCCGATGACCGGTCGAGATGCGCGACGACATCGCCCTTGGTAATGCGCCCGTCCCTGCCGCTGCCTTCGATGGCCTTCGGATCAAGCTTGTTCTCCTCGACCATGCGGCGAACGGACGGACTGAGCTTCGATTTGTCGCTCTTGGCGGCTGACGCCGCCCCTTTGGCGGCGGGTGTTGCCTGCGGCGTCGCGGCCGGCTTCGCCGCCGCCACGGAAGGAGCCGCCGCCCCCTCTTCTATGACGGCGAGCAATTGCCCGCTCGTGACTGTCGCGCCGGCCTCGACCTTCAGCTCGCGCACCGTGCCATTGACCGGCACCGGCACCTCGAGCACGACCTTGTCGGTCTCGAGGTCGGCGATGTTCTCATCGCGGGCAACGGATTCGCCGACCTCTTTGCGCCAGGCGACCAATGTCGCATCTGCCACGGACTCCGGCAGTTGAGGAACACGTATTTCTGTACTCATGAACTTTTCCTGACCGCAGTCGCAATGGGTGTAACACGCAGCCGCGCCGTATCGCGCACCGATTCCTGAACCGCTGATGCAAACAAGGCCGCGTGGATGAACTCGTTCTGTTCCAGCTCGTGCACTTTGGCGATACCGGTCGCCGGTGCCGCGGCGGGCGCCCGGCCCGCGTACAGCAACTGGTGCTGCTCACCGATCGGTTCGACGAGACGATGTCGGATCTGGTACCAGGCGCCCTGGTTCTGCGGCTCCTCCTGGCACCAGACGAGTTCGCGCGCCTGCCCGTATTTCTCGATGATCGCGGCATACTCCTCGACCGGAAACGGGTAGAGCTGCTCGATACGAATGAGCGCGACACCGTCTTGCTGTTTCTCGTCCCTGCGCCGCAACAGGTCGAAATAGACTTTGCCGCTGCAAAATACCAGGCGCCGCACGCCATTCGGCTCTTTGATCGCGGCATCGTCGATCACCAGCTGGATATGCTCCTGCGCAAGGTCATCGAGCGCCGAGACCGACAATTCGTGGCGCAACAGGCTCTTTGGCGTCATGACGACCAGCGGCTTGCGAAAGCTGCGCAGCATCTGCCGGCGGATCATGTGAAACATCTGCGCCGGTGTCGACGGCACGCAAACCTGCATGTTGTACTCGGCGCAAAGCTGCAGGAAGCGCTCCAGGCGCGCCGATGAGTGCTCCGGGCCCTGACCTTCGTAGCCGTGCGGCAGGAATAGCGCAAGACCACAGAATCGCCCCCACTTCGCCTCGCCCGAGCTGATGAACTGATCGATGATGACCTGCGCACCGTTGGCAAAATCACCAAACTGCGCTTCCCAGATTACGAGTGCATGAGGGTCGGTGGTCGAGTAGCCATACTCGAAACCGAGCACGGCTTCCTCGGACAACACGGAATCGATTACCTGGAACGGCGGTTGGCGCTCGCCTATGTGCTGAAGCGGAATATGGGTCTCGCCGGATTGGGCATCATGCCAGACGGCGTGACGATGAAAGAACGTGCCGCGCCCCGAATCCTGACCGGAAATGCGAACCTTGAAGCCGTCCTCGAGCAATGCCGCATAGGCCAGGGTCTCGGCGCATCCCCAATCAAGCGGCAACTCGCCGGCGAGCATCTTCACTCTGTTCGCCACCACGTTCGCCACCCGCGGGTGCAGCGTGAAACCCTTCGGGATGGCGGTGATGCGTGCGCCCAGGGACCGCAGGCGCTGCATATCCACGCCTGTGGATGCCCGCGTCGTTACGTCAGGCACGGTGAACTTGGACCAATCGACGGTATATTTGTTGCCGATCATGCCGAGCGAGGCGCGAGCCTGTGGCCGCCCCTGGTCAAGCCCCTCGCGATATTGGGTCATCATCTGCTCGGCGGCCCCATCGTCGATTTGCCCGGCCGAAGACAGCGAATTGGCATACAGCGTGCGCACGGTCGGGTGCTTGCGTATGACCTGATACATGACCGGCTGGGTCGCCGCCGGCTCATCCGCCTCGTTGTGCCCATGGCGGCGATAACAGACCAGGTCGATGACGACGTCCTTGTGAAACTTCATTCGATAGGCGAACGCCAGTCGCGTGACGAAGACAACCGCTTCGGGATCATCCGCGTTGACGTGGAAAATTGGCGCTTCGAGTATCTTGGCGACATCCGAGCAATACATCGTCGAGCGCGTGTCACGAGGGTCGGAGGTCGTGAATCCAACCTGGTTGTTGATCACGATGTGCACACTGCCGCCCGTGCAGTAGCCGCGCGCCTGCGACAACTGCATCGTCTCCATGACCACGCCCTGGCCGGCAAATGCAGAGTCGCCGTGGATCAATACCGGCAGAACGCGCTCACCACGGGCATCGTCGCGCCGCTCCTGTCGCGCGCGTACCGACCCTTCGACCACGGGATTCACGACCTCCAGGTGCGATGGGTTGAAGGCAAGCGCGACGTGGACATTACCCCCTGGCGTGCGCAGGTCGGCGGAGAAGCCCTTGTGATACTTGACGTCTCCGGAGCCCTGCCGCGTGGCGATGTCATACTGGCCCTCGAACTCGGAGAACAGATCCGAGGGAGCCTTGCCGAGCACGTTTACAAGAACATTCAATCGGCCGCGATGCGCCATGCCGATCACGACTTCCTCCACGCCGGCGGCACCACTACGCTGCACGATATCGTCGAGCATCGGGATGAGCGAATCGCCACCTTCGAGCGAGAAACGCTTCTGCCCGACATAGCGCGTGTGCAGGTACCGCTCCAGACCCTCCGCCGCCGTCAGCTGCCAGAGGATATTGCGCTGCTCGTCCTCGCCGAATCGCTGCTGCAGACGCCCGGCCTGATAGTGGTCCTGCAACCAAAGTCTCTCGTCCGTGTTCGATATATGCGCGAATTCGGCACCGATGCTGCCGCAATACATGAACTCGAGCTGGTTGATGATTTCGCGCAGCGGCAGTCGATCAGGCACATCCGAAGTTCGCGATCCCGTGAAAAACACTTCATCGAGGTCACTCGCATCGAGATCGAAATACTTGAGTTCGAGGACGCGGGGTCGCTCCCGCTTCATCAACCCAAGCGGATCGAGGCGTGCGAGCAGGTGACCGCGATTGGCGTAGATCTGGATCAGCCGCGAGACCGCTCCCTGCTTGGCGCTACCTCCCGCGGACCCTGACGGTGCGGCCGCCGAGCTTGCTACTGCGGGCGATCGAGCCCGTTGTGCAATGGCGACCTGGACCTGGCCGTGGGTGAGCGGCGCTGGACCTTCCGGCCCGAGCGCAGCGAAATAGGCTTGCCAATCCTTGTGAACGCTGGCCGGATCGCGCAGAAAACTTTCGTAGAGCGCGTCGATGTAATTGGCGTTGGCACCCGAGAGCGAGCTCGACGCCATCAGTTCGGCCAGTTTTGATGCCATGGTAAGGACAAACCTCAACGCCGCCGCATGCCGGCATTGACGCTGCCGGCGCCCTGGCGCCAAAGACTTAACAGAATGTGAGTTTAACGGAATGTGACTCGTTCAGAAAACGAGCGCAGTCACGTTTGTTGCGTCAGCAGACCCAACAACCACAACTCATAGCCTATGAGCGCGGCATAAAGCGTCAAAATTCCGTACAGGACGTTGGCGACACGGAGCCAGCCAAATACATGGGAATGGGCAAGCAGGATCAGCAGGACCATGCCACCGCCGGTCATGGCCAGTTTGCAGATCGCAAATGCCGTACCGCTGCCGGCGACCAGAGGCAGCATGACCGGGTTGGCTTCGTAGGCGCCATGGTGGATCAGGTTGAGCGTCAGGAGCGCGTCTGCCAGCGAGCACAGCATGACCAGAATTGCGACTGCCAGCCAACGTGCATCATGCCAGTCGACCGCAATGAATCCGCGATTGCGCGTGCGGCGCACGGCCCGCCGGCGGCGATGCACACTCCCAACCAGGAGGCCATAAATAACCCGCTGGCGCCGGTCGGATCGCAATCGGCGATCGCCCTTCGCCGCTGCCGCATTGGATTTCATCGCCTCGATTCTATTGGATGCACGGCCGCGGAGCCGCCGATGTGACTTATTGAGGGTCGGTAGTGATGTCGGCATCGTGGCATTGTGATGCCGGGGTTCCTGCCGTATCGCGAGCCCGCGCCTCGAGTTCGGCGGCACTGCGCGACAGTGCTTCGCGTAGCAGGATATCCGTAGCGGACGCTTGCGCCCGCTCAATCGACGCGCGGGCCAATGTCATGCAGCCGAGCCTCATTTGCAGGTGCGCGAGGTTGTTCAGGTAAAGCGGGTTGTCGCGATCGTGCTGCAGAGCGCGGCGATAGGCCAGCCCGGCCCCTGCATTGTCGCCAAGCTGCAAACGGGCATTGCCCAGCGCGAACCAGACCAGGGAATTGTCCGGGTCGATCGTAGCCAGAGAATCATAGGTGCGCTCCGCGACCGCGAAGCGGCCGAGAGACTCGAAATCGGCACCCAGCGACAGTAATCGGCCGCTATCGGGGCGCGGTGGCAGCTCGCCGGGCCTGAGCATGACCAGCGCATAACGATCCGCCAGATTCCAGGCATGCATGAACACCCGATTGCGCATGACACTGCGTCGAATGCGACCGGAGCGAAGCACCCACGCAGAGCTTGACCGATCGAAGCCTACGACTACCGCGAAATGCCAGCGCGGAATCCACTTCAAGCCAAGGTTCAGCAGTACCAGCACCGCCCGCCCGGCTTGCAGCTGCTCGACGATTGCCGACGCGTCCCGATCGACCTGGTACGGCAACCGGTCCGACTGACGCGCGCGTGCCGTGAGCTCGAGTGCCAGGCTCCCGCGCCGCTGTGGCAGCATGACGTCGGGCGCCAATGCGTCTGGCGTCGTGTTGACACCACTCGCGACGAGCACGGTCGCAAGCGCCGCCGGGCCGCACTGGTGTGCGGATTGGGCAAAAAACGGCGTATCGACCAGTTCGATCGCCGCAGGACCTCGCAGCGACGCGCAACCGCCAATGGCGCCGAGCGCAAGAAGCGGAACGAGCGCGTTACGCGACTTGCTGCTAGCGGCGCGCCGGTCCAATCGACTTGAAGATGTCGATCACGCCTACGACCTCGAGTATCAAGAGCACCAGGAAGGTCGCGCCGATGATTGCCAATGCATCGCCCGCTGCCGGATCCGACTCGAGGCGCTCGGCCAGCTGGTGCAACTCGGAGTCGGTCAATGCCGCGATACGCCGCTCAACAGACTGCGGATCGACACCCAGTTTCTGCATATGGGCACTGACCTCGGCGCTCGCCATGATTGCGTCGATGCGCGCAATGTCTGCGCCACGATTCGTGCCTTGCAAGGCAAAACTGGTGGGTAACATTTCGGCGAATGCGCCGACCGGTGTGCCGGCCAACATGACAGCACAGCTCAGCAAGCAAACCAGAGACCGTTTGCCGGAAGATTTCATGGACCACTACTCCTCGAGTTGACGCGACCGCAGCGCTAGCCTAGCGCAATTGGCCGCAACTGGCGATGGCGAGGCGTCGCCGGATGGCGACGTGCGTCGATCAGGGCGCTGGCGCGTCCCGCCCGTCGACGGAGCAGTAGATGTCATGCAGGGTCTGCACGATCTGCGCAGCCGGTCCCGGCAGCAACGCATAGAAAATGACCTGGCCGTCGCGCCGGGCGCGCACCACGCCCTGTTCACGCAGGATCGCCAGATGCTGCGACAGCGCTGACTGGCTGAGCGGCAATTGCGCGTTCAACTCGCCGACCGACAATTCTGCCTCGCTCAGCAGGCAAAGGATCATCAATCGTTGCTGATTGGCCAGGGCGCGCAACAGCGTGCCCGCTTGTGCCGCGTGTGGGGCCATGGCCTGCGCCGGCGTGGCGCCCGTCTGCCTGTGCCGTGCGGTTTTCCTGTGCGCCAAAGTATGACCTCGTCGAACCCTGATATATATACTACTTTACTAATTTAGTGTTGTCTAATATTATTCCCTGACTGGCGCGCATGACGAGGTGGCTTATGAATATCGATCGTATCGTGATGGCATTCGCCGGCAGCATGATTCTGCTGAGCCTGGCGCTCGGCGCCCTGGTTTCGCCGTACTGGCTGCTGCTGGGTGCCTTCGTCGGGCTCAACATGCTGCAGGCAGCATTCACGCGCTTCTGCCCATTGGCCCTGATGCTCCGCCGAATGGGCGTCCTGCCAGGCGCGGCATTCAAGTGAGCCGACTTCAGTGCGTCGTAATTGCGCCGCTTGCGCTCGCAGTCGTGCTGCTGGCAGGTTGCACGTCCGGCAAGTCGCCTGCGACTGCCGACGAGGCCAAGCCGGCGCCCTACCCCGTTCTGACCGCGCAATTGCGACCGGTGCCGGTTGAACGGCAGCTCGACGGCCGCATCGAAGCGGTCAACCAGGGTACGGTGTCGGCCGAAACCTCCGGGCGGGTGGTCGAGATCAATTACGACGTCAATGATTTTGTCCCCGCGGGGGCGGTCATCCTGAGATTGCGCGCCACGGAGCAACGCGCGGGCCTGTTGCAGGCCCAGGCTGCACTACGCGAAGCCACGGCACGTCAGGGCGAGGCAAATTCCCGCTATGAACGTGTCGCCGACATGTACGAACGCAAAGTGGTGCCGAAAGCGATGTTCGATGAAGCGCTTGCCAATCGCGATGCTGCCGATGCGCGTCTCGCAGCGGCGCGCGCCTCCGTGCAAAGTGCCAGTGAAGGCCTCGGGTACACCGAAGTACGTGCACCCTACGCCGGTGTGGTCGTCAAGCGACACGTCGAGATTGGCGAGAGCGTCAGCCCCGGCACGCCGTTGGTGAGCGGACTGTCACTGCAGTTCCTGCGCGTGGCCGTGGACATTCCGCAACGTCTGGTCGAACAGGTGCGCAAGATACGCAAAGCGGCCGTCTACGCACAGGGCAAGCGCATCGATGCGACCCAGGTCGTGATCTTTCCGCAAGCGCAGCAGCCGTCTGCGACCTTCCGCGCCCGGGTCGACCTACCCGAAAACGCGGCAGACCTCTATCCGGGCATGCTGGTCAAGGTTGGTTTCGTCGTTGGCGAAGCCGAGAGCCTTACCCTGCCGGCGAGCGCCGTCATGCATCGCAGCGAAGTCACGGGCGTATATGTCTGGGATCCTGCCGCCGGTGTCACGCGATTCCGCCAACTGCGCATCGGTCAGTCGGTCGCCGAGGCCGTCGAAGTACTGGCAGGACTGCGCGCAGGCGAGCAGGTTGCGGTCGACGCCATGTCCGCGATGTCGCGCGCCACCGCCGATGCGGCGGAGTCGCGGCAGTGACCGACACGCGCCTCGGCATATCCGGCCGTCTGGCGCGGTATTTCCTCCACAATCAGCTCACCCCGCTACTGGCGCTCGCAGCGCTGCTCCTGGGTATCTTCGCAGCGTTCATCACACCGCGCGAAGAAGAGCCGCAGATTGACGTCACCTTCGCCAACGTGTTCATTGGCTTTCCCGGCGCATCGGCCGAGCAGGTCGAAACGCTGGTGGCATCGCCGATGGAACAGGTGTTGGGCGAAATCGCCGGCGTCAAGCATATCTATTCGACGTCGAGTCCCGGCATGGCGGTGCTGACCGTGCAGTTCGAGGTCGGACAGAAGCGCACGGAGGCGATCGTCCGGCTGTACAACGCGATTTACTCGAACGCCGACTGGCGGCCACCCGCGCTCGGCGTGGCGCGACCGTTGGTCAAGCCGGGCGGGATCGACGATGTACCGATCCTCACGCTGACGCTGTGGACGCGCGATGCCGCACGCGGAGCATGGGATCTCGGCAAGGTTGCCCGCTCGATCGAGACCGAGATCAAGCGCGTTCCGGGCACGCGCGATGTGTACATCGTGGGCAGTCCCGAGAATATCGTGCACGTCGAACTCGATCCCGCCAGGCTTGCCGGCCACGGCTTGAGCGTGAGCGAGGTCGCAAACGCCCTGGAGCAGGCGAACGTCGTGCGTCAGGCCGGCATGCTGGTGGGCCACGATCGCGTCACGCCGGTGCAGGCCGGAGAATTTCTGGGCGATCGCGATGCCGTCGCCAATCTCATCGTCGGCGCGCAATCGGGCCAGCCCGTGTACCTTGAGGACGTCGCGACCATTTCGGCTGCACCCGATCAGGCCGACTCCTACGCCTGGTTCGGCATGGGGCTGCACCATGCTGACGGCGCGCAGGCGGTGAGCAATGCGCCTGCGGTGACGATCGCGATTGCGAAGAAACCTGGCGAGAATGCCATTGATGTCGCCAGCCAGGTGCTGAAACGCGTCGACATGCTGCGTGGCACCTATATCCCGGACGGCGTCGAAATTGCCGTCACCCGCAATTACGGCGTGACGGCCAACGACAAGGCCACGAAACTCATTCAAAAGCTGCTGTTCGCAACGGCATCCGTCGTTTTGCTAGTCGTGCTCACCATGGGCCGGCGTGAGGCAATCGTGGTTGGCACGGCGGTCATCGTGACCCTGGCCGCGACGTTGTTTGCGTCCTGGGCCTGGGGTTTCACGATCAACCGGGTGTCGCTGTTCGCCCTGATCTTCGCTATCGGCATCCTCGTGGACGACGCCATCGTCGTGGTCGAGAACATACACCGACACCAGCAACTGAGCTCGGAGCCTGCCGCGACGCTGATTCCGCGCGCCGTCGACGAAGTTGGCGGGCCTACCATACTCGCCACCTTCACCGTCATCGCAGCACTGCTGCCGATGGCCTTCGTGAGCGGCCTCATGGGTCCCTACATGAGCCCGATCCCCATCAACGCCAGCATGGGCATGCTGTTGTCGCTCGCAATCGCCCTCATCATGACGCCCTGGCTATGCCGCAAACTGCTCGCGAAGCCAGGAGCATCGTCGCACGGACCCGCCGATGCGGCCGGGCACAAGGATCGAGTCTCCCTGTGGTTCGAGCGAATCCTGCGTCCGTTCCTGGCTGGTACCGATGCACGCCGCCGGCGACATCGCCTGTATGCGGGGATCGGGTTGGCAATCCTGGTCGCCGTCGGGCTCGCGCTGATGCAGTGGGTCGTCCTGAAGATGCTGCCGTTCGACAACAAGTCCGAGTTCCAGGTCATCGCGAACCTTCCTGAGGGCTCAACGGTGGAAACGACCGCGGCCCTGCTCGGTGAACTCGGCACGGTGCTGCAGGACGTGCCGGAGGTCGTGAATTTCCAGGCGTATGCAGGCACGGCGGCACCGATCAATTTCAACGGACTCGTACGCCAGTACTATCTGCGCCAGTCCCCGGAACTGGGCGATATCCAGGTCAACCTGGTCGACAAACATGAGCGGGACCGCAAGAGCCACGAGATCGCACTGGCTGTCAGACCAGCGCTCGCTGCAATCGGCAAACGCTACGGCGCTTCGGTTCAAGTGGTTGAAGTGCCGCCCGGCCCGCCGGTGCTTGCACCGATCGTCGCCGAGATATATGGGCCCCGCTATCGCGAGCAGCGGCTGCTCGCGACAGCATTGCGCGCGCACTTCGAGGATACCGCCGATATCGTTGACGTCGATGACAGCGTTGAAACGCCCGCCGAGCGGATCACACTGCTCGTCGACCGGCAACGCGCCGCGCTGCTCGGCGTCAGCCAGCAGCAAATCAGTTCCGTGTTGGCAATGGCGCTGGGCGGCGCCGACGTGAGCTTTGTTCACTCAGGTCGCGAGCGCCAACCGATTGCGATACGTCTCGAACTGCCGGTGGCGGACAAGGCCGAAGTCGATGACCTGCTCACTTTGCGTGTAAGGACGACGACCGGCCAGACGGTGCCGATATCTGAAGTCGTCGACATTGCGCGCGGCGCCTGGGACGGCGCGATCCATCACAAGGATTTGTTGCCCGTCGCCTATGTCACGGGCGATATGGCCGGCAAACTCGACAGTCCGCTCTATGGCATGTTCTCGCTGGTTGGCCAGATACGCCGCGAGGGACTACAGGGCCAGGAAGTTCGCCAGCACTTCATTGCGCCGCCAGATAACCCCAATGAAATCGCGATCAAGTGGGATGGCGAGTGGCAGATCACCTACGAAACCTTTCGCGACATGGGCGCGGCCTATGCGGTCGGCCTGGTGCTCATCTACCTGCTGGTCGTGGCGCAGTTCGGCTCCTACGCGGTACCGCTCGTGATCATGGCGCCCATCCCCCTGACGATCATCGGCGTCATGCCCGGACATGCGCTACTCGGAGCGCCGTTCACCGCGACATCCATGATCGGGATGATTGCGCTCGCCGGCATCATCGTGCGCAATTCCATCCTGCTGGTGGATTTCATCAATGGCGCCATGGCGGATGGCATGTCTGCCGCAGACGCAGTGATCCGCGCCGGCGCGATTCGCGCCAAACCGATAGCTCTCACGGCGATCGCCGCGATGACCGGGGCGTTCTTCATACTGGACGATCCAATTTTCAACGGCCTCGCGATCTCCCTGATTTTCGGAATCTTCGTTTCAACGGCACTGACGTTGCTGGTCATCCCGGTGCTGTATTTCGCGTTCCTGCAACGCCGCGGACATGTGCCAGCGGCTCTTGCGACAAATAGCGACGGAGGACAATAGCCATGGCTCATATTGCAATTGTTGGCGCCGGCATCGGCGGCGTCCCCTGTGCCTACGAACTGCGCAAGAAGCTCGGGCGCGACCACCAGGTCACACTCATCGGAAGCTCGCCTTACTTCGAATTCACGCCGTCGAATCCCTGGATTGCGGTCGGTTGGCGCAACTGCGAGCAGACACGTGTCGCCATGCAGGCGCCTCTGGAATCGAAAGGCGTTCGTTGGCTTGCCGACCAGGTCATGCGGATCGACGCCGCCGAGAACCGTCTTCAACTCAGCGGCGGAAGCGAGCTGAGCTATGACTACCTGGTCATCACGACCGGCCCCAAACTCGCCTTCGACGAGGTGCCAGGTCTCGGGCCCGAGGCCGGGCACACCCAGTCGATATGCACCCAGGCACATGCGCAGAAGGCATGGGAAGCCTACCAGGCCTTTCTCGAAAATCCCGGTCCGGTAGTCATCGGCGCCGTGCAGGGCGCCAGTTGTTTCGGTCCGGCCTACGAATTCGCCATGATTCTCGATGCCGATCTGCGCAAACGCAAAATGCGCGACCGTGTGCCCATCACCTACGTGTCCAGCGAACCGTACATCGGTCACATGGGCCTCGGCGGTGTCGGCGACAGCAAGGGCCTCATGGAACGGGAACTTCGGCAACGTCACATCAAGTGGATTACCAATGCCAAGGTCGATCGCATCGAGGCCTCGAAGATATCGCTGACATCGACCGACGAGTCCGGCCAGGCACAGCGAAACCACGAACTTCCCTTCAGCTATGCCATGCTGTTGCCGGCCTTTCGCGGTGTCGACGCCGTTGCTGGCGTACCCGAGCTATGCAATCCACGCGGCTTCGTCCTGATCGATGAACACCAGCGCTCGAAGAAGTACCGGAACATTTTTTCGGCGGGCGTGTGCGTCGCGATACCACCGGTGGAAGCAACGCCCGTGGCGACCGGCGCCCCCAAGACCGGCTACATGATCGAATCCATGGTGAGCGCGATCTGCGAAAACATCGCCGCCGAAGTCGCTGGCAAGACCGCCGATGCAAGGGGCACGTGGAACGCAATATGCCTTGCCGACTTCGGCGACACCGGCGCTGCATTCGTTGCACTACCGCAAATCCCGCCACGCAACACCACTTGGGCGAAAGAAGGCAAATGGGTGCACTTGGCCAAAATTGCCTTTGAAAAATACTTCCTGCGCAAAGTGCGCAGCGGCTCGATTGCTCCGGTGTACGAGCGCTACGTACTCAAGGCGCTGGGGATCGTATCGTTGAAGGAAGTGCATCGGTGAAACAGGCGATCGTTGAATTTTTCACCGCAGCCGGACTCGCAGCTCTTTGTGGGTCTGCCCAGGCCGAGACCTTGCGGGATGCCTGGCAGATGGCTCTTGCGAGCGATGCAACGATTGCTGCGGCCGCGGAGGATGTGGCAGCCGGCTATGCGCAGCTGCGCGCTGCCCGCGCACAGCGTTGGCCGACGCTTTCCGCAGGTGCGAACTACATGCAGTTTGACCATGCACCGGCTCTCGAATTGTCGACGCCGCAGTTCTCGTTCACTTCTCCACCGATATTCGACAACGACGAAACACTCAGCACGAATTTGCAGCTATCGATGCCAATCTTTACGGGCGGGCGGATCAACAACTCCATTCGCCAGGCGAACGCACAGCACCGCGCAGTACAGGCTAGCTCGGAGCAGTACCGCCAGGATCGGCTGCAAACCGTCGCAACCGCTTTTTTCAACGTACGCCTGACACAGCAGCAGCTCGAGGCAGCGAGCGCGAACGTCGAGCAATTGCGTTCGCACGTCCGCGACGTTGGCATCATGGTGCAACGCGAAGTCGTGGCACGCAACGACCTCCTGGCCGCTCGCGTCGCGCTGGCCGATGCCGAGCAAAAGCAACTGCAGGCGGACAATCAATCGCAGCTTGCATGGGCCGAATACAACCGGCTGGTTGGAATGGACACCGAGCGGCGGGTTGACCTCGTGGAACAGCCGGGCTTCGAGGTCGCTACCGATGACGAGCCGCTCGAGAAGCTGCTCGAGTCGGTCGCCGACCAGCGGCCAGCCATAGTTGCCCTGGGTGCGCAGACCGAGGCGCTGGGCGCGGCTGCTCGCGCCACCGCGGCCCTGCAACTGCCTCAACTCTCGCTCGTCGCGGCCTACAGCCACCTCGAGACGACGGTGCTCGACCGCCAGGATTTTCGCACCATCGGCGTCGGCCTCAACTGGGCCATCTTCGATAGTGGCCAGACGCGTCAGCGCGCAGCTGCGCTGCGACGCACGGCGGCGGCCTCCCGTCTGCGACTGGATGACCAGGTATCGGCTGCAAAACTCGAGGTGCGTCGGGCGTGGCTGGCGCGCGACGAAGCACGCGGCCGCGTCAAGGTCAGCACCGAGGCGGTAGCAGAGGCCGAAGAAAACCTGCGCATTGCGCGCGAGCTCTACGGCGCCGGACTCGCAACCAATACCCAGGTCCTGGAAGCTGTCGCCCTGCGGATCGGCGCCATAGGCAATCGCGACCGCGCCTTGTTCGACTCCGACCTCGCCCGTATCAATCTGGCGCGCGCGGCCGGCCGACTGCAGTAGTGGCATCTCCCGTGCGATAGAGTCTGATCGCCCAGCGAATTCCCCACGCGACGCCAAGCACAACGCAGACCGCAGCGAGCAACAAACCCAGATCGAGCGCGCCAAAATCGGATTTATGCCCCGCCAGGAACAGGAATCCGAGGACAAAGCCTGCAACCGCACCAGCGAACGCACCGAGGCCCACCATGAGTACCCCAAGGAGCAGCAGCAGCCAGCGCGGTGGCTGACCCTTGAAGACGGGAATCTCCACGGCGACCTGCGATTAACCTTCCCGGATATTGAGCGCGCGCAGCTGTGCGAGCGTCGGGCTCGAGTCCGTCAGTACCTCGTTGGCGCGACGTACGAAATCCACCATCTGCGATGGTTCCAGCGGTTTCGAAATCAGATAGCCCTGTGCGTAATCGCAACCGAGCTGGCGCAGCAGTGTCCATACTTCGTGGGTCTCAACGCCCTCGGCGACGACCCTGAGACCGATGGCATGCCCGAGCTCGATGGTCGAACTTACTATAATCCGATCATCGCGTGACTCGTGCGACCGCGAGACGAAGCTGCGATCAATCTTGAGTTCGTCGACGGGAAGCCGGCTCAGGTGTGATAGCGATGAGTAACCGGTACCAAAATCATCGATGGCGAAGCGCACGCCTGCAACCCGCAACAATTGCATATGCTGTGCTGTCGTGACAGGTTCGCGCATGGCCGCGCTCTCGGTAATCTCGAGAACGAGCAACGTCGGTGGCACACCATTTTGTCGCAATTCGGCCAGAACCTCATCCGCGAAAGTAACATCCATGAGATCCTGGGCACTGACATTCACAGCAACTTCGATTTCGACATCCATTTTGCGCCACTGCCCGAGCTGCCGGATCGCCTTGCGCAATACGGTTCGCGTCAGCTGGCGTATCAGGCCGGTTTGCTGCGCCAAAGTCACGAATTCTGCTGGAGCGATCTCCCCGAGTTCCGCGTGCCGCCAGCGCGCCAGCGCTTCGACACTGCGCACGCGGCGATCGGCGATGGCCACCTTCGGCTGAAAAACCAGGCGCAGGTCGTTATTCTTGAGAGCCTTGTGCAACTCAGCCGTCAGCTGCACGCGGCGATGGTAGCCCTGGTCGCGACCGGATTCGTAGACGACTACTGGACGGTCGCCATCCAGTGCGCCTTGCAGGGCAATTTCAGCGCGTCGCAACAACAACGAGGCTTCGTAGCCATGGTCCGGTGATGCGCAGACGCCAAAGGCCGCGTTGAGTGACAACATGGCGCCATCGACTGCGAGCTCCGCACGCACCGTTGCCTGCAGACGGATCGCCAGCAGGCGGGCCTGCTCCAGCGAGCACTGCCTGACGACGATCAGGAAGCGGTACGCGCCGACCCTCGCGACAATGTCATTGCGGCCACAGGTATCCTGCAAGCGCTTGGCCAGGCTTGCGACGGCTTCATCGCCAACGCGATACCCCAGCGACGCATTCACCTCGCGCACACTGTGCGCGGAGATCATTACGCAGCCGATCAATGCGTTCGAACCATACTGCCGCAGCATTTCCTCGAGCGCCTGTTCTGCACCGAACCGGTTGGGCAGACCGGTCAGTTCATCGTGGTATGCGCGATGGCGAATCTGGGTCTCGCGATCGGCAATGCCGCGCTGCATGCTATTGAAGCTGGCCGCCAACCGGCTCAACTCCCGGCCGCCCTTTGCCATGACATTCGCCGAATAGTCGCCTTGCGCGATGCGGCCTGCCGCTTCCTCGAGCTCTGCAATCGGCCGGGTCATGGTCCTTGCCAACCAGACGCCGAAGGCGACAGCGAGAAATAGCGCCGTGCCACCCACCGCCAGCATTACGTCGCGGACCTCACGGTAGGGTGCCTGCACACTGGTCATGGTGCGTTGCAGAACAAGATACAGGCGATCACCGTTGCCGGGCAGCGGCGCGACACAAACGAGCCAGCCGCCACCCTCGCCTGTTCGCCAGCGTTGAGCAGAACCGCCCTGCGGCAGTTGTCGTGCGCTCTGTTGCAATTCCCGCCGCTGCCCTTCGCTCAGAGAACTCGCAGCCAGCACCGCGTCGCCCGCGTCCAGCGCCAAAAGGCTGACATCGGCAGCAAGCAGATGTTTCAACTCGCCAGCCAATTCGTCATTGAGAGCAAAGCCAAGCGCCACCCAGCCAATCGTGCGTGGTGCGCGCACCGGCACCAGCAGGAACTGAAACGCCTGGTCGCCGACCACGGCGTTGAACGCCTGCGGGCCACCGCCATTGGCCTGCACCTGAAGCTGTTTGAGCGTCAGTGAGGACTCGCGCCGGGATCCGGCCTGCAGGACTTGTACGACCCCGTCGATGTCCGCGATCAGACCGACGTCGGCGTTGACCCGGCGCATATGATTCGCGAGGGCCGAGCCCATGGTCGCCGAGTCCGCGCTGGCGACAGCCTCGCGAAAACCGTAATCCTGGGCAAGTACGGCAACAGCGGCGGCGAGCTGACCAGACCGGACCTGCAGGAACTGGCTCGCGTAAGAGGCTCCGGCAATCAGGTTTTCACCGGCACGCGCCTCGACGTCGTCGCCGACCCGCGCAAGGACTGCGAACAGGGTCACACTCTGGGTCGCAACTATCAGGCCCAGCATCAACGCGAGAAGTCGGTTACGGAAGCTGCTCATCGAATGGCCTTCTAATAGCCAGCTTCGAGCTTATGTGAATTGCCTGGCCAACCGTGAGCGCAAAGGAATAAATCTGAGACTTGCCGCATCAGTAGGCATGGAAAAGGCCCGCGCCGCGGTAATTCTGTGCGCTTTCGCACTGGCGCCGACCTGCCCTGTGCGTGCCGCTACCATGGCTGTCACGTTGCTCGACCGCGACGGCCACGGTTTTGCAGATGCCGTGATTGAAATCAGGCCGTTGGAGCAGGCACAACCAAGCGCCGCACCGATCAGCGCGGTGATGGATCAGGTCAATCTGCAATTCCGACCGGAAGTACTGGTCGTGCCGGTTGGCTCGAATGTGGCATTTCCCAACAGCGACCACACACGCCATCAGGTTTACTCGTTCTCCGCCGCTCGCAAATTCCAGCTGCCGCTCTATCGCGGCAAGCCCTATCCGCCGCTCGTATTCCCGACCCCTGGCATCGTGACACTCGGCTGCAATATTCACGACGAAATGGTCGCGTACATCCGGGTGACCGATGCGCCCTACTACGGACAGACGGACAACGACGGACACTGGCGTGCGATTCTGCCCGCTGGCCATTACCGCCTGCAGCTTTGGCACCCGCGCATTCGCGATGACAGCGGCAGCCTGGCCCGGGACTTCGTTCTCGAGACCAACGACGAAATGACACTGAGTCTGCGCCTCGCCAGGAGTGTGTTGCCACCGCCGCCCGAAGGAAATGTCGCATGGGCCTATTGACTCGAAGCGCCATGCGTCACCTGGGTCTCACTGCTTGCCTCGCAGCAATCACGCTCGCAGGTCATGCAGCAACAGATATCGAAGCTGCGATTGACCTGCGTGTCATCGCCACGGACTCGGAGCGCTCCGAACTCGACGGCGGGCTCGGTCGCACCCGATTCGGCGACGACGCGCGCAGTGTGCAATTGGGACGAGCCCGACTGGGACTGCAACAGCACCTCGGCGAGATTGCGAAATTGCACATCGACGCGTCGGCCTGGGGTACGGCTGATGGCACGAGCGTCGACGTTACCGAGCTCTACCTGGAGCTGCGTCCCTATCCTCAGGGTCCATGGCGCTACCAGCTGCGTGCCGGCGCGTTCTACCCGCCCGGTTCGCTCGCAGTTCGAGCAAGTGGCTGGGAGACGCCCTATACGCTCAGCGCGTCGGCCGCCGATACCTGGATTGCTGAAGAGATCCGCACTATCGGCGTGGAGGCGCAGGCACAATGGCTTGGCGGCGCGAACACGCATTACCAGCGCGCCAGTGTTGCCGCCGGTATTTTCGGCTGGAATGATCCGGCCGGTGTTCTGCTCGCGCAGCACGGCCTCGCCTGGCACGACCGGCAGACCGGACTATTTGAACGAACAGGCGCCGGCGACAGCCCCTATCTGGCGGCGCGCGAGCTGTTCCATGAAATCGACGGTCGTGCGGGCTTCTATGTTGCGCTCGACTGGCAGCTGCCCGAGCGCGCTGAGTTGCTCGGATTGCACTACGACAATCGCGCCGACCCAAGCCAGTATAGCGCTGCGCTGATGGACTTCGCGTGGTTGACCAAATTCGATACGGTCGCAATCCGGGCGGAACTGGGAACGCACTGGACACTGCTCGGGCAGTGGCTCGGTGGCTACACACTCATTGAAGTACCGGCGGAGCTCGAGTGGTATTTCGATACTGCATCCCTGCTCGCCAGCTACGAGCGAGGCGGGCAGCGTTTTTCCGTGCGTTACGATGAATCGAGCGTTGACGCCAATGCGGCCGCTGGCGGTAGCGCCGATCGCGGCCATGCTTTCACTTTCGCCTACAGCCGCGATTTCGGCACGACTTGGAATCTCCGCGCAGAATGGCTGCGGACGGACAGTCGTATTGCGCTACGCCCTCTCGCCCTGGGCGAACCAGCCAAACGCGACGAGAGTCTGTTGCAACTGTCCCTGCGGTATCGCTGGTCCACGCAGAGGTAATTGGCTCTTTCTGCGGTCAGTGCCGGCTCAAGGCGACTCGTCGCTGCTCTCGCCCCTTGCCGCAAGTAGGGGCCGACACACTTTGTCGAGCAGGCGTTGGCGCATTTGTTCGCGCGCCGTTTCCGCCTGCGCATCAGGCACGTAGGCCTCGACGGCATCCTGGGTGGCCGAGACGCCGGCGCCATTGAGACGCTCGTGGCTATCGAGCCGATCGCGCAGGATCGACACTTCGGATGTCAGTGCCATGATCATGCCGACCAGCGTATCGACACGCGGGTCCCGTCCCGGCGCGGTTCGCCGCCCCTTGTGAACCCGATGACGCAGCAGACGGCCCGGTTGTGCGGTCTTGTCCGCCGGCTTCATTGCGGTTTGCGGCCCGAGACCAGGTACCAGGACTTGTAACCGCCCTTGTTCGGCTGGCCGAATTTCGCGGTTTCGCCACGCGACGGCGGTCCGAAAGCGGCGTCCTGGTAACCGGCGGCAACATCGACGAAACCTGCCGATCGCGCAAGTCCTGCGAGGTCCGCCGAAATTGCTCCCAGCCAGAACGGCTCGTTGTTGTAGCGCGTCTCGAAATCTGCACGCAAAAGCGAAAACGCATCGGCTTCCGCAGCACGCATCGGCACTTCTAGGTGGACCATGACACCGCCGGGACGCAGGACGCGCATGCATTCGCGGATGATGCGCGGCAACGCTCGCGCGGAGGTTTCGTGAAGCATGGCGCTGCTGAAAACGAGATCGAAATGCTCCGATGGGTAGCCGGTCTGCTCCGCATTGGCTTGTTTGAAATGCAGCGGCACCCCAAGCCGGGCGGCTCGCGCGTGCGCGTAGCGTAGCAAGCCGGCACCGACGTCAACGCCGTGCACCTCGGCATCGGGGAATGTGCGGGCAACGGCCACGAGGCTATTGCCGACGGTACAGCCCATTTCCAGGATCCGGCGGGCGTCGAGTCCGGGGAATCGCTCGAACACGTGCGCGGCAACGGTATGGCCACGCATGTCATTCATCTGGCCGCCCTGGCGCCCCAGGCTATAAAGCGATGCGGCCTTGTCGAAGACGGCGCCCTGGCGGACACCGCCCTGGGGCGGATCGACGTGGTAGCTGCCCGGCATCATGTGAGTGTCGGTAGCGGCCAGATATCGGGGCAGCACGAAGTCGGGATCCACAGTCAGGCTGCCGAGCGCGGGCGCCAGGGCCGCAGAATCGTCGAGTGCATCGAGTTGGCGGTCGACGCAATCGCCGGCTGCCTGCCACATGAGTTCCTGCGCGGAGCGCATCGCCGATACCCAGTTCTGGTAGGACTGATCCGCGCTCATGCGTTTGCGCAGTTGTGGCAGCCACTTCGACTCCCCGGCCGCCGCGCCTATCTGTGCTGCGATTGCGTCGGTGCGCTCCCGCACGATGGGATCCATCTGCGCGGCGATATAAGACTTGAATGCAATCACGAATTTTTGCTCCGACAGCTCGTCGTGACTGCTCTGCGCCATCATCGGGTGGACTTTCACGCTGGTCATGAGCGCTACTTTCGCAAAGCTGCGGGTCGTGCACCAGTCCTTTTGGACAATGCTCCGGCTGCCAGGCCTCCAGGCGGTCATGGCCCCGCCGAACAGGGCCACGAACGGCGCCGGGCTCCCGTCGATGCCTGATATCGGACGACACCTGGTATCCATGGACGCCCTCGCCCGGCGGCGCTCGTAGTGCCGCAACCTGACTGCGTAGCGTGCTATATTTGACGATCCCGTTCGAACATTTTTTTGCGCTACCGAATCTGCAGCGGAGCGTGTACGAGAGACGATCGCCCGATGTATTCACTCACCGAAGAGCAGCTCGCAGTCCAGGAACTCGTACGGCGCGTTGCACGCGAGAAAGTCGCCCCGCGAGCTGACGCTATCGATCGCAATGCCGAGTACCCGCAGGACATGTTCGATCTGCTGAAGGAGCTGGGACTGTTCGCGTTACCATTACCGGCGGAGCATGGTGGTGCAGGCAGCCTGCTGTCAGCATGCATCGCCGTCGAGGAGTTCGGTCGCGTCTGCTACAACACCGGCTACCTACTGGTCGTGCAATGGGTTGCCTTCGGTGCACTGCTCGCGGCGGGCAATGAAGAACAGAAGGCGCGGTACTTGACTGGACTCGCAAGCGGCGCACTGCGAGGCGCATTTTCGACGACAGAAGCCCAGAGTGGCTCGGATGTCTCAGGGATCAAGACCCGCGCCACGCGCGTGGACGGCGGCTATCTCCTGAACGGCTCGAAGATCTGGTGCACGAATTCTGACGTCGCGGATTTCGTGCTAGTCGGCGCGAAATGCGCGGGCGATGACGGCAAGGATGCCATCAACCTGTTCATCGTCGACCGGGGCACACCGGGCTTCAAAGTAGGTCGCAAGGAGGACAAGATGGGCGCTCGCGGCGTTCCGTCCTGCCCGCTCTTCTTCGACGATGCCTTTGTACCAGCGGGCAATCGCATGGGCCCAGAGGGTGGTGCCGGTTTCAAATCCGTGATGGAGGCTTTCAATACCAGCAGACCAATCGTCGCCGCGCGAGCCGTCGGACTCGCCCAGGGCGCGATAGATCATGCAACGGAGTTCATCCAGTCGCGCAAGGCTTTCGGCCGTAGAGTGGCGGATTTTCAGGGGGTGCGCTGGATGCTGGCCGAAATGGCAATGCGCACGGAAGCTGCGCGTCAGCTCACGTACAAGGCGGCTTCGATGGTTGACGCCGGGATCACTGGCCCCGAACTTGGCAAAATGGCCGCAATGGCCAAGTGTTTTGCGTCTGATGTCGGCATGACGGTCGCAACCGACGCAGTGCAGCTATTCGGCGCCGCGGGTATTTCGAATGAATACCCGATCAATCGATATTTTCGCGATGCCAAAGTCGTGCAAATCATCGAAGGAACCAATCAGATTCAGCGCAACATCATTGCCAACATGTTGCTTGGTCGCGAGCAGAAAGCCTGAAACTGCGTCGACCTGCGGGTCACGTACCAGGCATCGCAGCGACTTGCCCGGTGGTACAACTCCGGCTGCGGGCGGTCACATCTCAGATGAGCTCGACCAGGCCGTTGTTGAGCACTACCGCAGCGCGAGCGTCGACGGTGGCACGAAAAAGATAACGCCCACGCCCCTCATCCCAATATTCGAATCGGACGGTTTCGCCTGGCAAGACTGGCGCAGTGAAGCGCACGGCTACACGACGGATACGCGACGCATCGTACCGGCACACAGTTCGCAGCAGACCGTGTACGGCCATGCCATAGGTACAGAGGCCATGAAGTATCGGGCGCGAGAACCCTGCCGCCTTCGCCACCGACGGATCCGCGTGGAGCGTATTGTAGTCACCGCTCAATCGATAAATGAGCGCCTGGCGCTCAATGGTCGGCAGCGTCGCTTCCACATCGCAATCGCGATCGGGGACCTTGGGCAGCTGTTCGGGGCCCTGGTCACTGCGTCCGCGATGCAGGCTGTACCCACCATCGCCTCGCAGAAAAGTGATCATACGGGCTCGTGCAACCAACTCATCGGTCGCCTGCAGCCGCAGCTCGCGTTCGATGACGACTAATGCACCCTTGCCCGGGCCTTTGTCGGTTATCGAGAGTATTCGATTGCGCGCCGTAATTGCAGCCGCTGTGGGTAGCGTCCTGTAAAGCTGCAAGTGCTGCTCGCCGTGCACCAGCTTCACCCAGTCCGCACCGGTCCAGCCATCCCGCCAGAAAAAACCCGGGCTGCCAATCACAGTAGCCATCGTCGGCACGGCCTGTAGATTCTTTTCGAAAACGAAACACAGCTCGCCATCGTCGAGCGGATCGGCCCCCATGCCGAGTCCGAGCGCGTAAAGCATAGTGTCGCGCTCGGTATAGGTCTGAACTATGGAGCCAAAGTCATGCGCGCGAAGCGCATCGTATTCGAGCATCGAGCCTCCGTGAATCCTGGCCTGCGCAATCGCTCATCGGACGTCCGGTCGCGGGCGATGAATTTTCTATCAGTCAAGTTGCCCATCACGGCTCCCGAATCATCGTTGACGTTGCTGATGGACGATATTCATACTACTGCAGAGCGCTCGATATTACGATCGACCCGCCCGGTCTCGGGCCCGTCAAGAGGAGATTGCGATTGAATAAAATGGTTGCAGGCAAGGTCGTTGTCATCACGGGTTCCGGTGCCGGCATTGGGCGGGATTTCGCGCTCGCATTCGCCGCCAACGGCGCGCGGGTAGTCGTAAACGATGTGACGCCAGCAAAGGATGGCAAGCCGGCGGCGGCGGACCAGGTCGTGGCGGAAATCCGCGCGAGCGGTGGTGAGGCGGTTGCTTGCACCGAGAGCGTCGCCTCGGCGGCCTCCGGCGCCAAAATTGTTCAAGCAGCTCTCGACAATTTTGGCAGTATCGACTGTGTGGTCAACAATGCAGGCATCGTTCGGGACCGCATCTTCTACAAGATGTCACCGGAGGAGTGGCAGGCGGTCGTCGACGTACATCTGAACGGTTCATTCCATGTCGCACGCGCAGCGGCAAATCACTTCAAGGCGCAGGAGGCCGGATCCTACGTACACATGACGTCCTCATCCGGACTCATTGGCAACGTCGGCCAGGCCAACTACGCTGCCGCAAAACTCGGCATTGTAGGCCTTTCCAAGGCTATAGCGCTTGATATGGCGAAATTCAACGTCCGATCCAACTGCATTGCCCCCTGGGCATGGACAGCCATGACCGCGACCATTCCGGCCGATACGCCCGAGAATATCACCCGCATCGAGAAAATGAAGAAGATGGAATCAGCGAAAATCGCACCGCTTGCCGTCTATCTTGCGAGTGACAGTGCAGCGGCCGTGACCGGGCAGATTTTCGGCGTGCGCGCCAACGAGATCTACCTGTTCAGCCAAAGCCGCATTGTTCGCTCGGTACATCGCGCCGGGGGCTGGACACCGGAGGAGATCGCCGAGCACGCCATCCCAGCGTTCGAGGCCAACTTCTTCCCGAATGTCGCTTCACTGAAGATTACGCCCTGGGACCCGATCTGAGGCGAGCCGCAACCACAATGAAAGACGAATACGAAACCGCGGGGCTTGGCTTTCATTTCGAGGACTTGCCAATTGGGCGGAAATTCAAGACCGTCGGCAGGACGATAACAGAAACGGATATCGTGCTCTTCATCAATACGATTGGCATGACTGAGGTGTTGTTCACGAATTACGAGTTCCTTGAACAGGATTCGCAGATCAAGGGGCGTCCCGCGCCCGGTTCATTGGTCTACTGCATTTGCGAAGGCCTGCTCACGCAATCAACATTGCAGGGAACAGGCCTGGCCTTCCTGAACATGACACTTGATATCAAGAACCCGACGCTTGCGGGAGATACCATCCACGTGGAATGCGAAGTCATCGAATCGCGGCCATCAGCGAGCAAGCCGGGTCGTGGTCTGGTTCGCACGCGCAATCGCGTGGTGAAGCAGGACGGTACGGTCGTGCTGGAGTATACGCCGCTGCGCATGGTTAAGTGCCGCGGATCCGGACATGACCCGTAATTGCACGCTCCGCATGAATTTCAGACATTGTGACCAGTGAGACTCGGTTGCATTGTTCCGGAGGCCGGCAACTAGATTCGTAGGACTTACCTGAGTGCAACTACCGGCAGGCGCCGCCCTGCCACTCCCGACGGTTGTTGCCGCCAGCCTTGAGACATTCCGCAATCGCTCACGCATCGATCCGAATCACGACACAATCGAGGTCATCTGGTACCTGACAAAGTTTCCGCAACCCGCCGCGTTGGCAAGACTGAAGGAACTGTCGCGCTCGAGAAACTATCTGGTTTCCTACAACGCAAAACGCGCCTGTGCAATCTTCGACAAAACGCCCAATTGATTGCGACACGTCGACGGATGGCGCCCCCGGCAGGAGTTGAACCTACGACCTACCGCTTAGGAGGCGGTCGCTCTATCCACTGAGCTACGGGGGCAACCGCTTTGTGGTGCACTTGTGATTGTAATAAGAATACGCACATCATGTGCACTAACGGCAGTGCCCGCAGCAGCGACCTGAATAGTGATCCTCGGTATCCACCATGTTTCCCTGGCGACGACCGACCTTGCACGCCTGCGGCGGTTCTACTGCGAGATCCTGCAATTCGAGGTTATTTCGCAGTTTGAATGGAGCAACCGCGTGGATCTCGACCGTTTCGTCGGCTTCGCCGACTCGGCGGGACGCAGTGCCATGCTAAGGCTGGGCGACGCGTTCATCGAACTGTTCGAATACAGGCGACCGCAGCCACACGATACGCCGCGCAGGCTCTGCGACCCCGGCTATGCGCATGTCGCGCTGCTCGTGCGCGATATCGACGGCGAATATCAGCGCCTGCACGCGGCTGGCGTGGAGTTCAACAGCGAGGTGACGGATTCCGGGAAGTTGCGCGCCGTTTACGGCAGGGACCCGGATGGCAACGTCTTCGAGCTGGTGGAAGTGACGAGTCCGGCGAGCCGGTACGCGCCCTCTTCTGGTGCAACCTGACGGGAAAAATGGTGGAGCGGAGGAGGATCGAACTCCCGACCTTCGCATTGCGAACGCGACGCTCTCCCAGCTGAGCTACCGCCCCACGCGAGCGGCGCATGTTACACCGGGCCGGCTATGCTGCAAACAGCGCAATTATCAGTTTTGCCACTGGGCCGCTGCGGCGCTATCTTTGGCGGAACACGAAGAATCGACGGGATCCAGGGATGCTGGCTGTTGGGGACCGGGCGCCGGAATTCACTCTGGCGAATCAGGATGACGTGGAAGTCGGGCTGACCACCCTGCTCAATGCCGGGCCGCTGATCCTGTATTTCTACCCTGCCGATTTCACGCCCGGATGTACCAAGGAAGCCTGCGCGATTCGCGATCTCGACAGCGAGATCCGGCGCGTCGGACTCAATGTCTGCGGCATCAGTCCGCAATCGCCCGAGTCCCATCGCAAATTCCGGGAGCGCCATTCGCTGCCGTTTCAGCTGCTGAGCGACCCGGACAAATCCGTCATCCGCATGTACGACGTCAATGGCCCGCTTGGTTTCGGCGTCCGGCGGGCCACCTATTTGATCGATTCAGGCCGCAGCATCCGTGCCGCCGTGTTGGCGGATTTTCGCATTGCCGAACACGAGGACTTCGTGCGCAAGGCCATCGCATTGTCCGGTCACTGATCGGCGCCGGGATCGCTCATCACGGCGAACTGGCCGCCCGCCGCGATCGTCGCAACCCGCCACTGTCGAGCAGCAGCTGGAAACCCTGCATGTTGGCAGGAATCACCACGGCGTTGCCCTCGTTCTTGGCAAATTCTGCAAGCGCCTTGTTGACTTCGTGCTGCAGATACTCCGCCGTCAGGGATTGATTGATAATCCGGTTGGCCTCGGCAACACCCTTGGCGCGGGCAATCTCGATTTCGGCGTCCTTGGCCGCGATGTCAACTTCGATCTTCTTTGCCTCCAGCCGTTTCTGGTTTTGCACCGCGAGCTGGATCGCCTGTTCGATGGACGGATCGGTATTGAGCGCCCGTACGACGACGCGCGAGATGGTAAAAACTCCCGGGTCGTTCTGGTCGAGCCTCGCCTGCAGCACTTGCTCGACATCACGCTGCAGCTTTTCGCGTTGACGATGCAACTGCAGGGAGTCGACACCCGCGACCACCTCATAGACCGCTCCACGCGCCTCGCGCAGCACCACGTTGTAGGCAGGGTAAAAGCCGCCATCACCTTTTTGATCCGCCGCCGCGTACTTGACGGACAGTTCTGCAATCTTGTCTGCAGCCGCATTGTAGAAGACCGTGACGTCCAGATCGCGCAGCGACAGGTTGTCCGCTGCCTTGGGCGTCAGGTCCGTCAGATCGATGGGTATTTCCTTCGCCGCGACGACCCGATACTGCGTGATGATCGGCATGCGCATGCGCAATCCTGGCTGCACCTCGGTCGGATCGACCTTGCCAAGGGTTTTCTCCACGCCGACGAAACCCGTCTCGACCGTATAGAAGGAAGCCCAGAGCAGTACCGCAGCCAGTCCAACCAGAATGACCCAGCCCGGAAACGCGCCGGTTCCGACCCTGCTGCCCACGTGCCCATCGCCATCCCGGGTTCTTGAAAACACCGCCATCGCCGTCGCCCTCCCGTATCGTCGATCAATAAATCAAGTGCAACACCGAAGCGCGTCGAAAGCGCGGTAGCGTCACAATGTACAAATTGCTGTAATCATCGTCGCGTATAGGCGTAACAGTCGTGCCGCCTGCCAGCTGCTCCACCATCTGCGGCACGGTATTGCTGTGCCCAACGACCAGCACGAGCTCGCCGCGATGCTCGCGCAGAATCCGGCCAACCAGCTCCTTGCTCGCGGCTGCATCGTAGATCGTCGGCTCGATTGCCAGCGCGTCGGCGAGCGGACGCGCAGTCTCGCGAGCGCGGCGCGTGTTCGACACATAGATGGCTTGGATCCGCTGCCCGTCGCGCGCTCCGAACAGGCGTGCCAATCCGGCGGCGCGCTCCGAGCCCGCGCTTGATAGCGGCGGATCGTCGATGCTCACCAGTTCCTTGTCTGCGTGTCGCACCAGCACGATGGTCGTCGTGGAATTCTGCAGCCAGAGAATCGCGCCTACTGCAAGCAGCAGGATGGCAAGCAGGACACCGAGCCAAAGTGGCGCCGAGAAAAAACTGCGATGGCTGCGAGCGATACCCGGCGCCTGAACCATCTCAGGCAGCCAGTTGCAGTTGTTGCAGAATTCGTCGCAGCGGTGCGGACGACGCTTCGTCGAGCCAGGCGAGCGGCGCACGTATTCCGCAGTCAATCATGCCCATCTGCTGCAACAGCCACTTGACGGGAATTGGATTGGCTTCGATGAAAAGATCGCGGTGCAGGTCGGCAAGCTGGGCGTCGAGATCCTGCGCGAGCGCGACATTGCCCGCCAGGGCGGCAGAAACCATGCGCGCATATTGGCCAGGCGCGACATTTGCCGTCACTGAGATCGCTCCGCAGGCGCCGGCAGACAAGGATCTGCACGCGGTGGCGTCATCGCCGCTCAGAATCGCAAATGTGGCTGGCAGCAATCGGCGCAACTCCTGTATTCGCTCGAGGCTGGGGACGGCTTCTTTCAGCGCGACGATATTGCGCTCGGCAGCCAGCTGCTGGACTGTTTCCGGCAGGAGATCGACCGCGGTGCGGGAGGGCACGTTATATAGAATGACGGGGCAGTCAACCGCCCGCGCGGCAGCGCGAAAGTGCCCGATGAGGCCACGCTGTGGCGGCTTGTTGTAGGCCGGCGTAACGACCAGCAGGCCGTCAACCCCATGGCGTGCAAAGCGCTGCGCCCGCTCGATCGTCGTGCGTGTGCAACTACTGCCAACGCCGACGATGACCTGCATGCGCCCGGCGCCGATGCGCAAGGCCTCGATGGTCAGCTCGCGCAATTCGTCGTCGTCGAGACAAGCCGATTCACCTGTCGTACCGCCTACTACGACGCCCGCTGTGCCGCTCGAAGCATGCCACTCGAGCAGGCGCTGCCATGACTTCCAGTCGATGTCGCCCCCGGCTCGCATGGGCGTCACCAGGGCGACGTAACTACCGCGAAAAGCCTGGCTGGGACTTTCGGTCACTTCGTCGGCCTCGCGCTGTTCAAGAACGGATGGTACCTCATGTCTCATCGTTTTTTGGCTGCTCGTGCAACTTGCAGGTGCACGAGTAGTGGGGCGACAGCGCCCCCGTTGTCCCCCGCCAGTGTAACCTTGAGCGCGCCCCGCGCTCCAGCACGCCCCGCTATCCAGGCCAGGCGCGCCATACCGTCCTCGCCCGTGACAATCTCGGTCCGTTGCAACGAGCCGACGGCTGCGGGGATTTCCAGTTGCAATACCGCCTGGGCAACGGGATTGCCGAAACCGTCGCGAACCATGACGAGAGGACCGGAAATGTTCGCGCCCGCCTCGACGTCCATGGGAACGGCGCCGACCACCGACATCGCAGCAGGAGGCCCCGCATCGACCTGGATCTCGACGCTTTGCATAGCGATCGCGGGCAGATCCGGCACGGCTGCGCTCAGCGTGTGGCGCCCGACGGTTTCCAGTTTGGCGATCTCGACCGCGGTGGAACCATCCGGGCCCGACGCCACCAACGACAGCGGTCTGCTGTCCAGTTCGAATGCAACACTGGTCGCCGGAACACCATTTCCTGCCCAGTCGAGTACACGAGCCGTGAAATTCCTGGGGGGCGCGCCCGCCGGCATGCGCACGGCGTTGCCGTCAGGCCAAACGAGGCGCTGAGCGCGGCCGGCCGACACCACGACAGGGACAGTATTCGCCCGGCGGCCGCTTGCTACCCGCACACTCGCCTCGCCGACCGGCCCGGTGGCAGAAACGAGTCCCGTAGCGCTCACCGTCACACAGCAGCCGCCGGCCAGCGAATAGCTCAAACGCGCACCGGCGATAGGCTGGCCTGAGGCGTCATTGACCTGCGCCTGCAGCTGCCGCGACTGACCCGCCTGCATCGTGACGCTCGCCGGCTGGACGAGTATTGCTGCCGGTTCGAGCGAAGGCATGTCGGATGCGTCGGCGCCATCTGGCGCGGACAAGTCGGTGCAGCCCAGCGCCAACAGCAGACAACCGCAGACTGCAGTACGGTACAAGCGATCGACGGCTCTCATGATCCGCAAGGAAGGTAGCGCATGTCAGCATCATTGAACAGTGGTGGCGGCACGTGGGATCATCGACGCATGTCAGCCATGCGCAACAGCCTGCGCGCAGTATGCCTGCTCGCGCTCCTCGCCGGTACCGCGCGTGCGGACGATGTTGCACAATTGACGCCTTCGCCAAGCGACAACTCGGCGCCTGGCGACAGTCCCGCGCCCGTCAGTTTTCGCGGCAACGTTCTGTTTGAATTGCGCTCGGGTATCGGTGAGCTCGACGCCCGCGCCCGCGCCGAAGCCGTCCAGACCCGCCTGGTACGGGCTCTGGCAGGCGCCGACCCGTCGGCGCCATTGCGTATCGTGGAGCGCGAGGACAGCTCCGACATTTATGCCGGCGAGCAGTTGATCGCCAGTGTTACGACGAGCGACGCCGCGCCGCTTGGGCGCACGAGGGCGCAGCTGGCTGCCGACTACCGTACCGTGCTGCAGGGAGCGATCGCAACCGAGATGCGCGAACGCAGCGCCCGCGGACTCCTGATCGCCGCCATACAGGCACTCACGGCGAGCGTCGTATTGGCTCTCCTGCTGTGGCTCCTGGGGCGCGGCTACAACGGCGTGCGTTCCGCAATTCGCGGCTGGCTCGAGCGCATGATCGGCCGCGCGCGCAAGGACCGCGGTCTTGCAACCAACGTCCTGGAAGATATCGTCGTCGCTGCCACTCGCAGTGCATTGTTCATTGCGATCGTGGCCGCCATCTTTGTGTATGTCGAATTCTGCCTGTCGCGGTTTCCCTGGACTCGCGCAGCCGGTCTTCGCCTGGGTGCGGCGGCGATCAGCGCCTTGCGCACGGTTGGCGATGCCATCTTTGCCTACGTGCCGAATATTTTCGTGATCGCGCTGATCGTCGTCGTCGTGCGCTATCTCCTCAAGATTGTCCGCGCCGCATTCATCCGTGTCGCAACCGGGCGTATTCGCTTCGCCAGTTTCTATCCTGAGTGGGCGCAACCGACCTATTCCATCGTCCGGTTCGCACTGCTCGCAATCGGTGCAGTCATGATCTTCCCTTACCTGCCTGGCGCCGGATCGGAAGGCTTCCGTTCGGTGTCCGTCTTTGTCGGTGTCCTGCTCTCGCTCGGCGCTGCATCCGCTGTCGCCAATGTCATTGCGGGACTGGTGGTGACCTACATGCGCCCGTTCCAGGTGGGTGACCGGGTGAAAATTGCCGACACCATCGGTGACGTCGTTGCAAAGGACTTGTTCGTCGTTCGCGTGCGAACGATCAAGAATGTCGAGATCACGGTGCCGAATGCGCTCGTGCTCGCCAACCACATCGTCAACTTCTCCGCAACGGCCGCGGCGGAAGGATTGATCCTGCACACGACCGTCACCATCGGTTACGACGTCGACTGGCGCAAGGTGCATGCGGCACTGCTCGACGCGGCCCGCCGCGTCGAATCACTGCTCGATGACCCTGCCCCGTACGTGCTTCAAACTGCTCTGAACGATTTCTATGTCAGCTACGAGCTGAACGCCTATACGCGTGAGCCAGCACGAATGGCGCAGATCTACTCGGAGCTTCACGCCCATATCCAGGACTGCTGTAACGAGGCGGGCATCGAAATCATGTCGCCGCATTACTCTGCCATACGCGATGGCAATGCCAGCGCCATACCAACCCAATACCTGCCGCAGAATTATGCTGCGCCAGCGTTTCAGTTCTTCGCGGCGCCGTCGGCGTCCGCAACTGGCACGAGATCGACCAGTTCCGCGCCCTCGGGCACCTGATCGCCAACCTTCGCACGAATCGCCTGGATGCGCCCTGCATGAGGTGCCGCTACCGTGTGCTCCATTTTCATCGCTTCGATCACCATCAGCGATGCCCCTTTGGCGACCTGCTGATTCGCTGCGACATTGATGCGAATCACGCGACCCGGCATCGGTGCGCGCAGATCGCCATCGCCCTGCCGCAGGCTGCTGTCATGCTGCAGTCGAGCGATGCGCTCAATTCGCCACTCATCACCGTCATCGGTCAACAGGTGGCACTCCTTGGCGCTCATTATGACGGTTGCAACGCTCATGCTACCGTCGATCTCTGCTCGCAAGCGCCGATCCTGGTAGTTGAACCAGGCCAGGTTGAAAATTTTGTCGGCCAGAACGACCTGCATGGGTGGCGCGGCGCCGATGACATTGGCGCGGATATCCTCGCCGCCGTGGCGGAGGCCGATGCTTTGCACCGTATCCGCATTGAGTCGCCAGCTGCCGCTCGACCACCACGGACTCGAGTGCGCGGCGTTCCGCGAGTCCCGCTCCAACGCCGCGCAGGCAAGTGCTGCGAGCGCGAGAATCCGACCCGGCACCGCTGCAGCAGTGGATCGGGCGACAGCGCTGTCTGCATCGATCAAAGTCGTGCTTAATCGCGCGGCGATGAAGCGTTCGTCCCCGAGCAATCCGCGCAGGAACGCGACGTTGTTGGCGATTCCGCTGATCTGGGTACGCTCGAGCGCCTGCAGCAGCGCTCGCCGGGCACTGTCCCGATCGGCACCGTGGGCGACGACCTTGGCCAGCATGCTGTCATACCATGGGGTCACGATATCGCCTTCACGAAACCCCGCATCGACGCGCAGAGTCGCCGATCGCTCCGGCCATCGCACATGCGCCAGCTGTCCGCTGGCGGGCAGGAAGCCGCGCGCTGGATCCTCTGCATAGATTCGCGCTTCAATGGCGTGACCATCCTGGCGTATCCCTCCCTGGTCGAGCGGCAGCGACTCGCCCGCGGCAACCCGCAGTTGCCACTCGACGAGATCGAGGCCGGTGATCATTTCCGTGACTGGATGCTCGACCTGCAGACGTGTATTCATCTCCATGAAATAGAACTCGCCGCCCTCGCCCAGCAGAAATTCGACTGTACCGGCGCCGACGTAGCCAACCGCCTCGGCCGCCTTGACCGCCGCTGCGCCGAGTGCCGCGCGCAAGCTGCTGTGGAGTCCCGGTGCCGGCGCCTCTTCGATTACCTTCTGGTGGCGGCGTTGCATGGAGCAATCGCGCTCGAACAGATGCAGGCAGTGCCCGTGCTGGTCAGCGAACACCTGTACCTCGACATGGCGCGGATTCTCGATCAGCTTCTCGATGAGTACCTCATCGCTTCCGAAGCTGCTTTTCGCTTCGCGCCGACAGGCCGCCAACGCGTCCGCGAATTCCGCCGCAGCGCGGACCGCGCGCATGCCCTTGCCGCCGCCCCCGGCGCTTGCCTTGATAAGCAATGGATAACCGATACGCGCTGCATTTTCGGCAAGCACGGCGTCGTCCTGGTCCGCACCGTGGTAACCGGGGGTAACAGGTACGCCGGCTTGCGCCATCAGCGATTTTGCCGCGGCTTTCGAGCCCATCGCCCGGATTGCAGCCACCGGCGGTCCGATGAACCGAATACCGGTATCGGCGCAGGCAGCCGCGAAATCCGCGTTCTCGGACAGGAAGCCGTAGCCGGGATGCACGGCCTCGGCACCGGTAGCGGTGCTGGCACGAAGAATGCGCCCGATGTCGAGGTAACTGCGACGCGCCTCGGCTGGGCCAATACAGACGGCCTCGTCACAGGTCTCGACGTGCAGCGCATTGCGATCCGCTTCGGAGTAGACCGCGACCGTACGTATGCCGAGGCGCCTCGCAGTACGCGCGATGCGACAGGCGATTTCGCCGCGATTCGCAATGAGTATCTTGTCAAACACGTCTACTCTCCACGCCCGGGCTACATTCGAAACACGCCGAAGCGCGTCGTACCGGAACCACTTTGGGCCGCAAGCTGCAGCGCCAAGGCAAGACACTGCCGGGTATCGAGCGGATCGATCACGCCATCGTCCCAAAGACGCGCCGATGCATAGTACGGATGGCCCTGCCGCTCATATTGCTCACGTATGGGCGCCATGAAAGCGCCCTCTGCTGCGTCGCTCCATTTCTCGCCGCGAGCCTCGAGTGCGTCCCGCCGGATGGTCGCGAGCACCGTTGCTGCCTGCTCGCCACCCATGACACTGATACGGGCATTGGGCCACATCCACAGGAAGCGAGGCTCATAGGCGCGACCACACATGCCGTAGTTGCCAGCCCCGAAGCTGCCACCGATCACGACCGTGAACTTCGGCACGCCGGCGCAGGCCACTGCCGTCACCAGTTTGGCGCCGTGACGGGCAATGCCTTCGTTTTCGTACTTGCGCCCCACCATGAATCCCGTGATGTTCTGCAGAAACAGCAACGGCACCTGGCGCTGGCAACACAGTTCAATGAAGTGCGCGCCTTTCTGCGCCGATTCGGAGAAGAGGATCCCATTGTTGGCGATGATGCCGACGGGAAAGCCGTGTAGATGAGCAAATCCCGTTACCAGCGTCGTTCCGAAGCGCGCCTTGAATTCGTCGAATTCGCTGTCATCGACCAACCTCGCGATGATCTCGCGCACATCATACGGATGGCGGGTGTCGTTCGGCACGATGCCATAGAGGTCCCCGGCCGGGTAGCGCGGCGGTCGTGGCTCGCGCGGCGCCCGCCACTGTGCGCGTGGTCCCGGCACCTGACCCACGATACTTCGCGCCAACGACAACGCATGAGCGTCGTTTTCGGCAAGATGATCGGCTACACCCGATAGCCGCGTATGCACGTCGCCACCGCCAAGGTCCTCGGCGGTAACCACCTCTCCGGTGGCTGCCTTCACCAGTGGTGGACCACCGAGAAAGATCGTCCCCTGCCCACGCACGATGATGGATTCGTCGCTCATCGCCGGAACATAGGCGCCTCCCGCCGTGCAACTGCCCATGACCACTGCAATCTGCGCGATACCCTGCGCGGACAAGGTTGCCTGATTGAAGAAAATACGGCCGAAATGCTCCCGGTCCGGAAACACTTCGTCCTGACTCGGCAGATGCGCACCGCCCGAGTCAACCAGGTAGATGCACGGCAGGCGATTCTCACGCGCGATCTGTTGCGCGCGCAGATGCTTTTTCACGGTCAATGGATAATACGTTCCGCCCTTCACCGTTGCGTCATTGCAGACGACCATGCAGAGCCGGCCGCTGACGCTGCCGATTCCGGTGATCAGGCCGGCGCCGGGAGATTCATCGTCGTACATGCCATAGGCAGCAAGCTGAGAAAGCTCGAGAAAGCCGGAACCGGGATCCAGGAGCGATTCGACGCGATCGCGCGGCAGCATCTTGCCTCGAGCGACATGGCGTTCGCGCGCGCTTGCGCTGCCACCCAGGCGCAGCATCGAGACCTTGGCGCGCAGATCATCGACCAGCGCCCGCATGGCCTGTCGATTTTCAGCGAAGTCCACAGCGCTCGTATCCAGGCGGGAGTGCAGAGATGACATAACCTTGGCTCCAGAGACGACTTGCGGCCGGCCACTAATTGTCCGACAATAGCACTATCCGACTTTACCGGACAAGCGCCATGTCAGCCCTGGACACCTGTGATTTTGATTTCCTGCTGGGCGACACCCTGGACGAGGTGCGCCACCAGGTACGGCGTTTCGCGCGGGATGCGATCGAGCCGGCCGCCGCGGAGATCGACCGCAGCAACGAGTTTCCGCGACAACTATGGCCGCAGCTCGGCGCCCAGGGCCTGCTCGGCCTGACCGTTCCCGAGCGATGGGGCGGCGCGGACCTTGGCTACCTGGCGCACATCGTCGCCATGGAAGAAATCTCGCGCGCCTCGGGTTCGGTTGGACTCTCCTATGGCGCGCACTCCAACCTGTGCGTGAACCAGCTGCGCCTCAACGGCAGCGATGCCCAGCGCGATCGTTATCTGCCGCGCCTGGTAAGCGGCGAACACGTCGGAGCGCTCGCAATGTCTGAGCCTGGCGCGGGTTCCGACGTGGTCTCGATGCAGTTGCGTGCCGAGAGGCGCGGTGATCACTACCTGCTGAACGGTCGCAAGATGTGGATCACCAACGGTCCGGATGCCGACATCGTTGTCGTGTACGCAAAAACCCGGCCGGAGGCTGGCACAAAGGGCATCAGCGCATTCATCGTCGAACGCGGGTTTGCCGGCTTCAGGGCGGCTCAAAAACTCGACAAGCTCGGCATGCGCGGCTCCAGCACGTCCGAGCTGGTGTTCGATGACTGCCGGGTGCCAGCGGAGAATCTGCTCGGCGAGCCCGACGGCGGCGTACGCGTACTCATGTCGGGGCTCGACTACGAGCGCGCCGTGCTTGCAGGCGGACCGCTAGGACTCATGGCTGCGGCGCTCGACCTCGTGCTGCCCTACGTACAGCAGCGCAAGCAATTCGGTCGACCCATCGGCAGCTTCCAGCTGATGCAGGCAAAAGTCGCCGATATGTATGCGGCACTCAATGCCGCGCGTGCCTATGTGTATGCAGTCGGACGTGCCTGCGATGCCGGGCACAGCTCGCGCCGCGATGCGGCGGCCGCCATCTTGTTCGCCTCCGAGCAGGCGACCCGATGCGCGCTCGAGGCCATCCAGGCGCTTGGCGGCAATGGCTATATCAACGACTACCCGGCCGGCCGGCTACTGCGCGATGCAAAGCTCTATGAGATTGGCGCCGGCACCCAGGAAATCCGGCGCATGTTGATCGGCCGCGAGCTGCTGGCTACCTGAGCATGGCGATCGCATTCGAGCAATTGCGAATCGAGCCTGCCTATCGGCAGGTCGCGACCGCTCTGCTCGAGCGCATCACCGACCGTAGCCTGAAGACAGGCGACCGCCTGCCGTCCGAGAACGAACTGGCTCGGCAATTTGGCGTCAACCGATCGACCGTACGCGAGGCACTACGCGAATTGCAGTCGAGCGGTGTACTTGGCCGCGAGCGCGGTTCGAAACTGATGACTGTCACGCGGCCCGCGCCGAGGAAAGTCGGCGAGGACGTGAGCCGTGCCCTGCACCTTCACGATGCGAGTGCCTTCGATGTCTGGGAAGGTCTCACCATCGTCGAACCCGCCATCGCAGAACGAGCCGCCGAACGACGCAGCGAAGCGGATTTGCTGCGGCTGCAGGCAGCCGCTGCAGAATTTCGCGGCAGCAACCGCGCGGCGGGCGCCGCCGCGGAACGTGTGAGCGAGTACTTCCGGGCGTTGGCGAGCGCGGCTGCCAACCCGGTGCTGGAGCTGGCACAGGAGCCGCTGGTTAGGCTATTGCAGCCATCGCTCGCCATCATGATCAACAAGGTCAGCCAGGCGCGCGAACGCATCGCAGCCGCACAGGAGAGAATTGCGACGGCTGTTGAGGCACGCAACTCCGATCAGGCACGCGAATGGATGGCGAAACACATCCGCGACTTCCGGCGCGGCTACGAACTTGCGGGTATCGACCTCGAGCGGCCTGTCGCCATCGCCACGCGCCGCTGAGCCGTAGCTGCCCTAGCTGCCACCGGCCGCGCGCCGCATGCTGGCATTGATCTCCCAGGGAAGCGGGTTGCGCCGCAAAGTAAGTCCGCCATTGATCTGCAAGGTCTGACCGGTCATGAAACACTCATCACCGGCAAGCCACAGCGCGGCATCCGCAACATCCTTTGTCGTGCCGATCCTGCCGAGCGGGTACTCATTCAGAAACGCCTGCTCGAGACCAGGCATGCGCACTTCGTTCTCGGTCATCGGAGTCGCGGTCAGGCCCGGCGCAATGCTGTTGACGCGAATGCCCTTGCCCCCGAATTCGTTGGCAAAGCAGCGCACCAGGGCTTCACCTGCTGACTTGGTCGCAATATAGGCCGCGTGATTGAAAAGAAGCGCGTGCACCGAGGCCGATGAGACCATGATGATCGATCCGCCCTTGCTTCGCGCCATTTGTGCCGAAGCCGCCTGCAGGAAGAAAAATGGGCCCTTGAATTGCAGTGCGGAAAGACGGTCCATTTCATCTTCGTTGGTATCGAGGAGCTTGCGCAGCAGTCCCCAGCCCGTGCAATTGACAGCGATATCGACCTTGCCGAAGCGTGCCGCGGCCTCATCGAACAAGGCTTCGACCTGGGGCTTCCGGGTAATATCGCACTCGAATGGCACAGCACCTATCTGGCCAGCGATGGACTCGAGCTCTTGCGCCTTGCGACCGGACACCACCACTTTGGCGCCCTCCGCAGCGAATCGCCTCGCCATCACCTGGCCCATGTTGTCGCGACTGGCCGCACCCAGAACCACAGCGCACTTGCCTTGTAGACGTGACATCGATCCATCCCCTTCGCGTTGAGTCCCTACCCCAACCGCCGCAGCGGCTGCTCGCCGTTCCAGTTCTCGGCCGCGCGGCGCACGTAGGCGTAAAAGCGCGTGAGATCCCTGCCCGGTTCATAGATTTCCAGCATGTGCCCAAGCTCCGCACTGGTATCGAGCATTGCAAATTCAACGCCGGTGGCGGTTTCGGCATGCAACGCCGCCGCAATTCCGCGCGCGCCATAGTCGGCCATGACATCGGCGACGCTTGGGACGAAGACGGCGACGTGATGCAGGCCACTGTCATCGGGCGCGTACAGATCCCTGAGCGCCGACGGCCCGTCATTATGCTGGCAGATGAGTTCGACCATGAGTTCGCCCGCCTGCCCGTAGGCCGAGCTGTGGTCAAAAACCGCCGGCAGACCGCGATACTTCGCGTAGCGCAACGGAATATGCGAGAGCAGGAAGAAGGGCCCCCAGCCGTAGCGGCGTGAAAACTCATGCGCCGCACTCTCCGGGTCCGCAACGTGATAGGCGAACTGCACGGGTCGCAGAGCCTGCGCCGAGCCAGGTACAGCCTTGTTATCGCTCACGTAAGGCCTAGTTCCTCGATAAGCGCCGAGCGCAAGCGGAACTTCTGGATCTTGCTGCTCGACATCGGCCACTCGGTCACGAAGCGAACATGCCGCGGCACTTTGAAACTGGCGATTTCATTGCGACAGAACTGGATCAGATCCGATTCGCTGGCCGACATGCCCGGTTCGAGTTCGACGAACGCCGCCGGTATCTCGACGTATTTGTCATCTGGAAGGCCGACGACCTGCGCGAGCCGTACGGCCGCATGTTTCTGCAACTGCGCTTCGATTTCGGCTGCTGCGACATTCTCGCCACCGACCTTGAGCATGTCCTTCAGTCGTCCATGGAACATGATCGTGCCGTTGGCATCGAGCGAACCGATGTCACCGGTGTGAAACCAGCCGTCCGCATCGAGCGCCTGGGCCGTCTTCTCGGCATCCTTGTAGTAGCCGCTGAACAGCGAATAGCCGTGAACCAGCACTTCACCGCGTCGGCCGACCGGCAAATCCTCACCATTTTCCGGATTGATTACCCGCACGCGCAACCCGGGCAGCGGTTTGCCGAGGCGAGTTATGCGTTGCGACTGGGGTTCGTCCCAGGCGCCGGTACAGACCGTCCCTGCAGCTTCGGTCATGCCGAAGCTGCCGACCTGCAGCGCCTGCGGCATCGCTTTCATGATTGCCGGCGGCACGGCGGGTGGGAGCATCGCAAAATTGCTGTTCATCAGCCTGACTCGCGACAGATTCGTGTCCTTGAACGTCTTGTCGTAAATGAGGCCCTGCATGATGGTCACGAACGACGGATACATCGCGGTCACCCGGTACTTCGCGAGCATACGCAGCGCCACCGCCGGATCGAAATAGCCCATCGTGAGATAGGCACCACCGACGTCGAAGATCGCCAGCATCGGTAGTACCGAGGCAATATGGAACATCGGCAGCGGCGACCACATCCGGTCGCGATGTGTCAGTCGATAGCGATGTCGGCCAAGGGCGATGCTGTTGCGCACCATCGCCTCGTGCGTAATCAGGCAGCCTTTGGGATTGGCGGTGGTCCCGGAGGTGTAGAGCATCAACCCCGTGTCCCGCAGGCGCACGCTCAAGCGTCGGCGATGCACTTCGAGTTCCTTTACGGATTTGCCGGCCGATTCGAATTCGCCCTGGGTGATGAAGCCTGCCGGTTTCGACTTGCCGAAGATGACGAGGTTACGCAATCGCGGAGCCGCCGCCACGCTCAAGGTCGAACTCTGCCGCGCAACTGCAAGCTCAGGAAACGATTTGTTGAGTCGTTCCACGAAATCGACCGAGTCGGCGATGGCGTCGGTGGTCAGCACGGTGACCAGATCGCCATTCTCGATGACATAGCTGATCTCGTTCGACTTGTAGCGCGCATTGATCGGCACGACCACGGCGCCACACAGCGCGATACCGAAGAACAATTCCACGAAATCCACGCAGGTGTGCATCAGGATGCCCACGTGATCGCCCGGCTGCACGCCAATGGCGACCAGGCTTCGTGCCCGCTGCAGCGCACGCTGCGCGAGTTTTCGATAGGTGAGCTCCTTGCCAGGCAGTACCAGCGCCAGGGCATCAGGAAAGCGATCGGCGGCCGTGAGCAACAAATCGCCCATGGTCGTGACATTGATGCGCAATTTGGCGAGATCCTCGCCGGCATAGCCCGCGAAGGCCTTGTGCTTTGCCGGCGGCAATGCGTTCGCCGCGCGGCGCGGACGCCGACGGGCCGCGGCCGCTTTACGCTTGGCTTTCATGATTCAGACCTCGAATGGATCAAGATATTCGCGCACCCAGGTACCCTCGACACAGTCCGCAATCCGCGGGCCGTAGTCGGCAAGCCAGGACGATGACATATGCTTGTGCTCGTCCTCTTCGTTTGCGAACGATTCGACGACACAGTAACGCTGCGGTTCGCGCAACTTGAAGAACTCGAACCAGATGATGTACGGCTCACGCTCTTGCGTGATGGCAGCCAGTTCCTTGCAGATCCTGACGAATTCCGCTTCGCGGCCCTTCTTGACCGTCATTCGGGAGACAAACGTGATGCGTGCCATGGAACCCTCCGCGCGACCAGGAAGCGCAGATTAGCACCGGCAGCGAAAGAGAAAAACAGTCAGGCTTGTTTTTATTCGCCGTCCGGCGCGAACATCAGCGCCGGCTGTTCGAGCCGCTGGCGCAGATCGGCGATCATGGCAGCGGCGTCGTAGCCATCTACGAAGCGGTGATCGAAACTTGACGACAGGTTCATCATCGAGCGCACTACCACTGCGCCATCGACGACGACCGGTCGGGCGATCACGCGATTGACGCCGATGATGGCCACTTCCGGGGCGTTGATGACGGGCGTCGAGACGATGCCGCCGAGCTTGCCAAGGCTCGTGACGGTGATCGTCGAGCCCGTGAGGTCCTCCTTGCGCGCCCTGCCCGACCGAGCAAGATCCGCGACGCGGCGAATCTCCGTCGCCAGATCGCGCAAGCGACGCCTTTCGGCATGGCGTACCACCGGCACCTTGAGCCCGTCGGCGGTCTGGGTCGCGACCCCCACATGCACGGCGCTGTGACGCAACAGCACATTGCGCGCACTATCGTGCAGGCAGTTGCATTGGGGAAAACGCGCCAGCGTACGCACGAGTCCCAGCACGATCAAAGGCAGGATACTGAGTGGATCCCTCGCAGGGTCCTGCCTGTTGAGGTGCGCGCGCAGCTTCTCGAGTTCGGTGACGTCGACTTCCTCGACATAGGCAAAATGCGGAATGTTGCGTTTCGCCTCGGACATGCGCTCGGCGATGAGGCGGCGCAGTCCGATGATCCTGATCTCCTCAACTGCCGCGCGGGTTGCCGCCTGTGTCGCGACGCCCGGGCCTGCCGAGGTGCCTGCGGCCAGATGGGTGTCGAAATCCTTCGCAGTGATGCGGCCGCCGGGGCCGCTGCCCGCGACAGCCGCCAGATCGACACCCGCCTCCTTGGCCCGGCGCCGCACGGCGGGTGAAGTCATCACCCGCTGACGAGGTGCATCCTGCTGAACGCCAGCCTGGCTCGCCGCCTGATCGCGCGATTTGCTCGTCTGCGGCCCCGCGGTTGCGGAAACGGTCGTTGCGGGGTTCGCAGCATGGTCGGCAGGCGCGGTGGCATCGGTCTCGAATACGACCAGCTCGGAACCGACGGGCAACATCGTACCCGGCTCGCCGTTGATGGCGACGACCTTGCCGGCAACCGGCGACGGTACCTCGACCGAGGCCTTTTCGGTCATGACCTCGCATAGCACGGTATCTTCGTCGACGTGATCCCCGACCGCGACACGCCAATCGACGATCTCCGCCTCCACCGTGCCTTCCCCGAGATCGGGCAGCTTGAATACGTAGCGAGTCATTTACGCCTCCATCACGCGGCGCAAGGCGGCGCCGATTCTCGCCTGCCCGGGAAAGTACTCCCACTCGAAGGCGTGAGGATACGGCGTATCCCAACCGGTCACGCGCTCTATGGGCGCCTGCAATGACCAGAAGCACTCTTCCTGAATCGTCGCGGACAATTCGGCGCCAAATCCACCAAAGCGGGTTGCTTCGTGCACGATCACACACCGGCCGGTACGATGTACCGAGGCGGCGATCGTATCGACATCGAGCGGCGTCAGCGTGCGAAGATCGATCACTTCTGCATCGACGCCGAATTTATCAGCCGCTGCCAGCGCGACGTGCACCATGGTGCCATAGCTCAGGATCGTGACCGCGCTACCCTGGCGCACGATATCCGCCTTGCCGAGCGCAACCTTGTAATAGCCCGCCGGTACCTCGCCCTTGGGCTGGGTGCTCCACGCGGTGGCCGGCTTGTCCGGATCGCCATCGAATGGTCCGTTGTAGATACGCTTTGGCTCGAAGAATACGACCGGGTCGTCGTCTTCCACGGCCGCAATCAGCAGTCCTTTGGCATCGTAGGGGTTGGATGGCATGACGACCTTGATGCCCGAGACGTGGGTGAATATGCCTTCGGGACTTTGCGAATGTGTCTGGCCACCGCGTATGCCACCGCCGCAGGGCGTACGGATCGTCACCGGTGCGGAGAATTCGCCGGCACTGCGATAGCGGATGCGCGCCAACTCGCTGACCACCTGGTCGAACGCCGGGTAGATGTAGTCCGCGAACTGTATTTCCGCGATGGGCCGCAGCCCATTGACCGCCATGCCGATCGCCGCACCGACGATTCCGCCCTCCGCGATCGGTGTATCGAGGACCCGATGCTCGCCATACTTGCGCTGCAGCCCGTCGGTTACCCGAAAGACGCCGCCGAAATAGCCGACATCCTGACCAAAGATCACGACCGCGGGATCACGATCGAGCAGGACGTCCATCGCCGAATTCAGCGCCTGGACCATGTTCATCCTGGCCATCTCAGCTCCGTTCCTTGAGCATCTGCTCGCGCTGGCGGCGCAGGTAATCCGGCATCACCTTGAAGACATCCTCGAACATCTGCTCGGGACCCAACTGCGCTCCTTCCGCCAGCGAACCGTATTTCAAAGACTCGCGCCAGGCATCGGCCACTTCGCGCTCCAACTCCCTGGCAAGCTCTGCGTGCCGCTCTTCGCTCCATTCGCCGAGATGCAGCAGGTGCTCTTTCAGTCGCTCGATCGGATCGCCCAAGGGGAAGGCCTGCCACTCATCCCGGGGCCGATAGCGGGACGGGTCGTCGCTGGTCGAGTGCGGACCGGCGCGATAGGTCACCAGCTCGATCACGGTCGGTCCGCGACCGCGGCGCGCCCGCTCGGCCGCCCATTGGGTCGCCGCATGGACCGCCAGAAAATCATTGCCGTCGACGCGCAGCGAGGCAATGCCGTAGCCAAGGCCGCGCGCTGCGAAACTGCGCCGCTCGCCACCCGCGAATCCCTGAAAGGTCGAAATGGCCCATTGATTGTTGACCACGTTGAGAATGACCGGCGCCTGGTACACCGCCGCGAAAGTGAGCGCGTGATGAAAATCGGCCTCGGCGGTGGAACCCTCGCCCGTCCAGGTCGCGGCGATATGGTCCTCGCCCTTGATCGCGGCCGCCATGGCCCAGCCGACTGCCTGTGGATACTGGGTGGTGAGGTTTCCCGAGATCGAAAACAGGTTGTGTTCGCGCGAGTGGTACATGGTGGGTAGTTGGCGTCCCTTGCACATGTCATGCGCATTCGACAGCAGCTGGCACATCAGGGTGACCAGCGACTGACCGCGGGCCACCTGCAGGCCCTGATTGCGGTAGTAGGGAAACAGCATGTCTGCCGGTTGCAATGCCATGGCGGCTGCCACCGACACGGCTTCCTCGCCCGTGCTCTTGACGTAAAATGAGATCTTTCCCTGCCGTTGCGCCTTCTGCATGCGTTCATCGAACAGGCGCGTCAGCAACATGTGCCGCAATCCGATCTGCAGGTCGCTTGCTTCCAGGTGCGGATCCCAGGGACCCTGCGCGCGACCGTCATCGTCGAGAACGCCTATCAGACTGGTCGCGAGGCTTTCGATGTCCGATACCCGCGCCTGCGGTTCCGGACGCGCGGCAGCGCCAGCCGGTGACAACTCCAGGTAACTGAAATCCGGTCGATCGCCCGGACGAGCCGGCGGATGAGGAACATGAATACGGGGTTTTCTGGGCATGGTCATACCATCGGTTGTTCAGGCCACCTGCGTTGCCTTGGGCGCGGCGGCGGCGAGCAGGTGCTGAGCCATGTCGCGTGCTGCCGCGACCGTCGATTGCCGGTTATCTTGCGCCGCCTGCAGCACCCT
The DNA here is from genome assembly GCA_041395505.1 of Steroidobacteraceae bacterium. Lineage (NCBI taxonomy): Bacteria > Pseudomonadati > Pseudomonadota > Gammaproteobacteria > Steroidobacterales > Steroidobacteraceae > Steroidobacteraceae bacterium. The sequence goes on from JAWLAG010000001.1 coordinate 2,307,731, forward strand.
GCGCAATGTCAGTGGAATGGATTCGATCTGTCGTTGCAGCTCATCGGCATCGCTCGCTCGCAGATATTCCGCGGCCACACTCATGATACCGCCCGAGTTGACCACGAAATCCGGCGCAAAAAGGATGCCGCGATCGACCAGCGCGTCAGCATCGGCAAGTGTGGCAAGCTGGTTGTTCGCGGCGCCGCAAACCAGGACGCAGCGCATTCGTGCGATGGCTGCGGCGTCGATGATGCCACCGAGCGCACAGGGCGCGACGATGTCGACGTCGCTCGCAAGGATTGCCTGTGGCTCGATGACCGTCGCCCCGAATTGGCTGCGCGCGTACTGTGCGCGAACTGGATCGATGTCGCTCACCGTCAATTGCGCACCGGCCTCATGCAATAGCTGGCCAAGATGCCGACCTACGCCACCGAGACCCTGAACAGCAACACGAACGCCCTCGAGTGATTCGCTCCCACCCAACCAGCGCCAGGCCTCGCGCATCGCCAGGAACACACCGCGGGCCGTGTGTGGCGACGGGTCGCCACCGACAGACCGGCCGTCGGCGCCGATACCACTGACATAGGCCGTGCTGCGCGCGACTGCCTTCATGTCATCGACACGCGTGCCAACGTCCTCGGCGGTGATGTAGCGCCCGCCGAGTGCATTCACGGCGCGACCGAATGCCGCGAACAATGCGCTGCGATCGCCGATCGAGGCCGGCGCGAGTATGACCGCCTTGCCACCGCCCAGCGGCAGTCCGGCCAGCGCGTTCTTGTAACTCATGCCCTCCGCGAGTCGCAGGGCATCGCCCAGGGCGTCGTCACGATTGGGATAGCGCCAAAGGCGGCAACCGCCCGCTGCAGGACCGAGGGCCGTGCTGTGGATCGCGATGATGGCTTCGAGGCCGCTCGCCGCGTCGCGCAGGAAATGCACGGCCTCGTGATCGGCAGCATCAGGGTGATCGAAAGGCAGCATGGGACGGAAGTATGGCTCGATATTCGTGCAAATTCTTCACAATTGTGAGCAATAAATCTCAATAGTTGCAATTCTAAGATCCTTTTCGTTACTTGAGTGATATATTCATTTCATGAAACTCGACTCGACGGATAAACAGATTCTCGATGTCCTGCAACGCGACGCTGCGCTCTCGGCGAGCGAGATTGCCGGTCGACTGGGATTGTCGAGCGCGACCTGCTGGCGGCGGATCGGTCAGCTTGAGAAATCCGGCGTCATACGTCGCCGCGTTGCGCTGCTCGACCCGCCCTCGGTCGGACTCAATGTGCTGATCTTCTGCCACATCAAGCTCTCGACGCAGGGCCGCGATGCCATCAGGAAATTCGACACTGCCGTACGCACCCTGCCCGAGGTGCTCGAGTGCTACACGCTGCTCGGAGAATGGGATTTTCTATTGCGCATCGTGGCGCGTGATATCAAGAGCTTCGAAGCCTTCTTCCTCGACCAGCTATCGAAGCTCCCCTACGTGCAGTCGGTCGTTTCGTCGATTGCCCTGACCCCGGTCAAGTACACGACCGAACTACCACTCAACTGACCTCCCGGCCCGACGCGCCCGGCAGACCGGTGATGCGGATTCCCGTCGCCGGCACTTTGTAATGCCGATTGAGCGCGATCAGCACAGAAGTCAGCGCCTCTGCCGCCGCGGAATTCGCAAGCGGCCCGGCGTGCAATCCGCGCATGCCGGCATCCGCGGCCAGGTCGATCGCGACTTGACGCGCCTGGGGATCGTCGCCGCACACGAGCACATCGCATTCGACTTCGTGCTGGAGCTCGCCGAGCTGATGAGCCGACACGTTCTGGAATGCCGACACCACACGGACCTCACTGCCGAGTTCGGCCTGCAGCGCGTTCACGGCCGAACCGCCCTGCGGCAACTGGACGCGCGAGACCTTCGGCGGCACGAGCGGTACCGTCACGTCCACCAAAATCTTGCCGGCGAGCTCGCTGCGTAACGCAAGTGCCGTTGGGCGTTGCGCCGCGAACGGCACGGCAAGCACGATGATCTCGGCCGCTGCTGCCGCGTCGGCATTGCCCAGACCCCGCAATTGTCGGGTCGCCGCCGTAGACAAGCGTGCCGCCGCTTCGACAGCGCGCCCAGCCTCGCGCGAACCGATGATCACATCGTGCCCGGCATGCGCCCAGCGCAATGCCAGCCCGCCGCCTTCGGCGCCCGTACCACCAAGAACGGCTATTCGTCTGGATATGCTCAATGCTCTCTCCCTGCCCGATTTCCGGATCATCTTAACCCGGCCTGCCGTTCGCGGCGGCGATCACCGCGCGTGCAAGTGCTCGCCGTTCGGCATCGTCATGCATGATCGTCGGCGCTGTGACAACTTGCACCGATCCCGGGCAAGCCGCGCCTTCGTCCTCCGTATCGATCACCAACACATCGAGCAGGTCGGCATAACGATCCGCAATCGCGCTCGGGCCCGGCTCGAGACCCAGTTCCGTCAGGATCTTGGCGGCAGGACCTTTCAACGCCCGCCCGCCGACCAGCGGGCTGACTGCCACGACCGGTGCCGATGTCATGCGCAGGGCATCGCGCATCCCTGGTACGGCAAGAATCGGCTCGATGCTGAGCAGCGGGTTCGACGGGCAGATGACGATCGCATCGTAGCGGTTCTGGCAAAGACCTTCGACTACGCTCGGTTGTGCGCGGGCCGTCCCGGCGCCGAAATATTCGATCGCCGTGACCCTCGGTTCGCAGCGCTGACGAACGAAATAGTCCTGGAACTCGAGCCAACCGCGCGCGGTGGCAAGGCGCGTGCGCACGGGTTCATTGCACATCGGCAGCACGTCGACGCTGAGCCCGAAGGCTCTGGCGATCGTCGCCGTGCACGCGGTGAGATCCTGGCCCGCCTTGAGCAACGCCGTTCGATATACGTGCAGGGCCAGGTCCCGATCACCCAGCGCAAACCAGGTCGGTCCGCCGAGTTCGCCCAGCGTCGCCAGGAAATTCCATTGCTCATCGCGTCGACCCCAGCCACGCACGGGATCGGCGAGCCCCGCGAGGCCATAGAGCACCGAGTCGATGTCGGGGCAGATGCACAGTCCGACGTGTTCAAAATCATCGGCCGTATTGACGAGCACCGTGAGCTCATGCGGTGCGAGTACGGCCGCAAGCCCGGCGACCAGTTTGGCGCCGCCGACCCCGCCGCTCAGCGCAAGCATCGCCATCAGCGAAAAAGGTCCTGCTGCGCCGGGCGCAGCAGCGCCCGGACGCCGCCCTCGTGCTCGGGCGGTTGCAGGCCGCGCATGAGCACGACCGGTCGGCCTTCTTGCGCCTGGCCCATCAGGAGCGACGCGGCCGCTGCAATCTCGTCGGCGACCGCCACCTCGCTGACGCGCAACATCCGCCCCGACAAATCCGCCCGCCCACGCAGGTCCACCAGGGCCTGCAATCCCGCCACGCCGATCGCCACGCCCACGGTGCCCTGGCGCCAGGGCCGGCCAAAACTGTCATTGATGATGACGGCCATCGGGCACCCGAACCGTCGCTGCATCTGCGCACGGAGCTGTCGCGCGCTTTCGTCCGGATCGTGCGGCAACAGGAGCACCGGCTCTAAACCGTCCCAGGGACCCAGGTTCGATTGATCGACGCCGGCGTTGGCCATTACCAGGCCCAGACGATGTTCCACGACCAGTATGTCGGGGACTGCGCGCACGATGCGCACGGATTCGCCCAGGATGACTTCGACCAGCCGAGCATCTTTCCGCACGATCTGCGCCAGCCGCTTCGCTTCCGCGCCCGGTTCGACATGTGCCAGATCGACGTAGCGGTTCTCGGCCTTGGAGACGATCTTCTGCGCGACGATCAGCACGTCTCCCGCGATCAGTCCGTGCTGACTGCGCGCCAGTGCATCACCAATGAGTGCGCCCAGATCATCGCCCGGGCGAACGAGCGGCAGTGCCGGCACACACCACAACTGCACTTCGCTACCGAGCGCAGCGTCCGGGGATGACATCACGCTATGCCGGAGGACGCCAGCGCTGGCTGATTCGATCCGCAGCGACCCGACTCCACCTGGTCAGGATCGATGTGTTCGTAGAGTGTCGTACGCTGCCTCGGCTCACGCCCGACGGATCTGGCGAGCTCGATCATGCCGTCGGCGTCGAGCATCTGTCCGTTCACGCCGCCGGCTGCGCGCGTGATCGACTCGTTCATCAGCGTTCCGCCCATGTCATTGGCGCCGGATCGAAGACATTGCGCGACGCCCGCGACGCCCATCTTGACCCAGGATGCCTGGATATTGACGATGTGTGGATCGAGCACCAGTCGCGCCACGGCATGCATCAGCAGGGTTTCTTCCCAGCCCGGGCCACTGCGCGCAAATCCCTTGCGCCACAAGGGCGCCTCCATATGCACGAACGGCAGCGGCACGAATTCGGTGAAACCGCCGCTATTGGCCTGCAAATCCCTCAGCACCAGCAAGTGCTTCGCCCAGTGCCGCGGCTGTTCGACATGACCGAACATGATGGTGGCCGTCGTACGCAGGCCGAGGCCGTGCGCCGCGATCATCACCTCGCACCACTGCCGGGTATCGAGTTTGTCCGGGCAGATCTGCGCACGGACATCGTCACAGAGTATTTCGGCGGCGGTCCCCGGCAAGGTCGCGAGCCCCGCACGCTGCAAGCGCGCAAGGAACTCCGGCACGCTGAGCTCGAGCGTCGCCGCACCGTGACTCACCTCGAGCGGTGAGAATGCGTGGATATGCACGCCGGGCGCAGCTTGGCGCACCGCGTTCACTATGTCGAGATAGGTCTTGCCGGTGAACTGCGGATGGATACCACCTTGCAGGCACACTTCGGTTGCACCGGCGGCCGCCGCCTCGGCGGCACGTTTCCCGACCTCATCGAGATCGAGCAGATAGCCCGGACCACGCAGGCTCGCCGCGCCGCGGCCTTTGGAGAACGCGCAGAAGCCGCAGTGATACAAGCAGATGTTGGTGTAATTGATGTTGCGGTTGATGACGAAGGTGACGGTTTCGCCGACCCGCCGGCTGCGCAGCTCATCGGCCGCGCGACAGACATCGGCACGCGCAGCGCCGCTCGCCTGGAACAATGTGACGACCTCTTGCTCCTGCCAATCGGTCCGTGTCCCTGCCTCGTGCAGTAGCCGCTGCAGGCGCCGCCAACGCCCGGTAACGATCGCAGCCGGCGCGACCTCCTCAGGCACCGCGATCGAGCCGCCTACCCGCCACGGGTGGTCATGCACGAAACCGCGACTGTCGGTCAGGCGCCGCGCACGGGTGGCAAGCTGCGGACTGGTCCAGCGCGATACCTGCGCCAGGTATTGCGGCACCAGCGCAAGCCGTTCGCGCAGCACGCGGCCCGAGCGTCGGGTTCGCGCGTCGAGGTCGTCGAGATGCGGCCAGGGCGCTTCGGGATTGACGTGATCGGGCGTCAGCGGCGACACGCCACCCCAGTCGTTGATGCCGGCACGCACGAGCAACTCGAGTGCGTCCGGCTGCAGGTTGGGCGGCGCCTGCAGCGACATCCCGGCACCGAACATCAGTCGCGCCACCGCGATGATCCACAGCTGCTCATCGAGTCCAGGCTCGACTGCGCCGGCCATGCGCGTCCCCGGTTTGGCGCGAAAGTTCTGCAGGATGATTTCCTGCAGGTGACCATGACGAACATGGAGCTCCCGCAAGCGCAGCAACGCGTCGAAGCGCTCGCGCCGGGTCTCGCCGATACCAATCAACAGGCCGGATGTCATGGCGACGGACATGCGGCCGGCGGCCTCGAGCGACTCAAGGCGAAGCGCGGGCTGCTTGTCCGGGGATCCGTGATGCGCGCCGCCACGGCGGCCAAGACGATCACTGGCCGTCTCGAGCATCAGGCCCATGGAGAGCGCATGCGGGCGCAGTTGGCGCAGATCGTCCGCGCTCATGACGCCCGGGTTCAGGTGCGGCAACAGCGCAGTGTCCCGAACGATGCGCTCGGCAACCCGGGCCAGGTAGTCGATGGTGCTGGCACAGCCAAGCGCTTGCAGCGCCTCGCGCGCTGCGCGGTACCGCAATTCCGGTTTGTCGCCAAGCGTCAACAGGGCTTCGTGACAGCCTAGTTCCGCACCACGCCTGGCGATGTCGAGCACCTCGTCAATGGTCATATAGGCCGATGCGATGTGACGCGGTGTCTTGGCGAACGTGCAATAGTGGCAGACGTCGCGGCACAATTTCGTCAAAGGAATGAATACTTTGCGCGAATAACTTACTGTGGCACCAAACCCTTCGAGCGTGAGGTCCTCGGCGGCCTGCATGAGCTCATCGAGTGGCGCCTGGCTCACGCGCGCATAGAACTCATCCGGCGCGAGGGTGGCGGCGAGCGCAGGCCAGTCGGATTCGCGGTGCTTCAACCAGTTACTGCCTTGCGAATGCCGTGGACGTCGAGCCGGGCCAGATCCCGGGGCAGATCGACGTCGTACATGAATCCGGCAATTCGCGTTGCGGGGACCGACCAGCCGCGGCAACGCGCAGCCCTGCGATGTGCACTCGCGCTATCGCTGCCGAAGTGAAATTCGAAGTCCGTACTGCCGCGCAGGTAAATGCCGTTGCTGCCATGACCCGTGCTGTCCACGGCAAGCGCAAAACCCTGGCGCCGGCCAAGTGCCACGAATTGATCGACCTCGGCGGGCGACAATGTCGGCAAGTCGGCGGGCAGGATCAGGAATTCGCGGCAGCCGAGATCGCGCAATAGTTGGTGTGCATGAGCGACAGCGAAATTCTGATCGTTCCCCGGATCGGCGAGTACCGGTATGTGCGAGGGAATTTCGTCGCGCTCGGGACTTACCACGACGACGCGGGCCACGCTGTCCGCCGTCTGCAGCACGGCGAGGACCCGCGCGAGCATCCTTCGCACCAACGCCAGTCGCTCGGGCACGCCAAGCACTTTGGCAAGCCGGCGCTTGCCTTCGATGCGACGCCTCACGGCGACGATCGCCGTGCAGCCGTCGGATCGCAGTTCCGTCAGCCGCATTTCCCCTGGCGGGGAGTCCTTCGATTGCGTCCGGCTCATCCGCCCATTATGCCGCATGCGCGTCGACCGGACAGCACGACGCGGATATCATCGGCTAATGCTCGCACTACATACGTACTGGCGTAGCTCGGCCGCCTACCGGGTGCGCATCGCGCTCAATGTCAAAGGCATCGAAGCACGCCAGATCGCCTGTAACCTGGTATCGGGCGAACAAGGCGGCAGCGCCTACCGCCAACTCAATCCGCAAGGATTGGTACCGGCACTGCTCGATGGCGAGCAGGTCATCGGTCAGTCGCTGGCGATCATCGAATACCTGGAGGACATACACCCCCTGCCGGCACTCCTGCCAGCCGAGCCGCTGGCGCGTGCGCGGGTACGATCGATTGCGCTCGCCATTGCCTGCGACATTCACCCGCTCAACAATCTGCGGGTACTGAATCACCTGCGTGACGAACTGGCGCAGAGCAAGGAACAGATCCGGGCCTGGTACCAGCACTGGATTGCCACGGGGTTTGCCGCGCTGGAGGAGGAAGTGGCGCGCAGCAGCGAAACGGGACGATACTGCTGCGACGACACGCTCTCGCTCGCCGACGTCTGCCTTGTGCCACAGGTCTACAATGCCGAACGCTGGCAGTGCGACCTGGCGCCCTATCCGCGCCTTCGCGCCATCAATGAGCACCTGTGCTCGCTGGCCGCGTTCGCCGCCGCAAGACCGGAAGCGCAGCCGGACGCGCGGTAAACCTCGGCCGGGGACAGGCGATCGACGCGTTAGCCGAATGACTTGCAGGGCAGGTCGAGCGCCGCGGCGACCGCAGGATGCGCGATCGCACCAGCGTGCACATTGAGTCCGGCCGCGAGGCCGACATCATCGCGAAGCGCCGCCAGGGCGCGATCCGCAAGCCGTCTCACATACGGCAGGGTTGCATTGGTCAGGGCGAAGGTGGACGTGCGTGGCACGGCACCGGGCATATTGGTCACGCAGTAATGCACCACGTCATCGACGACATAGGTCGGCTCGGCATGCGTGGTCGGACGGCTGGTTTCGAAGCAGCCACCCTGGTCGATTGCGATGTCGACAAGTACCGCGCCTTTCTTCATGTTCTTGACCATCTCCCTGGTCAGCAGCTTCGGCGCCGCCGCGCCGGCCACGAGCACGGCACCGATCACCAGGTCGGCATCCCGCGACAGATGCGCGATGGCGCGCGTCGTGGAATAAACCGTCTTGAGGCGGTTGCCATGAATCGCCGCCAGCTCGCGCAAGCGCGACAGCGAGCGATCGAGCACCGTGACATCGGCGCCGAGGCCCATGGCCATTTCGGCAGCCTGGGTGCCTGACACGCCTCCGCCGATCACGACCACCTTCGCGGGTGTAACGCCGGGCACACCGCCCAACAGTACGCCGAAGCCGCCGTTTGCCTTCTGCAGGCAAGTGGCCCCGACCTGCACCGACATCCGTCCGGCCACCTCGCTCATGGGTACCAGCAGGGGCAGCGATCCGTCGACCGCGGTCACGGTCTCGTAAGCGATCGCCGTGGCCCCGCTCGCCATCAGCCCCTGCGCCTGCTCCTTGTCCGCGGCCAGATGCAGGTAGGTAAAAAGCAACTGCCCGGCGCGCAACATGCGGTATTCGACAGGCTGCGGTTCCTTTACCTTGACCACCATGTCGGCGCGCGCGAACACCTCCGCCGCCGTCGAGGCAATTTTCGCACCCGCATGCCGGTAATCGTCATCGACCAGGCCGATGCCGCCGCCGGCGCCGGTCTCGATGAGCACCGCGTGCCCGCCCGCGGTGAGTTCGTGGACACCGGAGGGCGTCAGCCCGACGCGATACTCGTGAACCTTGATCTCTTTGGGCACACCGATGAGCATGGTTTTACTCCAGGGAGCGAAACCACGAGTCTAGATTCTCGTCACTCGCAAAATCCTGCAAAAAACAGCGTCGGCAGCACCAAAAGCACAATATCCTTGCGATAAACAGACATAACATCGCAGAATATTGCGTATGCTGGACACCACGGACCGAAAGATCCTCCGCTACCTGCAACGCCACGGGCGCTGCAGCAACAGCGAATTGGCGATCGCGGTCGGGCGTTCCGAGTCGGCATGCCTGCGTCGGGTTCGCCAGCTCGAAGACGCCGGCGTGATCCGCGGCTATTCGGCGCAACTCGATCCGCGCGCCGCGGGCTTTCCATTGATCGTCTTCGTCTACATTGCCCTCGACCACCAGCGTGCGGCGGATCTCGACGCGTTCGAGGTCGCCGTGACGGGTATCGCCGCGGTCACCGAATGCTATTTGATGACCGGCGAATTCGATTACGTGCTGAAGTGCGTGGCGGCCGATGCGGCCGATTTCGAACGGGTGCACAAGGAGCAATTGACCCAGCTACCCGGCGTCACGCGTATCCAGTCGAGTATTGCGCTGCGCGTCGTGGCCGACAGCCGCGGGTTACCATTGCGCTGAGTTCAGGAACCCAAGGTCGCAATCCGTGACAGACACACCGGCGCAAATGACCATTTATCACAACCCGCGTTGCAGCAAGAGTCGTGCGACACTCGCCCTGCTCGCTGCCAGCGGCGAACGCTATCGCATCATCGAATACCTCAGCGATCCGCCGAATGCCGGGCAGATTCGCGATCTGCTTGGCAAACTCGGGCTGCCCGCGAACCGCCTCGTGCGCAGGGGCGAGCCGCAGTATGCGGCGCTCTTCGGCGATGTCGAGCCCGATGAAGCCGCGCTGATCGAGGCGATGGCGCGCTATCCCATCCTCATCGAACGACCTGTGGTCGTTCGCGGTGCACATGCCGTGATCTGCCGACCACCAGAGAACCTGCAGCAGCTGCTCGAGCCACGATGAACCTCGAGCACGGCAGTGATCCGTTGCGGCAGTGGCTCGCGATGTTCGACTCCTGTCGCGAGCGCGGGTTCGCGATCCAGGACTCAGGCACCGTGACCTACGGAGAAATGGCTGCGCTGTCCGGCCGTTATCTGCGGGCCATGCAGTCCTGCGGACTGGTTGCGGGCGATCGAGTCGCATTGCAGTGTGAAAAATGCCTGGAAGCGATCGCCGTGTACCTCGCCTGTCTGCGCGGCGGCTTTGTGCTGGTGCCGCTGAATCCGGGTTACACGGCGGCGGAGACCGAATATTTCCTTCTGGATGCCGAACCGTCGTTGCATGTCATCTCGCCCGGCACCATAGCAACCGCGGCGCAGACCGTCACGACCGTGACACTGGCGGGCGATGGCGGCGGATCGCTGGCTGCGATGGCCGCATCGGAGCCGACGCCGGGCAAGGATTGCCTGTCGCTCGACGCGGATACGCTGGCGGCACTCGTCTACACATCCGGCACGACAGGACGCGCGAAAGGCGCCATGCTGACCCGTGGCAATCTCGCGAGCAATGCCGATGCGCTGTGTCGCGAATGGCGGTTCGAGCCCACGGATGTCCTGTTGCATTGCCTGCCGATCTACCATGTGCACGGCCTGTTCATCTCGCTCAATACCGTCATCGCTGCCGGAGCGAGCATCGTTTTCCGGTCGCGATTCGAGGTCGCCGACGTGCTGCGCTGGCTGCCCGAAAGCACTGTCTTGATGGGCGTGCCGACCTATTACACACGTCTGCTCGGCGATGAGCGTTGCAACAATGCGGCGACCGCGCACATGCGCCTCTTCGTCAGCGGTTCGGCGCCGCTCCTGCCGCAAACACATGGCGAATTCGCTGCCCGTACCGGGCATCGTATCGTCGAGCGTTACGGCATGTCGGAGACCTTGATCAATACCACCAATCCGGTTGCCGGCGAGCGGCGTCCTGGCACCGTCGGCAAACCGCTCGATGGCATCGAATTGCGCCTGCGCGAACCCGTTGACGGGATCGGTGTCATCGAAGTGCGCGGCCCGAATGTCTGCCACGGCTACTGGCGCAATGCTGCCAAGACTGCCGAAAGCTTCTGCGACGACGGGTTCTTCGTGACCGGCGACCTTGGGACTTTCGACGACCAGGGTTATCTGCAAATCGTCGGCCGGGCGCGCGACTTGATCATCAGCGGCGGTTTCAATATCTACCCGAGCGAAGTCGAGGCTGAACTCGACCGACTCGAGGGGGTCCTCGAGAGTGCCGTGGTTGGAACCGACGACGCAGACCTCGGCGAAGTGGTCGTCGCATTCATCGCGCTCGGCGAGCGCGTCGCACCGCCGGTTGAGGCGATCCGCAGCAAGCTGTCGGAGCGGCTCGCGCGCTACAAGATCCCGCGTCGATTCGAATTCGTGAAGGAATTGCCACGCAACAGCATGGGCAAGGTACAAAAAGCGCAGCTGCGCGAGCAACTGAAACCGGGACCCGTGCCTTGATGCCGCACGGCCATTGGATCGTCTTCAACACTCCGGTACGTTGACCGCGAGCCCACCCTGCGATGTTTCCTTGTAAATGGTCGACATGTCCCGGCCGGTCTGGCGCATGGTTGCAATGACCTGGTCAAGCGACACCTTGTGGCTGCCATCGCCACGTATCGCAAGGCGGGCGGCGTTGATCGCCTTCACTGCGCCCATGGCATTCCGTTCGATACAGGGAATCTGCACGAGGCCTGCAACCGGGTCGCAAGTCAGACCGAGATTGTGCTCCATGCCGATCTCGGCCGCATTTTCGCACTGCTCGTTCGTGCCGTTCAGTGCGGCGACCAGGCCCGCAGCTGCCATGGAACAGGCCACCCCGACCTCACCCTGGCAGCCCATTTCGGCGCCCGAAATGGATGCATTGCGTTTGTAGAGCATACCGATCGCGGCAGCCGTCAACAGGAACCTGCACACGCCATCATCGTTGGCGCCAGTCTCGAATCGACGATAATACCCGAGCACTGCCGGCACGATTCCTGCGGCGCCGTTGGTCGGCGCCGTAACGATACGCCCGCCCGCCGCATTCTCTTCGTTGACCGCGAGCGCATAGGCATTCACCCAGTCGATGGCGTCGAGCGGCCGCGATGAATCAGCTTCGCTCAGCATCCGGTAGAGTCGTGGTGCGCGCCGACGCACCTTCAGGGTTCCCGGCAGGACACCTTGCTGCGCGAAACCGCGCTCTATTGCACGGTGCATGACCGCCCACAGCTCGAGCAATCCACGGCGGGTATCCGCCGCAGGACGGAGATTCGATTCGTTACGCATCACCAACTCGAAAATCTCGAGGCCATGTGTGCGACAAAGCGCCAGCAGCTCCTCGGCTGAGCAGAAATCGAACGGAGCTGAAGAATATTCGTACTTGGCGCCGGCATCCTGCATTTCTTCGGCGCGACGCACGAAACCACCGCCAACGGAATAGAACTCGCGCTCGGCAAGCGTCGCGCCATCGGCCGAAAGCGCGGTAAAACGCATGCCATTGGTGTGCAGCGGCAGGCGCTCGTGGGTCATGAACAGCAATTGCATAGGCTCATCGAACTCGATGACGTGCGTACCGGCAAGTCGCAACTGTCGCTGCGACTTTACGCGCGGCAAGATCTGGCGAAGCTCGTCGGGGTCGACTGTCTCGGGCAGCTGGCCCTCCAGTCCCGCCACTACGGCAACGTCCGTGGCATGACCGCGCCCGGTGAGCGCCAACGACCCGTACAGGCGCGCATAGACTTGCGCAACGTTTCGGAGCTGTCCGCTGTCCTGCAGTTGCCGCGCGAAATCGCATGCGGCGCGCATGGGTCCCATCGTGTGCGAACTCGAAGGCCCGATGCCGATCTTGAAGATGTCGAATACGCCAAGTTGCCCCATGGCGACGAGCCTACTGCAGCGTCAGCAACGATGCATTGCCGCCGACTGCGGCGGTATTGATCGTCACCGTTTGCTCAGTGGCGAAGCGTTGCAAATAATGCGGACCGCCTGCCTTGGGCCCCGTGCCCGACAGCCCGCAACCACCGAAAGGCTGCGTACCGACAACCGCACCGATCATGTTGCGATTGACGTACACATTACCGACCCTGACCTGCCTGGCAATGCGCTCGGCGAAGGTTTCGATTCGACTGTGCACGCCAAGTGTCAGACCAAAACCCAGTCCGTTGATTTCGCCGAGCAAATGGTCAATGTCAGCTGCCCGATACGGCAGCACATGAACGATCGGCCCGAAGACCTCGCGCCGAATCTGCCCGAGCGAGGCTATCTCGATTGCTGTCGGCATGACGAAAAAGCCCGGCTGTGCAGGCGCTCCGGGCGCGACACGATGGCTCCAGGGCGCCGTGGCGATTGCGCTCGCGACGTGCGCCTCGAGCATGCTGCGTGCCGCCTCGTCGATGACCGGGCCGATGTCGGTTGCCAACAGGGCCGGATTGCCGACGGTGAGCTCGTCCATATGGCCTGCGAGCAGCTGCTTGACGCGCGCGGCGATATCGGCCTGCACGAGCAGAATGCGCAGCGCTGAACAGCGTTGCCCGGCGCTGTTGAATCCGGACTGTACGGTATCGATGACCAACTGCTCCGGCAACGCCGAGCTGTCGGCAATCATCACGTTGAGGCCACCGGTCTCGGCGATCAGGGTTCCCAGGGCGCCTTCACGACCCGCGAGGGTGCGATTGATGGACTGGGCGGTTTCGGTGGAGCCCGTGAATGCAACACCCGCGACGCGCGGATCCGCACAGATCGCGGCGCCGACACGGGCACCGTCGCCCGGCAGAAACGCAAGCACATCGGCCGGCAGGCCAGCGCCGAGCAACAATTCGACCGCAAGTGCCGCGCAGTGCGCGGTCTGTTCGGCCGGCTTCGCAACCACGGTGTTGCCCGCCGCAAGAGCCGCAGCAATCTGGCCGACGAAAATCGCTACGGGGAAATTCCAAGGACTTATGCACGCAAATACACCACGCCCGCGCAGCCGAAGCCGATTGCTCTCTCCGGTCGGTCCCGGCAAGGCCGCGCCTGAATCGAAATTCGCCCGCGCCTGCGCGGCGTAATAGCGCAAAAAATCGACCGCTTCGCGAACCTCTGCAAGCGCGTCGGGAATACACTTGCCCGCTTCGAGCACGCAACGAGCGACGAGACGCGCGTGATGCTGCTCGAACAGGTCCGCCGCGCGATCCAGGATTGCCGCCCTGGCCACGCCGCCGCATGCATCCCATGCCGGCTGGGCCGCGCAGGCGAGCGCAATCGCACGAGCGACATCCTCCGCGGACGCCTGGCTCACGACTCCAGTGCGCTGCCCGCGATCGGCGGGATTGAAACTCGGTTCACTGGCCCGCTCGCGCAGCACCTTCTCACCGCTTGTGACAGGACCGGATCGCCACGATTCGGCGGCTTCGTCGCGGCAGGCCGACTGCAATCGAGCGAGTACGCGGTCATCGGCGAGATTTGCGCCGCGCGAATTGCGACGCTCTGGCGCATACAGGGCCGCAGCCAACGCGATCGCCGGGTGGCGCAATTGCAACGTCGCGTCGACATCGGCAACCGGATCGGCAACGACCGCCTCCACCGGCAATTTCTCGTCGACGATTCGATTGACGAAGGAACTGTTTGCGCCATTTTCGAGCAACCGCCGAACGAGATACGGGAGCAGGTCACGGTGTGGACCAACCGGTGCATAGACACGACAGGCGGCTTGCGCAGAGCGCTCCAACACAATGTCGTAGAGCGCCTCGCCCATACCGTGCAAACGCTGGAACTCGTAGCGCCCCCGCGCATTGCGGAACAACTCGCTGACATAGGCTACAGTGTGCGCATTGTGCGTGGCGAACTGCGCGTAAATGACGTCCGTCATACCGGCCAGCCGGCGCGCACATGCGAGGTAGGACACGTCGGTGTTGGCCTTGCGGGTGTAGACGGGAAAATCATCGAAACCACGCTCCTGCGCGCGTTTGACCTCGGCATCCCAATACGCACCCTTGACCAGCCGGACTGTGATCCGGCGGCGCTGTGCGCGAGCCTGGCTCGCCAACCAATCGAGCACTGCTGGAGCGCGTTTCTGGTAGGCCTGGACGGCGAGACCCAGCCCTGCGAAATCCTGCAGCCCGGGTTCGGTGAAAAGGCGCGCTATCAACTCGAGCGACAGCTGCAGCCGCTCGCTCTCCTCGGCGTCGACCGTCACGGCGATTTGCTGCTCGCGCGCGGCGTGCACCAATTGCGAAAGCACGGGATAGAGCTCGGCATGCACCCGCGCCCGCTGCGCAAATTCGAATCGCGGATGCAGCGCCGACAACTTGATCGATATGCCGTGTCGCGCGAGCAGGTCGTTACCGCCGGCACAGGCTTTGCCGAGCTGCTCGATCGCATGGTTGTAGGCGTCGGCGTAGCGCCGCGCGTCGGCGGCGGTAATCGCCGCTTCGCCCAGCATGTCGAAGGAATATCGGTAGCGCCCGCCCGCCGCATCGGCCTTGACGATCGCCTCTTCGATATCCCTGCCCATCACGAATTGATGCGCCAGAATTTTCATCGCCTGGCGCAATGCCGCACGGGCCACGGGCTCGCCAATCCGTGCCACCAGTTTTTCGTACCAGCTGCGTGGTGAGCGCAACTCATCCGCATCCACGGCAATCATGCGTCCCGTCAGCATCAGACCCAGGGTAGAGGCATTGACCAGCACGGATTCGCCGTCGCGCAAGTGGCTCGCCCACGCGCCCGAGGCAACCTTGTCGGCGATCAGGGAATCGGCAGTGTCGGCATCGGGTATGCGAAGCAGTGCCTCCGCGAGGCACATCAGGATCACGCCTTCCCGCGAGCTGAGCGAGTATTCGCGCATGAATGCATCGATGCTGCCGCTGGCATCACGTTCGCGCACCGCGCGCACGAGACCGCTTGCGACCGCATCGACACTGCGACGCGCGGCGTCGCCCAGACGAGCCTCGTCCGCAAGCCGCCTGACCAACTGATCCTCGTCGCCCAGATAGTTGCCATTGATGGCGGCGGCAACGCTGCTTTGCGAATGCTGCGCCGACTCGGTGACAAATGGAAAGCCTGCTGCGGACATCGGGGGCTTCGTTACGCGACCATGCTGGCCGCACGAGTGAAATTCTACGCTCGCAACGCGGAAAAAGCCTGCGAGGAGGAGTCCTCGCAGGCGATCATTCGGTTGCCCATCAGAATGCGTAGACGAGATTGACCGTGGTCAACGTGTCGGTTTTCTTCAGGCCGACGGGAGGGTCCGTGTTGTAGCGCACGCCGACGCCGACGGCGAGTGCCAGCGCATCGCTCATCTTGACCTCAAGGGCCAGATCGTTGCCCGCGAATGTATTGTCCGAGCCCGACTCGACTACGAGCTTGTCGAGCAGCTTGGTCGTCGAGGTCAACAGGTGCTCAAACCCGATGTCACCGCGAAGGATCGCATCGCCGGACGTCGCACCAGTCAAAGCGTCTTTCAACTTGCGATAACCCACACCCGCCTGCGCCGACAGCTTGGTCGTCTCGGTGTCGATCAACTTGTAACCGTAACCCGTACTGGCACTCGCCTGGTAGTCGAAGCCCGAGAAACGGTCATCTTCATAACGCAATGCCCCGAACCAGTAGCTGCGCTCCGTGAGCTTGAAATCGGACTGCCAGCCCGCCGCGTAGCGCTGCGCTGTCGTCAGGTTATTGCTCGAGGCCTTGAGCCCGGCCAGCGAAAAGCCATGTTTCCAGCGATCGAGCTCGGTCGCCATTTCGATTTTCGCATTGAGCGTCTCGGTATCGGTATTGCCGTTGGCAAAGACAATGCCGAGTTCGCCCTTGCCCTTCCATTCGGCATCTGCCGGCGTATGCAGCGCGAGCAGGGCAAGCGCCGACAGTATCTTCACGGATCTTGCAAAATTCACACTTATCTCCTTGTGTAACATAGAAAAATGCGGGCCAAAAGAGCGCGCATTATAGGGAGTCGCGATGCCGAGGCAAGGGCCTCGGAAGCTGCTAGCGCGCGGCTTCGAGCCGCAGCCGTTCAGCTTCGTGGCCGCCCAGGTAAGCCTGAATGGCAATACGCGACAGGTAGAGCAGCGGGATGAGCACGATCGCCGCGGACAGCTTGTAGCAATAGTTGACCGTACCGACGGCGAGGAACTGCGCGACCGGCCACTTCTGCGGACCGAGCACGAAGGCGATGTACAGCACGATGAAACTGTCGATGAGCTGCGAAACCGCTGTCGATGCCGTTGCGCGCAGCCAGACCATCTTCTCGCCCGTGACGCGACGGATATGCTTGAACACCAATACGTCGATGAGCTGGCCGACCAGAAACGCCGTCACGGAACCGGCAATCGTCCACATCCCCTGGCCAAAAATCGCCGCATAGGCCGATTGCGCATCGGGCACACCAAGCGGCTTGTTGGCTTCGATCCAGAAACCCGCCGGCGCCAGGCCGATGGCAATGTAGGCGGCAAGGAACGCATAGATGATGAAACCGACGGCGAGCCAGGAGATCAGGCGCACGCCGCGCACGCCGAAATACTCGTTGATGACGTCGGTCATGATGAATACGAACGGCCAGAGCAGGACACCGGCCGTGAAATTCAGCGTGCCACCGACGCCGAACACCTGCCAATGCACGGGCGCGATACCGAGGGTTGGCTCCAGCGCAAAAATCTTCACGCCGACGAACTCGGCGATCAAGGCGTTGGTGAGAAAGAAGCCCGCCATGGCAATGAACAGGCGGTTGCTGCGGGCGTTGGCGATGAGCATAGGTACTGCGAGTATAATTGTCGCAATCCGCTCATTGGTTCATTTTTTATGCTCCCTGAAGTTTTCTCGACCCGCCTGGCAGCGGCGCAACAGCAGCTGCGCGAAGACGGCCTCTGGAAGAGCGAACGCGTACTGCTCTCCGCGCAATCGGGCCGTGTGCGAGTCGCCTCTGGCACGGTCATCAATCTCTGCGCCAATAACTACCTTGGTCTTGCCAATCATCCGGCCATGAGGGAGGCGGCACATCGGGCGCTCGATCGCTACGGTTATGGGATGGCGAGCGTGCGCTTCATCTGCGGCACGCACGATGTGCACCGTGAGCTCGAAAAGGCACTGGCGGATTTCGTCGCCATGCCTGATTGCATCCTGTACTCCTCGTGTTTCGATGCGAACGGCGGCCTGTTCGAGACGCTGCTCGATGAGTCCGATGCCATCATTTCCGACAGCCTGAATCACGCCAGCATCATCGACGGCATCCGTCTTTGCCGTGCGCGGCGGCTGCGTTACACCAACGGCGACATGGCACAGCTCGAGGACTGCCTGCGGCAAAGCGCGGACGCGCGGGTCCGCATGATCGCCACCGATGGCGTATTCTCCATGGACGGGAGTTTTGCGGATCTCGCAGCCATCTGCGACCTCGCCGAGCGCTACCAGGCGCTTGTCATGGTGGATGATTCGCACGCCACCGGATTCATCGGCGGGAACGGCCGCGGCACACATGAGCGCGCCGGTGTCATGCAGCGCGTGGACATCATTACCAGCACCCTCGGCAAGGCCCTCGGCGGGGCGAGCGGCGGGTTCGTCGCGGCGAGCCAGCCGATCATCGACCAGCTCCGTCAGCGCTCCCGGCCCTACCTGTTCTCGAACAGCCTCGCGCCATCGATCGCGGGCGCCACTTTGCGAGCATTGGACCTGTTGCGAAGCTCGGGCGAACTACGCCTGCGCCTCATGGACAACGCGCTTTATTTTCGCGGCCGATTGAGCGAGCTCGGCTTCCGATTGCTACCCGGCGAGCACCCGATCATCCCGGTCATGTTGGGCGATGCCGCCCTCGGCAACCGGATGGCAGATGCATTGCTGCGTCACGGCATATACGTCGTCGGTTTCTCCTTCCCGGTCGTGCCACGCGACGCGGCGCGCATCCGCACGCAGATGTCGGCCGCGCTCAGTCGCGAAGACCTGGATGCCGCCGTCGCAGCATTCGCGTCGGTTGGGCGCGAACTCGGGGTCATCAAATGAAAGCGCTGGTCAAGGCCGAGGCTGCACCGGGCCTCACACTCCAGGACATTCCCGAGCCGAGCGTCGGCCCGAATGATCTGCTGATACGCATCCGCAAGACCGCGATTTGCGGCACCGACATGCACATCTTCAACTGGGATCGCTGGGCGCAGCGCACGGTGCCGGTGCCGATGGCGGTTGGCCACGAGTACTGCGGCGAAGTCGTGGCGCGTGGCAGTGAAGTGCGCGGCTTCGAAATTGGCGATCGCGTTTCCGGCGAAGGCCACATCACCTGCGGCCATTGCCGTAACTGCCGCGCGGGCAAGCGCCATCTTTGCCGCAATACCATTGGAGTTGGCGTCAATCGGCCAGGGTGCTTCGCCGAACTACTGAGCATTCCGGCGGGAAATGCCTTTCGCTTGCCGGATGTGATCACCGACGACATCGCCGCGATCCTCGACCCTTTCGGCAATGCGACTCACACGGCGTTGAGCTTCGACATGGTTGGCGAGGACGTACTCATTACCGGCGCGGGCCCGATCGGCATCATGGCCGTTGCCGTGTGCCGCTTTGTCGGCGCTCGCCACGTCGTCATCACCGATGTAAACGAATACCGGCTCGGTCTTGCAAAGAAAATGGGCGCGACGCGCGCGGTCAACGTCACCCGCGACAATCTCGATGACGTCATGCGTGAACTCGGCATGCAGGAAGGCTTCGATGTCGGCCTGGAAATGTCAGGCAATGTTCGCGCCTTCAGGGACATGCTGCGCACCATGCACCACGGCGGCAAGATCGCAATGCTCGGCATTCCGGACAGCGAAGCCGCCATCGACTGGAACGATGTCATCTTCAAGGGCATCACGCTGAAGGGTATCTATGGTCGCGAAATGTTCGAGACCTGGTACAAGATGTCGAGTCTGTTGCAAAGCGGCCTGGATCTCGGGCCGGTGATCACCCACCACCTGCCGGTGAGCGATTTCCAGCGCGGCTTCGAGATCATGGGCAGCGGCAAGTCGGGCAAGGTGATACTCGACTGGCGCGCCAGCCAGCCGGCGGATCAGTTAACGCCGCAGAAACAGTAGCTCAGGGTGCCACGGGTACCCGTGAGGCGCCGCCAGCGCTCGAGATCGTTGCGTAAAGACCGGGTGAGCGGCTGATCGAGCACCGCCGGGCGCGCACCCGAGGCTGCGATGGCCCGACCAAAGATTCCGGCGATGCGCGCCTGGGTTTGCAACACGAGCTCCTCCCACCAGGGCCGTCGCGGTTCGACGAAATCCGGCTCCACCTCGCCCTCGATGCCTGCCCGCTGCGCTGCCGAGGCGATGGCGTCATTCAAACTGCCCATCCGATCGACGAGACCGAGACGCTTGGCGTCGGCACCCGACCAGACCCGTCCGCGCGCAATTTCATCGATCCTCTCGGTCGTGGCGTCGCGCCCCGCCGCAACCAGCGCAATGAAGCGCTGGTAGTTGTTGTCGACCATCGCCTGCAGGACCGTGCTCACGTCCGGGCCGATCGGCCTGTCCAACCGCGCCTGCCCCGACAACGGTGTCGTACCCAGCCCATCGACATTGATGCCGAGCTTGTTCAGCGTGCGATTGAAGGTGGGCACGAGCGCGAACACGCCGATAGAGCCGGTGATCGTTGCTGGGCTTGCGATGATTTCGTCGGCCGGCGCCGCAATGTAGTACCCGCCCGACGCTGCCATGTCACCCATCGACACGACCAGTGGTTTCCCGGATTTCTTGAATTCGAGCAATTCCTGGTAAATATGCTCGGACGCGATCGTACTGCCGCCCGGACTGTCGATGCGAAGAACGAGCGCGCCAATATCGTCGTCTTCGGCGGCATTTCGTATCAGCTCGATGGTCGAGGCATCGCCGACCAGGCCCGGCGCCTGGTAGCCATCGAGAATCTCGCCCGCAGCGACCACGACTGCAACGCCCGGCTTGCCATCGCTGCGGAATTTCCTCTGCGCTCGAGTCACTTGCAGGTAATCCGTCATTTCTATCGCGTTGAATGATCCGCTCTGCTCGTCCTCACCAACCTCTTCGGCCAGCCGCCGCTCCAGAGCCGAATAGGACGACAGCGTATTGACGAGCTTCGACTGCAGAGCGAATCGCGCCGCGTCGCCCTGCTCCTTCTTGACGCCAGTTGCGAAGCCGGCAACGTAGTCGGCAAGTGCGGTTGCCGGCAACGCGCGTGCGGCAACAACCGACTGCTGATAGCTTGCCCACAGGGAGTCGAGATAGGCTTGCGTGGCTTCTCGCGCAGGCTGTGACATCTGCTGCTCAACATACACCTCGCCGGCGCTCTTGTATTCGCCCGCACGATACAGCGAGACGTCAACACCTATTCGCTCGAGCAGATCCTTGTAGTAATTGCGATAGCTCTCGTAACCGTCGATCCACACGGCACCCATGGGGTCGAGCACGACTTCGTCGGCCTGCGCCGCCAGCAGGTACTGCGCCTGCAGCATGACCGTGCCGAAAGCAATGACCTTCTTCCCCGATTTTCGAAAGTCCGCGAGCGCCGCAGCGATCTCCTGCAGGATTGGCTGCCCGCCGCCGCCCATGTAATCAAGATCGAGCAGCAGCGATTTGACGCGATCGTCATCGCGCGCGGCGCGTATCGCCTCGGTAATGTCCCACACCCGGGTCTCCGGTTCATCGGTCCCCTGTGCCTCGGCGACTGCACGCTGCAGCGGATCCCCGCTCAATTCCTCGACGATATCCCCCTGCGGCGCGATCAACAGGACCGCCTGCTGCGGCAGATGCGGGATGCTGCCACGCAATCCCATGAACAGGAGCGCGAACAGGAACAGCAACAACAACAGATGCAGGACCTTGCGCAGGGTATCGAGGCCATGCCAGATCGCCGAGAAGAATGCACGCATTGCAGAACCCAAATCAGTTGTTCGCGTTGCCGCGGTAGTGGATACGGTATACGAGCCCGTTCATGTCGTCTGACACCAGCAGACTGCCGTCGGGATCGATCAGCAGATCGACAGGTCGGCCGATGACGGTGTCGTCTGGACGCAGCCAGCCGCTCGCAAAGCTGTCATAGTTTGCGGCACCATTGCCGCTGAGCCGCACCAGGCTGATTCGATAGCCGCTCTTGCGTGTCCGATTCCAGGAGCCATGCTCGGCAATGAACGCCTGGTCGCGATACTGCGCGGGAAACTGGTGTCCGGTATAGAACCTCAGTCCAAGCGGCGCGACATGTGCACCGAGCGGCTGCACCGGCGCGATGAAGCGCGCGCAATCGATGCCGGAGCCAAACTGCGGGTCCTTGATATCGATACCGTGACAAAACGGGAAACCGTAATGGGGAGAGTCGCTCCCGGCAGCGACGCGATTGAGCTCGCAAGGCGGGGCATCGTCGCCGAGCAGGTCGCGGCCATTGTCCGTGAACCACATTTCCGCGCTGCCTGGGTGCCAGTCGAAACCCACCGTATTGCGCACGCCACGCGCGACGGTCTCGCGCGCGCTGCCATCGGGGTTCATGCGGATGATTTCGGCGAAGCCCTCCCGGTCGCAGACATTGCAGGGCGCACCGATGGCCGTATAGAGCTTGCCATCCGGCCCGAAGGCGAGGTAACGCCGGCCGTGATGGCGCTCTTTGGGTAACTCGGCGATGAGCACAGGGGTCGGCGGCCGATCGAGCCGTGACTCGATGTCGTCGTAGCGAACGATGCGATCGACTTCGGCGACGTAGAGCGCACGCTCGTGAAATGCCACGCCATTTGGCATGTTGAGGCCCGACGCAAGTGTGTGCAGGGCCGGAGTGCCGCCCGCATCGAAACGGACCGCATAGACTTTGCCGGCCGTACTCGTGCCGACGAACAACGTGCCGCCGTCGCCGCGAGCGAGCGAGCGCGCCGAGTCGAGCCCATCGACGAGAATCTCGATAGCGAAGCCCGGCGGCACATCGAGCTGCGCGAGCAGCTGTGATCGCGGCAATTGCCCGGCCCTGGCGCCGCATCCGGCCAGCAGCGCCAGCAAGGCAGCGAAAAAGATTGTTGCGTTAGACTTTCTCTTCAATCCGCGCTGCCTTGCCGGACAGATCGCGCAGGTAGTAGAGCTTGGCGCGGCGCACGTTGCCACGCCGCTTGACCACGACATCATTGATTGCCGGGCTGTGAGTCTGGAAGACGCGCTCCACACCTTCGCCGTGGGAAATCTTGCGCACGGTGAACGATGAGTTGAGGCCGCGATTCTTCTTGGCGATGACGACGCCTTCGTAGGCCTGGGAGCGCTCGCGATCGCCCTCCTTCACCTTCACCTGCACCACCACGGTGTCGCCGGGCTTGAATTCGGGCAGCTTGCGCCCGGATCGTGCGTTTTCCAGTTGTTGTATTACGTCAGCCATTTCATCCACCTGCTCGCTCTGCGAGGAATTCGTTCAACAGCACCTGCGCCTCGCGCGACAGGGGCTGCCGTATAATCATATCCGGTCGTCTCTGCCAGGTGCGAGCAACCGACTGCTTCAAGCGCCACCGGCGAATCGCCGCATGGTCCCCGCCCTGCAGCACAGCCGGCACCGTCAAACCTTCGAAGGCTGGCGGGCGCGTGTAATGCGGCCAGTCGAGCAGGTTTTCCGTAAACGACTCGTCCCGTACCGAGTCGGCACCGCCGAGTACTCCCGGCAACAGGCGCGAAACGGCATCGATTACCGCCAGTGCGGCCAACTCGCCGCCCGACAACACAAAATCGCCGATCGACAATTCTTCATCGATCGCCAACTCGACTATTCGCTCATCCAGCCCCTCGTAGCGTCCGCACACCAGCACCAGGCCCGGCAAGCCGGCGAGGCGTCGCGCCTGCGCCTGGTCGAAGGGCCGGCCCTGCGGCGACAGCAAGATCCGCGGACTGCCGGGCGGCGCACGCCGCGCTGCCATGCGGATCGCCTCGACACAGGGCTTCGGCTTCAGCACCATGCCGGGTCCGCCACCATAGGGTCGATCATCGACCGTCTGGTGTACATCGCTCGTAAACCGTCGCGGATCCGTCGTACCGACCTGCACCAGGCCGGCGGAGATCGCGCGACCGAGCACGCCGTGTGCACAGGCCTCGTCGATCATCTGCGCGAACACCGTCACCACCTCGAAGCGCATGATGGCGGCCCTAGAAATCCGCGGGCCAGTCGACAATCAGGCGCCGCGCCGCGAGATCGACGTGCTGCACGTGCACTGGCGTCATTGGTATCAATCGCTCCGTTGCGCCATGCACCACCATCACCGGGTGCGCGCCATTGTCGAAAAAATGTTCCAGCTTGCCGAAATTCACACCGTCGACATTCACAACCTCGCAGCCCACCAGGTCTTCGAGGTAGTGCTGTCCCTCGGGCGGCGCGGGCAGGTTCGCCCTTGGCACCATGACCTCCAGACCCGCCAGCGCTGCGGCCTGCTCCGGGCTGTCGATGCCCGCGAGCTTGACCAGAAACCCGTCTGGCTGGGGCCTGCGATCAAGAACCTCCAGGGGCTCGCCCGCTGCCCCCGCGACCTGCCATCCGGCATAGTTGAATGCGGCTTCGGGCGGATCGGTAAATGATGTCAGGCGCAACCAGCCCTTGATCCCGTGGGACCGGCCGAAGCGAGCAACGGTTATCAGCGCAGCTGTCACAAGCCCGAGCCCCAGAGGGCTGCACTCGTTGCGGCCCGGGCGCGATCCGACCCGGCTCAGGCGGCCGGTTGCTGCTTGCGGTAGCCCGCAACCAGCGAACCTACGCGATCGGAACAACGAGCGCCTTTGCCAACCCAGTAATCGACGCGCGCAAGGTCCAGCCGAAGCTCCGTCTCGCCCTTGCGGGCCACGGGGTTGAAAAAACCGACCTGCTCGAGCGATGCCCCGCCCTGGCGCTTGCGGCTGTCAGTGACCACGACATGGTAGAAGGGCCGATTGCGCGCACCGCGCCTGGTCAGGCGAATAGTAACCATAACTTCCCGTAATTCTTGAAAAAATACCCGGAGCGGTATCGCTCCGACTGCAAAAAAGAGCGCGGATTCTACGCAAAACGACGGTGCATATAAAGCCCTTTCTGTGACCCGGGCTCCCGGGTCGACCGGCAGCCCAGGGCGCCGGGTGCCGCCTCCGGTCAGCGCATGAAGGGCAGCTTGCCGGCGCCGCCCATGGCCCCCAGGAGCCGGCGCATCTTGCCGCCCTTGAGGGATTTCATCATGCGTTGCATATCGAGGTACTGTTTCATCAGCCGGTTGACGTCCTGCACCTTCACGCCCGCCCCGGCCGCAATGCGTCGCCGGCGCGAGCCATCGATCAGGCCCGGCTGGCGCCTCTCTGCGCCGGTCATGGAGTTGATGATTGCGATCTGACGGCGCAGGTCGCGCTCGGCGACATCGCCGCCAGCCAGGTTTTTCTTCATCTGGCCCGGCAGCTGCTCGGCCAAAGCGGCCAGGCCGCCCATTTTCTGAACTTGCTGCAACTGGCTGCGCAAGTCATCCAGATCGAAGCCGCGCCCCTTGACGACCTTGCGGGCAAGCTGCTCGGCGGCCGCCACGTCAACGTCGCGCTTGACCTTCTCGACCAGAGCGACGACGTCGCCCATGCCAAGGATGCGTCGCGCCATGCGATCGGCATCGAATGCCTCGAGCGCTTCCGTCTTCTCGCCGACGCCGACGAACACGATGGGTTGCCCGGTAATATGCCGCACCGAGAGCGCAGCGCCACCACGGGCGTCACCATCGGCCTTGGTGAGGATCACGCCGGTCAGCGGCAGCGCAGTCGAGAAAGCGCGAGCGGCATTCACCGCATCCTGGCCGGCCATCGCGTCGACCACGAACAGCCTCTCGTGCGGGTGAGCGGCGGCGTCGATCGCCTTGACCTCGGCCATCAATTCGTCATCCACATGCAGGCGGCCCGCTGTATCGACGATCAGCACGTCGTAAACGCCACGTCTCGCCGCCGCGAGCGCATCCCCGACTATCCTCACGGGCTCGCCCTCGCCATTGAGCTCGTGGAAGCCCGCACCTATCTCCGTTGCCAGCCGCGACAGCTGCAATACGGCAGCCGGTCGGCGGACGTCAGTCGACACGAGCAGCACTCGCTTGCCATGGGTCTCGGCGAACCAGCGCGCAAGTTTTGCCGCCGTCGTCGTCTTGCCCGCGCCCTGCAAACCGGCGAGCAGGACAACCTGGGGAGGCGCCACTCGCAGCGACAAGCCTCGTGCCTGCGCTCCGCCCATGGTGGCGATCAGCTGCTCGTGGAGAATTCCGATGAAGGCCTGGCCCGGTGTCAGGCTTTTCTGCACGATCTCGCCGACAGCCTTCTCGCGGACCGAATCGATGAATTCGCGCACCACGGGTAGCGCGACATCGGCCTCGAGCAACGCCCGCCTGACTTCGCGGAGCGTCTCGGCGACATTGTCTTCGGTGATTCGACCGCGCCCGGTGAGACGCTGGGTCGCGGTCGTCAATCTGTCGGTCAGCGTGTCGAACATGGCAGTGCAACATTATAGAGGCACAGCCTCGGCCTTACCCCTCGGTGGCAAAAAAACCCTATGCTTGTGCGAAACCAGCCTTAGGGGACAAGACATTGGAAACCGCGCCTACCGCTGCCCTGATCGGAGCATTGGTCTTCCTGCTCGCGTTGATCGCCTTTTCCTCCGGCACGGAAGTGGCCATGCTGTCGGTGAACCGCTACCGGATTCGCCATCGCGCGGCCGCCGGCTCGCGTGCGGCGCGCATCCTCGAGCGGCTGCTCGACAAGCCCGATGACTGGCTCGGCGCGAATCTGGTCGTACTCACGATTGGCAGTTTTCTCGCTTCCTCCGTCGCCACCCTGCTCGCGCTGCGCAGCGGCCATGAGCTCGCTCTCGCAATCACCGCGGTGGCCTTTCCGGTGGTGATGCTGGTGTTCTGCGAACTTGCGCCGAAAATATTCGCCGCCTTGCACCCTGAAGGCGTGGCGCTTGGATCCTCGTACATCTACCAGGCACTGGTGGTTTCGACACGCTGGTTGCTGTGGCTCGCCAATGAGGCCGCATACGGGCTGTTGCGTCTGTTCGGCGTGCGCCGCGGAGCGCGCGCTTCCCAAGCTCTCTCCAAAGAGGAACTGCGCACGGTCGTCGC
Organism: Steroidobacteraceae bacterium; assembly: GCA_041395505.1. Classification (NCBI taxonomy): domain Bacteria; kingdom Pseudomonadati; phylum Pseudomonadota; class Gammaproteobacteria; order Steroidobacterales; family Steroidobacteraceae; species Steroidobacteraceae bacterium. The sequence goes on from JAWLAG010000001.1 coordinate 2,334,607, forward strand.
CGAAGCCGGCCCGATGGTGCCGCCACGACATCGGCAGATGCTGCTGTCGATTCTCGATCTCGAACGCGTTGCCGTCGACGACATCATGGTACCTCGCCAGGAGATCTCCGGTATCGACCTCGACGATGACTGGGATGACATCCTCGATCAGTTGAAGCAGAAGCCCCACACGCGGTTGCCTGTCTATCGCGGCGAACTGGACAACCTGGTCGGCATCCTTCACATGAAGCGCGTGGCCCATGAACTCGCGCGCGGGACGCTCGACAAGCAGCGCCTCGAGGAGATCACTCGCAGCCGCGAGCCATATTTCGTTCCAAGCGGCACGACGTTGATGCAGCAACTGACGCAGTTTCAGCGCAATCGCCGCCGCCACGCCTTCGTTGTCAATGAATACGGCGATATCGAAGGCCTGGTGACGCTCGAGGACCTGCTGGAGGAGATTGTCGGCGAGTTCACCACCGATCCCGTGACCGTCAGCCACAAGGACATACACCGAGAATCCGCGACGAGTTACATCATCAATGCCAGCGCCACCTTGCGCGCACTCAACCGCGCACTCGGGTGGCAACTGCCGACCGATGGCGCCAAGACACTGAACGGGCTGCTGCTCGAGCAGCTGGAGACGATTCCCGAAACCGGTACGTCCGTTCAGCTAGGCGATTACCGCTGCGAGGTCCTGCAGGTTGCTGACAACAGCGTCAAGACCGTCAGGGTGCGCACAACGACCTGAGTTCGCCGACGGCAACATCGACGCGTTCCACGGCACGTACATCGAGACCCTTGATCGGTTTACGCGGCAGGTTCGCTCGCGGCGCCAGCGCGACTGTGAATCCCTGGCGCGAGGCCTCGATGAGGCGCTCCTCGCCATAGGCCACGGGCCGGACCTCGCCGGTCAGGCCAATTTCCCCGAACAACGCAAGACCCGCCGGCACCGCCCGGTTGGCATGACTCGACACCAGGGCTGCGACGATCGCGAGATCGGTCGCGGGTTCACGCACCTCGAGTCCACCAACGAGATTGACGAACACATCGGCGTCGGCCAACGCGATCGCGGCGTGCCGGTGCAGCACGGCAAGCAACATTGCGAGCCGCTGCGCGTCGAGCCCCTGGGCCATGCGCCGCGGCTGCCCATACTTGACCTGATCCACGAGGGCCTGCAGCTCGACGAGCAGAGGCCTCCCCGAATCGTGCGTCACGGCGACCACGCTGCCAGGAGCCGGCCGCTCCGGACGCGTCAGGAAAAGCGCCGACGAGTTTCGTACCCCACGCAGGCCTTGCTCGGTCATTGCGTAGAAGGCGAGTTCGCTCGCCGGTCCGAAGCGATTCTTGACCGCGCGAATGATGCGATAGCGGCTTCCGGAATCGCTCTCGAAGTAAAGCACCGTGTCGACCAGATGCTCGAGAACTCGCGGCCCGGCCAGGGTGCCTTCCTTGGTGACGTGCCCAACCAGTATCACGGCCGTGTCGGTGCTTTTGGCGAAACGCACGAGTTCCTGCGCACACTCGCGCAACTGCGCGACGGCGCCGGGCACGCCGGTCAACCGCGACGATGCAATCGTCTGCACGGAATCGACCACCAGCAGACCCGCCTGGCAAGCACGCGCCTGCGCCATGATTTCGTCGAGGTCGCTCTCGCATAGAAGTCGCAGCGGTGCCTCTTCGAGGCCAAGCCGGCTCGCACGCAGCCGGATCTGCGGCAATGATTCTTCCGCGGATGCATACAGCACCGGCACATTGCGGGCCAGTGCCGCACCGAGCTGCGTAAGCAGAGTCGACTTGCCGATGCCTGGGTCGCCGCCGAGCAGCAGTACCGATCCTGGCACCAGCCCGCCGCCGAGCACCCGATCGAGCTCCGCCTGCCCGGTTGGCCAGCGGGTACTGCCGGCAACGCCAGGCAGCGCCGCCGAAGCACTGGATGCCGCAACCCCTTTGCGCCCGGCCGTCGCTTCGACCAGGGTATTCCACGCACCGCAGGCCGGGCACTGGCCCTGCCATTTGAGGCTGGTGCTAGCGCATTCTGTGCAGGAAAAAAGCGTACTGGGTCGCGCCACGGCAACTTAAAGATGTGAACTGGGTTTGGCCGGATGCTAGCATGGCCCCGGGGGTCGCAAGGAACAGCCGGATAGGCCGGTTCCGGCCGGAAAGCGAATCCAACAATGTGATTTGGGGCTCGGACAGCTCCACTGCGGATGATAGTTTATGCAGTTGGTTCGCGTGCGTGGCCCGCGACGGCGCTTGCTTATGCAGTTATTGCTCAAAACCAGATCTTCACGACAGTCCGGGACCACAGAGTGAGTCTGGCGGGCAAGCTCAAATTCGTCGGCGAAACCGACACAGGTCGGGTGCGCGAGCACAACGAAGACGCAATCGCCTTCGATCCCGACATCGGCCTGCTGGTCCTCGCCGATGGCATGGGCGGCTACAACGCCGGCGAGGTAGCAAGCGGCATCGCGGTCAAGACCGTCGTCAACCTGGTGCGTGAATTTCTCACGCGCGAGAACATGAAGGCGATCGATGCGGCGACCGGCCTGTCGCGACCCAGCATAATTTTGCGCGACGCCATCGCGCGCGCCAACAAGATCATCTTCCAGACGGCCCGCAGCCAGCCGCAGTGCGAGGGCATGGGCACGACCATCGTGGGCGCGCTCTTTTACGACAATCGAATTTCGATCGCCCATGTGGGCGATTCGAGGCTATACCGGATCCGCGGTGGCCGCGTACAACAAGTGACCTCCGACCACTCGCTGTTGCAGGAGCTGGTCGACCGCGGCTTCTATACGCCCGAGGAAGCCCAGCGCGCCGCCAACAAGAACTATGTCACGAGGGCCCTGGGCGTCGAGCCCGCCGTCGATGTCGACATTCAGGAGGTCGCGGTCGAGAAAGGCGACCATTTCCTGGTATGTTCCGACGGGCTGTCGGACATGGTGCAGGACGACGATATGCACTTAACGCTGAGCACCTTTGGTGCTAATCTTGAGGCGGTCGCTAAGCAACTGATTCAATTGGCCAACAATAACGGTGGCCGTGACAACATTTCTGTCATCATCGCCGAGGTCGTGGATGGATTCCCGGCCGAGCGGCGCTTGGTGGACCGGGTGCTGAGCTGGTTTAGCTGATAGTCGAGGCACGCAATGGCTAGGTTGATTCTAAGCCTTGATGGCCAGGTAATGGCCGAGTACAACATGAACAAGGAGCGGTACACGATCGGCCGCCTGCCCGACAACGACATCCGGATCGACAATCCGGCCGTCAGCGGTCACCACTCGCTCATCATCAATATCCTCAACGATTCCTTTCTGGAAGACCTGAACAGCACCAATGGCACCTATGTCAATGGCAAGCTGATCAAGAAACACGCCTTGCAGCATGGCGACATCATCACCGTTGGCCATCATCAGTTGCGTTTCGTCGAAGACGACGAGCAACAGGACGAATTCGAAAAAACCATGGTCATACAGCCGTCGCAACGACCAGTCGAGTCCGTGCGCCGCGCGGATGCGGCCGTGGAACGAATCGCGGGTAGCGCGGCCGCGAGTGGCGTGCGCCGTGCACTGAAGGACAACGAGCTTGCGCTCAAGAAAGCCAAGCTGCAGGTACTCTCAGGTGCCTTTGCGGGACGCGAACTAGACCTTGCCAAGGCGTTGACGACCCTGGGCCGGCCGGGCGTGCAGGTCGCAGCGATCACGCGTCGCGCAAATGGTTATTTCATCGTACATGTCGAGAGCGCCAAGGAGGGAGATTTCCCGACAGTCAATGGCAATGCTGTCAGCTCCCAGGCGATCAAGCTCAATGATAACGACGTCATCCAGCTGGCTGGCGTCAAGATGGGCTTTTTCGAGGGATGACGGTCGGCCCTAGCGCGCAGTGATACTCATAACCGGCGCAACCGGCCGTACCGGTCACCAGGCCGCGCTCGACCTGGCGGCGAAGGGTTGCGCCGTGCGCGCCCTGGTGCGCAATGCCGACAAGGCCGCGGTACTCAAGGAAGCGGGCGTCGATCTCCTGTTCGGCGATGCAGCGGATGCCACGGCCGTCGATCGCGCGATGAAAGGCATCAACCGACTGATCATCATCCTGCCGAATGGCGAGCAGCAGCTCGCAAACGAGAAGAACCTCGTCGATCGCGCGCTCGCCAACGGCATTCGCCATATCCTGAAGGTCTCGTCGATCGAAGCAAATGCTGGCGCGATCAATCCGATCCACCACATGCACTTCGAATCGGAGCAGCACATCCGCCGCACAGGGATACCCTGGACCTTTGTCCGGCCGAGCTTCTACATGCAGAATTTTCTTGCCAGCGCCGCCACGGTCAGGGCAGAGAGCAAATTGCGCTTCCCGTTCGCTGAGCGCGGCGCGGCCGTCCTCACTGATGCAGACGACGTCGGCCATTTCATCGCCGAAGTCATATCCGCGGGCGACCACGGGAACCAGAGCTACGACATCACCAGCGGCGACAAGCTGCGCTTCAGCGAAGTCGCGGAAGTCTTCGGCGACGTACTGGGTCGCAGGATCGAGTATGTCGCGGAAGACCCGGTCGCCTATCGTGCCAGGCTCGGGCGTTTCCTCACGAACCAATGGCACCTGGATGCCGTTTGCGACCTGTTTGCCGAGATCGCGGATGGCTATGTCGGCGAGACATCCGACGACTTCCGGCGGATCATGGGCCGCGAGCCGACTTCACTGCGTGAATTCGTGGCCAGGCATCGTCAGGCATTTGCGGCCTGAACGCCGGTCAGATCAGTTCGCGCGGCACGCGCTGGCTCACGCCGCAGACAAGCTCATAGGGAATCGTGCCAGCACAACGCGCCAGCGCCTCGACCGGCGCATCCGCGCCCCACAGCACCGCACCTGCGCCTGTCTCGATGCCCGTTGCATCGGTGACATCGACGGTCACCATGTCCATGGACACGCGCCCGACGACCGGCACTGACTGGCCCGCAATGCTCACCCGTGCGTCGCCCGCGAGATTGCGCGGCAGGCCGTCGCCATAGCCTCCTGCGAGCACGGCGATGCGACTGTCGCGCGGTGCGACCCAGGTTCCGCCATAACCGACAGCATCGCCGCGCCGCACCGGGCGGATGGCGATCACCGTGCTCAGCAGTTGCATCACCGGTCGCAGGCCGTGCGCCGCAGCATCGTCCTTGCCGAAGGGAGAAATGCCGTATAACGCGATCCCGGGCCGCACCCAATCGGCGTGACTGTCCGGCCAGGCGAGCACACCAGCGGAATTCGCAATACTGCGGGGCAGCGCCTCACCCTTTGCGGAAGTGGCGAACCGTGCGAGCTGGCCGCGCGTCCAGTCCGCAGCGGTTTCATCCGCGCGTGCCAGGTGGGTCATCAATCCTAGCGGCGCCGTTCGAAACGCCGTGCCCGAAATATGGCGCCTGACCTCGCCCAACTTGTCCGGGGCAAAACCGAGGCGATTCATACCGCTGTCGAGCTTGATCCACAACGGCACGACTTGCGCGTCTTTGCTGGCACCGAGCAGTGCGAGCTGGGCCGGATCATGGAGGACGATATCAAGGCGATGAGCGATTGCCTCGGCCAGTTCGTCCTGTGCAAATACGCCTTCGAGCAGCACGACCCGACCGCTTATACCCGCCTGCCGCAACGCCAGCGCCTCGTCGAGTCGCGCGACAGCGAGCGCATCGGCTGCGCCGAGCGTCGTCGCGACGTCAACCAGCCCGTGGCCATAGGCATTGGCCTTGACGACAGCCATGATCTTCGCGCCCGACGCGCGGCGACGCAGTTCGGTCAGGTTGTGCTGGAGCGCGCCGCGGTCGATCACCGCGCGGATCAGGCGCGTCACTTCAATACGCCCTCGGAGTAGGAGTCGGGCGCATAATTGGTGAAGCGGGTGTATTGCCCCTGGAACGTCAGGTAGAAAGTGCCGATCTCGCCATTGCGATGTTTGGCGAGGTCGATCTCGGCAATGCCTTTCTTCGGCGAATTCTTGTCGTACACCTCGTCGCGGTAAATCAGCAGGATCATGTCGGCGTCCTGCTCGATCGCCCCGGACTCGCGCAAGTCCGACATCACGGGCTTTTTCTCCTGGCGTTGCTCGACCGACCGGTTCAACTGACTCAGGGCAATGACCGGAACGGCCAATTCCTTGGCCAGCGCCTTCAGCGACCGGGAGATCTCGGCAATTTCCGTGGCGCGGTTCTCTTTGCTGCCCGGCACCTGCATGAGCTGCAGGTAATCGACCACGACCAGGTCGAGACCGTGTTCGCGCTTGACGCGACGCGCACGCGCGCGCAGATCGGTCGGCGTCAGCGCAGGTGTTTCGTCGACGAAGATACGCGCCTCTGACAGTTGGCTGGTCGCCGACGTGATACGCACCCAGTCATCGTCAGAGATGCGACCGCTCCTGATGCTCGCGAGCGGAACATGGCCGATTGAACTCAACATGCGGGTCAGCACCTGCTCGGCCGGCATTTCGAGGGTGAAGATCGCGACCGACGCTTTGGCGGCCGGGTTGATCGCGGCGTACTCCGCCATATTCACGGCCAGGGTAGACTTGCCCATCGATGGCCGACCCGCAACGACGATGAGATCGCCCGCCCGCAGGCCACCGGTGAGTCGATCGAAATCCGCGAAACCCGTCGCGAGGCCGCGCAGGCTGCTCGGGTTCGAATGCCACTCGTCGATCTGGTCGATCAATCCGGGAAGGAGCGATTTCACCGCTACCGCGCCGTCGCGCCGTCCACGCAGTCCGCTGTCGGCAATTTCGAAAACACGCTGCTCGGCACGGTCGACGAGCTCTCGGGCGGTTTCGCCTTCATTGCGCACCACGGATGCCGCGATTTCGTTGCCCGCATGGGCCAGGCGGCGCAGCAGCGCACGTTCCCGTACGATTTCCGCGTAATGGCGCGCGTTGGCGGCTGTCGGTGTGTCGCGTGCGAGGGTGCCGAGGTAACCGAGCCCGCCCGCTTCCTCGAGCTTGCCCTGGCGCGCCAGCGCCTCGCTGACCGTGACGACGTCGGCGGGCTTGGCGGCGCCAGCAATCTGGCCAATCGCCGTGAAAATGAGGCCATGATCGGGCCGGTAGAAGTCCTCGGCCACGACGGCATCGGCCACGTCGTCCCAGGATTTGCTGTCCAGCAACAGACCGCCCAGCACCGCCTGTTCGGCTTCCACCGAATGCGGCGGTGTCGCGAGCGGCGCCGTTGCGCCGGTGTCGCGGCGTAGCTTGGGCTGCCCCGCCACGCGGACCTGCCTATTCGATCGGCACGACGATCACGGCGATCGGCACGTCGATGTCCGTGTGCAGATGCAGGTCGACATTGTGTTCGCCGACCATGCGGATCGGGCCATCGGGCATGCGTACTTCACTGCGCGTGACTTTGAAGCCCTGGGCACTGCAGGCCTCGGCAATATCGCTGGTGCCGATGGAGCCAAACAGCCGTCCTTCGGTACCGGCCTTTGCCTCGATGGTCAGCCGCAGGTCTTTCATTGCGGCAGCCCGCTCGCTCGCCTCGCTGAGCGCCTCACGCGCGAGTCGCTCGAATTCCGCGCGCTGCGCTTCGAATCGCGCAATGTTCGCGGCTGTTGCCAAAGTCGCTTTGCCTGACGGCAGCAGGAAATTGCGGCCATAGCCCGACTTGACCCTGACCTTGTCGCCGATGTTGCCGAGGTTGGCCACCTTCTGCAGCAGTATGACTTCCATGGTGCTACCTCAGTGCTGATCGGTATAGGGCAACAACGCGAGATAGCGTGCGCGCTTGATCGCGGTTGCTAGCTGGCGCTGATAGAACGAACGCGTGCCTGTGATGCGGCTCGGCACGATCTTGCCGGTCTCGGTGATGAAACTCTTGAGCGTCGCGAGATCCTTGTAATCGATCTCGGTGACATTCTCGGCAGTGAACCGGCAGAAGCGCCGGCGACGGGAGAATCTGGATTGACGGCTGTTCTGTGCCATGACTTTCTTGCCTCGTCTCAATTGCTGTCGCCGATGCTGGCGTCATCGTCATCGTCGCGATCGAAGCGCGGGCGCTCACGACGCCCACCATCGTCCTCGTCGGACTTGGCGAGCGGCGAAGGCTCGGTGACGGCACTGTCCATCTTGACGACCAGGTGCCTGAGCACGGCGTCGCTGAAGCGAAAGGCGCCGGTGAGCTCGGCAAGCGTCGCGGCGTCGATCTCGACATTCATCAGGATGTAGTGCGCCTTGTGCACCTTGGCTATGGGGAAAGCGAGTTGGCGGCGCCCCCAGTCCTCGAGCCGATGCACGGTGCCGTTACCCTGGGCGATGAGGCCCTTGTAACGCTCGAGCATGGCCGGAACCTGCTCGCTCTGATCCGGATGGACCAGGAATACGATCTCATAGTGCCTCATGGTTCCTCCTTATGGTCATGAAGCTGCCCGGCAGAGGCGCTTGCCGGTGCAGCAAGGAGCGTAGGGCGGCCAACGGCCAGCCCGTCGCGAAAGGGCGGCGAGGATACCCGATGAGCGCTCCCGGGGGCAAGCCGTTCAGGGTCCGGCCGCAGGTTCGGATCGCTCCCTCTGGCGCAACACCTCGTAAAGCAGCATGCCGGCTGCCACCGACACGTTCAGGCTCTCCACGGTGCCTCGCATCGGCAACCGCAGCAGGCCATCACAGCGCTTGCGGGTCAATTCGCGCAAACCCCTGCCTTCGGCTCCCAGGACCAGCGCGACGGCGCCGCGCAGATCCGCGCTCGCGGCAGCCTGTGCCGCCGACGCATCGGCGCCATAAATCCAGCAGCCAGCCTGCTTCAAGAGCTCGAGGTGACGCGCCAGGTTGGTCACGCTCACCACCGGCGTCGTTTCGGCGGCTCCCGCCGCGACTTTTCTAACGGTTGCGTTGACCTGGACCGCCCGGTCGCGCGGAACGACCACGGCCAGGGCGCCGCAGGCGTCGGCCGTGCGCAAGCAGGCGCCGAGATTGTGCGGATCCTGGACACCATCGAGCACCAGGACCAGTGGGCGCGGATGCGCTGTTATCGCCTGCAGAAGGTCTTCCTCGCGCCAGGGTTCGAGCGGCGCGACCCGCGCTGCGACCCCTTGGTGCACGCCTTCGCCGCTCAGCCGATCGAGCTGCGCCAGGGAAATGCGTTGCAGGCGAGCTCCCGCCGCGACCGCCAGGGCCTGCAACTCGGCGCTGCGCGTGTCGTTTCTCGTCTCGGCGAGCAACAATTCCTGCACGCGGCCCGGACTGCGGGACAACAGCGCACGCACTGCGTGCACGCCGTGGACGTAGCGATCTGCGCTCAAGCCAGCTCCAGATCGATCTGCCCTTCGACGGGATTCGCGCGCAGGACACGCACGCGCAAATGCTGGCCCATGGCGAGCTCACGGCGGCTGCCAGGGGAAATCCAGGCGTGTCCGCTGGCGTGCATCTGGTAGGAGCGGTCATCGAAGGTATCCAGATGCAACAGCCCGTCCACGCCGAGCTCGAGCAGTTCCACGAAACAGCCGAACTCGACCACGCTGGTGATCAGCCCGTCGAAAGTCTGGCCAATGCGCTCCACGAGGTAGTGACACTTCAGAAAGGTATCGACATAGCGGCTCGCGCCATCCGCGCGCTTCTCGAGTTCCGAGCAGACCGTGCCCGCGGCCGCAAGCTCGGCAGCGGAATAACGCCGTGCCTGGGGATCATCCTCCGTGAGCAACGAACGCAGGATGCGATGCACGATGAGGTCCGGATAGCGTCGGATGGGCGAAGTGAAGTGCGTATAGGCGCCAAGGACCAGGCCGAAGTGGCCGATGTTCTGCGGCTGATATACCGCCTGTGCCATCGAGCGGATCACCTGGGTTTCGACGAACGGCCGCTCCGGGCGCTTGCCCAGCCGCTCCACCAGGCGTTTGAGGTCGCGACTGCGCACTTCCTCGGGCAGTTCGGCGGGAAGCCCCAGCGCGGCGAGCAATTGCAGGAGGTTGTCGAGCCGGTCGGCATCGGGTTGCGGGTGCACACGATAAATTCCCGGTTTGCCCGATCGGGCGATTCTCTGTGCAACGGCGACATTGGCGAGGATCATGCACTCCTCGATCAGGCAGTGCGCTTCGTTGCGGCCACGCAATTCGATCGCATGCAACCGACGTGCGGAATCGAACCGGAATTTCGCCTCGCGCGCTTCGAATTCGAGCGCGCCGCGTGCGCGGCGCGCCTTCAGCAGCGCCCGATACACTTCGACCAGCGGTTCCAGGGCATCGACCAGCATGCCAAGTCGATCGCGCGCGGCCGTCTTGCGCTCGAAGAGCGCTGCATGCACTTCGTCGTAGGTCAGTCGTGCGTGGCTACGCATGACGCCAGGATAGAACTCGGCCGCTGTAAGCTTGCCGCCGCGGCTGACTTGCATCTCGGCGACCATGCACAGGCGATCTTCGTCCGGCTTCAACGAGCAAAGCCCATCGGAGAGGTGCGCCGGGAGCATCGGGATGACCCGCTCAGGAAAATAAATCGACGTACCACGCGCCTGCGCTTCGCGATCGAGCTCACTGCCCGGCCGCACGTAATAGCTCACGTCCGCGATGGCGACGACCAGCCTGAAGCCGCCAGCGTTGGCTTCGGCGAAAACGGCATCGTCGAAATCGCGCGCATCAGCGCCATCGATGGTTACGAGCGGCAGACTTCGCAGATCGCGCCGACGTCGCACTTCGTTCGGGTCGACGGCCGACCCGAAGTGCTCCGCGGCGGCCAGGACCTCGCCGGCGAAATCTCCCGGCAGTTCATAGCGCGCGCCAGCAGCGGCATACGCAAGCTCCAACGCGTTCTCAGGATCGACGCGACGCACGATGCTCGCCTGCGCCAGGCGCTGCGCCTGCGGATAGCGCGTGATGCGCGCGATCGCCCAATCGCCGCTGACGCAACCCTGCAGCTGTGCCGGCGACAGGACCGCGCGCAGGCCGAGCCGACGGTCGACCGCGCGGACAAAGGCACCGCGGCCTTCGATTTCGACGGTACCGAGAAACGATGTCGTGCCGCGCTCGAGCACCTGCAGCACCTCGGCCGACAGCCGGTCCCGGCCATCGCGCCTGAGGCGCAGCTCCAGCAAATCGCCGCGCATGAGCGCGCCGATCTGGTCGCGACCGATATAGGCGCTTTCGTTGGAGTCCTCGATCCGCGCAAAGCCAAAGTCGCCACGTCGGGTAATCAAACGTCCGCGTACTGTCGCACCGGAGAGCGCAGCCCGGGATTTCCCGGCGACCCCGGCACGAGTCCTGGCAGTGTTCGAAGGCGGATTGCGCCGACCGGCAACCCGTTTGCGACTTCCGGAGTCATTGCGGCCGCGACGCTTGGAGCGGCTATTCTTTCGTTGCATGCGCCATTTGACACTCTTGCGGCGGCTGCGTAAATTGCGCCGCCCACCTGCCCAGGTGGCGGAATTGGTAGACGCACTAGTTTCAGGTACTAGCGGGTAACCCCCGTGGAGGTTCGAGTCCTCTCCTGGGCACCATATCACTGTTCCATCGCGTTCCATCGCGTTCCATAACGTCCTGATTCCAAACTGTTTTGCCCTCTCCGCGCTGTCCAGGTCGTGTCAGGAGAGACCACCCTGTGATGCGGAGATTCGAGCGAGCGGGTAGCGTGAACGTCGAGGCAGTGGTCCAGGACAGCAAGAACTCGGCCAAGGACGAACACCGACATCACTGATATCGCGGGAGAAAGCAGCTCAGAGCGGCAGGCACAAGGTCTGCGGCGCATCGCGACAGGATCTGAACCCGTAGTGCAGGTAGAAACTCACTGCGCTCTCGTCCTTGGCGTCGACGACCAACGCATGGGCCGCCACTTCCTGCCGCGCCTTGAGGCAGCGTTCGACCGCCAGACCGACCAGCAGCCTGCCGTAACCCCTGCCACGCGCCGCCCGGTTAACCGCGAGACGCCCCATTCGGATACATGGGATCGGATAGCGAGGCAGCCGTTTGCGTTCCGCATCGCTGAGTGACTCCGCTTCAAGCTGCGCTGCGCTCAGCGTGTAGTAGCCGAGTACCTCGGTCGGCGCGCTGTCATCGACGAGCACGAAGGTCTGTGACACGCCGCGTCGCCGATGCTGGCTCGCAAACTTGCGCAGATAGTCGTTGAGCGCAGGAACGCCGCAATCGAATCCCGCGCAGTCGTGGATCCCGGTATCGAGGCGCTCTTCTTCAAGCACGGCGCACGGATGTGCGCGCGGATTCGATCGCGCGTCGAAGCGCTTCATTCGGCTCGAAGGCACGCTTGACCGCGGCCGTCACAGCTGCGAAATCTCGGTTCGACAGGTTGATGCGCCGCTCCTGCTCGATCAGCGCCCGCGCCTTCTCTTTCGCAGCCGTACGGACGAACCCTGCCATTGTGGTACCCATCAGGGCTGCCGCTTCGGCGAACAGATCCTTCTCGTCCCGGTCGAGTTTGAGGTCGAATCGCGTTGCACTTGCCATGGGTGGGAGCCTCCAGTTGAGGCCCCAAGTATACGGTATTTTACCGTACCTCGAAGGGTGCATTTGCATGGGTAACACATTGGGTAACCCAGCGAGATCGAAAGACTTATCTCTTTCGAATCAATAGCTTAGAGGGAGAATTCGAGTCCTCTCCTGGCGCCATGAGTTTATTTGATCAAGTAGTTATTAATATTTTCTTAAGTAATTTCCGACTTTGACCAAAAATCATGAACCGAGTCGCCCTGGCCGGTTCTCCTGACAGACACTGCCAAATCAAACCTGCGGACGCAATTACGCCGGGCACCCTCGCCCCGCCGCTTCGCTGCGGAACAAGTCTCAACTTGCCATGCAAAGACGCCCGCTCAATCGCCAGGCATTTTCGCTAGCTGATCGCGCCAATCTGACCTGCCACGTGGTTCGGACGTTTGGGTCACGATGAACGCGCGGTTTCGGGCGCGCGGCTCGACCGCGCTCACAATCGCCACCTCTGCAAGGTCGGCTCGAGCAATGGTTCCAGGCGGCGGTGGTGCATCGGGAGGAGGCAGCGATTCGGCCGTTCGCATGACCAGTTCCTCGGCCTTTGCCTTGTAGGTGGACGACGCCGCGAGCCTGATCTTCCACGCACCTGCAGGCCGCGCCAGGATACCGGTTGGTCGCAGCGTGACGTATTCAATGCCCGACGCGGCCAGAATCTTCTCTGCCTCGCGCTTGTCGCCGAAGGCCTTCAGAAACGGCGGCGGCATGTTGGGCGGTGGCGAATAGACGCTCATACCTGTGATGAACACGATGCGCTTCACGCCAGCACGTTTCGCTGCCCCGACCAGGTTGCGAGTCCCCTCGCGATCCACCGCTGCGGTGTCGTTGTCGCCCTGCAGTTGCGTCGTTGCAGCGGCATTGATCACCACCTGCACGCCCTTCAGCGCTGCATCGAGCGAGACCGGGTCACGCAAATCGGCGACCACCCAGTCGCGCTGCACACCCGGACCCGCCTTTTCCTTCGCTTTGGCCAGGTCCCGCACCATGGCTCGGGGTGTCGCGCCGGCCGCCTCCAGAGCCTCAACGATGGCACTGCCATTGCGGCCGGTCGAGCCCACGACCAGAATTCGGGTCCGCTTCAAGGCCCTGGCGATCTTCGGATCGCTCGCAATCGTAGTTGATTTGGCGGGGCGACTGACGTGAGCCGCCTGCCCGTCGGGGGCGGACAAGAAAGCACTGACCGCCGACATGACAAATATTGCCATGTTTCGCTTGATTGTTTTCGTCACAGAGCTTCTCCGGTTTCCCGCAGTTGCGTGAGCACGCCAGGTGAGTTTGAAACGCGAACCTACTTCATGACCCCGAGTGGGCCGCCCGCGCCAGCACTTTTTCGGCTTGCTTGAGATGTGGAATATCGACCATCTGTCCATCGAGCGTAAGAGCCGCGCTGCCGGGGTTGGCGGCAAACAGCGCCACGATCCGGCGTGCTTGTGCGAGCTCGGCGGCACTCGGCAGGAAGGCCTCGTTGATGATCGCCACCTGATCCGGGTGAATTGCGAGCTTTCCGGAAAATCCATCGCGGCGTGCATCCGCACAGGATGAGCGCAACCCATCGGCGTTCCTGACATCGACGAATACCGTATCAAAGGCCGCTACACGCGCCGCGCCAGCGGCGAACAGGCAGAAGCTGCGTGCCAGCTGATAGGGCGTGGTCCAGCGCCCGTCAGGCTCCTTGTTGCCGCTGGCACCCAGCGCCGCGCTCAAATCCTCGGCACCCCAGGTGATGCCATAGAGGCGCGCGCGGCAGCTTGCGAAACTGCCGAGCGAGAACATGGCTTCCGCGGTTTCGGTCGCGATTGGAAGTATGCGGGTTGCGCCTCGCTCCATGCCGCGCTCGACTTCGAGTACATCAAGGTAGGCCCCGAGGCGCCTGATGTCGTTGGCATCGCGGGCTTTCGGCAGCATGATTCCGTCGAGTCCCGCGGCGATGACCGCGACCAGATCGAGCAATGCCTCGGGTGTTTCGAGCGGATTGATTCGCACCCACAGTGACGCGGCAAACTGTTGCGATTGTGCCGCGATGAATTCGCGTACGCGCTGGCGCGCGGCGGGTTTCTGGTCGGCGGCGACCGCGTCTTCGAGATCGAGGATGACGAGATCGGCCCCGGCGGCGGCAACCTTGGCGAGCTTGCGGTCGCTGTCTCCCGGGACGAACAGCAGTGAGCGTGCGCTCATGGCGTCGGCCGGCGCAACATCAGGGCCGTTCGTTTGCAGGTCGCGACCATGACATCGCGTTGGTTGTAGGCACGGTGCAGAAAAATGACGATGCCATTTTGCGGACGGGATGCGCTCGCGCGCAATTCGAGAACCTCGGTCTCGACACGCAAGGTGTCGCCATGAAAGACCGGCTTTGGAAACCGCACTTCGTCCCAGCCAAGGTTGGCAACTGTCGTACCGAGCGTCGTTTCGCCCACCGAGATTCCAACCATCAGGCCGAGTGTGAATGCGCTATTGACGATACGCTGACCGAATTCGGTTTCATTTCGGCAGTATTCCTCGTCCAGGTGCAGCAACGCAGGATTGTGCGTGAGCGCAGTGAAGAAAACGTTGTCCGCCTCGGTGACTGTCCGGCGTATGGGATGCCGAATGACCTGACCAGGCGAAAATTCCTCGAAATACAATCCAGGCACGAGTCATCCCCCCGGCATCGGCACAACCGGCCTGCTACTTGCCATCGACGGAAAACGCCGCCAGGACGTTGCCTGGAAGATGGAAGTAAAGCCCGTAGCCAGAATTGGTATAGAGCATGCCATCGAAAACCACCGGGCCGCCGCCGCCGATCGTGCCACCGCGTGCCTTGGCGCCCGACAGAGTCGTCATTTCGACGCTCGTGTCGAACTGCCATAGCACCCGGCCCGTTGTCGAATCATAGGCGCGGACTCGACCATCCATGTGACCAGCGAAGATCACGCCCGGCATCGCAGAAATCGACGCGAGGATGCCGGGATCGCAGAATTGGCGTTCACCGCAGACGTTGTCCGCCGGTGAGGACCAAAGCACCTCGCCATTCTCGGGATTCAACGCATAAAGCCCGGGTCGCGGCGGACCTGCCGCGGCATCCCGCGCCGCGGATGAAGCGTCCATCGCATTCGCCATGTCGGCGATTGGCACATAGATGCGTTTGCCATCGTAAGCCATGCCAAACTGGATGCCACCCTGGATCGAACCGCGGCCGACGCGCGTCGCCCAGATGCTGCGGTCGTGGCTCTGTGGATCGATGGCAACCGCCATGCCGCTCTTGAGTCCCACGATGATGCGGTCGCGGCCATTTGCCATGCGCGCCAGCATGGTTCCGGAGCCGATGTCGTAATCGGGGCCCGGATCCTCCGGGCATGAATCATTGCCGATCATGCAGCCGACGTTCCAGGCGTCGTCCTTGACGATCTGCCAGTGCCAGCGCACGGCGCCCGATTCGAGATCCATGGCCATGACGGAATTGCTGGTATCGGTCGTCGGCCGGGAATAGTTGTTGGCCGTACCAACGTACAGCAGACCGCGTTTGGCATCCAGGGTCGGCGTGTTCCAGATCGCCGCGCCGGAGGGAGCGAATACCTTCACACCCGAGGGCCGCTCGCCGACCTCCCTCGGCGCCTGTTCGATGGAATAGGTCTTCCAGAGCTGATCGCCCGTCGCAGCGCGCAAGGCGAGCACGCTGCCCCGGAACGTGCAGCAGGGATAGGACGGATCGGCCGACGCTTCCTCCAGCGAGGATACCGGCACATAGAGCACGCCATTACGGTACACCGGTGAACCCGTGATCGTCGCATTTGGATGATCGTCGGCCTTGATTCTCCAGACTTCCTTGCCGGTCAACGCCTCGACCGCATAGACACGACCGATCAAGTCGCCAAAGAACGCGAGCGGCTTGCGACCTGGTTGACGCGGAATGACTACTGGGGTGCGCACTTCCGCACTGGACTTGAAAGTCCAGCGGACACAGCCGGTCTTCTGGTCGAGCGCGTAGACGGTACCGTCCTGGCTACCAACGTAGAGCGCGCCATAGGCGAAAGTCGGGCGGGAACGCGCACGCACGCTATCAGGGAAAGCGATTGCCCATTTGAGCTTCAGGCGGGACACATCCTTCGCCGCAAGTCCTGCGACCTCGGCAGGAATGAAATGGTTGTTGTCCGCCGTAAAGCCCCAACCTTCGATTCTTGCTGGACGGCGCAGATCGAATCGCGCCGCCGCACCCTGACAGGAAGGCAATGCAGCCGGCGCCGGGCCGCCGAAAGCGCGCCCCGCGAGATACTCCGCGACCTGGCGCATTTGCTCATCGTCAAGACCCGCAGCCTGGATCTTCATGATGCCCGCGGATAATGCGCCGTGTATCGCCTCGGGCGTCATGAGCTCGAGGAACGTTCGCGCAGGCGCCTTGGCAGCCTGTCCCTCGTGGCAGAAACTGCAGCGCTCGCGGTAGATGGCAGCCCCAGGCAGTGCATCCCGATCCACGCCCGCCTTGCCGGCATCCATGGAGGCGCGAAAAGCTGCCGCTTCCTGATCCTCCTTGGACTGCTGCGGCGGAGTGGCCGCCCACAACATGCCGAGACCGGCCGAGAGGAGAACGATTAGCGAGGCGCGCACCGCAATTGCAATCACTGTTTGTCTCCGGGTGTCATGGCCTTTGGCCTGGTCGACAATCACGGCCGTCAGGTTATCATTTGTGCCCAAGTCCGCCCAACACTACCGCACCGCCCTTCGCGACAGCTTGTCTTGCAAGACCTGAGCGCAGGCGCATCATTCGAGGTACTGCGTCGTGAAACTTGGTCTTCAGCTTGGCTATTGGGGCACCAGGCCCATCGATCGATTCATCGAGTTGGCGCAGCGGGCCGAAGCGCTTGGTTTCGACATGGTGTGCACCTCCGAGGCCTACGGTTCGGATGTGTTCACTCCGCTCGCGGCGATCGCCTCGCGAACGAGCCGCATCCGTCTCGGCACGTCGATCATGCAGATATCCGCGCGCACCCCGGCCTGCGCGGCGATGACTGCGATGACGCTCGATCATATTTCACAGGGTCGCCTTTGCCTCGGCATCGGGGTATCGGGCCCGCAGGTGGTGGAAGGCTGGTACGGGCAACGATTTCGCCGCCCTCTCGAGCGTACGCGCGAATGGCTCGCCGTATTCCGCCAAGTCATGGCGCGTGAGGCACCCGTTACTTTCGACGGCGCACAATATGCGCTGCCTTATCGCGGCGAGGATGCAAGCGGTCTCGGCAAGCCATTGATGCTGATCACCCACCCCTTGCGCAAGGACATCCCGGTGTTTCTGGGAGCCGAAGGGCCAAAAAACGTCGCGCTTGCGACCAGTGAATTCGACGGCTGGTTTCCTATCCTCATGCCACCGGAACGGTTCGACATGTTCGCGGAACAGCTTGCCGCGGCGCGTGCCGGATTCGAAATACTGGCCACCGTGAGCGCATCGCTCGCCGATGATCTTGCCAAGGCACTGGTTCCGGTCAAGCAGCACATTGCCTTGTACGTTGGCGGCATGGGCTCCCGGGAGGAGAATTTTCACAAACGCATGATCGAGCGCAGTGGCTACAGCGAGGCAGCACAGAAGATCCAGGACCTGTGGCTGACCGGCAAGAAGGCAGAGGCCGTCGCCGCCGTGCCCGACGAATTGGCCGACTCCCTGGCCCTGGTGGGTCCGGCCGATCATGTTCGCCAGAATCTCGCGCGCTGGAAGGCCTCGCCGGCCACGACCTTGCTCATCAACGCGCTGCCGCGCTTTGAGGACACCGTGCGCAACATGGAGTTTCTCGCTGGTGAAGTGCTTTAGGCCGGATCTCCCGCCGGTGCTCCCGGCTGCCACTGCCTGAGCACCACATAGGCGTGCATCGGGACGAATACGCTGCGCACGAGCGCGATCCTTGTCATGCCCCAGGTGACCGTCTGGAGCGGATCGAGCGCGTCGAGGTCCGCTGGCGACTCGCCTCGACCGACAGTGACATGCGCGCGAAAACGTTGCGGGTCAGCGGCTCGGCCAAACTGCGCCTGCAGTGGCGCCAACCGCTCGTGGAGCGCCTGGACATGCTCCTGATGCGAGGCCGTCGCGCAAAGTACCTTGCTGCGCGGCCAGTATTCCAGCCGATCGAGTCGCAGTTGCGCTGATGCCGCGCGGGCCGCAGGCCAGCCTTGCGACAGCAGACGCCCGGCCGCAGCCATCAGTTCCGCCATCAACTGGCACGGCAGACTCCCAAGAAACTGCAGCGTCAGGTGCAGCTTGTTCGGATCCTGCCAGCGGCCGCGCCATTGCGTCGCCTCAAGTGAACGCTTGGCCTCGGCGAGCAACGCATGTTGCTCCTTTGCATCTGGCCAGATGGCAAAAAACAGCCGCATCGCGCCATCGCCGGCACCATCAGTCACCGTGATAGGTCTTCCAGGTCGCGAGCGTCTCTGGCCAGTCGGCGGGTCGCTGATCACCATAGGCCCGCATTCGCAATCTGCTGCCCATCGCTTGTTCGTATTCGCGGCAGGGGACATAGTAGAAAAACGCCAGGTCCCTTTCGGCAAAATGCCACCGCTCATCGAGTCGTACGAGGCGGTCGTGGTAGCGGATGGCCGCGATCATCGCTACGCCCGTGCGAAACACCTCGGCATGAGAGCTCACAAGCGCAGACGCCTCATCCGGCGCATCGTCGGACAGGTCGATCGCGACATCATGTGTATAGTGAAATGTCGGACCGAGGACCGCAAAACGTCCCTTGAACATTTCGGCGATTGCGCCGCGACCGCGAGCATTCATGACACCGTCACGTGATTTCATGACGGCATCAGGCGCGAACAATGCCGTCAGTGCCGCGAGATCACGGTCGTCCACGACCTTGCAATAATCCGCAACCAGTCGGCGGATCGCATCCCGGTCCTCAATCCGGCGGATGCGCCCTGACAGATCCATATACGATACCCCCAGCAAAGTGTTGAATCCTGCACGACCCTGAACGAACCGAGCGCTTGAACACCCTGCCCACGAGCCCTGCCCGCCAGCGAATCGCCGAATCGCCGTCCACCCTGCCGTTCCTCGGCGCGCTTGCGGCGATGGGCGCTCTCACCATGGACATCTACATGCCGGCCATTCCGACAATGGCGGCCGAACTCGGTGTCGCAATCGTCAAGGTCAACAATACCATCAGTTCGTTTCTCATAGGCTATGCGATTGGCCAGTTCTTCGGTGGCTTGCTGTCCGATCAGGTAGGTCGCAAGCGCATTGGACTCACGGGCCTTGGAATCTATGTCGCTGCGTGCCTGCTCGTGGTCGCCGCGCCGAATATCGAGGCGATCACCTGGTTGCGGGCGATTCAGGCTCTCGGCGTCGGCTTTTCCTCGGTCGCCTGTCTGGCGCTCGTGCGCGACATCTATGATCCTGCCGTACTGGGCCGCCGTCTTGCCACTGTCACGGTGATCATGTTGGCGGCGCCACTCCTGGCTCCTGCCGCGGGCACGCTGCTGATGAGCATTGGCTGGCGAAGCATATTCGTCGCCAAGGCAATCTACGGGACCGTCATGGGGTTGTGGTGGGCGCTCGCATTCCCCGAAACCCATGCCGGTCGCTGGCGCAATCTGAACCTGCTTACCATCTTTCGCCAATGCGTCGCCGTTCTCAGTCGACAGGTTGACGGACGCCGGTTGCCATCGCGATTGGTCATGGCTCTCGGCTTTTCGGCAAGCGTGATGATGGTCTATCTGACCAACTCTGCGTTCCTTTACATGCAGACCCTGGGCCTGGGTCCGAAGTCGTTTGCGATGGTCTTTGCATTTGGCGTAACCGGATTCATCGGCGGCGCACTCATCGCGCGGCGCTTCCTGACGCTACAGAGTGCGGCACGACTCATGCGACACGCACTTGCCTGCCAGCTGGTGGTCGCAACGCTACTGCTTGTGCTCGTGATTGGCGGCCGCGCGATGGTGTGGAACGTACTGCCGTGCATCTTCCTGTTGCTCGCAATGCAGGGCATCATCAGCCCGTCCGGCTCCGCCCAGTATTTGCAGCACTTTTCAAAGCTCGCCGGGAGCGCGGCGGCCGTGCAAATGACTGCCGTCTATTCGGCTGGCGGTCTATTCGGATGGGTGAGCGGCCTGCTGTACGACGGCAGCCTCGTACCCATGACCGCCGTGATGCTGATCTGCTCGGTGATGGCCAATGCGATTGCGCGCCCGGCGCTGCGCCAGCCATAGCCCAGTGCTTGCGGCGCTCTCGCGATTGCGGCCCGACTCAGCGCCGCAGGCGCAGCACATGCTCGGGCTTGAGATCAGCGATCGAGGCGCATCCAAGGAGCGCGAGGTCGCGCGCGAGTTCTGACTTCAGCAGCTCCAGCGCGCGCAGTACGCCGAGATGGCCGCCAGCTGCCAATCCGTACAGATAGGCTCGGCCAATTGAACAGGCATCGGCCCCCAGCGCCAGGGCCTTGAGGATATGCGTTCCGCGGCGTATGCCGCCGTCGACGATGAGTTCAAGCCGATCGCCCACGGCATCGCGAATCGGCGCAACGCAGTCGACGGGCGCCGGCGCCGACTCGAGCTGCCTGCCGCCATGATTGGAAATCATGATCGCGCTCGCGCCAACATCTGCGGCGCGCAGCGCATCCGCGGGCGACTGGACGCCCTTGATGATGAAGGGTCCCTGCCACTGCTCGATCAGCCATGCGACATCATCCCAGTCTACGCTGCGATCGAACTGGCCGTTGACATAGTCGATCAGGGACATCGAAGTCGCTGCAAGCGCATCGACACGATGCGCCACGTTGGCCAGCCGGAAATCCGGGTGGCGCAGCAGGTTCCAGGTCCAGGAGAAGTGCGTAGCGAAACTCGCCAGGCTGCGCCATGTGAACCGGGGCGGCATCTGCATGCCAGTCACATGGTCGCGCTCACGATTCCCTGCGAGCGGCGTATCGACGGTCAATGCGAGCGCGTGGCAGCCGCTCGCTTTGCAGCGCACGACGAACTCCCGGGTCAGTTCTCGATCCTTCAGAATGTAGATCTGGAAAATCCACGCCTGGTTTCCCATCGCACCGATCGATTCGATCGACGTCGTGCCTATCGTGGACAGCGAGTAATAGGTACCGAAAGCCTGCGCAGCTCTCGCCACCGCGGTCTCGGCCTCATGATGAAAAAGGCGCGACATGCCGGTCGGCGAGAGGAAAAACGGCAATTCAATCCGCCGTCCAAGCAGTTGCGTTCCGAGGTCGATGGCCGAGACATCCCGCAACTGCGTTGGCAGGAGCTGGTAGTCGTCGAACGCGGCCGTATTCCTGCGTAGTGTCCATTCATCGTCCGCGCCGCCGTCGATGTAATGGAACATTGCAAGTGGCAACCGACGCTGCGCAAGGGATCGCAGGTCAGAAATTCGATAGCAACGCTCGAGACTGGCGGGTCGATGAGTCAGCATGGACGCAATTTACCCCGAACCAAGGTCTGTTGCTCTAGCGCGGATCCATGAAACCGGACAACGCGAGCGCCCAGAGCAGCAGGCCGAGGGCGGCCACCCATGCGCCGACGACATTGCCGGTGTAGCGCAAGCGCGCACCCACACGTGACACGAGTTCCATCGACCACGCGCTGGTCGCTGCAAATCCGACGGCAACACCCAGTGCAGGAACGACGCCGGCCACATCCAGTCGGCTTGCAATGCCAACGCAACCCCCGGCTATGAGCGCAAGCACCATGAGGAGCGCCCGGCCGGGTGCGGTGCCCAGCACACACAGCAACCCGAGCGCCGTCAGTACCGCAGCGAGCCATTGCAGCGACAACTGCAGGCCGGACCATCCGGCAATGAGCGCGGCGACTCCGGCAACGACCAGCGCAAGCACGACCACGTCGTCCTTCGATCGCGCAATCAGTGCACCGAACCCGATCGCGGTTGCGATGGCAATCGCACTCGTAAAGAAATGCACGACGCCGCCCCACAGATTGCCTGCGCCGCTGCCCATGGCATGCGCTTGGGCCAGGGGCGTGTACGCGAAGGCTGCGCCGAGCAACGCAGTGCCTGCGGCACGACTGTCAGGCCGGCGAGACACGGCTGAGCAGTATCCAGATGCCGAGCGCGGCGATCAGAACACCAGCGCCGCGCAGCAATGGCGCTCCGAAGGACAATCGGCGAACCAACCCGAGCGCAATTCCGCAAAGATGCAGCCCACCGGTTGCCAACACGAAACCCGCCGCATAGGCCGCGGGATCAGCCGCGTCGGGCAACTCCTTGCCATGTGCGAACCCGTGAAAGACTGCGAAGAACGCCACGATGGCCACCGCAAGTGCCACAGGCGCTCGCCATGCCCCTGCAATGGCGGCGCCTAGCGCGACGACCGACAGGGCCACGCCGGCCTCGATCAGGGGCAGATCAATGCCTGCAATACCGAGGATGGCGCCAACCACCATCATCAAGGGAAAGGTCACGGGTAGTAGATATATGAGAGGCGCGCCAAGGAAGGCGCCCCAGATCCCGACCGCCACCATGGCGAGCAGGTGATCGACCCCAGCGAGCGGATGCATGAAGCCGGACAGGAATCCCCCGGCTGCCGCGACGCCCTGGTGGGCAAGTGCGACCCCAGGTACCGCCGCCATGGCAACCGCGCAGAGGACTCGCCGCCATCCGGATATAGGCACGCGCAGGAACATTAGGCAAAATTCTGGCAATTCAGCAACGGATCACCATGCTAACGCTATTTGGTCTCGCCTTCCTGATCGGCATGCGCCATGCGCTCGATCCGGATCATATCGCAGCGGTGTCGAATCTTGCGTTGCAGGACGCGAGTGCCGGCCGGCTATTGCACCATGGAGCGGCCTGGGGCATGGGACACGGGGGCATGCTGATTGTCTTCGGCATTGCCGTAACCTTGCTGGGCGGGCAACTTCCACCTGGCATCGATTCCCTGTTGCAATTGGCTATGGCCGCAGTGCTGCTTGGGCTTGGCATCAGCACGCTGCGCCGGGCGTGGCGCGCGCGCAATGGGTCGCGGGGCGCAAATCCTGGCGGATCAAGGACTATGCACAACTCCTTCCTCGTCGGTCTTGCCCAGGGCCTGGCTGGAACCGCGACCCTGACGCTCATGGCGACCCTCCCTCACGCGCACGAGCGCTCGCCATTGCTGTTCCTCGCGGTCTTCGCACTCGGCTCGTTGATCGGCATGCTGGGGCTGCTGGCAGTGGCGACCCTGCCACTCGCGGGGCGGCTCAAATCCGCATTCGCGCCGCGAAGTCCGCTACATTGGATTATCGGCCTGGCGACGGCCGCCATCGGCTGCAACGCGGCGGCGAGTCAGCTGTTGCACTGAATTCGCCTCGCACGGGGCCGCCGACGGCGATTTCAATCATCACGCAAACGCCAGGCCCCGGGCCCGGCTCGGCATGCGACTCCGCGCTGGCGCGTCTTCTGCCCGGCGCGCTGTACGATCAGAACGTAGCTTCGGCAATTGCTGTCGCGCCGGCGCGAAACGGGGCCGGCGGAGAGCAGATAGGTCGTGTCCGTGATTGCATTGCGCCAGGCGACCTGTCGGCCAGCACCGGCCAGCTCGAAGCTGTGCCCCATGCAGGCGCGGTCGCCCTCATCCATCTCCCGCCCGATCTTGGCGCCAACCAGCGCGCCGACGGCGGCGCCGATCACGGTGCCAACGACGCGGTTGTCCGGATCCGCAACCCGGTTGCCGATCACGCCGCCCGCGACGCCACCGAGTACCGCGCCAATCGCCTCGCGATCGCAACGACCATTTCGTACCGCAAAATCGCGGTCATATTCCTGCCCAGAGTAACCGCGATACTTCTTGCGATAACCGTGCGCTGGCGCCCATTCCGGGGGATCGGCCAGCGACTGGCCAATCCAGGCGGATGTCATCAGCACGCACAGAAGAACGGCAGCACGACGTAACATGGTCTGACCCTCGCAGGACGCGTCACAGCGAGGAAAATCCTGCGCCCGCCAGCCGCATCAAAGAAGGACGCAGGTCACAGTCGGCGCATGAACGCCCCTTCCGCTACGACTCTTCATTAACCAGTGCGTGTTGCGGCCGACGGTGACGGGGCATCCGGTAGCGTAGGCTCGTCAGGCCGTACAGCAGTGTCCACACCAACATCGCACTGGTCAGGTCGTGCGACATGAAGTGCGCACCGCGTGCCTGCTGGCCGAAAGCAAAAATCGCCCCAAGCAACAGCGCCGCTACCAGGATCTGCCGACTGTATTTCGAGCGGTTCTGCCGGGCGATGAAATAGAACACGAACAATGCGAACGCCGAACCCGAATGTGCGCCCGGAAAGCACTTCGCGCGAGGCAGGCTCCCGGGACGCGTCTCGAAAAGCCCGACAAACGGCCGTTCACCTCCGAACAGCTGCAGATCCCAGGGGCAATCCATGTTGCTGGTCGCTTTAATGACACCGATCAGCGCGACCGCCGCGGCGATGCCAAAGAACGCGAATGCCGCGTCGCGCCGGCAATCCCGCAAGCGCGCAATGCGATAACCCGACAGCCACACGATCAGGGTTGCGGCCGCGATCAGTTTGACCATCCAGGCGCCGCCGGTATGAATGAGGTCGCGGGCCCACCACTCACCGGTTCCCGTACCCAGCCAGTGTTGCAGCCTGGCATCGTAGAACAGGTGCTCGGCGATCCGAAAATCCCAGTGCCCCAGCGTGAGCGCGAGGAATACCGGCAGATACACCGACCACGGCAACCACAGATGCGTGAATCGATTCAAAGACACAGTCTAGGGGTCCGCTGAATTGCGGCAGCTCGCCAATACATCGAGCGATCGGTCGTACGCCGTCGTGGTGACATCGAGGATGCCGAGCACCGAGTGGAAGAGATTGTCGTGAGCCGCGGGCTGCTGCGCGCGCTGACGCAGGCAATTCTCGTCGAGCCGCGTGAGCTGCATGAATCCGCTCGTGGCCCAAAACACCATGGGCACCTGCAATTGCACGTCCGGCGCTATCGCGTAGGGCATACCGTGCAGATAGAGCCCCGACTCGCCCAGCGACTCGCCATGGTCTGAAACGAACAGCATCGCACTGTCGATTCGCGACTGTTGCGCCGCAAGCAGGTCGATGATGCTGGCGAGCACGGCATCGGTGTAGCGCAACGCATTGTCATATGAATTGACAACCTGCTCGCGCGTGCATCGGCGCAATTCAGCAGTATCGCAGGTCGGTGTGAAAACGCGGTAGGCGCGTGGATAGCGCTGATAGTAGGCCGGGCCGTGCTGACCCAACATATGCAGCACAATGGCGACTCGTGCCGACGGTTCGTGCAGAATATCAGCGAGCGCACCGGCCAGCACGCCGTCATTGCAGCCGTCGGCACTGCACAGTTGCGGATTGTCCTTTGCCCGCAGTGTTCTCGAGT
The DNA here is from genome assembly GCA_041395505.1 of Steroidobacteraceae bacterium. Lineage (NCBI taxonomy): Bacteria > Pseudomonadati > Pseudomonadota > Gammaproteobacteria > Steroidobacterales > Steroidobacteraceae > Steroidobacteraceae bacterium. The sequence goes on from JAWLAG010000001.1 coordinate 2,360,342, forward strand.
CGATCGCCGGATTGGCGCACACACCCTTGCAACCGGACTGGTTGTCGCGCCAGAAAACACGGTACCCGGCGCGCACCAGCACATCGAGCAGCCCTTCGCTGGTGCGGATCCTGTCCTCGTCGTAATCGCGCCGGTCAACCGCCGAGAACATGCACGGCAAGGAAACTTCCGTCGACGTTCCGCAGGCTGTTACGTCACGGAAGGCGACCACGTTGCGCGCAAGTAATTGCGGGTTGGTATCGCGGGAATAGCCGAGCAGGGAGAAGTTCGCGGCTCGCGCAGTCTCTCCGACTACGATCACCAGTACTCTGGGTCGCTCAAGTTCGCTGCCAACGAAGCGCGCGTCGGCAGCGACGATTGATCTCGGACCATCCGGCTTCCCCGCAGGGCCCCAAAGGTTGTGCAACGTGCCGTAAATGATGTTCGCTGGTGTAACCCGGTAGCGCAGGCCGCGCTCGTTTCGCATCAAGGAACTGAAATCCCGATAGACGCTGAAAACGCAAGCCGCAGCCAACACCAGCGCGATCAACATGCTGAGCAGTCGCCAGGCCAGCGCGCGTCCCCAGGGTAGCGACCGGAAACGTACCCACCAGATGAAGAACAGTGGCGGCACGGCCGGCAGGACGATCGAGAGAACGGACTGGCGGCTGATGAACTCCGACGCTTCGCGCGCATCCGTCGCGAGGACGTTCTGCATCATCGTAGGGTCTATCACGACGCCATAGGTGCGCATGTAGTAGTTGATAGCCATAGCGGCGATCACGGCGATGCTCAGCACGACTCGTCCGAACCAGCCAATGGCGACAAGTCCAAAGAGAACATAATGGACCGCGGACAGCGCGATCCCGAGCGCAAGCGCAAACCACCAGTTGCCGACTTCGGCAAAGCTGCGGCCCGCGAGCACGCCCGTCCACCAGGTCTGGTTGGCGAACAGCACCAGGTAGCCCGCGATCAGCAATACCAGTGATTCGGATCTAACGACGGGACGATTCAATGCCTTGCTTCCATGAGTTCAACGTATCTTGCAGAAGTTGCTCGCCGGGGCGCAATCGCAACGCGCGCCCGAGCACCTGCAATGCTTTTGCGCCCTGCCCCGAGTCGTGCAGTGCAACAGCATACACATAGCTGAAGCGGACATTCGTCGGCTCACGCCGGCTGGCCTCAGCCAGGTAGGGCAAGGACTCAGCCACGCGTCCCTGTCTCACCAGCGACAACGCCAAAGCGTGATGCACTGCGCCGGTCCCGCCGGCAAACGGCAAGGCATCGCGCAGCACGCGTTCCGCATCGCTCTCCCGGTCCTGCATCCGCCGCGCCTCTGCCAGGTTGACAGCGGCGGCAACGAACTCGCGATCGATCTGCAATGCTTCGGCAAACGTTGTTGCCGCCCCTTCCAGGTCGCCGCGCCACAGCAGCGCATTGCCCAGATTGACCAAGCCCTCGGGCCGGTCGGAGTTGAAGCGTTGTGCCGCAAGATAATCGTCGAGCGCCGCATCGAAGCCGGGCAGCCGCGCAAGATCGCCAAATGACGTTCCGTCGGCGATGGCGGCACCAACCGCCTCCACACGCACACTGCGAACCCGGTCGCCAAGCAGCATCGGCCAGGCCTCGGGGTATGTTGATGCAAAGACTGCGGCCGTGCGTCGCAACAGTGGGTTCGGATCGGCCGCAAGACGCAGGGTCTGCTCTCGCGGCGGTCTTGCTCCAAGATTCGCCAGCCGCTCGAGGGCACTCGCACGAACAAGCGCCGATGTTTTGCCGTCGGCGACGATGGCAGGCAGGGATTTCACTGCATCCCTGTCGCCGGCATCTGCAGCCGCAAAGGCTTCTGCAAAATACTGCTGGCCGGCTTTGGGCGGGCCGAAGCGCTCGCGCAGACGCGCGGCGGCCCACTTCGCGCCGCGACGCGCGTGGCAGCCGTCGCAGGCATTCGGCGCGCTGAAGGATAGCGTGCGGTCCGGCCGTGGTATGCGAAACGAGTGATCGTGCCTGCCATCGATCTGCATATAGATCCGCGTCGGTGCATGGCAAGCAACACATCGCGCACCGGCCGAGGCTGGGTCATGAAGATGATGGTCCCGACTCGCGTAGCGAGGCAATTCATGACATTGCCCGCATAACGCATCACCCTCTGCACGGATCCTGCCGGTGTGAGGATTGTGACAATCACTGCAGGTCACGCCGGCCGCATACATGCGGCTTTGCACGAATGAGCCATAGTTGTAGACCTCATCGCGCATCTGTCCGTCCGCGAAAAAAAGCCCCGGCTCAATGAGCGCGGTCCGGTAGCCCTGTTCGAGCTCACCCGCGGAGCCCGCGCTGTCTGTCAACTGACTTCGCCTGGAATGGCAGCGGGCGCAGACTTCGATCTCCCTGTCGCTGATTCGCGGGCGGCTGCGAACGGGCTGTCGTGTAAGGCGGTCCGTTGTCCAGACCACATCCCTGCGCTCATCGAGCCGCGCCAGATGATCACCTGCAGGGTGACCGTCAACCTGCAGGCCTGCTTGCCGATATCGCTCGCCATGTAACGACCCCGCTCCGTGGCAGGCTTCGCACCCGACACCAACCTCGGCCCAGGTCGATGCATAGCGGTTGGTCGTGGGATCGAAATTCTTGCGAAATCCCGTTACGTGGCAGTCGACGCACATGAGATTGGCGCTCTGGAGATAGCCACTCCAATGCAAGGCGTCACCGGGTTGCAATGTCATCCCAGGATAGAGAGAGAACCAGCGATTGCCACCGTATTCGGCCTGGCGTGTATCCCAGGCGATCGTCAGTGCCTGCAAACGCCCACCCACCCCTTCGAGGAGATATTGCTGCAAGGGTGCCACGCCGAAGGCATAACGCACCGTGTGCCGGCTCGGTGGTTGGTCGCGGACCTGCTCCTCGACCAGATAATCAGCCCCCTCCCTGAAGAAACGATAGTGCAAACCGTCAACGCGAATTCTGCGACCATCGAACGCACCGAGGATGGACGTCTCGCCGGCCGGCTGCATCGCTATCGCATGCTGCGAAGCCTTCCATTCGAGCGCAATTTCCGCGTGGCAGCCCGCGCAGGCCGCGCTGCCGATGTACTCAGGGTCCTGGGCTTCCCCACCGGCCGTCGCAACACCCACAGGTTGCGGCGCTGGTTGTTGCCCGTTGGTGCAGCCCGCGAGCAGGACGAGCACGGCGACACGCAACAACCACTGCCGCGCCGCGGCCGCACAGGTCACGGCCAATTCCGTACAATGTCGACTGATGGCGGGCGCATTGGTACCCCGGCGGGAGGACAAGATGAGCAAATTATTCGGTCCGATCTTCCAGGTTGCGTATGTCGTGCCGGAGCTTGAACCGGCCGTGGAGCATTGGACCAAAACTATGGGGGTGGGGCCATTCTTTCTTTTTCCGCTGCCGCTGGCGCTCGACTGGATGACCGTCTACGACCAGCCGACCGACCGGCGCGATATCCTGGCCCATGCGGCCCTCTCGTTCTCCGGCGAAACCATGGTAGAAATCATCGTGCCCGGGCCCGACCCGTCACCCTATGCGGACTTCCTGCGCCGTGGCCGCAGCGGAGTGCATCATGTCGGAACCTTCGCCACTGACTACGATGCGCAGATGGCGGCGGCGCGCGCTGCCGGCATCAAGGTCGCGGTCGAGGGTCAGCTGCCGATTTCGCGCTTTGCCTACCTCGAAACCGACGTCCTGTGGCCAGGCACCATGCTTGAGATCATCGACGCGAAACCCGAGATGCATGCACTGTTTGACGACATCAAGCGTGCCGCGCGCGAGTGGGATGGCGGCGACCCGATACGCAGCCTTGGTTGACTGAATGACGCAGCGAGATGGCGATACGTTCAAGCTTGTCGATGCCGACAGTTACAACAATGTCGTCGATCAGTTCGAGGAACTGACACGTCGCTATACCACGCATATCGCGCAACGCCTGCTCGAATTCGCGAACGCCCGAAACTCCGACGCCGTTCTTGATGTCGGCTGTGGCACGGGCGTGCTCAGCCTGTCCCTGGCAGGTCACTCCGACAGCCGACCCAATTCCGTGATCGGGCTGGATTTGTCGGCGCAGATGTTGCAGCTGGCAAGCGCTGCTGCAGCGGCATTACCGCAACCGCAGATTGTGCAGTTTCGTCAAGGCGATGCCGAGAATCTTCCGTTTGCCGATCGACAATTCGACTGCATCGTCTCGTTGTACGCGCTGCGGCACTTTCCCGACCCGCAGCGCGCGGTGCGCGAGATGATGCGGGTGGCGCGGCCCGGTGCGCTCGTGTGCATAGGTGTTGGCAGCGCGCCCTCGTTGCTCTCTGTTGCCGGCGCGCGTGCCGTTGCGCGCCGTATCGGCGACCGGTTTGCCGCCTTGCGTGGCCGCGCAGTCCTCTGCGCCACGGAGTCGCTTGATTCGTTCCTGAGAGCCCGCGGCGACAATCCGGCCGCTGACGGCCATGCCGGCTGGACCCAGGGGCGCAAGCATTATGCGGCGTCAGTGGCAACACTGTTACGCAGCGCCGGCATGGAGGCGATCACCCAGCGATGGTATGGTCACCAGGAGCAGATCACAGATCCGGAACACTTCTGGATGCTGCAGGCAACTCTGTCGAGCTTTGCGCGCAAGCACCTGAATGCAATGGCTACATCGCAGTACGAGCGGCTGCGGGACGAATATTGCCGTTACTGTCACGCCGTGATGCAAAGCGGCGGCGCGCTCGTTTATCGCAGCGGCGCGCTCGTGACACGCGCGCGCGTGCCCGGTGGCACCGCCAACCCTTGAGTACTGACTTGACCGGCACGATCGAGAATCGCCGATCCACGCTCTCGGTGGTCATTGCCACCTGCAATGCAGCCGCTGTGATAGGCAAATGCCTCGACGCCCTGCTGCTCCAGCAGTCGGCGAGCATGGAAATTGTCGTGGCGGACGCCTCGACGGACGATACCGCCGCGATCGTCGCACAGGATTATCCATCCGTTCGCCTGTTGCGCTGCCCGGTCGAGAACAACGTCGCGCAATTGCGGGGCCGGGGTATCGCCGCTTGCACGGGAGCAATTGTCGCAGTAATAGACCCGTACTGTATCGTCGCACCGGACTGGGTCGAAGCAGTGACAAGACGCCAGCTGCAAGGGCGCGGCGGAATTGTCGGCGGATACGTTGAACCCTGGCGCGGCGAGTCGATGACATTGTCGCAATGGGCCATCTACTTCAACGAATACGGACATTTCATGTTGCCCATGGTCGCCGGCGAATCATCGGTGATTCCCGGCAGTAATGTGTCCTACCCGCGTGACCTGCTGTTCGATGACGACAAACCCCGATTTGCGATTTTCTGGAAGACCTTCGTCAACTGGCAGGCGGCTGCGGCAGGGGTGACGCCCCAACTGGACCCGGAAATGGGTGTCTCGCTCAACAAGCCGATCGCGTTGCTGGATTTCCTGCTATCGCGGTTTTTCCACGGTCGCTGTTTCGCAGGGATGCGCGCCCGGGAGGAATCACTGTCGCTGCGAACCCTGCGTGCGATCGGCGCACCGCTGGTACCTCTGCTGCTGTTCTGGCGTCTGGTGAGCACGGTCGCCCCCAAGCGTCGCCATCGATGGCGATTCGCGTTCACTTGTCCGCTGCAGTTGGCATTCTTCACGATGTGGGGCATCGGTGAATTTGTCGGTTACATCAGCGGTTCGGGCAAGGCCTGCCAGCATGTCAGATTCTGAACCACACGGAAGCCTCGGCGTGCTTGGCATCAATGGCATCCGGTTGCTGCGTAACCGCGGCGGTGTCGCCCGCGCGATCGAGGCGCTGATCACGCAGTTCGCGCGAATGCCGCACGGATTCGCGGCGATTCGCGTGTACACACCCGAACCGTTGCCCTCTGATTTTGACCTGCCGGCCAATATTGCGCGGGTCGTGCTGCCGTCGCGGCTGCCGGCCGCAGGCTGGGAACAGTGGACGTTGCCGCGCGCGCACGGGTCGGGCGGTGTCCTGTTCTGCCCGAGCTACATCTCGCCTTGGGTCAAACGGGCACCAACCCTGCTGACTCACCATGGCTCCTACGAGGGCTATCGGGAGCAGCACGAGGTATTTCCGCTCATGGCGCGTCTGCGTTCGCGACTCGGCTATATGCTGAGTGCGCGAACTGCCGATGTCGTTACCACGGTCAGCGAGTACAGTCGCAATGATATGGCTCGCTTCTACGGTCTACCTGCTGATGCGATTCACGTCATTCCGGAAGGCGTGGACACGAAGTTGTTTCACCCAGTGGATGATCCGGCGATACTGGCCGCGACGCGACGACGACTTACGGGCGCGGATACGCCATATCTCCTCTACGTGGGAAAGCCCACTCGGCGACGCAACTTGCCAAACCTGCTGCGCGCTTTTGCAGAACTCAAGCGCATGCGAAACCTCCCGCACAAGCTGGTGCTGATCGGAACGGCGCTGCCGGGCACGTCATTTGCCGCTGACATCGCCGCGCTTGGCGTGCAGGATGCCGTCGTCGCCATCGCACACGCAGATCACCGCGAAATTGCTGAAGCCTATTGCGCATGCAGCGCGCTGGTCTATCCGTCAGCATATGAAGGTTTTGGCATGCCGGTGCTCGAGGCCATGGCCTGTGGAGCGCCAGTGATCGCTCTCGACAATACGGCATTCCCGGAGTTTGCTGGAGGTATCGCGCGTTTGCTGCCGGACGCGCATGTTGCGACCCTCGTCGAAGGGATCTCCGGACTGCTTCAGGACACCGACGCCAGGACCAGGATGCGCGCCGAGGGGCCGATTCGTGCCAAAGACTACGACTGGTCACTCATCGCAGCACGCTACATGCGGCTCCTCGAGGATCTGGCGCTGCACAGCGCTACACGAGACTGAGCGCTATTTGGCAACCCTGATAGGTTCGCTTCGCGGCAAGGCACTGCGGCCGGCGCGCGGCTTGTGACTGACGCTGCGCGTGAAATGCCAACGCGCGGCATGAAAAAGCGTCAGTGCCGCCGATCGGCTTGCGAAATCCGCGATCGCTTTCAGCGATCGGTACGCCAGACCCTTGCGCCGGTCGTTCTTCAGAATGCCGTGGCGATTGAGTATGTGATCCTGCAGAAAACGGGCAAAACGATGCAGCCGCTTGATGTCGGCGCCGGTCAGGTTCTCGTTGCCCACCGATCGCTCATGGGCGCTGACGATCTTGTAGAAATCGGCCTCGATCAGCCGCTCATTCAGAGCCCATTTGTACATCGGCGTGCCGATGAACGGAGTCGCCATCGTAAATTGCGTCCAGTTGGCGCGTATCCGGATCGCGAACTCGATCGAGTCGAGGATCGTCCTCAAGGTGTCGCCGGGCAGACCGATGACGAAGAAGGCGAAGGTGGCGACGCCATGCTCCCTGCATGAGGCAACCTTGGCCACGAATTCCTCGGGAAGAATCGGTGTTCGATGAACGCCTTTCTGGATCTCCGGGTCAGTGCTCTCGACTCCGAAATTGATTCCGACACAGCCTGCGCGGGCCATGAGCTCGATGGTCTCATCGTCGAGGCAGTCCATGCGCGTTTCGCATTTCCAGTACACCTTGATACCGCGCGCGATGATCTCACGGCAGATCGCCATGACCCGCTTCTGTTGCGCTGAAAACATTGGATCGCGAAACAGGATGTATTCGACTCCAAATTTCTCAACCAGGAACTGCATTTCGTCAACGACGTTCGATGCGGATCGATAACGCCACTTGAGCCCTTGACCAACCGGATACGGGCAGTAACTGCAGCCGAACGGACAACCGCGTGAACTCAGCATCGGCAGGAAACGCGCGCTGCCCGAGGTCGATGACTTCGGGATGACGTACTCCTTGTAGGGGAGCAGGTCCCAGGCTGGAAACGGCAGCGCATCGAGGTTCTTCTCGAATGGCAGATCAGCCGTGTGCGTCCAGGCAGCGCCTTCGCGATAGCCGATACCTGGAATTTGCCCGACGGATTCGCCACGCATCAAGGCTGCTGCCGGACGATCGGGCTCGGTAAGGAACACGAACGACAGCGTTTGGTCCTGTTCGATGCGCTTCAGGAGGGACGGAATCACCGGACCGAACAAGGCAACGCGACCTGCGTCCTGCATGCCCGCAAGTCGCGCACAGGTCTGCAGATCGACATCGATGGTCGGTAGCGACGTGCGCACCAGTACAAGCGCAGCATGGAATTCGCGGTCGTTCCCGCACGTTTTTGCCAGATCGTCCAGCGACCAGCCTAGGGCCGCACAATCGTGCACGACGACGGCATGACCATCCTTGCGCAGATAGGCGGCGAGGTAGGCCATGTCGAGTGGCGGGAAAGGCGGCGCCTCCTCGGCATACAATTGTCCAAACCCGCCCATCGAGTCCTTGTTCGACATATAGCCAACGGGACTCGGCGGATTGATGATGATTGCCTTGGTGAAACTCACGCCCTTGGGACTTCGGGATTCGTGCGAACTGCGCGCCGTAAGTCATTCAGTATACATGGCAGAATTGCTCCGCAAAGGCGTCATTGCGAAATCGTCGAATGGCACTCAGCGGACGCATGTGATTATGTACATATGAGCCAGATCGCAGTTACCGGCGCCACCGGTGTCGTCGGCAAAGCTCTGTTGCGACACGTGCAAGCCGCCGGCATGCGAGGCGTTGCACTCTCGCGGCAAGCCACTCCGCATGCATCAGCCAACCTGACCCGACAGGTTGACCTGCATCGTCCGCAGCGCCTTGGGCAGGCTCTGGCCGGCTGCAATATCGTCGTCCACCTCGCTGGTGCAATTGAGGGCAGCGCGGCGGAACTTTACCGCGCCAACGTACTGGCAACGAAGAATCTCGTCGAGGCTGCCCGCGCGGAGCAGGTCGAGTGTTTTGTGCACGTGAGCAGCGCGGGTGTCTATGGCGAGCGCGCTGGTGACCTGCCCTTCACCGAGTCGTCCACGCCGAACCCGCAAACGGACTATGAGCGCAGCAAACTGGACGGCGAGCACGCTGTCATCGACACGCTCGCACAAACCCGCACGCGCTTCGTGCTGCTTCGCCCGACCGGCGTCTTCGCCGACGAACGGGCTGCAAGCATCCGCTTCCTGCGTGAAATACTCGAACGCAAATGGTGGCTGCATGCCCCGCCGAGATTGCTGGTCCACCCGCTGCCGGTCGACGACTTGTGCCGGGCAATCCGGCTCGCGATTGCACGCCCCCTGCCCTCCGGTACTCTCCTCAACATCGCAGGAGAACGGGCCATTTTTCTCGACGAGTGGATCGATCTCCTCGCGAGATCAGCCGGGAGCGGCCTGCGGCAGCTTCGATTGGGAGGTCGTGCCGTGCGCATCACGGCGCAAGGCATTACGACACTGGCCGACCGGTTGCACGTACCCGTCCCCGCGCGTCTGCGTCGCGCAACTCAGGCCAGCATGTCGCGCGCGGTGAGCATCGAACGCGCCAGAGATCTACTTGGCTACGACCCGCAGCCACTGGCGGCAGCGGCCGAGGCAATCGTCGCACGAATTCTGGCCAGGCCCAGCGCGTGAACACATCGACCCAACCATTCGTCAGCATCATCGTCCCCGTGTACAACGGTGAGCGCTTCCTGCGCGCGAGCCTCGAGTCCGTGCTCGCCCAGGATTACCGAAGGCGCGAAATTCTGCTGCTGGACGATGGTTCCACGGATGGCACGGCAGGAATTGCCCGCGACTACCTGGATAGGATCACCTATATCAGGCGGCCGCAGAACCTGGGTCAATTCGCCAACGTCAACGACGGAATTGCCCGGGCACGGGGATCACTCATCGCGATCTTTCATGCCGACGATATCTATGACCCGCACATCGTCAGCAGGCAGGTCGCCGCCTTCGTTGCACACCCCCGGGTAGGCGCCGTCTTTGCGCTCGACGTACTGGTTGACGAAGAGAACCGCGAGTACGCGAGACTCGAGTTGCCCGTGGAGCTGTCCGGCGGTCAACCGCTGCCATTTGCGACGATCTTCAACGCGCTGTTGACCTACAAGAATCGCCACCTCGTCACTCCCAGCGCAATGGTCTTGGCGAGCACCTACCGCGAGGTTGGCGACTTCGATGGTGCGCGCTGGCAAGTGTCGTCAGATCTGGACATGTGGATACGGGTCGCCCGCCACCGTGATCTGATCATCCTCGAAGAGCACCTCATTCGCTACCGGCATACGGAATCCCAGGCTTCGCGTTCCTACCAACGCATGCGCACGGAACCCGAACTTCATTTCGCCATACTCGATCACCACCTGCGCGCTAGCGGCGGAGCACAGATTGCACAACCAGCTGCGCTGCGGGCACATGAAGCCCATCGAGCTGAGGACTGGACCTTCGTGGCCATGCGCCGATATGTCCTGGGCCAGGTGAGCGCAACGAGGGCTGCCCTCGACAACGTCAGCCTGCGCAAACTCGTCGCGAGCCGCGTCATCCAGCGCGCGAGAGTCGCTACGCTTGCCCTCGTCCTCGCCGGCGCATGCCGGTTGCCATGGTCGTCGTTTCTCGCGGCGCTGTTCACGTACCGCTGGCAACTGCCGCGATCCCAGGCGCGAGGCGGTCTTCGGAAAATACTCGAACTGCGCGGCGAAATTCGCAGTCGCGCCGGCACCCGAACGAAGCCCTAGGCAGGCTCTGTACAGGTGGCACCGGCGCGCTCGCCAGCGCCCTGCCCGAGGAGTTTGCTGTCCTCGTGCAGCATCGAGACAATGCGCTCGACAAAGGCCTTGCATGTAAAGGGCTGGTAACCGGGCGAGGCCAGGAAATCGCGCGCGGCCTGCCGCTGGGCGCGCCACTCCTTATCGGACAGACCATGAAGGTACTCGCGCAGCTCGGCGTAACCGTCGAAACTTCGCATGTCGATGTAGCACTCCGCCGGCACAATATCGGCGATTTCAGGAGCACCCCAGTAGACAGGAACGACGCCCGCAAAAAAGCAGTCAAAGATTTTTTCGGTGATCCAGCCTTCGATCACGCAGTTCTCGAAGCAAAGCGCATAGCGGTACTGGCCCAATGTCAGCGCTTTGGACGAAACACTCCCTCGCCAAGCGCGCTGCGCCGAGCGCTGCAGGTCACCAGGAAATCGCCGTTGCCAGGCGCGTGCGATGGCAAGTGCTGGTTTCTTGATCGTCCAGGGCAGCCAGGTGCGACCCACCCGTACCGGCGGTTCCCCCCAACCTTTGCCATATAGATCGATCTCACCGTGCGACTCGAAGTAGGCCACTGCGCGCATGCGCTCCGTATAGAGCTCCTGCCAGTAAACACGAGGCAACTTGTTGGCATTGATCATTGCAAGGAACCGGCGGTCTTCGTTGGACCACACCGACTCGTGCACGCCATCGAAGGACTGCGGCCAACGAAATCGCTCGAGCTGCAGGTCTGAATTCGTGAATCGATGCAGGGACTTGCTGCTGCTCCACGAGCAGACTCGCCGAAAATCGCGCGCGACCCTCGGTAAGCGCCTGTAGATCCCCGGTTCGACGATGGGACATTCGAGCGCAAAGAATGCGCAGCGGATGAGATCGGCCCTGCCGCTGAGTGCGGCCAGTCGATCGAGCCCACCGAGGGAGATGAGGAATTCGCGTTCCGCCGACTCCTGCCGCGGCAACCTGTCCACCGTATGCACGGCCATGCCGATCGCCTGCAGTCGCTCACGAAGCGCAACGTAGGGCGCGTTCTGCTGGTCACCGTTCAGCCGGTCCGAGTCGTCCTCGAACAATCGATCCGCCAGGAAATGATGGCTCGGCGGATCGATGTACAAGGTACGTCCGCGCAGCAATGACAAAGGTCTGCTCCCTGGGTGGTGGCCGGATCGCTATACTGCCATGACCGGTCGGACATGAAAGTAGCCAGGGTGCACAATACGTGATCGCCGGCCTGCTCAGAGTCGGTGCACTGCAGCTCGCCGTCATGTTGGTGCTTGTTGCCAGGACCAAGGGCCTCGCCCTGTGGCTTGGCCCGGAATGGCTTGGGCTGATGTCGGTCATCGACAAGCTGCTCGCGCTCTTCGCGCAGACCGCGGCATTCTCCCTGCCCCTTGCGGCCGTCAGGTTCCTGCCGGCGGCACTGCAGAACAATTCCGGCGAGATGACCGCCATCTGGCGTGCGATGCGCAACTGGCTCGTGCTGACCTTGGCGCTTGCGATGGCCACCGGTTTGGCGCTGGCGACGTTTTCACCAGGACTGCTCGGCGCCGAGCTCGTCGGTCACCGGGACATTCTGCTGGTCGCGTTTGCTTCCCTGCCGGCGATCATGTTCGTGCCCTTTTTGCAGAATTCACTGTCCGCGCATGGTGAACCAACGGCAGCACTCACCAGCACCCTGCTCAATGCGCTCGGCCTCACCGCGAGCGCGTTCCTCGGAGTATGGCTTGCGGGCCTGCGCGGCCTGTATCTCGTATACGCGGTGTTCGGCATCTGTTTCGTCGCGCTCTCGTTACGGCGCCTGTCGCGCAAGTTCAACGGCGGCGTGTGGGTTGGCCCGCCGCGTGGCCGATTCTCCCTGCCAAGGGAAATCTGGCGCTTCGTGATGATCATGCGGCCACTTGCGATTGCCGGCCCATTCGCACTCCTGTTCGTGAACTATCGCGTGCTGCAGCTCGAGGGCGCCGCAGCCGCAGGTTGGATGCAGGCGGCATTCGCCATCGCAATTGCCGCGAGCACGGTGCTCAGTGCGGGGAACCTCGCAATGCACACGCCGAACGTGTCGCGGGGCGGCACGCCTCAGGAACTCATGAACCGCGCCGAGGAATATCTCTGCGCCAGCGGTTTCCTGGCCGCCGTCTGCCTGCCACCACTGCTATTGTTTCCAAAGACGGTCATTTCCATCCTGTACTCGCAGGAATTCCATCCCGCGACAGCCGTCCTGGCTATATTCCTGATCGCCAAGCTCCTGGAGCTTGCGGTAGGCGCTGTTCAGGCGATCGTCATCGCACTCGATCACATGAAATTTCACGTGGTTGAAAACGTGCTGGTACAGCTGCTGGTGATCGCGGCGGCCATCGTGTTGATTCCGCGTTTTGGCATCACCGGCGCAGCGCTGTCGCTTGCCCTGGAGTCATTGTGCCTGCTACTGGTCTCGACGACCTTCCTGCTCCACCGGCATGCGCTGCAGATGCCCACCCGCCCCTTGTGGCTGTGGATCTTCCTGTTGAGCGCAGCGATCAGCTGCCGGGCGTTGGCGCCGCTCCCGGAGTGGCAACCACAACCCCTGCTGCTGCGCGCCTGTCTCTATGCTGCGATCATTGGCGGCGCCTTCATACTCGCGCCGACGAGCCTTCGGACTCAGCTGCGGTCGTTGTTGCGACCGGGTCGGCGCGACAGTACCCGCTCGTAAACGGCGGTGTATCGGGTCGCGAGCCGCTCCCACCCGAATCGCCCGGCGGCGCGCGCATGGAGATCGAGCGGATCGAATGATCGAAGTCGCTGCAATGTCCGCGTGCATGCCGCGGCAAACGCTTCGGGATCACCCACCGGCGCGAGCTCTCCGTCCCCCTCGGTCACGATATCGTTCGGTCCACCACAGCGCGTCGCCACGACCGGCGTGCCACTCGACAATGCTTCGACCAGCACAGCGCTCGAGCTCTCGCGCTGACTTGTCACGATGAGCAGATCCGCCGCACGCATGGCTTCGCCGATTTGCGCTTGCGACTGTGGCCCGCGAATTTCGAGCGCTCCGCCCAATCCGAGCGCCTGCGCCTTGTGGCGCAGTTGCGCTAGGACGGGTTCATGGGGCCCGAACAGCGCTCCTCCGATGACTGTCAACGTTGCTCCCGGAAAGCCGCCGTGGCGCAATCGAGCAAGTGCCGCGAGCGCCAGGTCGATACCCTTGACGGTCCGCAGCCAACCGACGAATAGCAGTTGCCCCGATCCGCTTCCGGCGCGTTCCCGTGCCGGAAACAGACTCGGGTCGACTCCGATCGGAATCACCTCGGCCGGCACCGGCCGCTGCAGGACCGATTCCATGCTCGAGTGCACCGCGCGACTTACGCAGACAATTGCGTCAGCCGCGGCGACCGCCGCGTCTGCCTGCGGCACGATGGCTGGATGATCCTCCATCTGGGGCCGCCAGAAATTGTGCTCCGTCATGACCAGCGGCACCGGAAATGCGCGGGCCAGGCGCATGGCAGCGACGCCGTCGGGATAGATGAAGTGCGCATGGATCAGATCGAACGGCAGCGGATCCCGGCGCAACGCTCGCGCTGCAGCGTTGGCCTCGCAAGCGGCATCGAAACGAAAGGTCGTATAGCCAGGACCAGTCAGATAGCGTGGGTGCAGGATGACTATGCCATCGTCCTCGACCCGGCGGGCGACCTGGCGAAACGCGACTCGATGTGCCGGACCAGGTAGCGGCGGGAAATAGGGCACAGGCGCGACCACAGTGACATCGCAGTAACCGGCCAATGCCCGCAATTGATGGCGTACCCAGAGGCCCAGCCGCGGATTCGCGGTGCTCGGGAAATTGCGGCTGACGACCAGAATCCTTGGTCGCTTGCCGCGCAATCGATCAACCGTCATCGCTCGGTAAGCAAGACACCGAGCTTGCCGGCGACCTCGTCGGCCTTGTGGGTGGAGAAATACCAGTCGATCGTTCTCTTGAGCCCATCATCCACCGACACTTGCGGCTCCCAACCAAGCACCGCACGAGCACGAGAGAGGTCCGCGGCACGGCTGTAGACACCGACGGGCTTGCTCATGTCGAAATTGAAGGATTTCGGCCGGAACTTCGTCAGCCGGCAGATTTTCTCGACAAGATCGATGATCTGTACATGCTCCGCCGTGCCGATATTGATCGGCGAGCCATCGGTGATTTTCTCGGCGGCACGAATCATGCCCTCGGCAATGTCGGACACGTAGGTGAAGTTTCGGTCCTGCTTGCCATCGCCCCAGATTTCGTAGGGGTCCATGCGCACGAATGCTTTTGCGATCAACGCGATAACGGCGTGCGTTTCGTTCTCACGCTCACCGTAGGCAGTGAACAGACGGCAGGAAACGGACTTCAAGCCATACTGTTTGGCATAGGCCTTGAGACTCATCTCACCCATGAACTTGGCCCAGCCATATTCGCCATCAGACGATGCGCAACCCTCGGTGAAAGGATCGGCCCATTCCTCGCGAAGATAGACAACGTTGCCGCCCTGCGGAGCGACCTGCCGTTGCACCGGGTACACACAGGCGGAACTCGCGAAACTGATCCTGTCGACCTTGGCGCGATAGGCTTCCTCGAAAACGATTCCATCCAACACCATGTTGGCCGCACAATCGGCGGGGTGGGTGTCGATGAATCCGCGTCCGCCATGACAGGCAGCCAGATGGAATACCACCTGCTGATTCGAAACCATCTCTCGGGCGAATGGCCGCTCGCGCAGGTCGCCCTTGTGGAATTCGATCTTGTCGTGCGACAGCGCGAGGTTCTCGAGGCGCCCACTCGACAGGTCATCAGCCACGCGAACCCGCGCGCCCAACGTGACCAGCCTGTCGACAAGGTGGCTGCCAATGAAAGAAGCGCCCCCGGTTACGAGTACCTTTGCACCTGACCAGCTGACCACGTGTCACCTCTTTATGGTACGAATATGCGAAGTATGGGCAGGCTCGCCTGGCCCTGCATTGCCACATATCACATTGCATGCTGGCCGCGCCACATGCAAGCTAGGTGACAGCCTGCGGGCGCATTGTCAAACAACGGGAAGGGCCGAACCAGCGTGCCAAAAGTAGCCATTGCGGGCCTGGGGTCGGCAGCGCGATCCATCCACCTGCCTGCTTGCCGCAGACTGGGGAATGTCGAATTGGTGGGTGCCGTGGATCCACAGGCATCGCCACGCGGTACCGGCATGGCACTTTTCAAGGATGTCGCAGAACTACTGCGTGCCACCACGCCGGATCTGCTGATTGTCGCGACCCCGACCGAATCGCACCATGCCATCGCGAAGGAGGCCTTGCTAGCAGGGACACATGTATTGTGCGAGAAACCGTTCGCTTCGAATCTGGAGCAGGCGCGTTCACTGGTCGCTCTCGCACAGCAACGCGGCTTGCACATCGCGGTCAACAACCAGTACCGGTTCATGCGGTGCCATGCCGCGGCCCTGCAATACATGCAGACCGAAGCTTTCGGAAAGCTGGTATTCCTGCAAATGCAACAGACCTTCCGGTCCCAGGGAGTCGATACAACCAGCTGGCGGGATACGGATCCCGAGCACACCTGCAAGGAATTCGGCACGCACGTATTCGATCTGTGCCGATTCTTCATGGGTGACGAGCCAATTGCGATCCGCGCGCGCATGCCGCGCCCGGTGGACTACGGCGTAGGGGACTACCTGGATCTCATCGACGTCGAGTTCCCCGGCGAGCGGTTCGCGCGCATTACCCTCGATCGTCTCACCCGAGGACGGCACCGCTATCTCGACATTCGCCTCGACGGCACGAGCGCCACGATCGAGACAGAAATCGGAGGCGTACTGGCGCTCGCCTCGGGCATCAACGCCCAGACGCGAAGGCCGTTCGTGAATTTCGATTTTGCACCAAGCGCGCGTGCGATCGCCTACCGCGGCGAGCGACGCGAAGTCCTCGCGCGTGATCCCGGCGATCTGTTCGCGGCCGCCACGGCGCAATTGCTGCTGGGCTTGTTCCGATCAATTGCCGACGGCAGTGAAACGCCCTGTTCAGGTGCGGACAACCTGCGCAGCTTCGCCATGATGCGCGCTGCGTATCGCTCCGCGCGCGAAGACCGCGAAATCGACCTGCGCGCTGAATTTTCTCCCGATGCCGCCGGGTTCTAGCAGGCGACAACGCTTGCAAAATCAGCGGTGTCGATTGATTATCATTATGTTGCCAGGGCGGGTGACGGAACGCACAGTTCGGCTGGTTGCCCGCAGGGATCTTCGCTTGGGCCCCTGCCGATCGCTACTATGGTCGGCAAACGACGAATAGCCCAGGTGTCCCAGTGAACGTCACGGCTCGCGCCCATGCGGTGGATCGAACGGAGTTGATCGTTCGCAGCACTTTTGCGCGCTTCGATATCCGCGGTCTCGCAACGGCTACGGGCCTGGTGGCCGGAGCGCTGATTCTTGTCGCGACCGCCACGCTCCTGATCACTGCACCGCCCGATGCGCGCCATATAGGGCCGCATCTCGCTCTGCTCGCCAACTATTTCCCCGGCTTCAGCGTGACCTGGCCAGGAGCACTGCTCGGCTTCCTGTACGGATTCGTACTCGGCTTTGCGATCGGCACGACCGTTGGTTTCAGCTGGAATCTCGCGCACTACATTTTCGTGGTTCGTGCGATCGGCCGCTTCGGACAGACGGGCAACCTGTAATGGCGCAGCAGCACGAAACGCTCGAATTGACTGACGAGGAGCGCGCGGTGCTCGCGGCTGCGACCACGCTCAACACGCGAATTGCCGCCGTAACGCTTGGCGTCCTCACCGCAGTTGGATTGTTCCTGGCTACCCTGGTTCTGATTCTGCGCGGCGATGACGACGCCGGCGCACATCTATCGCTGCTTTCCGTTTTTATCTGGGGCTATGAAGTTACATGGCCCGGCGCACTGATCGGCGCTACCTGGGGGTTCATCTACGGCGCCGTGACTGGCGCACTGCTCTATCGCGGCTACGCGCGCACGATCCTGCATCGACTGACCTACCTTGACCCGGCGCTCGATCGGCGCAGGCGATTTCGCACACCGATCCTGCGCATCTATGGGCCCGGCCTCGGGCTGGTGCTCGGCGGCGTGGGCGCACTGCAGCTCATTGCCACGACCAACTGGCTCGTGTTTCGCGGCAGTAGCGACGAACACAGCAACGCGATGTTGCTCGGCCAATACTTCCCCGGCTACTCGGTGTCCTTCGCTGGCAGCCTGATCGGTGCCGCCCAGTTGTTTACAGTTATTTTCCTCGCCTGCCTGCTTCTGGCGTGGACCTACAACCGCCTCGTTGACTGGCGCCAGGGTCGGCACCGCTGAAGCGATCCATGAATGACACCGCCAAACACGTCGTAATCCTCGGCGCCGGCCCTGCCGGACTCGCCACCGGGCACGAATTGGTACAGAACGATGTGCGGGTAACCGTCATCGAGCGCAACGAATATGTCGGAGGATTGTGCCGCACCGTCCACGATCAAGGATACAAATTCGACCTCGGCGGTCACCGCTGGTTTACCAAGAATGAACACCTGAACAACTGGTTCCGACGCCTGATGGAAGGCGAGCTGGTGCTGGTCGAGCGTATCAGCCGAATTTATTACGACGGCAAGTACTACATGTACCCTGTCGCGATCGGGGACGTCATCAAGAACGCCGGTATCTTTACCATCATGAAGGCGGGCATCACATTCATGATGGCCGCAATTCGTTACGGCGTGCTGGACCGCCCGATCGACAACATGCGTGACGCCTATACCGCGCAATTCGGTTCGCAGCTCTACGAGATGTTCTTCCGCCGCTATACCGAAAAGGTATGGGGGAAACCGTGCGAAGAACTGTCGTCCGACTGGGTATCGCAGAGAAGCCGCGGATTATCGATATGGACGGTCGTGCGCGAAGCGCTTGCCAACCGCAAATCGAATGTGACGAGCCTCATCGAGGAGTTCATGTACCCACGCGACGGTTACATGCGAATCCCCGAGCGCATGACTGAATTCATCGAGAGCAAGGGCAATCAGGTCGTCCGGGGCGCAACGGTCGTTGCCGTCCGACACCTCGGACCGAACCGGCTCGAAGTCGATTACCGTGATGCTGCGGGGCTGCATACGCTTGCCGCGACGGATGTCGTCTCGACGATACCGCTCGGCAAGCTTGCGCAAATGACTTCGCCGCGCGCTGAGCAGCAGGTGCTCGATGCGGCCAATCAGCTGCAGTTTCGCGATCTGGTCACCGTCAATGTCAAGCTGCGCCGCAAGCAGGTAACGCGGGACACCTGGCTATACGTGCAGGACGAGAATATCCTTTTCGGCAGGCTGCACGAGCCGAAGAACTGGAGCCGGGCGATGGTCCCGGACGACGATCACACCTCGCTCGTGCTCGAATGCTTCTGCACTGTCGGCGACCACATCTGGTCCATGGACGATGAAGCCATTGTCAATCAATGCGTGACCGATCTTGCGGACAAGCTGCAATTCATTGCGCGCAAGGAAGTCGTCGGCTGGAACGTAATACGAACCCGGTTCGCCTATCCCGTCTACGACCTGCTGTACGCCGGGCGCATCGAGCTCATCAAGAACTACCTTGCCGGTCTCGAGGGTATCCACATCGTCGGTCGCGGCGGGACTTTTCGCTACAATAACGCCGATCATTCCATCGAGATGGGCTTGCTGCTGGGGCGACGTATTCTTGGTTACGACATCGACCACATGGCTGTGAATACGGAACTCGAGTATCAGGAAGAGATCCGCTCCCCGGGAATCGGTCGCGACCACTACAAGTCGGACAGACCGATCTCCCACAGCGGCTCAGTTGGCTAGGATCTTCCTGTGGCCATGTACCGCCCGCGCGTGGCAATCGTCGGTGCCGGTCTCATGGGCTATTGGCACGCGCGATATGCCCGCCGCTGTGGCGCGGAGATCGCCCTCGTCGTCGACACGGTAGCCGACAGAGCCGAATCACTGGCGGCGAAATTCGGCGCGCGCACCAGCGACAATCTGCTGGACGTCGCGCAACGGCACTCGATCGAGGTCGCCCATATTTGCACACCGCTCGCGCATCACGACGCGATGATCGCCGCAATGCTGACCCAGAACTGCCATGTGATCTGCGAGAAGCCCCTCGCCCGCGATCCGAACCGCGTCGAAGCGCTTGTCAATGATGCGGTCGGTCGCCAACGGGTTCTCGTGCCAGTGCATCAGTTCCTGTTCCAGCGCGGTGTTAGAAAGCTTGCGGATTCCCGAGCGAAACTGGGGTCGGTGCAGAGCATCGCGTTTGAGTTCTGCAGCGCCGGCGCGGATCGACTCGGGAACGATGCCGCCGGGTCCCTGGTGGAGGAAATCCTGCCGCATCCCGTATCGATCCTTGAGTCGCTTGGATTGCCGACGCATACCGCAGACTGGCGGGTCCTGCGTGCCAAGGCGGGGGAAGTCCTGGCGACCAGCATGCTCGATGCGACTGTCTGCTCGATTCACGTGAGCGCCACGGCGCGGCCTACGGTCGCGGCGATGACGCTGCGCGGAACGCTCGCAACCGCATATGTTGATTTCTTCCATGGATACTTGCGCTTGTATCCGGGTGCGTCCACGCGCAAGGACAAGATTCTGCGGCCTTTTCGCGATGCAGCCGGCCTCATCGGCACGGCGGGCGTGAACCTCGCGCTGCGGGGCGCGCGCGGTGAACCCGCATACCCTGGCCTCAAGGAGCTGATCCGGGACAGTTATGCTCTGATGCAGACCCCCGCCAGTGCCTCGGGGAGCCACACGCGGACCGTACGCATCTACCAGACCTGCGCGCAATTGCGCGCAGCGATGCAGCAAGCGAGCTGTCGGTGAGCGCAGCCTCCGTATCACCGCCCGCGGTCGGCGCAGTTGTCATCCCCCTCATCGGCGAAGGAAATCTGCAAGGCTGCCTCGACGACCTGCGGCGCCTCAACATCGACTACGTAATCGTTGGCAATAAGGGATCGCACGCGTTATCGGCGGAACAGCATGCACATTGGATCGAGAGCGATGCCCCCGTGCCATTGCGTCGCCAGTTGGGTGTCGCCTCGATTACCACGGACTGGATACTCATCATCGAAGACAGTGCCAGACTTTGCGGCAACTGGCGGGCGATACTGGAGAGTCTCGACGGCTTCTCGCGAGTGGATGCGATCGCAGGCCCGATTCGGCTTGCAAGGACACTGAACGGCCGCGACATCGCACTGGCTTGCCTCGAATACGGAGAGTTCGCGTTGCCGGCGAATGGGCATGCCATCAATCGCCTGCGTCTGCCGGGCCTGTGTATCGCCTACAGACGCACTGCCCTGACCAGTCTGCCGACGTCGCAAGGTATCCAGGAGCCCATTGCACAGGCATCGATACTCGCGAACCACCGCGGACTGCTGGACCATCCCGATGCAGAGGTTGAATACTCGGCGGTCCCACCCGGCGCAGCGACCTGGGCGAATCGCTACGCGCATGGCACGATCTTCGCGGCGAGCGTGCATCAGCAGCGCTCATTGGGCCGTCGCCTTTTATCGGTGTTCGGCGCACCGCTGATAGCCACGGTGCTCGCCGCTCGCGCCATTCGCGCCTGGCGGCGTTGCGGTCATGGTCGCAGGACTGCCCTGCCCTGGATTGTGGTCTTCGCCTGCGCCTGGGCCTGCGGCGAAGCCGTCGGAAGCATGCGACCCGCCAGCGCGCGACTTGCGAGTTGGCGCTGATGCGAATCGCAATCGATGCAGGAACCTGGCGCAATGGCCGCGGCTTCGGCCGCTTTACCCGCGAGCTGGTCTCTGCACTGCTGCGGACCCGACAGGGTCATGAATTTATTCTGCTATTCGACCAATTACCGGCCGATGCGATGCCCTGCGCGGCGATCGCGGTCAAGCCGCGGCGCGAGATCGCTCAGGCTGCAGTGGCTGATGATCATCGCGACATCGCGGACATGCTCAGATTCACGCGGGCCGCCCGTGCCACCGGTGCCGAGCTGTTGTTCTACCCCGCCGTCTATTCGTGGTTTCCGCCGCCGACGCGCATGGCCAATGTCGTCACCGTTCACGATGCAATCGCCGAGAAATTTCCGCACCTCGTCTTCCCGAAGTTGTTGCCGCGAATCCGCTGGCGCACGAAGATCTGGATGGCGACGCGCGCTGCAACGAGGGTGCTGACCGTGTCGCGTGCGGCCGCCGACGACGTCGCACGGCACATGAAAGTTCCCGCGAACTGCATCGACCTGACGACTGAAGGACCTGGCAGCGCTTTCAGCCCAGCACCGTCCATGGCTGAAGCAGAGGCCAACCGCGCTCGTATCGGTGCGGCATTCGGAATTCCACCAAAGGCGAACTACTTCTGTTACGTTGGCGGATTCGCAGCCCACAAGAACGTGTCATCCGTTATTCGTGCTTTTTCGCGCGTGGCGACAACCGACCTATGGTTGCTGCTGGTGGGCGATCCGCACAGCCAGGGGTTCGGCTCGTTGATCGGTGAACTGCAATCGCTGATTGCGAGCCTGCCGGATGTGCGCGAGCGCATAAGATTCACCGGCTTCGTGGATGATCTGACGTTGCGCGATATATATCGCACTGCCCTGGCTCTCGTTATGCCATCGCTCGACGAAGGTTTTGGCCTTCCGGCCGTCGAATGCATAGCATGCGGCACGCCGGTGATCGCGAGCGATCGGGGCGCCCTGCCCGAGGTCGTGGGCCCGGCGGGAACCTGCTGTTCACCGCTCGAAATCGATGCGTTGGCGTCGTGCATGCGTCGCGCGGCTCAAGATTCCACCTGGTGGCAGGAATGCCGTTCCGAGTGTGCCACACAGGCGCTGCGTTTCACCTGGGATCGCGCCGCCGCGATGACTTTGGAGGCGTTTGAACGGACCGCCGCAACCGCAACGGGGGCGACATGAAGGCCCTCGTACTCACCTTTCATGACATCAGCGATCATGATCATGTTCTTTCCTATCCGATCGACGCATTCGAGCATCTGCTGCAGGAATTCGGGCGGCACAACGTGCCAGTGGTGGATTTCGATACGCTACGGCGCGGCGGCGGCGGTGTGACGCTGACTTTCGATGACGGCTTTGCATCCGTGCATCGGGTTGCGCTGCCCGCGCTGCGCGCTCGCGGCTACCCCGCGCATCTTTTCGCTGCGACCGGATCAATAGGCCGGGCCGAGCGCTGGCCGGTCGGCGCCGCGAGGCCGGACCATCTTGCGATGCTGGATTGGCAGCAACTCGAGGACTGTCATCACGGCGGCGTGACGATCGAAGCGCACACGGTTGATCACCCGGACCTGTGCACGCTCGACCGGGACGCCATTGTCGATCAGTGCCAACGTGCCAACGAAACCATCGCAGCGCGACTGGGTCGCGCTCCGAGGTTGTTTGCCTATCCCTTCGGGCGATTCAACACGCATGTCGTTCGAGCGGCGGCACCACTGTACTCGGCGTGCTTTACGACGCGAATGGGCTATTGGATGGCCGGTAGCGACAGCGCCCGGGTGCCGCGCATCGATTCGTACTATCTGCGCTCCCGGTGGCTGCGACAGAATCTGCTTGGGACCGGCGCCGATCTCTACCTGCGAATGCGCGGGCTTGTTCGGCAGATTCTCGGCAGGACGTGATGGCAACGCAATTGTCAGTGATCGTTGCCGTCGAGCAGGCTGTGGACAACCTGCAGGCACTGCTATCCCGACTTGGCCCGTCAGGGCGGCCCGAGGTCGAAGTCCTGCTCTGCATCGCGCGCGGCCCCGACTACGAACGTGTTGCGGCGGCCGATCTTGCCAATTCCCGGCTGATCGAGGGTTGCAGCGGCGCACGCATTCCCGAGCTCTGGCGCGACGGGATCATCGCCGCGGCTTCACCGCGCGTCGCATTGCTCACCGCACATTGCCCGCCACACGATGACTGGCTGGCAGAGGCGATGCAACTGCCTGTCGATGCCCGAACCGTGGGTATTGGCGGGTATTTCGTCAATGCGGCAGAGGGCGACGCACTTTCATGGGGCATATTCCTGCAGCGCTACCGCGACTACGCGCAGGCGATCGATGCCATCGACGTCGGCGAAATCGCTGCGGACAACGCCGTCTATTGGCGCCCCGCAATTCTGCAGAGTGACGACCTGTTGCGTGAGGGTTTCTGGGAACCGGACTTCCATCGGCGCTTTCGCGCCGCCGGATGCCGTCTGGCTCGTTCGTCGCGCATACGGGTGGAACATCGCAATGTGTATACGGGTTCGCAATTCATGGCGCAACGATTTGCCCACGGACGACAATTCGGTGCATCGCGGGCACGGCAGTCAGGTGCATTACGGCGAGCGGTTCTGCTGGCATCGAGCCCTCTCATTCCTTTGGTCGTCTACTTCAAGATATTGCGAGGCGCCATGCGTGCCCGTCTGCTTCGTGAGGCGCCCGCCCTTGCCTTGCTCTGGCTTGCAGCATTTTGCATTGCGTGGGGCGGCGGCGAGGCACTGGGGTTGTTGACCGCCCGCATGAGGAGTGACATGCGTTGAATATCACGGTGATCATGCCCATGTACAACGCACGCAGGTTCCTGCCACAGGTCCTGCCCCCGCTGTTGTCGGCGCTCGGACGAGGCGAAATCTTCGAATTCATCGTTGTCGATGACGGGTCGACGGATGGATCGGCCGAGTTGCTGCGGACCCACGAATCGATACGTCTGCTGGCCACACCCGTCCAGGGCGGCCCCGGTGCCGCGCGAAATCTGGGCGTGCAGCATGCCCAGGGCGACATCGTATGGTTCGTCGATTCGGACATCATACTCGCCGAGGACTGCGCGAGAATCCTGGCGCAGTCATTTGCGGACGAATCTGTCTGCGCCGTGATGGGATCGTATGACGACAGCCCCGCCGCGGAGAATTTCCTGTCGCAATACAAGAATCTGATTCATCACTACTACCACCAACAGGGTGCAAGCGAAGCATCGACCTTCTGGGCCGGTTGTGGCGCAATACGCAAGGCGGCATTCCTGGCCGTGGGCGGGTTCGACGCTGCGCGCTATCGTTACCCATCCATCGAGGACATCGAGCTCGGCTACCGACTGCGAGCGGCCGGTCATCGCATCGTGCTTAACAAGAACCTGCGCTGCAAGCACCTCAAGGAGTGGCGGCTGGCCAATCTGCTGCATACCGAAATCTTTCGCCGCGCGGTGCCCTGGTCGACGCTCATGCTGCAGCGCAAGTCCCTGACCAATGACCTGAACGTATCGACACGAGAGCGCGTGCTGGCCATGCTGGCGGGCGTGACCGCATTGGTCTCGGTCGCAGCGCTGACCGGCCTGCTCGCCAAGCCTGCCGCTGCGCTCGCATTTTTCATCTTGCTCGCCGCAAACGGCAGAATGATTGCTTTCTTCACCCGCGCCAAGGGCCTCGTGTTCGCATTGCGCGCCTTCGCGTTTCATCAGTTTTACTATCTATATAGCAGCGCGAGCTTCGCCTGGGCATGGCTCAAACACCACCTCGGGCCGAAGCAAGACATCGCTGGTGCCTGAAACGATGCACTTCTGCCACGTCACCACGTTCTATCCGCCCCACTCTTTTGGTGGCGACGCGATCGCGGTTCAGCGTCTTTGCGAAGCGCTCGCTCGCCGCGGACACCAGGTCACCGTCGTCAGCGACTCGGATGCCTATTTCGCCATGGGCGGGACAGACGTAGATGTGCCTGCACCCGCTGGAGTCCAGGCGCTGCGACTGCGATCCGGGCATGCGCTGGCCGACAAATTTCTCGTACATCAGACCGGGCGCCCCGTTAGGCAAAAGCGCCGGATCGCCAAGATCCTCAACGACCCGTCGATCGACCTGATCCACTTCCACAATGTGTCGTTGCTGGGCGGACCGGGCGTGCTCCGAATGGGTCGCGCGCCGAAGCTCTATAGCGCGCACGAACATTGGCTCGTTTGTCCAACCCACGTGCTGTGGCGGCATCAACGCGAACCATGCCAGCAACGTCAATGCCTGCGCTGCCAGCTACGGCACCATCGACCGCCGCAACTGTGGCGTGCGGGGTCCTTTCTGGTCCGGGAGGCCGCGCACATCGATGTTTTTCTCGCGATGAGTGAATTCAGCCGCGACAAGCACCATGAGTTCGGCTGGCCGACCCCCATGGAGGTCCTGCCGCCATTCGTAGCCGATGCGCAAATCGCCGGCGGTGTCGAGCGCCATGAGTCCGGCTCAGGAGGCCGCCCGTATTTTCTGCTGCCAGGGCGCGTCGAGCATTTCAAGGGGATCGACACGGCGATCGCTGCCTTCGCGGGCTACGAGCAGGCGGATCTGCTCATCGCTGGCGACGGAACGGCCACCGCGAGTCTGCGCGCGAGCACACACGAAATCGCCAACATACGCTGGCTCGGCAAGACCATGCCCGATGAGTTGCGCAGCCTCTATCGGGGCGCCGTGGCAACGATCGCGCCGGCACGCGGCTACGAGACTTTCGGACTCACGCTCATAGAGTCCATGGCCCAGGGCACGCCGGTCATTGCGCGCAATATCGGCCCATTCCCCGAAATCATCGCAGCGTCCGGGGGTGGATTGCTGTTCAATGACGCCGACGAATTGCGCTCGGCCATCTCGCGACTGCAGGGCAACAGCGCCGAACGACAGGCACTCGCCCGCGATGGGCTCGCGGCAACGCGCGCGCAGTGGTCGGAATCCGCCGTCCTCGGGCGCTACCTGCAGATAGTCGCACGAACATTACAGCAGCACGCCCGGGATGAAGTCGCGTGAGCACGCGGGGACGCGATGCCTGGCCTCTGCTCGTGCTGGCGCTGGCAATCGTTGCACGATTGTGGCAGCTGGACGCCGACCCCTACGTTTACGGCTGGGCCGGCTTCGTCACGGATGAGGCGCGATGGGTAGAGACAGCGCGCAACCTGGCGCTGTTTCATGATCCGAATCTCTACGGCCTGTCGCGCTTGCACTTGTTACTGAGTCCGCTCTATCAAGGTGCCTGTTTCGTTGCCTTCAAATTGTTCGGCGTCGATTTCTGGCAGGCACGACTGGTCACTGCAGTGAGTTCAATCGCGCTCATGGCGCTGACCACGTTTGTATTGCGTTCAGCTCTGCCCTCGACGCTGCTGACGGCACTTTTGATGGCCATTGGCTTCGGTCCGGAGTTCCTTGGACTCGGCCGGATCGCCGTGCCGGAGATCCCCGCCCTTCTGGGCCTCGCCGCATCGCTCTACTGTATTTGCTCCGGCCAATGGTCGGTGCGGCGGGCGATACTTGCGGGACTACTCGCATTGATCGCGGTCGGCTGCAAGGGAACTGTGGGCCTCGCCTTGCCAGGCCTCATTGCGGCGTCCTACCTGGCCAATCGCATCGTGCCGGTCGCGCAGCGCCTGAGCGGCACATTGGCGTTTGTTGCGACCTTGGCAAGTCCGGCCCTACTGGCCGTTCCTGCGCTCATGGGCCACGATGGAGCGCAACCGGCGCTCAGCGACTCGATCAACCTCCTCCTCGGCTACCTTGAGAAACTTCAGCCAACCGGCCCGATCTGGTTCCTGTTCGAGCGCATGGGTGGACAGGCTTCGGTTGTCGTGCACCTGGGCCTGCTCGGCTGCTGGCTTGCAGCGATCGGCGGCATGGCTCGACGGCCAAACGAATCCGAAATCGCTTGCCGTCTGCGAACCGGGAGCCTCGTGGTCGGTCTCGGTACCTTCCTCGCAATGACGCTGCTCGATTATTCGCCGCCGCGCTATTTCGTACACGTACAATTCTTCCTGCTGGTGAGTGCGGCGCTCGGCATTGCGACACTTCGCGCCGCGGACTTTTCGCGTCCCGTAAGCGTTGGCCATGCGCTTCTGGTCGGCGCGCCAGCCGCACTTCTCGGCGCTCAGCTGCTGAGCGCAGCCTTCGCGGCAGTCCACCTGCCCATTGAACATCTGCAGTCCAGGCTCCTGATCTGCATCGCTGCAACAGCCGGCGCCTGGGTGCTTTTGCGCTGGATCAAACCGGCCGCGAGCTCGCGCCGAGCCATCTGCCTTGCCGCATTGCTGGTGCTGTTGTGCGAGGCAGTGGCATTGCATCTGGGATGGGTCGATTCGTTCTGGCCAACACGTGACGCAGACCTCTCCCCGCTCCTAGCGACGATTGCCGCTGGCCTTGCGCTCGCTGCCGCGGCGCGCCGCGGGGCGATGCACGATATTCGCCTGCCTATTGCCTTGGCCGCGATGATCGTTTTCGCGGCATTGGCCGGAACGTTGCGCCCAGTGCTGCAACCGAGCTTCAGCATTCGCGAAACGGCCGGGGACGTGGCGACCGACCTCCGTGGAAGCCAACGAATCTGGGTACGAAAGGCCGCGACCATCATGTTGCCTACGAAGCTGCGCTATCGCGAGTCCTCGCAGTTCGAGCGGCCAATCGAAGCAATCGTCGCACTCGAGTGCAGCAACAAGGCCTGTGATGTGCATTTCGAGCAAGCCGAAGCGCAAGGACTGAGAGAGAGCGCACGCTATGCGCTGCAGATTTCCGGTCGCGACGATCGTCGCGGTATAGACGTTCGGGTATTCTTGAAACCCAGTCCCTGACGACTGGTCAGCGAGCTACGGCACCATGAAAAACTATGCATTGCGCAAACGCGTCCTGGTCACCGGCGGTGCCGGCTTCCTCGGATCCCATCTGTGCGAACGACTGATTCGCGATGGCTGCGATGTGCTCTGCGTCGACAATTTCTTCACCGGCGCGCGTGGCAACATCACCGGGCTGCTCGGCAATCCGTCGTTCGAGCTGCTGAGACACGACGTCACCTTTCCTCTCTACGTCGAGGTCGACGAGATCTACAACCTGGCCTGCCCGGCCTCACCAATCCACTATCAATTCGATCCAGTGCAGACCACGAAGACGAGTGTAATTGGCGCAATCAACATGCTGGGTCTCGCAAAACGGGTAAAGGCACGAATCCTGCAGGCATCGACCAGCGAGATCTATGGCGACCCGAGCGAGCACCCGCAAACCGAATCGTACTGGGGCAACGTCAACCCGATCGGCACCCGCAGCTGCTATGACGAAGGCAAGCGCTGTGCCGAGACCTTGTTCTTCGACTATTACCGCCAGAACAAGACCGATATACGCGTGGTGCGGATATTCAACACCTATGGACCGCGAATGCATCCTCGCGACGGCCGTGTCGTCAGCAATTTCATCATGCAGGCACTCGCGAATGAAGACATTACGGTGTATGGCGATGGCAGCCAGACCCGCAGCTTCTGCTACGTCGATGACCTGATCGACGGAATGGTGCGCATGATGAACAACACCGAGCAGTTCGTCGGACCCGTGAACCTCGGCAACCCCCGGGAATTCACCATGCTGCAACTGGCCGAAGCGGTCGTTCGGCTGACCGGGTCCAAATCCAGGATCGTGCACCGACCCTTGCCGCAGGATGACCCGAAACAACGCCAGCCTGATATCAGTCTGGCCCGATCGAAGTTCGATTGGACTCCGAAAGTCGATCTCGATAGTGGGCTCGCGCGCACCATCGCGTACTTTCGAGACCTTGCGAACGCTATCGTGTCGCGCTAGACCTCAGGGTCTGCTCGAATCGATGATCGATGCCTCGCTGATGCCGCGCAACACCGGCGATGCCGCGAAATTGAACGAACCATAGGTCACGCGGTAACGACCACTGTCCCAATAGGCTTCGAGCGTATCGCCAAGCTCGACGTCGGGCGCGGCGCCATTGGCCGCGGGCGCCAAAACCGGGTTCGATTGCGAACGAAACCAGCTGACGCCGTCGGCGCTGCTGGCATATCCCAGGCCGTCACCGGCTCGTGTCGCGGCACCGCCGCTGCGCAGCGCCGGGTACCAAAGGTGGAAAAGACCGCGGTCATGAACGACGGTCACTCCGTTGATGGAACCATCATCCCATTGGCCAGGATTTCCCGGCACGAAAACGGGGTTTCCGGAGTATTTGCTCCAACGCACGCCGTCGCTCGATAGCGCATAGCCTACCTGCGCCCTGCCGCTCGTGGCGTTCACGCCCTTGTACCACATGCGATAGTCGCTTGCGCCAAGCCGCAATACTTTGACATCGGCGACATAGCCATCGTCCCAGGCGCCAGCGACCCCCGGTGACAATACCGGATTGCCGGAATACTTCGTCCATGCAAGGCCATCGGTTGAGGTCGCATAGCCGATGTAACGCGGCGCCCCATTGCCGCCACCGTGATACCAGAGCTTCCACAATCCCGCATCGGCATCGAATAACACGGCCGTAGGTGCGACTTCATTCTTCTCCCAGGATTGCGAGTAACTCAATACGATGCCGCGCTTGACCCAATTGCTGCCGTTGCTCGACGTCGCATACGCTATTTGCGTATCGTTGGCGCTATTCGCGATCGCTTCGTACCACATGCGGTAATCGCCCGCTGCCACCTTGACAATGGATCGTGGCCCCGCCTTGATGAAATCGAATGACTCGGGGCCGTTACGCAGAATCGGGTTGGCACTGCCACGCGTCAGCAGCTGCGTCAGCGGCGCGGGCCCGCTCGACGGAGGTGGTGCCGGCGGAGGTGTGATCGGGCCGCGTTCGCTATCTGATTGGACGCCCGAGCCGCCGCCGCAGGCCACCAGAAAGCACACCGCGGCCATGGCCGCTATGGAATTGCGGATTGACAAAACAACCCTCTGAAAATGTTTGCGCAACAGCACCAAGGAATTGTGCGGGCTGTCATCGGCGCGATGGACAGCAGTATGCCGAGTCAATGCTTCAGACCCAAGTTGTCTGCGACCTGCGACAGCCGCGGCATTGCTGCCCGCGCTGATCGCTGGACACTACATGGTTGCGCTGACTCTCACGTCCGCGCAACGGGCAGGCACACCAGGAAGCTGCCTCAAGGCGAGCAACTGGGCATTGATACGCGGGCGAAAATCACCAGGATCCAGGCTTTGCGCCCGCGCAAATGCACGCAGCGCATCGGTTTCGCGACAGGCGGCCGCATACGCCATGCCGAGATTGTTGGCCGCCCGGGCATTGCCCGGAGTTTGCCGCAAAACATGCTCCCAGAACGTGATTTCGTTTTCATAGATCGATTGCTGCGCCAGGCTTCGCTGCCCCAACAGTATGGCCAGCATGACGACCGGCACGACCGCGCCGACGCGGCCACAGCGCTTTTGGATGGAGCTTAGCTTCCACCCAAGCAACCATGCCGGACCGATCATCGCCAGATACAACTGGCGATCGAACGCTACGTCCATCCGCGACAAGACGGAGTTGGTGGGCGCCAGCCAGATGAAAAACCACAGCATGCCGAAGGCGACTGCCGGCCGACGGCGCAACTGACTCAAACCAAGCCCAATAAGCACAAGCAGCATCATGGCCCGCAGCATCGTTGCTGCGCCCGGCTGCACGACCTGCGCAAGCCCCGCGTCGGGATTGGGTAATCTGACGAGCAGAAGCTGACCGATGAGATAGCTGACGCCGTTCGCCTGCGTCCAAAGATTGCCCGACAGCGTATGACCGACGGCCGCCTGTGCAAGTAAACGCGGGTATGGGGTCACCCAGATCGCTGCGACCAGTGCCAGGAGCACGACCAGCGCATAGGGCCCTACGCTGTGCGTCAAATCTCGCAGAACCCGTGAACTCAACAACCGATCCTGCGAACCGGTACAAAGCACCCAAAGCCCCATTGCGGGAACAGTAGCGACCGACACCTCCTTGCATCCGAGCGCAAGCGCCAGTGTCACGTATGCCGCGAGATGCATCACGCGATTCGATCGCGCTGTGGGCGCCAGCGCGGCGTCGCGACGGGATGCCGCCCAGAGTGCAATCGTCAGCAGACTGAAGAGCGCGGCCAGAGACGTCGACCGTCCGGAGATGTATGTCACTGCATCAGCCTGAACGGGATGTAATGCAAACAGCATTGCCGCAATGCCTGCCGCAACCGGTGCGCTCGCAGTGCGGATGTTGTCCGGACGTTGTGCGATCTGCTGGCCAAGCAACAGGGTTACGCCGTATACGAGCACCGTATTGATTGCATGCAATACGACATTGACCGTACGAAACCCGGTTGCGTCGCTGCCGTACTCGTGGTTGAGCGCATACGTCAACTTGAGAACGGGTCGTATGCCCGGCATCGACTCCCACCAAGCAGTCAGCGATTGCACGCGCGGATCTGCGACGATTACACCGAAATCATCGAACTGGAAGCTGCCGTGGATCCCCATACTCCAGACGATAGCGGCAGTAACGAGGAGCGAAATCGGGATCAGCGCGAAATACATGATCAGTGCCCGGAGTGTGAAGACAAAAATTCAGCCGCGGACAATTGAAAGGCCTGCTCGAGAATTCCCAAGGCGACCCACCATCGATCCGGCGCATCGAGCATCACGATCCACACGTCCCTTTGATCGCGATGCGCCGCCAGGATGAGACATTTGCCCGCCTGCGAGGTAAAGCCGCTTTTGAGACCGTATACGCCGGTCACTCGCCCCACCATCTGGTTACTCTGGTGGAGCGCAATGCGCCGGCCTGCCGAGGAGACGATCGCAGCTTGCGTAATGGCTGTTCGATCGGCGATCTGTGGATTGGCAACTGCCGCAGCACTCAAGCGCAGCAGATCGCGCACGGTCGTGAACTGGCCTTCGGCGTCCAGCCCGCAGGGCTGCACGAAGTGCGAGTCACGCATCCCGAGCTCGCGGGCCCGGGCATTCATCAGTGCCGAAAATTTCATTGCACCGCCAGCTCGATCTTCTACCAACGCGATACAGGCATCGTTCGCCGACGCGACCAACATGGCCGTCAGGAGGTCTTCGAATCGGAAACTCTCGCCGGCACGCAAGCCGGCACGGGATCCAGCGATCCGCGCGGCGCCCGAGGAAATCTTCACAGTTGTGCCAGACGGCACACCGGGTTCGAGTATGACCAACGCAGCGAGCAACTTTGCCAGCGAGGCCGGTGGCCGCCGTGCGTCGAGGTTTCGTGCCCAAACCAGGCGCCCATTCACGGCGACCGCATACGCCGCGGCGGCGCGCGGAAACCTGTCGACGGGCGCGCCAGGACCAGCGGCGATCGCCAGCGGCGCTATCCACGAAGCGACTACGAGCCCGATCACCCGCCGCAGCGCACGGCAAGCTGCCATTCGTGACAGGTCAGTTCCCGCCGCC
This sequence comes from Steroidobacteraceae bacterium, assembly GCA_041395505.1. Taxonomy (NCBI): domain Bacteria; kingdom Pseudomonadati; phylum Pseudomonadota; class Gammaproteobacteria; order Steroidobacterales; family Steroidobacteraceae; species Steroidobacteraceae bacterium. The sequence continues at coordinate 2,393,037 of JAWLAG010000001.1, forward strand.
AAAAATACGTCCAAGCACCTTCTTGGCCGATTTGCCGAGTTCCTTGGCCTTGTCGGTCGCGGTCGCCGGCTTTGGCTCCTGGTTTTCGTCGTTGCCCGTCGCGGCCTCATTGTCAGCGGCGCCGGTCGCGCCCGGTCGGTCGCCCGACTCGCCCGCGGCGCTGGTGCGGACCTGCGACGAGGAATCCGCATCACCTGCATTGTCGCCACCGAAATCCCGGCCTGCAAGGTACGCCGACCAGCTGCTGCAGAACTTCGTATACCGCGGATCCTGGGCCGAAAAGGTAAATCCGCGTCCCGTGCATTCCCGATCTGCAAGTGCCTGCGCGAGTGGTAATCCTTCGGATATGAGGAATTCCCAATCGCCCGCGGCCTCTGCTCCGGCTAGAAGCTTCTGGCGCACGGTATCTTCCTTGCCGAGCGTGCAGCGGCTCAAGCGACTTTGCAGTGAATCATTCTTCACAAAGCCCTTGGCGAAGGCGCGTTTGGTCTCAAGAAATCCTGCGCGTGTATTGAGCGCGGCACAGACCGCCTTGCGATCCTCCGGTCGGCCGCACATCGCGGCGCTGCCATCGGGCGAAAATGCACGCGAAAACTCGTAGGCCACGTCGCCGGGCTTCTTCTTGAGCCCACTCATGATCTGGCGGCAGTTTTCCGCGATATTGTCCTCGGCTTGTTTTTGCATCTTGTTGGCCATCGCATTGAACTTGCGAAAATCCGCATTCGCATCGCAGGCCTGCCCCAGCTTGACGCTGGTCATTTTCATCGTCATATCGCCCTCGGCGGACGACATACGCATGGTTGTTCGGTATTTTCCTGGTCCGTCACTGACCTGCTCGAGTGATCCTTCCATCGCCTGCTCGCCCGTGCAGCGCATCTGCGCCTTGAAACCATTGGGCGAGCGCTGCACGCTCGTCAGCTCGCATTCGTCGCTCGGCATCGCAAGTGCTTCGTCCGCGTCATTGTTGGACACGCAGACCTCACGCGTCGTCGACGGAATGCTCATGCCCATCATTTCCATCGTCGTCGTCTGGCGATATTTCACGCCAGGCACAACCGCTTGGGTCAGTGCCAGGCGGCTCGCGAACAGCGCGAGGGCTGTCAGTGCCATCAGCGGCAGGGTCTTGCGCGCGATGATTAGGGTTTCTGATCGAATGAGGGCGGCTATCGCTGCCCTGCGCACGGTACTTCTCATGCTTCTTGGCTCCTGGATGCCCATGGTTTGCATTGAACGATGCACAGGTCGCAAGTGTCCGCGAAGTCGATGCCCTGTCGCGTCCCCAATTCAAGTGACGCCAAAGGTTCGGTGCCGCGACCCAACGTGGTGATACCACGCCGTAGCGGCCATTGCGTTAAGATCACGGCGTGAGTGCAATTCCGCCGGAAGTCGAACTGCGCGACGCGCTGCGCGTCATGATCGTCGAAGACGATGTGCGTTTCGCCGACCGCTTTCGCGCCGCACTGGCCCGATCACCCGTCATCCAGTTACTCGCTATTCACGCAAGCTGCGCGGTCGCAGTCGAAGCACTCCGGAGGCAGGCACCCGACATCCTGCTGGTCGATCTTGGACTGCCGGACGCCAGCGGCCTCGAGGTCATTCGCGAGTGCAATCGCCTGCATCCGCAGTGCGACGTCATGGTCATCACCGTATTTGGTGACGAGCAACATGTCATTGCGGCCATAGAGGCGGGCGCAACAGGCTATCTATTGAAAGACGCGCTGCCGGATGACCTGATCAGCCAGATCGTTGCACTCAGGCAAGGCGGAAGCCCGATCAGCCCATTGATCGCGCGGCAGCTATTGCGTCGCGCCCGGCCAGCTGCTGCCAACGACCCTGGAACCGCCAGTCTGTTGTCAAGCCGTGAGCAGCGGGTACTCGAGCTGATTGCCAAAGGCTATTCGTTCGTGGAAATTGCCCGGCTGTTGAGCATTTCTCCGCATACAGTGATGACTTTCGTGAAACGGGTTTATCGCAAATTGCAGGTCAATTCCAAGACCGAGGCTGTTTATGAGGCTCGCAAGATGGGCCTCCTTAGCGACTAGCCTGCTGTTGCCGGTCGCCTTGCTTGGCTGCGCCGGCAGGGGTCCGGACTACACCAGGGTAACCCGTGCCGAGCGCGCCTATGAGTCGCCGTCGACAGCCGCAAACGCGCCACTGCCCGACTCGATTCCAGCCTCGTTACGCTGGGAAACCGTCACGCTCCCCATGCAGGATACGAGCATCAGGCGCTTCGATCGGATCGACACCGTCAGGCTGTGGCTGCGTCTTGATCTGTCCGGCTTGAAATCAGTCGGCGAGGAGCCGCTCGCCGTCGCTTTCAGTGCGTTTCAACCCTCGGGCTTCCACGCCGTGCTTTTCGTCAATGGTGTACGAGAAACAGAAACCGACTCCAGCCGCTCCAATTACTGGAATCAACCTCAGCTGCTGCCGGTCCCACGCCGGAGTGCGACGGGACCTATCGACCTCGTACTGGCTGTCGATTGCAGTGTTGGCGTCATGGGATGCAGCGCGCCATCCTTCATGGTCGGATCGCTGAGTGCGGTAACTTCCTGGTATGAGCTTCAGCAATTCCTGCGTGTGGACATCTCCAAGATCGCGAGCATGGCCATGTTGGCCATCGGTGCCTTCGCGATGCTGTTCTGGGTGCGTGGCCGTCACGATTCGGCGTTCTTGTTGTTTGCGGTTGCATCACTGCTGTGGACACTTCGGAGCCTGCACTATCACTTGCCCAACTACCCGCAGCCCCAGTGGCTGTTCTGGTGGCTCACGGTCAGTTCGCTGAATTGGCTGTGTTTTGTCGTATATCTGTTTGCTATCCGCCTGCGTGGCGAAAGTCGGCCGCGCACCGAACGCGCACTCGCCATGGTTGCCGTTGTCCTGACATTACTGCGCCTGCCGGTGCTGCCGCTCGTCGAGTGGTGGCAGGAACAGCTGGTCTATGCGGCCCAGGCGATGACCTCGCTCCTGATCACCCTGATGTTGACCGTCGACGCATTTCGCGTGCGCACTCGCGAGCAAATGGCCTTGAGCATGGCGCTTTGGATCAGCCTGGCCTTTGGCATCCATGATGAGTTGCTCGATGGCGGGCTCATCAACATGGAAAGCGTCTTCTGGCTGCCGTTTGCCGCGGCGCCCATTTTCGGTGCTTTCATCTACGCCCTTGCGAGGCGCTACAGTGCCGCTGTCGAAACCGCAGAATCACTGAACGCTTCGCTTGAGACAACGCTCGCGGCCCGGCAGGCAGAACTCGCGCAGAGCTATGAGCGACTCAGCCAGTTCGAGCGCGATAGCGCAAGGGATGCCGAGCGGCAGCGATTGATGCGGGAAATGCACGACGGACTTGGCTCGACGCTGGTAAGCACGCTGGTCGCCGCGGAACGCCCCGAGACAGACCATGCCCAGATCGTCGATTTGCTGCGGGACGCTGTCGGCGAGCTACGCCTATTGATCGACTCGACGGATCTGGCTGATGACGACCTGGAAACGGCGCTTGGCAATCTACGGTACCGACTCGCTGCGCGAGTCGCACAGCTTGGTATCGCAATCGAGTGGCATATGGACAACCTGCCGGCACTGCCCTGGCTGGACGCGGCCTCGATTCTGCAAGTATTGCGCATCGTGCAGGAATCCGTCGCGAACGCGATCAAGCATTCGGGCGCGTCGGTCATTCGCATCGAGACGCGGGCGAACGAGCACATCTGCATCACCATCAGCGACAATGGCCGCGGCTTTGACGTTGCAGCGACGGAACAAGCGCCAGCGGGCAGAGGCCTCGCGAATCTTCGATACCGTGCGCGTCAGCTGAATGCCCATCTGGACATCTGCTCGTCAGGCAGCGGCAGTACCCTGCGACTGATGCTCCCGACCGGGATTCGAAGCACGTAACAAAGGCCCGGCTGATTCCTGTTAACGTAGACCAGGTTCCATCCAGAAAGGCCCTGCCATGAGACTCATGCTCGTTCTCGTTCTGCTTTCACCAGCATTCACATTCGCGACCGACCCGCCTGCTACCGACGACTCGATCCGCCAGCTCATCGAGATCACCGAAGCGAGCAAGATGATGGATGCGACCTACTCGCAGGTTGATGCCATGATGCAGAACTCGATGAAGGAAGCCGCCGGTGGGGCGACATTCACTCCGCAGCAGCAGAAAATCCTTGACGACATGCGGGGCCAAGTGATGGCCGTGCTGCAGGATGAAATGCGCTGGGACAACATTGAGCCGTATATTATTTCAATCTACAAGCAGACATTCAGCGAAGAGGAAGTTCAGGGACTGCTCGACTTCTATCGATCCAAAGCGGGACAGGCGATGATCAGGAAAATGCCGACCCTTATGCAGGGCACGATGAACATGATCCAGGACCAGATGGGTCGACTCATGCCGAGACTGCGCGAGATTCAGGACGATACGACTCGACGGCTGAAATCCTGCTGCACCGACGATTCCTAGTGGCTAGCGGCACTTCCCGGCTCCCCAAACCCGGCGGTCGCGGCCAATGAAGCTTTGCGCAGCGCAGATTGCGCCACAAGCCGGGCGAGTCGACCTCAATCTGAACAAACATCTGGCTGCCATCGATCAGGCGATTTCCCACGGCGCCAAATTTGTTCTTTTTCCGGAACTGTCCCTGACCGGCTACGAACCAACCCTTGCCAGCGATCTTGCGCTGGCTCCGTCCGATCCTTGCCTAGATGTCTTTCAGGGGCGCGCTGACGATACCGCCGTTGCGATAGCGCTCGGCGTGCCGCTGCGCTCATCCGCCGGCATTCAGATCGGTATGATGGTGTTCCGGCCCCGGTTGCCACGCGCAAGCTACGCCAAGCAGCAGCTTCACCCTGATGAGCAGACGCACTTCGCATGCGGTGATCGGGCGCTCTGCCTACCATACTCGGAACATGTTCTTGCCCCTGCCATCTGCTACGAGTCGTTGCAGGCCGACCACGCGGCAAGCGCCGCCCGGTTGGGCGCCGATGTGTACCTTGCGAGCGTCGCCAAGTCCGCACATGGTGTGACACAGGCTGGCGAGCACTACCCCCAGATTGCACAGCGACACGGCATGGTGGTGGTGATGGCGAATTCGATCGGCCCGTGCGACGATTTCGTCAGCGCAGGCCGATCCGCGATCTGGAATCAGCGCGGTCAAGTTGTTGCGCAACTCGAAGAGCACGCCGAGGGCCTGGTGATCTTCGACATCTCGACCGGCCGCGGAAAAGCCGTGTCGATTTGAAGCGCGCGCCGGTCGTCACATGTCCATGGCAGGCGCAATCTCAATCGAACCGCCGGACTTGAGGATTGGGCAGGCCTTGGCTTTCGCCTGCGCATCCTTGACGTCCTTCGCCTCGATGAGGCTGTAGCCGCTGGCAGGATTGGAGCCACCGTCGTTGGCGATCGACCCGTCCGACCTGACAGTCGTCGACTTGCCGACTGGATTGCCGCCATCGATCACTGCGGCACCCATGGAGCCGAACCACTTGCCCCAGTCGTCCATCACCTTCTTGGCCTGGGCTGCGTCGGCTGGCGCTTTACCACCGTGGTAGACAAAGAGATATTTGGCCATGTTGATACTCCTGGTTGAGCTGCGGAATGCCTGACCTGCTGTAGACTAATCACAATTAATCGATGGATCATCAGCCAAACTGCCGCAAAAACCGGCGTGCTGATTGTTAAATATTCACAATCATGAACAACAATGGACCGAATCGGACCCTCGGCGCCCCGCTGACCGTACTCGCCCGGCTCGGCGTCGTGCCCCGGGCCGGGTGCAGCCTGCAATTGCGTGCCGCAAAGGCGCTTGACGAGCTCGAGCGAACCATACTCCGGGAAATCCCCAACTATTCCGCGAGCGCCAATCCACAGGTGCTCCCGGAGCTCAAGCTCCATGCAAAGGCCCACGTCGAGGAGATCTCGCGACTCCTCGGCGGTGGTCTGCCAGCGCCGCTCGAGTTCGTGAAAGCACACGCGGTGCGGCGCGCGGATCAGCACTTTCCGCTCGAATCCCTGCTGCACGCCTATCGTTGCGGCCACAAGGTGCTATCGCGGTGGATGCGCGATGCAGCGATCGACGCGGCGCCTGGCAATGTCGAGCGAGCAGTCGCCGCCATTGCCGATTTTGCCATTGAATACACCGACCTCATCAGCACGCTGTGCGCCGCCGAGTATGTGGCGCGCACCCGCAAGATCGCCGAGGCCGAAGGAGATCGACGCACGGAACTGCTGAACCTGTTGGTCGCTGGTTACGATGAATCCGACGCGCGGGCGGCGCGTTTGATGAAACGCGCGGGATATCTCGAACAGCGGCAATCCTATTGCGTCGTGCTCGCGCAATCGACCGATCCGCTGGAAATGGAAAACCCGGGTCGCGCACAACGTATTATCGCGGCCGTTACCGAAGCCGTGCAGGACAGTTCCGTACGAACGCTCACGGGGCTGCGTGACAACGCTGTGATTTGCATTTACTCCGACACACGCAGAGTCTCTGGCTGGACGGCACCGCAGAGCGCGCTCGCAGAGCGAATCTCCGCCGCATTGCTGTCGCTGGGACCGGCCGTATTGATCGGCGTCAGCGCCGATGCGCCCTCGAGCGCGCATATTCCGCGCGCGGTTCACGAAGCCGGCGTGGCGCTCGATTTTGCGTCGGTTACGAACCGCGTCGTCTCATATGCCGAACTACCCATCCGCCGTCTGCTTTTGCACCGCGGGTCCGACTATGTGCAGTCTGCCCTGCCCGCCTGGAGTGGCGAAATGGCCGCAGCAGATGACAAGACGGGCGGCGAGCTCATCCGCACATTACGCGCGCTCGCGGATGCCAATCTCAATGTGCAGCAAGCGGGGCGGCGATTGGCGCTGCATGCCAACACCGTGTATGCACGTCTGCGCCGCATCGAGGAAATTACCGGACTTCGATGCCAGAGTTTTCATGATCTCAACGAGCTATTGCTGGCGGCGGACTGTCGGCCCAGCCCGGCGCCCTAGATGGCGGTTGCCCGTCCGCCTCACTGGCCGCCGGACAGCAACTCCCCCAGTGCGTAAAGCGTCTTCTGCGGAAATTGCTCGAGAGGATAGTAATTCGTGATGATCTCAAGGGCTCGGTCTTTGGAACGAATGTTGAGATGCCGCAAAAGATACCGGACATCATCCTCGTCGTGAAACTCGGCACCGAGGCGCATTGCGAGGCATTTCATCGCGAGCATGTACTCAGGCTGCGCGACCATGATGCGCAAGTGATCGAGCTCGAGAAACAGGGCAAACTCCCCACGTTGGCTCAAGTACCCTTTCACGCCGTCATTGAGCCAATGCGAATCGATTCGAGCCCGAGCGGCCACCCGAGCCGCCGCTTCGCGCACCTCCCGCGTCGGCCGAAACAGCGCGTCCACGTCCTGCGTGGAGGGGCGGGCCGAATAGGCAAGGCACATGACTGCGCCACCGACCAGGAATAATTCGCCCCGGATTTCGCTCCTCCCCAACTCCTCGCTCAGTTGGTCGAATAGGCGTCGCAAATCGGAGGACTTGAGGGTCACACCCGATCGCCCAAGGACGAATCGACAAATATATTGCGGCCTCTGAATGGCGCTGGCGACTGCGTCAACAAATACAGTCGAAGGCTCTGCAAGCCGCTCGCGAAGAAAGGTTCGGCTAACGGTTCGATGGAACCCAGCCACTGGGGCAAGGGCACGTTTTTTCGTTGACAGGCAGACTCGACCAGTGCGGCCACGTAGTTTGCGACAAAAGAACTCATTTTCCCCGCGGGCAATACCGCGACTGCATCCATGAGCTCGAGAGCTGATAGCCCGGACAAGAAGGAGTTGAGCTCAGCGAGAGCAAACCGTGCCGAATCGTCCTGTCGGCAAGCGCCAACGTGGTTCGCAAATTGCGCCGCCGGCGAGGACAAAACTCTCTCGAGTACATAGGCCGACATGTCGAGACCTGCGTCTTTTGCGAGTCGCTGAATTGCGGCCTTCTCGGCGGCGGTCACCCGAATCTGCAGCTGAGCGGATTTCGGCTTCATACTGACAAGGCTAGTCGACCCAAGGACAAATGTCAATACATATGTATTGACGCGCCTGTTGATGACCGCATCGGAGGACAGGCGGAGACGATGGTATTGCCCGGCGCTTCGCTGAAATTTTGCACGGCTGCCTTCATGCAACATGTCGGCCGACTCAACAATTCAGGGCGCGCCTTGGGTTCGTCCACACACCCAGCCCCGAGTGGAAAAGACTCCAGTTGGCGGAGAGGGTGGGATTCGAACCCACGATCGGGTTGCCCCGATGCCGGTTTTCAAGTCGAACGAGACACGCCTACGTGAATCTCAATCGCACATAATCGCTTGAATTACCTGCAGATCAAAAATTGTATGAACCCCATAAACCATGGGGTTTTCAGGGCAACTGCAACCGAAAGTGCAACTTCGCACATCTCGCGATTCGAGCGACAAATCAGTTGTCAATGCGCTAAGACAGATCGACTCAACTTGCAGCGAACGACATACGCCACGCTACATGCCCTGCGCGGCAGGCGAGGGTTTGAATCCAGCATTTTTCTTATAGAACATATTGTAGATTATCAAAGCGATAACATCTGGATCACTATCATTCTTTGGGTCAGAGACGCTCAAATGAGCATGCCAAAGGTTGCCGTCAGTCCCCGCGCTGTCGTCAGCAGGAATCGGCGACGCATGAACAGTTACTTTTCCAAAATCCCGTACTGCGTCGACTCGAAGGTACACCCATCCCTTAAACGAATCCACGCTCTTAGTTCTCGCCACGTGCGCTACCGCAAGGCATGCAACCTTCTTGCAGACAGCGGTCTTGCAGTCGCCGAGCCCAAGACGATCGACGGAAATCTTGTTTACATCGCGACGATCAACGAAATCGTCGGGTACGTACGGTGGCGGCGGCGTAGGTTTGCCATCGTAGCCATTCAACGGCTTTCGAGGACGCCCACCAAATATCCGCCGGCCAATGACGTTTTGGTCCGGAAGTTCAGTCCCTATCGCATCACTTGGTGTCCAAAGTGCCACTTGAGGCCTTACCCAGCAAATCGACAATCGGTGCGAATTTTTCTTGCATTTCCTGACCTGAAATGTCTGCAAGATCGACAACTGTTGCCACCACCGTACTGCCTTTGATAGCCACAATTTTCGCTGCGCTGTTTGTAACGATTGCCGACATGCTGCCGGCGGAAAGTGGAATCTCAATGTGCAACGCGCCGTCTCTGGTGCCATAGAGATGCGGCTCCGCAGGAAAATGGGGGGACGCCAACTCAAGGAAACGTATCGACGCACGAACAACCGTAGGGCTCAGCCATTCTCCGCCAAGATCTTGCTCAACACTAAGCGGCGCTACGCGCGATTTTCTGACTATTTCCTGAATTGTGCCCAACCAGTGCGGCTTATGAACTGTCGGACCCTCAATCGCCGCGACGTCAAAGGCAAACCAACTGCTACTGACCGCGGTCGTGGATATCGACACTTTTCACCTCCAAGGCTTCGATGGTTTCCCTGCGTAGCAGATGGAAGAATTCTCTCTTCTCGATTTCATGCGCCTGCGTAAGCCACTGCACAACGTCTTCTTGATCGCTGAATCTACGATCCGGCGGCGAAAAAACATCAACATCAATGAAAACATTCGACCCGTCCGGCAGTTGATTAGTCAGAAATCGTGGCGTCGCAACTAGTACCTTGGACACGAAAAGTGGCGGATCGTCTACTATCAAGCTGAGATTCAAATCCGATTCTACACTTTGTCCTGCAATTCCTATTTTCAAGTCGAGCTCAGATACTCCCTGGATTGCATGCAGTCTCTTGTTTAGGACATTCATGTATCTGAGGCCCAACCGGGTTACTTCTAGCTTGCCGGCCTTTTCAAACAACACTTCAACGAGTTTTGACAATTTCGGCTGGAGCCCTGCCCACCCGCCGTATGGAGGCATCTTGTGATAAGAAACCACCCTAGGACCAACTCGGACAACAAATGACCGTTGCTCGTTCGGAACCAGTTCAAGAGTCGGCAGGTATGCCAGATTCGGGTCGGAGTCAAAGAGCGCCTGCGGAATATCACCAACTGGCAGCCGCCGCACCTCGAAAGCAGAATACTCAGCGTAATCAGAAAGTCGCCCTATTAGTCTTTCGCGTTCAAGCTCCGCCTTGAACTTGATCTCGAAGATCGCTTCCTGAATGCAGTCATCCTTGAGCTTCTTCGGAACCGGTGTACCACGTGCTACCATTACTAATTTCTAGAACCGCTAACTCGGTCAAGCCCTTTTTGACTATCTTCTGGAAACTTAAATCCCTGGCACAAGCGCCCAATACACGCGGACGTCAACTTGCTTGCGGACGTAGTGATACTCTTCCGGTAGTAGATCGCGGCGACATCTTGTAGACCCATCTCCTCTGCTGCACGGCCGAGATAGAACCAACTAAGGTTGCTCCCCGAATTGATACGCATCACTCGCACCGCAAGCTGGTCCCATTGGCCAGCATCGTAAAGGGCTTTCGTATCATCCGCACCCCTGCCTTCCGTTACTGCTACCGCGTACCCTGAGGTTAGCGACAGCGTCTGAAGACTACTGTTGCCACTCTTAAACGCGGCAAGGAGATCAGCCGAAGGAGTCGAATAAGTGGACGGGATAATGCTAGAGGACGTGCAGCCTGATATGAGGCTCGTCACACCGCAAATTAGCAGAATAATCTTTGCACGATACATGCGACTACACCTCGAAATACCCCCCCCCCTAGTTACTCTTCCCGCCAGAGCGAATGAATATCGCGTCTCCAATCTTCTCAAAAGCGATCTGATAGGCTTTTGGGTCAGCGACAATAGTGTCGTTCTGCGACTGCTGTCCGTACAACGATGAGGTTGATTTCGTATTCACGAAATTCAGCCTAATACTGGCAAAGCCAGTTCTAATTTCCTCTATGAATGCCGTTGCCTTTGTCTGACCATGAGAAGACACGCCACCGAGCGCCTCCCAGAACGACGTCCTATTTCCTGAAGGACTCGAAGCCGTTATAAAGCCCGTTTCCTTGTCGGCACTCTGTACGATGTATCCTAAGTCTTGAAATACGCTGATTACGGCTGCAAACGCGATTCCCTTCTCGACTTCGAACTCTCTGGCTTGATACGCCTGAACCTGAAGCGACGTCTCTGTTTTCGGAGGCGCTGCAGCACATCCAGCAACCACGATACAGCAAGGCACAAACCATACAAGAATTCTTTTGCACATTGTCATTTAGTTACTCGGCCGCCACAATTGACCAATACCCTTAGAATTCGCTGGCGCGACTACGAAAATCCGAGACTACTTTCTTGTCGTTGAACTTGATGATGAGCGTCATCGTTCGTTGCGATTGCTCAAACCCGGCTGCAGACGACGATCCGCCGGCTAGCAAAATCGTCCAATAACTACTGCTCGACGTAGCCTGAGACACGGTAGCCTGCCGCTGGAAAGTCCATACTTCCTGCCCCGACCCATCTATGGACGTGATATTCGGGGCACCAAAAACTTCCAACACTTGAGTCTGAGTCGTCTCGCCAACCTTGAGATTCAATTGCACGTTGCCATGCGTTAGTTCGCTGTTTCTTGCAGTGACTGGCTTGGGCGGCTGCGGTGCACATGCAACCGCAAATGCCACGACGGCGGGGAGAAGAAAAATGCCTTTCATGCGGCCTCCCATGATTTGCTATCTCCTTTAGCAAACCTAAGGATATCACGATGAGCTCTCTGCGCTAATAAGTAGTCTTGTGATAGCTTAATGTGAAGACCTCCAAAGCAAGGTCCTGGCAGTGCCGTTCCTACGAACCGTGCCCTAGAAATTGGACCGGGTTGGTCGCCAAAAATTGACGGCCGCAAGTTTGCCTTGAACCTCTCGTTGGAACTTTTTGCCACGGTTTGCCAGAATCGATGCGTGCCGTGTCGATGTTGGTCTGAGCCAAGCGCCGCAGCACCGCCCGCGACTCGAACTCCGGGCCGTAGTTTGATCTGAGATAGCTGGATGCACCGTGCACGTTGACCAGCCTGCTGAGCACTGCGATCCCTCTGCCGGAACGTCCCTCTCGGCCAGCCTGGAGCGATACTGAAGGCTCGACCGGATCACCTACAGCAGCGCGAGCGCTATGCGAAGCGACAGGCCGCGACGATGCACGCATTCGACCATGCCGACGGCGAGCGGGCGCGCCCACCGCTTTTTTTGCAACGACCTCCTTCATGATCTCGATTTCAAGGCCTCGCTCGGCCACCAACTTCTTGGGCCTCGCGTTCTCGAACTCCAAGGCGCGCAGCCGCTTCATGTCCACAGGCCCCAGGCCACTGAATCGCTTGCGCCACAGGCAGGTCGTGTGGTCGCTGATGCGATGCCGCTTGACCACTTCCACCACGGGTGCCTTATCCGCCTCCCGCAGGATCTTCACTATCTGTGCTTTCTGAATCGGATGTTCTTCATGACTTCCTCCAGCCGTTCGGAAGCCATCTCGCCAAGCATCATCCGGTCCGAAAATCAGTTCGCCGATCAGTGGCAAGCTGACGTGGGTCACTGAGCAGACTGCACTACACTTCTGTAAGTCTCTGATTCATATACTCAAGACAATCGCGGCTACGGTCCCCGCGTCGAAATCGGCAGGAAGGACCCGTGCCGGGTCATGACGGCAACAACCCCGCCGCGCGAAATCTGGCCTCTGCATCCTCGTCAGCCGGGACCATTACAAGCGTTGCGGCTGGATCGGCGATCAGGTTCGGGCTGGTTGGGGCTCTCGCCTTCGTAAATCCACTAGTCATGGCGTGTGTCGAAAATGTTCGGGGTTAACAAGAAAAAAGGGCACGCTCGATAGACACGCGAGTCCTGTAGCTTATCGATGCCCCCTACCGTTGATCACGCGCACCACTCGCAACCCTCCCCAGCGCAGCGAGGACAGCCGCTCTCCGGGGTGCCAACAAGCGGAACCTGCGGAACCGGTGGAACCGAAGCGGTGGGCAAAGCACTTACCGGTTCCGGATCGGTTCCGGATCGAGTGTATGGCTGGCGGAAATCCGGAACCGTTTCGGCTGGGGAATAAAGGGCCGGTTCCGGAGGTTCCGGAAGTTCCGGATTGCTGGAGATGGAGGGGAGGTAGCGCTGCCAGGCGTCATGGAGCTGGTCTCGCCGATACCCCTGCACGGCTGATCCCGCGACTTTGACCTTCGTGGGACCGACACCGTAGCCCTTTAACATGGACGAGAGCGCTCGCACAGTCAGTGGCCGTCCGCGAATGTCGCCCCAAGGCGCGTCAGGATCAAGCCCATAATCTGCCCCATCGGCAAGGCGCTGCAGGATGGCTTGCGTTCCGATCACTTCCTGGCCTTTGAACAGGGTCCTCAGATCGGCGAGGAGCCTTATGCCCAGACTGAGGCGCCGATCCTCGGCATCGGCACACAATGCGACACAGGCATCGCGCGCCATGAGAGGCCACGCGCCTCCGGCCTGGTCGGCAATTGCAATGAGGGGCTCCCATATTTCTGCAGGCCGGTCGACAACCCCACGCGGCATCGTCGGCCAGGCGGCACCCGCCGGTGGTCCCACGCGGCGTGCCCACTTGGCTAGCCGCTCACGCAATTCGAAACCCGCATGAGAGTGCTCGCGGTGGCGAAAGGGCTCGGCACGCTCGGATGGCGCGCGTCGACGCATTTTTATGATGACTGAACGTGACATGATCGTATCCGGCAGCTCGCCCAGCCCTGCCAGCGCAACGGCCGCGAAAACCGGGAAATCGACAACCTCATGCTTGGGACCGACACAACGCGGAATAGTGGCGCCTCGCTTGTAACCGGCGTTCAGCAGAGCGCGCAGGTCTTCGTGGTTGTCATCCTTGCCGCGACGATTCCATATGGCGTCGACCTCATCGAATAGCAACGTAATCTGCTCTTGCTGGAGTTTGCGGAAAATTGCTGCGGGCGAAGCGCTCAGGCTGAACATCGGCGCCGGCGCCAAAAGATCCAGAACCTCAAGCACGCGCGTCTTGCCGCTCGCCGGCTCCGGACTCAGCAGCGCAAGCCGCGGCGTTGATACGAAGTGCTCGATCGCGTGGGCATGTGCCGCCCAAAGCGCTACGGCTGTCAATGCGTGCTGCGTTGGAAATACGCAAAAACGACCGATGAATGCACGAACGTTCCCGAGAAGCAAATCCCCCGACTGCTCCGCATCGGCGCCCGTGGCCCTATCGAATCGTGCGACCGCTTCGTCGATCTGTCGCAGCGCATGGTTCATGGCGCCGCCCCTGCGATGCATGCGAGGCGATCCGCAGCCAGTGCCATCCGCACGCTGTCCTCGCCATCGAGCGACTCGCCGCGGGCCATTGCGGTAGCAGCGATTTGCAGGACCAAGATTTCCTGACGCAAGGCGACAAGAACATCGACAGCGTTCGCCGCGTGCGCGTTGCGAATAGGGCGAAACCGAGTGTCGCGGCGAAACGGCTCCCGAAACAGGTCACTAAAACGTAACCCGAGCGCGCTCAGGATCGACTCGACTTCACAGCGGCCGAAGCAAAAAATCAACACGCGTCCATCGTCTGTTTCGCGCACACTCAAGCTGGGGTTGCGGTCAGCATGAGCGGGGCATCGCGCAATCCACTGGCCGGGTCGCGATTGACGAACGCCCGCGAGGCGACCGAGAACCGCTGCGATGCTCATCGCGCCGAGCCACTCTTGCGATAGGCGGCGCATTCGTAGCCAAAGACCCGCGCGCCGCGGCGTTGCAGCCATTTGTCGTACCCTCTGGCGAGAACGACGAGCTCGCGGCCAACCCGGACCATGGCGCCAGCCTCGACGAGTTCGCGACGATGCGCGCGCAAAACGTAGCGCGCCCGCTCTGTGGAATTCGGGTAAACATCCGCCGGCCAATCGGACAGCGGCCAACTGTGAGCTAACACATTGTGCGCGCGCGACATCGAATCACTCCTTAGTAGATCAGTGATCGAATGATCGCGTATGTGGGCGAATCGAGTAGGAAGTGCTAGGACTTCCGGTCGCGCGCTCTTTTCACTCGCGTTCGGACCTGCCGCTCGCTAATACCCAATTGCTCTGCCGCGAGAAGCTGCGTTCGGAACTTCGCTACTACCGCAAGAATGTCGTCGTCTGATAGCGCCGACGATTGCTTGATACGCCGCTCCTTCTCGCGAATGTCACGTGCAAAAAGCGCATCCGCCCGCAGCATCATCCAGGATTCGGTAAGTTTCATTGCGCACAATGCAACCTCGTCTGAATCGCCGCGCCCCGCAGCACGTGCGCGCGCTTCGTTGAGACGCAGGACTCTACTGCGAATTTCGTCCGCCCAGTCCTGCCCGCACTCCAACTCGTGGTCTATCTCTGCGCGAGCCGCTGCCGCCAGCATCACTCCAAGCGCATCCTCAACACCGTTCGTCGGATTACTCGCCTGAAACCACTCGCGCCACTGTTCTTCAGTCTCTATGGATTTCTTTGATCTAGCCGATTTCTTGAACAGTGACCGAGGGACGCCACGTGCCCTTTTCTTTCGGGCATTCACGGGTCACCCCGGAGCTTCCTGTCGAGTGCATCATGACCCGTCACCGGCTTGCCCTCAACCAAGTGCGAGTAACGCTGAGTCACCGCCGGGCTTTTGTGCCCCAGGACACTGCCGATCTCAAGAAGCGTCGCGCCGTTTTGCGCCAAAATACTTGCACAGCTATGACGCAGATCATGCCATCGGAAGTCATGGAGATCGGCGGCCGCTCGTATGGTTCGCCAATGTTTTTCGAGCCCGCCTTTCTCCAGTGGCTCCCCCCTCGAATTGAGGAACACGCGTGAGCCGATCATTGGCTGTCGCTTGAGTGCGCGCAGTGCATGCGCCGCACTGCTGGGCAGATGCACAGCGCGTGATGTCTTGTTCTTTGCAATCAGAATACGAAGCCGCTGGCGCTCGAAGTCGACGTCGGCCCACGTAAGCCTTAGGAGTTCGCCCGCCCTTACGCCGCAACCCAAAGAAACCGAAATCGCCGCTCGCATCAGCGGCGAATACTCGGCAGCTTCTCTATTTAGGCGGGTCAGCTCTTCGTCTGACAGGAATCGAGTTCGGCCCTTGGGCTCTGTCAGCATTAGACGCAGTGGCCAAGACTGATCGAGCGGAACGATCCCGGCGGCGCGCGCAAAATTCCAGCAACTCCGCATGGCGCTTAGGTAACGATTGACCGTTGCCGGCGCACGGCCGTCTTTGCGCAGTCTTTTCCTGGCTTCACGCAAGGCAACCACATTGAGCCGCAGAACTCTTTCGCCACCGTACTCTGATGTCCACCACGCGAGTAGGTCGGACAAGTCGCGGTAGGTGCGAAGGCTTTGAGTTTCCGGATCGTCCAGATATTCGCGAATGATGTCGCCGACAGTCATTTTCGGCGCGTCTGAGCGGATGGCATTGCCGCGCTCGCGCTGCTTGCGGAGTTCGCTCTCCGTCTGTTCCGCCCAGCGTTTCGCGTCACGCCTGCTAGCAAATGCCCGGGCAGTTGGTTTATAGCCCGCAATACGCACTTGCGCCAGAAACGAGCGCCCGCTTTTGCGGGTTCGGCGTTCGGTTATGGTAGCCACGAAAAGAACCTTCGCGGCGCTATAGAATATGACCCAGCCATGTCAGCACCTCGCTTGCCGATGTGGTCAGGCCTCGCCAAGCGTTAGCGCGCTTGCCGGGGCCGATTCATTTGTGCGCCATTCGCGCACAAATTCATTTCTGACCTCAAATCGTATTGAAGTGCAACCAAAACTGCAACTAAGAACCAAGCAGAGCCGCAGATAGCGGCGTAACCCACTGATTTATGGCGGAGAGGGTGGGATTCGAACCCACGATCGGGTTGCCCCGATGCCGGTTTTCAAGACCGGTGCATTCAACCGCTCTGCCACCTCTCCGGCGGTTCCGCGCATTCTAAGAACGGGTGATTTTATCGATTCCGTGCAAGTATGGGCGCAAGACCTTGGGCACCGTGACCGAACCGTCCGCGTTCTGGTAATTCTCGAGCACTGCAACCAGCGCGCGCCCTACCGCCACGCCGGATCCGTTCAAGGTGTGCACGGGCTCGGGCTTCTTGCTCTCCGGATTGCGCCAGCGCGCCTGCATGCGCCGCGCCTGAAAAGCCTCGCAGTTGCTGCAGGAGGAAATTTCGCGGTACTTGTCCTGGCCAGGCAGCCACACCTCGAGATCATAGGTCTTGGCGCTGCCAAATCCCATGTCGCCCGCGCACAGCGCGACGACGCGATAGGGCAACTCCAGGCGCTGCAGGACTGCCTCCGCATGCGACGTGAGCGATTCCAGCGCATCGTAGGACTCGTCCGGGCGCACGATGTGCACGAGCTCGACCTTGTCGAACTGGTGCTGGCGAATGAGGCCGCGTGTGTCCTTGCCATAGGAACCCGCCTCCGAACGGAAGCACGGCGTGTGCGCGACCAAACGCATTGGCAGCGCATCGGCCGCTACGATCTGCCCGCGCACCAGGTTGGTCAGCGGAACTTCCGCGGTTGGAATCAGGAAGCTCGCGGGATCGCGCTCGATCCGAAACAGGTCCGCGGCGAACTTGGGCAATTGGCCAGTACCCAGGAGCGCGTCGTCGAGCACCATGTAAGGGACGTAGTGCTCAACATACCCATGTTCGCGCACATGCAGGTCCAGCATGAATTGCGCCAACGCCCGGTGCAGCGCCGCGACGCCGCCGCGCATCACGGCAAAACGCGCGCCGGATATCCGCCCCGCCGCATCAAAATCGAGGCCACCAAGGCCTTCACCGAGCGCAACATGATCGCGCACGGCAAAATCGTATCGCGCCGGCGTTCCGACCTGACGCAGTTCGCGATTGCACGACTCATCCTTGCCTTCGGGAACCGAGGGATGCAGCAGATTGGGCAAACCAAGCACGGCCGCATCGAAGCGTTGCTGGACCGACGCAATGCGCTCCTCGGCACTCGTCATCTGCGCGCCGAGCGCTTCGCCCGCGGCGATGAGCTCACTCGCATCCTCACCCCGCGACTTTGCGCCGCCGACGGCCTTGGCATTGGCATTGCGCGCGGCTCGCAACTCATCGACAGCGAGCTGAGCGCTGCGCCGCTCCTCTTCGAGTGACTTGAATGCAGCGATGTCGAGCGCAAAACCGCGCCGCGCGAGATTTGCGGCTACCTCATCGATATCGTTACGTAATTGTCTGCTGTCTAACACGCGACGTCCTGCTTCAACCCACCAAGATGACTTCGAACAATCGGCGCCCTGCGAGCGCGGCGCCGACGCAGCCCACGACGGTGGCAACCGCATACCCAACCGCGCGCAAACCCGGCACGGCGCCATCGAGCAGACTCGCCTCGAGCGCAAAGGCCGAGTACGTGGTAAACCCGCCGAGGATCCCGGTCATCAGAAACAGACGCAGACCCTCCGCCTGCGCGCTGCGCAGCGACCACCAGGCAAATACACAACCAATCGCGAATGAACCCAGCACATTGACGGTGAAGGTTGCGACCGGCCACCTGCCTGGCTGATGCGGCAGCCAAAGCGCGACGGCGTAGCGCGCGGATCCACCGAGTGCGCTGCCGACAGCCACCCAGATCCAGTTCAAGACCGGTTACCTCGAAATTTTCTGACGCAGCCGCTCGAGCGCCTCACCAATGCGAATCTCCAGACCTCTCTCGACCGGGCGATAGTACTGTTTTTGCGGCATGTCGTCGGGAAAATAGCGCTCGCCGACCGCGAAGGCGTCGGGTTCATCGTGCGCATAACGATAGCCCTTGCCGTGTCCCAGTTCCTTCATCAACCGCGTCGGGGCATTGCGAAAACGCAGTGGTACATCGAGCGTCCCGAACGACTCGATATCGGCTCGCGCCTCGCCGAATGCCACATAAGCCGCATTGCTCTTGGGCGCACAGGCGAGGTAAATGATTGCATTGGCGATCGCGAGCTCTCCCTCGGGGCTGCCGAGCCGTTCGTAGGCCTCCCATGCCTGCAGCGTGAGAGTCAGTGCGCGTGGATCGGCAAGACCAATATCCTCCACCGCCATCCTCACCGCGCGCCGCGCGATGTATAAAGGATCGCAACCACCGTCGATCATGCGCGCAAACCAATAGAGTGCGGCATCGGGATCAGTCCCTCGTACCGACTTGTGAAGGACCGAGATCTGGTCATAGAACTGATCGCCACCCTTGTCGAAGCGGCGCCGATTGCTGCTTGCGAGTTCACGAACGACATCGAGATCGATCATTGATCCAGATTCAGACGGGCGCGCGAGGTCAGCCGCGATTTCGAGCATGTTGAGCGCACGGCGCGCATCACCATCCGCGGCCTGTGCAAGCGCGGGCAGCACGCCAGCGGCAAATGCAAGTCGCAGCGCACCAAGGCCACGCTCATCGTCCTCGGCCGCACGTTGCAGAACCCCCTCGATATCCGCATCGAGCAAGCGCTTCAGGACATAGACACGCGCCCGCGAGAGCAAGGCGCTGACGACTTCGAACGAAGGATTCTCGGTCGTCGCCCCGATGAAGTACAACGTGCCGTCTTCGACGTAAGGCAGGAAGACATCCTGCTGGGCCTTGTTGAAGCGATGCACTTCATCGAGAAACAACACCGTGCGCCGCGCGAATTGCTCGCGATTGGCCTTCGCCTGCTCGACGGCCTGGCGGATGTCCTTGACACCCGCCATCACCGCCGACAAGGCGATGAACTCGGCATTGGCTTGCGTCGCGATCAGCCTCGCGAGCGTGGTCTTGCCGGTGCCGGGTGGTCCCCACAGGATCATCGAGTGCAGTTGCGCGCCTTCGACTGCCCGTCGCAACGGTTTGCCCGCACTCAACAAGTGCTGCTGACCGGCGAATTCGTCGAGATTTCGGGGCCGCATGCGATCGGCAAGCGGTCGCAGTAGGGTCTCGCTGGTCATGCGCGGGGCGATCGCGCTACGGCGCGAGACCGAGACGGCGCTCGAGCCACTCGGCCCAGCCGCCAAGACCCAGTCGGCCAATCACCAACCCAAGCACGATACCGACGGAATTGGCGAGCACGTCGTAGGGGTCCGCGCGCCGGCCCCAACCCGTCAGATGCTGGAGAATCTCGATCGCAACACCGAACAGGAACAACGCACCCGCCAGTACGAGATATCGGCTGCGCGCAACGATGCCGACGAACCACAACGCGAGGCCGAGGTAGGCGAGCGCATGCTCGACTTTGTCACTCAAACCCAGGGCGGGCAATCTGCGTGGCGGCACGAGACCCGTGACCAGAACGAAGGCGGCAATCAAAATGCCGACCGCCAGCCAGGTTCGTGTAAATCGCAGCTTGAGCATGCGGGCAGGTCTCAGGGCGAAGGCGACGCCGGTGTTCCGATGACATCCACGCCCTGGGGCGCGGAAAACCTGAACTCATCGGGATCCAGGGCCACATTGCGCGCAGCGCCGTTGAATTTGACGGTCGTCACCTGGCCCAGCTTGTCCGTGAGGCGCATGCTCACCAGTACATTCCTCGCAAAACCGAACTTTGCGATCGCGAATTCCGCATCGCTCCGTCGCGGTCTGACTTCGACCCAGTCGAGCCCCTGCTGACGCGGCAAGGCACGCACCAGGAAGGATTCGCGAATTGGCGCCTCGCCGGCAAGCAGCATGGCGGGCGTGCCCGGCAAGGTACTCGCTGCCGGCTTCACGGTCACTTGCTCGAGCGCTATGTCGTAGAACCAGAGATTCAGGCCGTCGCCGACCAGCACCTGCGCAGGCTGGCCCTTGCCATCACGTAGTGACCAGCGAAACCTCCCCGGGCGCTCGACCAGCAACGAACCTGAATCGCGCTGCACTTCGCGGCCTCGTGAATCGACCACCGTCTGCTCGAAATCCGTGCGCAGGGTCTTGAGACCGGTGAGGTATGCATCCAGCCGGGTGGGTTGCACCGCCGCCAGGGCCAGGCTGCACGCGAACGCAAGCCAGCACGCGAACAGGCTCCGCATGGGATCAGTCTCCGCCCTGCGCCGGCGCCAGCACTTCGCGAGAACCATTCGACTGCAATGGCCCGACGAGTCCCGCTGCCTCCATCGCCTCCACGAGGCGCGCAGCGCGGTTGTAGCCGATCTTCAGTCGGCGCTGCACATAGGAAATGGAGGGTTTGCGCTCTTCGATGACGATGCGCACGGCTTCATCGTAGAGCGGATCCTGCTCGGCATCGTCCGCGCCGCCTGGCTCCGGCGGCTCGCCCGAGATGCCGGGCAGCGGCGTGGACGGGCCCGCGATGACTTCTTCCAGATAGGTCGGTGTCCCGCTCGCCTTCAGCGCCTTGACCACCCGATGCACTTCGGAATCGGATACGAATGCGCCATGCACGCGCATCGGCAGTGAGGTGCCAGGGGGCAGGTAGAGCATGTCGCCATGACCCAGCAATGCCTCCGCGCCGATCTGATCGAGGATGGTGCGCGAGTCGACTTTCGCCGATACCTGAAACGCGATGCGCGTCGGGATATTGGCCTTAATGAGACCGGTAATGACATCCACCGACGGGCGCTGCGTGGCGAGCACAAGGTGAATGCCCGAAGCGCGCGCTTTCTGCGCGAGCCGCGCGATCAGCTCCTCGACCTTCTTGCCGACTATCATCATGAGGTCGGCAAGCTCGTCGATGATGACAACGATGTATGGCAGCGGCACCAGGTCAGGAATTTCCGACTGGTCGATGGTCGGATCGTTCGCGGCCCTCGCCATTTGCACGGGATCGCGAATCGGCTTGCCCGCGTCGGTCGCCTCGCGCACCTTGCGATTGAAACCGATGATGTTGCGTACACCGAGCGCCGCCATCAGTTGATAGCGCCGCTCCATCTCGGCCACGCACCAACGCAGGGCATTGGCCGCATCGCGCATATCCGTCACCACGGGCGCGAGCAGTTGCGGAATGCCTTCGTAGACCGACAGCTCGAGCATCTTCGGGTCGATCATGATCATGCGCACGTGCTCGGCCGTCGCTTTATACAGGAGCGACAGCACCATGGCGTTGATCGCCACCGACTTGCCCGAGCCTGTCGTGCCGGCGATGAGCAGATGCGGCATGCGAGCGAGGTCCGCGACAATGGGCGCGCCGCCAATATCCTTGCCGAGGGCGAGCGCCAGCGGCGAGGCAATGTCGTCATAGGCCTTGGACTTGATGATCTCGCCGAGGGTCACCAGCTCCCTGCGCTCGTTCGGGATCTCGAGACCCATTACCGATTTGCCGGGAATGACTTCGACCACCCGCACGCTGATCGCGGACAGGGCCCGCGCAAGATCCTTCGACAGGCCGCTGATCTGCGACACCTTCACGCCGGGGGCCGGCCGAATCTCGAATCGGGTGACGACCGGCCCAGGCTGCACTGCGACGACCTCGACTTCGACGCCGAAGTCCTTCAGCTTGAGTTCCACGAGGCGCGACATCGCCTCGAGTGCCTCTTCGGAGTAGCTTGGCTCGCTGCGCGGTGGATCGTCCAGGATATTGAGGGGCGGCAGTTCGCCCTGGCTCGGCGCCTCGAACAGGGGCACCTGGCGCTCGCGATCGACACGTTCGGATTTCTCCGGGGCGGGCGCCGGTGTGTCGATGCGCGGTTTGCTGCGGGTCGCAACCTTCTTCTGCTGAATGGCGACGGCCTCCTTGCGGGCCGCCTTGCGCTCCTCTCCCACCGCCGCATCGCGCGCAGCCGACTGCCTTGCCTTGACCCAACCCACGGCGCGCCATGCCGCCGATCCGACCTGGTCCATGACCTTGAGCCACGACAGGTCGAATGCCAGGGTCATCCCGGTCATCCAGACCGCCAATACCAGCACGGTCGCGCCGAGAAAATTGAGGCCCGACAGGGCCGCACCGCCCAGCAGCTGACCCAGGGCACCACCGGCCGTCTGGCGCAGATCGCCCGCACCAAAATGCATGGTCGCGAGCGCACAACTCGCACCGAGCATGAGGGCGAAGCCGCCGAGGCGAATCAGGAGGTTGATGCGGGCCACGGTCTCGCGATCGCGACGTCTTTGGTAGAGCTGCCAGCCCGCCAGGGCCAGCATCAGCGGAAACAGGAATGCGGGGTAGCCAAAAAGAAAGAAAAGCACATCGGCGAACCAGGCGCCGACACGCCCGATGAGGTTCTCGACGCTCCGCCCGTCGCCCGTGAACGAGAATCCCGGATCGAGCGGACTGTAGCTGGCGAGCGAGGCGAACAGCATCAGCGCCAGCGCGACCATCACGATAAGGCTCGCTTCGCGCAATCCCCGAGCCACTGCCCCGGTCAGTCGGGAATCACCGTCATTTTGCACTGCGTAGCCTGCCAATTGTCTGTCCTGTCAAATACCCTCTGTAGATTGTTGATTATAATTGTTGTTCCATGAACGCGAATTATACATGAGCACCCAACATACCAGTCTGATCATCCTCGGCTCCGGGCCGGCCGGTTTCAGTGCCGCGGTGTACGCGGCGCGGGCGAATCGCGAGCCGCTGCTCATCACCGGCCTGCAGCAGGGCGGGCAGCTGATGACCACGACCGAGGTCGACAACTGGCCCGGCGATGTCGAGGGGCTGCTCGGCCCCGACCTCATGCAGCGCATGCAACGACATGCGGAACGATTCGCGACGCGTATCGTCAATGATCATATCCATACAGTGAAACTCGGCAGCCGGCCTTTTGAACTGCAGGGTGACAGCGGCACCTATAGTTGTGATGCGCTGATCGTCGCAACCGGCGCATCGGCCCGCTACCTGGGCCTGCCCTCGGAAACACGCTTCCAGGGTCGCGGCGTGTCGGCCTGCGCGACCTGCGACGGATTCTTCTTCAAGGGCCAGCAGGTCGCGGTGGTCGGGGGCGGTAACACCGCTGTCGAAGAGGCGCTCTACCTTGCCAACCTCGCCTCGCATGTCACGCTCGTGCACCGGCGGGACCGGCTACGCGCCGAGAAGATCATGCAGGATCGCCTGTTTGCACTCGAGCAGCAGGGACGCGTTGGCTTCGAGTGGAATTCGACGGTGGCCGAGGTGCTGGGCGACGATACCGGTGTCAATGGACTCGCCATCGTCAGTCGCGACGGCACGCGAAAATCGCTCGAGGTGACCGGCGTGTTCATCGCCATCGGCCATACGCCCAACACCGGGATCTTTACTGGCCAGCTCGAAATGAACAACGGCTATATAAAGGTGCAAAGCGGTACGGATGGCAATGCGACGGCCACCAGCGTCCCGGGCGTGTTCGCCGCCGGCGACGTCGCCGACCATGTGTATCGGCAGGCCGTCACTTCGGCGGGTTCCGGCTGCATGGCGGCGCTCGATGCCGACCATTACCTCGAAACGCTGGACCACGGCGCAGGATAGACGGACCGTGCCTGCGCCAGGCGCGACGCTGCACTCGAGCATCCGGCAGGTCGACGCGGCGCAATGGAATGCCATGGTCGGAGGCTATCCCTTCCTGCGCCACGAATTCCTTGCGGCGCTCGAGCGTCATGGTTGCGTAGGCGGTGATACGGGTTGGCAACCGCTGATACTGACCCTTTCCGACCGCGCGGGCATTTGCGCCGGCGTCGCGGCCTATCTCAAGTACCACTCCTACGGCGAATTCGTCTTCGATTTCGCCTGGGCCCAGGCCTATCATCGTCACGGGCTCGAGTATTACCCGAAGCTGCTCATCGCCGCGCCATTCACGCCCGCCACCGGACCGCGCCTGCTGGTGCGCGACACCGATGCCTTCGAACTGCGCGCCGCCGAGCTCATCGCTGCGCTGCAGGCGCTGCAGAGGCAGCAGCAGTTCTCCAGCATCCATGCGCTCTTCCTTCCCGAGCGCGAGCAACGCGCCTTCGCCGCCGCCGGCTGGCTCGCCCGACGCGACTGCCAGTTTCACTGGCAGAATCGCGGCTATTCGAGTTTCGAGGGCTACCTCGAGACGTTCAGCGCCGACAAGCGCAAGAAGGCGCGGCGTGAACGGCGCAGGGTCAGTGAAGCCGCGATCCACTTCACGACCCTGAGCGGATCGGATGCATCGCCCGCGCAGCTCGAGCAGGTCCATGCAATGGTGCGGTCAACCTTCCTTGCGCGTGGCCATGAACCCTATATTTCCCTGCCCTGCTTGCGGGAAATCGCCGAGCACATGGGCGATGCCTTGTTGATCAAGCTCGCGTGGCAAAACGATGAGCCGGTGGGTACGGCGATATTCTTCCAGGATGAGCACACACTCTATGGGCGTTACTGGGGTGCCCGCGAACATTTCCACAGCCTGCACTTCGAGACCTGTTACTACCAGGGAATCGAACATGCCATCGCCGCCGGGCTCGAGCACTTCGATCCAGGTGCCCAGGGCGAGCACAAATTGAGCCGCGGATTCGACCCGGTGCCGACCTGGTCGGCGCACTGGATCGGCGACAGCCGGTTCCGGCGCGCGATTGCCGACTACCTCGAGCAGGAAACCGTCGCCGTCGCGCGCTATCAGCAAGAAGCGGCACTTCATCGACCTTTCCGCAATCCATGAACCGCAAGCCGCGCATGCAGGGCATCGTGTGGTTGCCCGCCGACGGCGATCCCGATGACTTTCCGCCGGTCGAGCAGGCACTCGAACAACCCGACGGCCTGCTGGCGGCCGGCGGCGACCTGTCGCGTGCACGACTGCTCAGCGCCTATCGCCGCGGCATCTTTCCCTGGTACAGCGATGGCCAACCCATTCTGTGGTGGTCCCCCGACCCACGCGAGATCCTCTGGCCCGCGGAATTTCATTGCAGCCGCTCGCTCGCGCGCAGCCTGCGCAAGCGCGGCTACGAAACACGCTACGACAGTGATTTCGCGGCGGTCATCGACGCCTGCGCTGCACCACGGGGCGACTCGACCGGCACCTGGATCACCGCGGCTATGCGCTCGGCCTACCTCGACCTGCACGCCTTCGGTCTTGCCCACAGCATCGAGAGCTGGCGGGACGGGGTACTGGCGGGCGGCCTCTACGGCGTGCAGCTAGGCAGGGTGTTCTTCGGCGAGAGCATGTTCAGCCACGAGACCGATGCATCGAAGGTCGCACTTGCGCGCCTGGTTGGCGACGCCCGGGCTCGCGACCTCCAGCTGATCGACTGTCAAATGGCAACCCAGCACTTGCGTCGCATGGGCAGCCGGCCGATGCCGCGCGCCGATTTCGTCACCTGGCTCGACAAGCTCTGCCCTGCCGTGGCGGGAGATCGGCCCCATTGATTGCAATGCCGCGGCCATTTATGCAGAATGCCGCGCTATTTTGGCGTATCGATCGGGTTTAATGGCGAAAGAAGACGCAATTCAGATGGACGGCGAGGTTGTCGAAACCCTGCCGAACACGACATTCCGGGTCAAACTCGAGAACGGCCACGTCGTCACTGCCCATATCTCGGGCAAGATGCGCAAGCACTATATTCGTATCCTGACGGGCGACCAGGTGAAGGTCGAGATCACGCCTTACGACCTGACCAAGGGCCGCATCATCTACCGCGGCCGCTAGCGCTGGCGTCAGCTCTCCTGCGGTGCCGCCAGTTCGCGTCGCGGCATCGGTTCGCTCGTCAACGTAAGCTCCTTGCCATCGGCGCTGACACCGACCTTGACCGTACCGCCGTCGGCCAGCTTGCCGAACAGCAGTTCCTCGGCCAGCGGCCGCTTCACGCGTTCCTGAATGAGCCGGGCCATCGGCCGGGCGCCCATCTTGACATCGTAGCCATGGGTCGCAATCCACTGCCGCGCCGCCTCATCGAACAGGATCGCAACGCCTTTTGATTCGAGCTGTGCCTCGACCTCGACCAGCAGCTTGTCGACGACACGTTCGATCGTTTTCGTATCGAGCGGCGCAAACTGGATGACGGCGTCGAGGCGATTGCGAAACTCCGGAGAGAATAGGCGCTTGATCGCCTCCATGCCATCGGGCCGATTGTCGGACTCGGTGAAGCCGATGGCCGGCCGGCTCATCTCCTGCGCGCCGGCATTGGTGGTCATGACGATGGTGACGTGGCGGAAATCGGCCTTGCGTCCGTTGTTGTCGGTCAGTGTGCCGTGATCCATGACCTGCAACAGCAGATTGAAAACGTCCGGATGCGCTTTTTCGATTTCGTCAAGCAACAGGACGCTATGTGGATGCTTGGTGATGGCCTCGGTGAGCAACCCGCCCTGGTCGAATCCCACGTAGCCCGGCGGTGCGCCGATCAGACGCGAGACCGTGTGCCGCTCCATGTACTCGGACATGTCGAAACGGATGAGTTCGACGCCGAGTGCAATCGCGAGCTGGCGAGTCACCTCGGTCTTGCCAACGCCGGTCGGACCTGCGAACAGCAGGGAGCCGACCGGGCGACGCTGATCGCCAAGCCCGGCGCGCGCCATCTTGATGGCAGCACCCAGCGTTTCGATCGCCTGGTCCTGGCCGAATATGACCAGCTTGAGGTTGCGCTCGAGATTTCGCAGCACCTCGCGGTCGGAGGTCGAGACGCTCTTGGGCGGAATGCGCGCCATGCGCGCGACGACGTCCTCGATGTGCGAGACATCGACCACTTCCTCGCGCTCGGCAACATTGCGCAGTCGCATGCGCGCGCCGGCTTCATCGACCACGTCGATGGCCTTGTCCGGCAGGTGCCGTTCGTTGATATGGCGCGCGGCGAGCTCCGCCGCGGCCGCAAGTGCCGCATCGGTATAGCGGATGCCGTGGTGCTCTTCGAACCGGCTGCGCAAACCACGCAGTATCTCGACCGTTTCGCTGACACTCGGCTCGACGACGTCGATCTTCTGGAAGCGCCGCGCGAGCGCATGATCCTTCTCGAAGATGCCGCGGTACTCCTGATAGGTCGTCGAACCAATGCAGCGAATCTCGCCATTGCTCAATACGGGTTTGATCAGGTTGGACGCATCCATGACGCCGCCGGAGGCCGCGCCGGCACCGATCACGGTGTGAATTTCGTCGATGAACAGGATGGCGCCCGGGAGCTTCTTGAGCTCGCCGATCACGGCTTTCAGCCGTTTTTCGAAATCGCCGCGGTACTTCGTGCCCGCGATCAACGCGCCCATGTCGAGGGCGAATATGGTGCAGTCGGTGAGCACCTCCGGCACGTTGTTCTCGACGATGCGCCGCGCCAGTCCTTCTGCGATGGCGGTTTTGCCGACGCCGGCCTCGCCGACGAAGAGGGGATTGTTCTTGCGACGCCGGCACAGGATTTCGATGGTCCGCTCGAGTTCCAGCTGCCGACCGATCAGCGGATCGATGTGCCCCTCGCTCGCCCGCTGGTTGAGGTTGATCGCGTATTTCTCGAGCGCGCTGCCGCCTTCCGCGTCGCGCTCGCCTTCCGCCGTTTCGGTCTTTTCGGTTTTCTCGTCGCCGACGCGGGCAACGCCGTGGGAAATGTAATTGACGATGTCGAGCCGTTGCACGTCCTGCTTGGCGAGCAGGAACACCGCGTGGCTCTGCTTCTCGCTGAAGATCGCGACCAGCACGTTGACCACACCCACTTCGCGCTTGCCGCTCGACTGCACGTGAAAGACCGCCCGTTGCAACACCCGCTGGAAACCAAGCGTCGGCTGCACCTCGTGCTCATCCTGCCCGGCAATGCGCGGCGTATTGCGATCGACGTGCTCGGTGAGCTCGTGCTTGAGGGCGGTGAGGTCCGCACCGCATGCGCGCAGCACTTCCTGGACGCGCGGCGAGTCCAGTATCGACAGCAGGAGGTGTTCGACGGTGAGAAATTCGTGGCGCGAATCCCGCGCGCGGCGGAATGCGTCGTTCAGGCATTGTTCGAGTTCGCTCGACAGCACCTCAGGCTTCCTCCAGGGTACACATCAGTGGATGTTGGTTGTCACGCGCATAGGTCATTACTTGCGCAACCTTCGTCTCGGCGATTTCGTAAGTATAGACACCGCAGACACCCTTGCCGCGAGTATGTACCTCGAGCATGACGCGCGTCGCATTCGGTCGGTTCATGGAGAAAAAACGCTCGAGGACATCAACGACGAACTCCATGGGCGTATAGTCGTCATTCAGGAGGACGACGCGAAACAGCGGCGGCTTCGCGAGCTTTGGCTTGGCCTCTTCGACCAGTATTCCGGTATCGCCGCGTTGTGGGTCCTGTTCGCTCATGGGAGTCGTTTGGGTGCTGGTCGCCGTTTGGCAACAGAGTTTACTCGGATCAGGTCACATTTTGACGAAACAAAACAGTCACTTGTGATGCAATCCGGGCAATCATTAATATTAGACCCTTTATAGCGGATTCGGTTGCACTCGTGCCCCGGGGAAAAGGACGATGAACGCACTGTCATTGGGTGGAGCATTTGGCCACCAAGCCGGCCTGCGTCAGCTGCTCAATACCCGTGGGCCGCAATGGCTGACAATCATCCTGGGCCTCGTCGTCGCCGTGCAGCTTGGCCTGCTGGTCACCAGCATCGGCAGCGATCCACTACCCGATCTTCGCGCGGGCAACGCCATCGCCAACTCGACCCCGGCTGCGCGCTCGCTCGATCTGGCGGGGCTCATCAATGCGCACCTGTTTGGCGAACCGGCGGCCGTGCCTGGCTCGCTCGACAACAACGCACCACAGACCTCCGCATCGCTGGTGCTTGCGGGCGTGCTGGCGGCCGACGACCCACAGCGCGGTGTCGCACTGATCGGCCAGAGCGCGGCAGCCACCAAGGTCTACGCGGTGGGCGACAGCCTGCCGGGCGGTATGAAACTGCACGCTGTCTACAGCGACAAGGTATTGCTCAATCGTGGCGGCAGCATCGAGTCGCTGCCGCTGCCGCGCCAGCGCAGCGGCAGTCTGACCGCGCCGCCTCCCAGCGCGAATGCACTGCAAATGACACCCAACCCGGTCGTCAACCAGATGCGACAGCTGGTCACCCAGAACCCGGCGGCGGTGGGCCAGCTCATCCGGCCGCAGCCGGTTTTCTCGCAGGGCAAACAGGTTGGCGTGCGCGTCTACCCTGGCGGCAACAGCCGCGCGTTCTTCCAACTGGGCTTGCGCCCCGGTGACCTGGTGACCGCGATCAACGGCACCACGCTCGATGATCCGGCCCGCAGCGACGAGATCTTCCGCACCATCGAGTCGTCCAGCCAGGTCGAAGTGGCCGTCACGCGCAACGGTCGGCAACAACAACTCACACTGAACATGTCGGACATCGCCAATTCCGCACAGGAACTGGCGAATTCGGCCGCCAACGATCAATCCGCGGCAAACCCGGATCCACCGCCAGGACCGAGCGACGCTCCCGTGCAGTGAAGCCGCAGCAAGCACAACAGAATCGACGGAATCGAATGATGAACATGAAAGCACTGACGATCCTCCTCACCTGCGGGTTGCTCGCCCTGGCCGGATCCCGGCCGCTCGGCGCCCAGCAGGGCGGCCAGCGCATCACGCCAAATTTCAAGGACGCGGACATCACGCAGATCGTCGAGGCGGTCAGTGCCGCGACCGGCAAGAATTTCATCATCGACCCGCGGGTGCGCGCCAACGTCACCATGCTGTCGACGACCCCGATGTCGCCGGATGCGTTCTACGAGGCCTTTCTGTCGATCCTGGCGGTCCATGGCTACGTCGCCGCGCCGTCGGGTAACGTCATCAAGATCGTGCCGGATGCGAATGCGCGGCAGATGCCGGGCGATGACCTGCCCAATCGCATCAGCTCGACCTCGGACGAGATCGTCACCCAGGTGATCGCGGTGCGAAATGTCAGCGCGGCGCAGCTCGTGCCGATCATTCGGCCATTGATTCCCCAGCAAGGTCACCTCGCGGCCTACCCGGGCTCGAACATCCTGATCATTTCGGATCGCGCGAACAACGTGAACCGCATCATGCGCATCGTGCAGCGCATCGACCAGACGAGCGATGCCGAGATCGAAGTGGTCCAGCTGACACACGCATCGGCAGTGGAAGTCGTGCGAATTCTGAGCAGCCTGACGCAGGGCCAGGGTGCCGACGCAGGTGGCGGTGGCGGTGTGCGCGCCGTGGCGGATGAGCGATCGAACAGCATCCTGCTGTCGGGCGACAGCGGCCAGCGGCTGCGCACCCGGACGCTCATTGCCCACCTCGATACGCCGCTCGAGAACGGCGGCGCGACCCAGGTCCGCTATCTTCGCTATGCGGATGCCGAGAAAATCGCCGCGAGTCTCAAGGAACAGGCGACGGGTGTCGTGCAGGCAGCGGCGGGCGGCGGCCAGGCCGGCGCAGCGGCTGCGGCTGCGGCCGATCGCAGCACCACGATCTGGGCGGAACCGGAAACGAACGCGTTGGTCATCACCGCGCCGCCCAAGATCATGCGCGAGCTGATGGCGGTCGTCGACAAGCTCGACATCCGCCGTGCCCAGGTGCTGGTCGAAGCCATCATCGTGGACGTCGTTGCCGGCAAGGAATCACAGCTCGGCGTGTCCTGGGCCGTGGACGGCTCCAAAGAGGACCAGGCGGTCGGCGGCTTTCTGCCGAACGGCGGCGCCTCGCCGGTCATCAATCTCGCCAATGCGGCGCTCGACCCGACGGCGGCCAATGTCGGCACCCTGCCCTCCGGGTTCCTGGTCGGCATCGGACGACTGCAGCAGACCGGCATCAATTTCGCCGCGGTCCTGAAGGCGTTGCGCACCGATACCAGCACCAACATCGTCGCCACGCCCTCGGCCGTCACCATGGATAACCAGGAGGCGGAGCTCAAGGTCGCTCGCGAAGTGCCGTTCCTGACCGGCCAGTTCACCAACACCGGCGCGACCAACGGCTCTATCAATCCGTTCCAGACCATCCAGCGCCAGGAGGTCGGAACCATCCTGAAGGTCACGCCGCAGATCAACGAAGGCGACAGCGTGCTCCTGAAGATCGAGATCGAGAGCTCATCGCTCGAAGGCAGCACCGCCGGCGGCGTGGCCAATCTCAATCAGATCACCAGCAAGCGCAGCATCAAGACCAATATCCTCATCGAGGACAATGGCACGGTCGTGCTCGGCGGACTGCTGAGCGATGAGTACACGGAAAGCGAGTCGCGTGTGCCGTTTCTTGGTCGCATCCCGTTGATCGGCGAATTGTTCCGTGACCGCGGCGCCAAGAAGGACAAACGCAACCTGATGGTCTTCCTCAAGCCGCGCATACTGCGCGACGGAGTCGATGCCGCCATCGAAACCAACGCCAAATACAACTATATCCGCAACGAACAGCAGCGCAGCAATCGCAAATTCGAAGTACTGCCGTTGCTGCCGGGGGTCAAGAAACCGGAGTTGCCGCCCGGCGATCCACCGCCTGTCAAGCGCGAAGCGCCCGCGGCACCGGCAAATAAGAACCAGTCTGAATCCCCGACGACGACGGAGCCGCCGACTGCGGAGCCCCAGACGGCAACCCCAACGGAACCCAAATCGTGAGCGTCGCCGCCAGTGATATGTCGCCGGGCCGTGTCTCGTTTGCATTTGCCAAACGCCACGGCGTCGTCGTCAAGAAGATCACTGACGGCGTCGCCGAATGCGCCTACCGCAGCGGCGCCACCCCGGCTGCGCTCTCGGAACTTCGGCGCGTGGTGCGCATTCCGGTCAAGCTCGAGAAGCTCTCCGCCGAGGATTTCGACAAGCTCCTCCAACGTGCCTATGAAGCGGGCTCGGATGCCATCGAGGCCGCCTCGGGCCTCGATGACAACAACGACCTGGCGCACCTTGCGCTGGAGCTGCCCGAACAGGCGGATCTGCTCGAGAGCGAGGACGATGCGCCGGTCATACGCCTGATCAACGCGCTGCTCACGCAGGCGGTCAAGGAAAACGCTTCCGATATCCATATCGAACCGTTCGAGAACCGGCTGGTCATTCGCTTTCGGGTCGACGGCGTATTGCGTGAAGTCCTGCAGTCAAAACGCGCCGCTGCGCCGCTCGTCGTATCGCGCATCAAGGTGATGTCCAAGCTCGATATCGCCGAGAAGCGCCTGCCCCAGGATGGCCGTATCAGCCTCAAGATTGCGGGGCGCGCGGTGGACGTACGCGTCTCGACCATTCCGTCCGGGCACGGCGAACGGGTCGTGTTGCGCATCCTCGACAAGCAAGCGGGCCGCCTCGATCTCGGCCAGCTCGGCATGGACTCGAAGACACAGTTCATGGTGGATGAACTGATCCACAAGCCGCACGGCATCATCCTTGTGACAGGCCCGACCGGATCGGGAAAAACCACGACGCTGTACGCCGCGCTCGAGCGCCTCAATGACAACACCCGCAATATCATGACGGTCGAGGATCCGATCGAGTATTACATCGACGGCATCGGCCAGACGCAGGTCAACACCAAGGTCGAGATGACTTTTGCGCGCGGCCTGCGCGCCATACTGCGCCAGGACCCTGATGTCGTGATGGTCGGCGAAATCCGCGATCTCGAGACGGCGCAGATCGCGGTGCAGGCGAGCCTCACCGGACACCTCGTGCTCTCCACGTTGCACACCAACACGGCAGCGGGTGCGGTGACGCGCCTTCGTGACATGGGCATCGAGCCCTTCCTGCTGTCATCGAGCCTGATTGGCGTCCTCGCGCAACGCCTGGTGCGCGTACTCAATCCGGAAACAAAGAAAGCCTATGCGGCCGGCGAATACGAACGGCGCCTGCTCGGAATCGACAACCAGGCGGAAGCGCCCGTGTTGTACCGGCCAGGCGATGACCCGAGCGGTGGTTATCGTGGTCGGACGGGCATCTACGAACTCATCCCCATCGACGATCAATTGCGTGCCATGATTCACGATGGCGCCTCGGAGCTCGATATCGAACGCTATGCGCGCACGTTTACGCGCTCGATCCGCGACGATGGCCGTGACAAGGTATTGAAAGGCGAGACCACGCTGGAGGAAATTCTCCGCGTCACCCGCGAGGATTGATGGGGGCATACGAATACACCGCGCTCGATGCCGATGGCCGCGAGCGCAAAGGTGTTCTCGAAGGGGACAATGCACGGCAGGTGCGACAGCTCCTGCGCGAGCGCCGGCTCCTGCCTGTCGCGGTCGATGAGGTCAGCGAGGAAGCCAGCAAGCCGGGCGCGCGGGTCCTGCTGCAACGGCGCGGCGCATCGAGTGCGGACGTTGCGCTCCTCACCCGCCAGCTTGCGACCCTGTCCCGAGCCGGCCTGCCGCTCGAAGAGGCCCTGCTTGCGGTGTCGCAGCAGACGGAAAAGCCGCGCGTGCAGCGCATCGTCATGGGCGTGCGGGCACGGGTCATGGAAGGACACAGCCTCGCGACCGGCCTCGCGGAGTTTCCGCGGGTCTTTCCGGAAATCTACCGTGCGACGGTTGCGGCGGGCGAGCAATCAGGACACCTCGACACGGTGCTGGAGCGACTGGCCGACTACACCGAGGGCCGCGAAGTCATACGCCAGCGTATCCTCGGCGCGCTGCTCTACCCCATCGTCCTGACCATCATGTGCCTTGGCATCGTCGCCGGTCTCATGGTCTTCGTGGTGCCGAAGGTCGTGGGCGTGTTCGAGTCGAGCCGCGCCAAGCTGCCCTTCATCACCCGTGCCTTGATTGGCATCAGCGACTTCCTGCGCGATTACGGCATCTGGCTGGTCCTCGCGCTGGTCGTCGCAGTGGTGCTGTTCGTGCGGGCATTGCGGGACCATGATTTCCGGCGCCGCGTCCATCGACGCCTGTTCGCGCTACCGCTTGTCGGCCGCCTGGTGCGCGGCTTCAACACGGCCCGCTTTACCCGCACCTTCAGCATCCTCGCCGGGAGCGCCGTACCCATACTCGAGGCACTCAGGATTTCGGGCGAAGTTGTGACCAACATCCCGATGCGCGAGGCGGTCGCACAGGCGGCGGAGCGCGTGCGCGAAGGTGCGCCCATCGGCCGGTCGCTCGGCGTGAGCAAGCTGTTCCCGCCCATGACCATTCACCTGATATCGAGCGGCGAATCCTCAGGCGAACTCGACTCGATGCTGGAACGTGCAGCGCTCAGCCAGGAGCGGGAGCTGGACGGGCTGCTGACGGCGATGGTCGGCCTGCTCGGACCGCTCCTTATCATTGTGATGGGTTTGTTCGTCATGGGCATCGTTTTTGCGATGCTGCTCCCGATTTTCGAAATGAATACCCTAATTCGCTGATCGGCCCCATTGCAGTGCGCCCCCCGCTTGCGCTATAGATCGCCCGTCAAGCGGACGAAGCTCCTATGGGCGACAAAGCGAAAGCAAAACAGGTCGAGACCGAAGAGGACGAGGACGATCTCGTCGACGACATCGACGACGAACTCGACGACGATGGTGATGACGTCGACCGTGTATTTCGTGACCTTGAAAAAGCCGGCCGGATCGGCGCCAAGTGCGATGACCCGGCCTGGCGGCGCCTGGAACGATTACGCGAGGAAAAACTGACCGCCGAGCTGGTCAGCGATTTCGACGATTACGACATTGGAGTCGACGACGACGGCGATACGCCGGCGGGCAAACGCACGTACCGACGCCTCGCGGGCTGATCAAACGCGATTCTTCGCCACCGGCCGGTCGGTGTGGCGCGGCGCCGCTGCCCGGTGTCTGCTGGTTTAACCAGCCGCCGGCAGCCTGAAGTGGCGCAGCCGAGCCAGGCCTGCTCACCCATGCCACCATCGCCTGCCGAGTCGGCAACATGGCCGTTCGCGGTCGACGCACGCTCGCCGTCATGGTGCCGCCGGTCGCCACCATCGATGCGCTGCTGCGTGCCAACACGATGAAATCGTGCCGCAAGCTCCGGCCTTGATTCTCCCCGGCAGTCACCTTGCTCTGCAGGCCAAAACCGAGCAGCACGACCTCGACTTGCAGCGGGCCCGACTGCGTGACCGGCTCGAAGCTGACATCGACCTGCTGATCCTGCACGGCGAGTTCCAGCACGCCCGCCGGGAGGCGACGCCCGGTGACAGTGCGCTCGCCGGCGTACCAGCCACGCCATTCGCGGCCGTTCACCACGAAGCCCGGCGTATAGACGGTGCTGGAGCCCTCTGCATCGGCATGTTGCGATTGGCGCTGGCTGTTGGCACGGCTCGCGAACGGATCGCGCCAGCCGAGTTCGTCCCAGTAATCGACGTGAAACGCGACCGGAATGAAATCGCGCCACAGACCTTCTCGCGTGACGAGCGAACTCAACCAGCGATCCGCCGGCGGACAGCTGCTGCAACCTTCGGACGTGTAGAGTTCGACCAGCGTCGTTTGCGTGAAGCCGCTACGAAAGCGTTGTGCATCCGCCGCCCCGACGGCGGCGCTGATTGCCAGGGCAGCAAGGAGCACCGCGGCCGGGTAACGGGCAGAGATCATTCTCATACCACAAGATGACCGGCCGGGTCAGGCCGGTATTGCAGCCATCATGCCCGCAGGGCGCGTGTTCCACCTCGTGCCGCCGCTACGAATCCTCGTCCGCGGTAGCGGTCGGCGACTGGTGCGGATGGCTTGCGCTCGCGAACAGTTCACCACTCGAACTCGTGCCCGGCGGCGTACTGACAAAGGGCGATTTCTGGGGCGCAGGTACGGGCGCACGGCGCACGATGCGATACAGGGAGAAAGCTGCGAGCGAGATGTGCATTGCGGCCAGCAGGTACAGGAACGATCCATTGCCTGCCTTTTGCATGATCGCAGCAACAAGGACCGGCCCAACCGCCGCGCCCGCGCCGTTCAGCAGCACGATCGTGCCGCTTGCGCTCAGCATCTGCGCATCACTCAGTTGATCGTTGATATGG
Source organism: Steroidobacteraceae bacterium (assembly GCA_041395505.1). NCBI lineage: Bacteria > Pseudomonadati > Pseudomonadota > Gammaproteobacteria > Steroidobacterales > Steroidobacteraceae > Steroidobacteraceae bacterium. Next base: position 2,429,610 of record JAWLAG010000001.1, read on the forward strand.
GCAAGGTTGAGCGCATAGAGCGTCAGGCTGAACCCGCCGTAGATACCGATCAGCGGCAGCAACCACGCCCCGCCGCGTGCAATGTCCTGGGCCGCAGACAGCGCCGCCGCCGCCGAGAGGACGCAGGCGGCAACCAGCACGAATCGGCGATCGACGCGGTCGGAGAGGCGACCGACCGGCAGTTGCGTGAGGCAGGCCGCGAGAATCGCCGCCGCCATGAAACTCGCCACCTCGGCGGCATCAAATCCGAGCCTTGCCACGTAGACCGCCCCGAGCGAGAACAGGCAGCCGGAAATCGCGCCCGACATCGTGACGCCGACGACACCGAGGGGCGACATCCTGTAGAGCTCTGTCACACGCACGGCCACGGCGGCGCGCGGCGCGGGCGCTGTACGCGAAGCGAGTGCCATGGGCACCAGCGCGAGCGCGATCAGGATGGCAACCAGCATGAACAACTCGACACTTGCCGGATCCGCGAGATTCAGCAACAACTGGCCGAGGCCCTGGCCGCCGAAGCAGATGAGCATGTAAACCGCGAGCAGCGCGCCGCGCTGCGTCGCGCTCGACTGGTCATTGAGCCAGCTCTCGGCCACCACGTACAAGCCGGCGAAGCAGAACCCGGAGACGAACCGCAGCGCTATCCACAATGGCGCGGCAATCAGGAAAGTCATCGACAGGACGACCACAGCCGCAAGCGCGCAGAATGCGGCGAACACGCGAATATGGCCGACATCGCGCACGAGGCGCGGCGCCGCGGCCGAGCCGGCGACATAGCCGACGTAATAGGCGGCGAGGATCAGCCCCGTCACCAGCGTCGAATAGCCCTCGAGGGTCGCGCGCAAGGCGACGAGCGTGCCTTGCAGGCCCCCGCCCAGCATCAGCAATGCCATGCCGAGCAAAAGCGTCCAGGTGGCTCCCAGCGTCGTGCGCATCGCCCGTCATCGACTCCCTGTTGCACGCAGCTGGCTGCGCACTCGCGCGATTTTAGCTGGGCCGCCGCTCGTTATTGCTGCATTCTGTGCCGTGCCGACCCGGATTCGGGTCGGCACGTGGCGTTTGCAGCGTATTGGCAACGCTCAGTGAAAATCGCGCGAACGGGTGGCCAGCCGACCGAGCCAGGCGGTGCGATTGAGCAACCTGGCGGCGATCACATGCGTGACGATACCCTCGCGCTGCAGCTCGCCATGTACCTCCATCAGCCGCGACTCGAGCAGCGCGCGCCGTTGCGCCTGGCCCACGCTCTCCCAGACGATCAGGTTGACATGACCGGTCTCGTCCTCGAGCGTGACAAACGTGACTCCGCTTGCGCTCGCGGGCCGCTGCCGGGTGATGACGATGCCGGCAACGCGCACCGACCTGCCATTGTTCAAATCACCCAGTTGCGCCGCAGTGACGATGCGCTGGCGTTGCAGCCGTTCGCGCAACAGGGCCATGGGATGACGCCCGAGCGTCAGGCCGAGAGCGCGATAATCGGCAACGATATTCTCAGCCTCCGTCGGTCGGCTGAGCAGCGGCCGCGCTGCATCTGCGACCGCGACCGGCGCAAGCGGCAACTCGCGCTCGGTACCCGCCACGTCCCAGAAAGCCAGATGGCGATGCCCGGTCAGCCGCGACAGCGCGCCGGCGGCGGCGAGCGCCTCGAGATCGCCGCGCTCGAGCACCGCCCGCCGCGCGAGATCGGCCACGGAGGCAAAGCCCGCGTGCGCACGCGCCGCCATGATGCGCTGCATGGCAACGCCGGACAGTGACTTCACCAGTCGCAGGCCGAGTCGCAACGCAGGCCTGCCTTGCGCATCAGCGCTGCCGCGCTCGAGCCGTGCGTCGGCATCGCTCGCCGTGACACAGACCGGCAGGATCTCGACGCCGGCATGGGCCGCGGCACGCACCAGCTGTGCCGGCGCATAGAAACCCATCGGTTGACTGTTGAGCAGCGCCGCCGTGAACGCCGCCGGTTCGTGACATTTGAGCCAGGCGGACACATAGACCAGCAAGGCGAAGCTCGCGGCGTGCGATTCTGGAAATCCGTATTCGCCAAAACCAAGGATCTGCTGAAAGATCTGCCGGGCGAACTGCTCGTCATAGCCGCGCTCGCGCATGCCATTGATCAATCGCTCTTCGAACGGCCCGAGACCCCCGCGGCGCTTCCAGGCCGCCATGGCGCGACGCAGGCGATCTGCCTCACCCGGAGTGAAACCCGCTGCGACAATGGCGAGCTGCATGACCTGCTCCTGGAAAATAGGCACGCCGAGGGTGCGCTTGAGCACATCCTTGACCGCTTCGCTGGGATAATCGACAGCCTCCTCGCCGTTGCGCCGCCGCAGATAGGGGTGGACCATGTCGCCCTGGATCGGGCCCGGGCGGATGATCGCAACCTCGATCACGAGGTCGTAGTAGTTGCGCGGCTTGAGGCGCGGCAGCATCGCCATCTGCGCGCGCGATTCGATCTGAAAGACCCCGGTGGTATCGCCTTGCGAGATCATCTCGTAGGTGAGCGGACATTCGGGCGGGACATCGGCCATGGTAAATGGCTGGCCGCGCCAACCCGAGATGAGGTCGAGTGCGCGGCGGATTGCACTCAGCATGCCGAGCCCCAGCAGGTCGACCTTGAGCAGACCGAGATCATCGAGGTCGTCCTTGTCCCACTGGATGACGGTTCTCTCGGGCATGGCCGCGTTCTCGATGGGCACCAGCTCCTCGAGCAGCCCTTCGCTGATGACGAAACCGCCCACGTGCTGCGACAAATGGCGCGGAAAGCCTTGCAACTCGCCCGCCAGCTCAAGTAGCAGCTGCACCCGCGGGTTGTCGGGATCGAAACCGACGTCGCGGATACGACTCGCATCGATCCCCTCGTGCCACCATTGCATGGTGCTCGCGAGCTTCTCGCTCTGCAGCGGATCGAATCCCAGCACCTTGCCGAGGTCGCGCAGCGCGCTGCGCGCGCGGTAGCTGATGACGGTGGCCGTGAGCGCCGTGCGCTCCCGACCGTATTTGCGGTAAACATACTGGATGACTTCTTCGCGCCGCTCGTGCTCGAAGTCGATGTCGATATCGGGTGGTTCGTTGCGCTCGCGCGATATGAAGCGCTCGACCAGCATGGACATGCGCGCCGGATCGACTTCGGTGATGCCAAGCGCATAGCACACGGTCGAATTGGCGGCCGACCCGCGTCCCTGGCACAAAATACCCTGGCCACGCGCGAAACTGACCACATCGTAGACAGTGAGGAAGTAGGGTTCGTAGCCGAGATCGGCGATGAGCGCGAGTTCGTGTTCGATCAATGCGCGCACTTTCGGCGCCATGCCCTGCGGCCAGCGTCGCTCGGCGCCTTCGTAGGTGATGCGGCGCAGATAACTGGCGGGTGTCTCGCCCGCGGGGGTGACTTCACGTGGATACTCGTAGCGCAGTTCGTCGAGCGAGAAATGGCAGCGCTCGGCAATGGCAACCGTGGCCGCGAGCCAGTCGCGCGGATAGATGCGCAGGAGCCGTTCGCGCTCGCGCAGATAGCGCTCGCCATTGGCATACAGCGCCGTGCCCGCCCCGCCGAGGGTCGTGCCGAGGCGGATCGCCGTCAGTGCATCCTGCAAACGACGGCGCTCACGCCGATGCATATGCACATCGCCACTGGCGACGATCGGCAAGCCCAGCTGCGCGCCGAGTCGCTCGAGGCGGCGCGCGCGCAGCGCATCAGTGCCATCGCACAACAGCTCGACGGCGAGCCAGGCCGCGCCGTCGAAATGGGTCTTGATCCACATCGCCTGCTCCATGGCCTGCGCCTCGGCAGCACCCGAAATCGCACTCGCTGGAGGCAACCAGAGCAGCACGCAATCGTGCAGCCATTCGACAACGTCTGCGCGCGTGAGCCGGTAGCTGCCTTTGTCGGCAGCGCGGCGGCCGCGGGTGATCAAACGGCACAGACGACCATAGCCGCGCCGATTCTCCGCAAGGGCGACCAGACGGGTACCGCAATCGAGCGTGAACTCGGCGCCGATGATCAGCGGCAGTGCGTGCTCCCTGGTCGCCGTGTGCGCACGTACCACGCCCGCCACCGAACACTCGTCGGTGATGGCCAGTGCGCGGTAGCCGAGTTCCCGGGCGCGACAGACCAGCTCCTCGGGCCGCGATGCACCGCGCAGGAAGGTGAAGTTCGTGAGGCAGTGCAGTTCGGCATAAGCCGGTGCAGCGGCGCGCATCATGCACTTCTCACGGCACGCATGAAATCACTTTCGGTGTGTGGCCCAGGCGAATGGGTCACGGCGTTCCTGAAAACAGGACAGGATACGCAGACAAGCACAACGACATTCGAACACGCGTAAGTGCGAGGCACTAGGCAAACACACCATGCAGATACCAGGCATGGGGCGGTGAACGCTCGCGATAAACCCACAAGCTCATGCCCGCCGCATTACACGCAAGGTAATAGTCGCGTGCGATATCGCGGCCATCCCACCAGCCGCTCTCGATTCGTTCAGGCCCGGACGACAATTGCAGAGTCTCACCGTAGCAAGGCCGGCCCTCGCGGGTATCGAGCCGCTGCGGCTCGCCCAGCAACCACAGTGGCCGCCGGTACATCGACGTCTCGGACGGATATGAAGTCGGCACCGAAGCACTGGCCAATGGCGAGAGGACGGGCTCCGCAACGCGCCAGGCCGCTTCCGGCCGATGTTCCGGCACCAGGCACAAGCCATGGACTGCCTCGACGCCAAGGCGCGCACGCAGACGCTCGATGAAAGCCGGCAACTCCCGGTCGGCGCTGCCGCCATGCTCGCCCCGTCGCCACAGCGATGCGCTGCTGGTGGTCATGGGCAAGAGCGGCCCCGTGCGCAGCTGCAACCCTGTAACGGCCGCCGGCAGCTGCAATCGCGCCAGATGTTCTCCGAACAGGAAATCCAATTGTGCGGCGGCGAACTCGGTTGTAGTGAGAGTCAATCGCAAGCTCGTTGCCGGTCGTGCACGATGCGACAGGCGCAGCTGCAATTGATTGAGCGCCGACTGGCGCTGGCGCAGGAAATCCTCGAGCTGCCATAGCAGTGGCTGCAGCGCCAGACGAATCTGTGCGCTGCTGGTCAGCTCGTGATCCAGCTCGACACGGCCGTGAAAGCGCTCTGCGGTGATGAATGTGCGGCGCGGTGCGGCTACCTTGCCGGCAAGCTCATCGAGCATGCGCAATCGCGCAGGACCGAAACGCTGCGCAAAACCGGCGCGCGGCAAACGCAGCAATTCACCGAGGCGATGCACGCCCATGTTCGCCAGACGCGCAAGCTCATCGTCCGGCCAGCGCAATGCCCCGAGCGGCAGCTTGGCCAGTTGTCCCCGGAGTTGCCCAGGGTCGGTGATGTGCGCACCAACACCCGCGCGGGCGCAGATCAGTGCCGCCAGGGCCTGCGGCGTCAACGCCTGGGTGACGGCGATACCCGCATCCTCGCAAGCCAATGCAATCTGCCGACACAGCACCGCTGCGCCACCGAACAGGCGCAGACTGCCCTTGACCTCGAGCAGCACCGCATCCGGCGGCTCGAGGCTGACCCGCGGCGAGAACTGCAGCATGCACGCCGCGAGTCGCTCGAGCAGTGCCCGCTCCCGTGCCGGGTCGCGCTCGCACACGCGCAGGTCTGCCTGCAGCGCAAGCGCGGCATTGAGCCCCATGCCAGGCGCGATTCCCGCCTGCCGCGCCTTGCTATTGGCGTGGAGTACCCGCTGCACACGCTGTTCGATGGCGACGACAACGAGAGGTGAATCGTCAGTTGCAATTGCCACTGCCTGCAGTGCGACTGCAGGAATGTGCAGCGCCATCCACAACTGCGATGCGATCGCGGTACGCTGGGTTTGTTCGACGACGGTAATGGCCGGGGTCGTCGGAGCCGGTAACGACGAGGTGTGCGGGGCGCACAGCAAAGTCTGTTTCACCAAGCGAGTATCGGGGAGCGACTGAAACAGACTTTGCTGTGCGCTCCGTGCACGCCCTGCCAACCGCAGGCCTCTCAATCTGCGCTCAGCCATGACCGGATGGCCAATCGATATCGATGGGCGCACGCGTGCCGCCACGACTCTTGTGCAGCGTGACGCGCAAGCCGCCCGGACGCGGGTTGAGGATCAGCCGCAGTTGCGCCGCCGATGACTCGCGTGCGCTTGATAGCGCACGAAACACGAAACCGAGCGTCTGGCCGCGCTCGCTGGCGATCTGCAGACGGCGGATGCTGCGCGGACTGGCGCGGCGCACCCAGGTCAAGGCCACCGTGCAGGCACCGCCGCCGAGCGCCTGCTCCATGGCCCACAGTGCCGTCTCGGTGCGCACGATGAGCTGCCGCGCCAGCGCCAGGCCATGTGCAACGAGGGCGGGTGCATAGGGTTCGAAGGGTGGTGCAATCCAGGTGATCCAGCGAGCGGGCTCGGCGTGGCTGGCCTGCGCCAGCATGGGCATCAACAGTCGCAATTCACCCAGGCCGTGATATGGCGTGAGAATCTCGACCAGACCGGTTTGTGGCCAGCCCCCTCCGGGCAGACCGGTATCGAGCAACTGGAAGCCGCTGCTGAAACAGGGGATGGCGGCACTGCTGCGACCGCGCCAGATGGCGGGGTGCATCAGCAACTGTGCGAGACGAGGCTCCTTGAGTGACTCCCTGAGAGAATCCTTGGACATGGGGCAGGCTGCGGCTTGAGCACGGGGCGATTACCCGGACTGCCCGAAATGGGGATTCTCGATGAGACCGAAGACATTGCCGAAAGGATCGAGCACCGTGGCGACCTTGATGCCACCGCCGACATCCTGGATGTCGGCATGCGGCTTTGCGCCGAGGGTGAGCAGATGTGCGCGAGCGGCCACGATATCGGGCACGCCCCAGTAGACCGTGACACTGCCCTCGCCTTCGGCGCTACTCGCGGGATCGGGATCGAGGCCGAGTTCGAAGCCGCCGACATTGAAACCGACATAGAACGGTTCGTCGAAATAAGGTGCGATGCCGAGCGCCTGGCTGTACCAATCGCGCGCGCGGGTAATGTCGGTTGCACGGTACTTGGCAGTGCGCAAACCGAGGAAGCTGACTTTTTTGTTGGCGTTCATCGCAATGATCTCGCGGCTGGGCAATAGCCAACGAATCAGGTGAGGCCGGCGCGGGCCGAGCCGCGGCGCACGACACCGACGACGACGCCCTCGATGAGCATCTCGGTTTTCTTCAGATCGACCTTGATGGGCTCGAAGTCGGGGTTCTCCGGCAGCAACCAGGCGAAAGCGCCCTCCTGGCGATAGCGCTTGACGGTGACTTCGTTCTCGAGCCGCGCGACGATGATCTGGCGGTTGCGCACCTCAGCCGTGCGGTGCACGGCGACCAGATCGCCATCGAGGATGCCGGCGTCTTTCATGGACATGCCGGTGACCTTGAGCAGGTAATGCGGGCGCGGCGAGAACACGGCCGGGTCGATGGACAGGTGCGCTTCGAAATTCTCCTCCGAGAAGATGGGTTTGCCCGCCGCCACCCGACCGATGAGCGGCAGACCGAGCTGCTCGCGCAGGGTGTCCTTGAGCTGAATGCCGCGGGAGGTGCCCGGTATGAGCGCAATGACCCCTTTGCGGGCCAGGGCACGCAGATGCTCCTCGGCGGCGTTGGCGGACTTGAACCCGAGCTCTTGCGCGATTTCTGCCCGCGTGGGCGGCATACCGGTCTCGGCAATGGCTCTCTGGATGAGGCGGAGAATTTCTGTCTGGCGAGGTGTCAGGTCGGACATGTGGAACCTGTTGGGATATACAGTATCTGTGATTATATACAGCTTCCAACCAGATGCAAGCCCCACGCTGCCGTTCTCAATTCCTCTACAAAAGCCGCCTAAGCAATTGACCTTGGTACACAATCTCGCCCCGTCGCTCGCCCAAAACCCGTGGAGACCTGCCCGTGCCCCCGGCCGGACTGCCCATCGAGTTCCTGCTCTTCGGCGCTACCCTGCTCGCCGTCGCCCTGTGGCACGACCACAGCCTGACCGCCGCGCTGCTCGGCCTGCTCGTGATCACGCTCTACAAGATACTCATCACCGGCTTTGGCGCTGCCACGGGACTGGCCGGACTTGGCCACCACCTCGCGCATGAGTGGGTCACACTCGCCAACCTCTTCGGCCTGCTCGTCGGCTTCGCACTCATCGCACGACATTTTGAACTGAGCGAACTGCCAAGGAAGCTGCCCCACTACCTGCCCGACAACTGGACCGGCGGATTGTGGCTGCTGTTCGGCATCTTTGTGATCTCGAGCTTCCTCGACAACATCGCCGCGGCATTGATCGGTGGCGCGCTGGCGCACAGCGTCTACCGCGGCCGCGTGCGCATCGGCTATCTGGCCGCAATCGTTGCGGCAGCCAACGCCGGCGGCGCCGGCAGCGTCATCGGCGACACCACGACCACCATGATCTGGATCCATGGCAAGGCGCCGTCGGAAGTGTTCCACGCCTACATCGGTGCCATCGCCGCACTGCTGGTCTGCGGCATTCCAGCCGCCCTGGCGCAACAGCGACACGCACCGATCATGGCCGACACGCCGAAGGACACACGCGTCGATCTGCCGCGCATTCTCATCGTGCTGCTCGTGCTCGCGCTGGCCGTAGCAGCCAATGTCATCGCCAATACGCATCAGCCGCAGCTGCTCGAACGCCTGCCGCTGCTCGGTGCCGTGGTGAGTGGTAGCTTGTTGTTGAGCGTGCCGTTGCGCCGGCCCGACTGGACCGTCCTGCCGAGCGCGCTGCGCAGCGCACTGTTCCTGCTCGCACTCGTGACTGCAGCGTCCATGATGCCGGTTGAACGATTGCCGACGCCGACCTGGCACTCCACCGCCGGCATCGGCATCGTGTCGGCACTGTTCGACAACATACCGCTGACCGCACTGGCGTTGCGCCAGGGCGGATATGACTGGGGCGTCCTTGCCTATGCGGTCGGCTTCGGCGGCTCGATGATCTGGTTCGGCTCATCGGCAGGTGTCGCCGTCACGGCCCTGTACCCCGAAGCGCGCTCGGCGCGTCGCTGGTTGCGCGAGGGCTGGTACGTCGCATTGAGCTATGTCGCCGGCTTCGCTGCCCTGCTCCTGCTCGCAGGGTGGCGGCCGGACTAACCGACCCGCGCCGATCGCGCCAACGCTGGCATGATGCACTCGTCATCGTGATGAGGAGTTCGACATGCACCGCCGCTTTGCCTTGCCGTTCGCGTTGCTGCTCACATTATCCTTCCATTTTCCACTCGGCCGCGCCGAACTGCTCGGCGATGACGAAGTGCGCACGGGCCTTGCCGCGCTCGACTGGAATGCGAAAATGACCTGCGGCACGACCGAGGCGGGCGTCACCCGCTACGGTTTGTGGGAGGGCCGACTCTACAGTCGCGTGCCCGGCGAGCGCGACCGACACCTCTTCAATGTCATCGGCATCAACACGCGCCAGTGCGCGCGCCTCGAGGATGCCAGGCGTGGTCCTGGTTTCCGCAGTGTCTCGCGCGAGGTCATGATCTATCTCGACCCGAAGAGCAACGAGATCGTCGATCGCTGGACCAACCCCTGGACCGACGAGACGGTGGACGTCATCCATGTCGCGAACGACCCGGTCAACATGCGCGCGCCGGCCTTCGCCTTTGCCGATGACGGTACCGCCTCGCGCGCTGCACTGCGCCGCTACGACGACACCGTGGTCTCTTCGAGCGAGTTTCCACTCTTCTATACGAATCCACTCGCGGGCGAGTATCAGGACTATGTCGGCGGCACCTACCACGCGATCGAAATCTTCAATACCTATTATCGCGCGGCCGATTTTCTCGATGCGCGCAGGAAGCGCATCGGCGAGTCACGCATCTCCTGGCAGCGCGTGTCCGCATGGATGCCATGGATGAAAATGGGCGACCGGCCCGGGCTCATGATCTTCAACGCCACCGGCTTCTCGACTTTCGACGCCAAGCGCATTCCCGCGCAGCTCATCGACGCGCTGAAGTCGCGCTACCCGGCCTATCTAACGCCGCCGCCGCTCGACGACACGCGGCCGAACGAGACGACCTGGACCGTGACGCGCAGGATCATCGACGAGGCGCGCGCGAAGAGTCGCTGATGTGCAATTACCGCAGCAGGATGAAGTGACCATCGCGCGTGGCCACGCCAGTCGTACGGTCGCTCGTGCGGGTGACGGCCTCGCCCTGCTCGATCTGCGCGAAGGTATCCAGCGCGAGTAACGACCACCGCAGGAGCTTCCGGTCTTTCCACGCGACCAGCACGGAATTGCCGCTCACCAGCACCAGGGGATATTTTCCGGCGCCGAGCGCTGCGCGCCGCGTGACTTGCATTGCATCGAGATCGACTGCGGCCAACAACACGGCGCCGTCGTGCTCCCAGGCGATGACAGCACGCTGAGCCTCGAGCGCCATGCCCACACCGGAGATCGGGCAAGCGTCGATGATCCAGCTCTCTGCATCCAGGCGCAGTCGTCGTTGTTCGCCGGTTTGCAGATCAACGCGCTGCAGATACTCGTCGCGCCTGTTGCCCTCCCGGTCGCGATAAACCGCCCACAGCACTTGATCGGCATTCATTGCGAGCGAGGTGTCGCAACATTCACATGCCAGGGAACGCAATTCGAGCGGCGCGGCGAATTCGTCGGCACCCGATGCCCTGCGCGCAACAAAGACGGCGCGATCATCGTGCCAGGCGACCGTCACGATATTGTCGAACGCTGTAATCGAATAGCCATCCGCACCGCCACGATATGCGTAGCTCGTAGCGACCTCTGGCCCGGGGCCCAATTGCGAATACATTACCCCCCAGGCCGTGCGATCGAGCCCCAGCGCATAGGCCCGGTTGTACCAGACGATATGCGCCCGGCCATCGGCCGTGATCGCGATCTTCGGGCCACGGAACAGTCCGCCCGCCGCAAAACCCTTGCGCTCATTGATCCGTAGCGATGGCGCGAACTGGCGCCCCAGGTCAGCGCTTACCGTGTAGTACAGATCGTCGTTGCGCAGAAAGGCGAGATGCAGCCTGCCGGCCGCATCCATGGCCGCATCGGCGAGAGTGCCGTTGTCGGGCACGGGCAGCACCCGCACGCGCGCGCTCGCCTGGCCGGCGTTGCCATCGCAGGCGGCCAGGGTGAATGCCACAGCGGCCGTGCCCATCGTGATCCGCAGCAAACTACGGCGTTTACGACTCGCGCATGCATCGCTCACTTGTCTGCTCCACCCCGGATCCCGATCGCCAAGCCCTATCGTACGCCCAATCCGGTCGAGGGCGACTCGTGCCGACGGAGCGCCTTCGCGTCGCGCCGCGATTTGCTGCTGTTGACGGTTCAAGTGCAATTAGTTACAATTGCAACTAATTACCCGCTGGCGGAGATGGTGCGGTGGCAGATTTGTTCGACAACCCGATGGGGCTCGACGGCTTCGAATTCGTCGAGTTTGCTGCGCCCGACAAAGGCGCACTCGAATCCGTTTTCGACAGCCTCGGCTTCAATGCCATTGCAAGGCATCGATCCAAGGACGTCACGCTCTATCGCCAGGGCAACATCAATTTCATCGTCAACCACGAGCCCAAAAGCCTCGCCGCCTACTTCGCCGAAGAGCACGGCCCCGGCGCCTGCGGCATGGCCTTCCGTGTGCGCGATGCGCACAAGGCCTATCAGCTTGCACTCGATCTCGGTGCGCAGCCCATCGATATCCCCACGGGCCCGATGGAATTGCGCCTGCCGGCCATCAAGGGCATCGGCGGCGCGCCGCTTTATCTCATCGACCGTTATGGCGAAGGCAGCAGCATCTACGACATCGACTTCCAGTTCTTCCAGGACGCGGATCGCGCGCCCGCGGGTGCCTTGCTGACCGAAATCGACCATCTGACGCACAATGTCTACCGTGGACGCATGGGCTTCTGGGCGGCCTTCTACGAGCGGCTGTTCAATTTTCGCGAGATCCGATATTTCGACATCAAGGGTGAATACACCGGCCTCACCAGCAAGGCGATGACCGCACCCGACGGCCGCATCCGCATTCCGCTCAACGAGGAAGCGGCCCAGGGCGGCGGCCAGATCGAGGAATACCTGATGCGCTTCAATGGCGAGGGAATCCAGCACGTCGCACTGTCAACGCCCGACATCTTCGCGACCGTCGACCGTCTGCGCGCGAATGGTGTCAAGCTCATGACACCGCCGCCCGATACCTACTACGAAATGCTCGAAGAGCGCCTGCCGGGTCATGGCGAGGACGTGGCCAGGCTGCAAAAGCGAGGCATTCTTCTCGATGGCACGACCAAGGGCGAACCGCGTCTGCTGTTGCAGATCTTCTCCGAATGCCTCATCGGCCCGGTCTTCTTCGAGTTCATCCAGCGAAAGCGCGACGAAGGATTTGGCGAGGGCAACTTCAAGGCGCTGTTCGAGTCCTTGGAGCGTGATCAGATGCGCCGCGGCGCACTGAAGGTCTGAGTCACCCAACCACCAGGAGCCCGCATGGCACTCAAACGCATCCATCACGTGGCCTATCGTTGCAGCGATGCCAAGCGCACGGTCGAGTTCTATCGCGACTTGCTCGGCATGGATTTCACCATGGCTTTCTCCGAGGACTACGTCCCTTCGACCAAGGCTTACGATCCTTACATGCACGTGTTTCTCGATGCCGGCATGGGCAACGTGCTCGCGTTCTTCGAGTTGCCGCAGCAACCGCCGATGGGCCGCGACGAGAACACGCCGCCCTGGGTGCAGCACATCGCATTCGAGGTCGACACGCTGGCCGAGCAACAGGCCATCAAGGAGCGCGCCGAAAAACACGGCCTCGAGATCGTTGGACCAACGGACCATGGACTGTTCAGGTCGATATATTTTTTCGATCCCGATGGTCATCGCCTCGAGGTTGCGGTCAACACCGGCACGGCCGAAATGTTGCGCAAAGCGAAGGAAGTCGCGCCGGCGATGCTCGACGAGTGGAGCCGCACCAAGAAGGCGCCGCGACATGCTGCTTTCCTTCACGAAGGGGAATTCAACAGTGCCGGCACTCGCGAAAAGGACTGACGAGGAGCCTCTCCTGCGGCTCGAGACCTTCCTGCCCTATCGACTCTCGGTCGTCTCGAACACCATCAGCAACGCAATCGCGGCTGCTTATTCGGCCCGCTTCGATCTGTCGATTCCAGAGTGGCGCGTGATGGCCGTACTCGGCGCGACCCCTGATCTCGCGGCCGCGGAAGTCGCCGAGCGCACGGCCATGGACAAAGTCGCTGTCAGTCGCAGCGTCGCCTCCCTCCTGCAAAGCGGGCGGTTACTGCGACGGACAGATGCAAACGACCGGCGGCGCTCCATACTGCGCCTGTCGGCACGGGGCCAGGCGGTCTACAACGAGGTCGCGCCGCTCGCGCTCGGCTACGAGCGCGCCTTGCTCGCCGGCCTCGATGACGGCGACCGCCGCGCGCTCGAGCGCATTCTCAATCGTCTGCAGCAAGCAGCGAACGCCACGCCGCATCGACCGCACTGCGCCTGAAGCGGGCCGAGCCCGCAACCACGGGTCGCCCGCCCGCACGCCACCGGTCGATCAATTCGCGGTAATCAGCGAACAGCGGCGTCAACATGCCCGAGCCCGCAAGGGCGCAACGCAACCTGGACCCAAGTGGCGCACCTGCGCGAGCGAGAATTCGCTGCGATTTCTTCACCGGCAAAACCGGCTGGCGGGGATCCAGGACCTCCCGTGCCGCACCGACATCGTGCGCCAGAACCGGCGTGCCGACGGCATTGGCCTCTGCGAAAACCAGCCCGAAGGTCTCTGGCAAGACGAAGTTCGGACTGAAGACGGCCAGGGCGGAGCGCATTTCGGTTATTCCCCGGTCGCGCGGCAGCGCACCGAGCCATGTCACGCCGGGGAGCCTGGTCGGCAGGTTGCGTTTGTAGCCGGGATTCGTGACGTGAAGACGCAATTGAGGCCGGTGACGGCGCAGCGAGGCGAAAGCCGCGAGCGCATAGTCGAGGCCCTTGTTGGGCGAAGAAGCGAACAACAGCTTGTCCGGATCGACCGGAGTCGCGTCGGGCAGCAGATCGTCCGCGATAGCGTTGTATATGGTGGTGGTAGGTGGCGCGGGTTGTACCGACGCATTGCGAAGGGTTGCCTCGACCGCCTTGCGCTGGGACTCGGACACACAGACGATGCCGGCCAGCGCACTGCCGATGGCAGGCAACGCTTTCAGTAATTGCCGGGCGCGCGTCGAACCGGGTTCGATGCGATCATGACACCACAGCAGGATACGCGCCGCTGGAAACAACCGCCGCGCCGTGGCAACTCCGTCCGGGTCGCGCAGCACGATGACATTGCCGACGCCCGCGCGCCCCGCCACGGGCAGGTAGCGACCGTCGGCCGCAGTGCGATTGTGCTGCATCACCTCGAGATCGAGCGATTCGGCGAGACCGATGACCATGGCCTCGGTCCCACCGATGCCACCTTGCTGCAACGACACGCCTGAATAGGCGCGCGGGCAAACGCCATCGAATATGACCGTCGTAGATCGGCCGCTCATTGCCTGCGCTGCATGGTCTCGCTTTTCACGCCGGGCCGCAGGAAGCTCCGGCCGGCCTCGCGCTGCGCCAACCAGACCCGCAGGTATTTCTCGCGCACGTAGCGAGCCTCGACGAGATGAAAGGCGAAACCGCGCCAGCCATCCAGCACTCCGGCCTTTATCAGCATGCCGCGCAGGAATCGCCACCACGGCCGCAGCCAGACACCGGGCGCGGTCACACTGCGCCCCGATTCGTGCAGGGACTCGGCCATGAGTGTCGCGTAGCGGCTCATGCGCGTGAGGTGATCGTCCAGGTCCCGATAGGAATAGTGCTCGAGTGGCGCGGCGATGCGCCCCACCGTCCCCTCCACGCGCACATGTTCATGGACTTCGCGTCCAGCGTACTGGCCACGACGACGATCGAACAGGCGCACGATGCGATCCGGCCAGGCGTTGCCATGACGAAGGAAGCGGCCGGCGTATTCGGTCATGCGCGGGATCGACCATCCGGCATGTTGCTGGAAGCCCTCCGCACGCAATGCCAGAATCTCCTCGCGCAATGGGTCAGTCACCACCTCATCGGCATCGACGCACAGGATCCACTCGTGCCTTGCCTGCTCGACTGCGAATTGCTTCTGGCTGCGATAGCCGGTGAAAGGCCGGCTCAGAACCCGCGCGCCGCGGGCCGTGGCGAGCGCCACGGTGGCGTCGGTCGACAGCGAATCGACCACGAGGATCTCATCGCAAAACGTGAGTGCCGACAGACAGCGGTCGATCCGGTCTGCCTCATTGTAGGTGATCACGCAGGCGCTCAGCTTCACGCGCCTAGAATAACCTCAATAGTCGGGCGCCGGCGTCTGGCGGCGGCGTGCCGGCGCGAAAAACGGGCCATCGACCACGCGGCATCGAGCCATGGTGCGATGCCACTGCAATTCCTTGCGATAGTAGATATCGGCCCACAGCTCATCGCCGGCCGCACCCCAGGGCATCTCGAGCGAGGCCAGCGCAATACTCGCTTTTGCGGCTGGTGACCACATGGACGAAGTCACCGCGCCGACGACCTGCTGGCGGCGGTTGTAGATGTAGGCATCCTTCGCGGGTTTGTTGCCTTCGACGTCGAGTCTGACCAACCGATAGCGCGAGCCGCGCTCGAGTTCGCGCGCGAGCGCGCGGCGGCCATTGAAATTCGCCTTGTTCATGTCGACGAGCCAGGCAAGGTCGAGCTCAAATGGCGAGCGCGTGCGCCCGGGCCGCACGGCACGGTCAGCCGGCAGGAAATCGACGCCCGCCTGGATGAACCCCGCCTCGATGCGACTCAGGTCGAGCGCCAACGTGCCCATCGGCGCGATGCCATGCTCGCGGCCTGCACCAAAAAGCTGATCCCAGAGTCTTTCCGCGTGGCTCGGTGCGATCCACAATTCGTAGCCGAGGTCGCCCGTGAAACCGGTGCGCGAGACCATCAGCGTCGCGCCGAGAAAATCGTATTCCGCCATGGCGAAGGGTTTCAGTTGTTCGATATTGGGCAGCCCGAGCGCTTTCAGCACCGCGCAACTCGTCGGTCCCTGCAGTGCGAGCGCCGCGACGTCGTGTGTATCCTCGCTGATGCGCACATCGAATCCCTGCGCCGCGGCACTCAGCCAATCCAGCTGTCGCTCCTGCGAACAGAGCCTGAATACATTGTCGGTCAAGTGGAAGATAGTGCCGTCGTCGATCACCTGCCCCGCATCGTCACACCACACGGCATAGCCAACGCGGCCGGGCTTGAGCTTGGCGACATCGCGAGTCACGAGCCGGTTCATGTAGGCGAGCGCATCGGGTCCTCTGATCAAGTGCTTGGTCATCGGCGACAGGTCGAACACGGTGCAGCGCGCGCGCAGCGCCGTGTATTCGAGCGCCACATCGAAATAGGCGTCGGCGACGGTGCAATCGGACCAGCGATGCCACAGGTTGAGCACATTGGCTGCCTGCGTGCGGCTGTGAAACGGGCTCGGATAAACGGCCCGGCGATGATGCTCGCGGGTAATGTTCATGCCGCATCCTCGATCAGCGCCCGTGCGGCATTGCGACCCGCGTGTCCCATCAGTCCGCCGCCGGGATGCGTTCCGGCGCCGCCAAGGTAAAGGCCGGCAACCGGCGTCGCATACTGCGCGGCACCGTATACCGGACGCAGCATCAGCCACTGATCGAGCGAGAGCTCCAGGTGATGCCAGTGGCCACCGCTATTGCGATGGCGTGTCGCGAGATCGGCGGCGCTCACCACTTCCGATGCGACAACGAGACCGCGCAACCCCGGCGCATAGCGCTCCAGAACGTCGATCAGCCGCTCGCGGAATGCATCCCGCCGCTCGTTCCAGCCGCCAGCGAGGTCGTGGGGTGCGTACTGGACGATGGCGGACAATACATGACGCCCCTCCGGGGCGAGGGTGCGATCGTGCACGGTCGGAATGTTGATCTCCATCACGGGCTCGGCGGAGAACTCGCCATACTTGGCCGGATTGAAGGCGCGCTCGATATAGTCCATGTCCGGCGCGATCAGCAAGCGCTCGCCCACCTCGGCCTCGGGCAGGCCAGTGAAGCGCGGCAGATCGGCCAGCGCGAGATGCAGCTTCGCGGCCATACCCTGGCCACGTGTGTGCTGTACCCGCCGCGTGAATTCGATTTCCAGGTGCCGCGGTCCGAGCAATTCGAGCAAGGTCGTGCGCGCATCGGCTGTCGAGAGCACGGCATCGGCGCGCACCTCCTCGCCGCTCGCAAGCCGCACGCCCGCCGCTCGACCATCGTGCATCGTAATTTCGCTGACAACGGCATCGCACTGAATCCTGACACCGGCCGCACTCGCTGCCGCCGCCAACGCGAGCGACAATGCACCGAGCCCGCCTTGCGGCAAGTCGTAGCTGACGGCGCCGCCGTCGCCCGTACCGAGGCGATGCAGCGCGTTGAACACGCTGTTGCCCGAACGCGGGCCCAACCGAGCGCCGATGACACCCTCGAAGGCGAGCATGCCTTTCAAGGCCTCGCTGCGGAATCGCTCATTCAGCAAGTCATGGATATTCATGGTGACGATGCGCAGGAATTCGCGCATCTCGCGCCGCCCCAGACGTCGCAGGTCAAGCCCAAGCTTCGCCGCCGGTGCGGCTTCGCCGAGCGATCCGAAGGCGAGCCGAGGCGGTGTGCGTCCATGCTGGCGGGCGAGCAGCGCCGCGAAGCGGCCCATGCGCGCGAGATATCCGCGCAACTCGCGACGATCGTCGTCGTCAACCTCGCCACCCACGACCTGGTCACCCGCCAGCACGAGGGGTTCTTTGTCAACGCCAAGCCCGACCGAGCGCAGGTTCCGCCGCGCATATCGAAGGCCATGTCGCTCGAGGTCGAATTCGCGCGCAATCGTCGTGTCGAACAAGCTGATCAAATGCGCGCAGCAGGAAACATTGAAGCCGGGCGCGAATTCGCGCGTCGCGGCCATACCGCCCACCTGGGCGCCGGCTTCGAGGAGCTGTACGTCGCATCCTGCGCGCGCAAGATCCGTCGCGGCAACCAGGCCGTTGTGGCCGCCTCCGATGACGATGATGCGGCGCCTGTCAGTCATCGCTCCACCCTTCCGGCACCAACCTCGGTCGGCGCAGATCGCGCAGGATCTCGCGCGCCGCATTGGCACCGGGCGCCGCCATGACGCCGCCGCCCGGATGGGTGGCCGAACCGCACATGTACATGCCCTTCACCGGACCACGATATTGCGCATAGCCGGGGAAAGGCCGGTTGAACAGCAGTTGATCGAACGTCAACTCGCCCTGGAAAATATTGCCCTCGGTGAGTCCGACCTCGCTTTCCAGTTCGCGCGGCGTGCGCACTTCGGCATGCAGGACCAGCTGGCGGAAGTTGGGACTGTAGCGACCGATCTGCTCGAACACCGTATCGCGAAAAGCGTCGCGATCGGCATCGGTCCAGTCGCGGCCATTGATGGTCGGCGGAACATATTGCACGAAGACAGACATGTAATGCTTGCCGGGCGGCGCCATGGTCGGGTCGGTCAGTGACGGGATCAGCAGGTCGAGGTAGGGATCCTTCGACCAGGTGCCGGCTTTCCAGTCATCGTAAGCGCGTTCGTAGCGCTCCAGTGTGTCGAGGAAATGGAGGTCGCCCGCGTGCAGCGGGTTGTTCTCCCCCAGCGCCGGAAAATCGGGCAGCCCATCGAGTGCGATATTGAGCTTGCCCGAGGATCCGCGGATCTTGAAATTCTTCGCCAGGCGCAGCAGGTCCGCATCGAGATCACGTTCCTCGAGGAGCTTCAGGAAGGTGCGCCTCGCGTCGAGGTTCGACACCACGATGCGCGATCGAATCTCCTCGCCGCTCTCGAGGGCGACACCGCGTGCGCGGCGACCGCGGGTGATGATCTGCGCGACAGGGGCCGAAGTGCGGATCTCGCCCCCGTGCGCCTTGAGCGCCCCGGCCAGTGCCTGTGATACCGCGCCCATGCCGCCACGCGCAAAACCCCAGGCCCCCATTTGCCCGTCGACGTCGCCCATGTAGTGGTGCAGCAGCACATAGGCCGTGCCGGGCGATTGCACGCCGAGCGCCGTGCCGATGATGCCGCTGCCGGCGAGATGCGCCTTGATGAGGTCCGACTCGAAGTACTCGTTGAGATAATCGGCGATCGACAAGGTATAGAAGCGCATCGTGTCATAGATGCCCTCCTCGCCCAGCCGCGCGAACTCGCGCCCCAGGTAGAGCATTTCGCGCAGATCGCGCCACCGCCAGGATGTGGGGTCGGGCGGCGTGCGCAACAGCAACGAGCGAATAAAGCGCGTCTGGCGCATGGTGTCGCGTGCATAGCGCAGGTAGGCGTCGGCGTCGCGCGCATTGTGGCGCGCGAATTCGCGGCGGCGCACATCCTTGTCGACGTAGCCACCGATCACATCGCCATCACGCGAGAATGTTGCGCCACCACCGTAGGGAGCGACCGTCAAGCCGTGCCGCGCCAGCTCGAGGTCACGGTAGATCTCCGGCCGCAACAGGCTGCACACATAGGAGCAGTTCGAATAGATCCAGTTCTCGTGCAGCTCGCGACTTACCGCGGCGCCGCCGATGTGCGGGTTCTTCTCGAGCACCAGAACTTTCAGTCCCGACTTCGCCAGATAGGCGGCGTTGGTCAGGCCATTGTGGCCCGCACCAATGACAATGGCGTCGTAATCGGCAGCACTCATGGTTCGTGCGCTAGATCAGCGCGTCCAGTTGATCGGCGTACCAGCGATCGAAGGTATGCACGCAGTCTTCCGAGGATTGATAGGGACCCTGACGGTAGCCGCGCGATGCAACGCCCGCCTGCGTGCGCTCACAGAGCTGCCAGTCCTGGCGATTGGTGATATCCCAGAAATCGACGATGTCCGACGGATCGAAATCGCTCGCGGCGGCCGCCTCGGCCGTGACAAGCCATTCGCAGACAATGCGCGTGCGATCGGCGGCAAGCGGCCAGACCGTGTGCACCAGCACGTAGTCGGGATGCGGACTCAACAGCATGTTCGGATAGACGACGTAGTAGTGCACATAGCGGCAATCGTCGTGCGACAACCCGGGGATTGTCGGCAGGCTGCGCCGGCCGCTGTTTGACATGGTCTCGACGCCCGCACGAAGACGCATCGGCCCGCCATTGAAGCAATTGCCGACTTCCATCTCGCGTTCATTTCGGCCGATGGATTCGGTCAGGCGATGCAGCTGCGGATGCGCACCGGCACAGTGATAGCACTCGCTGTAGTTCTCCGTCAGCAATTTCCAGTTGGCCGCGACGTCGTACTCGATCCGCTTGCCGCACACGAGATCGGCCATGCGAAAGCGCGCAAGGTCGGGCATCTCGGCAAGTGCCTCAGCCAATGCCGGCGCCGATTCATCCAGATTGACGAACACGAATCCCTGCCACTCGGCACAACGAACCGGAACAAGACCACTCGCTGCCCTGTCGAAGCCAGGCGGCATCTGCGGCGCGGAGTGCAGGGAGCCATCCAGGTTGTAGCTCCAGGCATGATAGGGACAGACCAACCTCCCCGATGCATGACCTTGGCAGGAATCGACCAGCCGCGAGCCGCGATGCCGGCAGACATTATAGAAGGCGCCAAGGCGGCCGCCGCCATCGCGCAGCAGCAGCAACGGATTGCCGGCGACCTCCACGGCGAGGAAATCGCCAGCCGTGGCGACATCGCGCGCCCGTCCTATGCACACCCATTGGCGCGCGAACAGACCGCGCCGTTCCAGCTCGAAAACCCCAGGCGAGGTATAGACCGCGCCTGGCAGTGTTTCGGCCGACGCGAAGGATTGGCGGGTCTTCGCGAGTTCGGCATGCGTGACTGGCACGGCCGGTGACCCGAAGCCACCTCGATCCCTGGGTACGGCAGCGTGCAGCTGATGTTTCATGGCGGCGCCCGATAGCGGTTGTATTTCTCAAGCAAGCCGATCAAGCGATCCTGCGGCAATGCAATCACGCGCCGGTTGTCGACGCCTGTCATGGTGCGTGCCGCCACCAGCGCATTGATGATGGCCTCCTCGGTCGCTTCCGCTGTTGCCTGGAACAACGGTGTGATGCGATCGTTCGGCAGCATTTTAATCGAAGCCAGGGATTCGGGCGAGCGCTCCCCGGCGGGCGCGGTCGAAAATGCTATGAATATGTCGCCTGAAGAATTGCTGGCGGTGCCACCGGTGCGGGCGATGCCCATGCTGGCGCGCTTGGCGATTCGTTTGAGCTGATGCGGCAGCAGCGGCGCATCAGTCGCGATGACGACGATGATCGAGCCCATGTCGCTCCCGCCCTGATGGCCGCGCAGGTTTGCGTAGGCAGGCTCCTCGGTGATCTCCTCTCCAACCGGCACGCCGGCCACCACCAGTTGCCCCCGGCGGCCGAAGTTTGCCTGTACCAGCACGCCCAGTGTGTACTCTCCTGCCGCATCGGCAACGCGGCGCGACGCCGTACCGATGCCGCCTTTGAACTCATAACAGATCATGCCGGTGCCGCCACCGACATTGCCTTCGGCCACAGGACCGCTCGCCGCGCCGTCGAGTGCAGCGAAGGCGTGCGACTGCTTGACGTGAAAGCCGTTGAGGTCGTTGAGCCAGCCGTCCCAGGTCTCGCCCACAACCGGCAGCGCCCACCAGTCCTCCAGGTCGATCTGGTAACGCGCGAGCGACCAGGCGATGACGGCGTCGCGCACGACGCCCACACTATGCGTGTTGGTGATCATCACCGGGCCGTACAATTCACCGGATTCCTCGACCCAGGTGGTGCCGGTCATCTCGCCATTGCCATTCTGCGTGAACCATGCAGCGAAGACGGGATCGGCCGGCGCATTCTTGCCGCGTGGCAACACGGCCGTGACACCAGTTCGCACCGGACCCTTGCCCGCCACCAGCGCGCCTTCACCCTCGATCAACGTCACATGCCCGACCTCGACGCCGGCAACATCCGTGATCGCATTCCATTTGCCGGGTGTTCCCGTGAACGGCACCCCGAGATCGCGGGCACGCGGCGCGCCGGCCGACGGCGCTGCCATTGACGCCGCGGAGCAATATGCCAACGCGATCAAAATCGACAGCACTCGCCGGGTCATCACGGCGCCTCCGCAGCGTGCTGGTGCACGTCCGGGCCGATCCGCACCAATAGCCAGAGTATGGCTGCCAGCACTGCGAAGGCCGAACCGCTCGCGAGGGTCGCAAACCAGCCGAGCCGATCCACGATCAGGCCAACGACGGGCGCCAGGAAACCGGCGAGATTCCCGCCCATGTTGAGCACACCGCAGGCTGCTGCGGTGTGCGGTCCGGCGGTGAAGGTCGTCCCCGACCAGTACGCACCTTCGGTGAACTGCGTAAATCCGAAACACAGCGACAGCAGCGCGACCGCCAGTGTGGCGTTCGATGCCTCCGCACCCGCAAGCAGGAGGACAGCCACCAGCAACAGACCGACGACCGCCGGCAGACGGCAGCCCCAGCGCGGCCCAAGTCGATGGCAAAGCCAGTCGCAGCTCAAGCCACCGAGCGTGGCGAGCACGGCACCGACGATGAACGGCAACGCATACAGCAGTCCGCTTTCGAGCAGCGTGAAACCCCTCTCCTCGACCAGATAGGTGAAAAGCCATTGGCTGAAGATATAGAACACATAGTTCATGCAGAAATAACTGCCGGCGAGCAATAGCACATTCGGGCGGGTCAGCACATCGCGCCAGTTCGACGGCGCAGTCGCGGCAACGTTGTCTCGACCCGCCTCGATCAACGCGATTTCCTCGGCAGTCGTGGCGCGATGTTCGCGGGGCCGGTCGCGCCCATACCACCACCACCACGCCGCGGCGGCGAATCCAACTGGCGCCAGGACGTAGAACGACTCACGCCAGCCATATCGCACGATAAGAAAGGTAACGACCGGCCCGACGGCCGCCTGGCCGAGGGTCAGGCCCGCGCTCAGCATGGAATTCGGGAATGCCCAGTTGCCGACCGGAAACCAGTTCGCAAACGTACCAGCGGCAACAGGAAACATCGGCGCATTGGCGATGCCCATCAGGAAGCGCGCAATCATCAAGGCGTACATTGCGCCCGCTGCCGAAGCGGCCATGAGACCTGGCGCGAACCCCGTAAGCAGCGACAACAATCCCCAGCTCGCTGCGGCAATCGTGAGCGCAAGGCGCGGTCCCGCGACATCACCGAAAATACCGCCCGGCACCTGGAAAAGCGCATAGGCAATATTGAAACTTGCCAGTATCCAGCCTATTTCGACCGATGAAAACCCGAACTCCTCGCGAATGCTCGGCAGTGCAACTGACATGTTGTTGCGCAACAGGTAGTTGACGAAACTCAACACGAACAGCAATCCGAGTATGCGCATACGCACCGGTAGTGCACCTCTGCGCGCAGCCATCACATTTGTATTCACTTTTTGGTCTCCGGCGCCGCGACGGGGCGCGTGCTCACGCTGCCCCCAGCGCGCCATCGCGCAGCAGTTGTCGTGCCGCATTGTAGCCCGGCGCACCCGTCACACCACCACCCGGGTGGCCGCCCGCGCTGCAAAGGTAAAGGCCCCGCAGCGGCCCGCGATAGCGGCTGTATTGCGGCACCGGCCGCATGTGCCACAGCTGGTCGAGCGCGATGTCGCCGTGGAAGATATTGCCTTCGGTGATCCCGAAGCGCTGCTCGAGATCGAACGGAGTCAGTACGTCGCGCGCGACAACCGTGCTCGAAAACCCCGGCGCGTAATTTTCGATTTGGCGTGTCACCTGGTCGCCGAGTGCATCGCGACGCGATGGCCAATCGCCATCGCTCGGTTGCCATGGCAGGAACTGCACGAAGCAGGTCATGACGTGCCGATCGGCCGTGACCAATGAGGAATCCACGTTCGATGCGAGCACGCAATCGATCCACAGCCGATCGTGGATCTTGCCGCGCTGCGAGGCGTGGTAGCCGGCTTCGGCGTCGGCAAGAGTCGGCACCAGTGTGAACAACGAGCGCTCGGCGGGCGTGCGGTCCGCCGGCATGCCCGTAACACGCGGTTCGGCACTCAACACGTAATTGACCTTGCCGCAGGGTCCAGCCATGCGAATGGCACGCACGGAGTTCAGGAACTGCGGTTCGAACCAGCGCGCATCGAGCAAGCCGAGGTAGGTGCGTTTGGGGTCGGCGTTGGACAGGACGACGCCGGCGGCCAGCGATTGCCCACATTGCAACGTTACGCCACGCACCGCATGGTCGTGCACGTCGATCGATGCGACCTCGCTGTCGCAGCGAATTTCAACGCCCAGGTCACGACAGGCCGAGGCGAGCGCCGCCGTGATGCTGCCCATGCCACCCATGACGTGCCCCTGGAACCCTGCCTGGCGCCGCTCGCCACCGGATAACAAATGAAACAGCAAGCCCATCGCCGTGCCGGGCTGCCAGGGTCCGCCGTGCTTGCCGTAAAGCGAATTCGCGAGGACGAGGCGTTGCAGCTTGGGGTGTGCGAATTGGCTTTCGAGCAGCTGCGCGAGCGATGTCGTCATGAAGCGCGTCAGCGGCGCAAGATCCCTGCCGCGCAGTGCACGCAGTCGCCACCACAGTTGCAGCCAGTCACGCCAGCGCGCAACGCCGCTCGCCGCGAAATCGGGCGGCGCCTGCAGGAAGAGCGGTTCGAGATAGCCCGCGAGGTGCTTGAGCTCCTGCTCGAGGGCGATGAAACCAGCCACGTCGCCCGGTGAAACAGCCTCGAGTTCGCGCACGAGGCGCCCCCGATCCGACCACCACGCAAGCACACTGCCGTCTTCGAATGCGACTTGAACGCCCGGCTCGCAGGGCTCCATGCGCAAACCGTAATTGCCAAGCCGCAGGTCGCTGATGACTTCCGGGCGCAGCATGCTGGCGATATAGGATGCCGTCGACACGCGACAGCCGGGCGCGCGGAGCGGATCGATTTCCTCTGTGACGGCGCAACCGCCGACAACGGCGCGACGCTCGAGCACCAGCACGCGTCGGCCGGCGCGCGCCAGGTAGGCAGCAGCGGTCAGGCCATTGTGGCCCGCGCCCACGACGATGACGTCGAACTGACGATGCGTTGCTGCCGCGCCCATGCTGGGGCCCGCTTATAATTGTTGCACTGCCGCCAGTTTGACAGGAAATCCGATGACCGGCACACCCGAACCCGTGGGCACCGTGGAGGTTGCGCTGGCCCATACGGCGCGCCTCATGGAGCAGGATCCCGCGCTCGCCGCGACACAGGCTCGCGAAATCCTGCAACAGTTGCCAGAACACCCGATCGCGCGGCTGCTGCTTGGCGGATCGCTGCGCCGCAATGGCGAGCTCGATGCCGCCATCGCCGTGCTCGAACCCCTGGTACAGGAACAACCACTGGCAGCCGCTGCCCACTACGAGTACGCGCTCGCGCTCGGTCGCGTTGGCCGCGGCGACGAAGCCGTCGCGCAGATACGCCGCACGCTCGAATTGAAGCCCGACCTGGCCGACGCCTGGCTGGCGCTCGCCGATCATTTGCGCGCAATCGGCGAAACGCATGCAGCCGACGAGGCCTATGCGCGGCACATCAAGACCGCAGCACGCGATCCGCGTCTGCTCGCACCCGCCACCGCATTGTGCGACGGCCGGATTGCGGTGGCCGAGAGCCAGTTACGCGAGCACTTGCGCGATTATCCGACTGACATTGCCGCCATCCGCATGCTGGCGGAAGTGGCGGCCCGTCTCGGTCGCGACAGCGACGCCATCGCGCTGCTCGAGCGATGCCTCGAACTCGCGCCTGGATTTACCGCGGCGCGCAACAACTATGCGACCCTGTTGAATCGCCAGAATCGCAGCACCGAGGCACTGCAGCAGATAGAGCGGGTGCTCGCAGATGAACCGCAGAACCCCGGCGCGCGATTTCTCAAGGCTGCCGCATTGACTCGCATCGGCGAGTACGAGGCGGCGATCACTGCCTACGAGGACGTTCTTCGGGAATATCCGCAACAGGCGAAGGCCTGGATGAGTTACGGGCACACGCTCAAAACGACCGGACGCACCGACGAGAGCATTCGCGCCTATCGGCGCAGCATCGAACTGATGCCCGAGCTCGGCGAAAGCTACTGGAGTCTCGCCAATCTCAAGACCTTTCGCTTTGCCGCCAAGGAGCTCGAGGCCATGTCGCGGCAGCTCGCCCGCAGTGATCTCGATGGCGAGCATCGCTTTCATTTTCATTTTGCCGTCGGCAAGGCGATGGAAGACGCGGACGAATTCGAGGCCTCCTTCCGCCATTACGCCGAGGGCAATCGCCTGCGCCGTGGCATGTTGAAGTACCGCGCCGAGGATACGAGTGCGCAACTCAAGCGGATCGAAAAAACACTTACGCGGGAATTCTTCGCCGCCCGCACGGGCATGGGCCACGAGGCGCCGGATCCCATTTTCATCGTCGGCATGCCGCGGGCCGGCTCGACGCTCCTAGAGCAGATCCTGGCGAGTCACTCGCAGGTCGAAGGCACGATGGAGCTGCCCAATATCATTGCCATGGCGCGCGAACTCGGCGGCCGCCAGTCGCGGCAGGATGAGAATCGCTACCCCGAGATCCTGGCCGAACTCGGCGCGGACGAACTCCGTGCCCTCGGCGAGCGCTATGTCGCGGAAACCCGCGTACAGCGCAAGACCGATGCCCGGTATTTCATCGACAAGATGCCGAACAACTTCCAGCACGTGGGACTCATCCACCTCATCCTGCCGAATGCCCGGATCATCGACGCGCGCCGTCATCCCCTCGGGTGCTGCTTTTCCGGGTTCAAGCAGCACTTCGCGCGCGGCCAGAACTATTCATACAGCCTCGCGGACATCGGCCAGTTCTATCGTGCCTATGTCGAGCTGATGCGTCACTACGATGCGGTGCTGCCAGGACGGGTTCATCGCGTCATCTACGAGCGGATGGTCGATGACACCGAACAGGAGATTCGCCGCCTGCTCGACTATTGTGGCCTGCCCTTCGAGGATGCCTGCCTGCGCTTCTACGAGACCGAACGCGCCGTGCGTACGCCGAGCTCCGAGCAGGTCAGGCAGCCGATTTTCCGTGCTGGCGTCGAACAGTGGCGCAAATACGACAACTGGTTGGAGCCGCTGAAAATAGCGTTGGGACCAGTACTCGATGCTTATCCCGGTGTCCCCCCTTTCTAAAAGCCCATGCTCCCGGTGTAGAATCGCGACAACAACGATTCGGGGAGATACTCATGACGCGCAGTCGTAAACGCAAACTGCAACGCGCCAAGGTGGCACTGGCCAGCATGCCCATTGCTTCGGGATTCCTGGCGGCAAGCCAGGCGGCGATGGCGCAGGATGAAGCGGCCACGAGTGGCGGCCTCGAGGAAGTGGTCGTCACGGCGCAGAAGCGTTCCGAGAATCTGCAGCAGGTCCCTCTCAGCATCCAGGCGATTGGCACCGAAAAGCTCGACCAGCTCAATATCACGAGCTTCACCGACTACGCCAAGTTCCTGCCGAGCGTCGCCTACACCAGCATTGGCCCGGGCCAGTCGGCCGTTTACATGCGCGGCGTGGCCAGCGGCGAGAACAACAACCACTCGGGACCGCTGCCGAGCGTCGGCATCTATCTCGACGAGCAGCCCATTACGACCATCCAGGGCTCACTCGACATCCATCCCTACGACATCGCGCGCGTCGAGTCGCTCGCAGGTCCGCAGGGCACGCTGTACGGCGCCAGCTCCCAGTCGGGCACGATCCGCATCATCACCAACAAGCCGAGCACCGAGTACGTCGACGGCGGATACGGCGTCGAACTCAATCAATACACAGGCCATGGCGCCGGCTACATTGCCGAGGGCTTTGTCAACCTGCCGATCAACGACAAGGCCGCGGTGCGCCTCGTCGGCTGGGCCAAACGCGACGGCGGCTATATCTCGAACCTGGCCGGCACCCGCAATTACGAAAGCGGCGCGGTCGAGGACACGACGCCTTTCGCGGGCAAGGACCTGAACGAGGTCGACACCTATGGCGCGCGCGCGGCACTCGGGATTCACCTCAACGAGTCCTGGACCGTGACGCCCACGCTCATGGCCCAACAGCAGAAGTACGATGGCAGTTTCAGCAACGACCTGACCAAAGGCGACTTCGCGACCCAGCACTCGCGTGCCGAGTTCTACAAGGACAAGTGGTGGCAGGGAGCGATGACCGTCGAAGGAAGAATCGGCAATTTCGATGTCGTCTATGCCGGTGCCTACCTCAAGCGTGATGCGACGGGCCTCACCGACTACGCGGACTACACCTACTGGTATGACCAGTACTACGCGAGTTTCGGCACCGGCGCGTGCTTCTCCTGCTATTTCTATGACAATGCCGGCGATCCGGTTGCGAATCCGTCGCAATACTTCCGCTCGAATGACCGTTACAACAAGATCAGCCACGAAGTACGTTTGTCCACGCCGAAGGAAAATCGCGTGCGCGCGGTCTTCGGCTACTTCTGGCAGCGCCAGGTCCACAACATCGAGCAGCGCTACATGGTCGACGGCATCGCCGATGCCATCACGGTCACCGGCTGGCCCGATACCATCTGGCTCACCGAACAGCAACGCGTCGATCGCGACAAGGCATTGTTCACCGAAGTCTCGTTCGACATGACCGACAAGTTGAGCGGCACGGTCGGCGTACGCTTCTTCGAGGCGAACAATACGCTGCACGGCTTCTTCGGCTACAGCTCCGGGTTCAGCAGCCGCACCGGCGAGGCCGCCTGCGTGACGCCAGTCGTGGCCGGCAGCGGCGTCAACGGCGGACCCTGCATCAATCTGTATGCCCTGTCCGATCCGACAGGCGCCACACCAAAAGGCGTCAAGGAAAGCGGCAACACACCGAAGTTCAACCTGACCTACAAATTCGACCCCGACCGCATGGTCTATGCCACCTACTCCCGAGGCTTCCGTCCGGGTGGTGTCAACCGGCGTGGCGATTTCGAGTCTTATCGTGCCGACTTCCTCAAGAACTACGAGCTCGGCTGGAAGACCAGCTGGGCGGACAACCGCATTCGCCTCAACGGTGCGATTTACAAAGAGGATTGGAACGACATCCAGTTTTCGTTCATCCCGCCCGGTGGCAGCGGCCTCACCGTCATCGGCAATGCCGGCAAGGCGGAAGTGAAAGGCATCGAAGCGAGCCTCGACTGGCGGCCCAACGAAAGCCTGCTGTTGAGCCTCGGCGCCGCGTACAACGACGCCAAGCTGAAGGAAAACTATCCGCCCGGCTCCACGGCGGCCAATGGCGACGTGCAGGCGCCGAACGGCACCCAGCTGCCGGTCACGCCCAAGTTCAAAGGCAATCTGATCGCGCGCTACAACTTCCCGCTCGGGGCCTACGACGCCCACGTGCAGGGGGCATTGTCGACGCAGTCGAGTAGCTGGTCCGACCTGCGGGACAGTGACCGCGCGGTCCTTGGCCAGAATGACAGTTACAGCATCGCCGACTTCACCTTCGGCATCGAGAAGGACCGATACGCCATCGAACTGTTCGTCAACAATGCCTTCGACGAGCGTGCCGTGGTGACGACCTTCGTCGGCTGCGAAACCAGTGTTTGCGGCCCCGAGCCTTACATCACGGCTGTGACGCCGCGCAAGGTCGGCATCAAGTTCAGTCAGAAGTTTCGCTGATAACTGACTGATTCATAAACATTGAACGGCGCCGCTTGCGGCGCCGTTTTTTTATATGGTCGGGCCTGGCACGATCGGCGTACCGTCGAAAAACCGGCTGAGACGAAACGGCTCGAGTTCGCAGGCCGTGCTGGCGCCCAGCATCATGCGCGCAGCCAGTTCGCCGGCCGCGGGCCCCAAGCCAAATCCGTGTCCGCTGAATCCGGTGGCGAAGGCAAGCCCCGGATTCGACTCTGCGCCGCTGATGATGGGCAATACATCGGGCGAGGTTTCGATCATGCCCGCCCAGGTCTCGACGATCGGAACCCGGGTCAGTGCTGGGAAAAACTTCCCGAGCGCGCGGCGGATTTCGCCGAGCAGCGCGGCGGATGGCAGCGGGGCCAGCATGCGCTCGCGCTCGAATACGGTTGCGGGAGGCTGCGCTCGCGAAGGCTCGCCGACCTGACTGCTCGCGGACGGGAACAACCGCATGCGGATCGAGCCATGTTCCTGGCGCAGCGCAGGAAAGAACATGCGCGCCAGGCGAAGGCTATCCCATTCCAGGAAGTGTTCGAACGCCGAACCATGGGCGACGGTGTAGCCGCCATCACGACGCCGGCGCAAGGCCACGGCATCCGACCACGCGCAACCATCCAGGAAGGCCGGCGCGGCTGCGGTGCGCGCCACCGTGCCCCGCACGCGCAACTGCGGCAGATCGATGCCAAGCATGCGGGCAAATTCGCGCGACCAGGCGCCGGCGGCAACGAGTATGGATTGCGCTTTCACCACTCCATGTTCGGTCACGACGTCGCGCCATTCACCTGCAACGCGCTCCAGGCCGCGCACCGCGCAGTGACTGACAACGCGCGCACCTGCCGCGACCGCAGCGCGTGCAAAGGCAGGCGACGCCAGGTGCGGCTCCGCGCGCCCGTCGCTCGCGGTATAGAGCGCGCCGGCCCATGCGCCGCCATCGCGCAATACGCGGGCGAGTGCCGCACGATCGAGGCGTTGCGTGTCGAGCCCGGCCTCACGCGCAGTCTCGAGCCAGGTGCACAGCGCATCGAGCTCGGCGACCGTTCGTCCCAGGTAAAGGCAGCCGCCTTGGGCGAAACCCGTGACCTCGCCGGTCTCAGCCGTGAATGACTTCCAGATGTCGAGGCTTCGCATCATCAGAGGCAGTTCGACGCGCGCGCGGCCCTGCTGCCTCACCCAGCCCCAGTTGCGGCCCGATTGCTCGCCGCCTATGCGGCCTTTCTCGAGGAGCAATACGGGAACACCGTGGCGCGCGAGGTACCATGCTGCCGCACAACCCACGATGCCGCCGCCGACGATGACGACGGCGGATTGCGCAGGTAGCCGGTCATGCACAGGATCGAACCGCCACTCATCGAGGACGTGGCCTGCGACCTGCTGCTCGCCCTGGTGCCGTTGTGACAGAATGTCTGCCATGAGTTTTCGCCTGACCTACGCGACGATGTTCGACCCGCCGGCCGAACTGCACGATGCCTTCGACGCGGCACTGCTGCGTGTCCGGTCCCGACTGGGGGCTACCCACGCGCACTATATCAACGGCCGCGACTGCAATGCGGCGGGGACCCAGGCCACGGTCTCGCCCATTGACACCAGTGTGCGTCTAGGTGACTTTCCACGCGCATCCGCCGACGACGTCAACGCAGCCGTCAGTGCCGCCGCGGGCGCATACCCGGGCTGGCGTCGCACGCCCGCACAGGCGCGCGCCGCGGCGCTCGGACGAGTGGCGCGACTCATTGAATCACGCGTCTACGATATCGCCGCCGCCGTGAGCCTTGAAGTCGGCAAGAATCGCTCGGAGGCGCTCGGCGAAGTGCAGGAGACGGCCGATTTCTTCGACTACTATGCGCAGGATTTTCTCGGCAAGGGTTTCGACCGCGAGCTGCCCGATGATCCGGTCAAGGGCGCGCGCAGTCGCAATCGTTCTGTACTGAAACCCTACGGCGCCTGGGGCGTCATCGCACCGTTCAATTTTCCTTTCGCGCTGGCGGGCGGCCCCGTCGCCGCGGCGCTGATGACCGGCAATACCGTCGTGCTGAAGGGCTCGCACGACACGCCCTGGGCCGGACGGTTGCTGGCCGACTGCATTCGCGACGCCGACTTGCCGCCCGGCGTGTTCAACTATACCAACGGCGACGGCGCGGATGCCGGTGCGGCCCTCGTTGCACACCCCGCTACGGCTGGCGTGACCTTCACGGGCTCGCAACGCACCGGCCTGCAGATCGCGAGGCGTTTGCTGGCTGGCAATGTGCCACGCCCCTGCATTGCGGAAATGGGCGGCAAGAATGCCACCATCGTGACCGCCAGGGCCGATCTCGAGCGCGCCACCACCGGCATATTGCGCTCGGCCTTCGGCCTCAGTGGGCAAAAATGTTCCGCCCTTTCGCGCATCTACGTCGATGCAAGTGTTGCCGATGAATTGCTGGCCAGGTTGCGCTCTGCCGTAGCGGCCGTCGCGGTGGGCGATCCCACGCAGCGCGATAACTGGATGGGGCCGGTCATCAATGCCCGCGCCTACGGCAACTACTCCCGCTATTGCACGGCATTGCGCGAAAGCGGGGCGCGCATCGTGGCCGGCGGCGAACAGCTGCGCGGCGGCGCCCTGGCGCGCGGCTACTATTGCGCGCCGACACTGGCGGAGGCACCGCTCGATCACCCGCTGTGGCAGCAGGAGCTTTTCGTGCCCGTCGCCATGCTCGCACGCGTCCCCGATCGCGACCGGGCCATGCAACTCGCGAATGACAGCGAACTCGGCCTGACCGCCGGTTTCTACGGTGGGCCGGACGAGGTCGATTGGTTTTTCGAACATATCGAAGCCGGCGTTGCCTATGCCAACCGGCCCCAGGGCGCGACCACCGGCGCCTGGCCCGGGTACCAGCCCTTCGGCGGCTGGAAGGGATCGGGCACGACCGGCAAGGGCATCGCCTCGGACTATTACCTCGCGCTCTACCAGCGCGAACAGTCACAAACTCGGGTCGACTGACTTGGGGAGCTACGCATGAATGACACGTCGCGGCAAATGAAGCTGCCTGGACCAAAAGCCGCCGCATTGATCGCCCGCGACCGCGAAGTGGTCTCGCCATCCTATGTGCGCGACTACCCCTTCGTGATGAGTCGCGGCGAAGGCGCGATCGCCTGGGACGTCGACGGCAACCGTTTCGTCGACTTCGCCGCGGGCATCGCCGTGTGTTCGACCGGCCACGCACATCCGCAGGTGGTTGCTGCGGTGCGCGAGGCTGCCGGCGAATTCCTGCACATCTCTTCCGATTACTGGCACGAGCGGCAGGTGCAACTGGCCGAAAAGATGCGCGCGCTCGATCCGGTGAGCGGCCCGGCCATGACCTTCTTTGCCAACTCGGGAACCGAAGCCGTGGAAGCTGCGTTGAAACTCGCACGCCAGGTCACGGGACGCGGCCGCTACATCGGCTTCCTCGGCGCGTTTCATGGCCGCACGATGGGGTCCCTGTCGGTGACCGCGAGCAAATACACCCAGCAGCGCGGCTATTTCCCGACCACGCCGGGCGTGACCCACGTGCCCTACCCCAATCCCTATCGACCGCTGTTTGCCGGTGACGACCAGGGCACCGCGGTACTCGATTACATCGGGCAGGTACTCGAGCGCAACCTGCCCGCGAATGAAGTGGCGGCCGTCATCGTCGAACCCATCCAGGGCGAGGGTGGCTACATCGTCCCACCGTCCGGCTTTCTCGCCGGACTCAGAAAGCTGTGCGATGCGCACGGTATGCTGCTCATTTTCGACGAAGTGCAGGCCGGTATTGGCCGCACAGGCCGGATGTTCGCCTGGCAGCATGAGGGCGTGCGCCCGGATATCATCACGCTCGCAAAGGGACTCGGTTCAGGTCTGCCCATCGGTCTCGCGGTCGCCAATCGCGCCGTCATGGAAAAATGGCCACCGGGATCACACGCCAACACCTATGGCGGCAATCCCATTGCCTGCGCTGCCGCGCTGGCAACGCTTGAGCTCGTCGAGAAGGACTACGCGGCGAACGCAGCGCGGATGGGCGATCGCATCATGCAGCGCCTGCGCACGCTCGCGCAGCAGCACGCCATCATCGGCGATGTGCGCGGCCGCGGACTGATGATCGGCGTCGAGTTCGTGAACGATCGCAAGAAGAAGACGCCGGCCAGGACGCTTGCCGCCCGCGTCGTCAATCGCGCCTATCACAACGGCCTGCTGTTGCTCGAGTGCGGCACGAGCGGCATACGCATCATTCCGCCGCTCATGATCGACGAAAGACTTTGCGATGAAGGAATGCGAATTCTCGAGATCGCCATCGGCGAGGCCCTGGCAGACCCGTCCGCATAGATTGTGGTATGGACCTTGCGGCTAGCCGCGGGATGCGGCCAGCTCGCGTTCGTAGTCGGCGAGCGTTGCCGCCAGGCCGTCCACCATTTCATCGAGTTCCGCTTCGCTCACGATCAAGGGCGGCGTCAGCATGATCCAATCGCCAAACCGGCCGCCATGTGTACGCCGCCCGTAAATGAGGAGCCCTCGCGAAAGGGCCAGCGACTTGACTCGCCCGAGCACATCGAGCTTACGTGGCAGCATCGCGCGCGTTTCGCGGTCGGCGACGATCTCGACGGCATTCAGCAGCCCCATGCCGCGTACATCGCCGACCAGGACATTGTTGCGACAGGCGTGGCGCATGCGATCGCGCAGATACTGGCCACGCTGGGTGGCCCGGTCCATCAGCCGTCCTGCGACCAGCTCATCGAGCACCGCATCGGCCACCGCACAACCGAGTGGATTGGCCTTGTAGGTATGGCCGAGGTGGAACCCCCCATTTCGCGCGACGAGCTCGACCATCGGCGCCGGGGCCAGGAAGGCGGCCAGCGGGTAGTAACCGCTGCCGAGACCCTTGGCGAGCACGACGAGATCGGGCCTGCCGTCCGGCCAGTTGGCGGCAGCGAGGAACCGGCCCGTGCGCCCCGAACCGCTGATGGTTTCGTCGAAGATCAACAGCACACCGAATTCATCGCAGATCTCGCGTATGCGCCGGTAGTAACCGGGCGGCGCGAACGTTGCGCCGCCGCAGAAACCCATGACCGGCTCGATGATGAATGCAAGCACGCTGTCCGGGCCCAGTCCGACTATTGCCGCGCGCAAGGCTTCGGCACATTCATCGGCATGCATCTCGGGCGAGATGCCGTCGGGAACGCGATAGCTCCAGGGCGCATTCACATGCGTCACCCCGGCATGGCTACCAAGGTAGGCCGCATAGACCGGATCGGCTGACAAGGCCATGGTGGCAACCGTGCTGCCGTGGTAGCAGGGATTGCGGGAGATGACCTGGTGTCTTTGCGGCTGACCGGTCGCGAGCGCATGGCGGCGTGCGAACTGCAGGCACTTCTCCACGGCTTCGGAACCGCTGGAGACGAAGAAGGCGTGTTCGAACGGCGGTCCGGCAAGATCACGCAGGGCGGCGCCGAGGCGCAGATTCGCTTCACTGACGAAACTGCTTGGGTAGGCGAAGGTCGCCCGCACGGCCTGCTCACGCATGGCGGCGAGTACACGTTCATTGCCATGACCCAGGTTGACGGCAGCCGGTCCCGCGGTGACGTCGAGATAACGACGTCCGCTCGCGTCGAAAACCTCGACACCTCTTGCCCGGGCGAGCATCGGCGGCAGTGTGCCGTCCGGTGCAATCCAGAATGACTGCACGCCACCGTCGCGCGGGTAAATGATTTCGTGGCTCATGCGGCGCCCATCGACGATAGCAAGATCGCGGGCGCTTTTCACTCGGGACCTCGCACCGCCCCGGAAGTCGGCCTATGCTTCGTACCGTGACCATGGAACAATCCCTGCCCTCGAGTTGGTACCGCCGAAGCGAAATCTTCGAGCTCGAACGCAGGCAGATTTTCTCACGCGAGTGGTATTGCGTTTGCCGCGCCAGCGAGCTTGCCGGCCCCGGCTCGCATCGCGTAGTCGATGTCGCCGGCAGTTCGGTGCTGGTGCTGCGCAACGCCCAGGGTGATCTGAGGGCCTTTCACAACACTTGCCGTCATCGCGGCGCGCAGCTTTGCACGCCACCCGGTTTCGTCTCACATCACGCACCACTTGGCGGTGGGGTGGTTGGTGCGCGAACCATCGTCTGCCCGTATCACGCCTGGACCTATGACCTCGACGGCCGATTGTTGCGGGCACCCTTCCTGGGCCGCGACGATGGCTTCGACGCGAGCCGCATGGCGCTGCATGCCGTGGCCGTCGGGCAGTGGGGAGGATTCGTTTTCGTGAACCTGGGTGAGGCGCCCACCGATCTCGCCGCCGCCATGGCGACCTACCAGCAACGCTATGAACGCTATCCGCTGGCTGACCTCGAAACCGCCGAGACGTTGGTCTACGACGTTGCAGCCAACTGGAAGATCATCTGCGAGAACTACAACGAATGCTATCACTGCGGACCCGTCCACCCGGAACTGTGCGCGCTGGTGCCGGCGTTTCGCGAACGTGGCGGCGCCGGCCTCGACTGGCAACGCGGCATACCGCATCGTCCCGGGGCGGACACCTTTACCCGCAGCGGCTTGTCGGATCGTCGCTCCTTTCCTGGACTCAATGCCGATGAGCAGCAGCGCCACAAGGGCGAACTGATTTACCCCAACCTCTTCATTAGCCTCGCGAGGGAGCATGTTGCGGCTTTCATTCTCGAACCCCTCGGAGCGACCCGTACGCGCATCAGCTGCCTGTTCCTGTTCGAGACTTATGAAATGTCGCGCGCGCAGTTCTGCGCAGCAGATGCCATCGAATTCTGGGACGTCGTGAACCGCCAGGACTGGGCAATTTGCGAGGCCGTACAGCGCGGCATCGCAAGCCCGAGGCACGGCGTCGGCCTGCTGGCACCGATGGAAGACTGGAACCTCGACATCCGCCGCTACGTCACGGAGAGAATCGGCGACGCGGCTGCCCAATTGCCCTGAGTGCGTGTCAGAATCGTCCTATATCTGCAACAGGCGCCCGTCGGCGACCGTGCCCCTGCAATCAGCCGATTTCGCCAGATTGAGCCGCAAGTAGTTGCGATAGCTTGAAAATCAGGCCTGGCACATGGTGCTACGCGGGCCTCGATGTCTGTCGCAGTCCAGAGACAGCACGTATAATTCCTGTTGCATTTGCAGCGCAAATTTGTTGCAGTTGCGCCGCCGTAATGGAATGCGACAATTGGTTGTCGCGCAAGCGGCATCTTGTTTCACCAGGCATTTGCCGAAAGGGGATTGATACTATGAAGAACGCCATGCTGAAGGTCGCTGGTGTGGCCGCCGTTGCGGCACTCGTTGGATGCACCGATCTGAAGCCGCTGCAGGCCGAGGTTGATAGCCTCAAGTCGCAGGTATCCAGCCTGCAAAGTGAACTGTCCGCTGCCAAGAGCGCTGCTGATTCCGCGAACAGCGCCGCTCAGTCGGCTTCAGACACGGCCAACAGCGCGCAGAGCGCCGCCAACCAGGCGTTGGCTGCGGCACAGGCCAGCCAGTCCTGCTGCGACGCAACGAATGAGAAGATCGACCGGATGTTCCGTCGCTCGATCTCGAAGTAATTCAGTCCTTGTTACTGACCAAACGCCGCGCAATTGCGCGGCGTTTTTTTTGGGCCTGTCACAAGCGGATGAGCGCCGAGCCCCAGGTGAATCCGCCACCGAAGGCTTCCAGCAACAGCAATTGGCCGCGCTGGATACGTCCGTCACGCACCCCAGCATCGAGCGCAAGCGGCACCGATGCCGCCGACGTATTGCCGTGCTCGCCCACCGTGATGATCACCCGCTCCATGGGCATGCTGAGTTTGCGAGCGGTCGCCTGGATAATGCGGATATTGGCCTGGTGCGGTACAAGCCAGTCAATGGCAGATTTGTCCAGTTGGTTGGCCGCGAGCGTCTCATCGACGATGCGTCCCAGCGTGTTGACCGCGACCTTGAAGACCTCGTTACCAGCCATGTGGATATGCATGCGGCGTACTTCGTTGCCGTCGCCGAAGCCCTTCGAAACACCGACCGGCACGTACAACAGGTCTTTGAAGTCGCCCTCGGCATGCAGATGCGTCGAAATGACGCCGGGCTCCGCGCTCGCCTTCAGCACCACGGCGCCGGCGCCGTCGCCGAACAAGATCGCCGTGCTGCGGTCGGTCCAGTCGGTAATGCGGGATAGCGTCTCGGCGCCGACCACAAGCGCGCAACGCGCTGCACCTGTGCGGATGAATTTGTCTGCCACCGACAACGCATAGATGAACCCGCTGCATGCGGCTTCGAGACCAAGCGCCGGGCAGCTGTGAATGCCGAGATTGGCCTGCAGCAGGACACCGCAGTTTGGAAAGACCACATCCGGCGTCGTGGTGCCAAAGACGATGAGGTCGATTTCGCCAGGTTCGACACCGGCGGCCTGCATGGCCCGGCGCGCAGCCTGGGTAGCGAGGTCCACCGTGGTTTCGCCGGGAGCCGCGACATGGCGCTGCCGTATGCCCGTGCGTTCGCGGATCCACTGATCCGAAGTTTCCAGGGTCTTCTCGAGCTCCTGATTGGTGACGATCCTGTCGGGGAGATGGCTGCCGGTTCCTGCTACTCGCGAATACATGCCACCGCTTCCTCAGGCCGCCAGCGCATCGCGCACGTGCTGCATCAAGCCGCGCGAGACGGCCTGGTGGGCAAGGTCCATGGCCGCGCCAAATGCCGCTGCGTCGGCACTGCCATGACTCTTGACCACGATACCGTTCAATCCCACCATGCAGGCGCCATTGTAGCGACGTGGATCGAGTTTGTTGGCAAATCGGCGCAATACGCCCATGGCGGCCATCGCCGCAAGCTTGCTGCCGGCATCGCGCGAGAATTCGCTGCGGAGCTGTTCGGCGATAAAACGCGCCAATCCCTCCATTGCCTTGAGCGCGACATTGCCGGTGAACCCGTCGGTGACCACGACATCGACGTCGCGCCCGAAGATATCGTCGCCTTCGACGAATCCGATGTAGTTGAGACCTGCCGCGGCGATCAGTTTGTGGGCATCCTGGACAACCTGGTGGCCCTTGATGTCTTCATCGCCAATATTGAGCAATCCGACTCGTGGATTCGCCACGGCGTATACGTCGCGAGCGACGACCGAACCCATCTGCGCGAATTGCAGCAATTGTGCGGCCGTGGCCGACGTGTTGGCTCCGAGATCGAGCATGTAGGTGAATCCGTCGGCTGATGGCACCGCAGACATGATGGCGGCACGTTCGATGCGGCTCAGGGTGCGCAGGACGAAGTGCGCCATGGCAGTGAGTGCGCCCGTGTTGCCGGCGCTGACGCAGGCCTCGGCGTCGCCGCTTTGCACCAGATCGATGGCGAGGCGCATGGATGAAAGCTTGCGTCGCCGGATGGCATCGCGCGGCCGATCGTCCATGGCGACCACATCGGTCGCGGGAATGATGCGGATCCGACTTCGTTCGCCGTCCGGCAGCGAGCGTAGTTCGCCGTCGATGAGTCCCGGGTCGCCAACGAGCAACAACGACATCGAGGCGTGCCGACGTAGCGCCGGTGCGATCGCCTGCAGTCGCTCGAGCGCGACGCGATCGCCGCTCATCAGATCAATAGCCAGGGTCGGCATGCCGCCGCTCCCGCAATGACTCAGTGGTTATGGTCGTGATCGTGATCGTGATCGTGGTCGTGCGTCGCCTTCGGTTCGACGACACGGCGGCCGCGATAGAAACCATCGGCACTGATGCAGTGCCGCAGGTGGGTCTCGCCGGACTGTGGCTCGATCGATAGCGCCGGTGCCGCGACCGCTGCGTGCGAACGGTGCATTCCGCGTTTGGATGGGGTCTTGCGGCTTTTCTGTACTGGCATTTCCTGGTGCTCCAATAAATTCTTCAGCCGTCACGTTTGAGCAGCTCACCGAGCTCGGCAAACGGCCGGCGCATCCTGACTGCCTGCGCCGGCCCGTCCTGTGGCGGCCCGGCGTGGCAGTCTTCATTCTCGTGGCGCGCCACGATTGGCAACGCCAGCAACAACTCTTCTTCGACCAGCTCGCTGATCGAAACCTGCATCCCCGGTGCGAGCAGGCTGTCGAGCCCGCCAGGCACTTTGCGTTCTTCCCGGTCACTACCGATCACCGCAAGCTGCGAACTCGCGCTCACCGGCCAACGAACGGTGCGCAGGCAGCGTTGGCAAACCAGCGGCAGCTCAGCCTGCAGTTCGATCGAAACCAGCGACAGTCCATAGTCGCGTCCGAACTCGGCATGACCGCGCACCCAACCCTCATCCGCCGCCAGTTCCGGTGCAATCCGGGCCAGCGATGCCGGCTTGAGTTCAAAATCGAACCGGCTGTTGCGCTCGGACTCGCGTTCCACAGCCAGCGGACGTGACCAGTCGGCGCGCATGGGGCGCGTATAATAGGTAGGCGCCTGCCGCAAGTCAAAGCGAATTATCGCTAACCTATTGTTTCCTTGGGAATTACCTGCTTGATGCCGCCCCTGATACTGGCCTCGACCTCGCCCTACCGCCGCGCCCTGCTCCTGCGGCTGGGCCTGCCTTTCGAAGCGCGCGCACCGCAGGTGGACGAATCCGCCGTCGGCATCGACGACGCGGCCGCGCGCGCTTCACATCTGGCGCTCGCCAAGGCGGAAGCCGTGGCAGCCGCGGCGCCCGATGCCGCAGTGATCGGCAGCGACCAGGTGGCGCTCCTTGGGAAGACGCTCCTCGGCAAGCCGGGTAGCATCGACAATTGCCGCAGACAACTGGCGGCCGCATCTGGCCATCGCATCAGCTTCTTTACTGCGGTAGCCGTCGTTGCGGCATCCCGCTCGTACTCGGTTGCGCACCTCGATCGGACCGATGTCATGGTTCGCAGGCTCGGCAGCGACGAAATCGACCGCTATATCGAGCGCGAACGACCGCTCGACTGTGCCGGCGGCTTCAAGGCCGAAGCCGCCGGGATCTGCCTGTTCGATTCGATAGACAGCCACGACCCGACGGCATTGATCGGTCTGCCGCTCATCTGGTTGAGCGGCGTATTGCGCGAGCTCGGCTATCAATTGCCCTGACCGGGGCGCTACTGGAGACGCCCCTTCGCCTGCATCGGGGACAAAGCGTCGAGGACGGCTCGCAGGTCGTCGGCGAGCGGCGCATTGAAACTCTCCGCCTTGCCCCCCGGCCACTCGAAACTGATGCTCGAGGCGTGCAGGAACATGCGTTTGAGCCCCCGTTCGCGCCACAGCGCATTCGCATCGGCGTCGCCATATTTCTCATCGCCTGCAACCGCATGTCCCGCATGCGCGGCATGCACGCGAATCTGATGGGTGCGACCCGTATCGATCGCCACCTCGAGTAGTGTGGCCCGTTTGCCAAAGAACTCCACCGGACGAAACCGGCTCACCGCAGCCTTGCCGCCAGCATCGACGCGTACCGTGCGTTCGCCGCTGACGCGTGCGTCGGTACGAAGCGGAAAATCGATTACTTTCTGCCCGAGCTGCCAGCTGCCGTTCAACAGCGCGAGATAACGTTTGTCGAAGCATTGTTCGCGTATCAGCGCGTGCAATTCGCGCAAGGCGGCACGCTTGCGTGCCACCAGCAATACGCCACTCGTGTCGCGATCGAGACGATGCACGAGTTCGAGCGTCTCATCGGGACGCAGTGTTCGCAACGCTTCGATCACGCCGAAGCTGACGCCACTGCCTCCATGCACCGCCATGCCGGCCGGCTTGTTGATGACCAGCAATTCACGAGTCTCGGCAATGATGCAGCCGGCGACAGCCTCGACCAGGGAGCGCGACGGCCGCCTGACCGCCGCGGGCGAGTCCGCACTTGCGTGCATCAAGGGCGGCACCCGCACGTTGTCGCCTGGTTGCAGGCGGAGCTCCGGGCGGGCCCGTCGCGAGTTGACCCGGACTTCTCCACGACGCACCAGCCGAAACAACCGGCTGCGGGGAACGTCCGGCAGCAGCCGCTCGAGGAAGCGGTCCAGCCTGACGCCCGCCTCGTCGGCCGGCACGGCAACATGTCTCACCTTGGAGCGGGATTCGGCTGGAACTGGAAGATCTGCCACGGTTTTTTGCGTAAATTGTTGTTTTTTAAAAGATCAGCTTATATGATGCCGCCGTTTCCGGTCGCTGCGCGGTTCGCAGGCTGGCCGGAGCAACAAAGTCCGCGGCGTGCGCGCCGCATGTTAGTTGGTCTGCGCAAGCGTGACCATCGATTGTCCG
This sequence comes from Steroidobacteraceae bacterium, assembly GCA_041395505.1. Classification (NCBI taxonomy): domain Bacteria; kingdom Pseudomonadati; phylum Pseudomonadota; class Gammaproteobacteria; order Steroidobacterales; family Steroidobacteraceae; species Steroidobacteraceae bacterium. The sequence continues at coordinate 2,471,360 of JAWLAG010000001.1, forward strand.
GCCGACACTGGATCAGGCAACCCGCAGCGAGCGAACAAGCCGCCCCGGGGCCACCATTGCAACGGTTGGTAGTGAAGGTTTCGGCACCCGCCAGGGCTCTGGCTGGCGCCACCCGACAAGAGTCATTCATGCTCTTTACGCCGCAAGCACCCCGCGTCGATGCCGCTGCCCCCAAGGGCGCGTCGCGCGCGCTGCGGCCGCCAACCTGGCAATCAAACCTGTCCCCGTCGTCGGCCCCGTACTACCTGGTAGGGGTAAATGAAAAGAATGCTCGTCAATGCAACTCAGCAAGAGGAGTTGCGCGTCGCACTGGTTGATGGTCAGAAGCTATTCGACCTCAGCATCGAGTTACTGTCGAAAGAACAAAAGAAAGCCAACGTCTACAAAGGCCGGATATCCCGCATCGAGCCCTCGCTCGAAGCATGCTTCGTCGATTACGGCAGTGAGCGACATGGCTTCCTGCCGCTGAAGGAAATCTCCCGCGAATATTTCAAGCGCGACGCCCAGGGCAGTCGCCAGAACATTCGCGACCTGTTGCACGAAGGTCAGGAGCTACTGGTTCAGGTCGAGAAGGAGGAACGCGGCAACAAGGGCGCGGCACTCACGACCTTCATCAGCCTGGCGGGCCGTTTCCTGGTGCTGATGCCGAACAACCCCCGCGCGGGCGGCGTGTCGCGTCGCATCGAGGGCGAGGACCGCGACCAGCTCCGTGAAGCAATGGACCAGCTGCAGATACCCGACGGCATGGGCGCCATCGTGCGCACCGCCGGTGTCGGCCGCAAGGCCGAGGAGCTGCAGTGGGACCTCAATAACCTGGTCACGCAATGGCAGCAGATCGAAGGCGCCTCGAAGGAACGCAACGCGCCATTTCTCGTCTATCGCGACAGCGATCCGGTGACCCGCGCGCTTCGCGATTACTTCTCCGATGACATTGGCGAAGTACTGATCGACGACTCGAATGCCTACAACATGGCGCTCGAGTACATGCAGCGATTCATGCCGCCTGAATCGCAGCGCCACCTCAAGCAGTACAACGATGACATTCCGTTGTTCACGCGCTATCAGATCGAGAGCCAGATCGAATCGGCCTATGCCCACAAGGTCCAGCTGCCCTCGGGCGGTAGCATAGTTATCGACTACACCGAAGCGCTGGTGTCGATCGACATCAATTCCGCGCGCGCCACGCGCGGCGGCGATATAGAAACGACGGCGCTCAATACCAATCTCGAGGCCGCAGATGAGGTCGCGCGGCAACTGCGCATCCGGGACATCGGCGGGCTGATCGTCATCGATTTCATCGACATGGAATCACAGCAGAATCAGCGCGAGGTCGAGGAGCGGCTGCGTAGCGCCGTGCACATGGATCGCGCGCGCATACAGATCGGCAGGCTGTCGCGTTTCGGCCTGTTGGAGATGTCGCGCCAGCGCCTGAGACCGAGCCTCGACGAGTCGAGCCACGTGGTCTGTCCGCGCTGCGCCGGGATCGGCAGCATCCGCAGCGTCGAGTCGATGGCGCTTTCGATCCTGCGCCTGGTTGGCGAGGAAGCGCGCAAGGAGCGCACCGCAAAGGTCATCGTCGAATTGCCGGTGGAAGTCGCGACATTCCTTATCAACGAGAAACGCGACTGGCTGCGCACGCTCGAGGACAAGTCGCATGCCGAGCTCGTCATCGTACCGAACACCAACATGCAGACACCGGATTACACGATACGACGCATCCGCAATGATGAAGCCGAAGCGCCGGACGTTCGCAAGGCGAGCTACCTCATGCCGACGCCAGCGCCAGTCGTCGAACCAAGCGGCACGGGCGAGAAGATCAGCGGTCGCGAACAGGCGGCCGTCGCGGCCATCCTGCCGCCGACCGCCGCGCCAGCGCCCGTTGCAGCGGCTGCGGTCGCCGTGGCCGCAGAGAAGCCCGGGATATTCCGGCGCATGTGGCGGGCATTGTTTGGCGCCGGCAGTGATCCTGGCGCGACCCCGGCGCATCGCACCGCGGGAGCGCGGCGCGATGCATCGCGCCGCGGCACACGCCCCGACCGTAACCGACGCGATGGTCGCCATCGTGACCGCGATCGTGACCGCGACCGCAAGCCCCGCGGAGGCGACGGCGGCGATGCGCGCCGCCGCAAGGAGACACAGGGCGGCCACGATGCGCGGCCACGCAATGACGCTGCGCGCCAGGGCGCCAATACGCCGAAGCCGCAGGGTGAGCAACCACGCCGAGAACGCGACGGCGACGAGCACAAGGCGCAGTCGGAGCGGCGCGGCCGACGCGGCCGGCGCGGCGGACGGCGGCGCGGACGCCGCCCAGGCGAAGGTAGCGAGGCACTGCCGCGCAATGACCAGGGCGCATCGCAATCAACCGAAGGCAATGGCAGCGGTCACGAGGCCGCCGCTCGTGCCGCAGCGCCGAATTCACCCACGCCGCCAGCACCACCCGCTGCGCAAGCTGCGCCGCAGAGCGAGAGCAAGCCTTTCGTCGTATGGTCCTCCGACGCGGGCAACCGCACGACCTTTCCCGACGACAGGTAGAACCAGCTCAGGCCCCCGTCACGAGCGTGCGGGGGCCGCTCGCTCCTGCAGTGCATGCAGCAGGCCGCGCGAGGCGGCCTCGATGAGATCGAGCACGGTCTCAAAGCCTTCGCTGCCGCCGTAATATGGGTCCGGCACCTCGAGCACCGGCGGCTCAGGGTGATATTCGAGCAGCAACCGCGCCCGTTCGCGATGCGCCGCAGGTGCAATACGACGCATGTTCGCGAGGTTCTGGCGGTCCATCGCCAGCAGCAAGTCGAATCTTGAAAAATCCTCACGCGTAATCTGCCGCGCGCGTAGCGGCGCCAGATCGTAGCCGCGGCCCGCGCCCGCGCGTTGCGCGCGTGCATCCGGCGGCTCCCCGACGTGATAGCCCGCGGTACCGGCGGAGTCGACCTGCAGCGCGAGCTGCGGCGCTTCGGTCGCGGCGATCCTGCGCAGCACGGCCTCGGCGGTGGGCGAGCGACAGATATTGCCTAGGCACACCATCAGCACGCGCACGCCGAACTCCCGGTCCGCGACGATTGCGGTCACTGCGCAGCGCCCGAAACCAGTTCGCAGAGCGCGTCGATCGCGACAACGCGCGAGCTGGAACGGATCCACATGGCGCCAATCGAGCGTTGTGGAGCCGGAGGCGCAAACGGCCGATAAACGAGCCCCTTGGCTCCGGCAAGCACACCTTCGCAAGCGAGGCGTGGCATCAGGGTAACGCCAAGTCCTGCAGCAACCATCTGGCGCAGCGTCTCAAGGCTCGTCGCGCGCAAATCGCTTGCTTCATCCACTCCGACCGAGCGACACAGCTCGAGCGCCTGGTCGCGCAGGCAATGACCCTCATCGAGCAACAGCAGGTTTTCGCCTTGCAAATCGCGCATACGCAGGCGTCGGCGCACCGCCAGCGGGTGCCGGCGAGGCAAGGCGACCAGAAATGACTCGGCATATAGCGAGCGTGAAACCAGCCCCGTACCGGACACCGGCAGAGCCAGAACCGCCATGTCGATCTGCCCTTGATGCAATGCTTCGAGCAGCGCGTCGGTCTTCTGCTCGATGACCTTGATGGCGAGCTTCGGCAGTGACTTCCGCAGCGGCGTCGCGATTCGCGGCAGCAAATAAGGCGCAATGGTGGGAATCAGGCCAAGGCGCAGATTCCCTTCCAGCGGATCGCGCCGGCGGCGCGCCGCGTCGCGCAGCTGCTCGGCGTCGATGACGATCTGCCGCGCACGGGGTAGCAGCTCCTCGCCCGCTGCAGTCAACATGACATGACGCGGTCGACGCTCGAAGAGGGTCACGCCGAGGTACTCCTCGAGCTTGCGCAACTGTGCCGACAACGTGGGCTGGCTGACATGACAGCGCTCGGCCGCGGCGCCGAAATGCAACGTCTCGCCCAGCGCCACGAAGTACTGCAGATCCCTCAGGTTCATCGACAAATAGTTTATGTCTATCGAAATGCGAAAAACAATCGATTGGCTGGCTGGTGCACATCGCCGGTACGCCTGCGGATCGCGTGGCCTAGAGAACGGCGCGTCAGGATGTGCCAGGCGCGTGCCAGTTAAGGTGCCGGGTCGTGAGCATCGCCAGGGCAAGCGCCGCGAACAGGCCCAGCGCGCCTGTCAGCAAGGCATAGTCCTCGGATAGCACGAGCAGATAGAGCGCGCCATACAGCGTGGCGAAACCGCCGGCAGCAACGCTTCCGGTCGCACGACTGCGCATCACGCCGGCGAGGTAAACGGCAAGCAGCGTGATCATGGCAAGCGATGCCAACCCGTAGGCAATTGCGAAACCGAGCTGCTCGGAAAGCGCGATCAGCAACAGATAGAATACCGCAAGCGCGATACCAACCAGCAGGTAATGCATGGCGTGCAGGCGCGGCGCGCCGGCACGCCGGCCGAGTGTATATTCCCAAAGAAAGAGACTGCCGAAAGTGAGCGCGATGAACAGCACGGCATAGTGAATCGCGCGATAGCTGCGCTGGTAGTGATCGACCGGCCGCAGCAGTCGCACACCGAAGTCGCTCGCACCGAGCTCATCGCAGCTGATCTCCTCATCGAACCAGTTGGGCGGTACTGCGCGGGTAATCTCGGGCACAGACCAACGGGCCGTGAATCCACCGCCCGTTACCTCGCGAAACTGCGGCGCGTAGCCGCCATCGAAGGACGGATGCGGCCAAGGTGATTGCAGGTCGACCTGGACATTCGCCGCGAGCGGCATGAACGAGAAACGCCCGGTGCCGCCAAGCACCAGGTCGAGCTCGAACACCGCGGGTCCCTGCGCGTCCGCCGGGGTCGCATTAACTGCAGCGCTGATACCCGCAAGGTAATTGGTCGGCTCGGGCAGGAGCTTGACCGGAAATCCTGCGAAGTCGCTGCGCGAGAGTTCGCGTATGCCCCGTGGACTCGATATCGGCACGAGGACCTTGGCTTCCTGCCACCGGATCGTTCCCGTGCCCTGGTCCTCGGCCAATTGTGCAAGGCGCGATGGATCGAAGCTCGCGCGTAGTTTCAAAGTAGCTGCGAAAGTCATGACTTCGTAGATCCCGCGAAAGCGAGGCTCCGGCTGCAGCTGGACACTCGCCTCGAGTTCATCCGGCAGGATCCGCAGCAGCCTGCGGTGGCTGACCGTCTTGGCGCCGTAGTAGGCGGGAACGTCGACCGGCACTACGAGCAGCGCTCCGCCCAAGCGCTGCGCCTGGCCGGTGGTGGCTGCGACCGATTCGGCCGCCTCGCTCTGCAACCCGCGCCGCTCGGCCAGGAGGTTTTCCACCTGCCCAAGCGGCAGGAGCAACGCGATCAAAAGGAGTGCCATCAACAACACGCGATTCAAAAGCGGCGGCAATCGGGGCAAGGTCATGCGTTTCACCGTAACGGCTTGCTTTGTTCCGCCCTGTAGAGTGGACGCGCAATACGGCACGGCGGGGGCGCAATCATGACCAATCGAGGCAGGTTCAGGATGCGTTCATTTTCGCTGACCATAATGCGCAGGCGGTCCGCGGGCCGTCGGACGGTCGCCCGGCCTCACGGTAGGACACCACGGAGGTCAGGGCGACCGGACGTAGCTCTCAGTGACCGCCCTTGACGAAAATGCCCGCCCGGCCCAGTGCAATGGCCAGCTCCGCTTCGATCTGCGCAGCGCGCCCGCGCGGCAGCCTCCGCAAATGCATGACCGGACCCGTCAATAGTTCCAGTCCGCGGCGCAGCACCGAACCGGCCGCCCGTATGCCCGCCTTGTGCTGATCGAACCGAAGTGCCGGAGCATAGCTCGTCATGCCAACGTATGCGCCATGAGGCCCCTGGCGACTGTCGCTGTAGTCGAGCAGCACGAGATAAATATTGTGGCGGCCACCCCGACCAGGAGAAAAGGCCGCGCAGACCTCATAGGCTGTGGCTAGCCAGTCGATGTAACGCATGGGCAACCAATCGGGCACGGTGGCTGCGGCGCGACGCCAGATCCGCTCGATACCTGACTCGACGTCGGCCGCTCGCGCACCGCGCATCCATAGCTCGTGCAGATGATGCGCCGCGGCAAGTCCATCAGTCGCATCGATGGCCGCATCGAGGCCAGTTTGTAGCGTGGCCGAAGCAAGAGCGCGCAGCGGCCGCTCGCCAGGGTGCCGTTTGTCCAGATCAGGCCTGACGATGGACTTTGCTGCCCTGGCGCCCTCCCTTTGTTGTGCCACTACAACACTCCCGTGGCCACTAGGTGATCAAAACATGATGACCGGACAAACCGGGTACGGTACCTTTGCAAATTGACACGTTTGGACCGTCGACCAACACCCATAAGAATCCTAGCCGCAGACAGAGGGGGCGTCATGAGATTGACCTGTATTGTTGTAGCAACAGCCATCGCAGCGACCGGCGTCGCCGTGGCCCAGGAATCCGGACTGCAGGAGGTAGTCATCACCTCGCGTAAAGTCGAAGAGAAGCTGCAGGACGTGCCGCTGTCCGTCAAGGCCTTTACGGCTGAGGACATCGTCGAGCGCGGTATCGACGACTTGTACAAGGTCAGCACCTCCACTCCGGGATTTTCCTTCGAGAAGCTGAACCGCTTTGGCGTTCAGGGTGGCGGCAGCCGGCCCGTCATCCGCGGTCAGTCAAATATCCTCGGCGAGGCCAATGCCTCGACCTTCATCGACGGCCTGCAATACAACGATTCGATTCTCTCCTTCCCATTCGACCTGGTGGAGCGCATCGAAGTCATCAAGGGACCGCAGGCGGCGCTGTTCGGCCGCGCCACTTTCGCGGGCGCCATCAACATCATCACCAAGAAACCGACCAACGAGGTCCAGAACTCGGTATCGACGCGACTCGCGCAATACGACGAGTTCGAAGTCAATGCCATGTCGCGCGGCCCGGTCATCGAGGACAAGGTCTTCTACATGGTGCATGCGCGCTACTACAAGTTCGGCGGCATGTACCGCAACATCCTGGATGGCCAGAAAGTCGGCGACGAGCGCTCGGCCAACTTCAACACTTCACTCGAATTTCGGCCGAACGACGCCTGGATGATGCGCTTCAACATGGGCTACGGTGAGGACAATGACGGTGCTGCCGCCATCACCCTCCAGGATCGCTTCTACAACAATTGCTACCTGGAAGTTGCCCGCCAGTACTATTGCGGCGAAGTCGCCGAACTCGATTACACCGAACAGAACCTCGATCTCTTCGGCGACCGCATCGGCATGGACAAGACCGCTTACCGCTACTCGGCCCAGGTCGAATACGACCCAGGCCCTTTCAGCCTGACCTGGAACACCGGCTACTTCGACGCCGACCAGTCCTATGGCTATGACGTCGACGTGACTTCCAACTCCACGGCGCTCAACGGCGACTTCAATCGCGTCGCCGTCAGCGATCGCAAGGAGCTCTCGTCAGAACTGATCCTGCGCAGCAACGAAGAGCGGCGCGTACGCGGTATGGTCGGTGCGTATTTCTACCGCAGCCGCCGCGACTTCCGCGAGGACCGCATCAATGCGACCGGCGTCGTTCGCACGGTCAACAATGGCACGGAACGGGTCGATAACTGGGCGGTCTTCGGCGCCCTCGAGGCGGACTTCTCCGATCGCTGGACCGGTCGCGTCGAGGCTCGTCTTGCCGAAGACACCATCGGCAACAACAACCCTGGCGCGCGCCCGACACTGCCGCTCCTCGAGAAGACTTTCAACAGCTTCTCGCCGCGCGTCACGCTCGACTACAAAGTCACGCCGGATCACCTGCTGTACCTTGCCGTGGCACAGGGCAACAAGCCGGGCTTCATCAATGCCAACCCCTTGCTCGACCCGTCCTTGCTGTTTGCCGACGAGGAAAGCGCCTGGAACTACGAAATCGGCTCCAAGAACACGTTCCTGGACGGCCGCATGACCCTGAATGCTGCTGCGTACTTCATCGACTGGAGCGATCAGCAGTTGACCACCGGGGCGACGCTCTCCACGGGCGCACCGGTCACGGTGGTGGTCAATATCGGCAAGACCGAAGTGAAAGGCTTCGAACTCGAACTGAACAACAAGTTCACGGATCAGTTCAGCGGCGGACTGAGTTTCTCGTACAACGATGCAGAGATCACCGAAGCGAGCGACCCCGAGCAGCTGGCCTTCGACCTGGCCGATGGACTCACCGGGTCAACCGGCTCGGTTGCGGGCAACCAGACGCCGAACTCCCCCAAGACCCAGGCCAGTGCCTACGGCAAGTTCGAGTTCCCGGTCAATGCTTCCGTCAATGGGTTTCTCAGGCTTGACTACGCCTACACGTCGAAGAAGTACTCACAGATCTTCAACCTGGCGCACACGGGTGACCAGAATCTGCTCAACCTGAAGCTCGGCTTCGAAACCGACAAGTGGAACATCACGCTCTGGGGTGACAACCTCACTGACGATCGCACGCCTTCCACGGTCATCCGGTTCGTCGATTTCAAGAATGTCCTGCCGATCGGTACCAGCCAACGCACCTCAGCCTTCGTGCGCGGCTTCCAGTACCCGCTCGCGGACAAGCGCCAGTTCGGCATCACCGCCAGCTACAAGTTCTAGCACACCACTTGCGCAACTCATGGCGGCCGGGTCGACATCGACCCGGCCGTTTTTTCAGGCCCGGTCCTGCAGGCTGGGCGAATCCGCTCGCGCCGTGGCATCCTTGGGTGCATGTCAACACACAATCAGTACGACAGCGCCAGCATCATGACGCTGCAGGCGCATATCCTCGAACAGCAGGCCCATCACCCGGAAGCGACCGGCACTTTCAGCTGGATACTGTCGGCACTGTCGATTTCGGCCAAGGTCGTTGCGGACAAGGTGCGCAGGGCGCGGCTCGAAAACGTTCTCGGCGACATCGGCAACGAGAACGTGCAGGGCGAGGTGCAACAGAAACTCGATGTCATCGCCAATGACGTCCTGCTGCGTACGCTGGGCCGCCGCCAAGGTGTGGCAATCGTCGCCTCGGAAGAAAACGAGGAGCCGGTCATCATTCGCGACGATCACAAGGGCGAGCGGCGCTATTGCGTGCTGTTCGACCCGCTCGATGGCTCTTCCAACCTCGATGTCTGCGGCGGAGTCGGGACGATTTTCAGCATACTGCGCCACGATCGACGCGCCGCGCGCAGCCAGGATTCCCTCCTGCAGCCGGGCCGCGAGCAGGTGGCCGCAGGCTATGTGCTCTACGGTCCGTCAACCGTATTCGTATTGAGCATCGGCCGGGGTGTCGACATGTTCGTGCTCGATCCGGCGGTGGGCGCGTTCATGCGCGTGGCTGAGGGTCTGCGCATTCCGGAACGGAACAAGAGCTATTCCTGCAACGAAGGCAACCGCCGCAGCTTCCCGCAAGGCTACCAGCGCTACCTCGACTGGGCACAGGAGAACGGTTATTCCAGCCGTTATGTTGGCGCGATGGTAGCGGACCTGCACCGCATCCTGCTGAAAGGCGGCGTGTTCATGTATCCACCCACCGCCAAGGCGCCGCAAGGCAAGCTGCGCCTGATGTACGAAGCGAACCCGATGGCCATGATCATCGAACAAGCGGGCGGCACCGCCGTGGCCGGTCCCGGGCAGCCCATACTCGCGATCGAGCCGCAGGGCATCCACCAGCGCACGCCGCTGATCATCGGCAGCCGCGAGGAAGTCGCCCGCGTGGTGGCGCAGCTCAGTTGAAGTAGTTCAGGAGCCCGCGGTACGCGCCGGCGTCCGTCAAGGCAACGAACGCGAGCCCGGTGAGTGCACCATCGAGATGCGCGTCGTGATTGATCCGCCCCCGCCCCTGCCGGCCGAGATACCAGGAATAGCCGACATAGAGCACGCCGAAAAGCGGCGCCGGAATCGGCACGGGAATCAGCAGGATATTCAGGCTCATTCCAGGAAAGTAGACGATCGCCGCGAATAGCACCGCGGAAATCGCTCCCGACGCGCCGAGCGATGCGTACTCGGCATTGTCGCGGTGCTTGAAATACGTGCGCACGTCGCTCAAAACCAGGCCGAGAAGATAAAGCAGCACGAACCTGAAACTGCCGATGCGCCGCTCGAGCGGAAATGCAAAGAACCAGAATGTCAGCATGTTCATTGCCAGGTGCAGGAAGTCCCCATGCACGAAGCCGCTGGTAATGAGTGTATGCCAGTCCTTGTTGCGCGCGACGTTGTAGGGCCTGAACAGACACTGCTGGATGATCTGCGGGTTGCCGAGCAAGCCGAGCGCACTCGTCGCGATCGTGATGATGAAAATGATCCCGGCCAGCGAATTCAATAACTGCACTGCACTCCCCCGTTGGTAGTTCTTGGCCCTTTGGGCGTCACGGCCCGGCCAGGCGCTCTAGCGCTGCCCCTTCACGATGCGTTGCCAGTAGTCCCCAAGATCGCGACGCAGTTCCGGAAGCAGTATGAATACTGCCAGCAAATTGGGTATCGCCATGCAGAAATTGAGTCCGTCGGCGAGATTGACGACCTGGTGCAGCGGGAATGTACCGGCGATGCTCAGCACCCCGCACAAGAGCAGCCGGTAGCCATAACGCGACGCTTTTGTCTCACCCCACAGATAGATCCAGGCCTGTTCGCCGTAGTAACCCCAGCTCAATATGGTCGACAGAGCGAAGAGAATCACGCTGACGGCGAGCAAGACCGGAAACCATGGCACGACAGTCGCAAACGCGCGCGAAGTGAGCGCAACGCCCTCGGCATCGCCGTTGGTTGCAACGCCCGAGACGACGATGACCAGCGCGGTGGCAACACATACCACTATGGTATCGAGGAATGGCTCGAGGAGCGCCGCAAATCCCTGCGACATCGGCTCACGCGTGCGCACGGTAGCATGCGCCATGGGCGCGGAGCCAAGCCCCGCCTCGGAGGAGAACGCCGCGCGCCTGAATCCCTGCAGCAGCGCTCCGACGACACCGCCCTCGACCGCAACGGGGGAAAATGCCTCGCGGACGATGGTCGCAAGCGCGCCGGGCAGGTGTTGCCAATTGGCAAGCAACACGGTCGTTGCGCCCACCAGGTAAAGACCGCACATTGCCGGCACCAGTGCGGAGGTCCAGCGGGCAATTCGCCGCATGCCGCCGAACAGGACGGCCGCGACCCACAATGCCACACCCGTGCCGAACAGCAGGCCGGACTCGAAACCCGTGACTTCGCGAAACTGCGCGTAGGCCTGGTTGACCTGGAACAAGGTCATCGACGCGCCAATCGCGGCGATGCAGAAGAACACTGCGAGCGCGCGGCCGAGCGGCGCAAGGCCGAGTCGAGAGAACGCAACGGGCACATAGTACATCGCGCCCGCAGTGACTGTGCCGTCAGCCCGGGTGCGTCGATATTTCACGCCGAGACTCACTTCGGCAAATTTCGCGCTCATGGCAAAGAAACCAGCGACGATCATCCAAAGTGCCGCGCCTGGTCCACCAATTGCAATGGCTACCGCAACACCCGCGATATTGCCAAGACCCACCGTGCCCGATACTGCGGTCGCGAGTGCTTCGAATGGTGTCGTCTCACCCGGTTGATCGCCTCGACTGTAGCGCCCACGCAATACGGCGATGCCGTGACCGAACCCGCGCAGGTTGATAAAGCCGAACGCAAGGGTCGTGACCACACCGCCCAGTATCAGCCACAGCACGATCAAGGGAATTTGCGTACCGAAGGCCGGAATCGAAAAGAACACGACCGCGGACAGTCCTTCGGCGACTGGCCCCAGCCAGTCGTTGATCAGGGCGTCGAAATCCATCTAGTCGGACATGCCGTTTCGAAAGCTGCGAGGCGTCCTGGCTCAGGCCGGCGCCAGCACCCGCCGTCCGGCACTCGAGAGTGAGAACAGGAAAGCGGCCAACAGCATGCAAAGTGACGCCGCCAGGAAGGCTGCACCCGGGAAATGCACGGGCGCACCGGGTGCCGTGAAGTAGGCGAACAGATTGGCCATGATGAGCGGCGCCACGACCGACGTCAGGCTGCCGACGCTTGCAAGCGTGCCTTGCAGTTCGCCCTGCTCGTTGGCCGGTACGTTCTTCGACATGATGGCGTTGAGTGACGGGCCCACCAGTCCCATCATCGCGAATGGCAACATGAATGCATAGAGCTGCCAACCGCTGGTCGCGAACGCATAGCCGGCAAATCCGACGGCAGCCGACAGCGTACCCATGTAGATCGCGCCGCGCTCGCCAAAGCGTGGCACCACGATGCGGGTAAAGCCGCCGTAGACGATGGACACGCAGATGCCGATAGCGGCCAGTGACAACCCCACCTGGCCCTCGGACCAGTTGAATTTGAGCATCGTATAGTAGCTCCATACGGCCGGGTTCGAATCATGCCCCAGTCGCATGAGCACCATTACCACGATCAGCGGCAGCAGCAAGGGATAGCGACGCACCTGCATGACGGAACCGAGCGGATTCGCACGTCGCAGGTCAAACGGCCGGCGGCGTTCGGGGGGGAGCGATTCGCGCAGCACGAAGAATCCGAAAAGCGCATTGGCGAATGCGAGGCCCGCCGCCACCAGGAACGGCGCACGCGGACCGAAGTGCTCGCCGATGATGCCACCGAGCGCCGGCCCGAGCACGAAACCGACCCCGAAGGCCGCGCCTATCAACCCAAAGCGCGCGGCGCGTTTCTCGGGTGGAGACACGTCGGCGATATAGGCGTTGGCAGTCGAATAGGCGGCGCCCGACATGCCCGACAGGATACGGCCGATGAACAGCCAGCCGATCGTCGGCGCAAGACCAGTAATGACATAGTCGATACCGAGCATGGTGAGGGAGAGAATCAGCACCGGCCGACGGCCGAAGCGATCACTGAGGTTGCCGATCACCGGTGCAAACAGGAACTGCATGAGAGCATAGCTGAAGAATAACCACGAGCCGTACCGTGCCGCAGTGGAAAGATCCGTATCGGTCAAGGACTGGATCAGCTTCGGGGCGACGGGAATCGTCACACCAAGTCCGATGGTGTCGATCAGCATGGTGATGAAAACGAACGCGAGCGCATAGCGGCTCGGCGCCAAGGTTTCGGTCATCCAGAACTGCTCCTGGCGGGCTCGACGAGCCTGCCGTTTCGATAATCGTCGACGGCTTGTTCGATTTCCGCGCGTGTGTTCATGACGAATGGTCCATATTGCACGACGGGTTCGTTGAGCGCACGCCCAGCAAGCAGCAGCAACCGCGCCGCGCCATGCGATGCACGCAGTGCCAGTCGGTCACCGTCATCCAGAACAGCTGCGCCCTGCAATGGTAACGAGCGAGGCGCGCCATCGCTCCCCAGGAGCTCCACTGCACCATCATATGGATAGACAAAAGCGCTCAATTCACGCGCTATCGGCAGCTCGATGGTGGCACCGGGCAGCAAACGCAGGTCGGCGAACAGCGGTGCGGTCGATGGTTGTCCAAGCGTCGCGCCCCGCAATACCTTGCCCTCGATCGAGAGCGCTCCGGCGATCAGTCGCATCTGGCAGCCAGCCGACAGGCTGTACTCGGGAATATCGCTCGCCGGAATGTCACGGTAGGCGGCCGGCTGCATCTTCGCGCTGGCTGGCAGATTGAGCCAAAGCTGAAAGCCGCGCATTCTGCCGGCAGTTTGCTGGGGCATTTCGGAGTGAATGATGCCGCGTGCCGCGGTCATCCACTGCACGTCGCCCGGGCCCAGGTCGCCGCGATTGCCGCAGCTGTCCTCGTGACGCATGCGGCCATCCAGCATGTAGGTTACGGTTTCGAAGCCGCGATGCGGGTGGGACGGAAACCCCGCCAGGTAGTCGTTCGGATCATCGGAGAAAAACTCGTCGAGCATCAGGAACGGATCCACTCTTTGACCCGTCGGCCCCCCGAGACTGCGGCGCAGCCGCACGCCTGCCCCATCCGAGGCGGGTACCGAGGTGATGACTTCCCGTAGATCGCGGTGCCCTTGCATCGTGCGATTCCATCTGAGTCGAGACGCCAAGCATACGCTGGCGAGCTCCGCACCGGCCCTGCGGTTGCATTGGCCAACACAGGGTAATTCCGTATAGACCCTCGCTTAGAACGTGTCTAATCTCGGTTAGACCAAGTCTAAGGAGGGAGGCTTATGTCATCTGGACACCGTATTGTCGCTGCCTGCGCAGCCATCGCCGCCGCCGCTCTATCGCTCGCCGCACCCCTGGGACTACCGCCCGTGCCAGTGCCGGCCACCAACCCGCAAACACCCGAGAAAATCGCGCTCGGCGACAAGCTGTTCAATGACAAGCGATTCAGCAGCACGGGCGCTGTCGCCTGCGCGACCTGCCACGACCCGGCCAAGGCCTTTACGGACAGTCCACTCACGACATCCGAAGGAATCAACAAGCTGACCGGTACCCGCAACGCCCCGACAGTCATCAACGCGGCCTACTTCCAGTCGCAGTTCTGGGACGGCCGCTCGCCGGATCTGGAAGATCAGGCGTTGCACCCATTCGTCAACCCGGTGGAAATGGGACTTGCCGATCACGAGCCCATCCTCGCCATTGTCCGTAGCGACCCGCAGTATGTGGCTGCGTTTGCCGAAGTTTTCGGGACGAACGCCTCGGCGATCAGCATACGCGAAGTGACGCAGGCAATTGCCGCGTTCGAGCGCACGATCGTAGGCGGCGATTCGCCCTTCGATCGCTATTACTTCGGCGGCGACAAATCCGCCCTGTCGCCAACGGCGATCCGCGGTTTCGATCTATTCCTGAACAAGGCGCGTTGCGTATCCTGTCATACCATCGAGCAGGACAGCGCATTGTTCACCGACAGCCGTTTTCACAATATTGGCGTCGGTATCAATCGCATCCAGAACGAGGTCGGGCAGCTGGCGCCCGCCTTCCTCGAGGCTAAAGCCAAGGGTATCGACGTCGACAAGGCCGTGCTCGCGGACAAGCGCAGCTCGGAGCTCGGGCGCTTTGCGATTACCGACTCCCTGGACGAGATCGGTGCTTTCAAGACCTCGACCCTGCGCAATGTCGCGGTAACCGCGCCGTTCATGCACGACGGCAGTCTCAAGACCCTGCGCGAAGTCGTCGAACATTACAACAATGGCGGCGTCACCAGGAAAGAAGATCCGGTAAACGATTTCCTGAGTGGCGGTATCAGGCCGCTCGATCTGACCGACGAGGAAATCTCCGATCTGGTCGCATTCCTCGAGTCATTGACGAGCCCGCAGTTCGCACAATTGCAGGCACAACAGAACGCCCTGAATTCGGGCGCTTGCGATCCGAAGCGGCCAGCTACGGCGCAGCTCGCGAATGTGACGGCCGGCGAGCAAATCGGAGGTATCAACCCATGAACAATGCAATCGATCGCAGGACCTTCCTGAAAAAGACGGCGCTGACTGCCGGGGCAGCGACATTGCCGTTGACGTTGGTGGAAATGGCTTTTGCGAAGTCCGCCGGGAATTTCACTTTTGCCTACATTTCCGACTCGCATATTCAACACATCAAGGGCGCACAGTTCGTCCGCAACTGGGATCGTGGTCTGATCCGCGCAGTCGCTGAAACGAATCTGCTGTCACCGCGACCGGATTTCGTGATGTTCGGCGGCGACCTCGCGCAGCTTGGCACGGTGGCCGAACTCGACCACGGCGCGCAGATGCTCGGCAAGCTTCGAGGCAAACTGCACTGCGTGATGGGCGAGCATGACTATTACCTCGACCTCGGCAAGTACTGGTCCAGGCTGTTCGGACCGCAGTACTACAGCTTCGATCACAAGGGCGTGCATTTCGTGGTCCTTAACAGCATCCTCACCTACGATGACTGGACATTCAATCGCTGGCCGAGCGCCGAGCAGCGCATGCTCGAGATGGCAGGACTCGACAATCCAAATGGATCACCCTTCATGGTCGGCGAGAAGCAGCGCGCCTGGCTTGCGCGTGACTTGTCGCGCGTGCGCAAGGACACGCCCGTCGTCGTGTTCTCGCATTCGCCATTACAGAAGATCTACAAAGGCTGGAATTTCTGGACCGAGGACGCAGAGGAGATACAGAAACTGCTGGCGCCTTTCGAGCGTGTATCGGTACTGTACGGACACGTACACCAGATCCAGTACAACCAGATCGGCAATATCAGTTTCAACTCGGTGATGGCAACCGCATGGCCCTGGCCGTATCCGCAAAGTTACGCCCAGGCGGCCCAGTACCTGCCGAAGCTCACGGTTCCGATGAATCGCGCAGACCCGTTCTTCGAACGCGATGCCACGGGTTGGCAGATGATCAATGTCAATACCGGCCGCGTCGATCTCGCCTACAACCTCTACAACAACCGCAGCCGTACTGTCGCCTTCGATGCCGCCGCTGGTCAGCCGCAGGACATGGCCTTCCAGGCGCCGCAGTCACGTGTGCCGCCGCAAGATCATTACTGATTCGGGGAGAAGCAAATGTCACCACGGAAGATGCTGGGGCTATTGGCAATCGCCACACTGTTTGCGCAATCGGCCATTTCAGATGAGTTCACCGCCGAAGACCTGAAGCGCTAGGATGAGCAATTCCAGCTCGTCGTCAAACAGGGTCGTGCATTGTGGACGGACGGCAAGCTCGGGAGCAACGGTATTGCCTGCGCGCAATGCCACCCCAATGCCGCCAATACCCACCCTGAAACCTATCCGAAGTTCCAGAAACAGCTGGGCCGGGTGGCAAGCCTGTGGGAGATGATCAACTGGTGCCTGCGAAATCCACTGGAAGGCCAGCCGCTCGCGGCGGATGATCCCAAGATGGTGGCAATGCTGGCCTACGCGACCTGGGAACGGCGCGGCGTCGAACTCTCACCCGGCAAACACTGATCGCGTTGTCGGCGCGGGCGTGCGCGCCTGCACACCGGGAATATTCGGCAAATCTGATAACCGCTGCGATGCGAGCCAGGTCACGACGATAGCGGGCTGCTCCAACGCATACTGATCGAGCGCCAATGCTGTGCGATCTGGATGCGCCGCCGTGCAAGTACGTCAATTGATCCTGAACTCCTCAGACTCCCTGCCAGAGCAATTGGAAGCCCTGGCCGACCTCGAGCCACAGCTCGTTCTCGTGTTTGCGGATCCCGATCTGCTGGTCGAACTCGGACTTGCCGCGCGCGTTGCAAGCAGATTGCCGGATGCCATCACCGTCGGCTGCTCGACAGCCGGCGAAATTCACCAGCGTGGCATCGCGAGCAACAGTGCGGTCATCACTGCGGTTCGCTTCGATGATCCCCAGATCTGTACGGCAATGACCCATGTCGAGTCCATGCAGGACTCGGAGACCGCCGGCGAGCGACTGGGCGCCGGGCTCGCAAGCGACCGGCCGCATACCGTCATGGTCCTGGGCCAGGGACTTCATCTGAATGGCAGCGCCGTGATACGTGGATTGCGCAAATCGCTCGGCAACGACGTCGCACTCGTCGGCGGCCTCGCGAGCGATGGCATCAAGTTCGAGCGGACCATGGTGGTGGCAGGGGGTCAATGCGATGCGAACAAATTGGTTGTCATCGGTTTTTGTTCGCCTCGATTGCTGGTGACTGTCGGCAGCATGGGTGGCTGGCGGCCTTTCGGACCGATTCGACGCGTCACGCGCTGCGACGGAAACGTCCTCTACGAGTTGGACGGTGAGCCGGCGCTGGCTGTATACCGTCGCTATCTTGGCGACCATGCCCAGAACCTGCCGGGTTCGGCACTGCTTTTTCCATTCTCCATGTACGACGATGCCGCAAAGGAAACGGGTGTCACTCGCACGATTCTCGGCATCGACGAAGCGAGCGGCGCCATCACGCTCGCCGGCGAAATCGTTGCGGACGGTTTTCTTCGGCTCATGTGTGCATCGCCAGATGAGCTGATCAATGGCGCCGAGATGGCGGCCGAACTCGCCCGTTTGCCCGAGGAGCGGCGGCAGGCGCCGTCCTTCGCCCTGCTCGTCAGCTGCGTCGGCCGCTCCCTGGCACTTGGCGATCGCACCGAGGAGGAAGTCGAGGCGGTAGGATCCATTCTCGGTCCAAATTGTGTGCTGGCCGGATTTTACTCGAATGGTGAAGTCAGCTCCTGCACCGCCTTGCCCGAAACCCAGCTGCACAATCAGACGATGACACTTGCATGTTTCAGCGAGGCGGCCTGACATGCATCGCATCCTGCGGCGCCAGCTGCGCCGCGCACTGAAACTCGAATCCATCGACGCTGTAGAGGAAACGCTGCGGCGGTGGTTGGCCGAAGATTCCGACGCGGCCAAGGGGCCCGATGCGCCTCAGCTGCGCGAGATCCTGCGCAGCCTGATCACCTCGGTCGATCAAAGTTACCTGCAGCTCGAACGCGACCTTGATCTGCGCACCCGCAGCCTCGACATCAGTTCCGCCGAGCTGTTCGAGGTCAATACGCGCCTCAAAAGCGAACTCGATGCGCAACGCTTGGCGGCGGACAGTCTGCTTGCTGCGGCGAAACGGCTGGCGAAGAACTCGGCCCTGCCGCTGCCGACTGCGGACCAGGCCGGTATCCGGCCGTTGACGGAATTCCTGACCCGCCTCGCACACGACCGCGATAGCGCGATCAGCGCCAGGGAGCAATCCGAACAGCGATTGCGCATGGCGCTCGACGCCTCCAATCTCAGCATGTGGGACTGGGACTTCGGTTCAACGCAGATATTCTATGATCGGAATTTCGCCCGTTTCATAGGCACCAAGGAGCAGGACGCAACTTACGATCTCGGCGCCTTGTCGAGGCGCACGGTACCTGCCGACGCACAGGCACTCAGTACAGCCATTCGCGACGTCGTGCTGGGCCACAGGCCCGACTTCGAAGTCGAACTGCGGGTGCGCCACGAACAGGGCCATTGGCTGTGGCTGCAGACTTTCGGCAGCGTGACCGTGCGCGACCCGGACGGTCGCGCGCGCCGCCTGACCGGAATCGTTGCCGATATCAGCAAGCGCAAGCAGCTCGAGAATGAGATCGCGGCCAATCTGAAGCTTCTCGAGACCGTTCTCGACACCATGCCACTGCCGGTACTGATCAAGGACAGGACCGGACAAGTGCAACGTGCAAATTCCGCGTGGGACAAGATGGTGAGCGCCGGGACCGCTGGGGAATCCGGTCACGGCTTGGCCGTCAATTCGCCAGTGCTCGGATCGGTGCATCGGAAATTCGATCTCGAAGTCATTGCCAGTGGCCAACCAGCGCGCTACGAAGCCAGGATCATTGCCCCGAACCAGCGTGAATATGACGTCCTCGTCGCGAAGGCACCGCTCAAGCTCGACAATGGCGAGGTCACCGGCATTATATCGGTGATTACCGACATTTCGGAGCAAAAGCGCACGGCCGGGGAACTCGATCGCGCCCGCCTCGCCGCCGAAGCCGCTGCGCGCGCAAAATCCGGGTTTCTCGCCAACATGAGCCATGAATTGAGAACTCCACTCAACGGCGTCGTTGGCATGGCATCGCTCCTCGAAACCACGCGGCTCGATTCAAGACAAGCGCGCTTCGTGCAAACGCTGAAGTCCTCCGCTGATGCCCTCATCGCCATCATCAATGACATCCTCGATATATCCAAGATCGAGGCCGGCAAACTGGATGTTGCGACAGAACTGGTGAATGTACGCGAGGAGCTGGAACACGTCGTCAACCTGTTCAGTGCGCAGGCCTTCGCGAAAGGCATCGAAATCGCATCGCACCTCGCGCCTGGCGCACCCCCTACTATCCAAAGCGATCGATTGCGTTTGCGGCAAGTACTGTCAAACCTCGTGAGCAACGCAATCAAATTCACCGAACGCGGCGCGGTACTTGTCAGCGCAAGCCGCGGTCGTGCCGCTGCCGATACCGACGCCAACCACATCGAGTTCGCCGTGATCGACTCCGGCATTGGTATTGCGCCACAACTGCAGGAGCACGTTTTCGAAGCCTTTGCCCAGGCTGATGACAGCGCAACCCGGCGATTCGGTGGCACCGGACTCGGCCTCGCCATTTGCCAGCGCCTCGTTGAGCTGATGGGAGGATCGCTGGGGCTCGACAGCGCCCCGGGTCAAGGGAGCCGCTTCTATTTCACCTTGCCTGCAACCGGGGCCGAATCAAGCGCGTCATGGTCAGCAACCGACGATGTTGCCGCATTGGTCGTTGCGCCCGAAGCGATTATCGCCAGTGCGCTCGCCGAAACCCTGGCGTCGCGAAGCGCACTGGCATTGATCGCGTCCGACGGCATCGACGCGGTGACGCAAATCGAATCGCTGCCAGCCAACCTGCGCCATATTCAGATCGTCATCGATTCCGGCGATGATCGCGCAGAACTCGAATCCTGGGTAAGCGCCATGCGACTCGCGGCAGCGGGACGCAGCGTAACCGTTACCCTGCTGCTGCCCCATGGCTGTCAGGATCTGCCACCGATCGGCATCGACCGGTGCATCGGCAAACCTGTCTGCACGGCGGCACTATTCGAGCAAGGAAGCGACACAGGCGCCGCTGGCGCTACGACGCGCAGCCGCTCGCTGATCGGGCCGGTCGCTCGCAAACGAGTGCTCATCGTCGAGGACAATGCGGTCAATCAGGAGCTGGTGGCAGCCATGCTCGAGACCGTGCATATGGACTACTGCATCGCCGTCAATGGCCGCGAAGGCGTTGAGCTCTACGAAAAGGACGGGAATTTTGACCTGGTGCTGATGGACTGCCAGATGCCTGTGATGGATGGCTTCGCCGCCAGTCGCCGCATTCGCGAACTGGAAGACGGCACGCGGCGAGTTCCAATCATCGCGCTTACCGGCAATGCGATGGAGGGCGACCGCGACAGCTGCATTGCGGCCGGCATGGACGATTATCTGCCGAAACCGATCAACCTCGCGCTGCTACGCGACATGCTCGACCGCTGGTTGTGCCCGCCGGCGACGCAATCCGAACCAGCCGCAGGCGCCGCCTGAAGCACGATTCCCAGCTGTCGCGGTAGAATGGCCAATGATCCGGGCCGACAGTTCGTGCCGGCGACAATCGGCAACCATCCACACGGACGACGGCGTCACGCTGGGCGGAGAGTTATTCCTGCCAACCGGTGACCGCATTGGCTGCCTGCTCATCAATTCCGGCACTGGCATACCGCAACGGTTCTATTCGCGCTTCGCCGAACATGCCGCCAGTCGCGGCTGGGTGACGCTGACCTTCGACTATCGCGGTATCGGCGCATCGGCACCGCCACGCCTGCGCGGCTACAAGGCCCGATATCGCGATTGGGGCCGTCACGACATCGCCGCAGCCATCGACTATTTGCGGCAACACTACCCCAATCTGGCGATCGCTGCGCTCGGTCACTCGACGGGCGGTCAGCAGTTGGGACTCGCGCACAACGTTTCCCAGGTACGTGCTGCCCTTTTCGTAGCGGTGTCGACCGGTTACTGGCGCGGCATGGGATTCCTGTACCGCTACTTCACTTTGGCGTTATGGCGCGCCTGGATGCCGCTCGCAATTCGCCTGTACGGCTATGCGCCCGTGAGGAAGATCCGTTGGGGCGAAGACCTGCCTGCCGACGTGGCCCGCGAATGGGGCGCGTGGTGTCTGCAACCGGATTACATGGCAGCGTTCTTCGATGGTACGGGTCGCTTACGCACACCTGATGGCGCGAAATTCGGCCCCATCCATTTCGACGATGTGCGCATTCCGATTCTCTCGTACTACTTCACCGACGATCCGATTTCCGTCGCGGCCAACGTTCCGCCGCTGCTGCAAATCTACCGCCATGCCGCTATCGAAACGCGCTGGATCGATCCGCGGGAGATCGGCACCAGGCATTTGGGTCATACAGGGTTCTTCCACGACCAGCACGGCCGCCCGCTCTGGGACGAAACGCTCGACTGGCTGCAATCACGAATCGCGCGTTAGCGGCATCACGCCTCGGGCGTATCGGTATCGCCCTGCCCGGCGGCGAGCGAATTGCGCGCCTCCCTGGCCAGCACCTGGTAGCGCTTGCGAAAGGCGTCGAGCGATTCCTCTTCGAGCTCTTCGAGGTCGAGCAATGCGTTGTGCGCGCCGCGCGTTGCGCGGATCAGCTCGTCGAGCTTCACCTGCATGGCCTGGGTATCGCGATTCTGCGTGTTCTGGATCAGGAACACCATCAGGAAGGTGATGATCGTCGTGCCGGTATTGATGACCAGCTGCCAGGTATCGGAAAACGCGAACAGCGGCCCGGTGATGACCCAGACCAAGATGACGGCCACCGCAACCACGAAGGCTGCAGGGCGGCCGGAGAAACGGGCGGCGTGCTTGGCGATGGCGGTATACCAATTGCGTGCTGACATGGTTGGCCTCAGGATGTACAGGCACGGCACCGGCCGTGCATCGGAATCTGACACCCATAGTGGTTGGCGAGCCCATTATCGCCCTTGGCGGGAGAGCGGCATGGCGGAAAAAGACTACGCGCTCGGCACGCATGATGCCGAAATTGCACGTCTTGGTTTGCAACACAGGGTCTGGCGCTCACGTACCCTCGCGGCCTGGCACGAGGCGGGTTTTACGGTTGGCCAGAGCCTACTCGACCTTGGTTGCGGGCCAGGTTACGCGACGCTCGACCTGGCAGAAATCGTAGGCCCCGACGGCATGGTCATTGCCGTCGAGCGCTCGCAGCGCTTCCTCGATGCCCTGCAAAAAGCAGCGAGCACGCGCGGACTTGGCAACATCCGGATGATCGAGCAGGATGTCACCGAACTCGACCTGGGTCATGCGACGCTCGATGGTGCCTGGTGCCGCTGGCTGTTGTCCTTCGTTCACGATCCGCAAACCGTCGTTCGGCATCTGCGCACAGGACTCAAAAGGGGCGCCGCCGCCGTCTTCTTCGAGTATGTCAACTACCGCAGCTGGCGCTTTGGACCGCATCTCGCTGCGCACGAGCAGTTCGTCGCCGCGGTCGAGCAACACTGGCGCGCGGAGGGCGGTGAGCCCGATATCGGACTCGCCCTGCCCGCGTTGCTCGCCCATAATGGATTTCAGGTGGAGCGGTTGCGAGCTCATGTGGAAGCCGTGCGTCCCGGCGACTATTTCTGGGAATGGCCGAAGACCTTCCTGCGCGTTGGCGCCGAGCACATGGTCGAACGCGGGCGACTCGATGCAACCGTTGCCCGTCAACTTGACGATGCGCTCGCGGCCGCGGAGTCGGACCCAGGGGCATTCGTGCTGACGCCCGTCGTGCTCGAGGTAATCGCGCGGGCCGTCTAGCCGTCATCGTGGTTGCGGCCGCGTACCATCAACAAACCCGTCATCGCAAGCAGGGCGAAGCTGCCGCCGGCAACAAATGCTGCTGGTGCGCCGAATTTCGCCCAAAGCGCACCCGCAATGGCACTCGCCAGCAGCACCGCCGCAGCGCCGATGAAATTGAATACACCGAAGGCCGTGCCGCGCAAGTCGGCCGGAGCGTGATCGGCGATCAACTTGGCAAAGAGCCCCTGGGTCATTGCCATATGCAGGCCCCAAAGCGCCGCCCCGAGAAGTGCAACCCAGGTCGCTGACGCCGCTGCCAGCACCATGTCGGCGATGACCAGCACGCCCAGGCCGGCGGCGAGAAGAGTACTCGGGCGCATGCGGTCAGCCCAGGCTCCTGCCAGCCAGGCGAAACCGGCATAGGCCAGGTTCATGACGACCAGCACAGCGGGAACGTACGCGAGCGCAATACCAAGACCTTGCACGCGCAATACCAGAAATGCCTCACTGAAGCGCGCCAGCGTGAATACACCGCCGAGCGCCGCGACGCGCCAGAATTTCGCGGGCAACCGAAGCATCGCGGCGCCGCTGACCGGTGCGCCAGTCGCCGCACGCTGCGAAGTCGCCCGTGGTTCGTGCACGGCGAACAACAACACTCCGACCGCAATCCATGCAGGCAGGGTGGCGAGCCAGAGTACGCTGCGAAATTCGCCCGCCAGCCATACCATGAGCGCTATGGCGAATAATGGTCCAAGGAATGCGCCAACGCTGTCCAGGGATTGACGCAGGCCGAATGCCGCACCGCGCAAGTGTGCGGGCGTGAGGTCGGCTACGAGCGCATCGCGCGGCGCACCGCGTATGCCCTTGCCGATTCGATCGATGAAACGGGCCGCGAATACCGTGCCTACCGTAGTCGCGAGCGGGAAGATTGGTTTGCTGAGCGCAGCAAGCGCATAACCTGCCAGTGCAACCGCCTTGCGTCGGCGCAGCCGATCGCTGAGGGCACCGGAGAAGACCCGCACAAGTGCCGCCACCGATTCTGCTGCGCCTTCGATCAGACCGACGCTCACGAGCGATGCACCCAGCGTGACCGTCAGATAGACTGGCAGCAGGCTGTGGATCAGTTCGGAGGAGACATCCATGCACAGCGAAACCGCACCGAGCGCCCAGACACCGCGCGGCAATGTCCGCGCCCGACGGTACGCGGGCTCCAGTTGGAACATGCAGTTGGCAACCAATTCGCTGCACGGCACAGCCAGTTACCATTGTCGCGCGATTTGTCAGCATGCGGCATGATTTCTTGCTGCCATCGTCAAACGGGTGACCGCGTAGCGCTCCTGCCCGCAGGTCACCAACGACCGTGACCTGCATCACATCCCCGCAGGCGCATTGCACCAGGACGGGCTTGAAGTCGCAGACGATTGCGCGGCGTTAGCTTAGTTTCACGCTCGTGCACCCAGGAGGACTCATGGCGCCGGTTTCGAATCGAAGTCTAGTTTGTTTCATCACCTCACTGGTCGTTCTTTTTGCTGGCGACGCCGTCTACGCCCAGTCGACGGGCGCCCCCATCCTGCTCGAACGCGCGCCGCTGCGATCGGCTACCAATGTCGATACCGGATTCGCGAAAGTGACTCTGACGATTGCCGGCCATAATCGCGTGTTCTATCTGCACCGCCCTGCTCCACTGCCGCCGGCGCCCATGCCCCTGGTGCTGGTGTTCCACGGCGGCGCGGGCAATGGCGCGCAGATTGCCAAAATGACGGGCATGGACCGGGCAGCGAACCTGCACGGCTTTGCCGCCGCTTATCCGGAAACGGACCAACACTGGCAGGACGGTCGGGAGACAACCGGCCTTGGCGCGGCCGACATCGACTTCGTGCGCGCCATCATCGACTGGTCCATCAAGACGCAGGGGATCGATCGCAGCCGGATTTTCGCCACAGGCATCAGCAACGGTGGGATATTCACGCTGCGCCTCGCATGCGAGATGAGCCGTGAGATCGCAGGTTTCGCTGCAGTGGCCGGCTCGATGGGCTCGATGCTCGCACCCCGTTGCCGGCCGCAGCGCGCGGTGCCCCTCATGCTGATCCATGGCGATAAGGACGAGTGGGTACGTTGGCAGGGCGGCGCCGTCAAGCAGCTCGCTGGCGGCGGCGCCGGCGGCGACGTAATCCCCGTACCGCAGACGCTCGATTTCTGGCGCGGCATCAACCACTGTGCCGCCAAAGCACCGACAATCGAGAAAATCAATCGCGACAGCCGTGACGGTACGCGCGTCGAAATCCACCGTTACGGCAACTGCGAGAAACCCACCGAGCTCGTGCTGATCAAAGGCGGCGGCCACACCTGGCCGGGCGCGGACAACGGTAATTCGCGGCTATTGCGCCGACTGGTGGGCCGCACCAGCCAGGACATCAACGCCACCGAAACGATACTGGCGTTCTTTGAAAATTCCGGGCGCTACATCCGTTAACCGCCACGAACTATTGCCCGCGTCTTTTGTCGAAGTATACTGGGGCCCACTGTTCGGCCCCGGCGCGAGGCAGGCTTGCTGACGACTCGGCAGCATCTCAAGATCAAGGCGATTCTGCTCGCATTGGTGCTCGTCACTGCGCAGGCGTCTGCGCTGGCGCATACGTATACGCACCTGCGCAGCGGCACGCAGACCTCAACAGAACCCAGCCTGCCCGATCGCCAACTCTGCGGCGACTGCCTCACCGGCAACGCCCTGTTGGGCGCAGCCCCGCCGCCCGCGGATATCACGATCGCCCTGACGCCGCTGCGCTCGACGTATGCACGGCGCGAGACAGCGACCCGTCCCGTCCAACCTGTCTTCAGTTTTCAGGCACGCGCGCCACCACTGCTTCCCGTCGTTTGACTGACTGACCGACTGGCCAAGGGCCAGGCGGTGACCATTGCATCCGATTTGGGAGCCATTCCATGACGATCATGCCGAGCGCATCGATGCGCACCGCAGTGGCGCTTTTGATGGCGCTTGTTACAACCGTTTCTACCACTGCCGAAGCGGCACAGGATGAGGCCGCGAGCTTGCGCGCAGAGCTCGACGCCGTTCGCAGCGAATACACGTCGCGGCTTGCGGCGCTGGAACAACGCATCCTGCAGCTGGAACAGGCCGCCGCAACCGCACCACCGGACTCAGGCGCACCTGCTCCGGTCGCAGCGCAGGCGACGGCCAGCGCCTTCAACCCGGCGACGTCGGTCATTCTGACCGGCAATTACGCAGCCCTGTCAGCCGATCCAGCAAGTTATGCGATCGCGGGTTTCATTCCATCTGGAGGCGAGACTGGGCCGCCCGAGCGAGGATTCAATCTGGCCGAATCGGAACTGACCCTCGCGGCCAATGTTGACCCTTACCTTTATGCCAATCTGACCGCAGCGATTGGCGCAGACAACGAGATTGGCGTCGAGGAAGCCTATCTGCGCAGCCTTGCACTGCCGGCCGGCTTTGGTATCAAGGCGGGGCGATTCTTCTCTGCGCTCGGGTATCTGAACGAAGTGCATGCGCACGCCTGGGACTTCGTTGATCAGCCGCTCGTCTATCAGGCTCTGCTCGCCGGCCAGCGAAGCCAGGACGGTGTCCAGTTGAAGTGGATTGCGCCCTCGGATTTGTTCATCGAAATCGGCGCCGAGCTCGGCAATGGCGCTGCCTTCCCCGGAACACGCCGCAATCGAAATGGCGTAAACGACACGACGCTGTTTGCACATGTGGGTGGCGACATCAGGGATTCCATCAGCTGGCAATCGGGTCTGTCGTGGGCCGACCTGCGCACGCAGGATCGTCAATTTGCAGACGTTGATCTGGCCGGCGATTCCGTTCTCAATGCCTTCACGGGGCGGTCCCGACTGGCGGCAGTCGATGCCGTATTCAAATGGTCACCCGTCGCAGGCAACACGAGTCGACAAGTCAAACTTCAGGCCGAGTACCTGCAACGGCGCGAGAGCGGCACGCTGACCTACGACATCGGTGGCTTGGCGCTGCCTGGCGACTATGCAAGCCGTCAGAGTGGCTGGTACCTGCAAGCTGTCTACCAGTTCAAGCCGCGCTGGCGCGCGGGCCTGCGCTACGACGCGCTCGATTCGGGCACGACGCGCCTGGAACTGGTAGATAGCGGTCAGTTGGCGCTTGCGGATTTTCCGGCATTGCTCGCCGCCTCCCCCGTCCGGTACACGTTGATGCTCGATTGGAATCCGAGCGAGTTTTCACGCCTGCGCGCGCAATTCGCTCTCGATGAGGCGCGAGCGAGCGAGCGAGACCGTCAGCTATTACTGCAATACATCCTCAGCATCGGCGCCCACGGCGCCCACAAATTCTAGGAAACCGACATGAGAAAGATACTTCGCACGGCGCTCATCGCACTATTTGTCGTCGGGACACACTCCGCCTCGGCCGCGGTCAAGATCCTCGCGACCACGACGGATTGGGCGGCACTTGCCAGGGAGATCGGCGGCGACCAAGTCGACATCTACACAGCGACCTCGGCATTGCAGGACGTTCACCGCGTCGAAGCCAAACCCAGCCTGATCGCCCGGGCGCGTTCGGCCGATCTCGTGTTCGCAACCGGCGCTCAGCTCGAGATAGGCTGGCTCCCCGTATTGCTTCAGGAATCGGGCAACGCGCGCATTCAGCCCGGCCAGCCGGGCTACTTCGAGGCCGCATCGCAAGTGGCACTTCTTGAAAAACCCAGCGCTGTCGATCGCGCCATGGGCGATATACACCCTCAGGGCAATCCGCACCTGCAGCTCGATCCGCGCAATATCGCCGCAATTGCGCGTGCACTTTCTGCGCGCCTGGCCGCGATCGACTCGGCCAATGCAGGTCTGTACGCGACTCGCGGCGATGATTTTGCGAAGCGCTGGCAGAGCGCAATGGCGCGCTGGCAAGACTCCGCCGCAAGATTGAAGGGCGTACCAGTGGTGGTCATCCACCGCGATCAGGTCTACTTGTGCCACTGGCTGGGTCTCGAGGAGGTCGCTGCGATCGAGCCCAAGCCGGGGGTGCCACCAAGCGCCGGCTACCTCGCACAGCTGGTCGCGCGACTCAAATCATCGCCGCCGCGGATGATCCTGCGCAGCGCCTACAGCGACGGCAAATCGGCAGAATGGCTCGCCGGAAAAATTGGCGTACCGGTCGTACTCCTGCCCTTCTCCGTCGGCGGCACCAAGGAGGCCGACAACCTCTTTGCATTGTTCGACGACACAATCAACCGCTTGCTGGGAGCCGCCAAATGAACCTGCTCGATCTGCAGAATCTGACCATCCTCATTCCGGCGCTGGTTGCAGGGTTCCTGGTACTTCTCTCCCACGTGCCGCTCGGCCAGGAAGTGCTGCGCAGGGGCATCATTTTCATCGATCTCGCGATTGCCCAGGTCGTGGGTCTCGGTGTCATCGCAAGCCATACCCTGGGCATCGAGCCCGAGGGCTGGGCAGCGCAATTTGCGGCCATGACCGCCGCCTTGCTCGGCGCGTTGCTCCTGACCTGGACCGAACGCAAGACGCCTGAATTACAGGAAGCCCTTATCGGCGTTCTGTTCGTGCTCGCGGCCACCGCACAAATTCTCCTCCTCGCGAGCGATCCCCATGGGAGTGAGGACCTGAAGGACCTGCTGGCAGGGCAGATACTATGGGTCTCGAGCGAACATTTGACTCGCGCCAGTGTTTTGACTGCCCTGTTCCTGATCGTCTGGTTTCGCTGGCGCGAACATCTCGGTCGAGTCGGCTTCTATGTGGCGTTCGCCCTCATGGTCACGGTGTCCGTGCAACTCGTCGGTGTCTATCTGGTCTTTACCACGCTGATCGTACCGGCCATCGCGACCTCGCGCACAACGCCTAAACGCCGTCTGGTCGCGGGCTATGCCATGAGCGCTCTCGGCTATCTGGTTGGCCTCGGGCTATCGGCAGTCTACGACCTGCCGTCGGGCCCGGTAGTCGTTGTCACACTCGCGATCTTCGGCATTGCGGCCTATGCAGTCATGCGCCCCGTGGCGCAGATCCAGGCCACACCGGCGGGAGCTGGCACACACCACTACTGACTGGTGTAGCCGCCATCGACCACGAGTTCGGAACCTGTCATGAATCGTGACTGCTCCGAAGCCAGGAATACGATCGCGTCGGCGATTTCCTCGGGTTTTGCCATCTGGCCGATCGGATGCGCGCGGTCGATCGCTGCACGCGCCTCCTCGGGCGAGGGTGCAAAGCCAACCTCCCCCAACTCCTTCAGGCACTGCGCCGCAAAAGCGGTATCGACGCTGCCCGGATGGATGGAATTTACGCGGATGCGCAATTTCAGGGCAGCCAGTTCCAGTGCAAGGGCCTTGCTGAACATGCGCACCGCGCCTTTGGTCGCGCAATAGGCGGTCTGAAACGGGACGCCAATCAGCCCGCAGATCGAGGACATGTTGATGATGCTCGCGTGCTGGTCATTCGCCAACGCCCAGGCATGCATGTCGCGCGCCAATACCTTTGCGCCGAGGAACATCCCCTTCATATTGACGCGAAAAAGGCGATCCCAGTCCTCGCCCGTCGTCGCAAAGATGTCCTTGACGACGTCGATTCCCGCGTTGTTGACCAGTATCGCGGGCTGTTGTCCCATCGCCGCCAGCACATCTCGCAACCGGTGCCAGGATTGCTCGTCCGAGACATCGAGCGGTTGAAAACTGACCGCCAGATTCTCCGACTGGCAGTCCGACGCAAAGCGCGCGCCAGCCTCAGTCGCAATATCTGCACAAACGACTGCCCTGCCCGTCCTGGCAAGAGCGCGACAGGTCGCCGCACCAATGCCGCCGGCGCCACCCGTAACAACCGCAATGCCTGCCACCGTCGCCTACCTCCCGTTGCCCGAATTTTCGAATACTGCCACGAATCGAGTCGGAGTCGCTCTAATGCCGCCCGGCCGGTGGCGCGCCGTCGGCGTCACCGGCCGGCGCAATCCGGCGCCAGGCCGCAAGAATCGAATTGGCAAGAATCTCCATGTGCGCAATCTCCGTCTCGCCCGAAACCACGGAGACCCGCATGATACGTAGCCCTTTCCAGCTCGCCGGCCCCACGTAGGACCGATTCTCGCGCTGGATTGCCTCGATGACCGCGTCCGTGAGGCGTGCCTGCTCGGACTCCGGTGCGCCAACTGCGAATGCGATTGCCAGTTGATTGAGGACGACGTCATTCAGGATTTTGATGCCTGATTCTACAGCGAGCCTGTCGCGCAAATACCCCGCGCAACGACAATGGTGCATTACCAGTTCGGCGAGGCCGTCACGCCCCAGGGTCTGCAGCATCGTCCAGACAGTGAATCCGCGCGCCCGGCGCGACAATTCGAGCACCAGACTGGAAGGGTTGTAGGCGCCCTCGGGTGGTTGATCGAGATAGCTCGCCGCAATCTGCAATGATTCCTGCTGCGCCTTGGTGTCGCGAACGATTGCGAACGCGCAATCGTAGGGAACCTGCAGCCACTTGTGCCCATCGACCGACCAGGAATCGGCGAGTTCGGCGCCGCGGCACTGTGATTTGAGTGCGGGTGCCGCGCGCGCCCATAGCCCGAAAGCACCATCGATATGCAGCCAGGCTGCGTGCGCTCGAGCGAGCTCGGCAATGCTCTCGAGTGGATCGCAGGCACCCGAATTGATATGTCCGGCTTGCGCCACGACGATCTTGGGTCCGCGGCGATCCGCAAGCTGTTGCGCGAGATGTGCGGCGATCATCCGCCCCTGGTCATCGACGGCAACCCGCAGCAGGTTGCACTCACCAAAACCCAGGTAGCGCAGTGCGGCAAAGATTGTCGAATGGGCCTCCTCACCAAGCAACACCGTGACCGCGGGCGCCCCGAACATGCCACGCTCGCGCAAATTCCAACCCGCGGCCGCGAGCACGCGATCGCGCGCGACGAGCAAGCAGGTGAGCCCCGCCGTGGTTGCGCCGGTGGCAAAGCCGATGAGGCTTTGCCGAGGCAGGTCGAGAAGATCCAGTATCCAGCGACCCGCCACGATTTCGGCCACTGCGGCCGCGGGCGACGTACGGTAGAGGCCGGCATTCTGGCCCCAGGCCGAGGTCAGCCAGTCCGCCGCCACGCCCGACGGATGCGATGCGCCTTGCACCCAACCGAAGAAATTCGGACCTGCATTGGCCATGAGACCGGGCTCTGCGGCGCGAATCAAATCCCTGACGACCTCCTCTGCGCTACGTCGCTGTTGCGGCAGGGGCAAGTCAAATGCCGCCTCGAGCTCGGCAAACTCAACGGCTGGTCGCGGCGCCCGCTGCGCGATGCGCGCGCGATAATCGAGCGCCGAGCTTCTCGCCAGCTCGAGCGCCGCAACCAGATCGCGGTTCAAAGCTGCGATTCCGTCATCGCGACAACAGTGTCAGCAGCTTGTGCCAATGATCGAGTGCAAACGGCACGGCATCGACGGGGACGCGTTCATTGAGTCCATGGGCAAAATTGTCCGATGATTTCATGAAGATTCCGGAGACTCCATAACTCGCGATACCCTCGCGACGAAAGAACACGCTGTCGGTCGTTCCGGGCGACATGCTGGGAATGATGGCGAGTTTGCGCTGCCGCAGGTCGACCGCGGCCCGCACGGCCTTCAGCAACCTGGCATCGAGCGGCGATACTTCGCTTTTTGGAAATTCGGCTGGCAGGCTGACATCGCCCGCATCACCGACGAGTTCCTGCAGTTTCCTGCGGATCGCCTCGGGTGCATTACCAGGAAATATCCGGCAATTGATGTTGGCGACCACCCGCTGCGGCAGGGCATTTTCCGCATGGCCTCCATTGATCATGGTCGGCACGCAGGTCGTGCGTATCTGGCCCACATACTCGGGGCGGGAACTCAATTCGGCCACGGCGGCCGCATCGTCGGGATCGGCCGCAAATCGAGCCATCGCCGCACCCAGCTCGCCGGGGACCTGCCGTGCCGTTTCGCGAAAATACGCTTGCGTGAGTTCGCTTCGCTCAGCCGGAAACTGGAAGGCCGCAACCCGCGACAGTGCGCCGGCCATATCGACGATGGCATTGTGCGCAGTTGGCCGGCTGGAATGTCCGCCGGGATTGGTTACAGTGACCTTGAAATCCGCATAGGTCTTCTCGCCCGCCTGCAAGCTGTAATAGAGTGGCTGGCCATCGTCGCCAAGCGTCCCGCCGCCGGCATCGGCATTAAGCACGAATCGCGCACCCTTGAAGCGTGGCGCAATGGCCGCAGCAGTGGCCTGTGTCGTCTCTTCGTCGCCGGTCAATACCAGAATCAGATCGTGCGCCGGAACGAAATGTTCATTCTTGAGAGTGATGAGTGTCGTCACCAGCATCGTCAATCCGAATTTGTTGTCGAGGACGCCGCGACCATAGAAGTACTGACCGTCCGTTTCCATCACGAATGGGTTGCGTATCCAGTCCTTGGGGTCTGCCTCCACAACATCCATGTGGGCATTGAGCACAATGGGCGCAGTATGACTTCGCCCTCGCAGATAGGCCGTCAACGTCGCGGTCTCGCCAAAGGGTTCGACTTGCACGTCGCCCGGGGCAAAACCGGCTGCCAGCAGCTCATCGCGCAGATACGCCGCATAGGCTGGCACCTTGCCACGCCCGGCCACGGTATCGAAACCGACGGAGCGTCCAAGAATCTCGACTGCCTTGTCGACCGTTCCCTGCGCTGCGGCATGCGCGTGGACCGACCAACCGAGAAACCACAGCAGCACACCGAAAACCTGTACGACACGTTTGAACATGGGAATGGGTCCTGTTGCCTGTCTGCCAGGATGGCGGCGGATGAGCTTAGCAGGGACCCGTCGTTTCGCCCATCCGCCGCTCAGGGTGGTCTGGACACTGAGCCCGGCTGCGCGGGCTCGTCGCGGTCTGCCTTGCGCGAGGGCACACAGTCTGGGGTATCCGGAACCGAGCCCACGATCCGATCAGCCTTGTTCAGGTCATCGAACAAACGTCCGTTCGCCGGCGGCTTTGCATCGAGTTTGCATCCAAAGAAGCCGAGGCCCACGACGCAGCGGTCCTTGATGATCACATAGGGCAAACCGTGGTAGAGACCCGCCTTGCGTGGTTCAGGGTCCCACTCGAAGCTGCTCGCGCGTCGCTTGCACGGTTGATAAGGTGACACGGGCGTCGCACCAAAGCGCTGCGGTCCACGGTTGTCAGCCGTCAAAGCGCGCTCCCGCGCAAGATGCGCTTCTTCCGTCCAGTCAATCGGGGCATGCGACAGCGAAATGGTTGTCGACGTCGATGACGGCGGCGTTTGCGAGCGGTCGCGCGGCGCGGACGTTGCCACGGACCGGTTCGTGGCGTTGCGCGTGGGTTCGCGCGGGTTTTTCAATTGGCTCGTCGCGATGCGCTCTGTGTCGAGCCATTCGGTCACCACGATAGCAGACTCGCCGCGCATGGCAACCGGAAACATCCAGCGTTTCCAGAGCAGGATGCAGGCGCCATGCCCCGCCAGCACGATGATCGTGACCAACAACCGCGAGCGGTTGGACACGCCGGCATATTGTTGTTGTGTGCGTGCCAATGCGCATAGGACTTGCGGTTCGCGGATTGGTTCCCTCGCTCTGCGCGAATTCGAATGGCAAGAGCGCGGCGAGCTAGTCGAAGGAGCCGCGACCGCGCGGAAACTGCGCCTCCCAGTTGCGGCCATCGATCTGCCGCAACGTCATGCCGGTGATCGTGCCGGGATCCATGCAGTTCGCATTCACACTGATTCCATCGGGATGCGATCGCGGCACGTAGAACGACTTGATGCCGCAGGTCGAACAGAAAAGATGCCGGGCAGTGCGTGTATTGAACTGGTAGCTCGTGAGCCCATCGTCTCCCGACAACAGGCGAAACTGACTCGCTGGAACGATCAGATGACGATACCCGGAACACTGGCAGATCGAGCAGTTGCAGACATCGATCGTGAGATGCTCCGGAGCATCCACCTCGAAACGCACGCGTCCGCAATGGCAACCACCCTTGTGGGTTATCACGAACCGCCTCCGCCGTCATCGTTCGTACGCTGCAGATGCAACTCAAGAAATGACAACGCGAGAGACCAGCTTCGGCGGGTGGCCTCCGCATCGAAGCGAAATCCATCTAGACCGTAGCTGTCAATGGCCGGATTCGTGAACGAATGACCAACGCCGCCAAAGACATGCAACTCCCAGCGCGCACGGGCCGCTGTCATGCTACGCGCGAACTCCTCCCGATCGGCCTGTGGCGCAATCGGATCTAGATCGCCCATCATCATCAGGACGTTGGCGGTGATCGGGCCATCAGGGCTGCCGGCCGGTCGCTTGAGCCCCGGATGAAACCCAATGACACACTGCAGCGGATCCCCGTGGCGCGCGAGTTCGAGCACTGTAACACCGCCCAGGCAAAAACCGATCGCCGCCAATCGCGTCGAGTCAACGTGCTCCTGTGCCGCCAGCACCTCGAGCGCCGCATGAGCGCGTTGATACATGACGCCCGGAGTCGTCATGACCTCCGCCGACAGGCGGCGCGCGTCGTCCAATTCGAGATCGTGGCGGCCAAACAGGTCGAGGGCAAACGCTACGTAGCCCAGTGCCGCGAGCGCTGCGGCACGCTCCTTCGAGTGCGCGGTCAAACCCGGCGACTCGTGAGCCACGAGCACTCCGGCTGTCCGTCGACCCCCGGAGCCATCGGCAAGGAAACCCGTCAGGGCTCGATCGCCGGCCCGGTATTGAATCGGCAGCAATTGCATACGCGCCACCATAGCGCAACCACCATCCGCGCGAGAATGCCCAACCAAAAAAAAGGGGCGTCCAATTGGACGCCCCCACTCAACGATTCAAGGATCCTAACCTGTACTCAAAGTGGGCTCGGGTCCACAATTACCGGTCACGACACCAGAACACTTCGACATCGTCGACGTACCAGCCGACGTTGCCGCCGCAGCCATCGTTGCCGATATCGAAGCGCAGACGAATCTTGTCCTTCGCCTTGGCATAAGGCGACAGGTCGATGATCGTCTGGCCCCAGCTTCCTTCAACACTGCCGCCATCCGTGCCCGTAAAGGCCGGCTCTCCGGCAATCGGGTTGGTATTACCCTGGGCGGCGGTGAACAACGTCGCGTTGTAGGGGTTGTAGATAATGTCCGAGGCATTGATGATCTGCCAGGGACCGCGGTTGACACTGATCTTGATGTTGCCGCCATCCCAGCCCGCTTCTGTGGCTACCCAATGATCGAATGCGAGTCGCGGTGATTTCACCTTGTCTTCCAGCTCGATGGTCGGGCTGTCAAGATGCAGTACGGCTGTCTCGTCGCCACCGGGAGCACAGGTGCCGAATGTCGGATCCGCACCAAAGAACGCCTTGCCACGTCGGTCACCCGGCAATTGCGTCGCAATCACCCAGTCACGCCTGGTGAAGTCGACCGTGGTGCCGTCATGGCTCGCACGCCAGTCCGTATCACGCAGCTCGCGCGGATTGGCCTTGTTGACGTCCTGCAGGTAGATGCGCCGATAGCGCGTGCCCGCCGGACAAAGCGCCGGAGGCTCCTTGGCCAGCAATGGCTGGAAGCCGCACTGCACGGGCGGCGACCGCATTTCCACCGCCAGCATGGACTTGGCAACCTGTGCGCAGTCGTCTGCTGTAATCGACTCGCCCGATGGTGCGCCGGTCGTCAAGGAAGCGAGATTGACGCCCACCAGATCCGAACAGGATTGCTCGAGCGCGTCGGCATGGTCCGCGAAGTCGGTCGCCGGCCCTTGATACTGCGTCTTCGCACGGAAATAAACGTGCGCCGCCTTGGTCAGGCCAATACCGCGAATCGACTGGCCATTGTAATCACCGCCGTCGACCATCAGGGCATAGGCGTGGTTGTCGACGCCGGAGTTGTTGTGCACGCCGCCATTGTCGGCCGCGCTGCACGAATACTCGGGCGCCGATACCTTGCCCGGGTTGCCATAGCACGCGGGGGTCCACATGTCGCGCAGTGCGCCTTCGAGACCAACGGCCGTATCGTCTTCGCCGACCAGCCAACGTACCGAGTTGTCGGTACCAACACCGAGCTCGATCGTTGCCGATGCAGGCAGACCGCCCTTGATCCTGGCGCCATCCTCGTAGGTGACTTCGACACTCGCGATCGCCGTGCTGGCACCAAGATTCAGAAGGCCGGCGGGAGGCGCGACGAAGATGATGCCCGTCGCACCCGCGGCCAGCGCGTTGGCCGCGCGCGTCCCTGACCCGCATTCATTGCCACCTGCTGCGTTCAAGGTCCAATCAACGATGGCAATGCTGCCCGCTACGCCGGTCACAGCCGTACAGGCGCCAGCAGGACTTGCCAGGGCCATCGGCGTTGGTCCGACAGTGAACGGTCGCGGCGGTTCGTTGACCGACGCGCGCGCGTAGTAGCTACCGGCCGCGCTGCCACCGGAGATTGTCAGTGTCGGTGGCGGCGTGCCGCCGAACACCGTGCAGGCATCCGCACTGCGCGCGTTGTCCGGTGTATCCGTGCCGCGCCCGTTGAGGCGATCGATCGTCTCGCCAAAAATATCCGACGATGCCTCGTTCAGTGCGCCAGGCTGCCAAGCATAAATAAGACCATCCGTATATTCCGTATAGGCATGGCTCCATTCGTGCCCGGTCACGTCGTCACTGGTCATGCCTGGGCAAAACGAAATGAAAATGCCGTTCCACGAGGCATTGGGACAGGCATAGCCACGGTTGAATATCGAGTCCATGGTCGCGCCAGCGCCGTCGAAGGAATCGCGGCCGAATCCACGGAAATAAAAATCGTAGGTATCCTTCGAAGCGGCGATCATGTTGTCCGCTTCCGCAACGCCGGTCGGTAAGGCCTGGCCCTCCACCCAGAACGGGGTTCCAGGATAGGTGGGCGGCACGAACGGCAGGTTCTGGCCATCGTAGGCACGACGGTTCATGGCATCGGGCGTGCCTGTCAACTGCTCGATCACCTTGCCGCTATGCGCATCGACATAGACGAATTCGCGCACATTGTCGCCATTGCCAACCTCGACCTCATAAGCGAGATGATTGGCGCCGTCGACGCCCTTTGCGAGGCCCTCGCGGTAGATCAAAAGGCGACTGTTGCGCGCCGAAAGATCCTTGGCCCGTGTCGGTCCTGCAACGAATTTGACGGCGGCAGCCGATGCTTGTGCTGCGCTACGCGATGGTGCCGAAGAGACATCGATGTCAGGCACCATCGTACCTGTCACTGCGACGACCTCGCCATTCGCGTCAAGGTGCGTCTTCAGAACTGCACCGAACACGGGCAAGCCCGCGTACTCCTGCGTGTAGGTCAGGTGGGCAAGGCCCAGGTCGTCCCGGTAGGCGCGACGCAGCTTGAGTTCCGCCGCACCAGTGCGCAGACCGAGCGCGCTCGCGTGACTCGATATGAACGCGCTGGAGTTGTTGCGCAGTGTCTGGTCACTCGTCGCAGTGCGCGCCCCCGAGGGTGCGCGTGCAGCAGCCGCGGAACGCGGCCGGCGCATGAATCGCACCGTGCCGGTCGCGGGACTGACGCTGACTTCCGTACCAGCCTTTTCGGCCGCAAGACTGCGTATCGCGTCGGGATTTCGAACGGGCGCGGCCGATTCAGCATAGGCCGTGGCACCGATCAAAAGGAAAGCCAGAGCGGGAACCGCCCGTCGAGACAAAGTCCGATCCATGACACTCCCCTAAGAGTTTGGAATTTGGCGCGTATTCTGCTCCCGATTCATGACAGATGTGCAACTACTTTACAGTGCCCGCTCCCATTGGTCCCCGCCGACTCGGGTTTTTCCTCCGTGTCGCCGGGTGCATCAGGTAGCCCAGGCAGTCCTGGCGGACCGCACGATGATCACGTGTCAGCATGCCGGGAGTCACTGGCTGGCGCAAAACGATATCCCTGCCCTGCAGGGCCAGATAGTCGCTTGTCAAATCGGTATCGTATTCGTCGAGCAAACGGATTGGCAGCGCATCACCCTCGCACCGGCCCAGAATCTCTCCGGCCTGCAGATCTCGAAAATTCAGGCTATCGAGATCCGAACGGAACACAGCTTCCGTCGCACCGTCACCAAACGAAAAACTGACTTCCGGATCGATGACCATTCGTCCCGCAGTTTCGAACAGGGAGAAATCCGAAGCACTGATGTCGAGGGGCGGAATTCGGCGAACCGCCATCACTCGCTGCAAATATTCGAGCACATGCGAAGCGCCGTCGGTATCAGTACTCAAGCCGCACTCGAGTGCCAGGGCGGGACAGAATTGGCCGAAGGCCATCGATTGCGTCGTAAGTGGAGTTCGCGTGCTCACCGCAATCGGCGCGAACCATCGTGCGAGCTCCAGGTGTGGCGGCTGCGGAACATTGATACAGCCATAATGCGGATTGCGGCCGGTGTTGTTGTGAATATCCACACTTGCGTAGGGCTGGGCGTTGCGCGCAATGCGCGTGACTTCGGCCGCGATCGCGTGAAAACCCGTGCCGCCGCCCGACCAGATCCGGTTGAAATCGGGTTGGCCCCCGAGCAGGCGCTCACCCGCCGCAGCGGCTTCGACATTGCCCACGAAAATCAACAGCTCACGCGGCGGCCGGGCGATGGCAAAGCGACGCGCCAGCGCTTGCAGGACGGCGAAACTCGTCGTCTCGTTGCCATGCAGCAACGTCGAAACGAACAAAGGCGGACCCTCCTCGCCGGCGACGCTGATGAGTGTCGGGTTCGGCAGGGCACTCTGGATATCGTGCAATTCGATTTCCGCAAGACGCGCTGGGATGGCACGCAGTTGATCAAGTCTCATGCAAACACGCGCTCAAATCGTCCAGGTGTGTACGGGCACGCCGGAGCGCTGCCAATGGACATAGCGCTCAGTCAGAGCCTGAAAACTCGCTGCCTGGGTGTGCCTGAAAGCGCGCTGCCAGGTACTGCCAGTGCGGCCGGACAGGATACGAGGCAGCAGAATATCGTCGAAGTAATAGTCAAGATCAGATCTGGCAATATCGCGTCGCGCCAATGCCTCGCGGGCCGCCGGCAGAAGAAAGCCGTGCAGCAGCTGCTGCACTCGAGTTGTGCTGCCACGCCAGATGACCTCTGCCTCGAGGCCGAACCTTGCGCAACGATAAAAATTCTGCCGCGCCTGCTCGAATGTGGCCAATTGCTCTGCGGGAGTCTCGTCATCGGCGATCGCAAGAGTCAGACCGCAACAAAACGCCACATTCGCCATGGTATCGTCCACCGACGGCCCGGCCGGCATGACACGATGCTCGATACGCAAATGTGCCTGGCCATCGGCGCCATATCCGATGATCGGCCTGTTCCAGCGCCATATAGTGCCGTTGTGCAGGCGCAAATGACCGAGTCTGTCGCAATTCTCATCGAGCGAGGGCAACAACGCCGGGTATGCGAGGTTTTCCAGGAACAGCTCGAACATGGACTTGCGCAGATATCCGCTGCCAAGCGTCACACGCAGTACCTCGTTGCCGTGTGCATCACGAAATCCATGCGCCGCGGTGGCTTGCTCGAAGGCGGGAATGCGGGTCTCAGCCCAGAGCGATCGGCCGTACAGGAACGGTGAATTGGTGGCCGCCGCTAGCAGCGGCGCAGCGCCAAGTATTGCAGCATTGTAGCAATCGACAGCGTCGTCCTGATTGACCTGCAGATGAACCTGCAGTGACGTACAGGCCGCCTCCAGCATGATGTGATTGCAATGAAGATCAAGTATATCGTCACCCTCGATTCGCACATGCAATGGCTTTTCGCCGCGCAGCCGCATGAGCTCCTGACCCAACGCGCGGTAGCGCGCGGAATCTGACATCCAGTCCGGCTGCAGCATGTCATCGCGGATCGTCGGCAGCGTGCCGATCGCAACTGGCAAAATGGAAAGTTGCCTCGCGGTGCTGTCGCACTGTGTCCAAAGACTGCGCAACTCATCATGCATGCCCGTGAGGCAACGCCCCTGCAGGACCTGCGGCGCGACATTGAGTTCGAAGTTGAATCGTGACAATTCAGGAACCACCCGCTCATCACCGCAGGCCGCGATGAACGACGCGTTCTGTGGTGTCGGCATGTGATCCGCATCGACCAACCAGGCCTCAAGCTCGATGCCGACGCTGTGGTTCGAATCGGCCGCGAAACGGCGCTCGTCAAACCAGCGCTTCAGGTGTTTCGTCTCGTCGCGCAGACGCTCGCGGAACACCGTGTGATGGCGGACCGTGAACGCTTCCTCAATTACCTCCTGACCCAAATGCGCGACCCCCGATGGTCACTGGAAAAGAATCGAACCCAGCAGAGCAAATCTGTCTCGACATTGCAACTTCAGTGCAATCCCCGGCCACTGCAGGGCAATGAGTATGCCCCGAATTGCGCGAACCGACCGACCGGGGAATGCTCAACGAATAACTGGAGTGGGATCACGACCCAGAAGCTCGGGCAAGCGATTGATCCGCGGCACGTTGTCCCGGCGCAGCAGCTCCCAATGACCGAAAGAGAATGGTGTCAGTCGGAGCAAGTCACAAACGTGTGCGGCCAACCTCGCCGCGATGCCAGGTATGGGAATCGCAATGGACCGGCGCCTCGAATAACGCCGGCGCAAGCCACGGATATACTGCTCGAAAATGAAAGACTGTGTTCCGCCGAGCTCGAATATGCGTGAGTCGGCGAGTCCCAGTTCGGTGTCCGATGCGAGACACAATTGCGCGAGCGCTAATCCGGCGTCACCGGCCATTAGCGCCGCAATCCGACCTCGCGCATCGGCCGGCACCGCGAAAATTGGCAGGCGCGCGACGCCGCGGAGCCAGGCAGCAC
Source organism: Steroidobacteraceae bacterium (assembly GCA_041395505.1). Classification (NCBI taxonomy): domain Bacteria; kingdom Pseudomonadati; phylum Pseudomonadota; class Gammaproteobacteria; order Steroidobacterales; family Steroidobacteraceae; species Steroidobacteraceae bacterium. The sequence goes on from JAWLAG010000001.1 coordinate 2,512,190, forward strand.
CGTAGCCGCCATCGCCATCCAGAAGCGACGGACGCACGATTATCCAATTGGCCGCAAAAGACTGGATCGCCTGTTCGCCATTCCTTTTGGAGGTGAGAAATCCGCTGCGATCTCGCGAACCGAGGCCGAGCGCCGAGACATGCACGAACCGGGTCCTGCTGCCAGTACAAGCCTCGGCAATGGCAGAAGGTGCCTGGTGATGAATGCGATCATAGGTTGCGTCGCGAACAGGCCGAAGTATCCCGACGCAGTTCAGGATTACGTCGAACTCGGCTACAAGTTCGCACCAATCCGAAGCGCGAAGTCTTTCTTCAAGTCGAATCGGCATTTCGCCGTTGATCCCTTGACCCAACCGTGCAGTGCGCGTGCCAATCGTGACCGGGACGCCACGAGTATTGAGAGCGGCAACCGCGTGTCGGCCGATGAACCCATGGCCGCCCAGCACGAGAATTCGTGGCAAGGAATTCAACTGCCCCCTGTCGTCGGCAAGCGCCGCGCCTCTACCATGATCGTCACGGTAGCCGCCCGATCAATGTCAGCAGCTAGCGGTCGTCGCGCGGAGTCGAGCCGAATTTGATAATACGGCGAGTCTTGTGGAAATCGCGCAAGAAATCTTTCCAGCTTGGTCCGAATGGCGGGCTTATCGTCAACAGTTACATCGGCACGGTAAGCGTGGGGCTTCCCCGCAATTGTCAGTATGACTTCGGCGCCATCCTGCAGATTTCGCCACCACTGGTTGGTCCTTGCTGTGAAGCAGCGAACGGTGTCGGCATCCCTCATGTATCGCACAGGCGTCGTATACATGCGGCCGCTGCGCCGACCGCGAAAAGTCACCAACATCAGATTCGATGACCAAAGCGGGTGAAACGGCGAACGCAACAACCAACGCACGAGAGGGTTGATTACCTTGAAAGCGGAGTCAGGAAAGCGCGGCGGCATGCACGATACGGGAAATCAGGTCGCAAATTTCAGCCGGCCATGTTCTGCGCTGCCAGAGGAGATTGCAAGGCAATGCGGCCGTGCCGACGAAGCGTGCGGGGAGCAACAGACAATACTATTGCGGCGAAACCTGCGACCAGTGACCGTCCCAGCTGTCGAGATCGTAGCGGTTCGTGACCGGGAATCCCGGCGGCCGGCGCTGCTCAAAACGCGGGTCGTAGCGAACTTTCATCGCGTAGCGTGGCTCACTGACCGAAACCGTACCCGCGCTCAGACTACCGAATATCGATAGTGTCGAAGAACTGCGTGTATATGGCCGGCGCACAACGAAGCGTTGCCGGGCATAGACCGCAGCATCGACCATCAAATCGCCAGGTCCGGTCACGTCCGGGTCGGCGATATGTACGTCGCGGTCCGAGGCCAGGCCGAGGAAATCGTCGCTCGGTTCGCCTCGGCGCACGTTGCGGGCGTATACCGTATCGCCGGTGATCTCTATCTCATCACGTGAAAACACCAGCACCCGGCCGCGTACCCGGCCACGTACACGTAGCTTCACACCCGGTTTCGCCATGAGAAAGAGCGGCGTGTCGCCGACGGTCTCGCGCTGTTCCGGCACGTCATTGGCAAAATCCTGCCAACCGTAGCTGCCATCCGAGTAGAACACGATCTGGGTATCGCGATCAAAAACGCGTTGCCGCGACTCACTTGAGTTGCGATTCGAACCGTCACCTGGAAGTTCGAGTTTCGGCAATGGAATCGGTGCGGCGCGCAATCTGATGCCGTCTGGAAAAAGATCGGCGACCCGACTGCCCAAACCTTGCCGTGTAACGACGTACTGCCGGGCGGCGCTCGAAACCGAACCATGGAAGCGCGGTCCGACCCCGTTGATCCAACCGAGTTGTATGGGTGAATTGCTGTGGAAGCGTCCGAAGAACTCGTCATCATGCAACTGCATGGTCTCGTCCCACTCGTCGACAAGATGGGTGAAATTCGAGAACGCCAGTCGCTTCATCTGCATGCGCGTTTCAAGCATCTGACCGGCGACGTCGGTCGTTACAATGACGGTAACGCGTTCCAGATCCATGAGCTCGGTCGCTGGCGGGCGTTCAAGACGTACCGTGTACCGCCGGCCATCGCGCCGCCACGTCACGGGTTGCGCGGGATTGGCCCGGTTCCCCCATTTACGGACGATCTCGCGGGACTTCTCGATGAGCATGTTCTTTTCCGTCTCCGCCACAGCCGTAGTCTGCGACGCAGAATCCGCCGAGGTGAATTCAGCTACTGCGGTCGTGGTGAGAGCATCGCTTTCAGTAGCGACAGCTGAGGCGGGCGCCGGCCCGGTATCGATCGCCGGGTCGGAAGTTGGCATTGATTCGTCCGCAACCAACGGTTCCGTCATTGGCGCGACCGCCGCCGGCGGGGCTGTGGACGTGACAGGCATCGACTCACCGACCTCCGCCATGGGAGCCGCGCGGGGCTGCGGCTCGGCCGTCGATGCAGAAGATCGAACATCGGCCACCTCGTTGTGATCGATGCTCTCCTCGCCCGGGGCCTCCAGCCACAAACGCAAATCGATGGGAACGGTCGCGTCAGCCGTCAACGATGTCGGCACGCGCCATAATGCAATCAATGAGGCATGCAGAAGCAGCGACACGGCAACCGCGCGCTTTATGATGCGACGATCGTTGGCTCCCATCTCCGACATGGCCTGTAAGTTCCGACGGGATCTTGGCCGGACGCTAGCACCGCTGTACACCGCTGTCGAGGTACGAACTGCCCGGCGCTTGACGGAATGCCGCAAACGTTCGACGATGGCCTTCCATTGCAGGAGGACGTCTCATGGCAACTGGAACTTTGGGAAAGTCGTTGCTGCTCGCGGCCTGTGCCGTGCTGACAACATCGGCCGCGATCTCCGGCGAGCCGCAGGGCTATGGGGAGACTCGATTTGTCGGTGAAGTCAGTCTCATACCCAGGAATTACATGGGGTTATGGCGTATAGCTTCACGTCAGATTACGTCTGATGCGCTTACCGAAATCATCGCCATGCGCGGGCCCATCATCGTCGGTGCCTGTGTGCAGGTCGATATGCGCCGCGAAAAAGTAATCAAGATCGAGACCCTGCGCCAGGACGAGTGCTGAGCCCCGGCCCATTTCGATTCTGACCGGCCCGCCCACGGCTAGGCCCACGCCGCGCCTGGCATTGGCGCCCGCCAAAGCCGGCGCTGGCATACAATGCGCGGCGTCCAGCCTCCTTCTGCGCGCTCGCGCATAACGAAGAACCATGAAAGACCTCACCAAGGGACCGATCGGGGCCAATATTCTGGCCATGGCGATACCGATACTCGCCGGCATGTTGCTGCAGACTCTCTATTACATAGTTGATTTGTTCTTCGTCTCGCGCCTGGGCGATGCGGCGATCGCGGGAGTGAGCGCCGCTGGCAACGTGATGTTGATCATTTTCGCCATGACCCAGACCCTCGGCGTCGGGGTCGTGGCGTTGGTGTCACAGGCTGTCGGTCGAGGGGACAAGGCCGAAGCGAATCTGGTGTTCAACCAGTCGCTGGCCATTGCGGCCTTTTGCGCCGCCATGACCCTGATCTTCGGTATTGGCGGTTCGCGCCTGTACATGAATGCGATGGGCGCGGACCTCGCGACTGCACGCGCCGGCACGGAATACCTCTACTGGTTCGTGCCGGGTCTCGCGCTGCAATTCGCCATGGTGTCGATGGGATCGGCGCTGCGCGGCACGGGCATTGTCAAACCAACCATGGTCGTGCAGGCGGCAACCGTCCTCATGAACGTCATATTGGCGCCTGTTCTCATCGCTGGCTGGGGAACCGGGCACGCCCTCGGTGTCGCTGGCGCAGGCCTCGCGAGTTCGATCGCCATCGGCACGGGCGTCCTGCTGCTCACCGCGTACTTCATCAAGCTTGAAAAGTACGTTTCCCTGCAGCGCGCATTATGGGCACCGCGATTCGCTACCTGGGGCCGCATTCTGCGCGTCGGTTTGCCAGCGGGCGGCGAATTCGCGTTCATGTTCATCTATTTCGTTCTTATCTACATTGTAACCCGTCAGTTCGGCACCGAGGCCCAGGCGGGTTTCGGCATAGGTTCGCGCGTGATGCAATCCATTTTCCTGCCCGCCATGGCCATCGCATTCGCGGTCGCGCCTGTGGTCGGCCAGAATTTCGGCGGAGGACATTTCTCGCGAGTTCGCCAGGCGTTCCGCGCCGCCGCCGCGATGAGTTCCGTCGTCATGCTGGCGCTGACCCTCGTATGCCAGATTCACCCGGATTGGTTCATACGGATTTTCTCGACAGAGCCGGATGTCGTCGCGGTGGGCACGCTGTTCTTGCAGGTTATTGCCTGGAACTTCGTCGGCTCAGGGATTGTCTTTACGTGCTCGAGTACATTTCAGGGTCTTGGCAATACACTGCCCTCGCTCGCAAGCAGCGCATCACGCATGTTGACCTTCGCCTTGCCGCTGTGGTGGCTGGCGCGCCAGCCGTGGTTTGAGTTGCGCCATCTGTGGTATCTGTCGATTGCCAGTCTCGCACTGCAGGCCTTGTTGAGCCTCATGCTGGTACGACGCGAATTCCGACTGCGCCTTGCCTGAGGCAGGCCCGCCGTATCGAACGGCGCGCCCACCTCGGCAATTGCGACTCTAGGTTCGGCCCGAGTCCGTTGCGTGCATAGAAGCAAGCACGGTGCTATCGACCTGCTGCACGGCACGCGAGATGGCGGCGCGGCGACATTGGTCGATTTGCTGTTGCCGATGCAATTCGGTACGACCTACCGATGGACAGACAAGCCGGGCCGCTGCTTTGATGCGTCCATATAGCGTCTTTGCGCCTTCGACCGAGGCCAGGTTCAGATCCGCATAGCTTACCGTGATGGTTGGTGCACCCTCCGCCGTCTCACCCGCCTGCAGCAGTATGGGCGCCGGTGAAATCGCGCAACCCAGCACCATACTGACGAGCGCCGTATTGAGGCCTTTCGATGACATGTTGCTCTCCTTCATCGCCTGTGTTTTGACCGACGACTTATGAAACCCCATGTGCGACATGGATCGCCATGTCCGGCTCTCGAGCTCATCCCCGGTACCGACGAACCGGGCCGCGCGGCGCGCAGGTTCTTCGATCGCAGGTGCGCGCTTGCACTCGGCTGCCGCAGGCCCCGTCCCCGCATAGGACGAGATGGTCCCCGTGATCGAGCCAACTGCGTCGCGAAGCACGGCCAACGGGTTATTCTTGCGGTCAAGCCATGACGACCCCAGTCAATCAATCGGCCGCGTACGCCCGCTACCAACTGCAATGGCCAGTACTCCTTGGCATCACGACCATCTACTGGCTGTACGCGGGCGTATCTGCGGTGCTGTATGTCTATGGTTTGAATGAATCGGTCATGGCCGTGGCGACGGAACGCGTATTCGCCACCTGGGACGCACGCCTGCTGCAGTACCTGCTGCTTCTACCTGCCTTGATTGGCTGTTACTGGCTATCGCTTCGCATCGGCTGGCGGCCACTTTGGCGCCGCCTGCCGTTGCAGTTGCTTCTGGGCCTCGGCTTCACCCTGCTCGCGCGACCTGCACTGCTCATCGCCACGATGTTGTGCGATCTCGACAAGCTTGCGGCCATGTTTGCCGAGGAGGCATTGCACGGCCACGCAAGCCGTTTCGACATGCTGCGCAGCTACCTTTTGACCTCAGGACTGTCGACCATGGCCGACTTCCTGGTGCGCTATGGATTTGGCCTCGCACTTGTGACAGCCGCGGCGATCTACAAGAATTACCGCGACATCGAGGTTCATATGCAGGCGCTGCAGCGACAATGGAGCAGTGCACGCCTGTCCGCTTTGCGCATGCAGCTCTCGCCGCACGCGCTGTTCAATCTGCTTCATGTCATCCGCGGGCAGATCAGTTGGGATCCGCCCGCGGCCCAACGCATGGTCGTGCAACTGGGGGACATGCTGCGGCGACTATTGCGCGCGGGCGAACAGGAATTCTGCAGGTTACAGGACGAAGTCGAGTTTGCGCGCGTGTACCTGGCACTGCAGCAGCAGCGCTTCGTCGATCGACTGACATTCGAGCTACCGACAACTGAAGAATTGCCCGACGCGTGGGTTCCGAGCCTGATCCTGCAACCACTGATCGAAAATGCGGTGACTCATGGGTTGGCCGGCCATAGCGGCCCGAATCGGGTCAGTCTGGAGGCAATTGCCGAGGGTGACAGACTTCAGCTAAGGGTCTGCAACGACATCGCAGAGTCGCCCCGCATATCCGAAGAGCGCATTGGCACGAGCAACACTCGCGAGCGTCTCGCTGTGCACTTTGGCGAGCGCGGGCAGCTGATGTCGGGCGCAAGTGGCGACCACCGCTGGTGCGCCACCATAGACATGCCGATGCTGCGCGACCTGCCGGGTGCCAGTTGAGCGACAAGCGCAAAACAGCGCAAGCCAGGATCACCGGACGGCTTCGGGTTGTCATTGTCGATGACGAACCTGCGGGACGGCGCGCCATCCGTGATGGCTGCGGGCTATTCGACGATATCGAGATCATCGGCGAGTTCGGCGATCCGCGCGCCGCACTCGTTGCGATTCGCAGCGAAAATCCCGACGTCGTATTCCTCGATATCAAGATGGACACCATGAGCGGCATCGACCTCGCCGCGGGACTTCAGAACCCGTCACCGCCCATTGTTGTCTTCGTGACCGCCTTCGACGAATTTGCACTGCAGGCGTTCGAAGTGAGCGCTGCGGATTATCTGACGAAACCATTCGACGATATCCGGTTTCGAAAAATGGTCGAGCGGGTACGGCATCGCCACAGCGCCGAGTCCGCGATGGATCGTGAGCAGGCTCTCGCCAGCGTACTTGAACGCTTGAACATGCCGCCGCAGGCGAACGCGCCCGGTCCACAACGCCTGCTCGCCGAAGCGAACGGGCGTTTTCAGATGCTGGAGGTGAGCGCCATCGAGGTTGTCGAAGCGAACCGCAACTACGTGAGGATCACTGTCGGAAACGAGAGTTTTCATGCTCGTAGCACGCTTCAGCACGCCGAAGAGACACTACGCAGCGAGCCCATGCTGCGTATCAGTCGTTCGTGCCTGATCAACACCAGGCATCTGCGCGAGGTCAATAAGACATTGCGGGGCGATTTCATTCTCGTACTCTCGGGAGGCACGACTGTTACCAGCAGCGAAGGTTTCCGCGAACGCGTCCGCGAGTTTCTGGATGGGCTACGACTCCAGCCGGGTCGCGGCTGACGAAGCGAAGCGTCAGGCTGTGAGCGCGGCCTGCGCTTCGGTATCACCCTTTTGAATTGCCAGGTAGTTCGGGCCGGAATCGAAATCGTTCAAAGAGTAGTGAAACTCCTCGAATTTGAGCGGCCAACGCCGCACACGAGCAATGACATAACCATATCCACCGAGCAGTTTGTAGAAATCCCGCATCAGGAAATGCACGTCGCCGTTCGTGTAACCATATTCGAATTGCAGACAGCGAATTGAACCCGACGCGAGCATGCCGGCGAATCCCTTCAATACCAGATGCTCGGCTCCCTCCACGTCGATCTTCAGGAAATCGATGGCCTCGATGCCGTGCGCCTTCGCGTAGAGGTCGCCTGTGGTGACATTCGCGCTGATCTCCTTGGGCGTGATACGCGCATCGTGGTAGTCCGCCTGCGTCAATATGGTATTTACGCCCGAATTCGCGCCGTAATCCTTGTAGGTGAGCGTACCCGTCTGATCCGAGAGCGCGCAGTGGTTGTGACGAAACCGACTGTCGTTGAGATTCTCCACCAGGCTCGCGTAGGTCGCCGCGGAGAGTTCGAATGTATGGAAATTCGCCTGCGGGAGGTAGCGAGCCGCGATTTTCGACCAGTCACCGACATTGGCGCCTACATCGAATATGGTCCGGACAGGTAATTGCGCCAATCTGCGCAAAACGTTCTGCTCGCCGCCTCGAACGAAGTCGTATGAGTAGCCGTTCTGGTGCCTGAGATACTGCCGGCACAGTCGCGCCATCATGCGCGATACCGGATTTCGACGCTCAATCGACATGGCAAGGCAATATACCGCACTCAGGGCGCAGGCGGGACAGCTCAACGTATTGCTTGATAACGAAGCAATGCGGCAGCATCTGCCTCCGACCAACGTTGCCCCGCCAATGCCTTGGCGCGCAACATGGCCGTCGCGGCCGCGACCGCCTCGCCGTGTACATCGGCCCATGCGGCGCGAAGGCGCATGAGCTCATAGGATTCCGGCGCATCGACCAGCGTGCCGAGCAACGGCTCGGCTTTGGACAGCGCGCCGTCTTCCATGTACGACTCCGCGAGTGCAATCGATGTACTGACTACCTTCCCCTGGTGCCCGACACTGCGCGCACGTTCGAGCGCCTCGACCTGCCGTCCGATCTGAATCGACCTCTCGCCTCGATCACGGGCAATGCTGGCGAGCACGGCCAGCAGATCGATCTCGGCAACATCCTGTTTCTCTGCCTGCGCCTCGCGCAGGAGTCTCACCCCGGCTCGTTGCGCTTTGGCGAACCTGCCCTGCCTGCGGTCTATTTCCAGGCGTTTCGCGGACAGTTGCAAAACGTAGGCCCGGTTGCCGAGCTCCTGAAATATGCGAACTGCTTCGTCGATGTCTCTTTGGGCGAGATCCAGGCGCCCCACCGCAAGATGGATGTCGCCTCTGTCAGCAATCGTCACTGCTTCGAAAAACCGGTCATTGCCCTCGCGGGCGATTGCCAGCGATTTTTCGATACGCGGCATTGCGAGATCAAATTGGCCGCGAGCCAGGTACAACAAGGCCAGCATGTTCTCTACCCGGCCGAGACCCTGGCGATCGCCGATGGCTTCCCGGATTTCGGCCGATGCCTTGTGCAATGCCTCGGCGTCATCCAGCTTGCCCTGCTCGCGCTTCAATAACCCCTGATTATTGAGCATCATGGCTTCGTTGCGACGATCGCCGACCAAGCGGAAATTCTGTACCGCCAGCTGGTAATTGCGATCCGCGTCATCTAGCCTGCCTTCGTCGATCGCGATATTGGCCAGTGCCCCGTAGAGATTGCCGGGGACGATCTCGCGCCTCGCCTCCTGAAAGAGACCCAGAGCCCGCATGAGGTGCTCGCGCGCCAAAGCGAACTGACTACGATCCTCGGCGATGTAAGCTCGGTTCACAAGTATGTGAGCGACCAGATCGAGATCATCGAGTTCGCGAGCGATCGCTTCTGCATCGGCATAAGTTGCGTCGGATTCATCGATTCGCCCGGTGCGATTGAGCAGGATGCCGAGACGCAGGAGAACATTGGCACGCAGATGGCGTGTGGCAGGCGCGCGGGCGTCGCGCTCATCGAGCTGTTGCAGCAACTCGCGGAACATCTTCTCGGCGATCGCCGTCTCGCCAAGAATGCGTGCGCAAGAGGCATAGAACATCTTGGGTTCGAGCAGTTTTGGTTGTTGAACCATTGCCGCACTCAAGAGCGCCTTGGCGTCGGTGCATCTGCCTTCGAGCTCGAGTGCCCGTCCGCGAGCATAGGATTCGTTGACGAATGGATCATCGGAGATCGCTTCGCCAACCGCGGGTAATCGCTGTGAGGCAGCCATCTCCGCAGCAACCCTGGTTGCAGCATTGCGTGCAAGTTGCAGCAAATCGGCTCCGGCGAACATGGCATCCCCCGCCGAGCGGTCATCGCCGCGTAGCTCGGTGCGCATGCGGTAGACATCGCCCTGCTTCTCGAGCCGCGCTGCGACCAGGAAATTGGCACCGTGGGCCTGTCGTAGTGTCTGCGCCAACCAGGCTGCAGTCCGCGTACTCGCGTTGGCCTGTTGCACACTGCTGAGGCGAACGACGTCGCCATCGTCAACGACCCGAAAGTTGGCATTTCGCAGGCCATCGGCGAGTACGCTCATCAATCCGAGTCGAGTCCAGTCAAGATCTGCATCACCCGTCTGATTCTCGACCGGCAGCACAGCGATCCGTACCGGGGCCTGTTGTGCGGTCTCGACACCACGCCGGAACGAGCCGTAACCGACGACGAGTGCCATTACCGCAGCGGCAAGCCACAGGGGCCAGCGCTTGGGCGCAGGCGGACCTGGGGGAGGCAGGGATCCGGGTCCTGCAGGCGCGTCAGGCGGCAACGTGCCGCGCTGCGGGGCACGACTGGCGTCCGTGAGTTCGGCCACGAATCGATAGCCATGGCCGTGCACCGTGCCGATAACGCCCTGGCGGTCGGCATCATCGCCCACGGCAAGTCTCGCCCGGCGCACGGCCTTGGTCAGGGACGCCTCGGTCACGATGACATCAGACCAGATGGCGGACTGTAGTTCGTCCTTGTCGACTGCCCGCTCGCGGTGCTCGATCAAATACACAAGCAAATCAAAGGCTTTTGGCTGCAGTTCGACCGCCTCGCCGTCCCGGCGTATTTCGCGCCGACCCGCGTCGACGACGTAATCGGCGAAGCGGTAGATCCGTTCTGCGCCAGCGTTACCAGGGTCGGTCATCGTGAAAATGAAGCCAGTCCGAAAAGGGTCCGTGAATGATCCGGACGTGGTCCGTACTTGTAAAGCCGGTTCGGCGACGCTTACGCCGTGGCACCGCCACGCAATGCCCGCTGATCACAAGGACCTCAGCATGACTCGACCTTCACCCTCTGCCTGGGCCCGGCCAGAACCCCTACCCGCACTTGGAGCCACCCGGCAATCAAGCCGGACACAGTGGGGCAAAACCCGCCTCGCACCGCCGTCAGCCGACGGCTGCAGCCTGCCTCGCTTGCGAGCACGCGATCGATCGCATTTTCTGCACCCATTCACGAATCACCGCCGCATGCGCGAGCAGGGCACTCAGGTCTTCGTGCGCGGTGAGGGAATACACCTCATCGATGCCAATGGCCGCCGATACATCGACGGCATGTCTGGCCTGTGGTGCGTAACACTCGGCTACAGCCAGAGCGAAATCGTTGCCGCAGCAACCGCAAAGCTGAACGAGCTACCGTTCTGCAGCAGCTTCTTCGGCGCGACCCACCCGGCCGCCATCGAACTCGCCGATACCATCGCCTCGCTGACCCCGACGGGACTTGATCAGGTGTTCTTCAGCAATTCCGGATCCGAAGCGAATGACACTGCGATTCGAGCCGTACGCCACTATTGGGAACTGCGCGCGCAGCCGAGGCGGCGGGTCATTATCTCTCGTCACAACGCCTACCACGGCAGTACCTACATCGGCGCGAGCCTCGGAGGCTTCGCCTGCATGCATGCGCAGGGTGGTTTGCCACTGCCGGAGATCATGCATATTCGCCAACCGTACCACTTTGCCGAAGGTAAGGGCGAGGCACCGGAGCAATTCGGCCTGACAGCCGCCCGCGCTCTCGAAGAGGCAATCCTGCGCTGCGGGCCCGATCGCGTGGCCGCGTTCATCGCCGAACCCATCCAGGCTGCGGGCGGCGTGATCATACCGCCGGCGACCTACTGGCCTGCCATAGAACGCATCGCGCAGCGCTACGGTGTTCTGGTGATCGCCGACGAAGTTGTCTGCGGATTCGGCCGCACCGGCGTGTGGTTCGGTTGCCAACACCAACACTTCACGCCCGATGTCATGACCATGTCCAAAGGACTGACGTCCGGCTATGCGCCGCTCGCGGCGACCGTGCTGTCACATGAAATAGCCGAGGTCATTCGCGACCATGACGGCGAATTCGAACACGGATTCACCTGCTCCGCGCATCCCGTCTCGTGCGCGGTTGCCAACAAAACAATAGAAATTCTCCACCGCGAACGAGTGGTAGAAACCATTCGCCGCGAGACCGGACCTTATCTGGCCATGCGATTGGGAAACCTCGGCGCACACGCGAGTGTTGGCGAGGTGCGCTCGGTCGGCCTGATGGCCGCGATCGAACTGCGGCGGCAGGACGCAAGCAGCGGTAACGACACACCTGCCGGGCTCCTTGGGCAGACTTTTCGCAGGCTGTGCGCGGATGCCGACCTGATCGTCCGCGCCGAAGGCGACACGGTCATGCTAGCGCCGCCTTTGATCAGCACTCGCAATGATATCGACAATATCGTGGCGCGACTCGACAGCGTCTGTCGAAAGCTCACACGGACCGCGGGCCGATCGTAACGACTGCGGATTACCTCAACCTGTCAATCGAACTCGCAATAACGGAGATATTTCGATGTGGAACAACATTTCGCAAAACATGTCCAGTCCATATGCCGGCATAGTCCTTGCCATCGTGCTCAGTGTCCTCGGCGCAGCTGCAGACACTTGTCTCAAGGCAGCCAGCCACCAATCCCATCCGTTCATGAATTTCTGGTTTGTCCTCGGCACCGTGGCAACGCTTGCCTTTGCCGTCGGTTGGGTTTTCCTGATGCAGATGATGAAACTGGGCACAGCGGGAGTCCTGTACGCGGTGAGCAGCAGCCTGTTGCTGGTCGGCATCGGCTACCTGATATTCGGGGAACGCCTGACGACAGCGGAGGTGACCGGCGTCGCCATGGCCGTCGGGTCCTTTGTGCTGTTGGGCCGACTTATTTGAGCCTTTACTTGCGCTAGAACGACTTCGTAACGCCAAGAAATGCAATGATCAACAACGTCGCGTAAAGCGCGAGCACGTAGCGGATGGCGCTATTGATACCCGCGCTGATGTCGGTCTCGATTTCCGGCTTGCTTCCCTCGACGGCAAGCCGGGCGAAAGCCGGTGCGACAGGTCGAAACGCATGGTCGATCCCGATCGCCAGCGCGAAGATGGTTGCGAAGAGCGTCACCTTCAGGGCGAGCCAGGCAGGCGGAAATGGTCCCGAACCGAGCAGCGATGCCACTCCCGCGCCGCCTATGCCAAGCATTGCGAGCGCCTGAAAAGCGAGGTGCAGGCGATTGAGACGCTCGGCGCGCGCGGTGCCAGCGCTTTTCCCCAATTGAACCAGCAGGACAATCCAGGTTGCGGCAATCAACCACGCCAGCGCCTGCCAGACGGCAGGTATATCGACATAGCCGCCGGCGTCACACAGAGCGAGGCCTACGGGGAACATCAGCGCGAAGCAGATGCGCGGCGTCGTATCGATAACCAGCGCCATCTTCAGGGAAAATGCCCGTTCGGCGAAGGACAAACTTGCTGTGCGCGCGACGCGTGCGAGCAAAAATACGCCGAGATCCGCACCGAGCCAATAAACGAACAGCAGGATATGAATGAACACCCAGATCTTGTACTCGGACATGTCTGCTCCACACGCCCGACAAAGACGCTTGAGTTAATGTGCGGGCGGGCCTGAAAAGTAGAAATCGTACTCTTTTTTGAGTTCGAGCAGCTTGCTGTCCTTGGCCGCGGCGATCGTGAATTCACCAGCCGTAGACTTCACCCAATCGAGCCCCTCCTGGCCAAGACCATAGGTGGGATCGTTCTGATTCGCCCAAATGTTGATCGCGCGCGTGAACCCTTTCTGGTACTCATAGGAAGCGACGGGTTCGCCATGGACCAGCACCTCGTAGCTGACGATCAAGCTGTTCTTGGTTACCACCGGCAACAGACCAAGGGTGCCGCCCGCAAGCACTGCGGACAATGCGCCGGCCGCCTTGCCGCCGGCCGTCGGCTGTAGAGTGTGCGTGATGCGCAACGTTATCGGACTGCCCACCAGTTCCTTGTCCAGATTCCTGAACGCCGCGTGGGTCTTGATGATATCCAGCAGCTCCTGGCTTGCGACGGAACTGGCATAGTTCATCGCCGGCAGGCCCGCGTCGGACTCCTCTGCGCCGACCGGGCAGGCCGAGACCGCCAAGGCCACGAAGAGGATGGAGATTTTCATTCTGCGCATGTTCTGTATGCAGTTGTTCATTGATAGCAACTCAGTTGCACGACTGCGCCGAGCGCCGCGTCATTGGCGGTGCGCATGCCGCCGGCCTCAGCGGGCGCCACTTCCGTGAATTCGATATTCGATTTCCTGAGGAACATCGCGGCGTACCGTGCGTCCAGTGCGAAATTGACGTTCTGCGGCAGGACGCCATCCTTGATCAGACGAGCGGCATTCAAGGTGCCAACCGTCACTCCAAGCAATTCTCCGGCATCGGAGACGACCGGTCCGCCGCTCGCACCGGGCTGGATCGGCGCAGAGAACTGGAATATCCCCATGGAGCCTTTCAGCCCGCCGCTTGCACTCACATTGCCGCGCGTCAGATTGGGCGAAGCAGCAAGGAGACCCTGTAACGGATAGCCGACGTTGGTGACAGCCTCGCCGAGCATGACCTCTTCCCCCTGCCGAAAAGGCAGGGCCTTGTCCGTCGCCTGTCCAGAGTCGACCACTGCGAGATCGAGCAAGCGACTCTCGGCACGCAACAAGACCGGAAATTTCTTGTCGTCTTTCTTGCCTTCGATGACGAGGCAGTTGTCGAGCACATGGGCCGCCGTCAACAGCTGGCCACCCGAATTGATGAAAAATGCCGTGCCGGTGCTGACAGGATCATCGCGATTGACAATGAGATCGCGATTGATTGCGCTCATCTTTGCATTCGCGGGAAATTTCTCTGCCGATGGCTTCAGCTCGGTCAACAGATGCACGAGTATCTGTTGCATCGCCTTGCCCGATGCGGCGTGGAAGCCACCGCCCGGCCCCCCGGCGTTGATACCGACGGATTGGGTTTCGGTGCCAGTGAGTACTTCCTTGGCATCCGCCGCGAACACCTTGTACGCCATTTCGAGGCGCAGGGTTCCGCCTTGCACACTCCATTTTGGATCGAGGTCGACCAGCAGGCCGTAACCGTCGTCCTGGGTAAAGTCAACCGCTGCGGTTTGCGAGAAGAACCGCTGGCTTTCGGAGTCCCGCGCATTTCGAAGTGCGCGGCCCGGTTCGACCCACAGGCCAAGGCTACTGACGTAGAAACGCGTTTCGAGCTCGCCCGCAGGCAGATAAATGGCAAGCCGCGTGTCATTGGGAACGACGACATCCTTCGGCAATTTCACGCCTTTCGGCAATGTACTCTGAGTAGCAGCAAACAACGGCGCTACGCCGAGGAGACAAAGGCAAACCAAAAGGCTATGTGTTCGAGATCGGGGCATTGATGACTCGGTGACCGGTTCGACGCTGGGCTGTGTACTTAGTTATCATATCTGTCCCACGCCTGCCCGCTATGTGGGCCAGGTCACAGACGGACCGCCTAGCAATGCAACTAGCGCACACTCGATCAGGCACTGCAGCAGGATTGTCATTTGCACCATGCCTGTCGGGTGTCTTTCTCGTGCTTGCAAGCGGGTGCCAGAGCCAACCGCGAATGCCGCAGGCCGATGTTGTGTTGCGCGGCGAGCACATCATTACCATGGAGCCGGACCCGAACAAGGTCCGTGTCGTCGCAGTGAAGGACGATCGCATCGTCTACACGGGCGCCGACCCGATGGCGCAATGGCGCGTCGGCCCCGGAACCCGGATTGTGGATCTCGATGAACAGGCACTGGTGCCCGGACTGATCGATGCGCACGGGCACTTCAGTGCGACGGCCAGCACCATCGATTTCGTCAATCTCGCATCACCGCCAGTGGGTCGGGTTCGCTCGATTGGCGAGGTGATCGCAGCGCTCAAGGATCGGCTGGCGACCAAGCCGCCGGCACCGGGAAAATGGCTTCTCGGTTTTGGCTACGACGATTCACTGCTTCAGGAGTTGCGTCACCCCGATCGCGACGATCTCGACCAGGTTTCCGCGGAGGTGCCCATTCTGATCATGCATGTCTCAGGTCATCTGGCAGCGGTCAATTCCGCGGCCCTGGCGGCAGCGGGCATCGATGCGAAAACACCCGATCCTGCCGGCGGTGTCATCCGACGCCGTGCTGGCAACCTTGAACCGAACGGCGTCCTCGAAGAGGCTGCAGCCATGAATCTCATGCGCGCGAGAACGCTCGACGCAGCGGGGAGCGAGTTCGCTCGGCAGCTGGACGATGCGGCCGAACTCTATGCGAGCCATGGAATTACCACGGCGCAGGACGGTGCAATCTCTCCCGCCGCCGTTGCCGCGTATCGTGCGACGCTCGAGGGTCACACATTGCCAATCGACGTGGTCGGCTACGTGCACAGTGCGACGCTCGATCGCCGCACGTTTGAGGACTTGCGCGTCGAATCGACTTACCACAATGGTTTTCGCGTGGGCGGCATCAAGTTCACGCTGGATGGCTCGCCGCAAGGACGCACGGCATGGCTGAGCCAACCCTACGACGAAGGCCCGCCCGGCGTGCCGTCGAACTATGTAGCCTACCCCACCATGCTCCCAGACGAGTATCGTGCGCGGGTTGCACAATGTCTGCACCGCAAGTTACCCGTATTGGTCCACGCCAATGGTGATGCAGCCATCGACTTGTTGATCGACGGCGTTCGCAGGGCAATCACCGCCGAACCCGCGCCCGATCATCGCACCGTCGCCATCCATGCGCAGTTGATGCGTGCCGATCAGCTCGATGCGGCGAAGGAGCTCGGGATCGTGCCGTCGTTTTTCTCCGCGCACACTTTTTTCTGGGGCGACTGGCATTTGCGCAGTTTTGGCACGAAGCGCGGTGAGAATATCAGTCCCACCGGTTGGGCCCGGCAACGCGGTATGCGCTTTACCGTGCACAATGATGCGCCTGTCGTGCCGCCGGACATGATGCGTCTTCTGTGGGCGACCGTGAATCGGCAGACACGCTCGGGTCATCTCATAGGAGCAGAGCAACGCATATCTGCGCTCGAGGCGCTGCGCGCGATGACACTCGACGCAGCATGGCAGTATTTCGAGGAGGATGAGAAAGGCTCTATTGCCGTCGGTAAACGGGCTGACCTGGTAATCCTGGGCGCCGATCCGACGGACGTGGCGCCCGACCAGCTCGCCGACATCGAGGTCATTGAGACCTTTGCACGCGGGCGAAGCGTCTATCGCCGTCCGCACTAGCGGCGCCGAGACCCGGGGGTTACGCATTACCCGGTACCGCAGTTGGACGACGCTTGCGCCATTAATTATTTATCTGTATAAATAATTAATGGACTCCAGTACATCGGCGCGTTCGCAGCGTCGACGCGGACCGCGTGGCCAGGACGCGGCGATCAAGACGGCCCTGTTGGAGGCCGGCGCGTCGCTCTACGCAACCAAAGGCCTGGCGCCCATATCCCTGCGGGAAATCGCCGATGGCGCCCGCGTCAACCCGGCCATGGTGCGCTACTACTTCAAGGACCGGCACGGCTTTCTCGGCGCGTTGCTTGACTACGGCTACGAGGCGGTCCTGCGCGAAGCACGCACCCACGCCGAAGTGGCACCGTCGGATCTCGAGAACCTCTTGAGCGGAATTTTCCGGGCCGTATCAGACAGGCCGTGGTTGCCGATTCTGCTCATGCAGACCGTACTTGGCGGCAGTGAATTGCGCGACGCGTTCATCAATCAGCACGTCCCCCGAATGCGCGCGACCTTGCGTGATGCCCTGCAGCGTGCGGCCGGAGCGGGCGATTTGCGTCGCGACCTGGATCCTGATCTCGCGTTGCTCACGCTGGTGTCCATGATGTTCTTTCCCCAGGTCGCACGCCCTGTGGTCAGTCGCGCATTTGGAGTCACGGTTGATCGCCAATTCGGCGAACGTCTTGCAGGTTTTGCAACGCAATTGCTCTGCAGCAATTCGGCGGGCGGGCGGCGATGTTGAAACACACCCGCGTGTTGGGCGCACTCGCCCTGGCAGGGGCCCTGATGGCCTGCAGCGCGTCCGATGATCAAGCCGTTGCGGTTGGTACGCTGGAACGCGATCGAATTGACATCGTGGCAGATTCGAATGAACCCATCATCGCCATGAATGTCCGGGAAGGTGATCACGTCACGGCAGGTATGCCGCTGCTGCAACAGGATACGGCTCGGCTGGATGTGGCGCTCGCGCAGGCAGTGGCGACGCGGGATGCCGCCAGAGCACGCCTGACCGAAGCCGAGCGAGGTCCGCGCGCGAAGGAAATCGCTCAAGGAAGGGCCCGGCTCGCGCAGGCCACGAGTGCCGCTGCAACTGCAAAGTCAGAACTGGACCGCGAGCGTTCCCTGTTAGCGCAGCGGCTGACCTCTGCCAATCGACTCGACCAGTTGCAAGGCAACTACGAGCAGGCTCGCGCCCAGCAGCGCGAAGTCCAGGCCGCACTCGACATTCTGCTTGAAGGCACGCGCAGCGAAGTCGTCGATCAGGCGCGCGATGATCTGGCTGCAGCGGAGGCCGCGGCAAAATTGCTGGCTATCAGCGTGGAACGTGCAACATCGCGAGCCACGCGCGACGGAGTTGTCGAGGCCCTGCCCTATCAAGTTGGCGAGCGACCGACCGTCGGTTCGCCCGTAGCGCGCGTCCTTGCCGCCGATCGGATCTATGCCCGTGTCCACATACCGGAGATCGTGCGCACGCGGCTCTCCATCGGTGCAGTCGCCGAAGTGACCGTCGACGGTCACGACGACAATTACCGAGGCACGATACATTGGATTGCATCGGAGGCCTCGTTTACACCCTACTATGCACTCACGGAGCATGACCGCGGCCGGCTGAGCTACCTTGCCGAGATCGATCTCGATCCCGACGTGGGCGCAAACCTCCCGAGTGGAATACCGGTGCAGGTCCACTTCCCGCAGCCGTGAAATGCAGGCCGATTATGCAGTCGAAGCGCATGGATTGACGCGCCGCTTTGGCGATCTCACGGCTGTCGATGCGGTCGACCTTCAAATGTCGCGCGGACAGATCCATGGTTTCCTGGGACCCAACGGCTCCGGCAAATCAACCACCATCCGCATGCTTTGCGGCCTGCTGACACCGAGCGCGGGCCGTGCACGGGTACTCGGATTGGACGTTCCGGCGGACGCCGAGCGGCTGCGCCGCCAAATCGGCTACATGACACAGAAATTCTCGCTGTACGACGATCTGACAGTTCGTGAGAACCTCGCATTTCTCGCAGACATCTACCAATTGCCGTCGTCGCGGCGACGCACTCGTATCGACGCGCAAATGACGCGATACGATCTGACCAGCCAGGCACGACAACTTGCTGGCACCCTGAGCGGAGGCCAGAAGCAGCGACTTGCGCTCGCCGCCGCCACTTTGCATGAACCCGAATTGCTGTTTCTCGATGAGCCCACCAGCGCAGTCGACCCCGAGAGTCGTCGACAGTTCTGGGAAGCATTGTTTGAAATGGCCGATCGCGGAATCACTTTGCTCGTCTCGACACATTTCATGGATGAAGCCGAGCGTTGCCACACCCTCGCCATTCTCGATCGCGGCCGCCTGGTGCGCTCCGGCGCACCGCAAGCGCTGATGAACGAGATCGATGCGACCATCATAGAAATCGACGCACCGCGGCCGCGGACCCTGCGCGAGTTCCTGGTTGGCCAGCCGGGCGTGATCAGCATCGCGCAACTCGGCAATCGACTGCGCGTATTGATCGACAAGGGCATGGCGGAACCGCTCGTAGTTCTGCGAGGCGCGATTGCCCAGTCCACCCAGGACGCCCACCTCGAGATCGTGCGACCGAATCTCGAGGATGTCTTCATCATGGCGACCCGCCATGGGTTGTCCGGGTCATGAGCGCATTCTCGCTGGCGCGCACGCTGGCAATTGCCCGCAAGGAGTTTCGCCACCTGCGTCGCGACCGACTTACGGGCGGAATGATCGCTGGCATCCCGATCGTCATGACGCTGCTTTTTGGTTTTGCGATCAACAATGACGTGCGCCACCTGCGCGCCGCCGCGGTTGACGACGCCGGTACATCAGCGTCGAGAGCGTTGATCGCAGACACGGCGGCAAGCCAGGTCGTTGATTTCATCGCGTCAGCGCAGTCAGTCGCGGATCTCGAAGACATGCTGGCAGAGGGCACGATCGCGGTCGGCCTGTATATTCCCCCGGACTTCGAAATGCGTCGCTTGCGCGGCGATCGTCCGCTGGCGCAGCTGTTGATCGATGGCAGCGATCCAATCATTTCGGGCGCGGCCCGTGGCCTCGAGCGCATGCCGGTCGATCGCGGACGTGCCGTACAACTGTTCGAGTCACGTCTGTTCTACAACCCGGAGCGACGCTCTGCCATCTTCATCGTGCCGGGACTTCTGGGCGTGATCCTTACACTGACGATGGTACTGTTTACATCAATTGCCATCGTCCGCGAACGTGAACGCGGCAATCTCGAGCTGTTGATCACCACGCCCGTTCGCAGCCTGGAACTGATGGTCGGCAAGATCCTGCCCTATGTCGCCATCGGCT
This sequence comes from Steroidobacteraceae bacterium, assembly GCA_041395505.1. NCBI lineage: Bacteria > Pseudomonadati > Pseudomonadota > Gammaproteobacteria > Steroidobacterales > Steroidobacteraceae > Steroidobacteraceae bacterium. Next base: position 2,532,329 of record JAWLAG010000001.1, read on the forward strand.
ATGTGCAGATCAGCCTGATCCTGCTCCTGGGTGTGGGACTTTTCCATGTGCCAGTACGGGGCAGCGTCGGCGAACTGTATGTCGCCGCGGGCATCTTCGTGATATCCGTACTGACCCTGGGCCTTGCAATCTCGACACTCGCGAAGACGCAATTCCAGGCCTTTCAAATGACCTTCGTCACCTTTCTGCCACAACTGCTGCTGTCCGGATACATGTTTCCCTTCGAAGGCATGCCACGGGCCGCGCGCTATCTTGCCGAGATCTTTCCCATTACACATTTCTTGCGCATCGTACGCGGCATCCTGTTGCGCGGCGCCGAGCTTGCCGATCTCTACCGGCAGATATGGCCGCTGGCGCTCTTCTTTGTAATTGTCATTACTTTCGCGACGTTACGCTTCAGAAAGCGCCTGGACTGACATGTATACCAGCTGCCATCACAGGCTCGGCGACGCTGGCCACTTGAAATGACCTTGGCGCACCCCCATGCTGCTCCTCATGGCTGCCGTTTCTTCCGTTGGGAGCACAAATTTCCAGGCCGAAGTGCTCGATGCGTCGGTTCAGTTGCCGGTGCTGGTCGACTTCTGGGCACCCTGGTGTGGCCCCTGCCGCATGCTCGGACCGGTGCTGGAGGAAGTCGCGACCGAATACCAGGGCACGCTCAAGGTAGCCAAGCTCAATACCGACGAAGAGCCCGCACTCGCTGGCCAATATCAGATCCGTAGTATTCCGGCAGTCAAGCTGTTCCGCGACGGCCGCGTGGCCGACGAATTCGTCGGTGCACAGCCGCTTGGGGCCATCAGGCGTTTCCTCGAACCACATGTAAAACTTGCCAACGATCCGGTCGATGCCGAGCTTGAGCACGCTCGCCAGGCGATTCGCAACGGACTACCGCAGGAGGCACGGACCATCCTCGATGCGATGGAGCCCGCGCTGCAGTTCGAACCGAGGGTCCTGGCCGTGCGCGCGCTATGCCATTTCGCCGACATCCGGTCCAATCCAGACGAAACCGATGCTATCCAGAGCGCACGCGTGCGCGCCGCGCGACATCTATTGCACGACGAAACAGATCAAGGCATCGAATTGCTCCTCGCCACCATGCAACGCAACGCACGATTTGCGCGCGAGCAAGGCCGAAAGGATCTACTGGAGGCCTTTCACCTCGCTCCTGCCGACGCGCCATCGGTGATCAACGCCAGGCGCAAACTCGCCTCGCTCATTCACTGAGTGCACGCACTGCTGGCTGTAACCGGGCGATTCCAGCCGCTGCATAATGATCATCTGCAGCTGTTGCGTATTGCGTTCGACAATGCCGAACGCGTTATCATCGGAATCACCAATCCGGAGCCGGGGCGTGCCCAAATGCATCCGGCCAGCTCGCACAGGCACCAACGACACGCCAATCCCCTGACCTTCGAGCAACGCCGACTGTTGGTGTCCACCGTGCTCGACAGTTACGGCTGGGCAGTTGACCGTTACAGCATCGTCGCCTTTCCATTGGAGGATCCGTCCAAGTGGTCGATGCTGATTCCCATCACGGCCACACAGCTGGTGCGGGTGTTCAGTGACTGGGAGCGCGACAAAGCGCGTTCATTTGCGGCGCTCGGCTACAGCACCTGGGTAATCCAGGGCGATCCCGATAACCGCATCAGCGCGAGCAACGTACGCCGCCTGATGCGACAGAATGGCCACTGGCGACAGTACGTGCACCCGGCTGCCTACGCGCTGCTCCTCGAATGGCAAAGTGCTATGCTTGCGCACCAGGAGAGTTGTCCGGACATTTAATTCCAAATGAGCGATGCTGGCCTGCCGATCCTGCTCATCGTCCTGGACGGCCTGGGCGATCGCCCCTGCCCGCAACTCGATGGTCAAACGCCCTGTGAAGCCGCAAATACGCCGGTGCTCGATGCGCTGGCGGCGGCGGGAACCAGCGGAATTCACCTGCCTTTCGGTCTAGGCCGAGCGACATCGAGCGAACACGCGCACTGGGCCATGTTCGGCTACTCGACTGTACCGTTCCCGGGCCGCGCCGCTCTTGAGGCCTATGGTGTCGGACATCAGCCGCCGCATGATGTGGCCATTTTTCATCTTGCACTACGTGCAGGGGAAGCGCGCGGCAACCAGCTCTTCCTTGGTGCTCGCGCACGTGCGCAGGAGGATCGCGAATACGCGGCCGGGTTGATGCAGGCGCTAGCGGGCCGGCAAGTTGGCGAACACGTTTTCGAATTGCTGCCGTTGCGCACCGGCGAGGCAATTCTGGTCGTGCGCGGCGCACTCTCCTGCGACATCAGCGACAGCGATGCACTATTCGATCACCTGCACCCGTGGATGGAGCCGTTGCCCCTATCGGAATCGGCACGCCCCGAACACGCTGCCCGCCTCGCAGTCACAATGCGCCGCTGGCTGCAGGACAGTCGCCGCATCCTGCTCGGGCATCCGGACAATGCCGTGCGCCGAGCAATGGGATTGCCAGCGCTCGAAGTCGCCGTGACCAAGTGGGCAAGCTGGATCGATCCCCGACTCCCCGGCTTCAGCCGCCACACCGGCCTGCGTGGTGCCGCTGTGACCGACACAGCTTTGTATCGTGGCCTGGCGCGCATACTCGGCTTGTCCCTGATCGACATTCCCTATGATGAAACGGACCCAACTGGCGACATGACTCGTCGGCTTGAGGCGGCGGCGCATCTGTTGCGCGATGCCGATTTCGTTCACTTGCACGTAAAAGCAACAGACGAAGCGGCGCATACCAAATGCCCCGAACTGAAGCGCGACGTCATAGCCGCAATTGATCGCGGCCTCGAGCCACTCGGCAAGCTGGCAACACGCGCCGTTGTCGCAATTACGGGCGACCATGCATCTCCTTCAATTGGAGACCTGCTGCACAGTGGAGACCCGACACCATTTCTGGTGATTGCGCCGACGGTTCGGCCAGACGATGTTCAGCGCTTTGGCGAGCGTTTCGCCCAACACGGCAACTATGGTCACCTTCGAGCCGAAGACCTGCTGCCGTTGTTGGTCGGACTGGCGAACAAGCCGTTTTTCAAGGGCCACAGACCCGGGCCGTGGTTGTCGCACGCGCTGCCGAGCTCACCCGCCGCAATGCCAATTGACGAATGTTGACATCCCCGAGGATCGATTTCATGACGCCATCACTACCCGAATCTCTCGATGTCGAGCTTAGCCCGCCCGCTCACCTCGGCGATATCCTGTCCCGCATCGCGGCACTGTACGCGAGCGAAGTGGCGCCGCGCGAACATGCGTTGCGCCATCGGCTCGAGGACGAGCAACAGTATCTCGACTCGGACGGGCGATTGCACCCGCAGATCATCGAGGCGCGTCGCGAGATCATGCGCGCGGCAGGCAAGGCAGGGGTATACAGCGCCCATTTGCCGCAACGGGTTGGCGGCGCTGGTCTCGGCAGGGCGGACATGATCTATCTCGAGGAGAAGGTCTATGGCTATGGCTGCGGACTCAACCCGGCGCTGCTATCGTGGTCGGAAGGCGCAACCCCGCGGCTGCTCTATTGTCATGACTACCAGCGCGAGCAATTCGTCGATCCACTGGTGCGCGGCGAAAAAACCAGCCTGCATGCGGTAACCGAGTCGGGCGCGGGCTCCAATCTTTTCGACATGAAGACCCACGCCCGCCTCGATGGTCGCGACTGGATACTCAATGGCGCCAAGGCCTACATCACCAACGCCTTCGATGCCGACGTGGCGCAGGTACTGGCGATCACCGATCCTGGCGCAGGACGGCGCTCATTCAGCTATTTCATGTTCGATACGCGCGAGCATCTGGGTCGTGGCTATCGCACTGGACGCGTCTACCAGACCATGTTCGGCGATGGCTACACGGGTGAGCTTTTCTTCGACGACCTGCGCCTGCCGCATAGCGCACTCATCGGCGAACGCGGCCAGGGCTTCGACATAGCCGTCATGTCCTTCAACTACACCCGAATGCGCCGCGCCGGCATGTGCTCGGGCTGGTCGAAATTCCTGATCGAACGAAGCCTGGAGCGGGTCCGTTCGCGTCAAGTTGGCGATCGCCCGCTCGGTGCCAACCAGGGTATTCAGTGGATGTTAGCGGACATGTACGTTGACTGGCTGCAGACACGCTCACTGTCGCTGGAGGTTGCTCGCAGCATTGATGACCCCGGCCCTTGGTATGCCCTGCCCCGTCCCAAACATGAGATACGGCGGATCTGCGCGCTAAAGGTCAGCAATGACGAGTCCTTCTACCGCATCGCCGATCGCGCGCTGCAAGTGCATGGCGGTTACGGCGTAATGCGCAACAACGTCATCAACAAGCTGTTTCAGATTGCCCGCAATCTGCGCATTCCGGGCGGGACGGATGAAGTGCAGCGCACGACCATCGCCGAAACCCTTGGGTTGCGCTTCGAGGAATCGAAGTCGCGTGCGACGACGCGTCGCGGCTGATGCATGGACACCTTTGCGCCAGCACGACGGAGTCTGTCAACCGGGCTGCGAACCCTGGCGCGATGTGGCGGTTGTGCCGCCAAGATCCCCCCCGCACTCCTCGAGTCGCTGACCTCCGCGATTGCCGCAATCGGTCCGACTGACCCCCGACTGCTGAGCGGGCTCGATCCAAGCGACGATGCTGCGGTTATCGCGCTCGAGGGTGAACAGGCATTGGTGGCGAGCGTGGACTTCTTCCCGCCGCTGGTCGACTCCGCCGCGGATTACGGCGCCATCGCGGCGGCAAACGCCGTGAGCGACATCTATGCGATGGGCGGTGCGGTCGCGTTCGCACTGGCATTGAGCGGGTTTCCCGAATCGGTCGCCGCCGCCGTCGTCACGGAGGTCCATGCGAGTGCCGCAATGACCATCGCCGAGTGCGGCGGACGCATCATCGGCGGACACTCGATCCGCTGTGCGGAGCCGATATTCGGCCTGTGTGTTTTCGGCTTCGTCAATCGCGATCGCATATGGCGCAAATCGGGGGCATGCCCAGGAGATGCGCTCATGATATCCAAGGCGGTTGGCAGCGGACTGCTGCTTTCGGCCAAGGGTGCACGCAACGAGCGTATCGCAGTCGAGGCCATGCGCGTCACCAATGCAAGCGCGGCTCGGACACTTCTGCAGCTTCGTCGACCACCTCATGCAGTCACCGATGTTTCCGGGTTCGGACTGATAGGTCACACCGCGGAAATGGCCATCCGGTCCCGGATCGTCATCGAACTGCGCGCCGCTGCGGTGCCATTGCTGCCAGGCGCTATTGCAGCTGCCAACGCCGGTGTTCGAACCCGGGCCCATTCCAGCGAGCCGCCGTCAGGCTGCAAAGTGGACATCGATGAGAAAATTTCCCCATCGCTGCGCGTCCTGCTGCAAGATCCGCAGACATCCGGCGGCCTGCTCGCGGCGGTGGATCGCGAATGCGTCGATGAACTCGAGGCCAGCGGATTCGTCCATATCGGGGATGTTCGCACCGGCGATCCCGGAGTGCGCATTCTCTAGGGCAGCTCTGCGCTATTTCGTAAGGAGCCAATCATGCCGAGCGCACGCTTCGTCAAATATGTGGCCATCGCGTTGGCGACCCAGTTGCTCGTTGGCGCGGCACTCGCCGGTCCGGGCTATGATTTCGATCGTCACGAACTCGAATCGATCCTCGCCGATCTCAAGGCCTGGCTGCCCGGGCAGTGGAGTTCTGCGCCCCAGGTCTGGTACGAGCGCAATGTACGCATGCCGGCCGAAGGCGAACACGAGCACTGGCATCGTACTTTCGCGCTGATCGATGCGCCGCAGGTCGGCGACGTCGTGTTCTACGGACAGATCAATGTCGGCGGCAGCGATGGCCCGCTGTTGCCGGGAAGCCAGATCCTGTACAAGGCATGGATCGATCCGCAACGCAGCGTCGTGGCGATCAACGGCCAGGGACCGGTGGATCCCCAGCGCTACGCCGACCTGCACGCCCACCCGGAGTTGTGGCACGAAGTGCGCATGCGGGATCCGGACGGTATCCATTGCGATTTCATCTGGCGTCGGGACGGCGATCAGATTGTGGGCGTACTCGACGGCAAGAGCGACGAATACAGAAAATACGGCCCGGGAACCTGCAGCTATGTTTCAAAACGCACCAACGCCGAATTCATGGCCGACGCGGAATGGGTTCTGACACCAGAGACACTCTGGCTCTATGATCTGAACATGATGGGCGGACGGCGCATGCTCGGTCGCAAGGACCATACGCACATTCGCCTCTATCGTGCCCATCCCTTCCGTTGCCACGTGCGCGATGCGACTGGACGACACGAATTTGCCGCGCACGACCGCGGATACACCATGCCGACCAGCAGCACCGCCGCGGATACCTACCGGCTGACGCTGCTGCGCGCGTTCTTCCCGGGCGACGATGATCATGGCCTGCGTGATGAATTGCGCCTGCAGCTTGCAGGCAAGGACGCAGGCGCACCGCAGATTACGCTGGCGAGCGCAGCACCTGCTGCCGGTCGCATTCGCGCGAGGCATGAAAACCTGAGCGTCGACTGCCGGCAATTGCAGAGCGGCAAGCCATGAGGCGAATCGCGGGCAACGCCCGCTCATTGCCATTCGCTTTGCTGTTGGCGCTTGCGGCCATAGCGAGCCCAGCCTCGGAAGTTGCCGGCACGCTCCTGCGCACGACGTTGATAGTCGAGGACATGCAACGCTCGCTCGACTTCTACGCGACGCTCGGTTTCAAACCGGCGCAGGAAATCAGCGGTCCACGCAGTCCGGACAGCCCCTTCCCGGTCAACGCCCGGTCGCGCGAATCACGGCTGATCATCCTCGCGAGCGCGACACAACAAGGAAGCACCATTGCACTGCTGACCTTCGCGAAGCCCGCGCCCCGCTGGACACGCCGACGCGAGCGCCGAGTCGGTATCGGCGACATGGTTTTCGTGATCGGCGTGGAAGATGCCCGAGCGATCCACGCCGACCTGCATGCCGCCGGCATCAAGACGGTCGAGGAACCGTTTTCCTTCATATCTCGAACGCGCACTTCCGACGGCCGCGAACAACAGGGCTGGGTGTTCCATTTGTACGATCCCGACGGCTATTTGATAGAAATCTTCCAGCCACCACGCCCTATCGGCGACTGAAATCAGCCGGTCCGCGAACCGAGCCGTTGCTGGATCTCGTCCACGTCGATTCCCGAGGGCACCGGTTGCAGCGTCAGGTACAGGAAACCCGCCGTGAACAACGGCAGGACGGTTCCGGCAGCCATGGCCATGGTCCATCCGTAGTGATCGGACAGCCAGCCAATCAACAACGGGCCGGTCGCTTGCCCAAGATTGACGGGCAGTGAGCCGCAGACACTGATTCCGGTTGCACGCAGGCGCGTCGGGAACATCTCGGCAATGAACGCAAACTTGACCGCCGCCGTACCCAGAAGGAACACGGCAGCGCAGGAGAACCCGATCAGGCTCGAGAGGTAATCGCGACTCAACCACAGGAACAGCGCGTAGAAGGTGCCGCCGAGAAACGTCCACAAGACAGTGGTGGTACGGCGTGTCAGGTGAAACTCGCCAACCCAGGCGGCGAGCACATAGCCAAGTACTCCAATGAGGTTCGCAAGTCCCACCAGCACCGACGTGCCGCCGATATCGAATCCGCGCGCTTCGTGGAAATAAAGTGGCGCGAAGATGAACGCGCCACCATAGGCGATGACGAAGCAGTACTGGGCAAGAAACAGCGCGATGCTGCGACGTCGCATGTGAGGCGCAAAGAGTTCGCCAATCTTCGCGCGCTGCGCAGGGTCGGATGCAGCGGCAAATCGTTGTGACTCTCTGAGGCCACGCTGGATCACGAACACGAACGGCAGGCTGGCCAGTCCGAATACGAACATTGCACGCCAGCCGAAACGCTCGAGCACGAGCAGACCGATGAGCGATGCGAGGAACCATCCTATCGGGTAGGCAATCTGCAGCAAACCCGCCATGAATCCGCGAACCCTGGCAGGTGCTTCCTCGGCTATGAGCGCTCCGGTCGCCGGGTAGAGCAGCCCGCCGGTCGCAAGGCTCGCCGCGCGTACCAGCGTCAGGCTGAAGACGCCCCGGACCAGCGAATGAGCCGAAACGAACAGCGATGACAGTACCGTGCCCAACATGAGCATCCGGCGCCGACCCGCGCGGTCGGCGAGATTGCCGAGAGCAACCAGACCGAGCCCGCCGCAGACGAACGCCACGCCGGTCATGAGCCCGAGCTGCGTGCGGCTCAGGTCGAACTCCTTGCGAATGAGCGGCAATGCATAACCCCACATCGCGAGGTCCATCTGGCTGAACAGATAAGCACCGAAACAGATGAGCCAGACCCGCAGCGGGTAGCCGCGCATCAATTGCCGGACGGTGCGAAAATGAGTGAGCAGATCCATGAGCCCGACCAAGCATAATGCCTGATCCCGAAATAAGCCTGCTTTTTTCCCCAGCCAGCGAGCGCAACAAGGCACCGATCCTGGAAAGACTGCGCGTCGAGCTGGCGGATTGTCGCGAGGTGCTGGAAATCGGCAGCGGCACTTTGCAGCACGCGATCCATTTTTCCGTGGCCATGCCCTGGCTGCGCTGGCAGCCAACCGACACAGCAGCGCAATTCGCCGCGCTGAACCGCGCCTGCGCGAGCGCATCGATTGCAAATATTGCCACGCCGCTGGAACTCGATGTCGATCAGCCGCAATGGCCGGAGACTGATGCCGATGCCATGTTCAGTGCCAACACGCTGCATATCATGGCCTGGCCGAGCGTGGTTGGAATGTTTCGGCAGCTTGGACTGATGGCGGGCCTGCGCCGGGTGATCATTTATGGCCCGTTCAAGTACCGCGGCGCGTTTACGACTGCAAGCAATGAGCAGTTCGATCAGAGCCTGAAGCGGCGCGACCGCAATAGCGGGATCCGCGACTTCGAAGCGGTGAACCAGCTAGCGCAGCAATCGCAGCTGCGACTCGCTGCGGACCATGCGATGCCAGCCAACAACCAGCTGTTGGTCTGGCATCGCAATTGATCAGCCAAGCGGTTCCGACTGCGGGCGCGTGCCAACCGATGGCTCGCCCTTGTGAACCAGCGCCTTGCGGAAGCGTGGGGCGAGCCAGCGCTCGAAATCGTCGATGATGGTGAATGCCGCGGGCACCACCACCAGCGTCAGCGCCGTGGAGGTGAGCAGGCCGCCGATGACGGCTATGGCCATGGGCGAGCGAAACTCGCCATTGCCGTGCAGATTGAGCGCTGCTGGCAGCATGCCTGCAACCATCGCGACCGTTGTCATCACGATGGGACGTGCCCGCTTGTGCCCCGCTTCGATCAGGGCATCGAGTCTGTTGCGGCCTGCGCGAATTTCCTCGATCGCAAAATCCACCAACAGGATGGAATTCTTGGCAACGATTCCCATCAACATCAGGATGCCGATTACAACCGGCATTGAAAACGGATTTCCGGTCAGGAACAGCGCCATGGCAGCACCACCGATGGACAGTGGCAATGCAGAGAGAATGGTAATTGGCTGGAATACCCTGACGAAAAGCAATACCAGCACGGCGAAGACCATCAGCACACCCGCCGCCATCGCAAGGATGAAGCTCATGAACATATCGGCCATGAATTCCGCCTGACCCACGTCCACCTTGCGTATGCCAGTAGGAAGGTTCTTCATGGTCGGCATGTTGTTGATGGCCTTCATCGCCTCGCTCAACTGCACGCCATTGAGATCGGCCTCGAGCGCGAGGCGGCGACTCTGGTTGTAGCGTCGCACTGTCGTCGGCCCAAGTCCGAAACTGAGGTCGGCGACTGCTTTCAATGGTACTGTCGTACCCGAACTGGTTGGAACGGGAAGGTTCTCCAGTGTCGACAGGTCCTGCCGAGAGCTCTCCTGGAGGGTTACCCGGATTGGAATCTGGCGGTCCGAGAGCGAGAACTTGGCAGCGTTCTGCGGCAGCTCACCGATGGTCGCGATTCGAATGGTCTGGGATATTGCTGCAGCCGAAACGCCAAGCTCGGCGGCAATCTCCTGCCGTGGCCGCACCAGGATTTCCGGTCGTTTGTAATCGCCATTGATGCGCGGGTCGCGGACTTGCGGCAGCTCGCGCATCTCGCGAATGACCTGGTGCGCCGTGTCCTCGAGGAGTTTCGGATCGTCGCCGGTGAGGTAGATCGAAATATCGCGCCCGAGTCCCATTGACTGGCTATTGAAGCTGACTCGCACGTCGGGAATCGTCTTGAGTTCATCGATGACCCGACGCTCGAACTGCAGCTGGCTGGCTTCGCGCTCGTGTCGCGGGAGCAGGGTTATGTACTGCGTCGCGCGCCTCACTTCGTCGTTGTCACCGATCGACTCGATGACATCGGTGACTTCGGGCTGCTTGCGGATGATTTTGGCGAGTTGATCGGACACGCGCGCCGTGTCATCGAGCAAGACCCCGGGCGGCAACTCGATGTTCAACTGCGAAGTCCCAAAATCGCCCGGCGGTATGAAGGTCTGGGGCAACATCGCGAGCGCCACGATGGAGACTGCGAAGAAACCGGTACCGGCCGCGACTGTGCGCCAGCGATGCAGGGCGCACCATTTGAGCAGCTGCAAATAGCGCTCCATGATCGGTCCATCGGCCGAACGGAGATTCTCGTGTGGCTTCAGGAAATATGCCGCGAGCAGCGGTGTAATGAGGCGCGCTACCAGCAACGAGAAAAACACTGCCGCAGCAACCGTCAATCCGAATTGCTTGAAATATTGCCCGACGATGCCGCTCATGAAACTGACCGGAAGGAATACCGCAATGATGGTCGATGAGGTTGCCACCACCGCAAGGCCGATTTCGTCCGCAGCTTCGAGCGCCGCGCGATAGCCGTCCTTACCCATGCGCATGTGGCGTACGATGTTCTCGATCTCGACAATGGCATCGTCGACCAGCACGCCCGCGACCAGCGAGAGTGCGAGCAGCGTCACGCCATTCAACGTAAAGCCCATCCACTGCATGAAGGCGAAAGTCGGGATCGCCGACAAAGGTATGGCCAGGGCCGACAGGGCCGTGGACCGCCAGTCGCGCAGGAACAGGAACACCACCACGACCGCAAGCAGCGCACCTTCGAACAGCGTCCAGAGCGCCGAGTGGTAGCTTGCCATCGTATGATCGACGGTCGTGAAAACACGCGTGATGCGTACGTCAGGGAATTGCGTGCGAATCTTGGCAAGCTCAGCTTCGACGCGCCCGAGGGTGGCGACATCCGAGGACCCACGTGCCTTGAATACACCGAAGTTGGTCGCCTCGCGGCCATTCCAGCGCGAAATCGTGCGCCGCTCGGCGACGCTGTCGCGAACATCCGCGATGTCGCCCAGGCGCACATTGCGCCCGCCGGCAACGGCGATCTGCACTTCCGAAAGCTGCTCCGCCGAGCCCGCGCCGCCGAGTACGCGAATCGCCTGTTCGCCGCCACCGACCTGCACGCGTCCGCCGGCCGCATCGACATTGCGTTGCCGTAACTGGTTGTTGACCTCGACCGCGGTTATGCCAAGGGCCTGCATTCGCGACGGGTCGAGAAGGACGCGCATCTCGCGATCGACACCGCCGCCGCGCGAGGCCTGGGCGACACCGTCGATCGATAACAAGCGCTTGCTGATGGTGTTGTCGACGAACCAGCTGAGGTCCTGCTGGCTCATGGCCGTACTGCCTACGGCATAATAAGCGATGGCGCCGCCGTCCATGTCCATTCGCTGGACGACCGGTTCATTGATGCCTTCAGGAAGATCGGCGCGTATCTTCGCTACCGCATCACGCACGTCATTGACGGCGCGGTCGAGCGGCGTACCGAGCTCGAATTCGATGTTCATCCAGGTGTTGCCTTCGCGCGCGATGGATACGATGTTGCGCACGCCCATCACGCTGGCGACCGAACCTTCGATTTTCTGGGTTACCTGTGCCTCGAGTTCCGCCGGCGCGGCACCCGGCTGGGTGACGCTGACCGTGACGAACGGAAAAGTCACGTCCGGATCCTGGTTGATCGGCAATCGAATGAATGAAACGATTCCGACGAAAGTCAGGACGACGAACAACACGACCGGACTGACCGGATTGCGAATCGCCCAGGCCGAGATCTGCCTCATGACTCACCTCCGCCCGGCTGTGCCGGTTCGTCGGCCTGTACCGGTTCGTCGGCGATACGCACTTCCTCGCCTTCGCGCAGGAAAGCAGCCGCCGTCGCGACGACGCGTTCGTCACCCTTCAGGCCAGTGTTGATCACGACGCCACCCGAACGCGTACCGCCTGTGCGCACCTGGCGCTTGGCAACCTTGTTTTGTGCATCGACGATCATGACGTAGGTACCGTCCTCGTCGGCAAGTACGGCAGTCTGCGGCAGTACCGGTGTCGTCGACTGGTCCACCGTGATCTCGCCGCGGGCGAATGCGCCCGGTCGAAGGTCGGCATGCGATGGCAAAGCAACACGCACCTCGCCGAGCCGGGTCGCAGGATCGATGACGGCACCAACCAGCCGCACCCGGCCATCGAAAGGCTGGTCGACGCCGGTTATGAAGACCCGCACAGGCTGGTCGGGTCGCAACTGTGGCATGTCCTTCTCGGCAATCTGTCCGCGCAATTCGACTTCGCCGTCACGCGCGAGGCGAAACAGCGGCCCGCTGCCCGCCGATACCGTCTGGCCGATTTCCGCCGAGCGGGTAAGGACAATGCCATCGTCGGGGGCACGGATTTCGGCTCGCCCCATGCGCGCTCGCGCCTCGGCGAGCTGTGCTTCGGCAACCTTGACCTTGGCGGCTGCCGCCAGAGCGCTGGAACGCCGCCGCTCGACTTCCTCGGCAGACAATGCGCCCGTACCCGCCACGGCCTGCGCGCGCTCATAATCTGCCGTTGCGAGCGATGAGGATGCGCGCGACTCCTCGAGTGCCGCGGCAAGACTTGCCACCTGCGGCCGCAACACGGACATGTCGAGGCGCGCCAGTACCTGGCCCTTGCGCACGCGATCTCCCGCCTCGACCAGGAGCGCAGCGACACGGCCACCCTCGCCTTCGGCACTGATCGGCATGTCGAACCGGGCGCTGATCGTGCCGGTCACGCTGACGGTCGCCGCAAAACTCTTCGGGCTGGCCGAAATGACGGTAATGAGCGGCCGATCATCTGTCGCAGCCATGCCCTTGCCCGCCGCACCCGCGCCACTGCGCATGACGGCCCAGGCGATGAGCACCAGCAACAAGGCAACCACGGCGGCGATGACGATGCGCCGCTGCGTCGTACTGAGTCCGGGCAGCCAGCCCCCGGACGGCCCCGCCACGGGGTTGTCCGGCAGATAGCGTTTGAGTTCGGTCACGCGGTCGGCCGCATCCGAACGGTCTTCGAATTGAGTGTTCACCAATGCTCCGCGGCTGTCGCCGGGCGGGTCGTAAGAATGGACATAATTCTACTCCCAATGACGCGTCGCGTCATGCGACGCCACACGCCCGAATATGGTTAGACGCAGCGCGGGCGCCGTCGGTTTAAGTCACCTGGCAGAACGCTTATGTCGTCCTGACCGTGAAAATTCCGGGTTGTGTGGCGCAGGCCCTGGCGCCGATACCGCGCCCGGCGCACGATGCCCGCATGCATGCCAAGTTGCACCGCTGCGCAATTATCCTGCTTGGTCTGGGGTGTGCGACCGCACAGGCCGAGGACCTCACCGAGACCTTGACGAGCGCGCAACTCGCCTCGCCCGCCGTTCATACGGACCGCACGATCGCGCAAATGTTCCACGAACCGGGGCCGCGTCTTGCCTCGGCGACCACCAGCGGGACGGACACGGGCAGGTCACTGCACTTCGAGCGTGAGGCGCGCTGGCTGCGGCGCATCGAGGCGCTCGGCGATGATGGCATACCCATGTTTCGTTTCAGGGAAACGCTCAACATGAATCTGGCCTTCGGAATCAATCCCGACGGCTTCATCGGTATCTATACGGTCGGAAGCCGGCACTAGGCCGGCTGACCCTAGACGAATCGATAACCGGCGGATGCCACCGGCAGGCTGCGTGGCCGCTTGCCGCCAGCAGCGGCAATGGCATTGGCGAGCGCCGGAGCCACCGGCGGTACACCCGCTTCGCCGACACCGCCAGGTCCAGCCTCACCCGGAACGATGTGCACATTGATCGGTGGCAGCTGTGCCATGCGCATGATCGGCGCAAGATTGAAATTGCTCGCTCGGGAGCGCCCCTGCGAGAAGAGAATCTCGCCATCGATCGCCGCCGTGAGCCCAAACACCGCGCCGCCTTCGAGCTGTGCTTCGACCGTCCCTGGGTCGAGTGCAAGGCCGCAGTCAATCGCAAGATGCACTTCGGCGATCGAGAGCCGGTTGCCCGCGACTCCAACACGAATTGCGGCAGCGCAAAAGCTGCCGAAGCCTGGCGAGAATGCAATGCCCCGTCCCTGACCGGCGGGCAGTGTCTGCGACCAGCCGGCCCTGTCGGCCACCAGCTGAAGCACCCGCTGCGCGCGGGGCTGCTGCGCGAGCCAATCGAGTCGCAACTGCAGCGGATCCTTGCCGAGATCCAACGCCAGTTCATCGAGCGCGCTTTCGAAGAAAAAGCAATTCATCGAACTCGACACCGACCGCCAGGTACCGACGGGCACCGGCCAGTCGACGGCGACGAAATCGCTGTAGCTGTCCGGGAGATCGTACATGTCATTGATCAGCAGGGTCACGGAGATCGGATCTGCCATGCCTTTGAATGGCGTACCGTAGATCGACTTCCACACGTCGATGCCTGCGCTGCGCGCGCGCAGACTGGTCACCTTGTTGCGCGAATCCAGAGCCACCTCGAAGCGCGCACCGTAGCCTGGTCGATAGCGGTCGTGCTGGAAATCCTGCTCGCGGGTCCAGGTCAGCTTGATGGGCGTGCCCGGTCGTGCCAGGGCAATCTCGATCGCTTGACGCGTGAAGTCGAGGTCGTGCTTGCGGCCGAATCCTCCGCCCGCGAGCAACACGTTGACGCGCACATTGGCCACGTCGACATCGCACATCGTCGCGGCCAGATCGCGCAGCCGGTCGGGCTGCTGCGTCGGCGCCCAGATCTCCACCTTGCCATCGCCGACCAGGACGGTGGCGTTGAGTGGCTCCATCGCCGCATGCGCCAGGAACGGCACTGAATACTCATAGCTGAGGCGGCGCGATGCTTTGTCGAAAATCTGCCGCGTCCGTTCGACATCGTAGGCGCGCGGGCTGAAGATCTGCCTTCCGGGCCTGGCACGCGACTGATCGTCGAGCGCCCGGCGCACTTCGTCCGTCCAGGCGTCGCTGTCGACCATGGCACTCGCACTCTCGTCGAATTCGATCCGCAATGCTGCTGCAGCGCGCATCGCGCGGTAGGTCGAATCGGCTATGACTGCCACGCCCTCGCGAAGCGCAACCAGCGCTTCGACGCCTGGCAGCGCCAGGGCTGCCTCCTTGTCGTAATCCTTCACGGTGGCTGCCACCGCGGTCGAACGCCTGACCACCGCATAACGCAAGCCCGGCAGTTGCAGGTCGAGACCGAACTCGGCCGAACCGTCGCATTTGCCCGGCGTATCCTTGCGCGGCTGACGCGTTCCGAGCAGGCGATATTGCGACCTGTCTTTCAATACCGGCGTGCCTGCGCTACGCAGTGCGGCCGCCGTGCAAAGCTCGCCATAGCCGAACTTTCTCCCGGTCGCCTCATCGATGACCTGGGACGCTTCGGTCCGGCAGGCGTCAACCGTGATACCCCAACGCGCGGCAGCCTCACTGACGAGTTGCAGGCGCGCGGTGGCACCCATCTGGCGCATCACATCGAAGTAACTCTGCACCGATTGACTCGCAGCCGTGCGCTGGCGTTTGGTTACGGGGCTGCGCAATGCATCGTCGGCCTGGGGCAGGTGGACATGCACGCTCGCCCAGTCGGCATCGAGCTCCTCGGCGACCAGCCGCGGCAGACCGTCGAGGACACCCTGACCGAGTTCGGACTGCGGACAGGTGATATGAACGGTACCATCGGTCTCGATCTGCAAGTAGGCGTTGAAGTCGATACGTTGTGGGGCAGCAACTTCCGGCGGCGTATCAGGTAGCCCGGGTAGCGGCAACGAACAACTGACCAGCATCCCGCCGCTCGCGCTGGCCGCCACCTTGATGAATTGCCGTCGCTGCATGTGATCGCCTCGCCTGTCGTCTATCAGCCAGTGGTTTGCAGGCCCTGCGCAATGCCGCTGATGCTCGCCAGCAAGGCCGCGAACAAATCGCGGTCCTGGCGATCACTTTCGCGCCACCGCTGCAACAGGTCAACCTGCATCAGATTCATCGGATCGACATAGGGATTGCGAAGTTGCACTGCACGCTGCTGGGTCTGGTCGGAATCGAGCAGCTCGGCACAATCCTTGATCTGCAAGATCATCAGTCGTGCGAGATCGAACTCACGTTTGATGATCTCGTGCTGCGACCGCAGGGTCTTCGAAACCAGCGGCAGGTACTGCTCGGCAATGGCAAGATCCGCGCGCGCGAGCATGATTTCCACGTCGTCCACCATGTTGTGGAAGAAGGGCCAGGACGCGTACGTCTCGCGCAGTCGCTCGATGCCTGTCGCCTCGAGCAGGGCCTTGAGCCCAGTGCCGGCAGCGAACCATCCGGGCAACATGTAACGCGGCTGCGACCAGGCAAACACCCAGGGTACGGCACGCAGGCCCGCAAGGCCGGCCACCTGTTCCCGCCGGGCAAGTCGCGAGCCGATCTGCATGCGCTCGATGACATCGATAGGTGTCGCCTGTTCAAAGAACGCCTGGAAGTCCTTGTTGGCGTGGACTTGCCCGCGATAGAAAACGGCCGAAGTGCGCGCGAGGTGCTGGGCCATTTCCTGCCGTTTGGCCTCGGCATTCGCAGCCGCGGCGGTTTCCCTGCCGGCGAGCGATTCGGCCAGCGAGTGAAACGCCCGCTCCATGGTGCGCAGCGCAATCGGCCGGAGGCCATAGTTCTGGTTGACGATTTCGCCCTGCTCGGTGAAACGCAGGACACCACCGACCGCTTCGGTCGGCACGGACCGTACCAGCTCGTCGATGCGATCACCTCCCCGCGCTATGCTGCCGCCGCGCGCATGGAAGACCACGAGCTCGTCCTGCGCCATGTGCAGCCGCGACGCGAGCGTCTGCTGTGCCCGAAGTACTGCGAAGCGCGACGCGCAGATGCCGGCTTCCTTATTGCTGTCCGAGTAACCGACCAGTGCACACTGCGTGCGATCGCGGGCAGCCAGGTGGGCGCGATAGACGCGATCGGCGAGCAGGATGCCGATCGTCTCGCCGCAGCCCTCGAGGCTGTCGATGGACTCGAACAGCGGTGCGATGTCGATGGGCACCTGGCCGCTGCCGCGATCGTAGGCCTCCGCCCAGCGCGCCAACA
Organism: Steroidobacteraceae bacterium; assembly: GCA_041395505.1. Classification (NCBI taxonomy): domain Bacteria; kingdom Pseudomonadati; phylum Pseudomonadota; class Gammaproteobacteria; order Steroidobacterales; family Steroidobacteraceae; species Steroidobacteraceae bacterium. The sequence continues at coordinate 2,549,675 of JAWLAG010000001.1, forward strand.
GGAGCGGTGCCAGAACGTCGTCCGCATGCCGCGCGCCACTCACAATGTAGTAGCCGACCGCAGCCTCGCCATATTGTTTGCGCGCCATCAACATGGCGTCGAACACAGCGAGCGTGCGCCGCCCGAGCGCCGAAAGTTCAACGCGCGGCCCGAGATCGCGTTCGATGGCATCCACCAGATAGTCGTGGCGCCTGGCTGTCGGCGAGGACTGCCAGTCGCTCAGGGCGAGGCCATTGGCCAGCACCGCGTGGTGCACGTCGCTGTGCTGGCGTACATCGAGCGTCGCCAGGTGAAACCCAAAAGTATCGATTCGGCGCAGCAACCGGCTCACCGCAAAATAGCCGGCATGGGTGCCGCGGTTGTCCTTGAGGCTCGCAGCAGCCAGGTTGATGTCGATCCTGAACTGATCGGCGCTTTCGTAGGCATTGGATGCGCCGTCGTACGTGCGCCGCAGCCGCTCAGCGACCTGCAGGAACCACGCGCGATAGGGCATGCGGTCATGCCGCGCCGGCACCGCTGAACGCGCCGCCGGAAACAATCGCGAATACTCGTCGAGTCGCTGCGCAAGGTCGGCGGACACGCCGACGCGGCCTGCGCTCTGCGAGAGTTTTTCTGCCAGTGCCTGGCACTCACCGAAATAGGCGTTGATGACGACGCGCTTCTGGCGAGCCAGGGTTTCGCGTATCGTCTTGGCGTTGACGTCCGGATTGCCGTCCATGTCGCCGCCCACCCAGGTGCCGAAAGACAATATCGAGGGCAGATCAAGCGCGTCGACCTCGCGGGCAAAAGTGCGCTGCATCGCCGTCGCGATTTCTTCATAGAATCCCGGGACGATTCGGTAAAGCACCTCGACCAGGTAGAAGAGCACGTGCTCGCGCTCATCGGCGACCATGAGCCGCTCGCGTGGATACTCCTCGGTCTGCCAGGCCGTCGTGAGCTCACTGCGTATCTGTTCACACAGCGTGTGCTCCTCGGGCGGCGTGAGTGTCGGATCGATGCGATCGAACAACAGCTGCGCCACCCGCAACTGGCGGCGCAGCACAGTACGTCGTGTGGATTCGGTAGGGTGCGCTGCAAACACGGGCTCGATGCGCAGCCGGCGCAGCAGCGCCAGCACCGCGTCGAAATCGAGTCCTGCGCGCTTGAGCTTCTCGAACGCCGCCTGCACGCCACCGGGCTGGGGACGGGTGGTGTCGGCAAGAAAATACTCGCGGCGGCGGCGGATTCTATGAACCTTTTCCGCAAGGTTGACGGCCTGAAACCACAACGAAAACGCGCGCACGAGGTCGCGCGCCTCGGTAGGCGGCCGTGCTTTGACCCGAACGGCAAGGTCCACCGCCGCATTGGAATCACCGCCACGACGGCGAATGGCGGTGCGACGGTCGCCTTCGACCAGCGCGAAAAGCGCATCGCCACCCTGCTCGCGGACGATTTCGCCGACCATGCCGCCGAGCAGGTGCACATCGTCGCGCAAGGCCGCATGCTGGGGCGGGAACTGGATCTGCTCGCGGTTCATCGCGATCGCGATTCTACAAAGAAAACGCCGGCGCGAGGCCGGCGTTTCCTGACTCGGGGGTCGTTCGCGGCTAGAACTTGTAGCCGACCTCAACCGACAGGCGCCGCTCGGCACCCGGGTGGATGAAGGCGCCACCGAATTCCGGCGCAGGAATTACTTCCTGCAGGAATTTCTCGTCGGTGATGTTCTTGCCAATGAGCGCGAAAGACCAGTTGCGTGAGGTCAGTGCCAGTCGAGCATCGACCGTCGAGAACCGGTCGCGCTCGCCATTGGTGAAGTTGGCCGTACCAAATGCCACCGTTTGGTTGTCCTGCGCCTGGATCACGTGGAACCAGGTGGGACCCACCTGGTTCCAGTAGGCGCTCGCCTTGAATTCCCAGTCGCCCGAACCTATTGGTGCATTGAACTCCGCACCCAGCGTGGCCGTATAGCCGGGCGTGTAGGGAGACTCATTGCCCACTGACGCAGGACGCGACGTATTTTGCTTGATCTCGCTCTGCACCCGGCTGTAGCCACCGACAAGGCTGAGCATGTGATTGACGCGGAAACTCGCGCCGACTTCAATGCCCTGGATGTCGACCTTGTCGATGTTGTTCACAACGCGCAACAGGCCGAACTGCCCGACCAGGAATTCGAAGAACTGCATGTCATCGACCTGGGTGTAGAACAAAGACGTCTCGAGCGACAGGCGGCGGTCGAGCAACTGCGCCTTGAAGCCGAGCTCAGCGGCGCTCGATTTTTCCTTGTCGTAATCGTCACGCACGATCACGCTGCGATACTGCGGCACGGGGCTTGCCGCCGAGCAGTTGTTGAGTTCGCCATTCGGTCCGCGGCCCGTGAAACAGTTGATGAACAGGTCAACTGTCGCAGCCGACCCACCGTTGTTGAAACCACCGCTTTTGAAGCCGACGCCCCAGTTGCCATAGAAAGTCCACTCAGACGATGCCTCCCAGGTGAGCGAAACCTTCGGCTCGAACTGCGAGAACGTGCGGCTGCGATCGTTGATGACGCCGGACGGATTGATTGTCGGATTGAGCGCAGGGTTCAAGGGCGCATTGCCGACGAAGGCGTTATCGAACGGGTCGTAGTCGAAGTAAATCGTGCGGGCAGCAGTCGGTACCAGGTTATGGACCTTGCGCTCCTCTGTATCGTAACGCGCGGCCACCGCAAGCTCGAGCGTATCGGTCAGGTCATAGGAAATACTGCCGAAGGCCGCGTAGATATCGCTCTTGAAGTTGTCCCATACGAGCTGTTCGGTCGAATTCGGCTGCCCGGCCGGAATGAACAACGTCGGCACGACACCGACCCCGCTGTCGATGCCGGTGCTGATGCCGACTTCGCGATCGATGTTGAGGTAGTAGACGCCCGCCAGCCAGCGCAGGCGCTGATCGCCCGACGACGCAATGCGTGCCTCGAAGCTGTAGTCCTTTTGGTTGCGAACCTGGTATTGCGTTCCGTCGCAGCGGGTCGGGGTATAAGGTCCGAATATGGCCGCCGGAACGGTATTGGGTGCAGCGAAGAAAATGATCTGGGGTGGCGGCAGCGCAAACCCGGCATTGAACACGTCGGCCGCAGACTGCTGGCAATTCGGGTCCGCGTTGAAGAAGCCGTAGGAGGCGCTGGTACCATCCGAGCCAAAATCGTTCTGAATGTCGCTATAGAGCGCCCACAGGGTCAGCTTGCCGAATGACAGGTCGGCGTCGTACTTGACCGACAGATCCTTCGACTCCTGGTTGTTGTATGGGAAGACGTTGTTTACAAAGTTGAAGTCGTGCGTATTGACGTCTTCGTCGAAGAGCTGCGCATTGGGCAGCCCCGAGAACACCAGTCCCGGCACCAGGAAGTCGGCATTGAACGAGATCGATGCGGCCTCGACGTCGCCAGCATGCGCCTTGATATCGAGCGTCGAGCTCTCGGTGGGTTCGAAGAGGAACCGGCCCGTGATATTCCAACCCTTGAAGTAATCGACCGCATCGTCACGGCCAAGGAAACTGTTGCGGAAGAATCCGTCCGTCTTGCGATAGTCCGCAGCGACTTTCCAGCCGGCGCGATCGGACATGGGCCCGGACAGCACGGCCGAACCGGTCAGCGTGTTGTCCTCTCCGTAGCCGACCTTGAAGTCGCCGGTAAATTCGTCCGTGGGCTTGGTCGTCGTGACGATGATGGCGCCTGCCGCCGCATTGCGACCGTAGATGGCACCCTGCGGGCCTTTCACGATTTCGATCTGCTTGAGATCGGCGTATTCGCGGTTGAAGGCGGCGGGATTGGTCTGCAACACGCCGTCGATGATCAAGGCAAAGCTGTTCTCGGCATCGCGCGCGCCATTGATGCCGCGGATATTGACCTGGGCATCGGCAACTTCGGCGGTCTGCACGAGCGATACGCCCGGCGTGAGGCGTACGAAATCGCCGGCACGTTCGACCGACGCTGCTTCCAGCGTATCGGCGGTGATCGCGGTGATGGTTGCCGGTACGTCCTGCAAGGCTTCCTCGCGTTGACGCGCTGTGGTGATGACGACTTCCTGCAAATCGTCGTTGGCATTGGCGCCCTGCGACCATGCAGGCGCAGAAGCCATGCCGGACAAACCCAGGCCCAACGAAATGCACAAGACCTTCCTGAGTGAATTCGGGACGGAATTCATGATGTTGCAGCTCCCCTGGACGTCATTTAGGTAGGATCGGATCGAAACGCGACGGCCGATCCTAGCATGGTGGTTTCCGAGCAACCATGGGATTTCGGCGCCGACAGGTGGGCAGCCGACTCTTCAATTTTGCCGATGATCGCCCCTGCGCCGCCTAATAGGGTATGAAAAATAGCCAAGGCCTTGATTGTCCGTACATTTCGTTGTTTTCATGGATGTTGTATTATTGCAACAGCAGCTGCGGCGCAGGCCGGGTGGTGCAGGAGATGATCCCTTGAGCGAGAACGCACTGGTTGGCGAAGTGGCGGCCATCGACATCGTGAGCGGCATCTGGACGCCAGAGGCCCTGTCTCATCGCCCAGGCTGGCAGGAAGAATTTTTCGCCGGCAAGATGAAATCAAAGACCGATATGCAGGGCGTGTCGCTCACCGACATGCTGCGTCAGATGGATGCAGCAGGAATTGAACGTGCGCTGCTGTTTGCTCCGAAGGCTGGGCGGCAGGGACTGCCCGGTTCGTTTCATCTGCCCTACGAAGTCGTCGCGAGGGCAGTCGAACAATATCCGCAGCGATTCTCTGCCATGGCGGGTATCGATCCCTACGAAGGTATGCGCGGCGTACGTGCACTCGAGCGCGCCGTGAAGGATCTGGGTTTCGTCGGCGCGCATGTCTACCCGCACTGGTTTGATCTGCCGCCCGACCACGCGCGCTACTACCCGTTCTACGCCAAGTGCTGCGAACTCGACATCCCGATCCAGATGCAGGTCGGGCAGTCCATGGTCTACGCGAAGGAGCAACCGCTGCGCAGCGTCGGCCGGCCGATACTGCTCGATGGCATTGCCTGTGATTTCCCGGAACTGAAGCTGGTTGGCATTCACGTCGGTATCCCCTGGACGGACGAGATGATCGCGATGGCCTGGAAGCACCCGAATGTTTACATCGGATCCGATGCGCACAGCCCGAAGTACTGGCCTGCCAGCTTCATCAACTACATCAACACCTATGGCCAGGACAAGGTCATGTTCGGAACAGATTTCCCGGTGCTCGGTTTCGAACGCACGCGCAGCGAGATCGATGCACTTGGCATTCGGCCAGCGGCCTACAGGAAATTCATGCGTGACAACGCGATGCGCGTGTACGGACTCGCTTCATGAAGCTGATTGGCACCTACAGCAGTCCATTCGTGCGCAAAGTGCGTATCGTCGCGGCGGAGCACCAGTTGCCGCTCGAGATCATTGAAGATCCGCCACTCGGTCACGCGACCCACATCACAGCGGTCAATCCCCTTGGAAAAGTCCCGGTACTGGTCAGGGACGACGGCAAGACACTGATCGATTCGTCGCTGATTTGCGCCTGGCTCGACCAGCGTGGACAGGGCGAACGATTGTTGCCCGCCGCACCCGAAGAATCGATGGCCGTTCAACAAGCCGAGGCGATCGCCGATGGCATCATGGATGCTGCCGTTCTCATCCGGATGGAAATGCTGCGACCCGAGCCGTTGCGCAGCAGCGCCTGGGTCGAACGCCAGAGCAACAAGATTCAACGCGGTATTGCCTGGCTCGACACGCAGCTCGCGCGTCACGCATTCGTTGCCGGCGAGTCGCTGACGCTTGCCGACATCGCAGCCGTCTGCGCCAATTCCTATCTGCTTTTCCGATTTGCAGACCAGGCCTACACCGCCGAAGCGATGCGGCTGGAAAAACTCTGCACCGCTTTGGAGACCCGGGCCAGTTTCGCTGCGACCGCGCTGCGCGGCTGAGCATCGGCGCGCAACGCGACCGCCAGGTTGCGCGCGACAAGAGCCAAGCGCAACTAGGCAGAACTTTCGGTCGGACCGCTCAGGCGCACCTGGCTATCATCGAGCGCAGCTCCGCTTGCGAGCAATTCCTCGACAGCCTTGGCATCAAGGCCTGCTTCGCCCAGGACCTCGCGGGTATGTTCACCGAGACGCGGTGCGGGACGCGAGTTGGCTGCCGGAGTGACTGCGAAATTGACCGGGAAGCTCGCCATGCGCAGGTGCCCCTCGGTCGGATGCTGGGCTTCCTGCCAGAATCCGACGGCCTGCAGATGTGGATCAGTGATCAGGTCCTCGAGCGTATTGACGACAATGGTCGGTACGCCCGATTTGTCGAACAGTTCGAGCCACTCAGCCGTGGTGCGCGTCGCCATGATGCGCCCCGTTTCCGAATACGTGTCGTCGATATTGCGTACCCGATCCGCGAGCGTCTTGAAGCGCGCATCGGCCAACAGGTCTTCGCGATTCGTCAGGCGGCAGAATTTCTCCCAGTGAGAATCGAGATACGGCAGTATCGCGATATAGCCGTCTTTGGTCTGGTAGGGCTTGCGATGCACGCTCATGAGCCGTGTATAGCCGGGTGGACCCAGCGGTGGCTCGAAGGCATTGCCCCACAAGTGCTCGGCCATCACGAAATGCACCATGGTTTCGAACATCGGCACTTCGATTTCCTGTCCCTGGCCGCTGCGCTCGCGATGGTAGAGCGCGGCAATGATCGCGTACACGGCGGTGAGCGCCGTCGTCTTGTCCGCGACCACGGTTGGCAGGTAACGCGGCTCGCCCAGGACCAGCTTGTTGAGCATCGCGATTCCGCTGACCGCCTGGATGGAATCATCGAGCGCACCGAGCGCACCGTAAGGGCCGCGTTTCGAATAACCATAGGCTCCGCAATAGATAATGCGTGCATTCTCCTTGCGCATATGCTCGTAGGTGAGCCCCAGCTTGGTCATCACCTGCGGTCGGTTGTTGTGAAAAAAAACATCGGCATTGCGGATAAGCGCCAGCAATGCTGAACGCGCGGCGGGCTTGGTCAGATCGAGCACGATGCTGCGCTTGTTGCGGTTGCAGGTGAGGTAAAGGGCCGCCATGCCAGGATTACGCGCAGCGCCCAACGATCGATTGCTGTCGCCGCGCGGTGCTTCCACCTTGATCACCTCGGCACCCATGTCGGCCAGCATCTGGCTCGCGAATGGCCCCAGCACCACGCTGGTCATTTCGACGACGCGCACTCCTGCAAGCGGTCCAGGCATTCTTTTCACTCCCGATTCACAGTTCGACTCAAACTACATGCGCGATCCGCACCGTGGCAAGCGTCTCGTTCTGTCCAAACGCACGGCGGTCATCGCGCGCGTCGTGCTATTGCTCGCGGTTGCACCCCACACCGCAAACCCTGCCAGAGAATTGCCGTGAACGCCGCATTCGTCATCTACGGCTGCTTGCAGTGCGCGTTGCTGATCTGGCTGTTGCGTTATTTTCGCAGATCGCGGGATCCGGCCGCATTGGTACTGATGGTGCCGCAGGCCCTTCTTGTCTATGACAATTGGGTCATTGCGGCCGGGGCATGGATCGGCCCGGGACCGACGCTGCTCGCGCTGTCCTGGCCGCGGTTCTGGGGCCATTGGCTGTTCGGCAGCTGGCTGGTGCTGGCCTGCGGCGCAATCCTGCAGCGTTGCGGATTTGCGCGCGGCCATGGACGACCGTTCACTGGCACTTTCGGCCTGCTGACCTTGGCACTCATGGCTTGCGAGGCGCCACATTTCTGGAATGTCGAAATACATGCCGTCTGCGAACCAGGCGTGATCCGCTACTCGAGTGCAGTGCGAGCCGGCACGAGCTGCTTCGACCCTTGGTTGGTCGTCGCCGGCGGCCCACCGCTGGTACCCATCATCGTATGCCTCGTCGTAATCGGCTGCGGCATCGCGGTCTCCTGCCGCTGCCGCTCGTTCTGGCTGATGGCAGGCGGCATCCTGATGCTCATCTCGGCAAGCCCTCCGCTCGCTGCAGCGCACCTCGACAACCTCGGCGAGGTTTGTATCATGGCGGGCTTCGCCGCGACGCTCGAGAGCTTGTCATGCGCCGTGCGAGCTGCAACCCGATAGGCTACATTCGCCACCATGAGCACGACATCGCCAACCTACATCGACGATTACACGCGCCCTGTGAATCTATCGCGCGACACGACCGCATTGGTCATAGTCGACATGCAGAACGCGAGCGGAAGTCGTGCGCACGGCCTCGGCAAATTGCTGGCGTCGCAGGGCAAGCTGGCTGATGCCGAGTACCGGTTTGCGCGCATCGAGAATGTCATCATTCCCAATATCGCCCGCCTCGCGGCAAGCTTTCGCAAAGCAGGAGTCCGCCTCATCTACGTTACCTATGGCAGCAATCTGCGCGATTTCAGCGATGCACCGGTGCATCTCAAGGATTGGCTGGTGGCCACCAACAATCGCGCCGGCGAGGCCGAGCACGAGATCGTCCCGGCCCTTGCCCCGCAACCCGGCGAGCTGGTACTGAACAAGACGACCATGGGCGCGTTCGGCTCCACGGCGATCGATGCGCATTTGAAGAGCATGGGCATCAGCGAGATCGTGGTCGTCGGCGTATCGACGAACAATTGCGTCGGCATGACAGCCATGGAAGCGGCGGACCGCCAGTACGGCGTTGTTATCGTCAGCGACGCGACCGGCACCTGCAGCGACGAAATGCAGGATGCCTACCTCAGGACCTTTCGTCGCCTTTGGGGCCGGGTCGCCAGCACCGACGAAGTCATCGCCGAGGTCACTTGATCGTCAGCGATGCAGTACGTTCGCGACGTTCGATTCGCGCATTTCTCTCCCGCCCGGTAGAGCGGCACACTATCGAAGCCATCCTCGATGCAGCCCGCTTTGCGCCGAGCGGCAGCAATATCCAACCCTGGCAGGTGCACGTGGTGACGGGCGCCGCCCGCGACGCGCTCGCGGCCCGCGCGAGCGAAGCCATGCGCAATGGTACGCAAGGCAGCCGCGACTGGAATTACTACGGTGATGTGATTCCCGAGCCCTATTTGGCGCGACGCCGCAACTGCGGATGGGGCCTTTATGGCCACCTCGGCGTGCAGAAAGGCGATCGCACCGCGAGCGGCGAGCACGCATTGCGCAATTTCAGTTTCTTCGGAGCACCAGTCGGCCTGTTCTTTTTCATCGACCGGAAGCTTGCGCTCGGCAGCTGGGTCGACTACGGGATCTTTCTTGGCGAATTCATGCTACTGGCACGCGAGCATGGGCTCGCCACCTGTGCGCAGGCGGCGTGGCTGCAGGCACATGAAATCGTGCGTGCGCAACTTGGCGTGGGCCCGGAACATGCCCTGGTCTGCGGCATGTCCATGGGCTATGCGGATGCGGACGCACATGTAAACGCCTACCAACCAGCGCGTCTGGCCATTACCGACTTTGTGCAATTTCACGACCTCGCGAGCGCGCCATGACTGATCCAGCGACCAGCGATCGGCGCTGGTGGCTGATCGGCGCAGGCGCGGCAATGCTCGGCGCCATGCTGTTCGCCTGCAAGGGCATCGTCGCAAAACTGCTGCTTGCGCGCGGCGTCGACTTCGAGTCGATCACGGGGTTGCGCGCTTTGATTGCCATGCCCGCCTTCATCGGTCTGGCAGCGGCGCGCCATGGCGGCAAATCGCTCATGATGACGCCGCGCCGTGCGGCAATCACTGCCTCGGTCGCCGGGGTCCTGTGCTACTACCTCGGAGCGCTCGCCAATTTCTATGCGCTCACCATGATCGATGCGAGTATCGAGCGCGCGATCATTTTTTCCTATCCTGCGGTCGTGGTTGTCCTGCAGGCGGCGTTGCGGCGCCGTCTGCCGACGGCGGCCGAAGCGCTGGCGGCCCTTCTCGCCTACCTCGGCGTGTTCCTGGCGGTCGGCGGTTGGCACAGTCACGTCCTCGAGGCGAACCTGGTCGGAGGCTTGCTGGTGCTCTTTTCCGCCGCCACCTATGCGATCTATTACATTGCCGCAGAGAGTTGTGTCCGCCAGATCGGCAGCGTACGTTTTACGATGTACTCGATGTCGGCATCTGCGCTGGCGCTCGGCGCGCATCTGACGCTCCGTGGCCATTTTGCCGCAGTACCGCGCTATGGCGGCGATGTCTGGCTATTGCTGTTGCTGATATCGGTCGTCTGCATGGTGTTCCCGGCGTTGCTTCAGGCGGAGGGCGTGCGCCGCATCGGCGCGAGTGCCGCCGCCGTCGTGTCCGCAGTGGGTCCGCCGACCACCATAGCGCTGGGTTGGCTGTTGCTCGATGAGCGAATAACGACCGGCCAATGGTTCGGAGTAGTCGCCGTCGTAGGTGGCGTGCTCCTGATCGATCGTGAGCGTCGCAGGCGGGGTTCCAGCTAGGCCCCTTTGTTCCACGCACGCTGCGCGCGCCAGTCGCGGTTGAGTTCAAGCGCAAACCTGTAGCGATCCGCGGGATGTTCCGCTACCGACACCTCGAAGACCCGCTTCGACTTACCTGTGTATCGACGCACGATGCGTAGCGACGCGCTGCCTGGTTGGACGTCGAGCGTCGCAGCCAGCTGCCCTGACAATGTCGATGCCTCGACATCGATGTGCACGCTCTCGATTTTCTCGCCGAAGCGTTTTTCGATCAATTCGTACACGGGTATCTGCCGCTTGCCGATCAGCTGCAACGCTTCGGCATATTCTGGAATGAGATAGATGTCGGTCCAGCACAAGGGACGCTTTTGAAGCTTGAAGGTGCGCAAGCTCCCTATCCGCAGCCAGCTGCTACCCACCGTTGCACCCATCAACTTCGCCAGGCGACGATTGAGCTTGACCATCCCGGAATTGACCACCCGCAGCTGGCTATCGGCCGGATACTGGAGCAAATCCTTCGGCGCGTGAGCCGTATGGGTGTAACCGACCGTCGAATCGCGCGAGCGTACGACCGTGCCTATACCCTGCTGCCGGTCGATCAGGCCCAGCCCTGTCAGCACGCGCAAAGCCTCACGCACCGTGTGGCGCGAGACTGAAAACCGCTGCACGAGTTCGTGCTCGCCGGGCATGGTCTCCCCAACTGCGAGCTGTCCCGCCCGGATTTCGCCAATCAGGAGATCCGCCAATACCCGGTAGCGCGGTTGGCGGGACTGGTTCGAGGTCAATTCGCTCATGTGCTCGGCCAATGGTTGCGTTACGGCGGATGCATTGACAGTGGCTATTGTCGCAACCTAGCATTTGTCCGTACAAGCTGCGGTTTCTCCGCCGGTGCCGCGCGGCGCTTACCTGGCGGCATCCTACTCATGAGCCAATCCAGTAAATCATTGGGAAAACAGCGATTTCGCGAGTCATTTGGACGCTATTTCGAAGACTTCAACGTGGGCGATGTCTACGAGCACCGCCCCGGCCGGACGATCAGCGAATCGGACAATACCTGGTTTACCCTGCTCACGATGAATACGCACCCACTGCATTTCGATCACGAATATGGAAAAGCGAGCGAGTTCGGCCGTTGCATCGTTGCGAGCCCGCTGACGGTGGCGATCATCGTTGGCATGAGCGTCTCGGATGTCAGCCAGAAGGCGATTGCGAATCTTGGCTGGCGGGAGATCTCCTTGCCCCATCCGGTTTACCCGGGCGATACGCTGTATGCAGAGTCCGAGGTCCTCGAGATACGCGAGTCGAAATCGCGTCCGGGTGCCGGCATCGTGTCGGTACGCTCCATCGGCTACAACCAGAACCGGATGGAAGTATGCCGCTTCGACCGTGTGATGCTCATCGCGAAGCGCGGCCATTCGGTCGAAGACCGAATCGACTACTAACCCGAGGACGAACGCGTGGCAAGCAATCCGGCAATTGAGCGAGCAAGCGACGCCGATGGCGAGATTCTGGACAGCATCGAGCGCTGGCTCGAGCGCGAGGTCAAGCCCATCGCCAAGCGCTACGACCACGCCGACGAGTACCCGAGCGAGCTCGTCGAGCAGATGAAATCGCTGGGCCTGTTCGGCGCCACGATCAGTACCGAGTTTGGTGGCCTCGGCCTGTCAGCCAGTACCTATGCGCGCATCGTCGCATCGATGGCGTCCGTTTGGATGGCGCCTGTCGGCATCTTCAACTCGCACCTCATCATGGCGGCGTGCGTCGAGCGCTTTGGGACGGCGGAGCAGAAAGCGCGCTATCTGCCGCGTTTCGCGAGCGGCGAACTGCGCGGTGGCATAGGACTCACGGAACCCAATGCGGGCACCGATCTGCAAGGCATACGCAGCACAGCGACCCGTCGCGGCGACGATTATGTGATCAATGGCACGAAAACCTGGATTACCAACGGCGTCTACGGCAGTTGCTTTGCGGTGCTCGTGAAGACCAACCCCCAGGCCATGCCGCGGCACAAAGGCATGAGCATGTTCCTGTGTGAGAAAGGCACTGGATTCAGCGTTGGCAAGAAGCTGCGCAAACTCGGCTACAAGGCCATCGACAGTGCCGAACTCGTTTTCGACAACTTCGCTCTTTCGTCGCAACAGTTGATCGGCGGCCTGGAAGGACATGGTTTCCATCACGCCGTCAGCGGTCTGGCTCTGGGAAGGATCAATGTCGCGGCCCGTGGCGCCGGCATCGCCGCCGGCGCGTTGCGGGATGCACTGCGCTATGCCCAGGAACGCCAGACCTTTGGCAAACCCATCGCACAGCACCAGGCGATACAACTGAAACTCGCGGATATGGCAACGCGCGTGGAGGCGGCCCGTCTCCTGATCGAACAGGCGGCAGGCAAGTACGACAGCGGCGAACGCTGTGACCTGGAGGCAGGCATGGCCAAGCTGTTCGCCTCCGAGGCGGGCGTCACCAACAGTCTCGAGGCAATGCGAATATTTGGTGGCTACAGCTATTCGACCGAATTCGATGTCGAACGCTATTACCGCGATGCGCCGCTGATGTGCATCGGCGAAGGCACGAACGAAATGCAACGCATCATCATCGCCCGACAGCTGCTCGAGCGAAATCCGATATGAAAAGTCCGCTCGCGGGCCTACGCATTTTGACGCTCGAGAATTTCGGAGCAGGCCCCTTCGGTTCGATGTACCTGGCCGACCTCGGCGCTGAAGTCATCAAGATTGAAAGTCGCGAGCAGGGCGGCGACGCAACTCGCAGCATGGGACCACATTTTCTTGGCGCGCATGACAGCCACTTCTTTCAAACCTTCAATTTCAACAAGCGCAGCGTCACGCTCAACCTGAAGTCATCGCGCGGGCGCGAGATATTCCAGCGGCTGGTGAAGACCGCGGACGCGGTGATGCACAACCTTCGCGGTGACCAGCCGGCCAAACTGGGCCTGACCTACGCCGATTTGCGCACGGCCAATCCGCGCGTCGTCTGCGCCCATCTCACGGCCTATGGCCGCGACAACGAGCGCTACGCCTGGCCGGGCTATGACTATCTGATGCAGGCGGAGGCGGGTTACCTGAGCCTGACCGGAGAACCCGGCTCACCGCCCTCGCGCATGGGCCTGTCGATCGTCGATTTCATGACCGGCATCACCACGGCTCTCGCGGTACTCGCAGCGCTGCGCGGTGCCGAAAAGACAGGCAGCGGTGGCGACGTCGACGTCAGTCTGTTCGATGTTGCAATGCATCAACTGACCTATCCCGGTAGTTGGTACCTCAATGAAGGCACCCTCACCGGCCGCCTGCCGCGCAGTTCGCACCCGTCTGCGACGCCCGTGCAATTGTTTCGCACCGCCGACGGCTGGGTCTTCATCATGTGCATGACAGAGAAGTTCTGGCAGGCGCTGCTCGGCGTGCTCGGCAACGAAGCGCTTGCATCCGATGATCGTTTCATCGGAGCCGAGCAGCGGCGGCGGCACAGAGACGAGCTGACTGGACTCCTTGATCGCGAGTTCTCGCGTGAAACGACCGCCACCTGGCTGTCGAGGCTACAGGGTTTGCTGCCGGCGGCGCCGGTCTATGACATGGCGCAGGCTCTCGACAATCCTTTTGTCGAACGCATAGGCATGCTGCGCAAAGTACAGCATCCGCAGCGAGCGAATTTTCGTGCGCTTGCCAATCCGATCAGGCTCGACCGCGAACGTCTGCCGATGGCGCCGGCAGCTGCCCTCGGTGCCGACACTGCGGACGTACTTGGCGAAATTGGAATCAGCGCCGACGAACTCTCGGAACTGAAAAAAAGCGCGGTGATCTGAGCATGAAGCTCGATGGCGTCAAGGTCCTGGATCTTTCCTTGTTCCTGCCCGGCCCGCTGATGACCCAGGCCATGGCCGACCATGGCGCAGAGGTCATCAAGGTCGAACCTCCCGGTGAAGGTGAACCCAACCGCCATATCGGCGCCGAGCAGGACGGTACGTCGGTTTATTTCCGCAACACCCATCGTGGCAAGAAAAGCGTCTGCATCAACCTCAAGAACCCGGCCGGTCGCGCTGCCTTGTTGCGACTGGCATCGCAGGCAGACGTATTCGTCGAGGCATTTCGCCCGGGCGTGGTCGACAGGCTGGGCGTGGGCTATGAGGTCGTTGCAGCGCTCAACCCACGCATCATCTACTGCAGTATCGCCGCGTTTGGCCAGGACGGACCGTATCGGGACCTTCCCGCCCATGATCTTGGGGTCGAAGCCTTTACCGGACTCGTGAGCTGCAATCTCGGCAACGACGGCAAACCGACCATGCCGCACATTCCGGCGGCCGACGCGACCGCATCGCTGTCCTCGCTGGCCGCCATTGCCATGGCGCTTTACCGGCGCGAAAAGACCGGCCGCGGCGATTACCTCGATATCGCCATGTACGACACGCTGATGGCCTGGACCGCGAATGTGCTGGGCGATGTGTTTGCACATCGCCGCCCGCCAGTGGTCAAGCATGAGCGGACATTCGGCGGCAGTGGCTTCTACAACATCTACGAGACGGCCGACGGCCGGCATGTCGTGCTGGGTGCCCAGGAGCTGAAATTCGTGCGTAATCTCCTCACCGAATTTGACGCGCTCGAATTCGTCCCGCTTTGCGAGCGAGGTCCGGGCGCACACCAGAAGCCGTTGATCGACTTTCTGCGCGGGAAATTCAGGCAACGTACCCAGACCGAGTGGATCGAGTGGTTTCAAGGGCGTGATATTTCCTTCGCTCCGGTCAAGAACCTGCGCGAAGCCATGGATGACCCCCAGGCCCAGGCACGGGCGATGCACCTGCTCGATGAGGACGGGCGGGAACATCTGGGCAGCGCCTTCAAGTTTCGTGACGAGCCAGCCAAGCTCAGGTTGAAGGCACCGAAGATGGGTGCAGACACCGATTCCGTGCTCGCGGCAGCAGGCTATTCAGCGGCGGAAATCGCCGCGATGCGCGCTGAAGGCGCACTGGGCGGCTAGCGATTCTCCCGTGCCGTCCACGCACGGGGCGCAGGTCTCAACCAGCGAGCAGCACGGCTTCGGCGTGTTCGAGTGCTTCGGGTTCGCCGTAGACGACGACAATGTCGCCTTCACGCAGTTGCATGCCCCCCGCCGGCTCCCTGCCCAGGATACCGTTGCGCCGAACGGCGGTGAAGGCAACTTCGGCGCCGCGTCCACGCACGTCTTCGAGCGTCCGTCCGACTGACCAGGCTTTGGGTGGCAGGACGATGGATTTCAGCTCCTCGCGATGCTCGTGAGTCTCGTCGATCTGCAGTGCGTCATCGCGACGAAATATGCTGCGCAGCACGGCGTAACGGTTGTTACGAATGTCGCCGACCGTGCGCACCACTTGCCCAACCGGTACATGCAGGAGCATCAAGACCTGCGATACGAGCATCAGGCTCGCCTCGAAGGTCTCGGGCACAACTTCCGTCGCGCCGGCCGCGCGCAGATCAGTGAGTCGTGCATCATCCTGTGTGCGCACCAGAATCGGCACGTCAGCACGAATGGCGCGCACCGTAGCTATGATGGCGAGTGATGTCGCCGGATTGGCAAATGTAATGACAACCGCATTGGCCGTATCGAGCCCCACCTGCTTGATGACGTCCTCGTCGGCCGAATCGCCATACATCACGGGATCTCCCGCCTGGCGCGCCGCGCGGATGCGCGTCGGATCGAGATCGAGCGCCACGTATTCGAATCCGTGCCGCTCGAGCACGCGCGCAACATTCTGCCCAACGCGCCCGAATCCGCAGAGTATGACGTGTTCGCGTCGTGCCAGATCCTGGGTTGCCGCCGTCTCGCGATCGGCCGGACGAATCGGCGGCGGCCCCTGCTCACGCATGATGAGACGCGCAATCCGGCGATTGTTCCGCAAAACGAACGGCGTTGCGATCATGCTGGCGACGAGGACGACCAGCAACAGCGAACCGATGCCGCGATCGATCGCGTGACCTTGAATGAGTATCGTCAGCAATGCCACGCCGAACTCGCCGCCGCCCGACATGACGATGCCTGTTCGCGCCGCCTTGAAGCGCGCGTCTGTGAACGGCCGCGTTGCAAGGCCTGCAAGCAGCCCGCGAATAGCCATGAAGGTCGCAAGCAATGCCATAACCAGCCAGAACTGGCGCAGCACCAGGCCGATATCGAGCAGCATGCCGACAGAAATGAAGAAAAGGCCGAGCAGAATGTCACGAAAAGGCCTGATGACAGCGTCGACTTGATGGCGGTATTCGGTCTCGGCCAGCATCATGCCGGCCAGGAATGCCCCCATGGCCATTGAGAGTCCCGCGAGGTGCGTGGCCCAGGCGGACGCCAGGACAACCAGGATCACCGTCATCGTGAACAGCTCGCGCAAGCGGCTGTGCGCAATCTCATAGAGCAACGGTCGCAACAACCAGCGCCCTGCGAGCAGCACCACGATCAGCGCCGCGCCACCGGTCAGCAGCGCACGCAATACGCCAACAAGCGAGAAATCCTCGGCTGCACCGGAAAGGACTGCCGCGATGGCGAGGAATGGCACGAACGCCAGGTCCTGGAACAGCAGTATGCTGAAGCTGAACCTCCCGTGCGAACGATTGAGCTCGGCCTGCTCGGTCAGCTGCGCAACGACCAGTGCCGTCGAGCTCATCGATAGGGCGCCGCCCAACACGATCGCCGCCAACCAGGGCACGCCTGACCAGATCGCAAGTCCGGCGAAGAAACTCGCTGCCAACGCAACCTGCAGCGCGCCAAGCCCGAACACCTCGTGGCGCATTGCAACCATGCGCGGCCAGGAGAACTCCAGGCCAAGGGTGAACAACAGGAACACCACGCCGAGTTCGGCAAGCAGCCGTGTTGTATTGTTCTCGCTCATCAGCCCGAGCGCGTGCGGGCCGAGCAGGATGCCGACTGCGAGATAGCCGAGTATGGCGGGCCAGCCGAGGCGGCGCGCCAGGGCAACGACGAATACGGCTGCCGCCAGCAGCAGCAGCACCTGACTGAGGGGCTGATCTATCATGCGGACCGCTTGAACTTGGCGTTGCCTCCGCCTTGCACACTAGGCGCAATGGCGAACGGCCGCAAGTCAGTGCCGGTCAGGCCGGGAAGAAATCGATCGGCTTGGTCGTCGTGACGGTCTCGACGTCCTTGGCTTCGAAGCGGAACAGGCGCACGCGCGAGACGATCTTGCGTTCGAGGTCCGCGTCGTTCAGTTCACTCGAGACGACGCGGCACATGGTGACCTCACCACTCGGCGCAATCGTGAACTCGAGCACCATCTTGCCTTGCAACTCGGGCTTCTCGCGCAGGGCGCGGCTGTAGAGCGCGTAGATGGCGCCCTTGTTGCGATCGAAGATCAATTCCACTTCTTCGCGGCTGCGGGCTGCCTTCTTGCTGGCACCGCTGCGTCGCACGCCACTACCGTCGCCCGCACCACCACCGCCGCCAAAAGGCACGACGACCTGGGTGGTCGCATGACCGCCGAGGTTGCCCGAGCCGCCACCAAAACCGCGACTCTGGCCTGCCGTATTGATGCCACCAGACGATTGACCAACTTTGGACGTGATCAGCGACCGCTCGGAGCGCGTTGGGCCGTCGATGGCACCCGTGTCATTGGCCGTCGGCGTCATCTGCTCCTTGGTCAGCTCGAATTGCTGGCGAAGGTCTGCCAGGTCGTCCTGGAACGCGAGCAAGCCGGCTTTGGATGCCCGCTCACGCGCATCTGGTTTTGGCCGCGGCGATTGCTCGCGCGGCTTTGCCTGGTCGGTCGGTTTGATCGGTTCCGGCTCTACCACCGGGGGCGGCGGCGGCGGTGGAATTTCCTTTTCGATGACGATCTTCGCCAGGCGGGGCGGCACCGAGGGCGCGAGATTCGTATCGCGCTCTGGAACATCGATCAGCCAGATGAGGATCCCAAGCGCGATGCAGGCCAGCAGCAAAATGCGCCAGAGCTTGGCAAAGAACGCCTCATTGTCGAGGTCCGCCTCCCAAGGCAGCTCGAAATTCCGGTAATAGGGCCTAAGCAGCACTATTCACTCCTGCTTCAACTGCGCGAAGCCGACATGGCGACGGCTTCATCGCTTTGCATCACGGCAAGCGACAACTTGCCGTAGTCGGCATCTGTACAAGTCGCCATGACTTTCTTCAATATTCTGTAGGGCACGGTCTTGTCACCCAGAACCGTTATTTCGCGCCCCGTGATGTCGGTGGCGGCGGCGGCCCGCAAGATGCGGTCGCTCTGCTGCTTCAGGGCCTCGCGCAGCGGCGCGATGACGAGCCCGCTCTGCGCGTCGATTTCCGCGATGGTGGCAATGGGCGTGCCCTGGACGAACAATGCGTCCTTACCGACGGTGACGACCACGGTCTCGGCGGGATGCTGCTGCGCCATAGACTCAGGCAGTTTGATCTCCGGCGGGACGTCGAGATCCTGCACTTCGGCCTGATTGACAAGCAGGAAGAACACCAGGATGGTGAAGATGTCCATGAGCGACACCAGATGGAGCGAAGCCGGGCGGGCACGCTTGTGGTGCCTCTCCATGCGCTTGGCACGGGCTGAACCGCTCATATCGGCGCATCTCCTATGGAAATATCAGGAAACAATTCCGCCTGGGTGGCTTTGCCACCGTCGAGCACAGTCACCGCGCGAACCGTGTCCATGAATTGCACGACGGTGTCGTACTGGGTATCGGGTTCGACGAGCAGTGTCGCGTCGGTCTTCTGCGGATATTTGGTCTTGACGAGTTGCAGGTATTCGGACAAACCCTTGTAGTCGTAACCGCTGGCAACATTGGGCAGGGCTTTGAGGAGACCTGTGCCACGGTCGGCGACCTGGATTTGATCCTTGCGGACAATGACCTCGATATTGAGGACCTGTTCGGTTTCGACCTGCTCGGACTGCTCGCCCGGCAGGTTCAGCTGCAGGATCGCAAGGCGCGAGAAGACCGCCGAAATCAACAGGAACGGCACCAGCACGACCATCAGATTCATGAAGGCCGTGACGTTGATGTCGCCATCATCTCGGCGACGGTGCCGGCGTGCCGATCGGCGGATCATGACTTCGCCTGCGCGCCCTGTCGCTCAGTGATGGCATTGAGGAATTTGACCGATGCCATCTCCAGTGAATCGATCAACTGCGTCGTCTTTGACTGGATCACCGAGTGCACAAGCAACAGGGGGATCGCAACGATCAGCCCGAACGCGGTCGTGTTCATCGCAATCGAGATGGAAGCCGACAGCAGGTCCGCCTTGTCTGCCGGATTGGCATTGCCAACGGCCTGGAAGGCCTGGATCAGACCGAGAATCGTGCCGAGGAGCCCGAGCAGGGTCGCGATGTTGGCAAAGCTCGCGAGATAGTGAGTGCGCTTCTCGAGCTTCGGCACCGCTTCCATGATCGACTCATCCATTGCCTTTTCGATGTCATCGCGCGTGCGCGCCGATTGGATGCGGGCCAGGCCGTAATTCAGGATCGACCCGATGAACGATGATGATCCCTGCGTCAGCTGCACGGCTTGCTTGAAGTTGCCGGACTGCAGATGCGGTACCAGTTCGTTCCAGAGGGAGCGATTCATGATCGCCTGGCGCGACAGATAGATGTAGCGCTCTATGGCGATCGCGACGCCGAGCACAAAGACGATCGCGATCGGCCACATGAAGATCCCCCCCTCCTGGAAGAACTTCACGATCGTGTTGAAAGAACCCATGGAAATCTCCTCAAAGCTTTGATCAAGCGGACCCAAATTGCCTAAATTAAGTAAAAAAAACTGCGATTTAATTCTCAGGCTTGCCGGCTGGCGAGCCAGAACCTTGCGCCGCGTCGGGTTTGACGGCCTCGTAATAGCGGTTCTCGCGCCGAAATACGTCGCGATCCACGGGCTGCAGGACTTCATCCAGCAGGCTATTGACCGGTTTGCCGAGCAGATCGCCTAGGTCGGAGCGTTTCCAGGGCACGATATAAAGCACTTTGGGCAGTTCGCGATTTCCCGTGATCTGCGTGGTGTCGAGATCGAGGCGATCGATCCCCCGGCCACCTCGCGCGCCAGCCGGGGCCGGCGTCGGTGTCGCCGTGGTTGCCGAGGAGGTATCGACTGCCGGCTGCAGGTCCTCCGTCGCATCCTTGGCCGTTGCGTCCGTTTTATCGGCGGGCGACGATCCGCTCGCTGGCTCGGCCGTCGCAGCGGTTGGCTCGGGCGCTGGCGTCTGTGCAACGGCGTGCGCAGCGCTCAGACAAAGCGCTGCAAGGGTAACCGGCCAGGTTCGATGCATTAGCAGCGACATCAGCCACCTCCATTCGTCTGACTTGGACCCGCACCACCGGCGCGACGTTCCAGATCGGCGATCCAGCCCGCCACCTGCTTGTCTTCCGGAGCGAGCTGCTGGTACTTGCGAAACGCAGCAAGCGCCAGAACGGGTTCATTCATGTAAAGATCTAGCAATACACCATAATTGCGCTGAAGTGCCGCATCGTTCTCATCGAGCGCGAGCGCCTGTTCGTAAGCGCGACGTGCGTCCGCGAACTTGCCGGCAAGTCGCGCCGTGACGCCCATTTCTGTCAAACCGGCAACGCTGCGCGGATCACGCCTGGCGCCTTCGGCGAACGCCGCAAGGGCCTCGTCAAATCGCTGCAGCTTGCGAAGCAGCAGGCCCAGGTTGAACCAGGGCCCAGGCAGGTCCGGATACGCCACAGTCATCTGCTTCAGCTGCAATTCCGCCTCGACGTCGTTGCCCGAGGCGAGCGCCGCCAGCGCACGCTCGAAGTCGGTTTGCGCCTGCGGCGGCGGCGGCGGCACGATGTCCGGCGGCGCATCGGGCTGGGCCGGATCTGCGGGGCGCGCAGCCCGGCTCAGTTGCGAAATGACCGCATAGGACTGCTCGGTCTTGCCGTAACGCGCTGGTTTGAGCTTTGCAAGCGCCACGAAGCTCTGCTGGACGGATGCATCGTAGACACCGTCCGCGATGCGCGCAGTATTGACCTCGTGCATCTCGATCGCCTGTTCCTCGAACGGGAAGGCCTGCTCTTCGAGCAGCAGATCGTATTGTTCAAGTTCGTCCGCCGACAGCCCCTTTGGCCGCTCGGAGGCCATCAGATCACGGCCGAGACCGCGGTAAAGTTCGGCCATCTCGAAGGTCGCAGCCGTGGTGACCTCGGCAATACGGTAATCAGCCGCCGTTTTGTAGGCGGCAAGCGCTGTCTCGAGCGCCTTGCGCTTGCTGGCCAGGCTCTTCTTGAGAGGTATGGTCAGCTTGATCGCGCGGAATGCGTCACGATCCGGCTCAGCCAGAGCCAACTGAGCCTTGGCCGCGAGGAATCGTGTCCTGTCGGTACGACCCGCGCCCGCCTCGCGGTCCGATTTGATGATTTGCGCAAACCAGTAACGCTGGCGCTCCGTATTGCCGCTGCCGCTGGCGATGGTTGCCAGGCGCTGGCGCGCCTCGATCGCCTCGGCAACCGGCTGTGGATACTCAGCAACGAAGCGCTCCAGCATCGCGGTTGCCTTGGCACTGTTCTTTGCCTGCTCGTACAGGTCGGCCGCAGTCATGGTGGCCTCGCGGCGAACCGCGGCATCTTCGTTGGTATCGAGCGCCATGCGCTCGAATTCCATGGCCGCCTGGCCAGCACGCCCCGTCTTCGAATACGCAACCGCGAGATTGCGCGTCGCATCGCGAACCAGCTCATGCTTAGGAAAGTTGTTTCGAAAGCCCTCGAGCACGGTGATCGCCCTGTCCCACTGCTCGCCCTTGATCAACTGGGCTGCAGCGTCGTACTCGGCTGTCGGACGGATACTCGAATCAGGTGCGACGCGCGCGACGCGTAGAAACGCATCGACCGCGCCATCGGCGTCGCCGCCCTGCTGCAGCGCTTCGCCCTGGCGATACACCGAGGCAGCCAAACGCTCGGTCAGATCCTTGCGCATCGGATCATCCGGGGGCACGAGGTCGCGGGCGCGCTGGAACCCCGTTTCCGCTTCGCCATATTGCTTCAGGTCAAAATTCGATTGTCCGATGATCGTCCAGGCGATGCGCTGCTTGGCTGTCTCGACGGGTGGCTGGCGCGCGAGCAGCTTGTTCGCAAGCCCGATCGCGCGCGGGAAATCATTACTTGCGAATACGTCCTCTGCCGCACGCGTCAGCACACCGGCGCTGTCCGGATGTTCCGGAAACGTCTCGGCAAAGCGCACGCCGGCGTCGACGGCGCGGGTATGCCATTCGCCACGAGACTGGGCAGGCAGCGACTCTTCGAGCTTCTGGTAGGAAACAAGGCCCGCATAAGCCGCCTGCGCGGACCTGTCGTTCTTCGGATACTTGTAGGCCGTGCGTTCGTATTCGGCTGCTGCATCGGCGAACTGCTTCGACTCGAACAGGGTTTCGGCCAGAAGGTAGTTGGTGGCAGCCGAGTCCGGATCATCGGGAAATGACTCGAGATAGCTGCGGTACCAGCGCGCTGCCTGCATGTAGTCGTCAAGCTTCCCGGACTTCTGCGCAGTGCCATGGAAATGCTGCGCAACGTCCTTGAGGTTGATCTTGAGCTCACCGACCACGGTCGGATAGTCGGCGCGCTCGCGGCCCTGCCAGAACGGTGCTGCAAAATTGTAACGCTCGACATACTCGCGCTTGCCATCGAGCACGAGCTGGGCGAAGCCACCCTTGCGGTAGGCTTCTATGGCCTGCATGGACAGCCCGGGCGCGTTCTCGTTGTTCGGATCGCGGCCTACGAAGGCGCGGTAGGCGCCGGCGGCATCCTGATAGCGCTCCTTTTCAACGTACAGGTCGCCAAGGCGGCTGTACAACAGATAGGAATATGGCGCGTTGCCGCGTCCGGCCACGAATTCATCGAGGCTGGATGGTCCGTCGAGATAAGAAAACGTAATGCTCATCACGCGCAGGGTGTCTTCAGTCAGCTCGCGATCGGCGCGGGACAGGCTATCCATCTTGACCGCGCGGCCCGGATCCTTGGGATCGCGCAGGTATTTGTCCAGAACGCCGACGAAGGACGGCAGGCTGTCCTCGTTCAGGCCCTGCTTGAAAAGCGACCAGCCGTGCTTGTAGAGACTTTGCGCATAGAAAGCGGACTTGTCGCCCGCATCAACGACAAAGCGGTAGGCGCGTTCCGCATCGCGGTACTGCTTGGCCGAGAACAACAACTCGCCGCGCCGGAATTCCACTTCGTCACGCTCGCGGGACTGCGGATACTGCTTGACGATGCTATCGAGCGTCGCGAGCGCGCGTTCGGGCTGCCCGGTCGTCTCGTAGGCACGGGCGAGCTGATACAGGACCTGGTCGTTACGCGGATAATCCGGATAGGCCTTCAGTAGGGTCGTATAAAGTTCGATTGCGGCGGCGCCCTGCATGTCGAGTGAGGTCACTTCGCTCGACATACGCTCGAGCTCGCCCGACTCCAGGTTGAGATCGCCGAGGCGCCGCAGGGCTTCCGCACGCAATTGTGGATCAGTTTGCTGCAGCTCGAGGAAGCGCCGGTAGTTCTCCATGGCCTTTCCCGAACTCGATGGTACGGGTTGCGTGGTGCGCACGTCGACGGCCTTGCGTTGCAGGTCGCCAATGGTCTCGGACTTGCGCGGCTTGGCGGCATCGGCTGCCCCAGCGGCAAGCGCCAGCACCAGTGCGAGCGAAACAACTTGAGCCCGGCTCACGGCTGCGGCTCCTCTGGTACGTTGCCGTCGCTCGTCGGTCCCGAAGGCTGCGCGGGTTCGGTGGGCAGGTCGTTGTTCGCGGCCCGATCGTAGATCGAGGCCAGGGCGAACCGCGCCTGCACCTGGTAGGTAGCGAGGCGCTGCTGCTGTGCACCGAGCTCATTGGTCGCAAGGAGCGACAGATGATTCGACAAAGCCGTCCGGGATGCCTGCAGGCGCTCCAGCAAGGACCGCAGCCGCTTGTCCACCGAATCCAACCGTGCGGCGAATTCCGCGGTGTTCGTGACGGAATTGGTCCGCGCGCGCTGCACTCTCACCCAGCGGTTCTGCGCTTCGAACAAGGCAAGGTCGAGCTCGCGAAATGCACGCCTTTCCTGCCACATGCGTCCGCGAAACGCTTCGTCCAGGCGGTAATAAAGGACACCCTTGACCAGGCGCAGTTTTTCGCGGGTTTCGGCATCGACCTGCTCGGCAGGAGCCGACTCGAGCGCAACTTCAACGGCCCGGATACGGCGCCACTGGTCGCGTTCTTCAGCGGTGCCGAGCGCCGCGACATCCTTGCCGCGCTCGATTTCCTTCAACTGCGCCTCGAGCTGGCCGCGGTATTGGCGCAGGTCCTGGAGCTTGTCCGATGCCAGCAAGGCGTCAGCGCGCGGCAGTCGCTCGGCGTAGGCGCGATCGCGGGTGTCGATCATGTCCTGGTAGGCGACCAGATTGTCCTGCCACCGGCCGAGCGTGCCGCCGAGGTATACGAGGTCACGGTAGTTCTTCAGGCCTTCCTGAAAACCGTGGCCCGCGAGTATGGTGTAGAGGTAGCGCGATTCGACGGCATTCGGCAGTTCCTTGAGCTGCCAGAACCAGCCGAAATTGGCACCATCCGCTTCGCGTTGCAGGATGGCATCGAGCATCTCGCCCGAACGGATACGCTGCACCGCAGAGTCGATACGGGATGATTCATCCGCGAACGAGGAAACCGCCGATTCGTAGTACTCGGCGGCCTGCGCGTTGGCATTGAGCTTGCCAAATGCGTACGGCACAGCCAGGAAGGACTCCTGGACTGCGGCGTCGAGCAGATTGCGATCGTGCAGTTCGAGCCAGGGTGTCAATGCGGCGCGGTAATCGCCGAGCTGCGCATCGGCCCAGCCGGCGCCGAGTAGCGCCTTGTTGGAATAGGGTCCATTCAGGCGAACACGTAGCAGATAGTTGCGGGCTTCGGCAGGTTGCTGCGCCTGCAGATAGGCAAAACCGAGAGCGAGATTCGCCCGGTCCCTGAGCGCCAGCAACTCACGCCGCGATGTCTCGAGCGAACCGACCGCACCGAGGAACCGGGCAGCGTCGGCGAGCAGGCCCTTTCGCACCAGTGCGACGCCCAGATTGAACTGCGCAAAGGCAACCCAGTCCGCCGGGCCGCGCCAGCCGTTCAACAGCGCGATGGCCTCATCGTACTTCTCCTGGCGCATGAGTACGTTGGCCAGCAGGTGCTGCTTCTCGGCCTCGAGCTGCGGGCTCAGCGTACCGGCCACCTGCCGTATCGCCTGCTCGGCGCGATCGTAGTAGCCGCGCGCATACCAGACCTTGCCCAGGTAGAACCAGGCACGATTGCGAACGCCCTGAGGGATGTCGGGTGTCAGCAGGGCCTGGAAGATCTGGCCGGCTTCATTGTGCAGGCCAAGCTCGAGGTACAGGCCGCCGCGCAACAGCTGCGCCTCGGCCTTGTGATTGGGCAGGAGCTGCCATTGCTCATAGGCATTGAGTCTCGTCAGTGCCTCGAAATTGTTGCCCTGATAGAACTGGAACAGGACATCGCCGTAGTGCAGATCCCTGACCCGCGTGACCGGGAGTTTCTCCGGATCGGACTTCGCAGCCGGTGCAATCTGCGGCAACGACACGAGCGCTGCCGCGGCCAGCCAAGCTGCAATTTGACGCGAGCCCACCATAGGCGCTGGTTATTCCCAGTCCTTGATCTCGAATTCGGGCTGTGCGCGACGTTGACGGTCGGTTATTTTCAGTTCGAGATATTTCGCGCCGATGCTCTTCTCGAAACGGAGGTTGGCACCGCGGCGATAATCGCGATCATTCGGGCCCTTGCCGGAGAAGAACGCGACCAGTTCGTGCTTGCCAACCTTCAGATTGCCGAGGAACAGCCTGTGAACACCGCCTTTGAGCAACGCCTCGGCCTCGCGCGGCGTATAAAGGTAGTTGGTCACTTCCTTGTTGTCGATCTTGAGCTGGATCGAATCGAGCGCGAAGAACTCGCCGACATCCATCGAGACGAAAACCGCAACCTGCGTGTTGGCAGGAAACAGCAGCTCCTCCTCCAGCACGAATAATTCGCGATTGAGGTCGACGACGTCCTTCTTGAGGTCCTGGATCTGCTCGTCCATGCCGCGGTCGTCGACAGCTGCTGCCGGTTCGTCGGCGCCCGCGACCGACGCTGGCGCCTCGGTCGCATCCGCCATGCCGGTCTCGCCGGAAGCATCGGCCGCCGACGCGGCGGGCGCCTCGGCGGCGGATGCACCAGCATCCCCCGGCGCTACGGCCTCTTGGGAACTGACGCTCGCGCACAACAACAAAGACGCTACCAGCATCATGTTGCGCGCGATCGTCCGGATCGAAGGACGCATCATATGGCCAAGCTCTCCTGCTCGTTCATTCATCCAACAAGGTTCGCAATACGCCGAGATAGTCGGGCTGGGTCTTGCCACTGCCGTCCCGGCTGACGTAACGCACGACTCCGCCCCGATCGACAGCGATCACGGTCGGCAGGCTCTCGATTCGATAACTGCGCGCAACCGTTTTTTGCGGATCGAGCAACATTGGGAATCCGACCGGTTGCGAGGCAGCGAATTCGCGCGCCTTGCCATCGTCATCCTCGACGCCGATTCCGACGACGACGAGTCCTGCATTGGCGTAGGTGCGGTGCAATGCATCGAGCGATCGCAGCTGGTCGCGACAGGTGTTACAGCGACTCGCCCAGAAGGAGATCAGCACCACGTCACCGGCAAATTCGGATAAGCGCTGATTTGGTCCATTGGTCGCCCGCAATGCGAAGTCCGGCGCGGCCTTACCGACCAACGACGAGTCGGCAGCGCTCGCTGCGAGCGACAGAAGAAACAATACAATGAGAAGCAGACGCATGGGGCAAACAAGCCTGTCTTTCGCGCTCCGGGATCACGGACCGAGATGGTCCCGGCAGTGCTCGCAACACTCGCACAGCGTAGTTAACAATGTCAACGGAACAGCTTCGCTTTCCGGCAACTCGTTCGGGCGCTGAAATACCGGCGAGCGCCGGAAACAGCGTCGGCGCGTGGCGACAGCCGCCGCCATGCGCCGACAGATGCACAATTGCGCGTTCAGCGATTAGCTGATGACGCCGTTCACAATCGGCTCGAACGCGACCAGGCTGTCCTGCAACTGCGCCCCACCCAGGCCGTTGTTCGGGAAGGTGCCGCTGAACTGCCCTTGCTGGCCGTGCAGTGCCATGTAGTTGAGCAGCACGGTCTGCACCAGCAGGTTCACGGCGTTCGCTGCCGGGCTCGATGAGGTGTCGACTGAACCATCGGAACGGAAGTAGCCGATCTGCTGGTGACGCTCGGCAATGATGCCGCCGGCAGTCGACACTACAGGTCGACCGGCCGGGTTGTAGACGAGGAAGAACGACGAGGCGGTCGACTGGTTGTCGCTCGCCCACATGAACTTGCCGCGGCCATCGACGGTATTGTCGATCTGGCCGTTCGCCGACAGCGAGCCATCGCTGAATACATACATCATGAGCGGCACGCCGCGCCGGGCGGCGAATTCCAGGCAGGCACCCATGCAGCGGCCCGCGCGCAGGTTGCGGATCTCACCTGTGTTGCGACCCTGGCCATGGTAGTCATAGCCGCCCATGGTGATGGTGCCGGCGCCGGCATAGCCTTCGATGACCATCTTCATGACCGCGGCGGTTTTCTGGAACTCGCCGTCGCCGTTGTACTCGGCCTGGCTGAAGATGCCCGTCGGACCCACGATGTCGGGGTCGAGGTTGGGATTGAGCGAAGCCGGATTGCCGAAACGGTCAGCCAGATCGGCTGACTTCACGTAGCCGCAGTCCACCAGGTCCTTGAGCACCTGGTCGGGACCGACTGTCAGGATGCGCTGGTCCTTGCGGTGACTGATGCGTGCGATGGACTCGAGCACCTTGACCGCATCCGACTGATCGAGCAGTCCGACCAGCTTGCCGGTGTCGACCAGGCCCGTCACGTCACTCGCCCGATCAACCTTGGTCGGGCGTACCGACGGGTCGATCAGATCAGCCGGTGCCATGGAATTGCCACCGGAATCGGAATTGCGCGAGCCGATCAATGTAAGCAATTCACCGTCTGCGCCCGCACGGTAGATTCCGTACATCGGATTGTGCGGATTGTTGCCGGTATCGTTCTCGGAGCGGGCCGCAATGACGGCGCCGTTGGTATTGGCCTGGGCAGCGACCGAGGCTTTCTCCAGGATACCGCGCAGCAGCGCGCCATCCGAGTGCCAGGCAAGCCCGAGCGAGGTGTTGATGAAATTGTTGGTCGCGCTCTGCGCATTCGGCGCATTCGGAACCATATCGCCCGGCAGGCCGAGCTTGGCATAGCCCGCTGTGCTCAGGAAGTCG
Source organism: Steroidobacteraceae bacterium (assembly GCA_041395505.1). NCBI lineage: Bacteria > Pseudomonadati > Pseudomonadota > Gammaproteobacteria > Steroidobacterales > Steroidobacteraceae > Steroidobacteraceae bacterium. Next base: position 2,578,255 of record JAWLAG010000001.1, read on the forward strand.
AGCTGTCCGCCGGGGCCGCCAATCAGAACTTCCGAGCCCGCCATGTTCGCGCCGCCGGCCAGATCGAAGCAGATGAACGGGATCTTGCCCGCACCCGGCAGGATGTTGCAGGGGTTGACCTTCATCGCATCGAGATCCGGCGAGAGCGCTGCGCGCGCAGCCATCGGATTCGCGAACAGACTGAAAATGGTCGGTGCGGCGATCACCGCAGGACCGGTCAGGAAGCCGTTTGAAATGAAGTCACGTCGCGTCACCGGACGCTTGTGGCTCTCGTGCCGAATCGGCTCGTCGAGTTTCAGTTGGCGCGGGGCTTTCTTGCGAATGATCATGTCGATACTCCCAAAAACCTATTGCAGCAGCAGCGAGCCGCTACCGAGCACCGCTGCACAGGACGCCTTGGCAACGACTGCCGTACGGCCCGACTGGCCACCCGCGGCACCGGCCGTGAGCTTGGCGATAAGGTCATTGATTTCGGTGCGCACTTCGGCGGCCGAAGGCTGCGTGCCGAGCTCCGCACTGCCGGCGAACTGACCCACCACGCGCTCGATCAGCGGATCGATCACGAGGTCGCGGTTCGCTTGCGAGGCAAAGTAGGTATTGGCGGTCGTATTGAGATTGAGCCCGGGGAAGAAGCCGCCGCGCAGCGTGCCGTCGTCCACGAGTTCGTTGCAGTACTCGATGGCGAGCTGGGCGAGTGCTGTCTGCTGGGACGCACCGAAGGTGCCGAGCTGCTCGGTCGAGGGCAATGCCTGCTTGACCAAGTTGTAGGTCTGGGCAACGTTGGCATTGGTCACCGGCACGCTGGTGATATTCGAGAACGTCTTGTTGATCTCGTCGAAGGTGCGCAAGCCATACTGCGGTTGCGGCGGGCCGTCGGCCGGCGGCGGCGGCGGCACGAGCGCCGGCTCCGTCACCGTATGCGTATTGCTGCCGATGCGCTCGAAGGTCAGGAAGAACTGGTCGAGATCCGGACCCTTCTCGAGTGCGACCACGGTGCCGATCTGGCTGAGCGGTTGGCCGGTCTCGGGCAGGTAATTGGAACTCGACAACGTGGTATTGAGCGGAATGTAAGCCTGACCCGCGGTGGCTTCGGCGCCATTCACGCCGAGGCGTACGCCTGCGAGCGGAATGTTGTCCGGCACGGCGGTGCCATCGAGGCTGATGAAGGCCGGCTTCGAGAACAGATAGCCGTAGCTGTCGTACTGGCTCGCCTCGAACATGATGTAGCTCTGCGGCACGTTGATCAGGTGGCTTACGCTGAAGAGCATGTAATAGCGCTCGCCGACGCCGGCGGCGAAGTTCTGCTGTATCTGCTCCAGCGTCAATGCGCGGCTGTGTATGGCAACCAGCCGCATGACACCGGTCCATTGCCGATCGTTCGAAGTCTCGTTGCCGAGCACGAATGCGAAAGTGTCATCCCAGTCGTTGAGCGAGCCACCGGTCTGCGCGTCGTTGTCGCCGGTGAATTCACCATTGACGTAGATGCGTCGACCATTGACCGGATCGAAGGTAAGGACCACGTGCTGCAGGCTGGCCTGCGCATCCTCGTCCGCCGCGGCGGTGATCATGAACGGCTCGCCATTGGTGTCGGTCGTGCTCGAACGATTGAATGCCTGGTACTGGTATTCGCGCTGGGCGAGTGTGAAATTGCGCGCCATCGTGCCGCCGGAGTAACTGACCATGAAGGCGTCCTCCTGCATCACGTTGGCCGGCGCGGCCCATACCTCGATACTGTATTCACCAGTCAGGCGGATGGTGTCGGCGAGTTTCTTGCTCGCCGCGGTCGTACCCTGGGCCTTGCCGCCGGTCTTGACGTTCACGCCCCAGCCGCCAACCCAGGTGATATCACCCGTCATGTTGAGGTTGAGCGCGGGTTCCACGCCCGAGGTGTCGTAGATCGTGTTGCCGGTGCCGGTCTTGAATTCGTACAGCGCCAGCAGATTGTTCTCGAAGCGATTGCCACCTGCGGCGATCGTGCCTTCGTACAAGGTCAGGGCCTTGGACGTCACGAGGCTCGGATCGATCTGCGTAAGAGGAATGGCATCGGCAAAATTATGTATCGCCTGCTCCATGGTGTTGGCGTTCGAGGCGCAGTCGCTCCAGCAGTTGTGGAACTCATCGCGCAGCCGAAGTACCAGACGCGATTGCGCCGGATCCTCGAGATTGATCTTGGTACGCGCCGCCGCGTAGGCCACATCGACGTCGGCGCTCGCGAAGTACGGTGACTGCGGAGTAGCCGCGCTCTCGGAGTGACAGCGCGAGCAGTACTGCGTCACGATCGGATAAATCGTGTTGGCGTAGCCCGCCGAGCTGGCCGGAAAGTTCTTGCTCGCGCCCACGTCACGCAGTACGGGAGGCTGCAGCTGGATCTGGCGGCCGCCGGTCGCCACGGCTCCCGCCCAGTTGCGTATCCAAACCGTGAGCGTATCGCCGCAGGCGGAAGTCGCTGTCAGCCAGCAGTTGTGACCGCCGGAGACCTTGGTGACCATGCGCGAATTGTCGGGTTGCGGCAGATCAACAACGCCAATGGCTTCCTGGTAGGCCAGGTTGACGTCGTCATTGCGCGCAAAGCGTGGCGATTGTCCGGTCGCGTTGTGGCAGCCGCCGCAACGGTTGTTCGCCTTGATGTTCTCCCACAGGTTGATCTTGAACGCCTGCACGTCGGCATTGGCGGGCGCGGGACCTGTGTAATCGGCTACCGGGGGCGCCTGGGTGATGGGCGCTTCCTCGGTTGGCGCTCCGCCCGAGCAGGCAGTGAGCACTGCGACCAGAGCGATCGCCGAGGCGCTACGAATAAGGGTTGTCATTGGCAACAGGCGCGTCATGTCGGTATCTCCCTCAATCGCCCATGCAATAAGCGGCGGTCTCGGCGAACACGTCTTTCAACTTGTAGCCGCCACTCTTGAAGTCGCTGGTGATCTGCTGCGCGCGGGCGCGATCTGCTGCATCGTTCGGTGCGCGGAAGCAGACGGTCTTGAATACTTTCTCGACCTGGCAGGAGGCAAAGGCATCCGAGGCCGCGAGCTCCTCGCCCATGGTCTTCGCGCCGCTGCCGAAGCCGGGCTTGCTGGAATCCCAGCCGAGTTTGCGGTTGGGCCCCTTGCGCCAGTAGTTCTCCCAGCTGTCATCGGGCGTTGCGAATCCCGGCTTGAAGTTGTCCTGGTTGTTGAAATACTTGGCCTGCACCTGGCCTGCGGTATAGACCAGGCGATTCTGGGTCTCGTCGAAATCGTAATAGGCCAATGACTGGGCGAGCGGATCCATGCCGCTATGGCAGCCAATGCAGCTGTTCAGGAAAATCCGGCTGTCACCGCCTGGCGAACGACTGACATCCTGGCGAATGCGATCGGGCGGGCGCGACGTGTCCTGCACTTCCTCGAGGTCGTGGCACAGGTGATTCATCATCGTGAACCGAAACATCGCGCGGTTGGTGCCGTCGATGAAAAATGCCTCTGAAGCCGCCCGCGAGGTCATCACGCCCGCCGTGGCGGCGGCAGGGATACCTAGGAGCGACGATTGGCTCGCCTGCACGAGATTCGCCTTCAGGTCGATGCCGCGCGACTCGAGCTGCTCGTAGTGATCGTTGTTGACCTGCGAGTAGGCCGGGAGACCGAGACCATTCGCTCCAATGTAGAGAATGTCGGCCGACAGTAATGTATTGAACGGCACGTCATCGCGCACCATGCCGATGACCGTTGCCGTGTAATCGTTGAGCGGCGCGAACACGGTCTGGTCCCGATTGGTCCAGGGCGTGACGAAGTTCTTCAACGTCACCGTGTAGAACGCGGAGTTCTCCATGGCGATGCGCGCGGCCTCCTCGGGGCGGCCCGCCGCAACCTCACTTTCCATCTGATCCAGCACGGCGGCGCTCGGTGGCACGCCCGCAATGCGATCGTGAATGCGTCGCGCCTGTTCGCGCGCGCCAGCGCTCGCGAGATTCGCACCCGAGGCGATGACAGCGAGCGCCGCGAGGCCGGCTGCCGTCAGTACCGAACGCTTCGTCGATTGCATGGTCATAGCTCGCGTTCCCTTGAAGTCGTGTTACCCGAGTTGCAACGATGCGGCGCCGTTGCCGCATGTCACGCAATTTACAGCCACAAATCCACCCGTGAAGTTGTCTCAATCCGCGCACGTCGCCAGCTAACGACAGCGTGCGTTGTTACGTCACACGGGTACCCTTATTCCCAGGAAATGCGATCCCGGTCACTGCGTGAAATCGCCATGCGCGGAACCTTGCACACCCAGGGTGGATACCTCTCGGCGCGTCTGTACAAACAAGCGCGGCAAGAGAAACCCAAAGGCGAAGCGGCCGCTGTGACGACATCGGCAGAAACTTGAATGTGCCTTCTGGATTAATGCATTACGTCAGATTGGTGCGGCAATACGTCAACATCGGCATTGCCGCGAGGAGCGAATGATGGTGCAGCGCATGATCAAACTTGTCCTGGGCGCAGGCTGCCTCGCCGTGCTCGCAGCCTGCTCCGGCGGCGGCAATATCGACATTGGCAGTGGCCAAAGCCCTGACCCGGCTACCATCGATTTTCCCATCGCCTACGTCAAACGCACCCTGCCGGACCTGACCCAGGACGATGTCCACAGCCAGCGGTTGTTCCAGGTCGACGCCGACCTGTTCGTCCGCGACCGCGCCGATCCGTCGACACCCGAGCGCAACGTGACCGAGCGCATCACGGGGACGACCGACATGTGGGACGTGCGCGACGTCGATGTCGCCTTCGATGGCACGTCGATTGTATTCGCAATGCGCGGCCCGATGATCCCGAACGGCCAGGAGGAAGATCAGCCGACCTGGAACATCTGGCAGTACACCTTCGCAACCGACACCTTGAAACGGATCATCACCTCGGACCTCATCGCCGAAGAAGGTCACGACCGCTCGCCCCACTTCCTGCCCGATGGGCGCATCGTCTTCACTTCGACGCGCCAGCGCCAGGCGCGCGCCGTATTGCTCGACGAGGGCAAACCACAGTTCGAGATCCAGACTGAAGATCGCAGTGAACCGGTTTTCCTGCTCCATGTCATGAACGCCGACGGCACGGGAATCAAGCAGATCTCCTTCGGCACCAGCCACGACATCGATCCCATGGTGACGCGCGACGGCCGCGTCGTATGGAGCCGCTGGGACACAGCGCCGGGGCGCAACGGAATTCACCTGTACAGCGCCAATCCCGACGGCACGGACGAGCAGCTGCTGTATGGCAAGGAAAGTCACGCCACCGGCACGAACAACTCCGATATCGAGTTCATCCAGCCGCACGAGCTGCCGGATGGGCGCATCATGGCATTGATACGGCCCGACACCGACGCGGAATTCGGCGGCGACCTGACCATCATCGACACCGCGACCTATGTCGAGAATACACAGGCGACGCTCGCGAACCAGGGCATGACGGGACCGGCGCAGTCGGTGGCCACCGGCAACGATGTGCGCACCGTGCCCGGTATCTCGCCGGGCGGACGCTTCAGCTCATTCTTCCCGCTCTGGGACGGCAGTGGCCGCATCGCCGTCAGCTGGACGCAGTGTCGAGCGCAATTGAACGGCGAAATCCGCCCTTGCACCAACGATGTCGTCAACGATCCGGCGGCGCTGCCCGCCGAGCCCCAGTACAGCATCTGGATGTATGACACGGTGGCACGGGCCTTCCTGCCGCTGATGACGCCCGAGACCGGCATGATGATCACCGACGTGGCAATCGCGCAGCCGCGCAGCCTCCCGGCCGTGATCCTCGACAAGGTGCCCGGCCTCGATGTCGATCAGGACCTGGTCTCCGAAGGCGTCGGCATCGTGGACATCCGCAGTGTCTATGACATCGACGGCACCGACAGCGCACCGGCTGGCATTGCAACGCTTGCAAACCCCGCCAACACGACAGCCGATGAGCGCCCCGCGCGCTTCATCCGGTTCGTGAAGCCCGTATTCATTCCAGATCGCGACGTGCTCGACATCGACAATGCGGCGTTCGGCGCCAGCAACTTCATGGCCGAAATCCTTGCCTACGCCATGGTCGAACCCGACGGTTCGGTGCGCAGCAAGGTCCCGGCGAACGTGCCATTCATGATGGAGATTCTCAATCGCGACGGCATGCGCATTTCGCCTCCCCATGGCAACTGGCTGCAGCTGCGGCCGGGCGAAGTGCTGAGCTGCAATGGCTGCCACGTGCGCGATCCACAGAATCCGCAGTCGCACGGCCGGCGAAACCTCTTTGCGCAAGCCTGGGTCGGCGCGCCGGGCAACGGTCCTTTCCCCAATACCGTGCCCACCGTGAACGCGCAGTCGGGCGATACCATGGCGCAGGCCATGGCACGCTACACCTGCGGCCTGGGCGGCCTCGACAAGTGCAAGTCCATGCACCCGGCCGTGGACATGCTGTTTGAGGATGTCTGGACCGATGCGGCAACCGCGGGTCGCGCACCCGATGCTGCGTTCAGCGTACGTCATGCCGACCTGTCGACGCCCTCGCCGACGCGTCCAGATTGCATGAGTCGCTGGTCCGCGACCTGCCGCCTGGTGATCAACTACGAGACCATCGTGCATCCACTGTGGTCGCTGCCGCGCGTGACCCTGGATGCGGGTGGCGCCGTCATCGCCGACAATACCTGCACCAGCTGCCATAGCCCGCGCGATGCAGCCAATGCCGTGCGGGTACCGGCCGGGCAGCTGGACCTGACCGATGGCCCGTCGGATGAGGAACCACTGCAGTTCAGGGCCTACCGAGAACTGCTGTTCACCGATAACGCGCAAGAAGTTAACATGGGCGCGCTCCAGGACATCCTGGTGCAGACGGGGACCGATCCGGTGACGGGGCAGCCAGTGCTGAGCCCCGTACCAGTCGCGCCGTCGATGCGGGCACGGAACGCGCTTGGCTCCACCGCATTTTTTGGTCGCTTTGCAGCAGGTGGAAGTCACGCGGGCTATTTGACGGCGGCAGAACTGCAACTGCTGGCTGAATGGCTGGATATTGGAGCGCAGTATTTCAACAACCCATTTGTGGCGCCGGTCAACTGATCTAGCAGCTCTACTGCTGTGCAGCCTGCTGTGCGTCGGCGCGACCCTTGCCTGGGCCGCGCCGCGCCAGTATTTGCAGGTCTTCGTTGCCGAACCCTACCTCGAACTTCGCACCGGGCCTGGACGCGGTTACCCCGTCACTCAGGTGGTTGCGCGCGGTGAGTCAGTGCAGATCCTCAAACGACGCACGGACTGGTTCCGTGTGCGCACCGAACGGGGCATCGAAGGCTGGGCGTCGCAGCGCGACATGGTCAAGACCCTGCTGGTCGACGGCAGTCACTTCGAAATCGATCTCGGCGATCGCGATGGCTTTACTTCGCACCGTTACGAACTCGGCGCTTTCGCCGGCGACTTCGACGGCGCGAACCTGGTCTCGGGCTATGGTGCCGTGTCGCTGAACGACAACCTGAAAATCGACCTGACGGTGTCGCAATACCTGGGCGAACAGCGCAACGGCTACATGATCGACGTCGGGCTCAATCACGTCTTCGTGCCCGAGTGGCGCCTGTCGCCATTCGTGACGCTCGGCGGCGGACTGTTCCGCGTCGACAAGGATGCACAACGGCCCAACCTGATCGATCGCACCGACCAGTCCGCCTATTACGGCTTCGGCCTGCGGTTTTACCTGACGCGGCGCTTCTTTATTCGCGCCGAGTACAAAGAGCGGGTCATTTTCACGAGCCGCAACGACAACGAGGAGCTTGAGGAATGGAAAGTCGGACTCGCGTTCTTCTTCTGACACTGGCCATGACGGTCAGCATGTCGGGCTGCGCCGCGCTCAAATGGCCGTGGTTCGGCAAGAATCGCGCTGCGGCGGCCGAACCCGACACCTCGCTCGAGGAACAGGACGAGGCAACGGAGAGCCCGCCCCGCGTCATCGAACCCGAAGTCGAGCGACGCAAGATCAAGGTTCCGAAGATCGACACCGAGAATTTCGAGCTCGGCGCGTTCTACGGCGTGCTCGGGGTGGAGGACTTCGGCACCAATCCGTCCTACGGCCTGAGTGCGACATATCACATTACCGAGGACTTCTTTTTCGAGGCGAATATCGGGCGTACCAAGCTTGGACTGACCAGTTTCGAACTACTGAACCCGGGTGCCGATCCGCTCAACCTGGGCAATGAGAGGCGGCTCACATATTACTCCCTCTCGTTTGGGTACAACTTCCTGCCGGGCGAGGTGTTTATCGGTCGCAATCTCGCCATGAATTCGACCTTCTACGTTTTGGGTGGCATCGGCAGCACGAAGTTCGCGCAGGAACAGAAATTCACGGTGAATTTCGGCGCGGGGTACAAGGTTCTGCCGACCGACTGGCTGGCGCTGCACATCAGCGTGCAGGATCGGGTTTTCGAATCCGATATTTTCGGCACCAACAAGCTGACCAACAACCTGGAGGCGCAACTCGGCGTGACCGTGTTTTTCTAGTTGTGTGAGGTCGGACAGATGATGCTCAACCGAAACCAGTTCATGAAACGTGCCGCGTTGGTCCTGTTGGCTGCTGCCCTGCCGGTCGTAGCAGGCCCGGCGGCTGCGCCGGCGCCCGGATTCACCCTCGCGAGCCGCGGCGGCAAGCCTGTGGCGCTGAGCCAGTTCAAAGGCCAGGTCGTGATGCTCAATTTCTGGGCAAGCTGGTGCGGACCCTGTCGCCAGGAGATGCCGCTGCTCGAGAGCATCTACAAGAAATACAAGCCCATGGGCTTTACCATGGTCGGCGTCAATGTCGAACCGGACACCAAGGCGGCTGATGCCTGGCTCGCCGAACATGCCACCGTCAGCTTCCCGATCGTCTATGACACGGACAGCAAGGTCAGCAAGCTGTACAAGGTGCAGGGCATGCCGAGCACCGTTATCATTGATCGCAAGGGCAATGCGCGTGTTTTCCACAGAGGCTACAAGCCTGGTGACGAAAACGAATATCTCAATCACATCCGCAGTCTGATTCGGGAGAAATAGCCCCATGCTCGACCGCAAACGTAGTGCCTGCGCAATAGCGGCGTTATTGGCTGCGGTCGCACTGACAGGCTGCAAGCCGATCGAGCCCTGGGTCAAGCCCTACGAACGCGAACGCCTCGCCGACGTCATCATGTCCTTTGAGCGCGACCCGGTGTCGGCCGCGTATATCGACCACGTCTACGAGGCGCGCGAAGGCGCGCGAGGCGGCATGGGCAGCGCAGGCGGGGGCTGCGGCTGCAACTGATGCACAACCTGCGCACAAGGGGATGTTCACGACTGCGGCGATTGACGTTCGCTGCGGCGCTGATCCTGCTGCTGCAGCCATCGCTGTCGCGCGCCGGCGTGCTACCGGAAGACCGTGCCGACGTTCTCTACCACCGTTACGACGGCGGTGGTGTCGTCATCGACGGCCCTTCCGTGCTGGTGCGCAAGAAGTTCTTCGACAAGGTTTCGGTTGCCGGCAACTATTACATTGACATGGTGAGCAGCGCATCAGTGGACGTGCTCTCGAGCGCGAGCCCCTACGACGAAGAGCGCACGCAGAAGAGCCTGTCACTCGATTACCTGCGCGGCAAGTCGACCTATTCGATTGGCTACATCGACAGTGCGGAAAGCGATTACAAGGCGAAGACCTACTACGCCTCGATCAGCCAGGACATGTTCGGCGACCTGACCACGGTCAGCTTCGGCTTCAAGCGCGGCAGCAATGATGTCTTTCGCAATATCAAGGACAGCTCCGGCGTACGGCTGCGTGATCCGAACTTCGCCGAGCAGGTTGACACGCGTAGCTACAGTGTCGGTCTGACTCAAATCCTGACGCGCAACATGATCGCGGCCGCTGCGTTCGAGACGATTACGGATGAGGGCTATCTCAACAGCCCCTATCGTTCGATCCGTTTTCTCGATGGCGCGGGGTTTCGCCTGGCGCCGGAAGTCTATCCGCGTACGCGCACCAGCAATGCCGGTTCCATCCGTCTCAAATATCACCTGCCCTACAGGGCCGCAGTCGATGGCATGTACCGCTTCTATTCCGACACCTGGGGCATCGTCGGTCACACCGGGGAAATCGGCTACACACATCCCTGGCGCAATTTCATCTTCGAAGCGAGCTATCGCTATTACACGCAGACCTCAGCCGACTTCTACCGTGATCTGTTCCCGCGGCAGAACACACTCAACTTCCAGGCCCGCGACAAGGAGCTTGCAAGCTTCGTTAGTCAGACCGCCGGCTTCGGCGCGAGCTACGAGTTCAGGATCGGCCGCGCGCCGTGGCTGAAGAAGACCTCGGTCAATTTCCGCTACGACCACATCCTCATCGACTATGACAATTTCCGGGACATCACCCAGACCGGCTTCGCGCCAGGCGCCGAGCCGCTTTACTCGCTGAACGCGAACGTCTTTCAGGTCTTCTTCTCGGCCTGGTTCTAGCCGGACTAAGGGCTCGCCTGCATAACTCTGCTTAGGGCGGCGCGAGGCCATTCGAGTACAGCAGCTTGCCTTCGGGTGTAACCACCACCGCATCGACATCACCCAGTTCGTTGATCAGCTCGATGCCGCGCTCGGGCCCGAGCACGAACACGCTGGTGGACAAGGCATCGGCGCGCAACGATGTGGTCGCGATCACGGTCGCGCTTCGCAAAGCGCGTGCTGAATCACCGGTCTTGGGATCGATGATATGGTGGTACCTGACGCCACCTTCGTCGAAGAAGCGCTCGTAATCTCCCGATGTCGATATCGAGGCGTTCTCGAGCGGAATGCGCAGAGCGACCTTGTCGCGATCATTTGGATCGCGCACGCCCACCATCCACGGCTGACCCCGGCGATCGCCCAGTATGCGGGTGTCGCCACCGGCATTGACCATCGCGTCCTTGACGCCGGCGCGTTGCAGGATGGCAATGCCGCGATCGACCGCATAGCCCTTGGCGATGCCCCCGAGGTCGATCCGCATGCCAGGATTCATGAAAGCGAGAGTGCGGGGCCCCGCCGAGAATTTCAGTTTGCGGTAATCGACATTGGCGAGACCCGTAGCTATCGCCGCTGAGCCCGGCCGCTTGTGCGAACGGAAATCATATAAATATCCAACGCTTGCGTAGGTAATATCGAACGCACCATGGGTTACCCTCGAATAGTCCACGGCGGTTTCGATCAAATCGAAAAGCTCCGCCGACACCTGGACGGGACGTCGCCCTGCGCGCGCGTTGAGCCTTGAGAGCTCGGACTCGGGTTTGTAGGTGCTCATCAAGGCATCGATACGACGCATCTCCGCGAACACGTCATCGATCAGCGCAAGGCCGTGTGCGCGGTCGTCAGTCCACAACTCGACAGCGCAACGCGTGCCCATGATGGCGGTCTCGCGAAACAACCACTCGCCATGCGCTTGCGCCGACGCGGCGCCGACCAGCAGCAACGTGAACGCTGTCAGGAATCGGCGACAGCCCCGTTCAGTTTCGCTCATGAGCGCATTATCGCGGCGCCGGCCGCCCTTTCCAACTGCGCCACGTATTCGGGTAAGCTTGCGCGCTAGCGAGACCACTGCACCAGATCAAGCCATTCGGGGGACATTGCATGCCAGTACGCGCCATCAGCCAAGCACTATTCGCGCTGCTACTCATCGTCACGGTACCCGCACTGCAGGCCGAAACGCGCGAGGATGCGCGTTTGATCACGGCCACCAAGGTACTCGAGGAACTGCGCGGCTTGCGCGACCAGCAGATTCCCGACCGGCTGCTCGAACGCGCCTATGCGGTCGCAGTCATCCCGGATGTCATCAAGGTTGGGTTCGGCATCGGCGGGCGTCGCGGCAAGGGCGTACTCGTGGTGCGCGACGGCAACGGTCACTTCGGACAGCCCATCTTTGTCGCACTGACGGGCGGCAGCATCGGCTGGCAAATCGGCGCACAGGCGACCGATGTCGTATTGGTCTTCACGACACGGCGTGGGGTTGAAGGTATCACGGGGGGCAAGCTGACACTCGGCGCCGACGCCTCGGTCGCCGCAGGTCCGGTCGGCCGGCAGGCCGAGGCCGCCACCGACGTGAACCTGGCGGAGGTGTATTCCTACTCGCGCTCACGCGGCTTGTTCGCCGGCGTTGCGCTCGACGGCACGGCGATCACCATCGACCGGCGCGCCAATGGAAAATTCTATGGGCAACGCAAGGTCGAAGCTGCCGATATATTGAATGGCAGCGTGCACAAGAACAGCGAGACGGCTCAGCGGTTTCTGCACGCCGTTTCGTCGAGCACGGGCGCAGCGGCACGACCTGTGGCGCGCGACTCGTCCTCCAGCCAGAAGAGCAACGACGATGCGGGCGAGTCGGGCGCCAAGTCCTATCCCATGGAGGACAAGTCGCCCGGCAGCGATCCGCCGCAGTAGCCGTCAGGTCGCAATGGCCTTGGGCGCCGGACAGCTGACGCCGGTACCGGCGAGGCCACAGTAGCCGTCCGGGTTCTTGGCGAGGTACTGCTGGTGGTAGTCCTCGGCATAGTAGAACGGCGGTGCTTCGCGAATTTCCGTGGTGATGCGTCCAAGTCCCGCTGCGGACAGGCCCTGCTGGTAGTCGCTCGCGCTGTCGCGGGCTTGCGCGAGCTGCACTGCGCTCGTCGTATAGATCGCCGAGCGGTACTGCGTACCGACGTCGTTGCCCTGGCGCATGCCCTGGGTCGGGTCGTGGTTCTCCCAGAACACGGCTAGGAGCTGCGCATAGCTAATCCGCCGCGGATCGAATATCACGCGCACGACTTCGCTATGACCCGTGCGCCCCGAACACACCTCGCGGTAGGTGGGATTAGCCGTCTCGCCACCTGCATAGCCGACCGCCGTCGTGAACACGCCTGGCAGTTTCCAGAACAGGCGTTCCGCGCCCCAGAAACAGCCCATCGCAAATACCGCCTCCTCCAGGTGATCGGGGAATGGCGGCAGGAGCGGATTGCCATTGACGAAATGCCGCTCCGGGACCGCCATGGCCTCGCTGCGCCCGGGCAATGCTGCCCCCGGACCAGGCAATACGGACGGCTTGGAAAAAAGACCCATGCTCCACCTCGTTTGAGCGCGCGCGTGCTCGCCCCGTACGCAGTGTGGTGCCAGGGACCGGCAAACTCAAGATCAGGGCGAGCGCTGCTAAGATGGTGTGGCGATGAGTGTCAAAGCGACGACGGTACGACTGCGCGCCACCTATGTCCTGTACCTGCTGGCCATCGCGCTCACCGCGTTGAACAGCCGGCCAGCCGGTAACGCCGTGGGCGATTGGTCACTCGCTGGGCTGGCCATCCTGCTGGTTGCAGCGGCAAGCCTCGGCCGTATCTGGTGTTCGGTATTCATCGCCGGGCGAAAAGACGATGAGCTCGTCTCGATGGGCCCCTACGCATGCTGCCGGCATCCCCTGTATGCGTTGTCCATGGCTGCCGGCGCCGGATTTGCGATCGCGACACACTCCGTGGCGATTGGTATGGGGCTCTTTGTCGCACTGCTTGCGATGTACCGCCGCGCGGCGGTGCAAGAAGAGGCGTTCCTTGCCGAACGCCATGGCGCGCAATACCTGCGCTATTGTGCGCACACGCCGCGCTGGTGGCCCAGGTGGCGGAACTATCAACTTCCCTCGCGCCTCGAGGTGACACCGCCATTGCTATGGAAGTCTTTTCTCGACGCCGGCGCGAATCTGTTGCTGGTTTTAGCGCTGATCAGCGCGCACCGGATTGCGGGCGCGACATCAATTCCTGGCTTGTTCAGACTGCCGTGACGATGACTCAGGATCGACCCCCCGCAACCCGATCGCAGTGGCAATTACTGGCAAGCCGGCGATTCGCGCCGCTGTTCCTGACCCAGGTCGCGGGTGCCTTCAACGACAACATTTTCCGCAATGCCCTGATCATTCTCGTGAGCTTCCAGTTTGCGAACACCGATCCGGCCCGGGCATCGCTGCTGGCCAATCTGGCCCAGGGACTTTTCATCCTGCCTTTCTTCTTGTTCTCGGCACTTGCCGGGCAGCTGGCCGACAAGTACGACAAAGCCATGCTCATTCGACGCATCAAGCTCATCGAGATCGTCATCATGACCCTGGCGGGCTGGTTTTTCGTTCGCGGCAACTACGTCGGTCTGCTCGTACTCATCTTCTGCAACGGCCTGCAGTCGACGCTGTTCGGACCGCTGAAATATGCGATTCTGCCGACGCAGCTGGCCGAGACCGAATTGGTCGGCGCCAACGCCTTGATCGACGCAGGCACTTTCCTCGCCATTCTTCTGGGCACACTGGCGGGAGGCATCCTGGTCGGTACGCTGGCAGGATCGGCATACTGGATGATGGCAACCCTGGTCGTACTTGCCCTCCTCGGCTACCTCGCAAGTCGCGCGATCCTGCCCGGCGTCGCGGCCGACCCGTCCCTCGAATTGCGTTTCAACCCGTTCACGGAAACCTGGCGCGTCATCGGCTACGCGCGCGGCAACCGCAGCGTGTTCCTGTCGATCCTGGGCATCTCCTGGTTCTGGTTCTTCGGATCATTGCTCCTTGCGCAGTTGCCCGCCTATACCGGCGGCACGTTGCGTGGCAGTGAATCGGTCGCGACCTTGTTGCTCGCATCGTTTGCGATTGGCACGGGCCTCGGGTCGCTCCTGTGCGAGCGTATGTCCGGGCACAAGATCGAGATCGGCCTGGTGCCGCTTGGATCGATCGGACTGACGGCATTCGGAATGGATCTGTATTTCGCGCAGCCGTTTGCCGCCGGCGGCGAAGTACTCAGCTGGCGGGAATTCCTGGGCGCGAGCCGGGGACAGAGGGTTATCGCCGATTGCGCACTGATTGGACTGTTCGGCGGGCTTTTCATCGTGCCGCTCTACGCCCTGATCCTGCAACGCAGTGCAGAACGGCTGCGGGCACGAATAATTGCCGCCAACAACGTACTCAACGCTGCCTTCATGGTGGCCGCCGCCGTACTGGCCGTCATCTGGCTCGGTCTCGGCCTGTCGATTCCGCAGTTGTTCCTGTACGCCGCAATCCTGAATGCCGGCGTCGCGATTTACATCTACACCCTGGTGCCGGAATTCCTCATGCGATTCCTCACCTGGATTCTGGTCAACACGCTTTATCGCATCAGGCTGCGCGGACTCGAATCCATTCCGGACAACGGCCCGGCGCTGCTGGTGTGCAATCACGTGAGCTTCATGGATGCATTGATCATCGCCGGCAGCGTTCGCCGGCCCGTTCGTTTCGTAATGGACCACAGCATTTTCAGCATTCCCGTCCTGAGTTTCATATTTCGCACAGCGAAGGCAATACCCATTGCCTCCGCTCGTGAGAACGCCGATCTCCTGCGCGATGCCTACGACCGAATCGACGCCGAGCTGGCCGACGGCGAACTGGTGTGCATCTTCCCCGAGGGAAAACTCACGCGCGATGGCAGCATCGACGAATTCCGGGGCGGCGTGGAACGAATCCTCGAGCGCCGGCCGGTCCCGGTCGTGCCCCTGGCGCTGCGCGGGCTGTGGGGAAGTTTCTTCAGCCGTCGCGGCGGGCGCGCCATGGCCCGTTGGCCACGTCGCTTCTGGTCGCGCATCGAGCTGGTCGCGGGCGAGGTGGTTGCGGCCGCGGACGTGAGCGCCGCGCACCTGCAGCAGATCGTGACGCAACTGCGCGGCGACTGGGCGTGATCCTTCTCAAGGAGGACCTTTTCGGGCGTGTAACCCGTGACGGCGATGTCGTAATCCGCGACGCCGGCGCCGCGCGCTGGTGGCTGCGACCCCTTGCGAGGCAACTGGCGCACCGCGAGTCACGGGCGCTCGCAAGATTGCAGGCGCAAGCCGGGATACCCAGGCTTCGCGCGGCGGCGGACAACGGTGTCTTGCGGCGCAGCTGGATCGACGGCAGCCCGATGCAGCAAGCCCGCCCCCAGAGCGCGCTTTACTTCCGGCACGCCATGCAGCTTACCCGCGCACTGCACCGGGTCGGTGTCGTGCACAACGATCTCGCCAAGGAACCCAACTGGCTGGTCACCGACGCGGGTGAGCCGGCGCTGGTCGACTTCCAGCTGAGCTTGATCCGCGACAGACCCCGCGGGAGGATCTGGCGAGCGCTTGCCTACGATGACATTCGTCACCTGCTAAAGCACAAGCGCAGCTATTGCCCGTCCAGTCTCAGCGCGCGCGAGCACCGCATCCTGGCCAGACCCTCCTGGCCGGCAAGACTGTGGAAATCCACGGGCAAACCTCTATACCGTTTCGTGACGCGAAGACTCCTCGGTTGGTCCGACAGGGAGGGCGCAGGCGATCGCAACCACAGCTGAGCAGGTGCGCCCCTGCGCGCGGTTACCCGCTAGAATAGTGGCATGAGCATTTGTCATACCCACAACCTGAGAGCGCCAGCCGTCGAGCGGCCGCGCCCCTATGGCGTACGCGTCAAGCTGCGACCAGGCGACCCATTCGCGAAACTCCTCGGCGCCGAATGGAGCCGCACGCACTGGTTCGAATCGGCGGCCGAGCGTGACGCCGCAATGCGAGAAATGAGTCGGAAACACGAATACTCGCGCCTCGGCGACAATCCGGCGCTGCTGTTCGAGAAAGTCGAGAACCTGGCGAGCAGCCGCGGACTCTAAACATCGCGATTTCATCAACTGAGGCAGATCAATATGAGACAGATCTTCGGTGGCTGCGTATTGATGGCACTCGCGGTATGCGCGGACGCCGCCCAGTCCTACCGTTATGACGTCTATTTCAGCGGCCAGCTGTCGGGCTCCGAAGTTGCACGACTGCGCACCGCCGGGGATATCGAAGTCAAGCTGAGCTATCGGGACAACGGGCGTGGTCCGGATCTGCGCGAGCGCCTCATGCTTGGCAGCGAGAGCCTGCCGGTCGGTTACAGCGCGTCGGGCACGTCAACCTACGGTGCGCCGATCAAGGAGACGTTCACCCTGGTTGGCGGTAAGGCGAGCTGGAAATCCCTTGCGGATGCGGGCGGCAAACAGGTGACGGCGGCAGCAGTTTACGCCCCGGTCGAGTATTCATTCACCATGGGGGGGCTGATCGCGCGAGCCGCGGTACGCGCCGGCACTGATGGAATCGATATCCTCCCGGCCGGTCATGTGACGGCGGCAACGTTGAGCGAAACCACGTTGACCCAGGATGGTCACTCGATTGTTGTCAGGCTGCATGCACTGGTTGGCCTCGACAGCCGCCCGCAATTGATCTGGTTGACTGCCGATCAGGATCAGCGCTTCTTCGCCTACGTCTATCCCGGCTACATGCAGGTGATCGACTCGCAGTGGAACGGGCAGGCTGGCCAGCTGGAGACCTTGCAGGTGCAGCAGGAGGCCACCTGGCTCCAGGATCGTTCGCGCCGGCAGATCCACACGCTCGACCGACCCCTGGTGCTGCGCAATACCCGGATTTTCGATTCTGAAACTGCGCAGCTTCGAGCGCCGGCCGATGTCTATGTGAGCGGCAACAAGATCGCCGCCATCTATCCTGTCGGATCGGTTCCTGCCGAGGATGTTTACGAAATCGACGCGACCGGAAAAGTTCTCGCGCCGGGCCTGTTCGACATGCACGCCCATCAGGACGCATTCGGCGCCCCGCTGCAGATCGCCGGAGGCGTCACGACCATTCGCGACATGGGCAATGACAACGCGGCACTTGCAAGAATCGCCCAGGACATCAAACGCGGCGTTCTCGCAGGCCCGGACATCGTCGCCTGCGGCTTCCTGGAAGGCAGCAGTCCGTTCGCCTCGTCCGGCGGCCTGCAGGCGAGCACCCTGGAACAGGCGCTCGAGGCGGTCGACTGGTACGCACAGCACGGCTTTCGTCAGATAAAGATCTACAACTCCTTTCGCCCGGAGTGGGTGAAACCCGTTGCCGCCCATGCGCATTCGCTTGGCATGCGCGTGAGCGGACACATTCCCGCCTTCATGCACGCGGCTGAAGCCGTGCGCGATGGATACGACGAGATCCAGCACATCAACCAGGTGCTGTTGAATTTCCTTGCCGGACCGAAGGACGACACCCGCACCCTGGCGCGTTTCTATCTCATCGGTGAGAAGATGCACACCCTCGATCTCGACTCGAAGGAAGTCGCACAATTCATCGACCTGTTGCGAGATCATCAGATCGTCATCGATCCAACGCTGGCGACCTTCGAGGCGAGCTTCCGCCAGTTGCAGGGCGAACCCGATCCGATGTTGGCGCGCGTGCTCGATCACCTGCCGGCAGCAACCCAAAGGGCAAGGCATACCAATTCGACGAACGTGACACCCGGAAACATCGGGAAATACCGGGCGGCGTACGCGGCCATGCTGAAATTCACTGCCCAGATGTGGCGCGCCGGCATCGAATTGGTTGCCGGTACCGATGAAATCGAGGGATTCACGTTGCATCGTGAACTCGAACTGTACGTGGAGGCCGGCATTGCGCCCGCACAGGCATTGCGCATCGCGACCTGGAATGGCGCCAAGGTCACGGGCCTGCTGGCGGATCGAGGCAGCATCGCGGCTGGCAAACGCGCCGATTTGATCCTGATCGACGGCGATCCGACGACAGACATCAGCGCAATTCGCAAGATCAGCGCCGTGCTGAAGGACGGTGCCTTGTACTATCCATCGGAGATCTACGAATCCATGGGAATCCGCCCGTTCACGGCTCCGCCGGCACTCGTGCCGATCGACAAACAGGTGCACTAGGCCGACCACGCCATGAATCTCGGGGGCAAGACCGTGGTTGTGACCGGCGCGGCGCAGGGAATCGGTCGCGCGATCGCGATTGCCTTCGCCGAGCGCGGCGCGAATATCGCCATGCTGGACATGCATGCGGAGACGTTGGCTGCCGGACTGGCCCAGGTTGCGGCCCTTGGCGTGACGGCGCGCAGCTACGTTGCCAATGTTGCGCACGAAGCGGAGGTCGTCGAGGCGATGCGCAAGGTGCGCGCGGACTTTGGCAGCTTCGACGTCCTCGTCAACAATGCCGGTATCGTGCGCGATGCATTGTTGGTACGTCACAAGGAAGGCGAACCGTTGCGCAAGATGACCCTCGCGCAATGGCAGGCTGTTGTTGATGTCAACCTGACTGGCACTTTCCTTTGCGGCCGCGAGGCGGCGACGCACATGGTCGAACTCGGCCAAGGTGGCGTGATCGTCAACATCTCGAGCGTCTCCCGTCATGGGAATGCCGGCCAGAGCAATTATTCCGCGACCAAAGCAGGCGTTGCGGCACTCGCTGTCGTCTGGGCGCGCGAGCTCGGCCGCTACGGCATTCGTGCGGCTGCCATTGCGCCAGGTTACACACGCACCGAAATTCTCGCTGCCATGCGCCCGGAGATTCTCGCCAAAGTTATTGCGCCGGTGCCTGTCGGTCGGCTGGGCGAACCGGAGGAAATCGCCGCCGCGGCCGTCTTCATTGCCGAAAACGATTTCGTGAGTGGTCGATGCATTGATATCGATGGCGGACTGCCGGCCTGAATGATGACTACCCGATTCCAGCTGCTGATCGGGCGCTGCGGAAGCATCTTTCTTCTGGGGCTGTGCGCACCGGCCTGCAATCATGTACCAACCGTCGCGACGGGGTTGTCGGACATCGCGACAATAGAGCAGCAGTACGCCGACTGGCTCGACGCCACGAGCGCCATCTCGACCATCGACTCCGGACTGCAGGCTCAATTCGACGGGCTCGACCGCAATGCCTGGCTCGCGCGTCAGCGACAGGCCGCTGCGGCATTCTCGTCGCAGAGCAAAAGCGTTGCGGAGCGTGCATCGCGCCTGTCCGGCGAGGATGGGCGAGCACTAGAACGCATGACCAACACGTTTGCCGACTATGGCTCGACGGCGCCAGTCGGCGACTGCACTCGCGCCGGCACGGATGAAGACGCCGCGACGCTTCGCGCCGATCTGTACGCATGCTTCGACAGCCTGGCGAGGGAAATTCCCTTCGAAGGAAAGTCCTACACACGGGTCGCGGTGCTGCAGATGCTGGGAGAAATCGCCGAACCCGCAAGACGTGAGGCACTTTTTCGCGCGATGCTGCCGTTGTGGCGGGCAATCAATGGCGACGACGAAGCCAACAGTCCCTATCGCAGGATGCTGCGCGCCACGGTTGCGGACGCAGGCTTTCATTCGCCGATTGCACAGGCAGCCGCGAGTATCGGCGTCGGGATCGATCAGGTCGAGGCCTGGCTCATCGCAATACTCGAAGCGTGGCGCGACGCGACCGCAGGTGCCTACGTCGAACCCTGGGATTACCGTTACGTGCATGCCGGCTCGACTCGTGAGCTCTCACGCTGCCTGACACGGGAGCAGTTACTGCCAGTTGTGCAACAGTGGTTCGCCGATCTCGGTGCCGATCCGCGACAACTGGGCATTCTCTACGACCTGGAGCCGCGCGCCGGCAAGGCACCGCTTGCCTATAGCGACATTGCGCGGCTCGGACGAGAGGTCGATGGCGCCTGGCGCAGTGCAATCTCGAGAATCTCGGGAAATTACCAACAAGGCGGATTTGGCGAAGCCGACGAACTCGCACACGAACACGGTCATGCGATCACCTATGTCGCGGTGCGCACGAGGCCCGCGTTCTTCTTTGCGGACATTCTGTTCGACGAAGCATTTGCAGACGTCGCGGCCTGGAGCCTGAGTACTGCGGCCTGGCAGCAACGCTATCTCGGCTGCTCTGCCAATGAGCGTGACTCCTGGCGCGCGCGGATGTCGATCGTCATGCTGGACGTCGCCTGGGGACTTTTCGAACTGCGCATGTTGCGCGATCCGGACCGCGATCCAAATGCCTTGTGGAGCGACATCGCCGCGCAGTACCTGCATGTGGTGCCGCATCCGGAGCTATCCTGGTGGGCAGTGAGGGCACAGCTCGTGGACGAGCCGGGCTATATGATCAACTACGGACTCGGCGCCGTGATCACTGCCGAAGTACGCGAACGGGCCCGCGCCGCGCTCGGCGCCTGGGATGCCGGCAATCCGGGCTGGTACCGATGGGCGGGTGAGCAATACCTGCGGCATGGTTCGTCCACACCGCTGCCCAGTCGCTTGCGCGACAGCCTGGGGCATGCCCTGTCCCCACAGCCCTTGCTGCGCCAGATCGCGGCTGTACGCTGAGATACCACTGGTCGGGTGCCGCTCGCGCAATTTGTCGACCTGGGCGACCGCGAATGCTAGGTTACAACGATCAATCTCGAGGAGTACCGGCTCCATGAAACGACAGCGACTTGTGATTCTGGCGGCACTGTTTTTGCCCCTGGCTTCGATCGGCGGCGAGTCCGTGCTGGTCAGCGATTCCGCGCACAAGGCACAAAGCCCGGAAATCGCGGTGGGTGCGGATGGCTCCATAAATATCGTGTGGATCGACCAGGATCCGGCACCGCAGCGTCATGACACCGGCGGCCACGAGCATTCGCACATGTCCACGACCAACCTGTATTTTGCGCGCTCGACCGATGGCGGCGGCAGTTTCAGTGCCCCGACGCGTGTCAATGCCAACGAAGGTGATGTCTGGGGATTCAGCGTCAGCAAACCGCGGGTTGTCGTCGGCAACAATGGCACGATACATGTGTTCTACCCTGCCAATGACGTCAACCCCGTCAACGGCAAACCGGAGGCCGTAGCGCTTTACACCCGCTCGATCGACAAGGGCAAGAGCTTTGCCGCACCGCAACGCCTCAACACCATGGCAAGAACCGATGCCTCGCACCTCGTACACGGCGGCCTGACGCATGCGCACGTTTTCGGGACGCTCGCCGTGGGAGCCGACGAGTCTGTCTACGCGCTGTGGATCGATACACGCGACATGAGCCAGGAGGGCGACTCGGGCAAGGCTTTCATGGCCATTTCGCGGGATGACGGCAAGACCTGGGACAAGGACTTCGAATTGTTTCCGGCCGACGTCTGCCCTTGCTGCCAGATTACGGCGTATGTTGCCGACGATGGCGCGCTTTACGTCGGTTCGCGCCAGGTCGATGGCAAATTCCGCGACAGCACCGTCGCAATTTCCCGTGATGGCGGCAGGTCGTTCGCGCCACGCAAGCGCATTGTCGGCAGCCGCTGGGAAATTGCCGGTTGCCCGTTGAAGCCGACCTCCGTGGTAGCCCATGGAAAACACGTCTATGCCGCCTACTACACAGGCGGCGAAAATCCGCAAGGTGCATATTTTGTTTCATCAACGGATGGCGGCGATCACTGGTCGCAACCGAAACTACTGCACGAGGGCGCAATGCTCTCCGACGCGCCGGTGCTCAGCCTCTCGGATGGCAAACTGTTCGCGTTCTGGCACGCCAAGGTGACGGACGGCCCGCGTCGGGTGTTCGCGAGCATGTCCGACGACGAGGGCCTGAGTTTCTCAGCTCCCGTTGAGTTGCCATTGCCCGATGGCGCAGCGCAATTGCCGGTTGTCGCAGCGCGCGGCGATGGCGGCGTGCAGCTCGCCTGGCAGCAGGATGCGACAGTCCGGACAATGCGTTGGCCCGCGACGCCGGCTGCGCCTCAAGTCGCTGATGCGAAGTAACCGGATTTTGTCAGGGCTGGCCGCGGCGCTGATCGTCGCAGCGATCGCCACGAGCGTCGCAGCCGGGAAAAATCAAGGCGGTGCCGCCACCGGCGCTGCAGTGCCTGCACGCCCTGCGACAGCTGCGCAGTTGCGCGAAATCCTGCAGGCCGAGCGCGGCAACGTCGTCGTACTCAACCTGTGGGGAACCTGGTGCGCGCCCTGCCTGCGCGAGATTCCGGAGTTGATTCGGCTGCAGCGGGAACTCGCCAGCAACAAGGTCGTATTGATCGGCATCGCCATGGATGACGCGTCGGCCATAACGTCGAGCGTCGAACCGTTTCGCCGCAAGTTCTTCCCCGCATTCCTGACCTATGTACGGGACAGTCCGGACATGGACAGCCTGGTAAGCGTGATCGACCCGGCGTGGAACGAAATCCTGCCGACAACCTACGTCCTTGGCCGGGACGGACTGGTCGCGCGGAAGATCCAGGGAGTCAAGACCTACGAGGAGTTTCGCGATATCGTCACCCAAGTGAGTACCGCGCGCTAGCGCTGCATTGATCCGGCAGGCGCCGCGACCAATCGCGGCGCCGTAACCTACTCAGCTTCGACAGGCTTGGACGGTCCCTCAGGAAATAAGGGCCAGAAAGCCGATCGATACGATTGCCACCGCTGCGAACATCAGGATGTGGGCAATTCGGGCGACCAGAACGTTCACTGTTTTCTCCTCAAATCAGACAATGCGACCTACGACATTCAGACGCTGCATTGCCAGCCTCTGAATGGTGGCGCACTGTACGGATTCAAGATGACCAGGAGAAGTCAGGACACCTAAATTTTCGTTGTATTTTCATGAAGTTGGAATTGCATCACACTCGGTGGCTGAGGCGGCGCCCGGGTTTACCTGATCAGCGGCCGAATGAGTCAAATCAGCGCTACCGACCCTGCTGGCTGAGCTCTGGACTGACCGCCGCCAGGTAGGCAGCGACGCCGTCGATTTGCGCCTCGCTCAGCGTTTGCAACAATCGCTGATGTTGCGGACCCATCCCGGGCCGCAGGCCCTGCGCCGATTCACGCATTTGCTTGGCGAGATAGGCCGGATGTTGCCCAGCCAGGCGCGGTCGCAGCAGATGAACGTCGCCCTGGCCCAGCGGACCATGGCAGCGCTCGCACTGACGGAAGTAGCTGCGCGCACCTTCCTGCAACACGCCGACTTTCGGCGGCTGCATGGGCGGCGGCCGGTAGCGAGGCAGACTGGCGACGTAGGCGGCAACGTCCGTCAACTCCTGAGGGCCTGCCAGATGATGGTCATCGGCAAAATGCTGCATGCGCAGATCGTTGCGCTGCCGATGGCGAAAATCGGTTAATTGCTTGAGGAGCACGGAACCATGCTGACCGGCAATCGCCGGCACGCTGCCGTCCCTGACGCCCTGGCCGTCACTGCCGTGACAAGCTGCGCACGTGGTATACAACGCCTGGCCGTTTGGCAGTGATGGCCTGCGGATGGCGGCCGCATTGAATTCGCTGTTCGCGCTCCGCTGCGGCGACTGCGCGGCCAGCGCGCCGCCAAGCCACAGTAATCCTGCCGCCGCACATAGACAGGGCCAGGTCGCACCAGCATGTGGAGTCTTGAAAGGCACCGTCAAATTGTGGCGTCTTTCTCGTGCTCTCGGCCATAGGGATTAGTACCTGCCTCGCAAGTCCCGAGCTGCCCGCCATTTACAGCGTCGCCGCGCGGGTGCACTCTCGGAATGACGTTACGAATTCCGGGAGCCAAGATGAACCCAAACTCACTCAGCCGGCGCGAATTGATTGGCGCGGGCGCAGGTCTCTTGTTGGCGAATCGGGCGACTGCCCAGCGCGCCACAGTCGCTCCCGACACGACGGGTACCGCCCCGATTCTGTTGGGCGCGAACGAAAATCCTTATGGCCCATCGTCCAAAGTCCGCCATGCCATTGCCGCAGCGATGGAGCGCTGCAACCGCTATCCCATGCGGGAGCTAGCGGAACTGACCTCGGCAATCGCGGCGGCGGAGTCCGTACCGGATGATCACGTACTGGTAGGGCTCGGATCCATGGAGCTGCTGAAGATATGCGGCGCAGTGTGCGCTCTCGAAAAGCAGACCGTCATGGCCGCCAGCCCGACCTATGAGGACCTGCCAAGAGCAACCCGGCGCTTCGGCGGCAACCTGGTCGAAGTTCCGCTCGACCCCGAGCAGCGACATGATCTCGATGCCATGCGCAACGCGCTCACCCAAGACACTGGACTCGTTTATGTGTGCAATCCCAACAACCCGACAGGAACCGTGGTTGGACGACCTGCCCTTGCGGCGTTCATCAAGTCGCTGCCGGCGGCAGTAACCACGCTGGTCGATGAAGCCTATATGGATTTTGTCACCGACGGAGCCACGTCGTCGGTCAAAGACCTGGCCATATCCGACGCCAATGTGATCGTGCTCAAGACTTTCTCGAAACTGCATGGACTTGCAGGCCAGCGCATTGGTTACGCCATTGCCAGACCTGCCCGACTTGCCTCCCTGCGCAGCGCACGCGTCTCGTTGCTGCCGCAACTCTCGATCGCCGCTGCGAAGGCGAGCCTCGAGGATCAGAGCTATCTCGACACATGTCGCTCACGAATTCTTGCCGAGCGGCGCAGGCTCGAACGCTACTGTGACCAGGCTGGCCTGCCTTACACGGTGTCGCATGGTAATTTTCTGTTCGTGCAATTTGGCGCCCGCGAGACCGCGTTGCGCCAACACCTCAAGCGGCAGGGCATTATGGTCGGACGGCCTTTTGCCGCCCTACCCGGCTGGTGCCGAATAAGTATCGGGACCGCCGCTCAGATGGACAGGCTCTACAGCGCGCTCAATCGGGTTCCGGTCGCATAGGGCGCCCGGCTTTCATAGTTCCGGGACTGCCAGCGAACGGGGCGTCATCGCGCAGTTGGCCAGGAGCCATTTGAGATTGATGCCGATGCGCCCGGCCGTGGGTTCCGTAAACGCATAACCATGTTCTTTGGTCACGCCTTCGCCCAGCCGCTCGGAGACGTAGAGAACCAGCGAATTGCGGTTGAAATTGCCGTTGCGCTCATTCAGCACCTGCCAGGTGACGGCCTGCAGCGAGATTCCAAGCTCTCTCGGTTCAGGCTCATCGGTCTTGAACCAGTAACTGCCGCCTTTGTCGTGCAGTTGGATGTCGTCGTAGCGGCGAAACGGTATGTCACGACCACCACCGACGCCGGGAATGTCGACATAGCAGTGGAAGAGGCGCGCCCGTTCGAGCCAATAGGGCTCTGCAGACGTCACCCCAGTCAACCGTTTGTCGTCGCCGACCCGGAATTTGTGATCGACGAAAAGATAACTATTGGCGGAGAGCGTGATTTCATTGTCGGTGTAGACGGGCTTGCCCTGCCAGGTGAATCGACATGCGCGCTGCCGTTGTCGGCCGACAAACTGTTCGCCGCGGCGCCGAAAAACATATTCACAGCCAGGACTGCGCTGGGTTACACGCGGCGATAACGTGGCCAATTGCGCCGGGGTCAGCTCAGCGTTGACTCCGAACCATTGATACATGGTGACATCTTCGTCGTCTGGACCGGCACTCAGACTGATGAGCCTCGCCTCCCGGGGTCGGCTCCCGGTGGAACCCTGCTCAGTGCTCCAGAGAAAGGTGTAGGGACCGAATTGCGATGCTGCGACGCGCGTGATCACCACATGCAGGCGCTCGTGTCGATTGTCCTGCGAAAGTTTACGGCGGCCGTCGAAATACGCCTGGTTGGCATTGTCATACTCCCCGGGCAACAGCTGCGCCATGACCAGCAGATTTCTCTCGCCGGGCGTCGAATCCTGGCCCTGCGCAAAGCAATTGGCGCAGCCCAGGAGAACCGCTATCGCCGAAGGTAGTAGCAAATGGACAGGCCGCAACATGAGGATCTCCGCAGGGTTCACCTGCGAACATCTTCAGGCGATATTGGCATCGCTTGCAACCGTCGCGCAGCGTCGATTCCGCCTGGCGCTCAGGCCACCGAGCCTGCGGCAGTCGTTTCGGAACTGGTCGCAGTGACACAAGCCTGCAGCGCCTGCGCGAGTTGCAGGGTCGTCATGGGTTTGCTCAGGAAACCCTGCATGCCGGCACTGGCCGCCGCCTCTTTGTCCGTCGCGAATGCGTTGGCTGTCACTGCGATGATGGGAACGGGCAGTCCGTCGCGAGCGCAGATCGCACGCCGTCGGATCTCTCGCGCCGCACTCAGTCCATCGACACGGGGCATTTGCAGGTCCATCAGGATTACGTCCCAGCATCTGTCAACCGCTGCTTCAATGGCCGCGGCGCCGTCGCAGACCACGGAAAACTGCGTGCCGAGCTGGCGTAGCATCGCCGAGATCACCGCAACATTGACCGGATTGTCCTCGACGAGCAGAACATGGCAGGGTTGCTGAATGACGATTGACCCCTGCGCCGACCGAGCGGCCGCCGACCCTCCCGGTGTCGCGCTTGCGGCCCGCGCCAACGGCAGATCGAGCCAGAAGCGGCTGCCGCGCCCTGGTGCAGTCTCGAATGCGATGCTGCCACCCATGAGCTGGGCAAGTCGTTGGCAGATCGCAAGACCAAGACCGGTGCCGCCGCGTTCGCGTGACATCGAATCGTCGCCCAGAGAAAACGCGCTGAACAGGCGCTGCTGCTGTGCGTCTGAAATGCCAGGCCCGCTGTCTGTTACGGTGAAACGATACACCTCGCCCGAGTCAGTCCCTTCGACGCCAACGGCATCCACGCTTAGCGTGATTGCGCCGTTTGTCGTGAATTTGACCGAATTCGACAGGAGATTACCCAGTATCTGTCGCAAACGCACCCGGTCTCCATTCACGCAATCCGGGAGCGACTGTGCCATCGTCAACTCGACCCTCACCGAGTTGCGTGCCGCCACCCGGCCCCACATGTCGACGAGTTCAGCGCACAGTGGCCGAAGTTCGAATGGCTCGCAGTGGATCTTGAGCTTGCCTGCCTCAATTGTCGAAAAATCCAGTACGTCGTTGACGATTTCCAGCAGGCTCTCACCGGAGCGGCGCAGCAGTTCGAGTTTTTCACTTTGCATCGCATCGAGCGGCGACATCTGCAGCAGCTCGCTCATTCCCATGATGCCATTCAATGGCGTTCTGATTTCATGACTCATCATTGCAAGGAACCGCGACTTGGCGACGCTGGCGGCCGCCGCGTCGTCGCGCGCAGCGGCAAGAGCATCCACGGCCCGTGCCAACTGGTACTCTGATCGAAATTGCTCGTTGATCACTGTATAGGACTGTCGCGCCGCGACCGCGAGCAATGCGATGCCGGAAACCAGTATCAGGGCGGTCAATTGCTCGATGCCGCCTTGCGATCGCAGCAATGCGACCACCATCGGCAGGATCGCAGCGCAGATAAATGCGAGAACCGACGGCAGATGCGCTGACATCGAGGTCACGGCGACCGACGATACAAGCAGGATCGTCGTCAACAACAGAATCGACTCGACACCGCCCGTCTCCGGCAGCAGGCATACCGCGCCGAGGGACCAGGACAGGCCGGCGAATAGCGCGCCAATGAAATGCAGGTGCTCCCAGTAGCGCGGACTTCGTCCACTATCGTCCGCTGACCTTCGCCAATACCACCACAGCCCCAGGCGCAGCCCGGCCACGACGATGAGCGCAAGAAACCAGGTCAGCATGATCTGACGGTCGAAATGCAGGCGCCAGATCCAGTAGAAGCAGGAGATGATCGCGAGAGTCATCACTATCGAAATGCGCATACGGCTATAGAGCGTCGCGACTCGCGCTGCGGCCAGATGTTCATCCTGAGACTGCATCCGCCCATTATCGCCAGCTGCGGCCGGATACCACGGAACCGGCCCACAGCCCGCGTCGGCGCGCAGGTGCCGGGCTGCGGTCACGGGCGGGCCTGTGACGCAGCTCGCATCGCCTCCATGTCCGTCGGCGTGTAAACACCCACCGCGGCCAAGTGAAAAAATCGGCAGCCGGCCAAGATCCGCCTCAGTTTGGTTTACTCGCAGACCGCATTCGATGCGCTCGAATTCGCTGGATCCAGGCGCAGATGGCACCAACTGATCGACCGATCGCCCTCGCCGTAGGCAACGGCCACACGATCGCGTGCCGATGACAACTCCAGGGACTTCGTCTGGAGTTCACCACTGGTGTCAAACAGATAGAGGTCGAGCGGTTCGGCGTTGCCGAGCGTCAATTCGAATTTCGCTGACTCGCCGACCGCGACATCGACCATGAAGCTGCGCCATCGTGAAACTTGCGCGCGGGGTCGCAACGGCGCGGCGGCCGCAGTTCCATTGACTGCAACGGCAAGCACCGCGGCCTGCGGGGGAACGGCGATACCGAGTGCGCGGGCGTCGCGCGCACTGGCAACGCGAATAGCTACCTGCCGCGAGCGACTTTCCGCAGGACTCTCGAGGTCTAGCACGCGCAACGGCGCCAGCGCATCGACCGGCCGCCCGGCCAACGCCGGTCGACGCTGCCAAGGCAAGACCGATTGCGGGCTCCATTGAGCAAGCCCCGGTGGAGCGCCCAGCACGGTGCGCATCCGCGGGTCGCCCTCGAGCACCGCTACCGCCCTGCCGCCACCGGAAGCTTCGACGACGTTGAGCTGCGCGGGAACATCGCGAGAGAACGCCGGCATGAGCATGCCAAGCGCAAGTGCCGCGAGGATCGCCAGGGCAATCGTTACCGACAACACGGCGCGGGATCGAATCGACCAGGTCGTGAGTATGGGCATCAGGAAGAAACCGGTCAGCAGGGCAGACAATGCCGCTGGGACCAACCCGCGCTCGCCGAGTACGTCGTAAGTTGACCACGCAAACGGCAGCCACAACATGACGCAGGCGGCGGACGCCAAAGCGGCAGACAAGATCGGTCGCGCCGGGAAGATGAATAGCGCCATCGCTGCAATCGCAGCGGGCAGCAAGGCCAGGTACGCGGCGCCAGGGAGCAGGACGACCAGCGCGACGGCCAGTATCGTCATGAGAACCAATGCCGAGAGCAATGCGGCATGCGGCTGCTGGCAGGGCCCACGTAGTCCGACAACCCCGATGAGGCACAACGGCAGCAGCAAGAACGCCGCGCGCAAGGCCGAACCCTGCGCGGTCCAATCGGCCGGCAAGGCACCGGCCCCACCGAGCGCAAGCTTGAACAGCCAACCAAACAATAACGTCGCCGCCATCACCAGCAACATCCGCGTGAGCTCCGTCACGACGGCCCCACCCCCGGCCTTTGCACCAGCCAACACCCGCTGGACCGCCAGCCCGACAAGGATCAGCGTCGCGGCCAGGATCGCAGGCAGCCAGCTAACGGGCCAATGGATGACGACGAAGCCCAGTAGCGAAAAGTACACTGCATCGGCACCTCCCGGCTGCGGCAGCGAGGGGCTCGAAGCGAGCGAGCGCGCGAGAGCCAGCACATTGTCGCCGTGATGCTGCAACGAACCCCGATCAAGCGAGTCGAGATCGTCGCGCGGCGTGTGGTATCGCGCCGCGCCGCCCAGAAAGGCAAATCCTGCGCCGGCGCGACCCTCGCGCCTGAACACGGACAGATCCGTATCGTTCGGCAGCAGCTTGTAGATTTCGTAGTAGACCGAAGAAGTGTTTGGCCGCCGCAGGGCCGCAGCCGCGACATCGACCAGGGTTGCATTACCTTCGTGGGTTTCGAAAAGATAACTCGCGCCGCTCGTACCACGTGCCTCGAGGTTGATCACCAGGCCGACCGATGGGAACTCCGGTTCGAGAACGAAGGCTTCGGCGCCCAACAGCCCCGCCTCTTCGCCATCGGTAAACAGCGCGATGACCGGTCCGGCGAGCGGTGGTCCGGCGCGCAAGGCGCGCATGACCTCGAGTATCGCGGCGACGCCGGCGAGATCGTCGCTAGCACCAGGGCCCGCCGCGACCGAATCGTAATGTGCTGCCAATACCACCGACCGGCGCGCCCGCGACACCGCGCTTCCGGCCTGGATCGCAACGACATTGTGTGTCATGGCGCAGCGGCCGTAGTCACTACAGACAAATCGACTGCGCTCCTCGTTCGGCAGACCGAGCGAATCGAGCGCCCGACGTAGCCGCTTGCGAATCCGCGCATTGGCCTCGCTGCCGAGCGGGTGCGGTTCGGGCTCCGCGAGCAGGTCCTGAAGTTGCTGCCGCGCGCGCTCGGCCGAAAAAACCCCCACCGGTGCATCTTCACCGAGCGGCGTGGGCGGCCCATGACGTGCAATCACGATCGCGGCGAGCAGGCCCAGTGCCCCCGGCACCGCCACGGTTTTCAGCCGATCAATGGTTGACATAACGCTGAAGTCCCACCGGTCCACGGCACATCAAGGCAAGCATATGACAGTCCTCAAAGTCGACATTCGCTACCCGCGGCGCGCCGCCCTTGGTAGCGGGATTTCACCCACGCTGTTCCGTGAACCAAGCGGCTTTTCCGGCGGCGTTTTCTGTCGGCGTCGCCTGCGTTGGTGACCCATGCACGGTCTCAATTTTTGCGTCCGCATATGCTGCGCAAATGTACCGGTGTCCAGAATAGCCATGCTGGCCGGATTGCGCGCGGATGCGGCCCGGAAGCGGCGGTTTGCCCTCGTGCTGCCGCTCTTGTGCCTGCTGGTCGTTCCCGCTGTGAGCCGCGCTGCGGCGCAGATGCTTTTCACCGCCGTTGGCTCCGACAACGGGCTTTCCCAGGGCAGTATCAAGGCGCTGCTGCAGGACAATCTCGGCTTCATGTGGATCGGTACCGAGGACGGGCTCAACCGCTATGACGGTAATGAATTCCTCCGCATTGTCCATGATCGAGCCGACCCTGCGAGCCTTCCGAACAACTGGATCGCCGCAATGTCGCTCGCCACCGACGGACGGCTGTTCATCGCAACCGACGGCAGCGGCGTGGTTTGGCGGGATCCAAATGATGGGCGATTCCACCCGCTGGAACTGCTCAAGGATGACCCAAGTGCCGAAAATCTGCACGTACGTACGCTGCTGATCCACGATGATCTCGCCTGGATAGGCACGCGCAAGGCGGGATTGTTTCGCGTCGATCTGACGACCCACAGTACCCTGCGATTTTCGACCGATACCTCCGGACTCACTAGACTGAGCAGCGATTCGATCTACCAGATCGTCGCCGACGCCCGCGGCACCATCTGGATCGCAACGGATCGGGGCGTCGACAGCATCGATCCGCAAACCGGCAAAGTCACACAATTTGGACCGATGCTCGCCGCATTGCGGGGCAGCGAGTCCGCGCCGCGCGTCATTGCCCTGTATGCCGATCGGAATTCGATCATCTGGGCAGGCAGCAAGGATGGTCTGTATCGGATCGGACCGGAAGCGGATCACGCCTCGCTCGCCGGTGGAGACCTTGCCGTCAATACGATCCTCGAGGATCGTGAGCAGCGCCTGTGGCTCGGCACCGCGACGGGATTGGTACTGCACGATCGACGGACCGGCGAATTCACCAGCTTCCGTCATGACCCCGCCGATCCAGCGAGCCTGCCGGACGACAACGTCGTTAGTCTGTTCGAGGATCGCAGTGGTCTGCTGTGGGTCGGTACCAAGTCCGGCCGGCTCGCGCACTGGAATCCGCGGTCATGGTCGTTCGGCCACACCCGCCTGGGCGCGCCGAATGGCAATGTGACGTCGTTTGTGGAAGATCGATCCGGACAGCTGTGGATCGGCAGCTACGGCAGCGGTCTGACGCGGGTCGACCGCAAAACCGGCGCCACCCGCAACTACCTGCGTGATGGCGCGGGCAAATTGCTTTTTGGTGACAGCAACGTGATGGCACTTGCTGTCGACCAGGACAACAATGTCTGGGTCGGCACCATGAATGCCGGTGTCAGCCGCATCGACACCGAGAGTGGGGTCATCTCCCATCTTGCCGCCAGTGACCGCGGTGGCGCTGGCGCTCTGCCCGCCAATGGCGTGATGTCGCTGTTCGCGGGATCACAGAACCGGATCTGGGTCGGCACCTACGGCGGCGGTCTTGCATGGATCAACAGCAGATCACTCGAAGTCACGCGGTTGCCAGTCGTTCCGGACTCAACCGAGGGCCTGTCGAGCGATCGCGCCACTGCGATTACCGAAGACCGCAGTGGTATCGTCTGGGTGGGAACCGATGGTGGCGGCATTACGGTCGTCGATCCGCAGGCTGATACCTATCGTCAATATCGCCACAATAGCGACGACCCGCGCAGTCTCAGTGCCGACACGGTGTATGCGCTGCTGGCTGACGAGCGCGGCAACGTCTGGATCGGCACCCGAGGTGGTGGACTCGATCGCGTCATCGGCGCGCCATTCGCCGCCCACCCGCCGACCTTCCAGAACTATTCAGAGGCGCAGGGGCTGGCCAACAATACGGTTTATGGCATCGAGCACGACGATCGCGGACGGATCTGGATCAGCACCAATGCGGGTCTCGCGGTCATCGATGCAAGCGATGGCAGCGTGCGCAATTTTCGTCGCAGCCACGGTCTGCAGGGCGATGAGTTCAACTTTGGCGCGCACTATCGAAGTCCGGCGGGCGAAATGTTCTTCGGCGGTGCCAACGGCTACAACGCATTCTTTCCGGAGCGTCTGCGCTTCAACGAAACGCCACCCAAAGTCGTACTCACGGAATTCCTGAAATTCAATTCACCGGCCCAGATCGGTGGCACCTATGAGGCACTGAAGGACGTCGCCCTTGATTACACGGATGATGTAATTACCCTGCGCTTTGCTGCTCTCGACTACACCGCGCCGGCACAGAACCAATTCCAATACATGCTCGATGGATTCGATACCGGCTGGATCAATCCCGGCGCTGCGCGTCAGGTGACCTACACCAATCTTGGCGGAGGCAACTACAATTTCCGCCTGCGTGCTGCCAATAGCGATGGTATCTGGTCGACCGATGAATTGACGCTGCCGATCGTGGTTCGCTCACCGCCGTGGGCGCGCTGGTGGGCATGGGTGCTGTATGCGCTGTTCGCGGTAGGCGTCATGTATGCCATCTGGGCCGCGCAGCAAAAGCGCGTATTGCGCGAAACGGCCTACGCAAAGGAGCTCGAGGACAAAGTCGCGCAACGAACCGCGGAGTTGGCGCTGCGAAATGCCCAGTTGGAAGCCGCCAACCAGCGCCTGGAAGGCGCCAGTTTGACCGACCCACTCACTGGACTTGGCAACCGGCGCTCACTAACCCAGACAATGCGCGATACCGGGACGGCGGGCGATACCTACACGATGATGGTGATCGATCTCGACCGGCTGAAACCAATCAACGATCTCAATGGCCATGAAGCGGGCGATCGCGTGCTGGTGCAGATTGCGGAAATCCTGCGTCGCACCTGCCGCGAAACAGACCAGATCGTGCGTTGGGGCGGCGATGAATTCGTAATCCTGTGCAAGGGGCTCGACCTGCACGCAGCCGCAGTGCTCGCGGAGCGGATCCGCTCGAGCGTCGCCAAGCAGATCTTCCGCATTGGCGACGGATCGGTCGCGCGCACCAGCTGCTCGATCGGCTTTGCCACGAGTCCATTCATTCCCGGCCAGAAAACTCAGCCGGGCTGGCAACAGGTCCTTACTTTGGCTGACGCCGCCCTGTATCTCGCCAAGCGCGCCCGCAATGACTGGGTCGGCTGGCGCGGCACCGTGGGTGCTTCGGTCTATGCAGACCTTGTCGAGCAGGTCGAGCAGAACGCCGTCGAGCTGGCGGCCAAAGGTGTACTCGAGACCGTACGCCGACCCGCTGTGGGCGATGATACCGTTGACAAGATCCTGGCCTTGAGCGGCCCTGGCGAGCGATGATCCAGGATTCGCTTATCCAGGCCCTGCCCGATCTGGTGGCCTTCGTTCGCCGCGACGGCTTGATACTGAAACATGTCGGCGGCAAGGCCAGTGGCCTCATCCAGTCCGACCAACCGATCGAAGGACGGCATCTTCAGGAGATCTGGCCCGACCCCGCGGGCAAACTATTGACCCGCATGGTGCGTCGCGCATTGACCGATCGCCAGTCCGTGACAGCGCGCTTCGAGATCGATTCGGCCGACTTCGAAGCGAAAGTGAGCGCGCACGGGCGCGAGCGCGCGCTATGCGTGATCCGCAAGAATGGCGACGGTGCGGCCCCGGGCCGGACCGATGATCAGGGCAGTAGCGGCCGCGTCGAGCGGCGCGGTTTCCTGGAGCGGCTGCGCCAGTCCGTAACCGACGCAACTTTGCGCGAGCGGCGACTTGCGATCTGCATGGTACACATCGAAGGAATCGATGATATCTCACGGATCATCGATTTCTCGATCGGCGATCAGGTCATGAGCGCAATCATGGCGCGGTTGCCGGAATCAGTCACCGCGAGCGCGCACTCGGCTTGCTATATCGGCCAGTTGTCAGATCAATTGCTGGTCGCCGTGTTCGAAGACTATGCGACACGCGAGTACCTGCGCGATAGCGCGCAGTCACTGTGCCGGGCCATCGCCGAACCGGTTGGTATCGGCGACGCGCGCTTCGAACTCTCGGCTGCGGCCGGGATCGCAGTGCTCGGTGAGGATACGACTCAGGCGCGGGCATTGCTCGACCATGCGCGTGCCGCAATGCTCGAGGCGCGTCGCGAAGGCGATCGGCAGGTCCGATTCTACTCCGACACGTTGCGGATGCTGCCGGTGGCGAGACTCGATTTCGAGCGTGAACTGCGCGAGGCCATTGCGGCGGAGCAGCTGGCACTTCGTTATTGCGGTCGCTATGACATGGCGAGCGGCGATCTCGTTGCCATCCAGGCCTACCTGCGCTGGCCGCATCCATTGCGTGGTGAAGTCAGGCCGGCACAATTCCTGCCGATCGCCGAGAATACAGGCCTCGCGACGCGCATGTCGCAGTGGGCCCTTGCGAGACTGCGCCTCGACCTGCCCGCCATTCGTGCTATTGCCGGCGATGATTTCTGCATATCCTTCGGCGCACTGCGCCAGCATCTGGCCGGCGACCAATTGGCGAGCGACGTCAAGGACTGGTTGCGCGAAACCAGGCTCGCTCCCGAACGATTGGAATTGCGCATTGCCGAACGCGCACTGGCGAGTCTTTCGGACCCGGCGCGAATCCTTGCGCGACTGTCCGGGGAAGGCAACCGACTCGTCGTCGACGAGCTGGGCTCCGCACACTCCTCGATTGCGCAACTCGCTGCACTGCCACTGCACGGCCTGCAGGTGGATCGGGCGATCTCCGTACGATGCGCAAGCGACCCGGTGGCACGCAGGGCCGCGACCGCGATCGCCGCCCTGGCGAAGTCCTTCGGCTGTGTTCCCATCTCGAACGGCATCGATCATGCAACGGCCGCAACCCTTGCCCGCGAGCTCGGATTCGAGCAGGGGATGGGCGATTACTACGAGGCCTTGCCAGACCTTCACGACCCGTCGGTGCAACGCTCGGTGCTTGGTGCGAACGCGCGTGCCAGCTGTTGATCAGAACGTCCGGCCCAGAAACAGGTAGAAAGCGTTCTCGCCCTTGTCGTCGAATCCCGTGCCCAGGTAGATCGGGCCGAGCAGCGTATCGAGTCCGAAGAAGAAGCTGCCGTTCTTGCGAGCCGACGCGAAACTGATGTCGCTGCGATTGTCCCACACGTTGCCGAGCTCCAGCGATATCCCCGCGTAGGCAGGAAGATCGAGGAAACCCGACCCGCCGCGGCCAATCTGTCGGTAATAGAGAGCCCGCGCGATCCCGAAATGCTTGCCAGTGATCGAGCCGGGCGCAAGGCCAGAGAGATTGAGAAATCCGCCTAGCGGAAATGCCGTACGTACATTGGCGTTCGCGTCGTCGATATTGGTGCCGCCGCTGACCCAGAGAATCGCCGTGTTGCGGCCGAATTCGTGCGCCAGGAGCCAGTTGAATTCCACCAGGCTCGCGGTCTCGTTCGAACCGAGGTCTGCCGTGTCGCCGCGCCACTCGAGCGAGAAGCTCTGGCCGCGGCGCGGGAAATTGACATCGTTCAATCGGTCGTAGCTGAAGCGGAAGAAATAAGACCCGGCATTGAACGATTCCTCCGGCAACAATGGATCGCCGAGCCGCACCCTGGAGCGAACATTTTCACGTCGCAGGCCTGCCCGCAATTCTCCCCAGTTACCCAGTTCGTAACCAATGTCGACGCCGTACTGCAACGTGCGTACCCGGAATTCCGCGAGTCGCTGCTGGTTCTGGATCAGGGCAGCATTACGTACATCGAAACTCACATGCGGTGACAGGAAGAACCCTGGGCCGTAGTCGAGGGGCAGGTACACTTCGGTCGCGATGCGCGGACGTTCGCCAAGCTGAAAGTCCCAGGTCCACTCGCCGCCCCGGTCCGTGATTTCCGACAACACGAAACGTGCGGCGGCATTGAAACTGGAATTCCCCTCGAAATCGTCCTCGAGATTGAGCCCGAAACGCACGTAATTGGGACCCCAGCTATTGCGCCGGGCAAGGAGTTGCAACCTGCGCTCCTCGCCCGCGCCCAGCAGACGCCAATCGAGTTGTTCGAGGTTACCCCGACCATAGATATCGCTGACGCGTCGCTCCAGCGCATCCGGGTCGATCGGATGCCCCACGAATTCACCGAACGCATGCTGCAGCAATGTGTCGTAACGACGCGCCGAGGCGTTCAACTGCAGGTCGCTGATCACCGGCGACCCAGCCGCCTGCCTTGCGAGCCGCGCCTCGAGATGCGCGGCGAATTGTGTCGCATTCATCCCGAGAGCGTCGAGGCGGGTCTGCGCGGCAGCGGCTTCCGCGCCGACCGCGACGTGCTGGGGCAATGTCGAGAAGTCGAACGAGGAGGCATTGCCCAGCTCCGGCTCGATCAGGATATCGCCATCACGCAACGTGCTGCGCTCGAGATCACTATTGCGGCGAATGAGGATTGCCAGCATCTGGTTGGATATGACTGGCGCGGAATCGAGCAGCTCCTCTGGCTGCAGCGGGAATCCGGCATCGACAACGATAAGCACGTCCGGCTTCATCCGTCTTGCGACCGAAACGGGCAAATTCGCCACCAAACCGCCGTCGACCAGCATGCGCCCATCGATCTCCACGGGCGCGAAAACGCCTGGCGCAGATAGACTCGCGCGCATGGCCGCCGCGAGATCGCCCGAATCGAGCACGACCTCCTCGCCGGTCACCAGATCGGTGGCAACGGCGCGGAACGGAATCGGCAGATGATCGAAGTCGGCGATGGCCACGACCGGCAGTGTCTGGCGGCGAAGAATCTGCGCCAGCTTTTGCCCCTGGATGAGGCCCTTCGGCAAACGAAAACGGCGGGCATTCAGTCCGAGCGGGAACTTGACCAGGAAATTGAAGTCTTCGGTCTTGCGACGAAAACTCCGTTGTTCGCGGGGTGGCTGGTCGCGAAAAGCATCCTGCCAGTCAACCGATGTCATCAACTGTTCGATTTGCGCCGCTGTCATGCCACTCGCGTACAAACCGCCAACAACCGCTCCCATGCTGGTGCCAGCAATGCAATCGATGGGAATATGGCGTTGTTCGAGTATCTTGAGGACACCGATATGGGCCGCGCCGCGCGCACCACCCCCCGAGAGCACCAGGCATACGCGCGGGCGCGAACCTGCCTGCGGCGCGGCATCCTCGGCAACCGCAACGATCGCGCAGAGCGGCGCAACAACCAGCAGCATATGCAGCGCTCGGACGGCGCAGCTCAGGATGAAATTTCTGCCGATCACCTTGCCTTTAGAATAGCAGCAAGCATGCCGCTTAGCCGATAATCCCGAGATGAATTTCGCCGCAAGACGCTGCAGCATTGCCCGTACAGCGATCGTCCTGCTCGCATTGCCGCTCTTCGCCAACGCGCAGAGCCCGGCGACCAGCGACTGGGGCTACTATGGCGGCGACATCTACGGACAGCGATACTCGAAGCACAGCGAGATCACGCCCGAGAACGTCGCAGACCTTGAAGTAGCCTGGGAGTATCGCAGCGGCGAACTTGGCAAGGGGCTGCGCGCCGCTGCCAAGATGACCTTCGAGGCCACACCCATCCTGGCGTTCGGCCGTTTGTATTTCTCGACAGCAA
The DNA here is from genome assembly GCA_041395505.1 of Steroidobacteraceae bacterium. Classification (NCBI taxonomy): domain Bacteria; kingdom Pseudomonadati; phylum Pseudomonadota; class Gammaproteobacteria; order Steroidobacterales; family Steroidobacteraceae; species Steroidobacteraceae bacterium. The sequence continues at coordinate 2,616,733 of JAWLAG010000001.1, forward strand.
CCGACATCGTCATCGCACTGGATCCGACCTCCGGTCGCGAGCTCTGGCGCTTCGATCCGCAGATCAAACGCGATGCATGGTACGCGGAAGTGACTTCACGTGGGGTCAGCGCCTGGGTTGACCGCAATGCCGCGCGCGAAAGCGCGTGTCAAAGACGCATATTCATCGCGACCCTCGATGCGCGATTGCTCGCGCTCGATGCGGAAACGGGCAAACCGTGCATGGATTTTGCCGATCATGGCGTACGCCGCCTGGATGCCGGAATCCGCATCCGCGACGCCTCTGACTACCTGGTCACCTCGCCACCCGCAGTCATCGACAACCTCGTCGTGGTTGGATCAGCGATTGGTGACAATCGCGCCGCATTCAGTGAGCGCGGGGTGATACGCGCATTCGATGCCGTCAGCGGCGAACTGCGCTGGAGTTTCGATCCATTGCCGGACAATCCGGAACATGCCGCAGCCGCGGAATGGGACATGGAACAGGCCTTGCGTACCGGCGGCGGCAATGCCTGGGGCGTCATGACCGTGGATCCGGTGCGCAAGACCGTATTCGTCCCCACCGGCGCTCCGAGCCCGGATTTTTTCGGAGGCGAACGCAAGGGCAGCAACCGCTTCGCGAATTCACTGCTGGCGCTCGATGGCGCAACCGGGAAATTGCGCTGGCACCGCCAGCTCGTACACCACGACTTGTGGGATTTCGATCTCGCGGCGCAGCCGACCCTGGCCGATCTGGATCGCGCCCGCAGCTCCGTGCCGACCGTCATCCAGGCAACCAAGCAGGGCCTGATTTTCGTATTCGACCGCGACTCGGGCGAACCGGTATTCAATGTCGCCGAGCGTGCCGTGCCGCAATCGACGGTTGCCGGCGAATCGAGCTGGCCGACTCAGCCCTTCCCTGCGACGCCCGCGCTGGTCTCGCCCCGACCGGTCCGGCCGGAAGATGCATGGGGCCTGACATTCTACGATCGAGGCCGCTGTCGCAAACGCATCGAGGCACTGCGCAACGACGGCATTTTCACGCCGCCCGATACGCGCGGAACCTTGCTGCGGCCGAGCTATGTCGGCGGAGTCAACTGGGGTGGCGTCGCATTCGACGTCGGGCGGCAGCGCCTGGTCACGGCGGTGAACCACATGCCCATGGTGGTGACACTGATTCCACCCGAGGAGGTCGAGCAACAGCGCCGGTCAGGAGACTATCCGCATGCCGAATTCGCCTTGCAACTCGGCACTCGATGGGCGATGCGACGTGAACCGCTGCTATCACCCTTTGGCCTGCCTTGCACTGCGCCGCCATGGGGCACACTGGCTGCGATCGACATGCTCGAGAACCGGGTGCTGTGGGAAGTGCCCCTTGGCAGCACCGAGGACGTAGCACCGCCTTTCCTGCCGGTACGCGAGTTCGGTTTGCCGCACATGGGTGGTCCTGTGGTGACCGCGAGCGGACTGATTTTCATTGCCGCCGCCATGGACGGCTATATCCGCGCATTTCACAGCGAGACCGGCAAGGTTTTGTGGAAACACAAACTGCCTGCCGGCGGCCAGGCAACGCCGATGATCTACCGTGCCGGTCGGCAGCAACGCGAGTATGTGGTCATCGCGGCGGGTGGTCACGGCGGACTCGGCACGCGCCGGGGCGACTACGTCATTGCTTTCGCCCTGCCCGCAGCGCCGGGCAAGAGCCCGCCATAGTGGGTCTGCGGATTCTTTGCTGGCTTGCGCTTTCCTGCCTGGTTGCGGCGGTCGAGGCCGAATCACTGGAAGAAATCACTGTCACAGCCACCCGGCGCGGAATTGCAGCGCTGCAGGTACCGACCAACCTTGCGCGCCTCGATGCCGAACAAATCGATCTGGCCGGCGCGGACCACGCCGCACAGCTGCTCAATCGCCTCCCGGGGGTCAATATGCAGCGCGGCAGTGGCCAGGAATCGCTTCTTGCGATTCGCTCGCCAGTACTGACAGGCAGTGGCTCATGCGGTGCTTTCCTGATCCTCGAGGATGGCCTGCCAATCAGGCCGACGGGACTTTGCAACGTAAACGGACTTTTCGAGGTCAATACCGAACAGGCCGCTGCAATCGAACTGATCCGCGGACCAGGGCCGGCGCTTTACGGTGCCAATGCCATTCACGGTACCGTCAACGTTCTTTCGCCCGCCGCAAGTGAGGTCCCTGCGACTTTCGGCGTGGAGTACGGTGTCGATGCTTTCCGTCGGCTTGCTGCTTCCGGTCATGGCGAGTTGCACGGCGCGCAGTTTGCCGCTTACGGCAACTGGCTGGATGATCCCGGGTTTCGCCAGGACGCCGGCTTCAAGCAATGGAAGGCCAATCTGCTGTCGGATCGGGCGCTTGCGCGCGGAAGGCTGCGCATGCGCATTGCATCGACGGATCTCGCGCAGCAAACCGCTGGATTCATCATCGGCCAGGACGCCTATCGCGACCTGCGGATAAGACTGACCAATGCCAATCCGGAGGCCTATCGCAATGCGCGCAGCCTGCGAATGGGGGCGCAATGGTCGCGCGAGGTATGCGATCGATGCAGCGACGACCTCCGGTTGGTCCTGCGTGATTCGTCCATGGACTTCCTGCAGCACTTCCTGCCGGGGCAGCCGCGCGAGGCGAACGCACAACGCAGCATGACCGTTGCGCTACTGCGCAGCCGGCCTGCGGGCGCCAGGCTCGACTGGCAGCTTGGCCTCGACGTTGGGGCGGGCAGGTCCGAATTGCTGGAGATCCAGGACAATCCGGTGACCACCGGCACCCCTGCCGCTCGTGCCATTCGCCCGGTGGGGCGCCACTACGATTATGGCACCCGCAACCTCATGGCGGCGGCACATGCGGGTGGCGCATTCAATTTCGCGACTCGCTGGCAGGCGCAGGCCGGACTTCGCGCCGAGTGGAGCGAATACAACTACGACAATCGCATGCTGGACGGCAATACCGATGAGGCAGGTAATCCCTGCCCTTTCGGCGGCTGCCTGTTCAACCGCCCGGCCGATCGCAGCGACCATTTCGTGCAATGGATACCGCAGTTCTCACTCAGCTTTCGCCCCGACGCATCGAGCCATTGGTACCTCGCATGGGCCAACGGTTTTCGCCCGCCCGAATCAGGCGAGCTGTACCGGCTGCAAAGAGGCCAGCAAGTGGCCGATCTGCGCGCCGAGACGGCGAGCAGCGTCGAACTCGGTTTCAAGCGCAGCCATGGCCCTTTCGAAATTCAGCTCGCCGCCTATGACATGCGGAAAGACAATGTGATCCTGCGCGACGCTGATGGGTTCAACCTGTCCGACGGTGCAACCCGGCACCGAGGTGCCGAATATGACCTCAAATACCGCCTGAACAGCCGATGGCTGTTGTCGGCAAGCGGCAGCCGCTCGCACCACTGGTATGCTCGATCGGTGGGCGTCGATGGCGGCGAGGCAATCATTGCCGGCAACCAGGTCGATACCGCGCCGCGCGACCTGCATGACATGACGCTGACCTACGTCCCCGGTCCGGCCATGACCGTGCAGGTCGAGGCACAGTATGTCGGCCGCTACTTTGTCGATGCCAGCGACAGCCACGAATATCCCGGACATACCGTCGTCAATGCCAACATTCAATGGCGTTGGCGCAGCAACTGGCAAGCTCGGCTGCGTCTGGAAAACCTCACCGATCGTCTCTATGCCGACCGGGCCGACTATGCTTTCGGCAACTATCGCTATTTCCCGGCGCGTCGTTTCAGCGCTTTCCTGCAGGTCCGATACGGGCGCTGAGGAGTGATCCCGTCATGCCAATGATAATCTTCTCGCTCATTATCCAGGTGGCACTGATCGTGCACTGCGTGCGCAGCGGTCGGGCTCAAATGTGGATCTGGATTATTCTGTTCGTTCCGCTGGTGGGTTCGATTGCCTATGTCGCTGTGGAGCTGCTACCCGATCTGATGCACGGCCGGACCGCACGCACGGCGGCCCGGAAACTGAGGCGAACCCTCGACCCGGGACGTGACTTGCGCGAGAAAGCCGCGCTTGTCAGGCAATCCGGCAATGTCAGCAGCCGCAGCGAGTATGCGCGGGAATTGCTTCGCAGCGGCGATGCGAAGCAAGCGATCGTCGTATTGCGCGAGACGCTCACCGGGATCTACGAAAACGACCCCGATCTCATGCTTCAGCTCGCCGAGGCAGAACACACGGCGGGCGATGCGGCGGCGGCGCGCAGCACACTCGAGAATCTGATCCGCAACAATCCGGAATTCAAGTCGCCCGATGGCCATCTTCTCTATGCACGCGCACTCGAGGACTCGGGGGATACCGGCAAGGCGGTCGAAGAATATGCCGTTCTCGCCTCGTACTATCCGGGCGCCGAGGCACGAGTCCGGTATGCGCGCCTGTTGAAGTCGACCGGCAATGACATCGAAGCCCGCAAGGTACTACGCGAGTTGATGGACCATGCGGCACTCGCGCCGGCGCATTATCGCCGTGCACAGCGCGAGTGGCTCGCGCAAGCCAAGCAGGAATTGTCGGGCTGATGAAGTCAGGTGATGTGGATCCTGGACAGGTCCATGCTTGCTTTTGGCCAGCGCAGGTCCAGCGACTCCAGCTCGTGGCGCAGTATTTCTGATACCGCGAGGTTCCTGAACCATTTGCGATCCGCCGGTACGACGTACCACGGCGCGCAGGCGGTACTGCACTTGCCGAGCATGGCTTCGAAAGCCAGTCGATAGGCATTCCACTGCCGCCGTTTGTCGAGGTCTGCGGCATCGAACTTCCAATGCTTGCGAGGATCGCGCAACCGGCCGAGAAAGCGCTGCTTTTGCTCGGCCTTGCTGATCTGGAGCAGTATCTTGACAACCCGGATCCCGGACTCATGCAGCATCTGCTCAAATGCATTGATCTGCGCGTAGCGCTTCGACCAGACAGTCTTCGGCACAAGATCGTTGACACGAACGACCAGTACATCTTCGTAATGCGATCGATTGAACACGCCTATTTCGCCGCGTCCCGGCACGGCCGCGTGTATCCGCCAAAGGTAGTCATGTCGCAGCTCTTCGCTGCTGGGTGCCTTGAAAGCGGTGACCCGGCAGCCCTGTGGATTGAACGCCGTGAAGACCTTTCGAATCGTGCCATCCTTGCCGCCGCCGTCGACCGCCTGAAAGACCACCAGCATGCCGAACCGTCCATCGGCATACATGCGATACTGCAGCTCCTCGAGACGTTCGAGATTGCGCGCAAGGCACTCCTCCGCCTTGCCCTTGGACCAGCGGAAACTGCGACTCGCGTGCGCATCGAGCAACCGTACCCGTGATTGCGGCGCAATCCGTAGCTTCGCGACCAGCTGATCGCCACCTGGCTGTCTAGGCGGCTTGGCGCGCCTGGCCATGGCGTCGACTCCTGGCAACAGTGGCTTTCGGCACCTGCTGCGTAATGCAATGGATGTTTCCGCCGCCCAGCAAGATCTCGCGCGCGGCAACGCCAACAACGCGGCGCTGTGGAAACAGTCGCCGCAATTTGGCAAGCGCGGCGCTGTCCGTGCGCTTGTCGAGCAACGGCGCGATGACCGCACCATTGGCGATATAGAAATTCACATAGCTTCCGGCCAGGCGCGCTCGCGCATGACGCGGCCGTGTACCAGCGCGCGTCAGCACGCCGCGGGCCTCTTCACGTGTCATGTACAACGGGCCTGGCATATGGAGCTTGTGGACTTTGATGCGCCTGCCGCGAGCGTCGCGAGCATCCATGAGCCGTTCATAGGCAGCGAGCGATATCTCGTGCTGCGGGTCGCGCCGATTGTCCGTCCATGTCAATACGACCTCGCCTGGACGAACGAAACACGCCAGGTTGTCGATGTGGCCGTCCGTTTCGTCCTGAAACACGCCATCGCCCAGCCAGATCACCGTATGCACACCCAGGTAGGCTTTCAGCGTTGACTCGATCTGCGCGCCGGTCATGCGCGGATTGCGGTTACGGTTGAGAAGACACTGCTCCGTCACGAGCGCAGTGCCCTCGCCATCCACGTGCACGGCGCCGCCTTCGTTGACCATCGGCGCGCGGTAGCGCGGGACGCCTTCGATCTCCAGCACCTTGCGCGCGACCAGGTCATCCTGGTCCCACGGCGAGTAGATTCCGCCATTTTCGCCGCCCCAGGCATTGAAGTGCCAATCGATACCGCGCAGGCCTCCTTTGCCATCGACGACGAACGTCGGGCCGACATCGCGCATCCATGCGTCATTGTTGGATATTTCCACGAGCCTTACCTGGGGTGCCAGGATTGCGCGCGCAAATTCGAACTGCCCGGCTGAAGCCGCCACGGTGACCGGTTCGAATTGTGCGATAGCCATGGCAACTGCCGCGAACGCCTGTTGCGCCGGCTGGGCACCGAGTCGCCAGTTGTCCGCCCGCTCGGGCCAGAGCATCCAGCATCCAGCATGATCGGCGTACTCGGCGGGCATGAAATAGCCGTCGGCTGCCGGATTCGAATCAATCGTTGCGCTCATGACCCCGCATTGTAGCGAAGCCCGGGGCATCGCGCGTCGCTGTGCTAGCATTGGCGCGGAATAGTGTTTGCATCGTGGGGAGACGAGTATCCATGTCGACAGCCAGCAAGGTTGCGCTGCAGGTACCCAAAGGCGGCGCGAAGATTTCCATCAGCAACGGCAAGCTCAAGGTCCCGGACAATCCCATCATCCCTTTCATCGAAGGCGACGGGACTGGCCCGGACATATGGCGCGCCGCAGTGCGCGTCATGGATGCGGCGGTCGCCAAGGCCTATGGTGGCAAGCGCAAGATCCACTGGATGGAAGTTTATGCCGGTGGCAAGTCGAATTCGCTGTTCGGCACGTGGTTGCCCGATGAGACGGTACAGGCCTGCAGAGACTACCTGGTATCGATCAAGGGTCCGCTCACGACACCCGTTGGCGGGGGCATCCGCTCACTGAATGTCGCGTTGCGACAGATGCTCGACCTCTACGTTTGCCTGAGGCCTGTCCGCTGGTTCAAGGGGGTACCCTCGCCAGTGCGCAATCCCGAAAAGGTCGACATGGTGATCTTTCGCGAAAACACCGAGGACATCTACGCGGGTATCGAATTCGAAGCGGGGAGCGAAGAAAACAAGCGTTTCCAGGAATTGTTCAAGCAGGCCTTTCCCAAGGCCTACGCGAAGATCCGCTTCCCTGCCACCTCGGGAATAGGCATCAAGCCGGTTTCGCAGGAAGGCACCGAGCGACTGATGCGTGCGGCAATCGAATACGCCGTTGCCAACAAGCGCAAGAGCGTCACGTTGGTGCACAAAGGCAACATCATGAAATTCACCGAAGGCGCATTCCGGAACTGGGGCTATGCGCTTGCGGAACGTGAATTTGCCGGGCAAACCTATACCTGGGAGCAGTGGGAGCGTAGCAAGGCCGCCAAGGGCGAGAAAGCCGCGAACGATGAGCAGTCAGCCGCCCTTGCGGCCGGCAAGGTGCTCATCAAGGATGCGATTGCTGACATCACCCTGCAGCAGGTGCTCACGCGGCCGAGCGAATTCGACGTCGTTGCGACAATGAACCTGAATGGCGACTACCTCTCTGATGCACTGGCAGCGCAGGTCGGCGGCATCGGTATCGCGCCGGGTGGCAACATCAACTACGTCACCGGGCATGCGGTGTTCGAGGCCACCCATGGCACCGCACCGAAATACGCCGATCAGGACAAGGTCAATCCCGGGTCCGTGCTGCTCTCAGGCGAAATGATGCTGCGCTACATGGGCTGGACAGAGGCCGCGGACGCCATCATCACGGCGATGGACCGCACCATCGCCAAGAAGGTGGTCACCTACGATTTCGCGCGGCTGATGGACGGCGCCAAGGAGGTCAAATGCAGCGAATTCGGGGATGCCCTGATCGCCAGCCTTTGACCGTATGAAATCGCCCGGCTCGGCGGCGGCTGCAGCCGCCGCCGACTGCGCCTCGTTCATCAACGAGAGTTTCGAACGCTACAACGCCGAGTTTCGGGAAATCACCAGGCGCGCGCCCGCGCGTTTCGACCAGCGCGATTGGCACGGCGCGCAGCGTGACGCGGTCGAGCGCATAGAACTGTATGACCGCACGGTCGACGGCACGATCGCGACGCTGCGCCTGCGCCTTGGGTCACAGGTCCGCGATCATGGCCTTTGGGCCCGGATTCGCGAGCAGTTCAGCGCGGAAATATCCGCCATTCCGGACAACGAATTCCGCAAGACATTCTTCAGTTCGGTCACGCGGCGATTATTCGGCACCGTTGGCGTGGCGCCGGATATCGAATTCGTCGCAAAACACCTCGACCCGCTAGCAAGCATCACGACGACCGTCGTTACGTCGGTCTACCAAAACCGCGGCTCGCTCAATCTTCTGATCGAAGACCTGCTTAGTGACATCAATTTTCACTCGCCGTGGCGGGACTTCGAGCGCAGCGTAGCGCATATGTGCGAGGAGATCGCTACTCATGTCGGCGCAATCGGCGAGAGGCGAACAGTCAGCGCCATCGAGGTCATCAAGCCGGTCTTCTATCAATACACGCGCGCCTATGTAGTGGGCCGCGTCAGCGGCCGCGGCTTCGCACGCCCACTGGTACTTGCCTTGAAGAATACCGAGAGCGGAATTCTCGTCGATACCGTCATGCTCGACGAAGACGATATAAGCGTCCTGTTCAGTTTTACGCGATCTTACTTTCACGTCGATCTCGAACGCGTGGGTGAAGCCGTCGTATTCCTGAAATCCCTCCTGCCGCGCAAGGCGATTGGCGAGCTGTTCACAGTGCTTGGACGAGCCAAACAGGGCAAGACCGAAAGGTTCCGTTCGCTCCTGCATCATCTGGACATCTCGAGTGACTCATTCGTCCATGCACCGGGGGAGCGCGGACTGGTCATGGTCTGCTTCACGCTGCCTTCGTACGATGCGGTCTTCAAGATCATCCGCGACCGCTTCGCGTATCCAAAGAACGTGTTGCGCGAGGAAGTCATTGCGAAATACCAGTTCGTATTCAAGCACGATCGCGCCGGTCGGCTGGTAGACGCCCAGGAATTCAAGCGGATGCGCTTCCCGCTCAATCGCATCGATGCGCAATTACTGCAGGAACTGCTATCGGAGGCTGCAAATACCGTGCACATCGAACGAGATGACCTGGTGATCGATCATCTCTATATCGAGCGTCGCATGACGCCGCTCAATCTGTTCCTGCGACAGGCGAGCGACGACGATGCGGATCGTGCGGTGCTCGACTACGGCCAGTGTATTCGCGATCTTGCAGCCACGAACATCTTCGCTGGCGACCTGCTGTTGAAGAATTTTGGAGTAACTCGCCTGAAGCGAGTCATCTTCTACGACTACGATGAGCTGTGCCGCGTAACCGATTGCAGTTTCCGTGACATTCCGCAGGCGGCGCATCCCGAGGACGAAATGCTCGCCGAGAGCTGGTTCTACGTGGGTGACAACGATGTATTTCCGGAGACTTTCATCAATTTCCTGGCGTTCACCGACGCCCAGAAGGATCTGTTCCTGCGGGTACACGGCGAGATACTCACCGCCGCCTTCTGGCGCGGCATTCAACAACGCATCAATGCCGGCGAAGCGCTCGATGTGGTGCCCTACAACGCGCATCGCGTTCGGGTGGCAAGCAGTATCTAAGTCGGTCCCAGGTACTGGGCCAGGAATTCCGTAAGTTTGCGATACAACGCAAGTCGCCATTCGCCGCGCCGCAGCGAGTGATCGCCGTCCTTAATCACAAGCAGTTCGATGGATTTCCCCGCGCTCGCGAGAGCCTTTGCCATTTTCTCGCTGTGATCGACCACCACGCTCACATCAGCGTCGCCATGCACAAGCAGGACGGGCACGGCGACCTCGGAGACCATGTCGATAGGCGATGGATCATCGAATGCAGCGGAACCAGTCGCCGCCAGTGTCCCGGCCCGACCGCCCACGAATCGGTCATTCTGCTGCACCAAGGCGCGCAAATCGCTCACACCGGCAATACTCACCGCGCACTTGTAAAGTTTTGGTTCCTTGTAGCTCGCAACCAGCGCCGCAAAGCCGCCGTAACTCCAGCCGACGATGCAGACACGTTTTGGATCTGCGATGCCCTGGTCGATCGCCCAGCGCGCCGCCGCCGTGATGTCATCGTGCATCACGGTCGCCCAGGCCTGCTTGCCGGCGTCCTCGAAGGCGGCGCCATATCCTGTCGATCCACGAAAATTGACCTGCAGGACAGCGTAACCCCGACTCGCCATCACTTGTACAACCTGGTCGAATCCCCAGCTGTCGCGCGAATAGGGGCCGCCGTGCGGATAAACGACGAGTGGCAGGTCCTTACCTGAACTGCCGACCGGCGATGTGAGGTATCCCGGCAATGCCTGGCCATCCTCGGCAGTAATGGTCACCGGCTGCATCGGCGCCAGTTCTGCGCCATCGAGTGCCGGTCGCGCAACACCCAGCCTCTGCAGCGTCCCCTGCTTCATGTCGAGCAGATAGAAGACATCGGCCTTGACATCGCTGCTAGAGCTGAACAGCACCCAATTGCCGTCATCGGACGTATTGATAACGCGGTTGTAGGTGTCAGGGAGTGACTTGTCGATCAACTGCTGGATCGCCTTGGCCCGGGCATCAATCAATTCGATAGTGGGACGATCCGTTTCATAGGAGAAGCCAACGACGGTGCCATCGCGCGTCCACGAGATCAGTCCATCGACATCGACCACAGGATGGCTGTACACGAGCTGCATGTCCGCCTGATCCGAAAGCCCCATCTCGTAGATACCGCGACGTCCCGCATAGTCTGCGAGAACGAGCAGGTGGTCCGAATCAGCCGAGAACCCCAACGGTATGAAGTCGCGGGGATCGAACGCTTCGGGTTGTTCCAGCACCCGCCAGGGCGCACCGACTGTATCGCGCGCAATGTACTGCATTCTCGAAGACCGGCCACCGTATCCCAAGCGGACCTGGCCGCGACGATCGGCCATCCATGTAAGGATTGGCGTGCGTCTTGGCACAACGGGCTGCATCTTGCTGGTGAACACGTTGAGCATGAATACCGTCGGAAGAATTTCATGTTCTTCGGCAACCTGGATCAACACGTTCTGCGGATCATCGGGCAACCAGTGCAGAACACGGTGCTGGAATTGCGAATCACCTGACCGGCCGCGTTGCATAAGCAGTCGGGTGTTCCGGCCACTGGTATCGACACCAACAAGTCGCGTGACGGAATGAGGCCTGCCGCCGTCGAAATCCGTGCCCCAATAACCGCAGAGCAGGCGTTCCTCGGTCTTGAACGCGCAATAGGCGATATCAAAGCTCTTGATACGCGCAGTGATCAAGGGTCTGACCTCGCGCGTCGCGAAGTTGTATACGACTACGCCTGGTTCGTTCCTTTCATTTGCGCCGACATAAACAAGCTGCTTGCCACTTGGCGACAGGACAGGTGCGCGCATCAGAGGTTCGCGGGCAAACGCCTGCAACGGAATCGGCTCCGCCGCACCCGCATTCAAAGAGCAGGCAAGTCCGAATAGAAAAAGCACTCCAACACGGCGCATGGCAACTCCTTGCGTGCGCGTCAGTTGTTGTGCTTCGATTCAACCTCAATTCCGCGCAAGCGGTCAAGTTGAGCGGGCGAGACGCCCATGGTCATCGCGAGTGACTGCAAGTCTGCCTCGCCGGCAGGATCCATGCGGAGTTCTTCTCGCATCAGCCAGTGGGCCAGCTTGATGCATGCAGTATCGTTGCCAGCCACTGCATAATCGCCGAGGCGCTGCCAGCCGAGTGCGGCAGTACCGACGGCCACGGGCAGGCACCAGTCTCGAAGAAGCGTGCGCAGCATCGCCTCGCACTCACGACGGTCGAACTGAAGCGGCGCGTCAGGATCGCGCGCAATTGCCACCTGCCGTGGATCGCCGTGAGATACCGCCTGCTGCAGCAGCAATGCATCGCCGGCTTCGTGCAGCAGCCCGGCGAGCGTACACAGCTCGCGACTCTGATTTTGGAGCGTGATGGCAATACGGCCTGCGTATGCAGCGCAACTCTCGGCACGTCGCCACAGTTTTTGCATACGTGGGCCCGCGGCTGCCGGAAAGAGCCGGTCGAGCACTTCCCTCGAAAGCCGGTCGAATTCCGTGTTGCCGCACCCTGGTTGCGCGGCGGCCAGCCACTTTGCCAGGCCAGGCGGCGGCGCTGGCAGCAGAACATCGCGACGATGCGCCTGGGCGGGCGCGACTGATTGCGCCTGGCGCCGCAGCGGCGTAACGGTGGCTTTCAACATAATGCACGCAGCATCGGGGAAGACCTGATGCTGCACCGGTGCCACGGCGCCGTCGAGGCCGCTGCCCCAGAACCGCGATCACGGTCACGCGGCGAGTGCCTGGCGGATATCCGCGAGCAGATCCTCGATGTTCTCGAGCCCGATGGACAGGCGCACCGTGCCATCGGCGATACCGCTGGCGGCAAGCTGCTCGGGGCTGAATTCGCGCGGTCGCATCAGCTGCGGCGCCATCACCAGGGATTCGGTCGATCCCAGGCTCGCGGTAAGGGCAAACAACTGCAGTGCTTCGGTGAATCGACGCCCCGCCTCCGCGCCCGCCGCCAGATCGAAACTTACTACGCCGCCAAACTCCTGCATCTGCTTGCGCGCTAGTTCGCTTCGGCGATGACTCGCGAGGCCGGGGTAATGCACACGCGCGACCTGCGGCTGACTCTCGAGAAATTCCGCGACCGCCTGCGCGCTTGCGCTCTGCGCGCGATAGCGGTGCAGGTAGGTCGCGAGGCCTCGCTGAATCAGAAACGCGGCGTGCGGATCGAGCACGCCGCCGATCAGCGAATAGTCGCGACGCAGAGGCGCGAGGAGTTCGCGGTTGGCAATCGTGGCTCCACCCATGACATCGCCAGCACCGGAGGCGTACTTGGTCAGGCTATGCAGGAAGAAATCGACATCGTACTGGCCGTGTTGATGTATTCCCGCGAAAGTATTGTCCATCACGGTAAGCGCATCGAATCGCCGCGCGGTAGCCGTAAGAAATTCGATGTCGGCGATCTTGTTGATCGGGTTCGTCGGACTCTCGAACAGCATGAGACGCGTCCGCTGCGAGGCAAGCACCCGCTCGATCGCCGCATGGTCCTCGATCGACACCATGGTGTGAGTGACGCCGAATCGCGCGAGCAGGCCCCGGATGATCTGTCGGGTCGGTCCATAGGTTTCGACAAAGCAAAGAATATGATCGCCAGCACGCGTCAACGCCAGCAGGCACTGCGCAACCGCACTGACACCAGAGGCGCTGACCAGACAATCCTCCCTGCCCTGCATCTCGGCGAGCAACAACTCCAGGCTGCGCAGTGTCGGGTTGGAAGTACGCTGATAAAAGAACCCGGGACGCTCACCTCGCAGTGCACCAAGCGTATCCTCGACCGTTGGCAATTCGAACTTGACGCTCTGGTAAATCGGCGCAACAACCGACCGATTGTCCGCTGGCACATCCGCGCGGGGCGGATGGTTCAAGAGTGTTTCTCGCTTCATAGGGTAATGTTAAAGCCATCGGCGTCGAGATGAACTGGAAACTTCTCCCGGAACTCGTGCAAGCGCTCGAGCGACAACTCGACGGTCTCGACAGTGGCACGATCCTGCAGTTCGACCAGGGGTTCGCCGAGATAGTCGAAAGCGGCACTGCAGCCCGTGTGAACAATGCCATTGCCATCGACACCGAGGCGATTGACGCCCGCGCAATAGGCAAGGTTCTCTATGGCTCGTGCGGCCAGCAGGCGGCTCCAGGCGCCGATACGTCGCGCCGGCCAGTTGGCCACGAACAGCTGCAAGTCATAGTCGAACTGCGCGGTACGCCGACACCATACCGGGAAACGCAGGTCGTAACAGACCATGGGCGCAATCTTCCAACCGCGCCATTCCAGCAACAATTGACCCGAGCCACTGCGGTAATGGCGATGCTCGCCCGCCATGCGAAACAGATGGCGCTTGTCATAGTGCCGCGGCGGCGCGTCCGGGACAACGAAGTAGAGCCGGTTGTAGACATGACCACCGTCGCGCACCATCAAGCTGCCGGTCACTGCCGCGTTGAGGCGTTGTGCCATGCCCTGCATCCAACGCAGAGATTCGCCCCCGCGGTCTTCCGCCAGCTGCTCCGTCGCCATCGAGTACGCCGTCGCAAACGTCTCCGGCAGGATGACGAGGTCGGTCGACCCAGCCAGGGGTTCGAGCAACGTCGAGAAAAGCTGCAGGTTGGCCGCGCGGTCCTCCCAGCGCAATTCCTGTTGCACCAGAGTCAACCGCATGACCCTAGACTCCTGATCCACGACGAGCCGCGCCCGCAAGGAATGATCGTATGCGATCGGCCGCAAGATGCAGGGTTTCGTCGCGCTTGGCGCAGCAGATACGCAGCAAGGCGGTGCGACGACCATCGGCATAGAATGCGGACAGTGGAATCAGCGCCACTTTGGCCTCGATCAGCAGCCTTTCGGTCCACAGGAGATCATCGCCCTCTCCAAAGGGCGAAAAGTCCAGCAACTGGAAATACGTCCCTGCGGCCGGCTCGATTGCGAGGCCACAACCGCCGAGGCCTGCAAGCAGAATGTCGCGCTTGCGTTGAAAGAAACCGGCGAGCTGATCGATGTAGTCCGGTCTCTCCTCGAGAAAGTCCGCGATCGCCTCCTGGATCGGCGCCGCGATGCTGAATGTATTGAATTGATGAACTTTGCGAAATTCCTTCATCAGGGCGGATGGCGCAACGCAATAGCCCGTGCGCCAACCGGTCGCATGCAGGCTTTTGCCGAAGGAAAAAACGACAAAGGCACGCTCTCGCACTTCGCGTATGCCGAGCGCCGAGCAATGTTGCCGGGCGTCGAATACGACCGGCTCGTAGACTTCGTCGGACAACAGCAGCAAATCATGCCGTTGCAACAGACTGGCGAGCTCGAGCATGTCCGCCCTGTCGATCATGGTGCATGACGGATTGTGGGGGCTGTTGAGGATGACAAGGCGCGTACGGGGCGTGATGGCCTCGCGCACACGCTGCCAGTCGATTCGAAAATGCGGTGGCTCGAGCGGTAAGTGGATTGCGCGGCCGCCCGCCAGCCGCACCGCCGGATCATAGGAATCGTATGCCGGATCGAATACGATCACTTCGTCGCGCGGACCTACCACCGCCTGGATAGCACAGTACAGTGCTTCGGTGGCCCCACAGGTGATGGTTACGTCGCTATCCGCGTCGATGCTGCAGTCGTAGCGACTGTTCAGGCGGGCCGTGATCAGCCGGCGCAGCCTCGAAATACCATCGGTCGGTGCATATTGGTTGTGCCCGGCCACCATCGCGGCATGCGCAAGCTCCGCAAGTCGCGGATCGATCGCGTAGTCCGGAAATCCCTGGCCAACGTTCAGCGCGCCGAGGTCCGCGGCGCGGCGCGAGACGACGCTGAAGATCGTGGTTGCGACATCGGGCAGTTTACTGACGGGCAGCCTCGATCTCCCGTTTCAGGCGCCGCTCCTGCGCGCGCATGTAAAAGGTCGCGGCCACCACACCAGTGGCAACGATCAGCACCATGATCGTCGCGAGCGCATTGATGTCCGGACTCACTCCGAGGCGCACCTTGGAGAAAATAACCATCGGGAGAGTCGACGAACCGGGCCCGGCAACGAACTGCGAGATGACGACATCATCCCAGGATAGCGTGAAGGCAAGCAGCCAGCCCGATGCGATTGCCGGCATGATGAGCGGCAGGGTCACGCGCACGAACACCGTGGCCGGGCGCGCACCGAGGTCAAGCGCGGCTTCCTCCAGCGAATCGTCAAAGCCCGCGAGCCGCGACTGCACAATGACGGTCACGTAGGCCATCGCGAACGTGATGTGCGCTATGGTGATCGTCAGCACGCCCCGCCCTGCAGGCCAGCCAATGATCTGCTCCATGGCCACGAACAGCAGCAGCATGGAAAGGCCCGTGATGACTTCGGGCATGACCAGGGGCGCCGTCGTCATTCCGGAGAGAAATGCGCGGCCGCGAAATGGTCCAAAACGAGCCAACACCAGTCCTGCCAAGGTACCGAGGACGACGGCACCACTGGCCGTCATGGCCGCGATCTTGATCGACAGCCAGGCGGCACCCAGGATGGCGTCGTTCTGGAACAGCGCCGAGTACCACTTCAGGGTCGGCGAGTTTGCGGCGTCCCATACCGTGACCAGCCGCGAATTATTGAACGAAAAGAATATCATCGACAGGATCGGGATATACAGGAACGCAAGTCCTGCGAACAATGCGCTCTTTCGCAGCAGGCCGCGTGCCATCACTTGCGCGCTCCCGCCATTTCCCTGTTCTGGAATCGCTGAAACAGCATGATGGGCACCAGCAACAACAGCAACATGAGTATCGCCACGCCGCTCGCCACCGGCCAGTCTCGGTTTGCGAAGAACTCGTCCGACAACACCCGGCCTATCATCAGTTGGTCGCTGCGACCGAGCAGCGACGGAATGACGTACTCGCCGACCGCTGGGATGAACACCAGTAGCGAACCGGCGATTATTCCCGGCATCGACAATGGCAATGTCACGCGAAGAAAAGCCGTGGTCGGGCTCGCGCCGAGGTCCTCGGCCGCCTCGAGCAGCGTCAGATCGTGCTTCTCCAGATTCGAGTACAAAGGCAGGATCATGAACGGCAAGTACGAATAAACGATGCCGATGTACACGGCAAAATCCGTATAGAGCATCGTCAGGGGCTCGATTCCAAGCGGCGCGAGCAGATAGTTGTTGATTACGCCGTCGGTCTTGAGTAATCCAACCCAGGCATAAACCCGCAGCAGGAACGAAGTCCAGAATGGCAGGATGATGAGCATCAGGTAGAAATTGCGCATCGTCGGAGTCGAGCGCGCAATCGCATACGACATTGGATAGCCCACGAGAAGGCAGAAAATCGTCGAAATCGCTGCGACCTTGACCGAATAAAGATAAGTTGATGCGTACAGTTCGTCGGTGAAGAGAAACTTGTAATTGGCGAAATTCAGAAGCAGCGACATCTTGGTTTCGCTGATCCACTCCCATAGCGGCGCATAGGGTGGTATGGCGAGGCGCACCTCTGAGAAGGAAATCTTGAGCACGATCAGGAAAGGAATCGCGAAGAACAACAGCAGCCACAGGTAGGGAGCGGCTATGACCAGGCGCTTGCCCGACCAGTGTTTGAGAATGTACTGCGACCAGCGAGGCGGACCGTAGCGGCGGAACAGGAGGATCAGCGGGCTGACGCGCGCCGATGTTACGCCGCCTGTCAATTTGCCTGCCGTCCGCATCGTCATATCCCGGCGCTCAGGCCGTCAGCACCACCGGGCTGGATGGATGCCAGCTGAGGTGCACCGTCTCGTCCCAGCTGATGCGTTCATCGGTGTGGCGCTCGGTGTTGGGCAATGTCACCCGCAACAACCGACCCGACGCGATGCGAACGAGATAGACCGACATATCGCCCATATAGGCCACTTCCTGTACGACTCCCTGGACGGTGTTCTCCGCCTTGTTGGCCGGCGATTTTCGCGAAATGTCGATTTTCTCGGGACGGATTGCCGCCCAGACCGTGGCGCCCGGCGCAGCACTGATGCCATGGTCGACGAAGATCGTCGATTCGAGCTCGCCGCAGCGTATCCGCACATGATCGGGCTCGTCCTCGATCAGCTGGCCGTCGAACATGTTGACCGAGCCAATGAAGTCCGCGACGAAACGGCTGCTCGGATATTCGTAGATCTCTGTCGGTGTGCCTACCTGCACGATCTCACCACGGTCCATGACGCCTATGCGTGACGCCAGCGTCATCGCCTCTTGCTGGTCGTGCGTCACGACGATGAATGTTACGCCAAGCTGCTCCTGCAGATTGATCAGCTCGAATTGCGTGTGCTCGCGCAGCTTCTTGTCGAGAGCGCCTAGTGGCTCGTCGAGCAGCAGCAGCTTCGGCTTCTTGATGAGGGCACGCGCGAGCGCAACGCGCTGCCGTTGGCCGCCGGAGAGCTGGTGCGGCTTGCGTGCCGCGAACTCGCCGAGCTTGACGATATCGAGCATTTCGCTCACCCGGCGCTCGATTTCGCTGCGCGCCAGCTTCTCCTGCTCGAGGCCAAAAGCGACATTCTTGGCCACCGTCATGTGCGGGAAGAGCGCGTAGGACTGGAACATCATGTTCACCGGCCGCTCGTAGGGCGGGATACCAGCCATGTCCTGGCCATCGATGAAGATGCGCCCGTTGCTTGGCGACTCGAAGCCAGCAAGCATGCGCAGCAAGGTCGTCTTGCCGCAACCCGATCCGCCCAGCAGGCAGAATATCTCGCCCTGCATGATGCTGAGCGAGACATTGTCGACTGCGACGAATTCGCCAAATTTCTTGGTTACATTTTCGATGCGAACGTATTCGCGGGCCCGGTCGACGTGGCGCTGCGCGCCGCCTCGTCCCCGGGCCAATTCAGCTGCACTCTCCGACACCCGCTACCCCTCCTAATCGCGGACTGCCCTGGTTTTTCGCCGGCTATCTGCCGGTCTTGAACTTGGTCCAGGCTCGCGTGAGCAGCCGCGTGAATTCCGGCGACTCCGCAAGGTCCGGCACCAGTTTGCTCTTGGTTTCAGGCTTTGGGAATACGCCAGGATTGTCCAGCACGTCTTTCGAGATCAGCGGCCAGGATGCGGCATTGCTGTTCGCGTAGCTGACGAAATCGGAATTCTTGGCGGCAACATCCGGCCGCAGCAGGTAGTTGATGAACAAGTGCGCGTTCTTCACGTGCTTGGCATCCTTGGGTATTGCCAGCATGTCGAAGAACGCAACCGCACCTTCGACCGGAATGTTGTACTTGATGACCACGCCATTGCCGGCCTCTTCCGCCCGGTCGCGCGCCTGGAACACATCGCCCGACCAGCCGAGCGCGAGGCAGATCTCGCCATTGGCGAGGTCATCGATGTATTTCGAAGAATGCACGTAGCGGATGTAGGGACGAACCTTGGCAAGCACCGCCTCGGCGGCCTTGAGGTCCTCAGGTGCTTCGCTGTTGGCGTCTTTGCCAAGATAGATGAGGACCGTACCCACGATCTCGGACGGCGCATCGAGAACGGCGACGCCGCAGTCCTTGAACTTGGACACAACGGCCGGATCATAGAACATGCGGAAACTGTCAACCGGCGCATCCTTCATGCGCTCGAGAATCTTGGCCTCGTTGTAGCCGACACCCGACGTACCCCACAGGTAGTTGACGGAATGCTCGTTGCCGGGATCGTGAAGCGCGACCCGCTGCGTGATTTCCGGATCGAGGTTTTTCAGGTTCGGCAGCAAGGATCTGTCGAGCGTCTGGAAAACACCCGCCTTGATCTGCCGCTCCATGAACGATGCCGACGGCACCACGATGTCATAGCCGGTATTGCCGGCAAGGAGCTTCGTTTCGAGCACCTCGTTCGAATCGAATACGTCGTAGTTGACCTTGATGCCGTATTCGGCCTCGAAGGCCTGGATTACGGACTCATCGATATAGTCCGACCAGTTGTAGACATTGACGACCTTCTCGTCGTCCATCGGCACGGCCGGCGCCGCTGCCGTATCAGTGGCAGGCTCCGCCGGCGGTTCTGTCTTGCCGCAGGCGCCCAGCAGGATTGCGATTGCCAGCCCGCTCAACTGGATGCGATGAAATGCACTCATGCCACGAACTCCCGGTGTATGCACAGTCTACAGTCACTTATATAACACCATCCCGCCGCTGAGAAGGCCGGTTGCGGTCGCGGCGTCAAATTTCGCTCGCGAGCTGATCAAGCGTGCGGCGCGCCCGCTCGACGAGTTCGTCGATCTGGCTCTGCGAGATGACCAGCGGCGGCGCCGCAATCATGGTGTCCTGCACGGCGCGCATGACCAGGCCATTTTTCACGCACAGGTCCCTGCAACGGGTCCCGACGCGCCCGCGGGGCTCGAACCAGCGCCGCGGCTCGCGATTCTGAACCAGCTCCAACGCGCCGAGCAGTCCCAGGGTGCGCGCTTCGCCGACCAGCGGATGATCGGCCAGCGTCATGAACTTCGCTCGCCAGTAAGGCGCGAGCTCCTCCCGGACCCTGCAGACGATGTTTTCCTTCTGCAGGATGTCGAGATTCGCCAAAGCCACTGCACAGGCGACTGGATGGCCCGAATAGGTAAAGCCGTGGTAGAACTCGCCGCCCTCGTCGATCATGACTTTTGCAACGCGCTCGCCCACCAGCAACCCGCCAAGCGGCATGTAGCCCGAAGTGACGGCTTTGGCGATCGTCAGGAAATCCGGCCGGGTGCCATAGTGTTGGCAGCCGAACCAGGTGCCAAGCCGCCCGAAGCCGCAGATGACTTCGTCCGACGCGAGCAGGATCCCGTACTTGTCAACGATGCGTTGAATCTGTGGCCAATAACTGTCTGGCGGGATGATCACACCGCCCGCGCCCTGTACCGGTTCGCCGATGAACGCAGCCACGCGTTCTGGCCCGATCTCGCGGATCTTCTCCTCGAGTGCCTGCGCTGCGCGCAGACCGTAATCGGCCGGCGACAGGCCGCGGCCATTTTCGAACCAGTAGGGTTGCTCGATGTGCACGATACCAGGGATCGGCAGGTCGCCCTGGGCATGCATGGGCTTCATGCCGCCGAGGGATGCGCCGCCGATTGTGCTGCCGTGATAGGCATTCCAGCGGCTGATGATGACTTTTCGCTGGGGCTCGCCGCGCAATTCCCAGTAGCGCCGCACCATCCGGATGAGCGTATCGTTCGCTTCGCTTCCGGAACTGGTGAAGAAAACGTGCTGGAAATTGTCGGGCGCAAGCGATGTAAGGCGCTCTGCGAGCGCGATGGCCGGCGGATGCGCACATTGGAAGAAACTGTTGTAGTACGGCAGCTCGAGCAACTGTCGGTAAGCGGCGTCGGCGAGTTCCCGGCGGCCATAGCCGAGCGCCACGCACCAGAGCCCCGACATGCCATCCAGGATCTTGTTGCCGTCGGAGTCGTGCAGATAGACGCCATCGGCGCGAGTGATGATGCGTGCGCCCGTTTCGGCGAGCTGCCGGTGATCCGTGAACGGGTGCAGGTAATGCGCCGCATCGCGCTGCCGCCAGTCACTCGTACTACCAGGTTGGGCTGACATAGACCGCTTCCTCAGACGTTCAACAACAGGTGCTCGCGCTCCCAGGAACTGATCACCTGCAGGAAGACCTCGTGCTCCGCCTCCTTGACGATCGTGAATGCGGAAACAAAGGACGGATCCAGGACTTTGATCAGCGGTTCGCACTCGCGTAACCGCCGCACGGCCGAATCGAGCGCCCGCGGCAGGGCAAAGGGCAGGTCGTGGGCGCTGCCGGCAATCGGGTCGGATGGAATCAGCCCTTCGGTCATGCCGAGATAGCCGCAGGCAAGCGATGCGGCGATCGCCAGATACGGGTTTGCGTCGGCACCCGAGAGACGGTTCTCGATCCGGCGCGCTTCGGGGTCCGACATCGGCACGCGCAAACCTGCGGTGCGATTGTCATAGCCCCATTGCACGTTGATCGGCGCAACCTGGAACCTCGTGATGCGCCGGTAGGAATTGACGCTCGGCGCGAGCAGCGCCATCGCCGCTGGCAGGTACTTCTGCAGACCCGCGATATGCGAGAAAAACAATTGCGACGGGCTGCCATCTGGCTTTGAAAACACGTTCGTCCCGGTCTTGGAGTCGACGATGCTCTGGTGGATATGCATCGCACTGCCGGGTTCCTTGGCATGCGGCTTGGCCATGAAAGTGGCATACATCTTGTGCCGCAGCGCCGCCTCGCGGGCCGTGCGCTTGAACATGAATGCCTGGTCGGCAAGGTCGAGCGCATTGCCGTGCAGGAGATTGATCTCCATCTGGGCGGGCCCGTCTTCGTGGATCAGCGTATCGATGCCGATATCCTGGTCTTCGCAGAACTGGTAGACATCATCGAACAACGGATCGAACTCATTGACCGCTGCAATGCTATAGCTCTGGCGCCCCGACTCGGCGCGCCCCGAACGGCCGATGGGGGGCTTCAATGGGTAGTCCGCGTCGAGATTGGGCTCGACGAGGTAGAACTCGAGCTCCGGAGCCACGACTGGCGACCATCCCTGCTCGGCATACAGGTCCATGACGTGGCGCAGGACCTCGCGCGGAGCCATCTTGACGCGCCGGCCATCGGCATAGAAGCAGTCGTGTATGACCTGGGCTGTCGGCTCCGCCGCCCAGGGCACACGTCGCACGGTCCGGCCATCGGGCTTCAAAATGACATCCATCTCGGCCGGGCTCATCGCGGCATCGGAGTTCTCCGGGTAATCACCGGTAACCGTCTGCAGGAAAATACTCTCCGGCAGACGCATGCCCTGGTCATCCGCAAATTTCTCCGCTGGCATGACTTTGCCACGCGCAATGCCGGCCATGTCGGGCACGATGCCCTCCACTTCCTGGATGCCGTGGTCACGGAAAAATTGCTTGATATCGTTCGTCATGAATCACCTGGTTTCGGCGCGTTCGCGCGCTGCGTCACCGAACGCCGCAAACAACGCCTTGGAAAAATCGTTCTGCATCACCTGCCACTCCGGGTGCCACTGCACTGCCACAGCAAATGCAGGCGCACCGATCACGCTGAAGGCTTCGATCAGGCCATCGTCCGCACGCGCCTCCACCGCAAGTCCTCCGGCGAGCTGCTTCACGCCCTGGGCATGGAGCGAATTGACCGTCACACGTTCGCGGCCCGCCAGCCGACGCAACAGACCGCCGCTCTCGAGCAGCACGTCGTGCGCGGGCCCGTACTGCACCTCGAGTGGCTGAGTCTTGTCCTCCCGATGGTCGTGATACTGCGGCTGCTCCTCGACGTGCTGCCAAAGCGTGCCGCCCCGCGCGACGTTCACTTCCTGCAGGCCCCGGCACACCGCGAGCAGCGGCACACCCGCTTCGATGGCCGCATTGATCAGGGGCAGGCTGGTCCGGTCCCGGTGCGGATCGTGCAAGGTGCCCGGCTTGCTCGGCCCATCGCCGTAGTGTTGCGGCTCGACATTGG
This sequence comes from Steroidobacteraceae bacterium, assembly GCA_041395505.1. NCBI lineage: Bacteria > Pseudomonadati > Pseudomonadota > Gammaproteobacteria > Steroidobacterales > Steroidobacteraceae > Steroidobacteraceae bacterium. Next base: position 2,639,706 of record JAWLAG010000001.1, read on the forward strand.
ACGGACTGCCCGGCAGGAACAAACCATCGAGCCCCGGCAGCACCTGTGCCGGAGGCAGCGGCGTTGCGAGCACGGGTATCAACAGCGGCATGCCACCCGCGGCATCTGCCACGGCGCTGATGTACTTCTCGCCGACACAATGGAACGGATGTGGTTCGAGCAGGCGACGATCGGCCGGTATGCCGATCAGGGGTCTACGACGGTTCATGGCGCAAGCAGCTTCTTTTTGGGTCCGCGGGCGGAAGATCCCAACCGACATGGAATCAGGCCATCGACTGCTGGCGGACGCGATGGCCCATTTAATCACAGTCCCGACCCGCGTGCCTTGACGGGCCGGCACAGCCCGCTAATGGTCGTCAAAATTCGCAAAATACCAGCTAATTGCGCGTAAAATGCAGCTATTTGCAGCGATACAGCAAACCTGCCTGTCTCGCCGGCAATTTGCTGGAATTCCCGCCGGACCTTATCCTTGCGGGCCGCTGGGGCACGCCGCCCCGGCTCCGCATCAAGGCCCATTATGTCGAACGCCCTCGCAGAGCTGGGTCGCTTTCTTGCCCAGCACCCCGACGTCCAGTTCTTCGATTGCTTCCTCCATGACTTGAATGGCGTGGAGCGCGGCAAGCGCATCGATCGCGCCGGCATCGAGGCCATCTATGCCCGCGGCATGCCGCTGCCCGGATCGATGTTCGCGCTCGATATCGAAGGCGGCACGGTTGAAGCCACGGGCTATGGCTTTGACGACGGCGATGCCGACCGCCCCTGCCGCCCGATACCGGGCTGCCTGTTCACTGTGCCCTGGCATTCGGGCGAGATCGCGCAAGTCCAGCTGACCATGCACGAGCCCGATGGCCGCGCATTCTTCGCCGATCCCCGTCATGTATTGGCGCGTGTGCTCGAGCGGTTCCAGCGGCTGAACCTCACGCCTGTCGTAGCGATCGAATACGAGTTCTACCTGCTCGATCGTGAACGAGGTGACGACGGCCTGCCGCAGCCACCGCGCGGCCCGCTGACTGGTCGGCGCGAATATCGCACGCAGATCAACTCGATGGCAGATCTCAACGAGTACTCGAGGCTGCTGCTTGACATTGATGCGGCGTGCCGCGCCCAACAGGTGCCATCGACGTCGGCGCTTGCCGAATACGGACCCGGACAATATGAGGTGAACCTGCGCCATGAAGCGGACGCGCTCGCTGCCTGTGACCGCGCGGTTCGGTTTCGGCGCATCGTCAAGAGCGTTGCGCGCGCACATGGTTGCGAAGCGACGTTCATGGCCAAACCCTATCGTGACATGGCGGGCAGTGGCCTTCATGTGCACGTCAGCCTCAAGGACGCCGGCGGCGAGAATATCTTCGCTGCGGCTACGGTCGCGGAAAGCGAAGCATTGCGCCATGCGATTGCGGGTTGCCTCGATTCCCTTGCCGACGGAGTCGCAATCTGCGCCCCGGGTCCCAACTCGTTTCGTCGCTTTCGCAACGAAGCCTATGTGCCGCTCGCGGCCAATTGGTCGATCAACAATCGCGGCACCGCGGTGCGGGTGCCTGCAAGCGATGCAGCCAACCTGCGTATCGAACATCGCCTCGCTGGCGCTGACGCCAACGTCTATCTGGTCACGGCCTGGGTGCTGGCCGGAATCCATGCGGGTCTTGCGGCCAGGCGTGATCCGCCGCCGGCCCTGACCGGGAACGCCTACCGCGAATCAGCCCAACCCTTGCCGACGCACTGGGCCACGGCGCTCGAGCGCTTTGCTGCGAGCCGCATGGCGCGCGACTACTTGGGCAAGCCGTTCGTCGAACATTACCTCACCGTGAAACGCCACGAGCTCGCCGAGTTCGAGTCGCACATTACGCCGCTCGAGTGCGCGCGCTACATGGGGCCGCTATAGTGAATTCGGCCGGCCTCGATCATGTCGCGTCCTGGTACGCCGCGACCGCCACAGTGCCCGCGCTGCGTCCCGCACTCGCCGGCGATGTCGATTGCGATGTCTGCGTTATTGGTGGCGGCATCGCGGGCTGCTCCACGGCGTTGCACCTTGCCGCGAAGGGCTACAAGGTCGTCTTGCTCGAGGCGCATCGCATCGGCTGGGGTGCATCGGGCCGCTCTGGCGCCCAGGCCATCTTCGGAGTCTCCTGCGGAGAGCAGAAGATCGAGCAGCTCCTCGGCAAAGACGACGCGCGCAAGGTGTTCGACCTGACGGTCGAGGGCCTGCAGTTGTTGCGCGAGTCGATCGAACGCCATGGAATGGACTGCGACTGGGTTGCGGGCCAGATGCATGTGGCCGTCAAGCCGCGCCAGATCGACGAACTGCGGCAGTGGCGCGACAGTCTCGCCCGGGATTACGACTACCCGAATCTCGAATTCCTGGACCGAAATGCCGTGCGCGAGGTTATCGCGAGCAATCGTTATCTCGCGGGGCTCCTTGACCGCAACAGCGGTCATCTTCACCCGCTCAAATACACGCTAGGACTCGCGGGCGCAGCGGAGCGCGCCGGCGCCACGATACACGAAGGCAGCCGCGCGCTTGACTGGCGCGGCGGCACCACGGTGACGGTAACGACAGCCAAAGGCTCGGTACGGTGCCGTTTCCTGGTGTTCTGCGGCAATGCCTACCTTGGCGACCTCGCACCGCAGCTGAAACGCAAGATCATGAATGTCGGCACCTATATCGTCGCCACCGAACCTCTGCCGCAGGAGCGCGCCACGGCACTTATTCGCAATAATGCGGCGGTCACGGACATCAACTGGGTGCTCGACTATTTCCGGCGCAGTGCCGATCACCGGCTATTGTTCGGGGGTCGCGTGAGCTACTCGGGGCTCGACCCGCTCGGTACCCGCGAAGCCACGCGACGACGTATGCTGAACGTGTTCCCGCAGCTGCAGGATCTCAAAATCGACTATGCCTGGGGCGGCTACGTCGACATCTCACTAAATCGTGCGCCGCATTTCGGCCGTCTCGCACCCAATGTGCTCTTCATGCAGGGATTCTCCGGTCACGGCATCGTATTGACCGGCATGGGAGGCAAGCTGGTCGCGGAGACCATTGCGGGCACTGCCGAGCGCTTCGACGTGCTGGCGCGGATTGCGCACAAGGACTTTCCGGGTGGCATGCTGCTGCGCCGGCCGGCACTGGTATTGGCGATGCTGTACTACCGGCTACGCGACATGCTCTGAGCGTCGCGACCGGCGCGCGGGCGCGAAATCAGCCAAGCGGCGCAACGCCGATCCAACGCTGATGCAGATACAGCACGAACAGCAGATAGATTGCGACGCCTATCAGGATTGCGAGCACGTCGTTGCGAGTGGCGGCAGCGGGCAGCGGACGCGGCGACTGCGGGCGCGATTTCATGGCAATGCGATCCACCACCGCCCACGTCAGGAAACTGCCGAACAGGACAAGATCGGCCGCTGAGCCGTTGGCGAGCAGATGCGCCACCGCCCAGAGCTTTACGGCCACGAGAGTTGGGTGGCGGGTCGCCTGCGCGATGCGGCCGCGCAAGTACGTCGCGACCAGCAGTGGAAAAACAGGGAGCAGCAGCAATGCGGCCGCGTGGCGCAATCCGGTCGGTGGCAGGTAGATGACCGGCGCTGTTGCACGCGCGCTGGCATAGCCGCGCACAATCAATACGAAACCCAACAACGATACGAGCGAGTAAAGGATCTTCCAGGCCGGCTCGCCGACCCGCGCCGCAGTGCGCTCGCGCCAGCCCGGCGCGAATATCGACACACTGTGAGCGACAAGGAATATCAACAGTCCGATGATCAGTGTCTGCACGGCTGCCTCTCCACTCCGGTCCCGCGCAGTATATCAGTGCGTCGCCGGCCGGCGCCGCATTATGAAGCATTGATGAATGCGCAGATTTCGCTCGAAATCGGCAGGCACGCTCGAGCGGCTCACGTCCTGCACCTCGAATCGCTCGCGAAGTTCGCTCGCCAATGCAAAGCGTTGCGCATTGACCGAGAAGATCAAGGTGCCATCCTCCGTCAACAACCCCATGGCCATTGCAACGAGCGCCGCATGGTCGCGCAGCACGTCCAGGCTCCCTGTCATGCGCTTGCTGTTGGAGAACGTCGGCGGATCCAGGAAAACGAGTCCGTATCGGTCGGATATACGACTCGCCTGTCGCAACCAGTCGCGGCAATCGGCACGAATGAAACGATGCCGCGGTCCCTGGTAGCCATTCAACTGCATGTTGCGCTGCGCCCAGTCCAGGTAAGTCTGCGACATGTCAACGGTCGTCGTGCTGCGGGCTCCGCCACTTGCCGCGTATACGGTCGCACTGCCGGTATAGGCGAATAGATTCAGGAAATCGACATCCTTGGCGGCATTTCGGATTCGGGCGCGCGTCGCGCGATGGTCGAGGAAGAGCCCCGTGTCCAGGTATTCGCCGAGGCGCACCAGAAAATTGAGGCCGCCTTCGCGTACGGTCAACTCGACTGCGGCATTTTCCTCGCGCTGGTATTGTTCGCCGCGACGAGTGCGCCGTCGCGTGCGCAACACCAGTTGCGCAGGTTCGACCTTGCAGGCACGTGCCAGCCCTGCCAGTGCCTCATTGCGCCGACGGCGTACCGCATCCGGCGCAATGCTTGCAGGTGCAGCGTATTCCTGCACATAGAACCAGGACTGGTTCTTTTCATCGAGATAGCGATCGATGGCGAACGCGTACTCGGGCATATCGGCGTCATAGATGCGATAGCAGGTGACATCCTCACGTTGCGCCCAGGCGCGCAGGCGTTTGAGATTTTTCGTGATCCGGTTGGCAAGCATGATGGCGCCAGGCGAATCCGCCAGATCCATGTCGATACGCAATCCACCCGGCTTCGGCCGCATGTCGCGCTGCGAACCCGCATCGACTTCGAGACGCAATAGTTCGCATTCGATCGTGCCGTTCCAGAAGCGGTGACGGCGGCGTGCGCGCAGACCGAGTTCGAGCCCGGCTCCGGCGCCACCCGCAACGACCGCGGCCGACCAACCCTGGAAATGCCCGCGGAGCACTTCACCGAGTTGCCGGAAAGTCTCGCGCGCTGCCTGCTTGTCATCCAGGCGTACACCGTAAGGGGGATTGGTGACCATGAGCCCGGCGGCGGACCAGTCCCGGTCGCGGCGCAGTTGCGACAGATCCGCCGTGCCGAAATCGATCGAATCGGCAACGCCCGCGCGAGCGGCATTGCCCCTGGCCATCGCAATGGCCAGGGCGTCGCGATCGCGGCCGACAATCAACGCACCGGCAGGCCGCCGCATGGCATCCGCTTTGATGCGAAGTTGCTGCCAAAGCGCTGGCTGGTGCAAACGCCAGCCGCGACACGCAGGTTCACCTCGCAATGTGCCCGGCGCGATCGCCAATGCCATCAGTGCCGCCTCGATAACCAGCGTACCCGAGCCGCACATGGGATCGAGCAGGGTCGCACCCTGTTGCATGCGCTGCTGCCAGCCCGCACGCATCAGGATACCGGCCGCGAGATTCTCCCGCAGTGGCGCCGGCCCGCCCGCGCTGCGATAGCCGCGGCGATGCAAAGCGCCACCCAGATCGATCGCAAGCGTCACCTCGTCGGTGCTTGCGTGTGCATGCAGGCGCAGGTCCGGTGAATGCGGTGCCACATCCGGTCGCCTGCCGGTCGCCTCGCGCATCGAATCGCAAATGGCATCCTTCAACCTGAGCGCGCCGAATTGTGTGTTATCGATGCCTGCGTGGATACCACTGTAATCACAGGCGATGGTCGCGCCGTCGACAAGATGCTGGCGCCAGTGGACGGAACGCGCGCCGCGGTAGTAGCCATGCTGGTCGCGGCTTTCGAAGCGCGCGAGCGTCACGAATACCCGGCTCGCCAATCGGGAGTGAAGGTAGATCGCATAGGCGAGACCGAGATCGCCCCTGCACTCGTTGCGGCCACTACGTATCCGGGTGGGCTCGGCGCCGAGCGCTCGAAGCTCCTCCGCCAGCAGATCACCGAAACCACGCGGGCAGCTGACCTGAAGATCGAATATAGCGCCTGCAGGCGCTGCGGCGACGGAACTTCCGGCGCTCGCGACAGTCTCGATATCAGGAGGCATTCTTATGAAACCTACATTGGTGATTCTGGCTGCCGCCGTGCTCGGTGCTGGCTGCGCGAGCGGAATCGCCCGCGTCAAGAGCGGGACGACCTACGAACGCTATCAGCCCTACCTCGGCACGCCTGTCGATCAGTTTACAGCGTTTCGTGTCGATCACTGGGAGCTTGCCGGACCTTACCAGGTCGTGCTCTGGACGGGTGTCAATGATGCGCATCTGCTAACGGTATGGGACAGCTGCAACGAGCTGAATTTTGCCGAACGCATTGGCGTGACTTCGACGGGAAGCAGCATTACCAAGTTCGACAGTGTGCGTGTGCGTGGTCAACGTTGTCCGATCAAGGAAATTCGCAGGATCGACGTCAAGCAGATGAAATCGGACCAGGCGGCCATGCGCGCGAAAGCCACGGCCGAGGGCGGCTAGCTGCGGAACGACCCCCGCAGCGCGCCCGGATCGATCATCTCGGCCGTTTTGACGGCGCGACGCAGGATCCTGTACTGATCCGGATCGAACGGCGGCAGGTCGCGATGCTCGAGCCAGGGCTCGAGCATCGCCTGCAAGTCGCTCTGTGCATGGTCGGTGGAATCGACAGCGAAGCTCTGCAAGTGACGCCAGTCGTCCAGCAGATGAAAATCCGAGCGTTCGTGGCTGCGCTCGCACAATAGCATCGGGCCCGGGTACGGCCACCTCTGCAGGCGCTGCGAGGCCATGGCCAATTTTGCCCGCAGCAGATGTGGTGCCGTAGCGGCACGGCCAATGCAAGCGCCATCACATTGATCGACTTGCAAAGCGAAGCAGCCTCCCATGCCTCGCTCCAGTCCGAGCACCTTCAGACAGACGCGTTGTTGCCGCGCCAATGACTCGAGGGCGCGCCGTGCGGCGCGTTCATTCTGATAGCAGCCAAAGGCATCTTCGCCGGACTGCAACTTGAGGTCGGCAAGCGCGACCAGGCGCGGGGCATCGCTCGCGCCAGCGAACAGCCAGCTGCAGCGCAGTGGGTTCGCGCGCAAACGCCGGTTGTACACGGGCGCGGCCTCGCGGACCCAGCGCAACTCGCGCAACAACGCACCGACTTCACCTGCGCAGCGTTCGTATTCAATATGAGCAGTCTGTTGGGCCAGTCGCAGCGCTTTGCCGGCTCGTGGCAGCTTCTGGAAGTGCGCGCCAACGCGATCGCGCAGACGGCGCGCCTTGCCGACATAAAGTAACGCACCATCGCCCGCATAGAAGCGATAAACGCCGGGCACGTCGGGCAGGTCATCGATGGTATCGGCAGCCAGCTGGGGCGGCAGCGCCGGGCGCGCCAGGACCGCATCGACGGCCAGGGCGATACGTGAAGGCGCGAAATCCCTGCCCATTCGGCGCCAAAGCTGCAGCAGTGCATCGGCATCGGGCATCGCCCGATGGCGTTTTTCGCAATGCAGATCGAGTCGCTCGATCAACGTATCGAGATTGTAGCGACCGAGACCGGGATAGAGGTTGCGGGCAAGCCGTACCGTGCACAGCGGCCTTCGGACAAATCGTATTCCGACGCGCGCAAACTCCTGCCGGATGAAGCTGTAGTCGAATCGCGCGTTGTGTGCAATGAACTGCCTGTCGCCGAGGCGCTGCAGAACCTCGGTCGCGATGTCAGCGAACGGTGGTGCCGCAGCGACCATCTCGTTGGTGATTCCAGTCAGCGCCTGGATGCCCGGCGGGATCGCCCGGCCCGGATTGACGAGCGAACTCCAGCGCCACTGCAAGTGTCCGCCGCGCGCGCCGACGAGTGCGATCTCGGTTATTCGATGAAATGCGGCGTTGCCGCCCGTCGTTTCGACATCGACGAAAACAATGTCCGCATCAGCGAGCGATGCCGCCTGTTCGACGGCAGCGCTGCTGATGTCCGACCGCGAGGTTATTCGTCTTTACCCCAGGGCAGCGTGGTCGACACAGCGACAATCACGCGACCGTCGGTCGAGAAAAGGTCCTCACCGGACGGTGGCAGGTCGATGGAATCGACCCACTTGATGCTGAAATCGAACTTGCCAAAACTGCGGGCGACGCCGACAGACCAGTCTTCGTACTCGCCGCCATTGGCGTCATCCCAGAACGGCCCGGTGCTGACGCCGGCATGCACCTGCAGGCTCCAGTCCTGCGGCAACGGGAATTCGCCATTGGCTTCGAGGTACCACGCGCTCTGGTCGGCCGCGACGTAGTCCCAGGAATACCAGAGTTTCGCGCTGAACCAGCCTCGCGACAGTCCGACCCAGGCCTCCGGGTAATTGAAGTCGCTCTCGCCAGGATAGGTGTACCAGACAAGCCCCGAGTCCCAGGAAATACCATTGGCCAGTTCCTGGCCATAGCCGATGGCCAGGTCGAGCTCGACGTCGCTGTTTGAATCGGGGCCAAAATCGATCTTGCTGCCCCAGGCATATGCGTAGAAACCCGAATCGTGGGCGTAATCGAGACTCAACTGCGGCGCGAAATCCTTGGCAGACTGACTCACGCCACGAAAATCGTAGTCATTTGTCAGTGTCGGAGTCACGGAGAACTCCGCGTGAGCAGCCGTGGCAACCAGCGCCGCCGATAGCAGGAATCCAAGCGAAAATTTGCGCATCACACACTCCTGTGGTCAGAACGACACGGCCTGCGACCGGAATTCGCCGGGGCTCAGGGCCGATGCCCGAAGTCTAGCAGCAGAGCCTTTTGGCAACCATAGGGCCATCGCTGGCGGGACCCGCCAGTGCCCGATGTTGTGTCGATGCATCACCGGCTTTGGGTGGACTCATCGAAAATCGCATAGAGTTTTTCGCAAGGTTCGAGCACCTCGAAAATGCCGTTGAATCCCGCCGGGACCACGAAGCTCTCGCCGGCGCCGAACTCCTGCACCTTGCCCGCCGCATCGTACAAACGCACCCGCCCGCCAAGGAGGTGGCAGAACTCATGCTCGGTATAGCTGACCCGCCACTTGCCCGCCGTACTTCGCCATCGGCCGACGTGGAACTGCTGGCTCGCATCGCTGTAGTAGTTGGCGACCGACTGCAGGGGCTGCCCCGCCAGCAAGCGCTCCGGCGCCGGTCGCGTTTCCTCCTCCGCAACCGGCTCGGACAATGAGATCACGGCCCGTTTCATGACAGGTCGATCCAGGTGGTCTTGAGTTCCGTGTACTTGTCGAACGCGTGCAATGACTTGTCACGCCCGATACCCGATTGCTTGAAACCGCCGAACGGTACGGTGATGTCGTCGGCATCGTAGCAATTGACATAGACCGTACCGGCGCGCAGCGCGCGCGCCACACGATGCGCCCTCGTGACATCGCGGGTCCAGACGGCAGCGGCCAGGCCGTAGATGACATCGTTCGCGATACTGACCGCCTCGTCCACCGAGCGGAAACTGATGGTCGACAACACGGGTCCGAAAATTTCCTCGCGCGCGATCTTCATGTCGGGCATCACCCGGTCGAAGACCGTCGGCTCGACAAAATAGCCGCCGCTCTCCGCGCGCGTGCGATTACCGCCGAAAGCCACGGTCGCGCCGTCCTTGCGGCCGGCGTCGATGTATTCGAGCACCCGTCGCATCTGCATATCGTCGACGATCGCGCCAAGACGGGTGCGTTCGTCCAGCGGGTCACCCGGTTGCAATTTGGCGCCGACCTTGCGGATGGCATCGAGCATCGGCTCGCGAATCGATTCCTCGACCAGCAGGCGCGAGCCTGCCGAACACATCTCACCCTGGTTGAAGAAAATGGCGAAAGCCGCCGCAGTCGCGGCTTTTTCGAGATCGTCATAGTCGGCCATCACGATATTGGGCGACTTGCCGCCGCATTCCAGCGAGACGCGTTTGAGATTCGACTGCCCGGCATATTGCATGACCTGCCGGCCGGTCGCCGTCGAACCCGTGAACGCAATGGCATCGACATCCATATGAAGTGCCAGCGCCTTGCCGGCGGTCGCACCGAAACCGGGCACGACATTGAATACTCCGGGCGGAATGCCCGCCTCGACGGCGAGCGCGGCGACGCGAATTGCCGTCAGCGGTGACTTTTCCGACGGCTTCAGCACCAGCGAGTTGCCCGCAGCAAGCGCCGGGCCAATTTTCCAGGCAGCCATGAGCAGCGGAAAATTCCATGGCACGATCGCACCGACGACGCCCATCGGTTCGCGCGTGATCGTTGCCAGTGCGCCGGGGCCGGTGGGCGCGATTTCGTCGTAGATCTTGTCGATTGCCTCGGCATACCAGCCAATGGCGTTGGCCGATGCCGGGATATCGACGGCCAGACTGTCCCTGATCGGCTTGCCGACGTCGAGCGTCTCGAGCAATGCCAGTTCTTCGCGATTCGCCAGCAGCAGCTCGGCAAAGCCGCGCAGGATGCGCTTGCGCTTGGCCGGGGGCAGGTCTGACCAGGCGCCGCTCGCAAACGCGCGACGTGCGCTTGCGACTGCCAGGTCGACATCCGGTTGATCGCAGGCAGCGACCTGGGTGAGATTCCTGCCACTCGCGGGATCAATGCAATCGAAGACCGCGCCAGCGCTCGCGTGGCGGTACTGCCCATCGATGAAAGCCCGCCCTTCGAATTTGACTTCTGCGGCGCGCGCGCGCCAGTCGATGGCGGCCTGTTGCGGTTTTGGTGGGGTCATCGTGCTTTACTCCTTGCGGATCAGCGTATCATTACGGCGCTGACAATCTCAAAACATCGGCTCGCGAAGCAATGCAAACCCATCAACTCGACAACTACTGGATGCCGTTCACGGCGAATCGTCAATTCAAAAAGGATCCGCGACTCGTCGCCCGCGCCGAAGGCATGCACTATTACACCACCGACGGCAGGAAAATTCTGGATGCTGTCGCCGGTTTGTGGTGCGTCAACGCCGGCCATGCGCGCCCCGAAATCCGCGCTGCGATTGCAGCGCAGCTCGAAACCCTCGATTATGCGCCGGCCTTCCAGGTCGGTCACGAGGCGGCGTTTAGTCTCGCGACACGACTCGCTGGTCTCGCGCCCGGGGACCTCAACCGCGTGTTTTTCGTCAACTCGGGTTCCGAAGCAGTCGATACGGCACTCAAGATCGCACTTGCCTACCACCGGGTACGGGGCGATGCTGGACGCACGCGCCTCATCGGACGCGAGCGCGGCTATCACGGCGTTGGTTTTGGCGGGATATCCGTCGGTGGCATTTCACCCAATCGCCGGATGTGGTCGAACAGCCTCATCCCGGGCGTCGATCATCTGCCGCACACGCACGATCCAAAACGCAATGCGTTCTCGCGCGGGCTGCCAAAGCACGGTGCGGAATTGGCAGAGGAGCTCGAGCGTATCGTCAGCCTGCACGATGCGTCTACGGTCGCGGCCGTGATCGTCGAGCCGATTGCCGGCTCGACCGGCGTACTCCTGCCGCCCGTCGGTTACCTGGCCCGCTTGCGCGAGATTTGCGATCGCCACGGCATCCTGCTCATATTCGATGAAGTCATTACGGGTTTTGGCCGCACCGGTGCGCCATTCGCCGCCGAGGAGTTCGGCGTGACGCCCGATATCATCACCATGGCGAAAGGCCTGACCAACGGCGTCGTACCCATGGGCGCGGTCATCGCGCGTCAGTCGATCCACGATGCCTTCATGCAGGGCCCGGAGTCCGCGATCGAATTGTTCCATGGCTACACGTATTCGGCGCATCCGCTGGCTTGCGCTGCTGCCCATGCCAGCCTCGATATCTACGAGCGGGACAATTTGTTTCGCCGGGCGCGCGATCTGTCTGCCAGCTGGGAACGCTCGGTGCATGCGCTACGCGACCTGCCCCATGTCATCGATATCCGAAACTACGGCCTGGTGGCAGGGATCGAGCTCGCACCGATCGCCGGTCAGCCGGGCAGTCGCGCGTTCTCGATTTACCGCGAGTGTTTTCGCCGCGGCCTGTTGGTGCGACAGACCGCAGATATCATCGCCCTGTCGCCGCCACTCATAATCAGCGACGAGCAAATAGCGCAGATTTTCGCCGTGCTCGGCGAAGTCCTCGCAGCCGCCCGTTAGTAGCGACGGCCCGGACGCCTGGCCGCGCCGGACCGTCGCTCGATCGCTCAATCGACCCGCATCGCCACTCGCGGCGCCGACGCGGTATCGCCGGCCGGCAGATGCAGAGTCACTTGCACCCGGCGCTCCAAAGCCAGGCCGTCGGCATCGCCTTCCGGGCTCACACTGGCCGACTCACCGTGGGCAGCGATGCGAATGCGCTCGCGCTCGACGCCGGCCAGAGCGAGTTCGTCGGCAACCGACTGGGCTCGCGCCCGTGACAGCTCCAGGTTGTAATGCTCATCGCCGCGCGCATCGGCGAAGCCATCGATGTCTACAGTTGCGTCCGGGAGCACGGCAACCAGGGCCCCCAGTCTGCGCATGGCCATCGCTTGCTCGTCACGCAGCTCGAAGGAACCGGTGCGGAATCCGAGTTGCGTCGTCAATTGGTCGGCTGTTTGCATCGCCTGGCCGAGATCTCTCACACGGGCCTCGCTTGCATCCAGTCGGGTCTCATTGCCGGCCAACTTGACTGCCAATTGCTGCGCGGACTCGTGGCTGCGATTGAAGCGATCGCCGAGCCATGCACCCGTTGCAGCGCCCAGGACCGCGCCAAATGGACCAGCCGCTGCGGCCCCTACCACCATCCCGGAAACCACTCCGGTCGACTCCGGTCTGGACGCCTTGCTCGCAGGTTCGCCTGCCAGCACATGCGGTGCACAAATCGTGGCGGCAACGGCCAGCGCTATCGTGTTTCGAACTGTTGCTTTCATCGCTCTATCCTCCGGTGGGCCGCGAAGCACTGCGCTTCGCACGATGTGAGCTTGAACGGAGGGCGGGCGCCGCTCAGGGCAGGATGCTGGCGTGGCCGCTGCAGAAAATGGCAAAAAATGTATCGGTGGCTCGCTACGACATGCCGCAGCCATGCGTCAGGGCTTGAAGTCGGGATCGGTGCTGATGCGCCGCGCCGTGGTGCCGGCCGGCGCCTTGTACCAACCAGGATCATCATAACTTGCGAGCTGATCGCGAACTTTCATGACCGTGAACATCCCGCCCATCTCGAGATTTCCGTAGGGTCCGCGACCCATCATCATCGGCAAGGTGTTCGGCGGTCCCGGGTGGTGACCCATGTCGGTATGGTCCTGGTGCTCGGCCATCCCGCTCTCGCCCATGGACATATAGCCCGGCAGGTGCTTGCGAATTTCGTCATCGAGGTCGCGCTGCTGAACGCCCAGCGGATTCGGCAGGTCGTGGCCCATGGTATTCATCGTGTGGTGCGATTTGTGGCAGTGAAACACCCAGTCACCCGCCAGCGTGGGCGTGAATTCCATGTCGATCGCGCCGCCCACGGGCACCAGCGCTGTCGTCGTGCGAATCTGCGCAGCACGTGCGATCGGCCCGGCGTCGGTTCCTGCGACGCGAAAATGGACGCCATGCAAGTGCATGGGATGATCGTGCATCGACAGATTGCCAACGCGTATGCGCACCTTCTGTCCGGTGCGCGCGATGAGCGGATCGATGGCCGGGAAAACCTTGCTGTTCATGGTCCACAGGTCGAATTCCGTCATCACGGCCGGATCCGGGCGGTAGGTACCGGGATGCACCGCCCAATTGTGCAGCAGGATGGCGAAATCGCGGTCGACCTGGCTCGCGGCATCGCGCCCATGAATGATGAACATGCCCATCATGCCCATGGCGAGCTGGGTGTTCTCGTCGGCATGCGGGTGATACATGCGCGTGCCCTGCTCACGCAGCGTGAATTCATAGACATAGGTCTCGCCGGGCAGGATATGCGGTTGATTGAGTCCGCCCACGCCATCCATGCCATTCGGCAACAGAATGCCATGCCAGTGCATGGAGGTATGTTCCGGCAAGCGATTGGTCACGAACAGGCGTACCCGATCGCCTTCATCGACTTCGATGGTCGGGCCCGGGGTCGTGCCGTTGTAGCCCCAGGCCTTGATCTTCTGGCCCGGTGCGAATTCGTGCTCGATGGGCTCGGCGACCAGATGAAACTCCTTGGCGCCCCGGCGCTGCCTGTAGGGCAGCGACCAGCCGTTCGGCGTCACGATGCGTCCCCTGCGGCCATGTGCCGCATCAGCAGCCGCCGCCGTACCGGTCACGGCATTGCCCGCGAGGAGTCCGCCGGCGGCCAGGGTCAACAAGTCGCGCCGGCGAATGACGGCGGGCAGGTCACCGGCGTTCACGGCGCGCCCAGCATCGCTTCGCAATTGCCGCACAATGCGGCCAATTGTGCACGGGCTGCCCAATAGGCACCCACCTCGGCGATGAATTGCTCATAGCCTTCGAGCTCGAGCTGGCGCGCTGCGAGCGGCGCGAACGGACCCTCCAGCATGAAGAACTGGCGTCGTTGCTCGCTGTCGCGCAGCCGCTCGCGCGCAGGCAGCAGCTCATCGCGCAGCATGACGACATTGCGGCGATGTTCGACGAGCCGCGCAAATGCCAACTCGAGTTGTTCACGCAAATTGAGTGCTGCCGCCTCGGCCTCGCGCATTGCCAGGCGCGCCACCGCATCGCCCCGTGCGACCTCGGCCTGACGTTGGGAGAACAATGGCAGGGGGAACTCCACATCCGGGCCCGTGAGACGGGTGCCGTCGGGATCCTGTTCGGTACTCACGCCGACCGACAATTCATCGAGCCAGCGCGTACGACGTATCGCCTGGCGGCCCGCCGTGCGCGCATCGACCTCGCGCCGATAGGCGTCGATCTGCAGATTCTGCTCGAGCGCGCGGGCCAGCAACGGCGCGAACTCGGGATCCTGCGCCGGCACCGGCGCGAGTCGGTCGGACAGCTCGACATCCGCGATCGACAGTCCGCCGAGCAAGCGCTCCAACACCGCGGTCGCAGCCGCAAGTTCGCGTTGCGCCGCGGCCTGCGCGTGGCGGCTCGCAACCGCTGCGTCGCGTTGCTCTTCGCGCTCGGCCGCCGCAATGTTGCCGGCCGTGTAATAGCGTTCGGCCAGCTCCAGGCGCAAACGGCCGGCGTCGGCATGCTGATCGTGCAGTCTGGCGAGCCGTCGCTTGGCCGCAAGTTCGTAGTAGGCAACCCGGGTATTTGCGGCGAGCGCGATCACGGCGTTGGCCATGTGGAGCTTGGCCGCCTGCAGTTCGAAACTCGCAACGCGGCGCTCGATGGGCAGACGGACCAATGCCAGGATGTTTTGCACCAGGCCATACTCTGTCTGGTGGCCATCGCCATCCTCGACGCGACGCCGCGATGCAAACACGACCGGATTGGGCAAGGTGATAGCGTCGATATATTCCGCCCGGGCAATTCCAAGCCGCTCGAATTCGATCTGCAGATCGGGATTCGCGAGAAGAGCTACCTGGACGGCCTCTTCGAGACCCAGGCCATCGGCGAGCAATGCCTTGGCCTTCTCGAGCGCCACACGCTGCGCGTCGGCATCGCGGTGCCAGCTCGCCTCGACATCGGCGCGCGTGCGCACGATCTGCCGGACATCCCTTTCGAGCCGCTCGTCCGGAATGTAGGCGCAGCTTGCGATTGCAGTGGTCGCGAGGAGTATCGCCAGGTACTTCATGAGCTCAGGATAACAAAGCCAGGTGGCGCGCGTCCCGCAAGTCAGTCCTCCGGCGGCTCGGCCAGTTGCTGCGCCCGCGTGAACAACACGAACGCGAGTGCCACTGCCCACAGGAACACCAGAATGTAGCAAAGCGGGTAGTACGCCTGGCTGCGAAACAGGTTCAGGTTCGCAAGCCCGGTAATCAACCCGAACAGCGTGAACAGGTATGGCACTCGGGTACGCTTGCGAAGTGCCCAGCCGAGCTGCACGATGAACCAGCCAAGCAGTATTGCGCCCAGTGTCGTCACGGCGTAGTTCACGATGACCAGCGTGCCGACAAATGCGGCGTCATTGCCGGGATTGGCGGCGGCGAAAGCGCCCGGCAACAGTGCGCCCGGACCTGAAAGTATCGCGACGAGCATCGTCGTGCCGCCGCACAAGCCGCCTGCGACGGCAGTCAGACCGGCGCCAACGGGCCGGCGTTCCCGCACCAGTTGCGCGACGACCTGACCCAGGAATATGAACGCAAAGCCGGCCAGCAGTTGCCCCCAGGCGTTCAGCTGCCAGGCAGTCGACGTCAACGCCGGTTGAAGTTTCGCGGTATCGAAAAAATCTCCGACCGTCGCGAATCCCATGCGTGGCTCGAAATAGAACATGTTGGCCAGCTGCAGTGCATACGCCGCAGCCACGATCAACGCCGCAAAGCCGGCGCGTCGAATCAATCCCGCCATGGCAACCTCCAGATGACTACCACACCATTATGGCCTGCCGGTGCACCGCCAAACGCCACCGCGATGCAACGGCGCCCGACGGGCGGTTGCCGGCCGCCTACTGCTGCCGTGCATCGTCGTGGAGCCGCTGCAGAAACCTGCGTACGGCACTTTCAGCCTCCTGCGCGCCAAGCAGTCGCTGCTCGGTGAGCAACTGCGCCATGTCGCGCAATGAGCGCCGGCCATCGATCAACGACATGAGGTGCGCCTGAACACGAGTCGCCACGACGATGTGCCTCAGCTCCTCGCCATAGGGTACCGGTAAGGTCGCATCGACGAGCCAAGGCGGTGCATGCGAGTGTTCGACAGGCTCGCCCGCCGTGGCACGTTTGCGTGCAAGCCAGCTGACAGCACGTTCGCGTCGCGCGTGCCGGCTGAGCGGCGAGCGCATATAGTCGATTTCGTCCTCGTCGCATCGCTCGATCTCGAAACCTTTCGCGCCGAGTATTTCGCGTGCCTCCTCGAGTGAAATACGTTCGGCAAGAGGTCCAGCCGTGTAGGTCAATGACCCGAAATTGATCCAGACAGCGTCGTCGGCCAGAAGATGGTTGACGCGTGTCGCGAAGTCGCTGAGGCGCTCACCGACCACATCGACCAGCCACGGCGTGACGACAGCGCCCATGCTGCCGGGAGCCACCGGCGGTCGCAGCGCGTCGCCGGCGATGGCATGTAACCCGGCGCGTGACTCCGCCGGAGAGCGTAGTCGCTGCGTGACGGCATGATTCTGGATGCTGCTCGGGGCAATTGGAAATTCCATGAGTTCGAGTTCGCGTCCCGCAAACATTTCGCGCGCCACGAACAGCAGCATCGGATTGAAATCGAGCGCGAGCGTATACCGCGGATTGAGCGCCTGGTGCAGATCGTAGGCAAGCCGCCCGGCACCAGCGCCGAGAACCAGTACGTCGCGATCCTCCAGGCAATTGCCAAGCCCGCGGCTCACGATGTCGATTGCGGCTCGATTTTCCGCATCGCCCCAGCACCAGTCGCGATGCAGGTTGGCGTAGTAATTCGTGAGGCCTTGATCGGCCGGCAATTGCGTGCGCAATGCGAGCAACGTCTCGTAGGCCGCGGTCTGCTGCGTCAGCTGCAGCGGCTCGAGCAAAGCGAGGAGCTGCCGCGCGTGCGCGAGCTGCGCATCCGCAAGGAGCTGCAGCCGGCGCGCGGTTGCACTGCCCGCGACGGCGTTCTCGCCTGCGATACGGGCCGCATGGGATCGCCTTTCGATGTCCGCCAGCAGCAGACGCAGGCGCGCCTGCCACTCGCTCAACGCTGCCTGTGGCTCGGCGAACAGCCAGGGAATGCCGCCAAGCATCGGGAAACCGCTGCCGCAGGCTTCGCATATCAAGCCCTCGTTGCGCATACGCAGACCGCCGCGCCGGCAGCGCGTGCAATGCAACGGCGGCGGCGCCAGTTCCGGCTGGGCCTTCGGCGGCACCTCGGACCGTCCGGATCCGCTCATCGCCGTGGCAGTGCCCAATGCAGCAGGAGCGCGCCGAGCGCGCCAGCGAGCAGCGATCCCGCGAGTACACCCGCCTTGGCAGCCTCGAAATACTGCGCAGGCGCAGTTTCGAAGGCGAGGCTCGCAATAAAAAGACTCATCGTGAAGCCGATCCCGGCAACGGCACTCAGCGCCAGCAATTGCAGTACCGGAATCGCGCTGCGCTTCGTGACAGGCATGAGCGCGTTGACGATGATCAAAGCGAGAAAGATCCCGAGCGACTTGCCGACGACCAGTCCGGTCGCGGCGCCCGTGGCAACACCGGCTGGCAACTCGGCACTCTGTAATGCGCCAAGATCAAGGCCAGCGTTGGCCAGCGCAAACAGGGGCAATACACCATAGGCCACCCAGGGATGCAGCAGGTCTTCGATCAGGCTGGCGGGCGCGGGCGCGCTGCCCTTGTCCGGACGCAGCGGCAGCGCGAAGGCGGTTATCACGCCGGCGAGTGTCGCGTGAACGCCCGACTTGAGCACCGACACCCACAGCACGACGCCGAGCAGCAAATAGGCACCGGGCCGCATCACCGACGCGCGATTGAGAATCAACATGACGAGCACGACGATGGCTGCAACCGCGAGCATTCGCGCAGACAAGTCTTCGGTATAGAAAAGGGCGATGATCACGATCGCCGCGAGATCGTCGATCACTGCGATAGCGGTCAGCAGGACCTTGAGTGCAAGCGGCACCCGGGCGGCAAAAAGCGCCAACACCGCCAGCGAGAACGCAATATCGGTCGCCGCCGGAATGGCCCAGCCGCGCAACGCAATTGGATCGGCGCCGGTCCAATAGCTATACACCAGGGCCGGCAGCACGATCCCGCCCACGGCACCGGCAAATGGCAGAATGCGCTGCTGGAGGCTCGCTAGCTCGCCGGTCAGGAACTCGCGCTTGATTTCGAGGCCCACTAGCAGGAAGAACACGGCCATCAGGCCGTCGTTGACCCACATCAGCAAGGGTTTGACGAGCTGGAAGTCGGCAAAAACAAAACCAACCCGCGTGCGCCAGAAGTCGTCGTAGATCGCGCCCAGCGGCGAATTGCTCACCAAAAGCGCCAACGCGGCGGCGCCCATGACCAGGAGTCCGGCGGAAGACTCCAGTTTGAGAAATTTGTTGAGCGCGCCTTGCAAGACCATGGCACGCATGGTACCGCGAATATGCGGCAGGATGCCCGGGATCAGGGACTGGCTGCTTGAATCCCTCGTGCCACCTGTGCAGAGCTTGCCTAGATGCTCTGCGCCTGGTATTCGAGTTCCTCGAGTTGACGCGCGGCAATCACGCGATCACGAGTCAGCTCGATGCGCCGCAGCACTGCGACGGCGCGTTCCTTGTCGCTGGATTCCTTGTCAGCGATCACGCCATCGACAGATCCCAGTTCGTGGTCGATCTGATTGAGTCGGTAGCGGGCGCGGTAGAGCGCCTGGCCAAGCGCGTAGGTCGCATGAAAACCGTTATCCGGGTCGTCGTCGCATACACCGTAGTAGCGCGAGCCTGAATTGCCGACCGCGAAACCGTTTTGCGCCGTGCAATAGGCCCCGAGCCCTGCGGCTCGTCCATCCAGATAGCGTGTGCGATCGGGTGCTACGCCGTGTTCGCCACAGGCCTTGGCGTGCGTGACGAGCCGGTCACCTGGAAATCCCTGCCGGCCATCGCGGTAGCCGATGTCGTACCAGTCGGCATAGCGACACTCGTCCTTGGACAGACTTGCACAACCTGTCTGCAGCAGCGTCGCGGACAGGACCAACAGACCCAACATGGATTTGATGTTTCGCATGGGGCATAGCTTGCTACCGCTGCAATGAATGGTCAGTGAACCGCAGCGGCTCAACCACGGTCCAACCGTGCCTGCGTCACAGCTTGGCGTCGTTCAGATTTTACTTAAACCGAGCTCGAGGTCCGCGATCAGGTCGTCCGCGTTTTCGATGCCTACCGAAATGCGAATCAGCGCATCCGTGACCCCCAACCGATCTCGCGTCTCCTTCGGCACGCCGGAGTGAGTCGTCGACGCCGGGTGAGAGATGAGTGTTTCCGTGCCACCCAGGCTCACTGCGAGCTTCATGACCGAGAGCGAGTCCAGGAACTGAAATGCCTCGCGTTCTCCGCCTCGAACAGTGAACGAGAAGGTTGATCCGGCGCTCTGGCATTGCCGCTCGAATACCTTGCGCCGTGGATCGTCGGCGGCGAGAAATCCGAGGTAATTCACCGCAGCGATCTTCGCATGATTGCGCAGATATCCGGCAACCTGCTGTGCATTGTCGGCCGATTTGTGCATGCGCAGCGCAAGCGTTTCCATCGAACGCATGATCATCCACGCGGTGTTCGGATCGAGCTGAGTGCCAAAACTCGAACGCAGCGCCCGGATCGGCCCGAGCGCCGCTTTCGAACCCACCACCCCACCTGCCACCAGATCTGAATGACCACCAACATATTTGGTGAGTGAATAAATCACGATATCGGCGCCATGCTCGAGCGGGCGCTGGTAAACAGGCCCGAGAAACGTATTGTCGACCGCGAGCATCGGACGCTCCCCGCCCTGCTCGGCCTGCAGCCAGTCTGCGCTCTCACGCCACAATGCCAGGTCCACCAGGCCATTGGTCGGATTCGCAGGCGTTTCGGTCATAAGCAGGCTCACGCGACCACCGTTGTTGCGAGCCATGGCGAGTGCCTTTTCGGCGCCGCGTCGCACGGCCTTTGCATCGCAACCGTCACTCACGCTGACGCTGTGGATTCGATAATTGGGCAGCGTCTTCTCGAGCAAGGTCTCCGTGCCACCATACAAGGGTTGACTGCACAGCAGAACATCACCCGGCCGCGCATAGCTCCAGATCGTCGTCGAGATCGCGGACATGCCGCTGGACAACACCATGGCCGTCTCACCGCCCTCCCACAACGCCAACCTGTCTTCGAGCACCTCCAGGTTGGGATTGTTGAAACGCGAGTAGACCAGCCCTGCTTCCTTGCCCGGCGGTGGCTGGCGCCGGCCGGACGTGTAGTCGAAGAAATCCTTGCCATCCTGCGCACTGCGGAACACGAAGGTGGAAGTCAGGAAAATGGGCGGCTTGAGCGCGCCTTCGGACAGGTTGGGGTCGTAACCGAAACCCATCATCTGGGTCTCGGGCGCCAGCGTGCGTTCGCCGACCTTGCGCTTGTGGTAGCTATCGTATGCCATGCGATCCTCGCTCAAATAAGGTTGGTCGTGTAATCGACCGATACCTCATTGTCGCGCAATGGGGATCAGATCGTCACGACGATCTTGCCGATGGCGCGTCGCTCGGAAAGCTGCGCAATTGCATCACCGCCGCGCGCGAGCGGGAATCGCGCTTGAATGCGCGGTCGGATGCGGCCATCTCGATACAACTCGAGCAGCTCATCCACCAATCGTGCCGCGGCCTGCCGTTCACGCTGCAACCAGGCGCCGAAGGCGACCCCGACGATCTGACAGCTTTTGAGCAAGGGCAGATTCAGCGGTATGGCCGGGATGCCGGCTGGAAAGCCCATGACCAGAAAACGACCGCCCCAGTTGAGGCAACGCAGCGCGGGCTCCGAATAGCTGCCACCGACGTTGTCCGCCACCAGGTCGCAACCGCCGCCTGTGGCCAGTTTGAATTGCGCCGCGAGTTCGCGTTGTGCATTGCGATCGAGCGGGCCCGCCGGATAGATCAGTACCTCGTCAACTCCGAGATCGCGAACGAAATCCGCCTTGGGCATCGATGAAACAGCGCCGATGATGCCGGCACCGTGGGCCCTGGCAATTTCGATGCTTGCAACTCCGAGCCCCCCGGCAGCACCCAGCACGAGCACGGATTCTCCCCGGCGTAGCTGACCGCGCCGCGTCAACGCATAGTGAGCTGTGCCGTAGGTCATCAGCAGGGACGCGGCCTCATCCATCGGCATGCCCGGGGGCACATGCAGGCACTCCGCTGCGGGCAGACGGAGGCGCTCGGCCAGAGCGCCGCTCACGCACCACCCGAAGACCCGATCGCCGGCTTTGAACTTCTGTACGCCCGCACCTACTGCTACGACTGTGCCTGCGAACTCGCCGCCGGGCGCGAACGGCCGGGCAGGCCGACGCTGGTAGCGATCCGCGATGATCAGCACATCGGGGAAGTTGATGCCGACGGCCTCCACGGCTACGAGAACCTCGAGTACATCTGGCGCACCCGGGTCGGGTATGTCCATTAGGCGCAAAGTCTTGGGACCTCCGGGAGTCGTTGACATGAGTGCGCGCATTCGCTCATTAAATCGCCTGCGTTGCGCCCGCGCCACCCCAATTTGCCGTCGCATGCGGGAAGTGACGAACGGGATTGACAGCCATTCGCACGAGGCAGATTCTCCGCGCATGACTCAAACACTCTGGATAGGCACGCGCAAAGGCGTATTCACCTTGCGTCCGGATGCGCGCCGCCGCAGCTGGCGACTCGCTGGCCCGCAATTCTTAGGCCATGTCATCCACCACGTCGTCCAGGATCCACGCGAACCCAGGCGTCTGGTGATCGGCGCGCGCACGGGCCACCTGGGTCCAACGGTTTATCACTCGGCCGATCGCGGCCGCAGCTGGAAAGAATCCGCTGCACCCCCGGCTTTTCGCAAAGCGGGTGATGGCGAAGCCGGCCGCGCGGTGCAGCGTGTTTTCTGGTTGACACCGGGCCACGCGGACGAACCGGGGGTCTGGTATGCCGGCAGTTCGCCGGCCGGCTTGTTCCGCTCGGCCGACCATGGGGATCATTGGGAACCCGTAACCGGATTCAACGATCACCCGATGCTCGCGCAATGGGCACCAGGCTCCGGTACACCAGACGGAGAGTTCCTGCACTCGATCCTGGTCGACCCACGCGACCCCGCACACCTATATATAGGGATCTCGGTCGGCGGCGTGTTCGAGTCGACGACGGCCGGCCGCGACTGGATGCCTCTCAATCTCGGTTGCGACGCCGACTGGCTGCCGAGCCCCGATACGGAGTTCGGTCACGACCCGCATTGTGTCGTGCAGCACCCGAAGCATCCGGACCGGTTGTACCAGCAAAACCATTGCGGCATCTATCGGCTGGATAGACCGCAACAGCGCTGGCAGCGAATCGGCCGCGCCATGCCGAAGAAGATCGGCGATATTGGGTTTCCCATCGTTTTGCACCGCGATGATCCGGATACTGCCTGGGTCGTGCCGATGGATGGCACGACCGTGTGGCCACGCACCTCCATCGCTGGCCGACCTGCTGTCTACATGACGCGCAATGGCGGTCGGAGCTGGCAGCGCCAGGATCGCGGCCTGCCGCGCTCGAAAGCATGGTTGACCGTGCTGCGACAGGCCATGTGCCGCGACGACCACGATAACACCGGACTCTATTTCGGCACGACCAGCGGCGAGATCTGGGCGAGCACCAATGCCGGCAGGAACTGGCGCTGTATTGCCCGTCACCTGCCGAGCGTGTTTTCAGTCACGCATGGGCGCTGAGTGCAAGGTCAACATCCCTAGTCCGTTGCGATCGTACACCCACGATGCAGCAACCGTCGCGGCGCGCGGCGATAATGTCGATGCGATATTGCGTGATCTCGATGCCCGCTACAGTGGACTTCGCTTTCGCATCATCGATGAGCAGGACGCGATTCGCCCCCATATTCGCATCTATGTGAACGAGACGGTTGCATCTGACATCGGCATGTCGGTTCGACCGGGCGCTACGCTACACCTGATCTGCGCGCTGTCGGGCGGTTGACCGTGGCGCTGTCGACGGATGACCTTGCGCGCTATCAGCGCCATCTGTCACTCCCGGAGATTGGCGCCGAAGGACAGGAGCGGCTCGGTAACGCGCTGGTCGGCATCGTCGGCATGGGCGGCCTGGGCTCCCCCGCGGCGCTCTACCTCGCGGCTGCCGGCATCGGGCGATTGCGGCTCATCGACCACGATGCAGTTGACCTCAGCAATCTGCAGCGTCAGGTTCTCTACGCAACCGCAGATATTGGCGCGGCCAAGGTCGAGTGCGCCCGTGCACGCCTGCAGGCGCTGAATCCTGCCATCGAGGTCACGGCATGCAACGAGGCCGTGGGCGCGCTGAATGCCGGGCGACTGCTCGGCGACTGCGACGTGGTCGTCGACGGCACGGATCGCCTTGCCGCACGCTACCTCGTCAATGATGCCTGCGTGCTGTTGGGGCGTACGCTGGTGAGCGCGGCGATTCATCGCTTCGAAGGCCAGATGCTGACGGTCGTTCCGGGAAAGGGACCCTGTTACCGCTGCCTTTTTGCGGAATCAGCCGACGGCCTGGTACCGAACTGCGCCGATGCGGGTGTGCTCGGCGTATTACCCGGGGTCATGGGATGCCTGCAGGCAACCGAGGTCATCAAGCTCATCACCGCAATTGGTGAGCCGCTGGTCGGTCGGCTGCTGGTTTTCGATGCACTGGCCATGAGTTTCAGGCGATTTGCCGTCGAGCGACGGGTCGATTGTGCCGTCTGCGGCGATTCGCCGAGCATACGCACGCTCCGTTCCCATGCCGCTGCGACAGTTTCGCGCATGTCAGCGAGTGAGTTGTCACGATCCGCCGAACGGATCAGGCGCGGTGATCTCGCCGTCGTCGATGTTCGCGAAGAGCATGAATTCGTCGCAGGACATCTGCCAGGCGCGATCAATATCCCACTGGCGCAACTGCCGACGCGATTGCACGAATTGCCGGTCTGCGAAGCGTTGGTGATGCTGTGCCGCAGCGGCGGCCGCAGCGAAGAGGCCTGTCAGGCCGCCTTGCGCGCCGGCGTGAACGGCGTATTCAATCTCGATGGAGGCTTGCTCGCCTGGGCCCGCGACATCGACCCCTCGCTGCGCGTTGTCGATCCCTAGAAACTACGGTCCGGTCGCGCAGAGCCTCGGCATTTCCGCGATCCTGTTCCAGGTCAGATCGAATTGGGCGATGGCCGCCTCGTCGGGTTCCTCGCCCTCGCCGCGCAGGAACACGGCGAAAACGCCTTCTCCAGCCTGGTCGAAAAACTGCACCCCGCGCACCGTTCCCTCGCGACCTTTCAGACGAACGGCGTAAATCGCGCCGAGCAGGTCGGGCCGGAGGTGACCGCTGAAATTGGCATGGCCGAGGTTGAAGTACTTGCTCTTGCTCGATGGCTCGCCCGCGACGATATCACTGCTGATCTCGAATACGTTGCCTGCTTTGATGATAAGCACCAGCGCGTGGTCCCAACCTGCCAGCGACGACCAGACGTCGGCGAAGTGCTCGCCCGCCACGCCGACGCTCATGCCCGGCGGCATGCCCGCGGCGACCTGTGCTTCGGACAGCTTCAACTGCGGCGCCGCGGCAAATGTCATGGGCGCCGGGCCGTCACCGTAAACAGCGGCTACTCGTGTCCTGTCGCCAGGCGATGGACACAGCGCGTCGGCCGCAGACTGCGCAAACAACGGGCTCGAGGCAATGACGCCAACTGACATGATGCAGGCAATGCTGATTCGCATGTTTATCTCCCCCGACCGGCTGTTGATCAATTGCGTTCCTCGATACCGTAAATACGCCAATGTCGAGGTGTCAGCAAGCCAAGCTGCGTGCCCTCGGCGGACAGGCCGCGCTGGCGCTGTTCGAGACCGGCATCACCGAAGGCATTGCGTATCATTTCGTCCCACAGAACCTGCGCTTCGGCATCATGGCGCACTGCGACCGTGCCCCAGACGATGACGTGCGCCATGGATCCGGGTCTGGCCATTGACACGCAGGCACGAGGATCACGCTCGAGATTGCGCACCTTCTGCTTGCCGGTGAGACTGAACAGCAGGTGATCGGTCGACAGCCCCATCATCAGCGGCGTGACATGCGGCGCGCCATCCCGGCCGATGGTGGCGAAATGAACCCAATCGGCCGGCGCATGAATTGCCTCGATGGCCTTGCGTAACTTGCTGTCCAAATCCGCAACTCCTGTCGTAATCCCATGTGCGCCGCATCAACCGCGGCGCTGTCGAGCATCAGGATTGTAGCGTGGCGAGCAATTGATCGCTCTGCGAGCGCACCTGCGCTGCAGCCTGCGCCTTGACCTGGCCGTAGCCGCGGATCTCCATCGGCAGCGCCAGCAGCCGCATCCAACCGTCGCGAGTGGCAAGCGTCGCCTCGGCAGCGCAGTGGCCCAGCAGCTTTTCGTACCAGTCGATCAGCGCACGCTCCATCCGTCGCTCCACGGTATGGCCGAACGGGTCGAACACCGTGCCGCGAAGTCGCTTCATTGGCGCGAGCAGGCGAAATGCCATGCGCATCCAGCCGCCGAACTCCCGCTTCAGCGGGCGACCACGCGCGTCCTTGCCACGAGCGAATAATGGCGGCGCCAGGTGATGTCGAATCCTGAACCCGGGGGCAAATTGCGAGCCGAGCTGCCCACGAAAGCCCGCATCGAGATGCAATCTCGCCACTTCGTATTCGTCCTTGTACGCCATCAGCTTGAACAGGGACCTGGCAGCCACTGCGGCCAGGTCATTGGCCAGCTCGCCGGGTAAGCGCGTGTACAGGTCATCGATCCGCGAACGGAAGCGCAGCGCGTAGCTCCCGCTCTGGTATTTCGCGAGAAATTGTGCGCGCTTGTCGACGAGCTCTGCGACCGTCGGGACCGATGTCGTTGGCAATTCGGCCACAGGCGCAAGTGAGGGATGATTCGCCGCGATGAGCCGCCCGGCCGCGAAGGCCGCGCGATTGGCTGCCACCGCTACCGCGTTCAATTCGATCGCGCGCTCGATGGCATCGAGCGGCACGGGCACGAGGCCCTGTTGCCAGGCGAAACCGAGCATCAGAACGTTGGCAAAAACACTGTCGCCGAACAATTTTTCCGAAATCTGGTTCGCATCGATCGATCGGAGGCAGTCCTGCCCGACCGCAGCGGCAATTGCCTGTTCGCGTTCGGCGACGCGCAACATTGCATCGCGGTGGCGCACCAGGTCGCCGGTGGGCATCTCGGCGAGATTCAACGCGATTCGGGTACCGGATCGGTAGCAGCAGGATGCTTTGGGCGAGGATGATACGACGATGTCGCAACCAATGACGGCATTGGCCTGACCCGGATCGATGCGCACCTGATTGAGCAGGTCGGTGCTTGATGCAATGCGGATATAGCTCAGTACCGGGCCAAACTTCTGCGCGAAACCGGTGAAATCGAGCACGCTGACCGAATTGCCCGAAATATGCGCGGCCATGGCGATCAATGCGCCGACTGTAATAACACCCGTGCCGCCGACGCCGGTCACCAGCAGATTGTATGGCTCATCGATATCTGCCAGGGCAGGTTGCACCAGCGTCGCCGCGATCGATTGAAAGTCCTGCGCAATCGCGCGGCGCGCCAGACGCTCGCCCTCGATGGTGACGAAACTCGGACAGAATCCGTCCAGGCAACTGTAGTCCTTGTTGCAGGTGGACAGGTTGACGCGTCGTTTGGTGCCGAACTCGGTCGCAATGGGTTCGACACTCAGACAATTCGACGCCACCGAGCAGTCGCCGCAGCCTTCACAGACCAGCTCATTGATGACGACATGACGCTGCGGGTCTGGGACCAGAGCTCGTTTGCGGCGGCGCCGTTTCTCCGTGGCACAGGTCTGCTCGTAGATGAGGATGCTGACGCCCCTGCACTCGCGCAGTTCGCGCTGCAGCGCATCGAGCTCACGTCGATGATGCAGCGTGGTGCCGGACGGAAAATCAGCGAGAGTAAACTTGCCTGGCTCATCCGATACCACTGCAATGCGTTGCGCACCCTCTGCGCGCGATATGCTCGCAATGGCCTGGACCGAGACCGGACCATCGACGGGTTGCCCTCCGGTCATGGCAACCGCGTCGTTGAAGAGTATCTTGTAGGTGATGTTGGCGCCGGCTGCGATCGCCTGGCGAATTGCCATCGAACCTGAGTGATACCAGGTTCCTTCGCCGAGATTCTGGAATACGTGCCCGCGACCGGTGAATCGCGACGAGGCTGCCCAGTTGACGCCCTCTCCGCCCATCTGGATCAGCGAAGTGGTATTGCGATCCATCCAACTCGCCATGAAATGGCATCCAATGCCCGCGAGCGCCTGCGATCCTTCGGGAACACGCGTCGAAGTATTGTGTGGACATCCCGAGCAGAAATATGCCGTGCGCGTCGCGCCGGGGATCTGCAGGGTGATCGCGTGTTCCGGCATGGCACGTTTGGCGCGCGCAGGGAACCCTTCATCCGGAAAGAGCCTGTCGAGCCTGCGGGCGACGATAGGCAGGAGCATCTGCGGCGTCAGTTCACCGACCCAGGGCACGAGCCGCGACAGGGACTCATCGTTCTTGCCGACCATGCGCTTCGGCTTGTCCCCTGGCCAGTCATAGAAATACTCCTTCAGCTGACTCTCGATGATGCCGCGCTTCTCCTCGACGACCAGCACCTCCTCCTTGCCGCGAACGAAGTCGAGCGCCGGACGTCGCGGCAGAGGCCAGACCAATCCCACCTTGTAAATGTCGATTCCAAGGCGGCGACACTCGCAGCCATCGAGGCCAAGGAGTCGCAACGCTTCCATCAGGTCCAGATGCGCCTTGCCGGTCGTGACGATACCGAAGCGGGCGTTCGACACGTCGTAGATGGAACGATCGATCGGATTGGCCTCGGTGAACGCGTAAACAGCGTTCTTCTTCGCTTCCAGTCGTTCCTCGATCTGCGGACCCGGCAGGTCCGGCCACCGGTAATGCAATCCGTCCGGTGGCGGCTGGAACTGCGGGGCAATGAACCTTCGATCCGCTGCGAGCTCGACCGATTGCCCGGACTCGACGGTCTCGGCAATCGCCTTGAAACCGACCCACATCCCGGAGAAGCGCGACAAGGCATATCCGTACTCGCCGAAAGCAAGGTACTCGGCAACGTTGGCGGGATTCAGCGTCGGCATGAACCAGCTCATGAAGGCGACATCGGATTGATGCGGCATCGACGAGGAAACGCAACCATGGTCATCGCCCGCCACAACCAGAACACCACCGTGGGGCGACGAGCCATAGGCGTTGCCGTGCTTCAACGCATCGCCGGACCGATCTACGCCCGGACCCTTGCCATACCACATGGCAAATGCACCGCGTACCCTGGCGCGAGGATTCGTCTCTACCTGCTGAGTGCCGAGGATGGCGGTCGCCGCCAGGTCCTCGTTCACGGCAGGGAGGAATTCAATGTGTTGCGCGCGCAGTTCATCGGAAACGCGCCACAGCTCCAGATCGAGCGCGCCGAGGGGCGAGCCGCGATACCCGGAAACGAAACCGCCTGTTGCGAGGCCCGCCTCGCGATCGCGGCGGGCCTGATCGAGCAACACCCGCACCAGCGCCTGGGTGCCCGTCAGGAAGACGCGGCCATCCCTGCGCGTGTAGCGATCCTCGAGACAGTATGCGGGCAGCGCAAGCGACATTCAGGGCCTCGGTGAGCAGGAAGGAAAATGGATATTCTGCCCGGCTCAGTACAAATATTCTGTCTAACTCACCTTTCTATTGGCTATGATTGGTCATATATTTCATCGAATATAGGTTTTCTGGATGAAACCACCGAACGCCCCCCTGGTGCTCGAGGCCCAGGACAAACGCATCCTGGAGATGCTGCAAAGAGACGGGCGTATGTCCAACGCCGACCTTGCCGAAGCGACCGGCATGTCGGCCTCCGCCTGTTGGCGCCGCGTGCGCCAACTCGAGGCTGTCGGGGCGATTCGCGGCTATCGCGCCGAGATTGACCCGCGCGTGTGCGGCCTCGGCTTTCAGGCCATCGTGCATGTGCAGCTCACCCGACACGATCCGGACCGGCTGGCCGAATTCATCAGCGCAGTCCAACACCGACCCGAAGTGCTCGAGTGCTTCGCCACTACGGGCGATGCGGACTATCACCTGCGAGTCGTCAGCGCGGACATCGACGCCTACAACCGCTTTCTCGATGAATTTCTGTTCCGTGTTCCCGGTGTCGCCAGTGCGCGCACGAACGTGATCCTCAAGGAACTGAAGCATCACTCGGCACTGCCATTGTGAGCGGTCAGCGCCTCAGGACGCTCGTGACTCACCGCCCTGCTCGACCACGGAATCCGGCACTTCGCGCACACTCACCATAGTCAGGACATCGTACGAAGCAACTGTTTCGTTGTCCTGGTTGGTGATCTCGGTGTCCCAGGCAACTTCTCCCCAGCCCTTGTCGGCGCGCAGACGCTTCGATTTGCAGGTCAGTCGCACCTTGATGCGATCGCCCGGCTTGGCGGGTTTTACGAAACGCAGGTTGTCCAGCCCATAGTTGCCGAGCACCGGACCGTAGTCCGGATCGACAAACAATCCTGCCGCCGCGGAAATCAGAAAATAACCATGCGCCACGCGTCCGCCAAATAGCGGATTGCGTGCGGCCTGCTGCTCGTCCATGTGGGCATAGAAATTATCGCCAGACAGCGCGGCAAAAGCCTCGATGTCATCGATCGTGACTACGCGTTCACGCGAATTGAAACTGTCTCCGATGCGTAGCTCCGTGAGGGGTTTGCGAAACGGATGCCTGCCCGGATCGAGCTCGCGGCTCCCTCTCACCCATCGGCCGCCTACCGCAGTCAGCGTGTCCGGACCACCCTGTACCGCGGTGCGCTGCATGTAGTGCAGCACGCCGCGTATGCCGCCCATTTCCTCGCCGCCGCCCGCACGCCCTGGCCCGCCATGCACCAGATGCGCAAGTGGCGAACCGTGGCCGGTCGACTCCTTGGCGCAGTTCCGGTCGATGACCAGAAGTCGGCCGTGATAAGGCGCGAGCCCAAGCACCAACTCACTGGCGATTTCTGCATCCCCGGTGAATACGGAGCCGGCCAGGCTTCCCGCGCCCAGCCGCGCAATCTCGATCGCCTCCGCGTTCGAATCGAAGGGCAACAGCGTCGCAACCGGCCCGAAGGCCTCAACGCTGTGCACCAGACGCGCCGAGCGTGCGTCCCGGCACTGAAGGAGTATGGGGAACACGAATGCGCCGCGACCGTGATCGGCATCGATGAGCTCGCCCTCCTGGCCATCGCCATGAATCACCGCTGCCTCGCTGCGCAGCTGCTCGACGCAGGAGAGCACTTCGCGCCGCTGGTCGAGCGTCGCGAGTGGACCCATGCGCACGCTCTTGCTGCGTGGATCGCCGACCACGATCTTGCGGAGCGCCGCCTGCAGGGCACCCGCAACCGCAGCGAGCTGTTCGCGCGGCACGATCGCCTTGCGGATGGCGGTGCATTTCTGCCCGGCCTTGGCGGTCATCTCGCGGACGACTTCACGCACGAACAAGTCGAATTCCGCCGTGCCTTCGCGCGCGTCGGCCCCGAGTATCGAGGAGTTGAGCGAATCCGTTTCGGCGATGAATCGCACCGCATTCGCCACCACGACCGGATGGGTGCGCAACTTCTGCGCCGTCGCGGCCGAACCGGTGAATGACACGATGTCCTGGCAAGTCAGATGATCGAACAGGTTGCCAAGGCTGCCGCAGACGAGCTGCAGCGAGCCCTCGGGCAGCAGTCCCGTCTCGATGATGCGGCGCACGACACGTTCGGTCAGAAACGCCGTTGCCGTTGCCGGCTTGACGACGACCGGCACACCGGCGAGCAGCGCAGGCGCCAGCTTCTCGAGCATCCCCCAAACAGGGAAATTGAAGGCATTGATATGGACAGCGGCACCCTCCAGCGGCACGCAGATGTGCTGACCCAGGAAGGTTCCGCCGCGCGAGAGGATCTCGGTTGCGCCATCGAGGAAGACGTTGCTGTCAGGTAGTTCGCGAGCGCCCTTGCTCGCGAAAACGAGCATCGTGCCGATGCCACCCTCGATATCCGGCCAGGAATCGGCACGCGTCGCCCCGGTGGCATATGAGGCTTCGTAGAATTCCTCCTTGAAATCCATCAATCGCTTGCCGAGTGCCTTCAACATCGATGCGCGCTCGCGGCAGGTCATCGCGCGCAACGCGGGCCCGCCCACGCCGCGGGCATGAGCCAGAATAGCGGCAAAATCGAGGCCTTCCGACGAGGACAGCGCGATGATGTCGCCGGTCGTGGCGTCTCGCAGCGCCACACCTTCGCCGCGTCCTGTGCGCCACTGCCCCGTAACGAAACTTGCAAGTCTTGTTGTCATCTCGACCTCTGCTCTGCTTCAGACACGTTCGATAATCATTGCGATTCCCTGACCGACACCAATACACATCGTGCACAACGCCAATCGTGCATTACGCTTCTCGAGCTCCAGCGTCGCCGTCGTGACCAAACGCGCGCCGCTCATGCCAAGTGGATGGCCAAGCGCGATCGCGCCACCATTCGGATTGACATGCTCGGCGTCGTCGGCAATGCCAAGCTCGCGCAAGACGGCCAGCGCCTGCGCCGCGAACGCCTCGTTCAGTTCGATGACGTCTAGCTGGTTGATCTTGATTCCCGTTCGGGCCAGGAGCTTGCGGGTCGCGGGTACGGGACCCAGCCCCATGACGCTGGGTTCGACGCCCGCCACGGCAGCACTGCGCACGCGTGCGCGCGGCCGAAGCCCATGGCGTTTTGCCGCGGCTTCGCTTGCGATGATCAGCGCGCAGGCGCCATCGTTGACCCCGGACGCATTGCCCGCCGTCACCGTTCCATCCTTGCGAAACGGCGTGCCGAGGCGGGCCAAAGACTCCAGGGTCGTGGCACGCGGATGTTCGTCCTCGCTTACAACCCGAGGATCGCCCTTGCGCTGCGCGATGCTGACCGGAACGATCTCCTCGGCCAGGCGCCCGGCCGCCTGCGCTGCCAACGCACGCTGCTGGCTGCGCAGGGCGAACGCGTCCTGATCGGCTCGCGATATTGCGGCACGCGCGGCGACGTTCTCGGCCGTCTCCGGCATTGAATCCGTGCCATATTGCTTCGCGAGCGCCTGGTTGATGAACCGCCAGCCGATGGTGGTATCGAAGATCTGCTGCTCGCGACCAAAAGCGTTTTCGGCTTTGGACAACACATAAGGCGCCCTGGTCATGCTCTCGACGCCGCCCGCGACCACCATGTCGGCATCGCCCGTGGCGATCTGCCGCGCCGCCATGGCAACCGCGTCGAGCCCCGAGCCGCATAATCGATTGACGGTGACACCCGCCACGGTCTGCGGTAATCCCGCCAACAGCGCCGCCATGCGCGCGACATTACGATTATCCTCGCCTGCCTGATTCGCGCAACCGAGTATCACATCGTCGAGCGCCTGCCAATCGACGCCCGTGTTGCGGGCCACCAGCGCACGCAGCGGGACCGCCGCAAGATCGTCAGTTCGCACGGCTGCCAGCGCGCCACCGTGGCGCCCGATAGGCGTACGCACCGCGTCGCAAATGAATGCATCAGCCATTGATCGAGACCCCCTGTTTCAATCGTCGATGATTTTCTCTTCGCGCGCACGGGAACGGCCGCGGAACATGGCGACGGTGCGCTCATCGCCATTCGTAACTCGCACGTCGTAGATGCCGTTGCGACCGTCGTGGGTTTTCTCGACGGCCTCGGCGGTGAGCACATCGCCTTCACGCGCCGGTGAAACAAAATCGATACTGCAGGCCGCCGCAACGGCAACGCGGTTGTGCGAATTGCAGGCGAAGGCAAAAGCGCTGTCGGCCAGCGAGAACACCATCCCGCCGTGGCAGATGCGGTGACCATTGACCATGTCCGCCCGCACCAACATCCGCACACGCGCGAAACCCGGCCGCACCTCTTCGATGACCATCTGCAGTGCCCGCGAAGCGCTGTCGCGTTCGAACATTGCAGCAGCGACGCGCGATGCGAGAGACTGATCTGCTGCCTTTTGCGTGGGGGTCATCGTGAAGCGGCCGATCAGCGGCCGCGAAAATTTGGGCTGCGCTTTTGCGCAAATGCGGCAACGCCTTCGGCATAGTCCTCGGATGCGCCAAGCTCGCGCTGCCAATCGCGCTCGCGATCCAGTTGCTGGCGAAAATCATGATTCCACGACTGGTAGATCGCCTGCTTGGTGCGCGCGAGCCCCAGCGTGGGTGCCGCTGCGAGCTCGGCAGCCAGCTCATCGACTGCTCCTGACAATTCGCTGTCCTCGACGCAGCGCCAGATGAGGCCCCACTCGGCTGCACGCTCGGCCGTGAGCTTCTCACCCAGCAATGCGAGCCCCATCGCGCGCGCATTGCCAAGCAGCCGGGGCAGGATCCAGGTGCCACCCGAATCGGGCACGAGCCCGAGTCGGCAGAACGCCTGCACGAAACTCGCCGAGCGCGCGGCGATGACCAGGTCGCAGGCGAGTGCGACGTTCGCCCCGGCACCTGCTGCAACGCCGTTGACCGCTGCGATGACCGGCATTGGCAACTCTCGCAGGGCGAGCACGAGCGGATTGTAGTTGCGCTCGATCGACTCGCCGAGATCGACGCGGGGTCCGCCGGGCGCAACAGCGCGATCACCCAGATCCTGGCCGGCACAGAATCCCCTCCCGGCGCCGGTGATGACCAGTACGCGCGCCGCCGATTCCTGCAAGGAATGCAAAGCGCTGCGGATTTCCGCATGCATCGCCGTCGTGAAGCTGTTAAGGCGCTCAGGGCGATTGAAGGTCAGGCGCGCAATGGCCCCTTGAATCTCGAACAGGATGTTCTCGAATCGCATCACTGTTCACTTCTCGTCATAGCTGATGACTACACGTGGACTCGTTGGGCGCGCCTGGCAACAGAGCACGAAACCGGCTTCGACCTCCCAATCCTCCAGGGCGAGGTTGCGCTCCATGCGCACGCTCCCCTCGACGACCCGTGTGCGACAGGTCGAGCATATGCCGTCACGACAGGAAAATGGCAGCTCGAGACCCGCCTGCTCGGCCGCTTCGAGCAGGGTCGCGTCCTGGCGCAACATGCGAAAGGTGCGCCGGCGTCCATCCTGTTGCACGATGACTTCGGCGCCCGCGCCTGCCGCGGCTTTCGCCGCCGATGGACTCACCGCGACGCCTTGTCCCGTGCCTGTCGTGCCATTCGCCATGGTGAATCGTTCGACATGGATCTGGCCCTGGACACCCTGCGCCTTCAGCGCTGCCTTGACCGTGTCGATCATGCCTCCCGGGCCGCAAATGAAGAATTCGTCGACGATGGAGAAATCGACGACCCGATCCGCAAGGTCCTTGATCTTCTCCGAGTTCAGCCGGCCGTTGAAGATATCGGCATCCTGCGGCTCGGCAGTCATCAGAAAGTGAAGCGAGAATCGTTGCAGGTAGCGATTCTTGAGGGACAGCAGTTCATTGACGAACATGCTGCGCGCGCTGTCGCGATTCAGATAGAAGATGGTGAAATCGCAATCGGGGTTGCGCGCCAGGCACGTGGAAGCGATCGACAGTATCGGTGTAATACCGCTACCAGCCGCGAACGCCACATAGCGCCTGCCGGGTTCGGCACCTTCACGCGGACGAAACCTTCCGCCGGGAGTCATTACATCGAGTGTGCCTCCGATGCGCAGTTCCTCGGCAAGAAAGCGCGACATTTCGCCTTGTACGCGCACTCCGATCCGCAAACCATCCCCCTCTTCGGCAGCCGCCGAATAGGTCCGGCGCAATTCACGGCCGGAAACTGTTGCCCGCACCGCGAAGTGCTGGCCGCAACGGAATGCGTACTCGTCGCGCAATTCGGCCGGGACATCGAAAGTCAATGCGACCGCGTCGGCTGCGATGGTTTCACGATTTTTCAGAACCAGCGGATGAAATTGGAGCATGGCGCGAACTTTATGAGTTTAGAAGCATTTGAAATATTCGAAGGGTTCACGGCAATCTTCACAGCGGTACAGCGCTTTGCACGGGGTCGAGCCGAATTCGCTGATGCGGCTGGTGTGTACCGATTCGCAACGCGGACAGGCGATTGCCGCCTGCGGGTGCAACAATGCCCGCGTACTGCCAACCGGCCGCTGCGGCGGCGCGATTCCATAGGCTCGTAGCTTGTCGCGCCCTGCCTCGCTGATCCAATCGCTGCTCCAGGGCGGTGACAAAACGCTGCGTACCTGCACCGGCGAATATCCTGCCTCCTGCAGGGCTTCCTCGATACTCGCATG
Organism: Steroidobacteraceae bacterium; assembly: GCA_041395505.1. Classification (NCBI taxonomy): domain Bacteria; kingdom Pseudomonadati; phylum Pseudomonadota; class Gammaproteobacteria; order Steroidobacterales; family Steroidobacteraceae; species Steroidobacteraceae bacterium. Next base: position 2,675,510 of record JAWLAG010000001.1, read on the forward strand.
AATCACGGCTGTCGCCGGACAACCCGAATAGGTCGGACTGACGGCGACCCGCAGACCGTGATCGCCCTGCGGCTCAATCGAGCGGATGATGCCAAGATCGACGACGGTGAGCACAGGGATTTCCGGATCGGGCACGGTGGCGACGACGCACCAGGCGCGCTCGAGTCGCTCATCCGATTGGGCCCGGTTACCAGCTTGCACCAGGATAACTTCGCTGCATGAACTGCATTTGCGCAAGCAGATGTCCCAGGTGCTCGCCATGTTCGCCGCGCTTGCCCATCAGGGCGGGTCGGGTATCGGGCGGCTGGGCGAGCGTCGCTTGAGAAAGTACATCATCCACGCATCGCTGCCACGCCGCCCGCAGCGTGCGTGGATCGGGACCGATGCCGGCGGCAAGAACGGCCTCGTCGAGCTCATCGGCAACGAACAACTCGCCGACGTGGCGCCACAGGAAGTTCAGTGCCCTCTGGACCCGGTCGTGACTCTCGTCGGTTCCGTCACCGAGACGAACCAGCCAGCCACCGCTGTAGCGAAGGTGGTAGCGCGACTCCTTGAGTGATTTTGCCGCTATCTCCGCAAGACGCGTGTCGCTCGATTGGCAGAGGGCCTGATACAGCTCGCACTGCCAGGCATCGAGCAGGAATTGGCGCACGATTGTGACGCCGAAATCATCGTTGGGCTGCTCGGCAAGAATTACATTGCTGTACTCGTGCTCGGCGCGCAGAAACGCGAGTTCGTCTTCCCCGCGCCCGGCGCCTTCGAGTTCACCGGCATAGGCCAGAAACAGTCGGGCCTGCCCAAGCAGATCGAGCGACAGATTCGCGAGGCCAAGATCTTCCTCGATGGCCGGCGCGTGCCCGACCCATTCGCCAAGCCGCTGGCCAAGCACCAGGCTGGTGTCGCCCAGGCGCAGCACATAGCGGAAGTGATCCTGATTTGCCAATGGTTTCAAAGTGTTTCGACCTCGTCCGGGATCTGGTAGAAAGTCGGGTGCCGATAGATCTTGTCACGCGCCGGCTCGAACAATGCGTCGGCTTCGGCGGGATCGGATGCGGTGATCTGCGCAGACGGAACCACCCAGACGCTGACTCCTTCGAGGCGCCGCGTATACACATCGCGCGCATGCTCGATCGCCATCTGCGGATCGGTGGCATGCACGCTGCCGACATGCTTGTGATCGAGACCACCGCGGGCCCTGATGAATATTTCGTAAAGAGGCCAGTCCTGTTTTGCCACGAGTGTCGCTCCGTAATTCACGCCGCGCGCGCGGCGGCGCGTTCGCGCTGTTTGGCTGAAAAGGCGCTGGCCGCCTCGCGAACCCAGCGGCCCTGTTCATGTTTGGCGCGTTGCGCCGCCATTCGCTCGGCGTTGCATGGCCCGAAGCCCTTGAGCACCTGCTTGAACTCTGCCCAGTCGATCGCGCCGAAGCGGTAGCATTTCGCCGCCTCGTTCCATTGCAGATCGGGATCGGGCACGGACAGGCCAAGGAACTTTGCCTGCGGCACGGTGAAGTCGACGAACTTCTGACGAAGTTCATCGTTGGTGAATCGCTTTATCTTCCAGCGCACTGACTGCGCCGTGTGTTGCGAGTCGGCATCGGAAGGACCGAACATCATCAACGATGGCCACCACCAGCGATTGAGCGCACCCTGCGCCATGTGTTTCTGTTCGGCAGTGCCGCGAGCGAGCCGAAGCATGATTTCATAGCCCTGCCGCTGGTGAAAACTCTCCTCCTTGCAGATGCGGATCATGGCGCGCGCATAGGGTCCGTAGGAGCAACGACACAATGGAATCTGGTTCATGATCGCCGCACCGTCCACCAACCAGCCGATCGCGCCAATGTCAGCCCAGGTCGGCGTCGGGTAGTTGAAGATGCTCGAGTACTTGGCGCTGCCGTCCAGCAGCTGTTCGATGAGCTCATCCCTGGACACTCCCAGGGTCTCCGCCGCGCTGTAGAGGTAGGCGCCATGCCCGCCTTCGTCCTGAACCTTGGCGGTGAGGATGCACTTGCGCAAGAGAGTGGGTGCGCGGGTTATCCAGTTGCCCTCGGGCAGCATGCCGACGATTTCCGAATGTGCGTGCTGGGAAATCTGCCGGATCAGGGTCTGCCGGTAGGCGGCCGGCATCCAGTCCTTGGGTTCGATCTTCTCCTCGGCGTCGATACGCGCCTGGAAGCGGGCTTCGAGCTCTGCAGGCTCGGCTGTGCCGCCCTGCCCCGATCCGGCCTGGTCCAAACCCTGGGTATACATGAGCTCGCCCTCGGTCCAAGAACCGGATCATTCTGACACGTAAAATTTTGCTCTACAATATTTTTGTGTCACGATAGTTTTTTTCAACTCCATCAGGCCCAATCCTGCGATGACAACCACCGTCGAGTCGACGACCCGCAGCCTGGTGAGGAATTTCGGCCGGCAGCGGCCCCTGCGCGCCGGCTCGCTGTTGGTCACGATTTTTGGTGACAGCATTGCGCCGCGCGGCGGCGTCATCACGCTTCGAAGCCTGATCGAACTGGCGGCGCCTTTTGGCCTTACCGAGCGCCTGGTGCGCACCTCGGTGAGCCGCCTGGCGGACGACGGCTGGCTCACAAGCCGGCGCCGCGGCCGCCTCAGCGAATATCGCCTGGCCCGCACCGGAGCGGACCGGTTCGCCCGCGCGACCTCGCGCATCTACGCAGCACCGCGTCGACAATGGGACGGCCGCTTGACGGTCGCCATCGCGCACCGCGAACGCCGCGGCGTCAATGCGCAACTGGCGCAATCCCTGTCGTGGGAAGGATTCGCCCAGATCGCGCGCGGCGTGCTCGTGAGCGCGGCGCACGATGCATCAGCAACCCGCCAGATCATCGCGAGGGCCGGCCTTGCGGGCGATGTGCATGTCCTGACGGCATGCGACGAGCGCTCGCAGGAACTCGCGCAAATCGTTCGCAGTGGCTGGAACCTCGACGAACTGGCCGCGCGTTATCGCAGTTTTCTGAAGCGCTTTGCACCGCTTGCACGCACCGTCGCGCATGAGCGGTCCGTCGACCCGCGCTGTGCATTCGTGCTGCGCACCTTGTTGATACACGAATTTCGCAAAGTCGAATTGCGCGATCCGCTCCTGCCCGCTGCTCTCCTGCCCGACGATTGGGCCGGACACGATGCCTACGCGCTGTGCCGGCGAGTCTATCGGTGGGCACTTGCTCCCGCGGAACGATTTCTGTCTGCGACCGCGTGCCGCCTAGACGGAAGCTTGCCACCCGCCGACCCTGCCCTGTTCCGGCGCTTCCAGCGTTGAGCGCAACACGAACCGTCGGTATCGACGGGGCGTCATGCCAAACCATCGCCTGAAGGCCCGCGTCAGGCAAGCGGACTCGGCGTAACCCAAACGGCGAGCGATGGTCGCGATACTGATGCTTGGCTGGCGTATCCAGCGGCCGGCAAGATCCTTCGCGGCCTCGTCCTGCAGTCGTTTGAAGCTGGTCCGCTCGTTGCGCAATCGCCTTTGCAGGGTGGATTCCGACAGCCCCAGCTGGCGCGCGATGTCCGGCGCGCGCGCGCCGCCTTGCATCTTGTCTTCGGAGAGGCAGCTGCGCACCTGCCACGTGAAACTGTCCGCATGGCCATACTTCGCCGCATGTTCGCGTACGTGCGCTTCGAGAATCGGAAACAGGTGCGGATCGAGGCGGCGGGACGGGGTACGCAAAGCGTTGCGGTGGATATAGAGGCGATTGGCAGGTTGCCCGAACAGGACAGGCGCCTCGAAAATGCGTCCATAGGCAGCAACCCCGAGCGCAGGCTTTTCCTGCTCGAAGTCGACGCGCGCCAACGGACAGCTCCGTGAAGAGAACAACTGCACCAGACGCCACACAAAACCGATCGAGAACTCGACGTCCTGGCGACGGGGTTCGAGCTGCTGGTCGGCAATTCGATACGTAAATTGCAGATGATCATCGACGATGTCGACGTCATGCACCGAGGCGTCCTGGATCGCGCTGGTGTAACGCGCGAGATTGCGCAGGGCAACCTGCAGATTGACGGCACTGAGAAACAGGTAGCCCACTGCACCCATCATTTCCGCGCCCACCCGTTGCGACAACTCCAGTCCGAGCAATGGCTGGCGCAGCTCCTGCGCCAGCCAATCGAACCAGGCGAGATAATTCTTCATCGGTACGCGTTGCACGCTCACGCCGCGCGCCGGCATCTGTGCTGGATGCGGTATGGCGAATTTCTCCAGCCCTTTGTTCACCATGGGCGAGTGCGACTGCAGGGCATCGCACAGGGATCTCACCACCGAGAGTTCGATCGTCGGGACGGGGGCCGCGAGGCTGCTGGCTGGCATGTTGAAACGGCCTTGGTGCCTTGATTTATCAATATTATGCCTGTTTTTGTCAATAATGCGGCCATCCTGGGAGCCATACTCATTAGATAGGCCCATGGCACGGGTCACCTGGATGCAATCGATGACCAACCCATACGCGAAGTCGTTCTGGCACCCGATGATCCACCCGGCGGAGGCGCGCGCCCGCGAGCCGATCCACATCACCCAGGGTGATGGCGTCTACGTACGTGATGATCATGGCAAGACGCTGCTCGATGGTGTCGCGGGACTGTGGTGCGTCAATGTCGGCCACAACCGCACCGAAGTGAAGGACGCCATCAAGCAACAGCTCGATACGCTCGAGTACTTCCAGCTGTTCGACGGCGTCTCCCACCCGCGGGTCGTTGAGATGGCGGAGCTGGTACTCGATTTCACTGCCGAAGAACGTATGCGCCGGGTGGTGTTCAACTCCGGCGGATCCGATGCAATCGAAACCGCGCTCAAATTGGCGCGCCAGTACCATCGCCTTGCAGGCCAGCCGGAACGAACCAAGTTCATCGCCCTGAAGCAGGGCTATCACGGCACCCACTTCGGCGGCGCATCGGTCAATGGCAATTCCGTATTCCGCCGCAACTACGAACCGCTGTTGCCGGGCTGCTTCCACGTCGACTCGCCATGGCTTTATCGCAACCCATGGACCGACGACCCGGTCAGGCTCGGCGAGATCTGTGCCGAACAGCTCGATCGTGAAATCCAGTTCCAGGTTCCCGACACCGTCGCTGCCTTCATTGCCGAACCTGTGCAAGGTGCGGGCGGCGTCATCGTGCCGCCGCCGAATTACTGGCCGCTGGTACGTGAGGTCTGCGACAAGCACGGCGTATTGCTCATCGCGGACGAAGTCGTCACCGGCTTTGGGCGTTCGGGCTCGATGTTTGGCGCGCGCGGCTGGGGCGTCAAGCCCGACATCATGTGTTTCGCCAAGGGAATTTCCTCGGGCTACATTCCCTTGGGCGCCACCGTCGTCAACGACAGGATCGAACGCGCCTTCGAGGATAACCAGACCTTCGATGGCGCCATCATGCACGGTTATACCTACGCGGGCCATCCGGTCGCCTGCGCGGCCGGCATCGCCGCGCTAGGCATCGTGCGCCGCGAGAATTTGCCGGACAATGCCCGCGTGCAGGGCGAGTACCTGCTGGGTGCGCTCAAGTCATTGGAAAAGTCCAGGTCCGTCGGCGATGTTCGCGGCAAGGGCCTGATGATCGGTATCGACCTGGTGGTCGACAAGAAGACCCGCCAGCCAGTTGATCCGCAGGATCCGCTTGCCGCCAGGCTGGCTGCGGTTGCGCGGCGCGAAGGTGTGCTGGTGAGACCCGTGGGCACCAAGATCATCATCTCGCCGCCTCTGGTGTTCCAGCGCGAACATTGCGACCAGATGATTGCAGCGCTCAACACGGCATTCAAAGAAATCGACAAGTAGCCGGACAGGCTCGCTGAAATAAAGGGGGAACTGCCTGCGTATGGCCCAAGCGCCGAGCAAAATTGCGGCACCGCCGATCGATCTGAACAGCCGCCGAACACTGGCGGCCATCCTCTACCTGTCGGTCATCGGCCCTTGTGTATTCATTTTGCAGCCGGGATTCGTCCAGGGACTGGTCGAACAACTCGGCATGACCGAACAACAGGCCGGGTATGTCGCCTCCGCGGAGATGTGGGGCATCGCCGTGACGACCCTGGCGCTCATATTTGCCGCACACCACTACTCCTGGCGCCGGTTGATTGGCGCGTTCGCCGTGCTGTCCGGCGTCGGCAACCTCCTGTGCATCGGGCAGAGCGACCTGCAGGTCCTGATGTTGTTGCGATTCATCGTCGGCATCGGCTCGGGCGGCATTATTTCGCTCACCTTTTCGCTCGCGGGACTCACCGCGAATCCCGACCGGAATTTCGGTTACATCATCGTCTGGGTACTGACCTATGGCGCGCTGGGTCTGGTCGTCATGCCGACCGCCTATGCACATATAGGCATGGCCGGAGTCCTCGTTTTCTTCGGTCTTTTCTGCCTCTCGGGCCTGTGGTTCGTGGGCGCCCTGCCGCACTCCGGCCTCGAACATGCTGACACGTCAGGCCACTACGAATATGCGAAATGGCTCAGCCATGCAACGCTCATCGCCATCCTGATCTACAACGTCGCGGTCGGCATCATCTGGGCCTACTTGTTCCTGGTTGGCACCAACGCCGGGATGCCAGAGCAGCAGGTCGCCAACGTATTGATGGTGTCGCAGATCGCGGGAATCGCGGGCGCATTCGTGGTCGTCGTGTTCGAGAAGCGATTCGGCCGGTTGCTGCCGCTCGCCGTCGGCGTGCTGGGCAGCGCCGCAAGCGCCTATCTGCTGGTGGGTCAGATCGGCGCCCGGGAATACTGGCTTGGGGTCTGCGGCTTCAACCTGCTTTGGAACCTGAGCATGCCCTATATGCTCGCCACCGCCGGCGACTTCGATGCGAAGAAACACACCGTCGTATTCGCCATCGCAATGCAAATGCTGGGTCTCGCGGTGGGCCCGATGATCGCAGCGCGCCTGCTCGGCGAGGCGAACTACGACGCGGTCAACAGGACCGCCGCCATCGTTTTTGTTCTTTCTGCGTTCGTGATGCTGCCAGGTGTGCTGGCACAGCGGCGCGCACATGGCCATTCACAGTAGACCGCGACGTATCGACAAACCTAATCAGGGGGATAAACAAATGAGTTGCCCGGTGAAAAACGCACGAATCTGGTGGCGATGCAGCTTGGCACTGGCCGCGGCCTCGCTGGTCGCGAACTCGGCGCTGGCGCAAACGCTGGAAGAAGTAGTCGTTACCGCGCAAAAGCGCGCGGAATCGCAGCAGGATGTACCCATTGCGATCGATGCCTTCACGGGCGAGCAGCTGTCGCGCCTGGGCGTTCACTCAGCACAACAGATCCTCTCGCTCGTACCAAACGCAATGGTTGTCGATCAGGGTGGTGGTAAGCAGAATTTCTTCGTTCGCGGCGTCGGCACAGCTGATTTTCATCTCAATGTCGTGGGTGCAGTCGGGGTCTTCCTCGATGATGCCGCGCTCAACTCGCCCTTTGCCGTCTCGTTCGCCACTTTCGACATGGAGCGTGTCGAATTGCTGCGTGGACCGCAAAACACCTTGTTCGGCAAGAACACGACCGGAGGTGCCGTCAATTACATAAGCCACAAACCGAATGTCGCCGATGGCCTCAACGGCTATCTGCAAGCCGGGTTCGGCCGCTACTCCCAGGTCGACCTCGAGGGTGCTGTCGGTTTCCCGCTGGGCGAGCGCGCCGCCGTGCGCTTGGCCGCGGTCAGCAATACACGCGACGGCGTGTTTCACAACGTCACGCTCGGGCAGGATGTCGGCGAGATTGATCGCCAGGCGGCGCGGATCCAACTGCTGGTAGATGCGACCGAGAACTTCACCTTGCTTGCCAATATCCATGGCGGCCAGTCGGGCGGCGATCCGCAGCCATTCAAGGGAGTCGGATTTCTCGACCCGACCGATCAGACACTGCCCTGCGCCGTACCGCTCGATCAAATCATTCCGCAGAATAATCCGAACTGCGCCAACGGTGCCGGATTCGTCTACCCGAACGAGAAATGGGAAAACGTCTATGGCAACCTCAAGCACCGCCAGGATCTCGATACGCACGGCGCGGGCCTCAACATGGAGTGGCGCCTGGCCTCGATGACGATCACGTCGACGACGACCTGGGAGACCCTCAAGGTCGACTACAACGAGGATGCCGATGCCTCGCCGACGACGATCTTCCAGTTCTACCAGGGCGGCGACTACGATCAGTGGTCGCAGGAGCTGCGCGCAGCCTCGACGAGCGAGGCGAGCCCGCGCTGGATTGCAGGTCTTTACTACTACAGCGAGGACGCGAGCTATACGACAGCGGTACGCCGCACGCCAGATCCGCTCGCGCCTTCAGGTCCTGACCAGTTCAACGTAACGCCGAACACCATGGTCGACCAGGAGGACCGTTCCTTCTCGGCCTTTGGCCAGCTGGAATTCGATCTGCAGGATGACCTCACATTGACCACCGGGTTTCGCTGGACCAACGAGACCAAGAAAGGCCAGAACGCTGTTTCGGTGCGCTGCGTGGGTCCAAACGGTGGTCCGCCATTTTGCCCATCGCTCCCGGACAGCGCCTTCCTCAGCCGGAGCCTGCTGTTGAGCCTGCCGGTGCTCGCCGAGCCACCCGTCGAAACACTCGATGGTGACTGGAGCGAATGGGGCGCGCGCGTCGCGCTCGATTACAAGGTCTCGGATTCCGCAATGCTCTATGCCAGTGTTTCGCGTGGCTTCAAGGGTGGCGGTTTCAGCATCGCGGCGCTCCAGGCGCTGCTCGGCCTCGCTGCCCAGGACGTCGAACCGGAAATCCTCTGGGCCTATGAGTTCGGCATCAAATCCGACTGGGCCGATGAGACCGTGCGGCTCAATGCGGCCATGTTCTACTATGATTGGAAGGGCCTGCAGTCGTTTCAGCCTTTGATCGTTCCGGGCACGGGCACGGCAGTACCGCAGCTGCTGAACGTACCCAAATCGAGCCTGCAGGGCTTCGAGGCCGAACTCACCTGGTTGCCAAGCCCCGGTTGGTATCTGCAGGCCGGAATCGGCCTGAATGATTCACGCATCGAAGATGCCGGTCTGATCGCGGGTATATCCGCTGGCAACAAGCTGCCGAATGTTCCGGATGTCACGTTCACCGGCATGGTGCGACGCGAGATTCCCATGGCGTCGGGGACGCTTGCCCTGCAGGCGAATATCCGCTACCAGGGCGATGTGACCTACGACCTCGCCAATGCCCGCAACCTGAGCCAGGATGCCTACTGGACAGCCTCGGCGCGGGGCAGCTATCGCTTTGGCGAGCGGCAGCAATTCGAAGTCGGTGTCTGGGGCGAGAATCTCACCGGAGAGAAATACTGCAATGGCATGACCAGCCTCGCCGGTCTTTCTGAGTCGAATCTTTGCGTGGCGGCGCTTTCGGAGCCGACCTACGGAATCAATGCCACGATTCGCTTTTGAACCTGCTGCAAGTCGTCGCAGAGCGCCGCAAACTGCCAGCACGATGCTGAACCGACTCGGCATCGTGCTGGTGGCCGCGCTCATCGCAGGCGATGGTGGTGCGGGGACACCGCCTGCGGCCGAAGCCATCTACGTCAATGGCGCGGTCTACACCGTTGACGACAATCGCCCATGGGCCGAGGCACTGGCCGTCAGTGGCGGCAAACTGATCGCTGTCGGCAGCAACGAGGAGGTCACGAAACTGCGGGTTGCTGGCACGCAGGTCGTGGATCTCGGCGGTCGCATGGTCATGCCCGGCATTCATGACATGCATGTGCATCCGCTCGATGCCGCCATACCGGCTTTGTTCGAATGCAGCTTTCCATTCTCATTGACGTTGGAACTGATTCTCGGGCAAGTCGCCCGGTGCGCGGCCGAGGCGCCGGCAGGAGCCTGGGTGCGCGGCGGCCAATGGCCGACCTCGCTGCTCGATGCGCCAACGCCGCCAACCCGCCAGATGCTGGACGCGGTGAGCGGCGATCATCCCGTATTCCTCATGGACTGGGCGGTGCACAACGCCTGGGTCAATACCCGCGGCCTGCAGGCACTCGGCATCGTTGCCGAAACGGCGACCGGCATCCTGCTCGATGACGCGGCCTATCGCGCACAGCGACAGCTTCCCGCCTACAGCCCGGGGCAATACCAACAGGCAGCAGGCTGGGCAATCGAGCAGATGCTCGCCGTGGGCATCACGTCGTTCAAGGATGCAATGACGACCGACGACAACCTCGCTGCGTATCACGAACTCGGGCGCAGCGGGGCACTCAATGCGAGAGCGCATACTTGTCTCGCCTGGAAGAGTGCGTGGTCGAAATCGCGCGCCACCGAGGTGAAAACGCTCGCGCGGCGCGGCGCGCTCAGCGGGCCGATGTTGCGCACCGACTGCGCGAAGATCATGCTCGATGGCATTCCCGTTGCGCGCACTTCGGCATTGCTCGAGCCCTATCTTCCCGATGCCAAACACGGTGACGACTACCGCGGCACGCTCAATTTCGAGCCTGCCGAACTTGCCCGGGACGTGATAAAGCTCGACCGCATGGGGCTGACGGTGAAAATCCATGCGACGGGCGATCGATCCGCGCGCGTGGCACTGGACGCCTTTGCGGCTGCACGCCAGCGCAATCCAGGCGGGCGCGCCATCCACGAGGTATCGCACGCGGAACTCATCAGCGACGCCGACCTGCCCCGCTTCAAGGCATTGAACGTCGCCGCCGAGATGTGCCCGGTCCTTTGGTATCCCGGTCCGTCCGATGCGGCGCGCATCGCCGCGATTGGCGCGGAACGCGCGGGTCGATTCTGGCCGACACGCAACCTGCTCGACAGCGGCGCACTCGTGTTCTATGGCTCGGACTGGCCGGCCGTCGCGCCGAATCCGAGTCCATGGCCGGGTCTCGAAGCCATGGTGACGCGACGCAATCCCTACGGCGCGATGCCGGGTCGGCAGTGGCCGGAACAGGCCATCGATCTGGCGCAGGCAATTCGCATTTTCACGATCAATGGCGCGATCGCCGGCAGGAGCGAGGAGCTCACCGGCTCGCTGACGCCGGGCAAGGCGGCGGATTTCATCGTGCTCGATCGCAATCTTTTCAAGATTCCGGCCGATGAAATCAGCGACACGCGGGTACTGAAAACCGTCGTTGCCGGCAAGCTCGTACACGATGAGCCGGCCGCGGCAGCGCAGACCCGACGGCCGAACGTGCTGCTCATCGTCGTTGATGACATGGGCAATGCGGATCTTGGCGCATTCGGCGGTGAAATCGACACACCCAATCTTGATGCGCTTGCCATGCAGGGTCTGCGACTGACGAATCTGCATACGGCCTCCATGTGCTCGCCGAGCCGCGCCATGCTGCTCACCGGCGTCGACAGTCATCGCGCCGGACTCGGCAACATGCTCGAGGAGCTATCGCCCAACCAGAAGGGACAACCCGGCTACGAGGGGTATTTGAACGATCGCGTCGTTACGCTGGCCACTTTGCTGAAGAACGCCGGTTACAGGACCTACATGACCGGCAAATGGCATCTGGGCGCGGCGGAACACGGCCCGGCTTACCGGGGTTTCATGCGCTCATTCACGCTCGATGCGGGCGGTGCCAGCCACTTTGCCGACATGCGACCAGCCTATGCACCCTCGCCGGACGTCAAGGCGAGCTATCGCGAGGATGGCGTGGCCTTGCAGTCGCTCCCGGAGAATTTTCACTACTCGTCACAGTTCTATGTCGACCGGCTGATCGACTATCTCGAGGAGGGCCGCGGTTCGGACAAACCATTCTTCGCCTATCTGGCATTCACGGCACCCCACTGGCCGCTGCAGGCACCGGATGCAGCGATTCAGAAGTATGCGCACCGCTATGACGCTGGATACGACGTGATTGCGGCGAAGCGTCTCGCGCGACAAAAAGCGCTCGGGCTCATTCCCCGATCGGCGCAGCTGGCGCAACGAGCGCCGAAGGGAAAGCCATGGAACACTCTGTCCGCCGCAGAGCAGAAAGTCGAGGCCCGCGCAATGGAAGTCTACGCGGCCATGGTTGACCAACTCGACGTGAATACCGGCCGACTGATCGATTACCTGCGTCGAACGGATCGGCTGGATGACACGATCATCATTTTCCTGTCAGACAACGGACCGGAAGGCCACGATCTGGATGAAACCTGGCCCGCCGAGAGCTTTCCGGAAATCCGCCATACCATCGATACAACTCACGATTTCAGCTTCGAGAACATGGGGCGGCCGGGTTCCTATGTTCTATATGGTCCGAACTGGGCGCGCGCGAGTTCGCCCGCACTGCGCATGTACAAGGGCTTTCCCACGGAGGGCGGCACGCGCGTGGCGGCTTTCGTGCGCTATCCGAAGCTGGTTCAGCAGGCGGCCATCAGCAACGAGTTCATCGCAGTCCGCGATATCGCACCGACTCTGCTCGACATGATCGGCATCGCACAACCTTCGGACGGTCGGAATGAGCCCATGTCGGGTCGGTCGGTGCTGGCGGCGCTCGCTGGCAAGCCATCGGACGGCACCCTGCGTGTCATGGCCGACGAATTGCTCGGCAAACGCTACGTTCGCCAAGGTCCGTGGAAAATCCTGCACATGCCGGAGCCCTGGGGCAACGATGCCTGGCAGCTCTACGATCTCGACCAGGATCTCGCCGAACAACACGATCTCGCGGGCTCGAGGCCTGACAAAGTCCAGGAGCTGGAAACCCTCTGGCAGGATTACCAGCGTGACAACGGCGTCATTCTGCCTGACTGGGTGAGCGGCTACTGACCGAGATATTCCTGCGCCGCATCGCAAGCCATCTCGATGAGTTGCGGCGTGAGCTCCCGGGCCGTCTCGGTCTCGCGGCGCGTATGGACCCATCCCAGATACGTGAAGCCCCGGGCGGCCGTCAACATGGGTAGCTGTGCAAGAGCGCCGGTGGCCAGCGCCCGCTCGTCGCGATAGCCCGCAATCAATGCGTCTTGCAACGCCCGGTACGACGGGTGCTGGCGATAGAAAAAAAGAGACGTTGCGATCTCGAACATGTGCCATCCGAAACCCGCGTCGTCAAAATCGAGCAACCGCACGCGATCGCCGTCGATGAGGAGATTCTCCGGCGCGAAATCGGCATGGATCAATCCATAGCTCGAGGACGAACGATCCAGGACCGCGAGGTCCGCACGCAGGCGGTCCCGGGCCGCGAGCACCAACTTTCGCTGCGGCTCATCGAGCGCCTCGAGTTCCCAGAACCTGCCCCAGAAAGGCTGTTCGCCGACCAGGCCATCGCAATCCCAGGCATGGCGCTTGAATCCCGGCGGCAGGACCCATTGACTAGCATGATTGTGCAGCTTCGCGGCGAGTGTCCCGGCGATCCTGAAGGCGCGCACGAGGTCCTCGGCTGCCGTGGTGCCATCGTCGTTGCTCGCCTCGACACTGCCGAGCTGCCGGCCATTGACCCAATCGAAGACATCGACCTGACGGGCCTCAGGCACCTCGGGGTGGGACACTGTATTGAAAAGCGCCCCGGACCGGTCGGGCAGGACCCTCGGCACTTCAAAACCGTACTCATCGAGCGCGCGCATCCATTGCAATTCGGAGCGCAATTCGTCGTCGTCGTGATAGCCCGGGCGATGCACGCGCACTGCGTAGCGAGTTCCGTTCGCGAGCGTCGCGCAAAAAACCGCATTCTCACGAAACTTGATGAGACTCAAGGATGCCGGAGTCAGTTGCCACTTCTGCAACGCCTTGGCAACCAGGCCAGCCAGGCGTTCTGCCTGCGCTTGCGGATCGAGTGAGTAGAATTCGTGCATGGATTAGTCGAGCGGGCACTGGCTAGCCAGCCGCCAGCACCTCATCGAGTGTCGCCAGCAACTGGTCGGCATGTGCCCGGCCGAATGGCATGGGCGGTCTGATCTTGAGCACGTTATCGTGCGGACCGATGCGGCTGATGAGCACTCCGCGCTCGCACATGCCGTTGATCACGCGCTTCGCAAGTGCACTCGCGGGCGTCTTGCGCTCGCGGTCATCCACCAGATCGACCGCGAAGAACATACCGAGCGAGCGCACGTCGCCGATCGCCTCGTGCCTGGTTGCGAGCTCGCGCAATCCGCCGGCCAGGTAGCTGCCGATCGCGACCGCGTTGGCCTGCAGCTGCTCGGATTCGAGCACATCGAGCACCGCATTGGCCGCAGCGCAGGAGACCGGGTTGCCGGCGAAGGTATTGAAATACATGACACGATCGCGGAACCCCTGCACCAGATCGGCCCGCCCGACGACACCGGCAACAGGATGGCCATTGCCCATTGGCTTGCCGAGCGTGACCAGATCCGGCGTAACGCCGAAGCGCTGATGACCCCACATATGCTGACCGGTGCGACCGAAACCGCCCTGCACTTCGTCTGCGATGAACAGACCGCCCGCCTTGTGCACGGCAGCAACAGCCCGCGGCATGAATCCGGCGGGTACGATGGGCAGGCCCTCGCTTGAATACATGGTGCAGATCAACATCGCCGCAAGCCGGATGCCCTGTGCATTCAGTGACTCGATTGCGCCTTCGATCCGCGCCACATAGGCATCCTCGAGCGCTTGTCCGGTCAGGCCGTCGATGCCGCGATAGCTGTCCGGTGGATCAACCGCACGTATATGGGGGCCAAATCCTTCCGGCGGCGTGAACATCGTGCTGATCTGCGCCACTGCAACGGTATTGCCGTGGTACGAGCAATTCGTGCAGATCACGCCTTTGCCGCCGGTTGTCACATTGGCAATGCGCAGCGCCAGTTCATTGGCTTCGCTGCCGCTGCAGGTCAGCATCAACATCGAAAGGTCCGGATCGAAGGTGCGGGTCAGGCGCTCGGCGTAGGAGACGACGCCCTCATGCAGGTAACGCGTGTGGATGTTGAGCAGGGCTGCCTGGCGCGCCATGGCCTCGACGACATGCGGGTGACTATGGCCGACATGCGGAACATTGTTGTACGCATCGAGGTAGCGGTTGCCCTCGGCGTCCCACAGCCACACGCCTTCGCCACGCACCAGATGCAACGGGCGATCATAGAACAGCGGCGAGTTGCGCCCGAGCACGCGATAACGTCGTTCAAGCAGCGACTCGGCTGTCATGCCACACCATGGTCAGGCCGAAAAACCAGTACGCCAGGAGAGATCAACTGGAACCTGCCAGTTGCTTGACGCCATCGAGCTCTTCCATGAACACGGGACTCTCGGGCAAGGTTGAACCGCCGTCAATGCAGATCGTCTGACCGGTGATGTAACGCGACTCGTCACTCGCCAGGAACCGCATCGCATAAGCAATGTCTTCCGGCATGCCCATGTACCCGAGCGGAATATATCGCGCCATCTGTTGCATACCGGCTTCGTCGGCCAACAGTTCCATGGCGGCAGTGCGGATGTATCCAGGTTCAATGCCATTGACCGTGATCTTGTCGCGCGCAAGTTCCAGGGCGAGCGTGCGGATAAGCGCGTTGACGCCGCCTTTCGACGCGGCGTAATAGGCAGTACCAGGCATTGCAACGCGCGGCCCGGTCACCGACGAGGTGAACAGGATGCGGCCACCGCCCTGCCGACGCATGTGCGGTATGCAGGCTCTGCTCAGGCGAAACCCTGCCTTGAGATTGACCGAGAGCACGGTTTCAAGGTCACCTTCCGAGAACGACTCGACCGGGCCGCCCAGGAATGACGCGGCGTTGTGCACCATGATGTCGATGCGGCCGAATTCACTCATCGTTTGCTCGACGACCTCGGCAGCGGATGGTTCATCGCCGATATCCACCGTGGCAAGCGCCGCCTTGCCTCCGGCTGCCCGGATCCTGCGCAATACATCTTCGCCGTGTTTGGCGGTACGCGTCGCGATGAGGACGCTGGCGCCGTCAGCCGCAAAGACTTCGGCAATGCCACGACCGATACCCTGCCCACCGCCAGTGACCAGGGCGACCTTGCCTGCCAGGCTACGCGAGGACATCGCTGCGGCTACCTGAAGTTATAGCGTAGTTCGACACCGGCCCAGCGTGGCTGCGCATACGCCTGCTGGTTGAAACCGAAACTCGCCGTGAAATCGAAGGTGTAGCTGAGGTGCGCCTTGTCGGTGACGTTATGCACGAAAGCCGCAGCCTCCCAGCGATCATCCGCGGCGGTATAGCCGAGGCGAAGATTGCCGATGGCATAGGCTCCCTGGCGGGACACCGGCACGTTCTGGATGTCGAAATATTGCGCACTCTGGTAATTGGCCCAGGCCTGGACGGACATGCGTCCCGTGCCCACCGGCCAGTTGTAACGCACCAGCGCGTTGGCCGACACTTCCGGCGAGGCCACCATCCGGCGTTCGCGCAACACACCCGCCGGACTTGGAATGTCCTTCGCCTTCGCATCGAGCAGGCTGAGGCCCAGGGACAGATCCCAGTGCTCGCTCGGCGAGGATTGCAGTTCGAGATCGACTCCCGAGACCTTCGCATCGGTATTGAAGATGACCTGGTTGAGCAACTCGAAGCGGAAAGTCTGGAAGTCCTTGTAGTCATAGTAGTAGGCGGCACCGTTGAATCGCGTCGTACCGCCGGCGAAGGTCGACTTGAATCCCAGTTCGTAGCTGGTCAGTGTTTCCTCGCCATAGGGTATGGTCGCGACCGTGTTGCTTGCGAACAGGAACGTCTCGTCGAGGAAGCCGACATTGAAGCCGGCTGACTTCGTGCCGCGCGAGATCGAACCGTAGAGCAACAGGTCGTTGTGCGGCTTGTAGTCGAGCTCGATCTTGCCGCTCACGGAATCATCGCTGTGCTTGGCCAGGTCTCCTACCGTAGCGGGACTGAAGTCGAATGCGACATCGGTCGGCAGGCCAATGACATTGACGAAGAAGCCTGATGTGTCACGGTTGAGGTAATTGAGGTCTTTGGTGTCATGCGCGTAGCGCGCACCGGCGATGAATTTCCAGGCGTCGGCCAGCTGATATTCGACCTGCCCGAACGCCGCGATCGAATCCGACTTCTGGGTGTAGTTGGCATCGAAAAAAACGAACCCGAGGTTGGTCAGATCCAGCGTGTAGTGGCCTTTGACCTTGTTGTCGAAGTAGTAAAGGCCCGCCAGCCAGTTGAGACTCTCGCTACCGCCCGCAAGACGCAGTTCCTGGGTGAAGGTATCCGTCTCGGCCTGAAAGGTCGGCAGCAACAGCGGGAAAGGACCCGCGTCGGTGTCTTCGGACTGCAGGCGGTCGACATTCTGGTAGGCCGAAATGGAGGTCAGCGTGGAATCGCCCAGCTTCCAGTTCATGTTGAGCGACAAGCCGTTGGTCTTGACCTTCACCTTGCCGTTGCGGTCGAACTCACCCGAGTAGGGATCGCCATCCGTATCGACATAGCCGAAGCAGTCGGTGCCCGGCGGGCGATCCGTCGCGTCGACCGTGCCATCCAGATTGCAGTCGACGCCAACGCCTTGCTGGGTGGGGCCGAGCGCGACACTTTCGCCATTGACGATATCCGTCGACTGATGCTGCCATGCACCGACCGTCGCGTCATTGTTCGAATAATAGGCGCTGACCAGCGCATCGAAATTCTCGGACTTCTCGAACAGCAGCTGTCCGCGCGCGGCAATGGCGTCTGTCTCGTTGTAATCGGGTGCTCCGGGCACACGGTTCTTCGTCCAGCCGTCGTTCTTGTTGGTCGCGACTGACAGGCGACCGGAGACGCCATCGGTCAGTGCGCCGCCGACGGCCGCTTCGAGCTTGATCTGTCCGTACTGCCCGCCGGTCACGTTTACATAGCCATCGAATTCCTGTGATGGCCGCTTGCTGATGAAATGCACCAGTCCGCCGGTGGTGTTGCGACCGAACAAGGTTCCTTGCGGACCGCGCAGGACTTCGACCCGTTCCATGTCGAACAATTGAAAACTCAAACCACCCATGGCGGGCCGGTACACTTCGTCAACGTAGACAGCGACCGGATTTTCGTTGGCGTCGGCGAAATCGTTGAGGCCCACGCCGCGAAGGAAGAAATTGATCTGACTCGATTCACCATTGGGTACGGTGTAGTTGAGCCCGGGCGTCATGGCGACGACATCGGTGGTATTGGTAAAGCCGAGTTCATGGATTTCGTTGCCCGTGAATGCAGTAACAGCAATGCCGACGTCCTGCAGGCGCTGTTCGCGCTTTTGGGCGGTGACGACCACTTCCTCGAGTCCACCGGTGGCTTGCTGTGCTTGCACCGCAACGGGCAGAACGGCAAGGGCCAGTATGAGTGCTATGCCTGGTGACTTGGCTTTCATGGATCTCCCTCCGACCGTGGGTTCGGTGCTACAGGTTGTTTTGGTAATTTTCGGCTCGGCAGCGACGTTATTCTAGGCGGAAAATGCAGAGTAATTGTACTTGAGCGCACATAGTGGCTTTTGTGCAACAACGACCCTGGCGCGATTCTCAAGCCGCGGGCCTGACTCGTCCAACATGAACCGGCATCCCCTGTACGCCGCGAAATCGCGCGCGCGGCGCGCGCAGCGGGGGACCCGCATGGCGCAATTCCGGGCAGCGCGTAAGGAGCACGCTGAGCGCAATCTGGGCTTCCAGTCGCGCGAGCGCCATGCCAAGGCACATGTGCGGACCAGTGGCAAATGCCAGGTGCGGATTGGGGTCCCGGCGGATATCGAACGATTCCGGGTCGTGGAATCTCAGCGGATCGCGGTTCGCGGCGCCAATCACCAGCGTTACCTGGGCGCCTCGCGGTAATCTTGCGCCGCCGACGTCGACGTCCGAAGTAAGTTCCCGATTCCCGAGCTGATTGGGACTTTGAAAACGCAGTATTTCCTCGATAGCTGACTTCATGAGCGAGGGCTCGGTCCGCAACTGCTGCAATTGCCCGGGACGGATCAGCAGTTCGTAGACACCGTTCGCGAGCAGATGCCCAGTCGTCTCGTGGCCGGCATTCAAAAGGAATATGCAGTTGTGCAGGAGCTCTTTCTCGCTGAGATCACCACGAGCATGGCTCGCAAGCAGACTGCCGAGCAGGTCGCCGTCCCGAGGCGCGCCCACGACCTTTCGCCGGCTCACGAGCGAGCGTAGATAGTCAATGAATTCGCTCACTGCGCGTTCCCCGGCGGAGCGGCCACCCGGACCGAGGTCGAACTCGAGCGCACCGAGGATGCACATCGACCAGTTGCGCAACGGCGCGCGCTCATCGAGCGGCACCGTCAACAGATCGCCGATGATCGCGAGCGGAATTGCACCTGCGTATTGCGTGACAAAATCGATGACCGGCTCGCCCCGCGCGGCAATGTCATCGAGCAGCGCGTTGACCAGGTGGCGCAATGAGTCTGCCATGGCGCGCACTGCCGCAGGCTTCAGTGCATCCGCCAGCAGCGCTCGGACACGCGTGTGGTAGGGCGGATCACAGAACACCAGGCTCGAGGTATGATGTTCATAGAGCAATCCATCGCCAAACAATGGTTTGAACAGCTTCTTCTTGTCGGAGCTTGCGGCGCTCTCGCGGTAAACCTGCGCGCAGTCGGCGTAGCGCGTGAGCAGATAGGAGCCGTCAGGCGACAGATGCACGGGCCTTGATTCGCGCAGCTGGCGATACCAGGGATAGGGATCGTCGTGAAAGCCAGCCGGAGGGTGGCGCAAATCGAATTGCGCAATGGACTCAGTCATCGCGGCGCCAAACGCAAGGGAAATAGTCATCGTCGGCCGGTGCAGCGCCCGGGGCGAGTCTCACCTGTTCGTTCGTGACCGTCGGATCGGCGCCGGGATGCGGCATCCAGCGCGCGTCGTCGCCAAGCCAGCGTGTCGAGATCGCGGCGCGGCGCCGATCGGCGCTGCTGTTGCCACGGGCACTGTGCAATATCCACGCGGAAAAAATCACCGCATCGCCGCGTCGCATGTCCCAGCCAACGATGTCGTAGGATGCGCGATCGCCCTCGATGTCAGGCACCGGTTCCCCCTGGCCAGCGAGCGTCCAGGCCGCCGGGTGGTTCTTGCGCTCGCCGAATTGCCGTGGCATGTAGACCTTGCCGGTGCGATGCGAGCCGCGCACGAACTCCATCGCGCTGCCGGCAATGCTCGCATCGGTGAGCGCAACCCACACCGAACAGACCTGCCGGCCCGAGAAGGGCCAATACGGCAGATCCTGATGCCAGGGCGTCACGGCCTTCGTGCCCGGTTCCTTGATCAGCAAATGATCGAAATAGAAACGGACGGCGTCCGAGCCCATGGCCTGACCCGCAAGTTGAGCACAGGCCGAATTGAAGACAAAGTTTTGAACATCTTCGTCAGCGCGCCAAAGGTAGCGATCGGTGAACAGGCGGTCATGGCGCGCGCCGGGATTGCCGTCATTGGCCCAACGGCTTGGCGCGGCGAGCTGCCGCTGCACGACCCGGTCGATCGACTGCAGATGCTGCTCATCGCAGGCGCCCGCCACGTGCACGACGCCGTCCTCCCGGAACCGGCGAATTTCCTCCCCACTGAGCTCACGATGGGCGATGATCAGGCACTCCCGGGCGCCGCGCCTAGCACATAGGTCGCTGTCGCGGATGCCAGCAATTTGCCGGTGCCACTCGAGGTGAGTTCGGCACGGCAGAATGCGAGCGTGCGCCCTGCCTGCAGCACCTCGGCCCTGATCAGCACGTCGCAGCCGATTGCGGGGCGGATGAAACTCGTCGCGAGGTCCACTGTACCCGGTGTGATGCCTGCGCCGCGCGCGGCGACGACCGCCAGGACCATCGCCGTATCCGCGGCGGCCGCCAATGCCTGGCCGCACAACACCTGACCGACCCGGTCCAGTCGCGGCGCAGCCGGCAGGCGCATTTGAACGGAGCCGGCATCCGAGCCGGTTACGTGCAAGCCAAGGTCGATGACCCAGGGTGCGAAATTGTCGTGCAGAAATCGTGTCAATTGCTCCATGGACTCGCTCATGCGGCGTGCAGGATGGCAGCGGTGCAGCCCACTGCGAATATCGGAATCGGCGCGTAGAACAAGAGCTCCCCGCCGCTGTGTCGCGCGGCACCAGCCAATGCAACGAACGTCCTGATCTCGAAGCCACCCTGCCCGCCATCTCGATAGGTCTCGGCATCGGTGTACCCAACGAGTGCCTCACGATCGTTGCACAGCCAGCGCTCGAGAAATTGCCGATCCCAGGCTTCGTTGATCTTTCCCGAATCGGGGGTCGCCGGCCAATGGGAGATGCCGCCGGTTGCCAGTACAGCCAGCCGCTGCGGCATTGCATCGGCCGCACGCCGCAGCGCCGCGCCGAAAGCGTAGGCACGATGCAGTGGCGTCAACGGCGGACCCTGGCAGTTGATGTTCGTTGGAATGACCGGCAGATCGTAATTCGGCGTCAGAAAGTGCAAGGGCACCATGATGCCGTGATCGAAGCGCCACTCCTGCGCATAGGCAACATCGACTTCATGCAGCAACCGCCCGATCAGGCGCTCCGACAAGGCCGCATCGCCAGGCACGCGGCGCCGCTTGATTCCGAGCCAGGCTTCATCCTCGATGGGACCTTCATAGTGATCTGCCATGCCGACGCAGTACGCCGGCATGTTGTTCATGAAGAAATTGGCGAAGTGTTCTGCCGCAATGACCACGAGTGCATCGGGCCGCGATTGATCGAGGCGGTCCCGCAATTGGGCCAGGCTGGCGTAGAACGAGTCGCGCAACTGCGGATCGGCACGTTCAGCACGGCCGGTGATGCCCGGCGCATGGCTGACCGCAGCGGCGAACACCAACGGCACTACACCGCCCCCTTGCCGTCAGTCATGGCATAAAGGCCTGCGCGCACGGGACCGTGTTGCGCGATGCCCTCGCGCATTGCCCGAATGTAGCTGTCCCAGGTCATGCCCAGGAGCGCCGCATAGTGCATGAGGATCTGACCGTTCACGCCCATGACATAGAGGAGGCCGATATCGCCGTTCTCGATGGCCTGTCGCTCGTCCTTGTCGAACTCGTAGTCATCGAGCATTGCATCGCGATCAACCGCGAAGCGCTGACGGACCTGCGGGTCGCGATTGAGCTGATACAGGAGTTTCTGAACCTGGTACAGACTCATCAGCCTGTCTTGCCAAGAGTTGGTATCTGGTGCGTACCCAGGGCGATACAGACGTTCTTGGTCTCCATGTAGAACTCGAAACTATAGTCCCCGCCATCGCGACCGATGCCGCTCGCCTTCATGCCACCGAAAGGTGTTGGCAAGTGACGGTTGTTCTCGGAATTGACCCACACCATGCCCGCATCCAGCGCCTGCGCAATGCGCAGCGATCGTCCGACGTCCCGGGTCCACAGGTAAGCGGCAAGGCCATAGCGCGTATCGTTCGCGATGCGAAGCGCATCGTTCTCATCCGCAAACGGTATCGCCGTGAGCACCGGGCCAAAAATCTCCTCCTGCGCGATGCGCATGGAGTTGTTGGCATCGACGAACAGGGTTGGTTGTACGAAATTGCCACCCGCTTGCGGGTAATGGCGTGCACCCCCGACGAGGACCCTGGCGCCTTCGGCACGCGCCAGGTCGGCGTAACCCAGGACCTTGGCCAGATGGCGCGGATGTATCAACGGTCCGATTTCGGTGGCAGGATCGAGCGGATGTCCCACGCGGAGCCTGCGCACGCGCTCGGCCAACCGCGCCGTGAATTGCGGGTAGATGGTTTTTTCGATGAGCACCCGGCTCGAGGACGTGCAGCGCTCGCCATTGAGGCTGTAGATCATGAAGATGACCGCATCGAGTGCGCGATCGAGGTCGGCGTCGGCAAAAACGATGACCGGATTCTTGCCGCCCAATTCGAAATGCACTCGCTTGAGCGTAGCTGCACCCTGCGCCATGATGTGACTGCCGGTCGATGATTCACCGACGAATGCAACCGCCTTGATCAAGGGGTGCTCGGTCACGGCCTTGCCGGCGCCCTCGCCGATGCCCTGTACGGTATTGAGCACGCCGGCCGGCAGACCGCAATCGTGACAGATTTCCGCGAGCAACAATGCGGTGAGCGGGCTCCACTCGGCGGGCTTGTGCACCACCGTGCAACCGGCCGCCAGTGCCGGCGCGATCTTCCACGTCGAGAGCATGAACGGGGTATTCCATGGCGTGATCACACCCACGGGGCCGATTGGCTGGCGCAGCGAATAGTTGAGATGCTCGGCAGCGGGATGCGACTCACCGGCATTGGCAAGCGGTGCCCGGTCGGCAAAGAAACGAAAGTTCTCGGCACCGCGCGCTGCTGCCTTGCTCATGAAGCGCAGTGCCTGCCCCGTATCCATCGACTCGACGATCGCAATCTCCTCGGCCCGCTCCTCGATCCGGTCAGCAATCTTGTGCAGGAGCGCGCGGCGGCGCTCGCCGGACCAGGCGCGCCACGCAGCGAATGCGTCATCGGCCGCGCGGGCAGCCAGGTCGACATCGATGGCCTCCGCTTGGGCGACCTTCGCCAGCAATCGCCCGTCGACGGGCGAGGTATTGTCGAACACGGCGGCATTCGCGCTGTCGCGATGCGCGCCATTGATGAAATGCCTGACGGCTGCGGATTCGTAGCGCTGCAGATAGGCTGCTGCGCGGTCCAGGTTCGCCTCGTGTCGTTCGCTCATCAGGGCTGGGCTCCGGGGCGCGATCTGCGCCGGCTGTCGCGATGGTTGGCCGTGGGCGCGCCCAAGGCAACGAACTCCTTCAGCAAGGCATAGAGCGAGTGCAGATGCTCTGGCGGCAGACGGTCGCGCATCAACTGGTACTGGCGTTCGCTCTCGGGCCCGATGCAGGCGAGGAGCTTGCGACCACGCTCGCTCAGGCTGACATGCCGCTGGCGCTGATCGCCCTGCTTGCGCGAGCGAATGAGCTTGGCTGCAGTCATCGCCCGCAGGATCCGGGTCATGCTGGGTGGCAGGATCAGACAGCTCGCGGCGAGTTGCGCAGCGGTCATCGAGCGCGACTCGTTCAGTGCCCTGAGCACACGCCACTGCTGTTCGGTGAGGCCGTGGCGATACAGGCTCGGACGGAAGTAGTCCATGGCTGTTTCGCGGGCGCGCAACAACAGCATGGGGAGCGAATCATTGAAACTTCGGATTCGGGCCATCGTCGCCGGTTTTCTTCGCAGCCAGCCGCTCGTGCAGGTTATTGCGCCTGAGGCTGAAATCGGAGTCTATCTCGTGCAACTCGAAGGAGATTGCAAGAGGACGATCGCCGCATGCAGCTGAAAGATGATCGCAGATTGCAGCGAACAACTGCCGACCCACCTGCTGGCGCAACTCCGTCGAGCGCCCCTGGCCGATATGCGCATCGACATGTACGAAGGCGTTTCGCGGATCACCGTCGGCGACGATGTAGTGGTCGCGCTTCTTCGCCCGTACGCGTATGGCCGCCAGCGCGAATATGCCTGTACTGAGGGCCGCGCGGTGCAGTTGCTGCAGTAGCTCATCGAGCTTCATCTCGTTGTGGATATTGGCGGAGTATTCGACGATGAAATGCGGCATGGGCTCGGCTTGACGCAGTTAGTTAACTCGTTAAGTATATGGACCTCACCTGGAAGCGGTCAACGTCCTCAACACGGGTTTCAACATGAAATCGATAACGCGGCTGCGCGGCTCCTGTCCGCCCCTGATCACGCCTTTTCGCGACGGTCGGGTCGATCTCGAGGCCTATGCGAAGCTGGTGGAAGTTCAGGTTGCGCGCGGTTCGCATGGCGTCCTGGTCAACGGCACGACGGCGGAACCCTCGACGCTCGATGTCGAGGAGCGCAACGCACTCATCACACAGGCCGTTGCCACCGCCCGCGGCAGGATCCCGGTCATCGCCGCCACCGGTTCGCAATCACTTGCCGAGACCCAGCGGCTGACGCGACATGCTGTCGCGGCGGGCGTCGATGCGCTGCTGATCGTCACGCCCTATTACCTGAGGCCACCGCAGCGCGGGCTTGTCGAATATTATTTGGCACTGGCCGACGAGCATGACCTGCCGTGGATGATCTACCACATTCCCGGACGGGCAGCGGTCAGCGTGACCATCGATACGCTGGTTGAGATCAAGAGGCGTAGTCCCGGATTCATCGGCATGAAACACGCCGTGAACGATCTCGGTTTCGTGAGCGAGTGCCTTGCTGCACTTGGCGCGGACTTTCGCATTTTCGTTGGTCTCGAAGAACTCAGTTTTCCGATGCTGGCAGTCGGCGCCTGCGGCCTGATGAACGCCGTTGGCAATCTGCAGCCGCAATCGCTCGTGGCCATGTGCGAGGCGGTGTGGCGCAACGACCTTGCTGCAGCCCGGCAGCTGCACCAGCAACTGCTGGAGATCAATCAGGCGGTTTTTTTCGATACCAACCCGATACCCATCAAGTACATGATGCGACGGCTCGGTTTGCTCGAGCGCAACGAGCATCGCCTGCCGATGATGCCGGCGACCGCAGAACTCGAAAAGCGGCTCGACGCCGTGCTCGAACGCGCCGGATTGCTGGGCGCCTGACCGGTGCGAATCGCGAGTTTTTGCGCCAACGGCGCGGCCAGCTTTGGCATCGTCGCAAACAATGGCGTCATCGACGTGCCGCGACACCGGCCAAAGCTCCGTGTTCTCGCCGATTTGCTGTCCGAGGGCTTCGACGACCTGGCAGGTCTTGCGGCAACTGCATCGGCGGATCTGCGCCAGGAAGAAATCCAATTGCTGCCGCCTGTTGTCGCGCCGCCGCGCATCATCTGCGTGGGCGTCAATTACGCGGATCGCAATGAAGAGTACCGGGACCAATCCGGTCGGCCCCGTTTTCCGAGCATTTTCTTCCGCTCCACGGCATCCATGGTTGGCCACGGTGCAGCATTGCAACGGCCACGCGAATCGGAACAATTCGACTACGAGGGTGAAATCGCCCTCGTAATCGGTCGCGGAGGCCGGCGCATTGCGCGTCAGGCTGCCTGCGACCACATCGCGGGGCTTACGCTGGCGAATGATGGCTCCGTGCGCGACTGGATGCGGCATGGCAAGTTCAATGTCACGCAGGGCAAGAACTTCGACCGTTCGGGCTCGCTCGGCCCGTGGCTCGTCACGACAGACGAATTCCCGCGCTTCGACAATCTGCGCCTCACGACCCGGGTCAATGGCGAGCTGCGCCAGGATGACAGCACGGCGCGCCTTATTTTTCCATTCGATTATCTGATCGAATACGTATCGACATTCATGGCATTACTGCCGGGTGATATCATCCTGACCGGCACGCCGAGCGGCGCCGGCGCCCGCCTCGACCCGCCGGTCTATCTGCAGTCCGGCGACCGTGTGCAAATCGAAGTGGCGGAAATTGGCTTGTTGGAGAATACGGTCATCGACGATACGGACTCCGGCGCATGATGACGACCGACCCGCTGCTGCCCCTGCTTGCGCGAGCGACACTCGCCGCGCTCTTCGCTCTCGCCTGCTGGCACAAGTTGCGCGCACCAGCGGCGTTTGCCGCGAGCCTGAACGGCTATCACCTTTTGCCGCAACGCCTCGTGCCTGCGGCGACCGCTGCAATCATCGCCTGCGAAGCGACGGCAACGATCGGCATCGCCATTGGCAACACGCTCGCCATGGGTCTCGCGCTGGCACTGCTCGCGCTGTACACATTGGCGATTGCCGTGAATCTCGCGCGCGGTCGAAGGGATATCGACTGCGGTTGTGCAGGCCCTGCGATGCGCCAGACGCTGAGCCACTGGTTGCTCGTGCGAAATGCACTGCTGATCGGCTTCGCCCTGCTCGCATCGCAGCCGTCGTCAGGCCGGGCGCTGACCTGGCTCGACGCCGTGACCTTGCTGGTTTCCTGCTGCACGCTGCTTTTGCTCTATGCGAGCAGCAACCAACTGGCTGCCAATCACAGCCGGCTCGGCGGAGCACAGGCCCGTGGCTGACGCACTGCTGATATCCAACATACTCCTGTGGGTGCTGGTGGTGGTACTGGCTCTGGTCGTGCTGGCACTCACGCGGCAGATCGGAGTGTTGCACGAGCGCGTGGCACCAGCCGGCGCATTGATGCTCGCTGGCGGACCCAAGGTGGGAGAGCAGGCGCCGGTGCTCGAGGCCACCGACCTCGATGGCGGTTCTGTAGCCATAGGCGGCGCGAATGATGCCGGCCTAAGCAGCCTGTTGTTTTTTCTGTCGCCGACCTGTCCGGTCTGCAAGAGCCTGCTGCCGGTGCTGCAGTCAAGCCGCAAGGCGGAGCAATCGTGGCTGCGCGTCATCCTCGCGAGCGATGGTGAAATTTCCGCGCAGCGCGCCTTCGTTGCCGACTCGGGGCTCGGCGAGTTTCGCTACGTCGTGTCCACGGCGCTTGGTCTCGCCTACCAGGTGAGCAAGCTGCCCTATGCCGTACTGATCGACGATCAAGGCATTTTGCGCGCCAAGGGCCTGGTCAACAGCCGCGAACATCTCGAGAGCCTGTTCGCTGCGAAGGAAACCGGTTTCGCCTCGGTGCAGGAATACCTGTCGCGCAGCTAGCCGCGTGGCGCGATCTCGTGCGCGGTGGCGGGCGGAGGACGACCCACGGCGACTGCGATGTCCCGCAGTAATTGCTCACGATGCTTCTCGGGGTCGGGATCAGGATGGGCGCGCAAGCGCGCGACTTCAGATGCCGTATAGGGCACGAAATCCGAAGGCAATTGCGCGGCGCTGAAGCGCCGCAACAGCCAGTTGATCAACTCCGCCAGCTGCGCATCATCGAGCGGCGTACCTGCCACACCCGGCACCTGGATCACGAATGCGCGACCCTCCGCGGAATGCAGGAACTGGCCCACCACATCGCGCAGCTGCGGGACTTTGCCCGTGACCCCGCTGGCGTCGGGCAGATGGCACCCCTGGCATTGCATCATGTAATTGAAGTGCGCGCGCTGCTCGTCGGCGCGCGCCGCGCAAGCAAGACCGAGGAGCAGGGAAACGGTCGCGACGATCCGCGCTATTTCGGCCATTTGTCGCCGTGCTGCTTGGCGAGTTTGGCGCGCAGCGACGCATTGCCTGCCGCGGTCGTGGCCGGTTGGATCGCCTTCGTTGCAGCAATTTCCTCGGCCGTCACGGGCGCCACCGCGGCAATGGCCTTGCCGCAATCGGGTGCGCAATCGTTGAGATCGAAAATTGCGTGATTGAGCGCGGCGGCGAGTTGCGCATCGTCGAGCACGCTGCCCTGCGGAGGCATGATGCCGTTGAAGCTCGCGTCAGCCGCCTTCAGTGGACCGCTCAAGCCGGCAACGACCACCTGCAGCAGATAGGCGCGGCCACCATCCAGCAGGGCAATCTGCGCCGTGCGATCGCGGATGGCCGGGAACGCAAACGGTATGCCCTTGCCGTCGGCCATGTGGCAGATGGCGCAGGTGGCGAAGGCCTGCTGGCGTTGTGCGTTGTCTTCAGCGCGCACTGCGCACGCGAGCAGCGCCAGTGGCAGTATCAACGCCAGACGCGTTCGCATCATTGTGCCTCCAGCGCCGTGCCGATGACCGCGGCCACGGTGCAATGGTAGGTGACGCTGCTGGTGCCCAGGCACCAGTTGATGTCATTCGCCGTCTGCGGCCGATAAATGGGCCGATCGCGCTCATTGCGATTGCACAGGCAGTTGCCGCAGGAAGACTTTCCGCAGCAGTCGTTGTAGGAAATGATATAGCTCTTGCCGTCGCCCGGATTCTCGCAGGTGCCGATCCAGGTGATGGGCGACATCTCGGTGCCCGGCGGGCAGGAAGTCTTGGTGCCGCCGCAACAGCTGCACAGGAATCCATCGATGGCGCAATAGCGCCAGTAGTCGCATTGCGTCGGGTCACCGGGATCGGCGACCGCCTCGGCGCCGCGCGCAACCGGCAGCAACGGCAGTACCGCGCCGCCGGCAACGGCGCCGGCAATGCGCGCAAAGAAACTGCGTCGCGTCGTGCGTTGCGCAAGACTACGACTTTGATTCTCGGTGATGCGATCGAGCCACTTCATGTTGCGCAAGTCCTTTGGTGTTATCGCGCGCCCCACACCAGGAAGGGTGTCTCGGCGCCAAATCCCGAAATTTCACGGACAAACCTGCCATCCGTGGCTGAATACACAGCGAGTGTCATGTCGATGGTAGTCGCAACGAGCATCGGTGCGTCGCCGTCTCGTGTGAGCGAGATGGAAATTGCCGGCTTCTCGAGTGCGATGCGCTGCACGCGCTTCTTCTTGAGCGGATCGAATACCCACACTTCGGCACCCGGATCCTTGTGGCTGCCCTCGCGACCCTCGGGATGCATGAGGATGTAGATGCGACCGTTGGCGTCTTCGCCGATGAGCTGCATGCCTCCGGGACGCCATCCCGCCGTGTCCTTGTCGAGGAGCGAGAAGGCCTTGCCGATGCGCGGCTTGTCGGCGCGCAGATCGACCGGCACGAGGTTGCCGTTGAATGACGGCAGATAGGCCGTGCCCCCCACCCAGGCGGGTTTTTCAAACAGCGCATCCTTGTCGACATCGAAGAATCGTGCCGTTCGCGATGTGCTCGCAATCTGCGCCTGTTCATCGAGCTGGACTGTATACAAGGTCCCATCGGCGCACAGTGAACTGAAGCCACGCTCGCCGGTCGGCAAGATCAGCCCGCAACCCGGGATGGGAATGTCGTTCAGATACTTCCGCTCGACGACATCGACCACCGACGCGGACGTCGCCGGATTGAGGTTGAAAATCAATGCCCAGCGCTCGCCGTTCACGAGCACCAGCGACTGGCGCTGCGGAATGGTGCTGGCGCGTTTGCCGGTCGGCAGCGCGACCTCACCGATGGGTGCGAGCGTGCGCTTGTCGATGATCGTCAATACATCGGTGCGATCGCCGCGCTGGCCCCGCGAATAGAAAGTATCCGCCGAATACATCTCCGGCCGGCTGACGGCTTGTGCGAACGGCGCAATCAGCGAGGTATTGAACATGCCTTTGTAGCGCGCTTGCGCTGAATCGGCATCGAGATCGAGGACAACGACCCTGCCGTCGATCAAATGAAAGAAAGCCGAATCCTGCGCCAACACCCAATGCGGCGGATAGGTCGCCGGCAGCGTTTCGACCTGGCCGAGCGTGTCCGTCGGCAGCTCCGAGCGTGCCGGAACTGCTGCCAGGCAAGCGAGGACGATCCATCGCATATTCATGTTCGCATGACTCCCAATAGACTCCCGCAATGATCTCGGCGCGCACACCCAGCAAGTGGACGCCGATCCATTATTTGCGCGGCTCGTCGCGTCGGTCAACGATCCGTTTTGCCTTGCCGAGCGAGCGCTCGATGCCGCCGGGCGGCAGGATCCGCGGTTCGATCGAAATGCCGATATAGGACTTGACATGGCGTACGAGCTCGCGCGCCGCGTGTTCGCGGTCGCAGTCTGCCTGTGACTCGACGTGCACTGCGAGGCTGTCGAGGTGACCCTTGCGCGTCAGCTCCAGAAAATAATGCGGCGACAGGCCGTTACACTTCAGGATGATTTCCTCGATCTGGCTCGGAAACACATTGACGCCACGTATGATGAGCATGTCGTCCGTGCGGCCGGTGATCTTGGCCATTCGCCGCATGGCGCGGGTCGAGGGCGGCAACAGCCGCGTCAGATCGCGTGTGCGATAGCGAATGACCGGCAATGCCTCCTTGGTGAGCGATGTGAAGACGAGTTCCCCCTCCTCACCATCGGCACAAACCTCCCCGGTCGCCGGGTTGATGATCTCCGGATAGAAGTGGTCTTCCCAGATGCAGGGACCGCCCTTCGCGTCTGCGCATTCCTGCGCGACACCCGGGCCAATGACTTCGGACAGACCATAGATATCGAGTGCGGATATTCCGAGGCGAGACTCGATCGCCTCGCGCATGGCTTCGGTCCAGGGCTCGGCGCCGAAGATGCCGATTTCCAGCGAGCACTTGCGCGGATCGATTCCCTGGCGTTCCATTTCGTCGGCGATCGCGAGCATGTAGGACGGCGTCACCATGATGATGCGCGGCTTGAAGTCCTGGATGAGCTGCACCTGTTTTTCGGTCTGCCCACCGGACATCGGGATCACCGTGCAGCCGAGCCGCTCCGCGCCATAGTGCGCACCGAGTCCACCGGTGAACAAACCATAGCCGTAGGCAACGTGCACGATATCGCCTGCGCGCCCGCCCGCCGCATGGATCGAGCGCGCGACCAGTTGCGACCAGGTCTCGATATCGCGCGCGGTATAGCCCACGACCGTCGGCTTGCCGGTGGTGCCCGAAGAGGCATGGATGCGCACGACCTGCTCGCGTTCGACGGCAAACAATCCGAAGGGATAGTGGTCGCGAAAATCCTGCTTCGTGAGGAATGGGAACCGGGCCAGATCGGCGAGCCCGCGGAGATCGTCGGGTGTCACGCCTGCGGCGTCGAAGCTGCGCCGGTAGTGTTCGACGTGGTCGTAGGCATGGCGTAGCGACCAGCGCAGGCGTGCGAGCTGCAAGGCGCGCAGCTCGTCGATTGACGCACCCTCGATGGGTTCTAGAATTTCGTTCCGGTTCAACATGCTGCGTGTCGAATGTGGCTGATCGCGCGCCGGTTGTATTGGCCGATGGCGCATGCCGCTTGTATCAAACTGAACTAGTGATTGCTGCAGCGCAACATGAATTGCCGGGGCGGCTCGCCGTATTGCTCGCGAAAGCAGCGCGTCATGTGCGACAAATCGTAGAAGCCGAACTGAAGCGCAATGTGGGTGAGCGACACATTGGTGGGGTCCGCGCGCAGCAGCGCCTCGCGGCTGGCATCGACGCGCAGGCGTTTGATGAACCGCCCGACCGTCTCCGGTTGGGTTTCGAACAAGGCATGAATATGGCGGGTACTGACGCCAAAGACCCGCGCCAACAACGCAGGCCCCAGGCGACGGTCCTGCAGATGACCCGCGATATAGGTCGTCACCTGGGCGAGGAGCTGTTCGCGCGACAGGGCACCGGGCCGGGCCCGTGCCCGCAGCACGCCACCCAGCAGGTCGAGCACATTGGCCTCCACTCGCTGCACCATGGGCCCGCTCAGGAGGTGCATGCGCGAGACCACCTGCCCGACAAACCCGCTGAGCAGACCGCAATCGGCATCCTCGCCCGGCAGTCGCTGGCCCAGGAATTGGTCAGGATCCGGGGTGAGCCGTTTCATCATGGCGTTGGGAACGACCAGTACGGGCATTTCGTATTCGCCGTGGAAGGTGAGCGAATAGGGTTCGGCGGTTGAGGCAATGACGAAGTCGCCGGGGCGAGCGTGGACGCGGCGGCCGCGCTGACACCAGATGGATTCGCCGCGCAGCTGGAATTTGACCAGGTATGGCGCGTCGGCGAGCCGCGCAACATCCTGCACGCGCCGGCGCACCTGGATCGGGCTGGTCGCGACCTTGACGAGCTGCACATTGCCGAAGTTCGCGGCTTCGATGCCGCCACCAAAGTTGGCGCGTGAGCTCGCCGGCAGGTCGAGCTCCATGGGACAGAAGAGGTCATCCACCAGGCCCTTGAAATAGTCGAGGCGCCGATGCGGCGCCTGGGCGAGCACTGGGTAGGCCTGGTACATG
The DNA here is from genome assembly GCA_041395505.1 of Steroidobacteraceae bacterium. Classification (NCBI taxonomy): domain Bacteria; kingdom Pseudomonadati; phylum Pseudomonadota; class Gammaproteobacteria; order Steroidobacterales; family Steroidobacteraceae; species Steroidobacteraceae bacterium. The sequence continues at coordinate 2,707,826 of JAWLAG010000001.1, forward strand.
GTGGCATTCTGCGCCACGCGATTCGCCGGGGCAATTCGGCCTGCCGCCCCGCCGCGCGGAGCCTGCCGCAAAGGCATTTCACGCCTGTACATGCCCCTTGCGCTCAGCACCTAGACGCCTCTAGGCTGCCCGTTGAACATGGGCGAGGTCAGGACACTGGAGCGGAGCCGGCATGAGCAAGAAATACGAAATGACAATTGGTGGCCAGCGCGTTGCGGCGGACAGCTACCAGGAGATTCGCAATCCCGCGGACGGCAGCGTCGTAGGACTGTGCCCGGTCGGCACCGAGAAGCACCTGGAACAAGCCGTGGCCGCTGCCGAGAAAGCCTTCGCGAGCTGGCGCCTGGCGGATGACGCGAAGCGCGCGGCGGCCTGCCAGGCCATCGCCAAAGTTGTCACCGACAACGCAGCGGAATTATCGGTTTTGCTCACGCAGGAACAGGGCAAGCCGCTGAAGGGGCTCGGATCGGAATTCGAGCTGGGCGGTTGCGCGGCCTGGGCAGGCCATACTGCCTCGCTTTCGTTGCCGGTCAAGGTAATCGAGGACAGCGCCAAGACCCGCATCGAAATGCATCGCATGCCCATCGGCGTCGTCGGCTCGATCACGCCCTGGAACTGGCCACTGATGATTGCCATCTGGCACATCGTGCCAGCTGTTCGCACCGGCAATACAGTGGTCATCAAGCCCTCACCGTTCACACCGCTCGGTACGTTGCGGATGATGGAACTCATCAGCAGCGTGCTGCCTCCCGGCGTAGTGAACGTGATCGCGGGGGGCGATGATCTCGGCGCCAAGCTGAGCCAGCACCCGCGCATCGGCAAGATCGTCTTCACCGGGTCGATCGCGACCGGCAAGAAGGTCATGGCGAGCGCCGCCTCCACGTTGAAGCCCCTGACGCTGGAACTCGGCGGCAACGATCCCGGCATCGTGCTGCCCGACGCCAATGTCGAGGCGCTCGCGGAACCCATGTTCTGGGGCGCTTTCATCAACTCCGGGCAAACCTGCGGCGCGCTCAAGCGACTGTATGTGCACGACAAGGTATTCGATCGCACCTGCAAGGCGCTGGTGGACTTCGCCGCCAAGATTCCAATGGGCAATGGCATGGCCGAAGGGAGCCTGCTCGGCCCCTTGCAGAACGAGCGCCAGTACAAGCGCGTCATCGAACTCGTCGAGGACGCCAAGAAGCACGGCGCCAAGGCCATCCTGGGCGGCGAGCCTACCAAGGGCCCCGGCTATTTCTATCCGGTCACATTCATGACCGAATTGAGCGACGGCGTGCGTCTGGTCGACGAGGAACAATTCGGGCCCGTGCTGCCGATAATCCGCTACACCGATCTCGACGACGTGATCCGCCGTGCCAACGGCACGGACTTCGGACTCGATGCCTCGGTGTGGGGAAGCGACAAGAAGCAGCTGCAGGCCGTGGCCGCGCGCCTCGAGGCCGGCACGGTATTCATCAACAAGCATGCCGAGATCGCCCCGCATGTGCCTTTCGGCGGCATCAAGTGTTCCGGTATCGGTGTCGAGTTCGGCGAAGAGGGTCTCGAAGCGTACACGACGATCAAGATCATCAACGCGGCCGCGTAAGCTGATGAGCAAGCCGTTTGCTTCATCGGCCGATACGGCCGAGAAGAAGGAAACACTGGAGGTGCTGGGCGACGGCGTCTACGCACTGACGGCAGAGGGTGATCCGAATGTCGGCGCCATCGAAGGCGAGGACTTCCTGGTTTGCATCGAGGCGCGTGCGACACCCGTGGCGGCGCGCGAATGGCTCGCCAAGCTGCGCGAACTGACCGACAAGCCGGTCAAGTACCTGGTGCTGACGCATTACCACGCCGTACGCGTCCTCGGCGCCAGCGCTTTCGATGCCGAAGTCATCATCACCAGCGATACGACCCGTCGGCTGATCGAGGAGCGCGGCAAGCAGGACTGGGACAGCGAATTCGGCCGCATGCCGCGACTGTTCAAGGAACCGCAGTCCATACCCGGCCTCACCTGGCCGGATGCGACCTTCTCCGATCACATGACGATCGAACTCGGCGGCAAGCGTGGTCACCTCGACCTGCAGTTCTGCGGCCGCGGGCATACGGCCGGCGACATCGTCGTCTGGTACGACAAGCAACGTACGCTCTTTGCCGGTGATCTGGTCGAGGCGCAGGCGGCGCTTTATACCGGTGATGCTTTTCATCGTGACTGGGCGAGCGGCACGCTGGATCATGTAAAACGCTTTCGCGCCGAGAAGCTGATTGGCGGTCGCGGCGCTGTCGCCCGCGGCGTGGCGGCCTGCGACGCAGCAGTCGAACAGACGCGCGAATTCCTGACCGTGATGATCGACAAGGTCGGCCAGGTGCATGAGCGACGCGGCACGCTGAAGCAGGCCTTCGAACTGACCCATGCGGCACTTGCGCCAAAGTTCGGTCATTGGCCGATATTCGAACACTGCCTGCCCTTCGACGTGCAACGGCTGTGGGACGAGTTCGACGGTATCGACTGGCCGCGGATCTGGACCATGGAACGCGACCGCGAAGTCTGGGCGCAATTGCAGGGCTGACCTGCCCCGCTGCAAGGTCGGCGTATGGCAGAACGATCCGGTATCCCAGTCTGGCAGGAAGTCGGCGCGACACCCGCGCCTGCCGCAGGTGAATCCCGTCTGCCCCTGCTGATCGTCGGCGCAGGGCCGGTTGGCCTGACGCTGGCGCTCGACCTTGCTCGCAAGGGCCACCGGGTCGTCGTGCTCAATCGTCTCGATTTCATCGCCGCCGGCTCCAAGGGCATCTGTTACGCCAAGCGCACACTCGACATCTGGAATCGCCTGGGTGTCGGTGAGACCATGTTGGGCAAAGGCGTCGTCTGGAACGTCGGCAAGGTGTTCTGGGGCGCCGACCCGGCGCCGATCTATCAGTTCGACATGCTGCCGGTCAAAGACCAGCAGATGCCGGGTTTCATCAATCTGCAGCAGTACTATGTCGAGCAGTTTCTGGTTGCCGCCCTCGCTTCGCTCCCAAACGTGGATATTCGCTGGGGTCATGAACTCGTCGCCATGTCGCAGGACGATGACGGAGTCGTGGCCGATATCGAATGCGCAGGACAACGGTATCGCCTGCGGACCGATTGGCTGTTGGCCTGCGACGGTCACCGCTCGCGGGTGCGCGAATTGATGCAGCTCGATTTTGAGGGGCGCATTTTTGAGGACAATTTCCTCATCGCCGACATCAAGATGCACGGCGAGCGGCCGTCCGAGCGCTGGTTCTGGTTCGATCCGCCGTTCAATCCCGGACAATCGGCGCTGCTGCACAAGCAACCCGACGACGTATGGCGGCTCGATTTCCAGCTGGGCTGGAATATCGATCGCGAGGCTTGCACGCGGCCCGAGCGTGTCGAGCCGCTAGTACGTGGCATGCTGGGTTCGCAGGTGCAATTTACCCGCGAGTGGTACAGCGTCTATACGTTTCAATGCCGGCGAATGGCACGATTTGTTCACGGCCGTGTACTCTTCGTCGGCGACAGCGCGCACCTGGTCTCGCCGTTCGGCGCCCGCGGCGCCAACGGCGGTATCGCCGATGTCGACAACCTGGCATGGAAGCTCGACCTGATACTGCGCGGCGGCGCGGCAGCGCTGCTGCTCGAGAGCTACAACTACGAGGCGACGGTCACGGCCGATGAGAATATCCGCAATTCGACTCGCTCGACCGATTTCCTGACGCCGAAGTCGGCCGCGAGCCGCAGCTTGCGCGACGCGGTGCTGGGACTTGCGCGCGATTACGAATTCGCGCGTCCGTGGGTGAATTCGGGCCGTTTGTCGACGGCAGTCAGTTATCCGCTGAGCGCGCTCAACACGCCTGACGAGGCCGGCGCGAGCTGGCAGGGTGTTGCACCTGGCTCACCGGCGCTCGATGCGCCTTGGGACGGCGAATGGCTGTTGGGCAAACTCGGCGAGCGATTCGTGTTGCTGACGAACGGCTGGCGGGGCGAACTGCCGCCAGGGATTGCGCGCCTTGACATCGCCGACGCCGCCGGCGACGCGCAGCTCATTGGCGATCGTTATGACCTCTCGCCAGGCAGTGCCAGTTTGATACGACCGGATCAATATGTGGCAGCCCGATGGCGCAAACCCGACACGAAACGCATTGCGCGGGCATGGCAGACGGCCACGGGCGGGAGATGTGAATGAGCGCACTACGAACGAGCAGGAGCATCGGCTACCCGGATGATATCTACGAGGAACTGGTCAGGCTGCATAACGGCCGCAGTGAAGAGGACAGCGCCCGCGTCAACGCACGCCTGCTGCTACTGCTGATCAATCACATCGGCGATGCCGGCATCATTCGCGAAGCGATACGTCTTTGCCAGGCACCTGAGCGAATGCGCCAGGCCTGAACAAGCGTCGTGACCCGACGCTGTTACTTCGCCTTGCGCCGTTTTGTCGCTACCTTGGTTGGCGCAGCGAGACGCTTCTGCGATGTCAGATCATGGCTTTTGCGGATGAGGCCGCTAACTGTACGCCAGTCGAGCCGCCTGTCGGCCCATACGCTTATCCATTGCCCTCTGCCATAGGGAGTAAGGAAATAGCCGGGTTTCCGTGACAGGGACGTAATGTCGGTCGAGGTCAGTCGCAAAGCAATGGATGGACGGCGTTGCATCCATTCAAGCGTAACGAAAATGCGTCCATTGGCTTTGAAATTAGGATGACCCCAGGAATTGGTCTCAGTGGTGCCTGGAAGTGCCATGCATGTCTGGCGTACGCGACGCGCAATGGCGTCGTCGGGTTCCACGAACGGCAACGGTTTGGCGCTCGGATTTCGCGAGGGCTTGGGCATCAGCGCCTGAAAACATAGCGATTGCGGAAAACGGGCTCACCTGTGCTTGGCACCTCATGCTTGCCAAGCTCCAGGACGTCGGGGCCCGCCAATGCAACAAACCTTTTGACAGGCAATGCGACAAGCCGATCAGGCTGACTGTAATCCCGGTAGGTGAGAGAGCCAGTCCAGGCCCCTTGCGAGGCAGCCAGTGCTTCGTCGGGTTTTGCGTCATACAGGGCAAGAGCAGGACCGGCAAGCGCAGCCGTGACTAACAAGATTAAGGTCGGTCGGAGCATTTTCGATTCCTAAAGTTGGGATTCAGCGGCCGCATCCAAGTACATCGGCATGGACGGCCCGCTGCGATAGCTGTCATGCCCCAGATGTATTGCGTCTCCTTTTTCGATGGGAGTGGCGCCTCGAACAATCGACGCTGCGTGCCACCCAGTCGGGTGCACAAACCTCCCAATGTGCCACCGTTGTCGACCAGTCTCTTGCTCAGCGGGAGAGACCATATAGAACATTTGGGCGACATGCTATTGCTCTCTTGGCAGATCATGCTCGTTCACACCAAAGAATCCGACCTTGAGTCCAGCGTACCTGAGTGCCTTTGTTGCTTTGACGTTAAGGACGAAAAAGCAGACAAGGCCGAGAAGCGCGAATGCCGACGCGATGCTCAATGCGACACTTAGAAGGACCGAGTGACCTAGGGCACGTGACAGCCTGAAAACCGCATACACAAGAACTGCCAGAGCCACCCAATTGGACCAGCGGATGCCGACAATTGGCAGTCCGAAGTACAGTATGAAAGCGCTTGCAATCCACAGGAACCCGTCTTTCTGAACCAATCCAAGTCTTCTAATTTCGCCAGGGGTTCGCACATCGATCACCTTTTTTCGAAATCGAAGGCACGCTCACACAGCAGCGGCGACGAGCCAACGCATTGCCCAATTGGCCTTTGACCTGATGGAACGTGACGAAATTGAGCAATCGTCGTTCATCAATACGCCTAACTTACCAAATGAGTACAGCCCATAGGCAACCGCGTACTTCCCCTCCGCGCATCGTGCGGGACTCACAAGTGGTGCAAACCCTCGCAAAGTATGTTCTTAGCCACGAAAGATGATCCAGGCCGTTCAGGCGTCGCAATCGCAGGCTCATATCTTAGACACACGGAGAAATTTCTCGGAACCTGGATTTGTCCGCCTTCGAAAGGTGCATTGTCGGGCACGCGGGGTATGGAATAAACAGTAACTGTGTCTACAAGAATTGACCGGACACGAATAAATAGACACCATTCGGGCGAACATCGACCGTTTCGGGGACGATGGTGTTAATCACCGGCGTCCACTCCTCGCGTGCGACCTCGAAGCGCAGCCTGCGATCGACAACGCGGTGGCGATCAGGGTGAACGCCGAGTTTAGCATTCGTGGCGTCAGGCACGAGGGTCTACGGCCGATCCTGAGATTGGTCGCGACGAAAAGAGCGTCAACAGCATGTGGGATCATCAATGACACCTTGATGCCACGAGCGCCTGTGTCACGAGAATCTACTATGAACTTTGCTATCGATCCATACATGCATGTTGCGTCTCGTTGCCTGCTGGACTCTGGTTAAGACCGTGTCGCCGAAACGGAATTTCGGTCGCAACCAACCCTTTCCGCCATGACCAAAGCTTCCGGCTACCGCTCGCGCGCATCAATCTCATTCTCTCTCGGAACGTCCCGGGTGAATACTAGGCTTGCTCCTGAAATTCGCTCGTGGGCCCCGCGTCGATGGGGAGCGAGCGTCCCTGTGCGAGGAATTCGCTCAGTAGAGCAGCTCGATCGCCGTGGCGGACACCGTGCCAACCGCGAGCGCACAGAACAGGGCAACCAGCAGCGGCCGTGGTCCGATTGCGCGCAGAGTCGCAAGACGCGTCGACAGTCCGACGGCGGCCATGGCCGTGGCAAGCAGGTAGTCCGCGACCGTACCCATCACGCCGATCGCTGCGCGCCAGTGCTCGGCCGAAAGCAAGCCGAAAGGCCTGTCGCCGAGATCGCCCAGGGTGCGAAGCAGGCTCATCAGCGCGAAGCCGATCACGAACAACGGCACGAATTGGTACCATCGCGGGGCCGTTCCTGCCTGCGCGCCGGGCGCAACGGTTGCCGGCCGATAGGCGATCGCCATGAGCGGAATCACAAGGATCATTGCGAGATTGCGCACCATCTTCGTCACCGTCGCGACTTCGAGTGCGCGCGCATCGCCGAAGTATTCGCGATAGGCCATGCCAGCGCCCACGACCTGCGCCGTATCGTGTACGGCGGTACCGAAGAACAGGCCCGCTCGAAGCGCCTCGCCCTGGAACAGCCAGTGCGCGGCGAAAGGATAGAGCAGCATCGCGATGAGTCCGAACAGCGCGATGCAGGCCACTGCATAGCTGGTCTCTTCTTCGCGGGCGCCAATTGTGGGCGCAGTGGCAACGATGGCCGTCGCTCCGCAGATGCTGGTGCCGACGCCGATCAGCGCGCCGAGCCGCGGCGGCAGCTCGAACCGGCGGCTGAGCCAGCGCACGAGCAGCAGTGCCGTGACGATGGCCGCAAAGATCACAGGCAGCGCGCGCAAGCCGATCTCGCCGGCTTCGGCGAGCGACAGCCGCAGCCCGAGCAATACGATGCCGAGGCGCAGCACCGTCGTCAATGCGAAGCGCGATCCTGAGCGCAGCCGCTCAGGCAGCGCAACGAGGTTCGCGAGGACGAGTCCGAGCAGGATGGCGAGCGTGATGCCGGAAATCGGGCTGCGCGGCAAACCGAGGACCGTGATGCCGAGCCAGTGCGCGAGGGTCTGCCCAAGCAGAGCGAGCGCGACCGGCAGCAGCAAACCCGGCACGATGTCGGCAGCGCGCATCAACCCTCGATGCGGCCGCGGCCGCGCTGGATCGCGCACGAGCGCTCCCGTTTCCGCGATGCAGCCGATTCCTGGTTCGTCGCCGGTTCGCGGCGAGGCTCAACCCGCCAGTGCGCTGCGACATTGGGATCCCCGTCAGCCGCGGCACTCACCCCATACAGTCGGCACGTCATTCGGATCGGGTAGGCGCCTTCACAGTGTTCGATGAACGCGAAGACTTCGCTCGTCGCGCCGAAGTGAAGTGATGGCTTTTTTGGTAGATCGTGCTCCTTCTTGAGTTTGCGCAATTCCTTGAGCTGAGCACTCACTGCCTCATCCAACTTCACGCCCTTCGTCACAATCAACCCCTCACGCACCTGCTTGCGCCAACGAGACAGCATGAATGGATGAATGAAAATAGCTGCTACATACTGCACAGCAACACCAGGCAAATCGCTCAACCGAACTACTGTCGCCTTGAAGTGCTCGCTATACCGAGCAATCGTCCGGGGTCCAGGTCTCGGCATCCAACACTCGTGATCAGGCATCCATGTTGCGTCCGTAGATGTCGGGAAAGCCGAATGCCTCTGAGAACACTGAGTGGAAGGAAGGACAATCGACGATCGCCGCTGCGTCGACCTTAACCGTCGTGTATGGAACACCTTCGCTATGCACTATCGTTCCTCTGCTGTCTAACGCCCGAGTTCAGCGGCCGCACGCCAGCCCATAGGGGTGGGCACTTTATCGTTCACGGCCGTTGCAACGAGTTGTTAGGTGGCACCGCGCACAGGGCCTCCAGCCCGAGACGATAAGGGGCCTCCATCAGGTACACGACCGCTGTCTCGCCTTGAAATGGATCATCTACTTTGGCACTTCGAAGACTAGAACAGTTACTAGCGTTTCGCGATTTGCGTCGTCGTTGCTGCGCAGAACATACCGGAACGCACTTTCATGCGGCCATTCGATGGCGCGCTTGAAACTGGCGTGAGCCTTGACCGCTGCATCAATACCGGCAAGTACGGTGGTCGTATCGGTTCCGCGGTTGAAAATGAGAATTGCAGTCTTACCGTCGCGCCACGTCGCGTAGCCCAGGAGCTGATTAACGGCCTCTCCGAATGCCTTTGGTCCCTTCCAGAACTTGCACTCCGCAATAAATACATTGCGGTTACCTTCTCGCAGCAAGATATCCGTCTTGCCGCTCATGTTAAAGGTCTCACCGGTAGCCTTACCCTCAAACTGCCCATTTAGTTGGACCAGAAAATGTTGGCGCAAGGCTTCTTCATCCATTGCCTTGAAAGCATCCGGGCTGCGCTCCATCACGAGCGCCATGTCCTGCATGATCTTTAGAGCCTGCTCATACTGCTCCATCGCCCACGTGGGTTCTGGTTCGAACTTCGTAGTGGTGGCCCGCGGAAGTGAGGGGGCGGCCTTCTTGCGTGCAGTTGGAATGGCGTAGGTCTGCGGCGCACCATCGCGTCGTCTTACAGGAATGCCAAGGGCATCGGCCCGCCGAGACTGGTCGAGCAAGCGCTTGCGGCGACCGTCAATGGCTTGCTGGGCTATACCTGCAAGCGTCGAATTGTGAGCGTCGATCATGGGCCTCTGCCAGCCGATGTGTTGCTCGATAGTACGCAGGTCCTGGTCAACGAGAGGGCGGACCTCTCGCGGAGCGTCCGCTGGCATTTCATAGCGGAGAACGAGCTCGCTGCCTTCAATTGCGGCCCGCGGAGGGTTCGAACTGTACGTGTTTGCGCTCGAATAGAAGAGCTCGGCCTCGCCCTCGAATGGAATATGTACTTCCGTCCGCTCACCGGCAACCAAAGCCGGTCGGCTCTTGTCGTCAATCCACCGCATTGAATCGTAGCGAACATCGACCCGAACCTCCTTGGTGTCGGCATACCAGTTGTCCTTGTGGAGGGTGAGCGGCTCAATCTTGTACTTCTCGGCAAAGTAGGTAACTAGGTCGGCGACCGGAGTGCTCAGCAATCGATTTCCATCTAGACGCTCAATCTCTTCACGCATTGCTTGCTGCGTGTTTCGAATCGACTGTCCGAGGTCATGCGTGACAAAGAGAAGGCCTTTGCTCTTGTCGATGCTGCCAAACATGTCTACTCCTGAAGCAGCCGTTCTGTCAGTTTCTCGCCCTCGCATAAGTCACGAGGTGAGACTGCAGACGGCAAATAGTTCCCCTGAAGTGCCACCTAACGCCCGCGTTCAGCAGAGGGCGGATGGGACAACCTTCTCGAAGGCACTTTGTCTTTCAGGCTCACCTACACCCCGTTAAACGAAACTGCCACCGCCCTTCTGCTGCAACGCGTAGTTAGCCGTCATGACGGCGAAAGCTTTCAATGGCAATGATTGTCTGTTCGTCTTCCCACGTCGGATCGTCAAGCTCCACCTTTACTGGGTGACCATCGACACTGTCGTACTCTAGCGTAAAGAAGGCAGCTGGCGATGCGCGAATTGCCTTTTCGATCCAGTCGAAGAGCTGAGGAATGTCAGTGCGCAGATGTGTCTCGATCGTTACTCTGTCTCCCTTCGCGTATTTACGCGTCGAGCGGCCGATATAAACTAGGCGAATCGGTCTGCCGGGCCTTACTGTGACGAGAAGCGGCCCGTTGTAAGCAGGGCTAAGGCAAAAACAGCCGTCCGAAATTACAAAGCTATAACTGACGGGCCCGCGTTGAGCCCACAAAGAACGCGCAGAGTTTAGCTGCGCCAGAAGTTGCTCGGTGGTAGCGCCACATGCGCTTGCGGAAAAGATAAGCGCGGCGAGCAGGGGGCCGATCCTTATGACGGCTAACAACCAAGCTCAGCGGCCTGGCGCGCGGTTTGCGAATGCAAACCGCGTGACAATGCGACAGGTCCGTTGCAGCGCCATGTTAGGCGGCACTCCGATCTACTCCCAGTTCAGCGTCAGGCAGATTTAGAAAGAGTGCTACGACACCTAAGGCAAGGAGGAAAAACGTGGCGCCCTCGAAAGCGACCTGCCCAGTATCCGTTTGCCACATAAACAGAACCGTCGCACCAATAACTATGAACCCTCCGAACAACATCAAAATCGAGAAGCCACAAGCAATAAGTCCCCATCGCTTCGCTGCCTGAAACTCTTCCGAAGACGCATTACGTCTCCACCAGAGTTGCCAAACACCAATCGCACCAGTTACGCCGGTTGCGAGCTTTAACAAGAAGATCCAGCAGACGCCGATCCAGATGAGTGGCGCTGCATTTACCGCAAAGATGCGAGGGACCGATGCTGGAACGCCCTCCATGGAAAGAACTCCGGCGACGGTGTTGTAAGTAGTCGACAGACCCGCCAGATTACCGACACCACCAACCAGCCCTTGAAGGGCCACGAAGAAGACAAGGGCAATCTTGATGTATCGGGTCATTCCACTCACTGCCGCTCGTTTGGAGACATGCACAGTCGCCGCGGTAAGGTTCCAGTGCCGCCTAACGGCCCACATCAGCGCCCGCACGCTGACCTGTCGGCACGCGGGCGCGTGGAGCTGATCGAGGCACCAGGCTCGGTCGCCCGCGGCCGAGCAATTTATCGTTCACGGCGCGCTGCATGTTCTTGTTAGGCGACTCGCTTAAGGACACGCTGTAGCCTCCTTACGTGCCTCTGTATGACCGGCCAATTCCAGCTGTCGGGCGAATCGTACTCCGGAATCGTGTTTGCCCACTTGGAGGCACGCGCCTCGGAGTTGGCGACGATTCTAGAGCGGTTGCGCGCGTCGGCCAGATAGAGCTGAACACAAATAAGCCCCCACCCGTTCCATGTATATCGAAGCTTATGACCTGGCACGGCTCCGGGCGCCAGATTTACCGTCTCACGGACCAACCGACCACCCATGTCCGAATAGTGCAAAAAGAGGTACACCAGACTCCCTGGGAGCCTGGCGCAGCTCTTGCAGTACGAGACTAAGCTCTCCACCGAAGTGAACTCACGCGGCTCGGCATCGAAATCCGAGTATGCCTCCACGACGCGTACTCCAGGCTTCGCGAATATGGCTTCCGCGATAGGCGTGACCGCCTCTGGAGATAGCATCGCTGTCGTTTCCAAGATTG